>NZ_JAVJAE010000001.1:0-2772500 GCF_031453735.1 Pseudomonas sp. SORGH_AS_0199
CGACCAGGCGATGAGGCTGCCTAGCTGGCCCAATTGGGTCTGTGATCGAAGTAGACAACTCGTCTTGGGTCTTGCGAACCCACGCGCCCGTTTTCGGCGTCGTCTTCCTCACGCTCTGACCACGGTCAGATTGTTTGGGTGTTATATGGTCAAGCCTCACGGGCAATTAGTATCGGTTAGCTCAACGCCTCACAGCGCTTACACACCCGACCTATCAACGTCGTAGTCTTCGACGGCCCTTCAGGAAGCTCAAGGCTCCAGTGAGATCTCATCTTGAGGCAAGTTTCCCGCTTAGATGCTTTCAGCGGTTATCTCTTCCGAACATAGCTACCCGGCAATGCCACTGGCGTGACAACCGGAACACCAGAGGTTCGTCCACTCCGGTCCTCTCGTACTAGGAGCAGCCCCTCTCAAATCTCAAACGTCCACGGCAGATAGGGACCGAACTGTCTCACGACGTTCTAAACCCAGCTCGCGTACCACTTTAAATGGCGAACAGCCATACCCTTGGGACCGGCTTCAGCCCCAGGATGTGATGAGCCGACATCGAGGTGCCAAACACCGCCGTCGATATGAACTCTTGGGCGGTATCAGCCTGTTATCCCCGGAGTACCTTTTATCCGTTGAGCGATGGCCCTTCCATACAGAACCACCGGATCACTAAGACCTACTTTCGTACCTGCTCGACGTGTCTGTCTCGCAGTCAAGCGCGCTTTTGCCTTTATACTCTACGACCGATTTCCGACCGGTCTGAGCGCACCTTCGTACTCCTCCGTTACTCTTTAGGAGGAGACCGCCCCAGTCAAACTGCCCACCATACACTGTCCTCGATCCGGATAACGGACCAGAGTTAGAACCTCAAGATTGCCAGGGTGGTATTTCAAGGATGGCTCCACGCAGACTGGCGTCCACGCTTCAAAGCCTCCCACCTATCCTACACAAGCAAGCTCAAAGTCCAGTGCAAAGCTACAGTAAAGGTTCACGGGGTCTTTCCGTCTAGCCGCGGATACACTGCATCTTCACAGCGATTTCAATTTCACTGAGTCTCGGGTGGAGACAGCGCCGCCATCGTTACGCCATTCGTGCAGGTCGGAACTTACCCGACAAGGAATTTCGCTACCTTAGGACCGTTATAGTTACGGCCGCCGTTTACCGGGGCTTCGATCAAGAGCTTCGCTTGCGCTAACCCCATCAATTAACCTTCCGGCACCGGGCAGGCGTCACACCCTATACGTCCACTTTCGTGTTTGCAGAGTGCTGTGTTTTTAATAAACAGTCGCAGCGGCCTGGTATCTTCGACCGGCATGAGCTTACGGGGTAAACCCTTCACCCTCACCGGCGCACCTTCTCCCGAAGTTACGGTGCCATTTTGCCTAGTTCCTTCACCCGAGTTCTCTCAAGCGCCTTGGTATTCTCTACCCGACCACCTGTGTCGGTTTGGGGTACGGTTCCTAGTTACCTGAAGCTTAGAGGCTTTTCCTGGAAGCATGGCATCAACCACTTCTCCTTCTAAAAGAAGGATCGTCATCAGCTCTCGGCCTTAACTGTCCGGATTTACCTAAACAGTCAGCCTACCACCTTAAACTTGGACAACCAACGCCAAGCTGGCCTAGCCTTCTCCGTCCCCCCATCGCAGTAACTAGAAGTACGGGAATATTAACCCGTTTCCCATCGACTACGCCTTTCAGCCTCGCCTTAGGGACCGACTCACCCTGCGTCGATTAACGTTGCGCAGGAACCCTTGGTCTTTCGGCGTGCGAGTTTTTCACTCGCATTGTCGTTACTCATGTCAGCATTCGCACTTCTGATACCTCCAGCAAGCTTCTCAACTCACCTTCACAGGCTTACAGAACGCTCCTCTACCGCATCACCAAAGGTGATACCCGTAGCTTCGGTGCCTGGTTTGAGCCCCGTTACATCTTCCGCGCAGGCCGACTCGACTAGTGAGCTATTACGCTTTCTTTAAAGGGTGGCTGCTTCTAAGCCAACCTCCTAGCTGTCTAAGCCTTCCCACATCGTTTACCACTTAACCAGGACTTTGGGACCTTAGCTGACGGTCTGGGTTGTTTCCCTTTTCACGACGGACGTTAGCACCCGCCGTGTGTCTCCCATGCTCGGCACTTCTGGGTATTCGGAGTTTGCATCGGTTTGGTAAGTCGGGATGACCCCCTAGCCGAAACAGTGCTCTACCCCCCAGAGTGATACATGAGGCGCTACCTAAATAGCTTTCGAGGAGAACCAGCTATCTCCGAGCTTGATTAGCCTTTCACTCCGATCCACAAGTCATCCCCTGCCTTTTCAACGGAAGTGGGTTCGGTCCTCCAGTCAGTGTTACCTAACCTTCAACCTGCTCATGGATAGATCGCCCGGTTTCGGGTCTATTCCCAGCGACTAAACGCCCTATTAAGACTCGCTTTCGCTACGCCTCCCCTATTCGGTTAAGCTCGCCACTGAAAATAAGTCGCTGACCCATTATACAAAAGGTACGCAGTCACCTAACAAAGTAGGCTCCCACTGCTTGTACGCATACGGTTTCAGGTTCTATTTCACTCCCCTCTCCGGGGTTCTTTTCGCCTTTCCCTCACGGTACTGGTTCACTATCGGTCAGTCAGGAGTATTTAGCCTTGGAGGATGGTCCCCCCATATTCAGACAGGGTTTCTCGTGCCCCGTCCTACTCGATTTCATTGATAAGAGCGTTTCGCGTACAGGGCTATCACCCACTATGGCCGCCTTTTCCAAAGCGTTCCGCTACTCTCAAATCAACTTAAGGGCTGGTCCCCGTTCGCTCGCCACTACTAAGGGAATCTCGGTTGATTTCTTTTCCTCAGGGTACTTAGATGTTTCAGTTCCCCTGGTTCGCCTCTTAACCCTATGGATTCAGGTTAAGATACCTAGCTTATGCTAGGTGGGTTTCCCCATTCAGAGATCTCCGGGTCGCAGGTCATTTGCCACCTCACCGAAGCTTATCGCAGGCTATCACGTCTTTCATCGCCTCTGACTGCCAAGGCATCCACCGTATGCGCTTCTTCACTTGACCATATAACCCCAAGCAATCTCGCTGGCATCCAAGGACGCTACCGATCTGCAGGCGTTACATGAGTGAAGACGACATTTCGCCGAAAACTTGCGCTTGAGTTCGCAAGATTTTACCTTGACGACACTAACTGCCAGTGAAAACAGTTAATGCAGTCTACTTCTATCACTTTCCCAATTTTTTAAAGAACAGTTCTGATCAAAGACCAGACATCAGAGTTTGGGCTGCACCGGAAGGCGCATCAAACGCTCATGTCTGAGCTTTTCAAGCAATCGCGTTAGCGGTAGGTGGAGATGGTGGAGCCAAGGAGGATCGAACTCCTGACCTCCTGCGTGCAAGGCAGGCGCTCTCCCAGCTGAGCTATGGCCCCATCGATTGGTGGGTCTGGGCAGATTCGAACTGCCGACCTCACCCTTATCAGGGGTGCGCTCTAACCAACTGAGCTACAGACCCAATCGTCTTACCTTGAGTCTAACTAACTCAATTGCTCTTCTATCAGTGAATCAAGCAATTCGTGTGGGTGCTTGCCAGCAAGCTGACATCTTTCGATTAAGGAGGTGATCCAGCCGCAGGTTCCCCTACGGCTACCTTGTTACGACTTCACCCCAGTCATGAATCACTCCGTGGTAACCGTCCTCCCGAAGGTTAGACTAGCTACTTCTGGAGCAACCCACTCCCATGGTGTGACGGGCGGTGTGTACAAGGCCCGGGAACGTATTCACCGTGACGTTCTGATTCACGATTACTAGCGATTCCGACTTCACGCAGTCGAGTTGCAGACTGCGATCCGGACTACGATCGGTTTTATGGGATTAGCTCCACCTCGCGGCTTGGCAACCCTTTGTACCGACCATTGTAGCACGTGTGTAGCCCTGGCCGTAAGGGCCATGATGACTTGACGTCATCCCCACCTTCCTCCGGTTTGTCACCGGCAGTCTCCTTAGAGTGCCCACCATAACGTGCTGGTAACTAAGGACAAGGGTTGCGCTCGTTACGGGACTTAACCCAACATCTCACGACACGAGCTGACGACAGCCATGCAGCACCTGTGTCTGAGTTCCCGAAGGCACCAATCCATCTCTGGAAAGTTCTCAGCATGTCAAGGCCAGGTAAGGTTCTTCGCGTTGCTTCGAATTAAACCACATGCTCCACCGCTTGTGCGGGCCCCCGTCAATTCATTTGAGTTTTAACCTTGCGGCCGTACTCCCCAGGCGGTCAACTTAATGCGTTAGCTGCGCCACTAAGATCTCAAGGATCCCAACGGCTAGTTGACATCGTTTACGGCGTGGACTACCAGGGTATCTAATCCTGTTTGCTCCCCACGCTTTCGCACCTCAGTGTCAGTGTTAGTCCAGGTAGTCGCCTTCGCCACTGGTGTTCCTTCCAATATCTACGCATTTCACCGCTACACTGGAAATTCCACTACCCTCTACCACACTCTAGCCAGACAGTTTTGGATGCAGTTCCCAGGTTGAGCCCGGGGATTTCACATCCAACTTATCAAGCCACCTACGCGCGCTTTACGCCCAGTAATTCCGATTAACGCTTGCACCCTTCGTATTACCGCGGCTGCTGGCACGAAGTTAGCCGGTGCTTATTCTGTCGGTAACGTCAAAACTCACAGGTATTCGCTGTAAGCCCTTCCTCCCAACTTAAAGTGCTTTACGACCCGAGGGCCTTCTTCACACACGCGGCATGGCTGGATCAGGCTTTCGCCCATTGTCCAATATTCCCCACTGCTGCCTCCCGTAGGAGTCTGGACCGTGTCTCAGTTCCAGTGTGACTGATCATCCTCTCAGACCAGTTACGGATCGTCGCCTTGGTAGGCCTTTACCCTACCAACTAGCTAATCCGACCTAGGCTCATCTAATAGCGTGAGGTCCGAAGATCCCCCACTTTCTCCCGTAGGACGTATGCGGTATTAGCGTTCCTTTCGAAACGTTGTCCCCCACTACTAGGCAGATTCCTAGGCATTACTCACCCGTCCGCCGCTGAATCGAGGAGCAAGCTCCTCTCATCCGCTCGACTTGCATGTGTTAGGCCTGCCGCCAGCGTTCAATCTGAGCCATGATCAAACTCTTCAGTTAAGTAGACTGATCGGGTTTTGAGAAAACCCTAAACTTGGCTCAGCAATCGCAAAAAACTCATGAATTCACGAGTTACTTGTGTTGCTGATAATCTTGCGACATCAGACTTATCTCACAAGCACCCACACGAATTGCTTGATTCAACTTGTTAAAGAGCAGTTGGTTGCGACCGTGTCGCTAACCGAGGCGCGCATTCTACGCTGTCCTCACATCCTGTCAAGCGTTGATTTGAACTTTTCCGTTTCAACTCAACCACTTGCGCTTGCCTGACTGGTCTAGCCAATCTCGGCAGCGGGAGGCGAATCCTACAGCATCCTGAGACGCTGTCAACCCCCTCCGCTTCATCCCGTCATCACCCGGAGGTGAAGACCAAACAGCGAAGAATCCGTGGACCCCTCGCCCGGCTCAGACCTAAGTGCTTGATTTTCAAGCCGCTTCAGCGTCTGCGCTGGAAGTGGGGCGCATTATAGGGGAGTTTCAGGACAGGTCAACAGGTTATTTCAGATTTATTGCTGACGGACGCTGATGCGGGCAAAGGCCTTCTTGCCGGCCTGACATATATAGGTACGGCCGATCTCGAACAGGAAGCCACGATCGACCACCTCGCCATCCACCTTGACGCTCCCTGCCGCCAGCAGATCGCGAGCTGCCGCAGCGTTCTTCACCAGCCCGGCCTTGTTGAGGACGGCAGCGACCGGCAGCGCCGCATCGGTTTCCAGCTCGACTTCCGGCAGATCTTCCGGCAGCTCGCCATCCTTCATGCGGTTACCCGCGGAGCGGTGGGCGGTCTGGGCGGCTTCTTCCCCGTGGAAGCGGGCGACGATCTCTTCGGCGAGCTTGATCTTGATGTCGCGGGGATTGGCGCCCTGCTCCACATCGCTACGGAACTGGGCGATCTCTTCCAGGCTGCGGAAACTGAGCAGCTCGAAGTAGCGCCACATGAGGGTGTCGGGAATGGACACCAGCTTGTTGTACATGACCCCCGGCGCTTCCTGGATCCCAACGTAGTTGCCCAGGGACTTGGACATCTTCTTCACACCATCCAGACCTTCGAGCAGCGGCATGGTGAGGATGCACTGGGCTTCCTGGCCGTAGGCGCGCTGCAGTTCGCGGCCCATGAGCAGGTTGAATTTCTGGTCGGTACCACCCAGCTCGACATCGGCGCGCAGGGCAACGGAGTCATAGCCCTGAACCAGCGGATAGAGGAACTCATGGATGGCGATGGGCTGGTTGCCCGCGTAACGCTTGCTGAAGTCGTCGCGCTCGAGCATGCGCGCCACGGTGTACTGGGAAGACAGACGAATGAAGTCGGCCGGCGACAGCTGATCCATCCAGGTGGCATTGAAGGCCACTTCGGTACGCGCCGGATCAAGGATCTTGAATACCTGGGCCTTGTAGGTCTCGGCATTCTCCAGCACCTGCTCGCGGGTCAGTGGTGGGCGGGTGGCGCTCTTGCCACTGGGGTCGCCGATCATGCCGGTGAAGTCGCCGATCAGGAAGATGACCTGATGGCCCAGCTCCTGGAACTGGCGCAGCTTGTTGATCAGCACGGTGTGGCCGAGGTGCAGATCCGGAGCGGTCGGATCGAAGCCTGCCTTGATGCGCAACGGGGTGCCGCGCTCCAGTTTTGTTACAAGCTCTGACTCGACGAGTAGCTCATCTGCTCCACGCTTGATGACCGCCAGCTGCTCCTGGACCGTTTTCATGGGGCTTCGCCTCTGAATTTCGAAAGCGTGAACCTTATCAAGATGCCCCTAGTAGCCGCCAGCCGGCACGTCGGATCACCACCCCAAAGGGTTGTGACAGCCAGATTTTGATTATATTTTAGGCAGTTATTCACTTCTTTTAACGTCAGATCATCACTTTAGCTAAATGACGAAGCCAATCCCCAAAAGTCCGTTCTACCCCAAAAGCCACCTCGTGGCCGCCAGCGGGGTGGCCGCACTCTTGAGTCTGGCCTTGCTCGTGTTTCCCTCTCAGCAGGTCGAGGCGAAACGCACTTCCATCAATCTGGATGTTGAACAGGACGCCCGGCGCGTCGTGCAGGGTCAGGATGACCTGAAGGAGCAAGTGCTCGCAGATACTCAAGCCGCGGACACCCAGTCCCCCTCCCCCTTTGCCCAGGTAGCCCCGGAGCAGACGGAAGCCCAGACCGCCGAGGAAGCGCCTGCCGAAGAAGAAGTTGCCGCCACGGAACGCGTCGAGCCGCAGTGGAAGACCGAAACCGTGCGCAAGGGCGACACCCTCTCGACCCTGTTCGAGCGGGCCGGCCTTGCCGCTGCCGTGGTGCACGAGGTGCTGGCCAGCAGCAAGGAAGCCAAGAAGCTGACTCGCCTGCGGGTGGGCCAGAAGATCGAATTCCAGCGTGATACTTCGGGTGACCTGCTGGCGGTGCGCACCAAGCTCACCGCGTTGCAGACCCTGTCGCTGGTCAAGTCCGACCAGGGCTACGAGGTCGAGCACAAGACCGTCACCCCGGACATCCGCAAGGCCTATGCCCAGGGCCGGATCAGCAGTTCGCTGTTCGCCTCGGCGCAAAAGGCCGGGCTGTCCCATGACATGACCATGGCGCTGGCCACCATCTTCGGCTACGACATCGACTTCGCGCTGGACATCCAGGAGGGCGACGAATTCGAGGTGGTCTACGAGGACAAGGTGGTCAATGGCAAGCACGTCGGCTACGGCAATATCCTGGCCGCTCGCTTCGTCAACAAGGGCAAGGCCTACACGGCCGTGCGCTACACCGCCAAGAACGGCACCACCAACTACTACACGGCGGAAGGCGGCAGCATGCGCAAGGCCTTCATCCGTACCCCGGTGGAGTTCTCGCGGATCAGCTCGCGCTTCACCATGGGCCGCTTCCACCCGGTGCTGAACAAGATGCGCGCGCACAAGGGCGTCGACTATGCCGCTCCCACGGGTACGCCGATCCATGCTACCGGCGATGGCAAGATCGCCAAGTCCGGTCGCGAGAATGGCTACGGCAACGTGGTGATGATCCAGCACGGCAAGACCTACACCACCGTCTATGGCCACATGAGCCGGATCGCCAAGGGCATGCAGGCCGGTGCCTCGGTGAAGCAGGGCCAGGTGATCGGCTACGTGGGCATGACCGGCCTGGCGACTGGTCCGCACCTGCACTATGAGTTCCGCATCAACGGCAACCACGTCGATCCGCTCGGGGTGAAGCTGCCCATGGCCGATCCCATCGCCAAGAACGAGATCTCGCGTTTCCTGGCGCAGAGCCAGCCGCTCATGGCCCGCATGGACCAGGAGCGCGCTTCTCTGCTCGCGATGAACAAGCGCTGAGATGAAGCGCTACCTGGGGGTAATGTCCGGCACCAGTCTGGATGGACTGGATGTTGCCTTGATCGAACAGGACGAGCGGACCCGTTTCGTCGCCGCCCTGGGCGTGCCCATGCCGGACGCGCTACGCCAGGAGCTGCTGGCGCTGTGCGCGCCCGGCGACAACGAGATCGAGCGCATCGCCCGGGCCGAACAGGCCTGGGTCAGGCTGGCCGCCCGGGGTATCGCCGAGCTGCTGGCCCAGCAGGGACTGACCTCCGCGGATATCCGCGCCGTGGGCAGCCACGGCCAGACCATCCGCCATCTACCGGCACAGGGCTACACCCTGCAGATCGGCGATGCCGCCCTGCTGGCCGAGTTGAGCGGTATCGACGTGGTCGCCGACTTCCGCCGTCGCGACCTGGCCGCCGGGGGTCAGGGGGCACCCCTGGTCCCGGCCTTCCATGCCGATCTCTTCGGCCTGGAAGGCCCGCGTGCGGTACTCAATATCGGTGGCTTCAGCAACGTGACCCTGCTGGCGCCGGGTCTGCCCGTACGGGGCTTCGATTGCGGACCGGGCAATGTGCTGCTGGATGCCTGGATCCACCACAGTCAGGGGCGATTCTTCGATGCCGATGGCGCCTGGGCGGCGCAGGGGCAGGTCGTGCCGGCGCTGCTGCAACGGCTGCTGAGCGATCCCTTCTTCATGAAGAGCGGACCGAAGAGCACCGGGCGCGAGCACTTCAATCTGCCCTGGCTACAGGGACAGCTCGCCCAGCATGACGCGCTGGATCCGGCGGATGTCCAGGCCACCCTGGCCGAGCTGAGCGCTCGCAGCATCGCCGAGAGCATCCTGGCCGCCCAGGCGGTGGACGAGGTGCTGGTCTGTGGCGGCGGGGCGCACAACCGTGACCTGATGGCGCGTCTGGCCAGGCAGCTGGCGCCAGCCGTGGTGCAGAGCACCACGGCCTATGACGTCTCGCCGGACTGGATGGAAGCCATGGCCTTTGCCTGGCTGGCCCAGCGCTTCTGCGAGCGCCTGCCCGGCAACTGCCCGGAAGTCACCGGCGCCCGTGGCCTTCGCGTGCTGGGTGCGCTTTACCCGCACTAGCCAGCGCGCTGAGCCGAGGGGGTTGCCGGGTCAGATGGAGAAGGACTGACCACAGCCACAGGTGGTGGCAGCGTTGGGATTCTTGATGACGAAACGCGAGCCTTCCAGGCCTTCCTGGTAGTCCACCTCGGCGCCGGCCAGGTACTGGAAGCTCATGGGATCCACCACCAGGTGCACACCATCGCGCTCGATGACGGTGTCGTCGTCGGCGGAATCTTCGTCGAAGGTAAAGCCGTACTGGAAGCCCGAGCAGCCGCCACCCGTGACGAAGACGCGCAGCTTCAGGCGGGGATTGCCCTCTTCCTCGATCAGGTTCTTCACCTTGCTGGCCGCGCCCAGGGTGAACTGCAGGGGGGTCGGGGTGAAGGTTTCAATGGTCATTGCCGTAGTCTCCCGGCTTGCGCCGAACACAATTCAGTCAGGAAATTATCCGCTTGCCCGAGCAAAACGGTCAACTATTGCGCGACCATGGGCTGCCAGCCGAGACGACCGGAGTGAATGACTTGCCGGCAGCGCCACTCTAATATCGCGCCGCCCGATAAGGAGAACGCCCCGATGCTCTATCTTTGGTTGAAAGCCTTCCACCTGATTGCCCTGGTCTGCTGGTTCGCCGGCCTGTTCTATCTGCCGCGTCTGTTCGTCTATCACGCCCAGAGCAGCGACGCCGTGAGCCACGAGCGCTTCTGCCTGATGGAACGCAAGCTGTATCGCGGCATCATGCTGCCGGCGATGATCCTTACGCTGCTGTTCGGCATCGGCCTGCTGGTGATCAATCCGAGCTGGCTGACCCAGGGCTGGATGCACACCAAGCTGGCGCTGGTGGTGGTGCTGATCGGCTATCACCATGTCTGCGGCGCCATGCGCAAGAGATTCGAGCGTGGCGAGAACAAGCGCAGTCATGTGTTCTACCGCTGGTTCAACGAGGTGCCGGTACTGGTGCTTATCGCCATCGTCATTCTGGTGGTGGTCAAACCTTACTAGGTGCGCGGCAGATCCGCCGGCGACCGGCGTTTTCCTGGAGAAAGCAGTATGCAGCGTTATGCCCTGGTAACCGGTGCCTCGTGCGGGATCGGTCTGGCCCTGGCCGAGGCCCTGGCGCGGCGGGGTCAGCCGCTGATCCTGCTGGCGCGGCGCAAGGACAAGCTGGAGAGCATCGCCGCCGAACTGGCCCAGCGCTTCGACGTGGAGGTACTGTACCGGGTCTGCGACCTGGCGGAGCCGCTGCACCTGACCGGTCTGCTGCACGAGCTGGAGCAGAGCGAGAGAGCCATCGGCCTGCTGGTCAATTGCGCCGGGATCGGCAGCGGCGGGGATTTTCTCGCCGCCGACTGGCCGCGGGTGCAGGAGCAACTGGAGCTGAACATCCTGGCGCTCACCCGCCTGTGCCATGCCCTGGGCCAGCACATGGCGATCCAGGGTGGCGGTCAGATTCTCAATGTCGCCTCGACCGCGGCCTTCCAGCCCATTCCCTACATGAGCAGCTATGCGGCGACCAAGGCCTATGTGCTGCACTTCTCCGAGGGCCTGCGCGAAGAGCTCAAGAAGCGCGGCGTGTCGGTGTCGGTGCTCTGCCCCGGGCCGACCCGTACCTCCTTCTTCAAGAATGCCGGGCTGCACACCGGGCGCATGGAGCAAGGCAAGCTGCTGATGTCCGCCGAGGAGGTAGCCCTGGCCGCGGTGCGCGGGTTGGAAAGGCGCCAGGCGGTGATCGTCCCGGGCTGGCGCAATCGCCTGGGAAGCCTGTTGCCGCGCTTCTTCCCCCGCGCCCTGGTGCGTTCGGCCGCGGTGCGGGTCGGCAAACTCTTTCAACCCGCGTAAGGGTGATCCCGCCAGTCGAACCTGCCGGTGGGCGGTAGCCGCTGGTACACTCAAGGTCTATTCAGCCAGCAGGAGATCGACGTGGATTGTCTGTTCTGCAAGATCGTCGCCGGGGACATTCCGGCCAAGGTGCTCTACGAGGATGATCAGGTCATGGCCTTCCATGACATCGCCCCGCAGGCGCCCGTGCACTTTCTGGTCATCCCCAAGAAGCACATCGCGACCCTGCACGACCTCAGCGAGGCCGATGACAAGCAGCTCGCCGGCCATATCCTCTTCACCGCCCAGCGCCTGGCGCAGGAGCAGGGCTGCGAAGAAGGCTTCCGCGTCGCGATGAATTGCAACGCCCTGGGTGGCCAGACGGTCTATCACATCCATATGCATGTGCTGGGCAAGCGGCAGATGACCTGGCCTCCGGGCTGAGCCACGTTCTCTCCTCCCTTCGCCCGCCAAGGAGATCACCTTGAGATCCAAGCGCCTCTACTCCCCACTCGATCGACTGCTGATCCAGGCCGATACCGCTCTGCGTACCCTGACGCCCTTCAGTGGCGCTCCCACGCGCAGCTCGCCGGCCATTCCACTCAAGGATGCCGAGCTGAGCGACGAGGAACGCCGTCACGCGGCCGGCCTCATGCGCATCAACCACACCGGCGAGGTCTGCGCCCAGGCGCTGTACCAGGGTCAGGCGCTGACTGCCAAGTTGCCGGAAGTCAGGGAGGAAATGGAGCGTTCGGCAGACGAAGAGATTGATCACCTGGCTTGGTGCGAGCAGCGCATCCGTGCCCTGGGTGAGCGTCCCAGCCTGCTCAACCCGCTGTTCTATGGCCTGTCCTTCGGGATCGGCGCCGGTGCCGGACTGATCAGCGATCGCCTGAGTCTGGGCTTCGTCGCCGCCACCGAGGATCAGGTCTGCCGCCATCTGGACGAGCACCTGGACACGCTGCCGGCAGCCGACGCCAAGTCCCGTGCAGTGCTGGAACAGATGCGTATCGACGAGGAGCAACACGCCGAGCACGCTCTGGCGGCCGGTGGCTGGCGCTTTCCCACGCCGGTCAAATACGGCATGAGCCTGGTGTCCAAGGTGATGACCAAGACCACCTACCGCATCTGACCTGCGGTTGGCGCCCACGAAAAGCCCTGCCTCGGCAGGGCTTTTTGCTGTCTGCAACGCTAGATATCGAAGAAGACGGTTTCCTGCGGACCCTGCAGATGGATGTCGAAGCGATAGGCCAGGCGGCCATCGATTTCGCAACGGCGCGCCAGCAGGGTGGGGCGGCGCTCCGGCTCCGGCAGGTTGTAGACCGGACAGCGGGCGTTGGCCTCGGCTTCATCGTCGAAGTAGAGGCGGGTCTGCAGGTGGATGTTGATGCCGCGGGCGAACAGGGTGACGTTGATGTGCGGCGCCATGGGCTGGCCGCGCTGGTCGGCGACCTGGCCGGGCTTGATGGTGTGCAGCGTCCAGTCACCGGCGTCGAAGGTGGTGGCGGTGCGACCGAAGCCGTTGAAGGCCTTTTCCACGTCGTAGACCGGGTCGTACTGACCCTCATGGTCGGCCTGCCAGAACTCCAGGAAGGAATCGCGCACCAGGTTGCCGTTGCCGTCAAACACCTGGCCGGTGAGCAGGATGTGCTCGCCAGGAGCATCGGGCCTGGCCAGCTCGTTCCAGATCTCGACCGCGCGGGTGGGATTGCCGGCGGCGGCCAGAGCCAGGCCGATATGCACATAGGGGCCGGCGGTCTGGGAGGGGGTTTCCGGTAGCAGGTCGTGGCGGTTGGGGATCATGTCGGCGTCCTCAATGATGTTCGAAGAACGTCTGCCGCGCGCCGCGGGTGACGATGTCGAAGCGATAGGCCAGGCAGTCCATGGGATTGGCCATGCTCATGTCCAGGCGGGCGATGAGGGTCTGCACCGCGGCGGGATCGGCAATGGACTTGACGATGGGGCACAGAGGGATCAGCGGATCGCCTTCGAAATAGAGCTGGGTGATCAGCCGGGTGGCGATGGCCGGCCCCATGACCGAGACATGGATGTGCGCCGGACGCCAGTCGTTGCTGCCGTTGCGCCAGGGATAGGGACCCGGGCGGACGGTGCGGAAGACATAGTTGCCCTGGCTGTCGGTACGGGTGCGGCCGACGCCACCGAAGTTGGGATCGAGCGGCGCCAGGTAGACATCGTTCTTGTGCCGGTAGCGGCCGCCAGCGTTGGCCTGCCAGATCTCCACCAGGGAATTGGGCACCGGCTTGCCGAATTGGTCACGCAGGGTGCCGAACAGGATGATGCGTTCGCCCTGGGGCAACTGACCGGTGCCGAAGTTGAGCAGCAGGTCGTTGTCGTGCGGCCCGAGCGGCAGCCGCGAGAAGTCCGGGCCGCTGCGCTCGGACGCGGTCTGGTGCTGCAGACTGACCAGCGCCTGGCGCGGTGAGCGGGGAATCGAGGATTTGTAGGCGGGCGTATAGGCCTGGGGATGCCAGGTGCGATCACGGGCGACGTAGCGAACGTCGTGGGGCTTGTTATGCATTGGAATGCTCCACGGAAGGATCGGGGCCAAGACTGGCTGATCCCAGTGTGGCCCAGGTCGCCGCCTGGCTGAATTGAAAGCTGCGCCCTGACCCATAACCTAATGGTTAAGGATCAAGTCGCCGGCCACCTCGCGCAGGACGTCGCAGAATCTCTGGGTGGCCAGCGACAGGGACACGCTGCCATTGCGGCAGATGCCGACCGAGCCGCCGGCTTCGCGGACGCCAAGCTCCACCTCGATCAGCTCGCCGCTGGCCAGGTCGCGACGCACCGCATCCCGCGGAGCGATCCACAGGGCCTCGCTCTGGCGGACATACTGGCGGCTGAGGGTCGGCGACAGAGTTTCCAGCCGCTGGGGACTGAGTGGGATACCGCATTGCACGAAGAGACTCTCGGCGTGGCGGCGGATGGTGGTACCGGGCAACGGCAGCACCAGGGGATAGCGCGCCAGGGTCGCCAGATCCGCCGGCAGCGCCTCGTTCAGCGGATGCCCCGGACGGACCACCAGGGTCAGGGCCTCGGTATAGAGGTGCTCGAAGTCGAGGCCGTGGATGTCGGGGCTGTCGGTCATGCGACCGACCACCAGATCCAGATCGCCGACTCGCAGCTGACCCAGCAGGTAGGCGCTGGGGCCGGTGGCGACGTTGACGATCAATTGCCGGTGCCGCTCGTGCAGCCGCGCCAGGACCTCGGGCAGCACCTGGCTTTCCACCGTCGACAGGACCCCGACCCGTACCAGGCCACCGGCCTCGCCGCCGCGCACCAGCTCCATTCCCTCACGCAGGGCCTGGACGCAGGGACCGGCATGGCGCAGGAACAGCAGGCCGGCTTCGGTGAGGGTCACCTCGCCCTTGCCACGCTCGAACAGGCGCACCTCGAGAATCTCCTCGAGTTCGCGGATGGTCTTGGAAATGGCCGGCTGGGATACAGCGATGGCATCGGCCGCCTTGGCGAAGCTGCGCTGCTGGGCGATCTCCAGGAAACACAGCAGATGCCGGAATTTGATGCGGTTGTCGAGATTCATGACGCTCTCAAGGCAAGGCTCGGGCCAGAGACTACCACCCGGCGGTCGTGGAAAACCCTTGGAGTCAGCAGGGGCATCCTTTGCTACAGTGCCGCCTTCTCTTCCGGAATCTCTCCATGTCGATCCGTGCCCAGCAGAAGCTGCAAACGCGCCAGGCGCTGCTGGAATCGGCGCGCCTGCTGATGAACAGCGGCCGCGGCTTCGGCAGTCTCAGCCTGCGCGAGGTGAGTCGCCAGGCCGGCATCGTCCCGGCGGGCTTCTATCGCCACTTCAGCGACATGGAAACCTTCGGCCTGGCCCTGGTGGCCGAGGTGGGCGACACCTTCCGCGACGCCCTGCGCCAGGTGCGTCATCACGAATTGCAGCAGCGCGGCATGATCGAGGCCTCGGTGGAGATCTTTCTCGGCGCCGTGAGCGACAACCGCGATCAGTTCCTCTTTCTCGCCCGTGAGCAATACGGCGGCTCCCAGGCCGTGCGCCAGGCCATTGCCGAGTTGCGCCAGCGCATCACCCAGGACCTGGCCCGCGACCTGCTCGCCCTGGGTCGGCTGCCCCATCTGAGTCCGTCGCAGATCGATGTCCTGGCCGACCTGGTGGTGAAGACGGTATTCGCCACCCTGCCGGAGCTGATCGATCCGCCGCCGCTGACCACACCGCCACCGCTGTGGCCGGCGGCGAAGATGGTGCAGCAACTCAAGCTGATCCTGATCGGTAGCAAGCACTGGCGGCGCGGCGAGCGCACCAATGCCCCAAAGGAGGGCGTCGCCCTGCTAGCCGATGCAATGGCGCACCAAATAAGAGCAACCTGATCGCCAGGTCAACTTTCAGCGCCCCAGAACCAGGCGACTTGCGCGCCTTGGCAGGCCCCTTGCTGTAGAGCTGGGCAAAACTGCCAAGAGTCCTGCCATGCTGGTCGTCCAAAGCCGCTGCGCACCCCGGGATACCTGGGACGCCGAACTCCACCTCACCTACGACGCCCGCAGCAAGAGTCGCCTGAGAGCCACCACCAGCGCTGGCGAAGACGTCGGCCTGTTCCTCGAACGCGGACAACCGCCGCTGGCCGATGGCGACTGTCTGGAAGCCCGCGATGGCCGCATCGTGCGCATCGTCGCCCGGCCGGAAAAACTGCTGCATGTGACCTGCGCCAGCGCCTTCGAACTGACCCGCGCCGCCTACCACCTGGGCAATCGCCACGTCGCCCTGCAGATCGGTGACGGCTGGCTGCGGCTGCTGGACGACTATGTGCTCAAGGCCATGCTGGAGCAGCTCGGCGCCCGGGTCAGCGAGATCGAGGCCGGCTTCCAGCCCGAGCACGGCGCCTACGGCGGCGGTCACCATCACTCGCGCCATGGCGAGGAAGGTTTCAACTACGCACCCAAGCTGCACCACTTCGGCGTGCGCACGTGAATTCGCCCTTCGCCCTGCTGCGCCTGGCCAGTCCCCAGCTGCCGATTGGCGGCTACAGCTATTCCCAGGGACTGGAACTGGCCATCGACAGCGGCCTGATCCGCAGCGCGGTGGAGGCCGAGACTTGGCTGCGTGACAGCCTCGAACTCAATCTCGCCCGCTTCGAGGCGCCGCTGCTGCTGGCCCATTGCCAAGCCGCCGCGGAGGGCGACTGGACTCGCCTGGGCGCACTGGCCGAGCGTCACCGTGCCAGTCGCGAGACCGCGGAATTCCAGCTGGAAAGTCGCCAGACCGGCTATTCCCTGGCGCAGCTGCTGCTCGGACTGCCGGAGCTGGATGACGCCAGCCGCCGTCTGCTCGGCGAGCTGGCCCCGACCTTCGCCCTGGGTTGGGCGCTGGCCGCCCGGGCCTGGGCCATCGCCCCCCGGGCCGCCCTGGACGCCTGGCTGTGGACCTGGCTGGAAAATCAGCTGGCGGTACTGATGAAAACCCTGCCGCTGGGCCAGCAAGCCGCCCAGCGCCTCACCTCCCTTCTGCTGCCGACCCTGACCGCCGTGGCCGAGCACGCCGCGGCCCTGCCCGAAGCGACCTGGGGCGGCGCCCCCTTCGGCCTGGCCCTCAGCAGCATGGCCCACGAGCGGCAGTACAGCCGCCTGTTCCGTTCCTAGGAGATCTCCTGATGACTACCCAACCCCTGCGCGTCGGTATCGGCGGACCGGTCGGCTCCGGCAAGACCGCCCTCACCCTGGCCCTCTGCCGCGCCCTGCGCGAGCGCTACAACCTGGCGGTGGTGACCAACGACATCTACACCCGCGAGGACGCCGATTTTCTGGTGCGCAACGAAGCCCTGGCGCCCGAGCGTATCCTGGGCGTGGAGACCGGCGGCTGTCCGCACACCGCCATCCGCGAAGACGCCTCCATCAACCTGGAAGCGGTGAATCAGCTCAACCGCCGCTTTCCCGGCCTGGACCTGATCCTGGTGGAGTCCGGCGGCGACAACCTGTCCGCCACCTTCAGCCCGGAGCTGTCCGACCTGACCCTCTACGTCATCGACGTCTCGGCCGGCGACAAGCTGCCGCGCAAGGGTGGCCCCGGCATCTGCAAGTCGGATCTGCTGGTGATCAACAAGATCGACCTGGCGGAGCAGGTCGGCGCCTCCCTGGAGGTGATGGATCGCGACACCCGCAAGATGCGCGGCGACAAGCCCTTCGTCTTCAGCAATCAGAAGACCGGTGTGGGCCTGGAAGAGATCATCGCCTTCATCGAGAAGCAGGGTCTGCTGACCGCCGCCTAGGAACCTGCTCACGACCTCGCGAGCTAGAGACAAACAAGGCGAAAAGGCCTGAGGAAGCGGAGTTTACAAATGGTAAATGAGCATTCCGAAGGACTTTTCAACGCCGTTTGGCCGACGCGCAGCAGGTCGTGAGCAGGTTATGAGTCCAGGATTTCATCACTCAAGGAGCCCCCATGAAACACGCCAAGATCCTCGCCACCGCCGCCCTGCTGCTCGCCCCGGCCCTGGCCTTTGCCCATCCGGGTCATGCCGAGAATGGCCTGGCCGCCGGGGTGCTGCACCCCCTGACCGGTCTCGACCACCTGCTGGCCATGCTCGCCGTGGGTCTCTGGGCCGCCCAGCAGCAGGGCAAGGCGCGCCTGGCGCTGCCCTGCACCTTTGTCGGCACCATGCTGATCGGCGGCCTGCTGGGCTTCACCGGGCTGGAGCTGCCCTTGCTCGAGACCGGCATCGCCGCCTCGGTGCTGGCGCTGGGCCTGCTGGTGGCCCTGGCCGCCCGTCCGCCGGTGGCCGCCGCCGTCGGCCTGACCGCCGCCTTCGCGCTGTTCCATGGCGTGGCCCATGGTCTGGAGCTGCCGGAGATGGGCAATCCCTGGGCCTATGCCCTGGGCTTCGTCGCCGCCACCGCCACCCTGCATGGCCTGGGCTATGCCGTGGTGCGCTACCTGCCCCAGGCGGCCACGCCGCTGGTGCGACTGGCCGGCGTCGCCACCGCTGTGGCCGGGGGCTGGCTGCTCGCCGCCTGATCCGTCAGGCGATCCCCAGTTGCTGGCGCAGTCGCGCCAGCACACCCTCTTCCGCCACCGCCGGCAACTGCGCGGTATAGCCGCCAAAGCCGGCGAAGCGTGTGGCGAAATCCACCTCGAGCACGAATCTGTTGTCGAACTGCGGCGAGGCCAGGGGTGCCAGCACCTCGGCTGAATAGGTGTCGCGCGGATCGCTGCCCAGCCGCACCGGCAGGTCGCCGCTCTGCTGCCGATAGGCGACCCAGGGCGAATAGGTGAAGGCCTCCAGCCGGCCCCGCGCCAGGTCCAGTTCCAGCAGGCGCAGCAGGCCGTTGCCGCCGGCGTATTCGGTCTGGTAGTTGATCAGCAGCAGATCCACCGGATGGCCCAGGTCATTGGTCAGCCGCAGATGACCGCTGCCGTGGTTGTGGCCGTTGAGGGTCAGGAAGATCTGGTCGTTGCGGCGGATCAGCCGATTCCATAGCCGCACCCCGGTGTCGTTGCGCCGGGTGGAGAGCACGGCCTGGCCGTTCACCAGATCGACGATGTTGTGCGAGGCCAGGATGGTCGGCAGGTGCGGATAGCGATTCAGCATGCCCTGAGCCCAGTCCAGACTCTGGTCCGAGGGACACCAGTCCAGGGTCAGCAGCAGGAAGCCCTGCCCCAGTGCCGAGAAACGATGGGCCTCGTTGAGGCCGGTGACATCGCGTTCGATGAAGGTGGACTGGCGCGCCGCCCGCTCGCGGCCGAAGTACTGGGTGAAGAGTTCGCGACCGTCACGCAGGCGATCCTCGGTGTAGAGCTCGACGACATCATGGTCGCCGGTCATGACGCTGTAGGGCACCCCGGCCTGCTCCAGCCGTGCCATGGCGTGACTGGCCAGGGCCCATTCGCCACGCTGCTCGGCGTTTTCCACCAGATCGCCCAGGTGCACCACGAACGGCAGGTTCAGCGCCGCAGCGTTGTGCGCCAGCCAATGGGTCTGGGCATGAAAGGCCAGTGCCGGCGGATAGCCCAGGTGCCCATAGCGCTCCACCCGCCGGCCATTGGGCAGCATCTCGTGGTTGTTCTCGCTGTAGTACTGGGTATCCGGCAGGACACCGAGCAGGAAGCTGCTGCGCGACGGCAGCGGCGCCAGCGGCGCGAAGGTATGCCGTTCGAACCAGAGTGCGCGGTGTTCCGGCAGGCGGTAGCGCTGGGTGGGCTTGCAGGCGGCCAGCAGCGGCAGACCGGCCAGCGCCAGGCACAGCCGGCGACGTTTGAAATCGGGTGAATCGGTCATCACAGCGGCCTCAGGGCAGGTAGTAGGCCTGCCAGCGGTTGTCGTTGAAGCGGCCTTCCAATACCGGTCGGCGGTTGGCCAGCGGAGTGCCGGCCAGGGCCGCCTGGCTGTCGGCGTCGAGCAGCACATAGGCGGGTCGGGCGACCTGGGCGAGCTGCGCCGCCTGGCCGATATCGAGGAAGGTCGGCAAGGGCACGTCGTAATCCAGATTCATCAGGTAGCGAAAGGCCTTGGTGTCCTGGCCCAGGCCAAGGAACACCAGTTGCCCGGGCTCCCCCTGGCGCAGGCTTTCCAAACGGGTGACGAAGGCGCGGGTGTCGTAGCGCAGCGCCTGCATCGGATCCAGTGCCAGCACCACCAGCAGCCATTGCGCCAGGGCTGCCGCGGCCAGGGGCATGCCCAGGCGGAAGGCGCCGCGCTCGCGCCAGGCGGCCACCAGGGCGAACAGCGTCAGGATGGCGAAGGCGCCCAGCAGGAAGCGCAGATCCAGTTCAGGCCACCAGCCCGCGGCCTGCAGCTTGGGCTGCTGCAGCTTGACCAGCACCCCGAGCACCAGCGGAAAGATCACCAGCAGCGGCAGGAACAGCCGCCGTACCCAGGCCAGGGCACCCTGCCCCTGCAGCAGCACCCAGGCGCCGAGGGCGGCGCAGGCCGGGATGGCCGGCAGGATGTAATAGGGCTTCTTGAAGGTGGGTATCGACAGGGCCACCAGGATCAGCGTGGCGAAGCCGGCCAGCTGGAGCAGCAGGCGGCTGTCCGCCTGGGTCTGGCGCAGCCGCCAGTGGTGCCTCAGCGTCAGCAAGGCCAGCAGTGCCAGGGGAAAGGCCGGCGCATAGCGATAGAGCCCCAGTTGCAGGAAGTACCACCAGGGATAGCCGGCACCGTCGGTGTCGTCCAGCCGCCCGGAAACCTGCATGCGCAGCACGTCTTCGACGAAGGCCGGGCCGCCGGTACGCCAGGCCAGGCCGAACAGCAGGGCGCAGCACAGCGCCAGCACCACGGCGCCCACCAGCCCGTAGCCAAAGCTGCGCCGCCAGTCACCTTGCACCAGCCAGTAGACGCAGACCACGCCACAGGGCTCGATCAACCCCAGCGGTCCGCGCACGGCGAAGCCGGCGGCCATGCACAGGAACACCAGGGCGCGCCGCCGGGACAGGCCGCGCTGGTCGGCGCTCCACAGCAGATAGAAGCAGCCCAGCGCCGCCAGGGTGACGAACTGATCGAGGCAGATCGAACGGGCCTTGGCCAGGAAACCGTTGGTGAGCAGCAGCACCAGCACCGCCAGCAGGCCCCAGGCGCGGGACCGCTCGGCCAGCAGGCGATAGAGCAGCCCGACGATGGCCGCCGAGGCCAGCGCGGTGGGAATCACTGTGGCCAGGCGATTGACCTCGCCGAACAGCTGGGCGAAGACGTCTATCAGCAGCGTCGAAGTGGCGGGATAGTCCGGATAGGGCTGTCCGTAGCTGGTCGGGAAGGCACTGGCCCCGTGGCGAAACATCTCCTGGGCGAAGAGTGCGAAGCGGCCGTCGAAGCCAATGAAGGGCTGCTCCCACAGCCCCAGGGTGAACAGGGGCACCGCCAGCAGACACAGCGCCAGACTTTCCAGGCGCAGGCGCGCCAGACTCGGGATGGACGACACGCGGCAGGACTCCGGCAGGCTGGGAAGGACGGGCTCGCGCCTCGGCGCCACTATCGCCGAACAACCTTAGGGATCGCTGAAACCAGGCTGACGGCAGGCTGACAGGAACCCCATGACAGAGCGGTTCGGCGATGAGGCGGTCGCGACTATGCTGATGAATTGAAGATTTTTCATGACAGCTGCATCCAAAGCGCCGGCTGCCGGGTATAGCCCCTACAGTCCAACCGACTGTGCCCCCTCTCAATCCGGAGCAAGCGCATGAACAACACCTCCAGCCGTTGCAGCATCCTGGTCCTGACCGCCCTGCTGAGCACCCCGCTGCTGGCCCAGGGCGAGTTGCCCGAGGCCGTCCGCGTGCCCGCCGGCAACAGCCTGATGCTGGAAACCGTGGGCAAGGGCACCATCGTCTACGAATGCCGCGACAAGAAGGACATGCCCGGCCAGACCGAGTGGTTCTTTGTCGGCCCCAAGGCCGACCTGCATGATCGCCAGGGCAAGCAGGTGGGGCGCTACTACGGTCCGCCCGCGACCTGGGAAGCAAGCGATGGCTCCAAGGTGGTCGGCAAGCAACTGGCCGTCGCTCCCGCCGGCGCCGGCAACCTGCCCTATCAGCTGGTGGAGGCCGCGCCCGCCGAAGGCAAGGGCGCCTTCCAGGGCACCACCTACATCCAGCGCACCGCGCTCAAGGGTGGCGTCGCGCCGGCGAAGGCCTGCACCTCGGCCAACAAGGGCGAACAGCAGACCGTGAACTACCAGGCCGACTATCTCTTCTGGAAGAAGGGCTGAGGTCCGGGGGACAGCCAGGAGCGGATCGGCTAGGCTCGGCTGATCCGGTCGCCACCCTGGCGTCCCCAGCCTGGCGCGCGCCCTCGTGACCGAACGTTCCCCCGATCCAGCCACCCTGCTCGCCGCCTGTGCCCGGGGCGAGCGCGCCGCCCTGCAGCGCCTCTATCAGAACGAGGCGCCGCTGTTGCTGGGTATCGTCCTGCGCCTGGTGCGCGATCGCGGGCTGGCCGAGGACATCCTCCACGATGCCTTTCTGCGCATCTGGCGCGGCGCCGCCGGGTTCGCCCCGGAGCGCGGTTCGGCGCGTGGCTGGATGTGCAGCGTGGCCCGCAACCTGGCGCTCAACGCCTTGCGCGATCGGCAGCGCCTCGTGCCCCTGGCGGACAGCTGGGAACCCCTGGCCGAGTCTGCCGATCCGGCGCGAGAGGCCGACGGCCGCCGCCTGGAGGGCTGCCTGCAGAACCTGGAAGCACCGCGGCGGGAGGCCATCCTGGCCGCCTACCTGGACGGCTGCTCCCATGGCGAGATCGCCCAGCGCCTGCAGGCACCCCTGGGTACGGTGAAGAGCTGGATCACGCGTGGTCTCAAGGCGCTCAGGGAGTGCATGACATGAACAGCGACGCCACCCTGCCCCCGGACGAAGAACGCGAACGCCTGGCCGGCGAATACGTGCTCGGTACCCTGGACGCCGAAGAGCGTCGTCGCGTGGAGTCTGCGCTGGCGACGGACGCCCTGCTGGCCGCCGCCGTGGCGCGCTGGGAGGCGCGCCTGCAGCCGCTGGCCGAGCGGGTGCCACCCGTCGAGCCCGGCGCGAACCTCTGGCCGCGCATCGAGCGCAGTCTGGGTGAGGCCGACACCCGGGTCGTCATCCGGCGCGAGTCGCTGTGGCAACGGCTGGCGCTCTGGCAGGGTCTGAGTGCGGCAGGGCTGGCCGCCAGTCTGGTGCTCGCGGTGCTGCTACTGCTGCGCCCGGTACCCACGCCAAGCTACCTGGTGGTGCTGGCGGCGCCCAGCGATCGCACGCCCGGCTGGGTGATCCAGACTGCCAGCGCCCATGACCTGCAGTTGATTCCGCTGGGGCGCGATGCCGTGCCGAGCGGCAAGACCCTGCAATTCTGGACCAAGGCCGATGCCTGGCAGGGCCCGGTATCTCTGGGTCTGGTCCAGCCTGGGCGTACTCTGCAGGTACCGCTGGACCGGCTGCCGCCGCTGGAAGCCAACCAGTTGTTCGAACTCACCCTGGAAGACCAGGGCGGCTCGCCCACCGGCCGACCCACCGGGCCGATCCAGTTCATCGGCCGGGCAGTGAAGGTGCTCTAGCGAGCGCCCTTAACTCTGGCGGTGGATGTTGAAGTTGTTGAACGCCTGGCAGGTCGCCATCAACTGGATGCGGTTGATGTTGACGTGTCTGGGCTGGTTCAGCGTCCAGTGGATGGATTCGGCGATGTCGTCCGGCGTCAGGGGCTCGGTGCCGGCATAGACGGCATCGGCCTTGGCCTTGTCGCCACCGAAGCGCACCACCGAGAACTCGCTTTCCGACAGCCCGGGCTCGATGTTGGTCACCCGCACCCCGGTACCGAGCAGGTCGGATCTCAGGCTCAGGCTGAACTGCTTGAGGAAGGCCTTGGTGGCGCCATAGACGT
Organism: Pseudomonas sp. SORGH_AS_0199; assembly: GCF_031453735.1. NCBI lineage: Bacteria > Pseudomonadati > Pseudomonadota > Gammaproteobacteria > Pseudomonadales > Pseudomonadaceae > Pseudomonas > Pseudomonas sp. SORGH_AS_0199. Next base: position 23,654 of record NZ_JAVJAE010000001.1, read on the forward strand.
GGCTGCCCGGATAGGGATAGTCACCCGCGACCGAGCCCAGGTTGACGATGCCGGCGCCGGCGCCATGGGCGATCAGTCGCGGCAACAGCAGACGGGTGCAATAGAGCATGCCCTTGATGTTGGTATCGACCATGGTGTCCCAGTCGTCCAGGTCGCAGCTCTGCGCCGGCGTGTTGCCCAGCGCCAGACCGGCATTGTTGACCAGGGCGCGCAACTGGTTGAATTCCTCCGGCAGGCCGGCGACCGCCGCTTCCACGGCCGCGCGATCCTGGACGTCCAGCACCAGCGGCAGCACCTTGGCCTGGCCGGACAGTTCCTCGGCCAGGGCGTGCAGGCGATCCTCGCGGCGGCCGGTGATGACGATCGACCAGCCGTCCTTGGCGAAGCGGCGAGCGGTGGCGGCGCCGAAGCCGGAGGTGGCGCCGGTGATGAAGATCGAAGACATGAAAGATTCCTTCTGCGAGGGAGTTTGGCCGAGGCCCACGATAGCTCAGGGTCATTGGTCAGGCGAATACTCAGATCACCGGGAATCCAGCAGATCAGTTATAACGCCTTGGAATTGCACGGTTTTCCGCGCATTGGCGAATTTTTGAACAGTTTCCGCCAGGCCAGGTGCGCCGGGCCTCACGCCCGGCTATGCCAAGCTTATCCACAGGACGATCCACGGAATTCCTGTACAGAACTCGGACCGGGCTTCAGGTGGATAAGTCCGCGCGTACCAGCCAAGCGGGCGGCTCGGCCGGCGCCAGTCCGGTGCAGGCCGCCTCGACACAGGCGGCGAGGCCGGCGAAGCGCAGCTCGCGACCGGTAAGGCCCGGGCCGTAGTGGGCGAACTTGCCGGAATTGGTCAGCAGGGTACGGGCCGCGGGCGGCACCAGGGGCTCGCCGAGCATGCACCAGCAGGTGTCCCCTACCAGCTGGGCGCCGAAGGCTTCCAGCTCGGCCAGGCTACCGGCCCGTTCGGCCGCGGCGCGCACGTCTCGCCCCAGGGTGATCACCAGGGCCACCGCGGGATGCCGCTGCCGGCCGCGGCAGAGCTCGGCCAGGCGCTGGCATTCCTCGGCGGTAAAATGTGGATTGCCCAGGGCCACCAGCTGCACCTCGCGCGCAGCGGCGCTGTCCAGTTCGGCCCAGGCCTGGCGCAGGTCCGCCAGATCTATGTCCTCGACCTCCAGCTCGGGCGCCGCGACCGCGGCCAGGATCGGCGCCTCGGGCGTCACCCCGACCAGATGGAACAGCGGCGCCGCCGAGGTGGTGGCGAAGGCGGCGCCAAAGGCCTTGAGATCGTCGCGGCTGGGCTGGGCCTGTTCCAGCCCGAGCACCGCGGGGATCCGGGTGGGCGAACGCAGGCCGATGCAGTAGCCGAGCAGCGGATAGAAGGCGTCGTCATGGCCCTCGGGTACGCTGATCCGGAAGACCTTGCCCGCGCGGCGGCCGCTGTCCAGATGGCAGCCGGCTAGGGGTGCTCGACCGGTCAGGGCGGTGCAGATATCGAGGAAGTCGGCGTACTTCTGGGTGCGCGCCCCCAGCACGCTGTTGGCGAAGACCACGGCATTGGATTCGGCCCAGACCACCTGCTCGCCCAGGGTCGGAGCGCTGTCCAGCAGATAGGGCGCACAGGTGAAGGTGGGACGGCAGCCCAGGGCCACATAGGCCTCGGCCAGGGCGCTGGCCGGTTCGCCCAACGCTGGCGCCACGCCCTGCGCACGCCAGCGACGCTGATCCACCGATACCGCATTGAGGCTGGTGGGCACCCGTACCCGACCGCCCCACTCCACCAGGCGCTGGGCGAAGGCCAGGCTGGCCGGGCCGGTGTAGATGCAGCCGTCGATATGGGCCTGGGTGATGTCGAGCAATTCGCGAGCGCCCTGCAGGTGCGCCATGCGCACCAGGATCTTCATCGCCGCCTGCACGGCCTGGCCCTCGGCGCCCGCCAGCTTGGCTCGGTCGGTCGCGCTGAGCTGCAAAGCGGCAGGGGCTTCGGTAGCGGTGCCGGGAAAGCGCTCTCCGGGCGCGCCGACCCAGCCATCGTTTACCGCGATCTCCTCCTGCCCGGCGAGGGCCGCGAAGGCCTCGGCGCCCAGGCTGACGACCGGCAGGGAGCAACCGAAGAGTTCTTCCGCGACGATGGCACCCAGGCTGAGGATCTCGTCCGGCTCGGCCAGCAGCAAGGCTGCCGGCCCGCGGCCCGCCAGCAACAGCTCCAGCAGCACGGCGCTGCCGGTGCAGGAACCACGACCGCTGGGAATGGCGAGGATGCGTCCGGCCAGTTCCAGGCCGTGCAGGGGATGATGGCGATCGATCACCTTGCCGCTGGCCGGATCGACGCCACCCCAGAAACTCAGACCCAGGGGCGCCCAGGCCAGGCGTCCCCGGGCCTGGCCCGCGACCAGACAGCGACCGCGGACCGCCGCCACCGCTAGTGGCCGCCCAGGTAGGCTTCGCGCACCTGGGGATTGGCCAGCAATTCCTGGCCACTGCCGCTCATGCGGATCTCGCCGGTGACCATCACATAGGCACGGTCGGACAGGCGCAGGGCATGGTTGGCGTTCTGCTCTACCAGGAAGATGGTCATGCCGCTCTGCGCCAGCTCGCGCAGGATCTGGAAGATCTGCTTCACCACGATGGGCGCCAGGCCCAGGCTGGGCTCGTCGAGCAGCAGCAGCTTGGGTCGCGCCATCAGCGCCCGGGCGATGGCCAGCATCTGCTGCTCGCCGCCGGACATGGTCATGGCGCGCTGGTTGCGGCGCTCCTTGAGGCGCGGGAAGAGCTCGAACATGCGCTGCATGTCCTCGTCCACCCAGCGGGTGCCGATGGGGATGGTACCCATCAGCAGATTCTCCTCGACCGTCATGTCGGGGAACACATGGCGCCCCTCCGGCGACTGGGCGATGCCGTTGGAGGCCACGTAGTGGGCGTTCTTGCGGGTGATGTCCTCGCCCCGGTAGAGGATCTGCCCGTTGCGCGCCTGGGGCTGGCTGAAGATGGACATCAGCAGGGTGGACTTGCCGGCGCCATTGGAGCCGATCAGGCTCACCGTCTCGCCTTCGTTGATGGACAGGGAGACGCTCTTCAGGGCCTGGATCGGCCCGTAGAAGACGTCGACGTTGCGAAATTCCAGGATCGGCGTGGTCATGCCACCTCCTCTTCTTCGGCGCCAAGGTAGGCGGCGATGACCTTGGGATCGTTGCGGATGTCGGCCGGCAGGCCACGGGCGATGACCTGGCCATGATCCAGCACCACGATGTGGTCGGAGATGTTCATCACCATGCCCATGTCGTGCTCGATCAGCACCACGGTGATGCGGTGCTGGTCGCGCAACAGGCGGATCATCCCGGCCAGGGCTTCGGTCTCGGCCGGGTTGAGGCCGGCGGCGGGTTCGTCCAGGCAGACGATCTCCGGACGGGTACACATGGCGCGGGCGATTTCCAGACGGCGCTGCTGGCCGTAGGAGAGTTCGCCGGCCAGGCGGTTGGCGTGATCCACCAGGTCCACCACCTCCAGCCAGTAGAAGGCCGTGTCCAGCGCCTTTTCCTCGGCGCGGCGATAGCCGGGGGTGTTGAGGATGCCGGTGATGAGGTTGCGGTTGCACTGCATGTGCTGCGCCACCAGCAGGTTCTCCACCACCGACATCTCCTTGAACAGGCGGATGTTCTGGAAGGTGCGGGCGAGACCGGCGCGGTTCACCAGGTGGGTGCCGCCGAACATCTTGTACCAGAGCCGGCTGCCGAACTGCACCGGATTGACGAAGTCGGCCGCCTGGAAGCGCTCGCCCATGATCTTGCCGACGCGGGTCGAGCGACCGTCGGCGGTGTCCAGGCGGATCTCGCCATCGGTGGCCTTGTAGAAGCCGGTCAGGCAGTTGAACACCGTGGTCTTGCCGGCGCCGTTGGGGCCGATCAGCGCGGTGATGGACTGGCGCTGGATCTCGAAGCTCACGTCCGAGAGGGCCTTGATGCCGCCGAATCTCATGCCCAGACCCTTTACGGTCAGAATGTTGTCGCTCACGGCGCCACTCCCTTGCGAATCGCGAAGCCACTGCGGGCGATACGGATCAGGCCACGCGGCCGCCACATCATCATCACCACCATGAGCACACCGAACACCAGCATGCGGATGTCGCCGAATTCACGCAGCAGTTCGAACAGCAGGGTCATGACGAAGGCCGAGACCACCACCCCGACGGTGGAACCCAGGCCGCCCAGCACCACGATGGCCAGCACCAGCACCGACTCGAAGAAGTTGAACGAGGCCGGGTTGATGAAGCCCTGGTAGGTGGCGAAGAACACCCCGGCCAGGCCGGCGGTGGAGGCACCGATCATGAAGGCCGAGAGCTTGACCAGCACATGGTTCAGGCCCATGGCGCGGCAGGCGATCTCGTCTTCGCGCAGGGCTTCCCAGGCGCGACCGACCGGCATGCGGGTCAGGCGGTGCTTGATGTAGAGCACCAGCAGCACCACCAGGAACAGCACGGTGTAGATGAAGATCATCGTCGCGTTGGGGTTGTAGCTGATGCCCAGCAGCTCATGGATGGGCACCCCGCCCTCCTTCGCCCGGCGGCCGAATTCGATGCCGAAGAAGGTCGGCGAAGGCGCGGCGATGCCGTTGGGGCCCTTGGTCACTTCCAGCCAGTTGTTCAGCACCAGCCGGATGATCTCGCCGAAGCCGAGGGTGACGATGGCCAGGTAGTCCCCGTGCATGCGCAACACCGGGAACCCCAGTATCGCCCCCGCTACCGCGGCCAGCACCGCGGCGAGCGGCAGCATGGTCCAGAAGCCCAGGCCGAGGTACTGGTAACCCAGCGCCAGGCCGTAGGCGCCGATGGCATAGAAGCCGACGTAGCCGAGGTCGAGCAGACCGGCCAGGCCCACCACGATGTTCAGGCCCAGGCCCAGCAGCACGTAGATCAGGCAGAGGATGATCACCGTCAGCCAGTACTTGGTGGCCAGGAAGGGAAAGGCGATGGCCACCAGGATGATGATGGGCAGGATGAATCTGAGGTTGGACTTGTGTCCCGGCGGCAGCACGTGGACGCCACCGTCGTTGCGCTTGAAGGACTCGATCCAGTCGCGGCCCTTGGCGGTCTGGCCAAACAGGCTGAGCAGGAAACGACCGGCCATGACCACCGCGACCATGATGCCGACGCGGCCGGGCTGGACGTTGTAGCCATAGCCGTCGAGCACGATGCCGACGATGGGGCCGAACAGGATCAGCGAGACCAGGCCGACCATGAAGGTGTCGCGCAGCACGACCTTGAGATCGAAGGAGGAAGACGTCTGACTCATGGATTCACACCTTCGTGACCTGGGGTTTGCCGAGCAGCCCCTGGGGCCTAAAGATCAGGATCAAGCCACCAGCAGCGAAAAGCTGAAGACGTCCTTGTAGTCCGAGTTCACCAGGCTGGCGAACTGGGCTTCGGAGATGCCGAGGATGATCCCGCCGAGCATGGCACCGGGCAGCGAACCGATGCCGCCGAGCACCGCCGCGGTAAAGGCCTTGATGCCGATGATGAAGCCGGCATAAAAGTCGAAGGTGCCGTAGTTGAGGGTGATCAGCACCCCGGCCAGCGCCGCCATGGCCGCGCCGATGATGAAGACGTAGGAGATCACCCGGTCGGTGTTGATGCCGAGGATCTGCGCCATCTTGCGATCCTGCTGGGTGGCCCGGCACATGCGACCGAGGGTGGTCTTCTGGATCACGTAGGTGAGCAGCCCCATGCCGATGATAGAGGCCAGGATGATGAAGATCTTGGTGTAGGTGATGATCACGAAGCCTTCGCCGATGTGCAGGCGCAGGGCGCCGTCGAGCAGCGTCGGTACGCCCTGCTGGCGCGCGCCCTGGGCGAGCTGCACGTAGTTCTGCAGGATCAGCGACATGCCGATGGCCGAGATCAGCGGGGCCAGGCGCGTGGAGTTGCGCAGCGGCTTGTAGGCGATGCGCTCGATGGCCCAGCCGTACACGGAGGTGACCACCACGGTGAAGATCAGGGTGCCGAGGATCAGCACCGGGAAGGAATGCAGGCCGAACACGCTCAGCAGGGCGATGCCGATGGCGGCGAGATAGGCCGACACCATGTACACGTCGCCGTGGGCGAAGTTGATCATGCCGATGATGCCATAGACCATGGTGTAGCCGATGGCGATAAGTCCGTAGACCGAGCCCAGGGTCAGGCCGTTGACCAGTTGTTGCAGGAAGATACCGTCCACGTTTGCAGTCTCGCGCTGGATGGATGACGAGGGCCGCCAGCCACCGCCTCGTCCTGGGGCGGAGACGAGGTGGCGGCTGGCGGATTCACGCGAGGATCAGGGCAGCTGGTGGTACTTGCCCTTGTCGTCCCATTCGTACATCACGTAGTCGGAGACCTTGAGGTCGCCCTTGCTGTCCCAGCTCTTCTCACCCAGTACGGTGTTGACGCTGTGGGACTTCAGCCACTCGGCGGCCTTGGCGCCGTCGGTGCCCTTGATGCCGTTGAAGGCGGCGGCCACGGCCTGCAGCGAGGCGTAGGAGTAGAGGGTATAGCCCTCGGGCTCGTAGCCGGACTTGCGCAGGGTTTCCACCACGGTCTTGCCGGCGGGGTTCTGCAGCGGGTCGGCGCCGAAGGTCATCAGCACGCCCTTGGTGTACTGGGCGCCACCGGCGGTGGTGACCAGGTCGGCGGAGACGATGCCGTCGCCGGAGACGAACTTGGCGGTCACGCCCTGCTCGCGCATCTGGCGTACCAGCGGACCGGCTTCGGGGTGCAGGCCGCCGAAGTAGACCACGTCGGCGCCGGAGGCACGGATCTTGGTGACCAGGGAGTTGAAGTCCTTCTCGCCGCGGGTCAGACCCTCGTAGAGCACCTCTTTCACGCCGCGCTTGTTGAGCTGCGCCTTGGTGGCGTCGGCCAGGCCCTGACCGTAGGTGTCCTTGTCGTGGATGATGGCGACCTTCTTGGCCTTGAGGGTATCGACGATGTAGTCGCCGGCCACGATGCCCTGCTGGTCGTCACGTCCGCACATGCGGAACACGCCGGTCAGGCCACGCTCGGTGATCTTGGGGTTGGTGGACGCCGGGGTGATGGAGATGATGCCGGCTTCGTCGTAGATCTCCGAGGCGGGCATGGTGTTGGAGGAGCAGAAGTGGCCGATCACGGCCTTGACCTTCTCCGAGTCCACCAGGCGGTTGGCCACGGCCACGGCCTGCTTGGGCTCGCAGGCGTCGTCGCCCTGCACCAGCTTGATCTTCTCGCCATTGATGCCACCGGCGGCGTTGATGTCCGCCGCGGCCTGGGTAGCCCCCTTCCAGAACTGCTCGCCATAGGCGGCACTGGCCCCGGTGTAGGGACCGGCGACACCGATCACGATGTCGGCATGCGCCAGGGAGGAGAGAGTGAACGCAGAACCGATAGCGAGAGCCAGAATGCCTTTTCTGTAAATCTTCGACATGGGAGGTGTGCTCCAGAGGGTGGTTGGCCTGTTCGCCGGAGCAAAGCCTGTGCCATCACCCAGCTGTGTACCGGGCGCAAAGGCCATTTGCCGCCACCGCGATGAGCCAAAACCTTCGTTTGCAGGCGGCGAGGGCTGCTGCCAGTGGACTCGACTGCGCCTTAGACTTTTGTCTTAACTGGCTCATTAGTCTGGATAATTCTGCAAAGCGGTAGCAGCGGAACAGGCAAAAGGCAGCGGTTTGTTACCAGATAGCAACCCGGTTGCACCTGTTTCGCACCAAAACGTAACACCGTCCCCACACTGTGCCACCAAAGTAACCATGATCCTGCGGCCTCAGGCCCCTGGGAAATCCGCCGTTCTCTCAGCCTGCTGGCGGTTATGAACAGCCATGAAAAAGCGGCCGACTTGCACAGGTCTAGATGCGCAAATCGGCCGCTTCGGGGCGTTATCGCCTGGCCCGAGGGCCGGTGACAGCGGGTATGGCGGGGTCGCTAGAGCACCACGCGCAGGCACTGCCCCGCGTGATAGAGGGTGAAGCCGGCTTCGTACATCAGACTGCGCCACTGGCCGACCGGATTGGCATCCAGCGACGCCAGGGGCAGCGGCAGGTCGTGGCGATCGCCACTGCACAGATAGCGGGCAAAGGCCTGCCCCACCACCGTGCCCGTGGTCACCCCGCGACCGTTGTAGCCGGACACAGCCAGCAACCCCGGCGCCGGCTCGAACAGTCGCATCAGATGATCGGGCGTGAAGCCGATACGGCCCGTCCAGTTGCACTCCCACTCGACCTTTCCGAGCGCCGGGAAATAGTGTCGCTGGATACGATCGGCCCAGGCGCGGATGAAGCCGGCCGGCCGCCCCGCCATGTTGCCGAGACTGCCCAGCAGCAGACGGCCATCGGCATCGCGGCGGATGCTGCTGAGCACCGTCCGGGTATCCCAGGAACCACGGCCCCGGGGCAGGATGAAATCCGCTTCCGGACCGAGCGGCAGCGAGGCCACCTGGTAGTAGTAGCCCGGGAAGAATTGCGTCCGCAGGGTGGTCCACTCGCCTTCGGTGTAGGCATTGGAAGCGATCACCACCTGGTCGGCGGTGACTCGTCCCTGTGGGGTTTCCACCTGCCAGCGTTCGCCGACCCGCTGCAGGCGCTGTACCGCGCTCCGCTCGAACAGCTCGCCGCCTTCCTGACGCAGCGCCCTGGCCAGGCCCAGGGCATAACCCATGGGCACCAGGGTGCCGGCGCGATGATCGAGCAGCGCGCCACTGATGTCGCGCGTGCCGCAGGCGCTGTAACAGGCTTCCCCCTCCAGCAGCTCGACCCGGGCACCGCGCCGCTGCCATTGCTCGGCACGCTGCCCCAGATCGGCCAGGCCCTTGGCGCTGTGCGCCATGTGCAGAGTGCCGGCGCGGCGCGGCTGGCAATCGATGCCATAGCGCTCGATGAGACCGAATACCTGACTCGGCGCATCGCCCATCACGCCCAGCAGGCGCTCTCCGACCTCCGGCCCCAGGGTCGCCACGGCTTCGTCCGGCGGGATCCACATGCCGGCATTGACCAGCCCGACATTGCGTCCGGAGCCGCCATGGCCGACGCCATGGGCTTCCAGCAGCACCACCCGCCGCCCGGCCTGCGCCAGGTGCAGGCCGGTGGACAGGCCGGTATAGCCACCGCCGATAACGCAGACCTCGGTGTCACGCTCGCCCTGCAACGACGCCCCCGGCACCGCCGGATACAGCCGCTCCCACAGGCACTCTTCACGCAACTGCATTCTCTGCGCTCCTGGCGGACCCACTCAGTCGAAGACGATGCCCTGGGCCAGCGGCAGTTCGCGGGAATAGTTGACGGTGTTGGTCTGGCGGCGCATGTAGGCCTTCCAGGCGTCGGAGCCGGATTCGCGGCCGCCACCGGTTTCCTTCTCGCCACCGAAGGCGCCACCGATCTCGGCACCGCTCGGTCCGATGTTGACATTGGCGATGCCGCAGTCGCTGCCGGTCGCCGACATGAAGGCCTCGGCCTCGCGCACGTCGGTGGTGAAGATGCAGGACGACAGGCCCTGGGGTACGGCGTTGTTCAGCGCCACCGCCTCGTCGAAATCGTCATAGGTCAGCACATAGAGGATGGGGGCGAAGGTCTCATGGCGCACCGCCTCGCTCTGCTCGGGCATCTCGACGATGGCCGGCGCCACGTAGTAGGCCTCGGGATACTGCTCAGCCAGCTGACGCTCGCCGCCGTAGACCACGCCGCCCTCGCCACGCGCCTGTTCCAGTGCACCCTGCATGGCCTGGAAACTGGCCGCATCGATCAGCGGACCGATCAGGTTGCCTTCCAGCGGATGGCCGATGCGGACTTTGGCATAGGCGGTCCTCAGCCGGGCGACGATATCGTCCTTCACCGAACGGTGGGCGATCAGCCGGCGCAGGGTGGTGCAGCGCTGGCCGGCGGTACCGACGGCGCTGAACAGGATGGCGCGTACCGCCATGTCCAGATCGGCGCTCGGCGCGAGGATCATGGCATTGTTGCCACCCAGCTCGAGGATGCTGCGGCCGAAGCGCGCTGCAACCCGCGGTCCTACCTCGCGACCCATGCGGGTGCTACCCGTGGCGCTCACCAGCGCCACCCGCGGATCGTCCACCAGGGCCTCACCGGCGGCGCGATCACCGACGATGACCTGACTCAGATCGGCCGGGGCATCGCCAAAGCGCGCCAGGGCCTTCTCGAACAGCGCCTGGCAGGCCAGGGCGGTCAGCGGGGTCTTTTCCGAAGGCTTCCAGATCACCGGATTGCCGCAGACCAGGGCCAGGGCAGCGTTCCACGACCAGACCGCCACCGGGAAGTTGAAGGCACTGATGATGCCCACCACGCCCAGCGGCTGCCAGGATTCGCGCATGTGGTGACCGGGACGCTCGGAGGCGATGGTCAGACCATAGAGCTGGCGCGACAGGCCAACGGCGAAGTCGCAGATGTCGATCATCTCCTGGACTTCGCCCAGGCCCTCCTGGGTGATCTTGCCGGCTTCCCAGGACACCAGTTCGCCGAGATCGGCCTTGTGCGCGCGCAGTTCTTCACCCAGCAGCCGCACCAGTTCGCCCCGGCGCGGCGCCGGTACCGCGCGCCAGGCCTGGAAGGCGCGCTCGGCACGGGAGATCTTCTGCTCCACTTCGGCGGCGCTTTCCAGGGCGACGCTGCCCAGTTGGCTGCCATCGATGGGGGAATGCACCCGGTGCTCGCCTTGGGTGTAGTGCTGGGCAGAAACGCCGAGGCGTTCCAACAGGGCCTTGCTCATGCTGAGGTCTCCGCGGAAAGGGAATCGTCCCTGAGTATGGTCAGCCCAGCGGCGCCGGACAACCGACCTTTGCTCGGCATATCATTCCCTTTTTTCATGCCGCGAGTCCGCTCATGCAACGCCGCCACCTGCCGTCCCATCACCGCCATGCAGTGCTTCGAGGCGGTCGCGCGTCATCTGAGCTTCACCCGCGCGGCCGACGAACTGGCGCTGACCCAGAGCGCCGTCAGCAAACAGGTCGCCCAGCTCGAGGACCTGCTGCAGCACAGTTTATTTCGCCGGGTCCGTCGCCGCCTGCAGCTTACCCCGGCGGGCGCCCTCTACCTCGCCGAGGTGGACAAGATCCTCAATCAGCTGGAGATGTCGGCGCGCTATCTGAGGTCCTATGGCGGCGAGACCGAGGTGCTGCGCGTGGCCACTCCGCCGACCTTTGGCGAGCGCTGGCTGGTGCCGCGGCTCAAGGGCTGGCGCCTGCGCTTTCCCAACATCCACCTGGATGTCTCCAGCGCCCTGGAACCGGTGGACTTCCGCGACCCCCGGCATGACGTGGCGCTGTTCTACGGCCACGGCAGCTGGCCGGGCGCCGAGTGCGAACTGCTGCTGCACGAGCACATGGTCGCGGTCTGCGCGCCGGACCTGCTGCCCGCCGAGGGCATCGCCGGGCCGGAGCAACTGGTGGACTTCGTCCTGCTGCAGAACACCACCCGCCCGGAATCCTGGCACGACTGGTACGCCAGCCTCGGGCGCGACGAGGTGCACAGCCACCACGGCCCGCGCTTCGACACCTTCACCCTTTGCGCCCGCGCCGCCCAGGAAGGCTGCGGGGTGGCCCTGCTCCCGGAATTCCTGGTCGCCGAAGAACTGGCTTCCGGTCGCCTGGTGCTCGCCTGGCCCCATCGCCTGGCCAGCCCCCATGCCTACTGGCTGGCCTATCCGGAACAGATGGCCGAGGTGCCCAAGGTGCGCAGCTTTATCGAATGGATTCGCGAGAAGGCTTGATGCACGGGCCAATCGTGACCATGGCGGTTCGCAGGTGCGACCGCTTGCCGTTTGCTGATCGCGGCCATGGGCCGCTCCTACAAAACATCACTCTCTGTAGGAGCGGCCGCATCGGCGGACCGCCACGGCCGCGATGAGGATATCCACCGTGAACTTCATCCCGCACCAGAAACGAAAAACCCGGCCGAGGCCGGGTTTTTTATTCAGGATCGTCTTAGACGCCGGAGGCTTCCGCCGCCGCCACATCCTTGATCGACAGCTTGATGCGACCGCGGTTGTCCACGTCCAGCACCAGCACCTTCACTTCCTGACCTTCTTTCAGCACGTCGGTGACCTTCTCGATGCGCTGATCGCTCAGCTGCGAGATGTGCACCAGGCCATCCTTGCCAGGCAGGATGCTGACGAAGGCGCCGAAGTCGACGATGCGCTCCACCTTGCCGACGTAGATCTTGCCGATCTCGGCCTCGGCAGTGATGCCCAGGACGCGCTGCTTGGCCGCTTCAGCGGCTTCGCGAGTCTCGCCGTAGATCTTGATGGTGCCGTCGTCTTCGATGTCGATCGACGCCTTGGTCTCTTCGCAGATACCACGGATGGTGGCGCCACCCTTGCCGATCACGTCGCGGATCTTGTCCTGGTCGATCTTCATCGCCAGCATGGTCGGGGCATTTTCGGACAGCTCGGCACGCGACTCGGAGATCACCTGGTTCATCTGACCCAGGATGTTCAGACGCGCTTCCAGCGCCTGCTCCAGAGCGATCTCCATGATCTCTTCGGTGATGCCGTTGATCTTGATGTCCATCTGCAGGGCGGTGACGCCCTTGGCAGTACCGGCCACCTTGAAGTCCATGTCGCCGAGGTGATCTTCGTCACCCAGGATGTCGGTCAGGACGGCGAACTTCTCGCCTTCCTTGACCAGACCCATGGCGATACCGGCAACCGGGGCCTTGACCGGCACACCGGCATCCATCAGCGCCAGAGAGGCACCGCAGACCGAGGCCATGGAGCTGGAGCCGTTGGATTCGGTGATCTCGGAGACTACGCGGATGCTGTAGGGGAAGGCGTCCTGGGTCGGCAGCATGGCCTGGATGCCACGACGGGCCAGACGGCCGTGACCGATCTCGCGACGGCCCGGGCTGCCCATGCGGCCGCACTCGCCGACCGAGAAGGGCGGGAAGTTGTAGTGCAGCATGAAGCTGTCACGGCGCTCGCCTTCCAGGGTGTCCAGCAGCTGCGAGTCACGGGCGGTACCCAGGGTCGCGGTGACCAGGGCCTGGGTTTCGCCACGGGTGAACAGTGCCGAACCGTGGGTTTTCTTCAGCGGACCGACTTCGATCTGCAGCGGGCGAACGGTGCGGGTATCGCGACCGTCGATACGCGGCTTGCCGTCGACGATGTTCTGGCGCACGGTGCGGTATTCCAGCAGACCGAAGGTCTCCTTGACCTCGGCTTCGCTGTACTGACCGTTCTCACCGGCCAGCTTGGCGATGGCCTGGTCACGCAGGGCACCCAGGGCCGCATAGCGATCCTGCTTGATGGTGATGGTGTAGGCACGGGACACGGCGTCGCCGACTTCGGCCTTGACGGCTTCGATCAGGGCGGTGTTCTCGGCAGGCGCCTGCCAGTTCCAGGTCGGCTTGCCGGCTTCGGCAGCGAACTGGCTGATGGCCTCGATGGCCACCTGGAATTCTTCGTGGGCGAACAGCACGCCGCCCAGCATCTGGTCTTCGGTCAGCTCGTCGGCTTCGGATTCCACCATCAGCACGGCGTCACGGGTGCCGGCCACGACCATGTCCAGGCTGGAGCTCTGCAGCTGCTCGTAGCTGGGGTTCAGCAGGTAGCCCAGTTCGCTGTGGTAGCCCACGCGGGCGGCGGCGATCGGACCGGCGAAGGGGATACCGGAAATGGCCAGGGCGGCGGAGGTGCCGATCATGGCGGCGATGTCCGGATCGGACTTCTTGTTGGTGCTGACCACGGTGCAGACCACCTGGACTTCGTTGAGGAAGCCTTCGGGGAACAGCGGACGGATCGGACGATCGATCAGGCGCGAGGTCAGGGTTTCCTTCTCGGAAGGACGGCCTTCACGCTTGAAGTAACCACCGGGGATACGGCCAGCGGCGTAGGTCTTCTCCTGGTAGTGCACGGACAGCGGGAAGAAGTCCTTGCCGACGGCGGGCTGTTTGGCACCGACCACGGTGACCAGCACGCTGACGTCATCGGTGGAGACCAGCACGGCACCGGTCGCCTGGCGCGCGATGCGGCCGGTTTCCAGGGTGAAGTTCTGCTCACCGAACTTGAATTGCTTGATTACTGGATTCACAGTCTTTCCTTCTCTTTATTGCCTTGGGGGAAACAGGGGCGACCAGAGGGATTCGGACCCTCGCTGATCTCCGGGGTGACGCAGGCCGATTCTGCCGGCCTTTCAAGCAAAAAAGCCGGAGGCCGGCGCGAGCCGACCTCCAGCTTCAGACTGCTTGCAGCAGGTCTGCATCGTATTAACGACGCAGGCCCAGGCGAGCGATCAGTGCGCTGTAACGAGAGGTGTCTTTGGACTTCAGGTAGTCCAGCAGCTTACGACGCTGGTTGACCATGCGGATCAGACCACGACGGCTGTGGTGATCCTTGCCGTTGATCTTGAAGTGACCTTGCAGCTTGTCGATGTTGGCGGACAGCAGGGCAACCTGCACTTCCGGCGAACCGGTGTCGCCTTCGGCGCGCTTGAACTCGTTTACGATCTGGGCTTTGTCTTCAACGCTCAGTGCCATGATAGGGCTCCTCTGAGGAACAGGCCGGGATAGGTCCCGTGCTTAGGAAAGAGGTGTGACCGTGCCTGCTGACAGCCACCCTCGGTATCGGTCTAGGACCGAATCAGTCTACGGGGGGCAACCTGCCCCTCGTCATCAATCTCGCCGATGCCGATGAATCGACCCTGGTCGTCCTGCACCCGCATCAAGCCGAATTTCGGTGCATTGGCCGCCCGGACGGGCTGACCGTGCAACCAGTAGTAGGCGCTGTGCTGAGTCAACTGCACCAGCGGCCAGTGCTCCAGGCCACTGTCGACCGGCAGCAGGAAGCGATCCAGCGCTGCGGAACCGCCTTCGGCGTGCACCGCCTCCAGCTCTTCCAGGCTGATGGCCTGCGCCAGACCGAAGGGGCCGGCCTGGGTACGGCGCAACTCGGCCACATGGGCACCGCAGCCGAGCAGGGCGCCGAGGTCTTCGACCAGGGTGCGCACATAGGTGCCCTTGCTGCAGGCCAATTCCAGCGTCGCGCGATCTTCCTGCAACGCCAGCAGTTCCAGCCGGGCAATAGTAACAGAACGCGGCTCGCGCTCCACTACTTCGCCCGCACGCGCCAGCTTGTAGAGCGGCTGACCGTCGCGCTTCAGCGCCGAATACATCGGCGGAATCTGCTCTATCTGGCCCCGGAAGGCCGGTAGCGCCGCCTGGATGGCCGCTTCGTCGACCGCGACCGCTCGTCGCTCCAGCACCTCACCCTCGGCATCGCCGGTGGTGGTGGTGACGCCGAGTTGCGCCACGGTGCTGTAGCCCTTGTCGGCATCCAGCAGATACTGGGAAAACTTGGTCGCCTCGCCAAAGCACAGCGGCAGTACGCCGGTGGCCAGGGGATCCAGGCTACCGGTGTGCCCGGCCTTTTCGGCATTGAGCAGCCAGCGGACCTTTTGCAGGGCGGCATTGGAGGAAAAGCCGCGCGGCTTGTCCAGCACCAGCACGCCATGCACCTGCCGGCGAATTCGCTTGACCTGGGCCACCCTACTCCTCCCCGTCCTGCCGACGGTCTTCGGCGACCGCCCGCTCGATCAGCGCCGACAGCTGGGCGCCGCGACGGATGCTCTCGTCATACTGGAAACCCAGTTGCGGAACGGTCCGCAGTTTCATCGCCCGACCCAACTGCTGCCGCAGGAAGCCGGAGGCATCCTTGAGGATGGCGATATTCTGCTTGATCGCCTCGGGGTCATCGTCCTTGCCCAGCACGGTGATGTGCACCTTGGCATGGGACAGATCACGGGCCACGTCCACGCCGGTGATGGTCACCATGCCCAGCCGTGGATCTTTGATTTCGCGATGGATCAACAGCGCCAGTTCGCGCTGTATCTGATCACCGATACGCTGGGTACGGCTGAATTCTTTGGCCATGTCGAAACTCTCGTACAAAAGGCCGCAGACGTCAGGCCTGCCAGCCATGAACCTTGGAAACGCGAACGGCAAGTCCGGACCTGGCAGGGTTCTGCCAGGTCCGCGACCTGCCGTCCTGGTGCAGAGTCGTCGTTACAGCGAACGGGCGACCTGAACCTTCTCGAACACTTCGATCTTGTCGCCGACGCGGACGTCGTTGTAGCTCTTCACGCCGATACCGCATTCCATGCCAGCGCGTACTTCGGCCACGTCATCCTTGAAGCGACGCAGGGATTCCAGCTCGCCTTCGAAGATGACCACGTCTTCGCGCAGGACGCGGATCGGACGGTTGCGGTGCACCATGCCCTCGGTGACCATGCAGCCGGCGACGGCGCCGAACTTGGGCGAACGGAAGACGTCACGCACCTCGGCGATACCCAGGATGTTCTCCCGGACGTCACTGCCCAGCATGCCGGTCAGCGCCTTCTTCACATCTTCGATGATGTCGTAGATGACGTTGTAGTAGCGCATGTCGAGGCCTTCCTGCTCGACGATCTTCCGCGCCCCGGCATCGGCCCGGACGTTGAAGCCGAACAGCACGGCATTGGACGCCAGCGCCAGGTTGGCATCGCTCTCGGTGATACCACCGACGCCACCGCCGACTACCCGTACCTGGACTTCGTCGTTGCCTAGACCGGACAGCGAACCCTGCAGCGCCTCGAGGGAGCCGCGCACATCGGACTTGAGCACGATGTTGAGGGTCTTTTTCTCGTCCTGGCCCATGTTCTCGAAGATGTTCTCGAGCTTGCCGGCGTGAGCGCGGGCCAGCTTGATCTCGCGGAACTTGCCCTGACGGAACAGCGCCACTTCGCGCGCCTTCTTCTCGTCGGTCAGCACGGTGAGTTCGTCACCGGCATCCGGGGTGCCGTCCAGGCCGAGAATCTCGACCGGGATGGACGGGCCGGCTTCCTTGATCGGCTTGCCGTTCTCGTCGAGCATGGCACGGATGCGGCCGAAGTTGACGCCGACCAGCGCCATGTCGCCCTGCCGCAGGGTACCGTTCTGGACCAGCACGGTAGCGACCGGACCACGACCCTTGTCCAGGCGCGATTCGATGACCACACCGCGACCGGGTGCTTCCGGCGTAGCGGTCAGCTCCAGGACTTCGGCCTGCAGCAGGATGGCTTCGAGCAGCTCGTCCACACCGGTACCGGCCTTGGCCGAGACGTGCACGAACTGGGTATCGCCGCCCCACTCTTCCGGGATGACCTGACGACCGGCCAGATCGTGCTTGACGCGATCCGGATCGGCATCAGGCTTGTCGATCTTGTTGACCGCCACGACGATGGGGACACCCGCCGCCTTGGCGTGCTGGATGGCTTCCTCGGTCTGCGGCATGACGCCGTCATCGGCCGCGACGACCAGGATGACGATGTCGGTGGCCTTGGCACCACGGGCACGCATCGCGGTGAACGCGGCGTGGCCAGGGGTATCCAGGAAGGTCACCATGCCACGCTCGGTTTCGACGTGGTAGGCACCGATGTGCTGGGTGATGCCACCGGCTTCGCCCGACGCGACCTTGGCGCGACGGATGTAGTCCAGCAGCGAGGTCTTGCCGTGGTCGACGTGACCCATGACGGTCACCACCGGCGCACGGTGCAGGGCCTTGCCACCCTCGAACTTGAGGGACTCGGCCAGCTGGTCTTCCAGGGCGTTCTCGTTGACCAGCTTGACCTTGTGGCCCAGCTCTTCGGCCACCAGCTGTGCCGTCTCGCGGTCGAGCACCTGGTTGATGGTGGCGGGAGACCCCATCTTGAACATGAACTTGATGACTTCGGCGGCCTTCACCGACATCTGCTGAGCTAGCTCAGAGACGGTGATGGTCTCACCTAGATTGACTTCGCGCACTACAGGTCCTGTCGGGCTCTGGAACCCGTGTTGGTTTCGCTTCTTGAGTCGCGATTTGCCACCGCGACCGCCACGCCGGCCAAAGCCCTCTTCCTCGTCGTCGCCACTGCGCACGGTACGGGGAGCTGCGACCTTGTCCTTGATCGACGGGCGATGCTGGGCATTCTTGCGCTCACGGCGCTCGTCTTCTTCGCGCTTGCTGCTCGGGGCAGGATGCACGGGACGACGCGGTTCTTCGCGCTTGCGCTCACCAGCCGGGTCGGCTTTCTTGACCTCGGCGGCAGGCGCGGCAGCGGGTTGCTGCTCGGCCACCACCGCCGGGGCTTCCGGCGCGGCAGGGGCTGCAGCCTCGGCGGGGACCGCCTGCTGCGTGGCCTGAGCCGCGGCTTCGGCCTGCTGCTGGGCAGCGGCCTCGGCAGCGCGCTGGGCTTCTTCCTCGGCACGTGCCTGGACAGCGGCCTCTTCGGCGGCGCGCTGGGCTTCCTGCTCGCGGCGCTGTTCGGCCTCGAGTTCAGCGGTGCTGCGCTTGACGAAGGTCTTCTTCTTGCGCACTTCGACGCTGACTGTCTTGCTGCCGGCCACTTTCAGCGTGGTCTGGGTCTTGCGCTGCAGGGTGATCTTGCTTGGCTCGTCGAGCTGCGCGGTCCCCTTCAGGTGCGTCAGCAGGGCCTGCTTTTCCGCATCGCTCACCAACTGCTCAGCACTGCTGTGCGTCAGACCTGCCTCGCGCATCTGCTGTAGCAGACGTTCCACCGGCGTATTGACCGTTTGGGCCAGTTCTTTCACCGTGACTTGCGTCATGCACTTCTCTCCTCAGACTGCGCCGCTTACTCGAACCAATGGGCACGGGCAGCCATGATCAGCTTGCCGGCACGCTCTTCGGTCATGCCGTTGATGTCGAGCAGGTCGTCGATCGACTGCTCGGCGAGCTCTTCGCGATTGACCACGCCACGCTGGGCCAGCGCGCTGGCGAGCTGGGGATCCATGCCGTCGAGGGTCAGCAGATCTTCGCTGGGGCTCTTCTGTTCTTCGGTCGCGATGGCCCGGGTAAGCAGGCGATCCTTGGCCCGAGTACGCAGCTCGTTGACGATGTCTTCGTCGAAGCCATCGATGTTGAGCATCTCTTCCATGGGCACGTAGGCCACTTCCTCGAGGGAGGTGAAGCCTTCTTCCACCAGTACCTGAGCCAGCTCCTCGTCGACATCCAGCTCGTCGATGAAGCGCTGGATGATGTCGCCGGTCTCCGCCTGCTGCTTGGCGTTGATATCCGCCTCGGTCATCACGTTGAGCGTCCAGCCGGTCAGTTGACTGGCCAGGCGCACGTTCTGACCGCCACGACCGATGGCCTGGGCCAGGTTGTCCTCGGCGACGGCGATATCCATGGTACGGCTGTCTTCGTCGACGATGATCGAAGCGACTTCGGCCGGGGCCATGGCATTGATGACGAACTGCGCAGGGTTGTCGTCCCAGAGGACGATGTCGACCCGCTCGCCACCCAGTTCACCGGATACCGCCTGGACACGCGAACCGCGCATGCCGATGCAGGCACCCTGGGGATCGATGCGCTTGTCCTTGGAACGGACGGCGATCTTGGCCCGCGAACCCGGATCCCGGGCAGCCGCCATGACATCGATCAGCTGTTCGGAAATTTCCGGTACTTCGATGCGGAACAGCTCGATCAGCATCTGCGGATCGGTACGCGACAGCATCAGCTGCGGACCGCGGTTTTCCGTACGGATTTCCTTGAGCAGGGCACGCAGACGCACGCCCATGCGGAAGGTCTCGCGGGGAATGATGTGCTCGCGCGGCAGCAGCGCCTCGGCATTGTTGCCCAGGTCGACGATCACGCTGTCACGGGTGACCTTCTTGACGGTACCCGAGATGATCTCGCCGACCTTCTCGCGATAGGCGTCCACCACCTGAGCCCGCTCGGCCTCGCGCACCTTCTGCACGATCACCTGCTTGGCGGTCTGGGCGGCAATCCGACCGAACTCGATGGACTCGATCTTCTCTTCGATCACTTCACCGGCCTTGACGCCGGGATGCTCTTCCTGGGCGTCTTCCACCGTCAGATGCGAATCGGGCAACTGATAGTCTTGGTCTTCCACCACGGTCCAGCGGCGGAAGGTTTCGTAGCTGCCGTTGTGTCTGTTGATCGACACCCGCAGATCCACATCTTCTTCGTAGCGCTTCTTGGTAGCCGTGGCGAGAGCCAACTCCAGTGCCTCGAAGATGACGCCGGGTGGAACACCCTTCTCGTTCGAAACAGATTCCACTACCAGCAGAACTTCTTTGCTCATCTTACGCCTCGTATTCGCAATCCTTGGGATCCGCGGTCTCGCGCTCAAATCACTCGAAACGGGGAACGACGTTGGCCTTGTCGATCATCTCGATGGGCAGCAGATACTCATGCTCGTCCACCTGCACCACGACGTCCTGGTCTTCCACACCGCGCAGCAAACCCTGGAAATTACGTCGCCCTTCGAAGGGCGACCGAAGTTTGACCTTGACCTGTTCACCGACGTGGGCAGCGAATTGCTCCAGGGTGAACAGCGGTCTATCCATACCGGGGGAAGACACCTCAAGGGTGTATTCATTGGTGATCGGATCTTCCACATCGAGTACGCCACTTACCTGGCGACTGACAGCCTCGCAATCTTCGACGAGAATGCCGTTGGGATGATCGATGTAGACACGCAGTAGCGAATGCCGCCCTTGGGAGATGTACTCGACACCCCAGCAGACATAGCCAAGCGCCTCGACGACGGGGGCCAGCAAGGCCTGCAACTGTTCTAGCTTGCTCGACACCTGGTTGCCTCGCGTTTTTTGAGAATAAAAAATGGGCATTACGCCCATCCCTAAGAGGTCTGCGCAAGAAAGCGCGACCCGAACTGTCCAGCCAACAAAAAGCCCCTAAAAAGGGGCTTTAAATAACTGGTTGCGGGGGCTGGATTTGAACCAACGACCTTCGGGTTATGAGCCCGACGAGCTACCAGACTGCTCCACCCCGCGTCAAAGCTGGAGCGAGATTATATTCAACTGAACTCTAGGAGTCAACCTACTCTATTCTCGCCGCGTCCTGCAGGACGTCTTTGCTATTTGGTGCCGAAGATGGGACTCGAACCCATACAGCCTATGGCCACTACCCCCTCAAGATAGCGTGTCTACCAATTCCACCACTTCGGCATGAAACCTTTTAAACCTACTTGGACTCCTGGGGCACGTCCCCGGAAGTACCACCCTGGGCAGCACGTGGCTGGCTCAGAGGAACATCGTTACCATCCTGCTTCGGCTGAGGAGCCTGCTGGACTGGCTGAGTGGGCAGACCCACCTCACGCAGACCCAGCGCACGGTCTTTGGCGTAATACCCCAGACCCAGGCTAGTCGCGAAAAAAACCGCGGCTAGTATAGCAGTAAAACGACTCAGAAAGGTAGCAGAACCTTGACTACCAAACACGGTACCCGAGGCGCCCGCACCAAAGGATGCACCGGCTTCGGCACCCTTGCCCTGCTGCATCAATACCAGCACGATCAGGCCAAGCGCCATCAGCAAGTGGATCACAACTACTGCAGTTTCCAACATTATCCACGTCCTGCAGCGCGGCAAATCGCACTGAACTCTTCAGCATTCAGGGAGGCTCCACCCACCAGCCCCCCATCAATATCCGGCATGCCGAACAACTCGGCAGCACTGGCAGCCTTGACACTGCCGCCATACAACAGCTGAAGGCCATCAGCGACCTCAGCATCGGCTTCGCGCACCAGGGCACGAATCGCCGCATGAACCTCTTGCGCCTGCTCCGGCGTTGCCGTGAGCCCCGTACCTATCGCCCAGACCGGCTCGTAGGCCACGACGGCATTGGCAAAAGCTGCCACTCCAACCACCTCGATGACCGCCTTCAGCTGGCCACCTACCACGTCCAAAGTGCGCTCAGCCTCCCGCTCTTCACGGGTTTCGCCGACGCAGAGCACGGGAATCATCCCGCCCTCCTGAATGGCCGCGAATTTCTTCGCCACCACCGCATCATCCTCGCCCAGCAGTGCACGCCGCTCGGAGTGCCCCACCAGTACGTAACGGCAACCGAATTCTGCCAACTGGGTCGAGGACACCTCGCCAGTCAGAGCCTTCTCACCCGCGACGGAGGCACAAGTCTGAGCCCCCACCATCAGCGACGTTGCCGCCAGCGCTTCAGCCACCCCCGGCAGATGCACCAATGTCGGAATCACCACGACATCAACACCCGCTGCGCCATCCAACCCTTTCAAGCCTGCGACCAGCGCCGACACGCCTTGCAGCGAGCCATGCATTTTCCAGTTACCGGCAACCAGGGAACGACGCATGCGTTTTACCTCAGGGAGCGAAGTGGGCGCAGATGTTACTCAATCGAAAACAGGCATGCAAGCAAATCAAGCACATACCTCGCTTATCAGCTCGGCGAGGGCCTCGGCATGGGCGCGCACCTCGCGCTCGTTCTCGCCTTCGACCATGACGCGCAGCAGCGGCTCGGTACCGGATTTGCGCAGCAGTACCCGTCCCTTGCCGGCCATCTTCTCGGTGACCTCGGCACTGGCCTGCTTGACCCGCGGATTCTCCAAGGGATCCTGGCCGCCACCGAACCTCACGTTTATCAGCACCTGTGGGCACTTGCGCAGCGCCATGCGCGCCTGGGCCAGGGTCTGGCCGGCATTGCGCAGGGCGATGAGCACCTGCAGCGCGGCGATGGTGGCGTCGCCGGTGGTAGTATACTGGCAACAGACCACATGCCCGGAATTCTCGCCGCCCAGCACCCAGTTGCGCTCCAGCAGCTCGGCCATCACATAGCGATCGCCTACCTTGGCGCGCACGAAGGGAATATCCAGTTCGGCCAGCCCCAGCTCGAGACCGAGATTGCTCATCAGGGTACCGACCACCCCACCCTCGAGGCGACCACGACGCTTGAGATCGCGGGCGATCAGATAGAGCAGCTCATCGCCATCCACTGCCGCTCCGGTGTGATCCACCATCAGCACTCGATCACCGTCGCCGTCGAAGGCGATGCCGATGTCGGCGTGCTGGTCGAGCACCGCCTGTTGCAGCCCCTCCAGATGGGTGGAACCGCAATCCTTGTTGATATTGAGACCGTCCGGCTGCACCCCGAGCACGCTGACATCAGCTCCGAGCTCACGGAAGACGCTGGGTGCGATCTTGTAGGTGGCGCCATTGGCGCAGTCCAGCACGATCTTCATACCGGCGAAACTGGTCCCGGTCGGCACGCTGCTCTTGCAGAATTCGATGTAACGACCCGCGGCATCGTTGATGCGCGAGACCTTGCCGATACGCGCCGAGTCGACCACGGTCATGGGCGTGTCGAGCAGCTCCTCGATCATGGTTTCCAGTTCATCGGGCAGCTTGGTGCCGGCGCCGGAAAAGAACTTGATGCCATTGTCGTAGTAGGGATTGTGCGAAGCACTGATAACGATGCCGGCGCTGGCCTGGAAGGTCCGCGTCAGATAGGCGATACCCGGCGTCGGCATGGGACCCAGCAGCATGACGTCGGCACCGGCAGCGGAAAGACCGGCTTCCAGTGCCGATTCGAACATGTAGCCGGAGTTGCGGGTGTCCTTGCCCACCAGCACTCGACAACCGCCGCGACTGCGAAAGGCGATACCCGCCGCCCAGCCCAGCTTGAGCATGAACTCGGGGGTGATGGGATACGTTCCGACCTTGCCGCGAATACCATCGGTTCCAAAATACTTTCTTGCCATCAGTTCTGTTCCTGCCTGAAGCCTTCGACCGCGGTGATCATCTTCACCGCGTCCACCGTTTCCGCCACATCATGGACCCTGAGGATCTGCGCACCCTTGGCCAGCGCTAGCGCCGCCAGAGCCAGACCGCCTGCCAGGCGCCCCTCTACGGGTCGCCCGGTAACCGCGCCGATCATGCTCTTGCGAGAAACGCCCACCAGCAAGGGTAGCCCAAAGGCGAGCAACTCGGTTTGTCGTCTGAACAGCTCGAGGTTGTGCTCCAGGGTCTTGGCAAAGCCATAGCCCGGATCCAGCACCAGCCGCCCGCGGCAGATCCCGGCCGCTTCGCAACGGGCAATCTGCTCGGCGAGAAAGGCGCCGACTTCGCCGGCGACGTCAGCATAGACGGGCGCCTGCTGCATGGTGCCGGGCTCGCCCCGCATGTGCATCAGGCAGACCGCCAGATCGGTCGCGGCGGCAGCTTCCAGGGCGCCGGGCCGGCGCAGCGAGCGGACATCATTGATCAGACCGGCCCCTGCCTGAGCACCTTCCCGCATGACTACCGGCGAGGAGGTGTCCATGGAGATGACGACATCCAGCTCTCGGGCGATCGCCTCGACCACCGGCACGACACGCTCGAGCTCCTCGACCTCGGACACCGGGAGCGCCCCTGGTCGCGTGGACTCTCCACCCACATCGATGATGGCAGCACCGGCCGTCATCATCGCCTCGGCATGGCGCAACGCGCTGTCGACAGCCGTATAGCGACCGCCGTCGGAGAAGGAATCGGGCGTCACGTTGAGGATGCCCATGACTTTGGGCGCGTCAAAAACAAGAACCCGATTGCCGCAAGGCAATCGGGTCGAAGGGAACGGATTGAACATGGGTGTTTCAGTGTTCTCCGGCCGGACCACCGATGGGCGTTTCAGGACGATCGCTACCGCTTTGCGGTGCCGGCGAATCACCGGTAGGACCACCCCGGTCATGCCAGTCGCGCGGCTCACGCGGCACCTTGCCCGCCATGATGTCGTCGATCTGGTCCGAATCGATGGTCTCGTACTTCATCAGGGCATCGGACATGAGTTCGAGCTTGTCGCGATTCTCGTCCAGCAGCCGCTTGGCAGTGTTATAGCAGTCGTCGATGATGCGACGAATCTCCAGATCGATCAGCTTGGCGGTCTCTCCCGACATGTTGCCGGCGCCACCACCCCCCGAACGACCCAGGTAGCCTTCGTTCTCTTCCTCACCATACAGCAGCGGACCGAGCTTCTCGGACAGGCCCCACTTGGTCACCATGTTTCGCGCCAGGGAGGTCGCCCGCATGATGTCGTTGGAAGCGCCCGTGGTGACGCCTTCGAAGCCCAGGGTCATCTCTTCGGCGATACGGCCACCGAACAGCGAACAGATCTGGCTTTCCAGCGCCCGCTTGGACAGGCTGTAGCGATCTTCCTCGGGCAGGAACATGGTCACGCCCAGGGCCCGGCCACGGGGAATGATGGAGACCTTGTAGACCGGATCGTGCTCGGGCACCAGGCGACCCACGATGGCATGGCCCGCTTCGTGATAGGCAGTGTTGCGCTTCTCCTTCTCGGACATGACCATGGTCTTGCGCTCGGCGCCCATCATGATCTTGTCCTTGGCCAGCTCGAACTCGCGCATATCAACGGTGCGCTTGTTGGAACGAGCGGCGAACAGGGAGGCCTCATTGACCAGGTTGGCAAGGTCGGCACCGGAGAAACCCGGGGTACCCCGCGCGATGACGCCCGCGTCGACGCGCTCGCCAATCGGCACCTTGCGCATGTGCACCTTGAGGATCTGCTCGCGGCCGCGGATGTCCGGCAGACCGACCACGACCTGGCGGTCGAAACGACCGGGACGCAGCAGTGCCGGGTCCAGTACGTCAGGCCGGTTGGTGGCTGCGATGACGATGATGCCATCGTTCATTTCGAAGCCGTCCATCTCGACCAGCAGCTGGTTCAGGGTCTGCTCGCGCTCGTCATGACCACCGCCCATGCCATTGCCACGATGGCGACCGACCGCATCGATCTCGTCGATGAAGATGATGCAGGGGGCATGCTTCTTGGCCTGGTCGAACATGTCGCGGACACGGCTGGCGCCGACACCGACGAACATCTCGACGAAGTCCGAGCCGGAAATGGTGAAGAACGGCACCTTGGCCTCGCCTGCCACGGCCTTGGCCAGCAGCGTCTTGCCGGTACCCGGCGAACCGACCATCAGCACACCGCGGGGAATACGCCCGCCGAGGCGCTGGAACTTGCCCGGATCACGCAGGAATTCGACCAGCTCGGTGACTTCTTCCTTGGCTTCGTCGCACCCGGCGACGTCGGCGAAGGTGGTCTTGACCTGGTCTTCCGACAACAGCCGCGCCTTGCTCTTGCCAAAGCTCATGGGGCCGCCGCGACCGCCGGCGCCTCCCTGCATCTGGCGCATGAAGAACATGAAGACCGCGATGATCACCAGGATCGGGAAGCTGGCCACCAGCAGCTGAGTCCAGATGCTCTGCTGCTCGGGTTGCTTGCCGGTGATGGTGACGCTGTTGTTCACCAGATCGCCGATCAGGCCATTGTCCTGGATCGCCGGACGAATGGTCTTGAAGGGATCGCCGTCACGGTGCTTGCCGGTGATGACATAGCCATCCACGGTCACGCTCTCGATCTGCCCGTCCTTCACCTGCTGGATGAAGTCGGAATAGTTGAGCGTCTGGGGTTCGTTGGGGCTGGAGAAGTTGTTCATCACGGTGACGAGCACCGCGGCGATGATCAGCCACAGGATCAGATTCTTTGCCATGTCGTTCAATTGACTACCCTCTGCGCCGGTTTCGTGGGTAAACCGTTCGAAGCGAAACCGGCAGTGACCGGTAAGTTACTACACAAAGCCTGGCCCACGGCAGACATCGTCTGTAACGCTATATGAGTCTTCTGCCTTTGACTCTAGGGCAAGGCAGACGTTGCGGCCATCAATTCTCTCAATTGCCCCTAAAACCGCGACCCAATAGCTATTGCTGGCGCGATCTGGTCCCGCGACACGGAGAGCCCTGGACCAGCCCGCCGTACTCCGCTCGCTCATATGGGGGCCAGGACGGAAATAACAAGGCCTCCCGCCGGACACCTGGTATCTGGCCCTGCGAACTGCCCAGGCAGATCCCCCGGGTGGCTTGCTTCCAGCCGCGAGTCCATCCACTACGGTCATGCCTCAGAGTGACCTGACGCCTGCGCTCGTGGCGGTATCCCTTGAGCCGGCGAGGCCGGTTCTGTCGGGGGCCACCGTCACGTTGTCGCGTATCGCTGGGCGGCACCGGGCAGCTGGGATAAACTGTTCGGCTTTTATCCGGGGTGAATTATGGCGCTCAACAACGAGCTCAAAAAGCGGTTCAAGGCGATCGGTCATCAACTCAAGCCGGTGGTCACCATCAGCGAGAACGGCCTGAGCGAAGGCGTACTGGGTGAACTCGACCGCGCGCTGAACGATCACGAACTGATCAAGATCAAGCTGGCCGTCACCGAGCGTGATGACCGCCGGGCCCTGATCGACGAGCTGTGCGCGTCGAGCAAGGCGGAGCTGGTGCAGGTGATCGGAAAGATGGCGCTGATCTATCGCAAGGCCCGCGAGCAGAATCGCAATCTGTCCAACGTGGTGCGCTACACCGCCTGATTGCCCGGCGCACGCCCGGGAACGGGCTGCAGCACCAGGATCAGTCCGCAGAGCAGCAGAACCAGGTAGCCGGCCAGGGCGGTCGGCCCGGTCCAGAAGCGTGCCAGTTCGTTCTGCAGCAGCACCGCCAGTGCACTGGCCAGCAGCAGCTGGCCGCGCAGGTCACGCCACAAGGCGCCCACACCTGCCCACCACACCAGCACCACGATCTGGGTAAAGACCCCACCGCCTGCGGCGCTGAGCATCATGCGTAGCAATTCTTCGCGTCCGGACTGGATCAGCAGCGGCGCCCAGCCCGCCTGGGCCAGCGCCACGGGGATGCACAGGTGCAGGGCGACCAGCGGGCCGACCCAGAACACCTGGGCCAGCTGCCAGGCGGCGGCGAGCAGCCTGGCGAGCCAGCCGCCGGCGCGATGATCAGACGTGACGGACGGCGACAATTTCGTATTCGACATTGCCACCCGGGGTCTTCACCACCACCACGTCCCCTTCTTCCTTGCCGATCAGCGCGCGCGCGATGGGCGAACCCACCGACAGCTTGCTCTGCTTGATATCCGCCTCGTCGTCACCAACGATCTGGTAGGTCACCGTCTCGTCAGTCTCGGTGTTGGCGATCTCCACGGTGGTGCCGAAGATCACCTTGCCGGTGTGCGGCAAGGCGGCCACGTCGATCACCTGAGCGTTCTGCAGGCGACCTTCGATATCGCGGATACGCGCCTCGACCATACCCTGCTGCTCACGGGCGGCATGGTATTCGGCGTTCTCCTTGAGGTCACCCAGCTCGCGCGCCTCGGCGATGGCCTGGGTGATCTGCGGGCGTAGCTCGGTCTTGAGATGCTTGAGTTCGTCTTCCAGGGCGCGAGCGCCCTGGACGGTCATCGGATACTTGGTCATGCCTTCACTCCTGCATGCAGATCTTGCAGACGGCGCACGGTCTTCTCGGCGCCGAATTTCAAAGCTTCGCAAATGGCCTGGCCGCCGGCAATGGTGGTGGTGCAGCAGAGCTTGTGCTGCAGCGCGTTGCGGCGGATCGAATAGGAATCAGCAATGGACTGCCGGCCTTCGGTGGTGTTGATGATCAGGGTGACCTCGTCGTTCTTGATCATGTCGACCACGTGGGGACGGCCTTCGGTCACCTTGTTCACGCGGCGCACCGGCAGACCGGCGGCCTCGATCACCCGCGCGGTACCGGCGGTGGCCACGACCTCGAAGCCGAGGCCGACCAGATCGCGGGCGACCTGCACGGCTTCGGGCTTGTCATCGTCCCGCACGCTGATGAAGGCGCAACCGGAATTCGGCAGGATCTCGTTGGCGCCCAGCTGGGCCTTGGCGAAGGCTTCGCCGAAGCTGTCGCCGACCCCCATCACCTCGCCGGTGGACTTCATTTCCGGGCCGAGGATGGGGTCGACGCCGGGGAACTTGTTGAAGGGGAACACCGCTTCCTTGACGCTGAAGAACGGCGGGATGATCTCCTGGGTGAAGCCCACCTCGGCCAGGGTCTTGCCGGCCATGACCCGGGCGGCCACCTTGGCCAGGGACTCGCCGATGCACTTGGAGACGAAGGGCACGGTACGGGAAGCGCGCGGGTTGACCTCGATGACATAGATGTCTTCACCCTGCACGGCCATCTGCACGTTCATCAGACCGATCACGCCGAGTTCCAGGGCCATCTTCTTGACCTGCTCGCGGATCTCGTCCTGGATGTGCTTGGGCAGCGAATAGGGCGGCAGCGAACAGGCGGAGTCACCGGAGTGCACGCCGGCCTGTTCGATGTGCTGCATGATGGCGCCGATCACCACGGTCTTGCCGTCGCACACCGCATCCACGTCCACCTCGATGGCGCAGTTGAGGAAGTGGTCGAGCAGCACGGGACTGTCGTTGGACACCTTCACCGCTTCGCGCATGTAGCGCTTGAGCTCTTCTTCTTGGTAGACGATTTCCATCGCCCGGCCGCCCAGCACGTAGGAGGGACGGACCACCATCGGATAGCCGATGTTCTTGGACAGGGCCAGGGCCTCGTCTTCACTGCGCGCGGTGGCGTTGGCCGGCTGACGCAGATTCAGACGCTGCACCATCTGCTGGAAGCGCTCGCGGTCTTCGGCGCGGTCGATGGCGTCGGGGCTGGTACCGATGATGGGCACGCCGGCTTCTTCCAGGGCGCGGCAGAGCTTGAGCGGGGTCTGGCCGCCGTACTGGACGATGACGCCCTTGGGCTGCTCGACGCGAACGATCTCCAGCACGTCCTCCAGGGTCACCGGCTCGAAGAACAGGCGGTCGGAGGTGTCGTAGTCGGTGGAGACGGTTTCCGGGTTGCAGTTGACCATGATGGTCTCGTAGCCGTCTTCACGCATGGCCAGGGCCGCGTGCACGCAGCAGTAGTCGAACTCGATGCCCTGGCCGATGCGGTTGGGACCGCCGCCGAGGATCATGATCTTGTCGCGACCGCTGGGCTTGGCCTCGCACTCTTCCTCGTAGGTGGAGTAGAGGTAGGCGGTGTCGGTGGCGAATTCGGCGGCGCAGGTATCCACCCGCTTGTATACCGGCAGCACCTTGAGCTTGTGGCGATGGGCCCGCAGGTTCTTCTCGGTGACGCCGAGCAGCTTGGCCAGACGCGCATCGGAGAAGCCCTTGCGCTTGAGCTTGCGCATCAGGTCGTAGTCGAGGTCGGCCAGGCCCAGGGTCTTGATGCGCTCCTCGTCCTTGATCAGGTCTTCGATCTGCACCAGGAACCAGGGATCGATACGAGTCAGTTCGAAGACCTTGTCCAGGCTGTAGCCCTGACGGAAGGCGTCGCCGATGTACCAGATGCGATCGGCACCGGGCACGGTCAGCTCGCGCTTGAGGGTGCTGTCGGCCTCGGGATCGGTCGGGTCCAGCTTGGGATCGAAGCCGACCACGCCCACTTCCAGACCGCGCAGGGCTTTCTGCAGGGATTCCTGGAAGGTACGGCCGATGGACATGACCTCGCCCACGGATTTCATCTGGGTGGTCAGACGGGCGTCGGCCTTGGGGAATTTCTCGAAGGCGAAGCGCGGGATCTTGGTGACCACATAGTCGATGGCCGGCTCGAAGGACGCCGGGGTACGACCGCCGGTGATGTCGTTCTGCAGCTCGTCCAGGGTGTAGCCGACCGCCAGCTTGGCGGCGATCTTGGCGATGGGGAAGCCGGTGGCCTTGGAGGCCAGCGCCGAGGAACGCGACACCCGCGGATTCATCTCGATCACCACCATGCGCCCGGTGTCCGGGCAGATGCCGAACTGGACGTTGGAGCCGCCGGTCTCGACGCCGATCTCGCGCAGCACCGCCAGGGAGGCGTTGCGCAGGATCTGGTATTCCTTGTCGGTCAGCGTCTGCGCCGGCGCCACGGTGATGGAGTCACCGGTGTGCACGCCCATGGGATCGAAGTTCTCGATGGAGCAGACGATGATGCAGTTGTCCTTCTTGTCACGGACCACCTCCATCTCGTATTCCTTCCAGCCGATCAGGGATTCGTCGATCAGCAGTTCGTTGGTCGGCGACAGGTCCA
This sequence comes from Pseudomonas sp. SORGH_AS_0199, assembly GCF_031453735.1. Lineage (NCBI taxonomy): Bacteria > Pseudomonadati > Pseudomonadota > Gammaproteobacteria > Pseudomonadales > Pseudomonadaceae > Pseudomonas > Pseudomonas sp. SORGH_AS_0199. Next base: position 54,327 of record NZ_JAVJAE010000001.1, read on the forward strand.
GACCGCGATTGCAGATCTCTTCGAATTCTTCCCGGTTGTAGGCGATGCCGCCACCGGTGCCGCCCATGGTGAAGGACGGGCGAATGATGCAGGGGAAGCCGACCTTCTCCAGCACGCCGTAGGCTTCTTCCATGCTGTGGGCGATGCCCGAGACCGGACAGGCCAGACCGATGTCCTTCATGGCCTTGTCGAAGCGCGAGCGATCCTCGGCCTTGTCGATGGTATCGGCGTTGGCGCCGATCATCTCGACGCCGAACTTCGCCAGCACGCCATGGCGCTCCAGATCCAGGGCGCAGTTCAGCGCGGTCTGGCCACCCATGGTCGGCAGCAGGGCGTCGGGGCGCTCCTTCTCGATGATCTTGGCCACGGTGGCCCACTTGATCGGCTCGATGTAGGTGGCGTCGGCCATCGACGGGTCGGTCATGATGGTGGCCGGATTGGAGTTCACCAGGATGACGCGGAAGCCTTCCTCGCGCAGGGCCTTGCAGGCCTGGGCGCCGGAATAGTCGAATTCGCAGGCCTGGCCGATGACGATGGGGCCGGCCCCGAGGATCAGGATGCTCTTGATGTCTGTACGCTTAGGCATGGGCTTCTCGAATGCAGGTAATCAGGTCAGGGTCGCGGTGGCCAACTTCACACCGAACCCCACGAACAGGGCGCCGACGCCACCGGTGGCGCCCGCGCTGAGGCGACGCCGCTGACGGAACCAGGCCGCCAGGCGAACGCCGCAGAAAATCAGGAACGACAGGTAGCAGAAGCTGATGGCTTCCAGGACCGCGCCCAGCACCAGAAAGGACAGCGCCGGATGGGCGTAACCGGGGTCCACGAACTGGATGAAGAAGGAGACGAAGAACAGGATCGCCTTCGGGTTCGACAGACTCAGCAGCAGGGCCTTGCGGAACGGCTGGTGGACGTCTTCGCGCAGGGTCGCCTCGGCCTGGCCCTGGGCCGGGCTGCGCCAGGACTTGAGTCCGCCGCGCAACATGCCCCAGCCGAGGTAGAACAGATAGGCCGCGCCCAGATACTTGAGGATCTGGAAGAACAGTGGCTCGGCCTTGAGCAGCGAGGCGACGCCCAGGGCGGAGAGCAGCATCAGCACGGCGTCACCGAGGAACACCGCGGAAGCCGCCTGGTAACCGCTGCGGATACCGCGCTGGGCGCTGGTGGCAAGCACGAAGAAGGAGTTGGGGCCGGGCAGCAGGATGACGAACAGGGTCCCGACCACGTAGGTCCAGAAGTCGATGACACCCAGATTCGCCAGCATGAGCCTTACCCTCCTTCCGTCTTAGCGGCGTGCCGCCATGGCCTGGATGAACTTGTCGAACAGCGGTGCCACGTCGTGCGGACCAGGGCTCGCCTCGGGGTGACCCTGGAAGCTGAAGGCGACCTTGTCGGTACGCTCGATGCCCTGCAGGGTGCCGTCGAACAGCGACTTGTGGGTGGCCCGCACATTGGCCGGCAGACTGGCCTCGTCCACGGCGAAACCGTGGTTCTGGCTGGTGATCATCACCACGCCGCTGTCGAGATCCTGCACCGGATGGTTGGCGCCGTGGTGACCATTGGGCATCTTCACCGTCTTGGCGCCGGAAGCCAGGGCCAGCAACTGGTGGCCCAGGCAGATGCCGAACACCGGAATCTCGGTTTCCAGGACGTCCTGGATCGCCTTGATGGCGTAGTCGCAGGGCTCGGGATCGCCCGGGCCATTGGCCAGGAAGACACCGTCGGGCTGCAGCGCCAGGGCTTCGCTGGCCGGGGTCTGGGCCGGCAGCACGGTGATGCGGCAGCCGCGGGCCACCAGCATGCGCAGGATGTTCAGCTTGACGCCGTAGTCGAAGGCCACCACGTGATAGGGCAGCTGTTCGGCCGGGATCTCGGCGTGGCTGTCGGTCTCCAGCGACCAGACGCTGGAACGCCATTCGTAGCGTTCCTTGACGCTGACTTCCTTGGCCAGGTCCATGCCCTTGAGGCCGGGGAAGGCGCGGGCCAGTTCCAGGGCGCGCTCTTCGGTAGCGTCTTCGCCGGTGAGGATGCAGCCATCCTGGGCGCCCTTCTCGCGGAGGATGCGGGTCAGTCGACGGGTGTCGATGCCGGCGATGGCGATGGTGCCGTTTTCCCTGAGATAGTCCGGCAGCGACTGCTTGTTGCGCCAGTTGCTGGCCAGCAGCGGCAGGTCACGGATGATCAGTCCGGCGGACCAGACCTGGGCGGCCTCGCCATCCTGCGGCGTGGTGCCGGTGTTGCCGATGTGCGGATAGGTCAGGGTGACGATCTGATTCGCATAGGAAGGATCGGTCAGGATTTCCTGGTAGCCGGTCATGGCGGTGTTGAACACCACTTCGCCGACCGTGTGGCCGTCGGCACCGATGGATTCACCGCGAAAGATGCTGCCATCGGCAAGTGCGAGTATGGCTGGCTTAGTCAAGAAGACCTCCGAAAATCAAGCCTTGGCGGGCAAACGCAGGGTGCAAAAAAACGGGATGACATCTCGAAGAGTCATCCCGTTTTAATGTTGTGATTTCATTCTGCGCTAGCTTTTAGTGGATACACTAAAGCTGCATTGTACAGGAATTGATCACGGCTGGCACCCCCGCGAGCGGTTCAGCGCAACTCCAGCACGTCCTGCATGTCATATAGCGCCGGTTGTTTGTCCTTGAGCCAGAGGGCTGCGCGTACGGCGCCCTTGGCGAAGGTCATGCGACTGGACGCCTTGTGGGTGATCTCGACCCGCTCGCCTTCACTGGCGAACAGCACCGTGTGATCGCCCACCACGTCGCCGGCACGTACGGTGGCGAAGCCGATGGTCTGGCGATCGCGGGCACCGGTCTGGCCTTCCCGGCCATAGACGGCCACTTCTTCCAGATCACGACCCAGCGCCTGGGCAACGACCTCGCCCATGCGCAGGGCAGTACCCGAGGGCGCATCGACCTTGTGCCTGTGGTGCGCCTCGATGATCTCGATATCGACCTCGTCACCCAGCACCCGGGCAGCGGTATCCAGCAACTTGAGACAGAGATTGACGCCGACGCTGAAGTTGGCCGCGAAGACGATGGGGATTTCCTTGCTGGCCTCCAGCAGGGTCAGCTTCTGCTCGGCGGTGAAGCCGGTGGTGCCGATCACCATGGCCTTCTTCGCCTTGCGGCAGAGCGCCAGATTCTGCAGAGTCACATTGGGGTGGGTGAAGTCGATGACGACATCGAAATCATCCAGCACCCGCGCCAGGTCACCCGACAGCATCACCCCGTTACGGCCGATGCCGGCGAGCTCGCCCGCGTCGGCACCCACCAGGCTGCTCTCGGGACGATCCACCGCGGCGGTAAGGCCGGCAGCGCCCTGGGTCTGCTGGACCGCTTCGATCAGGGTCTTGCCCATGCGCCCCGCGGCGCCCATTACAGCTATACGTCGCATCATCAGCTCCAGGCTGCTGGCCGGGCGCCGCCTCGCGACGACGCCCCTGCCGGTTTAGAGGTCGTCGAAGAAGCGCTTCATGCCGTCGAACCAGCCACTGGCCCGGGGCGAATGGGAACTGTCGCTCTGCAGGGTGTTGCGGAATTCCTCGAGCAGCTCGCGCTGCCGCCGGCTCAGGTTGACCGGAGTCTCCACCACCACCTTGCACATCAGGTCGCCGGCGCCACCGCCACGCACGGGCGTCACGCCCTTGCCACGCAGGCGGAACATTTTGCCGGTCTGGGTGCCCTCGGGGATCTTCAGCTTGACGCGGCCATCCAGGGTCGGCACTTCCAGCTCGCCACCCAGGGCGGCATCGGTGAAGTTGATCGGCACCTCGCAATAGAGATGCTTGCCGTCGCGCTGGAAGATCGAGTGCTCGCGCACATTGACCACCACGTAGAGATCGCCGCTCGGACCACCCAGGGTCCCGGCCTCGCCCTCGCCGGTCAGGCGGATGCGGTCGCCAGTGTCGACGCCCGCCGGCACCTTGACCGACAGGGTCTTCTGCTCTTCCACACGTCCCTGACCATGGCAGGCGTTGCAAGGCTCGGGAATGATCTTGCCGCTGCCGTGGCAGCGTGGGCAGGTCTGCTGCACCGAGAAGAAGCCCTGCTGCATGCGCACCTGACCGATGCCGCCGCAGGTAGGGCAGGTGGACGCCGAGGTACCCGGCTTGGCGCCGTTGCCGTCGCAGACCTTGCACTCGACCAGGGTGGGCACGCGAATGGTGACCGTGGTCCCGCGCACCGCCTCTTCCAGATCCAAGTCCAGGGTGTAGCGCAGATCGGCGCCGCGCTGCGGACCGCCACGCCCACCGGCACCACCGCGCCCACCGAAGAAGTCGCTGAAGACGTCGCCGAAGATGTCGGAGAAGCTCGCGCCACCCGCCGCACCACCGAAACCGCCGCCACCCATGCTCGGATCGACGCCAGCATGGCCGTACTGGTCGTAGGCCGAGCGCTTGCCCGCATCGGACAGCACTTCGTAGGCCTCGGCGGCCTCCTTGAACTGCTCCTCGGCAGCCGCGTCACCCGGATTGCGATCCGGGTGGTATTTCATCGCCAGGCGTCGGTAGGCCTTCTTGAGCTCGGCTTCGCTGGCGCCGCGCTCGACCCCGAGCACCTCATAGTAATCACGTTTGGCCATAGACTTTCTGCACCTTAAATTTTCTCACCCTCCAGACACGCCAACGCGGGAGCAGGCTCCCGCGTGGCGGATCCGACGGGCCGAAGCCCGTCAGGTGCGGTAAGCACGCGGCTTACTTGTTGTCCTTCACTTCCTCGAACTCGGCATCGACCACGTCGTCGCCGGGCTTCTTGGCATCACCGTCCGCCTTGGCCGAGGCGCCTTCGGCACCCGCGGCAGCACCCTGCTCGGAATAGAGCTTCTGGGCCAGCGGCGCGGAGGCCTGGGACAGGGCATTCATCTTGGCTTCGATGGCATCCTTGTCGTCGCCGCGTACCGCGGTTTCCAGTTCGCCGATGGCCTTCTCGATGGTGCTCTTCTCTTCCGCGGTGGCCTTGTCGCCGGCCTCGGTCAGCATCTTGCGGGTGCCGTGCACCAGGGCATCACCCTGGTTGCGGGCGGCAGCCAGCTCTTCGAACTTGCGATCCTCGTCGGCATTGGCTTCGGCGTCACGCACCATCTGCTGAATCTCGTCCTCGGACAGACCGGAGGACGCCTTGATGACGATGGACTGCTGCTTGCCGGTGGCCTTGTCCTTGGCGGACACGTTGAGGATGCCGTTGGCGTCGATGTCGAAGGTCACCTCGATCTGCGGCACGCCACGCGGCGCCGGCGGGATCTCGGCCAGGTCGAACTTGCCCAGCGACTTGTTCTGCGCGGCCTGCTTGCGCTCGCCCTGCAGCACGTGGATGGTCACGGCGCCCTGGTTGTCGTCGGCGGTGGAGAACACCTGCGACTTCTTGGTCGGGATGGTGGTGTTCTTCTCGATCAGCGCGGTCATCACACCACCCATGGTCTCGATGCCCAGGGTCAGCGGAGTGACGTCCAGCAGCAGCACGTCCTTGACGTCGCCGGCCAGCACGGCGCCCTGGATGGCGGCACCGATGGCGACGGCTTCATCCGGGTTGACGTCCTTGCGCGCTTCCTTGCCGAAGAAGTCGGCTACGCGCTTCTGCACCAGCGGCATGCGGGTCTGACCGCCCACCAGGATGACCTCGTGGATGTCGGAGACGTCCAGGCCGGAGTCCTTCAGCGCAGTGCGGCACGGCTCGATGGTGCGCTCGACCAGCTCTTCCACCAGGGACTCCAGCTTGGCGCGGGAGACCTTGACGTTCAGGTGCTTGGGACCGCTGGCATCGGCGGTGATGTACGGCAGGTTGACGTCGGTCTGGGTAGCCGAGGACAACTCGATCTTGGCCTTCTCGGCAGCTTCCTTCAGGCGCTGCATGGCCAGCGGGTCACCCTTGAGGTTCATGCCGCTTTCTTTCTTGAATTCTTCGACGAGGTAGTCGATCAGGCGGATGTCGAAGTCTTCGCCACCCAGGAAGGTGTCGCCGTTGGTGGCCAGCACCTCGAACTGATGCTCACCATCGACCTCGGCGATCTCGATGACCGAAACGTCGAAGGTGCCGCCGCCCAGGTCATAGACGATCACGGTATGGTCGCCCTTGGCCTTGTCCAGGCCATAGGCCAGGGCAGCCGCGGTGGGCTCGTTGATGATGCGCTTGACATCCAGACCGGCGATGCGACCGGCATCCTTGGTGGCCTGGCGCTGGCTGTCGTTGAAGTAGGCCGGTACGGTGATGACCGCCTCGGTCACGGCTTCGCCCAGGTAGTCCTCGGCGGTCTTCTTCATCTTTTTCAGGACTTCGGCAGACACCTGGGGCGGCGCCATCTTCTGGCCCTTGGCCTCGACCCAGGCGTCACCGTTGTCGGCCTTGACGATCTTGTAGGGGACCATCTCGATGTCTTTCTGCACGACGTTTTCTTCATAACGCCGACCGATCAGACGCTTGACCGCGTACAGGGTGTTCTGCGGATTGGTCACCGCCTGGCGCTTGGCCGGCTGGCCGACCAGGGTCTCGCCATCGTTGGTGTAGGCGATGATGGACGGCGTGGTACGGGTGCCTTCGGCGTTTTCCAGTACCTTGACGTTACCGTTTTCGAGGATCGCGACGCAGGAGTTGGTCGTCCCCAGGTCGATACCGATGATCTTGCCCATGTAGTCTTCTCCAGAAATCTCAGATTCCGCGCGGCCCGCTCAGGGGGCCTTTGATGTTCGCTTGCCTACCAGATGGGGCCGAGCGAAAGAATTTCAAGCCTTTTCGTCGATGCTCGGCTGCTGCGCCGCAGGTGCCTTGCTGACTACCACCATCGCCGGCCGCAGCAGGCGACCATTGAGCAGATAGCCCTTTTGAAACACCTTGAGCACGCTGCCCGGCTCGGCGGTAGCGCTCTCCTCCATGGCCATGGCCTGGTGGTGCTCCGGGTTGAAGGGCGCGCCGTGGGGATCGACGGCCTCGACCTGATAGCGCTTGAGGGTGTCCTGCAGCATCTTCAAGGTCAGCTCCATGCCTTCACGCATGGGCTTGAGGGCCTCGTCGCTGGCGTTGGACAACTCCAGGCCACGCTCCAGGCTGTCGAGCACCGGCAGGAGATCGCCGGCGAATTTTTCCAGCGCGAACTTGTGCGCCTTCTCCACATCCTGCTCGGCGCGACGACGCACGTTCTGCAGCTCGGCGACGCTGCGCAGCGACTGATCCTGGGCAGCAGCGAGCTGCTCTTCGAGCGTGGCGACGCGGGTGGCGAGATCCTCGTGCTGGACGTCGCCCTGAGCGGCTGCTTCGTGCTCGGGGGTCTGGGAGTTCTGTTCGTCGGCCATGGAGTCCTCCTGTGATAATGCCGGTGGGCGCGCCCGCTAATGGACGATGCCTTGATCGATGGCGCCTATATGGGGCCGCCGGCCGGCGCTTCAAGAGCTGTATGGATTGCCAGTGCCCGAGAGGCACTGTATAAACAACCAGAAAACCGCTTTCGGAGATCGTCGCATGCTGGTGCATCTGTCCGTCCGCAACTACGCCATCGTCGAACACCTCGACCTCGACCTCGAGCGCGGCATGACCGTGATCACCGGCGAAACCGGCGCCGGCAAGTCCATCATGCTCGATGCCCTCGGCCTCACCCTGGGCGACCGCGCCGACAGCGATGCGGTAAGGCCTGGCGCCGACAAGGCCGATGTCCTGGCCAGCTTCGATACCACCGACATACCCGAGGCGCGCCAATGGCTCGCCGAGCGAGACCTGGAGCAGGACGGGCCCTGCCTGCTGCGCCGCGTCATCACCCGCGAAGGACGCTCGCGCGGCTATATCAATGGCTCGCCCTGCCCGCTGGCCGACCTCAAGACCCTCGGCGGTCTGCTGATCGACATTCACAACCAGCACGAACACCAATCGCTGCTCGGTCTCGATACCCATCGCCGCCTGCTGGACGAATACGCTGGCGCGGGCGAGCTGGTGCGCCAGGTGCAACTCGCCGCCCAGCGCTGGCGCCAGGTGCGCCAGACCCTGGAGCGCCTGACCCGCAACGGTGACGAGCAACGCGCCCGCCATCAGCTGCTCAGCTACCAGCTGGAAGAACTCGACAACCTCGCCCTGGTCGAGGGCGAGCTGCAGGCCCTGGAGCAGGAGCAGAGCGATCTGGCGAGTGCCGAGCACATCCTGCTGGCCTGCCGCCAGGCCATGGACCTCTGTACCGAGAACGAGCAGGGCAATGCCCAGTCAGCGCTCAATGCCAGCGTGGCACGCCTGACTGCCTTCGACCGCCCGCCTGCGCAGATCCAGGAAGCCAGCAACCTGCTCGCCTCCGCGCAGATCCAGATCGAGGAGGCGATGAACGAACTCAATCGCTTCGTCGATCATTTCGAAGCCGACCCGGAGCGCCAGCAGGCGGTACAGGAGCGTCTCGACAGCGTCTACAGCCTCGCCCGCAAGCATCGCGTGCAACCCGAAGCCCTGCTGGAGCTGCACGAACAGCTGCGCAACGAACTGCAATCGCTGGATGCCGACGACGTCGCTCTGGAGCGCCTGCAGGAAGAGCTGGCCGCCTTCGAGCGCCACTACCAGGAAAAGGCCGGCGAATTGAGCCGTCTGCGCGAGCAACGGGCGCCGGAGCTGGCCGCAGCGGTCGAAACCGAGATGCAGCGCCTGGGCATGCCAGGTGGCCGCTTCAGCATCACTCTCACGCCGGGCAGCACCGGCGAACCCCAGCCGGTGGGCAACGAGGGGGTCGAATTCCGCGTCAGCGCCAACCCGGGCCAGCCCCTGCGCCCACTGGCCAAGGTCGCTTCCGGTGGCGAACTGTCACGGATCAGTCTGGCCATCCAGGTCATCACCGCCCAGACCTCGCGCACGCCCACGCTGGTGTTCGACGAAGTGGACGTCGGCATCGGCGGCCCGACTGCCGAGGTGGTCGGCCAGCTGCTACGGCAGCTGGGCGAGCGCGGCCAGGTACTGACGGTCACCCACCTGCCCCAGGTAGCGGCCCAGGGGCATCAGCATCTTTTCGTGCACAAGGAACGCGGCACCGACGAGACCCGTACGGCGGTTGCAAAACTGGACCGGGCGCGCCGTGTGGAGGAAGTGGCGCGCATGCTCGGCGGCGTCGACCTTACCCGCGAATCCCTCGCCCATGCCCGCAAGCTGGTGGTCAGCCGCTAGATGCGGGCTGGCAACAGACATGAAAAAGGCGACTCGGAGTCGCCTTTTTCATGTCTGGATCTTCACTTGCGCTGACGGATGTACAGCACGAGGTTGTGATCGACCAGCTCGAAACCATGCTCTTCGACGATCTCGCGCTGACGCTTTTCGATCGAGGCATCGGTGAACTCGATGACTTCGCCGGTATCCACATCCACCATGTGATCGTGATGTCCGGTGTCGGCCAACTCGAACACGGCGTGACCGCCATCGAAATTGTGGCGCACCACCAGGCCGGCCGCTTCGAACTGGGTAAGGACCCGATAGACCGTTGCCAGCCCCACGTCCTCGCCTGCTTCCATCAGCGCCTTGTAAACGTCTTCAGCGCTCATGTGGCGCTGCTCGGTGGTGTCCAGCATCTGCAATATCTTGACGCGCGGCAGGGTCACTTTCAGACCCGCTTTGCGGAGTTCGTTGTTCTCTACCATGCTCTTTCTCGGTGCCGAGTGCTTTCGCAGCCCTCGGGAATACGGGTATGATCGGTGCTTCGTTGCCCAGCAAGATAGTGGAAGTCTCCCACCGATGCAAAACCTCAAGCAAACGCTGACCGGGCTCTCTCTGATGGGCCTAGCCATGCTCGCCGGCTGCTCTCTGCCGGGGGTTTACAAGATCGACATCCAGCAGGGCAACGTCGTCACCCAGGACATGATAGACCAGTTGCGCCCCGGAATGACCCGACAACAGGTCCGGTTTATCATGGGCTCGCCGCTGATCCAGGACACCTTCCATCCCAATCGCTGGGACTATCTGTACAGCCTGCAAGCCGCCGGTGGTCAGCGGAAACAAGAGCGTGTCAGCCTGGTGTTCAACGGTGACAACCAGTTGAGCAGCCTGGCTGGCGATTTCATGCCCGGCACCAGCCGTGAACAGCAGATCATGGGTACCGACAGTGGTACCAGCGTGGATCCCACCGCGCCGGCGCAACCCGCTGCTGCGCCTGCGGCAGCACCGGAAACCCCCGCCGTGCCCGGCTCGACCGAAGACACTATTCAGAAAGAGATCGATAGCGCTCGGCCGGCTGCCATCCCGACCCCCGACCGCATCCGTACCGACGGCCAGTGATCTCCAGCTAGAGTCCAGTCTTGGCTCTAGCCTTTTCGGCCCGCCGCTTGCGACTCTCCTTGGGATCCGCAAGCAGCGGGCGGTAGATCTCGACCCGTTCGCCTTCCAGCAGCTTCCTTTCTTCCGGCTTGGCGACCTGCTTGCCAAAGATGCCGACCCGATAGCCTTCGCGCTGCTCTGGCGTCAGCTGGTCGAGCAGACCCGAAGCCAGCACGGCCTGCGCGACCGTGGCGCCCTCCTCCAGCTCCAGCCTCAATAGCCATTGCCGCTCCGGCAGCGCCAGTGCCACCTCGATGGCGAGACGCTCAGCCATAGAGGGCTCGGGCACGCTGGCAGAAGGCATCCACCATGGTATTGGCCGCCTGATTGAACAGCGGGCCCAGGGTCGCGCGCACGATGGCGCTGTCGTATTCGAAGGACAGATCCAGCGAGATCTTGCAGGCCTTGTCGCCCAGTGCCTTGAATGTCCAGACGCCATGCAGCTGCTTGAAGGGCCCCTTCTCCAGATCCATGGTGATGGACTCGTCCGGCACCAGGGTATTGCGGGTCGTGAACTGCTGACTGAGGCCGCCCTTGGCCACTGTGAGACCGGCGCGCATCAGCCCTTCGTTCTGCTCCAGAATCTGGGCGGACGAGCACCACGGCAGGAACTCCGGATAACGGTCCACGTCATTAACCAGCGCATAGAGCGCTGAAGCAGGATAGGGAAGCAACGCCGAACGTTGGATGTGCGAGCTCATCGGAACCTCGTAGAATAGCGATATCGGTGTCGGACCTTGAATTTGAGGGCGGCGCTCGCATTTTACTCCCGCACCAGCCTGCCACGGTCCAGAACCGCGGTATTGTCCGTGTTTGCTCATACCCGCTCAAGCGCGTGGCGACATTTCCCCCGACTCGCTGTACCCTGGAATCATGGCCAAGCAAAAGAAAGTCTCCCCCGGTAGCATCGCGCAGAACAAGAAAGCGCTACACGAATACTTCGTCGACACCCGCTTCGAGGCAGGTGTTTCCCTGGCAGGCTGGGAGGTCAAGAGCCTAAGAGCCGGCAAGGCGCAGCTGACCGACAGCTATGTGCTGCTCAAGGACGGCGAAGCCTGGCTGCTCGGTAGCCACATCACCCCGCTACAGACTGCCAGTACCCACGTCATCGCCGACCCTACCCGCACCCGCAAGCTACTGCTGAACAAGCGCGAGCTGGGCAAGCTGTTTGGCGCGGTGCAGCAGAAGGGCTACGCCTGCGTAGCGCTGTCGCTCTACTGGAAAAAACACCTGGTCAAGTGCGAGATCGCCCTGGCCAAGGGCAAGAAGGAATTCGACAAGCGTGCCACTGAACGCGAGCGCGATTCCGACCGTGAGATCCAGCGCGCCATCCGCAAGGACGCCAAGTAGCCAAGCGGCTAAAAAAACGTTTCGTCAGCAATGACTTGCGCAGGACTGCTGGAATTCCTATAGTGAACGACCAGCAAGTTTTGGGGGCGATTAGGATTCGACGCCGGTAACGAAACTTGAGGGGCATGCCGAGCTGGTAGCAGAACTCGTAAATTCGCTGCTGCAAACTTATAGTTGCCAACGACGACAACTACGCTCTAGCTGCTTAACGCGGCTAGCAGTCGCTAGGGGATGCCTGTAAACCCGAAACGACTGTCAGATAGAACAGGATCGCCGCCAAGTTCGCTGTAGACGTAACGGCTAAAACTTATACAGCTCGCCCAAAGCACCCTGCCCGTCGGGCCGCAATGGGTTAACTCAGTAGACAGGGCTAAGCATGTAGAACCGATAGCGGAGAGCTGGCGGACGGGGGTTCAAATCCCCCCGCCTCCACCAAAAAGAAAGGGCAGCCACTGGCTGCCCTTTTTCTTTGCCTGATCAACGAGGCCCTAGAAGGGAATGTCGTCGTCGAAGCTGTCGTAGTCCTGCTGAGCCGGCTGCTGCTGGGGCTTGGGCTGCTGCTGAGGACGACTGTTGCCAGAGCCGGCATTGCCACCGTTGTCGTACTGCGGAGCCGACTGCTGGGGACGAGGGGCACGCTGCTGCTGGGGCGCAGGGGCGCTCTGGTTGTATTCATCGTTGCCACCGGCATTGCCACCGCGGCCACCCAGCAACTGCATGTTGCCGTTGATATCGACCACGATTTCGGTGGTGTAGCGATCCTGACCGTCCTGACCCTGCCACTTGCGGGTACGCAGGCTGCCTTCGACATAGACCTGGGAGCCCTTGCGGATGTACTCGCCGGCGATCTCTGCCAGACGACCGAAGAACACCACACGGTGCCATTCGGTGCGATCCTGCTGCTGGCCGGTCTGCTTGTCCTTCCAGCTTTCGCTGGTGGCCAGGGTGACATTGGTCACCGCATTGCCATTGGGCATGTAGCGGGTTTCGGGATCGGCGCCGGCATTGCCGACGAGGATGACTTTGTTGACGCCACGGGCCATATGAATCTCCTGATAGGGCTGTCGATCAAGCGGCGACTGGCGTTTGGCTTACCAGTCGCTCCAGTTGCGCCCGATCGACGATTTTAGTATCGATCTTGATGTAGACGGCTTGTTCTTCCGCCACCATTACCGCGTCGGTCACTCCGGCCAGGGCCAACAGGCGTCCGACCAATCCCTGGTCGTTGACTAGCGCGGGCGTAACCGGCAAACGCAGACTGGTGACATAGGGCGGTTCTCGCATCGTGCCAGCTACCACCGCCCATCCCAGGCAAAGCGCCGCACAACCCAGGAAGACGGTGGACAGGCCACCATGCTGGAACAGCCAGCCACCGAGGATACCGCCCAATGCGGAACCAAGGAACTGACTGGTGGAATAGATCCCCATGGCGGTGCCCTTGCCGCCTGCAGGTGCCACCTTGCTCACAAGTGACGGCAGCGAGGCCTCCAGCAGGTTGAAGGCGGTAAAGAACACCACGATGCCAATGACCAGGGCCACCAGGCTGTCGCTGAAAAAGAAGAAGTACAGCTCGCAGAGCACCAGCACACTGATGGCACCCACCAGCACGCGCTTCATCCGTCGCTTCTTTTCACCATAGATGATGAAGGGAACCATGGCGAAGAAGCCGACCACCAGTGCGGTCAGGTAAACCCACCAGTGCTCTTCCTTGGGCAGGCCGGCGTGTTCGGCGAGGGCCAGCGGCAGGACGACGAAACTGGCCATCAGCACAGCGTGCAGCGCCAGGATACCGAAGTCCAGCCGCAGCAGATCGCGATTGCGCAGGGTGGCGCCCAGCGCCTGACGCGCCAGATTCGACTCTCGATGGGTGAAGGGCGAGGCCTGGTGAGGAACCAGGAACAGCACGATCAGCAAGCCGACCAGTGCCAGCCCGCAGGTCGCCCAGAACAGACCGGCCAGACCATAGGCACGGGTCAGCAGCGGTCCGGCTACCATCGCCACGGCAAAGGACACGCCGATGCTCATGCCGATGGTAGCCATGGCCTTGGTGCGATGCTGCTCGCGGGTCTGATCCGACAGCAGCGCCATGATGGCGGCCGAAATGGCACCGCCGCCCTGCACGATACGACCGGCGATGACGCCCCAGATCGAGTGGGCATTGGCGGCAATGGCGGCACCAAGGGCGAACACCAGCAGTCCACCAATGATGATGGGGCGGCGACCGATGCGATCGGACAGCGTCCCCAGGGGAATTTGCAGAACCGCTTGGGTCAAACCATAGGCACCTATGGCCAGGCCAATCAGCGCCGGGGTGGCATCAGCCAACTCCTGACCATAGGTCGCCAGGACCGGGAGCACCATGAACATACCGAGCATACGAAAGGCGAAGACCAGAGCCAGCCCTAGGGCGGCACGGCGTTCGACGCCGTTCATGGCTTCACTGCGCTTGTCGAGCATTGATAATCCTCTCGTCGGCGACAGGCTTTTACGTCGCCACACATCTTTAAAACAGTCGTGACAATGACCATTTAGGGAGGAAGCGGTGAAGATAGCCGAGCGCTCGTCCGAACGTTCCCGACCGCCAGGATCACGAACGCCCGATCACCGCTGTCGGGCCACCAATTTTACCAGCCTTACCCCCTCTCTCACAGGCGCGGCAGATAGCCGCAGCCCGGGACGAGACCTCTTTCCTATTGAAGCGCCGCCAAAACGAGGCAGAAGTCTACGTGGATAAAATCCTCATCCGTGGGGCCCGCACCCATAATCTGAAGAACATCGACCTTACCCTCCCCCGGGACAAGCTCATCGTCATTACCGGCCTGTCCGGTTCCGGCAAGTCTTCGCTGGCGTTCGACACCCTCTATGCCGAAGGCCAGCGCCGCTACGTGGAATCCTTGTCGGCCTATGCCCGGCAGTTCCTGTCGATGATGGAAAAGCCCGACGTGGACACCATCGAAGGCCTGTCCCCGGCGATCTCCATCGAGCAGAAATCCACCTCGCACAACCCGCGCTCCACCGTGGGTACCATCACCGAGATCTACGACTACCTTCGTCTGCTCTATGCGCGCGTCGGTACGCCCCGCTGCCCGGAACACGACGTGCCCCTGGAAGCCCAGACCGTCAGCCAGATGGTCGATCAGGTGCTGGCCATGCCGGAAGGCGAGCGGCTGATGCTGCTCGCCCCCATCGTGCGCGAGCGCAAGGGTGAACACCTCTCGGTATTCGAGGAACTGCGCGCCCAGGGCTTCGTCCGCGTCCGCGTCAATGGCCGTCTGCACGAGATGGACGAACTGCCCAAGCTCGACAAGCAGAAGAAGCACACCATCGAGGTGGTGGTGGATCGCTTCAAGGTGCGCGAAGACCTCCAGCAACGCCTGGCGGAATCCTTCGAGACGGCGCTGAAGCTGGCCGACGACATCGCCATCATCGCGCCCATGGAAGGCGGGAAGGGTGAGGAGATCGTCTTCTCCGCGCGTTTCGCCTGTCCGATCTGCGGCTTTTCCATCGGCGAGCTGGAGCCCAAGCTGTTTTCCTTCAACAACCCTGCCGGTGCCTGTCCGACCTGCGACGGCCTGGGCGTGAAGCAGTTCTTCGATGCCCGCCGTGTGGTCAACGAGGAGCTCAGCCTCAGCGAGGGCGCCATCCGCGGCTGGGACAGGCGCAACGTCTACTACTTCCAGATGCTCGGCTCATTGGCGAGCCACTATGGCTTCAGCCTGGACGAGCCCTTCAAGGGTCTCGATGACAAGCACCGCAAGGCGGTCCTCAGCGGCTCCGGACGCGAGAGCGTCAACTTCCGCTATCTGAATGACCGCGGCGACATCGTCAAGCGCGCCCACCCCTTCGAAGGCATCCTGCCGAATCTGGAGCGGCGTTATCGCGAGACCGAATCCCAGAGCGTGCGCGAAGAGCTGGCGAAGTATCTGAGCACCCAGCATTGCCCGGACTGCAATGGCACCCGCCTGCGCCGCGAAGCCCGGCATGTGTGGGTCGGCGACAAGACCCTGCCGGCGGTCACCCGCCTGCCCGTGGGCGATGCCACCCAGTACTTCCAAGACCTCACCCTCAAGGGCCAGCGGCAGCAGATCGCCGACAAGATCCTCAAGGAGATCCGCGAGCGCCTGCAGTTCCTGGTCAACGTCGGCCTGGACTACCTGACCCTGGATCGCAGCGCGGACACCCTGTCCGGCGGCGAGGCGCAACGTATCCGCCTGGCCAGCCAGATCGGTGCGGGTCTGGTGGGCGTCATGTACATCCTCGACGAGCCTTCCATCGGCCTCCACCAGCGCGACAACGAGCGCCTGCTGGGTACCCTGACCCACCTGCGCGACCTGGGCAACACCGTCATCGTCGTCGAGCACGACGAGGACGCCATCCGCCTGGCGGACTATGTCATCGACATAGGTCCGGGCGCCGGCGTACACGGCGGCCAGATCATTGCGGAAGGTACGCCCGACCAGGTTATGCAGCACCCCGACTCGGTGACCGGGCAGTACCTGTCGGGTCGCAAGAAGATCGCAGTCCCCGCCAAGCGCACGCCGCGGGACAAGAAGAAGCTGCTGAAGCTAAAGGGTGCCCGCGGCAACAACCTGCAGAACGTCAATCTGGAGATTCCCGTTGGGCTGCTGACCTGCGTGACCGGGGTATCCGGCTCCGGCAAGTCGACTCTGATCAACAACACCCTCTTCCCGCTGACCGCCACGGCGCTCAATGGCGCGACGACCCTGGAAGTCGCCGCCCATGACAGCTTCGACGGCATGCAGCACCTGGACAAGGTGGTGGACATCGACCAGAGCCCCATCGGCCGGACGCCACGTTCCAACCCGGCGACCTACACCGGTCTTTTCACCCCGATTCGCGAATTGTTCTCCGGCGTCCCGGAATCCCGCTCCCGCGGCTACACCCCGGGGCGCTTCTCCTTCAACGTCAAGGGCGGCCGCTGCGAGGCCTGCCAGGGCGACGGCGTCATCAAGGTGGAGATGCACTTCCTGCCGGACGTCTATGTCGCCTGTGACGTCTGCAAGGGCAAGAGATACAACCGCGAGACCCTGGAGGTGAAGTACAAGGGCAAGACCATCACCGAGGTGCTGGACATGACCATCGAAGAGGCCCATGCCTTCTTCGAGTCGATCCCGGCCCTGGCGCGCAAGCTGCAGACGCTGATGGATGTCGGCCTGTCCTATATCCGTCTCGGCCAGAGCGCTACGACCCTGTCAGGCGGCGAGGCCCAGCGTGTGAAGCTGGCGCGGGAGTTGTCCAAGCGTGATACCGGCAAGACACTCTATATTCTTGACGAGCCTACTACCGGTCTGCACTTCGCCGATATCCAGCAGCTGTTGGACGTTCTGCATCGCCTGCGGGATCACGGCAATACCGTGGTGGTGATCGAGCACAACCTCGATGTCATCAAGACCGCCGACTGGCTGGTGGACCTGGGCCCGGAAGGCGGTTCGAAGGGTGGTCAGATCATCGCGACAGGTACACCCGAGGAGGTCGCGGCGAACAAGAAGTCCTATACCGGCCACTTCCTCAAGCCCTTGCTGGAACGTGACCGGGAGTAATCTTCGGCACCTTCCAGAACGCAAAAAGCCCGGCCAATGCCGGGCTTTTTCTTGCTCACGTAAAGATGCGGTAGGTTGGGCTGAGCACAGCGAAGCCCAACTTCCGGAAGCCAACCCCTGCCCCTCACCGCCCCGACCCGCCGCCGTTCGCTTGATCCCTGCAGCGGAGCTGATTGTTGGGCTTCGCTGCGCTCAGCGCCAACCTACGACGGTCCTGTGCCGCGCTTCAAGCACAACAGCCCGGCGCAGCTGGGCTGTTGGGCTCTTGCGGACGTAAAGCTGCACCTGCCTAGCAGGCACTGCTCCAACGCCGCCGCCGCGCCCTTTTGGTCTCCTCTCTCCCCGGAGAGGGCTAGGGTGAGGGCACCCTCAGCCACGCCGCGTCAGGCTTCCGCTAGCCGCTTAGCCGCTCCCAGCGCTCAAGCCCCTGACGCCCGGCCAAACTTTTCCCACCCCAAAGACAACACCCCCGCCAGAATGAACTGAGCGGGGGTGCTGGGTGTTAGGCGCTTGACGATGACCTACTCTCACATGGGGAAACCCCACACTACCATCGGCGATGCATCGTTTCACTTCTGAGTTCGGGAAGGGATCAGGTGGTTCCAATGCTCTATGTTCGTCAAGCAATTCGGTTGGCTGACCAGGCGATGAGGCTGCCTGGCTGGCCCAATTGGGTCTGTGATCGAAGTAGACAACTCGTCTTGGGTCTTGCGAACCCACGCGCCGTTTTCGGCGTCGTCTTCCTCACGCTCTGACCGCGGTCAGATTGTTTGGGTGTTATATGGTCAAGCCTCACGGGCAATTAGTATCGGTTAGCTCAACGCCTCACAGCGCTTACACACCCGACCTATCAACGTCGTAGTCTTCGACGGCCCTTCAGGAAGCTCAAGGCTCCAGTGAGATCTCATCTTGAGGCAAGTTTCCCGCTTAGATGCTTTCAGCGGTTATCTCTTCCGAACATAGCTACCCGGCAATGCCACTGGCGTGACAACCGGAACACCAGAGGTTCGTCCACTCCGGTCCTCTCGTACTAGGAGCAGCCCCTCTCAAATCTCAAACGTCCACGGCAGATAGGGACCGAACTGTCTCACGACGTTCTAAACCCAGCTCGCGTACCACTTTAAATGGCGAACAGCCATACCCTTGGGACCGGCTTCAGCCCCAGGATGTGATGAGCCGACATCGAGGTGCCAAACACCGCCGTCGATATGAACTCTTGGGCGGTATCAGCCTGTTATCCCCGGAGTACCTTTTATCCGTTGAGCGATGGCCCTTCCATACAGAACCACCGGATCACTAAGACCTACTTTCGTACCTGCTCGACGTGTCTGTCTCGCAGTCAAGCGCGCTTTTGCCTTTATACTCTACGACCGATTTCCGACCGGTCTGAGCGCACCTTCGTACTCCTCCGTTACTCTTTAGGAGGAGACCGCCCCAGTCAAACTGCCCACCATACACTGTCCTCGATCCGGATAACGGACCAGAGTTAGAACCTCAAGATTGCCAGGGTGGTATTTCAAGGATGGCTCCACGCAGACTGGCGTCCACGCTTCAAAGCCTCCCACCTATCCTACACAAGCAAGCTCAAAGTCCAGTGCAAAGCTACAGTAAAGGTTCACGGGGTCTTTCCGTCTAGCCGCGGATACACTGCATCTTCACAGCGATTTCAATTTCACTGAGTCTCGGGTGGAGACAGCGCCGCCATCGTTACGCCATTCGTGCAGGTCGGAACTTACCCGACAAGGAATTTCGCTACCTTAGGACCGTTATAGTTACGGCCGCCGTTTACCGGGGCTTCGATCAAGAGCTTCGCTTGCGCTAACCCCATCAATTAACCTTCCGGCACCGGGCAGGCGTCACACCCTATACGTCCACTTTCGTGTTTGCAGAGTGCTGTGTTTTTAATAAACAGTCGCAGCGGCCTGGTATCTTCGACCGGCATGAGCTTACGGGGTAAACCCTTCACCCTCACCGGCGCACCTTCTCCCGAAGTTACGGTGCCATTTTGCCTAGTTCCTTCACCCGAGTTCTCTCAAGCGCCTTGGTATTCTCTACCCGACCACCTGTGTCGGTTTGGGGTACGGTTCCTAGTTACCTGAAGCTTAGAGGCTTTTCCTGGAAGCATGGCATCAACCACTTCTCCTTCTAAAAGAAGGATCGTCATCAGCTCTCGGCCTTAACTGTCCGGATTTACCTAAACAGTCAGCCTACCACCTTAAACTTGGACAACCAACGCCAAGCTGGCCTAGCCTTCTCCGTCCCCCCATCGCAGTAACTAGAAGTACGGGAATATTAACCCGTTTCCCATCGACTACGCCTTTCAGCCTCGCCTTAGGGACCGACTCACCCTGCGTCGATTAACGTTGCGCAGGAACCCTTGGTCTTTCGGCGTGCGAGTTTTTCACTCGCATTGTCGTTACTCATGTCAGCATTCGCACTTCTGATACCTCCAGCAAGCTTCTCAACTCACCTTCACAGGCTTACAGAACGCTCCTCTACCGCATCACCAAAGGTGATACCCGTAGCTTCGGTGCCTGGTTTGAGCCCCGTTACATCTTCCGCGCAGGCCGACTCGACTAGTGAGCTATTACGCTTTCTTTAAAGGGTGGCTGCTTCTAAGCCAACCTCCTAGCTGTCTAAGCCTTCCCACATCGTTTACCACTTAACCAGGACTTTGGGACCTTAGCTGACGGTCTGGGTTGTTTCCCTTTTCACGACGGACGTTAGCACCCGCCGTGTGTCTCCCATGCTCGGCACTTCTGGGTATTCGGAGTTTGCATCGGTTTGGTAAGTCGGGATGACCCCCTAGCCGAAACAGTGCTCTACCCCCCAGAGTGATACATGAGGCGCTACCTAAATAGCTTTCGAGGAGAACCAGCTATCTCCGAGCTTGATTAGCCTTTCACTCCGATCCACAAGTCATCCCCTGCCTTTTCAACGGAAGTGGGTTCGGTCCTCCAGTCAGTGTTACCTAACCTTCAACCTGCTCATGGATAGATCGCCCGGTTTCGGGTCTATTCCCAGCGACTAAACGCCCTATTAAGACTCGCTTTCGCTACGCCTCCCCTATTCGGTTAAGCTCGCCACTGAAAATAAGTCGCTGACCCATTATACAAAAGGTACGCAGTCACCTAACAAAGTAGGCTCCCACTGCTTGTACGCATACGGTTTCAGGTTCTATTTCACTCCCCTCTCCGGGGTTCTTTTCGCCTTTCCCTCACGGTACTGGTTCACTATCGGTCAGTCAGGAGTATTTAGCCTTGGAGGATGGTCCCCCCATATTCAGACAGGGTTTCTCGTGCCCCGTCCTACTCGATTTCATTGATAAGAGCGTTTCGCGTACAGGGCTATCACCCACTATGGCCGCCTTTTCCAAAGCGTTCCGCTACTCTCAAATCAACTTAAGGGCTGGTCCCCGTTCGCTCGCCACTACTAAGGGAATCTCGGTTGATTTCTTTTCCTCAGGGTACTTAGATGTTTCAGTTCCCCTGGTTCGCCTCTTAACCCTATGGATTCAGGTTAAGATACCTAGCTTATGCTAGGTGGGTTTCCCCATTCAGAGATCTCCGGGTCGCAGGTCATTTGCCACCTCACCGAAGCTTATCGCAGGCTATCACGTCTTTCATCGCCTCTGACTGCCAAGGCATCCACCGTATGCGCTTCTTCACTTGACCATATAACCCCAAGCAATCTCGCTGGCATCCAAGGACGCTACCGATCTGCAGGCGTTACATGAGTGAAGACGACATTTCGCCGAAAACTTGCGCTTGAGTTCGCAAGATTTTACCTTGACGACACTAACTGCCAGTGAAAACAGTTAATGCAGTCTACTTCTATCACTTTCCCAATTTTTTAAAGAACAGTTCTGATCAAAGACCAGAAGTCAGGATTCGCGTCGGCGAACACTCACTTCTGAGCTTTTCAAGCAATTGCGTTAGCGGTTAGGTGGAGATGGTGGAGCCAAGGAGGATCGAACTCCTGACCTCCTGCGTGCAAGGCAGGCGCTCTCCCAGCTGAGCTATGGCCCCATCGATTGGTGGGTCTGGGCAGATTCGAACTGCCGACCTCACCCTTATCAGGGGTGCGCTCTAACCAACTGAGCTACAGACCCAATCGTCTTACCTTGAGTCTAACTAACTCAATTGCTCTTCTATCAGTGAATCAAGCAATTCGTGTGGGTGCTTGCCAGCAAGCTGACATCTTTCGATTAAGGAGGTGATCCAGCCGCAGGTTCCCCTACGGCTACCTTGTTACGACTTCACCCCAGTCATGAATCACTCCGTGGTAACCGTCCTCCCGAAGGTTAGACTAGCTACTTCTGGAGCAACCCACTCCCATGGTGTGACGGGCGGTGTGTACAAGGCCCGGGAACGTATTCACCGTGACGTTCTGATTCACGATTACTAGCGATTCCGACTTCACGCAGTCGAGTTGCAGACTGCGATCCGGACTACGATCGGTTTTATGGGATTAGCTCCACCTCGCGGCTTGGCAACCCTTTGTACCGACCATTGTAGCACGTGTGTAGCCCTGGCCGTAAGGGCCATGATGACTTGACGTCATCCCCACCTTCCTCCGGTTTGTCACCGGCAGTCTCCTTAGAGTGCCCACCATAACGTGCTGGTAACTAAGGACAAGGGTTGCGCTCGTTACGGGACTTAACCCAACATCTCACGACACGAGCTGACGACAGCCATGCAGCACCTGTGTCTGAGTTCCCGAAGGCACCAATCCATCTCTGGAAAGTTCTCAGCATGTCAAGGCCAGGTAAGGTTCTTCGCGTTGCTTCGAATTAAACCACATGCTCCACCGCTTGTGCGGGCCCCCGTCAATTCATTTGAGTTTTAACCTTGCGGCCGTACTCCCCAGGCGGTCAACTTAATGCGTTAGCTGCGCCACTAAGATCTCAAGGATCCCAACGGCTAGTTGACATCGTTTACGGCGTGGACTACCAGGGTATCTAATCCTGTTTGCTCCCCACGCTTTCGCACCTCAGTGTCAGTGTTAGTCCAGGTAGTCGCCTTCGCCACTGGTGTTCCTTCCAATATCTACGCATTTCACCGCTACACTGGAAATTCCACTACCCTCTACCACACTCTAGCCAGACAGTTTTGGATGCAGTTCCCAGGTTGAGCCCGGGGATTTCACATCCAACTTATCAAGCCACCTACGCGCGCTTTACGCCCAGTAATTCCGATTAACGCTTGCACCCTTCGTATTACCGCGGCTGCTGGCACGAAGTTAGCCGGTGCTTATTCTGTCGGTAACGTCAAAACTCACAGGTATTCGCTGCAAGCCCTTCCTCCCAACTTAAAGTGCTTTACGACCCGAGGGCCTTCTTCACACACGCGGCATGGCTGGATCAGGCTTTCGCCCATTGTCCAATATTCCCCACTGCTGCCTCCCGTAGGAGTCTGGACCGTGTCTCAGTTCCAGTGTGACTGATCATCCTCTCAGACCAGTTACGGATCGTCGCCTTGGTAGGCCTTTACCCTACCAACTAGCTAATCCGACCTAGGCTCATCTAATAGCGTGAGGTCCGAAGATCCCCCACTTTCTCCCGTAGGACGTATGCGGTATTAGCGTTCCTTTCGAAACGTTGTCCCCCACTACTAGGCAGATTCCTAGGCATTACTCACCCGTCCGCCGCTGAATCGAGGAGCAAGCTCCTCTCATCCGCTCGACTTGCATGTGTTAGGCCTGCCGCCAGCGTTCAATCTGAGCCATGATCAAACTCTTCAGTTAAGTAGACTGATCGGGTTTTGAGAAAACCCTAAACTTGGCTCAGCAATCGCAAAAAACTCATGAATTCACGAGTTACTTGTGTTGCTGATAATCTTGCGACACCAGACTTATCTCACAAGCACCCACACGAATTGCTTGATTCAACTTGTTAAAGAGCAGTTGGTTGCGACCGTGTCGCTAACCGAGGCGCGCATTCTACGCTGTCCTCACATCCTGTCAAGCGTTGATTTGAACTTTTTCGTTTCAACTCAACCACTTGCGCTTGCCTGACTGGTCTAGCCAATCTCGGCAGCGGGAGGCGAATCCTACAGCATCCTGAGACGCTGTCAACCCCCTCCGCTTCATCTCGTCATCACCCGGAGGTGAAGACCAAACAGCGAAGAGTCCGTGGACCCCTCGCCCGGCTCAGACCTAAGTGCTTGATTTTCAAGCCGCTTCAGCGTCTGCGCCGGAAGTGGGGCGCATTATAGGGGAGTTTCGGGGCAGGTCAACCGATTATTTTCACAAAGGCCAAAAAAGAAAGGGGGCTGCTTGCGCAGCCCCCTTTCCTATAGACCTATCGTGCGGCTAACCGCGACCGACACGACGATTGCGCCAGAGGGTGGTGAAGGGGCCGGAGACGGCATAGGCCAGGAAGCCCAACAACAGAACGCGCGGCGGGTCGGTGAAGACCACGGCGAAGACCAGCACGGCGATCAGGATGACCACGAAGGGCACCCGCCCTTTCAGGCCCAGGGTCTTGAAGCTCCAGTACTTGAAGTTGCTGACCATGAGCATGCCAGCCGCGGCGACCATCAGGGCTACCAGCAGGGACAGCTTGGAGCCCTGAATGCCGAAGTCACTGAAGCACCAGACGGTACCAGCCACCAGGGCCGCCGCGGAAGGACTGGCCAGGCCGATGAAGTAGCGCTTGTCCACGGAACCGATCTGGGTGTTGAAGCGCGCCAGACGCAAGGCGGCGCCTGCCACATAGATGAAGGCAACGGCCCAGCCGACATTACCCAGGCCGCTCAGTGCCCACTGGAAGGCCAGGATCGCCGGCGCGACGCCGAAGGCGACCATGTCGGAGAGCGAATCGTACTGCTCGCCGAAGGCGCTCTGGGTGTTGGTCATACGGGCGACGCGGCCATCCAGGCCATCGAGGACCATGGCAATGAAGATGGCGGCGGCGGCGGCCGAGAAACCGGCAGAGGCAATCTCGTACTGCCCCTGGATGAAGGCGGTCTGAGCCGCAACACCCTTGATAATCGAATAGAGGCCGGCAAAGAGCGCCGCGGTGGTGAAGAGGTTGGGCAGCAGGTACACGCCACGGCGTCTGATCTTGCGCCCCTGGGCGTCCTGCGTCTCCTCGATGTGTTCATCCACGGGGATGAGGCCGTCGGTGTTGGTGTTGGACGGGGTTTCTTCGGGACGCTCGCTCATGGATTTTCCTTCGGCATTACCTGACGGATTGGACTGACCTCTTGAGGATAGGGTTCAGCCTAACCTCCCATGCTAAGGCATTGCCGGGGTCGTGGGCAGTGCAATAAAAAACGCGGCCGAAGCCGCGTCTTTACTGTTCGTTACAGGGCTGACGCCCTGCCCGATCAGTTCTTGGTCTTGTCGACGATCTTGTTCGACGCGATCCAGGGCATCATGGCCCGCAGCTTCTCGCCGACCTGCTCGATCGGGTGAGCCGCGTTGTTGCGACGGTAGGCGGTCATGGAAGCGTAGTTGGACGCACCCTCGGCCACGAACATCTTGGCGTACTCGCCGTTCTGGATGCGCTTGAGCGCATTCTTCATGGCGGCGCGCGACTCGGCGTTGATCACCTCGGGGCCGGTCACGTACTCGCCGTACTCGGCGTTGTTGGAGATCGAGTAGTTCATGTTGGCGATGCCGCCTTCGTACATGAGGTCGACGATCAGCTTCAGTTCGTGCAGGCACTCGAAGTAGGCCATTTCCGGCGCGTAGCCGGCTTCGACCAGGGTTTCGAAACCGGCCTTGACCAGCTCGACCGCACCACCGCACAGCACGGCCTGCTCACCGAACAGGTCGGTTTCGGTCTCGTCCTTGAAGGTGGTTTCGATGATGCCGGTACGGCCGCCGCCGACGCCACAGGCGTAGGACAGGGCGACGTTCTTGGCATTGCCGGAAGCGTCCTGGTGGACGGCGACCAGATCAGGGATGCCGCCGCCCTTGACGAACTCGGAACGCACGGTGTGACCCGGGGCCTTGGGCGCGATCATGATGACGTCCAGGTCAACGCGGGGCACGACCTGGTTGTAGTGGATGGCGAAACCGTGGGCGAAGGCCAGGGTGGCGCCCTGCTTCAGGTTCGGCTCGACTTCGTCCTTGTACAGCTTGGACTGGAATTCGTCGGGGGTCAGGATCATGACCACGTCGGCGGAGGCGACCGCGTCCTTGACCGGCTTGACGGTCAGGCCATGGGCCTCGGCCTTGGCCACGGTGGCCGAGCCGCTGCGCAGGCCGACGACGACGTCGACGCCGGAGTCCTTCAGGTTGCAGGCGTGGGCGTGGCCCTGGGAGCCGTAGCCGATGATGGCGACCTTCTTGCCCTGGATGATGGAAAGGTCACAGTCTTTGTCGTAGTAAACGCGCATTGCAGGTTCTCCTGGAAAAGGGGGTATCAGATGCTCAGGGCTTTGTCGCCACGGGAAATTCCGGTCACGCCGCTACGCACCACCTCGAGGATGGACGCGGCGCCGATCGCCTGGATGAAGCTGTCGATCTTCTCGCTGGTGCCCGCCAGCTGAATGGTATACACGCTGCTGCCGACATCGACGATCTGGCCGCGAAAGATATCGGTGGTGCGCTTGACCTCGGCGCGCTGGGCGCCGGTGGCCTTGACCTTGATCAGCAGGAGTTCGCGCTCGATGTGGGCGCTCTCGGACAGGTTGACCAGCTTCACCACCTCGATGAGCTTGTTGAGGTTCTTGGTGATCTGCTCGACCGTCTCTTCCTGGCCGATGGTGGTCAGGGTCAGGCGCGACAGGGTCGGATCTTCGGTCGCGGCGACTGTGAGGCTTTCGATGTTGTAGTTGCGCTGGGAAAACAGGCCGACCACGCGGGACAGGGCGCCGGGCTCGTTTTCCAGCAGCAGGGAGATGATGTGTCTCATGTTCAGGTCCGCTCCGTCTTGCTCAGCCACATGTCGCGCATCGCGCCATCCTTGATCTGCATCGGATAGACGTGTTCGGTGTTGTCCACGGCGATGTCGAGGAAGACCAGGCGATTCTTCATGGCGAAGGCCTCGGCCATCATCGGCTTGAGGTCTTCCAGACGCTCGATGCGCATGCCGACGTGGCCATAGGCCTCGGCCAGCTTGACGAAGTCCGGCAGGGATTCCATGTAGGAGTGGGAGTAGCGGCTGCTGTACTGCATGTCCTGCCACTGGCGGACCATGCCCAGGGCACCGTTGTTAAGGCAGACGATCTTCACCGGCAGGTCGTACTGCATGCAGGTGGAGAGTTCCTGGATGTTCATCTGCACGCTGCCTTCACCGGTGACGCAGGCGACGTCGGCGTCCGGGAAGTTGAGCTTGACGCCCATGGCCGCCGGGAAGCCGAAGCCCATGGTGCCGAGGCCGCCGGAGTTGATCCAGCGATTGGGCTTGTCGTAGCGGTAGTACTGGGCGGCGAACATCTGGTGCTGGCCCACGTCCGAGGTGATGTAGGCATCGCCCGCGGTGACGTCGTACAGGGTCTCGATGACGGTCTGCGGCTTGATGATGCTGCCGTCGCCCTTGTCGTAGGGGAACATCTCGCGACCGCCACGCCATTCCTCGATCTGCTTCCACCAGGCGGCCTGGCTTTCGGCGTGGGGCTTCTCGCTCAGCTCGCGGACCACGGCGACCATCTCGGTGAGGACGCTGTCGACCGGACCGACGATGGGCACGTCGGCCTTGATGGTCTTGGAGATCGACGCCGGGTCGATGTCGACGTGGATGATCTTGGCGTTCGGGCAGAAGCGCGTGGCGCCGTTGATGACGCGGTCATCGAAACGTGCGCCCACGGCGAGGATGACGTCGCTGTGGTGCATGGCCAGGTTGGCCGGGTAGCTGCCGTGCATGCCGAGCATGCCGAGGAACTGGCGATCGCTGCCCGGATAGCCGCCGAGCCCCATCAGGGTATTGGTGACCGGCAGGTTGAGCAGGCGCGCCAGCTCGGTGAGGGCCGCGGAGGCGCCGCCGAGGATGACCCCGCCACCGGCGTAGAGAACCGGGCGCTTGGCCGCCACCAGCATTTCGATGGCCTTGCGGATCTGCCCGGAATGACCGCGCTGCGCCGGATTGTAGGAGCGCAGCTTGATCTTCTTCGGATAGACGTATTCGAATTTCTTGGTCGGATCGCCCATGTCCTTGGGGATGTCGACCACCACCGGACCGGGACGGCCGGACTCGGCGAGGTAGAAGGCCTTCTTGAGGACTTCGGGGATCTCGGAGGGATGCTTGATGATGAAGCTGTGCTTCACGATCGGCCGGGAGATGCCGACCATGTCGGTTTCCTGGAAGGCGTCGGTGCCCACCATGTTGCTCGGCACCTGCCCGGACAGGACCACCATGGGGATGGAGTCCATGTAGGCGGTGGCGATGCCGGTGATGGCATTGGTCGCACCGGGGCCGGAGGTCACCAGGACCACGCCGGCCTTGCCGGTGGCGCGGGCATAGCCGTCAGCCATGTGAGTGGCGGCCTGCTCGTGACGAACCAGGATGTGGTTCAGCGCCGGTTCCTTGAACAGGGCGTCGTAGATGTGCAGCAGGGCACCGCCCGGGTACCCGTAGATGTGTTTCACGCCCTCGTCGCGCAAGAAGCGGACGACCATCTCAGCGCCAGTTAATAGCTCCACGTATCACCTCATTCCACGCATGGCGAGCGCCCATTGGTGGACGCTCAAGGTTCGGTTGACTGCAAGGCAGAGCATGGGCGACGGTGGTCACCGACGATTCAGCTGCCTAGAAAGCCTTGTTGGAAGATTCCGATGAATGCTGGAGCTTCCACCCGACGCGAGGTAACGCGGTGCAGGGTATTTGACTGTGGCGGCGCGGGTAGGCACCTCATGGTCTGCCGAGCAGTCAGCTTTGGGCCGACTCGCTACAGCGAACTTTGGATTGTTCGCATTCGACCGGTGCAAGTCAAGCCGAAAGGTGCAACCGGGCGCAATCGGTCGTCGGCGATCAGCCGTGATGAAAAGGTCGACGTCTCCTCTTATAGTGAAGTCCTGTCCTCTCCCCTTCCAGGATTCCCATGCGCTCGATCTTCTGGCTTTCCGCCCTGGCTTTCGCCTGCAGCCTGTCCGCCCAGGCCGCGCAGGTCTACAAGTGGACCGACGACAAGGGTGTCACCCATTTCAGTGCCCAGCCGCCCGAGGGCCAGAAGGCCAACGAGGTGGACGTGAAGACGGCGCCGCAGATCAATGGCGGTGGCACTGCGCCCACCTACAAGATGCCCAACGGCGCCCAGCAGCCGTCGGTGTCCAACGATGCCCAGCAGCAGGAGCTGGATCGCCAGGTGAAGGCGCAGGTGCGCGAGGAGCAGAACAAGCTCAAGGAGCAGTGCGACCAGGCGCGCCAGAATCTGGCGCAGCTGCGCAACAATCCACGCATCCTGGTGCAGTCCGGTCGTGGTGAGACGCGGCGGCTGAGCGAAGAGGAGCGTCAGCAGCGGCTGGCCGAGACCCAGCTGTCCATCGAGCAGAACTGCGGCAAGTAGCTCAGGGGCCTTCGATGATGCGGTCGAATTCGGCCAGGGACGCGAGCAGGGGCAGGACCGGATCGAGATTGCCCTGGTAGACCATCTCGGCCATCGGCCGGATGCCCGAGCGCGCCGGCAGCACCGCATCGCTTTCGATGATCAGCTTCATCCGTGGCACGAAGATCCACTGCAGCCACTGGGCAAAGCTCAGGGTATCGACGCAGAAGGGCTCCTGGCTGGCCAGGGCCTCGGCGCTGGGCGCCTGCGCCGACCACCAGCCGAGCAGGCGCAATTCACGCTCGATCTGCAGCAGCTGATCGGCCAGGGCGGGCAGGCGCTCGTCCATCAGGTACCCACCTGCGCCTTCTGCCGAGCCAGGGCGGCCCCGGAGGCATCGCCCTGGGCTTCGCGGGCCTGGGCGATCAACTGCCAGAGACTGGCCTGCAGGGCCGGACGACCATTGGCGTAGGTCAGGGCGCGACGGGCCAGTTGCTCGCCCTGGGCCGGATCGTTCTGCGCCAGGCGCACCTGGGCCAGGCGATAGAGCACCTGGGGCTCGCGCGGGGCGATGCGCATGGCGCGCTCCAGGCTCGAGGAGGCGCCGTTGAGATCGCCACCACCCTGCTGTTGCTGGGCGGTGGTCAGCAGGGCCAGCACCGGACCGTCGAGCTGCTCGTCGGCAGCCAGGCCGCCGCCCGTGGAAGTGCTGGCGGAGGGGATGCCAGTCGGCGCGCTGCTGGCAGCGGCGGCGCCCTGAGTGGCGGGCGGATAGACCGGCTGCGAATAGCTGGGCTGCACCGGCGCCTGGGCGGGCGGCGTGCCGGGGCTGGACGAGGTGATCAGCGGCGCCGAGGCCGCCGGCGCGGCATAGGTCTCCAGAGGCGCGGAACTGCCGCCCGGCACCATGACGGTCACCCCGGCATCGGCCGGTGCGCTGGGCGCTGCGGCCACCGGGGCCTGGCGCTGCGCCGGCAGGGGCCGGTTTTTGCCCTGGCGATAGAGTTCGCCGTTGGACACCGGACCGCCGGAATCGACCACGGGGATGGCGCCACGCTGCGGCGCGGCGCAACCGGCGAGGAGAACACCGGCGATCATCACCGGCCAGACTGCTTTCGTCACCTTGGGACCTCTCAATTCAACCAACCCTTGACCCAATCCATGACCGGACTGCCGCTGTTGCCGTTACCGCCGGTGGCGGGTGCGGCCGGCGCGCCACAGGAGGCGCCCGCTGGCGGTTCACTGCCGCGAATATAAGGCATCTGCACGGCATTGGGACACGAGGGATCCGTGCCGCGGCCGGTGGTGGCATCGACCCAGGCCTGGGTGATGTTGTCCGGCACCGGCATATCCAGGGAGACCGGATCGGCGCGGCGCATGAAGTTGCTCCAGACCTGCAGGGCGCCGGTGGCACCGGTCAGCGGTGTCTTGCCGTTGTCGTCGCGACCCAGCCAGACCACCGCCAGCAGATCCTGGCTGAAGCCGGAGAACCAGCTGTCGCGGGAATCGTTGGTGGTACCGGTCTTGCCCGCCAGGTTCACGCTGGTGGGGATCTGGTTGTAGACCGAGCGGCCGGTGCCCTCGCGCATGACACGCTGCATGGCGTACTGCACCAGGTAGATGGCGCCGGTATCGAAGCGCTGCTCGATCTGGAACGGATAGCGCTTGAGCGGCTCGCCATTGGCGTCGAGCACGCTGCGGATGCTGCGCAGCGGGGTATTGAAGCCGCCGTTGGCCAGCGTCTGGTACATGGTCGCCACTTCCATGGGCGTCAGGGCGCCGGCACCGAGCAGGGTCGCCGGATAAGGCGGCAGGGCGCGACTCACGCCCAGGCGCTCGACGGTCTTGAGCACCTCGGGTAGCCCCAGGTCCAGGCCCAGGCGCGCCGTGGAGAGGTTGTAGGAATGCGCCAGCCCCTGATAGAGGAAGATGGTGCCGTGCGCCTTGTGCTCGTAGTTCTGCGGCCGCCAGACCTGGCCGTCGGCGCCTTTCACCGAGAAGGGCTCGTCCTGGATCAGGGTGGTCAGGGTGTACTTGCTGGGGCGTTCCAGGGCGGTGAGATAGACCGCCGGCTTGATCAGCGAACCGACCTGGCGCACCGCATCGAGGGCGCGGTTGTAGCCGGCGAAGCGCGGATCGCGGCCACCCAGCAGCGCCTGGACCTCACCGGTTTCTGGATTGGTCACCACCATGGCCGACTCGACGTTTTCCGCGCCCTTGCGACCATCGATGCGCTTCAAAGCCTCGGCCATGGCCGCTTCGGCCTTGGTCTGCAGGATGGGGTCGAAGCTGGTGAAGATGCGCAGCCCTTCCTCGGTGAGGTCTTCGTCGCGGTAGTCCTGCTTGAGCTGACGCTTGACCAGGTCGACGAAGGCCGGGAAGGAACTGTTGGTCAGGCTGCCGGCCTTGGTGATGCCCAGCGGGCGGGCCTTGGCGGCCTCGGCCTCAGTGGCGCTGACCACGCCCTGCTCGGCCATGAGGTCGAGTACCAGATTGCGGCGGGCCATGGCGCGCTCGGGATAGCGACGCGGGTTGTAGTAGGACGGACCCTTCACCAGACCGACCAGCAGGGCGACCTGATGCAGTTTCAGTTCGCTGAAGGGCCGGCCGAAGAAGTACTGGGCGGCCAGACCGAAGCCGTGGATGGCGCGCGAGCCATCCTGACCGAGGAATACCTCGTTGAGATAGGCCTCGAGGATTTCCTGCTTGCTGTAGTGCAGCTCCAGCAGCAGCGCCATCAGGGCTTCGGTGCCCTTGCGGGTGATGCTGCGCTCGTTGGTGAGATAGAAGTTCTTGACCAGCTGCTGGGTCAGGGTACTGCCACCCTGGCGCACCTGGCCGCTGGTGGCGTTGACCCAGACGGCGCGCGCGATGGATTTGGGCGAGACGCCGTGGTGATGCCAGAACTCGCGGTCCTCGACGGCCACCAGGCCATCGACCAGGTGCGGCGGCGCCTGGTCGAGCTTGATGAGGATGCGATCCTCGTTATGCGCCGGATAGATGCCGCCGATCATCAGCGGTTCCAGGCGGGCCACGGCCAGGTTGCTGCCATCCAGGGCGCTGACGCCGGAGACGGTGCCGCCGGCGAAGCGCACGCGGATCGCCCGGGCCGGTTCGACGCCTTCGTAGAACTGGAAGCCGCGGGTGTTCAGCTCGACCGTGGAGGCACCCACGGAGACGCTGCCGGGGCCGTCCACGGTCTTCTCGCGGCGATAGCCGAGGGCATCGAGTTCGGTGAGGAAGTCGTCACGGCTGAGCTTGACGCCATTGAACAATTCCAGCGGCCGGGCATAGACCTTGGCCGGGATGGTCCAGCGCTTGCCGGAGAATTTTTCCTGGACCACGGCATCCAGATAGATGCATACGCCAGCCAGGGCTACCAGCGCGACCAGACCAAGCTTGACTGCCCAGCCGGACAGACGGCGCCAGTCAAAGGTCTTGCGCTTGCGGGAACGAGAGGATCGGGGTCGCTTCATGGCGGCGCATTATACGCACTTGCCCGTTGGCCGACAGCGGCCCACAAGCGCTTCGTCAGCTGGGGTTCAAGGATGCCCCTTCCCGGTGTCGTGGCTTGCATGGACCGCCCTGGCAGCGATAATGCCGCCATCCATTTCCTACAAGGACCGCCCGTGAGCCAGCTCCTGATTTCCGCCCTGCAGAACCCGGCGCTCTATCCCCACCCCACCTCGGCGTTCCGGGTGATCGAAACCCATATTTCCTGGGTCGTGCTGACCGGCGAGGTCGCCTACAAGATCAAGAAGCCGGTGAACTTCGGTTTCCTCGACTTCACCGACCTGGAGGCCCGCGGTCACTTCTGCCGTGAGGAGCTGCGCCTCAATCAGCGCCTGACCCGCGATCTCTACCGGGACGTGGTGGCCATCACCGGCAGCGAAGGTGCTCCCGAGCTGGATGGCAGCGGTCCGGTGATCGAATACGCCCTGCGCATGCGCGAATTCCCCCAGAGCCAGCTGCTCAGCGAAGTGCAGCAACGCGGCGAACTGACCGAGGCGCACATCGATGCCCTGGCCGCCCAGATCGCCCGCTTCCACCTGGCAGCGCCCCAGGTGGCAACCGAGCATCCGCTGTGCACCCCGGACGCCGCCATGGCGCCGGTGCGGCAGAATTTCGAGCAGATCCGCGCCATGCTCGGCGAGGCGGCCGACCTCAAGCAGCTCGATCAGCTGGAAGCCTGGGCCGAAGCCAGCTACGCCCGCCTGCTGCCACTGTTCGAGACCCGCTGCCGAGACGGCTTCATCCGCGAATGCCACGGCGACATCCACCTGGCCAACGCCACCCTGCTCGACGGCGAGGTGGTGCTGTTCGACTGCATCGAGTTCAACGAGCCCTTCCGCCTGACCGACACCATGGGCGATGCCGGCTTCCTGGCCATGGACCTGGAAGACCGGGGTCTCAAGGCGCTGAGCAACAGATTCGTCAACGCCTACTTCGAGGCGACCGGCGACTATGCCGGTCTTGCCCTGCTCGACTTCTACAAGGCCTATCGCGCCATGGTGCGCGCCAAGATCGCCCTGTTCCGCCTGGGCCAGGCCGAGGAGCCGGCGCTGCGGGCCGAGATCCTCGCCAGCTATCGCAGCTACACGGCCCTGGCCGAGGGCTACACCCAGGTGCCTCAGCCCTTCGCGGCGGTGATGCATGGCGTCTCGGGCATCGGCAAGAGCACCGTGGCCCTGGCCCTGGTCGAGGCGCTCGGCGTCATTCGCCTGAGATCCGATGTCGAGCGCCAGCGCCTCTATGTCGACAGCGACGAAGCCACCCGTTACAGCGCCGCAGCCGGCGAAGCCACCTATGCGCGACTGCACGAGATCGGCGCCCAGGTGCTGGCGGCCGGCTATCCGCTGGTGCTCGACGCCACCTATCTCAAGCAGGCCCAGCGCGCCGCGGCCCAGGCCCTGGCCGAAGCCCAGGCCGCCCCCCTGCTGATCATCGACTGCCAGGCGGACGACGAACTCATCGCCCGCTGGCTGCAGGAGCGCCAGGCCGAGGGGACCGATCCTTCCGAAGCCACCCTCGCGGTGGTGGCAGCCCAGCGCCAGGCGCAGGATCCGCTCGAACCCGCCGAGCAGGATCGGGCGCTGGTGGTGGAGCTGGAGCGCGCGGGACAGCTGGAGGCCCTGCCGGCTCGACTGCTGCGCCGCCTGGGTCGCGCGCCGGTCTGACCGCGACCTCCTGGGAGGCAGAACAAGCGTTCCGTCACAGCTCGTGGAGTTGTGGATTTACGGTCGCCGACGAGCGGCTTATCGTGCGACCCACGTCACAACCTCTGCGTAACAAGAAGGAATTGGCACCATGTACCTCATCGGCGATCAGCCTCCCTATGTCGATCAGCTGCGTCAGGCGCTGCAGGCCATTCCGGCGCGGCTGGTCAGTGGTGTGGCGCCGAGCCGGCAGCCGCTGCAGCTGAGTCCCGCCGCCCTGCTGCAGGACTGGATGCGCAATGACGAGGTCTATCTGATCCAGCGCGGCCCGCTGCGGGTGGTGCTGGATCAGCGGGCGCTGTTCCAGCTCGGCGAGGGCGATCTGATCGGCCTGGGGCGCACCCTGGACCTGCCGATCCTCAACTACGAAAGCGAGGCCGACGTGCGGGTGCTGCCCTACGACCGCGAGACCTTTCTCGCGGCGGCCACCGCCACGCCGGTCCAGCGCGATGCCCTGCTGAGGTACATGCTGGGCCAGCAGTCGCTGCTGGCCCAGGCGCTGATCCGGCTCAAGCCGCCAGTCACCCAGCCGGCGACCGGCTTCCGTCGCTATGCCGCCGGCGAGGTCATCATCCGCCAGGGCGACTCCGCCGAGCATGTCTTCGTCATCACCGAAGGCCATGCCGAGGCCTGGGTGGATGGCTGCAAGGTCGGCGAGGTCTGCCAGGACGAGATCGTCGGCGCCCTGGCGGTCTTCACCCATACGCCGCGTACCGCCAGCGTCATCGCCAAGACCGTCTGCACTGTGCTGGTGATTCCCCAGGATCAGTTCGTCTCGCTGATGGAGACCACCCCGCGCATCGCCCACAGCCTGATCGAGAACATGGCGCGCCATATCGATACGCTGAACAAAGAAGTCACTCGCCTGCGCACTGCCCCGGAGTGCCCCGCTGGCAGTAATTAAGAAATATTCTCGAATACGCTTGACGATGGAATGAGAATTGTTATTATTCAACTCAGCCGGTCGCGAGATCGGTCGATAACTGGAGGTCCAGCAGTGGTCTTCGGGTTATCTCCTCATCAGGCTAATCACGGTTTTGGACCCGGCTCTGCCGGGTCTTTTTTTGTCCGGAATCTGACGCTAGCGGCGATCCAGTACGACTGGCACAGCATCAGCCGGCCGCTCCTCCCCCAGAACATAGGCCGCCTGCAGTTGCCGGGCAGCCCGCGCGGCACGGTGGGCGTCGCCGGCATGGATCAGACCCAGGGGCCGATTCTCGTCGACCCACTCGCCGGGCAGTGCCAGATCAGCCAGGCCTACGGCAGGATCCACTTTATCTTCCGGGCGCTGTCGACCGCCACCCAGTTCGACCACCAGCAAACCCAAGGCACGGGTATCGACCTGCTGCACCCAGCCCGGGCGGGCCGGATGGACGGCGCGCACGATCGGAGCCCGAGGGAGATGCTGCCAGGGCCGCTTGGTCAGGTCGGACGGGCCGCCCAGGGCCAGGTTCATCGCCGCGAAACGCGCCAGGGCGGCGCCGCTCTGCCAGGCCTCAAGCACCAGGCGCTCGGCCGCGATGGCATCGTCGGCCAGTCCGGCCAATTGCAGCGTCTCCTCGGCCAGCGCCTGGATCACCTGCCAGAGGCGCGCGCTGCGCACCTCGCCGGCCAGCAGGGCGATCGCCTCCTCCACTTCCAGGGCATTGCCGGCGCTGCGCGCCAGGGGCTGGCCCATGTCGGTGACCAGGGCGCGGGTACGGACACCTGCCGCCTCGGCGACCTCGACGATGCTGTCGGCCAGGCGCAGGGCGGCTTCCTGCTCGGCCATGAAGGCACCGCCGCCGGTCTTGACGTCCATGACCAGCACGTCCAGGCCGGCGGCCAGCTTCTTGGCCAGGATGGAGGCGGTGATCAGGTCCACCGATTCCACCGTGGCGGTGACGTCGCGAATGGCATAGAGGCGGCGATCGGCCGGGGCCAGATCGGCGTCCGGACCGACGATGGCGCAACCCACCTCGGCCACCACCTGACGAAAGCGCGCGAGGCCAGGACGGATACGATAGCCGGGGATGCTCTCCAGCTTGTCGAGGGTGCCGCCGGTATGGCCCAGGCCGCGCCCGGAGATCATCGGCACATGGCAGCCACAGGCGGCGAGCAGCGGTGCCAGCACCAGGCTGGTGAGATCGCCCACGCCGCCGGTGGAATGCTTGTCCACCACCGGCCCCGGCAGGTCCCAGTGCAGCACCTGGCCGCTGTCGCGCATGGCCAGGGTCAGGGCGGTGCGCTCCGCAGCGGTCATGCCACGCAGCAGGGTGGCCATGGCGAAGGCGGCGATCTGGCCTTCGCTGAGGCTGTCGTCGGCGATGCCGCGGACCAGCCGCTGGAGATCCGCAGCGGACACCTCCAGGCCATCGCGCTTCTGGCGGATCACTTCCTGGGCAAGCCACATGGGCGGACTCCTCAGAAGTCTTCGAAGGCGCCGGGCAGCAGCTCGGCCAGGGTCCAGGTGCGGGTACGGCCGGGTTCGCTGCCGCTGCAGACGATGGTCGCGTCGGGCGCCATCAGCTCCAGCAGCACCTGCCGGCAGGCGCCGCAGGGACTGATCAGGGGGACGCCCGGCGCATGGATGGCCATGGCAGCGAAGCTGCGCGGCGGCAGGCCTCGGCTGATGGCGGCGAACAGGGCGCTGCGCTCGGCGCAGTTGGTCAGGCCGTAGGAGATGTTTTCCACGTTGCAGCCATGGATGACCTCGCCCTCGGCGGTCAGCAGGGCGGCGCCCACGGGAAATTCCGAATGCGGACAGTAGGCGCGCTCGGCTGCAGCGACCGCTTCCGGAAGCAATGCGGCGAGGTGCGCAGGCAGGTTGGTGCTCATGACAGTCTCCAGATCAGAATTGATAACCCACCCCCGCATAGTAGCCCCAGCCGTTGGAGCGACCCTCGAAATCACCCTCGCCAAAGTTCAGCTCGGTACCGTCGCGCCAGTTGCCGCCATTGTGGAAGTGCCGCGCCGCGAACATGAAGCGCAGGTGGGTGAAGGCATAGAGCAGCACGTTGGTGGACACGGTGGCATTGGCCGTACGCCCCGGCTCGTCGCCCAACTGCGAGCCGAAATCGAAGTTGGTAAAGCCGACATAGGTCAGGGAGGCGCCGTTGCCGAACCTGGCCAGCGGCCAGATGTACTTGAGCTGGGCGCGATAGCCGTCCCAGGAATCCTCGTTGGCGGCGCCATAGTTTTCCCACTGGCGGCGGCCGTAGAGGTTGGCGGACAGCAGTACCGGAGTACGGGTCTCGATGTCGGTACCGAAGCCGGCGTAGAGGGTGTTCTGCCGACTGGCCTGGCTGCTGCCGTGATCGTAGATCCAGTCGAAGGCCAGGTACCACTCCTTGAACGGCCCGAAGGCCAGCGAGCGGCCGGTGAGCTGATCGAGGGAAATCCGCGGTTCGTGCTCCATGAACAGGGGCGAACCGCGGTCCCAGACGCCGGAGTCGTGGCTGTTGCCGATGCCAAGCACCTTGGGCACGTCGATGTAGCCATAGAGTTCGAAGGGCCCCTTGCGGCCGAAGTACTCGTACTCCAGATAGACGTCGTCCACGGGCTGCGGGCCGAAGCTGATGTCCTTGCTGCCGATCAGGGTCAGATCCTGGTTGTACCAGGACGATAGATAGGGCGAGCGATTTTCCGTCTGTTGCGCGGCAGGACTGGCGGTCTCGCCCTGGGCGCTGTCGGTCGCGACAGCGGGAGCGGCCAACAGCTGAGTGCTGCAGCAGAGCAGGAGCGATAAGGCGCCGAAGCACACGCGACGGGGGCGGGAAAACGTCATGAGGAGGGTTCCTGAGCAAAAGCCTTGAGAAGCCGCGGACAACCCGTGGCGGCGAAGCCGCAGCACGCCACGGTCATCCGCTGTTACGTTTTGGCGCACCCAGGCCAGCTGTGCACCATAAAGTGGACCCGATGGTCCGATCAACATCGACCTAGAGGCCGATGAAGAAGCCGGCCAGGGCCGCGCTCATCAGGTTGGCCAGGGTGCCGCCAAGCATGGCGCGCAGGCCCAGCTGAGCCAGTTCGTGACGCCGCTGCGGGGCGATGCCGCCCAGGCCGCCGAGCTGGATGGCGATGGAGGAGAGGTTGGCGAAGCCGCACAGGGCGAAGGTGACGATGACCTGGGTGTGCGCCGACAGCGGCTGGACGCCAGCCGCCGCCGACTTGACCGGGTCCAGGTAGGTCGAGAGGTCGGCATAGGCGACGAATTCGTTGAGCACCAGCTTCTGGCCGATGAAGCCACCGGCCTGCACCGCCTCGCTCCAGGGCACCCCGATGAGGAAGGCCACCGGCGCCAGCAGATAGCCCAGCACCAGTTGCATGCTCAGTTGCGGCACGCCGAACCAGGCGCCGCACCAGCCGAGGATGCCGTTGAGCAGGGCGATCAGGGCGATGAAGGCCAGCAGCATGGCACCGACCGCCAGGGCGATGCGCAGACCGACCTGGGCGCCTTCGGCGGCCGCATCTATGACGTTGGCCGGACGCTCCTCGCCCTCTCCCAGGGTCTTCATGGCCTGGTCGCGCGGCTGCTCGGTCTCCGGCTCCATCAGCTTGGCCATCAGCAGTCCGCCCGGGGCGGCCATGAAGCTGGCGGCGATCAGGTACTTGAGTTCCACGCCCATGCCGGCGTAGCCCAGCAGCACCGAACCGGCCACCGCGGCGAACCCGCCGACCATGATG
Organism: Pseudomonas sp. SORGH_AS_0199; assembly: GCF_031453735.1. Lineage (NCBI taxonomy): Bacteria > Pseudomonadati > Pseudomonadota > Gammaproteobacteria > Pseudomonadales > Pseudomonadaceae > Pseudomonas > Pseudomonas sp. SORGH_AS_0199. Next base: position 92,822 of record NZ_JAVJAE010000001.1, read on the forward strand.
GCGAACAGCTCCGAGCGGGTGAGATCGGCGATGAAGGGCCGCACCACCAGCGGCATTTCCGACTGGCCGAGAAACAACGTCGCGGTGACCGTGGTGGATTCCACCCGACTGGTGCCGAGCAGGGCGTGCAAGGCCCCGCCCACCACACGGATGATCCAGCCCATGATGCCCAGGTAGTAGAGCACCGCGATCAGGCTGCCGAAGAACACGATCAGGGGCAGCACCCGCACGGCGAAGACGAAGCCGCCGTTACCGAAGTACTCGAACATCCTCGGTCCGGCGAGGCCGCCGAAGAGGAATTCGATGCCCTTGTCGGCATAGAGCTGCAGGGAGGAAACGGCTCCGGAGACGCTGCCGAGCACCTGCTGGCCCCAGGGAATGTAGAGGACGAACAGACCGAGCCCCGCCTGCAACAGAAAGGCCGCAAGCACGGTACGCACGCGAATGGCGCGCCGCTGGCGGGAAAAGAGGATGGCGATGGCCACCAGCAACAGCATGCCCAGCACAGAGATCATCAAGAGACTCCTGACAGGATCGCCCGATAGCGGCGATCGATGGGCGATATCCGTAAGCAAGGCGCCTGCCAGATCCTGTCCGGGCGATCAGCTTTTAGTGACTGCTCAGTCAGCGAGGCGTAGCGGTCGGTCCAGCTGCAGACCCGTGGGGGAGAGCCGTGCCCCATAAGCCAGCACCTGCACGCCCTGCCGGCGGGCTTCGCCCAGGGCCAGGGCATAGGCGGCATCGATCTCCGCCGCCGGGCGCACCGCCTCGATGCCATCGAGCAGCACGCAATAGAGCAGCACCGCCCGCTCGCCGGCCGCGGCCAGGGCCGCCAGCTCGCGCAGATGGCGGGTCCCGCGGGTGGTCACGGCATCGGGAAAGGCGGCGACCGTGGTGTCGGCAAAACCCAGGGTGACGCTCTTCACCTCCAGATACAGCGGCCCGGCGGGATACTCCAGGCGGAAATCGGCGCGACTGTTCTCCAGGCCGTAGGCCACCTCCCGGCGCAGGGCGGTGAAGCCGGCCAGCTCGGGAATGCCACCCGCCAGCAAGGCCTCTTCCACCAGGCGATTGGCACGAGCGGTATTAATGCAGGCCAGGCGCCCGTGATCCGTCTCGACCAGTTCCCAGGTGCCGGGCAGCTTGCGCTTGGGACCACTGGCCCGGCTGAACCAGACCCGGGCGCCCGCCGGCTGACAGTGAAGCATGGACCCGGTATTGGGGCAGTGCAGGGTCAGCACCTCACCGCTGGCGGTCTCGATGTCGGCGAGAAAACGCTTGTAGCGGCGCAGCAGGCGACCCTCCTCCAGGGGCGGATCGAATCTCACCGGGCCCTCCAGCGCTGCAGGCCCTGGGCGATGCGGGCGACGGCCTCTTCCAGGCGCGGCAGCGACTGGGTGTAGGCGAAGCGCACATGGGTGTCGGCACGGTGGCGACCGAAGTCCAGGCCGGGGGTGATGGCCACGTGTTCGGTCTCCAGCAGGAACTGGCAGAAGGCATAGGCGTCGCCGCCAAAGGCGGAGATGTCGGCATAGAGATAGAAGGCGCCCTGAGGCTCGACGGCGATTTCGAAGCCCAGGCCACGCAGCGCCGGCAGCAGGTAGTCGCGACGGCGGGCGAATTCGGTGCGCCGATCTTCGAAGATGGCCATGGCCTCTGGGGTAAAACAGGCCAGGGCCGCCTGCTGCGCCACGGTGGAGGCGCTGATGTAGAGATTCTGCGCCAGTTTTTCCAGCTCCGGCACAGCGGCGGGCGGCGCCACCAGCCAGCCGAGGCGCCAACCGGTCATGCCGAAGTACTTGGAGAAGCTGTTGAGCACAAAGGCCGAATCGTCGACTTCCAGTACGCTGGGGGCGTCCAGGCCGTAGGTCAGGCCGTGGTAGATCTCGTCCACCACCAGGTGACCACCCCGCGCCCTGAGGGCGGCCGACAGCCCGGCGAGTTCATCGCGATCGAGCAGGGTGCCGGTCGGATTGGCCGGCGAGGCCACCAGGGCGCCGACGCTGGCCGGTTGCCAGTGCCGCTCGACCAGCTCGGGCGTGAGCTGGTAGCGGGTGTCGGCACCGACCGGGATCAGCTGAGCCGCGCCTTCCACCAGGCGCAGGAAGTGCCTGTTGCAGGGATAGCCGGGATCGGCCAGCAGCCAGTGCCGCCCGGGATCGACCAGCAGGGCGCTGGCCAGCAGCAGGGCGCCCGAGCCACCGGGGGTGATCAGCACCCGCTCCGGATCCAGGTCGATGTCGTAGCGCTCGCCATAGAAGGCGGCGATGGCGCGGCGCAACTCCGGCAGGCCGCGGGCCGCGGTATAGCGGGTCTGACCGGCTGCCAGCGCGGCCTGGCCAGCGGCGACCACCGGGGCGGCGGTGGTGAAATCGGGCTCGCCGATCTCCAGGTGGATGACGTCGTGCCCGGCGGCCTGGAGCTGGTTGGCGCGCTCCAGCAGGGCCATCACATGGAAGGGCTCGATGGCCTGGCTGCGTGCGCTGTAGGAATTGGACATGGACGGGGTCCGAACTTGTGGCGAAGGCGGGATTCTAACCAAGGCTTCGCAGACCGGCACCCGCCGCGTCGGCACGGAGCGGGAGGCCAGTAGTAGCGCCCCCTGGAAGCTTCTGGTAAGTTCGCCGGCTTGCATCCGCAGGGCGACTGGCCAGTCGAGAACATATTCAGCCTGGCGTCGGCATTGCGCGGGACGTCATCGGCAGCCACAGACCCCGGGCGTTCCAACATGGAGAGGCCTGGAAACGCATCCAGCCTGTGGACAGGATCAGCGAAAGTGAGAGGGTCAATCATGCCCAGCGAAGCAAATCAGCAGAACAATCATCTGGCCCGTGGCTACGAACCCTACCAGCCTGCCAAGGGCGAGGAATACATGAGTGAGCGCATGCGCGCCCACTTCACCGGCATTCTGAACAAGTGGAAGCAGGAACTGCGCGAAGAAGTCGATCGCACCGTGCACCACATGAAGGAAGAAGCGGCCAACTTCGCCGACCCGGCCGATCGCGCGACCCAGGAAGAGGAATTCAGCCTGGAACTGCGTGCCCGCGACCGCGAGCGCAAGCTGATCAAGAAGATCGACGAGACGCTGCAGCTGATCGAAGACAACGAATACGGCTGGTGCGATTCCTGCGGCGTGGAAATCGGCATCCGTCGTCTGGAAGCCCGTCCGACCGCCAGTCTGTGCATCGATTGCAAGACCCTGGCCGAGATCCGCGAGAAGCAGACCGGGACCTGAGTCCTGCTGCCTCACCGACGAGGGCGCTACGGCGCCCTTTGTTCTGTTCAGATTTCGGTTTTTCCGGCATTCACAGGATGAGCTATGGCCAGGCGCCCCTATGTCGGCCGTTTCGCCCCCACGCCCAGTGGCTATCTGCACTTCGGCTCGCTGGTCGCCGCCCTCGCCTCCTACCTGGATGCCCGCGCCGCGGGCGGGCGCTGGCTGGTGCGCATGGAAGACCTGGATCCGCCACGCGAGGTTCCGGGCGCCCAGGCGGCCATTCTCACTACCCTGGAGGCCTATGGCTTCGAATGGGACGGCCCGGTGCTGCGCCAGAGCGAACGCCTGGACGCCTATCGCGCAGTCATCGCGCAGTGGCTGGCCAGCGGGTTGGCCTATGCCTGCGACTGCTCGCGCAAGCAGCTCGAAGGCAGTGGTGGGATATACCCCGGCTACTGTCGCAATCGCGGCCTGCCGGCGACGGACGCCGCCCTCCGCATCCGCGCCCCTGAGCTGGACTACCGCTTCGTCGACCGGGTGCAGGGCGAATTCCGCCAGCACCTGGGACGCGAGGTGGGCGACTTCGTCATCCAGCGTCGCGACGGCCTGATCGCCTACCAGCTGGCGGTGGTGATGGACGATGCCCTGCAGGGCATCACCGACGTGGTGCGGGGCGCCGACCTGCTGGACTCCACGCCGCGCCAGCTCTATCTGCAGGAATTGCTCGGCCATCCGGCCCCGTGCTATCTGCACGTGCCGCTGCTGATCCAGCCGGACGGCCACAAGCTGGGCAAAAGTTACCGCTCGCCGCCGCTGCCAGCCGAACAGGCCGGCGCCCTGCTGGTACGCGCCCTGCGCGCCCTGGGCCAGCCGATCCAGCCGGCGCTGGCCGAGGAGCCCCCGACCCGGGTGCTGGCCTGGGGCGTCGCCCACTGGGACGCCACGCTGATCCCCCGGGTGCCCCACCTGGCCGAAGCCCAGCTGCCGGACTAGTAGTTGGGCCAGAGTCCGGGCGTGACCAGTTCCAGCAGGTGCCCGTCCGGATCGCGGAAATACAGGCTGATTGCGCCCCGTGGCCACTGGGTACGCTCCTCGATGGCGACCTCGACGGCTGCCAGGTGCGTGACCCAGGCGTCCAGTTCATCCGCCGCGATCGCCAGGGCCAGGTGCTGACAGCCCTGGGCGCCGTGAGGAGGGATGCAGCCGCCCGGCAACCTGACGGGTTGCTCGGTAGTGCCCCGCTGGAACAGCAACAGGACGCTGGCGCCCACCGCATAGGCGGCCAGACGTTCGTCGGCGAACAGCGGCGCCAGGCCCAGCACCTCGTCATAGAATTGCCGGGCCCTCGGCAGATCGGCGACATAGAGCGCGGTTTCCAGCACGGCGGCGAGGCGGGGTCTGGTCATTGGCGAACTCCAACGGGCAAGTAAGCCTTCACGGTAGAAGCCTCCCTCTCCGGGGTACAGCGCTTTTGCTTTACCATGGCGCCATCGCCGTTCGGGAACCGCGCATGTACATCTACCGGCTGGTCCTGCTCCTCGTGGTAGGCATCTATCTGTTCTCCCCCGCCATCATGGATTGGTGGATCGCTCCCAGCGGCGCCTGGTATCGGCCCTACCTGCTGTGGCTCATTCTCATCGTGGTGACCTTCATCCTGCAGAGCCAGCGCGATGCCGACGAGCTTTAGTCTGTCCCAACTGGTCCTGATCAGCGCCGGTTACCTGCTGATCTTCTTTGGCGTCGCCTGGATGACCGAGAAGGGCTGGGTGCCGCGCCGGCTGGTGCGCCATCCGCTGATCTACACCCTGTCGCTGGGCGTCTATGCCAGCGCCTGGGCCTTCTATGGCACCGTGGGCCTGGCCTACGACTACGGCTACGGCTTTCTCGCCTATTACCTGGGGCTGTGCGGCGCCTTTCTGCTGGCGCCGGTATTGCTCTACCCCATCCTGCGCCTGACCCGTGCCTACCAGCTGGCGTCCCTGGCCGATCTCTTCGCCTTCCGTTTCCGCAGCACCTGGGCCGGCGCCCTGACCAGTCTGGGCATGCTGATCGCCGTGCTGCCACTGCTGGCGCTGCAGATCCAGGCGGTGGCCACCAGCACCGGCATCCTGGTGCAGGCCCGCGCCCAAGACGCGCCGGCGCTGGGCTTCTGCCTGCTGATCACCCTGTTCGCCATGCTCTTCGGCGCGCGCCAGATCAACTCCAAGGAGCGCCACGAGGGCCTGGTGGTGGCCATCGCCTTCGAATCCCTGGTCAAGCTGCTGGCCCTGGGCATCGTCGGCGGCGTCACCCTCTATACCGTGTTCGGCGGGCCCAACGGCCTGGAGACCTGGCTGCAGCAGAACCAGAGCGCCCTCTCCACCCTGCACACCCCGCTGCAGGAAGGCCCCTGGCGGATCCTGCTGCTGGTGTTCTTCGCCGCGGCCATCGTCACCCCGCACATGTACCACATGGCCTTTACCGAAAATCTCAGTCCCCAGGCGCTGGTCAGCGCCAGCTGGGGCCTGCCGCTGTTCCTGCTGCTGATCAGCCTGGCGGTGCCGCCGATTCTCTGGGGTGGCCTGGCGCTGGGTTCGCCGACGCCGCCGGAGTACTTCACCCTGGGCGTGGGCCTGGCGCTGGACAATCCGCTGCTGGCGCTGGTGGCCTTCGTCGGCGGCCTGTCGGCGGCCAGCGGCCTGATCATCGTGGTGACCATGGCGCTGTCGGGCATGCTGCTCAACCACATCGTGCTGCCGCTCTACCAGCCGCCCACCGATGGCAACATCTATCGCTGGCTGCGCATGACCCGGCGTCTGCTGATCGCCGCCATCATCCTCGGCAGCTACGGCTTCTATCGCCTGCTGCAGGGCCATGGCGATCTCTCCAGCCTGGGCATCGTCTCCTTTGTCGCCACCGTGCAATTCCTGCCCGGCGCGCTGTCGGTGCTCTACTGGCAGACGGCCAATCGCAAGGGCTTCATCGCCGGTCTGCTATGCGGCCTGGGCCTGTGGTTCCTGAGCATGCTCATGCCGCTGGTGGCCGACATCAATCCGCTGCACATCGGCGTCTTCAGCTATCGCATCAGCGCCAGCAACTGGCACCTCGCCGCCGTGGCCTCGCTGACCGTCAACGTGCTGGTGTTCGCCCTGGTCTCGCTGTTCACCGAAGCCAGCGAAGAAGAGAAGAGCGCCGCCGAGGCCTGCGCGGTGGACAACGTCCGCCGTCCGCAGCGCCGCGAACTGGCGGCCAGCTCGCCCCAGGACTTCGCGGCCCAGCTGGCCAAGCCGCTGGGCGCCAAGACCGCGCAAAAGGAAGTCGAGCGCGCCCTGGCCGACCTGCTGCTGCCCTATGACGAACGCCGCCCCTATGCCCTGCGCCGGCTGCGCGATCGCATCGAGGCCAACCTCTCGGGCCTGATGGGCCCGCGGGTCGCCCAGGACATCGTCGAGACCTTTCTGCCGTTCAAGGCGGAAAGCGAGGCCTATGCCACCGAAGACATCCACTTCATCGAGAATCGTCTGGAAGACTACCAGTCGCGCCTGACCGGTCTCGCCGCCGAGCTGGACGCCCTGCGCCGCTATCACCGCCAGACCTTGCAGGAGTTGCCCATGGGCGTCTGCTCCCTGGCCCGGGACCGCGAGATCCTCATGTGGAACCGCGCCATGGAAGAACTCACCGGCATCGACGGCGCCCGGGTAGTGGGCTCGCGCCTGAGCGCCCTGCCCGATCCCTGGCAGGACCTGTTCGAGCGCTTTCTCGCCGAACCGGCGCAGCAGCACCTCTACAAGCAGCGCCTGCCCCAGGAACACGAGCAGCGCTGGCTCAACCTGCACAAGGCGACCATCGACGAACCCCTGGCGGTGGGCAGCAACGGCACGGTGCTGGTGGTGGAAGACATCAGCGAGACGCAACTGCTGGAAGACCGCCTGATCCACTCCGAGCGCCTGGCCTCCATCGGCCGGCTGGCCGCGGGCGTCGCCCACGAGATCGGCAACCCGGTCACCGGCATCGCCTGCCTGGCGCAGAATCTGCGCGAGGAGCGCGAGGCGGACGAAGAGATCGACGAGATCAGCAGCCAGATCATCGAGCAGACCCGCCGCATCACCCGCATCGTCCAGTCGCTGATGAGTTTCGCCCACGCCGGCGGCCGCCAGCAGGCCCACGAACCGGTGTGCGTGGCCGAGGCGGCGCAGGAGGCCATCGCCCTGCTCTCGCTCAATCGGCAGAGCGTGGACGTCGACTTCTTCAATCTCTGCGACCCGGAACACCTGGTGCAGGGCGATCCCCAGCGCCTGGTGCAGGTGATGATCAACCTGCTGTCCAACGCCCGCGACGCCTCGCCGGCCGGCGCGCCGATCCGGGTGCGCAGCGAGGCCCATGGCCAGACCGTGACCCTGAGCGTCGAAGACGAAGGCAGCGGCATTCCCAAGGCCATCGTCAGTCGGCTGTTCGAACCCTTCTTCACCACCAAGGATCCGGGCAAGGGAACAGGGCTTGGCTTGGCGCTGGTCTATTCCATCGTAGAAGAGCATTATGGTCAGATAATGATCGATAGTCCTACCGACCCCGTGACCGGCCAGGGCACCCGCATTCGGGTACTGCTGCCGCGCTATCTCGGGTTGCCGGAGGCGCCGTGACGGACCCATCCGCCTGCTGGATGGATCTGCTAAAGCATTCGGAAGTCCAGACGACCGCGACAACACACGCTGCCTGGCGTGGGTCGTCTTGCCTTCCCGTAAGAGAGCGCACTTGATGGCCCATATCCTGATTGTCGAAGACGAGAAGATCATCCGTTCGGCGCTGCGCCGCCTGCTCGAGCGCAACCAGTTCCGCGTCAGCGAAGCCGGCTCCGTCCAGGAAGCCCAGGATCTCTACGACGTTTCCAGCTTCGATCTCGTCATCAGCGATCTGCGCCTGCCCGGCGCCCCGGGTACCGAGATGATCGATCTCGCCAAGGGCAAGCCGGTGCTGATCATGACCAGCTACGCCAGCCTTCGCTCGGCAGTCGATTCCATGAAGCAGGGTGCGGTGGACTACATAGCCAAGCCCTTCGATCACGACGAGATGCTGCAGGCCGTGGCGCGCATCCTGGTGGAACGCGAGCAGCGCCCGCCGATGGTCGCCGAGGAAAGCGTCACGCCGGCGCCGGCCACCGGCGAGATCGGCATCATCGGCAACTGCGCGCCGATGCAGGACCTCTTCGGCAAGATCCGCAAGGTCGCGCCCACCGATTCCACCGTGCTGATCCAGGGTGAATCCGGTACCGGCAAGGAACTGGTGGCGCGGGCACTGCACAATCTGTCGCGGCGGGCCAAGGCACCGCTGATCTCGGTCAACTGCGCGGCCATTCCCGAGACCCTGATCGAATCCGAACTCTTCGGCCACGAGAAGGGCGCCTTCACCGGCGCCAGTGCCAGCCGTACCGGCCTGGTGGAAGCGGCTGATGGCGGCACCCTGTTTCTCGACGAGATCGGCGAATTGCCGCTGGAAGCTCAGGCACGCCTCTTGCGCGTGCTGCAGGAAGGCGAGATTCGCCGGGTCGGCTCGGTGCAGTCGCAAAAGGTCGATGTGCGCCTGATCGCCGCGACCCACCGGGATCTCAAGGGCCTGGCCAAGATCGGCCAGTTTCGCGAAGACCTCTTCTATCGCCTCAATGTCATCTCCCTGCGTCTGCCCGCCCTGCGCGAACGCGGCGGCGACGTCATGGAGATCGCCCGGGTGTTCCTCGCTCGCCAGTCGGCGCGCATGAGTCGTCCAGGCCTGAAGCTCGGCGCCGAGGCCGAGGCCGCCATTCGCCACTACAGCTGGCCGGGCAACGTGCGCGAACTGGAGAACGCCATCGAGCGCTCGGTGATTCTCAGCGAAGGCCAGGAAATCAATGCCGATCAGTTGGGCATCGACGTCGAGCTCGGCGAACTGGAGCTGGCCGACAGCTACCTGGATCCGCTGCCCAGCTCGGGACTGGGTAACGGCAATGGCGCCCACGAACCCACCGAGGACCTGTCGCTGGAAGACTACTTCCAGCACTTCGTGCTCGAGCATCAGGACCACATGACCGAGACCGAGCTGGCGCGCAAGCTGGGCGTCAGCCGCAAGTGCCTGTGGGAACGTCGTCAGCGCCTGGGCATCCCGCGGCGCAAGGCCAGCGCCAGCAGCGACGCCTCCTGATCCATACCGGGACGTGACAGCCCTGCACGTCCCGCGGTAACACCTCTCCAGTCTCTCCCCCATCCTTTGCAATGTGTTACCGCCGTAACAGCCGGCGGGTTCAGCGGTAACGAAAATTTGCCTGTAGCCCCTGAGCAAAAAGGCTACATTTTTCGCAAATCATTGAAAATAAAGGATTTTATAAAACTGGCACGGCATCTGCTTTATGTTCTCGTACAAGAACAATAAGAACGTACCCCAGCCATAACAAAAACAAGACGTAGCGACTCCAGCACAACAAGAACAAGCAGGCGGAGGCGTAGCTAACTGATCATTTTGGAGAAGAGTCGTCTAGCGGGATGGTCCGCGCGATGTCAGGCCAGAGAACAACAAAACTGCCCCGAGGCAGCACCCGTACCAGGCAGAGCAGGAATGATCCTGACGGCATCAGCTTCCAAAGTAATCCGTTTGCTCTTGGCTCTAGACTTCAGAGCCTTTCCGGCGGCAGGTAACCGCACGGAACAGACCACACAAGAAAAACAAGAGGTCTGGATAAACAATAAAAACAAAGCACGTACCACTTTGGGGGGGAGCTTCGGCTCCCCCAGTGCCTTTGACAGCCTCCCCTCCCTCGTTCAAGATCCCCTCCTTATCTATTGCGCAACGGTTCCCGCTGTGGGCCAGATTGCGTATAGCCGTCTCTCCGAACAGAAACTCGCATGCTGAAGAAGCTCATCCAGACTCTGCGCTCGCCCCTGCGGCGTACTCCGCCCGCGCCTGCCTTGCCCATCGAACTGCCCCGCAGTCAGCATGCTCTGGAACGAGAGCGCATCAGCCGCTACGCCCTGAGCGTCGTCGAGCGGCTGGAAAAGGCGGGTTATCAGGCCTACCTGGTGGGCGGTTGCGTCCGGGACCTGCTGCTGGGCTTCGAGCCCAAGGACTTCGATGTCGCCACCAGTGCCACGCCCGAACAGGTGCGGGCCGAATTCCGCAATGCACGGGTCATCGGTCGGCGTTTCAAGCTGGTCCACGTGCATTTCGGCCGCGAGATCATCGAGGTCGCGACCTTCCGCGCCAACCATCCCACCGGCGATGCCGAGGACGAGGCCCAGGGCTCGCGCCATGAAAGCGGCCGGATCCTGCGCGACAACATCTATGGCAACCAGGAACAGGATGCCCAGCGGCGCGACTTCACCATCAACGCGCTCTACTACGACGCCAGCGGCGAACGCATCCTCGACTATGCCAATGGCACCCAGGACATCCGCCTGCGGCAGATCCGCCTGATCGGCGATCCGGAGCAGCGCTACCAGGAAGACCCGGTGCGGATGCTGCGCGCCGTGCGCTTCGCCGCCAAACTGGACTTCCAGATCGAGACCGCTACCGCCGAGCCCATCAGTCGTCTGGCGCCACTGCTGCGGGACATTCCCGCACCGCGCCTGTTCGACGAGGTCATCAAGCTGCTGCTCGGCGGCAAGGCCGAACGTACCTTCGAGCTGCTCTGCCAGTACGGCCTGTTCGCCCCGCTGTTCCCGGCCAGCGGCGAAGCCCTGGAACGCGACCCGGAATACGCCGGCAGCCTGATTCGCCAGGCCCTGGCCAATACCGATACCCGCATCCGTGAAGGCAAGCCGGTCACTCCGGCCTTCCTGTTCGCCGCCCTGCTCTGGCCGGCCCTGCCCGAGCGTGTCCGGCATCACCAGGACCTCGGTCTGGCGCCGATTCCGGCCATGCAGGAAGCCGCCCACGACCTCACCGTGCAGCAGTGCCAACGCACCGCCGTCCCCAAGCGCTTCACCCTGCCGATGCGCGAGATCTGGGACATGCAGGAACGCCTGCCGCGCCGTCAGGGCAAGCGCGCCGATCAACTGCTGGAAAATCCGCGCTTCCGTGCCGGCTACGATTTTCTCCTGCTGCGCGAGAGCGCGGGCGAAGAGACCGGCGGCCTGGGCGACTGGTGGACACGCTACCAGGAGGCCGGTGACAGCCAGCGGCGCGAGATGATCAAGAACCTCAGCCGGGACGAAGGCGCGCCGGCCAAGCGTCGCCGCCGGGGCGGCAGCAGTCGCAAGCGGCGCACCTCGGATGCGCCCACCGCCGGCGACGAATGATGGAACGGGTCTATCTCGGCCTGGGCAGCAACCTGGCCGAGCCACGGCGGCAGCTGGACGCCGCCCTGGAGGCCCTGGCCAGCCTGCCCGAGAGTCGGCTGGTGGCGGTCTCCGCCTTCTATGCCAGCGACCCCCTAGGTCCGCCCGACCAGCCGCGCTACGTCAATGCCGTCGCCGCGCTGGACACCGCCCTCGCCCCCCTGGCGCTGCTCGACGCCACCCAGGCCATCGAGCAGCAGCAGGGCCGCGTGCGCAAGGACGAACGCTGGGGTCCGCGCACCCTGGACATCGACATCCTGCTGTTCGGCGAACGGCTGATCGACGAGCCACGCCTGCAGGTACCGCACTATCACCTCCAGGCCCGCGCCTTCGTGCTCTATCCACTGGCCGAGCTGGCTCCCGCGCTGCACCTGCCCGACGGCCGCCGCCTGCCGGACCTGCTGTCCGCCTGCCCTTTCGAAGGCCTGGAACGGCTGCTACCGTCGTCACCCAGCCGGTAACACAGCCGTAACACCGAGCATTGACTTGTGCCGGACGCGCCAGGACTATAGCAGCCGTTTGCGCGCGGCAACCCCGCGCCCGCGGCGCCCAGACAACAACCATAGCGCCGTCCCACGAGGACCCCTTGCATGCCTGATATCAGCCTCACGACCCTTCAGGGGCTCAAGCAGCGCGGCGAAAAGATCGCCATGCTGACCGCCTACGATGCCACCTTCGCCCAGGCCGCCAGTCAGGCCGGCGTGGAGATGCTGCTGATCGGCGATTCCCTCGGCATGGTGCTGCAGGGTCACGACAGCACCCTGCCGGTGACCCTCGACGACATGGTCTACCACACCGCCTGCGTCAAGCGCGGTCATGCGGGTGCCTTCATCGTCGCCGACCTGTCGTTCATGACCTATGCCACCCTGGAGCAGACCCTGACCAGCGCCGGTCGCCTGATGCAGGCGGGCGCGCAGATGGTCAAGCTCGAGGGCGATGCCTGGCTGGCCGAGCCGATTCGCCGCCTGGCCGCCAATGGCGTGCCGGTCTGCGCCCACCTGGGCCTGACGCCCCAGTCGGTCAACGTCTTCGGTGGCTTCAAGGTGCAGGGCCGCGATCCGCTCCGCGCGCAGCAGCTGCGCGAGGCCGCGCGCGAGCTGGAAGAAGCCGGCGCGGCCATGCTGCTGCTGGAATGCGTGCCCTCGGCGCTGGCCGAGGAAATCACCCGGACCGCCCGGGTGCCGGTGATCGGCATCGGCGCCGGTGCCGCCACCGATGGCCAGGTGCTGGTGCTGCACGACATGCTCGGTCTGGCCCTGCGCGGGCGCACGCCGAAATTCGTCCGCAACTTCATGGCCGGTCAGGACAGCATCCAGGCTGCCCTGGCGGCCTACGTCGCCGCCGTCAAGGACGGCAGCTTTCCCGCTCCCGAACACGGATTCTCCGCATGAAAACGGTCCATAGCGTCCGCGAACTGCGCGCCGCCGTCGCCGCCGCGCGCCGCCAGGGCCTGCGCATCGGCCTGGTGCCCACCATGGGCAATCTGCACGCCGGCCATATCGCGCTGGTGGAGACTGCCCGGCGTCACGCCGACTTCGTGGTGGCGAGCATCTTCGTCAATCCGTTGCAGTTCGGCCCCGGCGAGGATCTGGACACCTATCCCCGCACCCTGGCGGAAGACAGCCGCCAGTTGAACGAAGCCCATTGCGATCTGCTGTTCGCACCGGCGGTGGCCGAGATGTATCCCAGCGGCATGGACGGCCTGGCTCGGGTAAACGTCCCCCAGGTCTCGGAAGGCCTCTGCGGCGCACGCCGGCCCGGGCATTTCGAGGGCGTGGCGACGGTGGTCACCAAGCTGTTCCAGATGGCGCAACCGGACGTGGCGGTGTTTGGCGAAAAGGACTATCAGCAGCTGGCGGTGATCCGCAAGCTGGTCCAGGACCTGGACATGCCCATCGAGATCGTCGCCCAGCCCACGGTGCGGGCCACCGACGGCCTGGCGCTGTCGTCCCGCAATGGCTATCTCGATGACGGCCAGCGCGCCAGTGCGCCCTGTCTGTACAGCCTGCTCAGGCGGCTCGCCGATCAGCTCGCCGCCGGCGCCGCGGTGGAGGCCACCCTGGCCGCCGGTGTCGCCGAACTGCAAGCTCAGGGGCTTAAGGTGGACTACCTGGAACTGCGTGAGCAGCTGAGTCTGCAACCGGCCGGGCCGGACACCTCGGCACTGGTCCTGCTGGTGGCGGCCTACCTCGGCCAGACCCGCCTGATCGACAACCTGAGCTTTCGCCGCAGGGCCCGAGTGTGACGCAACCGAAGGTTAGCTCACCCGACCCTGACTGAACCCTGGAAGCCCGGAACATACCGGGCTTTTTCATGCTCGAAGCGCGGCGCCACGACCGGCGTCTCGCGGTCACCGACTTTCTCTTGCAAGCCAGCGGCTTGTGGGGCACAACAGCAAACAAGAGCCACCAAGGAAAAGCCTACCCATGGAGTACTATCAACATCCCCTCGACGTGACCCAGCTCGCCTCTTGGAAAGCGCTGCAAGAGCACCGCAAGGCCATGCAGAACTTTCGCATGCGCGACGCCTTCGCCGCCGACCCGCAGCGGTTCACGCAGTTCTCCCTGAACACCAGTGGTCTGTTCCTCGACTATTCCAAGAATCTCATCACCGAGCAGACCCGTGAGCTGCTGGTGAACCTGGCTCGCGAAGCGGGCCTGGAAGGCGCCATCCACACCCTGTTCGACGGCGCCTACGTCAACTCCTCCGAACACCGCCCCGCCCTGCACACCGCCCTGCGCCGCCCGGTGGGCGACAGCGTCCAGATCGACGGCCAGGACATCATGCCCGAGGTGCACCGGGTCCTGAACCAGATGACCCAGCTGGTCACCCGCATCCACAACGGCCTCTGGCGCGGCTACACCGAGAAGCCGATCACCGATGTGGTCAACATCGGCATCGGTGGCTCCTTCCTCGGTCCGCAACTGGTCTCCGAGGCGCTGGTGCCCTTCACCCAGCGCGGCGTGCGTTGCCACTACCTGGCCAACATCGATGGCAGCGAATTCCGCGAGGTGACCTCCAAGCTCGCCGCCGACACCACCCTGTTCATCGTCTCCTCCAAGTCCTTCGGCACCCTGGAGACCCTGAAGAACGCCCAGGCCGCCCGCGCCTGGTGCCTGGCCCAGGGCTGCCCGGAGCCGGAGCTGCACAAGCACTTCATTGCCGTCTCCAGCAACGTCAAGGTGGCGGTGGAATTCGGCATCGCCGAAGAGAACATCTTCCCCATGTGGGACTGGGTCGGCGGCCGCTATTCGCTGTGGTCGGCGATCGGCCTGCCCATCGCCCTGGCCATCGGCATGTCCAATTTCAAGGACCTGCTGGCCGGCGCCTATGCCATGGACCAGCACTTCACCAGCGCCCCCTTCGAAGAGAACATGCCGGTGCTGCTGGGCCTGCTGGGAGTCTGGTACGGCAATTTCTGGGGCGCGACCAGTCATGCCATCCTGCCCTACGACCACCACCTGCGTAACTTCGTGAAGCACCTGCAGCAGCTGGACATGGAGTCCAACGGCAAGAGCGTGCGTCAGGACGGCTCGCCGGTGAGCGTCGAGACCGGCCCGGTGATCTGGGGCGGCGTCGGCTGCAACGGTCAGCACGCCTACCACCAGCTCTTGCACCAGGGCACCCAGCTGATCCCCGGCGACTTCATCGTGCCGGTGGTGAGCCACAACCCGGTGGCCGATCATCAGCAGTGGCTCTATGCCAACTGCCTGTCGCAGAGCCAGGCGCTGATGCTGGGCAAGACCCGCGAAGAAGCCGAGGTCGAACTGCGCGAGAAGGGTCTGGGCGAAGCCGAGATCGCCAAGCTGGCGCCGCACAAGGTGATCCCGGGCAACCGCCCGAGCAACACCCTGGTGCTGGAGCGCATCTCGCCACGGCGCCTGGGGGCGCTGGTGGCCCTGTACGAGCACAAGGTGTTCGTGCAGAGCGTCATCTGGGGCATCAACTGCTTCGACCAGTGGGGCGTCGAGCTGGGCAAGGAGCTGGGCAAGGACGTCTACCAGCACATCATCGGCCGCAGCGAAGGCAAGGCCGACGATGGTTCGACCCAGGGCCTGATCGACTACTTCCGCGGTCGTCACCGCGGCTGATCGATCAAGGTCCGCTCGGAAAAGCGCCGCTCTGCGGCGCTTTTTTCGTTTTATCGCCTCGCTGAACCCCGGCAGGCCATCCGCGGCCTAAACTGGGAGCACAACAACACCAAGAAGGAGCCGGCCATGAGCCAACGCTATCCCGTGCCCGAGAGCCTGACTGCCCGCACCCACCTCGACGAAGCCCGTTATCGCGAGCTCTACCAGCGCTCGGTGGAACAGCCGGAGCGCTTCTGGAGCGAACAGGCCAGCGCGCTGCTCGACTGGTCGCGCACCTGGGACGAAGTCCATAGCGGCGATATGCGCCAGGGCCAGACCCGCTGGTTCAGCGGCGGCCAGCTCAACGTCGCCTACAACTGCATCGATCGCCACCTCGCCGCACGCGGCGATCAGACTGCCATCCTCTGGGAAGGCGACGACCCCGCCGACAGTCAGGCCATTAGCTATCGCCAGTTGCACGAGCACGTCAGCCGCCTGGCCAATGTGCTCAAGGATCGCGGGGTCGGGAAAGGCGACCGCGTCTGTCTCTATATGCCGATGATTCCCGAGGCGGCCTACGCCATGCTCGCCTGCGCGCGCATCGGCGCGGTGCATTCGGTGGTATTCGGCGGCTTCTCGCCCGAGGCGCTGCGCGACCGCATCCTCGATGCCGACTGCCGGGTGGTGATCACTGCCGACGAGGGTGTGCGCGGCGGCAAGCGTGTCCCGCTCAAGGCCAATGTCGACAAGGCCCTGGCCAAATGCCCGGAGGTCCACACCGTGGTCATGGTCGAACGCACCGGCGCCGCCGTGGCCCGCCAGGAGGGACGCGACCTGCCCTACGCCCAGGCGGTGGCCGCTGCTTCGCCCGACTGCCCGGCGGAGCCCATGGACGCCGAGGACCCGCTGTTCATCCTCTATACCTCAGGTTCCACCGGCAAACCCAAGGGCGTGCTGCACACCACCGGGGGCTATCTGCTGGGCGCCACCCTGAGCTTCAAGTACCTCTTCGACTACCACGAGGGTCAGGTCTTCTGGTGCACCGCCGACGTTGGCTGGGTCACCGGCCACAGCTACATCGTCTATGGCCCCCTGGCCAATGGCGCCACCACCCTGATGTTCGAAGGCGTCCCGAGCTATCCCGATGCCAGTCGCCTCTGGCAGGTGGTGGACAAGCACCAGGTCAACATCTTCTATACCGCCCCCACGGCCCTGCGCGCCCTGATGCGCGAAGGCGACGGGCCGGTACAGCGTACCTCGCGCAAGAGCCTGCAGCTGCTGGGCAGCGTCGGCGAGCCGATCAATCCCGAGGCCTGGGAGTGGTATCACCGGGTGGTGGGCGAAGGGCGCTGCCCCATCGTCGACACCTGGTGGCAGACCGAGACCGGCAGCATCCTCATCGCTCCGCCACCCGGCGCCCTGGCGCTGAAACCGGGTTCGGCCACCCTGCCCTTCTTTGGCGTCCAGCCGGTGCTGCTGGACGAGCAGGGCAAGGAGATCGACGGCCCTGGCAGCGGCGTACTGGCGATCAAGTCCAGCTGGCCGAGCCAGATTCGTACCGTCTATGGCGACCACCAGCGCCTGATCGACACCTATTTCAGCGCCTATCCGGGTTACTACTTCACTGGCGACGGCGCACGGCGGGACGAAGACGGCTACTACTGGATCACCGGGCGGGTGGACGACGTGCTCAACGTGTCCGGTCACCGCATCGGCACCGCCGAGGTGGAGAGCGTGCTGACCGAACATGCAGACGTGGCCGAGGCCGCCGTGGTGGGCTGCCCCCACGAGGTCAAGGGTCAGGCGGTCTATGCCTTCGTCACCACCAAGGGCGGGGTGACCCCGAGCGACGAACTCAAGGCCCGCCTGCGCCAGCAGGTGGCCGACGAAATCGGCAGCTTCGCCAAGCCGGAATTCCTGCAGTGGGCACCCGCCCTGCCCAAGACCCGCTCCGGCAAGATCATGAGGCGCATCCTGCGCAAGATCGCCTGCGACGAACTGGACAGCCTGGGCGATACCTCGACCCTGGCCGATCCTTCGGTGGTCGACAGCCTGATCGACGCCCGCCTCAATCGCGCGCCCCAAAACTGAACGCCGGCCCAAAGAAAAGCCCCGCCTAGGCGGGGCTTTTTCTGCGCGCAGCCTTAGTGGGCGGCTTGCATACGGTGCTTCAGGTCACGCATGCGATCATGGGTCGCACGGGCCTTTTCCAGCTGGCTGCGCAGGTTGGCCTGGGCATCCGGGGTGGCGTGTTCGTTGACGGCACGCTCCAGCGCGTGCAGCAGGCGGTCTTCCTGCTCTTCCAGCTCGCTGACGTAGGTGACTTCTTCCTTTTCCTTGCTGGCAAAGGAGGTTTTGACGTCGGTGTAGTACTTGCGGAAGCTGCCGGCGAAGGTGCCTTGTTCGGCGGGCTTTTCACCCGAGGCCGATACCTGGCTGCTCAGGGCGCTGATGATCTCGGCCTTGCTCTGGGCGATCTCGGTGAACAGGGCCTTCAATTCGGGGTTCTTCACTTCGGTGAGGGCGTGCTCGTAGAAATTCTTGCCGTCACGGGCGATCTCGATCAGATCGTTGAGGGTTTCAGTCGTGCTGGTCATGGCAGTTCTCCGGGGCGAAGGACAGGGGGTGATGGCAGCGCGCGGCGCCGCCATCGTGCCGGGTGTACCGGGCGTTCTTACTGGGCGGCTTTCAGCGCGTCAGCCGATACGGCCTTGACGCCCTTGATGGCCTTGGCTTCCTTGATCGCCAGGTCGCGCTGGGCTTCGGTCGCCACGGTGCCGGACAGAGACACGACACCCTTGTTGGTCTCGACCTTGATCGAGGTGCCCTTGATGTGTTCGTCGGCCAGGAAGGAAGCCTTCACCTTGCTGGTGATCCAGGTGTCGGAAGCGGCTTCTTCGGTCTTGTCCATGGTGTTGTTGGCGGCCAGGGTCATGTTCTGGCTGGTGGCAGCAAAGGCACCGCCGGCCAGCGGCAGGCTCAGTACGGAAGCGGTAACGGCAGCGAGGGCAAAAGTACCGAAAGTCTTTTTCATGAGATGACTCCTGTTTTCCTTGGTTGTACTGCGCTCAGGTCCTGGCAGCAGCGACCTAGATGTAGAGCGCAACGGTGGCGCCGAATTCCGAAACTTGTTAAAGACGTTATTTATCAATGACTTATATAAAATAGATAGAGACAGGAAGCGGGCAAAATGCAATTCGCAGGTGGATAGGCCTGGTAATTTGCACGAGGTCAGACGACTCTTGAGCCTGGATGGGAAGAGTGGCCTGTCAGGGCACCTCACCCGATAAAGCCGGACTTATGGAAAAGATTTCCTCGTGACCAGGCCAGAACTGCCATACCTTTATCCGGTCGAAGCCCAATCGAACCCGACACCTGCGATCGGGCCTTGAGGATCCGGCATGCGGCCTCTTTCTCCTGCGCGCATTGCCCTGGTTTATCTGCTGCTGAGTGCCCTCTGGGTGATCGGCAGCGACGGGCTGCTGTATCTGCTGGTCAGCGATCAGGACAGTGTCTATCTGTGGCACACCCTGAAGGGCCTGGCCTTCATGAGTCTGCTGTCGCTGGTGCTCTATGCATTGCTGCGGCGCCAGGTCAGCTATCGCGAAGGCTTCATCGAAGAGCTGCAGAATCAGCGCGCCACCCAGGATTTCGTCCAGCGCCTGACCAACACCGGTGACTGGCAGCTGACGGCCGATGGTCGCCTGCTCTGCTCCGAACGTGCCCTGTTGATGCTGCACCAGCCCAAGGGCAGCGATCCGCTGGATTTCGCCACCATCGCGGCCTGCGCCCGTGCCGATGACCGCGATCATGTGCACAGCATGCTCGAACGCCTGCAGCACATGCAGGGCCCGCTGAATTTCTCCGCGCATTTCGCCGATGGCCAGGACAGCTGGCGCTGGCTCAACTGGCAAAGCGACTTCGACGAAGCCGGCACCACGCGCGGTGCCCTGGTCGACATCACCAGCCACAAGCTGGCCGAGCAGGCGCTGCAGGACAGCCAGAGACGCTATCGCGAACTGGTCCAGCACCTGCCGCTGGTGGTCTTCGCCAGTGATCACCGTGGCCGCTGGCAGTTTCTTAATCCGGCCTGGGAAGCCCTGACCGGCCAACCCGCCAGCCAGCAACTTAACCACCCCCTGGATCAGGCCTTCCACCCCCAGGATGGGGCCCGCCTGCGCCAGCTGGTGGCCGATTTCGCCGCCGGTCAGCGCCTGCACTGGAATGGCGTGGTACGGCTGCGCCTGTCGGTGGAAAGTCATCGCTGGATGCAGATGGAGCTGCGCGCCGGTCTCGATGGCGAGATTCAGGGTACCCTCACCGACATTCATCACGATTACCAGGCGCAGCAGCTGCAACAGGCCCGCAGCGACGTCCTCGACGATCTGCTCACCGGCCTGCCGCTGGCGGAGATCCAGCAGGGCATCGCCCAGCGGCTGGAACGGATCTATCCGGAGATGCGCGTCGCCCTGTTGCTGGACGACCAGGGCGAGCATCTGCGGGTCGCCGCCGCACCGAGCCTGCCACCCGCCTTCCAGGCGGCACTGGAAAGCGTGCCGCGCAGCCACCATGACCAGGGCTGCTGCAGTGCCATCACCACCAATGCCCCGGTGTTCACCATCGATGTCGAACTGGATCCGGCCTGGCAGAAGCTGCTGCCGGCCGCCCAGGCGGCCGGCATTCGCGGCGCCTGGGCCCTGCCCCTGCAGGACGAGCAGCAGCGCGCCGTGGGCGCCCTGGGCGTCTACTATGGAGAAGCGCGGCTGCCCGAGACGGAAACCCAGGCGCTGATCACCGAATTCACCCGCCTCGCAGTGCTGGCCATCCGCCAACAGCGCGTGGTCCAGGCCCAACGCGCGAGCGAGGCGCGTTACCGCGGCATCTTCGAGCAGGCCTACACCGGCATCATGCTCAGCGACCTGGAAGGTCGCTGGCTGAGCGCCAACCACCACTTCTGCCAGATGCTCGGCTACTCGCAACCGGAACTGCTGCAGAAGGACACCGCCTCGGTGACCCATCCGGACGAGCGCGCCCTGGGCGCCACCCTGCGCAAACAACTGGTCGACACCGGCCAGGACCGCTACACCCTGGAAAAGCGCTATCTGCATCGCAGTGGCCAGCCGGTCTGGGCCAATGTCACCACGCGCCTGATCCGCGACGACCAGGGGGTGCCCCAGTATTTCATCAGCACCGCCCAGGACATCACCCTGCGCAAGCAGCAGGAAGAAAGCCTGCGCCAGGCCGCGGCGATGTTCCAGAACAGTCGCGACGGCCTGCTGCTGCTCGACGAGCGCCGCTGGATCCTGGCGGTGAATCCGGCCTTCGCCCGCCTGCTGGGCGCCCAGGAAGGCACCCTGCTCGGCCAGCGGCTGGGACTGCCCGGCGGCGGTCGCCAGGACCAGCGCTTCTACCGTGAACTCTGGCGCGCGGTGCGCCGCGAGGGCCGCTGGGAGGGCGAACTGCTCTGGCCGCGCCTCGACGGCACTACCTTTCCGGCCTGGACCGCCATCGACACCCTCTACCCCCGGGAAACCCGGCAGTACACGGTCACCGTCAGCGATACCACGCGCCTGCGGGAAAGCGAGGCGCGCCTGAGTCACCTGGCGCATCACGATCCCCTGACCGACCTGCCCAATCGCCTGCTGGCGCGCACCCATCTGGAGCATGCCCTGGCCCTGGCCGAGCCCCAGGAATACCTGGTCGCCGTACTGATCCTCGACTTCGATCATTTCCGCACGGTCAACGAAAGCCACGGCCATGCCCTGGGTGACGAACTGCTGGTGGAATTCGCTGCCCGCCTGCGCGCCCTGCTCAGCGAAGACATCACCCTGGCGCGCATCGGTGGCGACGAGTATCTGGTCATCATCGAGCGGATAGACCGGCCCGAATTCGCCGCCCAGATCGCCCAGGCCATGCTCGGCAAGCTGGAGCAGCCCTTTCACCTCGGCGAGCACGACATCTATCTCAACGCCAGCATCGGCATCAGTCTCTTTCCCGACGATGGCGCCACCGCCGATGACCTCATCCGCAATGCCGACACCGCCATGCACCAGGCCAAGGACCAGGGTCGCGACACCTTCCGCTTCTATACCCAGGCCCTCACCGAGCAGTCGCGGCGGCGGCTGAATCTGGAATCGCGGCTGCGCACGGCGCTCAAGCGCGGTGATTTCGTCCTCTACTACCAGCCGCTGATGAGCGTCAGCACGGCCCAGACCATTGGCGTGGAAGCCCTGGTGCGCTGGCGGGATCCGGAGCTGGGGCTGATCCCACCCACCGAATTCATTCCGCTGGCCGAAGAGACCGGACTCATCGTGCCACTGGGCGACTGGATCATCGAAAGCGCCTGCCAGCAGATGCACAGCTGGCTCGCCCAGGGACTGGAGCTGGAGACCCTGGCGATCAACATCTCGCCCCGGCAATTCGCCAAGCGCGACCTGGCCAGCACCATTTCCCGCGCCCTGGCGCGCAGTCGCCTGCCGGCCGAGAACCTGGAACTGGAGATCACCGAAGGGACCCTGATGAACAATGTCGAGGAGGCGCTGCTGTCCCTGGCCACCCTCAAGACCCTGGGGGTGCGCATCGCGGTGGACGACTTCGGCACCGGCTATTCCTCGCTGGCCTACCTGCGCCGCTTCCCCCTGGACAAGCTCAAGATCGACCAGAGCTTCATGCACGAACTGCGCAGCGACAGCGGCACCCACAGCAGCCAGGCCATCGCCGCGGCCATCGTCGCCCTGGGCCAGGGGCTGGATCTCGACGTGCTGGCCGAAGGGGTGGAGACCACCGAGCAGTGGGACATCCTGCGCAAGCTGGGTTGCCAGCAATGCCAGGGTTTCCTGTTCAGTCCGCCACTGCCGCCGGACGAGTTCGAGGCCTGGTATGCCGAACGGCAGAAGGCGCGCGCCTAGCGGCTAAGCGACGAATGTCACGGTATTGCAATCAAAACCGCTCTAGACTCGGGTTTCCACTTTCCGTCTGTCCCCGAGGGTACCAGCATGAAGATCGTGGTTCGTCCCCTGCGCAAGTCCACCACCAGTGCCTGGCAGGTCTGCATCGACAAGCAGGCCATCACCTTCCTCAGCGAAGCCGATGCCCGCAGCTACGTGGCCACGCTGGAGGCGCGCATCGCCGCCCCCCATCCGTTGCCGCTGCGCGAAGCGACCACGGCAATGACCGCGCCGCTCTAGGCCGGCAGCACCCTGACCGTTCGTCTTCTGGATCACCCTGGCGCCGCCCGTTCAGCGACGGCCCAGGGCGGTTCACGGCTGTTCTTCGGCGAACGATTGGCTAGCCAGCTATCGAAAATGTAACTTTTGCGGCGTACGCCCCATCCTACCCCTAGGCCCTGCGTTCGCAGGGGCTCGCTGTCTGATGGATCTGGAACGCCATGCTTGAACTCGCTGCTGCCTTCATCTGCTTCACCTCACTGCTCACCTACCTCAACTATCGCTTCGTCGGCCTGCCGCCCACCATCGGCGTCATGGTCATCGCGCTGATCTTCTCGGTCGGCCTGCAAAGTCTTTCCTGGCTCGGCTTTCCCGGCCTGGAACACCGCATCGGCGAATTGCTCGGGCAGATCGACTTCAACGACCTGCTGATGAACTGGATGCTCGGCTTCCTGCTGTTCGCCGGCGCCCTGCACGTCAATCTCAAGGACCTGCGCGACTACAAATGGGCCATCGGCGGCCTGGCGACCCTCGGGGTGATCATCTCGACGGTGCTGATCGGCTATCTCAGCCACTGGATCTTCGGCTGGCTGGGCTGGCACGTCGACATCCTCTACTGCCTGATCTTCGGTGCCCTGATCTCTCCGACCGATCCCATCGCCGTACTCGGCATCCTGCGCTCGGCCGGCGCGCCCAAGTCGCTGGAAACCACCATCGTCGGGGAGGCGCTGTTCAATGACGGCGTGGCCGTGGTGGTCTATTCGGTGCTGCTGGGGGTGATCCAGCTGGGCGAGGCGCCCACGGTCAACGCGGCGCTCTGGCTGTTTCTCGAAGAAGCCGGTGGCGGCATCCTGTTCGGCCTGCTGATCGGCTTCGCCTGCTACTGGCTGATGCTGAGTATCGAGCAGCATCAGATCGAGGTGATGCTGTCGCTGGCCCTGGTGATCGGCGGCTCGACGCTGGCCAGCCACCTGCACGTCTCGGGTCCCATCGCCATGGTGGTGGCCGGACTGATCATCGGCAACCTGGGACGAACCAAGGCAATGAGCGACTTCACCCGGCGTTACCTGGACGGCTTCTGGGAGTTGATCGACGAGATCCTCAACGCCCTGCTGTTCGCCCTGATCGGCATGGAGCTGCTGGTACTGCCGTTCAGCTGGGCTCACCTGGGCGCGGCGCTGCTGGTGACCCTGGCGATCCTCTTCGCCCGCTGGATCAGCGTGGCACCGGTGGTGCTGCTCAGCCCGCACTGGCGCAACATGACCCGTGGCACGGCGCGCATCCTCACCTGGGGCGCCCTGCGCGGCGGGGTCTCCGTGGCCCTGGCGCTGAGTCTGCCGGCCGGTCCGGAACGGGATCTGATCCTCGCCCTGACCTACATCGTGGTGCTGGTTTCCATCCTCGGCCAGGGCCTGACCATCGGCCGGGTGGTCAAGAGCGTCACCGGTGGCGCCCCGGTCGCGCGCGACGAGCATCACTGATCGCCGGAAACGAGAAACCCCCGCCATGGCGGGGGTTTCTGGGTACCCGAGCGATCAGCGCGGCAGGTTGCGGCCGGAGAATATCTCGCGCATCTCGTGCTTGAGGCGCTGGGTGATCTGCTGACGCTGTTCGGACGAGAGGCTGCGCGAGGCGTCGCCGAACAGATAGTTGTCCAGCTCGAATTCCTTGAGCAGCATCTTGGTGTGGAACAGGTTGTCCTGATACACGTTCACGTCGGTCATCTGGTAGGCCGCGCGAGTGTCCTCGGACAGGTAGTTCTGGATCGAATTGATCTCGTGGTCGATGAAGTGCTTGCGCCCTTCGATGTCGCGGGTGAAACCGCGCACCCGATAGTCCACGGTGACGATATCCGAGTCGAACTGGTGGATCAGGTAGTTCAGGGCCTTGAGCGGGGAGATCACGCCACAGGTGGAAACGTCGATGTCGACGCGGAAGGTGGCGATGCCGTCGTCCGGATGGATCTCCGGATAGGTGTGCACCGTGATGTGGCTCTTGTCCAGATGGCCGAGAATGGTCTCGCGCAGCGGACCGGGCGACTCCTCGATCTGGCTCTCGGTCGGCTCGACCGGTTGCTCGGAGATCAGGATGGTCACGCTGGCGCCCTGGGGATCGTAATCCTGGCGGGCGATATTGAGGATGTTGGCCCCGATGATATCGACCACGTCGGTCAGGATCTGGGTCAGACGCTCGGCGTCGTATTCCTCGTCGATGTACTGGACATAGGCCTGTTGATCTTCCGACGTCTCGGCGTAGCAGATGTCGTAGATGTTGAAGCTCAAGGTCTTGGTCAGGTTGTTGAAACCATGAAGCCTGAGTTTGCTTTTCACGGTGGTAAAGCTCCCGTCGTGCGGTCTCTGACCGCGGTCCTGAGTGCCCGTCAGTTGCGGATTGCGCAAGCTGCGTAGGGCGGCGAACACCTCTTCGCGATGGCGATTGGCTGTACTTGTCGGGGGCTTGCCCCTTAAGAGCGGCGCATTATGCAGATCGGCAGCGGCTGGGGCCAGAGTCTGCCGGGCCCAGGTGATGAATTGATGTCGGCGGGAAGGGGTGACGCGGAGGGCGACGCCTGGACGGGCGTCGCCTGCAAGAGCATCAGGCGAGTTCGACGAGTTCGTAGCTGTGCGTGATCTCGACGCCGGCCCGACCGAGCATGATGGACGCCGAGCAGTACTTTTCCGCCGACAGCTCGATGGCGCGCTTGACCTGGGCTTCCTTGAGACCACGGCCCTTGACCACGAACTTCAGGTGGATACGGGTGAACACCTTGGGCTCGGTGTCGGCGCGGTCGGCTTCGAGGAAGGCTTCGCAGCTTTCCACCGGTTGCCGCGCCTTGCGCAGGATGCTGACCACGTCGTAGCTGGCGCAGCCGCCCAGGCCGATCAGCACGGTTTCCATCGGCCGCACGCCGAGGTTGCGACCACCGCTTTCCGGCGGGCCGTCCATGACTACCACGTGGCCACTGCCGGATTCACCGAGGAACATGGCCTCGCCTGCCCACTGGATGCGCGCTTTCATCGCTTTCGTCCTACTTATATATGCAAATGGTGATCAGCTTAACATGCTGGATGGCGTAAACTGGGGCGCAGTGAAGGGTTATTCAGCTCGCATTTAAGCTGCGCATGTTCTTATCCGGTCTTTGGATTGGAACCGGCGCAGCCTGTGCATGCACCGGTTCGGACCTCGGTGCCCCCGACTCAGGTTAGCTTTCAACCTCAGGAATCAGCATGGCCGCTATCATCCCACCCGCGAAGTTACAGCACATCGACAAGCTGCTAGCGCACTGCTCGCGTCGCCGCTATACCGCAAAAACCACCATCATCTACGCTGGCGACAACAGCGAAAGCCTATTCTTCATCCTCAAGGGTTCGGTGACCATCCTCATCGAAGACGATGAAGGCCGCGAAATGATCATCGCCTATCTCAATGCCGGGGACTTCTTCGGCGAGATGGGGCTGTTCTCCAAGGAAGGCAGCGAGCCCGAGCGCAGTGCCTGGGTGCGTGCCCGTACCGAGTGCGAAGTCGCCGAGATCAGCTACGGTCAGTTCCGCGAACTGAGCCAGCACGATCCGGACATGCTGTTCTCCCTCGGTCGCCAGATGGCCGAGCGCCTGCGCCAGACTACCCGTAAGGTCGGCGACCTGGCCTTCCTCGACGTCACCGGTCGCGTGGCCCGTACCCTGCTTGACCTGTGCAAGCAGCCCGACGCCATGACCCACCCGGATGGCATGCAGATCAAGATCACCCGTCAGGAAATCGGCCGCATCGTCGGTTGCTCCCGCGAGATGGTCGGTCGCGTGTTGAAGTCCCTCGAAGAACAGGGTCTGGTCCACGTCAAGGGCAAGACCATGGTGGTGTTCGGCACCCGCTGAGCCCGCTTAGCGTGCCCCTGCCAGCAGGCGGGGGCCGCTCTCCCCGCCCATCCTGGCTTCAGTTCTCGACCTGCGGCTGGACCTTCGCGACCCGCACCGTGGCTTTCTCGTCGACGGTCTTCTCGTCATTACCCTTGGCTTTGGGCTCGCCCACGACGAAGTGGAATTCTTCGCCGTGCTTGACCGCGCCATAGAGCACCGCCTTCTCGATCAGCTCGGTACCGCGCAGATGCCGCAGCATCAGTGGATCGCAACGCAGATCGCGATAGAGCGCCAGGCACAGCAGCGCCATCACCACCACGAAGGGTAGCGCGACCACAATAGTCAGATTCTGCAGGCCGTTGAGCGCCGCACCCGGGTTGCCCGGGTCACCGATGGCCAGCATGATCGCCGCCACCGCGCCGGTGAGGGCGCCCCAGAAGATCACCGTTCGCCGCGAAGGCTCGGTAGTGCCACGCTCGGACAGGGTGCCCATCACCAGGGACGCGGCGTCGGCGCCGGACACGAAGAAGATCGCCACCAGCACCATCACCAGCACCGAGGTCACCGAGACCCAGGGATAGCTGGCCAGCAGGTCGTAGAGGGCGAAGTTGCTGTTCACCGCGCCGTCGACCAGGGTGAAGGCACCCAGGCGCATGGCGTCGATGGCCGCGCCGCCGAAGATGACGAACCAGACCACGCTGACCAGACTCGGCACCAGCAGCACGCCGGTGACGAACTGGCGGATGGTGCGACCGCGACTGATGCGGGCGATGAACATGCCGACAAAGGGCGTCCAGGAAATCCACCAGGCCCAGTAGAACACCGTCCAGCTGGACAGCCAGTTGCCCATGGCCTCGCCACCGCTTGCGCTGGTGCGCGCCATCATCTCCGGCAGGAGGTCGATGTAGTCGCCGATGGCGGTGGGCAGCAGATTGAGCATCAGCAGGGTCGGACCGGCGACGAAGACGAACAGCGCCAGGGCCACCGCCAGCACCATGTTGGTGTTGGACAGCCACTGGATGCCCTTCTCGACCCCGGACACCGCGGAGATGACGAAGGCCACCGTCAGCACCGTGATGATGCTGATGTAGAGCATTTTTCCGGGTTGCTCGATCCAGCCATTGTGTTCGAGTCCGCCGGCGATCTGCAGGGCGCCCAGACCGAGGGAGGCCGCCGAGCCGAACAGGGTGGCGAAGATCGCCATCATGTCGATGACGCGACCGACGGGGCCATTGGCGTGTTCGCCGATCAGGGGGCGAAAGGCCACCGAGATCAGCTGGCTGCGACCGCGCCGATAGGTGCCATAGGCGATGGCCAGTCCGACCACGGCATAGATGGCCCAGGGATGCAGGGTCCAGTGGAACAGCGTGGTCGCCATGGCCACCTGCAGGGCGGCGCTGCTCTGCCCCGCGGCGCCACCGGGCGGCGGATTGAGATAGTGCGACAGCGGTTCGGCGACGCCAAAGAACATCAGGCCGATCCCCATGCCGGCGCTGAACATCATCGCCACCCAGGAGAGGGTGCGGAATTCCGGCTGCTCGTCGTCGCGCCCCAGGGGGATCCGCCCATAGCGACTGGCGGCCAGCCAGATGACGAAGACCACGAAGCCGGTGGAAGTGAGCACGAACAGCCAGCCGAAGTGGGTGATCACCCAGCCCTGGGCGGTGGAGGCGCTGCTGGCCAGGCTGGCCTGGCTGACGAAGCCCCAGATCACGAAGGCCAGCGCGGCGATGCTGGTGACGCCGAAGACTACCCAGTCGGTGGTGCCGGCGAGTCGCCGATCCCGGCGCGACTCCTCGGTCCGGGAGGGATCGGTGACGCTGATATCAAGTGTTTCGCTTTTTTCTTCCGTTGCCATGGTGCTTGCTTGCCCTGGTTATGGATGGCCTGGTGCGGCGGAGCGCTGTCTTGTCCTGCGACAGCCAGCCGTCTCCGCGCCTCGCCACGGTTCAGCGAGTCGGAGGCCATTAACCGGGTTTATTCCGATGGAAACAAAGCCCTGCGTCGGCAGCGGGCACACGGAGGTCGTTCCCGCCACCCGGGGTGGGCGCGAGTCGACATGGATCACCCTGCGGAAAGAAAAAAGCCCCGGGGTTATCCCCGGGGCCTTGTGCGAACGACCGGCGCCTCAGGCGTCTCTGAGCGGGAACCGGCGATCCGGGAAGAACAGACGCTGCAGCTCCTGACCCGGCTCGTCGGCGCGCATGAAGGCTTCGCCGACCAGGAAGGCGCGTACCTCGTTGATCTCCATCAGCTCCACGTCGGCGCGATTGAGGATGCCGCTCTCGGTGATCACCAGGCGATCCTGGGGGATACGCGGCAAGAGATCGAGGGTGGCTTCCAGGCTGACCTCGAAGGTGTGCAGGTTGCGGTTGTTGACCCCCACCAGTGGGGTGTCCAGTACCGTCAGGGCGCGCTCCAGCTCGGCGCCGTCATGCACCTCGACCAGTACGTCCAGGCCGACGTCCTTGGCCGTGGCGGCCAGTTCGCCCATCAGGCCGTCGTCCAGCGCGGCGACGATCAGCAGGATGCAGTCGGCGCCGATGGCCCGGGCTTCCACCACCTGGATGGGGTCGACGAGGAAGTCCTTGCGGATCACCGGTAGCTGGCAGGCGGCGCGCGCCTGCTGCAGATAGGCGTTGCCACCCTGGAAGAAGTCCACGTCGGTGAGCACGCTCAGGCAGGTGGCCCCGCCCAGGGCGTAACTGTGGGCGATCTCGGCCGGCACGAAGTGTTCACGGATCACACCCTTGCTCGGCGAGGCCTTCTTCACCTCGGCGATGATCGCTGCCTCCTTGCGCGCCACCTGGGCCTGCAGGGCGCGGGCGAAGCCACGCGGGGCGTCGGCGGCACGGGCCTGGGCCTCGAGTTCGGCCAGGCTGGTCCGAGCCTTGAGCTGGGCGATCTCCTCGGCCTTGCGGGCCAGGATCTTCTGCAACACGGTTGGCACACTCACGGGCGACCCTCCTCGCGATAGACGGATGTGAAATGGGCGAGCTCGTCCAGCTTTTCCCGGGCCAGGCCGCTGTAGAGCGCGTCGTGGGCCAAGAGTACCCCTTCATGCAGGCTGTGGGCGAGATCCGCGGCGTAGAGCGCCGCGCCGGCGTTGAGCACGATCATGTCGGCGGCCTTTTGCCCGGCCTCGGTCTTGCGTCGGCCGAGGGCGTCACGGATCAGCGCCAGGGAGGCCTCGGGGCCGTCCACGGTGAGGCCGACCAGGGTCTGGCTCTTGATGCCCAGATCCTCCGGCAGCACCTGGTATTCGCTGATGCTGCCGTCCTTGAGTTCGGCGACCTGGGTCGCCGCGGCCAGGCTGAATTCGTCCAGGCCGTCGCGGGAATGCACCACCAGCACGTGGTGGCTGCCCAGGCGCTGCAGCACCTCGGCCAGCGGCCGGCACAGCGCGGCGCTGAACACCCCGACCACCTGGTGCCGGACACCGGCCGGATTGGTCAGGGGACCGAGCATGTTGAACAGGGTGCGCAGCCCCAGCGAGCGGCGCGGCCCGGCGGCGTGACGCATGGCGCTGTGGTGCGACTGGGCGAACATGAAGCCGACGCCCACCTGCTCGACGCAGCGGGCGATCTGCGCCGGAGTCAGCTCCAGGTAGATGCCGGCGGCCTCCAGCAGATCGGCGCTGCCGCTCTTGCCGGACACCGCGCGATTGCCGTGCTTGGCGACCTTGCCGCCCGCCGCCGCGACCACGAACACCGAGGCCGAGGAGACGTTGAAGATATTGGCGCCATCGCCACCGGTACCCACCACGTCGACCACGTGGTCGAGGCTCGGCAGCACCACCGGGGTGGCCAGCTCGCGCATCACGCTGACCGCGCCGCAGATCTCGTCGATGGTCTCGCTCTTGATGCGCATACCCATGAGGAAGGCACCGATTTGCGCCTCGTCGGCGCCACCGGTCATGATCTGGCGCATCACCGCCTGCATCTCGGCGACGTTGAGGTCGAGTTGTCCGCTGATGCGATTCAGGGCCTGCTTGATGTCCATCTAGCGCCGCCCTCCCTGCTGCTGGAGAAAGTTGGCCAGCAGATCATGGCCATGTTCGGTAAGGATGGATTCGGGATGGAACTGCACCCCCTCGATCATGAATTCGCGGTGCCGCAGGCCCATGATCTCGTCCATGCTGCCGTCCGGATGCTGGGTCCAGGCGGTGATCTCCAGGCACTCGGGCAGGGTCTCGCGCTTGACCACCAGCGAATGGTAGCGGGTCACGGTAACGGGATTGGGCAGGCCGGCGAAGACGCCTTCGCCGTTGTGGTAGACCGGGCTGGTCTTGCCGTGCATCGGCTCGCGGGCCCGGACCACCTCACCGCCAAAGGCCTGGCCCAGGCTCTGGTGCCCCAGGCAGACGCCCAGCACCGGCAACTTGCCGGCGAAGCGCTCCAGGGTGGCCAGGGAGATGCCCGCCTCGTTGGGCGTGCAGGGACCGGGAGAGACGACGATGCGCTCCGGCGCCAGGTCTTCGAGTGCCTCGACCGGCATCTCGTCGTTGCGCACCACCTTGACCTCGGCGCCCAGCTCGCCCAGGTACTGCACCAGGTTGTAGGTGAAGGAATCGTAGTTATCGAGCATCAGCAGCATGGCGGATTCCTCAGACGGACTGTTCGGCAAGGGTGACGGCGCGGAACATGGCGCGACGCTTGTTGAGGGTCTCTTCCCACTCCAGCGCCGGCACCGAGTCGGCGACGATCCCTGCCCCGGCCTGCACGTGCAGCTCGCCGTCCTTGATCACCGCGGTGCGGATGGCGATGGCGGTGTCCATGTTGCCGTTCCAGGCCAGGTAACCCACGGCGCCGCCGTAGATGCCCCGCTTGACCGGCTCCAGTTCGTCGATGATCTCCATGGCGCGGATCTTCGGCGCGCCGGACAGGGTGCCGGCCGGCAGGATGGCGCGCAGGGCGTCCATGGCGCTCAGCTCGGGCTTGAGCCGACCGGTCACGTTGCTGACGATGTGCATCACGTTGGAATAACGCTCGATGACCATCTTCTCGGTCAAGGTCACGCTGCCGGTGGTGGAGACCCGGCCCACGTCGTTGCGCCCCAGGTCGATCAGCATCAGGTGCTCGGCCAGCTCCTTGGCATCGGCCAGCAGATCGCGCTCCAAGGCCAGATCGGCTTCTTCGGTGGCGCCACGCGGACGGGTCCCGGCGATGGGACGCACGGTGATCTCGCCGTCCTCCACCCGCACCAGGACCTCGGGCGAACTGCCCACCACATGGAAGTCGCCGAAGTTGAAGAAATACATGTAGGGCGTGGGGTTGAAGCAGCGCAGCGCCCGATAGAGGTCGATGGGCGCCGCCTGGAAGGCGATGGACATGCGCTGCGAGGGCACCACCTGCATGCAGTCGCCGGCCAGGATGTAGTCCTTGATGCGCTGCACCGCGCCTTCGAAATCCTCGCGGCTGAAGCTGGAACGAAAGCTCGGCTCCGGACCGGCCGGGGCGGCGAGATCCAGGCCGCGGCGCGGCACGATGGGCTGGCGCAGGCGGTCGAGGATGTCGGCCAGACGCGCCTGGGCGGCGTCGAAGGCGTCGGCCTCGTCCGGATCGGCCAGCACGATCGCGTGGATCTTGCCCGCCAGGTTGTCGAACACCACCACGGCATCGGACACCATCAGCAGGATGTCGGGCGTACCCAGCGGATCGGGATTGGGGCAGGCCGCCAGGCGCCGCTCGACGTAGCGCACGCTGTCGTAGCCGAAGTAGCCCACCAGGCCACCGTTGAAGCGTGGCAGGCCGTCCAGCGTCGGCACGCGATAGCGCGCCTTGAAGGCTTCGACGAAGGCCAGGGGATCGTCGCAGTGCTCGATCACCTCGACCTCGCGACCGGCATCGCTGACCACCACGCGATGACCATGGACGCGCAGGACACGGCTGCACGGCAGGCCGATGATGGAGTAACGCCCCCATTTCTCGCCGCCCTGCACCGATTCCAGCAGATAGGAATTGGGGCCGTCGGCCAGCTTCAGGTAGATGGACAGCGGGGTGTCGAAGTCGGCCAGGGTTTCGAAGGCCAGGGGAATGCGGTTATAGCCTTGAGCGGCCAGGCGCAGGAAATCGTCGCGGGTCATGATCAGGCCTCGTGGCGAGGAAAACGAAAGGTCGGGTGCACAGCGCGCCGGTCAGATACCGGCCAGGACGAAATCAGGCGCGCCAGCGCCAACGGGCCAGGGCCTTGATGACTTTCATCCATGCTCGCGAAAAGCCTGTGCGGGTGACCACCACGATGCGATCTCTTGCTCTTGAGGCGGGGGGTTGAAGGGCCACGTTAGCCTAGCCGGCGCAGCATGGCAACCGGCCGGCCACCTCGGCGTGCTAGATGAACAGCTCGCGCAGATCGTCGACGACCAGATCCGGCTGCTCCAGGGCGATGGACTCGCCATGGTTGTAGCCATAGCTCAGGGCCACGCAGCGCACCCCCGCGGCACGGGCGGCGCGGATGTCGTTGCGCGAATCGCCGATGAACAGGGCCTGGCCGGCCACCACGCCGGCCTGCTGCATGACCCACAGCAAGCCGGCCGGGTCCGGCTTCTGCTGCGGCAGGGTATCGCCGCCGACGATCCAGTCGAAGTCACCCAGGCCCATGTCGGCCAGGAGCGGCGCGACGAAGCGCTCCGGCTTGTTGGTGATCACCGCCAGGCGCACGCCCAGGGTGCGCAGCAGCGCCAGGCTGTCCAGCACCCCCGGATAGACGCGGGTCAGGGCGTGGCTGCCGCCATAGAGCTCCATGAACAGCGCCAGGGCCTCGTCGGCGGCGGCAGCGTCCACGGCGTCGTGCTGCATGTCATCGGCCAGGGCGCGACGCACCAGCACCCGGGCGCCGTTGCCGATCCACAGCCGCACCTTGTCCAGCCCCGCCGGCGCGCGGTCCAGGCGTTCGAGCATGGCGTCCACCGCGGCGGCCAGGTCCGGTGCCGAATCCAGCAGGGTGCCGTCGAGGTCGAACATCACCAGGGCCGGCGGATGCCCGCCACCGAGCCGCACCAGGGCGCTCATACCGAGCGGGCCTTGGCCAGCTCGGCGCGCATCGCCTGGATCACCGCGGCGTAGTCCGCCTGGCCGAAGATGGCCGAGCCGGCGACGAAGGTGTCGGCACCCGCGCGCGCGATCTCGCCGATATTCTTGACGTTGACCCCGCCATCGATCTCGAGCCGGATCGGCCGGCCGGAGGCATCGATCAGGGCGCGCGCCTCGCGCAACTTGTCCAGGGTGCCGGGAATGAATTTCTGGCCGCCAAAGCCGGGGTTGACGCTCATCAGCAGCACCATGTCGATCTTGTCCATCACGTACTTGAGCACGTCCAGCGAGGTGGCCGGATTGAACACCAGGCCGGCCCGGCAGCCGCCATCCTTAATCAGCTGCAGCGAGCGATCGATGTGCTCGGAGGCCTCGGGATGGAAGGTGATGTCGGTGGCGCCGGCCTCGATGAAGTCGCCGATGATGCGATCCACCGGCTTGACCATCAGGTGCACGTCGATGGGCGCGGTGACCCCGTAGTTGCGCAACGCCTTGCAGACCATCGGGCCGATGGTGAGGTTGGGCACATAGTGGTTGTCCATCACGTCGAAATGGACCATGTCGGCACCGGCGGCGAGGACCTTGTCGACTTCCTCGCCCAGGCGGGCGAAATCGGCGGACAGGATCGAGGGGGCGATGGCGAAGGGTTGCATGGGATAGCCTCGGCGAAGGTTGAGGACGGCATTGTAACGGAGATCCGTGTGCGGCTCGGGCGTTCCCGCTGCCCCGACGGGGCGAACGGCGGTACGCTCGCCAGGGTCAACCGTGCCCCTGTCGAGGATTCCCGTCGATGTCGTCGCCCGCCCTGCTGCCGCTCTGCCTCCTTCTGCTTGGCCTCGCCGCCCCGGTGCGTGCCGAAGAAGCGCCCACCCCGGCGCCGGAACCGCCTGCGGCTCCCACAGCCCTGGCGCCAGCATTGACGCGAAGTCAGGAGCAGCAGCAGGCGCTGATGCGGCAGCTGCCCGCCGAGCAGCAGAAGACCCTGCAGGCCGGCGACGAGTCCTTTCTTGCCCTGCTGGTGCCCGCCGCCCGGGCCAAGGCCAGCGGGACGGTAGTGCTGGTGCCGGGCGACGGCGAATCGGCCGACTGGCCCAATGTGATAGCCCCCGTACGCCAGGAGCTACCCACTTACGGTTGGCAGACCATCAGCCTGAGCCTGCCCGACCCCTATGACCCGGTGGTGGCGATCGAACGCGATACCGCCCCGGCGGACACCGACGCCCAGGTCAACAGCGAGCAGACGGCACCGCCGGTGACCGGTGGCAGCGGCACGGCGCCCGCCGCCCCGACCCAGGCCGAAGCCGGCAGCGGCGAACCGGCCCAGGCGGCGGTCGCGCCGGTCGATCCCGAAGCCGCGGCCAATGCCCAGGCCACCCGGGTGCTGGCCCGCATAGCCGCTGGCATCGACCTGGCACTGCAACAGGGCGCCAACCCCATCGTACTGGTCGGCCACGGCACCGGCGCCTATTGGGCCGCGCGCTATCTGGCGGAAAAGGAACCGGCCGAGGTCAAGCAACTGGTGCTCATCGATGGTCGTGAGCCCCAGGGGCTGCCGCCGCGGCTGGACGCCACCATGGGCAAGACCGATCTGCAGATCGCCGACCTGGTACATGCACCCGGACCGGCCGCCCAACGGCGCAAGGAGCGCGCGGCGCAAAAGGCCAACAAGGGCTATCGGCAGATCGACCTGCCGGTGATTCCCGGCGACCGCGCCGCGGAGCAGGAGCAGACCGTTCGCCGGCTGCGCGCCTGGCTGGATCGCCTGCCACCGGCCGCTAGCGGAAGCCCCGCCGCCTCTTGATCAGCTGATAGGCGGCATGCAGCTCGGCGGTGCGCTGGGCAGCGGCATAGACCGCCGACTGGCCCGCTCCGGCACCGGCCTTCTTGTCGGGGTGGTGGCGGGAGAGCAGCCGCCGATAGGCCTGCTTGACCGTGGCGGCGTCGGCGTCATCGGTAACGCCGAGCAATTGCAGCGCCTTGCGATACCTCTCCTCGCTGCCGGGCTGGCGCGGCGCCGCCTGCACCGGTGGCTGCAGGGCCAGCACCTGGGCTTCGGCCAGACCCATCGCCTGCCCCCAACCGAGGATCTCGTCGCGGTCCCCAGGGCGCACGCTGCCGCTGATCCAGACCATGCGCCAGCAGGCGCGCAGGATGCCCTCGCTGCGCTCGCTGAGACGCTGCAGGTCGGCCGTCGACGGCAGGGTGCCGCCCTTGCCCTGCTCGAAGGCGGCGATGGCCTTCTTGCGGTCGTCGGCGCCGAGCCCCAGACGCTCGATCTCGCCTTCGGCCTGGCGGATGTGGGCCGTCAGCACCCGACCGCCGCGCTTGGCCAGACGACCGAGCATCTGGAATTGCGCCTGATGTTCGAAGCGCCCGGGGCGCCCCTGCCAGCGTGCCTTCCAGCCCGCCAGGGAAGTCAGCCCCAGCTGGCGTTCGCCGGCATGGGCGAGCAGCGCCACCAGCAGGGCGCCGGGAATGCTGGCCACGGCCCAGCCGGCCAGGAAGCCCAGCACCGTCAGCGGCCAGAACCAGACCTTCAAGAAGCCGTCCCGAACAGCCGCTCCGCTTCCGCCAGCCGCTCCAGGGTGCCCACGTCCACCCAGCGACCGTCCAGCCGCTGGCCCGAGACCTGTCCGGCGGCAATGGCGGGTCGCAACACGTCCACCAGCTTGAAGGCCCCGGCCGTGCGCTCGGCGAACAGCTGCGGATGCAGCACGGCGATGCCGCTGTAGGTGAGCTTTTCCGGGGCATCCAGGGTGATCCCCCCGTCCACCAGACCGAAGTCGCCGGCCGGGTGATGCGGCGGGTTGTCGACCAGCACCAGGTGCGCCAGGCGACCGGCTGGCAAGGCCAGGGTGCCGAAGGCGAAATCGGTGCGGATATCGCCGTTGACCAGCACGAAGGGCGCACTGCCCAGCAGCGGCAGCGCGCGGAAGATGCCGCCCCCGGTCTCCAGCGGCTCACCCTCGGCAGAGAAGCGGATGGTGACCCCTAGTTGGCTGCCATCGCCCAGGGCGGCTTCCAGCTGGGCGCCCAGCCAGGCGTGATTGATCACCAGCTCGGAAATGCCTGCCGCGGCCAGTGCCCGGATGTGATGCTCGATCAGCGGCCGGCCGTTCACCTCGATCAGCGGCTTGGGCAGGCTCAGCGTCAACGGTCGCATCCGCTCGCCCTTGCCCGCCGCCAGGATCATGGCCTTCATGCGTCGACCCGCGCGGCGTGCAGCTCGTCGAGCAAGGCGCCGAGATCGGCCAGCTCCTGTCGCCGCGCCACCACGGTACGGATGTAGGCGAGAAAGCGCGGGGTGTCGGCGACGTAGCGCGGCTTGCCGTCGCGATGCCAGATGCGGGCGAAGATGCCCATCACCTTGAGATGGCGCTGCACGCCCATCAGATCCGAGGCGCGCTGGAAGTCGGCGAAGTCGGGCTGCACCGGGATGCCGACGGCACGCGCCTGCTCCCAGTAGCCTAGCAGCCAGCGCTGCACCAGCGGCTCGGGCCAGCTGAGGAAGGCATCCTTGAACAGGCTGGTGATGTCATAGGTCACCGGCCCGATGACCGCATCCTGGAAGTCCAGCACGCCCGGATTGGGCGTGCTCAGCATCAGGTTGCGCGGCATGAAGTCCCGGTGGACCAGCACCTGGGGTTGCGCCAGGGCGCTGTCGATCAATCGGTCGCAGACGGCCTGCCAGCGTTCGAGCTGACTCGCGCTGAAGGTCATGTCCAGTTCGCGACCCACGTACCACTCTGGAAACAGACTCAACTCGCGGGCGAGCAGAGCCCTGTCGTAGAGCGGCAGGCTGCCGTTCGTCGGCTGCTTGCCCTGGAAAGCCAGCAGGGCATCGATGGCCGCCTGGAAATAATCGTCGGCATTGGCCGCATTGATCACCTCCAGATAGGTCAGGGTGCCGAGATCGCTCAGCAGCAGGAATCCCCGCTCCAGATCCTGAGCCAGGATGCGCGGTACATGGACCTCGGCCTCGGCCAGCAGCGCGGCCACCTGGACGAACGGACGGCAGTCCTCCTGCGGCGGCGGCGCATCCATCACGATCAGGCTGCGGCCCTCGCCCGCCCAGCGGAAATAACGGCGAAAACTGGCATCACTGCTGGCCGCGGTCAGGCTACCCTTGGGCACCTCGCCCCAGGCCTGTTCCCGGAAAATTTCCGGTAGAACGGTGGTCAGCCAGTCTTCTATCTGGTTTAAGCGAACATCTTCAGTCATTTACAGCGGATCCCTCGGCCCTAGCCGATGTGCAGGTCATGTTTTATTATCCGCTATCTTTTTGAGCCCATCGAGAGGCCGCGGCCCCTTAATGGCCGGCGTGCAGGACGACTTTAAGGATGGCCGTGAAAACCCCCGCGTTTCGCAGAAAATTTCCCCTCTTGGTAACCGGCAGCCTGCTCGCCATGCAGCCCGTCACCGCCCTTATCGCCGCCCCCGCCGAGCAGTTCAGCTGTAACGCCGGAGCCGGCGGCGGCTGGTCGTGCAACACCCAGGCACCCACCGCGGCCATTCCGCCCCGCCCTAGCAAGGGCGAGACCCAGGGCGTCGCGGCGGAGCCCGCCGCGCGCAAGGGCGATGCTGCCGTGCTGGTCACCGAGAGCAAGGGCCGCGCCCTCAAGTCCCGCAGCGCCGACTACAGCCACCTGGACTGGGTCCCGCGCGATCAGCTGACCCCGGCCCAGTTGGCCGAGACCGGTCCCTACTGCAGCGGTGCCTATGTCGAGCCGCAGCGTCCGGGCATGTACGACGACACCCCGACCGCCAAGGCCCCGACCTATATCTCCGCCAAGGCCTCGCGCTACGAGCAGGAACAGCAGGTCGCCACCCTGGCCGGTGACGTGGTGCTGCGCCAGGGCGGCATGCAGGTGGAATCCCAGGAAGCCAACCTGCACCAGCTGGAGAATCGCGGCGAGCTCAAGGGCAACGTCAAATTCCGCGACAACGGCCTGCTGATGGTCGGCGACAAGGCCGACATGCAGCTGGACAACGGCCAGGTCCAGGTCGACAACGCCGAATTCGTCATGCACCAGAGCCGCGCCCGTGGCAGCGCGCTCTACGCCAAGCGTGGCGACGACGCCATCATCCGCCTCAAGGATGGCACCTACACCACCTGCGAACCGGGCAGCAACGCCTGGCAGGTCAAGGGCAACACCGTCACCCTGAATCCGGCCACCGGCCTCGGCTACGCGACTAACGCCACGCTGCGAGTCAAGGACATTCCGGTCCTCTATACGCCCTTCATCTACTTCCCGATCGACGACCGTCGGCAGTCCGGTTTCCTGGCGCCCTCGATCAGCACTTCCAGCGACACCGGCTTCGCGATCACCACGCCTTACTACTTCAACCTGGCGCCCAACTATGACGCCACCCTCTATCCGCGCTACATGGCCAAGCACGGCCTGCAGACCGAGGGCGACTTCCGCTACCTGACCCGCAGCAGCGAAGGCGAGGTCTACGGCTCCTACCTCAAGGACACCGACCCGGAGCACGAGGGCGAACCGGAAGCCACCGACAACCGCTGGCTGTACGGCTGGAAGAATCGCAGTGGCCTGGATTCGCGCCTGATGGCCGAGGTGGACTACACCCGCATCAGCGATCCCTACTACTTCCAGGATCTGGACACCGACCTCGGCATCAACAAGCCGACCTACGTCAACCAGCAGGGTCGCCTGACCTACCGCGGCGACACCTTCGTCGCCGGCCTCAACGCCCAGGCCTACCAGCTGGCTACCGTCTCCGACGTGACGCCCTATAACCGCCTGCCGCAGCTGACCCTGAGCGGCGCCCTGCCCTACAACCCGGGCGGTCTGGACTTCACCTACGACACCGAGGCGGTGCGCTTCACCCGCAGCTTCGACGACAACACCTACTTCGACCTGGACGACAACGGCAACCGCACCAACGTGCGCAACCGCCCGGACGTCAACCTGTTCGGCCTGACCCGCGCCGAAGGCAATCGCTACCACGTCGAGCCGGGCATTGCCCGCCCGATGACCGCGTCCTGGGGCTTCCTGACGCCGTCGCTGCGCTATGCCTATACCCGCTACGACCTGGATCTGGACAGCACCGGCCAGAACGACCTGAACTCGCCGCTGGTTGGCGGTAGCCGTCGTGCCGCGGCCGGTTCCAGCGTGACCAGCTTCAACGACAGCCCGACCCGCTCGGTGCCGATCTTCAGCCTCGACAGCGGCCTCTATTTCGACCGCACCTCGAATCTGTTCGGCGAAGGCGGCAAGCAGACCCTGGAACCCCGCGCCAAGTACCTCTACGTACCCAACCGCGACCAGGACGATCTGCCGGTGTTCGATACCGGCGAATACACCTTCAGCTACAGCTCGCTGTGGCGCGACAACCGCTTCACCGGTCGCGACCGCATCGGCGACGCCAACCAGCTGGCCCTGGGTGCCACCAGCCGCTTCATCGAGCCCAACGGCTTCGAGCGCGCCAACGTGAGCTTCGGTCAGCTGTTCTACTTCCGCGACCGCGAAGTGCAGCTGCCCGGCCTGACCAAGGACGACCTGGCCTACGCCCGCAGCCTGGGGCAGAACATCGACAATCCCCAGGCCACCACCTCGCGCTCGCCCTATGCCCTGGCCGGCATGTATCGCTTCAATCGCGACTGGCGCGTGAATGGCGAATTCAACTGGGATCCGACCCTGCACCAGACGGACTCCGGCAGCGTCATGTTCCACTACCAGCCGGAAGCCGAGCCGGGCAAGATCCTCAACGTTGGCTATCGCTATCGTGACAACGTCCGGGTGTTCGATCCGAACTTCGGCCGCTTCACCTACAACAGCGACGACTACAAGGTCGACCAGCACGACATCTCCTTCATCTGGCCGATCGTGCCCCAGTGGTCCGCGATTGCCCGCTGGCAGTTCGACTACAACAAGAGCCGTACCCTCGAAGCCTTCGGTGGCTTCGAATACGACAACTGCTGCTGGAAGCTGCGCCTGATCAGCCGCTACTGGCTCAAGAGCGAAGACGACGTCTTCTACACCGCCCAGAGTTCCGAAGCCGATCGCGGGATCTTCCTGCAGATCGTGCTCAAGGGACTTGGCAACGTCTTCGGCGGCAAGACCGAAGGCTTCCTGGACAGAGGCATTCAAGGCTATCGTGAACGTGAAGACCAAGCTATGTAACGCCCTGCGCCCGCTCGCCCTGGGCGCGGCGCTCGCTCTCTCCCCTCTGGCTCAGGCTGCCGTGGTTCCGCTGGACAAGGTCGTGGCCATCGTCGACAACGACGTGGTCATGCAGAGCCAGCTCGATCAGCGACTCAACGAGGTCAAGCAGAACATCACCCGCCGCGGCGCCGCGGCGCCGCCGGAAAGCGAGCTGCGTCAGCAGGTGCTCGAACGGCTGATCCTGGAAGACATCCAGATGCAGCTGGCCGGGCGCATGGGCGTCAAGATCTCCGACGAGGAGCTCAACCAGGCCGTGGCCACCATCGCCCAGCGCAATGGCCTGAGCGTGGCCGACTTCCGCAAGGCCCTGGCCCGCGACGGTCTCTCCTACGACGCCGCCCGCGAGCAGGTCCGCCGCGAGATGATGATCAGCCGGGTGCGTCAGCGTCAGGTCGGTCAGCGCGTGCAGGTCACCCAGCAGGAGGTGCAGAACTTCCTCGCCTCGGACCTGGGCAAGCTGCAGCTGTCCGAAGAGTATCGCCTGGCCAACATCCTGATCCCGGCAGCGGACAACGCCGGCACCGCCGGTCTCGACGCCGCCGCGCGCCAGGCCCAGGACACCTACAACCAGCTGCGTCAGGGCGCCGACTTCAACCAGCTGGCCATCGCCCGCTCGGCCGGTGACAACGCCCTCGACGGCGGCGAGATCGGCTGGCGCAAGGCCGCCCAGTTGCCCCCGCCCTTCGATCGCCTGATCGGCAGTGTCGGCGTCGGCGGCATCACCCAGCCGGTGCGCGTGCCCGGCGGCTTCGTGATCCTCAAGGTGGAAGAGAAGCGCGGAGGCGAGGCCAGCATCGTCGACGAGGTGCACGTCCGGCACATCCTGCTCAAGCCCAATGCCGTGCGCAGCGATGCCGAGACCCAGCGCCTGGCGGCGCGCCTGCGCGAGCGCATCCAGAACGGCGAGAGCTTCGCCACCCTGGCCAAGAGCTTCTCGGAAGATCCGGGCTCGGCGCTCAATGGCGGCGACCTGGGCTGGATCAATCCGGAATCCCTGGTCCCGGAATTCCGCGAGGTGATGAACAACTCGCCGGTCAACCAGCTCTCGCAGCCGTTCCGCACCGCCTTCGGCTGGCACATTCTGGAAGTCCTGGGCCGTCGGGCCACCGACAACACCCAGCAGGCGCGCGAGCAACAGGCGTTGAATCTCCTGCGTAGCCGCAAGTACGACCAGGAACTGCAGACTTGGTTGCGCCAGATCCGCGACGAAGCCTACGTCGAGATCAAGCAGTAACCCCAAGGCCGCAGGCACTCCCTGCGGCCTTCTTGTTTCCGGAGCCCGCCATGGCCCTGCGCTTCGCCCTGACCCCCGGTGAGCCCGCCGGTATCGGTCCCGACCTCTGCCTGCTGCTGGCCCGCGTGGCCCAGCCCCACGCCCTGATCGCCATCGCCAGCCGCGACCTCCTGGCCGCTCGCGCGATCGAGCTGGGACTCGCCATCGAGCTCATCGAGGTCGCTCCCACGGCCTGGCCTGACCGCCCGGCACCCGCCGGTGCGCTCTATGTCTGGGATACCCCGCTGGGTGCCCCGGTGGTGACCGGCCAGCTCGATACCGCCAATGCCGCCTATGTCCTGGACACCCTGACCCGCGCCGGCCAGGGCTGTCTCGACGGCACCTTTGCCGGGATGATCACCGCGCCGGTGCACAAGGGCGTGATCAACGACGGCGGCGTGGCCTTTTCCGGCCACACCGAATTTCTCGCCGAGCTGACCCAAACCCCCCAGGTGGTGATGCTGCTGGCAACGGCCGGCCTGAGAGTGGCCCTGGTCACCACCCATCTGCCACTGCGCGAGGTGGCCGATGCCATCGATCGCCAGACACTGCTGGACGTGACCCGCATCCTGCATGGCGATCTGCAGCGCTATTTCGGTGTGGCGCGGCCGCGCATCCTGGTCTGCGGTCTCAATCCCCATGCCGGCGAAGGCGGTCACCTGGGCCGTGAGGAGATCGAGATCATCGAGCCGGCGCTGGACAGCCTGCGCGCCGAAGGCCTCGACCTCATCGGGCCGCTGCCCGCCGACACCCTCTTCACGCCCAAGCACCTCGAGCACTGCGATGCGGTCCTGGCCATGTATCACGACCAGGGCCTGCCGGTGCTCAAGCACAAGGGTTTCGGCGCCGCGGTCAACGTGACCCTGGGCCTGCCGATCATCCGCACCTCGGTCGACCATGGCACCGCCCTCGACCTGGCCGGCAGCGGACGCATCGATACCGGCAGTCTGAAGGTCGCCCTGGAGACCGCCTACAGCATGGCGGCGCATCACCGTTCGGTGACTTAAGAGGCTGTTCATAACCTCGCGAGTTAGAGACAAACAAGGCCTGGGCGGCCCCGCAAAAAGCCCTGAGGAAGCGGATCGGACTCGCGGGCGAGTTTACGAAGGGTAAAAGAGCATCTCCGACGGAGCTGGCCTTCCAGGGTCTTTTCAACGCAGTTTGGCCGACGCGCAGCAGGTTATGAACAGGCTCTGAGCGCTCCGGTGACGGTCAAGGGTCTGCTAAACTGGTGGGTCTTTGCCGTCTTGAAATCGCAGGCCCGCTGCCTGCGCCGGAGCACCTGATGACCGAGCTCTACCAACACCGCGCCCGCAAGAGGTTCGGCCAGAACTTCCTGCACGACGCCGGAGTGATCCATCGCATCCTGCGCGCCATCCACGGTCGACCCGGCGAACGCCTGCTGGAAATCGGCCCGGGCCAGGGCGCCCTCACCGAAGGCCTGCTCGGCAG
This sequence comes from Pseudomonas sp. SORGH_AS_0199, assembly GCF_031453735.1. Lineage (NCBI taxonomy): Bacteria > Pseudomonadati > Pseudomonadota > Gammaproteobacteria > Pseudomonadales > Pseudomonadaceae > Pseudomonas > Pseudomonas sp. SORGH_AS_0199. The sequence continues at coordinate 136,351 of NZ_JAVJAE010000001.1, forward strand.
TGGCGCCCGGCTCGACGTCATCGAGCTGGACCAGGACCTGATTCCCCTGCTCCGACTCAAGTTCGGCCTCAATCCGCTGTTCACCCTGCACCAGGGTGACGCCATGAAGTACGACCTCTCCAGCATCGCCGCCGGCGATCGGCTGCGGGTGGTGGGCAACCTGCCCTACAACATCTCCACACCGCTGATCTTCCACCTGCTCAGCTTCGCCGACATCATCGCCGACATGCACTTCATGCTGCAGAAAGAAGTGGTGGAACGGCTGGCCGCGGTGCCCGGCAACGGCGACTGGGGTCGGCTGTCGATCATGGTGCAGTACCACTGCCGTGTGGAACACCTGTTCAACGTCGGTCCGGGTGCCTTCAATCCGCCGCCCAAGGTGGATTCGGCCATCGTGCGCCTGGTGCCCCACACCGAGCGCCCCCACGTGGCGCGCGATCCGGTCCTTCTGGAGCGCGTCGTCCGCGAGGCCTTCGGCCAGCGGCGCAAGACCCTCAGGAACACCCTCAAGGGCACCCTGGACAGCGCCGCCATCGAAGCCGCTGATGTCGACCCGGGGCTGCGCCCCGAACAGCTGGACCTGGCCGCTTATGTACGCCTGGCCAACCAGCTGGCGTCCAGCTGAAGCCCCTCCATCCGTATCTGCCGAGAATCCTCTTGTGACCGAGCCCGATCCGCGCTACCTCATCACCGTGCAGGTCACCACCCGCTACCTGCCCGAACAATCCAGCGCCAGCCAGGAGCGCTACGCCTTCGCCTACGACGTGAGCATCCGCAATGACGGCCAGCTGCCGGCGCAGCTGCTCAGCCGCCACTGGATCATCACCGACGGCAATGGCGAGGCGCAGGAAGTGCGCGGCCCGGGCGTGGTGGGCGAGCAGCCGCTGATCGCGCCGGGCGAAACCCACAGCTATTCCAGCGGCACCCTGATGCCGACCCAGGTGGGCAGCATGAGGGGCAGCTACCAGATGGTCGCCAGCGATGGCCATACCTTCGAGGCCACCATCCCCACCTTCCGCCTGGCCGTACCCGGCTCGCTGCACTAGGAGTCCCGATGACGCTGTACGCCGTTGGCGACCTGCAAGGTTGCCTCGACCCGCTCAAATGCCTCCTCGACGAGGTCCGCTTCGATCCCGCGCAGGACCGTCTCTGGCTGGTGGGTGATCTGGTCAATCGCGGAACTCAATCTCTGGAAACCCTGAGATACCTGTACGGGATGCGCGATTCGCTGGTCAGCGTCCTGGGCAATCACGACCTGCACCTGCTGGCGGTGGCCCTTGGCGGCGCCAGGCTGAAGAAGCAGGACACCCTGAGCGACATCCTCGCCGCCCCCGACCGCGACGAGTTGCTGCATTGGCTGCGCCACCTGCCGCTGATGCAGCACGATGCCGGGCGCAACTGCGTGCTGGTCCACGCCGGTCTGCCGCCGCAATGGACGCTGGCCCAGGCCCTGAGCCTGGCCGGCGAAGTGGAAGCCGTATTGCGCGATGACCAGGCCCATGTGCCCTTTCTCGAGCAGATGTATGGCAACGAGCCGGCGCTCTGGCAAGATGAGCTGCAGGGCCAGGAGCGCCTGCGCCTGATCACCAACTACCTGACGCGGATGAGATTCTGCAGTCCGGAAGGTCGCCTGGAATTCAAGAGCAAGGAAGGCCTGGACAGCGCGCCGGCCGGTTTCGCCCCCTGGTTCAGCCACGATCACCGGCTGACCCGGGACGTGCGCATCCTGTTCGGCCACTGGGCCGCGCTCAAGGGTCGCTGCGCGGCGCCCAATGTCGAGGCGCTCGACAGCGGCTGTGTCTGGGGCGGCGACATGACCCTGCTCGACGTCGACGGCAACCGCCGTCATCTCTGCAGTTGCAAGGAGAAGAAATGAGCGAATTCACCTGTATCTCCCCGGAACGGGCGCTGGAACTGCGCAGCGAGGGCGCGCGGATCGTCGACATCCGTGACCCGCACAGCTATGCCACCCTGCACGTCGCCGGCGCCCAGCGTCTCGACAACCAGAACATCCACGACTTCATCGCGGCCGCCGATCTCGACGCGCCGCTGCTGGTGTTCTGCTACCACGGCCACTCCAGTCAGAGCGCGGCGGCCTTTCTGGCCGGCCAGGGCTTCAGCCAGGTCTACAGTGTCGACGGCGGCTTCGAAAACTGGCGTACCCGCTATCCCGAACAGACCGAAAGTGGCGAGGCCCTTTAACACAATGGCTTGACGCTGTGGTTACAAGAATAAACCGAATTGGCTCTTCCACATCTCGCAGATAGGACTATTCTGGAATCAGGCCCTCCGGAAACGGCGGGTTCGATAACCGGCTTTGGACCATCGGTGTAACCACTGGAGATTCGGGGGAATTCCAGGGGGACCGTCTCCATCGGTCTCCTTCGTGCGTCTCTCGAAACCCAACCCTACTTCTGCAGGCGGATCGATTAGGCAAGACGACAACGAAGGTATTAGGGACGTTATCTTTCGTCGCCCGGCATGACCGCTCCCCACCGGCAGCAAGGCAAGGCTCCAGGCATCGATTCCAAGCTGGTCCAGGGTATCCAGCGAGGAGACGTCATGAGCATTTTCAGTCACTTCCAGGGGCGTTTTGAAGCGACTCGCCAGGAAGAGTATTCCCTTCAGGAATACCTTGAGATCTGCAAGAAGGATCGTACCGCCTTTGCCAGTGCCGCCGAGCGCATGCTCATGGCCATCGGCGAACCCGAACTGGTGGACACCACCAGCGACTCACGCCTGTCCCGCATCTTTTCCAACAAGGTCATCCGCCGCTACCCTGCCTTTGCCGACTTCCATGGCATGGAAGACTGCATCGAGCAGATCGTGTCCTATTTCCGCCATGCGGCGCAGGGCCTGGAAGAGAAGAAGCAGATCCTCTATCTGCTCGGCCCGGTAGGTGGCGGTAAATCGTCCCTCGCGGAAAAACTCAAGCACCTGATCGAGAAGGTCCCCTTCTACGCCATCAAGGGCTCGCCGGTGTTCGAATCGCCCCTGGGGCTGTTCAATCCCGACGAGGACGGCCAGATCCTCGAAGAGGACTACGGCATTCCCCGCCACTACCTGCGCAGCATCATGTCGCCCTGGGCCGCCAAGCGGCTGCAGGAATTCGGCGGCGACATCAGCAAGTTCCGGGTGGTCAAGCTCTACCCCTCCATCCTCAATCAGATCGCCATCGCCAAGACCGAGCCGGGCGACGAGAACAACCAGGACATCTCCGCCCTGGTGGGCAAGGTGGACATTCGCAAGCTGGAAGAATACCCGCAGAACGATGCGGATGCCTACAGCTACTCCGGCGCCCTGTGCCGCGCCAACCAGGGCCTGATGGAATTCGTGGAGATGTTCAAGGCCCCGATCAAGGTCCTGCACCCCCTGCTGACCGCGACCCAGGAAGGCAACTACAACAGCACCGAGGGCCTCGGCGCGCTGCCCTACAGCGGCATCATCCTGGCCCACTCCAACGAATCCGAGTGGCACACCTTCCGCAACAACAAGAACAACGAGGCCTTCATCGACCGGATCTACATCGTCAAGGTGCCTTACTGCCTGCGCGTCTCCGACGAGATCCACATCTACGACAAGCTGCTGGTCAACAGCTCCCTGGCCAACGCCCATTGCGCGCCGGACACCCTGAAGATGCTGGCCCAGTTCTCGGTGCTCTCGCGCCTCAAGGAACCGGAAAATTCCAACATCTATTCGAAGATGCGCGTCTACGACGGCGAAAACCTCAAGGACACCGATCCCAAGGCCAAGTCGATCCAGGAATACCGCGACAGCGCCGGTGTCGACGAGGGCATGAACGGGCTCTCCACGCGCTTCGCCTTCAAGATCCTCTCGCGGGTGTTCAACTTCGACGCCAACGAGATCGCGGCCAACCCGGTGCACCTGCTTTATGTGCTGGAGCAGCAGATCGAAGCCGAGCAGTTCCCGGCCGAGACCCGCGAGCGCTACATGAGATTCATCAAGGAATACCTGGCGCCGCGCTACGTGGAATTCATCGGCAAGGAGATCCAGACCGCCTACCTCGAGTCCTACAGCGAATACGGCCAGAACATCTTCGACCGCTACGTGCTCTACGCGGATTTCTGGATCCAGGATCAGGAATACCGCGATCCGGAAACCGGCGAGATCCTCAACCGCGCCTCGCTCAACGAGGAATTGGAGAAGATCGAGAAACCGGCCGGCATCAGCAATCCGAAGGATTTCCGCAACGAAATCGTCAACTTCGTGTTGCGCGCCCGTGCCAACAATAACGGCAAGAATCCGAGCTGGCTGTCCTACGAGAAGCTGCGCGCGGTGATCGAGAAGAAGATGTTCTCCAACACCGAGGAGCTCCTGCCGGTCATCAGCTTCAATGCCAAGGCCAGCAAGGAAGACCAGCAGAAGCACAGCGACTTCGTGACCCGCATGGTAGAGCGCGGGTACACCGAGAAGCAGGTACGACTGTTGTCCGAGTGGTATTCACGGGTACGCAAGTCGCAGTAAGGCAGCCTGAGGCTGAGCCCGCGACGACGCGCCAGCCGCGTCGTCGTGGTGTCCTGCAATAGCCCGGAGGGCCTGTATGAGCTATGTCATCGACCGGCGTCTAAACGGCAAGAACAAAAGCACGGTGAACCGCACGCGTTTCCTGCGGCGTTATCGTGAGCACATCAAGAAGGCGGTCGAGGAAGCCGTGAGCCGGCGCTCCATCACCGACATGGAACACGGCGAGCAGATCAGCATTCCTGCCCGCGATATCGACGAACCCGCCCTCTATCAGGGCAAGGGCGGCCGCCAAACCATCGTCCACCCGGGCAACAAGGAATTCGTCAGCGGCGAACGCATCCCGCGCCCCCAGGGCGGCGGCGGCGGTCAGGGCCAGGGCAAGGCCAGCAACAGTGGCGAAGGCATGGACGAATTCGCCTTCCAGATCACCCAGGATGAATTCCTCGACTTCATGTTCGAGGACCTTGAACTGCCCAATCTGGTCAAGAAGCAGCTGACCGGCACCGACACCTTCAAGACGGTCCGCGCGGGCATCAGCAACGAGGGCAATCCTGCACGCATCAACATCATCCGCACCCTGCGCGCCTCCCATGCGCGGCGCATCGCCCTCTCCGGCGGCAGTCGCAACAAGCTGCGCGAAGCCAGGGCGGAGCTGGCGCGGCTGCGGGTGGAGGAACCCGACAACCTGGGCGACATCCAGGCGCTGGAGGCCGAGATCGAGCGGCTGCGCGCGCGCATCGACAAGGTGCCTTTCCTCGACACCTTCGACCTCAAGTACAACCTGCTGTCCAAGCAGCCCAGCCCCAGCTCCAAAGCGGTGATGTTCTGCCTGATGGACGTCTCCGGCTCCATGACCCAGGCCACCAAGGACATCGCCAAGCGCTTCTACATCCTGCTCTACCTGTTTCTCAAGCGGAACTACGAACGCATTGAGGTGGTGTTCATCCGGCACCACACCAGCGCCAAGGAAGTGGATGAGGAGGAATTCTTCTACTCCCGGGAAACCGGCGGCACCATCGTCTCCAGCGCCCTCAAGCTGATGCAGGAGGTCATGGCCGAGCGCTATCCGGTCAACGAGTGGAATCTCTATGCCGCCCAGGCCTCCGACGGCGACAACTGGAATGACGACTCGCCCATCTGCCGGGAGATCCTGACCAAGCAGATCCTGCCGTTCATGCAGTACTACACCTATGTGGAGATCACCCCGCGCGAGCACCAGGCGCTGTGGTACGAATACGAGAACGTTCGCGGCGCCTTCCCGGATTCCTTCTCGCAGCAGCAGATCGTCTCGGCGGGGGATATCTATCCCGTGTTCCGCGAACTGTTCCAGCGGAGACTCGTGTCATGAAACGTGAGCCCATCTCCACCGGCTCGGAATGGACCTTCGAGCTGATCCAGACCTACGACCGGGAGATCGCCCGGATCGCCAAGCGCTATGCGCTGGACACCTACCCCAACCAGATCGAGGTGATCACCGCCGAGCAGATGATGGATGCCTATGCCTCCGTCGGCATGCCCATCGGCTACAACCACTGGTCCTACGGCAAGCACTTTCTGCACACCGAGAAGCACTACAGCCGCGGCCAGATGGGCCTGGCCTACGAGATCGTGATCAATTCCGATCCCTGCATCGCCTACCTCATGGAAGAGAACACCATGACCATGCAGGCGCTGGTGATCGCCCATGCCTGTTATGGTCACAACAGCTTCTTCAAGGGCAACTACCTGTTCCGCACCTGGACCGACGCCAGCTCCATCATCGACTACCTGGTGTTCGCCAAGCAGTACATCACCCAGTGCGAGGAACGCCATGGCATCGATGCCGTGGAAGAACTGCTGGATTCCTGCCATGCGCTGATGAACTACGGGGTGGATCGCTACAAGCGGCCCTACCCCATCTCCGCCGCCGAAGAACGCCAGCGGCAGAAGGAGCGCGAAGAGCAGTTGCAGCGGCAGGTCAACGACCTCTGGCGGACCATTCCCAAGATGGCCGGCAAGGAGTCGCATGACGAAGGGGCGCGCTTCCCCAGCGAACCCCAGGAAAACATCCTCTATTTCGTGGAAAAGCACGCGCCGCTGCTGGAGCCCTGGCAGCGCGAGGTGATCCGCATCGTGCGCAAGATCGCCCAGTACTTCTATCCCCAGCGCCAGACCCAGGTGATGAACGAAGGCTGGGCCACCTTCTGGCACTACACCCTGCTCAACGATCTCTACGACGAGGGCCTGGTCACCGAAGGCTTCATGTTCGAATTCCTGCAATCCCACGCCGGGGTGATCTACCAGCCGGGCTTCGACAGTCCCTACTACAGTGGCATCAACCCCTACACCCTGGGGTTCGCCATGTTCCGCGACATCCGGCGCATCTGCGAGGACCCCACGGAGGAAGACCGCCGCTGGTTCCCCGACATCGCCGGCAGCGACTGGCTGGCAACCGTCACCTTCGCCATGAAGAGCTTCAAGGACGAAAGCTTCATCCTGCAGTACCTCTCGCCCAAGGTGATCCGCGACCTCAAGCTGTTCAGCATCCTCGATGACGACCAGCGCGACGAACTGGAGGTGGCGGCCATCCACGACGACGGCGGCTATCGTCTGATCCGCGAGCAACTCGCCGCCCAGTACAACCTGGGCAATCGCGAGCCCAATGTGCAGATCTGGAACGTGGACCGGCGTGGCGATCGTTCGCTCACCCTTCGCCACTTCCAGCATGACCGCAAGCCGCTGGGCAACTCCACGGACGAGGTGCTCAAGCACCTGCACCGGCTCTGGGGGTTCGACATCCGCCTGGAAAGCATGAGGGGCGAAGATGTCACCCATAGCTTCCAGGTTCCGCCCCGCCACGAGAGCCGCGACCATGACCGGCGTCTGGATCTGGCTTCGCCGATCTGAGCCGAGTCAGGCTTTCGGGCTATCCTAGACCTCCGCAAGGAGGTCTTTTTCTATGCAAATCTACAAGGTGGGCGGCGCCGTGCGCGATCGCCTGCTCGGCCGACCGGTGACCGAAGTCGACTGGGTCGTGGTGGGCGCCACTGCCGAAGCCCTCGCCGCCCAGGGTTATCGTCCCGTGGGCGCCGATTTCCCGGTGTTCCTGCATCCCCGGACCGGCGAGGAATACGCCCTCGCCCGCACCGAACGCAAGAGCGGGCGCGGCTATGGTGGCTTCACCTTCCACGCCGCACCTGACGTCACCCTGGAACAGGATCTGATCCGCCGCGACCTGACCGTCAATGCCATGGCCGAAGACGACGATGGCCAGGTCATCGACCCCTATGGCGGGCGCGCGGATCTTCAGGCGCGCCTGTTGCGTCACGTCTCGCCTGCCTTCGCCGAAGATCCATTGCGCGTGCTGCGCGTCGCCCGTTTCGCCGCCCGCTATTGCAGCCTGGGTTTCCAGGTGGCGCCCGAAACGCTGCTGCTGATGCAGGAGATGGTCGCCAGCGGCGAGCTGGATGCCCTGACCGCCGAGCGGTTGTGGAAGGAAATTTCGCGCGCCCTGCTCGAAGAGCGGCCCGATGTCTTCATCCGGGTGCTGCACGATTGCGGCGCCCTGACTGCGCTGTTGCCGGAGGTGGCTGCCGGGTTCGCTGGCGAGCAGCCCGAGCCGGGCGCCCGGGTCTCTGCCACCCTGCGCCAAAGCGCCGAGGTCCAGGCCTCGCTGAGCGTACGCTGGGCCTGCCTGTTGCTGGACGTACCGGAAGAGAAGCACGCGGCCATCAACGCCCGCCTCAAGGTCCCGCGTGATCCCGCCGAGCTGGCATTGCTGCTGGCACGTCATTGGCCCACGGCCCTGCGGGCCCGGCAGCTGACGCCGGAGGCCTGGTTCGAGCTGCTGCAGGGTTTCGATGTGCTGCGCCGCCCGGCGCGCTTCGAGGAATTCCTCCAGGCCTGTGCCTGTGCGGCGGCAGTCAGGACCGAAGAAGGCGAGCCACCGCTGGCCTTGCTGCGTCAAGCGGCCGAGGTGTTGCGTGGAGTCGAGGTCCAACCCCTGGTCGCCCAGGGCTTCAAGGGCGCGGCTCTGGGCGAGGCGCTCAAACAGGCCCGCATCGACGCCCTGGCCCAGCTTTCGTAGGTTGGGTTGAGCACAGCGAAGCCCAACACCCCAACCACGGAGCACCGTTGGGCTTCGACGATGGGGCTGTCTCAACCCAACCTACGGCAGTCCTCGTAGGTTGGGTTGAGCACAGCGAAGCCCAACGACCGCTGCGCTATACCCGATCGGCGCTCAGCAAGGCGTCGGGCGTCAACTCCAGCCCCTTCCAGCTGAAAGCCACCGGCCGCAGCACCTGGGTAGTCTGGCCGCGCATTTCTTGCCACAGCTCATCGAGCCGGCGGCCGTTGTCCGGATGCCGCCGCTCGCCGGCCAGCAGGGCCAGCGGCCAGAGCACGAAGGCGTTGCGCAGGATCTCGGCGCGCGGCAGGGTCTGGCCGGCGAACTCGCCGGCCAGGTCGCCATGCAGCAGGATGTCAATGTCCAGCGGCAGGCCCTGGCGATCCGGCGCATAGCGACCGCTGCGGGTTTCGATGGCCTTGAGTCTCTGACTCAGGGCCGCCGGGTCGAGCGCCGTGTCACCCGCCACCACCAGATTGAAGAAGGGCGCACTGCGGATACCCACCGCTTCGCTCTCGAACACCGGCGAGCACTGCATGGCGGTCAGCAGCGTCGCGAGCTCGTCCAGGGCCATGCCCAGATGCTGCTCGCGCTGGATATTGCTGCCCAGCCCCAGATAGACCCGGGTCACGCCTGCCCCCGCTCGATCTCCACGCCCACGCCGCGGGCGGTCGGCACCGCGCCGGGCTTGGTGATGCGCAGGCGCAGCCAGGGCAGCTTGAATTCCGCCTGCAACAGGGCAGCCAGACGCTCGGCAAAGGTCTCCACCAGCTCGAAGGTGGTCTCGTGGGCGAAGGCGGTGATGCGCTCGGCCACCGCCGCATAGTTCAGGGTGTGTTCGAGTTCGTCGTTCGCCGCCGCCGTGCGGATATCCCAGCCCATGGTGAGATCGATGCGCAGGCACTGGCGGATGTCACGCTCCCAGTCATACACCCCTATCACGGTGTCGACCTCGAGTCCCTCGATGAAAACCTTGTCCACTGCCTTTGCCTCGCACCTTTGCCGTGCTCTGTGTGATCGTCGCCGCCGGCCTATCGTCGGGCGGCGGGCTGTCGGTAGAATCGAGCCTTCTCCTGGCGCGGAACCCTACCATGTTCTGGCTGCTGCTCCTGCTGGCCTATCTGCTGGGCTCGCTGTCCTTCGCCGTGCTGCTCAGTCGCCTGTTCGGCACCCGCGACCCGCGTCACGACGGCTCCGGCAATCCCGGTGCCAGCAACATGCTGCGCCTGGCCGGGCGCAAGCTGGCGCTGCTGACCCTCGCCGGAGACCTGAGCAAGAGTCTGATTCCCGTGCTCATCGCCCAGCAGTTGGGACTGTCACCCCTGCAGCAGGCCTGGATCGGGCTGGCCGCCGTGGTCGGCCATCTCTATCCGCTGTACTTCCATTTCCGCGGTGGCAAGGGCGTCGCCACGGCGGCCGGGCTGCTGGTCGGCCTCTATCCGCCGGCGGCCCTGCTGGGGCTGGTGCTCTGGGCTGCGGTGTTCGCCAGCCTGCGGATCGCCTCCCTGGCATCGCTGGTCGCCGTGCTCGGCATCCTGCCGCTGTTCGCCTGGCAACGTGCGGATCTGCTGGCGCCCATGCTGCTGCTCGCCCTGCTCATCCTGATTCGCCACCGACACAATCTGCGCGCCCTGCGCCAGGGCACCGAGCGTCATTTTTGACCCTGGCGCCGCCCGGGGATTACCCGGCGACGCCCTCCGCCCGTCTCAGAGCGCCGCCAGCTGCTCCATGGGCCAGCGTGCCTTGACGGCGATGGCCGGACCTTCCTGCTGGCCGGCCAGCAGGCGCTGGCAACCGGCGTAGGCGATCATGGCGCCGTTGTCGGTGCAGAAGCGCGGCCGCGCATAGAAAACCTGGCCGCCCAGCTCGCCGAGCATCTGCTCCAGGTTCTGCCGCAGCGCCCGGTTGGCACTGACGCCACCGGCGATCACCAGCGACTTGAGCCCGGTCTGCTTCAGCGCGCGCTTGCACTTGATCGCCAGGGTCTCGACCACCGCCGTCTGGAAGGCCAGGGCGATGTCGCACCGGGTCTGCTCGCTGTCGTCACCGGCCGCCCGGCAGCGCTGCCAGGTGGTGAGGGTAAAGGTCTTGAGGCCGCTGAAGCTGAAGTCCAGACCAGGCCGATCGGTCATGGGCCGCGGAAAGACGAAACGCCCCACGACGCCACGCTCGGCCAGACGGGCGATCTCCGGTCCACCGGGATAGCTCAGGCCCAGCAGCTTGGCGGTCTTGTCGAAGGCCTCGCCGGCAGCATCGTCCAGAGACTCGCCCAGCACGCTGTAGCGGCCGATGCCATCGACCCGCACCAGCTGGGTATGGCCACCGGACACCAGCAGGGCGACGAAGGGAAATTGCGGCGGCTGCTCTTCGAGCATGGGCGCCAGCAGATGACCTTCCATATGGTGGACGCCCAGGGCAGGCACGCCCCAGGCCAGCGCCAGCGCCTGGGCGCAGGCCGCACCCACCAGCAGGGCGCCGACCAGGCCGGGGCCGGCGGTATAGGCGATGGCGTCCACATCGGCGGGACGGCTGCCCGCTTCTTCCAGCACTTCGCGGATCAGCGGCAGCATGCGCTTGACGTGATCGCGCGAGGCCAGCTCCGGTACCACGCCACCGTAGACGCGATGCAGATCGATCTGGCTGAACAGCGCATCGGCCAGCAGGCCGCGCTCGCTGTCGTAGAGGGCGACGCCGGTTTCATCGCAGGACGTTTCCAGTCCCAGAACACGCATGGAGATAAGCCTTCGAGGGTATAGAATGTCAGGCTGCGCATGATAAGCGCCGCTTCCAGCACCGGCCAGCGCTTTTCGTCCGCCGGGGGTTGGCAGCGGGGCAGTTGAAGCGTTACTATCCGCAACCCTTAAAAACCGACGCTTCCCGTGCCCTTTTGCCGCTAGCGTTGGATTAAACCTCGGTAAATTTGAAGGTACGACCTGGATGCCCAACGTCAAAGTCAAAGAAAACGAACCCTTCGACGTAGCGCTGCGTCGTTTCAAGCGTTCCTGCGAGAAGGCCGGTGTACTGGCCGAAGTTCGTAGCCGCGAGTTCTACGAAAAGCCCACCGCCGAGCGCAAGCGTAAAGCTGCCGCCGCGGTCAAGCGCCACGCCAAGAAAGTACAGCGCGAGCAGCGCCGTCGCGAGCGTCTGTACTGAGTTACAGCGCTTCTCTGGCGTCATCAAACAACCCGACCTCTGGTCGGGTTGTCTGTTTCTGGCCTTCCCGCTTCGCCCTGGCGTCCTCTGGCGCAGTGCGGTGCCTCAGAAGTTCGCGCAAGATTTGGCGAGTGATTTTTTGGCCTGGGCAAGGCGCTGCGACGAGTCATAGCAGGGCTATGGCGCGGAGTAGCAACGCCTTCCAGGACGAAAAAGCGCCGCCAAAATTGTGTAGATAACTTCTGAGGCACCGCACTAGACTGCCCTCCTCGCTTCACCCTCCGCTCTTCGCTCCTCTATCCAGACGCTGACCATGGCCGGACTCATCCCGCAAGGCTTCATCGACGACCTGCTCAACCGCACCGACATCGTCGAGGTGGTGGGCGCACGGGTGAAGCTCAAGAAGGCCGGCAAGAACTGGATGGCCTGTTGCCCCTTCCATAACGAGAAGACACCCTCCTTCAGCGTCAGCCCCGACAAGCAGTTCTACTACTGCTTCGGCTGCGGCGCCGGCGGCAACGCCCTGGGCTTCATCATGGACCACGACAACCTCGAATTTCCCGAGGCGGTCGAGGAACTGGCCAAGAAGGCCGGCGTGGACGTGCCACGCGAAGAGAGCGGCGGGCGGCGCAAGCCGCGGCAGCCCACCGACTCGCCGCTCTATCCGCTGCTGGCCGCGGCCGCCGAATTCTATCGCCTGGCGCTGCGCAACCATCCCAAGCGCCAGGCGGCGGTGGACTACCTGAAGAAGCGCGGCCTCACCGGCGAGATCGCCCGGGACTTCGGCCTGGGCTTCGCCCCGCCGGGCTGGGACAACCTGGGCAAGCACCTGGGTGGCGACGACCTGCAGCAGAAGGCCATGCTCGACGCCGGCCTGCTGGTGGAGAACGCCGAGAGCGGCAAGCGCTACGATCGTTTTCGCGACCGGGTGATCTTCCCGATCCGCGACAGCCGGGGCCGGGTGATCGCCTTTGGTGGTCGGGTGCTGGGCGACGACAAGCCCAAGTACCTCAACTCGCCGGAAACCCCGGTGTTCCACAAGGGCCAGGAGCTCTACGGCCTGTTCGAGGCACGCAAGCACAACCGCGACCTGGACGAGATCCTCGTCGTGGAAGGCTACATGGACGTCATCGCCCTGGCCCAGCAGGGCATCCGCAATGCCGTGGCCACCCTGGGCACCGCCACCAGCGAAGAGCACATCAAGCGGCTGTTCCGCATCGTGCCGAGCATCCTGTTCTGCTTCGACGGCGACCAGGCCGGCCGCAGCGCCGCCTGGCGCGCCCTGGAATCGGCCCTGCCAGTGCTCAAGGACGGCTTCCGGGTGCGCTTCCTGTTCCTGCCCGAAGGCGAGGACCCCGACACCCTGGTGCGCGCCGAGGGGGCGGATGCCTTCCAGGCGCGCTTCGTCCAGCAGGCCCAGCCCCTGGCCGAGTATTTCTTCCAGCAACTGATGATCGAAGCGGACCCGGCCACCCTGGAAGGCAAGGCGCACCTGGCCACCCTGGCGGCGCCGCTGATCGAGAAGATTCCCGGCAACAACCTGCGCCTGCTGATGCGCCAGCGCCTGAGCGAACTCACCGGTCTCGGCAACGACGCCCTGAGCCAGCTGGCACCGTCCGCACCGGCGCAGGATGCGCCACCCATGGACTATGGCGACTACGCCTACGCCCATGCCGAGGAAGCGCCGGCGCAGCAGCAGTGGACGCCACGCCGCGAGGGCAAGGGCGGGCGCGACGGCAAGGGCTGGAAAAAGGATTTCAACGGCAAGGGCGGCGGCGAGCGCATCCCGCGCCAGCCACCGGTCAAGGTGGAGACCCCGGTGCTGGCCGCGCTACGCAGCCTGCTGCATCACCCGACGCTGGCCCAGGCGGTGCAGGACGCCCGCGACCTGGCCGAGGAAAGCGATCAGTACGCCCAGCTGCTGGTCGCCCTGGTCGAGGCGCTGCAGAAGAAGCCGGGACAGAGCACCCTGGCGCTCATCGCCCGCTGGCATGGCACCGAACAGGGGCGACTGCTGCGCGCCCTGGCGGAAAAAGAGTGGCTGATTGCCGGCGACAACCTTGAACAACAGTTTTTCGACACCATAACGAGGTTAGCCGCCAGCCAGCGTGATCGCTCGCTGGAGCAACTCCTACGCAAGGCGCGACAGAGCGAACTGAGCTCCGAAGACAAGGACCGCCTACGCGAACTCCTCAGCCGTCCAGCGGGGTCCGTGACCTAACTGGCACGACCACCGTCTAACCGGCTATAATGTTCAGCTATTTTTGCCCGCCTAAGCCTTCAGTGGAAGGGTACCTATGTCCGGAAAAGCGCAACAGCAATCCCGTCTGAAAGAATTGATCGCCCGCGGTCGTGAGCAGGGTTACCTGACTTACGCGGAGGTCAATGACCACCTACCGGAGGATATTTCAGATCCGGAACAGGTGGAAGACATCATCCGCATGATCAATGACATGGGGATCAACGTATTCGAGACCGCGCCGGACGCTGATGCCCTGCTGCTGGCGGAAACCGATACCGACGAAGCCGCCGCCGAAGAAGCCGCCGCCGCCCTGGCCGCGGTGGAAAGCGATGTCGGCCGCACCACCGACCCGGTGCGCATGTACATGCGTGAAATGGGTACCGTGGAGCTGCTGACCCGCGAAGGCGAGATCGAGATCGCCAAGCGCATCGAGGAAGGCATCCGCGAAGTCATGGGCGCCATCGCCCAGTTCCCGGGTACCGTCGACTACATCCTCAGCGAATACACCCGCGTCACCACCGAAGGCGGTCGCCTGTCCGACGTCCTCGCCGGCTACATCGATCCCGACGACGGCGGCCTGCCGAACGAGAGCGAGGTCCTGCCCGTCCCGAACAAGGCCGCCGATGCCAAGGCCGTGGACGACGAGAAGGACGACGAGGAAGAGAGCGACGACGCCGACGAGGAAGAAGGCGACGGCGGTCCGGATCCGGAAGAGGCTCGCCTGCGTTTCGGCGCGGTCGCCGAGCAGCTGGAAAAGACCAAGAAGGTGCTGAAGAAGCACGGCCGCGACAACGACCACGCTGTGGAAGAATTCGTCGCCCTGGCTCTGCTGTTCTCGCCGATCAAGCTGGTGCCCAAGCAGTACGAAGCCCTGGTGATCCGCGTGCGCGAATCTCTGGAGCGGGTGCGTGGCCTCGAGCGCGCCATCATGCAGCTCGCCGTGCGCGATGCGCGCATGCCGCGTGCCGACTTCCTGCGCCACTTCCCCGGCAACGAGACCAACACCGAATGGACCGCCGGCCTGCTCAAGGGCAAGCCCAAGTACGCCGAAGGTCTCGAGCGCTTCCAGGCCGACATCAAGGCCAAGCAGGCCCAGCTGGCCGAGCTGGAGCGTGACTACGAGCTGAAAGTCTCGCAGATCAAGGACATCAACCGCGCCATGTCCATCGGCGAGGCCAAGGCCCGCCGCGCCAAGAAGGAAATGGTCGAGGCGAACCTGCGCCTGGTGATCTCCATCGCCAAGAAGTACACCAACCGTGGTCTGCAATTCCTCGATCTGATCCAGGAAGGCAACATCGGCCTGATGAAGGCGGTGGACAAGTTCGAATACCGCCGTGGCTACAAGTTCTCCACCTATGCCACCTGGTGGATTCGCCAGGCCATCACCCGCTCCATCGCCGACCAGGCGCGCACCATCCGGATTCCGGTGCACATGATCGAGACGATCAACAAGCTGAACCGGATCTCCCGCCAGATGCTGCAGGAGATGGGGCGTGAGCCGACCCCGGAAGAGCTGGGCGAGCGCATGGAGATGCCCGAGGACAAGATCCGCAAGGTGCTCAAGATCGCCAAGGAGCCGATCTCCATGGAGACGCCCATCGGCGACGACGAGGATTCGCACCTGGGCGATTTCATCGAGGACAGCTCCATGCAGTCCCCGATCGAAGTGGCTACCAGCGAAAGCCTCAAGGAAGCCACCCGCGACGTGCTCTCCGGTCTCACCGCCCGTGAAGCTAAGGTCCTGCGCATGCGTTTCGGCATCGACATGAACACCGACCACACCCTCGAGGAAGTGGGCAAGCAGTTCGACGTCACCCGCGAGCGTATCCGCCAGATCGAAGCCAAGGCCCTGCGCAAGCTGCGCCACCCGTCCCGCAGCGAGCACCTGCGCTCCTTCCTCGACGAGTAAGACGTAGCCGCTGCACCAGAAAACCGGAGCCCAGGCTCCGGTTTTTTTATGCCCGACAAGGGTTTGGCGATCCCCGCCACCCCCGGTATACTCCACCGCGCTATAGGGCCTATAGCTCAGTTGGTTAGAGCAGAGGACTCATAATCCTTTGGTCCACGGTTCGAGTCCGTGTGGGCCCACCAGCTTTCAGGAGCCGCGCGTTGCGCGGCTTTTTTGTGTCTGCAAATCGCTCTTCACGCTTTGGGCACTCAGACGTGCAAAAGCGCCAGTATCCCAACCGCCACCCCTCCCCCTGCCACCCCATACACCGCGGCCTGCAACCAGCGCCGTCGCGTCAGCAGGGTGATGGCGGCCAGGGAGATGGCGACCTGCATCAGCATGGTGGCCTGGGCCCAGCGGTGATGGCGGTGGAGCTGGGTTTCGCTCAGGGCTTCGTTGGCCATGACCTTTTCCTCCAGTGCTTCGGCCTTGGTACGGATCTCGGCCTTTTGCTGAGCGTAGCGCTGGCTGTCCTGGGTGAAGCGTTGGGCGGTGTCGGGGTTGGTCGCGAGGGCAGCGCCCAAGTCGGCGAGGTTCTGCTTTTCGCCCTTGGCCTGGTAGTAGCCCCACTGGTTGGCGGCTTCTGTCTTGGCGATGGCTTCTTCGTTCTTGTAGTAGAGCGCCAGGCTCTCGGCGTTGCCGCCCTGGTAGGCGCAGAGGGCGCCTAGCGTCGCCAGGATGGCGGTGGTGACGGCGATACGGCCGGTGAGGCTGTCGCGGCGATGGGCGCCGTGGGCGGCGTGTTCCACCTCGTGGTCGTGGGGGCCGTGGACTTCGTATTCGCTGGACAAGACTCAGCTCCGCTGCGGATTCCTGCGGCGAGGCTAGCCCAGTCGGCTTAAGGCCTTCTTAAGACTAGGGCAGCCGCGCCTGCAGCCAGCGGCGCAGCGGACCGGCCACCCAGCGCTGCATGGCCAGGCCGAGCAGGACGATGAGCACCAGGTGCAGCGGCAGCATCCAGCCGGGAATAGGGATAGGCAGCGCCAGCACCTCGCCGACGTCTTCGGCCAGGTCTTCGAGGCTGTCGCCGGCCAGGTGCATCCAGCCCAGCAGGGTGCGGGTCCAGGGTTCGAGCACGCCGATCAGCGGGGTGTGGACGGCGAAGATGCACAGCGAGGCCTCGCCGAGGCGCTGGGCCAGGCGGCGCACGCCGGCGCGACCGGGTTCGCCGAAGGTGGCGCAGGCCAGCAGCACCGCGGCCTGGAAGGGCGTCAGCAGGCCATTGTGCACCAGGTAGAACCAGCGGCGGCCATCGCCTTCCAGCAGCAGGGCGCCCAGCCACAGGCCGGTCAGGCCGAACAGCAGCAGCGGCACGCGCAGGCGCTGGGTCGTCTCGGCCACCCAGGGCTCCTGCACGGCGCGATAGAGCAGGATGCCGAGCAGGAATTCCGGCAGGCGGATCAGCGGATTGCGGTGGATGACGCCCACGGTGACGGTATCGAAGGCCTGAGCCCAGGTGGCCACCAGCGGGCCGAGCAGATAGAGCCCCCAGAGCACGACGGCAGCCAGGGCCCAGCGCCGCAGGCGCATCAGTCGCGGGCCGAGCAGCGGAAACAGCAGGTAGAAGAACAGCAGCGCCGAGATCGACCAAGCGGCGCCGTTGAGCCAGAGAAAGCGCGGTTCCCAGGATTGCAGCAGGAGCAGTTGCAGGAGCACGTGGGTAGTGGCGGCCAGCCAGGACAGCGGCAGCATCTCGTCCAGCGTGCTGCCCTCCTCCAGCTGCAGATAGGGGTGCTGGTTGTAGTAGACCGGCACCCCGTGTTCCAGCCAGGAATCCTGGGACAGCCAGTAGGACAGCCCTAGCGCGACCAGCAGGGTCAGCAGGTGGATGGGATAGAGGTTGCACAGCCGCCGCAGGACGAAGCCACGGGAGCTGCCCTTGAGCGCGCCCTGGCGATCCAGGCTGACGTGGGCCAGCAGGAAACCGGAGAGCAGGAAGAAGGTGCTGGTGGCGAAGAAGCCCATGCCGGCCAGGCGGCGGAAGGCATCCGGCAGATCGCTGTAGAGCCCGCCCAGGTGGTAGACGACCATGTACAGCGCCATGAGGAATCTCAGCCATTCCAGGCCGTAGTAACGGGCAGTGGGGCGGCTTGCGGTTGAAGAGGTCATGGCGGCGGTTTACGGCGAATAAGACCTGATTATAAGCCGCCTGGACGGGAGCCCTGCCGATGTTCATGACAAAAGCATGACAACCGATTTCCCAAGGTTGCCATGCACCGCTCAGGACGCCGCAGTTCGAAAGTCCTGCCGTGTCTTAAACCGGGACCGCTTCAGCCGGCGAAGGCAGGCTCCGGCAACCCCTGCACGCCGGGGTCCAGGGCGAACAGACCACCCGCCAGCGGCTGATCGCTCAGATCGCCACCCGGACGGATGGAGGTCACGAATAGGGTGTCCAGGTTGCGTCCGCCAAAGGCGCACATGGCCGGCTTCTTGACGGGCACGGCCAGGGAGCGATCGAGGCGGCCGTCGGGCGTGAAGCGATGGATCAGGCCGGCATCGTTGCCGCAGATCCAGTAGCAGCCGTCAACATCCACCGCGGCGCCATCGGGCCGGCCGGGATGGGCGTTCATGTCGACGAACAGCCGCTGGTTGCTGGGTGTGCCCGAGTCGGGATCGTAGTCGAACGCCCAGATCAGCTGGCGGCTGGGATGGGAGTCGGACAGGTAGAGGGTGCGACCATCGGGGCTCAGGGCCAGGCCGTTGGGCACGATGAGGTCGTCCAATAGCAGCCGGGCGCCGTCGCCGGCCGTATGGCTGTAGAGGCGCCCAGCCGGGGCGCCCTGCGCCATGTCCTGCACCATGGTGCCCACCAGGAAGCGGCCCTGGCGATCGCAGCGACCGTCGTTGCATCGCATCGCCGGCTGGGCATGGTCGAGAGCGATCAGGCGCTCGCCACTGAGTTGGCCGGACGCCTTGGCCTGCAGGGCGAAGAGGCCGCTTTCCAGGCCGGCGAGCCAGCCGCCGCCTGCACGGGCGGCGATGCAGGCGAGCATTTCCGGCGCGCTCCAGCTGTCCAGCACATCTGTCGGGGTCCAGCGATGCAGCCGTTTGGCCGGGATATCGACCCAGTAGAGCGCCTGATCGGCAACGTGCCAGACCGGGCACTCCCCTGTGGCGTTGCGGGCATCGACGAGCAATTCGGCAGTCATGGCGGCCCTCCTCAGTCGTCGAAGGGACCGGTGGCGACGAAGGCACCACCCTGGTAGACCATCGACGGATCGTCCGCCGCCGGCATGGGCTGGGCCTCGACCTTGGCGCGGAATTGCTCGGAGTTGTCCTTGGGCTGGAAGCCCAGATGCGCGGCCAGGCGGTTGTCCCACCAGCTGTCGCGGTTGTTGGAGGCGCCATAGACGATGGTGTGGCCGACGTCGGGGGTGGTCAGGCTGCGCAGGATGAGATCGGTCAGGTCTTCGTAGCTCAGCCAGGTGGCGAGCATGCGGCGATTCTGCGCCTCGGGGAAGGAGGAGCCGATGCGGATGCTCACCGTCTCGATGCCATAGCGATCGAAATAGAAGGTCGCCAGGTCTTCGCCGAAGGCCTTGGACAGGCCGTAGTAGCTGTCCGGACGCTGGGGCACGTTGGCGTCGATGCGCTGGTCCTGGCGATAGAAGCCGATGACATGGTTGGAGCTGGCGAAGACGATGCGCCTCACCCCATGGCGCCGCGCGGCCTCATAGAGATTGAAGGTGCCGCGGATATTGGCTTCGAGGATGGGCTCGAAGGCGTGCTCGGTGGAGATGCCGCCGAAATGCAGGATGGCATCGACGCCTTCCACCAGGGCATGGACGCCAGCCTTGTCCGCCAGGTCGCAGGTCACCACCTCTTCCGCTGGTCCCTGGGCCGCATCCATCGGCGCGATGTCGGACAGCCGCAGGATCTCGGCATGGGGCTTGAGCCGCTGGCGCAGCTCCTTGCCCAGGCCGCCGGCAGCGCCGGTCAGCAACAGACGGTGGAAAGGTGACGAGGAGACTTCGGACATGAGCGGGCGCCTTCTTATGGAGTTATCTGGCAAGAGGTACGACATCCCACCTCTTTTCGCGATTCTCGCGGGCGCCTGGGGTCCTGTCAATGCTGCCTAGGTCGGCAGGCAGGGCAGTCGCAGGCGGAAGGTCGCGCCCTGCCCGGCGATGCTTTCCACGTGCAGGCTGCCATGGTGCGCCTTGACGATCTGGTCGGCGATATAGAGGCCCAGGCCCAGGCCGGCGATGTTCTCGGTGCCGCTGGCGCGCTCGAACTGGCGGAAGATCAGCGCCTGGTGCTCCACCGGGATGCCGATGCCATGGTCCTTGACGCTCAACTCCACGTCGGCACCATCGCTGCGCAGGGAAATCTCCACCGGACGCCCGGCGCCGTATCTCATGGCGTTGGTCAGCAGGTTGGTGATCACCTGCTCGATGCGGAATTCATCCCAGTAGCCGGGCGCCGGGCCTTCCGCGTGCAGCTCAACCGGGCAACCGGCGGCGGCGAATTGCGAGGCGAAGCTGTCGACCACGGTGTTGACCAGGGCGGCGAGATCGCATTGCGAGGGGCGGATGGACAACTTGCCGGTGCGGATCCGCGAGATGTCGAGCATGTCGTCGATCAGGTGCACCAGGCGCTGGATCTGCCGCTCGTCGCGCTCGGCCATGCCGGCCAGCTTGTCGGGGGTGAAGGCCTCCAGCTTGCCCTTGTCCAGGTACATGCGGCGCAGCTGGGCTTCGAGCATCAGGGTGTTGAGCGGCGTCTTGAGTTCGTGGGAGACCATGGACATGAAGTCGTCACGGGTGCGCACCGCCTGCTGCAGCTCGACCTGGGTCTGGCGCAATTCGGCGAGCAGGATCTCCTGCTCCTGGCGACTCTGCTCCAGGGCCACCAATTGCTCGGCCAGGCGCTTGCGGTGCCAGTAGAGGTCGACAAAGACCCGGGTCTTGCTCTTGACCGCATGGACATCGAGGGGCTTGTGCAGGAAGTCCACCGCACCGCTCTCGTAGCCCTTGAAGGCGTAGTTGAGGTCGCGGCCGGCGGCGCTGACGAAGACGATGGGGATGTGCCGGGTCTTTTCCAGGCCGCGCATCATCTCCGCCAGTTCGAAGCCGTTCATGCCCGGCATCTGCACATCGAGGATCGCCAGGGCGAATTCGTGCATCAGCAGGAGCTCCAGCGCGGCCTCGGCGGAGCTGGCCTGGAAGATCTCCAGCGCCTCGCTGCGCAGCAGGGCTTCCAGTGCCAGGAGATTTTCCGGCAGGTCGTCTACGAGCAGGAGCTTCGCCTGTTCGACGGGTACTTCAGCCATGGTCGCGTTCCAGCTCGATGAGCAATAGATGGATGCCCGGCACATCCAGCACGAAATCCGGGTGGAATCTCTTCAGCGCCGCCTCGGGCATGGTCGGTACCTCGGCCGACTGCGGCGACTGGACGACGGTGACCGCTCCATTCTGAGCCAGGGCGTGCAGGCCGCTGGCGCCGTCTTGGTTGGCGCCGGTGAGCAGGATGCCGCAGACCTGCTCGCCCAGGGCATCGGCCGCGCTTTCGAACAAGACATCGATGGACGGCCGGGAAAACTGCACCGGCTCGTCGCGTGACAGCGACAGGGTGAAGTCGTCCTCCACCAGCAGGTGATAACCCGGCGGCGCGAAATACAGGCTGCCCGGCAGTATAGCGTCCTTGTCCTCGGCTTCGCGTACCCGCAAGGCCAGTCGCTGCTGAAACAGCTCGGCCAGGCGCGAATTGCGATCGTCCGGCAGATGGAGCACCACCGCCAGCGGCAGGCGAAAACTGGCCGGCAGGGTCGAAAGCAGGCGCAGCAGCACCTGCAGCCCGCCGGCAGAGGCTCCGATGACGATGAGGCGCAACGGCTTCAGGGGCGGGAACATGCTAGAGCCTGCGGAACAGCCGTTCCTGCTTCACCACCGGCTCGAAGTGGCTGGCGTAGGCGGAGAAGTCCAGCGACTCCTTGCTGCCCAGGCCGAGAAAGCCGCGGTGGCTCAGGGACTCGTGAAACAGGCCGAGCGCCCGATTCTGCAGATTCTTGTTGAAGTAGATGAGCACGTTGCGGCAGGACACCAGCTGCGTCTCGGAAAAGACGCTGTCGGTGGCCAGGCTGTGGTCGGCGAAGGTCACGTTGGCGATCAGCGACTTGTCGAACAGGGCGCCGTCGTAGGCCGCGGTGTAATAGTCGGAAAACGCTCGGGTGCCGCCGGCCTTCTGGTAGCTGGCGGTGTAGGCGCGCATCCGCTCCAGCGGAAAGATGCCCTGGCGGGCCTTTTCCATGGAGCGCGGATTGATGTCGGTGGCATAGAAGAGCGTACGGTCGAGCAGCCCTTCCTCTTGGAACAGGATGGCCATGGAGAAGACTTCCTCGCCGGTGCTGCAGCCGGCGATCCATACCTTGAGCGAGGGATAGGTACGCAAGACCGGCACCACCTGCTGGCGCAGGGCGAGGAAGTAGCCTGGATCGCGAAACATCTCGCTCACCGGGATGGTGATGAATTGCAGCAGCTCGGCGAACAGCGCCGGATCACGCAGGACCCGCTCCTGCAGCATAGAGATGCTCGGGCAGTCGAAGCGCGTCAGCGCCTGCAGCACCCGCCGCTTGAGCGAGGCCTTGGAGTAATTGCGGAAGTCGTGGCTGTATCTCAGGAAGATGCCTTCCAGCAGCAACCTCAGCTCGATGTCCTGCAGCCGTTCGCTCATGACCTACAGCCGCTCCAGCGACGGCATCCAGACACGGATCAGCGAGAACAGCCGGTCCAGGTCGATGGGCTTGGCCAGGTAGTCGCTGGCACCGGCGGCGAGGCAGCGCTCCTGGTCATCCTTCATGGCCTTGGCGGTGATGGCGATGATCGGCAGCTTCTTCATGTGCGGCCGCTTGCGGATCTCGCGCATGGCTTCGTAGCCGTCCATCATCGGCATCATGATGTCCATCAGCACCAGGTCGATGGTGTCGCTGTTGTCGAGCTTCTCCAGCGCTTCCAGGCCGTTGCGGGCGATCTCCACCTTGGCGCCCTTCTGCTCCAGGGCACTGGTGAGGGCGAAGATGTTGCGAACGTCGTCATCCACCAGCAGCAGGGTGCGGCCATCGAAGGCCTTTTCGCGGCTGCGGGCGCTTTCCAGCATGCGCTGGCGATCGAGCGGCATGTCGGCCTCGATCTTGTGCAGGAACAGGGTCACCTCGTCGAGCAGTCGCTCCGGCGAGCGCGCACCCTTGATGATGATGGAACGCGAATACTTGAGCAGCGCCGCTTCTTCGTCGCGGGTCAGGCTGCGACCGGTGTAGACGATCACCGGTGGGAAGGAGCAGATGTCTTCGCTGGCCATGCGCTGCAGCAGCTCACCCCCTTCCATGTCGGGCAGCTTGAGGTCGATGACCATGCAGTCGTAGACCTCGTCGCGCAGCAGTTCCAGGGCCTGGCTGCCCATCTCCACGGCGGTGATCTCCACATCCACGTCGCCGATCAGCTTGGCGATGCTGTCGCGCTGCAGGGCATCGTCTTCCACCAGCAGCACCCGCTTGATGCCGGCGGCGAACTTGGCTTCCAGCCGGGTGAAGGCCTCACGCAATTCGTCGCGAGTGGTGGGCTTGATGGCGTAGCCGACCGCGCCCATGTGCATGGCCGTCTCGATGCGATCCGAGGCTGAGACCACGTGCACCGGGATGTGCCGGGTCAGGGGATTTTCCTTGAGGCGCTCCAGCACCGTGAGGCCGGAATGATCCGGCAGTCCCATGTCCAGCAGGATGGCGTCGGGGCGGTACTCCAGCGCCGCGGCGAAGCCTTCCTCGGCGCGATGGGCGATCAGGCAGCTGTACTTCAGCTCGTGGGCCAGATCGAAGAGGATCTGCGCGAAGGGCACCTCGTCCTCGATCACCAGCACTCGACGATCCGGATAGGGCCAGCTGTCCCGATCGTCAGCGAAGGCAGCTGCCACAGGCGCCGCTGCCTCGGTGACCGGCGGCGCTGCGGGCGGACGCGGGGTAGCGGCCAGGGTGGCGAGAGGCGCAGGTGCTGCAACCGGCATGGTGGCCTGCGCCGGGGCCATGACCGGCGTCACCGGCAGACCGGGCGCGGCGGCTTCCTGATACTCCAGCGGCAGGCGCAGGGTGAAGGTACTACCCTCGCCCGGCTGGCTGATGACGCCCAGGGCGCCACCCAGCAGCAGCGCCAAGTCGCGGGAGATCGACAGCCCCAGGCCGGTGCCGCCGTAGCGACGGGTAATGGCGCCGTCCGCCTGGCGGAAGGCCTCGAAGATCAGCTCCTGCTGCTCGGCGGCGATGCCGATGCCGGTATCGCTCACGGCGAAGCTGGGCTGGCCGTCTTCCAGCGACAGGCGCAGGGTCACCTGGCCGTGCTCGGTGAACTTGAAGGCGTTGGACAGCAGGTTCTTGAGGATCTGCTCGACCCGCTGGCGATCGCTGAAGAAGGTCGACGGCATCTGCTCGTCCAGCTCCACCACGAAGGCGACGCCCTTGTTCTGGGCCACCGGCTCGAAGGCGGTCTTCAGGGCTTCCACCAGGCGGCGCACGGACATCTGCTCCGGGCGGATCTCCAGCATGCCGGCCTCGACCTTGGAGATGTCGAGGATGTCGTTGATCAGGGTGAGCAGGTCGTTGCCCGCCGAATAGATGGATTCGGCGTAGCGCACCTGCTCGGCACTCAGGTTGCCCACCGGGTTGTCCGCCAGCAGCTTGGACAGGATCAGCGAGCTGTTTAGCGGCGTACGCAATTCGTGGGACATGTTCGCCAGGAATTCGGACTTGTACTGGCTGGCGCGTTCCAGCTCGCGCGCCCGGTCTTCCAGCAGTTGCTGGGCTTCGTTGAGGCGATTGTTGCGGTCGTCCAGCACGTCGCGCTGCTGCAGCAGTTCCTGGGCCTGCTCGGAGAGTTGCTCGTTGGTCTGCTCCAGTTCGGCCTGCTGCTGCTCCAGATGAACCTGGGATTCCTTGAGCGCCTGGGACTGTTCTTCCAGCTCTTCGTTGGCGGTGCGCAGCTCTTCCTGCTGTACCTGGAGCTCTTCGTTGAGTTGCTGGGTTTCCGCCAGCACCTGCTGCAGCCGCTGGCGATAGCGCGCGGCTTCCACCGAGGAACCGATGGAGTCGGCGATCAGGGTCAGCAATTCTTCGTCCTGCGGACGCAGGGCGCGCAGGAAGCCCAGTTCGACCACACCATTCACCCGGCCATCGTTCTCGATGGGCACGATGAGCGCCGCGCTGGCCTGGCGCTCGCCCAGCGCCGAATTGACCTTGAGGTAGTCGAGGGGCAACTGGTCGAGCGCCATTAGGCGACCGTCCAGCACGGCTTGCCCGGCCAGACCCTCGCCCGGAGAAAGGCGCTGGCGCCGGCGACGACCCTCGTCGTCGAGGGCGTAGTCGGCGACGCGCTCCAGGCTGCCGTCGTCGAGCCGTACATAGAGGGCACCGGCCGCGGCACCGAGATAGCGCGCCAGGAATTGCAGGATGCTTTGCCCCAGCGGCGCCAGCGTCGCCTGACCGATGACCGCTTCCGACAGCTGATTCTGGCCGGAGCGGAACCAGCTCTGTCGCTCAAGATTATCGGTGTGCTCGGCCTGTTGATCGAGCAGCCGGGTGTAGGTCGCGGAAAGCCGCATGAGTTCGCGGCGACCAAAGAAGGCCATGATGCCCGACAGCAGCAGGCTGACGACGAGGAAGGCCGCCACGAACACCACCGTCATGCGGCTGGCCGTCGCGGTACGCTCGGCGCGCATCTGCTCTTCGTAGGCGATGAAGTCGGTGTAGTCGCGGCGGATGCTGTCGATGCGATTCTTGCCCTGGCCATCGCTCAGGGGGGTCTGGAAATCCCCCCCGGTGCGGCGCGCCTCGATCACCTGGCTGGCGTATTGGCGCCACTCTCGGTGTACCGCTTCGATCCGCTCCAGTCGGCGGATCTGCACGGCGCTGTCGCTGACCAGATTCTTCAACTCATCCAGTTGCGGCTCGACATTGGGCAGGGCGCGCTCATAGGGCTGCAGGAACGCGGTATTGCCGCTCAGCAGATAGCCGCGCATCCCGGTTTCCAGATCGACCACCAGGCGGAAGTTGGCGTTGGCCTCGCTGATGACACGGTCGGTGTGCTCGACCCACTGGGTGACCTTCAGCAGGTAATAGATGATGGCGATGAAGAAGATCGCGCTGAAGACACCGATGCTCAGCGGCAGGGAAAGATTGCGCTTGAGGATCTGGCTGAAGTGCTTCTGATCGAGGGGCGACTCGCGATTCATGGGGTCTGAAAGCCTTGTACGGGACAAAACGGTCGGCGACGGCAAAGCCTCGGCCTGCGGGGGGGTGTCGTCACTGACCGTGGCGCAACCGACGGTCGATCAAGGATATCGACACGGGCTGGCCGAAAGGCCTCGAACAGGACCATGGAAGGCGCATCCGCCTAGCACGGACGTCTTGCCCTCCGGCCCCTTTCGCTCCGGTCGGCGCTGACCCCTCGGGTCAACCAGGCGATCGCGGCATTCGGGTCTCGATCAGGCCGCTGGTTCAGCGACGGGCAATCACCCAGACGGCATGAATGATACCCGGAATGTAACCCAGCAGCGTCAGCAGGATGTTCAGCCAGAAGGCGCCGCCGAAGCCGACCTGGAGGAAGACGCCCACGGGCGGCAGGATGATGGCGAAGATAAGGCGGATGAGGTCCATTTCAGGCTCCAGTAGTGGGCAGGCAAGAAGATGCCTCTAAGACTGGCAGGGCCTGAATCAGGTTCCGGCAGGCAATAAAAAACCCCGCCGAAGCGGGGTTTCGCAGACTTAACCCGACATCCTTGTCAGGCCGCCAATCCTTGGCCATCTATCCCTGTAAGTCTCTGCCCGACATCCGTGCCGGGGGGCCATCCTGGCCATATTTCCTTGAAATCATCTGGAGCGCTGGGTACATCCTGCACCGCGATCCGATGGGTGTAGATTACGCAGCTATCAGAGACTAGGCGATGGCTTATCGCGGCGACGTGGTGTAAGCCAAAGCTTACACGACATGGCTTTTTACCTTGCTGGTCAACAGCTTAGAACGCCTCCTCGGCCAGGGCGTAGAGCGGCTGGGCGCCACTGCGCACGGCCGCAGCCAGGCTCAGGGTGCGCGGTAGCAGACGAGCGAAATAGAAACGCGCAGTGGCCAGCTTGGCTTCGGCGAAGGTCGCCTCCTGATCCGCCGCAGCGGCCGCCGCCCGGGCCCAGAGGTAACCATAGGCGACATAGCCGAACAGGTGCAGGTAGTCCACCGAGGCTGCCCCCAGTTCGTGGGGATCGCTGGCGCCGGCCTGCAGCAGCCATTCGGTCGCCCCGTCCAGCTGTTCCAGCGCTTGGCGCAGGGGTGCGGCGAATTCATTGTCCGCCGGCAGACCGCCCAGATAGCCATGGACCTCTTCGCTGAAGGGCCGATAGAGAGTACCGCGGCTGCCGGCCAGCTTGCGGCCGACCAAATCGAGGGCCTGGATGCCGTTGGTGCCTTCGTAGATCTGGGTGATGCGCACGTCGCGCACCAGCTGCTCCTGGCCCCATTCACGGATGTAGCCATGACCGCCGAACACCTGCTGACCGGCGACGCAGAGTTCCAGGCCGAGATCGGTGAGGAAGCCCTTGGCCACCGGGGTGAGCAGCGCCACCAGGGCCTCGGCGCGTTCGCGCTCGACGGGCTCAGGGCTGTACTTGGCGGTGTCGAGCTGCAGGGCGACATAGCTGGAGAACAACCGGCCGCCTTCGTTCAGGGCCTTCATGGTCAGCAGCATGCGCCGCACATCGGGATGGACGATGATGGGATCGGCGTTCTTGGCGGCCTGCTGGATGCCGGCCGGCGACCGACTCTGCAGGCGCTCGCGGGCGTAGGCCAGGGCATTCTGGTAGGAGCGCTCGCTCGAACCCAGGCCCTGGATGCCGACGCCCAGGCGCTCGTAGTTCATCATGGTGAACATGGCGGCCAGGCCCTTGTTGACCTCGCCCACCAGGTAGCCGACCGCGCCGTCGAAGTTCATCACGCAGGTGGCGGCACCCTTGATGCCCATCTTGTGTTCCAGCGAGCCACAGGCCACGGCGTTGCGCGCGCCCAGGGCACCCGCCTCGTCCACCAGGATCTTGGGCACCAGGAACAGCGAGATGCCCCGGGAGCCGGCCGGCGCATCGGGCAGCTTGGCCAGCACCAGATGGATGATGTTCTCGGTGAGGTCGTGCTCGCCGGCGGTGATGAAGATCTTGGTGCCGGTGACCCGGTAGCTGCCGTCGAACTGGGGCTCGGCGCGGGTGCGGATCAGCCCCAGGTCGGTACCGGCATGGGGCTCGGTCAGGCACATGGAGCCGGCCCACTGGCCGCTGTAGAGGTTGGGCAGATAGGCCTGCTTCAGTTCTGCGCTGCCATGGGCGTGCAGGGCCAGGCAGGCACCGGCGCTGAGCATCGGATAGAGGCCGAAGGCCAGGCAGCTGGCGTGCATCATTTCCTCGACCTGGGCAGTGAGCACCTTGGGCATGCCCATGCCGCCGTATTCGGGATCGCCACCGACCCCGACCCAGCCGCCTTCGGCAAAGGCCTGGTAAGCCTGGCGGAAGCCCTGGGGCGTGGTCACTTCGCCGTTTTGCCAGTGGCAGCCTTCCTCATCGGAATTGCGATTGAGGGGCGCCAGTTCCTGGGCGCACAGCTTGCCGGCTTCTTCGAGGATGGCATCGGCGGTCTCGCCGTCCACCACTTCGGCCAGGGCAGGCCACTGACTCCAGCGGTCCCTGACCTTGAGGACGGCATCCAGCACGAAACGGATATCGCGAAGCGGCGGGGTGTAGTCAGCCATGTCGAGTCTCCTCGGAAGGTGTTCTTGTCGGTATGACCCGAGTGTAAGACCGAACCGGAAGGGAGACATAGGTTCATGATCTGACCTGGCGGTCAGCCGATCGGAGGTTCGCGCTGCTGGCTTCTTCGCATGCGTGAAAAAGCGAAAACCCCGCCGGAGCGGGGTTTTCAGTAGAGCGGCGACGGCTTAGTAGCCGAGGGCGAAGTCTTCCTCGGCCAGGGCCATCAGGCTGCCGGCGCCGGCCAGCAGCGCCTCGGCGTGGGCGCGGGTACGGGGCAGCAGGCGCTCGTAGTAGAAGCGCGCGGTGGCCAGCTTGGCCTGGTAGAAGGCGGCCTCGTCGGTGCCGGCGGCCAGCTTCTCGGCCGCGACCCGGGCCATGTCGGCCCAGAAGTAGGCCAGGCAGACATAGCCGGAGTACATCAGGTAGTCGACGGCGGCGGCACCCACCTCCTCGCGATCCTTCATGGCGGCCATGCCGACCTTGAGGGTGAGTTCGCCCCACTCCTTGTTCAGCTTGGCCAGCGGCTCGACGAAGGCCTTGAGTTCGGCGTTTTCGGCGTTGGCCTGACAGAACTTGTGCACCACCTTGGTGAAGGCCTTGAGCGATTCACCCTGGGTCATCAGCACCTTACGACCCAGCAGGTCGATGGCCTGGATGCCGGTGGTGCCCTCGTAGAGCATGGCGATACGCGCATCGCGCAGGTTCTGCTCCATGCCCCACTCGGCGATGTAGCCGTGGCCGCCATAGATCTGCACGCCGTGGCTGGCCGCCTCGAAACCCACCTCGGTCATGAAGGCCTTGGCGATGGGGGTGAGGAAGGCCATCTGGGTCTCGACCTGCTGCTTCTGCTCCTCGTCCTGGCTGTACTTGAGGATATCCACCAGCTTGGCGGTGTAGTAGATCATCGCCCGGCTGCCCTCGGCGAAGGCCTTCATGGTCAGCAGCATGCGGCGCACGTCGGGGTGCACGATGATGGGATCGGCGGGCTTCTCGGGGGCCTTGGGACCGGTCAGGGATCTCATCTGCAGCCGCTCGCGGGCGTACTTCAGACCGCCCTGGAAGGCCACCTCGGCGTGGGCCAGGCCCTGCAGGGCGGTGCCGATGCGGGCGAAGTTCATGAAGGTGAACATGCAGTTCAGACCGCGATTCGGCGGGCCGATCAGGAAGCCGGTAGCGCCATCGAAGTTCATCACGCAGGTGGCGTTGCCGTGGATGCCCATCTTGTGTTCGAGGGAACCGCAGTGCACGGCGTTGCGCTCGCCGGCCGCGCCGCTGGCGACGGGCAGGCGCTTGGGCACGATGAACAGCGAGATGCCCTTGGTGCCGGCGGGGGCGTCGGGCAGGCGGGCCAGCACGATGTGGACGATGTTCTCGGCCATGTCGTGTTCACCGGCGGAGATGAAGATCTTGGTGCCGGTGATGGCGTAGCTGCCGTCCGCGCGCGGCTCGGCCTTGGTACGCAGCATGCCCAGGTCGGAACCGCAGTGGGGTTCGGTCAGGCACATGGTGCCGGTCCATTCGCCGGTCACCAGCTTTTCCAGGTAGGTGTGCTTCTGCTCGTCGGTGCCGTGCTGCTCCAGGGTGTTCATGGCGCCGTGGGACAGGCCGGGGTACATGCCCCAGGACCAGTTGGCCTGGCCGACCATTTCCGACAGGGAGATGCCGAGTGACTCGGGCAGGCCCTGGCCACCGTGGGCCGGGTTGTGCGCCAGGCTCGGCCAGCCGCCCTCGACGAACTGGGCATAGGCTTCCTTGAAGCCATCGGGGGTCTTCACCCCCTCTTCGCTCCAGGTGCAGCCCTGCTGGTCGCCGATGCGATTGAGCGGCGCCAGCACCTGTTCGCAGAACTTGGCACCTTCTTCGAGGATGGCGGAGACCATGTCGGGAGTGGCGTCGCCGCAACCGGGCAGGCTCTGGTAGTGCGCGTCATAGCCCAGGAGTTCGTCGCGAACGAAGCGGATGTCCCGCAGGGGGGCTTTGTAATCGGGCATGACTGTTACCTCTTTGCGAATGCTTGTTGTCGAGGGTGGCGGCAGCGTCGCTGCAGACCTTCCGCCAGGGCGTTTAAACAGTTGTTTGAAACTAATGTTCCAGGCCTGCCCTGTCAAGCGTGGCGAGGACGAGTGGAACGACCGGTCAGTCCGCTTCGGCCAGGGCTTCGCGCAGGGCTGCCGCCGCCGTCGGGCGCACCAGCCGCGCCAGTTCCTGGCCGTCCTTGAAGATGATCAGCGTAGGCCAGAGCTTGACGCGAAAGGAGCGTCCCAGGCGGCGGCCGGGGCCGTCCTCGATCTTGAGATGACGCACGCCGAGGTAGTCGGCGAGCGCCGTGGCCAGCAGCGGCTGGGCGGCACGACAGTGGCCGCACCAGGGTGCGCCGAACTCCAGCAGGGTGACACCCGGCAGGGCGTCGACATCGGTGCGGGCGGGCTCCTTTTCCGCATAGGTGGTCGTCATGGTCATGGCGGGGCTCCTGAAGTCGGTTCCAACGGTGGACAAGTCGCTGGCGGGACTGCTCGGTCACGGGAAAAGGATTAGGGTCGAAGCTGCGGTACGCCCCGATCTCTCGACAATAAAACAAGGCGCTCCATTTCTGCCTCCGTCTCCGCCCTTTCCCGAGGCCCGCCATGAGCCAGACAGCGACTTCCGTTTCACCCGCCACCCTGCGCAAGGTCATCTCCGCCGCGTCCATCGGCAATTTCGTCGAATGGTTCGATTTCGCCCTTTATGGCTTTCTCGCCACCCTGATCGCCGCGCACTTCTTCCCCAGTGGCGATGCCACCGCCGGGCTGCTTAAGACCTTTGCCGTCTTCGCCGTGGCCTTCGCCTTCCGGCCGCTGGGCGGTATCGTCTTCGGCCTGCTGGGTGACCGTATCGGCCGTAAACGGGTCCTGGCGCTGACCATCCTGATCATGGCCGGCGCCACGGCCCTGATCGGCATCCTGCCCAGCTACGCCACCATCGGCATCTGGGCACCCATCCTGCTGACGCTGATCCGTTGCGCTCAGGGCTTTTCCGCCGGCGGCGAATACGCGGGTGCCTGCGCCTACGTGATGGAGCATTCGCCGCGCGATAGACGCGGGCGCTATGGCAGCTTCGTGCCGGTCTCGACCTTTCTCGCCTTCGCCAGCGCGGCCCTGACCGCCTGGGGCCTGGAGCGGCTGCTGGGCGCCGCTACCATGGCCGACTGGGGCTGGCGCATTCCCTTCCTGGCCGCCGCGCCGCTGGGTCTGATTGGCCTCTACCTGCGGCTAAAGCTGGACGAGACCCCGGCCTTCCAGGCCCTGGAAGCCGACCATGAGGTCAGCCATTCGCCGCTGGGCGAGACGCTCAGGCTGCAGGGCCGTTCCATCCTGCGCCTGGGCGCCTTCATTTCGCTGACGGCGCTGTCCTTCTATATGTTCACTACCTACTTCTCCACCTACCTGCAGCTGGCTGGCGGCTTCGACCGGGCCGCGGCGCTGGCCATCAGCCTGATCACCCTGTTCGCCGCCGCAGCCGCCTGCCCGGTGCTGGGACGTGTCACCGACCGCATCGGTCGGCGCATGACCACGGTGCTGGCCAGCCTGGTCCTGGCGGTGGGCGTCTATCCGGCGCTGCTGCTGGCCAGCAGTGGCCAGTTCGGCAGCGCCCTGCTGGGTTCGCTGCTGCTGGGCGCCGGAGCGGTACTGTGCAACGTGGTGACGGCGCCGCTGCTCAGCGAGGTCTTCCCGACCCGCACGCGCTACACCGCCGGCGCCATCACCTACAACCTGGCCTACACCATCTTCGGCGGCACCGCCCCGCTGATGGCGACCTGGCTGATCGGCGCCACCGGCAGCAACCTCTCGCCAGCGCTCTACCTGATCCTGATCGCCCTGCTGGGCCTGGTCGGTGGCCTGAGCCTGCCGGAGACCTCCCGGATCGATTTGGACGACGTCAGCGAAGGCGGCGAGGTCAGCTATCGCGCGGTGCGCAGCTAGACCGCTCGTCTCGTGACCGGCACTTCCTCCGGGTCCGTCTGCCGATAGGCAAAAGGCCCGGAGTTTCCCCCATGCCCGCCACTCACGATCTGCAACGCTTCCTCGACGCCCAGGCCGACACCTATGCCACCGCCCTGGCGGAGATCCGCGCCGGGCGCAAGCGCAGCCACTGGATGTGGTTCATCTTTCCGCATATCCAGGGACTGGGTCGTAGCGAAACGGCACGCCACTACGCCATCGCCTCCCGCGACGAGGCCAGTGCCTACCTCGCACATCCGCTGCTGGGATCGCGCCTGCGGGAGATCACCGCGGCAGCGCTGGAGCATCCGGGGCTGTCCGCCACCGCGCTGTTCGGGCAGCCGGACGATCTCAAGTTCCACTCCAGCCTCACCCTCTTCGCTGCCGTGGCCGAAGATCCCGAACCCTTTCGCCAGGCGCTGAAGACCTTTTTCGCCGGTCAGCCCGACGAGGCCACCCTGACCCGCCTCTGCTAGCGCCAGAGTGCCGGCAGTGCGCCCTTGCGCCCGGTCACCGGATCGCTTGCCGGCAAGGGCACCCCGGCGATCAGTCCGACCGAGCGGGCGTGGGCGGCCGGATCGGCACGCTGGGTGATGAAGTCCTGCTGATCGGGCGGATAGGCGCCCACCACCAGGAAATTTGCACTGGACTGCAGGTTGCGGTGGCCGGTGCCCGCCGGTAGCACCACCACATCACCTGCAGTCACCTCCACATCCTGCCCCTGCTCGCCACCCAGGCGCAGGGTAGCCCGACCGCGCGCCACGCCCAGCACTTCATGGGCATTGGGATGATAGTGATGGTAGCTATAGACGCCGTAGCGCCATTGCGGCGGCCAGGCGTTGTCGGCGAACAGTCGCTCCAGCGCCGCCGCGCAGTCGGTCCCTTCCAGAGGAACCTGGCGATAGAGCAGCACGGGCAGGCGGCTATTGGGAATGACGCCGTCGTCGGCGAAATGCAGCTGCTCGGGCTGACCGGCCCCCACTGGCGCGGCCAGGGCCACGGTGGTGGGGGCGAGCCCCAGCACCAGGGAGAGGATGGACAGTGATGGGCGATGCGCCATGCGGGACTCCAGGGGGCTTTGCCAATGGAGGCCCGCCTGCCGCCGGGGTTCAGCGTCCGCGACGAGGGGTCAGGCCAGCCACTCCCGCAACAGTGCCGTGGTCCGTTCCGGCAGCTCCAGTGGCGGCAGGTGGCCGCAGTCGTCCAGCACCACCAGATGCGAGCCCTGGATGCCGGCCGCCATGAGTTCGGCTTCGGCAGGCGGGGTGAGTTGATCCTGGGCGCCGACCACGATGAGGGTGGGCACTTGGACCTGGGCCAGGGTCGGCCGCGAATCGGGGCGGTCGATGATCGACTGCTGCTGGCGCAGGAAGGCCTCCTTGCCCACCGCCTTGCCCATGGCCAGCACGGTATCGGCCACCGGCGTGCCCAGGCGCGAGGCATGGATCAGGCGTGGCAGCAGTTGCGGACTGATGCCGAGAAAGCGACCGCGCTCAGCCAGGTCGAGCATGGCGCGACGCTGGGTGGCACGCTCGGGGGTATCCGGGCTGGCCATGGTGTCGAACAACGCCAGTCGCACTACCCGCTCCGGCGCCTGGCGCAGGATCTCGAAGGCCACATAGCCGCCCATGGACAGGGCGCCCAGGGCGAAACGCGGTGGCGCCTCGGCCAGGACCCGGCGGGCCAGCGCGGCGATGCCAACGTCGCGTGTGAGGTCGGGGATGGACACCGGGCAGGTGTCGGCCAGGTCGGCAGCCTGGGTGGCCCAGAGGCGCTGGTCACAGAGCAGGCCGGGAAGCAGGATCAGGGGTAGCGCGTCGGTAGCTGTCATCACTAAGAACTTGAGAGACACTGCGGAAAACGCGCAGTGTAGCGCGGATCACCAGCGAACCCGGCGGGCTTCGCGGGTTCCAAGGGACATTGCCAAGGATCTGGAAACATCCATGCGTACTGAAGGCTTCTTCGACTGGCTCGGCGCGGCGCTCGGCCAAGTCATCCGTTTTATCATCGACCTGTTCGGCTCGGTCCTGGGCGGCATCGCCGATGCCGTGCACGACTTTCTCCATGGCATGGCGCGCTCCATCGGCATGGACGACTCCTATATCAGCTTCGTGGTCCTGGCCATCGGCCTGCTGCTGCTCTACGCCGCGGTACGGGCCTTCATGGCTCGCTCGATAGTGGGCGGCGTCATCTGGCTGATCCTGGGCCTGATGGTGATGGGCTGGCTGATTCGCGGCTGACTGGTGGCCAGGCCGGCGGCCTGGCACAGTAGGGCTCTCGCTCGGCACGGATGCCGTCATGACCCTACCGTTCTCCTCTGTATTAAAGCGCCACTGGCAACGCCTGCGGCCCGGGACCCACTGCGCCCTCTGCGCCACCTGGCTTCCGCCCGGAATGCCGCTGTGCGAAGGCTGCGACAACGAACTGCCCTGGCTCGGGCCACACTGCCAATGCTGCGCCTTGCCCCTACCGGTAGACGGCCTCCTTTGTGGCAGCTGCCTGGTCAGGCCGCCGGCCTTCGACCAGGTACTGGCGCCCTGGCGCTATGCCTTTCCGGTCGACACTCTGATCAACAGATTCAAGCACCGTGACCAGGGCAGTCTCGGTCGCCTGGCCGGGGCGCTGCTGGCGCGGCATCTGCAGCATCTGTTCGACGAAGGCCAGCCACGCCCGGACCTGCTGCTGCCGGTTCCCCTCTCACCCTTGCGCCTGCGCCAACGCGGCTTCAACCAGGCCGCCCTGCTGGCCAGCTGGCTCGGCAAGACGCTGCAACTGCCGGTGGATGGCAGGTTATTGCAGCGGGTACAGGAGCAACAGAGCCAGCAGGGTCTGAGCGCCAACCAGCGGCGGCGCAATCTCAAGCAGGCCTTCGCCCTGGTGAAGGACGCCCAGCTGCAAGGTCGCCACCTGGCCCTGGTGGACGATGTCCTCACCACCGGCGCCACCGCCGACAGCCTGGCGCGCTTGCTCAAGCGCGCCGGCGCCGGGCGGGTCGACGTCTATTGCCTGGCGCGGACGCCACCACCCGGCGACTAGCCGCTGTCACCAAAACGTCATTTAGTCTGACTAGCCTCGCCTGCACACCGTGAGGGAGCCATGAGCATGCACAACGACCAGACCGATCTCGAACGCCTCGTCCACTTCAGCCGCCGCCGCTTCATCGGCGCCGGCGCCCTGGCCAGCGCGGCCCTGTTCCTGGGCGGTGGCCTGCTCGGTCGCAGCGCCCTGGCCGACGCTGTCAGCGAGGCCACGGGCAATCCCCTGATCGGCTTCGCCAACATCCCGGCCTCCACCGCCGACACCCTGGTGGTGCCGCCCGGCTATCGCGCCAGCGTGCTCATCAGCTGGGGCCAGCCACTGCACACCGATGGCCCGGCCTTCCGCCCCGATGGCAGCCCCAGCGCCGCCGACCAGGCGGTGCAATTCGGCGACAACAACGACGGCATGGCCTTCTATCCCTTCCCGGACGATCCGGATCGGGCACTGATGGCGATCAACAACGAATACACCAACTACCGCTACCTGCTCAGCCACGGCACGCCGCCCAAGTCTCTGGAAGACACCCGCAAGGCTCAGGCCGCCGAGGGCGTCTCGGTGATCGAGGTGAAGCGCGTGGACGGCCAATGGCACTTCGTCCAGGGCTCGCCCTACAACCGCCGGGTACACGGCAACACGCCCATCGCCGTCAGCGGTCCGGCTGCCGGCCACGACCTGCTCAAGACCGCCGCCGACCCGGCCGGACGGGAGGTGCTGGGTACCTTCCAGAATTGCTCCAGCGGTGCCACGCCCTGGCATACCTACCTGACCTGCGAAGAGAACTTCACCGACGTCTTCGGCAGTCGCGACGCCAACCTGAAGTTCGATGCCGCCCAGAAGCGCTACAGCGTCAAGCATGTCGGTGTGGAGAACGACTGGCACCTGCACGACGACCGTTTCGACCTGGCGCAGAATCCCAACGAATTGAACCGCCACGGCTGGATCACCGAGATCGATCCCTTCGATCCCCAGGCCAAGCCGGTCAAGCGCACCGCCCTGGGTCGTTTCAAGCACGAGAACGCCGCCCTTACCCGCACCCGCGATGGCCGCGTAGTGGTCTACATGGGTGACGACGAGCGCGGCGAATTCATCTACAAGTTCGTCAGCCGCGATCGCCTGCAGGACGATCCCAAGGCCAATCGCGAGCTGCTCGATCATGGCACCCTCTATGTCGCCCGCTTCGACGAAGGCGACCGTGATCCGAACCGCCCCAAGGGCCGCGGCCAGTGGCTGCCGCTGGTGCATGGCGAGAACGGCCTCACCGCCGCCAACGGCTTCGCCAGCCAGGCCGAGGTGCTCATCCACGCCCGCCAGGCCGGCACCCAGGTCGGCGCCACGCGCATGGACCGTCCGGAGTGGATCGCCGTCAGCCCCAAGGACGGCCAGGTCTATTGCACCCTGACCAACAACACCAAGCGCGGTGAAGACGGCATGCCAGTGGGCGGCCCCAATCCCCGCGCCAACAACCTCTACGGCCAGATCGTGCGCTGGCGCGAGAGCGACGACGATGCCGCGGCCCTGAGCTTCGACTGGGATCTGTTCGTCATCGCCGGCAATCCCAAGGTACACCCGGGCAAGCCGGAAGCAGGCTCGCAGCAGATCAATGCCGAGAACATGTTCAACAGTCCCGACGGCCTGGGCTTCGACGCTGCCGGCCGTTTGTGGGTGCTCACCGACGGCAAGTACAGCAACAAAGGCGACTACGAGGGCATGGGCAACAACCAGATGCTCTGCGCCGATCCGCGCAGCGGCGAGATGCGCCGCTTCCTGGTCGGCCCGGTCGGTTGCGAGGTCACCGGCCTGGCCTTCTCGCCGGACTACCGGACGATGTTCGTCGGCATCCAGCACCCCGGCGAGGAAGGCGGCTCCCAATTCCCGGAGCAACAAGCGGATGGTCAGCCCCGTTCCTCGGTGATGGTCATCAGCCGCGAAGACGGCGGTGTGATCGGCGCCTGACCGGCGAGCGGATAGCGCTCGAGCCTTCGCCATGGGGCTCGGGCATGCGCTAGCATCTCCCGGATGCAGGGTGGCAATCGCCATCGTCCCCCGTGACCGAGGAGCGCGCCATGTCTCATCCGTTCGAAAATCTGAGTCCCGACCTGGTCATCGACGCCATCGAAAGCCTGGGCTATCTCAGCGATGCCCGGGTACTGGCGCTCAACAGCTACGAGAATCGCGTCTATCAGATCGGCATCGAAGCCGAGACCCCGCTGATCGCCAAGTTCTATCGGCCGGATCGCTGGACCGATGCGGCCATTCTGGAAGAGCACGCCTTTTCCGCCGAACTGGAAGAGCGCGAGGTGCCCGTGGTCGCACCCTTGCAGCGCGATGGCCAGACTTTGTTTACCCATGCCGGCTTTCGCTTCGCGCTCTTTCCTCGCCGTGGCGGTCGCGCGCCGGAGCCAGGCGATCTCAACCAGTTGCATCGCCTCGGCCAATTGCTCGGTCGCCTGCATGCGGTGGGCGCCAGCCGACCCTTCCAGCACCGCGAGACGCTGGACGTCCAGGGCTACGGCCATGCCTCTCTGGACACCCTGCTCACCGGCAATTTCATTCCCAAGAGCCTGCTGCCCGCCTATGAATCCGTGGCGCGCGACTTGCTCCTGCGCCTCGACGAACTCTTCGAGAGTGTCAGCTACGACGTCATCCGCCTGCACGGCGACTGCCATCCGGGCAACCTGCTCTGTCGCGATGACGCCTACCATATGGTCGACCTCGACGATTGCCGCCACGGCCCGGCCATGCAGGATCTCTGGATGCTGCTGGCCGGCGATCGCCAGGAGCGGCTGACGCAGTTGTCCGAGCTGATGGACGGCTACGAGGAATTCCACGACTTCCAGCCGCGCGAGCTGGCCCTGATCGAGGGACTGCGCACCCTGCGGCTGATGCACTACAGCGCCTGGCTGGCGCGCCGCTGGGACGATCCGGCCTTTCCCAAGAGCTTTCCCTGGTTTGGCAGCGAACGCTACTGGGGCGACCAGATCCTCACCCTGCGCGAACAGCGCGCTGCGCTGGACGAGGCGCCGTTGCGACTGTTCTAGCCTTTGTGAG
The DNA here is from genome assembly GCF_031453735.1 of Pseudomonas sp. SORGH_AS_0199. Taxonomy (NCBI): domain Bacteria; kingdom Pseudomonadati; phylum Pseudomonadota; class Gammaproteobacteria; order Pseudomonadales; family Pseudomonadaceae; genus Pseudomonas; species Pseudomonas sp. SORGH_AS_0199. The sequence goes on from NZ_JAVJAE010000001.1 coordinate 175,114, forward strand.
ACTCAGTGGAAAAGGCTGCGCCGTTTTCCACGCTACAGGCGCCAATGCTCCCTCTCCCCTTGGGAGAGGGCCGGGTGAGGGTAGGCCCTGCGATGAACTCTTCAATGGAAAAGACTGTGCCGTTTTCCAGGCTACAGCACTGATCGCGGCCATGGGCCGCTCCTACCGGAACCTGACCCCCAGGAGCGGCCGCATTGGCGGACCACCATGGCCGCGATCAGACAATGCCTGCGGCCTACGCAGCGGTGGCAGCGGCGCACTACCATGGCCGCGCGTGCGAGATGCCAGCCTGCCAGGGCTGACGACAGGAAGCCCCACCCATTCCGACATCCCGCAGCCCCTTGAGCTATCCTGCCCGGACAAGAAAGTTGCCTGCCTAAGGATCCCTCATGTCTGCCTTGCGCCAGGGTTACGCCCTGGGCCTTACCGCCTATGGGCTGTGGGGCTTGTTTCCGCTGTTCTTCAAACTGCTGGCGGCCCTGCCGGCGACCGAGATCCTGTTCCAGCGCATCCTCTGGTCCGCCCTGTTCAGCGCCCTCCTGCTGCTCGTCTGGCGCCATCGCGGCTGGTGGGCGGAGTTGCGCGCCCACCCGCGACGGCTGCTCTGGCTGGCGGTGTCCGGCGCGTTGGTGGCCTGCAACTGGCTGGTCTATATCTGGGCGGTCAACAACGCCCACGTGGTCGAGGCCAGCCTGGGCTACTACATCAACCCGCTGGTCAACATCCTGCTCGCCCTGGTGATTCTCGGCGAGCGCCTGCGCCCGCTGCAGTGGATCGCCGTGGGCCTGGCGGTGCTGGGCGTGGCCCAGCAGCTGTGGACCCTGGGGCAACTGCCCTGGGTCTCCCTGGCGCTGGCCCTGAGCTTCGCCTTCTATGGCTTGGTGCGGCGGCAGACGCCGGTGGCCGCCCTGCCGGGCATGGTGGTGGAGAGCTGGATGCTGGTGCCGATCGCCCTGGTCGCGCTGCCACTGCTGACCCCGGGGGTGAGCCTGGAGGCCGAGACCTGGCAGTCCTCGCTGGGCCTGCTGATCGTGCTGGCCGGTCCGGTCACCCTGATTCCCCTGCTGTGCTTCAACGCCGCGGCGCGCAAGCTGCCCTATTCGACGCTGGGCTTCCTGCAGTACCTGGCACCGACCCTGGTGCTGATCCAGGCGGTCTGGCTCTATGGCGAGCCCTTCCCGCGCGAGCGACTGTTCGCCTTCAGCTGCATCTGGACGGGCCTGGCCGTGTTCAGCTTCGATCTCTGGCGCGCCAGCCGCAAGCTCAGAGCGGGCGCAAAGGCGCGGGAGCCAGAGGCAGACAGGGCCTAGGCACTTCCCAAGAAAGCCGGGACCGGACAGCAGAACGCCCCTCGCAAGGGGCGTCCGGTACCGCAGCAGCGCCGATCAGGCTTCGCCAGCGGTCTGCATGCGGGCCAGTTCCTGGGCGTAGAGGGCGTCGAAATTCACCGGCTGCAGCATCAGCGCGGGGAAGGAGCCACGCACCACCATGTTGTCCAGCGCCTCACGGGCGTAGGGGAACAGGATGTTGGGGCAGAAGGCGCCCAGGGCATGGGCCATGGAGGCGGCGTCCAGGCCCTTGATCAGGAAGATGCCACCCTGCTGCACTTCGGCGATGAAGGCGGTCTCTTCGTTGTTCTTGACGGTGACGGTCAGGGTCAGCACCACTTCGTGGAAGTCGTCGCCCAGGGTCTTCTGGCGGGTGGCCAGGTCCAGGTTGACGTTGGGCTGCCAGTCCTGACGGAAGATCTCGGGGCTCTTGGGCGCCTCGAAGGACAGGTCGCGGATGTAGATGCGCTGCAGGGAGAACTGAGCGCCGTCTTCCTGGGCGCCATTGGCTTGGTCGGTCATGGTAGGGCCTTGAGTTGTGAGTGTTGGTCAGGCGGACAGCAGCGGATCGAGACGTCCGCTTCGGTCTAGGGCATAGAGCTCGTCGCAACCGCCGACGTGGGTGCTGCCGACCCAGATCTGCGGCACGCTGGTGCGACCGGCCTTGCGGGCCATCTCGCTGCGCAGCGCCGGCTGGCCGTCGACGGAGACTTCCCGGTAGGCCACGTTCTTGCGATCGAGCAGGTGCTTGGCTCGATGGCAATAGGGACACCAGGCACTGGTATAGATGACGACGTCAGACATGCGCGGTCTCCAGTGGCCGATGGGGCGGCCACGCTAGGGGTTCACTTCACCAGGGGCAGATTCTCTGCACGCCAGGTGGCGATGCCGCCGTTCAGCCGGGCGGCGGTGAAGCCGGCCTTCTGCAGATCGCCGCACACGGCGCCGGCTTGCTGGCCGGCGCTGTCCACCACGATCAGGGTTTTGGCCTTGTGCTTCTCCAGTAGAGACAGGCTGCTGGCGACTTTCTCCTGAGCGATGTTCAGCGCGCCGACGATATGCCCGGCGGCGAAGTCCTTGCTCGGACGGATATCGAGGACCACGCCCTGCTCGCGGTTGAGCAGGTTGGTGAGTTCGCCGGTGGACAGGCTGCGCCCGCCACGACGGGTCTCGTTGAACAGCATCAGGGCGACGATGGCGAGGAAGGCGGCGACGAGAAGCGGATGATGGGTGGCGAATTCAACCGCCCGACCGATAAATTCCATAATGAAAGAGCTATCCAAGGAGGGCTAAAAATGCTGGCCAGTATACACAGCCCCCCGATGGCGCCATACCCTCGCCGGGCCCGGGTTATCCGCAGGTAACCAGCTCATCTCGAACTGCCTCCTTGGCGGCTTCCGCGGCTCTGCCTAGGCTTGGCTTCCCTTCACTTCCGAGGAATCCAGCCATGACCTCCATCGCCCTGCTCGGCGCCACCGGCAACGTCGGCAGCCGCCTGCTCGACGAAGCCCTCTCCCGCGGCCACCGGGTCACCGCCCTGGTACGGAATCCCGCGCGCCTGGCGGCGCGGCCCGACCTGACGGTGGTCGCCGGTGATGTCACCGATCTGCAGGCCGCCCCGGCCCTGGCCGGTCATGAGGTGCTGATCAGCAGCCTGAGATTCGCCGACCTCGCGCCGAGCGCCCTGGTCGACTTCGCCCGCGCCACCGGCATTCCGCGGCTGCTGATCGTTGGCGGCGCCGCCAGCCTGAATCTGCCGGACGGCTCGCGGCTGTTCGATGCGCCGGCCTTTCCCGCTGAATACCGCAGCGAAGCCGGAGCCGGCATCGCCACCCTGGACACCTTGCGCACGGTGAGCGACCTCGACTGGGTCTTCGTCAGCCCGCAGATGGTCTTCGCGCCCGGCACCCGTACCGGGCGGTTCCGCCTGGACGACGATGCCCTGCTGTTCGACGCGGCCGGCGACAGTCATATCTCCTACGAGGACTTCGCCGTGGCCCTGCTGGACGAGGTCGAACGGCCCGCTCATCACCGCACCCGCTTCACCGTCGGCTATTGAAGTAGAAATGCCCTCTCGTTCGCAGCCTGGCCGCCTGGTCGGGCTGTGAACGCTGAACGGCGTACCTTGCCGTTTTTTTTGCCGGATGTGACGGGCATACTAGGCGCTTCGCCCTAGAAACGTACGACCTCGCATGCGCCGTGTTCTCGCCCTTCTCCTGCTTGCCAGCGTTCTCGCTCCCGCCCTGGCCGACGACCGCGCCGATACCCAGCGGCAGATCGAGCAGACCCGCCGGGAAATCCAGGAGATGCAGAAGGTCCTCAAGCAGGTGCAGGCCGAAAAGTCCGGCGTGCAGAAGCAGCTGCAGGGCACCGAGACCCAGATGGGCGAGCTGGAAAAGCAGGTCGACTCGCTGCAGAAGCAGCTGGAGAACGGCGAAAAAAAGCTGCAAGAGCTGGACGGGCGCAAGAAGAAGCTCGACCAGTCTCGCGCTGAGCAACAACAGCTGATCGCCGTGCAGGTGCGCGCCGCCTACCAGAGCGGCCGCCAGGAATACCTCAAGCTGCTGCTCAACCAGGAGCATCCGGAAAAGGTCAGCCGCACCCTCACCTACTACAACTACCTGAATCGCACCCGCCTGGATCAGCTCGCCAGCTTCAACGACACCCTGCGCGAGTTGCGCGAGGTGGAACAGGGCATCCAGCAGGAACAGGGCGACCTGGTCGCCCGCCGCGAAGACCTGGAAAAGCGGCAGGCGGAGCTCGCCGAGGTGCGCAAGGAGCGCCAGGCGGCGCTGGCCAAGATCAACGCGGACTACCGCGACAAGAGTCGCGAGATCGAGAATCGCGAGCAGGATCAGGCAGCGCTGAACAAGGTGCTCAAGACCATCGAGGAAACCCTCGCGCGCCAGGCCCGCGAAGCCGAGGAAGCCCGGCAGCGACAACTGGCCGAAGCCCGCGCCGCCCAGGCGCGGGAAGCGGCACGGCGCCAGGCGCAAAGCGAGCCGAAAGCCCCGCGCCCCTCGAACGCCCCGGAGCTGGCGGTGTCTAGTGCAGCACCTGCCTATGGCGGCGCCTTCGCCAATGCCCGCGGCAAGCTGCCCTGGCCGGTCGATGGCCGTCTGGTGGCCCGCTTCGGCAGTGCCCGCGGTGACGACCCCCGCGCGAAATGGGACGGTGTCCTGATCGCGGCCGGGGCCGGCACCCGGGTCAAGGCGGTGCACGACGGCCGAGTGGTCTTCGCCGACTGGCTAAGAGGCGCCGGCCAGCTGGTTATCATCGATCATGGGAATGGCTATCTCAGCCTGTACGGACATAATCAGAGCCTGCTCAAGTCTGCGGGTGACGTGGTCAAGGCCGGGGATGCCATCGCGACCGTCGGCGCCAGCGGCGGTCAGGAAGCCTCCGCCTTGTACTTCGCCATCCGCCAACAGGGCCGCCCGACGGACCCGGTCATCTGGTGCCGTGCTCAGGGATAGTGCGACACACCTCGGTTTAGGAGCTGCACATGCCGCATCGCTTTCGTCCCACCGTCCTGGTCCTCGCCCTGCTGTTCAGCGGCGTCGGAGTCGTCCAGGCGCAATCGCCGCAGAGCACGCCGGCTGCGGTGACGCCGGTCGCACCGGGCGCCGCGCCCGCGGCCCCGGCTAGCGCTCCGCTGCCGCTGGACGAGCTGCGCACCTTTGCCGAGGTGTTCGACCGCATCAAGGCGGCCTATGTGGAGCCGGTGTCGGACAAGGTCCTGCTGGAAAACGCCATCAAGGGCATGCTCAGCAACCTGGATCCGCATTCCGCCTATCTGGAACCCAAAGACTTCGCCGAACTGCAGGAAACTACCAGCGGTGAATTCGGCGGTCTGGGCCTGGAAGTCGGCCAGGAGAACGGCTTCATCAAGGTGGTCTCGCCCATCGACGACACCCCGGCGGCCAAGGCGCGCCTGCAACCGGGCGATCTGATCGTCAAGATCGACGGCCAGCCGACCAAGGGCCAGGCCATCAACGAAGCGGTCGACAAGATGCGCGGCAAGCCGGGCAGCCCCATCGTGCTGACCATCGTCCGCGGTGGCGGCCAGCCATTCGACGTCAAGCTGGCGCGGGCGGTGATCAAGGTCAACAGCGTCAAGAGCCAGCTGCTCGAATCCGGCTACGGCCTGCTGCGCATCTCGCAGTTCCAGGTGAATACCGGCGAAGAGACGGTCAAGGCTCTCGCCAAGCTGCGTCAGGAAAACAAGGGCAAGCTCAAGGGCCTGATCCTCGACCTGAGAAACAACCCGGGCGGGGTGCTGCAGTCGGCGGTCGAGGTGGCCGATGCCTTCATGACCCACGGCCTGATCGTCTACACCAAGGGCCGCCTGCCCAATTCCGAATTGCGCTTCTCGGCCGATGCCGCCGATCCCAGCGAGAAGGTGCCCCTGGTGGTGCTGATCAACGGCGGCAGCGCCTCGGCCGCCGAGATCGTCGCCGGCGCCCTGCAGGATTCCAAGCGCGGCATCCTCATGGGCACCGACAGCTTCGGCAAGGGTTCGGTGCAGACGGTGCTGCCGCTCAACAACGACCGGGCGCTCAAGCTCACCACGGCGCTCTACTACACGCCAAGCGGCCGCTCCATCCAGGCCCAGGGCATCACTCCGGACATCGCCGTGGCGCCGGCCAAGGTCACCCCGCAGAGCGGTGGCGACGAATACTTCCGCGAAGCCGATCTGGCCGGTCACCTGGGCAATGGCAATGGCGGCGCCGATCGGCCTACCGGCAGCAAGGCGCCGAACCAGAGTCCACGGCCGCAGGATGACGACTTCCAGCTCTCCCAGGCGCTGTCGCTGCTCAAGGGACTCAACGTCACCCATACCCCGTGAGGGCTGGACGCTGGCTACTGGCCGGGGCGCTCGCCCTGGTCGGCACGCTTGCCCAGGCCGCCACCGCGCAGCTGACCATCGTCATCGACGACCTCGGGCAGAATCCGGCCCGGGATCGTCAGGTCCTGGCACTGCCCGCGCCGGTGGTCCTGGCGATCATCCCCGAGACCCGCTACGCCGCCGAACTGGCCGCCGCCGCCCACCGTGCCGGACGCACCGTACTGCTGCACCTGCCCATGGACCCGGCCGGCGGTCCCTATGCCTGGCATCCGGAGATGTCTTCGGCCGAACGCCTGCAACGCCTGGACCGTGCGCTGGAGCGGGTACCCGAGGCGGATGGGGTGAACAATCACGAAGGCAGTCGCATGACCGCGGACCGACCGGCCATGGCCGAGTTGATGCAGGTCCTGCAGGAGCGTCACCTGCTGTTTCTCGACAGCCGCACCAGCGCTGCCACCGTGGCTGCGGCGGAAGCCCAGAAGATCGGCCTGGCCAGCGTCTCGCGCGATGTCTTTCTCGACAACGACGCCACTCCGGCGGCGGTGGCGGCCCAGCTGGCCGAAGGCGTGCGGCTGGCCCAGCGCCAGGGCAGCGCGGTGCTGATCGGCCATCCGCACCCGGCAACCCTGGCGGTGCTGGCCCAGCAGTTGCCCCTGCTCAAGGCCCAGGGCGTGGAAGTCATCGACCTGCCGCAGATGATCGCCCTGCGCGCCAACCAGGCCATGCCCGGGCACGGCCGCAGCGGTCGCTATCGCTAGCGACCGGCGGACGGCTTCCAGGCATCAGAGGTAGTTGTTGGTGATGCTGTCGATCACCCCTTCCCTGCGCATCTGTTCCAGGGCCGCCTTGAGGCGTGTCACCACTTCGTCAGGCGTGTCCTTGTTCAGCGCCAGATACTGATCCACCTCGTTGAAGCGAAGCAGCGTCTGCAAGCCGGTCACCCCCTGCTGCTTGGCGAGATAGCGGCCGACGGGATCGGCGGTAGCCCAGATATCGATCTGGCCTTTCACCAGTTTGTCGACGTTTTCCTGATCACGCAGGGCGTCGATGACCGGAATGCCCTGGGCGGTCAGCGTCTTGCTGATCACATCGTTGCGATAGGCACCGATGCGATAGCGGGCGGCGTCCTTGAGCGTCTTGATGTCCAGCTTGCTGCCCGGCAGCGCCTGCAGGGTCCAGCTCGAACGGCCGAAGGGTCCCACCCATTTGAACTGATCCTTGCGCGCCTCGGTGTAGGCGACGGAGAAGAGTCCGTAGTTGGGCGTCTCCTGGGTCAGCCGATAGATGCGATCCCAGGGGAAGCGCAGCGAAAGGCTGTACTTGATGCCCGCACGCCTGAACATCTCGCGGACGACATCGGTGGCGATACCGTCGATGGCGTCATCGCGGGCGAAGTTCTTGTCATCGACCGACATGTTGAAGGGAGGGTAATTCTCGGTCAGGAGCACGACCTGATAGTAATCCGGCAGCTCGGCACGGGCCTGGGTCAAGCCCAGCATGCAACCCAGCAGTACCCCTGCAAGACGCAACCACAGCTTTTGCATTACAACTCCCTGGCGACGCAAGGCCGCATTTTCGAGGTTTCGTTGAGTATCCCTTTACAACGTTCAGCGCTCACTGCGGCTGACCTCACCGCGATCCTCAAGGCTTCGCGGCCCCGTCCAGCTGCCGGGGCCATGCGGAATCCCTGGTACCTCGCGTCCAGACAGGACGCTGGCGAATGCTTACCTCCAGCGCAACTCGCCAGGCGCCCGCCACGCGGCGGCGCACTAGAGATAGTTGTTGGTGATGCTGTCGACCAGGCCTTCGCGGCGCATGGCATCCAGGGCCTGCTGCAGGCGGGTCACCACCTCGTCGGGGGTGTCCTTGTTCAGGGCCAGGTAGAGGTCGGATTCCTGGAAGCTGAGCAGGGTCTGCAGGTTGCTGACGCCCTGCTGCTTGGCCAGGTAGCGGGCGACCACGTCGGTGGTGGCCCAGACGTCGATCTCGCCCTTCTGCAACTTGGCGATGTTCTCCTGATCACGCAGGGCGTCGATGGGGACGATGCCCTTTTCCTGAATCATCAGGCTCACGGCGGAATTCTTGTAGGCACCGACGCGCAGCCGGGCTGCCGTGGCCAGGTCTGGCACCTTGAGGGTGCTGCCGGACAGCGCCATGAACACCTTGCGGGTCTTGCCCAACGGGCCGACCCACTTGAACAGCGGCAGCCTGGACTCGGTGCGCGACACGGAGAACAGCGCGTAGTTGGGGCTTTCCAGGGTCAGGTTGTAGATGCGATCCCAGGGAAAGCGCAGCGAGAGGTTGTAGTCGATCCCGGCGCGCTTGAACATCTCGCGCACCAGATCGGCGCTGATGCCGTCGATGGCGTCGTCACGCGCGAAGTTCTTGTCGTCCACCGCCATGTTGAAGGGCGGGAAGTTCTCGGTCAGCAGCACCACGCGATAGCCCGCTGGCAATTCCGCCCGGGCTGTCCCCAGGCCGAGGGTGCAACTCAATAGCACGGCGGCGATGGCCAACCAGGACTTGCGCATAGCTCTCTCCTCAGGCGACCGTCCGCGCCGATCGCTCGGCCCGCCGGGATCACAGGTATCGATTGAAGATGGTCTGAACCGCGCCGCTCTGGCGCATGTCGTCAAGGGCCTTCTGCAGCTTCTGTACCACCTCGTCGGGGGTCTGCTTGTTCAGCGCCAGGAACAGCTCGCCGCTGTTGAAGCGCAACAGCATCTTGAGTCCGGTCACGTCTTCCTGGCGGGCCAGGTAGCGACCGGCGGGATCACCGGTGGCCCAGACATCGATCTGTCCCTTGACCAGGCGCTGCACGTTTTCCTGATCGCGCAGCGCAAGATCCGGCTGGAAGTCCTGCTGGACGAGACTCTCGGCTATGGCGTCGCCCTTGTAGGCGCCGATCTTGAGCTGCTGCTTGCGGACGTCGTCGAGGCTGCGCAGCTGCAGGTGGCTGTCGGCGCGACCGAGCAGGACCCAGTCGTCCGGGCCGATGGGACCAACCCATTTGAACAGGCCCTCGCGCTCCGGCAGCCGGGCGGTGACGAAGACACCGTGGTCGGGCTGATCCAGGGCCATGCCGTAGATCCGCTCCCAGGGAAATCTCAGGGTGAGGTTGTAGGAGATGCCGGCCCGCTTGCACATCTCGCGGACCATGTCGACGGCGATGCCCTTGAGCTCGCCCTCGCGGGCGAAGTTCTTGCCATCGACGGAGAAGTTGTAGGGCGGGAAGTTTTCCGTCAGCAGCGTCAGCTGATAACCCGCCGGAAGCTCCGCCCTGACCGCGGTGGATACCAGCAGCAAACCGGCCAAGCAGGCCCAGATTCCCTTGCGCACGCCCCTCTCCCTGCCGGCACCGCCGGTGCTTAAGATTTTGTGGAGCGTATCACAATCCCTTTTTCGGCCAGGTACCGTTTAGCCTCGGGAATGGTGCATTCGCCGAAATGGAAGATGCTCGCGGCCAGCACCGCAGAGGCCTTGCCTTCGAGAATGCCGTCGGCCAGGTGCTGCAGATTGCCGACGCCGCCGGAGGCGATCACCGGGATGCCCACCGCCTCGCTGACGGCGCGGGTCACCCCCAGGTCGAAGCCGTTCTTCATGCCGTCCTGGTCCATGCTGGTGAGCAGGATCTCGCCGGCGCCCAGGCCTTCCATTTTCTGCGCCCAGGCCACGGCGTCGAGGCCGGTGGGCTTGCGCCCGCCATGGGTGAAGATCTCCCAGCGCGGGGTTTCGCCGGGGCCGCTGACGCGCTTGGCGTCGATGGCCACCACGATGCACTGGGAACCGAAGCGTGCCGCGGCTTCACCGACGAACTCCGGGGTGAAGACCGCCGCGGTGTTGATCGAGACCTTGTCGGCACCGGCGTTGAGCAGGTTGCGGATGTCCTGCACGGTACGCACGCCACCGCCCACGGTCAGCGGGATGAACACCTGGCTGGCCATGCGCTCCACGGTGTGCAGGGTGGTATCGCGGCCCTGGTGGCTGGCGGTGATGTCGAGAAAGGTGATCTCGTCGGCGCCCTGCTCGTTGTAGCGGCGGGCGATCTCCACCGGATCGCCGGCATCGCGGATGTTCTCGAACTTGACGCCCTTGACCACGCGGCCATTGTCCACGTCCAGGCAGGGGATGATGCGTTTGGCCAGCGCCATGTTTCTCTCCAGAAGACGAAGTCAGGTACGTTGCTGCAGGGTGGCGTGTTCCGCCAACTCAGCGTCGATGAATGCGGCGATCATCGCCCGATAGACCCGCTCGACCACGACAGGTGACGCGTCAGCCTCGACGGCCAGCGCCTTGACCTTGGCGATGACCTGCTCGACCCGTTGTGGCGCACGCACTGCAGCATCGTCCTTCTTGAAACGGGCGGCCTGGCTGACATAGGCGCCACGCGCCGCCAGCAGCTGAACGATCTGCTGATCGAGTCCGTCGATCGCGGCGCGGACCTCATCGAGAGAAGAGCATTCGATCACTGCCGAGTCCTCAGACCTTGAAGTTGTCGCACAGCGCCTGGGCTTCGGCGACGTCGAGGGTGCCCTCGTAGATCGCGCGGCCGGTGATGGCACCGATAATGCCCGGGCTGCGGGCGTCGAGCAGGTTCTGGATGTCACCCAGGTTGTGGATGCCGCCGGAGGCGATCACCGGGATGCTGGTGGCTTCGGCCAGGGCGCGGGTGGCCGGCACGTTGCAGCCCTGCATCATGCCGTCGCGGGCGATGTCGGTGTAGACGATGGCGCTGACGCCGTCGGCTTCGAAGCGACGGGCCAGGTCGGTGACCTGCAGCTCGCTGACCTCGGCCCAGCCGTCGGTGGCGACGAAGCCGTCCTTGGCATCCAGGCCGACGATGACCTTGCCGGGGAAGGCGCGGCAGGCTTCGGCGACGAATTCCGGCTGCTTGACCGCCTTGGTGCCGATGATCACGTAGCTGACGCCGGCACGCACATAGTGCTCGATGGTCTCCAGCGAGCGGATGCCGCCGCCGATCTGGATCGGCAGGCCGGGATAGCGCCTGGCGATGGCGGTGACCACCTCGCCATTGACCGGCTGGCCTTCGAAGGCGCCGTTGAGATCCACCAGGTGCAGCCGGCGGCAGCCGCCGTCGACCCACTGGGCGGCCATGGCCACGGGATCGTCGGAGAACACGGTGGAATCTTCCATGCGCCCCTGGCGCAGGCGGACACAGGCACCGTCCTTGAGGTCGATGGCGGGGATGATCAGCATGGCAATACCTTGGCTCGGGGGTGAGGGCGATCTAGGGCTTTTCCAGCGCCCAGATGTCGCTTTCCAGGCTGTCGACACGCTCCCTGAGCAGGGTCTGCACGTCGGCAACCGCCTTGTTGTAGTACAGCGGCCCGCACTCGCGGGCGAAGAAATCCAGCAATTCCTCGACTTCGAACCGTCCCAGGCGGACCTCGAAGCGATCGTCCAGCAGGGTCTGCAAGGCAGTGACCAGGCGCTGGCTCTGCTCGGGCTCGAGCGTCACCAGCGGCGCGGGCGGCTTGCGCGCCATTACCAGCGGCCGTCCCAGGCGAGGAAGTTGGCATAGAGCTGCAGACCGCAGTCGGCGCTCTTCTCGGGGTGGAACTGGGTGGCGAAGCGCGAGCCGTCGGCCAGCGCCGCGGCGAAGTCCAGGCCGTAATGGCCGCGACCGACCACCTGGCGCGGATTGCCGGCCTCGACATAGAAGCTGTGCACGAAATAGAAGCGGGCGCGATCAGGGATGCTGTGCCAGAGCGGATGGTCGAGCACATGGCTGACCTCGTTCCAGCCCATGTGCGGCACCTTGAGGGTCTCGCCCTCTTCCTGCATGCCGCCCGGGAAGCGGCGTACGGCGCCGGGGAACAGGCCGATGCAGTCCACGCCGCCGTTCTCTTCGCTGCGCTGCATCAGCGCCTGCATGCCGACGCAGACGCCGAGGAAGGGACGGTCCTGGCTGACTTCGCGTACCAGTTCATCGATGCCCTGGCGGCGGATCTCGGCCATGCAGTCGCGGATGGCGCCGACGCCGGGCAGCACGATGCGGTCCGCCTCGCGGATCACCGCGGGATCGCCGGTCACCAGCACCTGGTGGCTACCGGCGTGCTCCAGGGCCTTGGCCACGGAGTGCAGGTTGCCCATGCCATAGTCGATGACGGCTACCGTCTGCATCACAGGCACCCCTTGGTGGAGGGCATGACACCGGCCATGCGCGGATCTTCACTGAGGGCCATGCGCAGGGCGCGGCCAAAGGCCTTGAACACTGTCTCGATCTGGTGGTGGCTGTTGACGCCGCGCAGGTTGTCGACGTGCAGGGTCACCTGGGCGTGATTGGTGAAGCCCTGGAAGAATTCGAGGAACAAGTCGACGTCCATGCGCCCCACGGTGGCGCGGGTGAAGGGCACGTTCCAGTGCAGTCCGGGTCGGCCGGAGAAGTCGATGACCACCCGCGACAGGGCCTCGTCCAGGGGCACATAGGCATGGCCGTAGCGCTGGATGCCCTTCTTGTCGCCGACGGCCTTGGCGAAGGCCTGGCCGAGGGTGATGCCGATGTCTTCCACCGTGTGGTGGTCGTCGATGTGCAGGTCGCCGCGGCAGTGGATATCGAGGTCGATCAGCCCATGGCGGGCGATCTGGTCGAGCATGTGCTCGAGGAAGGGGACCCCGGTGTCGAAGCGCGCTGCGCCCGTGCCGTCCAGATCCAGGGATACCTTGACCTGGGTTTCCAGGGTGTTGCGCTCGACGGTTGCCTTGCGTTCGGCCATAGCCTGCTCCGCGAAAATCGGTGGGCGAAAGGGCCGATATTATAGGGGCGCGGGGGCTGGATCGAAAGCGCGGCGGGACGAGGCGTCCCGCCGCGAGGGGCGCCCGCCTGGGGACGCCCGGTTACCGTCCGGTTCGGCTGCGACTCAGCTGAACAGGGCGGCGGTCTTTTGCAGGGTGATCCAGATGCCCCAGGCCAGCGGGATGCCCACGGCCAGCCAAGCGGCGATGGCCAGCGGCTTGGTCTTGGGATCGGCGCTCCACTCCAGCACCTGAGCGCTGCCGGCGTTGCTGTCATGGCCATTGGCGCGCTCGACGGCGAGTTCGGCCTCGGTCATGAAGTGCTTGTCGGCGACCGGACGCACCAGCAGGTTGCAGATGAAGCCCAGCACCAGCAGACCGGCCAGGATGTACAGGGTGATGTCGTACACCTGGGCGCGGGGGATGCCCATGCTCAGCTGGTACTCGCGCAGGTAGTTGACCAGCACCGGACCGAAGACGCCGGCGGCAGCCCAGGCGGTGAGCAGGCGACCGTGAATGGCACCGACCATCTGGGTACCGAACAGGTCGGCCAGGTAGGCCGGCACGGTGGCGAAACCGCCGCCGTACATGGACAGGATCAGGCAGAAGGCGAAGACGAACAACGCCACGCTGCCCAGGTGACCGGTCCAGGGCACGATGGCATAGAGCACGAAGCCCAGGGTGAAGAAGACGAAATAGGTCATCTTGCGGCCGATGTAATCGGAGAAGGATGCCCAGAAGAAGCGACCGCCGATGTTGAACAGGCTCAGCAGGCCGGTGAAGCCGGCGGCGATGGCGGCGATCTGCTTGAGCTGATCGGCGCTGAGCTCACCGTAGGCCAGGCCATTGCCCAGCAGACGGCCACCGAAGACTTCCTGCAGCAGCGGCGAGGCCATGCCGATGATGCCGATGCCGGCGGTCACGTTCAGGCAGAGCACGGCCCAGACCAGCCAGAATTGCGGGATGCCCCAGATCTTGCTCACGTGGACGTGGCGATTGGTGATCATGTTGCTGCCGGCCTTCTTGGTGGACGGCGTCCAGCCCGCGGGCTTCCAGCCGGTCGGCGGTACGCGGTAGCCCAGGGCACCGCTCAGCATGAACACGAAGTAGATCACCGCCATGACCAGGAAGGTCTGCCAGACACCGATTTCGGTGGCCGACGCGAAGTGACGCATCAGGGCGTCGGCCAGGGGTGCACCCACCATGGCGCCGCCACCGAAGCCCATGATGGCCATGCCGGTCGCCATGCCGCGCTTGTCCGGGAACCACTTGATCAGGGTCGACACTGGCGAGATGTAGCCAAGGCCCAGACCGATACCGCCGATCACGCCCGAACCCAGCCACAGCATCCAGATCTGGTGGGTATAGATGCCCAGCGCGGAGATCAGCAGACCACCGCACCAGCACAGGGCCGAGACGACCCCGGCCTTGCGCGGACCGGCGTGTTCCAGCCAGCCACCGAACAGGGCGGCCGAGCAGCCGAGGAAGATGAAGAACAGGGTATAGATCCAGCCGAGCTGGGAGATCTTCCAGTCACAGGTGGCACTGAAGATCTGCTCGAAGAAGCCCATCTCGACCGGGCAGGCCACGGCGGCGGTGATGCCGATTGCCTTGGACAGCGGCAGCCAGAAGACCGAGAAGCCGTAGGCCATGCCGATGCACAGGTGGATGGCCAGGGCGGCCGGCGGGACCAGCCAGCGGTTGAAACCGGGCCGGGCGACGATGCGCTCCTTGGAAAGGAAAGCCGGACGTGCCGAAGCGACACCGCCAGCAGTGAGAGTAGTGCTCATGGGTTCAGCCCTTTTCTAGTGTATTGCGTCCAGGCCGGTGGACATTCCCTGCACGCTTCCCCGTAAACGAGTCAAAGAAACGGCGCCAACCGACCAGAGGTGCGCGACATTAAAGCGCACCCTAGCCAACTGCCAGCCCTGCTCATTTGCCAGGGTACGGGCGGCATCAGCCATCCGACGAAACGGGCGAGTACCACGGCTGTCACAGCGCCGACACCTCGATGTCATCGGGCGCGACCGAGCCCCTATACTGGCCAGTCGCGCCATCGCCCGTCGGAACAGGAATTTCCTCGTCATGAAAGCTTTCGCCAAAGTGCTGGGTATCGTCCTCGTCGGCCTGCTGCTCCTGCTGGTCGCCGTAGGCTTCGCCCTCACCCACCTGGTCGATCCCAACGACTACAAGGACGAGATCCGCCAGCTGGCGCGCGACAAGGCCAACGTCGACCTGCAGCTCAAGGGGGATATCGGCTGGAGTCTGTTCCCCTGGCTGGGCGTCGAACTGCACGATGCCACCCTGGCCAGCGTCGCCACCCCCGATCGCCAGCTGGCGCAGGTGCAGCGGCTGATCCTCTCGGTCCGCCTGCTGCCGCTGCTGCTGCGCCGCGACCTGGAGATGAGCGACATCAAGATCGACGGTCTGGACCTCACCGCCAGCCGCGATGACCAGGGTCGCACCAACTGGGCCGAGATCGGCCGCCCGGCGCCCAAGGCGGACCCGGGCGCCGCGCCGGCTGATACCGCCACGGGTACCTCGGGCGAGTCGACCACGGGACGCCAGCCGCTCAAGCTCAATGTCGAGAGCCTGACCGTGCGCAATTCCCGGATCGAATACAGCGATGCCCGCAACGGCGCCCGCTATGCCTTCGAGGGTATCGACCTGGAGACCGGGGCCATCTACGCCGGCACGCCCATTCCCATCAAGCTGGCCGGCACCGCCAGCACCACCCAGCCGCCGGTCAACGCCACCGTGCTGCTCAATGGCAAATTCCGCTTCGATCCGGCCAGCCAGCAGTACGCCCTGGATGATCTCCAGCTGACCGGCGACGCCAGTGGCGAGCCCTTCAACGGCAAGCTGGTCAACTATTCCGCCAGCGGCCAGCTGGCCGTCGACCGCCGCGCCCAGACCGCCGAGTGGACCAGCCTCAAGCTCACCGCCAACGACCTCAAGGCCCTCGGTGATCTCAAGCTGACCGGCCTGGAGAGCGATCCACAGCTGGCCGGGCGTGTCTCCATCGCCCGCCTGGACCTGCGCGCCTTCCTCGACAGTATCGGCGTCGAATTGCCGGCCATGGCCGATACCAAGACCCTGCAGCGCTTCGAGATGAATGCCCAGGTGCAGGCCAGCCGCAACGCCCTGGCGCTGGACGACTTCAACTTCCAGCTGGACGACAGCACCCTCAAGGGCCGCGTCGCCATCGCCGACATCGCCCGCCGCGCCTTGCGCATCCAGCTCAGCGGCGATCGCCTGGACCTGGATCGCTACCTGCCGGCCAAGGCCGCCGCGGCGCGCCAGGCCAATGGCGCGCGCCAGGAAGAGGTCGCCCAGGTCGATGCCATCGCCACCCAGGGCAACTCGCCGCTGCCCGAGGCGCCGACCCAGCACGCCTGGAGTCAGGAAACCCTGCTGCCGGTGGAGCGCCTGCGCAGCCTGGACGCCGAGGTCGACCTCGGCCTGCAGCACCTGATCCTCAATCGCCTGCCCTTCGAAGGCGCCAGTCTCAAGGCCAGGGCCGCTGACGGCCAACTGCAACTCAGTGCCCTGGAAGGCGAGCTGTTCGGCGGTCGCTTCGAAGCCAACGGCGCCCTCGACGTGCGCGGCGCCCAGCCGCAACTGACCGCCCGCGAGCGCATCAAGGGCGTACCGGTGGAGCGCATTCTCCAGGCCCAGGGCCAGAAGCCGCCGGTGGAAGGCCAGCTCGATCTGGACGCCGACCTGCGCAGCTCGGGCGCCAGCCAACGCACCCTGATCGACAACCTGGGCGGTACCGCGCGCTTCGCCCTGCGCAACGGCCAGCTGATCGACGCCAATGTCGAAAGCCAGCTGTGCCAGGGCATCGCCCTGCTCAACCGCAAGCCGCTGGAGCTGCCCCATGGCGGCCAGAACACCCCCTTCCGCCAGTTGAGCGGCAGCCTCAGCATCGTCAACGGCGTGGCCCGCAACCAGGACCTCAGCGTCAGCGTGCCCGGCCTTGCGGTGAAGGGCGCGGGCGACATCGACCTGCGCACCCTCGGCCTGGACTACCGGCTGGGCATCACCGTGCAGGGCGACACCAACGCCGCTTCCGACCCTGGCTGCCAAGTCGGCGAGCGCTATGCGGATATCGAGTGGCCCCTGCAGTGCCGCGGCCCCCTGGAGCTGGGCGCCAAGGCCTGCCGCCTGGATCGCGAGGCCATGGGCCAGATCGTCGCCCGCGCCGCCGGCAATCGTCTGAACGAAAAAATCGAAGAGAAGCTCGGTGATAAGATCAGCCCCGACATCCAGAATGCCATCCGAGGGCTGCTGCAACGTCGATGACTGATGACGACTTTGGTACCGCCGTGCTGGCCTGGTACGACCTGCACGGTCGCAAGGACCTGCCCTGGCAACAGGGCGTGACGCCCTATCGCGTCTGGGTCTCGGAGATCATGCTCCAGCAGACCCAGGTCGCCACCGTCCTGGGCTATTTCGATCGCTTCATGCAGGCGCTGCCCACCGTCGAGGCCCTGGCCGCGGCTGCGGAAGACGAGGTCCTGCATCTCTGGACCGGGCTCGGCTACTACAGCCGCGCGCGCAACCTGCACAAGGCCGCCAAGACCGTGGTGGAGCGTCATGGCGGCGAATTCCCCCGTAGCGTCGAAGCCCTGGCCGAATTGCCCGGCATCGGCCGCTCCACCGCCGGCGCCATCGCCAGTCTGAGCATGGACATCCGCGCCCCGATCCTCGACGGCAACGTCAAACGCGTCCTGGCCCGCTACACCGCCACCGCCGGCTATCCCGGCGAACCCGCCGTGGCCCGCCGCCTGTGGGAAGTGGCCGATCGCCTGATGCCCCACGAGCGGGTCGGCCCCTACACCCAGGCGATGATGGACCTGGGCGCCACCCTCTGCACCCGCAGCAAGCCCAGTTGCCTGCTGTGTCCGGTCAAGCCGGGCTGCCGCGCCCATCTGCTGGGCCAGGAAACCGCCTTTCCCACGCCCAAGCCGCGCAAGACCCTGCCACAACGACAGACGCTGATGCCGCTGTTCGTCAACGACGCCAATGCCGTGCTCCTGCAGCGTCGCCCCTCGACCGGTCTCTGGGGCGGTCTCTGGGGACCGCCGGAAGTGGCCGATGCGGCCGAGCTCGAAGCCCTCGCCGAACGCCAGGGCCTGGTCATCGACGAACGTCAGGCGCTGCCCGGCCTGGTGCACACCTTCAGCCACTTCCAGCTGGCCATCGAACCCTGGCTGGTACAGGTGGACCACCGCCAGCACCGCGTGGCCGAGGGCGACTGGCTTTGGTATAACCTCGCCTCCCCGCCGCGCCTGGGCCTTGCCGCCCCGGTGCAGAAACTGCTCAAGCGCGCCGAGCAGGCGCTCAAAGGAGAACCCGCATGACCCGCACCGTGATGTGCCGCAAGCACAAGCAGGAGCTGCCCGCCCTCGATCGCCCGCCCTATCCCGGCGCCAAGGGCGAAGACATCTATCAGCACGTCTCCAAGCAGGCCTGGGAAGAGTGGCAGAAGCACCAGACCATGCTCATCAACGAGCGCCGGCTGAACATGATGAACGCCGAGGATCGCAAGTTCCTGCAGGCCGAGATGGACAAGTTCCTGTCCGGTGAAGACTACGCCCAGGCCGAGGGTTACGTACCTCCCAGCGCCTGAGTCGACGGCTAAGCGCCCGAAAAATCTAAATATTTTTTGGGCTCACTGTTGACACAAGGTCGAGAAACGCTTTTAATGCGCCCCGTTGCCCAGGTAGCTCAGTTGGTAGAGCAGGGGATTGAAAATCCCCGTGTCGGCGGTTCGATTCCGTCCCTGGGCACCAAGACAAGCTTCCGGATCCTGCGGGATCCGGAAATCAGAGAAACCGGCCTAGCGCCGGTTTTTTTGTGTCTGCGATTCTTACCCGCTTGCATCCAAAGGCCGAGCGCGCCCTTCACCTGCCGCTCAGGACGCCTTTGCAGCGACCCGAGCCGTTGGTGCCTGGCCGGAAGAGTCCGAGTGTCGCTTCAGGTGGGTGCTGGAGCCCCGTCCACCGCACCGAGATGGATCGCCAGCCACACCGTAGCGATCGCGGGATCGGTGTAGGTCACCCAGTGCTCGGTATCAGCCGGGATAAACAACGTACTGCCCGGTTCGAGCACCACCTCCCGCCCCTCCAGGGCGATCCGTGCAGCGCCCTTCAGCAGCAGCACCCATTCCTCATGGGCCTGCCGCCAGGGCGCCTCCGCCGGCGTCGTCTGGCCCTGGGAGACGATCCGCTCGATGCGGCAGCCAGGTCGCTCCAGCAGGGAGGTGAACACCTCCGCCGCGGAGGCATCGGGCAGGTCGCGAAACAGATTGAGCATGAAGTTTTCTCGCTGGGCCTCGCGCCAGGGCGCGCTAAGGTCGTCCAGACTGCGCCGGTCCGATCAGGCGCTCAAGTCTCGCAGGGATCTGCGTCCCCCAGGAGTCGCCATCGTGGCCTCAGGTGCTCTGCCATTTGCGGTAAAGAGTGCGATCCGCCCGACCTTTTCACGAGGTCGTCCCCCGGCGGTAGAGGATTTCGGCGATGATCGAGCGCAGAAGTGGCAGCCTGTTCAGGACGCCGCTCGACCTTGGCTGGCCATCGGGCGCAGCCAGACCTCGCATAAGGCGCACGGAGGCGCTCACTGCATGCCCATCCCCTCGATTCCCCTTGTCGCTCCCACCCTGCCCGGCGTTCTCGCTCAGGAAGCCGTCGCTCAGCCCGGTCCGCTTGCCGTCGAGCCCACCGCACCCTTCTGGCTCAGACTCCTGAACGGCGTCAGCCTCTGGCTGAACCGGTTGTTTCTCGGCCTGGTCATGGCGCTCATCGGTTTTACCTTATGGCACTGGTGGCAGGGATGAAGCGGCGTCTGGATCAGCTGGAGCTGACCATCCTGATGTGCGGCATCGGTCTCTTGGCCATGGCACTCATCGTCGCCGTGGGCATGCAGGGCCTGGACTGGGCCTGAGCCGGGCGGGGCGGCCTTACCGGACCTTTACCTGGCCTGACGTCCGCTGACCGCCAAAGGTGTTTCATGGTGACGCGGCCTATCGAGCGCCGCGAGGAGAGCACCATGGCATCGCGAGCGTCGCTGATTCTGCTGTTGACCGCCACCCTGACCGCCAGCAGCCTGGCTGCCGCCTACGAAGGTCCTGACCAGGGGCAACCCTGGGCAAACCACCCCGCGGTGGTCGCCGAGGGCGGCGAATTCCTGCCGGCAGGCGAATTTCGACGGCATCACCGGCATCACCCCTATTACCGCAGGGATCGCTATCCCTACAGCTATTACCAGCCCTACCCACAACCGGGTTATGGCGCCCCCCACTGGCGACCGGTACCGCGGGGCTACTACCCCTACCAGCCGGCCTATGAACCCCGACCCTATTACGGTCCGCCCCGCCATTGGTGAACTGCTTGGCATCACGGCGGCGAGATGATGGCCTTTTGCGATGAGCCACACAGGGAGATGTTTGCCATAGGAGCAGAATGCCATCACCCATTAGGCTTTAGGGCGCTGCCAACATGTATGAGAGAGATGATGTAATCTGCATGGCTTGCCTTGCGACCATGGCTGCGGCCTTCACCGGCTTCATCATGGTGATGGTCCTGCTGTAATCGTCAGATAGACGAAACCCCGCCGAGGCGGGGTTTCGAAGGCGGTATGGCAAGGTCCTAGATAGGACGACTGCCATATTTGCTGTCAGGCTTCTTGGGCGGATCGGCGACTACATTGGCGTCGATCTCCTGAACCCTGCCACCACGGGCCAGGAAGTCCTGCATGGCCTTT
Organism: Pseudomonas sp. SORGH_AS_0199; assembly: GCF_031453735.1. Taxonomy (NCBI): domain Bacteria; kingdom Pseudomonadati; phylum Pseudomonadota; class Gammaproteobacteria; order Pseudomonadales; family Pseudomonadaceae; genus Pseudomonas; species Pseudomonas sp. SORGH_AS_0199. The sequence continues at coordinate 195,814 of NZ_JAVJAE010000001.1, forward strand.
TCCAACGCATCCCGCTCGCGCTGCTTGGCTTCCACCGAAGGCAGTTCCTCGGGCTCGACTTCACGCTTCTTCTTGGCCTTGCTCCCGGACGCGGGCGCTTCGCTTTCCCCGCTCTCCTCTTGCTCGGCGTCGTCGGTTGCGGCAGCGAAGTCTTCGTTATCGCCCTCTTCTTCCGCGCCTGTCTCCAGGTCGTCCTGCTCCATATCTTCGTCGCTCATAAACCGCCTCCACAGACTTTGGCAAAATCGGACCGCGCGTTTTGACGCGGCCTCCTAAAAAAAATTCCTGGCTATTCGCCTTGCAGTGTCGCGATCAGGCGCCGTGCGCCACCCTGGTCGCGATGCTCGCCCAGATAGATGCCCTGCCAGGTTCCCAAGGCCAGGCGCCCTGCCTGGACCGGTAGACTCAGGCTGCAGCCGAGCAGACTGCTCTTGAAATGCGCGGGCAGGTCGTCCGGCCCTTCGTAGTCGTGTTCATAACCGGCCTGCCCCTGGGGCACCAGCTGATTGAAGAACCGCTCGAAGTCGCGCCGCACCGCTCCATCGGCATTCTCATTGATGGTCAGCGAGGCCGAGGTGTGCTGCAGCCAGAGGTGCAGCAGGCCGATCCGGCACTCGCCAAGCTCGGGCAGTTGCTCCAGCACCTCAGCGGTGACGAGATGGAAACCACGCGCGCGCGCGCGCAGGGAAAAGCTCCGCTGCAGCCACATGAACAACCCCCGCCGACTGACTGGGCGCGCATTCTAGCGCGACGATCGGAAAAGCAAAGCGGTGATTGCACACCGCTGGCGTGCAGTCTAGACACAGCAGGATGGCGGTTGTTCCAGCCGTATGGCGGACATGAAAAAGGCGCCTCGCGGCGCCTTTTTCCAGAGCGGCGGCTTACAGGTTGTAGCCACGCTCGTTGTGCAGGGTGAGGTCCAGACCCACGGTTTCCTCTTCCTCGTTGACTCTCAGACCCATGACCACGTCCAGCACCTTGAGGATCACGAAGGTGACGATACCGGTGTAGACGATGGTGAAGGCCACGCCCTTGAACTGGATGAACAGCTGGGCGCCGATATCGGTGACGGTGCCGAAGCCACCCAGGGACGGGGCGGCGAAGACACCGGTCAGCAGGGCGCCGACGATGCCGCCGATGCCGTGCACGCCGAAGGCGTCCAGGGAGTCGTCGTAGCCAAGCTTGCGCTTGAGGCTGGTGGCGGTGAAGAAGCAGATCACGCCAGCGGCCAGGCCGATGATCAGGGCGCCCATGGGACCGGCGGTACCGGCGGCCGGGGTGATGGCGACCAGACCGGCGACCACGCCGGAGGCGATGCCCAGGGCGCTCGGCTTACCGTGGGTGATCCACTCGGCGAACATCCAGCCCAGGGCGGCAGCGGCGGTGGCGATCTGGGTGGTCAGCATGGCCATGCCGGCGGTGCCGTTGGCAGCGGCGGCGGAACCGGCATTGAAGCCGAACCAGCCGACCCACAGCATGGCGGCACCGACCAGGGTATAGCCCAGGTTGTGCGGAGCCATGGGAGTGGTGGGATAGCCCTTGCGCTTGCCCAGGACCAGGGCCGCGACCAGACCGGCCACACCGGCGTTGATGTGCACCACGGTGCCGCCAGCGAAGTCCAGTACGCCCCAGTCCCACATCAGGCCGCCGTCACCGCTCCAGACCATGTGGGCGATAGGCGCGTAGACGAAGGTGAACCACAGGCCGGTGAAGACCAGCATGGCGGAGAACTTCATGCGCTCGGCGAAGGCACCGACGATCAGCGCCGGGGTGATGATGGCGAAGGTCATCTGGAAGGTGACGAAGACGCTTTCCGGGAACAGGGCGGTGGCCGAGGTCACGGCATCATGCTGCAGATTGGACAGGAAGGCCTTGCCCAGACCGCCGATGAAGGAATTGAAGTTGGTGACGCCTTTCTCCATGCCGGTGGTGTCGAAGGCCAGGCTGTAGCCGTAGACCATCCACAGGATGCTGATGAGACCGGTGATGGCGAAGCACTGCATCATCACCGAGAGGACGTTCTTGGCACGCACCATGCCGCCATAGAACAGCGCGAGACCCGGGATGGTCATGAACAGCACCAGGGCTGTCGAGACCAGCATCCAGGCCGTATCCCCGCTGTTGATGGCTGGTGCCGCAGCCGCTTCCTGGGCCATGGCCAGGCCCGGCAGCGCTACGAAAGACATGAGGGCTCCTAGCCCTGCGTAGGTGCGCAGAGTCATCGTTGTTTCTCCTGGGGCTCGTGTGGGGTTGGGCGGTCGGTTAGCGCGTCAGATGGCGTCTGTGTCGGTTTCGCCGGTGCGGATGCGGATGGCCTGCTCGAGATTCACCACGAAGATCTTGCCGTCACCGATCTTGCCGGTGTTGGCGGCCTTGGTGATGGCCTCGATGACGCGGTCGAGCTGATCGTCGGCGATGGCGACGTCGATCTTGACCTTGGGCAGGAAGTCGACGACGTATTCGGCGCCGCGATAGAGCTCGGTGTGGCCCTTCTGACGGCCAAAGCCCTTGACCTCGGTAACGGTGATGCCTTGCACACCGATCTCGGACAGCGACTCACGCACGTCGTCGAGCTTGAACGGCTTGATGATGGCGGTGACTAGTTTCATGAACTTCTCCCGATTGAGTTGACTGGCCCCAGGAAAACAAACCCCGGCCCAAGTCTAGCGCAGTGACCGTCTGTTTAACCGTTGGCGTGGTAATCGCCGTGGTTACGGCAGAAGCGGCCAGAGCGCGCCTCTACCCCAGGCGCCCTCTGACGCCCGTCTCTGCATCGGCAGTAGCAGAAAGCTTGCCAGGTTTGTGAAGGCGTACGGATTTCGGGCGCCAGCCCGCCTGGCGCGCCTCCTGAAGGGGCAACGCTCGGCCCGGCGGGCAGGACTTTGCACCAACAGCGAACAGCTCTGGGACGGGTCTGGCACCAAAGCGGTGCAGAGGCACTTCCCAGGGTGGCACATCCCGCTGTGCTACACTCGCGCCTTGATCCATTGCAGGGGATAAACCATGTCCACGACCCGTTCGCTGTTCGATTCCCTGACTCAGCAGGCCAGCCGGCTGTTCGGTCAGGACTCGCCGCTACCCAAGGCCGAGATCGAGAGCCAGTTCAAGGCCCTGCTGCAAGGTGCTCTGAGCAAGCTCGATGTGGTCAGCCGTGATGAATTCGATGCCCAGATGGCCGTTCTGGCCCGCACCCGTGCGCGCCTGGAGGCCCTCGAGGCACGCCTGACCGAGCTGGAAAAGCCGCTGACCGCCGAGGTCAAGCCGCCGGTCACCCCGGCCACGGACGTCGCGCCCGCCGATTGATCCCCAAGGGCGCGCCAGGATGGTGCAGCCCTGAGTTTGGCGAATCACGATCAAGGAGAGATCATGTCGCTTGCCCTCGTTCATACCCGCGCCCAGGTGGGCGTGGAAGCGCCGCCGGTATTGGTCGAGGCGCACCTGGCCAATGGCCTGCCCGCCCTCACCCTGGTCGGCCTGCCGGAAACCGCCGTCCGCGAAGCCAAGGATCGGGTGCGCAGCGCCATCCTCAATGCCGGCTTCGAATTCCCCAGTCGCCGCATCACCCTCAATCTCGCGCCCGCCGACCTGCCCAAGGACGGCGGCCGCTTCGACCTCGCCCTGGCCATCGGCATCCTCGCCGCCAGCGGACAGCTACCGACGCCGGGCCTCGACGGCTATGAATGCCTGGGTGAGCTGGCCCTGTCGGGCGCGGTGCGGGCGGTGCGCGGCGTGCTGCCTGCAGCGCTGGCGGCCCGAGCCGCCGGCCGCATCCTGGTGGTGCCCCGCGCCAACGCCGAGGAAGCCTGCCTGGCCAGTGGCCTCAGGGTGCTGGCGGTCGATCACCTGCTGGAGTTCGCCGGTCACCTGAGTGGCCAGGCCGTGCTGGCCCCCTATCAGCCCAGCGGCCTGCTGCGGACCCCATTGCCCTATCCCGATCTCGCCGAGGTGCAGGGCCAGCAGGCGGCCAAGCGCGCCCTGGTGGTGGCCGCGGCGGGTGCCCACAATCTCCTGCTGGCCGGTCCACCGGGAACCGGCAAGACCCTGCTCGCCAGTCGCCTGCCAGGGCTGCTGCCGCCCCTGGATGAAGAAGAGGCGCTGCAGGTGGCCGCCATCCATTCGGTGGCCGGCCCCGAGCCGCTGGAACACTGGCCGCAGCGACCCTTTCGCCAGCCGCATCATTCGGCGTCCGGTCCGGCGCTGGTGGGCGGCGGCAGCCGACCCGGTCCAGGCGAGATCACCCTGGCCCACCGCGGCGTGCTGTTTCTCGACGAATTGCCGGAATTCGATCGCAAGGTGCTGGAGGTGCTGCGCGAGCCCCTGGAGAGCGGCGAAATCGTCATCGCCCGGGCGCGGGAACGGGTACGCTTTCCGGCCCGCTTCCAGCTGGTGGCGGCGATGAATCCCTGTCCCTGCGGCTACCTGGGTGACCCCAGCGGCCGCTGCCGCTGCAGCCCGGAGCAGATTCAGCGCTATCGCGGCAAGCTGTCCGGTCCGCTGCTGGACCGTATCGACCTGCACCTGACGGTAGCCCGCGAGCACCTGCGGCTGGGCGCCTCAGCGGCCAGTGAGCTCACCACGGCGGAGGCCGCGCGCCAGGTGGCCGACGCCCGGACCATTCAGCTGGCGCGCCAGGGGCGACCCAACGCCCTGCTCGGTCTCGATCAACTGCACCAGGTCTGCGCCCTGAGCGAGGCCGATCAGCGTTGGCTGGAGGGCGCGGGCGAACGCCTGAATCTGTCCCTGCGCGCCCTGCACCGGGTGGTCAAGGTGGCCCGCACCCTGGCCGATCTCGCCGGCCAGGCCGAAATCCAGCGGCCACAGCTGGCGGAAGCGCTGCAGTATCGGGCGAGTCACTAGGCGCCGGCAGGCGGGCCGTAGTGTCGCGGCGGCTCCTGCAGGCGATCTCGCAGCGCCTGGTTTTCCTGGGCCAGCTCGAAGCACATGGCCCGCCACTGGTGGGCCAGCTCGCGATAATCGTCCCGCTCCGCCCGCAGCGTGGTCAGCATGCGTTCGACGGCCTGCACTGCCTCGTTGGATACGCCCATGACACCCTCCTCTTGTACTGTATTTGCATACAGTAGTCAGAGTATTGCAGCCAGGCAAGGGCCAAGGTACGCAGGAATGAAAAAGGGAGGCCTGAGCCTCCCTTTCGCTGCTGCCGGAACGCGCCGGTCAGTTGAACCGACCGACCTCGGCACTCAGGTCTTCCGCCAGATGACGCAGCTCGCCAGCGGTACCGGCCAGCACCTCGGCGGCATCGCGCTGGGCGGCGTTGTCCACGGCGATCGCCTGGATGTTGCGACTCAGGGCGGTGGCGGTGGTGCTCTGCTCGGCGGTGGCCTGGGCGATGCCGGAGAATTGCTCCACCGCCTCGGCGACCTGCTGGTCGATGCTGCGCAGCGCCTGGGCCACGTCGGCGTTGCGCGCCAGGCCCTGTTCCATCAGGCGATTGCCTTCGTCGATGGCGCCCATGGCACGCTGGGTCTCGCCCTGCACCGCGCCGATCATCTGCGAGATCTCGCGGGTGGCCTCGCTGGTGCGACCGGCCAATTGCCGGACTTCATCGGCGACCACGGCGAAGCCGCGGCCCTGCTCGCCGGCCCGGGCCGCTTCGATGGCGGCGTTGAGCGCCAGCAGGTTGGTCTGCTCGGCGATCCCGCTGATGACGCCGATGATGCCGCCAATCTGCTGGGAGCGGTCGTCCAGGCCCTTGATGAGTTCGGCGGTGCTGGCCAGGGAATCGGCGATCTGCTCCAGGGCACCCGAGGCGCCCTGCATGGCCTGAGTCCCGGTGCGGGTCTGCTGGGCGTTTTCCTGCACCAGGCGTTCGGTGCGCTGCATGCCGTCGGCGATGTTCTGGGCGGTGGCGCTGAATTCCTCCACGGCGCTGGCCATGCTGTCGATCTGGCTGGACTGCTCGGCAGAGCGTCTCAGGGTCTGGTCGGAAAGCTGGCTCAGTTGCTGGGAACGCTCGGTGACCGCGCGCGAAGAGCCACGGACCTGCTCAACGGTGGAGGCCAAGGCATCGGCCATCTGGTTGAAGCTCTGGGCGAGTTCGCCGATCTCGTCCTGGCTGCGCGCCTCGACGCGCACGCTGAGCTGACCGCGACCCAGGGCCTGGGCCCGCTCCACCAGTTGGCCCAGCGGCTTCAGCTTGTGGCGCAGCAGGACGACCGAGGCGACCACCGCCAGCACCAGGGCGATCAGGCTGCCGATGGCCAGGCGCAGGCCGACGGCGTGCACCGGGGCGTCCAGCTCGGCCTTGGGCAGGGTGGCGACCACGGTCCAGCCTTCGCCGGCGACCGGCGCGCTGACGCTGAGGAAGTCTTCATTGCCGTCCTGCCAGGTGTGTTCGCGCTGCTTGGGGTCGCTCTTGAGCGCGGCGAGCAGTTCGTCATTCTTTTTCGCATTGGCCGGCGGCACCAGCCAGTTGCCCTGCTCGTCGAGCAGGGCCAGGGAGCCGGTCTCGCCGATGCGCAGCTGGGTCAGCTGGGCCAGCTGCTGGGCCTGGGCGTCGGTGTAGTCGAAGCCGACGAAGAGCACGGCGATGACCTTGCCGCCGCCGTCGCGGACCGGGGTGTACTGGGTCATGTAGGAGCGTCCGAACAGCTGGGCGCGCCCGACGTAGTTCTGACCCTGCAGCAATCCGGCATAGGCCGGGTGCTTGCGATCGAGCTGGGTACCGATGGCGCGGCTGCCGTCCTGCTTCTTCAGCGAGGTGGTGATACGGGTAAAGTCGTCGCCATCGCGGACGAAGATGGTGGCGACGCCACCGGTCAGCCGGGTGAAGTCGTCGACCTGGCTGAAGTCGCTGTTCAGCGCCTGACCGGCGAACAGCAGGGCGGGGGCCGTGGCGCTGCCCAGGGGCAGTCGCTCGCCGGCCAGGCTCAGGCCGCCATCGAAGCGGCGCTCGAACAGGTTGGCCAGCCGTTGGGTGCTGATCTTCAGGGTGCTGAGAAAGGTCTGCTGCTGATCGGAGAGCAGCCGGGCCTCGCTACCCAGGTGCTTGCGCTGGGTGCCTTCGATGGACACGCTCAAGGCATGCAGGGCGAACAGACAGCTGCCGGCGATCACGACAATCAGTACCAGACTGAGGGCCAAGGCAAGTTGTCGGGCGATACTACGACGCGGGGAAATGACCATAGGGGGCTCCAAAGCGCCTACATCCCTGTAGGGCAGTACGAATTTGAGGGCAAGGGCGGTATCAGGGACCGACCGCTCTAGGGCGGTCTTCTTGGCGGTTAACTTTTATTTTATCGGCAGAGGTACGATGAACTAAAGCGAATGACAGCAGTCTGGCGCCTTATTTATGGCGAACGACCTCTGGAAGGCTTTGGGATGCCACTTCCCGTTGCAGGAAATCAGCCAGCTGGCGAAGGCGCGCCTGCCCCCGGCGATTGCGCGGCCAGACCAGGTAATAGGCATCACCGCTGGCCACCGCCTCGGGCCAGGGCAAGGCAATGAGTCCGGCCGCCACGTCTTCGGCGAGCATCACCAGATCGCCGATGGAAACCCCGTAGCCACGCGCGGCAGCGGCCATGCCCAGCTCCAGGGTGTCGAACACCTGGCCACCACTCAGGGGCACCGCCTGGGTCAGGCCCATGGCCTGCAGCCAGCGGCGCCAGTCGCGGCGGTCGAAGGTGGGATGCAGCAGTTCTTCCCCCTGCAGCCGCGCCAGGTCCCAGGCGCCCTCCCGGGCGGCAGCCGGCGAGCAGACCGGCACCAGCCACTCCTCGAACAGCGGCACCACCTCCCAGTCCACCGGGAAGCGGCCGTCGCCGAGCAGTACCGCGCAATCGAAGGGCTCATGGACGAAGTCGACCCGGTCGCTGGCCATCCAGACGCTGGTGAGCTGGATGTCCAGTTGCGGACTGAGCTGGCGAAAGCGCGCCAGCCGCGCCAGCAGCCAGCGCAGCGACAGGGTGGTGGGCGCCTTGAGTCTCAGGGTGCCCTCGGCCACGGCAAGATTGCCACAGGCCCGCGCCAGCGCCTCGAAGCCCTCGCTCAGCCCCGGCAAGAGCAGCTTGCCGGGCTCGGTCAGCGCCAGCTGACGCCCGGCGCGCTCGAACAGGCGGCAGCCAAAGGTCTCTTCCAGCGTCCGCACATGGCGACTGACCGCACTCTGGGTCAGCGACAACTCCTGGGCCGCGCGGGTGAAGGAGCCGTGGCGAGCGGCGGCCTCGAAGGCGCGCAGGGCATACAGCGGCGGCAGACGCGAGGGGTGCTCGGGCATGACTCAGACTCATGGATGGCATGGTTATTTTCCAATTGTGGGCGGCGCGCCCGCATCCAACAATGAGTTCTTGTCAAACGTCGGCCACCTGCTCAGCGAGATCCACCCATGTCTCTGCCGCGTCTCGAACTGCTCGCGCTGTTGCGTCTCGCCCTGCCCCTGATCGGTGCGCAGCTGGCCTATGTGGCCATGGTCTTCACCGACACCCTGATGATGGGCCGCCTGGGCCCGGCAGCCCTGGCCGGTGGCGGCCTGGGAGCGGCGGTCTACTCCTTCGTCTCGGTGATCTGCGTGGGCGTGATCACCGCGGTGGCCAATCTGGCGGCACTGCGCCGGGGTGCGGGGGATACCGAAGGGGTGGCGGCGGTCACTGCGGCCGGGATCTGGATCGCCGGGGTGCTGGCGCTGCTGGCCGGTACCCTGCTGTGGCATATCGAACCCCTGCTGGCCCTGGCCGGCCAGCCCGAAGAGAGTCGTCAGGCGGCCGGCGTCTTCCTGCGCTGCCTGGCCTTCGCCCTGCCCGGCCATCTGCTGTTCATGACCCTGCGCGGCTTCACCAGTGCTCTGGACCGCCCCGGACCGGTGCTGACCATCGTGCTCGGCGCGGCGCTGCTCAATGCCCTGTTCAATCTGGCGCTGCTGCACGGCTGGGGCGGCCTGCCGCAACCCGGGCTGCCGGGCATCGGCGCGGTGACTGCGGTGGTGATGAATGGCGCGGCCCTGGGCTTGGCGTTGTATATCGCCCGCCATCCGGCCTATGCCGCCTATCCTCTGGGTCGCTATCTGCGCCGTCCGGATCGCCGTGCCCTCGCCGACACCCTCGGCCAGGGCCTGGCTATCAGTGGCACCTATGCGGTGGAAGCCTGCCTGTTCCTGTCGGCGGCGCTGTGCATGGGCGCCCTGGGCGCCACGGCGCTGGCGGCCCATCAGATCGCCAACCAGCTGGTGTACCTGGTGTTCATGTTGCCCGCCGGACTCTCCTATGCCACCAGCATCCGCATCGGCCAGCACCAGGGCGCCGGGCGGCCGCGCGAGGCCCTGCTGGTGGGGCGACTGGCCATCGGCGGCGGCGCCCTGGTGATGCTGGGCATCGCCCTGCTGTTCTGGAGCTTTCCCGGCTGGCTGGTGAGGCTGTTCCTGGCGGATACGCAGAGCCCGGTGGCGGAGCTGGCACGCCAGCTGGTGCTGATCGCGGCGGTGTTCGTCATCTTCGACGGTACCCAGAGCATCGCCCAGGGTGCGCTGCGGGGTATCCGCCAGGCACGCCTGGGCTTCTACGGCGGATTGCTCTGCTACTGCCTGATCGGCGCCAGCGGTGCCTGGCTGCTGGGCGTCCAGCTGGGTATCGGCCCCCATGGCGTCTGGTGGGGCCTGGCATTCGGACTGGCCTGTGCGGCGCTGCTGCTGACCGGCGCCTTCGAGTGGCTGATGCGGCGGCAGCTGGGCGCGGGCGCTGCGGAGGCTGCGCCGGAGCCGCTGGCCGCGCCGCGCGGCCTGGCGCAAAACGGCTGAGCGCCGCGGCGGCCCAAGCGTTTTACCAAGTGGTCCACTTCTGACCGCTGCGCTAGACTAAAGGCTTTGGGCCACCCCGGCGTTGCGACCGGTGTTCCGGGCCCCAGGATAGCCAGAGATGCAACGTTTCATCGTCGCCGACGACCATCCGCTGTTTCGTGAAGGCCTGGTGCGCATTCTGCGCCAGCTGCAGCCACAGGCGCAGGTGGATCAGGCCGACAGCCTGCAACAGGTCCTGGAACTGGCGCGCCAGGGTGAGCCGCCCAGCGGGCTGCTGCTGGACCTGCTCTATCCTGGCCAGGACCTGAGCTTTTCGCTGCGCGCCCTGCGCCAGGAATTCAAGCGCAGCACCCTGATCGTGGTCTCGATGCTGGAAGACGCCACGGTGATCGAACATATCCTGGCAGCCGGTGTGGACGGCTTCATCGGCAAGGCGCTACCGCCGGCGGCCATGGCCGAGGCGATCGCCGACTGCCTCGCCGGACAACCTGTGGTGCGCTATGCCATGCCGAGCCTGGCCCCGGTCAACCTGACGCCTGATAACCGGGTGCAGGCGCTGACGCCGCGGCAACTGGAGGTGCTCGGCCTGATCACCCAGGGCCTGAGCAACAAGGAGATCGCCCGGATCCTGGCCATCTCGCCCTTTACCGTGCGCATCCATGTCTCCGCTCTGCTGCGTACCCTGGGCGTCAGCAGCCGCGCAGCGGCGGCCGCCTTCGGCGCCAAGGCCGGCCTTGGCTCCCAGCGCTCACTCAGCTAGCCGCGACGCGAAAGGCCAGCAGCAGGGCGCGCAATTCCGCCGGTCGCACCGGCTTGGCCAGCACCGGGATCTCGGCGTCGCCCAGCGCCTGCTGGACCTGGGGAATGTCATGGCCGGTCACCACGATGGCCGGGATGCGCCGACCCTGCAGCCGATTGAGATAGGCGATGCAATCGGCACCCGAGGCGCTGCGATCCAGATCGAAATCGGTGATCACCAAGTCGCAACTCACGGCGCCGGAGGGAATGCTGGTGGCAGTGGTGACCTCGCAGCCCCAGCTGCGCAACAGGGTCGCGGTGGCCAGCAGCACGTTGGCGTCGTCTTCGATGAGCAGGATCCGCCAGCCGGCGAGCAGGTGCTGGGGGCCGCTCACCGGCCGTGGGCGCGCCTCCAGCGGCAGGGTGGCCAGCGGCAGGCCCTGGAGCGCGACCGCGGTACCGCGGCCGGGGTGCGAACGGATGGTCAGTCGCAACTCGAGCAGGGTGGCGATGCGTTGCACGATGGACAACCCCAAGCCGACGCCCTCGATGTCGCGATCGCGCGTCTCGCGCACCCGATAGAATTCCTCGCACAGGTGCGGCAGGTGCTCGGCGGCGATGCCCGGCCCCTGGTCGTAGACCACCAGGGCGAGCTGGCCCTGGTGGAGGCGCACCGCCAGCAGCAGGGGCTTGCCGGGCGCGTACTTGAGGGCGTTGGACAGCAGATTCTGCAGCGAGGTGAGCAGCAGCGCCGGGTCGCTGTAGACCTGCAGGCCACAGGCGCGCCAGCGGATCTCCACCCCGGCCCAGCGCGCCGCCTCCGCGTTCTGCCGCACCAGGTCGCCGAACAGGGTATCCAGATCGACCACCGTGCGTCGCGGACTGACCTGCTTCTGATCGAGGGTGTAGATGTCCAGCAGCGAACGGAACAGCTGCTCGACGCCGAGCAGCGAGCGGTCGATGTTGTCGACCAGCCGCTCCTGATCGGCGCTCAGCTGGCCATCGCGCAGGCAGGCGGTGAACAGGCCGATGGAGTGGATCGGCTGGCGCAGATCGTGGCTGGCCTGGGCCAGGAAGCGCGCCTTGGCCAGGTTGGCCGCCTGGGTCTCGTGCAGCGAATCCTGAATGCGGGTCAGCAGGAAATGCACGTAGCCGGGCACCAGCAGCGCGGTCACCAGCATCATCAGGGCCACCGTGGGATAGCGCTGCAGGAAGGGCATCCCGGCGATGATGGCGGTCAGGGCGGTCAGCGATAGCCCGGTGGCCAGCAGCAGGTAGCCGCGCCCATAGCGCAGGCCGTTGCCCACCGTGACCCAGAGCAGCACGCCGAACAGTGGCAGCAGGGCCTCGCCGCTGGTGATGGAGGAAAAGGTGATGGCGCTGAAGTCCAGGCTCATGGCCAGCAGGCGCCGCCAGGGCTTCACTCCCGGCCGCCGGCGGATCTCGAAGAACAGGCCGACGGCCAGCACGGCGAACAGGGCGTAGCACAGCAGGTTGGCCAGCAGGATGGCGGTATCGAACAGCCCCCAGGCCCAGGCGCCGGTGATGTAGGCCGAGGCCGGCAGGATGAAGGCCAAACGGACCTTGGCCTGGCCGAGTTCGGGATCGCGGGGGCGGACGCCCAGGGTCTGGGTCGCTGCGTTCATGAGGCCAGATAACCCAGTTGCCAGGCTCGCGGGATCAGGCGAAAGATCACCGCCAGGATGGCGGCCAGGGCCGCGCTGGCGTACCAGGCCGCCAGGCCCAGTCCCGCCTCCAGGGCAGCGCCCAGCACCCCGCCGAGCAGCATGCCCAGCCAGGGCACCAGCTGGATGCGCCAGCCGCGGCGGCGTTCGCCCAGCAGCCAGTGACCCAGGCCGCGTCCGAAACGCGACAGGGCGCCGGTGACATAGGTGAGGCCGATGGGCAGGCCGTAGACCTGCTCCACCACCGCATTGACCATGCCCATGGCGAACACCCCGGTCAGCAGCGCCAGGTGGCCCAGGGGCAGGCTGGCCGCCAGCGCCAGCAGCAGGGCCAGCAGGCCGAGCAGCAGGCAGGCGCGCTGGCGGGTCAGCCGCTGCAGCAGCACACCGCCGGCATTGCCCAACACGAAGGTGCCGATGGCCAGCGCCAGGTGCCCCGCGGCAGTCCAGCGGCCTGCCGCCACATCGGCAGCAAGACGGGTGGTATTGCCGCTCATGAAGGAGACGAAGTCGCCGGTGGCGAGAAAGCCGATGGCATCGGTCATGCCGGCCAGCAGCGACAGACCGGCGACCAGCGCCAGGCCGACCGCGCCATGCCGTGGTGTCACGGGCGGAAGAGAAGTAGAGGGATTCATGGCAGCCATCCTGGCGCGGCAGCGAAACACGGCTGCCAGTGTGGAACGTCCAGGGTTCCGGCGCCATGGGCGGCCTCTTGGAAGGCGCCCTGGGCTAGACTGATGGACCCGCCTGGCCGGAGGCCTCGTGACCACGCCCCTGTTCGCCCTGGTATTGCTCGCCGCCCTTTTGCACGCCGGCTGGAACGCCCTGCTCAAGATCGGCCTCGACCGCTTTCTCACCGCCAGTCTGATCCAGATCGGCGCCGGCCTTGCCGCGCTGCTGGCGCTGCCCTTCGTCGTCCTGCCGCCCGCGGCGGCCTGGCCCTGGATCGCCCTCTCCGCCCTGCTGCACATCGGCTACAACGCCTTTCTCGCCCGCGCCTATCGCTATGGCGATCTCGGCCAGGTCTATCCCCTCTCCCGCGGCAGCGCGCCGTTGCTGGTCAGCCTGGTGGCCTTTCTCGCCCTCGGCGAAAGGCTTTCGCCACCCGCCCTGCTCGGCCTCGGCCTGCTGGTGACCGGGCTCGCCCTGATGGCGCTGCTCGGCGCTCGGCGCGGCACGCCACCCAGCCTGGCGCTGCTGGTCTGCGCCTTCACCACCGGCAGCTTCATCGCCGCCTACACCCTGGCCGATGCCCTCGGCGCCCGCGCCAGTGGCAATGCCGTGGCCTATGCCCTCTGGCTGTTCGCGGTCAACGGCGTGGTGGCGGCGCTGGTCCTGCGGCTGAGCCGCGGCGCCGCGGCCTTCGCCGGGCTCGGTCCGCACTGGCGCGCCGGGCTGGCGGGCGGGGTCATGTCGATGCTGGCCTACAGCCTGGTGATCGTCGCCACCACCCAGGCGCCCATCGGCCTGGTCTCGGCGCTGCGAGAGACCAGCGTGCTGTTCGCCCTGCTGATCGGGGTCTTCTGGCTGCACGAAAGCCTGCCGCTGGGCCGCATCTGCGCCGGCCTGGCCATCTTCGCCGGGGTGGTGGCGATCAAGCTGGCCTGAACGGAGCGCCGCGGGAGCGGCTAAGCTGAGCCTTCTTTCGACCAGGACGGACCCATGGGCAAATCGCTGCGACTCTCGGAAAAATGGTTCAACCGCGGCCTCTGGCTGCTGGCGCTGGTATTCGCCGGCTTTCTCATCGGCCTGGGCGGCACCCTGGTCGGCGATCTGCCCCAGGTGGAGCAGCAGCAGCGTCTGGAAGACTTCATGGACCCCGCCGCCACCGCCGCGGCCCGGGAAGATCAGCGCCAGGCCCAGCTGGCCAGCCGTCAGGCCAGCGACGCCCTGGAACAGGCGCAATTGCGGCAGACCGCGGCCGCGAGCAGCTACCAGGCCAATCGCGAGACCTTCGACAACTGGCTGGCGACCCGTCAGACCACCCAGCGCCCCGAGCAGGATGCCGAACTGATCGCCCGCAGCCGCGTCCTGGACGAACTCAAGGCCGGCGAGCGGGTGGCGGAGCAGGAGGTGGAACGCCAGCAGCAGGCGCTGCTGGATGCCGAGCAGCGCGCCGACAATGCGCAGCGCAGCCTGGCCACCCTCGGTGAGTCGGCGCAGTCGGCCTGGCTGGAGGCGCGCCAGCAGGCCGAGCTGCGGGTCTTCCTCTATCGCCTGGCGCTGACCCTGCCCCTGCTGGCGGTGGCGGCCTGGCTGTTCGTCCGCCAGCGCAAGAGCACCTGGTGGCCCTTCGTCTGGGGCTTCATCTTCTTCGCGCTGTTCGCCTTCTTCGTCGAGCTGGTGCCCTATCTACCCAGCTATGGCGGCTATGTGCGCTATCTGGTGGGCATCCTGCTGACCGTCCTGGGCGGACGCTACGCCATCCGTGCCCTGCAGGACTATCGCGCCCGCCTGGCGCTCAAGGAAGCCCAGCCGGACACCGTCAGGCGCGAAGAGCTGCACTACGACACCGCCCTGGCGCGGCTGGCCAAGGGCGTCTGTCCCGGTTGCGAGCGGCCGGTGGACCTCAAGGACCCGGGGATCGACTTCTGCCCCCATTGCGGCATCGGCCTGCACGACCACTGCGGCGCCTGCCAGACCCGCAAGAGCGCCTTCGCGCATTTCTGCCACGCCTGTGGGACGGCGGCGCGTGGAGGGCCAGGCGCCTAATCCCGGTTCTTTTGCGTCAGCAACCAGGTCTCCCTACTCAGCTCCCACAACTCCGAGGGCAATTTGCCGCAAACATAGTCGGATTCCTCTTTTGCTATGAGGCGCATCCCCTCGCGGTGCGATAAACGCCGCGACCCGTCGTTTAAGGCTGCCTTGGGCACACGCATACACGGGCGCCGCAGGTCCTCGAACCAAAAGGTATTCACCGCAGCGCAGGCCTCGCTCATGAGCCCCTGTTGCCAAAAAGCTGGAGAAAGCCAGAAACCGCGGTTGTTATCTGGCTCGTCATGCAGGCTGATGACGCCGATCAGGACTTCTGGATCGCTACGTAGGCGCAGTGACCAGTGCCATTCAATACCCCGCGCCATGGCCGGCAAAGCGATGTCCTGCAAGAAACGCCGAGCGCCATCTTCCGGGTAAGGCCAGGGAATATGCGCGGTCATGTACCGCACGATCTCCCATTGCGGAAAGATCCGCTGGATCGCTTCTGCATCCTCTAGTTGCAAGGGGCGTAGCAGCAGGCGGGGCGTCTGCAGCATGGGCAACGGCATGGCGGACTCCGGTCAGGTTCCCGACCGGAGCCTAACCTACCTTCAGGGCTTGTTCGAACTGGCGTTGACGCCCTTCTCGGTGTGCTCGCCGGCGTGCTTGTGCAGCTGGCCGGTGGGGTCCTGCAGCTGGATGACCCTGCCCTGCTGCCAGGCATCGGCGCCGGGGACGACCGTGGGCGTGGGCAGATCGGCGCGGGCGGCCTTGGTCTCGGTGGAGGAGACGCCCAGGCGGCGGTCACGCTCGGCGAGCAGCTTGGGATCGAGCTGGCCATCGGCGGTGAAGCCCATCATCAGCTGGGGCACGCCCAGCGGCAGCTGCAGGTCCTGATCGGTATGCCAGGTGTGCCAGGTCTTGCCGTAGGTATGCACCAGCTTGTCCATCAGCCGGTGCTCGGCCACCTGGGGCACGCCGGGCGCGACCAGCTGACCCGACTTCACCTCGTGCACATGGCTGTGCCAGAGCGCCTGCTCGGCCGCGGGCAGGGTCTTGAACAGCCGCTCGCTGATGATGTACTCGACGCCCATCAGCTTGGCATCGGTGACATTGCCGTCGTAGATCACGCACTGGAACATCTCTTCGCCCAGGACGCTGCAATAGTGGTGAGCTTCCATCTGGCTAGCGGGGTGGCCGTTGTAGAAATGGAAGCCGTCCAGATAGGTGTTGAGGGCGGCGATGGGCGGCTTGCGCTGCAGCACGTCGGCGCCGGCTTCGAGCACTCGGGTATCGGTCTGGGCGGGGGTACCCGGCACCGGTACCGGCGACTGGGTATCATTGGCGGCCTGGGTCAGAGGGGCGCAGGCGAGCAGCAGCAAGGCAGGGAGTCGGCGGGTATTCATGGCGGATTCTCGACGGGAGCTTGCCGAGTTCGAAGGCCGGGCAGACGCCAAGGTTCCACCGCTGCGCTAGGCTCGTCATATGAATGTCATGCAACGGCCATAAATTCGTCATCGTCTGCGCCTGGCCTTTCGGTATAAGCGAAACGCCACCGCCACACCTTTGCACCTCTGGCCTCTTCTCTCTGTCGGGACGACTCAATGAACGCACACAGCTCTCCCTCTGGTCATGCCCTGCGCCGCGTGGTCTTCAACAAGAAGGGCGGTGTCGGCAAGTCCAGCATCGCCTGCAACCTGGCGGCCATCAGCGCCCACGAAGGCTATCGCACCCTGCTGGTGGATCTCGATCCCCAGGCCAACTCCAGCCAGTACCTCACCGGCCAGGTGGGCGACGACCTGCCCCACGGCATCGCCGACTTCTTCAAGCAGACCCTAAGCGGCGGCAAGAAGGCCCAGGCCAACATCCATGCCACCGCCTGGCCGAATCTGGATCTGATCGCCGCCTCGGGCGAGCTGAGCGAGCTGCAGTTCAAGCTCGAAGCCAAGTACAAGATCCAGAAGCTCGCCAAGTACCTCGACAAGCTTGGCGAAGACTATGACCGCATCTACCTGGATACCCCGCCGGCGCTGAACTTCTACAGCATCTCGGCGCTGATCGCCGCCGACCGCTGCCTGATCCCCTTCGACTGCGATGTCTTCGCCCAGCAGGCGCTGTACGACCTGATCGAAGAGCTGGAGGAGATCCGCGAGGACTACAACGAGAAGCTCGCGGTCGAGGGCATCATCATCAACCAGTACCACGCCCAGGCCAGCACCCCGCGCCAGCTGATCGAGGAGCTCCAGGCGCGTGATCTGCCGGTACTGGCGGCGCCGCTGATGTCGTCGGTGAAGATGCGCGAATCCCACCAGCAGCATCGCCCGCTGATCCACCTGGACCCAGGCCATAAGCTGACCCGGCAGTACCTGGAGCTGTTCGCCCTGCTGGAAGGCTGAGGGCGCCACAGCGCAAGAACGTTCAAGACGGCGGCGACGCGGTGCGGCACCCTGGGCATCCCCTGCCTTCCGGAGCCCTGCCGATGACCGCTTCCCGCCGCCGCGCCTTCCTCCAGGGTGCCTGGCAGATCATGCCGCTGTCGCTGGCCTGCGCGCCCTGGGGCATCCTGGTCGGCGCCCTGGCCATCGAAACCGGCCTCAGCGTGCTGGAAGGCCAGGCCTTTTCCCTGCTGGTGTTCGCCGGGGCGGCGCAACTGGTGGCCCTGGGCATGCTCAAGGCCGGCGCGGGCCTCGCCGCCATCCTGCTGACCACTTTGCTGCTGACCTCCCAGCACCTGCTCTATGGCCTGCACATGAGACGCGTCCTGGCGCCCCAGCCGCTGCCCTGGCGGCTGGGTTTCGGCTTTCTGCTCACCGACGAATTCTTCGCCCTGAACCATGCCGAGCAACCGGCCGGCTTCGACCGCTGGCGCGCCCTGGGCATGGGTCTGAGTTTCTATCTGCTGTGGAATCTCTTCACCCTGGCCGGGCTGCTGCTGGGGCGGGTGCTGCCCAATCTGGGCGCCCTGGGCCTGGACTTTTCCATCGCCGCCACCTTCATCGCCCTGGTGGTGCCCCTGGTACGCGACCTGGCCACCGTGGCCTGCGTGCTCACCGCGCTGCTGGTGTCGGTGTGGCTGCATCACCTGCAATGGCAGGGCGCCCTGGTGCTGGGCGGCCTGGCGGGGATGAGCGCGGGCTTCGGGGTGCGCCGCCTGCGGGAGCGCCTGCAATGATCCTTGCCACCGTGCTCGGCATGGCCGTCCTGGTCTTCTGCAATCGCTATCTCTTTCTCGAACCGCGCCTGCCGCTGCGCCTGGGACGCAATCTGCGCACCTTCCTGGAATTCGCCGTGCCCGGGATGCTCACCGCCATCTGCGGCCCCATCCTGTTCTCCGGCGAAAGGACGCTGGCCGCGACCCTGGTCGACCCTTACCTGCTGGCGGCCCTGACCGCGGTGGGGCTGATGCTCTGGACGCGGCGGGTGCTGACCACGGTGATCCTCAGCATGGGCGTGTTCTACCTGCTACGCTGGCTCCTCTAGCGCCAGGATGGAACCGATCGGTGCCACGAGAGAGCCATGAACGGACAACAGGAAAACGCCCGCCTCTGGTCGGCCCGCGGGCTGGGCGGCGTCGAGCTGCTGCACGCCCGCTATCGCCGCCAGCGCTTCGCCCCCCATGTGCACGAAGGCTATGTGCTCACCGTGATCGAGCGCGGCGCCCAGCGCTTTAGCCACCGCGGCGCCGAGCACCTGGCCGCGGCCGGCAGCATGGTGCTGATCAACCCGGACGAGTTGCACACCGGTGCGACAGCGGTCGAGGAAGGCTGGCAGTACCGCGGCTTCTATCCGACGCTGGCGCAGCTGATGCCGGTCTTCGCCGAACTGGGATGCCCGATGGACGCCACCCCGGCCTTCGCCACCAGCGTGCTGCACGATCCCCAGGTGAGTGCGGCCTTCAGCCAGCTGCATCGGTTGGCCGACCATGGCGCCGAGGCGCTGGAGCAGCAGACCGCCTGGCGTGAGGCGCTGCTGTTGCTGTTCGGCCGCCACGCCTGCCTGGGCACTATCCCGCAGCCGGGTCGAGAACCCCTGGCGGTGCAGCGCGCCCGCGAATTGCTCGGCCAGCGGTTGCAGCAACCGCCCAGCCTCGAAGAGCTGGCCCAGGCCGTGGGGCTGTCGCCCTTTCATTTCCTGCGGGTGTTCCGCCGGGCGACGGGCCTGCCGCCCCACGCCTGGCTCAAGCAGCAGCGCCTGACCCGCGCCCAGGGCCTGCTGCGGGCCGGCTGGGCGCCCCTGGACGTGGCCCTGCAACTGGGCTTCGCCGACCAGAGTCATCTCACTCGCCAGTTCAAGCAGGCCTACGGGGTGGCACCGGGCGCCTATCGCCGCGCCTGGCACGGCTAGCCGGACACCGACGAACGGTCCTGGCCGCTGAAGCGGCGTGCCAGAGCCCTGCAAGCGGTAACGAGGCCTGGCTGACCGGAGCGCCGGAGAAACTTTTCGTGGTCGCCTCGGGCCTAGTCAGGAAGGGCGCCGGAGCTGCCGGCCGCTCTCCCCTGCCCCTTTGGAGTTACCGGTATGACACTGGAAGAACGCATCCGCCAGCGCGCCTATGAAATCTGGGAACGCGAAGGTCGTCCCCATGGCCAGGATTTCGAGCACTGGTTTCAGGCCAACCGCGAACTGGAAGACCAGCCCGACGACAACCTGACTCAGGTCGGCGGCATCCAGAGCAGCGTCGCCCCGCCGGCACCCAAGCCGCGCAGCCGGTCGCGAAAGAAGGCGACCGCGGGCGACGCCTGAAGCCAGGCGCCCTTACTTGCGGATCATGTCGGCCGCCCGCTGGGTGGCCTCCGAGGTGCGCGTGGCCAGCTTGCGTACCTCGTCCGCCACCACGGCGAAGCCACGGCCGGCTTCACCGGCGCGGGCGGCCTCGATGGCGGCATTGAGCGCCAGCAGGTTGGTCTGGGCAGCGATGCCCTGGATGGAGCCGACGATCTCGGTCACCTTCTGCAGGTTCTCTTCCATGGTGCGGTGCTGGTCTTCCTGGTTGCCGCGCAAGGATTCCTGCTCGTGCAGGGCATGGACATCGGCCAGCGCGCCCACCACCCGCAACGGCGTGCCATCGGCGGTGCGCCGGGTCTGACCACGGGCGCGGAACCAGCGCACCTCGTTGTTCTTCAGCACCAGGCGATAGGTGATGTCGAAGCCGGTGCGGCCGCTGCGGTCATTGATGTGCGCACCGAAGGCCTCCAGTACCCGCTCGCGATCGTCCGGGTAGAGGCGCGAGGCCCAGCTGTCCAGCACATCGGGAAACTCCTGGACGGTCTCGTAACCGAGCAGGTGGCGAAATTGCGGCGACCACCAGAAGGGATTCCTGGGATTGAGCGGATCGCCGGCGATCACCTCCATGTCCCAGAGGCCGTCGTTGAGCATCTCCCGCGCCAACTCGAAACGGGTCAGGGTGACGTCCAGTTCCTGATCGCGCAGGCGCTGGTCATGGATGTCGCGCAGGGAGCCAGCCACCCGCAGCGGTACGCCGCGCTCGTCACGCAGGGTGGCGCCGGTGGCGCGCATCCAGCGGTATTCGCCGGACTTCAGGGCGATGCGATACTGGACATCGAAGGGGGTCTGACCGCTGCGATCCTTCATGTGGGCGGCGAAGGCGTCCAGCACCCAGGCGCTGTCTTCCGGATGCAGGCGCTTGGCCCAGCTGCCGAGTTCGCTGGGAAAATCGCGTTCATCGCGAAAGCCGAGCATGGCGCGGAACTGATCAGACCACCAGAAGGCGTTGCGCGGATTGACCGGATCGCCGGCCACCACCTCCATGTCCCAGAGGCCTTCGCTGGAACCCTGGCTGACCAGCTCGAAGCGGGTCCCCAGGCGCCTGGCCAGCGTCTCGCTTTCGGCCATGCGCGCCGTCAGGGTGGCATTGTCCTGACTCAGCGTCTGCACCTGCTGCTGCAATTCCCGCTGCTGTACCAGCAGCGCCTGCAGCCCCTTGGTCAGGCGTGCCAGGGCAGGATCGCCCTGGAAGCTGCCGCTCTCGGCCAGGGGGGTGACGGTCTCCGTCGCCGCGGCCAGGATATCCAGCGCGCGCATGATCGAGTAGTGCTTGAGCAAGGCCATGATCGAATCCTTAGAGGGAGCAGCCGCGGCAAGGGCTGCGCGCGATCCGAGTCCCTGTATCGGCCTCGCCGCTTCGCTCTTTAGCCCGTTCCAGAGCCTTTTTTCCCTGTCGCTGCTCTGCCGGTCGGCTAGCGCCAGTCGTCCAGCAGCCAGACCTCGGGATGATCGTAATGGGCTTCGCCCCGGTGCAGGGTGATGCCCAGGATCTCGCTGCGAAACCCTTCCGCCAGCAGCCAGCGGTAGGCCCCCAGGCGGGCGGTGTTGACGCCGGCCAGCAGGCGCTGCTGGCCATGGTCCCGGGCCAGGCCATCGCAGGCGGCGATCAGCCGGGCGAAGCGCGCCTCGGCCCCCGTACCGGGCAGGACCGCCGCGCACTTCACATAGCAGACCCCGGTGCCCGCCTCGCTGTGGGGCCCGAAATGGCAGACGGCGAAGCCCTCCGCCCGGCCCTGCGCGTCCTGCAGCAGCAGACTCTCGCCGAGTTGCTGTTCACGTACCGCGGCCATCTCGGCGGAGACGTCCAGCCCTGGCGCATTGGCCCGGCCCAGTTCGGCGCAGGACGCCAGCAGCCGGTCGGGCTCGGCCGCCAGGGAAAAGCGCAGCGCCGGCGGCGCCGCCTGTGTTTGCAGCGGACGCGCCATCACCGCGGTCAGGGTACGCGGCCAGAAGCCGAAGCCCTGGTAGAGCCCCAGGTGCCGCGGACTGTCGGGAAAGGTGAAGAGTCCGGCATGCACCAGCTGCCAGGCGTCGAGCTGCTCGACCGCGGCGCCCATCAGCGCCTTGGCCACCTTGGCGTCCCAGTAGTCCGGGTGCACCGCCAGCGGGCCGAGGATGCCGTGGCGCCCCCAGCGGGTGACGCAGACGGCGCCGACCAGGCGCTCGCCGTCGAGGGCCTTGAACCAAGCGGTGTGGGGCGCGGCGAAGCGACTGCGCACATAGTCGCGGTCATTCCAGAATTCGCCCGGCTCGGCGGCGCCCATCCAGGTGGCGAACGCCAGGCGCACCACTTCGGTGGTGGCCGGCAGGTCGGCGGCGGTGAGGGGTTCGACACTGAAGGTAGGGCTGGACATGGGGCGGCTCCTGGGCTGTAGGCCTTGGACCCGCCCAGCCGGGGCTTTGCGCCCGGCCGGCAATCGCCGGTTACAGCAGCAGCACCGCCGCCCAGCCGAACAGCAGCATCGGCAGGCTGAAATGCAGGAAGGACGGCACCACGGTGTCCCAGATATGGCTGTGCTGGCCGTCCACATTGAGACCCGAGGTGGGGCCCAGGGTGGAATCCGAGGCTGGCGAACCCGAGTCGCCCAGGGCGCCGGCGGTGCCGATCAGGCAGACGATGGCCAGCGGCGAAAAGCCCAGGTGCAGGCACAGCGGCCCCAGGATGGCGGCGAGGATGGGCACGCTGGAAAAGGACGAGCCGATGCCCAGGGTCACCAGCATGCCCAGCAGCAGGAGCAGCAGCGCGCCCAGGGCGCGGTTGTCACCGATCAGGCCGGCAGCGGTGGCGGCCAGGTCCTTGATCTGGCCGGTGGCGGTCAGCACCTCGGCGAAGCCGCCGGCGGTGAGCATGATGAAGCCGATCACCGCCATCATCTTCGCGCCCTCGCTGAACAGGTCGTCCGCCTCGCGCCAGCGCACCACGCCGGTGGCGGTGAAGACCACGAAGCCGACCAGCGCACCGAGGATCATGGAGTCCAGCCAGAGCTGCACACCAAAGGCGGCGATCACGGCGATCAGCGCCACCAGCAGGGTGCGGCCGTTGTAGGGGCGGTCGGCCCGCTCGGTGCGCGCCACCAGACTGAGGTCGTACTGTCGCGGCCGGCGATAGCTGACGAAGACAGCCAGCAGCAGGCCGACCACCATGCCCAGGGCCGGCAGCAGCATGGCGCGACTGGGGTCCACGCCGCTGACGTCCACGCCGGCGCGGGCCACGCTGGCCAGCAGGATGTCGTGCAGATAGAGGCTGCCGAAGCCCACCGGCAGGAACATGTAGGGGGCGATCAGGCCGAAGGTCATGACGCAGGACAGCCGCCGGCGATCCAGCTCCAGGCGCGTCAGCACATAGAGCAGCGGCGGCACCAGCAGCGGGATGAAGGCGATGTGGATGGGCAGGATGTTCTGCGAGGCGATGGATACCGCCAGCAGCAGACCGAGCAGCGCCCAGCGCAGCGAACGTCCGCCCTGGCTGGCCTGCCGCTCCATCAGCGCCAGGGCGCGATCAGCCAGCATGTGCGCCAGCCCGGACTGGCTGATGGCCACGGCGAAGGCGCCCAGCAACGCATAGGAGAGCGCCACCTTGGCGCCATTGCCCAGGCCGGCGTTGAAGGCCAGCAGGGTGCCTTCCAGGCCCAGGCCGCCGACCAGACCACCGGCCACCGCCCCGGCGATCATCGCCACCACCACATGCACCCGGGCCAGACTCAGCATCAGCATGAGTCCTACCGCCACCACCACCGCATTCATCGCCGACTCCGCACCACCAAAAGGGCGCGCACTCTGCCGCAGCCCGGCGCGGGCGTCAAAGGCGCGGGATGGATGGCGCGGCGTCCCGCGTGTCCACAGCAGCCGGGCCGGGCTGCGCATGGAACCCTCCCGGTGGGGACTGCCGGTCGCGGCCGAGGAACAGCCGGCAGGCGTTCCGCCGCCGAGCGATCCCGCGCGCAGGAAAGCTTCCTGCCCACGCCAGCGCTCTGGAATGAACCTTTCAGCGCCTGGGGGCGTCTGACGCGGACGCTTCCCCGGTCACGCCAAGGATGAACGGCCCATGCAAGACGCCATCGACATGTTGATCACCGCCTTCAGTCCGCACTCCTGCCTGGCCGTCCCGCGGCGCGCCGATCGCACCCTGCTGTTCACCGTCACCGACACGGCCCGCGCGGTCACGGTCACCAAGGCGATTCCCCTGTGCAGCCTGGAATGCACGGCCACCCTGGCCACGGTGATCAAGGATCTGCAGCGCGATCTCGACCGGGCGCTCGGCACCCTGAGCCCGGCAAGCCTCGCCGACCTGCGCCAGCGTGGTCCGCGGGTGCAGCGGTTCGAGAGCTGAGAGGAGTTGGCCGGGGGGATTGAGCGTTGGCTGAGTCGCCCTCACCCCAGCCCTCTCCCTGAGGGGGAGGGGGCGCTACGGCGTGAGAGGTAGCTCTACCGTAGGGTGGATGACGGCGCAGCCTCATCCACCGCAGATCCCGAGAGCCAGCCAGTGGAAAAGGCTTGGCGGTTTTCCACGCTACGGACGGAGCTTGCCGGAAAGCGTGAGTGTTGGTTGCGTGCCCTCACCCCGGCCCTCTCCCAGGGGGAGAGGGGGTCACTCGGAGTAAGGTGGGGGATCTGGCGCAGGGTGGATGACGGCGCAGCCTCATCCACCCCTGGCCATGCCGCTCAGCGCCGGCTGGTGCGGGTGCTGACGTCGACCCAGACCGCCAGGACCAGGATGCTGCCCTTGACGATCATCTGCCAGTAGCTGTCCACGTCGAGCATGGACATACCATTGTCCAGACTGGCGATCACCAGGGCGCCGAGCAGGGCGCCGTAGACGGTGCCCGAGCCGCCGCGCATGGAGGTGCCGCCGATGAAGCAGGCGGCGATGGCGTCCAGTTCGCCCATGGTGCCGGCCGAGGGCGAGCCGGCGGCCAGGCGGGCGGTGTTGACCAGACCGGCCAGGGCGCACATCACGCCCATCAGGCCGAAGATGCCGAGCTTGATCGCCTGGACGTTGATGCCCGACAGCCGCGTGGCTTCCAGGTTGCTGCCCACCGCATAGATGCGCCGGCCAAATACCGTCTGGCTGGTGATGTAGCTGAACACCCCGAGCAGCACCAGCAGGATCAGCACCGGCACCGGGATGCCGTCATAGCGGTTGAGGGTCTGGATGAAGGCCACCAGCACCACGCCGATCACCACCACCCGCAGCACGTCGCGCCACAGCGGCGCGAGGGCGAGGCCGAGGGTCTTGCGCTTGCTGCGCTGGCGCCAGGTCAGCACCACGGCCACCGCGAACAGCAGCACGCCCAGGACGCTGCCCACCACCGGCGGCAGATAGCCCTGGCCGAGGTAGACCAGTTCCGGCGACACCGGGGCGACGGTGACGCCGCCGGTGAGACCGAGCAGCACCCCGCGAAAGGCCAGCATGCCGCCGAGGCCGACGATGAACGACGGTATCCCCCGATAGGCGCTCAGGTAGCCGTTGATCAGGCCGATCAGCAGACCGCCGGCGGCCACCGCCAGCAGGGTGATCGGCAGGGGCACGTGGTAGGTGACGTCGAGTATCGCCGCCACCCCGCCGAGCAGGCCGAGTTGCGAGCCCACCGACAGGTCGATCTCGCCGGCGATGATCACCAGCACCATGCCGCAGGCGAGGATGCCGGTGATGGACATCTGCCGCAGCAGGTTCGAGAGGTTGCGCGGGGTAACGAAGCCGCCTTCGGTCTGCCAGCTGAAGAACAGCCAGATCAGGGCCACGGCGATCAGCAGGGCGAGCATCTTGTAACGGGTGAACAGCTGTTTCACGGCGTGCATCAGAAGTGCTCCCGGGCTTGGGCGACCGCCCGTTCGGTGGTACCCAGGGCCGCGGCCAGTACCCGCTCCTGGGTCAGATTCTCATTGGGGAAATCGCCGCGCAGCCGGCCTTCGCCGAGCACCAGTACCCGGTCGGAGACGCCGAGCACCTCGGCCAACTCCGAGGAGACCATGACGATGGCCACGCCCTCCGCCGCGAGCAGGCCGATCAGCCGGTAGATCTCGAACTTGGCGCCGACGTCGACGCCGCGGGTGGGCTCGTCGAGGATCAGCACCTTGGGCCGCGCCAGCAGCATCTTGGCGAGCACCGCCTTCTGCTGGTTGCCGCCGGAGAGGCCGGTGATGGGCAGGAAGGGGCTGCTGGTCTTTAGCTGTAGCCGGGCGATCTCGGTGTCGATGCAGGACAGTTCCGCCTCGCTGTCGATGCGACTCAGGTGGGCGAATCTGTCCAGCACCGTGAGGGTGATGTTCGAGCCCACGCCCAGGTCGGGAATGATGCCCTGGCGCTTGCGATCCTCCGGTACCAGGCAGAGGCCGGCGCGGATGGATTTCAGCGGGGTGCGGGTATCGATGCGCTGGCCATTGAGCCAGACCTCGCCTTCGTAACGGCCGTCGTAGGCACCGAAGATGGCCGAGACCAGTTCGGTGCGCCCGGCGCCCACCAGCCCGGCGATGCCGAGGATCTCGCCGGCGCGCACGGCGAAGGAGACGTCGTCGACGCGCTTGCGCTGGGGATTGTCGACGTCCAGGCAGGTGAAGTGACGCGCCTCGAAGATCACCTCGCCGATCTGGTGGGGGATCTGTGGATAGAGGTTGGTCATGGCGCGGCCGACCATCTGGGTGATGATGCGGTCGATGTCCATCTCGGCCATGGGCGTGGTGGCGATGTGCTTGCCGTCGCGGATCACCGTGATGGTGTCGCAGATGGCCGCCACCTCGTCGAGCTTGTGCGAGATGTAGACGCAGGCCACGCCCTGGGCCTTGAGGTCGCGGATGATGTCCAGCAGCACGGCGATCTCGGAGGTGGTGAGCGCCGAGGTCGGCTCGTCCAGGATCAACAGCCGGGCGTTCTTGTTCAGCGCCTTGGCGATCTCCACCAGTTGCTGCAGACCGCCGCCGTACTGGGACACCGGCAGGGCCACGTTCATGTCCGGCACCTTGAGCCGGCGCATCAGCTCGGCCGAGCGCTGCAGCATGGTCGGGTAGTCCAGCCGCCCGCCGAAGCGACGCGGCTCGTGGCCCATGAAGATGTTCTCGGCCACGGACAGATCGGGTACCAGGGTCAGTTCCTGGTGGATGATGACGATGCCGGCCGCCTCGGATTCGGCGATGGACTGGGCTTCCAGCGGACGCCCGTCCCAGCGGATCTCGCCTTCCCAGGTGCCGTGGGGATAGACCGCCGACAGGACCTTCATCAGGGTGGACTTGCCGGCGCCGTTCTCGCCGCACAGCCCTACGCATTCGCCCGGACGCACCTTGAGATCGATGCCGTCCAGCGCCCGCACCCCGCCAAAGCTCTTGGCGATGCCGTGCATTTCCAGCAGATAGTCGGCCATGGCCGCTCCTTGCCCAGGGGCCGTCCGACGCCAGGCGTCAGACGGCCAGCCGGTGGCCAGTGGTTATTTGCCGTCGATCTGGGCCTGGGTGTAGAAGCCGTCCTTGACCAGCAGGTCGACGTTGGCCTTGGTCAGCTCGGTGGGGGTGAGCAGCAGGGTGTCGACCTTCTTGGTGCCGTTGTCGTAGCTGGAGTTGAAGGCCGGCTTCTCGTTGCGCACCAGTTGCACCGACAGCTTGGCCGCCTCGGAGGCGATCAGCTTGAGCGGCTTGTAGACGGTCATGGTCTGGGTCCCGGCGATCACCCGCTTGATGGCGGCGAGGTCGGCGTCCTGACCGGACACGGCGACCTTGCCGGCCAGCTTCTGCGCGGCCAGGGCCTGGATGGCACCGCCGGCGGTGGCGTCGTTGGAGGCGACGATGCCGTCGATCTTGTTGTCGTTGGCGGTCAGGGCGTTCTCGACGATGGCCAGGGCCTCGGTCGGGTTCCACTCCTTGACCCACTGCTGGCCGACGATCTTGACGTCGCCCTTGTCGATGGCCGGCTGCAGGACCTTCATCTGGCCCTGGCGGAGGATCTTGGCGTTGTTGTCGGTGGGCGCGCCGCCGAGCAGGAAGAAGTTGCCCTTGGGCTGGGCCTTGAGCACGCCACCGGCCTGCATCTCGCCGACCTTCTCGTTATCGAAGGAGATGTAGGCGTCGATGTCGGCGTTGAGGATCAGACGATCATAGGAGATCACCTTGACCCCGGCCTTCTTGGCCTCGGCCACCACGTTGTTCAGCACCGTGGCGTTGAACGGCACGATGACGATGGCATCCACGCCGCGGGAGATCAGGTTCTCGATCTGCGACAGCTGGCGCTGCTCGTTGGCGTCGGCGGATTGCACATAGACCTTGGCGCCGAGTTGCTCGGCGGCGGCGACAAAGTAGTCGCGGTCACGGGCCCAGCGCTCCAGGCGCAGGTCGTCGATGGAGAAACCGATCTTGGGATGCTGGGCGTCGGCCTGGGCGAAACCGGTGGTGCACAGCGCGAGCAGACCGGCGAGCAGGGTCGTCTTGAAATTCATGGTGGCGTCCTTGGTTATTGTTGTTGTGGAGCGAGAGAACGGATTTGAGTGTAACGATTCAGCGCACTTGCACAAGCGGGTCAGGCAGGCTTTTCTGCCGACCCGCTCGCGATCGCTAGCGGTACAGGTAACGGTTGACCACGCCTTCGAGCAGCTCCTGGCGACCGCTCACCGGCTGGGGCGCGAGGCCCTGGCTGAAGGTGTGCTCGGCCAGTTGTTCCAGGCTCAGCTGGCCACCGAGGATGCGCTGACCGAGGGTCTGATCCCAGCCGGCATAACGCTCGGCCTTGAACTTGCCCAGGGGATCGTCCTGCAGGAGCGCCGCGGCGCGCTCCAGCGACAGCGCCAGGGTGTCCATGGCCGCCACGTGGCCATGGAACAGGTCGACGTCGTCCAGGCTCTGGCGCCGCACCTTGGCGTCGAAGTTGAAGCCGCCGCGGGTGAAGCCGCCGCCCTTGAGGATCTCGTAGATCG
The DNA here is from genome assembly GCF_031453735.1 of Pseudomonas sp. SORGH_AS_0199. NCBI lineage: Bacteria > Pseudomonadati > Pseudomonadota > Gammaproteobacteria > Pseudomonadales > Pseudomonadaceae > Pseudomonas > Pseudomonas sp. SORGH_AS_0199. Next base: position 224,355 of record NZ_JAVJAE010000001.1, read on the forward strand.
CCAGGGTCATTTCCTCGACGCTGTTGGGGAACTGGTCGGTGTCCCAGCCGTTCTGCGGATCGCCGCGGTTGGCGTCGATGCTGCCGAACACGCCGAGGGCCACGGCGCTGGCGATCTCGTGCTGGAAGCTGTGCCCGGCGAGGGTCGCGTGGTTGGCCTCGATGTTGACCTTGATCTCCTTCTCCAGCCCGAACTGCTGCAGGAAGCCGAAGACGGTGGCCACGTCATAGTCGTACTGGTGCTTGGTGGGCTCCTGGGGCTTGGGCTCGATCAGCAGATCGCCCTGGAAGCCGATGCGGTGCTTGTGCTCCACCACCATGCGCATGAAGCGGCCGAGTTGCTCGCGCTCGCGCTTAAGGTCGGTGTTGAGCAGGGTCTCGTAGCCTTCGCGGCCACCCCACAGCACATAGTTCTCGCCGCCCAGGCGGTGGGTGGCGTTCATCGCCGTGCAGACCTGGGTGGCGGCGCAGGCGAAGACTTCCGGATCGGGGTTGCTGGCGGCGCCGGCGGCATAGCGCGGGTGGCTGAAGCAGTTGGCGGTGCCCCACAGCAGCTTGAGGCCGGACTCGCTCTGGTGGCGCTCCAAATCGTCCACCAGGCGGGCGAAGTTCTCGCGGTACTCGGTGAAATTGGCGCCTTCGGGGGCGACGTCGGTGTCGTGGAAGCAGTAGTAGTCCACGCCCAGCTTGCTGAAGAATTCGAAGGCGGCGGTGGCCTTGGCGCGGGCCTGCTCCAGGGGCGAACCTGCTGCCTGCCAGGGCCGCTGGAAGGTGCCCTGACCGAAGACATCGCTACCCGGCCAGACAAAGGTGTGCCAGTAGCAGACCGCCATGCGCAGGTGCTCGCGCATGGGCTTGCCCATGACCAGGCGGTCGGCTTCGTAGTGGCGGAAGGCAAGCGGAGAATCGCTGTCGGGCCCGGCGTAGCGGACTTTCTCGACATTGGGGAAATAAGCCATGGCGTTGTCCTTGTTCTTATCTGTCGCACCCGATACGGCGTACCGGTTTGCGTCGATGGTAGCGCCGCCACCCGGGCTGCCTATTGTGAAAATCACCAGAGCCAGGTGCGATTTTGCCGCTTGAGAGGTGGGCTCGCCGGTCGTAGTCTGGAGCCCCGCCCGCGCCTCCTGCCGGAACCCCGCCATGCCCAGCCAGCCGCCCGTCCACCGCGTCGCCCTGCTGTTCAACGGCAGCAAGATCTACGACAGAGGCATCCTCACCGGCATCGGCAACTACCTGAGCGGCACCCGGGCGCGCTGGGATCTGTTCCTCGAAGAGGACTTCCTCTGCCGGCTCAAGGGCATCGAGCGCTGGCAGGGCGACGGCATCATCGCCGACTTCGACGACCCGGCGGTGAGCGCCGCCCTGGCCCACAGCGCGCTGCCGGTGGTGGCCGTCGGCGGCTCCTACGCGGCCCCGACCGACTACCCGCCCGGCATCCCCTACGTGGCCACCGACAATGCCGCCCTGGTGCGCCTGGCCTATGACCACCTGATCGAATCCGGGCTGACCCGCTTCGCCTGCTTCAGCCTGCCCGCCGCCGACACCAATCGCTGGGCCGGCGAGCGCGAGGCAGCCTTTGCCGCCCTGCTCCGCCGCGACGGCCTGCCGGTGGAGATCTATCGCGGTCTGGAGACCAGCGCACCGCTGTGGGATACGGCGGTGGAACAGCTGATCGCCTGGCTGGAAGCCCTACCCAAGCCAGTGGGCATCCTCGCCGTCACCGACGCCCGGGCGCGGCAACTCCTGCAGGCCTGTTTCACGGCCGGCATCCCGGTGCCGGAACAGGTGGCACTGGTAGGCATCGACAACGATCCGCTGGCGCGCACCCTGACCCGCGTGCCCCTGACCTCGGTGATCCAGGGGACCGAGGCCATCGGCCGGGAAGCGGCGCGACTCCTGCACCAGCGCCTGCACGGCGTCGAACTGGGGGCGCCAAGGGTGCTGATCCCGCCGGAGGGCATCAACGTCCAGGCCTCCAGTCGCCACCAGCCGGTGCGGCATCCCCAGGTGATGCGCGCCCTGCACTTCATCCGCCAGTACGCCTGCCAGGGCATCAAGACCGAGCAGGTGGCCAGCTATGTCGGCATCTCCCGCTCGGCCCTGGAGACGTCCTTTCGCCGCGAACTAGGGCGCAGCGTCCACGACGAGATTCTCGGCTTCAAGCTGGCCGCTGCGGCCGTGGCGCTGCAGGAAGAGGCCCCGAGTCTGGCCGAGGTCGCCCGGCGTTGCGGTTTCACCTCGGCGCAGTACCTGCACGCGGTGTTTCGCCGGGAGTTCGGCTGTACCCCGCGGCAGTACCAGTCGAATCCCAAACCCCTGGCGAGCGCCCATGAAAAAGCCCGTCCGGAGACGGGCTTTCAGGTAACTACCGCGGCTTATTTGCCGACGGTCTGACCCAGGAACCAGGCGCGTTCTTCGGCCTGGTCGATCCACTCTTCCAGCAGGCTGGTGGTGGAGACGTCATTGGCGTCGTCGGTCAGGGTGTGGGTGGTACGCATGTAGGCGGCCAGCGACTGGTTGTCGTCGTGCAGCTCGGTCAGCATCTGGTCCGCCGACAGATCGGTGGCATCGCTGCTGGCCAGGCGCTTGAGTTGCACCATCTGCTCCAGGGAGCGCACGGTGGGCTGGCCGATCTTGCGAGCGCGCTCGGCGATCAGGTCGGTTATGCCGTACAGCTGGGTAGCCTGCTCGTCCAGCAGCAGGTGGTAGTCGCGGAAGTGCGAGCCCTTCATGTGCCAGTGGTAGTTCTTGGTCTTGATGTACAGCGCGAAGACATCGGACAGCAGCACGGCCAGGGCTTCACCTACGGCCTGCTGGTTCTGCAGGGTGGCGTCTTCGCCCTGATGGGCCTTCTGCTTGACGCTGGAAACGGTCTTGAGTTCTTGCTTGGCATTGGCAACGGCCATGAGAGATCTCCTGTCAGGACGTGAAGAGAAAGAGGGGTTCGCCTGGTTGGCGCGAACATCAACGTCTGCAGAAATCGACCGCACCAGACGAAAAATCGTTCATCGAATTTGCATATCGCCACCATGGGCATGACGAATGGTTGCCCCTGTTGCGACTGCGTTTCATTGCCCGCCCCAGAGGCCTTCTCCTGCCACGGCCGTTGCGCTTGTAGCTACTTCTGTAGGTAAAACCGTTTGTCTACTTTGCCGCCAAACCGACGCCGCGCGAGAACTGCTGCTCATTGCGCCCGGTCACCTAAAAGGCAAGGCACACGAACGGTCGCCGAGAACTCTCTGCCGGCCACGACAAGGTTCTGCACACAGGTACCCGCGCATGACGACGCCCCTCAATCCCGCTCAGGGACAACCCTCGCAGACCAAGGACGGTGCTACGGCAGAGGCCCATCTGCACGACCTCAAGGAGGTCGCCCGAGACACGGTGCAGGATGCCAAACAGGAAGGTGCTGCCCAGTACGAACACTATCGGGACACCGCTGCCGACCAGCTCGGTGCCCTTGCGCAAAGCGCCCAGGCGGCCGCTGACGAACTGGAAGACAAGGATACCCTGGGCCTGGCGCACTATGTCAGCGACATGGCGCAAAGCCTGACCGGCCTGGCCGAGGATCTGCGTGGCAAGAGCGCCGAGCAGTTGCTGCACCAGGCCGGAACCCTGGCGCGCGACAATCCGGCACTGTTCCTGACCAGCAGCATCGCCATCGGCTTCGGCCTGTCGCGTTTTCTCAAGGCCTCCAGCCAGCGGGACACCGGCAGCAGTTCGCGCGTCAGCGGGCCGGACGAGGTGCCCTCGCTGACCACGCCCGCGGTCGCCGCAGAAAACGAACTGGTGGAGCCAGCGGCCGGTGCCGATGTCATCCACACCAACAACATTCCCAAGGGTCCCGACCTCCATGCGCCGACCACCACCGGCAGCGGCGACCCCCTCGGCGGTGCGGCGATCAATCCGGCGCGTACCGGCAGCAGCCTGAACAGCGGCACCTCATCCAGCCACCTGGATCGTCCCACCCTGAGCGGAGACAAGCAGCCATGATCAACGAGAATCCCACTCCGCGCTCCACCGAAGGCGATACCTCGGTCGTCGGCCTGGTCAAGCAGCTGGTCCACGAGGTACCGGCGCTGTTCACCAAGGAACTGGCACTGGCCAAGGCCGAGCTGGGCGAGTCGCTGCGCACCACCAAGGCCGGTGTGGCCGGGGTCGCGGCCGGCGCCATCGTGCTGCTGGCCGGCTTCATCGTGCTGCTCATGGGCATCGTCTACTTTCTCTCCCAGTACCTCACGCCCTGGGCCGCTGCCCTGCTGGTGGGCGCCGTGGTCATGGTGATCGGTTTCATCATGCTGCAGTCGGGCAAGAAGCAGTTCGAGCCGTCCCACTTCACCCCTGATCGCACCGTCAACAGCCTGCAGAAGGACAAGGACGCCGTACGGAGGGCCGCACAATGAGCATAACCGACCAGATCGATCAGGAATCAAGAAAGAATCCCGAGGAACTCGAACGCGAAATCGACCAGAAGCGCGGGCACATCGAGGACCTGGTGTGCGCGTTGGAAAGCCGCCTGTCCCCAGGCCAGCTGTTCGACCAGGCGCTGTCCTACACCAAGGGCCATGGCGGTGAATTCGCCCATAACCTGGGCAACACCCTCAAGGCCAATCCAGTGCCGGCCGTACTGACCTCGGTGGGTCTGCTGTGGCTGGCGCTGGGGCAGAATCGCACGCCGGCGCCGGCCACCACAGGCACCCCGCTCAAGGACAGGTTGTCCGGTGCGCTGGACTCGGTCGCCGACAGCGCAGGCCATACCCGTGATTCCCTGAACCGTGGCAGTCACGACGTGCGCGACAAGGTCACCGGGCTAGGCGAGAGCGTATCGGTCAAGGCGTCCGAGACCGGGGAGCGGCTGAGCGATAGCGCGGCTCACGCCAAGGACGCCCTGGCCGACCAGGCGCAACAGCTCAAGGGTACCTTCGAGACCCTGCTACGCGAACAGCCACTGGTGGTCGGTGCGCTGGGCATCGCCCTTGGCGCCCTGCTGGGGGCCTCGCTGCCGCGTACCGAGACCGAGGATCGCGCCCTGGGCAAGCATAGCGACAAGCTCACCACCAAGGCCAAGCAGGCGGCCACCAGTGGCTACGAGCAGGTCAAGGCGGCGGGACAGGACGTGGCGAAGGAAGCGCGCCAGGCCAGTCCTGACAGGCGCCAGCAAGGCGGTGCAGGGGTTTCGTCCAGCAACCTGGGTAACGATCCCGATGCGGGGGTCGAGTCGATGGCCGGCTCACCCGCCGCAGGCACTGGCAGTACCCTGGGGTCCACCCAGGCGACCGCAGGCATGAATGTCGGTCGTACCGCGGCCACAGGCAGCACCCCTGGAATGGTAGGCGACGAGAGCGGCATGGCAACCCCACCACGCAGCTTCTGACCGGCAAGACTGCCGGGGTCATCCGATGACCCCAGCCATAGACAGCAAAGGCGCCCGGGTCTGCACCCGGGCGCCTTTGCTTTTTGTGCCCCTGTCAGTAACCCGGATCCGGGTTTTCCTTGGGCTGCTCGGGGCGCTTGTCGTTCTGCGGGCGCTGTTCTTCACCGCCCTGATTGAGTTCCTTGTGGGTCTCGCCGACCTTGCCGGCGTTTTCCGGCTTGTGGTCGAGATCGTCGCGCTTGGCCATGATGCTCACCTCTTGTGGCTGAGTACATTGGGCAACGGGGCGGGGCCAGGGTGCCCCGCTCCCGGCAGATCAACGTAAGGGGGGCGCCATGAACTCCGGCCCCACCGGGTCCTTGACGTGCTCGGCGAGGATGGCGTCGATGGCGGTCAGGTCCTCGGCGGACAGCTGCCAACCGAAGGCTTCGTCAAGGCCCTGCAGTTGCTCAGGCTTACGCGCGCCCCAGAGGGCGATGGTCGGTCCCTGGTCGAGGATCCAGCGCACCGCCAGGGCCAGCATAGACTTGCCATGGCGCTCGCGGGCAAAGGCGGTCAGGGCCTCCACCGCGGCCAGATACTGGGCGAAGCGCGGGGCCTGGAACTTGGGATCGCCCTGGCGCAGGTCGTCGCCATCGAATTGCGTCTGGGCATTCATGCGCCCGGACAGCAGGCCGCGGCACAGCGCGCCATAGGCCAGCACCACCAGGCCATGGCGCTGGGCGTAGGGCAGCACGTCGGCCTCGATGGCGCGTTCGAAGAGGTTGTAGGGCGGCTGCACCGTGGAGGGGTTGGCGAACTGGCGGAAGGCCTCCAGTTGCTCGGGCGAATAATTGCTCACACCGATGGCGAGGATCTTGCCCGCCTGCCGCAGGCGCTCCAGTTCGCGCGCGGTTTCCTCGTGGGGGACCTGGGGATCGGGCCAGTGCACCTGGTAGAGATCGATGCGATCGGTACGCAGACGCCGCAGGGAGTCTTCCACCTCCTGGCGAATGCGCGCGGCGCTGGCGTTGCGGCGCACCTCTTCGTTGGGCCATTCCAGGGCCACCTTGGTGGCGATCACCGCCTGGTCACGGATGCCCTCCAGGGCCTTGCCGACGATTTCCTCGGAACGGCCAAAGCCGTACACCGGCGCGGTGTCGATTAGGTTGATGCCGCCCTGCACGGCGCCACGGATGGTCTCGATGGAGCGGGCTTCGTCGGTACCGCCCCACATCCAGCCACCGATGGCCCAGGTGCCGAGGGCGATGCGGGAAACGGGGGTATCGATACCCGGGATGCGTAGGGTTTCAGTCATGGGAAGCTCCAGGCGGGAACGCCAAGTCGGAAGGATCAGCCTTGTGAGGCTAATTCAAAAGGCGTTGAATAGGGCTCAACGAACGCTTGACCCTTAGAGCCTGTTCAAAGGCTCGCGAGCTAGAGACAAACAAGGCGAAAATGCCTGAGGAAGCGGATCGGACTCGCGTTCGAGTTTACGAATGGTAAATGAGCATTCCGACGGGGCTGGCCTTCCAGGGCATTTTCAACGCTGTTTGGCCGACGCGCAGCAGACTTTGAACAGGCTCTTATCGCGCGAGGATTGTACATGCCTACCCTGAATCGCGGCGAACTGGCCGATCTCAATGTCTTCGTCGCCCTGGTCCGGCGGCGCAGCTTCCGCCAGGCCGCCATCGAACTGGGCGTCACCACCTCGGCGCTGAGCCATGCCCTGCGCCAGCTGGAGACCCGGCTGGGGGTCAAGCTGCTCAATCGCACCAGTCGCTCGGTGGTGCCGACCCTGGCCGGCGCGGCGCTGGCGGAAAAGCTTGAACAGGGCTTCGCCCTCATCGGCGAGGCCCTGGGCGAGCTGGACCAGCACCGCGACGCCCCGGTCGGGCGCCTGCGCCTGAGCGTGCCGCGCGATGCGGCGCGGCTGCTGGTGACCCCGACCCTGCCCCGGCTGCTGGCCGCCTATCCGCAGTTGCAACTGGACATCAGCGTCGAGGATCGCCCGGTGGACATCGTTGCCGACGGCCTCGACGCCGGCATCCGCTATGGCGACACCGTGCCCCAGGACATGGTCGCCCTGCCGCTCACCGACGAGTTGCGCTGGATCGTGGTGGGCGCCCCCGCCTACCTCAACCGTCACGGCCGACCGCAGCAGCCGGAGGAGCTTGCCGAGCATCGCTGCGTGCGCCTGCGGCTGGGCAACGGCGCCCTCTATCGCTGGGAGCTGGGCGGAGGCGCCACCACGCGGACGATCGACGTGCCCGGCCCGCTTACGGTCAACGAGACCGAGACCTCGATCCAGGTCGCCCTCGACGGCCTGGCCCTGGCCTATTGCCTGGAGTGGCGGGTGGCCGACGAATTGCGCGACGGACGCCTGGAGCAGGTGCTGCCCGACTGGGCCTCGCCCGGCGCGCCGCTGTGCATCTACTACCCGAGTCGGCGCCAGCCGCCACCCGGCCTGCGCCAGTTGATCGAGGCCCTGCGCCAGACCTGGACCGGGCGCCACCCTGAGGGCGCGAACCAACCGCCGCGCCCTGGGGTCCCCTGACCACGCCCTGATCGCCTGACCGAGGAGGCCCTCTTGCCCACTGCCAACGCCGCCGCAACCGACCTGCCGCTGCCGCTGCCGGTGGAGCGTGAACTCAGCCCCCGGGCGCTGCTCACCGGGGCGTTGCTGGGCATCCTGCTGACCCCGGCCAATGTCTATGCCGGCCTCAAGATCGGCTGGTCGTTCAACATGTCGATCATCGCCCTGCTGGTGAGCTACGGCCTCTGGCACCGCCTGGGTCGCCGCCTGCAGCAACCGGGCTGGACGCTGCACGAGAGCAACATCAACCAGACCGTGGCCTCGGCGGCCGCCAGCATCGTCTCCGGCGGTCTGGTCGCGCCCATTCCGGCCTACACCCTGCTGACCGGCCAGCAATTGCCGACCCTGCCGCTGATGGGCTGGGTGTTCGCGGTGAGCTTTCTCGGCATCTGGGTGGCCTGGTATCTGCGGCCCCTGCTGCTGGCCGATGCCAGCCTGAAATTCCCCGAGGGCCTGGCCACCCTGGAAGCTCTGCGCCAGGTCTATGCCAGCGGTGCCGAAGCCCTGGCCCGGCTGCGGGTGCTGCTGGGCGCCCTGGCGCTCTCGGCGGCGGTCAAGCTGGTGGACAGCTTCGCCTGGACGCTGCCGCGAGTCGCGCCCTCGCCGGCCCTGGAACGCCTGACCTTCAGCTTCGATCCCTCGCTGCTGCTGCTCGGCTTTGGCGGCATCATCGGTCTGAGGGTCGGACTGTCACTGCTGCTCGGCACCCTGCTGGCCTGGGGCGGTGTCGCGCCCTGGCTGCTGGCCAGTGGTGTCGCCGCGCTGCCGGCGGAGGCCAGCGGTCCGCAATACGCCTTCCTGGTGCAATGGCTGCTCTGGCCCGGGGTGAGCCTGATGGTCAGCGCCACCCTGGCTGCGCTGGCCGTGCGGCTGATCACCCTGCCCCGCGCCGAACGCCGTCGCCAGGGCTGGCAACGGCCGCGCGCCTGGCCGCTGGCGCTGCTGCTGGTGGCGGCTCTGCTGGTGGTGCTGCTGCAGGTGCAGCTGTTCGGCATCGACCCCGGGCTGGCCCTGCTGGCCCTGCCCCTGGCGCTGTTTCTCGCCGCCATGGCCGCGCGGGTGGTCGGCGCCACCGGCATTCCGCCCATTGGCGCCATCGGCCAGCTGTCGCAGCTGACCTTCGGCCTGGCGGCCCCCGGGCAGGTCAACATCAACCTCATGGGCGCCAACACCGCGGGCGGCGCGGCGGGTCAGAGCACCGACCTGATGAACGACTTCAAGGTCGGCCAGGCCATCGGCGCCACCCCGGCCAAGCAGGTGGTCGCCCAGTGCCTGGGCATCGCCCTGGGCGCGGTGACCGGGGTGCTCACCTACCGCCTGCTGATTCCCGATCCCCAGGCACTGCTGCTCAGCGCCGCCTGGCCGGCACCGGCGGTGGCCCAGTGGAAGGCGGTGGCGGAGACCCTGACCCAGGGCCTGGGTGCCCTCGATGGCGCCATGCGCCTGGGTATCGTCCTGGGTGCCCTGGTCGGCTTGCTGCTGGGCCTGGCCGAAGCCCTGCTGCCCGACCGCCGCGCGCACTGGCTACCCAGCTCGGCGGCCCTGGGGCTGGCCTTCATCCTGCCGGCTTCGGTGGCGCTGATGATGACCCTGGGCGCCCTGCTCACCGCCCTGGTGCGCTGGCGGGCGCCGGGCCTGGCCGAGCGCTTCGCCCTGGCCGCCGCGGCCGGCCTCATCGCCGGGGAAAGTCTGGCCGGAGTCGGGGCGGCGTTCTGGCAAATGCTTGCCACCTGACTGCGACAACGTGTCAACTGGACAATAATTTCCAGACGTAATGTCGCGAAGCTTTCAATAACCTTTCAAACCCATGAAATTCGGGGGTTCCGGTCCGATTCAGCTTGCCAGCGCGCTTTTGCAACACATAAGGTTACAAATAGCGCGACCCACCCGCGAGAGGTCTGGGCGCCCTGCGCGAGCTGTCTCCTATAACAAACTCAATCCGAGCTAGCAGTCATGGCCACCACCTCGAAAGCCAAATCCGTCTTCCGCGTCGTCAGCGGAAACTTCCTCGAAATGTACGACTTCATGGTCTATGGCTTCTATGCCACGGCCATCGCCAAGACGTTCTTCCCCGGCGACAACGAACTCGCCTCCCTGATGCTGTCGCTGGCCACCTTCGGCGCCGGCTTCCTGATGCGCCCCCTGGGGGCCATCTTCCTCGGCGCCTACATCGACCGCCACGGGCGTCGCCACGGCCTGATCGTCACCCTGGCGCTGATGGCCCTGGGCACCCTGCTGATCGCCGTGGTGCCGGGCTACGCCACCCTGGGCGTCGCCGCACCGCTGCTGGTACTGCTCGGCCGCCTGCTGCAGGGCTTCTCCGCCGGCGTCGAACTGGGCGGCGTGTCCGTCTACCTGTCGGAAATCGCCACCCCCGGGCGCAAGGGCTTCTTCGTTTCCTGGCAGTCCGCCAGTCAGCAGGTCGCTGTGGTCTTCGCCGGCGTGCTGGGCGCCCTGCTGAACCACTGGCTGTCGCCCGCCGAAATGGGTGAGTGGGGCTGGCGCATTCCCTTCCTGATCGGCTGCCTGATCGTGCCCTTCCTGTTCATCATCCGTCGTTCCCTGGAAGAGAGCCCCGAGTTCGAGGCGCGCAAGCATCGGCCGACCTTCGGCGAGACCATGACCTCCATCGGCCAGAACTTCGGCGTGGTGCTGGCGGGCGTGGCCATGGTCTCCATGACCACCGCCTCCTTCTACCTGATCACTGCCTACACCCCGACCTTCGGCCGTCACGAGCTGCACCTGACCGATCTGGACAGTCTGATCGTCACGGCCTGCGTGGGCATCTCCAACTTCATCTGGCTGCCGGTGATGGGCGCCCTGAGCGATCGCGTCGGCCGTCGTCCGCTGCTGATCTTCGCCACCGTGCTGGCCATCCTCACCGCCTACCCGGCGATGATCTGGCTGACCCATGCCCCTGGCTTCTCGCGCCTGCTGATGGTCGAGCTGTGGCTGTCCTTCCTCTATGGCACCTACAACGGTGGCATGGTGGTGGCCCTGACCGAGGTGATGCCGGCCCATGTGCGCACCACCGGCTTCTCCCTGGCCTACAGCCTGGCCACCGCGACCTTCGGCGGTTTCACCCCAATGGTCTGCACCTGGCTGATCCAGGAGACTGGCAACAAGGCCGCCCCCGGCATGTGGCTGACCCTGGCCGCCGTGCTCGGCCTGGTCGCGACCCTGACCCTGTTCAAGGGCAACGCCCAGCCGCGCTTCAAGACCGTAACCGCCTGACAGGGCTGTCGCAGAGCGGCAGGCCCTGCCGCTCTCGCGCCCACCCAGGTCGCTCCGCGCATCGAACTGTCATGACCTTTTGCTATGGTCTAGACCAGATGACCGCATACCGCGGTCGCCGTGCCGGAGCCCGCCGATGCCCACCCTCCCCCGCCTTCTCGCCGGCCTGGCCGGCGGTCTGCTCAGCCTCACCGCTGCCGCCACCGAGCTGACCCACTGGCCGGCCGACGCCGCCCGCCAGCTCGACGCCCTGATCGCCGCCAATGCCAATCAGGGCAACTACGCGGTGTTCGACATGGACAACACCAGCTATCGCTACGACCTAGAAGAGGCCCTGCTGCCCTTCCTGGAGATGAAGGGCGTGCTGACCCGCGACACCCTGGATCCCTCGCTCAAGCTGATCCCCTTCAAGGACGTCGGTGGCCACAAGGAAAGCCTCAACAGCTACTACTACCGGCTGTGCGAGGTCGACGACCTGGTCTGCTACCCCTGGGTCGCCCAGGTGTTCTCCGGCTTCACCCTGCAGCAGCTCAAGGGCTACGTCGACGAACTGATGGCCTACGGCAAGCCGATCCCCGCCACCTACTACGGCAAGGACGACAAGGTGGAGACGGTGGAGATCAACCCGCCCAAGCCCTTCACCGGCCAGCAGGAGCTCTATCGCAAGCTGATGGAGAACGGCATCGAGGTCTATGTGATCAGCGCCGCCCACGAGGAGCTGGTGCGCATGGTGGCCGCCGACCCGCGCTATGGCTATGGCGTGAAACCGGAAAACGTCATCGGCGTCACCACCCTGCTCAAGGACCCGGCCACCGGCGCCCTGACCACCGCCCGCAAGCAGATCGCCGAAGGCAAGTACGATCCCCAGGCCAACCTGAAGCTGCAGGTCACGCCGTATCTCTGGACTCCGGCCACCTGGTTCGCCGGCAAGTACGCAGCCATCCTCACCTATATAGATCCCCTGGAAGAAACCCATCCTGGTCGGCGGCGACACCCCGGTCAGCGACGGCACCATGCTGTTCCAGGGCGTGGACGCCGCCAAGAACGGCATCCATCTGTGGATCGACCGCAAGTCCAAGTACCGCACCCAGATCGAGGCGATGATGAAGAGCAACGCCGAAGGCCAGGCCAAGGCCGGCGTGGCGGTGAACGCGGACCAGCACTGGGTGATCGTCAAACCCGAAGACATCCAGTAGGCCGGCGGCGATCGGGCGGGCTAGACTGGAGACTCCTTCTGCCCGCCCTGGAGCCCGCCATGGAACACCTGGTCCTGACCGTCATCGCCCCCGATCGCCCCGGTCTGGTGGAAGCCCTGGCCGACTGCGTGGCCGCCCAGGGCGGCAACTGGCTGGAGAGCCGCATGGCCCACCTGGCCGGCCAGTTCGCCGGCATCCTCTCGGTGGAAGTGGAGCCGGAATTGCGCAACGGCCTGGTGGAGACGTTGCAGCAGCTGGCCATTCCCGGCCTGCGCATCCTGGTCGGCGAACCCGGCCAGCCGGCTGCGGTGGGTGCGCCGCTGGTGCAGCTCGACCTGCTGGGCAACGACCGCGTCGGCATCGTCCGCGACATCACCCGGGCGCTGCATCAGGTAGGCGTCAACGTCGAGCGCCTGTCCACCGAGACCCGCCCGGCACCCATGAGCAGCGAGGCGCTGTTCCACGCCACCGCCCTGCTGGCGCTTCCGGCGGACCTCGAACTCGAGGCCCTGCAGGCCCACCTGGAAACCCTCACCGACGACCTGATGGTGGAGCTTAAGCTCTATCGGCACGGGCATGACTAGCGTTGCACAGACATCAGGGCGACGATCTATAAAGATCTATAAAGATCTATAATCGACTTTAATCGCCTTTAAATAGGGACTTGTCGATGTCTGAGCGCTTCTATCACCGCCACGCCATGGCCACTACCTATGCCGCCAAGATCATGGCAGACCCTCTGCATCCTGGTCTTTTTTTGGCGGCACCACGGCGCACCGGCAAGACCACCTTCATGCGTGAAGATCTGGCGCCGGCACTTCAGCTCGCAGGGGCCGAGGTGATCTACGTCGATCTCTGGTCGAATCGACAAGCTGATCCGGCTGAGTTGATCAACCAGGCGGTTCAGGTTGCCATCGAACGCAATCTTGGTCTGATCGCCAAGCTGACCAAGCAAAGTGGCGTGGTGAAACTCAAGGTGGGTGGGGTCGAGATAGATACCGGCAGCATCGGCAAAGCCAAGGGCGTCACCCTGGCCGCTGCGCTCGCCGCGCTTTCCGACAGCCTGGGCAAACCCATAGCCTTGATCATCGACGAAGCCCAGCATGCGGTAACCACAGCCGCCGGCAGCAATACGCTCTTCGCCCTCAAGGCTGCCCGCGACGAATTGAATGGCTCGCACCACCACGGCCTGAGACTCATCTGCACCGGCTCTAGCCGGGACAAGCTGGCCATGCTTAGAAACAGTCGCGACCAGGCTTTCTTCAATGCGCCCCTGGTCAACTTTCCCCATCTCGACAGAGGCTATGTGGACTGGTTCTGTGCGCAGTCCAAACTTGAATTCCCGCTGGATCCAGAAGTGGTCTGGAACAAGTTCGTCGCAGCGGGCTATCGCCCCGAGGCGCTGCAGGCAGCCCGTGAGGTGCTCGAGTACTCGATGATCGTCGATGCCACCGAGGGCAATGTCGCCTTCGCCCAGGCCGTCGACGAGCATGTGCGAGAAATGTCCGAGAGCGCCCTATCGGTGATTCGCAGCCTCACACCCATTCAGGCAGCGGTGTTGAAGGTCATGGCGATCCAGGGCAAGGATTACGCCCCTTTCGAATTGGCCACTCTCGGCAAATATGCCGAGATGCTGCAGTTGGCCGGCATGCCCGAAGCCCAGGCTCAGGAGGCAGCCTATGCGCAGAATGTGCAGCAGGCGTTGTCTGCCTTACAGGAGAAGGCCCTTATCTGGAAAGCTGAGCGCGGCGTCTATGCCATCGAAGAACAAGGACTGCCTGACCTCATGCGCAGTGCCAGCATGCTACCGACCGCCTTGGCGACCTGAAGCGATCAGCGAATTTAAGGATGATGGGCTTCAAGGCTCCCGCCCCTTCTCCAGTCGCCGCCGGATGCCCTCGGGGACATCGTCCGGCAGCGGCATCCGCCCATCCGCCGGCAGGGCTTCCAGACCGGCTTCGTCCAGCAGTACCAGCACTTCTTCCTTGAGACGACTCAGGGCAAAGGCCTGCCAGGCCTCGCGTACCGAGGGGAAGAGGTCCAGTTCGTAGTCGAAGGTCCGGATCGGCCGCCGGCTCTCCAGCGCGGCCCGCAAGAGCGGCTGGGCGTGGGGGTGGCGCAACTGGTGCAGAAAGGCTTCGCGCAGTTCCAGGCGATCGTCCTGGGTCAGGCGCGGCAGTGGCAGGTAGCGTTCGGGATCTTCCAGTTCCTCGCGCTCTTCCAGACTGAGGTCGTCCGGATCGAGCAGGCGCAGGGCGCCGCTGGCAAGGTCGAGGAAGTGGGTGCCTCGCTCCCGGCTGTCGAGGGCGGCAGCCAGCAGATCGAGGTCGAGGGTGAGGGGGCGCATGGCAGGACTCCGGCACAGGCGAACAGGAGCGGAGCTCTATCTCCGCTCCTGTTGCGACCCTGGCACCGGAGCTCGCGTTCAGCCCTTCCGCTGATAGGGAAAGAAGCGCCGCTCGCGCAGGTCGTGCTCGATCTGCTCCAGGCTCTTGCCCTTGGTCTCCGGCACCAGGCGCCAGATGAACAGCAGCGCCACCAGGGAAATCCCGGCATAGAGCCAGAAGGTGTGGGCGGCGCCCAGCTTGGTCACCAGACTCAGGGTGGTGAGGGTCACCAGCAGGTCGAAGCCCCAGTGGCTGAAGGCACCGACGCTGGCGCCCTTGCCGCGCACGAACAGCGGATAGACCTCGGCGTTGATCAGCCAGATGCAGACGCCGAAGCCGCCGCAGTTGAGCATCAGGTAGGCGGCCAGGCAGGCCACCACCGTCCAGCGCTCGACATCGGTCTGGGGACCGGCGCCCTGGAACAGGTAGCCCATGATCGCCAGGGCGACGATGGAGCCGGGAATCAGCGTCAGCAGATAGCGGCGGCGACCGATGCGATCCACCAGGAAGCTGCCGACCACAGTCATGATCACCACCAGGATGGTGCTGCAGCCGGTGGCCAGCACCGCGGTCTGATCGGAGAAGCCGGCCTGGGTGAGGATGGTCGGCGCATAGTAGATCAGCGCGTTGTTGCCGGTGATCTGCGAGAACATGGCGATGCCGGCGCCCACCAGCAGGGCCGGTCGGACCCACGGCGAGAACAGGTCGCTCCAGTTGCCTTCCGGCGCGTTGCTCACGGTCTTGATCTCGGCCAGTTCGGCCTCGGCCGCGGCCTTGCCGCCGCGGACCCGCTCCAGCACCGCCAGGGCGTCAGCCTCGCGGCCCTTGACCAGCAGCCAGCGCGGGCTTTCCGGCAGCACCGTCATGCCGGCCAGCAGGGGGATCAGCGCCGGCACCAGGCCGAGGCCGAACATCCAGCGCCAGTGCTCGTCCAGGGCGAAGCCGGTGAAGTAGGCCACTGTGATGCCGAACACCACCATGAACTGGAACAGCACCACCAGCTTGCCGCGGTGCTCCGGCGGCGCCACCTCGGCGATGTACACCGGAATGATCTGGGTGGAGCTGCCGGCCGACAGGCCGAGCAGGAAACGCGACAGGATCAGCAGGGTGACGTTGGGCGACAGTGCCGAAAGCACCGAGCCCAGGGCGAACACCAGGGCCACGCCGATGATGGTCTTGCGCCGGCCGAGGCGGTCGGAGATCGGGCCGGTACCGAGGCAGCCGAACAGAGCACCAAAGATGATGGCGCCGGTCACCAGCTGCTTGACGGTGTCGTCCATGGCGAATTCGCGGCCGAGGCCGAGCAGGGCGACGCCGATGATGCCGGTGTCGTAGCCGAACAGCAGGCCACCGAGGGCGGCGATCACGGCGATGAGCACGACCAGCCCCTTGCGCGGGGTGGCCGCCACGGGTGCGGCGAGCGAGGGTGAAGAAGCGAGCATGGGGGAAATCCTTTCTTGTTTTGCCAGGGCAAGGATCGCGGTGGCAACCCGATCCACCCGCGCAGGCGGGCCGTGGGGGAGCATGGCCCAGAGAAAAGCGCGATGCGGCAGGCAGAGAAACGTTAGGTGAATCGTTTCACCTAATGCTGCCAGTTGTAACAGGACTTGTGAAAAGCATCACGAAAGACGCATTGGCAGTGGCCTAGCTGCCAATGGTCAGTTCCTGGAAGCGCTGCTCGGGCAGCGCGGCGGCACCCTGGCCGGGACGCAGCGCCTGGTCGCCCAGGCGCTCGACCAGAAAGTCGATGAACACCTTGAGCTTGGGTGGCAGGTGGCGCGTCGCCGGATAGAGCAGCCAGGCGCCGCCGTGGTAATGCGGCAGAAAGGACCACTCCGGCAGCACCTGGACGATCTCGCCGCGGGCCAGGGCCGCCTGGGCGGTGAACAGTGGCAGGCTGCCGATGCCGATGTGGTTGAGCACCGCGTCCAGCCGCACCCCGGTGTGGTTGGCGGCATAGCGCCCACGCACGTTGACGTGGACCACCTTGGCGCCCTGGCGGAATTTCCAGCGCGAATCGGCCGGCTCTTCCGCCAGGTAGATGCAGCTGTGCCCGGCCAGATCGCGGGGATGGGCGGGCTGACCGTGCGCGGCCAGGTACTGCGGCGTGGCGCAGAGCAGGTGCTCGATGGTCAGCAACTGGCGGCCCACCAGTCCGGGCGGTGGCCGATCGGTGATGCGGATGGCCAGGTCGACGTTCTCGTCGATCAGATCGACATAGCGGTCCTCCAGCAGCAACTGCACGTCCACCGCCGGGTAGCGCCGCAGGAAATCGGCCATGTGCGGATGGATCACCGTGCTGCCTACCGCCTTGGGCACCGACAGCCGGACGATGCCGGCCGGCGCCTGGTTGAACTGGCCACTGACCTCCAGCACCGCCCGCGCGGCGCCGACCATGTCGCTGCAGCGCCGAAAGACCTCCTCCCCCGCCTCCGACAGCCGCAGCTTGCGCGTACTGCGATTGAGCAAGCGTGTGCCCAGGGCCTTCTCCAGGCGTGCCACGCTGCGACTGGTGGAAGACGGGGTCAGACCGAGCTGACGGGCCGCCGCAGAGAAGCTGCCGCTCTCCACCACCCGCACGAAAATGGCCATCTCGCTGAGCAGCGGCAGGGGAAGATTTATGCTCACAGCGCAAAATTCCTTTGGAGAGAGGGTGGATTATCACCCTTGCGTGCGATCTTTAGAATGAGGATGTTTCTCGTTTTCTAGGTAGTAGACGTATGACCGAGCGCCTGTATTTTCTGAGCGACAGCCTGATCGCCGAGGTCGAGGTCCACGCCTGTAGCGCCGCCGAGGACGGTTATATCGTCGAACTGCTGGCCACGCCCTTCCATCCCCAGGGCGGTGGGCAGCCCAGCGACACCGGCTGGATCGGTACCGCCGAGGTGACCCGGGTGGTCCAGGACGGCGACCGCATCCTGCACCACACCACCCGCCCCCTGGCGCCCGGTCGCGTGCTGGCCCGGGTCGACGAAGATCGGCGCCAGCTGCATTCGCGGCTGCATTCGGCCGGGCATCTGCTCGGCCACATCGGCGAGATCCATGGCTGGATACCGGTCAAGGCCCATCACTGGCCGGGCGAAGGCCGCATCGAATTCGTCCCCGGCGAGGATACCGTAGCCTTGGACGTTGAATCCTGGCAGGGCTTCTTCGACGCCCTGGTGGAAGAAGACCTGCCGCTGCACGTCGAGGTGCAGGCCGGTGGCCAGCGCCAGGTGCGCTTTGGCGAGGACGTGGCGCGCTATGCCTGCGGCGGGACCCACGTGCGCTCCCTGCGCGCGGTCGGCGCCCTGAGCGCCCTGGGCGTCAAGGAAAAGAAGGGACGCCTGCTGGTGAGCTACGACATGGCTGGCGCCTGATCAACCGCTCACCTCACCCGCAGAAAGGAAGCGCCATGCTGCTCGAACTCGACGCTCTCGACACCGAGAGCCTGCTCCGTCTCACCGAAGAACGCCTGCTGGCGGTGCGGGTGCGCCGCTTCGTGCCGCGCCCGCTGGCCGACGACCTCGGCCAGCAGATCCTCGGCAACGGCTTCGCCACCTACACCAATGCCCCCAGCATCGGCCGCATCGGCATGGCCTTCTACGAGGCGGAACACCAGCGCGCGCAGATGGACGACTATTTCGCCAGCGTCGCCAGCAACCTGGAAGAATTGCGCCGGCGCTGCCGCCCCTATCTCAATCCCATCGACCTGGTGCGCTGCACCCTCGACGAGGTCTGGCCCGCCGGCGCCCGCCTGCAGACCCTCTGGGGTCGCAAGATGTACGTCGGCCTGTCGCGGGTGGTGAAGCCCGGGGTGCGCTTTCTCGCCCACCACGACATCTTCGCCAAGGACGCGCCGGGCAGCGAGGAAGCCGAAAGCCTGGTCACCCAGCTGGCCTGCAACGTCTACCTGACCATGCCCAGCCGGGGCGGCGAACTGCAGCTCTGGTCACGCGAGCTGGCGCCGGAGGCCTTCGACGCCCTGCGCGGCGACAGCTACGGCATCGAGCCCGACCGGCTCGGTCCGCCCTGCCTGACCATCCGCCCGGAACCGGGCGACCTGATTCTCTTCAATTCCCGCCGCATGCACGCCGTGACGCCAGGCAACGACCAGCCACGGCTGTCGCTGTCGTGCTTCGTGGGCTATCGCGGGGCGGCCGAACCCCTCACGTACTGGAGCTGACATGTCCCCCTACCTGAGCGAATTCCTCGCCCTGGCGACCATCCACTTCCTCGCCGTGCTCGCGCCCGGCCCGGATTTCGCCGTGACCGTGCGGCAGAGCGTGAGATACGGGCGGCTGATCGGCCTGTGCACCGCCCTGGGCATCGGCGCCGGGATCTCGGTCCACGTGCTCTACACCCTGCTCGGCATCGGCGCCCTGATGCACGCCACGCCCTGGCTGCTGGGGGTCGCCAAGGTCGTCGGCGGCGCCTACATCCTCTGGCTGGGCTTCAACCTGATCCGCAGCAAGCCCACCGCCGCGCCGCTGGACGACAGCCAGTGGCAGCAGGCCGACCTGCAGCGGCAGTCGCCCGGCAAGGCCTTCCTCACCGGCTTCCTGACCAACGCCACCAACCCCAAGGCCACCCTGTTCTTCCTGGCCATCTTCACCACCGTGGTCAGCGGCAGTACGCCGCTGACCGTCCAGGGCCTCTATGGCCTGTGGATGTGCGCGGTCAACGCCGGCTGGTTCGCCCTGGTCAGCCTGCTGTTTTCCAGTCCGCGCGTTCGCCAGACCTTTCTGCGCCTGGGCCACTGGTTCGAGCGAACCATGGGCCTGGTGCTGGTTTTCTTCGCCGGTCGACTGCTGTTGTCGGCGCTTTGACGTCAGTCCATTCGTATTGGAGGTCCTCCATGCCCTACGTCCACCGCGCTCCCGCTGGTATTCCCACGGAAAAGTTCGTCGTCCGCCTGCCCGACGGGATGCGTGAACGCATCGCCGCCGTGGCCCGCTCCCATCGGCACAGCATGAACACCGAGATCGTCGCCTGGCTGGAGCGTAGCCTGGTACAGGACGGGGTGCTGGAGCAGCCGCAGGTCGAAGCGGACGACGAGCTGCTCAATGCCAGCGAGCAACTGCTGCTGCAGCGCTTTCGCCAGCTCAACGAGCGTCAGCAGAATGCGCTGATCTCGGTGCTGGAGCTGGAGTTGCCCGTTCCCATGCACAGCCGCGAAACCGCCTGAAGCCATCCGGCACCACCGCGGACGGCGCCCGCCGTCCGCGGCGGCCCTGACGTGCGGCTTTCAAGTATCGATCGGGACGGCCGATGAAGGGGGTCTTCGTACTTTCTTCCGGAATTCCCATGTCTGTATCCAAAGCCTCCTGGCTGAGCAATCTCGGCATTTCCAAGAAGCTGGCGCTGGGCTTCGGTGCCCTGCTGGTCATGGTGACGGTGGTGGCGCTGTTCGGCTATTTCACCGCCAACACCCTGCTCGAGCGCATCAACAAGACGCGCTACAGCGGTCAGCTCAAGGCCGACGTGCTCGACGTCAGGATCGACGAAAAGGCCTATCTGCTCGATCCCAGCGCCGCCAACGGCACCCGGCAACAGGCCACCCTGGCCAGGGTGACGGCAGACATCGGCAAGGGCCTCACCCTGCTGACCAACCCGGCCAACGTCGCCATCCTGGGCAGCATCCAGCAGGAGATGAAGACCTATCAGGAGCGCTTCGCTGCCCTGCAACAGGCCAACCAGACCAGCGCCGACGCGCAAAAGGAACTGACCCGGGTCTCCGACACCGTTACCGAGACCCTCGACCAGCTGTTCGAATTGGTCTTTGCTCCGGGTGGCAGCTACAGCACCGCCGACCTCAAGGCCTTGGCCGAGATGAAGGCGCAGATGGTCGGGGTGCGCCTGGCCATCCGCCGCTTCCTCGGCACCCCCGATGACAGCAAGTCCCAGGCGACCCTCAAGGTCATCGACGAGCTGCTCAAGACCCTGGCCAGCGCCCAGAAGCAGATCGACGGCGATACCGCCGCGCGCCTCTACAGCGCCACCCAGGACGTGACCCGCTATCGCGCCTTCTTCGAATCCATCGTCGCCCAGAATCGCCAGGCCCAGGCCGCCGTTGCCAGCCTCCAGGAGCAGGGCAACAAGCTGGTGCAGCTGCTGGACCAACTGGGCGAAGGCCAGCTCAAGTCCGCTGCGGCCGAGCGCCAGGCCGCCCTGCTCAAGCTGCTGCTGAGTAGCCTGATCGCCCTGCTGATCGGCATCGCCGCCGCCTGGCTGATCACCCGCCAGATCACCCAGCCGCTGGCGACCGCCATGGCCATGCTCAAGCGCGTCGCCGCCGGCGATCTGACCCAGCGCAGCGAGATCAATCGGCGTGACGAGCTGGGCGAATTGCAACGCACCACCCAGGCCATGGCCGATGACCTGCGCCAGCTGGTCGGTGGCATCGCCAGCGGCGTGGGACAGCTCAGCAGCGCGGCCGACGAACTCTCGGCCTTTGGCGTCCAGACCAGCCGTGGCGCCACCCAGCAGCGCGACGAGATGCATCAGGTGGCCACCGCCATGAACGAGATGGCGGCCACGGTGCATAACGTCGCGCAAAACACCGCCAACGCCTCCAGCGCCGCGCAGAACGCCGACAGCATGGCCCGCGAAGGCAGTCGCACGGTCAAGCGCGCGGCCCAGGAAATCACCCTGGCCGCCGAAGAGGTGCAGGGCCTGGGCGCTGCCATGGAGCGCCTGGACACCGCCAGCGGTCGCATCGGCAGCGTCATCGACGTGATCAAGGCGATCGCCGAGCAGACCAACCTGCTGGCGCTCAACGCCGCGATCGAAGCCGCCCGCGCCGGCGAACAGGGCCGTGGCTTTGCCGTGGTGGCCGACGAGGTCCGCTCCCTGGCCCAGCGGACCCAGGAGTCCACCCAGGAAATCGGCGAACTCATCGCCACCCTGCAGCAGGGCACCACCGAAGCCAGTGCACGGATGCAGGCCAGTCGCGACCGTACCCTGGGTACCGTGACCCTGGCCCAGGACGCCGAGCGCGCCCTGGAGGTCATCTACCAGGCGGTAGCGGAGATCCAAGGTCTCAACCAGCAGATCGCCACCGCGGTGGAGGAGCAGAGCCTGGTGGCCGAGGAGATCAACGGCAACGTGGTCAAGGTCAGCGGCCTGGCCGAGGAATCGGCCACTGCCAACGCCCACGCCGCGGCATCGGTCAACGAACTGGCCCGCCTGGGCGGCGATCTGCAGCAGATGGTCGCGCGCTTCCGCGTCTGACCCCGGCCGCGCCGGCGCCAGGCACTGGCGTCGGCGGTCTCAGGCTTTCGGCGTCAGCATCTGCCCCTGGATGCCGTCGCCGATCACTAGGAAGTGACCGCCGGCGACGTGGTGCAGGGTGCGCAGGCCATCCTGGCCGCGAAAATCCCAGCGGCCTTCGCGAAACACCCGGGTATCGGCCCGGGCGGCGAGCACCTCACCGAGAAACAGGTCGTAGCCCTGCTGGTTGTGTGCCTCGGGCAGCACACGGCATTCCAGCCAGGCCACGCAGTCGGCGATCAACGGCGCGCTGACCTGTTCGCCCGCCAGCGTCTCGATGCCGTAGGCGGCGAACTTGTCCAGCTCGCGACCGCTGGTGTTGCCTACCGTCTGCACCAGATCCACCTGGGCGGCGCAGGGCACGCTGAGCACGAAGCTGCCCTCGGCTTCCAGCAATTCGCGGGTCCAGGTCTGCTTGTCGAGCACCACCGCCACCTTGCCCGGCTCGAAATCCACCGCCATGGCCCAGGCCGCGGCCATGACGTTGCGCCGACCGGCGTGGGTGGCGCTGACCAGCACCGTGGGACCGTGGTTGAGCAGCCGATAGGCCTTGGCCAGGGGGACGGCGGCGAGGATCGAATGCATGGCTGGACTTCCGTGGGAAAAGCCCCAGGTTAACGCAGCCCTTGCCGTTCGGCGCCGCGCGGGTAAAAAATTGCCGCTTTGCGCCACGCTCGCCAAACGCCGGAGGACATCAGGGGTCTATCGCCCACTCCCGGTATGGGACCGACAAGAAACCTGCGTTAAGGATGACCTCTATGCCCACTCGCCTGGCTCTCTCCGCCCTGCTGTTCTGCGCCTGCTGTCTCGGCCTGCCGCTGGCCCAAGCACAGACCGCCAGCCCATCGCACGAGACTTCCGCTCCCCAGCCACTCCTCTCCAGCTCCATCAACGACTTCAGCAACGAAGACTGGGATCGTGGCGTCCTGCGCCGGGTGGCCGGCGTGACCATTCCGGCGACCCCGGCCAACGTCGAGGGCTTCATCAGCGGGCGGCAGGTCCAGCTGGGCGACGGCGAGTGGCGCGCCATCACCGAGGTCCAGCGGGTCGGCGACAACCTGGCCGTGTTCGTCGAGGGCAAGCCGCTGGATGCCGAGGCCGTGGGTTATCCCCGGCGCCTGGTGGTGGACGACGCCCCCGGTACCGGACGCCATCTGCAGCGCCTGCCGGGGCGCTTCAACACCCCGATCAACGACTTCACCAACCAGGACTGGCTCAAGGGCATCTACCGCAAGGCCGCCGGCATTTCCATCCCGGTGACCGAGCGCAATCGCGAGGAATTCAAGCCGGGCGCCATCGTCCGTCTGGCCGACGGCCAGGACTATGCCGTCACCCACGTCAGCGAATTCGGCCGCAGCATGGGCGTGTTCCTCGACAGTCCGGTACTGCCCGGCGAGAAGTACGGCTATCCGCGCCAGCTGACCTTCGTCGCGCCACCGCCCAAGCCCTGAGACCGGGGCTGACCGGCGCTGGTAGAATCCCCCGCCCAGCGTCGTCACCCCGGTCCGCCATGTCCAAGCTCAATCCCCGCCAGGCCGAAGCCGTGGCCTACATCAGCGGTCCCCTGCTGGTGCTGGCCGGTGCCGGCTCCGGCAAGACCAGCGTCATCACCCGCAAGATCGCCTACCTGGTGCAGCAGTGTGGCGTCCGCGCCCAGTACATCTGCGCCGTGACCTTTACCAACAAGGCGGCGCGCGAGATGAAGGCGCGGGTGGCCAGCCTGCTGAAAGCCGGCGAAGGCCGCGGCCTGACCGTCTCGACCTTCCACAACCTCGGGCTGAACATCATCCGCCGCGAGTACGTGCACCTGGGCTACAAGCCGGGCTTCTCGATCTTCGACGAGGGCGACATCAAGGCGCTGCTCACCGACATCATGCAGAAGGAATACCAGGGCGACGACGGCCTGGACGAGATCAAGAACTACATCGGCAACTGGAAGAACGACCTCATCCTGCCGGAGGAGGCCCTGGAAAAGGCGCGCACACCCAAGGAGCAGACCGCCGCGGTGGTCTACCTGCACTACCAGCGCACCCTCAAGGCCTATAACGCGGTCGACTTCGACGACCTCATCCTGATGCCGGTGAAGCTGTTCCAGGAGCATCCCGAGGTGCTGGAGCGCTGGCGCAACCGCATCCGCTACATGCTGGTGGACGAATACCAGGACACCAACACCAGCCAGTACCTGCTGGTAAAGATGCTGGTGCAGGAGCGCGCCCAGTTCACCGTGGTGGGCGACGACGACCAGTCTATCTACGCCTGGCGCGGCGCGCGACCGGAAAACCTGATGCAGCTCAAGGACGACTTTCCCTCGCTCAAGGTGGTGATGCTGGAGCAGAACTACCGCTCCACCAGCCGCATCCTCAGGTGCGCCAACGTGCTCATCGCCAACAACCCCCACGTGTTCGAGAAGCAGCTGTGGAGCGAGATGGGCCACGGCGATCCGATCCGGGTATTGCGCTGCAAGAACGAGGATGGCGAGGCCGAGCGCATCGCCCTGGAGATCCTCACACTGCACCTCAAGACCCAGCGGCCCTACGCGGATTTCGCCATTCTCTATCGCGGCAACCACCAGGCCAAGCTGATGGAGCTCAAGCTCCAGCACCACCAGATTCCCTACCGGCTCTCCGGCGGCACCAGCTTCTTCGCCCGCCAGGAGGTCAAGGACGTGATGTCCTATCTGCGCCTGCTGGTGAATCCGGACGACGACAACGCCTTCCTGCGGGTCATCAATGTGCCGCGCCGGGAGATCGGCTCCACCACCCTGGAAAAGCTCGGCAACTATGCCGGCAGCCGGGATCGCTCGATGTACGCCGCCGCCGACGAGATCGGCCTGGGCGAGCACCTGGACGCCCGCTTCACCGAGCGCCTGTCGCGCTTCAAGCGCTGGATGGACGGGGTCCGCAAGAACTGCGCGGGCGAGGATCCCATCGGCGCCCTGCGCAGCATGGTGATGGACATCGACTACGAGAACTGGATTCGCCAGAACGCCAGCTCCGACAAGGTCGCCGACTTCCGCATGGGCAACGTCTGGTTCCTACTGGATGCCTTGAAGAACATCCTAGAAAAGGATGAAGACGGCCAGATGACCATCGAGGATGCCATCGCCAAGCTGGTCCTGCGCGACATGCTCGAACGCCAGCAGGAAGAAGAGGAAGGTGCCGACGGGGTGCAGATGATGACCCTGCACGCCTCCAAGGGCCTGGAATTCCCCTATGTGTTCATCATGGGCATGGAAGAGGAAATCCTGCCGCACCGCTCCAGCATCGAGGCCGACACCATCGAGGAGGAGCGCCGCCTAGCCTACGTGGGCATCACCCGCGCGCGCCAGACCCTGGCCTTCACCTACGCCACCCGGCGCAAGCAGTACGGCGAGCTGATCGACTGCACCCCCAGTCGCTTCCTCGACGAACTGCCACCCGAGGACCTGCAGTGGGAAGGCCTGGAAGAAGCGCCCCAGGAACAGAAGGCCGCCCGCGGCAACGACGCCCTGGCGGCGATGCGGGCGATGCTGAAGAAGGGCTGAGGATCTCTGCCGGCGCTTACCCTCACCCCAACCCTCTCCCGGAGGGAGAGGGGGTATCCGAAGTCACCCCGGGATTCGCCCCACGCCGAGCAATCCCCTCTCCCCCAGGGAGAGGGTTAGGGTGAGGGCCCGCCCCACGCCAAGCTGACACCCTCACTCCAGCCCTCTCCCGGAGGGAGAGGAGGCTAATGCGTGCTGCTTCGAGCTTCGGCACGCTACCCCAGGCCCAGGCGCTACACCCAACTATTCCCAGCACTGGAGTAATCCCCTCTCCCCCTGGGAGAGGGTTAGGGTGAGGGCCGCACCACGCCGGACTGACACCCCCTCCTTTCCTCCCCCCAAAACGACACCGCCCCCGCTACCGGTCAGGCAGCGGGGACGGTGGTCTGGCCGCGCCGGGTCCTACTTGGCGAAGCTGGTCACCATGTCGAAGATCGGCTTGGGACGCTTGAGGTCATACATCATCCCGAAGTGGCGCTCGTGGACCACCGAGAGGGTCGGCTCGTCGAGCAGTTCGTAGACGTTGATCTCGGCCACCACGTCCCTGTAGCTGGTGTTGAGCACCGTGAGCATCTGCTTGACGCTGTCGTAGCAGGCCCGATCGCCGTCACGGCCGCCGTCAGTGTTGCCCTGGTAGACGTTGCCGCAGTTCATCTCGTTGAAGAACACCTTGGTCTTGTACTTGTTGGCCATGGCGCGTATCTGGCCCAGGTACATGTCCATCCAGTAGCCCTTGTCGTCGACATAGGGGTAGTAGTGGAAGCTGATGTAGTCGAAGTTGAAGCCCGACGCCTTGGCCTGGTCGAGGAACCACATGGCCCCATTGCGATCACCCGGGCAACGCGAGGTGGTGGTGCGATCATCCGAGTTGCACGCCATCACGTTGATGGTGGTCTTGAGGTTGGCGCCCAGCTCGTCCGAGGCCTGCTTGATGCCGCGATAGATGCCGACCAGGGTGTTGATGCGATCCTGCGCACCCGCCTTGGCGTAGTCCTGCTCGTTGCCGATCTCCCAGATCTTGATGTCGTTCGCGTAGCGCTTGGCCAGGGTATAGGCCTGCGCCTGGGTCAGCTTGTGGGTGATCACCGGCCGCAGGGTGATGTTGTACTTGCGGGCCAGGGACACCAGCCGATCCAGCTCGGGCAGGTTGGTCACCAGATACTCGCCGGAGCGATAGGTGCGCAGATTGCGCGCCGCCAGTAGCTGCAGGCGGGCCTCCATCTCGGCAGGCGGATAGGCGGCGCTGTTGTCGTGCCCGACCACCCCCAGGGGGATGTTCCTGTAGCCGGTCAACGGCGCCGAGGAGACGCTGCCACTGGCGACCGGCAGGACCACGTTCTGCACCGGTTGCACGCTGGCCGCGGGGGTCGGCGTGGTCGTGGTGGTGCCCTGGGCCAGCGCGGTGCTCACCTTCTTGTCGAAGGCGGTCTTGTCGTCGCCCGCAGCGCCACGCATGACCTCCAGTGGCAGGTTGGCGCGCGAGGTGACGCCGTTGGCCAGGCGACTGGTCCAGTAGGCGCTGCCGCTGCTGTCGGCGCTACGGCCATAGAGGTTCTGGTAGACCTGATTGACCAGGGCCGCACCGCTCAGCGAGCCATAGAGGGCGGTCGATTCGCCGTTGCCGGCGAAGTTGGCCGCCAGTTGCTCGACGCTCATGTCGCCGGCCAGGCGCGAGGCCCAGTAGTTGAGGCCGCCGGCATCGGCGGCCCGGCCATAGTAGGCCAGGTAGAGCTGCTCGACAGTGGTCAGCTTGGACGAGGTCGCGGTATTGGCGGTGGTGCCGGTGACGGCGCCAGCCATGGGCGTGCTGCCTGCGGTGGTGCCCGTGGTGCTGGTACCCGTCGCCGGCGCGGCGCCGGTGGTGGTGCCGGTGGTCGCTCCGGTCGTGCCGGTAGCCCCGGTCCCGCCGGTGGTGCCCGCGGTCGCGCCGCCCGTGGCGGTCTCGGTCTTGGCTGGCGTGGCGGCAGTCGGGGTCACCTGCGGACCGATACCGGCGCAGCTGTCCTTGTCCAGGTACTTGGCCAGCACCGCCCACTGCGGACGCTCCTTGCCATTGATCGGCTCGACCGCCTGGTTGTAGGTGCCCCAGCCCGGGCCGGCGGCCCAGTAGGTGGCCGGAATGCAGTTCTGCTTCAGATAGGCCAGCATGCCGTCGAGAATGGGCAACCAGCGCGCATCCGTGTCAGGTACGCCGAAGCCGCCGATGAAGCCGCGCTTGTTGTTGGCCTTGAGCCAGGTGACGAAGGGCTTGAGGCGCTCGACGCCATAGCTGGGCGAGAGGGTCGCCACGTTCAGGCTGGTGTCGAAGAAGGCCTGGGCCATGAAGATCAGGTTGTTGGCCGGGTCCTTGAGCTTGAGCAGCGTATCGTTCCACTGCGGCCAGCGGGTGGTGTCGGCCCAGCCGTTGCCTTCGATGAAGATCGGGTGGGTCGAATCGACCGCGCGCACGCCATCGATGCCGTACTGGGCAGCGGTCGGCCAGTTGCTCACGGCGTCGTGGGGCTCGTTCATGATGTCGTAGCCATAGAGCGCCGCATGGGTGCCCCAGCGCTGAGCGACACGAGTCATGAGATTCTGGAAGGCCTCGTAGGGGATTTCGCCCGCGCCGATGACCTTGCCCTGATAGCGGGCGTAGTTGTGCAGATCGAGGATGACCTTGACGCCGTACTTCTGGGCGTAGCCCAGGGTGCGATCGATCAGGCCGGCGTAGGTGGGATCGAGATTGGCCCCCATGGACGATTGCAGGCGCTCCCAGAGGATGGGGAAGCGCACCAGCTTCACGCCCTTGGCGCTCCACTGCTGGAAATGGCTCTCGGCCGGGAAGATGAAGTTGCGGTCGTTGACACCGGGCAGTACCTGGGCGGCGAAGGTGGCGCCGGAGAAGTTGAGACCGACCAGGTCAACGGCCTGGGCGGAGGTGGCAAGCGAAGCGGTGGCGAACAGGGCAGGCAAGAGCAGCGCCTGACGCGGCAGGCGGCGGGAGATGGAGCTAAGGATTGTCATCAAGAAGGAACCAGATAGGCCGAGGTGCGCGATTCGATCCGTGCATCCCACCTCGGTACAGCAGGAAAACTGCCGGGGAAGATCGTTTCCCTAGCACCTGCAAAGCCTAGTGCAAGCGCTAGACCAATAAGAACCCGTGCCATCACGAAGCAGGGGTAAACGCAGCGTTTTGCCAGATGTACGGTGCCGATGATGGCACTTTGTCTACCGTTCGTCGGTGACCGTTCGGTCACCCATGAGACCTGTTTTCGCGTTGAAGTCAGGTTTGTCCGCTTTCTGACGGCTCAGGGCTTGCCGGCATAGCGGCGGATCAGTTCCATGACCGGTTTTGGGCGGTCCAGGTCGTACATCAGCCCGAAGTGACGCTCATGGGCAATCGGATGGGTCGGCTCGTCGAGCAATTCGTAGACGTTGATCTCGCGAACGATGTCGCGATAGCGCCCATTGAGTTCGGAAAGGATGGCTTCGAGGCTGTCATGGCAGCCCTGATCGCCCGGCCGGCCGCCATCGGTGGCGCCCTGGTAGATCTCGCCGCAATTGACCTCGTTGAAGAAGATCCGCGTCCGGTACTTTTCCGCCATGGCGCGCATCTGCCCCAGGTAGAGATCCATCCAGCGGCCGCGGTCGCGGTAGTGCGGGTAGTAGTGGAAGCTGATGTGGTCGAATGCGAACCCGGCGGCCCGGGCCTGATCGAGAAACCACATGGACCCCAGGCGATCGCCCGGGCAACGGGCCTTGGGGCCCCGGTCGCCGGGGTTGCAGGACATCACGTTGATGGTGGTCTCGAGGCCGGCGTCCAGTTCGTCGGAGGCCCGGCGGATGCCGCGATAGATGTCCACCAGTCGACTGATGCGGATGCCGGCGCCGACTCGCGAATAGTCCTGCTCGTTGCCGATCTCCCAGATCTTGATGTCCTTGGCGTAGCGCTTGGCCAGGGCATAGGCCTGGGCCTGGGTCAGTTGCTGGGTGATCACCGGTCGCAGGGTGATGCGGTACTGGCGGGCCAGGGCCACCAGGCGATCCAGGCGGGGCAGATCCAGCAGCAGGAATTCACCCGAGCGATAGCTGCGCAGGTTGTAGCGGTCGAGCAACTGCAGGCGCCTTTCCATCTGCGCATCGGGATAGGCGGCGTTGTTGTCGTGGCCCACCACGCCCAGGGGGATGTAGGGCAGGTCGGGCAGGGCGACGGAGTCGGCGGCCCGGACCGGGGCACCCAGGCACAGGGCGGCGACCAGGCCGAACCAGGGCGAAATTCTAGGCATCAGGCGCATCCTTGCAGATAGAGAGCAGAGCCGCGGAGCATGGCAAAGTGCCGGCAGCGGCTCAATGCCAAGGGGGCCCAGGCTGCGACCTCCGCCACACCGCCGCAGGTTACAGTAGGTGTCCGCGCGCCGTGCCGAGGACCTGCCCATGACCACCACCCTGCTGCTGGCCCAGGCCTGCAACAATCGCTGGTCGAACCACCGCCTGCTGGCGGCCTGCGCCCTGCTGCCGGTCGCCGCCCTGCGGGCGCCCCAACCCGCCGCCTTCTTCGGCTCGCTCTGGGCCCTGCTCGGCCATCTGCTCGATGTCGATCGCTTCTATCTCGATGCCCTGCACGACCAGCCCCGGCCCTACCAGGATACCGCCTGGCCTGACCTGGCGACGCTGCGTGCGGCCCAGAGCGCCAGTGACCTGCGCCTCATCGCCCTGTGCCGCAACCTTGGTCCGCAGCAACTGACCCCGCTCATCACCCTGCCCCGCGCCAGCGGCCCGGTACGGGAACAGCGCCTGCGCACCCTGCAGCACCTCTTCGTGCACCAGCTGCACCACCGCGGCCAGGCCCACGCCCTGCTCCTGGCCAGCGGCGTGGCGCCGCCGCAACTGGACGAATTCTTTCTCGCCCAGGACGAACCGCTACGCCGGGCGGAGCTGGCGGCCCTGGGGATCGATGAAGGGGAGTTATGGGGGATTGGCTCGTAGGTTGGGTTGAGCGCAGCAAAGCCCAACAGGCCTTACCTCGGCGTGGCGGCGATGTTGGGCTTCGACGATGAAACTGTCTCAGCCCAACCTACGGTTTGCCCACGAATCTACCCGGCCAGCCCCCTCTCCCTCCGGGAGAGGGTTGGGGTGAGGGCCGCTCCCGCACCGGCCTCCAGGTGGAAAAGACTGCGCCGTTTTCCACCCTACAGCCGCCTTGCCGCGGGTGCTCAGAAATTCGCCGGCGTGGTCGCGCTGATCAGCCGGGCGGGGGCTTCGAAGGGATTGCGGAAGCGATGCGGGCGGCTGCTTTCGAAGTAATAGCTGTCGCCGGGTTCGAGGATGTGCACCTCGCCGCCCACGGTCAGCTCCAGGCGGCCTTCCACCACCAGGCCGGCCTCTTCGCCTTCATGGGCGTACATCTCTTCGCCGGTGTCGGCGCCGGGCGGATAGGTCTCGTCGAGAAAGGCCAGGGCGCGACTGGGATGGGCCCGACCGACCAGGCGCATGCGCACGGTGTGGGCGCCACTGGAGATGTCGATGAGCTCATTGGCGCGATAGACCACCTGGGTCGGCGTGTCCTGCTCCAGGTCCAGGGAAAAGAATTCCACCAGGGACATGGGGATGCCGGCCAGCACCTTTTTCAGCGAGCTGATGGAGGGACTGACGCTGTTCTTCTCGATCATCGAGATGGTGCTATTGGTCACCCCGGCACGCTTGGCGAGTTCGCGCTGGGAGAGGCCCTTGAGGGTACGGATGGTTTGCAGGCGGGCACCGACGTCCAAGGTGGGAAAGACTCCTCGAGCAGGCGGGTGAGACGTGGCCAGGCCACGCGCTGAAGGCGTGCCGCGGCACGGTGTTCGGCATCATGGCAACGCTGTTCGAGATTTACAACACCACGACGGACGTGCGGCCCCCGCAAGGCGTTCGCCTGGCGGCGGCAGCGCCCGGAGGCCCTGCCCAGGGCCTAGTCGCGATAGCTGCGCGCCACCCGCTTGAGATTGCACAGCAGCTGGTAGGGGATGGTGTCGCAGCGTTCCGCCAGGTCCGCCACCGACACCTGGCGGCCCCAGAATTCCACCTCGCTGCCCACCCCGGCCTGGGGATGATCGGTGAGGTCGACGGTGAGCATGTCCATGGATACCCGGCCGATCAGTTGGCCGGGACGGCCTTCGATGGCCACCGGGGTGCCATTGGGCGCGTGGCGCGGATAGCCGTCGGCATAGCCCAGGGCGACCACGCCGACCCGGGTGGGCCCGGCGGTAACGAAGCGCGCGCCATAGCCCACCGGCTCGCCGGCTGGCAGTTCGCGTACGGCGATCACCCGCGAGGTCAGGGTCATCACCGGTTGCAGTCGTTCGGCGGCAGCCTGGGGCGTAGCGAAGGGCGAGACGCCATAGAGCATCAGCCCCGGGCGCACCCAGTCACCGGCCGCCTGGGGCCAGCCCAGGGTCGCCGGCGAATTGCGCAGGCTGGTAGGTCCGGGCAGGCCCTCGGTGGCCGCGCGAAAGGTGGCGATCTGCGTCGCGGTGGCCGGGCTGTCCGGCTCGTCGGCGCGGGCGAAGTGGGTCAGCTTGACGATGCCGCTGACCTTGCCGCTGGCCAGCAGTCGCCGGTAGGCGGCGGCGTAGTCCTGGGGAAAGAAGCCGACCCGGTGCATGCCGGAATCCAGCTTCAGCCAGACCTGCAGCGGCCGCGCCAGGGTGGCCCGCTCCACCGCCTGGAGTTGCCAGTCGGCATGGATCACCGTCCAGAGCTCGTGCTCGGCAATCAGCGGCAATTCGTCGACGCCGAAGAAGCCTTCCAGCAACAGGATGGGCGCACGGATCCCGGCGGCGCGCAGCTCCAGGGCCTCCTCGATGCAAGCCACGGCGAAGCCGTCGGCTTCCTTGGCCAGGGCGCTGGCCACCGCCACGGCGCCATGGCCATAGGCATCGGCCTTGATCACCGCCAGGGCGCGGGCATCGGAGAGTTCAAGTGCCAGGCGATAGTTCTGGCGCAGGGCGGCAAGGTCGATGACGGCGCGGGCGGGACGCATGGGAGGTCTCGGCAAAGGAAGCGTGAGGGAAAGGAGGGCTGGACAGCGCCCTCACCCCGGCCCTCTCCCAGGGGGAGAGGGGGAACAGCGGTCTTAGGCCTTGACGGCGGCGATGACGTTCATTTCCACCAGGATGTCCGGCTTGGCCAGCTTGGCTTCGACGGTGGTGCGACCCGGGGTGGCGCCCTGGGCGGCCCATTCGTCCCAGGCGCGATTCATGCCCTCGAAGTGCAGGGCGATGTCGCGCAGGAAGATGGTCACCACCAAGATGTGCTGCTTGTCGCTGCCGGCCTCGGCGAGGAATTTGTCGATGTTGGCCAGGGTCTCGCGGGTCTGCTGGTAGATGTCGCCGGAAAGGTCGTCGGCCAGCTGGCCGGCCAGGTAGACGGTGCCGTTGTGGATATTGATTTCGCTGAGGCGGCGATCAGTGTGCAGACGCTGTACGGGCATTGCGCGGGGACTCCTGGGTAGCGGAATAACGGGAGATGTCGAGACCCTCGGCGCTGATCTGCGGCTGCTTGCGGGCGATCAGATCGGCCAGTAGGCGACCGGAGCCGCAGGCCATGGTCCAGCCCAGCGTCCCGTGCCCGGTATTGAGGAACAGGTTGCGATAGCGGGTGGCACCGACGATGGGGGTCCCGTCCGGGGTGGCGGGTCGCAGACCGGTCCAGAAGCTGGCCCGGGCGAGGTCGCCGCCGCGAGGATAGAGGTCGCCGGTGATCATTTCCAGGGTCGCGCGGCGGCGCGGATCCAGGTTCAGGTCGAAGCCGCAGATCTCGGCCATGCCGCCGACGCGGATGCGATCGTCGAAGCGGGTGATGGCGACCTTGTAGGTCTCGTCGAGGATGGTCGAGGTCGGCGCCATGGCGGCATCGACGATGGGCACCGTCAGCGAATAGCCCTTGAGCGGATAGACCGGCGCGCGAATGCCCAGGGGCGCCAGCAGCTGCGGCGAATAGCTGCCTAAGGCCAGGACGTAGTGATCGGCGGTGAGCAGTTCGCCATCGACCCTGACGCCGTCGATGCGATCGCCATTGGCGCTGAGTTGCTGGATCTCGGCGCCGAAGCGGAACTCCACGCCCAGGCGGCGGGCTTCCTCGGCCAGGCGATTGGTGAACAGGAAGCAGTCGCCGGTCTGGTCGTTGGGCAGGCGCAGGCCGCCGGCCAGCTTGTGCTTGACCGCCGCCAGCGCCGGTTCGACCCGGGCCACACCGTCGCGGTCGAGCAGCTCGAAGGGCACGCCGGAGCGCTCCAGCACGGCGATGTCCTTGGCCGCGGCCTCCACCTGCTGCTGGGTGCGGAAGATCTGGGTGGTGCCCAGCTGGCGGCCTTCGTAGGCAATGCCGGTGTCCTGGCGCAACTCGTCGAGGCAGTCGCGGCTGTATTCGGACAGCCGCACCATGCGTTCCTTGTTGACCGCATAGCGGGCCGCGGTGCAGTTGCGCAGCATCTGCGCCATCCACAGGTACTGGCTGCTGTCGCCGGTCAGGCGGATGGCCAGAGGCGCGTGCTTCTGGAACAGCCACTTCAGCGCCTTGAGCGGTACGCCGGGCGCGGCCCAGGGCGAGGCATAGCCAGGCGAGACCTGACCGGCGTTGGCATGGCTGGTCTCCAGCGCGGGACCGGCCTGGCGATCGACCACGACCACCTCGAAACCCTGACGGGCCAGATAGTAGGCGCTGGTCGTGCCGATGACGCCGCTACCCAAAACCAGTACACGCATCGCTAGCTCCTGGCCGGCGAGAGGATTTCGCCGGCTTTCGTCGGAATGAAGGCAGATACGGCAAGTATAGAAAGCCGCTCGCAGTGCTAATCACTGAAGAATTGCCTATATTCGGAGTAATTTTCCGGTAAAGACCCCTTTGGCAGAGACCCCCGCGATGCGTACCCATCACCAGGCCAGACGCGAGCTGGACAAGATCGACCGCAACATCCTGCGCATCCTCCAGGACGATGGCCGCATCTCCTTCACCGAGCTGGGCGAACGGGTGGGGCTGTCCACCACGCCCTGCACCGAGCGCGTCCGTCGCCTGGAGCGCGAGGGCATCATCCAGGGCTACAACGCCCGCCTCAATCCGCAGCACCTCAAGGCCGGGCTGCTGGTGTTCGTCGAGCTGAGCCTGGACTACAAGTCCGGCGACACCTTCGAGGAATTCCGCCGCGCCGTGCTCAAGCTGCCCCAGGTGCTGGAATGCCATCTGGTCTCCGGCGAATTCGACTACCTGGTCAAGGCGCGCATCTCCGAGATGGCCTCCTATCGCAAGCTGCTCGGCGACATCCTGCTCAAGCTGCCCCATGTGCGCGAATCCAAGAGCTACATCGTGATGGAAGAGATCAAGGAGACCCTGAGTCTGCCGGTGCCGGATTAGCGCGCGCTTGGCGATCCCGGCGCCGGGCGTCTAGGCTGCGCTCTTTCGTCAGATCGCCAAGCAGGCCACGCCATGGATCCCCGCCAACGCCAATTCATCACCGCCGCCAATCGCCAGGCCTGGGAGCTGTCGGCGCCGCTCCATGCCCGGGGCGAGGACTGGGAGACTCTGCTGAAACAGGTCCGGCAACCCGGCTTCTCGGTCCTGGATGACTGCCTGACCGCCACCCTCACCGCACTGGACATCCGCGGCCTGAGTTGCGCCCAGGTCGGCTGCAACAACGCCCGCGAATTGCTCTCCCTGGCCAGCCTTGGCGGCCGTCCCGCGCTGGGCATAGACCAGTCGCCGGCCTTTCTCGCCCAGGGCGAGCAGCTGGCCGCGGCGGCGGGCCTGGCGCCGCGACTGGTGGCGGCCGACATCTATGCCCTGCCCGCCGGGCTCGGCCAGCACGACCTGGTGCTGATCACCATTGGCGTATTGAACTGGATGCCGGACCTGCCGGCCTTCTTCGCCGCGGTGCAAGGCCTGCTGGCCCCGGGTGGGCGCCTGGTGATCTACGAGACCCATCCCTTCCTGGAAGTCTTCGAGCCCCAGGCGGACCAGCCGCTGGTGCCGCGCTACAGCTACTTCCGCCGCGAGCCGCTGGTGAGCGACCACCTCATCGCCTACGACGGCGTGGATCACGGCCAGGGCGCGCCGAGCTACTGGCACATCCACACCCTGGGCGCCATCGTCACCGCCTGCCTGGATGCCGGCCTAAGGTTGCAACGGCTGGAAGAGCATCCACACTCCAATCGCGAGGTCGACTACGACCTCTATCAAAACCAGGACGCCCAGTTGCCGATGAGTTTCACCTTGGTAGCCGGGCGCCCCGCGGCTTAGGATTGCGCCTTCGCCAGGTCAGCCAGACGTCGCCATGCAGCCCCACGCGCCTTCCTACTACGCCGCCACCGCCAATCTGGAACTGGACTTTCCGCCCCTGGAGGGCGAGGTCCAAACGGATGTCTGCGTGGTCGGCGGTGGCTTTTCCGGGCTCAATACCGCCCTGGAACTGGCCGAGCGCGGCGCCCGGGTGGTGCTGCTGGAAGCCCGCCGCATCGGCTGGGGCGCCAGCGGCCGCAACGGCGGCCAACTGATCCGCGGCGTCGGCCATGACGTCGAGCAATTCGAACCAGTCATCGGCACCGAGGGGGTGCGCGAACTCAAGCGCCTGGGCTTCGAGGCGGTGGACCTGGTGCGTCAGCGCATCGCCCGCCATGGCATCGACTGCGCTCTCACCTGGGGCTTCGCCGACCTGGCCAACAAGCCGCGCCACTGGCAGCACCTGCAGGAAGAGCATGCCGCGCTGCGGGCCCTGGGCTATCCCCATCCGCTGCGCCTGGTGCCCAAGGCCCGGCTGGCCGAGGTGGTCGGCTCCGACCGCTACCAGGGCGCTATGGTGGACGAGGGCTCCGGCCACCTGCATCCGCTCAATCTGGCTCTCGGCGAAGCTGCCGCGGCCCGGGCGCTGGGCGTGCAACTGCACGAAGACAGCCAGGTCACCCGCCTGGAATACGGCCCCCGGGTGCGCGTCCACACCGCCCGCGGCCGGGTCTCGGCCGATACCCTGGTGCTCTGCTGCAACGCCTATATCGACGACCTGCAACCCGATCTCGCCGCCCAGGTCCTGCCGGCCGGCAGCTATGTGATCGCCACCGAGCCGCTGTCCGCCGAACGCGCCGCGCGCCTGCTGCCAGGCAATCGCGCGGTCTGCGACCAGAACGTGGCGGTGGACTACTTCCGCCTTTCCGCCGACCGCCGCCTGCTGTTCGGCGGCGCCTGCCACTATTCCGGACGCGATCCCAGGGACATCGCCGGCTACATGCGGCCGAAGATGCTGGAGGTCTTCCCCGAACTCGCGGACGTGCGGGTGGACTACGCCTGGGGCGGCATGATCGGCATCGGCGCCAATCGCCTGCCGCAGATCGGCCGGCTGCGCGAGCACCCCAATGTCTTCCATGCCCAGGCCTATGCCGGTCATGGGGTCAACGCTACCCACCTGGCCGGTCACCTGCTGGCCGAGGCGATCCTCGCCCAGTCGGCCGGTTTCGACCTGTTCGCCCGGGTGCCCCATGCGCGCTTTCCCGGCGGTCGCCACCTGAGGTCGCCGCTGCTGGCCCTGGGCATGCTCTGGTATCGCCTCAAGGACAGCCTGTGATCCGCCTGGTCGTGCCCCTGCTGCTGGCGCTGCTGGCCGGCTGCGCCACGCCGATTCCGCGCCACGCCTCTCAGGTCCTGCCGGTCGCCGGCACCGCCCTGGACAGCCAGGTGCGCATGGCCGGCGCCACCCATCCGGGCCTGTCGGGTCTGCGTCTGCTGGAAACCAGCACCGACGCCTTCACCGCTCGCGCCGAGCTGATCCGCAAGGCTCAGCGCAGCCTGGACATCCAGTACTACATCGTCCACGACGGCCTGACCACGCGGCTGCTGGTCAACGAACTGCTCAAGGCGGCGGATCGCGGCGTGCGCATCCGCTTTCTCATCGACGACACCAGCAGCGACGGCAACGACTACCAGATCGCCGTGCTGGCGGCCCATCCCAATGTGCAGATCCGCGTCTTCAATCCGCTGCACCTGGGCCGCAGCACCGGTCCGACCCGGGCCCTGGGCCGCCTGGTGGATCTCAACCATCAGCACCGCCGCATGCACAACAAGCTGTGGCTGGCCGACGACAGCGTGGCCATCGTCGGCGGCCGCAACCTGGGCGACGAGTACTTCGATGCCCGCCCGGAGATGAACTTCACCGATCTCGACCTGCTCGCCGCCGGCCCGGTGGCACGCCAGCTGGGCACCAGCTTCGACCAGTACTGGAACAGTCCGCTGAGCCAGCCGGCCCGGCGGCTGCGCTGGTTCGTCCCCTCGCCCACCGCCCTGATGCGGCTGCGCGCGCGGCTGCATCACTACCTCGACAGCGAACGCACCCGCGACCTGGCGCTGTACAACCGCCTGCGCCGCTACGCCACCGCGCCCCAGCTCGACGGCTGGCTGCGGGAGCTGACCTGGGCCCACGCCCACGCGTTCTGGGATGCGCCGCGCAAGGTGCTGGCCGAGGACGAACCGGACTGGCAACTGCTGCTCACCCATCAGCTGCAACCGACCCTGGACGGCGCCCAGCGCGAACTGCTGCTGGTCTCCTCCTACTTCGTGCCGATGAATCAGGGGGTCGCCTACCTGGGTGGCCTGGCCGCCCGCGGCGTCGATGTCCGGGTGCTGACCAACGCCCTGGAAGCCACCGACGTACCCGCCGTGCACGCCGGCTATGCGCCCTATCGCGCGGCCCTGCTGGCCCAGGGGGTCAGGCTCTATGAGTTGCGCGCCCGCCCGGACCAGAAACGCTCCGCCCTGCCCTACAGCTTTGGCGAATCCGAATCCAGTCTGCACAGCAAGGCCATGGCCATCGACGGGCGCTGGTCCTTCATCGGCTCCTTCAATTTCGATCCGCGCTCGGTGCTGTGGAACACCGAGGTCGGCATCCTGGTGGACAGCCCGGCCCTCACCGGTCGCCTGCGCCAGCTGATGCTGCAGGGCATGGACCCGAGCGTCTCCTATGCGGTCAAGCGTGTCGAGGATCGCGGGCAGGTGCGGCTGGAGTGGGTCAGCGAGCGCGACGGCCAGCCCCGGGTGCTGCACCACGAACCGGGCAGCGCCTGGCGGCGCTTCAACGCCTGGGTGGTCAAGGCGGTGGGGCTGGAGCGGATGCTCTAGGCTTCGCCCTCACCCCAACCTTCGCCCAAAGGGAGAGGGGATTAGCGCGTAGGTTGGGTTGGGACAGCTGCACCGTCGAAGCCCAACAACCAGCACCGTGCCAGCCCTGTTGGGCTTCACTAGCGCTCAACCCAACCTACGACTCCATCAATCTCCCTGCAAAAAATCCGGCAATTGCTCATTTTATGAGCAGTAGTCAACCCGGACTTCCGCTAAGGTCGACCGCATTCATCGGCCCTGCTCCGGCACCTGGCCGCCCCCTGCATCGAGGATCTCCCATGAGCGCTACCGCCCTGCGTCACGACTGGACTCTCGCCGAAGTCCGCGCCCTGTTCCAGCAGCCCTTCAACGACCTGCTGTTCCAGGCCCAGGGCGTGCATCGCCAGCACTTCGATCCCAATCGCGTGCAGGTCTCCACCCTGCTGTCGATCAAGACCGGCGCCTGCCCGGAAGACTGCAAGTACTGCCCCCAGTCCGGCCACTACAACACCGGCCTGGAAAAGGAAAAGCTGATGGAGGTGCAGAAGGTGCTGGAGGCGGCCGCCGAGGCCAAGGCCATCGGCTCGACCCGCTTCTGCATGGGCGCTGCCTGGAAACACCCGTCCGCCAAGGACATGCCCTATGTCCTGCAGATGGTGCAAGGCGTCAAGGCGCTGGGCCTGGAGACCTGCATGACCCTCGGCCGCCTGGACCAGGAGCAGACCCGCGCCCTGGCCGACGCCGGCCTGGACTACTACAACCACAACCTGGACACCTCGCCGGAGTTCTACGGCAGCATCATCACCACCCGCACCTACGGCGAGCGCCTGCAGACCCTGGCCTACGTCCGCGAAGCCGGGATGAAGATCTGCTCCGGCGGCATCCTCGGCATGGGCGAGTCGGTGGACGACCGCGCCGGCCTGCTGATCCAGCTGGCCAACCTGCCTGAGCATCCCGAGTCGGTGCCGATCAACATGCTGGTCAAGGTCCAGGGCACCCCGCTGGCCGACGAGAAGGACGTCGATCCCTTCGACTTCATCCGCACCCTGGCGGTGGCACGCATCCTCATGCCCAAGTCCCATGTGCGCCTGTCCGCCGGTCGCGAGCAGATGAACGAGCAGATGCAGTCCCTGGCCTTCCTGGCCGGCGCCAACTCCATCTTCTACGGCGAAAAGCTGCTGACCACAGGCAACCCCCAGGCCGACAAGGACATGCAGCTGTTCGCCCGCCTGGGCATCCAGCCCGAAGCCCGCGAAGAGCACGCCGACGAGGTGCACCAGGCCGCCATCGAGCAGGCCCTGGTGGAACAGCGCAACGGCGAACTCTTCTACGACGCCGCCACTGCCTGACCCCGCGCTCCCTCCTGCTCTTCCCCCTCTCCCCCTGGGAGAGGGCTGGGGTGAGGGGCCTTGCCACCTGATCGAGAACCCCATGGCCTTCGACCTCGCCGCCCGCCTGGCCCAGCGTCACGCCGAGCACCTCTATCGGCGCCGCCCGCTGCTGGAAGCGCCCCAGGGCCCCGAGGTGGTGGTGGATGGCGAACACCTGCTGGCCTTCTGCAGCAATGACTACCTGGGCCTGGCCAATCACCCCCAGGTGATCGCCGCCCTGCGCGCGGGCGCCGAGCGCTGGGGGGTGGGGGGTGGCGCCTCGCACCTGGTGATCGGCCACAGCGGTCCGCACCACCAGGTCGAAGAGGCCCTGGCCGAACTCACCGGGCGGCCGCGCGCCCTGCTGTTCTCCACCGGCTACATGGCCAACCTGGCGGCGGTCACCGCCCTGGTCGGGCGTGGCGACACGGTGCTGGAGGACCGCCTCAACCACGCCTCCCTGCTCGATGCCGGCCTGCTCAGCGGCGCGCGATTCGGCCGCTATCTGCACAACGATCCCGCTAGCCTGGCCACGCGCCTGGCCAAGGCCGAAGGCGACACCCTGGTGGTCACCGACGGGGTCTTCAGCATGGATGGCGATCTGGCCGCCCTGCCCGAACTCTGCCAGGTCGCCCAGCGTCACGGCGCCTGGACCCTGGTGGACGATGCCCACGGCATCGGCACCCTGGGCGCCAGCGGTGGCGGCATCGTCGAGCATTTCGGCCTGGACCAGAGTCAGGTCCCGGTGCTGGTCGGCACGCTGGGCAAGGCCTGCGGCACCGCCGGGGCCTTTGTCGCCGGCAACGAAGCGCTGATCGAGACCCTGATCCAGTTCGCTCGGCCCTACATCTACACCACCAGCCAGCCGCCGGCGGTAGCCTGCGCCACCCTCGCCGCCCTGCAGCTCGTCCGTGAGGAAGGCTGGCGCCGTGAGCTTCTGCACACTTTGATCCAGAGATTCCGCAGGGGCGCGACGGCTCTCGGCCTGGACCTTATGCTCAGCGCCACGCCGATCCAGCCCATCCTGGTCGGCGACAGCGCGCGCGCCCTCGCACTCTCCGCCGCCCTGCGCCGACGCGGGATCCTGGTCACCGCCATCCGACCGCCCACCGTACCGGCCGGCAGTGCCCGCCTGCGGGTAACCCTGACGGCGGCCCATCGCGAAGCGCACGTGGACCTCTTGCTCGACGCTCTGGCCCAGGCCATGGCCGAATTACCGCCTGACGCGGATAAGTGACCGACCCATGCGCGATACCCTGATCTTGCTGCCCGGCTGGGGCCTGGGCAACGCTCCGCTGGAGCCCCTGCGTGACGAACTCGTCGAGCAGGCACCCTTTCTCGACGTGCTGATCGAACCGCTGCCGACCCTGACCGACACCCAGGCCTGGTTCACCGACCTGGAAGCCCGCATCGCCGAGGGCGGCTGGCTGGCCGGCTGGTCGCTGGGCGGCATGCTCGCCAGCGAATTCACCCTGCGCCGCCCCCAGGGCGTGCACGGCCTCATCACCCTGGCCAGCAATCCCTGCTTCGTCGCCCGCGCCGGCTGGCAGACCGCCATGGCGCGCAGCGTCTTCACCGATTTCTTCGAGGCCTGCTCGCTGGACGCCGACCAGACCCTCAGGCGTTTCACCCTGCTGGTGGCCCAGGGCGCGCGCGACAGCCGCACCCTTGCCCGCCAGTTGCAGGTGACCCTGCCCGAGATCGACCCCGAGGTGGTCATCGCCGGTCTGGAGCTGCTCGCGCGCCTGGACACCCGCGCCGCCCTGCAGGCCTTCAGCGGTCCCCAGCTGCACCTGTTCGGCGCCCATGACGCTCTGGTCCCGGCGACGGCTGCCCAGGCCCTGCGCGAAGAGCTGCCCAACGCCCAGGTCGAGGTCCTGGAGCACGCCAGCCATGGCCTGCCCCTGGAACGCCCGGACGAGGTGGCCAACCGTATCCGTGAATTCATCTATGCAGGACGCGATGGCTGACGTATTGCCCGACAAGCGCCAGGTGGCGCTGTCCTTTTCCCGCGCCGCCGCGCAGTACGACGGCGCCGCCCTGCTGCAACGCCGGGTCGCCGACGGCCTGCTCGCCCGGCTACCCGTTCTGCATCCGCAACGCTGGCTGGATCTGGGCAGTGGCACCGGCTATTGCAGCCGCGTCCTGGCCCAGCGCCATCCGCAGGCCCAAAGCCTGGCCCTGGACCTAGCGCCCGGCATGCTCCGCCATGCCCGTGCCCAGGGCGCCGGTGCCGGCCACTACCTGACCGCCGACGCCGAACGCCTGCCGCTGCGCGACGCCTGCTGCGATCTCGTCCTCTCCAGTCTGGCCCTGCAATGGTGCCCGGACCTGCCCGCCGTGCTCGCCGAGGCGCGCCGCATCCTGCGGCCAGGCGGTGTGCTGGCCTTCAGCAGCCTGGTCGCCGGCACCCTCGACGAACTGCGCCAGAGCTGGGCCCGGGTGGACGACCAGGTGCACGTCAATCGCTTCCGTCAGCAGGCGGCCTATGCCGCAGCCGCCCAGGCCAGCGGCCTGCAGGTGCTGACGCTGGAGGTCGCACCCGAGCGGCTGCACTTCCCCGATCTGCGCGCCCTGACCCAGCACCTCAAGGCCATCGGCGCCCACAACCTCAACCAGGGGCGCCCCCAGGGCCTCACCGGGCGCCAGCGCCTGGCCGCCTTCACCCAGGCTTACGAGGGCCTGCGCGAGCCCGCTGGCCTGCCCGCCACCTACCAAGTGATCCACGTCCTGCTGCGCAAGGAATGACCGCCATGCCCGCCTATTTCGTCACCGGCACCGACACCGAGATCGGCAAGACCACCATCGCCGCCGGGCTGCTGCACCGAGCCCGGCTGCAGGGCCTCGCCACCGCCGGGATCAAGCCGGTGGCCTCCGGGTGCGAGCGCACCGCCGAGGGACTGCGCAACGGCGATGCCCTGGCGCTGCTCGGCGAGACCTCGCTACCGCTCGGCTACAGCGACATCAATCCCATCGCCCTGGAACCCGCCATCGCCCCGCACCTGGCGGCCCGCGAAGCCGGCATCGACCTCAGCGTCGCCGCCCTGGCTGCACCGGTGCGGCGGATACTGGCGCTGCAGGCCGATTTCAGCCTGGTGGAAGGCGCCGGTGGCTGGCGCGTGCCCCTGGCCGGCCGCGAGTCCCTGTCCGATCTGGCCCGCGAGCTGGGTCTGCCGGTGATCCTGGTGGTGGGAGTACGCCTGGGCTGCATCAACCACGCCCTGCTCAGCGCCGAGGCCATCCTCGCCGACGGCCTGCCACTGGCCGGCTGGGTGGCCAATCTGGTGGCCCCGGCCACCCTGCGTCTGGACGACAACCTCGCCACCCTGCACGAACGCCTGCCGGCGCCCTGCCTGGGCACGGTGCCGCACCTGGCCGCGGCCACCCCTGCCGCAGTCGCCGCGCACCTGCGCCTGCCGGGCTGATATCAGTCTTTCGGGCGATGGCCGCAGGGCCAGGCCGGCGGCAGACTGCCCTGTCTACCGCTGCCGGATCGCCCCAGTGCCTACCTTCAAATTCCTGACCTGCCTGGGCCTGCTCGGCCTGACCAGCCATGCCTGGGCGCTGGACAACCAGACCCTCGTGGAGCAGCGCGGCGAGCGCCTCGGCGCCTTCCTGACCCAGGAACCCGATACCCGCCAGGGCACCCTGGAGGTCAGCCAGAGCGGTCGTGCCAGCCAGGCCTATCTCACCCAGAGCGCCTCCCAGGGCGACCGCACCCGCGTCGAGCAGGGCGGCGTCGGCAACTTCACCAATGTCACCCAGGCGGCCGGAGGTGCGCGCGAGGTCCTCATCGACCAGCGCGAGGCCAGCCAGAGCCACGCCTATGTCTATCAGGGCCATGGCCAGCGCAACACGGTGGACATCGTCCAGCGCGGCCTGCTCGACGAAGCCCTGGTACGCCAGGGCGGTGACGATCAGCGGCTGCGCATCGAGCAACAGGGCGAGCGCAACGAACTGAATCTGTTCCAGGATGGTCGCGACAGCGCCGCGCGACTCAGGCAGGTGGGCGACGATCATGTCCAGGACGTACTGAGCCTGGGCGCGCGCAACGAGGTCGAGCTGCTGCAGGGCGGCGGTGCCAATCGGGCGGTGGTCGAGCAGCGGGGTGACGACAACCGGGCGACGATTCGCCAGAGCACGCGACAGCAGGACGCGGAGCTGGTCCAGATCGGCCAGCGCAACAGCGCGGCGGTGCAGCAGAACAGCCGCGCCGATCGCCCCCAGAGCGTCAGCGTGCGCCAGCTGGGCGACGACAACGCGGTCCAGGCGAGCGTGACCGGCAATGGCAATCGCCTCGAACTGCAACAGCAGGGCCAGCGCAACAGCGCCGGCGTCCTGATCGGCGGTAACGATTCCCACCTGACCCTGGCTGCCCATGGCAACGACAACGAGATCAGTGCGGTCTGGGTCGGCGACAACGTCGAACTCGGCGTCGAGCAGGTGGGCGACGGCCATCTCCTGCAGGCGGGGCTGGCCAGCGATGCCCGGGTCAGCGCCAGCCAGCAGGGCGCTGGCCAGTAC
Source organism: Pseudomonas sp. SORGH_AS_0199 (assembly GCF_031453735.1). NCBI lineage: Bacteria > Pseudomonadati > Pseudomonadota > Gammaproteobacteria > Pseudomonadales > Pseudomonadaceae > Pseudomonas > Pseudomonas sp. SORGH_AS_0199. The sequence goes on from NZ_JAVJAE010000001.1 coordinate 268,883, forward strand.
GCCTCGATCAGTCAGGCAAGCCCAGGCAACGGCCTCGATCTGCGCCAGAGCGGCCAGGGCAACCGGGCGACCATCCGGCAATAGCCGGACACAGGCGGCGACACGGACTGCTGGTTCTTTGGCGTCAAAGCTGCTTCAATAGCCCTTTGACATCACCGTCGAGGACCCTGTCCATGAACGTGACATCAAGCAATTCGCTCTATGCCGGGGTGCAGGCCTACCAGAACGGTAGCCGTACGGTCGAAAAGGCCGGTGCCGCCCTCGCCTCCCAGACGGCGCGCAACGAGCAGCAAGCCCTGGGCGCGACCACCAACAGCCAGGCCGATCTGGCCAGCGAACTGGTCAATCTGGATGTCGGCAAGTACCAGGCGCTGGCCGGTACCAAGGTCATGCAGGCCTCGCAGGAAACCCTGGGCCGGCTGCTCGATACCCGCGCCTGATCAGCCATTCCGTGAGTGGAAGGGGCGCCCTGAGAGGCGCCCCTTCTGCGCTCTAGCCCAGGCGGAAACGGGTGGTGTTGGCTGTCAGGGTGCGACTGCCCGCCTCCAGACCCACCGCCGTACTCTGCACCGTGCGCGCGTTGCCGAGCAGATCGGCCGCGGCCCCATCGACCTGCTGGATGTTGCCACTGACCTGATCGGCGGTGACCGCCTGCTGCTCGGCGGCGGTGGCTATCTGCACCAGGGTGTCGGAGACGCCCTGTACCGACTCGGCGATCTCTTCCAGTCGCCGTCCCAGCCCGGTGATCGACTGGGCGTCGCTGGCGGCCTGGCCACAGGCATCCTGCATCAGGGACACGGCCTGGGCCACGGTGCCGCTCAGGCTGCCGACGGTCCCGGCGATCTGCGCCGTGGAGGCCTGGGTACGCTGCGACAGCGAACGCACCTCGTCGGCGACCACTGCAAAACCCCTTCCCTGATCACCCGCCCGGGCCGCCTCGATGGCGGCGTTGAGCGCCAGCAGGTTGGTCTGTTCGGCGATGCCGCGGATGACGTCCACCACCTGCTGGATCTGCCCGGCCTGGGCATTGACCTGGGCCATGGCCCCAGCCGTCTCGTCCAGGCGCTGGTTGAGGCGCTGAATGTTGGCCGTGGTCTGGCGACTGTCGCTCTGGCTGGCCTCAGCGATGCCGCGCATCTGCTCGGCGCGGCCGGCGGCCTCTTCGCAACTCCGCGCCACGCCTTGGGCGGTCGCGGCCAGTTCGGTGGCCGCGGTGGCGATCTGGGTGATCTGCTGGCGTTGGGCTTCGACAGCGCCCAGCGCCGCCTCGGCCTGTTGACCCAGTTCGCCGGAAGCCGTGCCCACCTGGCGACTCTCCTGCTCGACCGCCTGCAGGCTGCCGCGCAGCTGCACCACGGCCAGGTCCAGAGCGCGCCCGATCTCGGCCAATTCGTCCTCGCCACTCACCTGCGCCGAGCGGGTCAGATCGCCATCGCGCAGGCCTTCGGCCAGGGTGGTGATGCGCCGCGCACTGCCGCGAATGGCAGCCTGCATGCACAGCAGCAGATAGCAGGTCACCACCAGCAGCAGACCGAAGCCGGCGGCGATGGCGCCAAAGCTGCGCACGGCATCGGCGCCATAGTATTGCAGCCGTTGATCCAGGTTCTTCAGGGTCTGCTGGCGGAAGGTCTGCAGACCCTGAAGAACCCCGTCCAGGGTGGCTTCGAACTGCTCCGGCTTGAGCGTGATCTCGCCGCCGAACACCCCCTGATCGAGGGTCTTGAGACTGGCGTCCAGCTGGCTGCTGACCTTCTGGTAGTCGTCCTTCCAGCCGGCCATGTCGGCGGGCAGCTTGTTGCCGAGCAAGACAGCGACCTTGGCCAGGCTCTCGCTGGAGTCACCGACACGCGCGCGCAGGTCGCGCAGCTGCAGGCGGCTCTGCAGGCTGAACTGGCCGGAGACCACGCTGGCCTGGCCGACGCTGGCCAGGCGGCCGAGGCGTTCGTACAACTCGACCGACTGGGTGGTGCCGATCTGCATCAGCAGATAGGTTTCCAGCCAGGGATCGAGGATGAGGCCACTGTCCAGGGCAATTTCCTCGCGCAGCGCCTGGACGGCGCCTAGGGCGGCGGTGAATCTGTCGTAGCCGTCCGGCCACCAGCCCAGGCCGCGCAGATCCGCGACCTCGAGCCCGGCGAGCGCCTGCTGTAGGGTTTTGAAGCGGGCCTGCACATCCGCGCCAGCCCCTTCGATCTCCAGTTGCTGTCCGAGCCGGGCGAGCCGCTCGCGACGACTATCGTTGCGACTCTCCAGGGCGGCGATGGCGGCCTGCACGGCCGGCGTCTCCTGGCGACTGGTGTCGATCGCCTTCCAGCGCGCGGTCAGGTTGCGCCGGAGGGTGAGTTCTTCTTCCACGGCGTCGAGCCGTTGCAGCAGCCGCACACCACTGTGCTCGCCACTGACGGTGGCCAGCTTGGCCTGGAAATCGGCGCCCAGCAGCCAGAGACTGACCGCCAGGGGCAGGATGAACAGCACGAGTAGCAGGGCGAACTTGCGGGCAAAGCCGAACTGGCTCAATACGCGAATCCCCGGTGACAACAAAACACCCATGTTCGACCACTCCTGTGCCAGCCACCGGCAAGCGTTCGCTATCCGTTGCGGATAGCTATAAGACGATTTGTCGGCAAACTAACGACTTTCTTGAAAGATAGGGCACAATCGCCGCCCTCCCGTATTCCCAGACCCGGTCCTGTACTCAGGCCCGGGCGTTGCCGTTAAAGGACCGTCCGCGTGGAACGCCTCAAAGCCAAGATTCGCAGCGAAGGCCAAGTACTCTCCGAGCAGGTGCTCAAGGTCGATGCCTTCCTCAACCACCAGATCGATCCGGCGCTGATGCGCGACATCGGTCAGGAGTTCGCCCGCCGCTTCGCCGACGCCGGCATCACCAAGATCGTGACCATCGAAGCCTCGGGGATCGCCCCGGCGGTGCTGACCGGACTGGAGCTGGGCGTGCCGGTGATCTTTGCCCGCAAGCACCAGTCACTGACCCTGACCGACAACCTGCTGGTGGCTAGCGTCTACTCCTTTACCAAGCAGACGGAAAGTACGATCGCCGTCTCTACCATGCACCTTTCGTCCGACGATCGGGTGCTGATCATCGACGACTTCCTCGCCAACGGCAAGGCGGCCAAGGCGCTGATCTCCATCATCGGTCAGGCCGGGGCCCAGGTCGTAGGTCTGGGCATCGTCATCGAGAAGTCCTTCCAAGTCGGTCGCGCCGAACTGGATGCCCAGGGCTATCGCGTCGAATCCCTAGCCCGTGTCGCCTCCCTGGCCGATGGTCAGGTCACCTTCGCCGAGTAAGCCATGGCTCAGATACTGCGCATTCTCGGTGCCGATCTCGATCGCACCGAAACCTGGATCCGTTACGACAAGGCCATGTGCCTGGACTGCGTGTCCAGCTGCTGCACCCTGCCGGTGGAAGCCCGCCTGTCCGATCTGATCCGCATGGGCGTGGTGGATGAGTTCGAGAAGGGCGAGCCGCTCAAGGACATCGCCAAGCGGCTCAAGAAGGACGGCGTGGTCGAACGCCTCAACGCCAAGACCGGGTTGTTCACCCTGGTGCGGTTGTCCAACAACGACTGCATCTATCTGCATCCCAAGACGCGGCTGTGCACCATATACGACCAGCGTCCGGAAACCTGCCGCAACCACCCAAGGGTCGGTCCGCGTCCGAACTATTGCGCCTACAAGCCGCAAAAGCTGCGTTGAGGCTCTGATCGCGGCCATGGGCCCACGATCAGCCCTGTAGCGTGGAAAACCGCGCAACGTTTTTTTCCACAGGCCGCTCGCCAATACCAAGTGGATAAGGCTGGCGCCGTTATCCACCCTGTACACACCTGATCACGGCCAGGGCGACGCTAGAATTCGCCGCTCTCCATCGCCCTTTTCATGTCCGCCCGTTCTTCCAGGCATTCCGGACCGGCCATGTCGAAGATCCGGCAGACCCAGGGGCGTACCTCGTAGATGCTGCAGTTCATCTGCTCACGATCCAGGGCCGCGCACCAGCCGTCGTCGAGACGCCTCATGCGGGTGCCGGTCCAGTCCTCCTCGATGTAGCGGGCAGGCACGCCGACATCGTCGAACAGCAGGACTTCCTGGCGGCAGCACCAGGCCTGACAGCTCTCGCAGGTCACAATAGGGGTGGAAAGGTCGTGCAGGGGGATGTCGCTCATGTACGCAGTGTACCGCCCTTGACCGCCCAGCGGTTTCCGGCCGATGGCTGGACCAGTTACCATGCGCGTCCCTGACGGTTGTAACCAGTTGTGACCATGCCCAAGCCCTCTTCTCGCGCAGGAGCCGCCATGACGGCCGCACCCCGCTATCGCTTCTATGTCGTGGTCGCCGTGCTGATCCTGCTGACCTGCGTGGTCGCCGGCCGCATCACCTACCTCAAGCTGATCGACGCCGCCTTCCTCGGCGACCAGGGCGACCGCCGCTCGGTGCGCCACATTCCCATTCCGGTCACCCGCGGCATGATCACCGACCGCAACGGTGCGCCTCTAGCGGTTTCCACCGAGGTGGTGACCATCTGGTGCAATCCAGCCGAGATGCAGGACAGCGCCGACCAGTTGGGTCGCCTGGCCCAGGCCATCCACAAGCCCGAAGCCGAGTTGCGCAACCTGATCCTCGGCCATCCGGAAAAGCACTTCCTCTACCTGGCCCGGGCGCTGTCGCCCATCGATGGCGAGAACATCATGGCCCTTGGCGTGCCCGGGGTACGCCAGATCAAGGAATACAAGCGCTATTACCCCAGCTCCGACCTGGTAGCCCAGGTGATCGGCATGGTCAACATCGACGGCCATGGCCAGGAGGGACTGGAACTCGGCTTCGAGGACTGGCTGGCTGGCAAGGGCGGCGTGCGCGAGGTGCTGATCAATCCGCGTGGCTCGGTGGTCAAGAACATCCGCGTAGTGCGCCAGCCGCAACCGAGCAAAGACGTCGCCCTGTCCATCGACCTACGCCTGCAATTCATTGCCTATCGCGCCCTGCAGACCGCGGTGGAGAAGTTCGGCGCCCAGTCCGGGTCGGCGGTGCTGGTCAATCCCAAGACCGGCCAGATCCTGGCGATGACCAACTTCCCCTCCTACAACCCCAACAACCGCGCAACCCTGCAGATCCCCAACATGCGCAACCGCACCCTGACCGACGCCTTCGAGCCCGGTTCGGTGATCAAGCCGTTCAGCATGTCGGTGGCCCTTGCCTCGGGCAAGTTCAACGAGAACAGCACCGTGGACGTGGCGCCGGGCTGGATGACCATCGACGGTCATACCATCCACGACGTGGCCAAGCGCGGCGTACTGACCATGACCGGCGTGCTGCTCAACTCCTCCAACATCGGCATGAGCAAGGTGGCCCTGCAGATCGGGCCGCTGCCCATCTACGAACAGCTCAGCCGGGTCGGCTTCGGCAACCCCCTGGCACTGGGCTTCCCGGGCGAGAACGCCGGCTACCTGCCCGGCCACACCAAGTGGTCGCAGATCGCCACGGCCAGTATGTCCTTTGGCTACAGCCTGGCGGTCAACGTCGCCGAACTGGCCCAGGCCTATTCGGTGATCGCCAACGACGGCCAGCTGACGCCCCTGACCCTGCTCAAGGACCAGAAGCAGCAGAGCGTCCAGGCCATGGACCCGACCATCGCCCGGCGCATTCGCATGATGCTCAACCATGTGGTGGAAGACGACGGTGGCGTGATCCGCGCCCGGGTGCCCGGCTATCACGTGGCCGGCAAGTCGGGTACCGCGCGTAAGGCCGGCTCCGGCAGCTACACCGAGCATGCCTATCGTTCGATGTTCGTCGGCATGGCACCGGCGGCCGATCCCAAGCTGGTGCTGGCGGTGATGCTGGATACCCCGACCAAGGAAGGCTACTTCGGCGGCCTGGTTTCGGCGCCGACCTTCAGCGAGATCATGTCCGGCGCCCTGCGGGCCCTGGCCGTGCCGCCGGACAACCTGCCCGACACCAATACCGCCCAGCAGGCGAAGTCCGAGCCGCACCCCCACGGCTAGTCGGGGAACGGCCACAAAAAAGGGCGACCCCAGGGTCGCCCTTTTGCATGCCGCGCCCGCTGTCAGCGGTGCAGCACGTACTGACCGATAAAGCGCACCCCATCCTCACCGCTCTCCGTGACGATGCGCGACTGCAGGGTGATGCGCGCGCGACCGCGGCGACGGAAGGTGGTCTCGAAGCGCTCCCAGGCGCGGGCTTCGGGCGGTTCGCCATAGGCCAGGGCGTCGGCGGTGATGGGCCGTGGATAGCTGATCTGGCCTTCCTGGATGAGGATGTGGCCTTCTTCGATGCCGGCTTCGCGCAGACGCAGGTACAGCCAGCCCCAGCCGGCCAGTACGGCCACGCAATAGAGACTGCCGCCGAACATGGTGCTGGCGTGGTTGATGTTGGCATCCAGCGGAGCATGCAGCTGCAGGCGCTGCTCGCTCCAGTCGCGGACTTCCAGGCCCAGGGCCTTGGTGATGGGAATATCGTGGTGCAACAGGGATTCGAGGTGACGGCAGTCGCGGCTCATGCCGGGGTCCTTACAGACAGAATTTCACTATCAGGAGCAGACGCAAGCCATGACCCATGGGTCACGTCCTGGCGCCATTGTGCACCAAGGAAGGCCGCTCCGGGGAAATCGCCGCCGGCAGGCGGAAGCGGATACGGGCGCCGCCCAGACTCGACTCGTCGATGGTCAGGCTGCTGCGATAGCCTTCGAGGATGTCCTGGACCACCGCCAGGCCGATACCCTGTCCCGGGTGCCGGCTGTCCATGCGCATGCCGCGGCGCAGCACGCTTTCGCGCCGTTCGGCTGGGATGCCCGGGCCGTCGTCCTCGATGTCGAGCACCCAGTGCTCGGTATGGCGGCGGGCGCTGACCCGCACCTGGGTCAGGCAGAGCCGATAGGCGTTTTCCAGGAGATTGCCGAACACCTCCAGCATGGCGGCTTCCTCGGCCTGCACCCGCAGATTCGGCGGCAGGTCCATTTCGGCCTGAACGCGTTTCTCGGCATAGACCTTGTCCAGGGTGCTGAACAGGGAGTCCAGCAGCGGCGCCAGTTCCAGCGGCCGGCTGAGCACCGCGCCGCCCTGGCGGGTGGCCCGCTGCAACTGGTACATCACCTGCTGGTTCATGCGCTCGATCTGGGTCTGCAGGGTGCCGACCTCCTGATCCAGCTGCGGCTGCCGGCGCAACTCTTCGGTCACCCCCTGCAACACCGCCAAGGGGGTCTTCAGGCTGTGGGCCAGATCACCCAGGGTGTCGCGGTAGCGCTCGCGTTGCAGCCGTTCGTGATCGAGCAGGCGGTTGAGCGAGCGGATCAGGCGGCTGATCTCGCTGGGCACGTTCTTTTCGTCGAGCAGCTCACGCTGGTCGGTTTCCACGGCGTCCAGCTGCTGGCTGAGGCGGCGCAGCGGTCTCAGGCTCCACTGCATGACCAGGGCCAGCAATACCAGCAGCGCACCCAGCACCCCGACCAGCCAGAGAATCACCTGATGCACGAAGGTCGCGCGCAGCCGTTCGTATTCCTCGGCCGGCTGCATGGTGACCACGCTGAAGCCGGCCACCGGCGGATTGCCCAGCAGCACCTCGCGATCGAAGACGAAGAAGCCCTGGCCCTGGTCATCGGTGGCCTTGACCAGCTTGACCCCGCCGCCGTCGAAGGTCGGCCGGTAGTTGGGCCGCTCCTTGATCGCCGAGCGCGAGCGCCAGAGCAGGCGACCGTTCTGGTCGTAGACATAGCCGAGGATCGGCGAACCGGGTCGGTCGAAGACCTCCTCGGCGATCATCTCCGGCATCGCCAGGCGCCCGTCGATGGCTCGCGCCGCGCCGATCAGGGTGTTGGCGTTGGCCTCCAGCCGCGCGGCGACGAAGTTTTCCACGGTACGGTCGAAGGCATTGCGGATCGCCGGCACGATCAGCGCCAGGCAGACGATCACCAGCAGCGCCGCGCTGAGCAGCAGCCGCACGCGAAAGGAACGGATCACTGGCAGCGCTCGGTGAACAGGTAGCCGCGGCCCCGGACCGTTTCGATGGGTTGCATCTGGCAGCTGGCTTCCAGCTTGCGCCGCAGGCGGCCGACCAGCACCTCGATGACGTTGCTGTCATGCTCGCCGTCATCGTCGTAGAGCTGCTCCATGAGCCGCTCCTTGGTGATCACCTGCTGGTGGTTGCGCATCAGGTATTCCAGCAGCCGGTATTCGTAGGCGGTCAGCTGCAGCGGCTGTTCTTCGTTGAAGGCCTGCTGGCGGCCCAGATCCAGCTTCAGCGAGCCGGCGCGGATGCTCGGCTGGACGAAACCCGCTGAGCGGCGCAGCAGCACATTGAGGCGCGCCTCCAGCTCTTCGAACTGGAAGGGCTTGACCACGTAGTCGTCCGCCCCGGCACCGAGGCCCTCGACCTTGTCCTGCCAGCTGCCGCGGGCCGTAAGGATGAGGATCGGCAGGGTGGCACCCTGGTTGCGCAGCTGACGGATCAGATCGAGGCCGCTCATGCCGGGCAGGCCCAGGTCGATGATGGCGAGATCGTGGTGGAATTCGCGGGCGCTGTAGAGCGCTTCTTCCGCATCGGCCACGGCATTGACGACATGACCGGCTTCACCCAGACGCACCTTGAGGTGGTGGCGCAGCAGGTTTTCGTCTTCGACGACGAGGATCTTCATGCAGACTCCTGAACAGCTAACGAGACTCTCTGTGGCTGCGACCGCACGTAGCTCACGCTGCGCGCAGCGACGCCCCGGCACCGATTATGGCGGCTTTGGCGGGCTGACGGCGAGCGCGGGGAATATATGGACGGCGTCACTCACTTTATTCCAGGCAAAAAAAACCTCTCCAGTTGGAGAGGTAAGGAGCACTTCATGGGGATCGGAAACTGCCGTTGGGGGACGGCTCCGTCGCGAGACGGCTACAGGGGACCAGAGCTGACTTGGTGACCCTGCAGTGGAGTTACAAGGATGAACATCGCCAGGTCGGGTCGAAGTGTCCAGACGATCTGCCGTAGCGGGAGCTGCGCTAGGGTGAACATGTCCGGGCGACCTCGGCGTTGCTGATCTGACAGTTGCAGATTAGGCCAATGGCCCTGAACGCTGCCTGAACTCGTCCTGAACGCAAGCTGAACGGCCGCGAAGTGGCCCGAGAGCGACGGATGGCAGCGGTTACCGATCCGTCGCCCGGCGGAGGGTCAGGGCAGCTTGCCCAGGCAGCCGCCCAGGGTGTCGGCCACGTTCTGCAGGACCTGGACATAGCCTTCAGCGCCGGCCGGAATGTGCGCGCCGAGGGGATCGAGCTCCACCAGGGTCACCGGCAGACCGCTGCTCAGAGTGGTGGCGATCTTTGGCTGCAGCGGCGGCTCGGTGAAGACGCAGGTCGGGCCGGCGGCCTTGAGTTCTTCGCGCATGGCGGCTACGTGACGGGCACCGGGCTGGACGTCGGCGCCCAAGGCGAAGACGCCGCGATGGCTCAGGCCATAGGCTTCCTCGAAATAGTCGAACGCCTCGTGAAAGACGAAATAGGGCTTGCCGGCCAGCGGCGCCAATTGGGTGCGCAAGCTCTGATCCTTGGCGGCCAGTGCGCTTTCGAAGGTCTTGAGGTTGGCTGCGTAGCGTTGCGCATTGGCCGGATCGGCCTGGCTCAGGTCGGCGGCCAGCCGGGTGGCGATCACCCGGGCATTGGCCGGGCTCAGCCAGAGATGGGCATCCAGGCTGCCCGGACGATGGTCGTGGTCGTGGGCGTATTCCGGTTCGCCGCCCTGTTCATCACCGTGCGCATGCCCGTGCTCGTGCTCGTGCTCGTGCTCATCGCCGTGATCGTCGTCATGGGCGTTCGCATGCTCTGCGCCGAAGCGGCGCAGATGCAGGCCGGGCAATTCCTGGATGGCCAGGCTGGGACCCTGGCGTTCCTTAAGCACCGCCGGCAGGAAGGTCTCCAGATCCGGGCCGATCCAGTAGACCAGGTTGGCCTCGCGCACCTGGCGCAGGTCCGAGGGCCGCAGGGCGTAATGGTGCGGCGAGGCGCCCGGTGGCAGCAGCACAGCCGGCTGACCGGCGCCGTCCTGGATGGCCGCGGCGATCAGTTGCAGGGGTTTGATGCTGGTCAGCACCTTCACCTCGGCCTGGGCGGGCAGCAGGGTGCAGGCGAGCAGCAGGGAGGCGACGAGGGGTAGGAGGCGCGGCACGTGAAAATCCCGATTCTTAAGAGAGGTGCAATATAATAACGTCCTGGCTCTCAAGGTACTGTTTCATGTCCGACGCCCCCCTGGCCTTTCGGCCCCACGATCATTCGCGCTGCGTCGCCCACGCGCTGGCCGAGGCCGACACACTCTGCAGCCGCGCCGGCGTGCGCCTCACCGACCTGCGCAAGCGGGTGCTGGAGCTGGTCTGGCAAAGCCACAAGCCGCTTGGCGCCTACGACATCCTGGCCGTGCTCAGCGAGCAGGACGGCCGCCGAGCCGCGCCACCCACCGTCTACCGGGCGCTGGATTTCCTGGTCGAGAACGGCCTGGTGCACCGCATCGCCTCGCTCAACGCCTTCGTCGGCTGCAACCATCCCGGCGAAGCCCACCAGGGCCAGTTCCTGATCTGCCGCAGCTGTCAGGTGAGCATCGAGCTGGAACAGCCGGCGGTGCACCAGGCCATCCTCGACGGCGCCAGCGCCGTGGGCTTCCAGGTGGAAGGCCAGACCGTGGAAGTGGTCGGTCAGTGCGCCGCCTGCCGGAAGCAGGCATGAGCGAGGCGCTGATCCGGCTGCAGGATGTCGGCGTGACCTTTGCCGGGCAGGCGGTGCTCGACCAGGTCAGCCTGACCCTGGACCCCGGCCGCATCGTCACCCTCATCGGCCCCAATGGCGCCGGCAAGACCACCCTAGTGCGCAGCGTGCTCGGCCTGCTCACGCCCGATCGCGGCAGTGTCTGGCGTCGCCCGCGGCTGCGCATTGGCTACATGCCGCAGAAGCTGCAGGTGGATGCCACCCTGCCACTGTCGGTGCTGCGTTTCCTGCGCCTGGTGCCGGGCGTGAATCGCGCCAGTGCCCTGGCCGCCCTGGGTGAGGTAGGCGCCGAGGGCGTCATCGACAGTCCCCTGCAGAGCATTTCCGGCGGCGAGCTGCAGCGGGTGCTGCTGGCCCGCGCGCTGCTTCGCCAGCCCGAACTGCTGGTGCTCGACGAGCCCGTGCAGGGCGTCGACATCAACGGCCAGAGCGAGCTGTACCGACTGATCGGCCAGTTGCGCGAGCGCCATGGCTGCGGCGTGCTGATGGTCTCCCACGACCTGCATCTGGTGATGGGCGCCACCGACCAGGTGATCTGCCTGAATCGCCACATTTGCTGCTCCGGCCATCCCGAGCAGGTCAGCGGCGATCCGGCCTATCAGGCGCTGTTCGGCCAGAGTGCGCGCAACCTCGCCGTCTATCACCATCACCACGATCACGCCCACGACCTGCATGGCAGCGTGGTCAAGACCCCGCATGTCCATGGAGCCCACTGCAAGCATGGCTGATTTCCTGCTGTATGCCCTGCTCGCTGGTCTCGCCCTCGCCCTCGTTGCCGGTCCCCTCGGCTCCTTCGTGGTCTGGCGGCGCATGGCCTATTTCGGCGACACCCTGTCCCACGCCGCCCTGCTCGGGGTCGCCGTGGGCTTCCTGCTGGATGTCAGTCCGACCCTGACCGTCACCGTCGGCTGCCTGGCATTGGCCGTGGTGCTGGTGGTGCTGCAGCGCCGCCGCGGCCTGGCCGCCGACACCCTGCTGGGCATCCTTGCCCACAGCACCTTGTCGCTGGGGCTGGTGGCGCTGTCGTTCATGCACGAGGTGCGCATCGACCTGATGAGCTACCTGTTCGGCGATCTGCTGGCGGTGGGCCCGGCCGATCTGCGCTGGATCCTTGGCGGCAGCGCCGTGGTGCTGGTGGCCCTGGCCTGCCTGTGGCGTCCGCTGCTGGCCATCACCGTGCACGAGGAGCTGGCCCAGGTCGAAGGCCTGCCGGTGACCTGGATCCGCCTGGCGCTGATGCTGCTGGTGGCCATCGTCATCGCCGTGGCCATGAAGATCGTCGGGGTGCTGCTGATCACCTCGCTGCTGATCATTCCCGCCGCCACCGCCCAGCGCCATGCCCGCAGCCCCGAGCAGATGGCCTGTGGCGCCAGCCTGCTGGGCATGGCCGCGGTCTGCCTGGGCCTGACCCTGTCCTGGTACCAGGACACGCCGGCCGGCCCCTCGGTGGTGGTGGCCGCCGCCGGGATGTTCCTGCTGGGCTACCTCCTGCCCCGCCGCGCCTAGAGACCACTCAAAGTCTGCTAGGGCGCCCGCCAAACCGCCTGGCTGACGTCCACCGCCCGGGGGATCAGCCCCTGGGCCTTGAAGATGTCGGCGGTCTGCTGCTGGGTGGCGATGATCTCCGGCGTCAGCGCCGTCGCGCCATAACCGGTACGCGCCTGCCAGGTGGCGATCACCGCTTCCGGCAGTCCGATCTGCTCGGCCAGGATGCGCGTCACCTCCGGCTTGTGGGCATTGGCCCAGGCGCCGGCCCTGGCCAGTTCCGCCAGCAGCAGGCGGATCGCCTCGGGATGGGCGTCGGCGAAGCGGCGCGACCCTTCATAGAAGCTGTTGGCATGCAACAGCCCTTTGTAGTCGGCCAGCACCCGCACCGGCTGGCTCTGCTGGATGGCCGCGAGATAAGGGTCCCAGACCACCCAGGCATCCACCGAGCCGTTGGCGAAGGCGGCGCGGGCATCGGCGGGCGGCAGATAGACCGGCTGGATGTCCTTGAAGCTCAGCCCGGCCTTTTCCAGGGCGGCGACCAGCAGGAAGTTGGCGCTCGAGCCCTTCTGCACCGCCACCTTCCTGCCTTTGAGCCCAGCCACGTCGCGGATCGGCGAGGCGGTCGGCACCAGGATGGCCTCAACCGCCTCGCTGGCCGGTTCCGCGCCCAGGTAGACTAGGTCGATCCCGGCCGCCTGGGCGAAGATCGGCGGCGGTGAACCGGTGTAGCCGACGTCGATGCTGCCGGCGTTGAGGGCCTCCAGCAACTGGGGGCCGGCCTGGAATTCGCGCCAGCTCACCTGATAGCCCTGGGCGCCCAGGGCCTGCTCCAGAGTGCCCTGGGCCTTGAGCACCGCCAGCAGACCGCCGCCCTTCTGATAGCCGATGCGCAGGACCTGGTCGGCGGCCTGGGCCGGGGCGAGCATCCCAAGTGCCAGTAGCAGAACGGCGCCCTGCGCCAGCCAGCGTCGGAGAGGGGAGCGAAACATGGCGACCTTCCTGATATTCCATTTGGAAAGGTAAGCCTGGCCTACCTAGACCAAGATGTTTAATACGTTTCTCTGCTAAGGCTATGCCCGGGCCGGGCAGGGAGAGCAGGCCAAGGTCCGATTGACGCTGACACTAGGATCGCGCCACCCTGCGCCAGCGGCGGCCACCGGGGCCGTCGACCCTATCGGAGCCTGCCATGCCTTTTCTGATCGAGACCTTCGACAAGCCGGACAGCCTGGCCCTGCGCCAGCAGCATCGCCCGGCCCACCTGGATTTCCTGCGCGAGAACGCCGCTGCCCTGCTGGCCTGCGGCGCCAAACTCAGTGACGATGGCGAGACCGCCAGCGGCAGCGTCTACATCGTCGATGTGGAAACCCGCGCCGAGGCGGAAGCCTTTATCGCCCGCGATCCCTTCACCAGCGCCGGTCTGCCGGGCGAGGTGCGCATCACCCGCTGGCGCAAGGCGATTCTGGACGGCAAGGCGTTCGTCTAGGTGCTCTCTAGGGCGGCCTGACCGGCCGCCTCCGCCCTACCGCGGATTGGCTTAAGAACAGCTTAAGCCTGGCACAATGCCACCTTAATCAACGCCGTTCGCAGCCGTTGCAAGTTCACACTTCCAGGAATCGATTCACAGAAAAGTGATGCAGCGCAAGAAAAGCCGGACTTTTCCCGTCCTTACCGCAAGGAAGCTAACGAACTAGCCTAAGCTCACCGGGCTCAGATGATCTGATGCGCCGACATCCTTTCCCACTCCCGTGGAAACGCTGTCTCGCTTAGCTAGTACAGAGGACTCAGCATGACCAAGACCACGCCTGAAAAGGATCTGCGCATCGAGACGATTCGCGGATTGGCGCTGTTTCTGATGGTAGCGGGCCATGTCATCGGCAGTTCGTCGACCCTGGGCATGAAGGTGCCGGACGAATCGGTGCTGCGCTATCTCTACGATTCCCTCGTCTATGTCCGGATGCCGCTGTTCACCGCCATCTCCGGCTACGTCTATGCGCTGCGCCCGGTGAATACCGGCAGCGATCTGTCTCGCTTCTACCAGGGCAAGTTCAAACGCATCGGCATTCCCCTGCTGGTGGTGTCCACGCTGTTCTTCGCCTTGCAGATGGCGGTGCCCAACACCAACTACAAGCCGCAGCTGACCGACATTTTCAGCATCTACTTCTTCAGCTACGCGCACTTCTGGTTCCTGCAGTCGATCTTCTGCATCTTCGTGGTGATCGCCCTGCTGGAGAAAGCCGGCCTGCTGCTGACCCTGCGCAACTTCGGCCTGGTGTTCGCCGTGGCCCTGGCGGCGTCCTTCGCCTGGGAGAGCTTCCCGGACCTGTTCAGCCTCTACAAGGCGGTGCAGCTGTTCCCCTTCTTCCTCTTGGGCCTGGGTCTCTACCGCTTCGGCGCGCAGCTCATCACCCAACGCAATGTCGTGACCATGGCCGTGGCCCTGGTGATCCTGGTGGCTATCGACCAGGCCTACCTGTTCGAGCTGGTCGATCTCGACGAAGGCGACATGGCCGTGGTGGGCACTGCCCTGGGGCTCGCCGCCATCAGCCTGCTGATCGCCCGCCGCTTCTATTTCAAGCCGCTGGCCTGGCTGGGGTACTTCTCCTTCGAGATCTACCTGTTCCACGTCTTCGGCACCGCGGGTGCGCGCATCGTGCTGAACAAGCTGCAGGTGCACGACGTCTGGGTGGTCTTTACCGTCAGCATGGTCATGGGCCTGTTCCTGCCGGTGGCGCTTAAACTGGTGCTGGAACGGATCAGTCCGCTGCACTTCCTCAGCGTGGCCTTCTTCGGCGCCAAGACGCGGGTCAACCGCGCCACGCCGCCGCTGCAGAAGAAAGCCGCCGCCTAGGCCGAGCGGCCATGAAAAAAACCCACGCCCAGGCGTGGGTTTTTTATTATCGGCACATCACTCGACGCTGAGGACGACGCGGCCCCGGGTGGGGCACTGCTCCATGCAGCGGTGGGCCTCGACGAACTGCTCGAAGGGAAACACCTGCTTGATCTGCGCCTTGAGCAGGCGATCGCGGGTCAGCTGGTCGATGTGCTGCAGGGCTTCGCGCACCGCAGCGCAATCGGCTTCCAGGCCCATCTCCGGCTGGCCGGTGAAGTCCTGCACGCAGTGGATGTAGAGCTTGAATTTCTTCTTGAAGGCCGCGCAGGCCGGCAGAGGGGTCTGGTTGCCCCCGTTGAGGCCGTAGAGCAGCAGCCGGCCGCGGGGCGCCATGGCCTCGCCGAGCAGCGCCAGTTGCGGACCGCCCAGGGCATCCAGGGCGACGTGCACGCCGACGCCGTCGGTGATGCTGGCGATACGGCTGACCAGATCCTCTTCCTCGGCGGCGATGACCCTTTCCGCACCCAGCTCCCGCAGGTAGTCACGGTCGCCGGCATCGTGGGTACTGGCGATGACCCGGGCACCCAGGGCCTTGGCCAGCTGGATGGACGCCGGGCCGCAGCAGCGACTGGCATCGGTGATCAGCACCCATTCGCCCGGTTGCAGCCGGGCCTGGTGCATCAGCGCGGTGTAGACGGTGAGCAGCGGGTTGTAGTGCACCGCGGCTTCCACCGGGCTGAGCACGTCCGGGTAGCGCACCAGGGAGGTGGCCGGATAGACCAGGTCGTCGCCATAGGCCGGGTAGCGATTGATGTCGTGCCCCAGGAAACTGGCCACGCGATCACCCACCGCCAGGTCGGCCACGCCCTCGCCCAGGGCGGTGACCACCCCGGCCAGCTCGCAGCCGAGACCGGCCGGCGGCACGGCCTGCTCGGGCGCCAGATTCTGCCGCCAGAGCACGTCGTACCAGCTCACGCCGATGGCTGCTACCCGCACCAGCACCTCGCCTGGACCCGCCACGGGCGTGGGCCGGTCGATGCAGGCGAGCACCTCCGGCGGGCCGAATTCGGTGAACTGGATCAGGCGGGACATGGCATTACCTCGCGTTGATGCCAACCCCGGGACGTTTGCCGAGGCGGACTGCTATGACTAGGACTCTAACCAGCCTTCCCTTAGGATTCTATGCATCCCCATCGATAATGGACATCGGGGGTATCGATCCACTCCCTGCCGGGGCCTGAATGAACCGTACCGATCTGCGTCGCGTCGACCTCAACCTGCTCATCGTGTTCGAGACCCTGATGCTCGAGCGCAGCGTCACCCGTGCCGCGGAAAAGCTGTTTCTCGGCCAGCCGGCGATCAGCGCGGCCCTGGCGCGGCTGCGCACCCTGTTCGACGATCCGCTGTTCGTCCGCACCGGGCGCAGCATGGAACCCACCCCGCGGGCCCAGGAGATCGCCGCCCTGCTGTCGCCGGCACTGGACCAGATCTCCAGCGCGGTGAGCCGCACCCAGAGTTTCGAGCCGGCCAGCGCCGACCGGGTGTTTCGCGTCGGCCTGTCCGACGACGTCGAATTCGCCCTGCTGCCGCCGCTGCTCAGGCGCATCCGCATCGAGGCACCCGGCACCACCCTGGTGGTGCGGCGGATGAACTACCTGACCGCCGCTGGCATGCTGGCCTCCGGCGAGATCACCGTGGCGGTGGGCTATACCGAGGAGTTGCCGGCCAATGCCAAGCGCCGGCCGGTACGCCGCTTCGGCTTCAAGGTGCTGCGCGCCGACAGCAAGCCCGGACGCCTGACCCTGGACGAATACTGCGCCCGCCCCCATGCCCTGGTGTCCTATGCCGGCGATCTCACCGGCTATATCGACGAGTTGCTCGACAAGCTCGGTCGCCAGCGCCGGGTGGTGCTGGCGGTGCCCCAGTTCAACGGCCTGGGTTCGCTGCTGGCGGAAACCGATCTGCTGGTGATGGTGCCGGACTACACCGCGCGCCTGCTGGCCAGCACCGGTGGCCTGAGGTACGAGGACCCGCCGGAAGAGCTGCGCGACGGCAGCCATGAATTGCCCATGGCCTGGAGCGGCGCCCAGGATCACGATCCCGGCGAACGCTGGCTGAGGTCGCGCATCCAGATGTTCATTGGCGATCCGGACAGTCTTTGAGGCACAGAGCCACCCCTGTTCCGGCAGAACGGCTCAACGACGGCCCTTTCCAGCAAGGGCCATCACCGCCAGCGATACCTTCAACAAAACCATCATCGCCATCGATAAATAAGTTCGAGCCCTTCGATTCGTCGCTGCCCGCGCGCGGCGGCAGACTCGCCTCCCTGACCTCTTTCCACCTCGGGCGGACTCGAACATGGATCTCTTCGCGAAAACCCTCGGCCCCCTGGCCCTGACTTCAACGCTGTTCCTGGCCGCCTGCGGCGATTCCCATCCCCAGGCCAGCGCCGCACCGCCCGCGCCCAAGGTGAGCGCCGCCGAGGTGCTGCGCCAGCCGGTGGTGGAATGGGACGAGGTGACCGGCCGCCTGGAAGCGCCCGAGTCCGTGGTGGTGCGTCCGCGCGTCTCCGGCTACGTCGACCGCGTGCTCTTCCACGAAGGTGCCCGGGTCAAGCGTGGCGACTTGCTGCTGCAGATCGATCCGCGCCCCTTCCAGGCCGAGGTCAAGCGCCTCGAAGCCGAGCTGCAACAGGCCCGCGCCAGCGCCAGTCGCACCGCCGACGAAGCTGCCCGCGGCGAACGTCTGCGCAGCAGCAACGCCATCTCCGCGGAAATCGTCGAGGCTCGCCGCAGCGCCGCCCAGGAAGCCAAGGCCAGCGTAGCCGCGGCCCAGGCACAACTGGATGCCGCGCGCCTGAATCTGGGCTTCACCGAGGTCCGCGCCGCCATCGACGGGCGCGTCGGCCGCGCCGAGGTGACCGCCGGCAACCTGGTCAACGCCGGCGACACCCGCCTCACCACCCTGGTCTCCACCGACAAGGTCTATGCCTATTTCGACGCCGACGAGCGTGTCTTCCTCAAGCAGCAGGCCCTGGCTCGCCAGGGTCAGCGCGGCACGGCCAGCCCGGTCTACATGGCGCTGTCCAACGAGGACGACTTTTCCCATGAAGGCCACATGGACTTCATGGACAACCAGCTCGATCCGCGCACCGGCACCATCCATGGTCGCGCCGTGTTCGACAACGCCGACGGTCGCTTCACCCCGGGGCTCTATGCCCGGCTGCGCCTGGTGGGCAGCGGCACCTACGACGGTACCCTGATCCAGGACGCCGCCGTGGGCACCGACCTGGGCAAGAAATTCGTGCTGGTGGTGGATGGCCAGAGCAAGACGGCCTATCGCACCGTCGACCTGGGTCCGCGCCTGGAAGGCCTGCGCATCGTGCGCAAGGGGCTGGAAGCCGGCGATCGCATCGTGGTCAACGGCCTGCAGCGGGTGCGCCCGGGCATGACCGTCGACGCCCAGTCGGTGCCCATGGCCGATGCCACCACCCTGGCTGCCCTCAAGCGTCAGCGCGACGCGGTCCTCGCCAGCCTGCCGGCGCCTACCCAGCCGCTCAAGGTAGGTAGTCGCTAGACCCCAGGCTCCACCCCGTCCCGTTTCAGACTTTCTCCCGTCCAGGCATCGCGGTATCGCGGTCATGGACCGCTCCTACGATGGCGTCCGTGCCGGTAGGAGCGGCCCATGGCCGGGATGGCTGCGCCTCTGCACGCCTTTCGCTCAAGGACTGCTCCGATGAACTTCTCCCAGTTCTTCATCCGCCGGCCGATCTTCGCCGCCGTGCTCTCGCTGATCATCCTGATCGGCGGGGCCATCTCGCTGTTCCAGTTGCCGATCAGCGAATACCCCGAGGTGGTCCCGCCCACCGTGGTGGTGCGCGCCACCTTCCCCGGCGCCAACCCCAAGGTGATCGGCGAGACCGTCGCCGCGCCCCTGGAGCAGGCCATGAACGGCGTGGAGCACATGCTCTACCTGTCGTCCCAGTCGACCGCCGACGGCAAGCTGACCCTGACCATCACCTTCGCCCTGGGCACCAACCTGGATACCGCCCAGGTGCAGGTGCAGAATCGCGTCACCCGCACCCTGCCCAAGCTGCCGGAAGAGGTGCAGCGCCTCGGCGTGACCGCCGACAAGGCCTCGCCGGACCTGGCGATGGTGGTGCACCTGACCTCGCCGGATCAGCGCTACGACATGCTCTATCTGTCCAACTACGCCCTGATCAACGTCAAGGACGAACTGGCGCGACTGGACGGCGTGGGCGATGTCCAGCTGTTCGGCATGGGCGACTATTCCCTGCGCGTCTGGCTCGATCCGGACAAGGTCGCCTCGCGCGGCCTGACCGCCAGCGACGTGGTCACCGCCATCCGCGAGCAGAATCGCCAGGTCGCCGCCGGTGCCCTCGGCGCGCCGCCGGCCCCCGGCAGCACCAGCTTCCAGCTGGCCATCAACACCCAGGGCCGCCTGGTGGATGAGGAGGAATTCGCCAACATCATCGTGCGCGCCGGCAGCGACGGCCAGATCACCCGGCTGCGCGACATCGCCCGCATCGAACTGGGCTCCAACCAGTACGCCCTGAGATCCCTGCTGAACAACCAGCCGGCGGTGGCCATCCCGATCTTCCAGCGCCCCGGCAGCAATGCCATCGACTTGTCCAACCAGGTGCGCGCCAAGATGGCCGAGCTCAAGCAGGGCTTCCCCCAGGGCATGGACTACGAGATCGTCTACGATCCGACCATCTTCGTGCGCGGCTCCATCGAGGCCGTGGTGCACACCCTGTTCGAAGCCATCATCCTGGTGGTACTGGTGGTGATCCTGTTCCTGCAGACCTGGCGCGCCTCGATCATTCCGCTGGCGGCGGTGCCGGTGTCGCTGATCGGCACCTTCGCGGTGATGCACGCCTTCGGCTTCTCGCTCAATGCGCTGTCGCTGTTCGGCCTGGTGCTGGCCATCGGCATCGTGGTGGACGACGCCATCGTGGTGGTGGAAAACGTCGAACGGAACATCGGCCTCGGCCTCGATCCGGTGGCCGCCACCCGGCGCGCCATGGGCGAGGTGACCGGGCCCATCATCGCCACCGCCCTGGTGCTCTGCGCGGTGTTCGTGCCGACCGCCTTCATCTCCGGTCTCACCGGGCAGTTCTATCGCCAGTTCGCCCTGACCATCGCCATCTCCACGGTGATCTCGGCCTTCAACTCCCTGACCCTGTCGCCGGCCCTGGCCGCGGTACTGCTCAAGGGCCACGACGCGCCCAAGGACCGCTTCTCGCGCCTGCTCGACCGGCTGTTCGGTGGCTGGCTGTTCGCCCCCTTCAACCGCTTCTTCGACAAGGCCAGCCACGGCTATGTCGGCGCCGTGCGCCGGGTGCTGCGCGGTGGCTCCATCGTGCTGGTGCTCTATGTGATCCTCCTGGGCCTGACCGGCCTGGGGCTGGTGAAGACGCCGACCGGCTTCGTGCCGCCCCAGGACAAGCAGTACCTGGTGGCCTTCGCCCAGCTGCCCGACGCCGCCACCCTGGATCGCAGCGAAGAGGTCATCCGCCGCATGTCGGCCATCGCCCTCAAGCACCCCGGCGTGGAAAGCACCGTAGCCTTCCCCGGCCTGTCCATCAACGGCTTCACCAACAGCCCCAACAGCGGCATCGTCTTCGTGACCCTCAAGCCCTTCGAGGAGCGCCGTGATCCCTCGCTGTCGGCTGGCGCCATCGCCGCCCAACTGAACGGCGAATTCGCCGCCATCCAGGAGTCCATCATCGCCATCTTCCCGCCGCCACCGGTGCAGGGGCTGGGCAGCATCGGCGGCTTCCGCCTGCAGGTGGAGGACCGCGGCAACCTGGGCTACGAGGAGCTCTACGCCCAGACCCAGAGCGTGCTGGCCAAGGCGCGGCAGCTGCCGGAACTGGCGCCGGAGTCGCTGTTCACCAGCTACCAGGTCAACGTGCCGCAGATCGATGCCCACATCGATCGCGAGAAGGCCAAGACCCACGGCGTGCCCATCGACGCCATCTTCGACACCCTGCAGGCCTACCTGGGCTCGGTCTACGCCAACGACTTCAACCGCTTCGGCCGTACCTTCCAGGTCAACGTCCAGGCCGACCAGCGCTTCCGCCTGGAGCCCGAGCAGATCGGCCAGCTCAAGGTGCGCAACGACCGCGGCGAGATGGTGCCCCTGTCCACCTTCGTCAAGATCAGCGACACCGCCGGCCCCGATCGGGTGATGCACTACAACGGCTTCCTGACCGCCGAGATCAACGGCGCGCCGGCCCCGGGCTACAGCTCCGGCCAGGCCCAGGCGGCCATCGAGGGGCTGCTCAAGCAGGAGCTGCCCAACGGCATGACCTTCGAATGGACCGAGCTGACCTACCAGCAGATCCTCTCCGGCAATACCGCCCTGCTGGTGTTCCCGCTCTGCGTGCTGCTGGCCTTCCTGGTGCTGGCCGCCCAGTACGAGAGCTGGAGTCTGCCGCTGGCGGTGATCCTGATCGTGCCCATGACCCTGCTCTCGGCCATCACCGGAGTGATCCTGGCCGGCAGCGACAACAACATCTTCACCCAGATCGGCCTGATCGTATTGGTGGGCCTGGCGTGCAAGAACGCCATCCTCATCGTCGAGTTCGCCAAGGACCAGCAGGCCACCGGCAAGGACCGCGTCGCCGCGGTGCTGGAGGCCTGCCGCCTGCGCCTGAGACCCATCCTGATGACCAGCTTCGCCTTCATCATGGGCGTGGTGCCCCTGGTGACCTCGACCGGTGCCGGCGCCGAGATGCGCCATGCCATGGGCGTCGCCGTGTTCTCCGGAATGCTCGGGGTGACCTTCTTCGGCCTGCTACTCACACCGCTGTTCTATGTGCTGGTACGCGCCTTCGTGGAGCGTCGCCAGGCCCGCTCCGCCGTTGCCCAGGAGGCCCAGGCATGAAGGCTTTCGCTCCCCTGCTGCTGGCGCTGGCGGTCTCCGCCTGCGCCGTCGGTCCGCACTACCAGGCGCCCGAGCAGGCGCCCGCGCAACTCCAGGCCAGCCAGCAGCCCGCCGTCTACGACCAGGGCCGCTTCGAGACACTCTGGTGGCGCCAGTTCGAGGACCCGGCCCTCAACGCCCTGGTCGCCAGTAGCCTAGATGGCAACCGCGAATTGCGCGCGGCCTTCGCTCGGCTGCGTGCCGCTCGCGCGCTGCGGGACGACGACGCCAATGATCTCTATCCTACGGTCACTAGCCGCGCCAGCAGCCAGCTCGGCAAGGCCCAGCAACCCGGCTTCACCGAGGAGCGGGTCAACAGCGACCGCTATGACCTGGGTCTGGACATGGCCTGGGAGCTGGATCTGTTCGGTCGCGTGCGCCATACCCTGGAAGCCAGCGACGCCCGCGCCGAAGCTGCAGCCTCCGACCTCGCCGGCCTACAGGTCAGCCTAATCGCCGAACTAGTGGACGCCTATGGCGACCTGCGCGGCGCCCAGCTGCGCGAACGCATTGCCCGCGACAACCTCGGCAACCAGCGCGAAGCGCGCCGTCTGACCGTGACCCTCAGAGATGAAGGCATGGGCAGCGACCTGGACGTGCAGCGCAGCGAAGCGCGCCTGGCCGCCACCGAAGCCAGCCTGCCGGAATTCCAGGCCCAGGCCACCCGCGCGCGCAACCGCATCGCCACGCTGCTCGGCCAGCGCCCGGATGCCCTCAGCGTGGATCTCGCACCCAAGGCCCTGCCGGCCATCGCCAAGCGCCTGCCCATCGGCGATCCCGGCGAGCTGCTGCGCCGCCGGCCGGACGTGGCGGCCGCCGAACGCCGGCTGGCCGCCGCCACCGCCGACGTTGGCGTGGCCACCGCCGACCTCTTCCCGCGGGTCAGTCTCTCGGGCTTTCTCGGCTTTACCGCCGGACGCGGCTCGCAGATCGGCAGCAGTGCCGCCCGCGCCTGGGGCCTTGGCCCGAGCATCAGCTGGGCGGCCTTCGACCTGGGCAGCGTCCGCGCCCGCTTGCGCGGCGCCCGCGCCGGCTCCGAAGAGGCCCTGGCCAACTACGAGCAGCAGGTGCTGACCGCCCTGGAAGAGAGTGCCAACGCCTTTAGCGACTATGGCCGTCGCCAGGAGCGCCTGCAGGCGCTGATCCGCCAGTCGGTGGCCAGCCGCGCCGCCGCCGACCAGGCCGAGATCCGCTACCGCGAGGGGGGTACCGACTTCCTGGTGCTGCTGGACGCCCAGCGCGAACGCCTGGCCGCCGAGGACCAGCAGGCCCAGGGCGAAATCGAGCTCTATCGCGGCATCGTCGCCCTCTACAAGGCCCTGGGTGGCGGCTGGGACGTGCAACCCACCCGTCTCGCCCAGGGCAACGCTTCCCCCGCGCCGGCGCGCTAACCGCCGGCGCTTACCCCCGACACGCGTGTTCTCTTGCTCCTTTGGCGTGTCGGGTTTTTTCTTCCGCTACCCGGTGCGGTGCCTTGGGCACCGCACCGGGTAGCCCTCCTCCGCGCAGATCTGAGCAAAATCCCGTCCCAGAGGTCTCAGTGAGACCCGAATAGCGCCCGTCGGGCGTTTGCGTCCTGTGCTGGACGCTGCCTGGCTGTTTCCTAATATTTTGTAAGGGAGACGGGGCTAGGATTTTGTGGTCTCTCTTTTATTATCACCTTAGGTTATTAAACCTTCTGTTCTTGTACGAAACTCGAACATCGATTTCTCCGCCTTTCGCCATTCTGGCGATCGCCGCGTGGAGGGATCGAATGCCGCTCGAGGTCTGAGGGAGCCCCATCTACCAACCGCCGTGAGGCGCTCAGCTAAAGGATGCAGGCATGGTATTGGCGCTGATCATCGCGTTGCCCTTCCTGGGAACACTGCTGTCGCTGGCGACCGATCGCTTCGGCCGGCGCGCCTGCGCCCTGGGCACCGCCGTGGCCCCGGCCCTGGCCCTGGCCCTGCTGGCGACGCAACTGCCCGCGGTCCTGGATGGCGCCGTGCTGCTGCAGCGGGTCGACTGGTTGCCGGCGCTGGGGCTGAACCTCAGCCTGCGCCTGGACGGCCTGGGGCTGATGTTCGCGTTGATGATCCTGGTCATGGGCCTGCTGGTGATCCTCTATGCCACCTATTACCTGAGCAAGGATGAAAAGGTCGGGCGCTTCTTCGCCTACCTGCTGCTGTTCATGGGCGCCATGCTGGGCGTGGTGCTGGCGGAGAATCTGCTGCTGTTGCTGGTGTTCTGGGAGCTGACCAGCCTGTCGTCCTTCCTCTTGATCGGCTTCTGGAGCCACAGCAAGGAAGCCCGCCAGGGCGCGCGCATGGCGCTGACCGTCACCGGCGGCGGCGGCCTGGCCCTGCTCGCCGGCATCCTCCTGCTCGGCCATATCGTCGGCAGCTTCGAGCTCACCGACGTCCTCGCCGCCGGCCCGCTGATCACCGGCCATGCCCTCTATCCGCTGGCGCTGATCCTGGTGCTGCTCGGCGTCTTCACCAAGTCCGCGCAATTCCCCTTCCATTTCTGGCTGCCCCAGGCCATGGCCGCGCCGACGCCGGTCTCGGCCTACCTGCACTCGGCGACCATGGTCAAGGCCGGAGTCTTCCTGCTGGCGCGGCTCTATCCGGCACTGGCCGATTCGGAATGGTGGTTCTACATCGTCACCCTCACCGGCCTCACCACCCTGGTGGTGGGCGCCATCCTGGCGCTGTTCCAGCACGACCTCAAAGGCCTGCTGGCCTACTCCACCATCAGCCACCTGGGCCTGATCACCCTGCTGTTCGGCCTCGACACCCAGCTGTCCACCGTGGCGGCGGTGTTTCACATCCTCAACCACGCCACCTTCAAGGCCTCGCTGTTCATGGCCGCCGGCATCATCGACCACGAGACCGGCAGCCGCGACATGCGCCGCCTGGCCGGACTCTGGCGCTACATGCCGCACACCGCGGTGCTGGCCATGGTCGCTGCCGCGGCCATGGGCGGGGTGCCGCTGCTCAACGGCTTCCTGAGCAAGGAGATGTTCTTCAACGAGACCCTCAACCACGGCCTGTTCGGCAGCTTCAGCTGGATCGTGCCGGCGGTGGCGGTGCTCTACGGGGTCTTCTCGGTGGCCTATTCGCTGCGCTTCATCCACGACGTCTTCTTCAACGGCGAACCGCGCGACCTGCCCCACTATCCGCCCCACGAGCCGCCGCGCTACATGAAGATCCCGGTGGAGATTCTGGTGCTGCTCTGCCTGCTGGTGGGCGTGGTGCCGGGCTACACCGTGGCGCCGCTGCTGGCCGCCGGGGCCAGCGCCGCCCTCGGCGGCAGCCTGCCCGACTACAGCCTGTCCATCTGGCACGGCTTCAACACCGCCCTGGTGATGAGCCTCGTCGCCATGGTCGGCGGCGTGCTGGTCTATGCCTTCCGCCAGCCGCTGTTCCGCTGGCAGCAGGGCCTGCCCGACATCGATGCCCTCCAGGTCTTCGAGAAGAGCATGAGTCGGCTGACTGGCTTCGCCCAGCGCCTGACCCTCGGCCTGGAAAGCGGCTCGCTGCAGGGCTATATCGCGCTGATGCTGGCTGCCACCCTGGTGCTGCTGGTGGCGGCGCTGTCCGGCCTGGACAGCCTTCACGGCCCGGTGGCCCTGTCGCCCTTCGATCCACTCACCGCCCTGGGCCTGGGCATCCTGATGCTGACCGCGGTGCTGACGGTGTTCTTCCACCGCAATAGACTCAAGGCGCTGATGACCCTGAGCACCGTGGGGCTGATCGTCTCGCTGCTGTTCGCCCGCTATTCGGCGCCCGACCTGGCGCTGACCCAGTTGTCGGTGGAGGTGGTGACCATCATCCTGCTGGTACTGGCGCTGTTCTTCATGCCCGATCGCACCCCCATCGAATCCAGCAGCCTGCGCGGCCTGCGCGACGTCCTGCTGGCCGGCGGCCTGGGGCTGCTGGTAGCGCTGCTGGCCTATGCCGTGCTCACCCGGCCCTATACCGGCATTGGCGACTTCTTCCTGGCCAACTCGGTGTCCGGTGGCGGTGGCTACAACGTGGTCAACGTCATCCTGGTGGACTTTCGCGGCTTCGACACCCTCGGCGAGATCACCGTGCTGGCCATCGCCGCGGCGGGCGTCTATGGCCTGCTCAAGCACCTGCACCTGCCGCATCCGCTGGTCGACCCCAAGGGCACGCCCTGGTCGCGCGACAGCCATCCGATGATCCTCAACAACGTGGCCCGGGTGCTCCTGCCGCTGGCGCTGCTGGTGTCGGCCTTCATCTTCGTGCGTGGCCACAACCTGCCCGGTGGCGGCTTCATCGCCGGCCTGATCACCGCCATCGCCCTGATCCTGCAATACGTGGCCCATGGCGTGACCTGGACCCAGCGGCGCCTGCCGATCAGCTACCACGCCCTCTGCGGCCTCGGGGTGCTGATCGCCGCCCTCACCGGGCTGGGCTCGCTGGCGTTCGGCCGGCCCTTCCTGACCACCGCCTTCGACTACTTCGCCATCCCCCTGATCGGCAAGACCGAACTGGCCACCGCGCTGATCTTCGATCTCGGGGTCTACCTCGCCGTCGTCGGCGCCACCCTCCTGATCCTCTCCAACCTGGGCCACGTCAGCCGGGACGAGAAGGACACGGACGGCTCCAGCCAGGAGGTGCTCTAGCATGGAGATCCTGTTCTGCACGGCCCTCGGGGTGCTCACCGCCAGCGGCGTGTACCTGCTGCTCAGGGCGCGCCTCTATCCGGTGGTGCTCGGCCTCACCCTGCTCTCCTACGCGGTCAACCTCTTCCTGTTCGCCATGGGCCGCTTGCGCACCGGCGTGCCGGCGGTGATCGGCAAGGCCGCCGAGCAGGCCGATCCGGTGCCCCAGGCGCTGGTGCTCACCGCCATCGTCATCGGCTTCGCCATGACCGCCTTCGTGGTCGCCCTGTCGCTGCGTGCCCTGGGCGAATTGCGCACCGACCACGTGGATGGCGAGGAGCCGCGCCGATGAAGCACCTGATCATCCTGCCGATCCTCGTGCCGCTGTTCATGGGCGCCCTCCTGCTCATGCGCCCGCGGCTGTCCGCCCGTACCGCGCGCCGGCTATCGCTGCTCGCCACCGCGACCCTGCTGCCACTGGCGCTGCTGCTCCTGCAGCGGGCCGGCAGCGGCCAACTGGAGGTCTATGCCCTCGGCGACTGGCCGGCGCCCTTCGGCATCGTCCTGCTGCTGGATCGCCTGGCCGCGCTGATGCTGGCTACCGTGGCCGTACTGGCCGCGGGCGCGGCGCTCTACGCCTGCCGCGGCGACGACGCGCGCGGTCCGGATTTCCACGCGCTGTTCCAGTTCCAGTTGCTGGGTATCAACGGCGCCTTCCTCACCGGCGACCTGTTCAATCTCTTCGTCTTCTTCGAGATCCTGCTGATCGCTTCCTATGCCCTGCTGGTGCACGGCGCCGGCCCCGCGCGGGTACGCGCCGGCCTGCACTACGTGGTGCTCAACCTGGTGGGCTCGGCGCTGTTCCTGATCGGCATCGGCCTGCTCTACGGCCTGCTCGGTACCCTGAACCTGGCCGACCTCGGCCTGAGGGTCGCCAGCGCCGACCCCGAGCGCGCGCCCCTGTTGGCCGCCGCGGGCTTCCTGCTGCTGGTGGTATTCGGCCTCAAGGGCGCCATCCTGCCGCTGTACTTCTGGCTGCCCAGCGCCTATTCGGCGGCCAGTGCGCCGGTCGCCGCCCTGTTCGCCATCATGACCAAGGTCGGGCTCTACGCCATCGTCCGCGTCTTCCTGCTGGTGTTCGGCGCGGCCGCCGGGCCCCTGGCCCACTACGTGCTGCCCTGGCTCTGGCCACTGGCGGCGATCACCCTGGCCGCCGGGGTATTCGGTGCCCTGGCCGCCCACCATCTCAAGGCCCTGCTCGGCTACCTGGTGGTCATCTCGGTGGGGATGCTGCTGACCGGCGTGGCCCTGGGCAGCGTCTCCGGCCTGGCCGCCACGCTGTTCTATCTGGTCCACAGCACCTGGATCGCCGGCGCCCTGTTCCTGCTGGCGGATCTCATCGCCCAGCAGCGTGGCGGGCAAGGCGACCTGCTCAAGAGCGGTCCGCCGTTGCGTCACCCACGGTTGCTCGGCGGCCTGTTCTTTCTCGGGGCGATCTCCGTTGCCGGCCTGCCGCCCTTCCCCGGCTTTCTCGGCAAGGTGATGCTTTTGCAGGCCACCGGTACCGCCTGGCCGGCACTGATCATCTGGCCGGTGGTGCTGCTCGGCGGGCTGGGCATGCTCATCGCCCTGTCTCGTGCCGGGACCACGCTGTTCTGGCGCGGCAAGGGCGCGACCCTGGAGGTGCGCCTCGATCCCGTCCAGCTCGCCGCCACCCTCGGCCTGCTGCTGGGCAGCCCGCTGCTGATGGCGCTGGCGTCGCCGCTGCATGGCTATGTCCTAGAGACCGCCCGGCAACTGCTGGACGTCGCACCCTACTTCGACATCGTCCGGGGGGTTGACCCATGAAGCGCTGGCGCCTGCTGCCACACCCGCTGCTCACCGTCCTGCTGACCCTGACCTGGCTGCTGCTCAACAACAGCCTGAGTCCCGGCCAGCTGCTGCTGGGCCTGCTGCTCGGCTGGGGCATCCCGTTGCTCTGCCAGGACTTCCTGCTGCACGCCCCTCGCTTGCGCCGTCCCCTGCTCCTGCTGCGCTACATGCTGATGGTGCTGTACGACATCATCGTCGCCAATCTGCACGTCGCGCGACTGGTGCTGGGCCGGACCGAGGCGCTCAAGCCGGCGTTCATCGAGGTCCCCATCGACATCGAGGACGAATTCCTGCTCACCCTGCTCGCCTGCGTGGTGTCCCTCACCCCCGGCACCGTTTCGTCCGGCCTCAGCGGCGATCGCAAGACCCTGCTGCTGCACGGTCTCGATGTCGCGGACAAGGACGAGGTGATCCGCCAGGTCAAGACGCGCTATGAAGCCCCGCTCAAGGAGATCTTCGAATGCTCACCTACGTGACCCTGCTGTGTATGGGGATGATGGGCGTAGCCGCCGTGCTCAACGTCTATCGCCTGGTGAAGGGACCGGACATCCCGGATCGGGTGCTGGCGCTGGATACGCTCTATATCAATGTCCTGGCGATCATCATCCTGTTCGGCATCTGGCTGGCCACCGACGTCTTCTTCGAAGCGGCGCTGCTCATCGCCGTGACCGGCTTCGTCGGCACCGTGGCGCTGGGCAAGCACATGCTGCATGGCGAAATCATCGACTGAGAACCTATCCCTGATCAGCTGCGCGTCGGCCAAGCGGCGTTGAAAAGACTTTCGGAATGCTCATTTACCATTCGTAAACTCGGGCGCGAGTCCGATCCGCTTCCTCAAGTCTTTTCGCCTTGCTTGGCTCTAGCTCGCAAGATCATGAACAGCTTCTAGAGAGGAAAATCCATGCCCTTCTGGCTCGAACTCCTGATCTGCGCCCTGCTGCTCATCGGCAGCAGCTTCGCCCTTATCGGCGCCATCGGCCTGTACCGGCTGCCGGACTTCTTCATGCGCCTGCACGGTCCGACCAAGGCCACCACCCTGGGCGTGGGCAGCACCATCGTCGCCTCGATGCTGTTCTTCAGCGTCCAGGGCGAGGGCCTCAGCCTGCACGAACTGCTGATCGCCCTGTTCATCTTCATCACCGCGCCGGTCAGCGCCCACATGCTGGCGCGCGCCGCCATCCAGCAGAAGGTCAGGCAGGTCGAGCGTACCGACGGCCGGCCCTGGCGCTAGGTCTGGCTACGGCCCGCTCATCGCGCCCGGGCGGTCGGGCTACAGGCGGTCCTAGCGACCGCCGCTGACCTTGCTGAAGTCCTGGCGGCCGAAGGGATTGGGCTGGTAGCCCTCGACGCCTTTATTCGCCAGTACCGTCACCGTCGGGTGCGCCAGCGGCAGCCACAGCGCCTGGTCGTGGATGATGCGCTGCGCCTGGTGATACACCGTGGCGCGTGCCATCTGGTCGGACAGGGTCTTGCCCTTGCTGATGGCGCCATCCAGGGTCTTGTCGCAATAACGGGCGAAATTCAGCCCCGACTGTACCGAGGCGCAGGAGAATTGCGGCGTCAGGTAGTTGTCCGGATCACCGTTGTCGCCGGCCCAGCCCATGAACAGCAGGTCGTGCTCGCCGGTCTTGGCGCGGCGGATCAGTTCACCCCACTCGATCACCTGGATCTGCGCATCGACGCCGATCTTCTTCAGGTCGGCTTGCAGCATCTGGGCACCCAGTTGCGGATTGGGATTGAGCAGGCTGCCGCTGGGGCGCGTCCAGATGGTGGTCTTGAAGCCGTCCTTGAGGCCCGCCTGGGCCAGCAGCGTCTTGGCCTTGGCCGGGTCATAGGGGTAGGCCGGCACGTCCTTGGCATAGCCCCAGGTGGTGGGCGGATAGACGTTGTCGGCGGCCACCGCGGTGTCCTGGAACACCGCCTTCAGATAGCTCTGCTTGTCGAACGCCAGGTTGATGGCCTGGCGCACCTTGATGTTGTCCAGCGGCGGATGGCTGGTGTTGATGCCGACGAAGGCGGTCATGAAGGCCGGCGTCTGCAGCACCTGCAGGCTCTTGTCCTCCTGGGCGCTCTGCAGATCCTGGGGCTTGGGCGACAGGGCGATCTGGCACTCGCCGCGCTTGAGTCGCTGCAGGCGCACCGCCGAATCCGGGGTGATGGCATAGATCAGCCCATCCAGCTTGGGCTTGCCGGCAAAGTAGTCCGGATTGGCCGCGTAGCGCACCGCGGCATCCTTCTGGTAGCGCTTGAAGACGAAGGGACCGGTGCCTATGGGTTCGTCATTGAGTTGGGCGGTCTTGCCGGCCTTGAGCAACTGCTCGGCGTATTCGGCGGAATAGATGGAGGCGAAGCCCATGCTCAGGGTCGGCAGGAAGGTGGCGTCCGGGCTGTTGAGCACGATGCGCACGCCAAGGTCACTGGTCTTTTCCACGCTCTTGATCAGCTTGGGCCACTGCATCGACTGGGCATGGGGATAGCCGCTCTTGGCCACCGCGTGCCAGGGGTGATCCTTGTCCAGCATGCGCTGGAAGCTGAACACCACGTCGTCGGCGGTCAGGGTACGGCTGGGGGTGAAGTAGTCGGTGTGGTGAAACTTCACGTCCGGCCGCAGGGCGAAATCATAGGTCAGGCCGTCGCTCGATACCGTCCAGCTCTGCGCCAGGCTCGGCACCAGCTTGGCTTCGCTGGCGTCGTATTCCACCAGGCGATTCATCAGCACGTCGGCCGAGGCATTGGTGGTGGTCAGGGAGTTGTACTGCACCACGTCGAATCCATCCGGACTGGCTTCGGTACAGACGCTGAGCGTGGCGGCCTGCGCCAGCAGGGGCGCGAAGAGCAGAGGCAAGGCGGCGAGACGCATAGAACGATTCCTTGTGGATCCGAAGTGGGCAGACGGCGCCCAGGTGGCTGGCAACGGCTGACGGGCGCCGCGGGCGGTCGTCTGACGGACGTGGATTGAAAATGGCAGTCGCTCTAAACTAGACCACCCGTCCGTCCGTCACAATGCTTCTGACCGACGAACGGTTGGCATTCCGGCCGGGCTCGCATAGCGCCCGGTGCGCGGGCATTTCATCCGTCGCCCTACCTTGTTATGCCAGAGTACTTCTGGTATAAAACAGCGCTCTTTTTTCGGGGTATGGCCGCTTCAGGTCCCCGGCATTTGCCGGCTCTCCCCGTCAAAACAGGAATCAATACAGTTACAAGCGGCCAACCCATGCCGGGTTTGGCATGAGGTTTATGAGGGCTGAGCCATGTCGAGAGTTTGCCAAGTAACCGGTAAGGGTCCGATTACTGGGAACAACGTTTCCCACGCTAACAACAAAACCCGTCGTCGTTTCCTGCCGAATCTGCAGCACCACCGTTTCTGGGTAGAATCCGAGAAGCGCTTCGTGCGTCTGCGCGTTTCTGCCAAGGGCATGCGTATCATCGACAAGCGCGGTATCGAAACCGTACTGTCCGAGCTGCGTAGCCGCGGCGAAAAATTCTAAGGGGATTCGTCATGCGTGAATTGATCCGTTTGATTTCCAGTGCCGGTACCGGCCACTTCTACACCACTGACAAGAACAAGCGCACCAAGCCCGAAAAGATCGAAATCAAGAAATTCGATCCGGTCGTGCGCAAGCATGTCATGTACAAGGAAGGCAAGATCAAGTAATTGATCGCCCCTTGAACAGGAAACCCGCCTCGGCGGGTTTTTTGTTGTCTGGCGTCTGGCCCGGCGGCGGGCGCCGCCGAGGCCCGATCAGCGGCTTACTTGAACTGGCCGGTCAGCTCGCGCAGGGCGGCTTCGGCGCCAAGGATCTTCTGCATGCATTCCCGCGCCTTGGTCGGATCGATGCTCAGGCGCGCATAGAGCTCGTCGGGAATCGGCTGGGCCGGGCCGTTGCCGATGCCCTCGGCACGCAGCAGCTGCACGGCGAGGAAGATCAGGTTGGGATAGACCGCCTGCTCGCCCTGGTAGCCCGGATCGCCCTGGAAGCGCAGCGCCGTCACCACCTCTTCGGGCATCTCCCAGCAGCGCATCAGGGCCGCGCCGATCTGCTCGCGGGTGATGCCCAGCAGGTGGTGCTCGACCACCTGGTGATCGAGCTGGCGGTTGGCCTCCAGATGGCGGCAGATCAGCGAGAAGTGCGGCGGAAAGACGTGGGCCAGCACCAGATAGCCGAAGTTGTGCAGCAGGCCGCCGAGATAGGCCAGGCCCATCTCCGGTCGCTCCGCACGCGGCATGGCGCGCGCCAGGCCCTCGATCAGGGCGGCGGTGTAGATGGCCTGCTTCCAGTAGGGCGTCTCGTTCTGTGCCTGGTCGCTGGGCAGGCTCAGGGTCTTGCCCAGGGCCAGGCCCAGGGCCAGGTTGATCACTAGGTCGAAGCCCAGCACCCGCACGATGGCATCTTCCACCGAGCGGATCTTGCCAGGCGCGGCATAGTAGGGCGAGGCGGCCCAGCTGATCACCTGGGCCGCCAGCGCCGGATCGGTCTCCACCACATTGGCCAGGTCGTCCACCGTGGCGTCGGGGTCGACCCGCAGCTTGATGACCTTTTCCGCGGTCTTGGACAGTGGCGGGATTTCCAGCGTCTCTTCCAGGCGCTGGCGGATGCGTCGCGCGGTGAAGGCGGTGGCGGCATGGAGAATTTCCGCCTCGTCGCGCTCCGGTTGCCGCAGATTGGGCTGGATACCGGCCGCCGGGATGCCGAAGCTGCCGGCGGTGGCCTGATTCAGCAGGCGCCTATAGTCAGATGTTTCAACTTCCAGTAGCAGCGAGCGCTCACCGGATTCCAGCAGCAGCCGGGGCGCATCCAGCAGGCGCTCGTCATACAGGCAGGGGGAATTGGTCAGCGACGGCAGCCCCGGCAGGACATCCAGTTCGTAGCGCTCGAGGGTGCGCATCAGCCGCTCCGGCGCCACCACCGCCAGCTGCCGCCCGGTGAATTCCACCAGCCGGCGCAGATCCAGCAACTGATCCTCGGGCAGCAGCACCAGCAGCATGCCGACGCTGTCGCTCAGGAGCACCGTATGCACCCGATTCGCCTGCGGCTGGCGCGTCGTCGCCGGGGTGGGTCGGTAGGCCAGGTTCAACTGGGCAAGCAACTGCTGGATCGAAGGGGGGACTTCAGGGAGGGGCGAAGCGAGCGCTACATCGGTCATGGCATTTTCTTCCTCACGTACACCCTGGAGTATAACCATTCGGCTCCGCAGGTAGCGTCGTCTGTATAAGCTTTGTCAAACCTGGCCGTATTGCTGCCCGTGGTGCAACCAGCGTTCCAGCAGCGGACCGGCATGACTCGGCCAGCGCGCCAGCAATTCCTGGGCGGCATCCCGGACCGCCGGCAGCCAGTGGGCGTCGCGCATCAGGTCGGCCACCTTGAACTGCAGCAGACCGGTCTGGCGGGTCCCCAGCATCTCGCCCGGGCCGCGCAATTCCAGGTCCTTCTCGGCGATAATGAAGCCGTCGTTGGTCTCGCGCATGATAGCCAGCCGCTCGCGACCGATCTGCGACAGCGGCGGATGGAACAGCAGCACGCAATAGCTCACGGCGCTACCCCGTCCGACGCGCCCGCGCAACTGGTGCAGCTGGGCCAGACCCAGGCGTTCGGGATTCTCGATGATCATCAGACTGGCATTGGGCACATCCACCCCGACCTCGATCACCGTGGTGGCCACCAGCAGTTGCAGATTGCCGGCCTTGAACTCGGCCATTACCGCGGCCTTTTCCGCCGGCTTCATGCGCCCGTGGATCAGCCCGACGTGCAATTCGGCCAGGGCCAGCTGCAATTCTTCGTAGGTGGTCTCGGCCGCCTGGCAGGTGAGTTCCTCGGATTCCTCGATCAGGGTGCAGACCCAGTAGGCCTGACGCCCTTCGTGACAGGCGGCGCGGACCCGCTCCACCACCTCCTCGCGACGGCTGTCGGTGACGCTCACGGTATTGACCGGCGTTCGTCCCGGCGGCAGTTCGTCCAGCACCGAGGTGTCCAGGTCGGCATAGGCGCTCATGGCCAGGGTGCGCGGGATGGGGGTGGCGGTCATGATCAGCTGGTGCGGCGCCAGGCGGCCGTCGACGCCCTTCTGGCGCAGGGCCAGGCGCTGCTGCACGCCGAAGCGGTGCTGTTCGTCGATCACCACCAGGGCCAGGCGGGCGAAGCGTACCTCGTCCTGGAACAGCGCATGGGTGCCCACCACCATGGGCGCCCCGGCGGCGATGCGCTCCAGGGAGCTGGCACGGGCCTTGCCCTTGAGCTTGCCGGCCAGCCAGGCCACCTCGATGTCCAGAGCGGCGAACCAGCGCTGGAAGTTGAGGAAGTGCTGCTCGGCGAGGATCTCGGTGGGCGCCATCAGCGCCACCTGGTAGCCGGCCTCTATAGCCTGCAGGGCGGCCAGTGCGGCGACCACCGTCTTGCCCGCGCCCACGTCGCCCTGCACCAGCCGCAGCATGGGCTCGGGCTGAGCCAGGTCATGGGCGATCTCGCGGCCGACGCGCTGCTGGGCACCGGTGGGGGTGAAGCCGAGGTTGTCCAGATACAGCTGCGGCAGCCGGCGAGCGGCCGGCAGGGGCACCGCGCGCTGGGCGCGCAGGGTTTCGCGCAGGCGCTGCAGGGACAGCTGGTGGGTCAGCAATTCTTCGAAGACCAACCGTTCCTGGGCCCAGTGGCGACCCTCGGCCAACTCTTCCAGGTCCGCATCCGGCGGCGGTCGGTGCAGATAGCGCAGGGCATCGGCCAGCGGTCCCAGGCGATAGTGCTCGGCCATCTCCGGCGGCAGCCAGTCGGGCAGGGATTCGGGCCCGAGCCGCTCCAGCGTCTGGGCGCTGAGCTGGCGCAGGCGCAGCTGGGTGAGGCCTTCGGTGGTCGGGTAGATGGGCGTCAGCGTCTGCTCGACCGGCGCCGGGGCGTTCTCGTCCTGGGCGCGGTATTCGGGGTGGTAGATCTCCAGGCCCGAGGCGCCGGGGCGCACCTCGCCATAGCAGCGCAGCAGGGTGCCGCGCTTGAGGCCGTCCTTTTGCGCCTGGCTGAAGTGGAAGAATCTCAGCGACAGGGTGCCGCTGCCGTCCTGCAAGCGCACCAGCAGGCTGCGCCGACGGCCCATGAGCACCTCGGCGGAGGCGACCATGCCCTCCACCACGGCGTCCTGGCCGGGCCGCAGGGCGCCGATGGGCACGATGCGGGTGCGGTCCTGGTAGCGCAGCGGCAGGTGGAAGAGCACGTCCTGCAGGGTTTCCAGGCCGACCCGCGCGAGTTTCTCCTGCAGAGCGGCGCCGACCCCCTTGAGGGCGGTGACCGGCGTCGCGGCCAGTTCACTCATGCTGGCTGCACGACGCCCTTGGCTTCAGGCCGTGCCACCGAGCACAGGCGGACCGAGTCGGCCAGCACCTCGATGGCCTTGGGCCGCGGAAAGCTGGCGCGCCAGGCGATGGCCACGGTGCGGTAGGGCACCGGCCGCTCGAAGGGCCGTACCTCGATGATCCCCGGCGCATAGTGATGACTCTCCACCGCCGAGAACGGCAACACCGAGACACCCAGGCCCGAGGCCACCATGTGGCGAATGGTTTCCAGCGAAGACGACTCCACCGTGGAATTCTTGTTTTCCTCGTGCTTGCGCACGGTCGGACAGGCTTCCAGGACCTGGTCGCGGAAGCAGTGGCCTTCGCCCAGCAGCAGCAGGCTCTTGTCGCTCAGCTGGTTCTGCGGAATGGTCTTGAGCTTGGTCCAGGGGTGCCGCGCCGGCATCATCACGTAGAAGGGCTCGTCGTACAGCGGCAGGGTCAGGACGTCCGGCTCGTTGAACGGCAGGGCGAGAATGACGGCATCCAGCTCACCGGTGCGCAGCTTGTCGCGCAGCAGGTGGGTGAAGTTTTCCTCGATGTACAGCGGCATCTCCGGCGCCACGCGGTTGAGCTGCGGGATGAGGTGCGGAAAGAGATAGGGCCCGATGGTATAGATGGCGCCGATCTTCAGCGGCGCGGTGAGCTGGTTCTTGCCGGCCTGGGCCAGTTCGCGGATACCCTGGGCCTGCTCCAGCACCTTCTGCGCCTGGGCGACGATGCCCTCGCCGGTGGGGGTGAGACGCACGGCACTCTTGCTGCGCTCGAAGATCAGAATGCCCAGCTCGTCCTCGAGCTTCTTGACGCCCACCGACAGCGTCGGCTGGCTGACGTGGCAACGCTCGGCAGCTCGGCCAAAGTGCTGTTCCTGGGCGAGCGTGACGATATAGCGCAGTTCAGTCAGGGTCATAGTCAAATTCCATGGGGTGCCGGCCAATCTTAGCGGCTGTCTCTATCAACGGCCAAGCGCGACGGGCAGCTGCCTGTTCTCCCGGGTTGGACCACAGCCGGGCGCAGGCTACCCTGGCCGTCTGTCCAGGCCTTTGCAGAAGGAAACACCGATGAGCACCATCCTGATCGCCGGTTGCGGCGATGTCGGCAGCCGTCTTGGTCTGCAACTGGTCGCCCAGGGCCATCGCGTCTTCGGCCTCAGACGCAACGTCGCCGCCCTCCCCGCCGAGTTGCTGCCGGTCGCGGGCGATCTGGCCTCCCCCACGCCACCGGCCGCCTGGCCGCGGGAGCCCCTTGACCAGGTGGTCTATGCCACCGCCGCGACCCACCATGACGAAGCCGGCTATCGCGCCGCCTATGTCGATGGCCTGCGCCACCTGCTGGGTTGGCTGGCCGCCTGCGACCAGCATCCGCAACGCCTGCTGTTCGTCTCCAGCAGCGGCGTCTATGCCCAGGGCGATGGCGCCTGGGTCGACGAGACCGCCCCCGCCGAACCCGAGCGCTTTTCCGGGCGCATCCTGCGCGAGGCGGAGGATTTGGCGCTGGGCAGCGGCCTGCCCGCCAGCGTGGTCCGCCTGACCGGCATTTATGGCCCGGGCCGCGAGGCGCTGCTGCGCCAGGTGCGCGAGGGCTCCCGGGTGACCCGCGAACCGCCGTTGTATGGCAATCGCATCCACGTCGAGGACGCCGCCGGCCTGCTGGCGCTGCTGCTGCAGCGGGATCGCGAAGGCGTCGCCCTGGACGCTCTCTATCTGGGCGTGGACGACGATCCGGCGCCGCTGGACGAGGTGGTGGACTGGCTGCGGGCGCGCCTGGGCATCACCTTCTGGTCCGACGAAGCCCAGCTGCGCCGCGCCGGCAGCAAGAGGTGCAGCAACGCCCGCGCCCGGGCGCTGGGCTGGACGCCCCGCTACCCCAGCTATCGCGAAGGCTACGCGGCCATTCTCGACCGCTGAAACGACGGAGCCCGGCACAAGGCCGGGCTCCGTTCTCAGCTAGCTAGCCACTCAATCACGCAGGGCTTCACCGCGGGTGGCCTGAGGACGCTCCTCGACCTTGGCGGTGCTCTTCAGGTGCGGCAGGGCTGCCCAGTAGGCGGCGCCCTTCTCGGCGTCGTAGAGGCCCTCCCACTTGGCGATGACCAGCGCAGCCAGGGCGTTGCCGATCACGTTCAGGGCGGTGCGCGCCATGTCCATGATTCGATCCACCCCGGCGATGAAGGCCAGGCCTTCCAGCGGGATGCCAACGCTGCCCAAGGTGGCCAGGAGCACCACGAAGGAGACGCCCGGTACGCCGGCGATGCCCTTGGAGGTGACCATCAGGGTCAGCACCAGCAGCAGTTGCTGGCTCAGCGACAGGTCGATGCCATAGAGCTGGGCGATGAACAGCGCCGCGATGCTCTGGTAGAGGGTGGAGCCGTCGAGGTTGAAGGAGTAGCCGGTGGGCACCACGAAGCTGGTGATGGCCTTGGGCGCGCCATAGGCCTCCATCTTCTCGATGATGCGCGGCAGCACGGTTTCCGAACTGGCGGTGGAATAGGCCAGGATCAGCTCGTCCTTGAGGATGCGGATGATGCGGAAGATCGAGAAGCCGAACAGCTTGGCCACCAGACCCAGCACGCCGAGGGCGAAGAAGCCGATGGCGACGTAGACCAGCACCACCAGCTTGGCCAGCGGCAGCAGGGAGGCGAAGCCGAAGTTGGCCACGGTCACCGCGATCAGTGCGAAGACGCCGATGGGGGCGTAGTTCATGATCATGTGGGTGACCTTGAACATGGCCTCGGAAATACCCTGGAAGACCCGCACCACCGGCTCGCGGGTGGCTTCCGGCAGGGCGCCCAGGCCCAGGCCGAACATCACCGCGAAGAAGATGATCGGCAGCATCTCGCCACGGGCGACGGCGGCGAAGACGTTGGACGGGATCAGGTTGAGGATGGTCGCGATGAAGGCGTGGTCATGCTGCACTTCCGCGGTGGTCTTCTGGTACTGAGAGATGTCGGTGGTGCCCAGGGTGCTCATGTCGATGCCGGCACCGGGTTGCACGCTGTCGGCGAAGAACAGGCCGACGACGATGGCCAGGGTGGTGACGATCTCGAAGTAGAGGATGGTCTTGAGGCCGATGCGACCGAGCTTCTTGGAGTCGCCGACGCCGGCGATGCCGACCACCAGGGTGGCGATGACGATGGGCACCACGATCATCTTGATCAGCCGGATGAAGATGTCGCCGGCCGGCTTGAGGACGTTCGAGATCCACCAGGCCTTCTCGGCGCTGAAGTGATTGAGCAGTGCGCCGACGGCGATCCCCAGCACGAGGCCGATAAGGATCTGCCACGCGAGGCTGAGTTTGGGCTTGGTCATGTACCGACACCTTTGTTCTATTTGGATGGAGTTCGGGACGAACGTCACCGTGCCGGGTCGTGATGCGCAAAGCGCATGCAACGCCAACGTGGAGGGTGCGTTCAGGCTGCGGAAACGGTGCTCGAAAAGGACGAGGAGCACCAAGGCGTCACACTTTTGCCAGAGGGTAACGGGGTATGTCTAATGCCGCTGTCGCCTGCCCTATGCCGATCCGGCATGAGGTGTCCCGAAAGGGCCGCGCAGCATACAGGCACTGGCGCCTTGCACGCCAGGCATACAGAGGCGCCGCTCATCGCGGCGCCCCAGGCACGTCAGCCGTTGAAGGTGGCGGGATCGGGACCGAGGCGCTTGTCCTGATTCAGCCCGGCGATCTGCCGCAGGTCCTCGTCGTCCAGGGTGAAGTCGAAGATCTGCATGTTCTCTTCGATGCGCTTGGGCGTCTTGGATTTGGGGAAGATGATATTGCCGAGCTGGATATGCCAGCGCAGCACCACCTGGGCCGGTGTCTTGCCGTGCTTGGCGGCCAGTTGCTGCAGCACCGGGCTGCCGAGCAGCTCGCCACCCTGGGCCAGCGGACTCCAGGCCTCGGTGGCGATGCCCTTGTAGGTGTTGAAGTCGCGCAACTCCTGCTGCTGCAGCAGCGGATGGCACTCGATCTGGTTGACCACCGGCACCACGCCGGTCTCGGTCAGCAGGGTCTCGATATCGGCCTGACGGAAGTTGGATACGCCGATGGACTTCACCCGACCCTGGTTGCGCAATTCGATCAGCGCCTTCCAGCTGTCGAGGAACAGGCCCTTTTCCGGCAGTGGCCAGTGGATCAGGTAGAGGTCGACATGCTCCAGGCCCAGCTTGGCCAGGCTGGTGTCGAAGGCGCGCAGGGCGCTGTCGTAGCCCTGGTCGGCATTCCACAGCTTGGTGGTGACGAACAGCTCGTCACGCGGCAGACCGGCCTGGGCGATGGCCTTGCCGACACCCTCTTCGTTGCCGTAGATGGCGGCGGTATCTATGTGTCGGTAGCCCAGGTCGAGGGCCGTCTTGACCACCTGGGCGGTCTCTTCGGCCGGGGTCTGCCAGACCCCCAGACCGAATTGCGGAATGTGGTGACCGTCGTTGAGCTGAAGACGGGTGATCGCGGACATGCGTCGCTCCTCTGGAATGAGTGGGATACCAGAGGTGTGACTGGTGGCGGTGGCCTTTTGCTCCCGATCAGTCGAGGCGCATGGCTTCGGGCACGCTGTAACTTTCCACCCAGCCCAGCACGGTACGGCCATCCTGCTGCAGCTCGATGCGCTTCCAGCGCTGGAAGGAGCGGGTCTCGATCACCCGCACCTGCGTATCGCCGTCCAGCCGTACCAGGGTGTTGCGCACGCGTTCACGGCTGCGGTCATAGACGAAGGGCCACTTGAGGACATCGACCGGGCCGCGCAGCATCCAGCCCTGCCCTTCTTCGGCAAAGCGAAAGGACACACCGCCCTCGGCACGGGCCAGGTTGCTGCCCAGCAGCAGCACGGACGCCACGAGCAGTGAGGGGAGGATACGGCGAAGGGTCGAAAGGACATGCGGGGTCATACTGGCCTCGTCTGTAGCACCAAAAAAACAGCGCCCGAATCGGACGCTGCGAGGGTAGACCCTTTGGTGTGGCAAACGACTGCAGGCTTTGCCCGAGAATGCCAAATGGCCAGCATTCCCGGACAAAACCCTCGGCGCGATGGTCAGGCCGCGCTGAACAGCTTGTGCGGATCGATGACGAATTTCTTCGGTACGCCCGCATCGAACTCGCTGTAGCCGCGCGGGGCCTCGTCCAGGGTGATCACCTGCACGCCGACGATGTCGGCGATCTTGATGCGATCCCACATGATGGCCTGCATCAGCTGGCGGTTGTACTTCATCACCGGGGTCTGGCCGGTGTGGAAGCTGTGGGACTTGGCCCAGCCCAGACCGAAGCGGATGCTCAGGGCACCCTGCTTGGCGGCGGCGTCGACCGCGCCCGGATCGTCGGTGACGTACAGACCGGGGATGCCGATCTTGCCGGCCACCCGCACGATGCCCATCAGCGAGTTCAGCACCGTGGCCGGAGCCTCGCTCTTGGCGCCTTCGTGACCATGGCCACGGGCTTCGAAGCCGACGGCATCCACGGCGCAATCCACTTCCGGCGTGCCCAGCAGCGCGGCGATCTGCTCGTGCAGCGGAGTATCCAGGGACAGGTCGGCGATCTCGAAGCCCTGGGCCTTGGCGTGAGCCAGGCGCACCGGATTGACGTCGCCGACGATGACGACGGCGGCGCCCAGCAGGCGGGCCGAGGCGGCAGCGGCCAGGCCCACGGGGCCGGCACCGGCCACATAGACACTGGTGCCCGGGCCGACGCCGGCGGTGACGGCGCCGTGGTAGCCGGTGGGCAGGATGTCGGACAGGCAGGTCAGGTCACGGATCTTTTCCATGGCCGCATCGCGATTCGGCAGCTTGAGCAGGTTGAAGTCGGCATAGGGGACCAGCACGTATTCGGCCTGGCCGCCGACCCAGCCGCCCATGTCGACGTAGCCATAGGCACCGCCGGCGCGCGAGGGATTGACGGTCAGGCAGACGCCGGTGTCCTGCTCCTTGCAGGTACGGCAGCGACCGCAGGCGACGTTGAAGGGCACCGAAACCAGATCGCCGACCTTGAGGGTCTCGACGTCACGGCCCGCTTCGATGACCTCACCGGTGATCTCGTGGCCGAGCACCAGGCCTTCGGGCGCGGTGGTCCGGCCACGCACCATGTGCTGGTCGGAACCACAGATATTGGTGGAGACCACGCGCAGGATGACGCCGTGGTCGATACGCTTGCCCTGCGGGGTTTCCATCTTCGGGTAGGGGATGGTCTGCACCTCGACCTTGCCCGCGCCCAGATAGACGACGCCACGATTACCGGACATGTTGCACCTCGCTGTTGTTGTTGGACTGGCTCTAGCGGTTCGAGCCTAGTCCTCGCGAAGCACGGCGTCTGTGGGGATGGCGTTTTTGGCCATGCCGAGGTCGCCCTGGCGGGTCGGCCTGGCGAACCCGTTCACGCCGCCGGTGCGGGCGGCGTGAACGGTCGGGGTCAGGCGGGCGCCAGGGCGGCGGCGCGGCGCTCGCGGCTGAGCAGGTAGCAGCCGATACCCACGCCCAGCAGGGCCAGCCCCATGACGTACCAGGCCGGGCCCAGCGGATGCTCCTTGAGCATCAGGGTGACGACCATGGGCGTCAGGCCGCCGAAGATGGCGTAGGCAACGTTGTAGGAGAACGACAGCCCCGAGAAGCGCACCTTGGGCGGAAAGGCCAGCACCATCACCCGCGGCACGCCGCCGATGACGCCGACCGCCGCACCGGCAAAGGCGTAGAGCGGGAACAGCCATTCCGGATGGACCTTCAGACCGGCATAGAGCGACCAGCTGGCCAGCGCCAGGATCAGGCCGCCGACGATGAACACCGGACCGCTGCCGAAGCGATCGGACAGGGCGCCGGAAACGATGCAGCCCAGGGTCAGGAAAACGATGGCCAGACTGTTGGCCTTGAGCGCCATGGCGGCGGAGAAGCCGTACTGGGTCTGCAGCAGGGTCGGGGTCATGAGGATGACCACCACGATGCCGGCGGTGAGCATCCAGGTCAGCAGCATGGACAGGATCACGCTGCTGCGATGGTCGCGCAGCACCGCCTTGAGCGGCACTTCCTCGGCCAGCGACTTGTGGATCGCCAGTTCGGCGAACACCGGCGTCTCGTGCAGCCAGCGGCGCAGGTAGACCGAGAACAGGCCGAAGACACCGCCGATGATGAAGGGGAAGCGCCAGGCGTAGTCGGTCACCTCCAGCGGAGTGAAGACGGTATTGATCAGGGTCGCCATCAGCGAGCCGAGCAGGATGCCGAAGGTGAGGCCGGCGGTCAGGGTGCCGCAGGCATAGCCGACGTGCTTGCCGGGGACGTGTTCGGAGACGAACACCCAGGCACCGGGCACCTCGCCGCCGATGGCCGCGCCCTGGATGATGCGCAGCACCAGCAGCAGGATCGGCGCGGCCACGCCGATCTGGGCGTAGGTGGGCATCAGGCCCATGCCCAGGGTCGGCAGCGCCATCATGAAGATGCTCAGGGTGAACATCTTCTTGCGCCCGAGCAGGTCACCGAAGTGGGCCATGATGATGCCGCCCAGCGGGCGTGCCAGGTAACCCGCGGCGAAGATGCCGAAGGTCTGCATCTGCCGCAGCCAGTCGGGCATGTCGGCGGGAAAGAACAGCTTCCCCACCACGGCGGCGAAGAAGACGAAGATGACGAAGTCGTAGAACTCCAGCGCACCGCCCAGGGCGGACAGCGAGAGGGTCTTATAGTCGTTGCGGCCCAGAGGGCGCGACGTGAGTGGCGCGGAGGCAGATTGCAGTTTCATCGAGGATCCCGGACAAGAGAGGAGCGCAAAGGAAATTCGGCCTCTGGCATCCCTCCGGGTGTAGCGGACAAGACGCGGCCCCGAGTGACCGTCCGCCTGGGCGGCTGGCAGGGATCGGGCGGGTCGCCGGATGGGCGCCGGACCTGCACCGCGCCGCCTGCGCTCTTGTGGAGCACGGCAGCAGCAGGTCTACCGATCATTACCTGATCATCGGACGTGCACGACCCTCTGGATTGCCTGGCCGTGCACGGTCTCCACGATAGCAAATCTGCAAGGAATTTCCGCTATTCATTCAGTGCCCATTCAGGGCTCATCTGCCGAGCTATGACTGTTCCATGCTGGTGCAAAAGCGGTCGAGCCGCCCTGCCCCAGGCGTTATACTGTAGCCCCCTAACGATCTCCCCAGAGAGATTGGCAGCATTCTTGCGTGCAGATGCTGAACGTTACCTACCTATCCGGGCTCCCGAGGGCCCTGTCATGATCGAAGAGCTCGAACAAGAAGATCCCATCCCCCAGGGCGACCTGGCCATGCAGATCACCGCTCTGCCCCGCGAGACCAACGGCTTCGGCGACATCTACGGCGGCTGGCTGGTGGCCCAGATGGACCTGGCCGGCAGCGCCATGGCCAGTCGCCTGGCGGCTGGCCGCGTGGCCACGGTGG
This sequence comes from Pseudomonas sp. SORGH_AS_0199, assembly GCF_031453735.1. NCBI lineage: Bacteria > Pseudomonadati > Pseudomonadota > Gammaproteobacteria > Pseudomonadales > Pseudomonadaceae > Pseudomonas > Pseudomonas sp. SORGH_AS_0199. Next base: position 313,067 of record NZ_JAVJAE010000001.1, read on the forward strand.
CCATCGACCGCATGGCCTTCATGACGCCGGTGCCCGTGGGCGCACAGCTCTCCTTCTATACCAACACCCTGGAGGTGGGCCGTAGCTCCATCCAGATCCTCATCGAGGTCTGGAGCGATGATCCCCTGTCCAGCGAATGGAGCAAGGTGACCGAGGCGGTGTTCGTCTTTGTCGCCATTGATGGCAGCGGTCGCACCCGGCCGTTGCCCGCGCGGCGCTAGCCCGACCGCTAGGGCTCCTGAGCCAGCGGCGCCTCTCGGACCTTGGTCGGCCGTCCGTGGCGAATGCCTTCGACCTGCGCCAGCGCCTGCCGGACTTCGGCGGCGGTGGCCAGCAACCGATAATCGAGGGTGAAGTCACGTGTGCCGCCGGCTTCGATCCGCGGCACCAGCCCCAGCGCCCGCTGCTGGCTGCGGTTGTAGGAAAAGCTGGTGCCCGGTTCCAGGCCGGTGACATAGCCCTGGGCCTTGGCATCGGTGTTCTTCCACAGGGTGAAGACTGGCAGCTCCCGCACATTGAAGGCCAGCGCCACGCCCTGGTGGGCGCTGTGATCGTGCAGTACCGCCAGGCTGCGCCCCTGATCGTCGCCCCAGGGGTAGAGGTTGTAGACCGTCTCGCCATAGCCCGGCATAGGCGCGCGATAGGCCTGCCATTCCCCCAGCTCCTGGCGTGCCCGCGCATCGAAGGGTGACACCTCCCGCACCGGAGCGGCGAACCGGGAGCCCTCGCCGAGCAGCGGCGGACCGAAGTTGCTGTGATAGAGCACCTGGTACTCGGCGGTATGTGCCCCCTGGTTGGTCAGGCGGTCGTGCAGGGTGAAGCCGGTGGCCCCGGCCTGGGTCACCAGTTCGGTGTCGATGCGGAAGTTGGCCTGCTTGAAGGCCTCTTCGTGCAGCACGCCCCTGAGGCTGATGCGGTGTGGTGGCTGTTCGTCGATGGTCAGCACCACCTGGCTGGCCGGCAGGTAGCTGGCCCGGCCATGCAGGGTCAGCAGCTGCCCCCTGTCCATGCCCGGATGGCCGACCCACTCGAAGCCGGCGCGCGCCACCAGTTCGTTGAAGCCTTCCAGCCAGCCCAGACCATTGCGGCTTTCCAGGTTGACGAAGGCCGGATTGACCACCTCGCGTACCGGGGAATCCCAGCCCAGTCGCAGGGTGCCGGCCTGGGCGCGCAGGACGTTCATGCCGCGGGTCGCCACCACGGTGAGTTGCATAGCGCCGGTATCGATCTCGATCAGCACCGAGCCCTCCTGGCGCCCGCCACTCAGGCGGTGCACGCCGACGGCAAAGGCCAGGCCATCGCGCAGACCCAGGCGATCGCTGCTGATGCTCCAGTTCTGCACCGGCTTATCGGAAGCGATGAGGGTGTATTCCCAGGCCGAAGCGCTGGCACTGGCAAGGAACAGGAGACAGCCAGACAACAGACAAGCACGGATCATGGAGTCCCCTTGGCAGCGCGATCGCCTTGAGTCTAGACCAGACTGGGCCAGGCTGCAGACCCTGTTCCAGACACGTTCAGCGGCGCGAGACTTATTATTCCCGTATAGGTTTGTTCAAGGAAATCAAAGTAATGGGTAAAGACAACCTTTACCATTCAAACGATCGTTCGGTACTTGCCAGGGCAGCGATTTTTGCCGAGGATCGACTCGTCTCTACCACGGAGTGGACTCCATGAAACCTTCAGCCCTGTTCTTGTTGCTTGCCCTGGCGGGCGTTGCCCCAGCTTATGCGGGCAATACCGAAGCCGGACTCGGCGGCGCCGTAGGTGGTGTGCTCGGTACTCTGGTCGGCCAGCAGGTCGGCGGTAGCACCGGTGCGGCCATCGGTGCCGGCGTGGGAGGTGCAGCAGGTGGTGTACTGGGCGCGGACCGTCGCAATCGTACCGAGGCCGCCCTTGGCGGTGGCCTTGGCGCCGCTGGCGGTAACGTGATCGGCAATCGTGTCGGTGGCAGCACCGGCGGCCTGGTTGGCGCCGCCCTGGGTGGCGGTGCTGGCAGCGCCCTGGGCAACAACCTAGGCGACAGCGGCCGGGACGACCGCCGCTATCGCGACCATCCCGGCAGGGGCTGGAAGCATGCCAAGCACCGACATAGAGGTTGGGACCGCTAACTAAAACGCCCGGCATTGCCGGGCGTTTTCTTGTGCGCTCGAACCTACTGACCGAGATCGCGCAAGCGCTTGCCCTGCATCAGATTGCGCTCGATGCGCTCTAGGGTGACACCCTTGGTTTCCGGTACCAGCAGGAACACCAGGAAGATGAACACCACGTTCAGTCCGGCATAGATCCAGAAGGTAGTGCCCTGCCCCAAGGTGCCCAGCATGGTCAGGAAGGTGGCGCCGACGATCATGTTGGCGATCCAGTTGGTGAAGGTGGAGCAGCCGATACCGAAGTCGCGACCCTTGAGCGGCTGGACTTCCGAGCACAGGGTCCAGATCAGCGGACCGGCCGACATGGCGAAGCCGACGATGAAGATCAGCAGCATGATCACGGTAAAGGTCTGCTGACCATGGCTCAGGTTGCCCATGCCGAGCATGGTGCCGACCACGCCCAGACCCACGGCCATGACCACAAAGCCAGTGTAGAGGATGGGTTTGCGGCCCCACTTGTCGACCAGGAAGATGGCGATGAAGGTGGCCAGCACGTTGGTCAGACCTACCGCGGCGGTAAACCACATCTGGGCGGCGGTGTCGTAGCCCATGCCTTCGAAGATGCGCGGCGCGTAGTACATCACCACGTTCATGCCGGTGAACTGCTGCACCACCTGCAGGAGCACGCCCAGGCCCACCGAGCGGCGGAAGTTGGGATTCTCCTTGAACAGCGACCAGCCCTTTTGCGGGACCTTGAGCTGCTCTTCGATCTCGGCGACCTCTTGCTGGATGACCTTTTCGTCACCGCGCAGCCGGTGCAGGACCTTGATCGCTTCCTCGCGGCGACCCGCCATGATCAGCCAGCGCGGGCTGTCGGGCAGGGCGAAGACGCCGATCAGGAACAGCACCCCGGGGATGGCGATGATGCCGAGCATCCAGCGCCAGGCTTCGTAGTAGCTGAAGGCAGTGTTGGAGAGGAAAGCAATCAGGATGCCGGCGGTGATCATCAGCTGGTACAGCGAGATCATTGAGCCGCGGATGTTTTCCGGAGCGACCTCGGCCAGGTACAGCGGCGCGGTGAAGGACGCGATGCCGATGGCCAGGCCGAGTAGGAAGCGGGCGAAGATCAGCATGGTCGGCGAGGTGGCCAGACCACAGAGGATCGAGCCGATCACGAACAGCACGGCGCCGAGCATCAGCGACTTCTTGCGACCCAGCTTGGCCGACAGCGAGCCGGCACCGAGGGCGCCCAGGGCAGCACCGGCCATCATGCTGGACACGATCCATTCGATCACCTGATCGGAGATCTGGAATTCCTGCTGGATGAATTTGGTGGCGCCGGAAATGACGCCGATGTCGAGACCGAACATCAGACCAGCCAGGGCGGCCATCAGGCAGGCGAAGATCGCCTTAGGCTGGGCCTTTTCGGTGACGTGACCATCGGCGTTGGTAGTGGTGTTGCTCATGACAGAGGCTCCTCGCTCGCCTTGTGGGCGATCTTGTTGTCGCGGGTCGTTCCGTATCCGTTTGTTACAGACCTGTCTGACGACCCTTGGTTCGGCCGGTAAGAGGCCCTTACCAGAGCCGCGCGGGCTGGGCGTTCACATAGGTGGCATAGAGCGAACCGCCGCCGGTGATGAACAGGCGATTGCCCTTGAGGCCGCCGAATTCGACGTTGGAGACGGTTTCCGGCAGGTGCAGGGTGGCCAGCGGCTGACCGCTCGGATTGAAGACCCGCACGCTGTTCTGCTCGGCCGAACCGGCCCAACTGCACCAGAGATTGCCGTCGCTGTCGACGCGGAAACCGTCGATCACGCCCTGCTCCTTGGCGTCGATCAGCACCTCGCCACCACTCAGAGTGCCGTCATCCTTCAGCGTGAAGGCGCGCAGGTGGTTGGGCTTGCCGGGATTGCCGCCGCCAGCGGTGTCGCTGATATAGAGCCGCTTGCCATCAGGCGCGAAGGCCAGGCCGTTGGGGCGGCCGAAATCCCCCGCCGCCACCGTGGCCTTGCCCTGGGGATCGATGCGATAGACGTTGGTGGGCAGCTCGAATTCGGCCTTGTGGCCCTCGTAGGCGCCGAGGATGCCGTAGCCCGGATCGGTGAACCAGATGGCGCCATCGGCGCCGACCACCACGTCGTTGGGCGCGTTCAGTGGTTTGCCGTCGAAGCGGTCGAGCAGCACCGTGACGCTGCCGTTCAACTCGCGGCGGGTGACGCGGCGGCTGTCGTGCTCGCAGCTGATCAGCCGGCCCTCGCGATCACGGGTGTGGCCGTTGGCGTTGTGGGACTGGTCGTCATAGACGCTGACGTGACCGTCGTCGGCGCTCCAGCGCATCACCCGGGCATTGGGGATGTCGCTGAACAGCAGGCAGCGCCAGTCGGCCATCCACACCGGCCCTTCGGTCCAGAGGCCACCGGACCAGAGGCGCTCGACGAAGGCATTGCCCAGGCGGCCCTTGAAGGCCTGGTCGTGGATCTCCCAGGCGGGATCGGGCATGACGATGGGCGGCTTGCCTTCCCAGTTGCGGGTGAGACCAAACTTGTCGTCGGCCAGGGCGCGACTGGCGACCAGACCGGCCGAGGCGGCCAGGGACACGCCAAGAAAGGTGCGGCGGGCGAGAGGCATGAGGAGACTCCTTTGTTGTCGTTATGGGTCCGGCAAGGCCGGTGGCAGAGCGCCTCCGCATCCAGGACGGGAGGCGCCTCCTGCGAGCGCTTCTTTAGTCGCCCTTATTCGGGCAGACGTTCCACCTTGCCTACCACCAGGCCATAGCAGAGGGCACCGATCAGCGCGGTCACGCCGATGAAGGCGATGGCCGGGGCGAAACTGCCGTCCTTGACCAAGAAGCCGATGACGATGGGCACGCAGATGGCCGAGAGGTTGCCGATGAAGTTGAACATCCCGCCGGTGAGGCCGATCAGTCGCTCCGGCGCCATGGCCGAAACCATCGACCAAGTGATGGAGGCCAGGCCGTTACCAAAGAAGGCCAGCGCCAGACAGGCGATGATCAGGGCGGGCGAGTCGACGAAGTTGGCGCCGACGATGCTGGTGGAGATCAGCAGGCCGCCAATGATCGGCAGTTTGCGCGCCAGACCCACGGAGGTGCCGCGGCGGACCAACCAGTCCGACAGCAGGCCCGAGCAGATCACGCCGAGGAAGGCAGCCAGAAACGGCAGCGAGGCGAGAAAGCCGGCCTTGATGAAGTCCATACCGCGGTATTTCACCAGGTAGGTGGGGAACCAGGTCAGGAAGAACCAGAGGGTGGAGTTGAGGCAGAACTGGCCGATGTAGATGCCCCAGAGCTTGCGCTTGTTGAGCACGCTCCAGAGGTCACGCCATTGGAAGGCGGCGCGGCTGCGATTCTTCTGCTCCAGATCGACCAGACCGCCACCTTCCTGGATCAGCGTGACCTCGGCGGCGTTGGCGCCGCGGAAATCCTTGGGTTCGCGATAGATCCCGTACCAGATGACCGCCCAGAGGAGGCCGACGCCACCGGTGACGACGAAGACCATGTGCCAGCCAAAGGTCTGCTGCAGGTAGATCAGCACCGGGGTGAGGAAGGCCAGGCCGACGAACTGGCCGGAGGTGTAGAAGCCGATGGCGGTGGCCCGCTCGCGCTCGGGAAACCAGGTGGTGACCACCCGGTTGTTGATCGGATAGGCCGGTGCCTCCAGGGCGCCCACGGCGAGCCGCAGGATGATCAGGCCGATGAAGCTGCCGACGAAACCCAGGCCGATGGTGGCCAGCGACCAGAGCGCGATCGCCACCGGATAGAGGATGCGCGGGGCGATCTTGTCCACCAGCCAGCCGCCGGGGATCTGCATGGCGGCGTAGGTCCAGCCGAAGGCCGAGAGGATCAGCCCCATGTGCACCGGCTCGATGCCCAGGTCCTGGGCCAGGTGCGGGGCGGCGATGGAGAGGTTGCTGCGGTCGAGGTAGTTGATCACCACGGTGACGAACAGCAGCGTCATGATGAAGAAGCGCGCCCGGCTGGGCTTGGCCAGGGTCGGCGCGGCCGCGGCTGCCGCCGGGGAGGCCTGGGTAGGGGTTGGCATGGCTCGGGTCCTGTAATTGACGTTGTGGCGAGCGTTGTTGCGGTCTGGGGTTCAGGGCGCCGCGGCGGCCCTCACCCTGGCCCTCTCCCAAGGGGAAAGGGGATGGTCGGTGCGGAGATCGAGTCCCGCGCTCCTGCTCTTGCCCCCTCTCCCAGAGGGAGAGGGTTGGGGTGAGGGGCCAGTGGTATGTCTGGCCATTAACAGTGGCGTTGCTTTTCCCTCACCCTGGTCCTCTCCCAGAGGGAGAGGGGATGCGAGCGGCGGGGCCGTAGCTCCTGCTCTTGCCCCCTATCCCTTGGGGAGAGGGCTGGGGTGAGGGAGCAGCGGCGCCAATCTTCGAAAGCAACGCGTCGCGAGCGCAGGCGGAGCAAGGCGAAAGCCGGTGAGCAAGCGGAGTTCACATCGAGTGCATGAGCATTTCGAACCGGCTTTCAACGCCGCTCCGGCAAGCGCAGCAGCGTTGAATCGAAGATTTACCACTCGGCGAAACTGCCGTCCTTGTGCCGCCAGATCGGATTGCGCCAGCGATGGCCGATGGCGGCCTGTTCCTTGACGAATTCCTCGTTGACCTCGACGCCCAGCCCCGGTCCCTGGGGGATCTTCACGTGGCCATCGGCGTAGTCGAACACCTCGGGATTCTTGATGTAGTCCAGCAGGTCGTTGCCCTGGTTGTAGTGGATGCCCAGGCTCTGCTCCTGGATGAAGGCGTTGTAGCAGTTGGCATCCAGCTGCAGATTGACTGCCAGGGCGATGGGGCCGAGCGGGCAATGCAGGGCGATGGCCACGTCATAGGCCTCGGCCATGTTGGCGATCTTGCGTGTCTCGGTGATGCCGCCGGCATGGGACGGATCGGGCTGCAGGATGTCGACGTAGCCTTCCTGGAGGATGCGCTTGAAGTCCCAGCGCGAATACAGTCGCTCGCCCAGGGCGATGGGCGTGTTGCTCATCAGGGCGATCTCCTTGAGCGCCTCGTGATGCTCGCTGAGCACCGGCTCCTCGATGAACATCAGGCGGAACTGCTCCAGCTCCTTCACCAGCACCTTGGCCATGGGCTTGTGCACCCGGCCATGGAAGTCCACGCCGATGCCGAAGTGCGGTCCGCAGGCGTCGCGGATGGCGGCGACGTTGGCGATCACCTGGTCGACCTTGTCGTAGGTGTCGACGAACTGCATCTCTTCGCTGGCGTTCATCTTGATGGCGGTGAACCCCTTGGCCTGGCGCTCCAGGGCCTGGGCCGCGGTCTCCGCCGGGCGGTCGCCACCGATCCAGGAATAGACGCGGATGCTGTCGCGCACTTGGCCGCCGAGCAATTCGTGCACCGGGACGCCCAGGGCCTTGCCCTTGATGTCCCACAAGGCCTGGTCGATGCCGGCCAGGGCGCTCATGTGGATGCCGCCGCCGCGATAGAAGCCGCCGCGGTAGAGCACCGTCCAGTGGTCTTCGATGTTGCGCGGGTCCTTGCCGATCAGGTAGTCGGCCAGTTCCTCGACCGCCGCCGCCACGCTGTGGGCGCGGCCTTCCAGCACGGGTTCGCCCCAGCCGTGGATGCCCTCGTCGGTCTCGATCTTGAGAAAGCACCAGCGCGGCGGGACGACATAGGTGGTGAGTTTGGTGATCTTCATGGTGTGGGAATCTCGACAGTAATTATTGGAATCGAGGGATTGAGCAGCTCGCGGTCATGGCGGTTCGCCGCTGCGAACGCTCCTACAGGCTCTTGTAGGAGCGGTCCATGACCGCGAGCTTTAAGCGTTCTTTACCGCCCGCCACCCCGCCGCGAAGGCCTGGGCATTGGCGCCGACCTGAGCGGCGCTCAGGCCCGGCTTGTACAGCGCCGAGCCGAGGCCGAAGCCGTTGGCGCCGGCGGCCACGTAGGGGCCCATGTTGTCCGGGGTGATGCCGCCCACCGGCAAGAGCGCCAGCGCCTTGGGAAACACCGCGCGCCAGGCCTTGACCACCGCCGGGCCGAGTTGCTCGGCGGGAAACAGCTTGAGGCTGTCGGCGCCGGCGTCGAGGGCGGCGAAGCCTTCCGAGGGGGTGGCCACGCCGGGAGCACTGACCAGGCCGGCAGCCTTGCTGGCACGGATCACCGCCAGGTTGGCGTTGGGCGAGACGATCAGCCGGCCACCGGCGGCGTCCACCTCGGCCACCTGGGCCTCGGTGAGCACGGTGCCGGCGCCGATCAGGCAGCTTTCGCCCAGCTCCGCGGTCAGTCGGCGGATGCTCTCGAAGGGCTGCGGCGAGTTGAGCGGGATTTCGATGACGCGAAAGCCGGCGTCGTACAGGGCACGGCCGACCGCGACGATCTCGTCCGGGGTGACGCCGCGCAGGATGGCGATCAGCGGCAGGTCCTTGAGATAGGGTTCAAGCATGGGAGTCTCCATAGGTGGGGAGCAGGCCGGCGGCCTGGGCCAGGCGCCAGAGCCCGGCCCGGGTGGCCTGCTCCAGCAGGCGGACCTGGTGGATATCGAACAGCGCCAGGGCGTCGCGATAGCGCTGGCAGAGCGCCGCGTCGCCGATCAGCACCAGGGGTGGGCAGGGGGCGCCCTTGAGGGCGGCGACCTGGCTGCGCAGCTCTTCGCCGATCAGCAGGCCGGACAGGTAGTCGAGGCTGTGCGCCGCGCCCAGTTCGCCGGCCAGCACCCGGCTGCGAGCGGTGAAGAGGCGGCCGAACAGGCCCTCGGCCCCGGCATCGCGGGCCGTGGTGAGGCCCAGGCGGAAGGCTTCGGCGCTGGCCTCGGGACCGGCTTCGGCAGCCGGTCGCCCGAGGATGGAATGCTCGCGCAGGACGGCGAACAGCTCGCCGGTCATGTAGGTGGCGAAGTCGGTGAGGCGACCGTCACGCACCCGCACCCACTTGCTGTGGGTGCCGGGCAGCACCAGCAGGGCTTCGGCGGCCAGGTCCGGCTCCAGTTCGAGGGCGCCGAACACCTGGGTTTCCTCGCCGCGCAGGACGTTGGGCAAGGCGCCGCGCTGCATCACCCCGGGGACCAGATGAAGCTCGCCGCAACCGGTGTCCAGGCGCAGCAGGCCGGCGGCCAGGCTGTGGACGTCGGCCGGACAGTCGGCATAGGGCACCTCGCGCCAGCCACCGCGGCTGCCGACCATGCCACAGGCGATGGCGGGCAGGTCCGGCCGGGCCTCGCGCCAGTCGCCCACCAGGGTGCGATAGGCCGCGGCGAAGTCGCCATCCGGCACATGCATGATGCCCCAGGGGCGGCTGCGGGTTTCCAGCACGGCGCCCTGGGCGTCGAACAGCTGGGCCCGCAGGGACGAGGTGCCCCAGTCGAGGCCGATGAGGTGCGGGGTGGCGGTCATGCGGGACTCCAGCCGAGTTCGCGGGAAATGGCCCGGGCGCAGGCAGTGACCTCGGGCTGCAGTTCATGCAGCCGCGCCTCGGGCATGTAGGGGATGGCACTGGCCACGCTCAGGGCCGCGACGATGGCGCCGTCGGCGCCGCGGATGGGTGCGGCCACGCAGCGGATACCCAGTTCGTTCTCTTCCAGATCCAGGGCATAGCCCTCGGCGGCGTGGCGCCGCAGCCGCGCGCAATAGTCCGCCCAGGGCAGGAAATCCTCGCGCAGGCCGGGCTGGCCGTTCCGCCGGGCCACGCCTTCGCCGTAGAGGGCTTCCCACTCGTTTTCGGCGAGATCGAGCATCAGCGCCTTGCCGACTCCGGTCAGCGCCAGCGGCATGCGCAGGCCGACGCGGGATCTCATCTCCAGCCCCCGGCTGCCTGGCAGCTTGTCGAGATAGAGCACGTCGCCGCCTTCGCGCACGCCGAGATGCACGGTGTCGCCACATTGCTGGGCCAGGCGCTGCAGATGGGGCCGGGCCACACCGGTCAGCGGCAGTTGCTCGCGGGCCTGGTAGCCAAGGGCGATGAGATGGCTGCCCAGGATCAGCCGCCCGCCGTCATGGCGCAGATAGCCGGCCTGGGTCAGGGCGGCGACCAGCCGATGGGTGGTGCTGCGGGTGCAGCCGATGGCGGCGCCGACCTGGGCCAGGCTGTCGGCCCCGGCGGCCACGGCTTCAAGCACGGCCAGACCGCGAAACAGGGCCTGGGCCCCGCTGGGCGCTTCGCCCTTATTGGAATTATTGTCGTTCATGGCCTTCACTCTAGAAGCCTCGCAGGGAAATCTCAATATGTGATACGTAATCCCATATTGTGGGATAAAAGTTAGATATGACAGCCTTGTCACATAGCTGCAATATTGGCGCTATCTAATGCACGGCACATTGCAAGGACTCGAGAGGCAGAGCGCTCCATGACGGGTAAATCCATCCTGATCGTCGACGATGAGGCGCCCATTCGCGAGATGATCGCCGTGGCCCTGGAAATGGCGGGCTATGAATGCCTGGAGGCGGACAACAGCAAGGACGCCCACGCCCTGATCGTCGATCGCAAGCCCGATCTCATCCTGCTTGACTGGATGCTGCCCGGCACCTCCGGCCTGGAACTGGCCCGCCGCCTCAAGCGCGACGAGCTGACCGACGCCATCCCCATCATCATGCTCACGGCCAAGGGCGACGAGGACAATAAGGTTCAGGGCCTGGAAACCGGCGCCGACGACTACATCACCAAGCCCTTCTCGCCCCGCGAGCTGGTGGCGCGCCTGAAAGCCGTGCTGCGCCGCACTGGCCACATGGAGAGCGACGGTCCGCTGGAGGTCAATGGCCTGATCCTCGATCCGATCAGCCACCGGGTGACCATCGACGGCGCCCCCGCAGAGATGGGTCCCACCGAGTACCGGCTGCTGCAGTTCTTCATGACCCACCAGGAACGCGCCTACACCCGCGGCCAGTTGCTGGATCAGGTCTGGGGCGGCAACGTCTATGTCGAGGAGCGTACCGTGGACGTGCACATCCGCCGCCTGCGCAAGGCCCTCGGCGAAACCTACGAGAACCTGGTACAGACGGTGCGCGGCACCGGGTATCGCTTTTCCACCAAACTCTGACGCGGGATCACCGCCGCCGTGAACATCAACTGGCGCTCCCGTCTGGCCACCCAGCTGGCGACCGTGGTCGCCGGCTGCGCCCTGGCCGGCTGGCCCTTCGGCCATGTCGGCCTGGCGGTGGCCCTGGGACTGGCGGTCTATCTGGCGGTCACCCTCAGGCACCTGCTGCGCCTGCACGCCTGGCTGCTGAGCGAAGCCCCGGGCGCGCCGCCGGAAGCCGAGGGGCTATGGGGCGAGGTGCTCGACCGGCTCTATCGCCGCCAGCGCCACGAACAGCGTCAGCGCGAGGAATTGCTCGCCGTCATCGGCCGTGCCCAGGCCTCCACCGAGGCCCTGCGCGACGCCATCATCCTGGTGGATCGCCACGGCAACCTGGAGTGGTGGAATCGCGCCGCGGAAACCCTGCTCGGCCTGCGCCAGCCCCAGGACCTCGGCCAGCCCATCACCAACCTGGTGCGCCACCCGCGCTTTTCCGACTACTTTCTCGGTGGCGACTACGGCGAGCCGCTGGAACTGGCCTCGCCGCTCAACGACGATGAATACCTGCACATCCTGGTCACCCGCTTCGGCGAAGGCGATCGGCTGCTGCTGGTGCGCGACGTGACCCGCCTCCACCAGCTGGAACAGATGCGCAAGGATTTCGTCGCCAACGTCTCCCATGAATTGCGCACCCCGCTGACGGTCATCACCGGCTACCTGGAGACCCTGCTGGACAATGCCGACCACGCCACTCCGCGCTGGCGGCGGGCGCTGGGGCAGATGCAGCAGCAGGCCGGACGCATGCAGCACACCATCGACGACCTGCTGCTGCTGGCGCGCCTGGAAGCCACCGATTAATCCCGCCGACAACCGCCCGGTGGTGCTGGAGCCGCTGCTCGCCTCCATCCTGCAGGATGGCCGCGCCCTGTCCGGCGCCGTGGGCCACCGCCTGAGCCTGGAGTGCGAACCGGGCCTGGCGCTGCTGGGCAGCGAGACCGAATTGCGCAGCTGCTTTTCCAACCTGGTGTTCAATGCCGTCAAGTACAGCCCCGAAGGCGGCGAGGTGCGAGTGCGCGCCTGGCAGGACGCCGAGGGCGCCCACGTCGCGGTGCAGGACAACGGCCCCGGCATCGACGCCCGCCACCTGCCGCGCCTGACCGAGCGCTTCTATCGCCTCGACGCCAGCCGCGCCTCCAGTACCGGCGGGACGGGCCTGGGCCTGGCCATCGTCAAGCACGTGCTGATCCGCCATCGTGGCGGCCTGGACATCCACAGCGTGCCCGGCGAGGGCAGCTGCTTCACCTGCGATTTCCAGCCCGAACAGATCGCCCAGCGCACCGCCGCCTCGGCCTGAGCCGTCCCCTCCCCGCCGTGCTATCGTCCGGCCATCCCGGTCACGGTCCCCTGTCATGCCTCCAGCCCTGCGCCTGCTGCCGGTCCTGCTGCTCGCCCTGCTCGGCTGCCTGCTGCTGGGCAGCCAGGCCTGGCATCGCGCCGAACAGGCGAGCCTGGCCGAGGCCAGCCTGCTCGGCCAGGAACAGCTGCGCCTGCATGCCAGCGGCCTGCAAACCCTGATCGACCGCTTTCGCGCCCTGCCGACGGTGCTGGCCCAGGACCCGGAGCTGATCGCCGCGCTCACCACCCCGCCCGATGCCGCCGCCACCGAGCGCCTCAATCTCAAGCTGGAGCGCCTGAACACGGCCGCCCAGTCCTCGACCCTGGAGCTGCTGGATCGCAGCGGCCTGGCCATCGGCGCCAGCAACTACCGGCTGCCCACCAGCTATGTCGGCCACAACTACGGCTTCCGGCCCTATTTTCGCGAGACCCTCGCCGGCGGCAGCGGCCGCTTCTATGCCGTGGGGGTCACCACCGGCATTCCCGGCTATTTCCTCTCCCATGCGGTGCTGGACGCCCAGGGGCGCTTTCTCGGCGCGGTGGTGGTCAAGCTGGAATTCCCCGCCATCGAGGCCCGCTGGGGCGAGCATCCCGAGGTCCTGCTAGTAAGCGATGCGCGCGGCGTGGTCTTTGCCGCCAATCGCCCGGCCTGGCGCTATCGCCTGCTGCGCGAGCTGACCCCAGCCGAGCGCGCCGAACTGGCCACCACCCGCCAGTACGACAGGCGCACCCTGCAACCCCTGCCCTATCGCCAGCAGCTAGTGCTCGGCGAGCAGCGCCAGGTGGCCCACATCGAGGCTCCCGAAGGCAGCGCCGACTACCTCTGGGACAGCCTGCCGCTGCCCAGCGAAGGCTGGACCCTGCACCTGCTGCGGCCCACCCGCGACCTGCAGGGTGGCGGCCCGGGCGCGGCGCTGGCCGCCGCCTGCGCCTGGCTGCTGCTGGTCTGCGCCGGTCTCCTGTGGGCGCAACGGCGCCGCCTGCAGCGCCTGCGCCAGCGCAGTCGCCTGGAGCTGGAGCAACTGGTGGAGGCCCGCACCGCGGAACTCCGCACCGCCCAGGACGGCCTGGTGCAGGCCGCCAAGCTGGCCGCCCTGGGGCAGATGTCGGCGGCCCTGGTGCATGAACTCAACCAGCCGCTCACCGCCCAGCGCATGCACCTGGCGAGTCTGCGCCTGCTGCTGGATCACGGTCGGCTGGACGAAGCCCGCGCCGCCCTGGAACGCCTCGATGGCCTGCTGACCCGCATGAGCGGTCTCACCGGCCATCTCAAGACCTATGCGCGCAAGACCCCCGCCGGTCTGCGTGAACGGGTCGATCTGGCCCGGGTGGTGGACCAGGCGCTGGAATTGCTGGAGGCGCGCCGCGCCGAGCTGGCCGTGGAGCTGATCCTGGAGCTGCCGCGTCCGGCCTGGCTGCTGGGCGACCCCATCCGCCTGGAGCAGGTGCTGGTCAACCTGCTGCGCAACGCCCTGGACGCCGTGGCGGAACGACCCCGACCGCAGGTCCGGGTCAGCCTCGCGCAGGAGGGCGAACACTGGTTGCTGGAGGTGGCCGACAACGGCGGCGGCATCGCCGCCGAGCACCTCGACCAGGTGTTCGATCCCTTCTTTACCACCAAGCCGGTCGGCGAAGGCCTCGGTCTGGGCCTGGCGGTCTCCTCGGCCATCGTCCAGGCCCAGGGCGGCAGCCTGACGGCCAGCAACGCTGTGGAGGGTGCGGTCTTCGCCTTGCGGCTACCGGCCGCGCCGGCGTCAGCGGCCTAGCGCACGCAAAGCGTCACCAGCAGGGCGAAGCCCCAGCCGAGCAGCCCGGTCACCAGCAGGGTCGCCGCATCCCAGGGACCGCGGGTGGCATCCAGGAGCGGCAGGCCGACGCCACCCAGCAGGGCGCTGGCGAGGACGCCGGCGAGGATCCGGACCAGAGGCCAGTGGCTGTCGGCCGACTCCTCGGGAGCGGCAGCAAGGGTATCTTCTTCGGACATGGCAGGGCTCCGCCGGGGAATACAGAGCGCGACCCTAGCTGGGCAACCTGAAGCTGCGATGAAGCGGCGCTTCAGATTGCCTTCAGCTTGACCGCCAAGACTGCACCTCGCATTCCCCTGGAGAGGTCGCGATGCTCGACGTGACTTGGCAGTCCCCGCAAGGTTTTACCCTGGCCGATCGCAGCGGTTCGCTGCTGGCCCGCCTGGAGCCGCTCGAGGCGCCCGGTCGCCAGGCGACCGAGGCCTTCATCGGCACCCGTTTCGCCCTGGAGCATGGCGCCCGCATCAGCCACTTCCTGCCACTGCTGCTCGCCCTGCGCGATGCCGAAGGCGTGCTGCAGGCGGCGGTGGGCATCCGCCCCGCCCTCGACCAGCCGCTGTTTCTCGAACGCTATCTGCCGCAGCCGGTGGAGACCCACGTGGCGGCGGCGCTCGGCCGGCCGATCGATCGCGTGGAGGTGGTGGAGGTCGGCAATCTAGCGGCGCTGGGCCCTGGCCAGGCGCGCCTGCTGATCGTCGTCACCACCTGGCTGCTGGCCCGCAGCGGCCGGCGCTGGGTCACCTTCACCGGCCCCACCCGCCTGATCAACAGCTTTCATCGCCTCGGTCTGGCGCCCCAGGTACTGGGCGCGGCCGATCCGGCCTGCCTGGGCGCCGAACGCGAGAGCTGGGGCTCCTACTACGCCAACGATCCCCAGGTCTGCGCCGGCGACATCCACCAGGGCTATCACCAGCTGCTGCAGGCCGGCATCTTCGCCCGCCTGGGCCTTCCCACCCTTGGCGAGGAAGACTGCCATGTCGCCTGAAGCCCGCTCCGTCGTCGATTTCTTCACCACCCTGGAACGCCACGCCTGGCACGGCGACCGGCCGGCGCTGACCGGCAGTCACGAGACCTGGAGCTATGCCCGGCTGCTCCAGGAGGTCACCGCCCGCGCCGCCTGGCTGCGCGAGCACGAGATCCAGCGGCTGGCGCTGGACCTGCCCAACGGCCCCGAATTGCTGGCCTGGGACCTGGCCGCCCTGCGCGCCGGGCTGCCCTGCGTGACCCTGCCGGACTTCTTCAGTCCCGCGCAGCGCGCCCACGTCCTGCGCGACTGCGGCGCCGATCTCCTGCTGGGACGCCCCGAGCGCACCGCGGAATGGGCCGCGGCAGGCTTCACCGCGGGCGCCGGTGGCTGGCAGCGGCCTGCAGCGGCCCGCACTCCGTTGCCGGCAGACACCGCCAAGCTCACCTATACCTCCGGCACCACCGGCACGCCCAAGGGCGTCTGCCTCAAGGCCGGGCAACTGCTGCGGGTGGCCGCCAGCCTGGAAGCCGCCAGCCGGCCGCTGGCGCCCCAGCGCCATCAGGTGCTCCTGTCGCTGGGCATCCTGCTGGAAAATCTCGGGGTCTATGCCGCCTTGCTGGCCGGTGCCGAGGTGGTGGTGCTCAAGGGCAACGACCAGGGCGTCAGCGGTTCCGCCGGCATCGGCTGGGCACAGCTGGCCGCCTGCCTGCAGCAGCGCCAGCCGCACAGTCTGATCCTCATGCCGCAGCTGTTGCAGGGACTCGTGGAACTGGGCGAGCGCGGCCTGCTGCGCCTGGACCCGCTGCGCTTCGCCGCCGTGGGAGGGGCACCGCTGAGCGCGGCGCTGCTGACCCGTGCCAGCGCCCTGGGCCTGCCGGTGTTCCAGGGCTATGGCCTGTCGGAATGCGCCTCGGTGGTGGCCCTCAATCGCCCTGACGCCAACCGCCCGGGCAGCGTCGGCCAGCCCCTGCCCCACGTCCGCCTGCGCCTGGCCGTCGACGGCGAGGTGCTGGCCGCCGGCGTCGATTTCGCCGGCTATCTGGGCGAGCCCGGCAGCGCCACCAACGAGGTGGCCACCGGCGATCTCGGCGAATTCGACGCCGACGGCTACCTCTATCTGCGCGGGCGCAAGAAACACCAGTTCAGCCTGGCCTCGGGACGCAACGTCGACCCGGGCTGGATTGAGGCCGAACTCACCCAGTGCGGAGCCATCGCCCAGGCCTATGTCCAGGGCGAAGGCGCCCGGCACCTGGTAGCGCTGCTCTGGCCGCGCCAGCCGGACCTGCCCGACAGCCTTCTCGCCGATCAGGTCGCCTGCCTCAACCAGCGCCTGCCCGACTACGCCCGCATCGGTGCCTGGCGCCGCCTCGCCGAGCCCTTCACCCCCGCCAACGGCCTGCTCACCGCGACCGGACGCCTTCGCCGCGACGCCATCCAGGCGCACCACGCGGCCCTGCTCTCGGACCTTCTGGAGATACAAGCATGAGTTTCTTCGCCACCCTGCAAGCCGAAACCGCCGCGGAACGCCAGGCGTTGTTCGAGGTGCCCATCATCCGTGCCGCCCTGAGCGGTGACGTCGCCCTGGAGAGCTATATCGCCTTTCTCGGCCAGGCCTATCACCACGTCCGCCACACCGCGCCGCTGATGATGGCCTGCGGTGCCCGCCTGCCGGCGCGGCTGGAATGGCTGCGCGGCGCGGTCTGCGAATACATTGAGGAGGAATACGGCCACGACCAGTGGATCCTCAATGACATCGCCGCCTGCGGCGGCGACGCCGAGGCCGTGCGCGCCAGCCGCCCCGAATTATCCATCGAGCTGATGGTGGCCTATCTCTACGACTTCATCGCCCGCGACAACCCGGTCGGCCTGTTCGGCATGGTCAATGTGCTCGAAGGCACCAGCATCGCCCTGGCCACCCAGGCGGCCGGCGCCATCCGCGGCCAGTTGGGCCTGCCGGCCACCGCCTTCAGCTATCTGGATTCCCACGGCAGCCTCGACCAGGAACACATGGCGACCTATCGCCAGCTGATGGATCGCCTGGACGATCCGGCCGACCAGGCCGCGGTGATCCGCGTGTCCAAGGTGGTCTATCGCCTCTATGCCGACATGTTCCGCGCCCTGCCCGGCGCCGGGCAGCAACCGGAGCAGCGCCATGCAGCTGCCTGACTGCCGCATCCTGCTGACCGGGGCCAGCGGCGGCATCGGCCTACCGCTGGTGGAACAGCTCTGCGCCGGCGGCGCCCAGGTGCTGGCGGTGGCCCGTGACACCCGCGCCCTGCAACCCCTGGCCGAGCGCCTGGGCGCCCGACTGCGCCTGCTCGACGCCGACCTCACCCGCCGCGCCGATCGCCAGGCGGTGCTGGCCGAGGCCAGTCGCGGCCAGGGCGTCAACGTGCTGCTCAACGCCGCCGGCAGCAACAGCTTCGCCCTGCTCGAAGCCCTCGACGAAGATGCCATCGACAACCTGCTGGCGATCAACATCGGCGCGGCCATCCAGCTGACCCGTCTGCTGCTGCCGCTGCTGCGCCGCCAGCCACGGGCGGTGATCGCCCATGTCGGCTCCACCCTGGGTTCCATCGGCTATCCCGGCTATGCGCCCTATTGCGCCAGCAAGTTCGCCCTGCGCGGCTTCACCCAGGCCCTGCGCCGGGAGCTGGCCGATACCCGCATCCGTGTGCTCTACGTGGCGCCCCGCGCCACCCGCACGGCGATGAACAGTCCGGCGGCCATGGCCGTGAATCAGGCGCTCAAGAGCCAGGTTGACGAACCCGCCATGGTCGCCGGCGCGGTGATCCGCGCGCTGGTCGAGGATCGCCAGGAGCTTTATCTCGGCTGGCCGGAAAAGCTCTTCGTCCGTCTCAACGGCCTGCTGCCCGGCCTGGTGGATCGCGCCCTGCGCCGCCAGCTGCCGGTGATCCGCCGCTTCATCGATCCCGCCTTCGCTCCGGAGAAACACCCATGACATCCCCACGCAAGGCCCTCGGCCTGCTGCTCGCCGCCCTGCTTGCCAGCCCCTTCGCCCTGGCCGACGATGGCCAGCGCCTGGCGCAGATCCAGCAACGCTGGGCCGAGATCCAGTACCGCCTGCCCAGCACCGAAAAAGCCGCCGCCTTCGAACAGCTGGCCGGCGAGGCGCGCGCCTTCACCCAGGCCGCGCCCCAGTCGGCCCCGGCGCTGATCTGGCAGGGCATCGTGCTCAGTAGCTGGGCCGGCGCCCAGGGCGGACTGGGTGCGCTGAGCAAGGTCAAGGAAGCCCGCACCGACCTGGAACAGGCGCTCAAGCTCGATCCCACGGCGCTGCAGGGGTCCGCCTACACCAGTCTCGCCGCCCTCTACGATCGGGTTCCCGGCTGGCCGATCGCCTTCGGTGACGCCAGCGAAGCCGATCGTCTGCTGCAGCAGGCCCTCGCCCTCAACCCCAACGGTATCGATACCCTATACTTCTGGGGCGACCACCTGTATCGCCAGAAGCGCTATGCCGAAGCCCGCGCCGCCCTGCTCAAGGCGCAGCAGGCCGCACCCCGGCCCGGACGCGAACTGGCCGACCAGGGACGGCGGGGCGAGATCGCCGCGCTGCTCAAGGACGTCGACCAGAAGCTGAAGTGACGAGGCCCCCATGCGCGTGCTGCTGATCGAAGACGATCCCGACCTCGGCGAGGGCATCCGCACCAGTCTGCGGGAAGAGGGCTATACCCTGGACTGGCTCAAGGACGGCGAAAGCGCCGTCCACGCGCTGCGCGAAGAGGGCTTCGACCTGGTGGTGCTGGATCTCGGCCTGCCGCGCCTGGACGGCATCCAGGTGCTGCGTCAGAGCCGCGCCAACGGCCTGACCACCCCGGTGCTGATCCTCACCGCCCGCGACGACACCGAAGACCGGGTCGCCGGCCTCGACGCCGGCGCCGACGACTACCTGGTCAAGCCCTTCGACATCAAGGAACTCAAGGCCCGCCTGCGCGCCCTCCTGCGGCGGCGCAACGGCCCCTCGCAGATCCAGCTCGAAGGGGGCGGCATATCCCTCGACCCGGCCACCCGCCGGGTCACCTTCGACGGCCAGCCGGTCAACCTCACCCCGCGCGAATACCAGCTGCTGCACGAACTGCTGGCCAATCCGGGCAAGATCTTCAGTCGCGATCGCCTCATGGGGCTGCTCTACGGCTGGGACGAGGGGGTGGAAAGCAACACCCTGGAAGTCCATATCTACAACCTGCGCAAGAAGTTGCGCGCCGACCTGATCCGCACGGTCAGGGGCATCGGTTACCGCCTCGAGTGCCCATGACCTCCATCCGCCGCCGCACCGTCGGCCTGGTGCTTTCGCTGCTGCTGATCGGCACCCTGCTGATCGCCCTGACCAACGTCCACGACAGCCAGCGCGAGATCGGCGAGATCTACGATGCGCAGCTGGCCCAGAGCGCGCGCATCCTACAGGGCATGCTGCGCGCCGCACCCCGCGGCGAAGGCCGCCTGGCGCTGCACGCCAGTGTCACCCAGGCCCTGGCCGAAGCCACCGACAGCCCCTATGGCCACAGATACGAGGCCAAGATGGCCTTCCAGGCCTGGAACGCGCGCGGCGATCCCCTGATGCGCTCGCCCAGCGCGCCCATCTTCATCATGCCGACGACCCCGGGTTTCACCGAGCAGACCCTGGAGGGCGAGGCCTGGTATGGCTTTCTGCTGCCCGATCCCGAGCACGACCTGATGCTCTGGGTCGGCGAGCGCGAAGAGGTCCGCGCCGATCTGGTCCGCCGCATCCTGCGCCATACCCTCACGCCGCACCTGATCGGCCTGGTGCTGCTGTCGCCGCTGGCCTGGCTGGCCATCGGCTGGGGCCTGCGGCCGCTGCGGCGCATGGCCGGGCTGATCCGCCACCGCGATCCGGAATCCCTGCAACCGCTGCAGCTCGATCCGCTGCCGCGCGAACTGGAACCCATGCAGGCCGCGCTCAATCGCCTGCTGCTGCAGATCGAACAACTGCTGCAGCGCGAACGCCGCTTCATCGCCGACGCCGCCCACGAATTGCGCACGCCCCTGGCAGTGCTGCGCCTGCATGCGCAGAACGCCCTGTCCGCGCAGACCGCGGCGGCCCGCGACGAGGCGCTGAAATTCGTCGTCAGCGGCACCGATCGGCTGACCCGGGTGGTCAACCAGCTGCTGATCCTGGCCCGGCTGGAACCCCGGCCGAGCTGGAGCGCCGAGCAGCGCTTCGACCTTCGCACCGCCCTCAGCGCCACCCTGGAAGAACTGGGGCCCTGGATTCTCGACAAGGGCCTGGACCTCAGCCTCGACGCCGAGGCCAGCCAGGTACAGGTCCACGGCGACAGCGCCATGCTGGGCATCGCCCTGCAGAACCTGCTGACCAACGCGGTCAATGTCTCGCCCCCCGGCGGCGAGATCCGCGTCCGGCTGGAGGTCGCCGCCGGCTGGGCCGAGATCCAGGTCCTCGACCAGGGCCCCGGCATTCCCGTGGAGATCCTGCCGCGGCTGTTCGAACGCTTCTACAGCAGTGGGGCGGCCAATGGCGCCGGCCTGGGGCTGTCCATCGTCCAGACCGTCGCCCAGCACCTGGGCGGACGCATCGAGCTGGACAACCGTCCCGAAGGCGGGGCCTGCGCCCGTCTGGGTCTGCCGGTGCTGCCGGACCCCGGCTAGGGACTCGACCACTCGCCAGCCTTAAGGCAAGGTAGCGGCGCACCGGCCGCGAGAGGACGCCCCCATGCAAGCCCAGGTCTATCTGGTCGACGACGAAGCCAGCATCCGCGAAGCGGTGCGCCAGTGGCTGGAGCTGTCGGGGCATCAGGTGCGGCTGTTCGCCCGCGCCGAAGACTGCCTGGCGGCCGTGACGCCGGATTTCGCCGGCGTGGTGGTCAGCGACGTGCGCATGCCCGGCATGGACGGCCTGGCCCTGCTGGACCGGCTGCAGGCGCTGGATCCCGACCTGCCGGTGATCCTGCTCACCGCCCACGGCGACGTCGCCCTGGCGGTCAGCGCCATGCGTCAGGGCGCCTACGATTTCCTGGAAAAGCCCTTCAGCCCCGAGGCGCTGCTCGGCGATCTCGGCCGCGCCCTGGAAAAGCGCCGGCTGGTGCTGGAGAACCGCCAGCTGCACCGCCGGGTCGACGACCAGAGCGCCCTCGCCCGTCGGCTGCTCGGCGTCTCGCCCGGCATCGTCCGCCTGCGCCAGCAGATCCTCGACCTGGCACCGACCCCGGTCAACGTGCTCTTGCGCGGTGAGACCGGCAGCGGCAAGGAACTGGTCGCCCGTTGCCTGCACGATTTCGGTCCCCGGGCCGGCAAGGCCTTCGTCGCGCTCAATTGCGCGGCCATCCCCGAGCAGCTGTTCGAGAGCGAGTTGTTCGGCCACGAGAGCGGCGCCTTCACCGGTGCCCAGGGCAAGCGCATCGGCAAGCTGGAATACGCCAACGGCGGCACCCTGTTTCTCGACGAGATCGAGAGCATGCCCCTGGCGCAGCAGGTCAAGCTCTTGCGGGTGTTGCAGGAGCAGCGCCTGGAGCGCCTCGGCTCCAACCAGAGCATCGACCTGGATCTGCGCATCGTCGCCGCCACCAAGCCGGACCTGCTGGAAGAGGCGCGCGCCGGGCGCTTTCGCGAAGACCTGGCCTATCGCCTCAATGTCGCCGAACTGCACCTGCCGCCGCTGCGGGCGCGACGCGAAGACATCCCGCTGCTGTTCGATCACTTCCTCGCCGAGGCCGGCGCCCGCCTGGGGCGCCCGGTCACCCCGCCCGGTGCGGCGCGGCTGGCCCAGTTGCTGGGTCACGGCTGGCCGGGCAACGTCCGTGAACTGGCCAACGCCGCCGAACGCGAGGTGCTCGGCCTAGGCGCACCAGCCGCGGCCCAGGGCCATTCCCTGGCCGATCAGCTGGAAGCCTTCGAGGCCCAGTGCCTACGCGCCGCCCTGGCCCGCCACGGCGGCGAGATCAAGGCGGTGATGGACGAGTTGCAACTACCGCGGCGCACCCTCAACGAGAAGATGCAGCGGCACGGCCTGGTGCGCGCCGACTTCCGCGACGACGACTAAGGCGCCATCGGCGGAAATCCGCTCATTGCCCGTCGGCTTTCGGCGATCTTTCGCCGATCTGCCCCGGCGAAACCCAGTCAGGATGCGGCTTCGCAACCTGGCACGCGCCCTGCTACAGCCCTTGTCGACGCCCCGAGCGCCCTAATAACAACGACAAGAGGAACACCCTGTGGATAGCACCGCTACCCTCGCGGCCGGCCAGACCGCGCCCAAGACCACCTCGCAGCGCATCAAGTCCATCTTCAGCGGTTCCGTCGGCAACCTGGTCGAATGGTACGACTGGTACGTCTACGCCGCCTTCTCGCTGTATTTCGCCAAGGCCTTCTTTCCCAAGGGCGACCAGACCGCCCAGCTGCTCAACGTCGCCGCCATCTTTGCCGTAGGCTTTCTCATGCGCCCCATCGGCGGCTGGCTGATGGGCCTCTATGCCGACAAGGCCGGCCGTAAGTCCGCGCTGATGGTCTCGGTGATCATGATGTGCGCCGGCTCGCTGATCATCGCCCTCACCCCCAGCTACACCACCATCGGCGTCGCCGCCCCCATCATGCTGGTGCTGGCGCGGCTGCTGCAGGGCCTCTCGGTGGGCGGTGAATACGGCACCTCCGCCACCTACCTGAGCGAGATGGCGACCAAGGAAAGCCGTGGCTTCTACTCCAGCTTCCAGTACGTCACCCTGATCTCCGGCCAGCTGCTGGCGCTGGCCACCCTGATCGTGCTGCAGCAGACCCTGACCGTCGAACAGCTGGAGAGCTGGGGCTGGCGCATTCCCTTCCTGATCGGCGCCGCCTGCGCCGTGACCGCGCTCTACCTGCGCCGCGGCATGGAAGAGACCAGCTCCTTCAAGAAGGCGGAGAAACCCAAGGAATCGCTGATGCGCACCCTGGCGCGCCATCCCAAGGAGTTCTTGACCGTGGTCGGCCTGACCATGGGTGGCACCCTGGCCTTCTACACCTACACCACCTACATGCAGAAGTACCTGGTCAACTCGGTGGGCATGAGCAAGACCGACGCCACCTCCATCTCGGCGGCGACGCTGTTCCTGTTCATGCTGCTGCAACCCGTCGTCGGCGCCCTCTCCGACCGCGTTGGCCGGCGCCCGGTACTGATCGCCTTCGGCGTGCTCGGCACCCTGTTCACCTATCCGATCCTCACCGCCCTGGGTAGCGTCACCTCCTGGTGGGGCGCCTTCGGCCTGATCATGGTGGCGCTGGTGATCGTCAGCTTCTACACCTCGATCAACGCCGTGGTGAAGGCCGAGCTGTTCCCCACCGAGATCCGCGCCCTGGGCGTCGGCCTGCCCTATGCGCTGACCGTGTCCATCTTCGGCGGCACCGCCGAATACCTGGCGCTGTGGTTCAAGAGCATCGGCATGGAGAGCGGCTACTACTGGTACGTGACCGGCTGCATCGCCTGCTCGCTGCTGGTCTACGTCTTCATGAAGGACACCCGCGATCACTCGCGCATCGTCCACGAATAACCGCTCGTCCCTGGGTGCGGGCCTCTCGGTCATTAGATTTGGCCGTCCGGCCCGCACCCCTTTGCCTGGGCTTTGGGGCACGCCATCGTAGTGCCACCGGCAGCGCTCACAACGGTCATTTCGCTGGCCGCTGTGGCGAGTTCGCCCCCTCCTCCCAAGCCCCGGTTACACACTCATGGAAATCGACTACGGTCCCAGCTACGCCAAACTGGGTATCCAGTTTCAATACCAGTGGAGCAGCCTGCTGCGCGATGCCCTGAAGAAACACGGCATCACCGACGCCCAGGCCAAGGCCATCTGCGGCGACTTCGCCTTCGATCTCTCCAAGCTCATCGACGAAGCCGAAATCAAGGCCGACGGCCTCTCCTATCGCCCGGTGATCGCCTTCACCGAGGACGAGGAAACCCTGCTGGTACAGTCCGCTGAATTCGACTATCACGAAGCGGCCTATGCCACTGCGGCAGCAGCGTTCGAGAAGAAGTAAGACTTGCCGGGGGCCTCGTGCCCTCACCCCAACCCTCTCCCCCAGGGAGAGGGAGCGGTCTGGAGCAGTAGCGGGCTTCTTCTCCTGACATGAGCCTCAATGTGGTTTTAGTGTTGCTGCGATAGCGATTCGCGAAACCCGGGCTAAGGCAAGCTCCAGCGACTACACCTACTGATCCCACACCGCCCTCAGCCCGGCTTGACCTTGGGCTTGCGTGCGCGCGGCGGTGCGCCACTCGGCTTGGCTTTGGCTCTGGTCCCGCCCGTACGCCGCTTCTTCTTCCAGGGCGCGCCCTTACCCGCCGGCGGCGGACCGCTGATGGTCAGGGTTAGGCCAAGACAGCGCTCCACCTGCTTGCCCATCCAGGCCGACTGCTTGGTGACGAATTCGGCCAGGCTCAATTCGCCTTCCTGCACCCGATCCAGCGCCTGCTCCCAGAGCGCCGTGGTGCCCGGATCCGCGATGGCCCGGGGCACAGCGTCGATCAGGCCGAAGGCCGCAGGCGTCGCCGCCAGGGCCTTACCCTGCTTGACCAGGTAGCCACGGTCCAGCAGGCCCTGGATGATGCTGGCGCGGGTCGCCTCGGTGCCGATGCCGGTGGTGTCCTTGAGCTTTTGCTTGAGGGCCGGATCTTCCACCAGCTTGGCGACGTTCTTCATCGCCTTGATCAGATCACCCTCGGTGAAAGGCTTGGGCGGCTGGGTCAGTTGATCCTTGCAACGCACCTCCACCACCGGATAACGCTCACCCTCGCGTAGCTCGGGCAGCGCCTGGGGCGGCGGGGCCTCGCGGCCCTTGGGCGGCGTGAGCGACTCGGGTAAGGCGCGACGCCAGCCTGCTTCCACCAGCCGCTTGCCGGTGGCCCGCAGGCGTTCGCCGCCCGCCTCGAAGTCGGCCTGGGTACGATCGAATTCGTGCTGCGGCAGGAACTGCGCCAGGTAACGGGCGCGGATCAGGCCATAGACGTTACGCTCCTGCGGGCTCAGGCGTCCCAAGTCGCGGGTCACCTGGGTCGGGATGATGCCGTGGTGGGCGCTGACCTTCGCATCATTCCAGGCCCGTGAGCGGCGACTGGCGTCCAGATGGTCGCGCAGGGGTGCGAGGCTGCTATCGGCGCTCAGCAAGGCGGCCAATAGCGCTGGCGCCTCGGCATGCTGGGACAGCGGCAGAAAGCCGCAATCGCTGCGCGGATAGGTGATCATCTTGTACTTCTCGTAGAGCGCCTGGGCCACGTCCAGGGTCTGTTGGGCGCCGAGATTAAACCGTTTGGAGCAGACCTCCTGCAGGGTGCCCAGATCGAAGGGCAAGGGCGCTGCCTCACGAATACGTTCGGTCTTGAGCTTGACCAGTCGGGCCTGCCCAGCCGCCTCGATAGCCCGCGCCGCAGCCTGGGCCACTTCGGGCTTGAGGCAGCGGCCCTGGTCGTCACAGACATCCTCTGGCGGCTGCCACTGTGCTTGGAAGCGACTACCCGAGGCGTCCAGGGTCGCCTCCACGGTCCAGAAGGGCACCGGCACGAAGGCGGCGATAGTGCGATCGCGATCCACCACCAGGCGCAGGGTCGGCGTCTGCACCCGCCCGACCGAGAGTACGCCCTGATAACCGGAGCGACGCCCCAACAGGGTGAACAATCGGCTCATGTTCATGCCGATCAACCAGTCGGCGCGCGAGCGTCCCAGGGCGGACTGATAGAGCCCATAGGTTTCGGCACCGGGCTTGAGCGCGGCCAGGGCACGACGGATGGAGACGTCATCCAGCGCTGAAAGCCACAGCCGGCGAATCGGCCCCCGATAGCGGCAATGCTCCACCAGCTCGCGGGCGATCATCTCGCCTTCACGATCGGCATCGGTGGCAATCACCAGTTCGCTGGCCTCGCCCAGCAGGCGTTTGACCACCTTGAACTGGCTGCCGGTGGTCTTCTTGACCTGCAGCTTCCACTGCTCGGGAACAATGGGCAGGTCGTCCAGCGACCAGCGCTTGTAGCGGGCGTCATAGGCGTCCGGTGGCGCCGTTTCCAGCAGGTGGCCGATGCACCAGGTGACGGTCACACCCTGCCCCTGCAGGCAGCCCTCACCACGGCGGGTAGCGCCGAGGACACGGGCGATGTCCTTGGCCTGGGAGGGTTTTTCGCAGAGATACAGCTGCATGGTGGGCGTCGCACAAGGGGAATCGCCACAGGATGCAAAGGCCGCGCGAGCGGCGCAAGGCCTAATCTGTATATCCGTACAGAAAGCGGCGTTTGCGCAAATTCGCCCAGTGGGCCACAGCGCACTCAGGACGTGGATCACAGCTTGAACGGCGGCCGCCGCGGACGCGGAATCTTGCCGATGCTGGACAGTCCTTGGGCTACGGCACTTTCGCCGTTTTTAGCCGAGCTCTGGGAGGCGTCAATGAACACTGTAGCTATGGATCGCGCCACGGCCGAGAGCACCGACGCCGGAAACTTTGTCGACACCGCCAGCGGCCAGGCCCTGCGGGCCAGCATTTCGGCCATGCGCCGGACTACCAGCCAGGTGCAGCGCATCAACGATCAACTCTGGGAAGTCTGGCCGGACGGCCGTCGCAAGCTGCTGCTGCGCTAAGACCTCCCACCCGACGCCCTAGGCGGGCGTCGGTGTATCCAACGCGGCCAGATAGGTCGCGACCTCGGCCTGGATCCAGACGGTGAAGCGCTCCTGCTTTTCCGCCGATTCGGCGCGTTCCGGCCAGACCAGCCAGTAGGCATAGGGATAAGGCGCCACCACCGGACTGAGCTGAACCAGTCGACCTTCGTCCAACGCGGCCTGCACCAGGCTGCGCCGCTCCAGCGCCAACGTCTGTCCAAGGCGCAGCGCCTCCAGCACCACATTGGAGTCGTTCACGCTGATGCCGCGATTGGGCGCCGCTTCGCCCAGACCGGCCGTTTCGCCCCAGTGCTGCCAGGTTTCCTCCGTATGCAACAGCGGCTGCGCGAGGGCCTCGTCCAGGCCGCGCGGCAGTTGCCCACCGTTGTAACCAGGCGCCGCCACCAGCAGCACATCGTCCTGGAACAGCCGTAACGCCGTCAGACCATCCCACTGCCCCTCCCCCATGCGCACCCCGATATCGACCATGCCCTGGCGCAGATCCTGGAAATCCAGGCTGGTCTGGATGCGGATGTGGTACTCCGGATGCAGCGCACGAAAACGGGGCAACCGGGGCAGCAGCCAGTGGGTGGCGAAGGAGGGAAAGGTGGCGAACACCAGTTCGTTGCGACGCGGACGGGCCTGCAGCCGCCGCGTGGCTTCGCCCAGATCCTCGAGCAACTGGCGGACCTGCCCGGCATAGACCCGGCCGTCACCGGTGACCTCGATCCCACGCCCTTGCCGCTCGAACAGCACCATGCCCAGCTGATGCTCCAGGCCCTTCACCTGCTGACTCACCGCGGCATGGGTGAGGTGCAACTCGCTGGCGGCACGGGTCACGCTGCCGAGACGAGCTACCGCCTCGAAGCAACGCAGGGCATTCAGCGGCGGCACGCGCGACATGTAAGCTTTCCTTAACGATCCGGTTAGATTTTCTCGCTGGTAGCAGCTTCTCCGAATCCTTAATGTCTTGTCTAGAGCGGAACCCAGCGTGAAACATACGACACGGGTGACGTTCCACGTGAAACAGGATTCACTCTTTCTGACAGGACGCCCCCATGCAACTCATCGGCATGCTCGACTCCCCCTATGTGCGGCGAGTCGCGATCTCCCTTCGCCTGCTGGTACTGCCTTTCGAACTGCGCCAGGTGTCGCTGTTTCGCGAGGTCGAGCGCTTTCGCAGCTTCAATCCGGTGCTCAAGGCACCCACGCTGATCTGCCTGGACGGTCAGCGGCTGATGGATTCGTCGCTGATTCTGGACTATGCCCAGCACCTCGCCTGTGGCAGTCGGCAATTGCGGCCGAGCGGCCACGCGGCCCGGGCGACCGCCCTCAGTCGCAGCGGCTTGGCCCTGGCCCTGTCCGAGAAGGCGGTGCAGCTGGTGTACGAGCGTAACCTAAGGCCGGAAGAGAAGCGGCATGCGCCCTGGCAGCAACGCGTGGAGGGACAGTTGCGCGCGGCCTGTGGCGCTCTCGACAAGGCCTGGCTGGGCCCGCGTCCACCGCTGGGTGAAGACAGCATCGGCCAGGACGCCATCGACACGGCGGTGGCCTGGACCTTCCTGCACTTCGCCCTTCCCGGGCTGATTGAGCGGCGCAATTACCCAACGCTGGAGGCCCTAACCGCCGAAGCAGAGGCGCTGTCGGTGTTTCGGGATTATCCGGTGGCGTGAGGGGGGCGTTGGGCTTCGCTGGCGCTCAACCCAACCTACGGCACGCGCTCGTAGGTTGGGTTGATCAACGCGAAGCCCAACACTCAGATCAACCGCGGTAATACCGCTGCGGCACGAAGGGGGTCTTGGCGACCTTGACCGGCACCTGCTTGCCGCGCACCACGGCGAATAGCTCGGTATCCAGGGCAGCGAAGTCGCTGTCGACATACCCCATGGCCACCGGCGCCCCCAGGGTCGGGCCGAAGCCGCCACTGGTGACACGGCCGATGCTGGCGCCATTGGCATCGACCAGCTCCGCACCCTCGCGCACCGGCACCCGCTCCTGCACCAGCAGGCCGACGCGCTTGCGGCTCACGCCCTCACGCTGTTCGGTGAAGATACGCTCGGCACCGGGGAAACCGCCGGCGCGACCGTTGCCTTCACGACGCACCTTGGACAGCGCCCACCCCAGGTTGGCCATCACCGGCGTGGTGCCGCCGTCCATGTCATGGCCATAGAGGCACAGACCGGCTTCCAGGCGCAGGGAGTCGCGGGCGCCCAGGCCGATGGCCTCGACTTCCGGCTCGGCCAGCAGATGGCGCGCCAGGGCTTCGGCAGCGGCGCTGGGCACCGAGATCTCGTAGCCGTCTTCGCCCGTGTAGCCACTGCGGCTGACGATGCAGGGCTGGTCCAGCAGCTTGACGCGACGCACCTGCATGAAGGTCATTTCCGCCACCTCCGGCGCCAGGCGCGCGAGCACCGCGGCAGCGGCGGGACCTTGCAGGGCCAGCAGGGCGCGGTCGAATTGCGGCAGCACCTGGCAGCGATCGCCCAGGTGCTTTTCCAGGTGGGCGAGGTCGGCTTCCTTGCAGGCGGCGTTGACCACCAGATAGAGGCAGTCACCCAAGTTGGCGACCATGAGGTCGTCGAGGATGCCGCCGTTGTCGTCGGTCAGCAGGGCATAACGCTGCATGCCGCTGGGCAGGTCGATGATGTCGACCGGCACCAGGGTCTCCAGCGCCTCGGCGGCTTCTTCGCCTTCGAGCATGACCTGGCCCATGTGAGACACATCGAACAACCCGGCCTGGGCGCGGGTGTGCTGGTGCTCCTTGAGCACGCCGAGCGGGTATTGCACCGGCATCTCGTAGCCGGCGAAGGGCACCATGCGGGCGCCGAGTTCCAGGTGCAGGGCGTGCAGCGAAGTCTTGAGCAGGGACATGGTGGGGCTCCGTGTCGGGTGGCGGCTGTCGCGCCCCAGGCAAGGGGAACAGGACAGCGCTGGGCTATGAGGACGCGACGTGGGTGATCGGGTCAGCCCTCACCCCCGGCCCTCTTCCTGAGGGAGAGAGGCCGGGGGTGGGGGTCAGGCCTCGCCGTAGGCTTCGATCGGCGGGCAGGAGCAGACCAGGTTGCGATCGCCGTAAACGTTGTCGATGCGCGCCACCGGCGGCCAGTACTTGCCGTCCACCAGGCTCGGCAGCGGGAAGACCGCCTGCTCGCGGCTGTAGGGGTGGGTCCACTCACCCGCCAGTTCGCGCGCGGTGTGCGGCGCGTTCTTCAGCGGGTTGTCCTGGGGATCCAGGGTGCCGGTTTCCAGGGCGCGGATCTCTTCGCGGATGGCGATCATGGCGTCGCAGAAGCGATCCAGTTCCTGCTTGGACTCGCTCTCGGTGGGCTCGATCATCAGGGTACCGGCCACTGGGAAGGACATGGTCGGGGCATGGAAACCGAAATCGATCAGGCGCTTGGCCACGTCGTCCACGGTCACGCCGCTGCTGTCCTTGAGCGGACGCAGGTCGAGGATGCACTCGTGGGCCACCAGGCCACCGGTGCCGCTATAGAGCACCGGATAATGCTCTTCCAGCCGGCGGGCGATGTAGTTGGCGCTGAGGATGGCGATCTGCGAGGCGCGGGTCAGACCAGCGCTGCCCATCATCTTCAGGTACATCCAGGAGATCGGGAGGATGCTGGCGCTGCCGTAGGGCGCCGCGCAGACCGCGCCTTCCTTGCGTTCCAGCCGGGCATGGCCGGGCAGGAAGGGTGCCAGGTGCGCCTTGACGCCGATGGGGCCGACGCCCGGACCGCCGCCGCCGTGGGGGATGCAGAAGGTCTTGTGCAGGTTGAGGTGGGAGACGTCGCCGCCGAACTGGCCCGGGGCGCAGAGACCAACCATGGCGTTCATGTTGGCGCCATCGATATAGACCTGGCCGCCGTGGTCATGGACCACCTGGCAGATCTCGCGGATGGCTTCCTCGAACACCCCGTGGGTGGACGGATAGGTGATCATCAGCGCGGCCAGGCGCTCGCCATGCTGCTCGGCCTTGGCGCGCAGGTCGTCGAGGTCGACGTTGCCGCGCTTGTCGCAGGCGACCACCACCACGCGCATGTCAACCATGCTGGCGGTGGCCGGGTTGGTGCCGTGGGCCGACGCCGGGATCAGGCAGACGTCGCGCTCACTCTCACCACGGCTCGCGTGATAGGCACGGATGGCCAACAGGCCGGCGTACTCGCCCTGGGAACCGGCATTGGGCTGTAGGGAGACGGCGTCATAGCCGGTGGCGGCGCAGAGCATGGCTTCCAGCTCGGTGGTGAGCTGGGCATAGCCCTCGGCCTGGTCAGCCGGGGCGAAGGGGTGGATACCGCCGAATTCGGCCCAGGTGACCGGGATCATCTCGCTGGCGGCGTTGAGCTTCATGGTGCAGGAGCCCAGCGGGATCATGGTGCGATCCAGCGCCAGGTCCTTGTCCGCCAGCTTGCGCAGGTAGCGCATCAACTCGGTCTCGGACCTGTGGCTGGCGAACACCGGATGGGTCAGGAAGGCCGACTGGCGCTGCAGCGCTGCGGGCACTTCCACGCCCTGGGCATCGCCCAGCTCGGCGACCTGGGGCGCGGGCTTGCCGTCGGCCAGGATCTCCAGCAGCGCCTGGACATCGGCCAGGGTGGTGGTCTCGTCCAGGGATACGCTCAGGGCCTCGGCACTGACTTCGCGCAGGTTGTAGCCACGGGCACGGGCGGCCTCGTGCAGGGCGGCGGTGCGCGCGCCGAACACTAGGGTCAGGGTGTCGAAGGCGGTGTGCTGGGTCTCGTGGCCCAGGCGCTGCAGGCCGGCGGCCAGCAGGCTGGTCAGACGCTGCACCCGGGTGGCGATGCGGGTCAGGCCTTCGGGACCGTGGTAGACCGCGTACATGCTGGCGATGTTGGCCAGGAGCACCTGGGCGGTGCAGATGTTGCTGGTGGCCTTCTCGCGGCGGATGTGCTGCTCGCGGGTCTGCAGCGCCAGGCGATAGGCCGGGTTGCCGTGGCGGTCGATGGAGACGCCGACGACACGACCGGGCATGTCGCGCTTGTACTTGTCCTGCGTGGCGAAGTACGCCGCGTGCGGACCGCCGAAACCGAGCGGTACGCCAAAGCGCTGAGCGGTGCCGATGGCCACGTCCGCACCCAATTCGCCGGGCGGGGTGAGCAGGGTCAGGGCCAGCAGGTCGGCGGCCATGGCCACCAGGGCACCGGCGGCCTGGAAGGCCTGGATGCTCTCCCGGTAGTCACGGATCTCGCCGGTGGTCATGGGGTACTGGAACAGCGCGCCAAAGAAGCGGCCGTGGTCCTCGATCTCGGTTTCCACGCCCACCACCACCTCAATGCCCAGGGGCTCGGCGCGGGTACGCAGGACGTCCAGGGTCTGCGGATGGCAATGCACGGAGGCGAAGAAGGCGCTGGCCTTGTTTTTCGCCAGGCGTTTGCAGAAGGTCATGGCCTCGGCGGCGGCGGTGCCCTCGTCCAGCAGCGAGGCGTTGGCCACCGGCATGCCGGTGAGGTCGCCAATCAGCGTCTGGAAGTTGAGCAGCGCCTCTAGGCGACCCTGGGAGATCTCGGGCTGGTAGGGGGTGTAGGCGGTGTACCAGGCCGGACTTTCCAGCAGGTTGCGCAGGATCGGCGCCGGGGTGTGGGTGTTGTAGTAGCCCTGGCCGATCAGGCTCTTGAGCAGGCGATTCTTGCCGGCGATAGTGCGCAGCTCAGCCAGAGCGTTGGCTTCGGACAGCCCGGCGGGCAGGTCCAGTACGCTGGTGCCCTTGATGCTCTCGGGGATCACCTGGGCGGTCATAGCGTCCAGGGATTCGTAGCCGAGCAGGTTCAGCATGGCGATCTCGTCCAGCTCGCGCGGACCGATGTGGCGCGGGACGAATTCGTCGGCGGTGCTGAGGGTGTCGTGCAGCGACATGGCGGTCTTACCCCTAGATCAGTTGCTGATAGGCAGCTTCGTCGAGCAGCGCGGCGAAGGCTTCGGCATTGGCGGGCTGGAAACGAAAGAACCAGCCGGCGTTCAGCGGATCGCTGTTGATGGTCTCGGGCGCATCATTGAGCGCCTCGTTGACGGCCAGGACCTCGCCGTCCAGCGGCATGGTGATGTTGCTGGCGGCCTTGACCGACTCCAGCACCGCCACTTCATCGCCCTGGGCGTAGCTGCGCAGCTCCGGCAGTTGCACGAAGACCAGATCGCCCAGCGAGTCCTGAGCATAGTCGGTGATGCCGACGGTGATGCTGCCATCGGCTTCCTGACGCAGCCATTCGTGTTCTTCGGTATAGCGCAGACCCATTGCCAGACTCCTGCGGACCTTTGTCCTGATGGATAGATGGGGTCTGGCGGTGCAAGGGTGATGCCAGGAATAAAAGCCAGTATTTTCAGGGGTTTAGCTGGAGGCCCACAATTGCTCTGTAGTGAAATCATTACGGCTGGCGGTTTAATCGATCATAGCCGTATCGATTAGCAAACATCGTATCGAAATCGTTACGATGTTAGCCAGGCTCATGGGTCCGACAGCTGGGCTGTACGGTGGGGCACAGGCTGTTCCCTAGCCCGCTGATGGAGACAGAGACGGATCAAACCTCTCGCTCGCTAATTCCCTGTCGCGGTAACCCAGTCTTCGACGCGCAAGCCTGGTACCCGATCGAACTCGCGACGATTGTTAGTGACCACGATCAGGCCCAGAGAGCGCGCATGTCCCGCGATCATCTGGTCGTAGGGACCGATCTGCTGCCCCGCTCGGGCTAATTCGGCACGCAACTGCCCGGTGTGCGCCGCGGCTTCGGGACCGTACTTCAACACCTCCAGACGCGCGGCGAAGCCCTCGATCACCGCCAGGTTGCGCTCCGGGCTGGAAGATTTTTCTGCACCGTAGATCAGCTCCATCAGGGTGATCGCACTGATACACAACTGCCCCTGGTGCCGGTTGAAGGCCTCGCGAACCGACACCGGTCGGTTCTTGATGGTGTAAATGCAGGTGTTGGTGTCGAGCATGAACTTGAGCATCAGAAGCCCTCGCGTTCCTGCTCGGCAGGCTGATCACGTTCCGCCATGAAATCCGCCGTAACACACTCTCCCTCAAACCAGGAATCCCAGGATTCCCCGGCAGGGGTAATGATTCTGGTGCGGCCTAGGGCAACCACATCGACGCGCTTCACGTCTTCGGGCAGGGCAACCGCCTTTGGCAGTCTTACCGCCTGACTGCGATTGCTTTGAAATACGGCACCTTGATCCATGATCGACCTCCCGGGATATATCGGTTGTATATCCCATATTAGGGGCAAGGCTAGATCTGTCAATCGGCATGCTCCCGACACTACGCGATACAGCTGGCATAGCGCTCTTCTCGCGGATGGCATATGGCGAAGCCTGGGCGAGAACGCCGGAGCCGGGAATGTCACCGGAGCCTGAGACCAGATTCAGACAAAAGCACCAACGCGAACTTCCGCCCCGCTTCATCGGACCAACAAGGCACAACAAGACCTCTGCCAAGCGGCTTTGCCCTCTCCCATCCTTGTCTGGAGTCTTTGTCATGGCTGTGAAAACCGTTGCCGATCTGCTCGTCGCCACCCTCGAAGCTGCTGGTGTGGACACCATCTGGGGCCTGCCGGGCGATTCGCTCAACGGCCTCACCGAAAGCCTGCGCAAGCGCGACCGTATCCGCTGGCGCGGGGTGCGGCATGAAGAAGCCGCTGCCTTCGCCGCTAGTGCCGCGGCCGATACCAGCGGACGCCTGGCGGTCTGCGCCGGCTCCTGCGGTCCGGGCAACCTGCACCTGATCAACGGCCTGTTCGACGCCCAGCGCAGCGGCGCGCCGGTGCTGGCCATTGCCGCCCAGATTCCTTCCAGCGAGATCGGCCTGGGCTATTTCCAGGAGACCCATCCGGAGCGGCTGTTTCGCGACTGCAGCGACTTTTGCGAGGTGGTTTCCCATCCCGAGCAGCTGCCGCGCATCCTCGAGACCGCCATGCGCTCGGCCATCCTCAACCGTTCGGTGTCGGTGGTGGTGATTCCCGGCGACGTGGCCCTAGCCGAGGCGCCGATCAAGGAAGCCCAGTGGAGCGAACCGGTGCATCCGGTTGTTGTACCGCCGGAGGCCGAACTGGATGCCCTGGCCGAATTGCTGGCCGGGGAAAAGCGCATCACCCTGCTCTGCGGCGCCGGGTGCGCCGGTGCCCATGCCCAGGTGGTGGCCCTAGCCGAGCGGCTGCAGGCGCCGGTGGTGCATGCCCTGCGCGGCAAGGCCCATATCGAGTACTCGAACCCCTATGGCGTGGGCATGACCGGCCTGATCGGCTTTTCGTCCGGCTATCATGCGCTCAAGGAATGCGACCTGCTGCTGATGCTGGGCAGCAACTTCCCCTATCGCAACTTCTTCCCGGATCACGGTCGGGTGGTGCAGATCGACGTGCGCGGCGCCCACCTAGGCGTGCGTACCCCGCTGCTCAAGGGGCTGGTGGGCGACGTCCGTGCCACCCTCGACGCCCTGCTGCCGCGCCTCCAGCCCAACAGCCACAGCCGCTTCCTGGAAAAGGCCCAGCAGCACTACCGCAAGACCCGCGCCGAGCTGGACGAACTGGCCACCGCCACCGCCGATGGCGAGCCGCTGCATCCGCAGTACCTCACCACCCGCGTCAGTGAACTGGCCGCACCGGACGCCCTCTTCACCTGCGATGTCGGCACTCCCACGGTGTGGGCGGCGCGCTACCTGGCGATGAATTTCGAGCGCAAGCTGGCCGGCTCCTTCACCCACGGCTCCATGGCCAATGCCCTGCCCCAGGCCATGGGCCTGCAGGCGGCCTATCCTGATCGCCAGGTGGTGGCGCTGGCCGGCGACGGCGGGCTGTCCATGCTGCTGGGCGAACTGGCGACCCTGGCCAGCGAGAAGCTGCCGGTCAAGGTCATCGTCTACGACAACGCCACCCTGGGCTTCGTCGCCATGGAGATGAAGGCCGCCGGCATGATCGACGAGACCACGGATCTCGCCGCCGTCGACTTCGCCCAGGTAGCCGAAGCCTGCGGTGTGCGCGGCTGGAAGGTGGAATCGGCCAGCCTGCTCGACGCCACCCTGGAAGAGGCCTTCGCCCACCCCGGCCCGGCGCTGGTGGACGTGCGCATCGCCAAGCAGGAGCTGTCGCTGCCACCGAAGATCGAGGCCGCCCAGGCCAAGGGCTTCAGCCTCTACATGCTGCGCGCGGTGATGAGTGGCCGCGGCAGCGAGGTGGTGGACCTGGCCAAGACCAACGTGCTGCGCTGATCCGGACGCCTGCGGCCTCTAGCGCCGCGGGATGCCGTAACGCCGCAGGCGCATGGCGATGGCCGAGTGGGACGTCTGCAAGCGCGCGGCCAGCTGGCGACTAGATGGATACTGCGGATAGAGCCGCTCCAGCAGCGCCGCCTCGTAGCCCTGGACGGCGGCCTCCAGGGTGCTAACTTCGGTCTCGACCTGCCCCGCCACCGCCGTGCCGGCCAGGTCGAGGTCGTCGACATCGATCTGGCCGCTCTCGCTGATGGCGGCGGCGCGAAAAAGGATGTTCTGCAATTGCCGTACGTTGCCCGGCCAGGCGTTGCCCAGCAGCACGCCATAGGTGGCCGGGGCCAGGCGGCACGGTGGCCGGCCGATCTGGGCACAGGCCTGCTGCAGGAAATGGCGCGCCAGCAGCAGGATGTCCTGACCGCGCTCGCGCAGGGCCGGCACCTGCAGGCTGAGCACATTGAGGCGATAGAAAAGGTCCTCGCGAAAGGTACCGGCGGCGACCATGGCCTGCAGGTCGCGATGGGTGGCGGCGAGGATGCGCACATTGACCTTGGTTTCCTGGGCTCCGCCGACGCGGCGGAAGGTGCCATCCGAGAGGAATCTCAGCAGCTTGGCCTGCAGGTAGGGCGACATCTCCCCGACCTCGTCGAGAAACACCGTGCCCTGATCGGCCAGCTCCAGCAGGCCCGGCTTGCCGCCGCGCTGGGCGCCGGTGAAGGCCCCCGGGGCATACCCGAACAGTTCGCTCTCGGCCAGGCTCTCCGGCAGGGCCGCGCAATTCAGGGCCAGAAAGGGCGCCTCGCGCCGCGCACTGGCGGCGTGACAGGCGCGCGCCACCAACTCCTTGCCGGTACCGGTCTCGCCGAGGATCAGCAGTGGCGCTTCCAGGGCAGCCAGGCGCTGGGCGCGGGCCTTGAGGGTACGGATGGCCGCGCAGTCGCCGAGCAGCGAATCGAAGCCCTCGGGGGTGTCGTGGCGCAGCGCTGAGAGGCGGCCACCGATACGACTGGGTGCATAGAGGGTCAGCAGCCCGCCGGCCAGGCCGCCGACCGGCTCACCGATGGGGGTGGCGTCCAGCAGCAGCGCCTGGCCGCGCAGCACCACCTCGCGCAGGGGCAGACGAAAGCCTTGATCCAGCAATTCGGCGGGCAATTCGCTGTCGTTGAAGAGTTCGGCCAGGGTGTTGCCGGCGCCCTCCCCGGCTAGGGCGGCAAAGGCCGGATTGGCCAGCAGGATGCGGCCCTCGCCGTCCACCGCGAGCACCGGATCGGCCATGGCGGCGAGCAGGGCGTCGAGTTGCAGGGAGCGCCGCTGGCCCGGCAGGATATCCACCACCCGCACCGCCTCGACCCCTACCACGGTCAGCAGGGCGGCGCGCAATTCCTCCAGCACCTCTGCGCTCAAGGTCGGCGCATCGATGTAGACATTGGGCGGCACCATCTCCACGGCGTCCAGATTGAGATTGCGGGCACCGAGCAGCGCCAGGACTTCCTGGGTGATGCCGACACGATCGATGAACGACACATGGATACGCATGGAAACCCTGGGGTCTGAAAACTAAAGGGCTAATGCTACCCAAATGCTCGGGGTAGAATCACTTCTCATTTACCCAGGCGGGACCGCCATGACCAACAAAGACCCTCTTCTGCTCGATCAGCAGCTGTGCTTCGCGCTGTACTCCACCTCGCTGGCCATGACCAAGGTGTACAAGCCGTTGCTCGAAGAGGTGGGCCTGACCTACCCGCAGTACCTGATGATGCTTGTGCTCTGGGAAAACGACCGCCTGCCGCTTAAGGAGCTGGCGCGTCGGCTGCACCAGGACTCCGGGGCTCTGACCCCGGTGCTCAAGCGCCTGGAAGCCGAGGGCTATGTGACCCGGCAACGCAGTGCCGAGG
Source organism: Pseudomonas sp. SORGH_AS_0199 (assembly GCF_031453735.1). NCBI lineage: Bacteria > Pseudomonadati > Pseudomonadota > Gammaproteobacteria > Pseudomonadales > Pseudomonadaceae > Pseudomonas > Pseudomonas sp. SORGH_AS_0199. The sequence continues at coordinate 351,019 of NZ_JAVJAE010000001.1, forward strand.
ACGAGCGCAATCTGTCCATCGAGCTGACCGAGTCTGGCCGAACCCTGCGCGAGCGGGCCCAGAAGATCAACGGCACCATCAGCGGCTACTGCGCGCTGGGTGACGCGGAGATGACCCGCCTGCGCGAAAATCTGATGACCCTGCGCGCCAAACTGGAACGTTGATCCTCGCCGACCGCTGCCATTGGTCGGCTGCCTCCGAAAATATATTTGCGCGATAACTAATATCGCGATAACTTAAATCCGTACTCGGGCCAGCCATCCCGGTAACGACCCGACCAAACAGTTATCGCGATACGCAAATTGGAGCACGCCATGAACATCCTCTATACCGCTTCCGCAACCAGCACCGGTGGCCGCGACGGCCGTTCTATCAGCAGCGACAAGGCCCTGGACGTGCAGCTGTCCACGCCCAAGGAGCTGGGCGGTGCCGGGGGTGCCGGAACCAACCCCGAGCAACTCTTTGCCGCAGGCTATTCCGCCTGCTTCATCGGCGCACTCAAGTTCGTCGGCGCTAAGGAAAAGATCGCCGTGCCGGCGGACGTCAGCGTGACCGCCCAGGTCGGCATCGGCCCGATCCCCACCGGTTTCGCCCTGGACGTCGAACTCGTCATCAGCCTGCCGGGCCTGGAGCGCGCCGTGGCCGAAGACCTGGTCGAGAAAGCCCACCAGGTCTGCCCCTACTCTAACGCTACCCGCGGCAACGTGGACGTGCGCCTGACCCTAGCCTAAGGGTCGCGGCACCCCAAGGCGCCTCAGCCGAGGTGCCCGGTCCTTCCTGCTCGAGGAGTAACCCGTCATGCGTACCGTCTCTCGTCTGCTTGGCCTTTCCGCGCTCACCCTGGCCCTGGGCAGCGCCTTCGCCGCACCCCAGCCCGATCCGCATCTGGAGCGCACCACTCAGGGCTTCGTCGACGCCCTGAACGGCAGCGGTGGCAAACCCCTGGAAACCCTGAGCCCCAAGGACGCCCGTGCGGTGCTGTCCGGCGCCCAGGCCGGCGTCAAGGTCGATCTCTCAGGGGTCAAGACCAGTGAAAAGACCATCCAGGTCGACGGCAAGCCGCTGCAGCTGACCATCGTCCGTCCGGCGAACGCCAAGGGGCAGACGCCGGCCTTCATGTTCTTCCATGGCGGCGGCTGGGTGCTGGGTGATTTTCCTACCCATCAGCGCCTGGTGCGTGACCTGGTGGTGGCGTCCGGCGCCACGGCGGTGTTCGTCAACTACACCCCGAGTCCGGAGGCCCACTTCCCGGTGGCCATCAACCAGGCCTATGCCGCGACCCAATGGGTCGCCGAGCATGGCAAGGAGATCAATGTCGACGGCAGTCGCCTGGCGGTGGCCGGCAACAGCGTCGGCGGCAACATGGCCGCGGTGGTCAGCCTGATGGCCAAGGACAAGGGCACGCCCAAGCTGCGTTACCAGGTGCTGTTCTGGCCAGTGACCGATGCCAGTTTCGACAACGGCTCCTACCAGACCTATGCCGAGGGCCGCTTCCTGACCCGCAACATGATGAAGTGGTTCTGGGACAACTACACCACCAGCGAGACCGAGCGCGCCAACGTCTACGCCTCGCCGTTGCGGGCCAGCGAGGCCCAGCTCAAGGGCCTGCCGCCAGCGCTGGTGCAGACCGCCGAGAACGACGTGCTGCGTGATGAAGGCGAGGCTTATGCCCGCAAGCTCAACGCGGCCGGCGTCGATGTCGTCCAGGTGCGCTACAACGGCATGATCCATGACTACGGCCTGCTCAACGTCCTGGCCAAGGTGCCCGAGGTCCAGGCTTCGCTGACCCAGGCCGGTCAGCTGCTCAAGCAGCACCTGCAGTAAGACTGGGCGTGGTACCCGAGGGGGTGGTTCCGTTCGCGGAGCCACCCCCTTTTCCTTTCAGGGCTGCTTGCCCAGGGCCGCGAAGCGTTCCGCCAGCCAGCCATGCAGCTGCCGCACGGCGGGCGAGAATTGCCGCCGGTGCGGGCAGAACAGTTGCAACGGCAGGACCTCGCCAGGCTGGTCGGGCAACACCCGCACCAGCCGTCCGGTCTCGAGATCGTCGCGCATGTCCAGCCAGGACTTGTAGACGATGCCCTCCCCGGCCACCGCCCAGCGCCGCACCACTTCGGCATCGTCGCTCTGCAAGGGTCCGCTGACGGCCACCTGGCGCAGGCCACCGTCGGCCTGTGGAAAGCTCCACTTGTCATAGGTGCGACCATGCAGCTGGTAGAGCAGGCAGGCGTGTCCGGACAGGTCGTCCAGGTTGCGCGGCGCACCCTGGCGGGCCAGATAGGTCGGCGCCGCCGCCAGCAGCCGGCGGTTGTCAGGGGCGAGCGGCAGGGCCACCAGGCTGTCATCCTGACTCCGGCCGTAGCGGATGGCGATGTCCACCGGATCGCGGTAGACGTCGGCCTGCTGGTCCGAGACGTAAAGCCTGAGCGTCAGGCCGGGATGGCGCTGACGAAACTCGGCCAGCCAGGGCAACAAGAGATTGCGCCCCAGATCCGAAGGCGCCGCCACCTGCAGCACCCCCCGCAATTCCGGACTCTCCCCCTGCAACCGCTCGCGCCCCTCGCGCAGGGTCTCAAGCACCTCACGGGCGTAGGGCAGATAGGCCTCGCCCTCGGCGGTCAGTCGCAGGCTGCGGGTCGAACGGGCGAACAGGCGGATGCCCAGTTCGCGTTCCAGCCGGCCGATGGCGGCGCTCACCTGACCCGGCAAGAGGTCTGCCTCGCGGGCCGCGCGGGAAAAGCTGCCCAGGGCGGCGGAACGCACGAAGAGGCCAAGGTCATCGAAGCGGATCATTTTCACTCCTGCAGTGAAGGTGCTATCCGATTCTGCCGCTTTTTCCGACCGACAATGAAGACGACCATGGCCTCATGTTTCTCATCGTACAAAGGAATCCGCCCATGAAAGCCATCATCCACGTCGACACCACCCTGCCCGCCAGCGATCCCCGTGCCCTGCAGGACGCGGTGCTGACCGATCCCACGCCCGAAGCCCATGATCTGCTGGTGGAAGTCCGCGCCGTGTCGGTCAATCCAGTCGACACCAAGGTGCGCCAGGGCCTGGTGCAGCGCGAGTCCAAGGTGCTGGGCTGGGACGTCTCCGGCGTGGTACGGCAGGTGGGCAGCGCCGTCAGCCGCTTCGTCGTGGGTGACGAGGTCTACTACGCCGGCGAGCTGTTCCGTCCCGGCTGCAACAGCGAGCTGCACCTGGTCGACGAACACCTGGCCGGCCACAAGCCGAAAAGCCTGGATCATGCCCAGGCCGCGGCCCTGCCGCTGACCGCCATCACCGCCTGGGAACTGCTGTTCGACCGTCTCGGCGCAAGCGAAGGCGGCGGCGCCGGCCAACAGCTGCTGGTGATGGGCGCGGCGGGCGGCGTCGGTTCCGTGCTGGTGCAGCTGGCCCGCCAGCTCACCGAGCTGACCGTGATCGGTACCGCCTCGCGCCAGGAAACCCAGGATTGGGTACGCCAGCTGGGTGCCCATCACGTCATCGATCATCACCAGCCACTACGGCCCCAGCTCGAGGCCCTGGGCCTGGACGGCGTGACCCTGGTCGCCAGCCTCACCCACACCGATGAGCACTTCACCCAGCTGGTGGATGTCCTGCGGCCCCAGGGCCGTCTCGGCGTCATCGACGATCCGGCGCAACTCGACGTGGTGCCGATGAAGGCTAAGTCGCTGTCGCTGCACTGGGAACTGATGTTCACCCGCTCGCTGTTCCAGACCCCGGACAAGGTGCGCCAGCACGAGATCCTCGAACGCGTCGCCGGGCTGATCGACCAGGGCACGCTCAAGACCACCCTCGGCGAGCACCTCGGCCGCATCGATGCCGCCAACCTGCGCCGCGCCCACGCCCAGCTGGAAAGCCACCAGGCTCGCGGCAAGCTCGTGCTGGAGGGTTTCTGATGCCTCGCTGCAGTGCCCTGACCCTCGCCGTCGCCCTGGCCGTGGGTAGCCTGACGGCCCAGGCCGCGCCGCTGCCCCAGGAGCGTACCCTGGGCCAGCTGGAGCAGGTGTTCGCCTTCCAGGACGCCATGCCCACCGGGGTCACCGTCAGCGAGACCGGTCGGATCTTCGTCAACTATCCGCGCTGGGGCGACGACGTGCCTTTCACCGTCGCCGAACTCAAGGACGGCAAGGCGGTGCCCTACCCGGATGCCGCGTTGAACGTGGAAACGCCCGGTCAGCCGGGCAAGGGTTTCATCAGCGTGCAGAGCGTGGTGGCCGATGGGCGCGGTCACCTCTGGGTGCTGGATACCGCCGCACCGGGCTTTGCCGCGCCCAAGGCCGGCGGCGTCAAGCTGGTGGCCATCGACCTCAAGACCAACAAGGTCGCCAGGACCCTGGTCTTCCCCGCGGCGGTGCTCGAACCCAACAGCTACGTCAACGACGTGCGCTTCGACTTTCGCGTCGGTCGCGCCGGGGTGGCCTATGTCACCGACTCGGCGCCGCCGGGCGGTCTGATCGTCCTCGACCTCGCCACCGGCCAGGCCCAGCGCCGCCTGACCGGCGCGCCCCAGGCCAACGTCGATCCCAGCTTCGTCCCGGTGGTGGAAGGCGAGCCGCTGCTGATGCAGCGTCCCGATGGCAGCAAGGTTCGGCCAGCCATCGCCAGCGACGGCATCGCTCTCTCGCCCGACGGCGGCACCCTCTACTTCAGCCCGCTATCCAGTCGCCATCTCTATGCCGTGCCCACCGCCCTGCTGCGTGATCCCAAGGCGAACGAGGCCCAGGTCCGCGCCGAAGTGCAGGATCTCGGCGAAAAGGGCGCCTCCGACGGCCTCGAAGCCGATGCCCGGGGCCGTGTCTATGCCGGCGACTACGAGCACAACGCCGTGCGCCAGCGCCAGGCCGACGGCAGCTGGAAGACCCTGGTCCACGATCCGCGCGTGCTGTGGCCCGATACCTTCAGCATCGGTCCGGACGGCTACCTCTACTTCACCGCTAACCAGCTCCATCGCCAGGCCCAGTTCCACGGCGGCCAGGACCTGCGCCAGAAGCCCTACAGCCTGTTCCGCGTCAAGATCGACGCCCAGCCGGCCCCTACCCACTGATCCGATCAGGAGTTATCCATGCAGCTGTCCCAGATCGCCCGTACCCGCTACACCACCAAGGCCTTCGACGGCTCCCGCAGCATCCCCGCCGAACAGGTCGAGGAACTGCTGGAGCTGCTCCGCCAGGCGCCCTCCTCGGTCAATTCCCAGCCGTGGCACTTCGTGGTTGCCGCCAGCGCCGAGGCCAAGGCGCGCGTCGCCCGTGGCATGCAGAGCCCCTACAACGAGCCCAAGGTGCTGCCGGCCTCCCACGTCATAGTGCTCTGCACCCGCCTGGAAATGACCGAGGGCCATCTGGCCCAGGTGCTGGAGCAGGAAGCCCGGGACGGCCGCTTCGCCAAGCCCGAGGCGCGCGCCACCCAGGACGGTACCCGTCGTCATTTCGTCGACCTGCATCGTTATGAGCGCAAGGATGTGCAGCACTGGATGGAGAAGCAGACCTACCTGGCCCTGGGCACCCTACTGCTGGGCGCCGCCGCCCTGGGCATCGATGCCACCCCCATGGAGGGCTTCGACGCCAACAGCCTGGACCAGGAGCTGGGTCTGCGCGAACAGGGCTACACGGCCCTGGTGGTGGTCGGCCTGGGCTATCGTGGCGAGAGCGACTTCAACGCCGCCCTGCCCAAGTCCCGCCTGACCCGCGAACAGGTCTTCACCTTCCTGTAAGACAGGCCTCCGTAGCGTGGACAACGGCGCAGTAGCCGCCAGTGGAAAACGCTGGCGCGGTTTTCCACGCTACGACGCGTAGGTTGGGTTGAGCGCAGCGAAGCCCAGCAAGGGCAGCAGGTGCCTTCCTGCGGACATGAAAAAGCCGACCGCTACAAAGGGTCGGCTTTTTCATTTGGGCCTGTCGGGCTGAGCGCAGCGTAGCCCAACAGGCCCAGCTCCCATCAGCCGCCCTTCAGATCCGCCAGGATCGAGAAGGCACGCAACCGATCCGCCTGCTCGTAGACGTCGCAGGTAAAGATCAGCTCGTCGGCATCGGTCTTCTCCAGCAACAGCTCCAGACGCTCGCGGACCTTGTCCGGGCCACCGATCACCGCCATGCCGAGGAAGCTCGACACCGACTCCTTCTCGTGGGGCAGCCAGACCCCTTCCATGCTACGCACCGGCGGCTGCAGACGCAGGCTGTCGCCGCGGAACAGGGCGAGGATGCGCTGGTAGACGGTGGTGGCCAGGTAATTGGCCTCGTCGTCGCTGTCGGCCGCTACCAGGGGTACCCCGAGCATCACGTAGGGACGATCGAGCACTTCGGACGGCTTGAAGTTTTCGCGATAGAGCCGGATTGCCTCATGTACATAGCGCGGTGCGAAATGTGAAGCGAAGGCGTAGGGCAGGCCCTTGGCCGCCGCCAGCTGGGCACTGAACAGGCTCGACCCCAGCAGCCAGATCGGCACCTCGGTGCCCACGCCGGGCATGGCGATCACGCCCTGCCCCGGCTGCTGCGGCCCGAAGTAGTGCTGCAGCTCTTCCACATCCCGCGGGAAGTCGTCGGAACTGCCCAGGCGGTCGCGCCGCAGGGCATAGGCGGTACGCTGATCCGAGCCCGGCGCGCGGCCCAGGCCAAGTTCGATGCGGCCCGGATACAGCGAGGCCAGGGTGCCGAACTGCTCGGCCACCACCAAGGGCGCATGGTTGGGCAGCATGATCCCGCCCGAACCCAAGCGCAGGGTGCTGGTGCCGGCGGCCAGATAGCCCAGCAACACGCTGGTCGCGGAGCTGGCGATACCATCCATGTTGTGGTGCTCCGCCACCCAGTAGCGGGAAAAGTCGAGCTGCTCGACATGGCGCGCCAGGGTCAGGGCATTGTGCAGCGCCTGGGTCGCATCACCGTCGTCGCGGATGGGGACGAGGTCGAGGACCGACAGGGCGGTCTTAGAGAGACGGGTCATCAGGATTCTCCTCGGCGACCTGATCGTAGGCCGCCCTGTGGCGCTGAATGAAAGGCTGCTTCGCGGAGGCCCAGGCGGCCAGGGCGCCTACCGGCACCATCAGACTCTGGCCCAGCTCGGTGAGGGCGTATTCCACCTGGGGCGGCTTGGTCGGCGTCACCGTGCGGGACACCAGGCCATCGCGCTCCAGCTGACGCAGGGTCACGCTGAGCATGCGTTGGGAAATGCCGTCGACCCGCCGGCGCAACTCGTTGAAGCGCAGCGGGCCCGGTTCCAGAGTAAAGAGCGTGAGCAAGGACCAAGCATCGCCGATCCGGTCCAGCACATCCCGAATGGGACAGGCATGGGCATGCAGGCGGCGACGGCTGGAGATACGACTGACCACGGCGTCCATGGCGATCCTCGAAGCAGAACTGGTTCCCAGCCTACGCCTTTCGGGCGGTTATTAAAAGTAACCACCTATCAGGACTGGTATTGCCGCTTTGCCCAGGGCACAATCCAGAAGGTCGTGACCGTTTTTATTGATTGAACGTTCAATAAAAAATAGTTACCCTCCGAGGCTCCTTCCGCTCTGTTCAGGAGATGCCTCGTGCCCAAGGTCGGGATGCAGCCCATCCGCCGTTCGCAGCTCATCGCCGCGACCCTCGAAGCCGTCGACGAAGTCGGCATGGGCGACGCCAGTATCGCCTTCATCGCCCGCAAGGCCGGCGTCTCCAACGGCATCATCAGCCACTATTTCCAAGACAAGAACGGCCTGCTCGAAGCCACCATGCGGCATTTGATGAATGCCCTGCGCCAGGCCGTGCGCGAACGTCGCGCCGCCCTACCCGGTGACGACCCCGCCGCCAACCTGCGTGCCATCATCCAGGGCAACTTCGACGATACCCAAGTCAGCGGCCCGGCCATGAAGACCTGGCTGGCCTTCTGGGCCACCAGCATGCACCAGCCCAATCTGCGCCGCCTGCAACGCATCAACGACCTGCGCCTCTACTCGAACCTCTGCTGGCAATTCCGCCGCCTCCTGCCCCATCAGCAGGCGCGCGCCTCGGCCCGCGGCCTGGCCGCTATCATCGACGGCCTCTGGCTGCGCGGCGCCCTCTCCGGCGACACCTTCAATACCCAGCAGGCCCTGCAGATCGCCTACGACTACCTGGACCTGCAACTGGCCAAGGCCTGACGCCTCCCTGATCGCTTAGACCCTGCCCGGCTTGCTCCGGTCAGGGCACTCCGTCCGCGTTCCCTCCCCCTCCCCGCTCCGACAGAACCGCTCTGGGCTGCCCATCGCCCCGTTTCGGCATGCCTGCGAATTTTTCATTGATTGAACGTTCAATAAAAATTAAGTAGACTGGATTCATCGCTGGCGCAGAGAGACCTTTCTATTGCGCCCCCTGTGTTCCTTGCGGGTGCCACGGCGCCCGCCCAGCCTGGGAGAACGTCCATGGCCCGTTTCGCCGAACAGCAGCTGTACATCGGTGGCCGTTATGTCGCCGCCACCGGTGGTGCCACCTTCGAAACCCTGAATCCCGCCACCGGCGAGGTGCTCGCCACGGTGCAGAGCGCCAGCCGCGCCGACGTGGACAAGGCGGTGGCCGCCGCCGCCGAAGGCCAGAAGGTCTGGGCCGCGATGACCGCCATGCAGCGCTCGCGCATCCTGCGCAAGGCCGTGGACATCCTCCGCGAGCGCAACGACGAGCTGGCGCTGCTAGAAACCCTCGACACCGGCAAGGCCCTGTCCGAGACCCAGGCCGTGGACATCGTCACCGGCGCCGACGTGCTCGAGTACTACGCCGGTCTCGTTCCGGCCCTTGAAGGCGAACAGATCCCGCTGCGCGAGACTTCCTTCGTCTATACCCGCCGCGAGCCACTGGGCGTGGTCGCCGGCATCGGCGCCTGGAACTACCCGATCCAGATCGCCCTGTGGAAATCCGCCCCGGCCCTGGCCGCCGGCAATGCCATGATCTTCAAGCCCAGCGAAGTCACCCCGCTGACCGCGCTGAAGCTGGCCGAGATCTACACCGAGGCCGGCCTGCCCGCTGGCGTCTTCAACGTGGTCAATGGCGTCGGCCCGGAGGTCGGCGTAGCGCTGACCGAGCATCCCGGCATCGAGAAGATCTCCTTCACCGGCGGCGTCGCCACCGGCAAGAAGGTCATGGCCAGCGCTGCCGGCTCGACCCTCAAGGAAGTCACCATGGAACTGGGCGGCAAGTCGCCGCTGATCGTCTGTGACGACGCCGACCTGGAGCGCGCCGCCGACATCGCCGTCATGGCCAACTTCTTCAGCTCCGGCCAGGTCTGCACCAACGGTACCCGGGTCTTCGTGCCCCAGGCACTCAAGGCCGACTTCGAGGCCAAGGTGGTGGAGCGGGTCAAGCGCATCAAGCTGGGCGATCCCCTGGCCGCCGAGACCAACTTCGGGCCGCTGGTCAGCACCCCGCACCTGGAAAAGGTGCTGGGCTACATCTCCCAGGGCCTGGCCGAAGGCGCCCGCCTGCTCACCGGTGGCGAGCGCGTCACCCAGGGCGAACTGGCCAAGGGCAACTTCGTCGCCCCCACCGTCTTCACCGATTGCCGTGACGACATGGCCATCGCCCGCGAAGAGATCTTCGGCCCGGTCATGAGCATCCTGGCCTATGCCGACGAGGACGAGGTGGTGCGCCGCGCCAACGACACCGAGTACGGCCTGGCGGCCGGCGTGGTCACCCGTGACCTGGCCCGCGCCCACCGCATGATCCATCGCCTGGAAGCCGGCATCTGCTGGATCAACACCTGGGGCGAATCCCCCGCCGAGATGCCGGTGGGTGGCTACAAGCACTCCGGCGTCGGTCGCGAGAACGGCCTCACCACCCTCGGCCACTACACCCGCATCAAGTCGGTGCAGGTCGAGCTGGGCGACTACGCCTCGATCTTCTAAGCCGCTTCCGTAGCGCTTTTCTCCCCTCTCCGCTGGAGAGGGCCCGGGGCTGGGGCCCGACCCCACCCGCCGTCAGGAGGAGACTTTTTCATGGCACACGAATTCGATTACATCGTCATAGGCGCCGGCTCGGCCGGCAACGTCCTGGCCACCCGGCTGACCGAAGACCAAGACGTCACCGTCCTGCTGCTGGAAGCCGGCGGCCCCGACTACCGCCTGGACTTCCGCACCCAGATGCCGGCCGCCCTCGCCTATCCGCTACAGGGCAAGCAGTACAACTGGGCCTACCAGACCGAGCCCGAGCCGCACATGGACAATCGCCGGATGGAATGCGGTCGCGGCAAGGGCCTGGGCGGCTCCTCGCTGATCAACGGCATGTGCTACATCCGCGGCAACGCCCTGGACTATGACAACTGGGCGCAACTCGACGGTCTGGACGACTGGACCTACCTCGACTGCCTGCCCTACTTCCGCAAGGCCGAGAAGCGCGATGCCGGTGGCAACGACTGGCACGGCGGCGACGGCCCGGTCTCGGTGACCACCGCCAAGCCGAACACCAATCCGCTGTTCGAAGCCATGGTCGAAGCCGGTGTCCAGGCGGGTTATCCGCGCACCGAAGACCTCAACGGCTATCAGCAGGAAGGCTTCGGTCCGATGGACCGCTTCGTCACCCCGAACGGCCGGCGCTCCAGCACCGCCCGCGGCTATCTGGACCAGGCCAAGGGTCGCCCGAATCTGACCATCGTCACCCACGCCACCACCGATCGCATCCTCTTCGAGGGCAAGCGCGCCAATGGCGTCGCCTACATGAAAGGCGATTCCCTGGAAGCCATCACCGTGCGCGCCCGCCGCGAGGTGCTGCTCTGCGCCGGCGCCATCGCCTCGCCGCAGATCCTGCAGCGCTCCGGCGTCGGCCCCGCGCCGCTGCTGCGTCGCTTCGACATCCCGCTGGTCCACGACCTGCCGGGTGTCGGCCAGAATCTGCAGGACCACCTGGAGATGTACCTGCAATACGAGTGCAAGCAGCCGGTCTCGCTGTACCCGGCGCTGAAGTGGTACAACCAGCCGCAGATCGGCCTGGAATGGATGCTCAAGGGCACCGGCCTGGGCGCCAGCAACCACTTCGAGGCGGGCGGTTTCATCCGCTCCAGCGAGGAGTTCCACTGGCCCAACATCCAGTACCACTTCCTGCCGATCGCCATCAATTACAACGGCACCAATGCCATCGAGGCCCATGGCTTCCAGGCCCACGTCGGCTCCATGCGCTCGCCCAGCCGCGGCCGCATCGAACTGACCTCGCGCGATCCGCGCCAGCACCCCAGCATCCTGTTCAACTACATGAGCACCGAACAGGACTGGCGTGAATTCCGCGACGGCATTCGCCTGACCCGCGAGATCATGCAGCAGCCGGCACTGGATCCCTATCGTGGCGAAGAGATCAACCCGGGCCGTGATTGCGTGACCGACGCCCAGCTGGACGCCTTCGTGCGCTCCCATGCCGAGACCGCCTATCACCCGTCCTGCTCCAACAAGATGGGCACCGACGACATGGCGGTGGTCGACGGCGCCGGTCGCGTGCACGGCCTGGAAGGCCTGCGCGTAGTGGACGCCTCCATCATGCCGATCATCGCGACGGGCAACCTCAATGCCCCGACCATCATGATCGCCGAAAAGATCGCCGACAAAATCCGTGGTCGCGCCCCGCTGCCGCGCAGCAACGCCGCCTACTACGTCGCCAACGGCGCCCCGGTACGGGGTACTCCCATGCGCGACGTCAATGGCCAGCGCGCCGCCGAGCCGGTACCGCAGCGCCGTAACCAACCGGCCGCCTGATCCCAGGCAGCGGAACGCAAGAAGGGCGCCCGAGGGCGCCCTTCTTGTATATGCCTTTCCAGGTGACGACGGGCAGTCCGCTCTTCCCCTCTCCCTCGGGGGAGAGAGCCAGGGTGAGGGCAGCCCGCCCAGCCGCTCACCTCACAGGCAATCCTTCACCGCCGTCAGAATGGTCCGCGGCCGCAGCGGATTGTTGGCCATCTGCTCACGCAGCTGGATCCGCGTACCGCGCGATGCCGACCCGATGTCGATGATGGCCGCCGTGGCGCCCGGCACCTTGCTGTCCACCAGCACGCGCTGCCCACTGCTGCCCTGCGGCTGGACCAGCACATGCCGACCGTCCTTCTCCAGGCCGGTCACCAGGCAGGTGCGATAGTCCTCGGCACTCTTGCCCGTGCGCAGCTCCATGGGCGGATTGCGCTCAAGATTCGCCTGGGTGGTACAACCCGCCAGGGCAGCGGCCAGGAAGGCCAGGGTCTTCGTTCTCATCAGTGGCTCCTTGCAAGCTCTTTGCCCTATTTTAGCCTCAGCTGGCTTACGCCAGCCTTAACCTACGCACATCCTTGGTTTACAAGGGCTTTTCCATGGCTATAATGGCCTCCCCCTTGCCGGTATAGCTCAGCTGGTAGAGCAACTGACTTGTAATCAGTAGGTCCCGGGTTCGACTCCTGGTGCCGGCACCATCTACTCCAAGTGTCACAGCGGCTTCGTGCTAGGTCATACCAGCAGCGACGTCACAAGCGACACCTTTGCCACCCCGGTTCAGCGCAGACCGATCTGATCCTCTGGCCTTTGGCGCGCGCTATCACTCATCCCCTAGACCGGTCGATGGCTATTCATCGGACTGATGGTGATAGTGGCCACTGAACGTAAGGTTAGGGATGACCTCCCATGCCTGAGGCCATTCTGGTCTCCTCGAGAGGTAGTCTGATGATCATCGAAATGCGTACTTGGGCCCGAGTAGGTTCGTCACGCGCAGGCCCCAGTACAAACGGCCCACTGTCAGTGCTGCAGAGCTCCATCAACAGCCTTCACTTGGCCAACCAGGCGCGCAAAGAGCAACTCAAGCCGTTATCGGAAGAGGCGGTTGAGCCCAATCCTATCGAACCGCCAAATCCCGACACGCTTGATGTTCCAGGAACGACGGATGCTGATAAAGAAGTCGATCCGGGAGAAGTCGATGACCAAGCCGGTGCTGGCGACCCTCTGAACCGTTGATGAGCGCGCCGGGACCCTTCTGAGGTCGTGTCTTTGCCGCTCCACTCGTAGTCGGCAAAGAAGCTTATCCAGCGCTACGAAGATACAACGGTCTATGCCTCCTCGGTGGTAGTGCGATGCCAAGAGCGGCAGTTATCTGACCCCTATCGGACATCCGAGGATAAAATATGTCCTTCTTCTTAAGTGGCATTGGTAACTTGCAGGTACTGCTGGACAATTGTCTGCAACGCGAGCGTGACTATTTTAGTCAGCCTGCAGGACACCGTTGCTGCCCTGACCCATTCGTCTTCGCGCGAGCCGCACTGATTTACCGCAAGCGGCAGGACACGGGTGCCGAACGGGCAATCTGCGAGCGGTGGGATCTTATTCTCCAGGATTTTGAGCGCCAGGCGCAGGCGCTAGAAGCGACTGTGCGTGATAACGCCCTGAGTCTGCAGCTGCGTAACCGCAAGCAGCTGCTAGAGCGGCGCGACGCGGCGCAGATGCGATTGCTGCCGAGGCGAAGCAAGCCTGATTGGACGCCTAGTTCTGAACGATAAATCCGAGCGGATAAAATCGCTGATGCGACAAGCTGAATTTCGCACAGAGCTTAACCTTCAGCGCTGACCAACGGATACCGCCGGAAGCGGGTCATCTCCTCCGCCAGCTAGTTATTGATCTAAGCAAGCCACGTCTGCAGCGGCTCCAGCACGTTGGCGGCATACGCCTCCATACCGCATGGCCGTTGAGCTCCGGTTTTCCACGTTTCAGTGGTGCTCTCGCGGGTATTTGCGGTAGCGGGCAAATACCGGCTGACTGGCATTGTTAGTCTCTAGAACATGCCTATTTGCGCCGGCTCAATCATTTCAGGCACCACCAGATGTCGCGCATCGAAATCACGCATAGTGGCTTTGCTTTATCCAGCGCTTCAACGTTGTGCAGCTTGGCTACTGAGGAGTGAACCGCCTCAGAAATGTCGATTTGTACTTACGCCTTGTGGTCATTGCAGATCTCCGCCAGCCTTCATCAGCTCCGCGCGCATCAATTTGCTCATCACTGAGCGTGGCGTAGGCCTTAGATGCTGATCCTGATGATTTGCCGGATCGCTACGTAATGGTAAACGGATAGCAGTGATCAGGAGCCTGGCCCAACCGACGTACCTGAATGGACATCATCTGTATGCCCCCAAGGGCTGGGACAACACAACTGCTAACGCAAGAGGTCAGGCTGCGGCGATACGCTCGACTTCGGGTTGATCAACCTGTTCGGCTTCCCACTGGTCGTAGGCCGACTGCATAGACAGCCAGAACTTCGCTATGGACAAACCCGCACGCTCTAGGCGGACGACAAGATCCGCTCGAATGGGTTTGCGGCAATTGACCATGCCGGACAGATAAACGCGACTGAAATGAAGCTTGCGCGCCGCTTCAGCAATTTTAATGGAGTTTCTTCAAACACCGTTTCCAGAACGACGCCAGGATGCGGGGGATTGTGCATGGCCATAGGACCTCCTTAGTGGTAGTCGAGGTAGTCAATGAGTTCGGTATCTGTGCCATCAAAACGGAAGATCACCCGCCAGTTACCACTGATGGAAAGGGACCCGTAACCGGTCAGCTTCCCTTTGGGTGGATGCAGGCGAAAGCCTGGCATGTCGATCTCATCAGAGCTGGTGGCTTGATCTAATACGCCCAGCACCAGGGTCAACCGTTTCGCATGCGCGGGTTGAATGCCCTTCGTACTTCCCGTCTTGAAAAGGTCTCCAGGCCCTTGTGCTTGAACGTCATGATGAGACATGTGTAATCAATCCGTTTACACCTTCAAGATCTACAGTCGGAAAAAAACGCTGCGGGTAAGTTCCTAGCCAGCCAACCGTGCCTAACCGTCTGCTGGAAGGGTGTTCAAAGACGCGCGTCTATCGCACCGCAGAACTCAGACCTTGAAACGCTGAGGCTGGGCTACTGGAGGCGCGTGGCACACGCCCAAATGGCCTGGGGCTGCTGCCTGACTCAGATGCCTGCGCGATTGGAAACCTAACGCTAACGAGCGCGCTACTTCCTTTTGCCATCAGGCAACAGCGCCAATCTATTCTCGACGGGGCAACAATCGCGCCCATACAACTCCGCAACAAAAATGCCAGTCAGCGTTGGTTGACTGGCATTAGCCCGATGACCGGTTTTCTGTAAATCTAGGTAAGCCGGTCAGCTTTTATCGGCGTCTTCCGGCTTGAGCCCAGTCTTACGGGTCTCGTCGGGCTTGGGCACAGTCAGCCAGGCATTGATGCGCTGGATATCCGCGTCTTTGAAATCACCGCTCCAACGCAGCAGGACCAGCTGGTTGGTGATGAAGTCGTATTGCGCGCGTAGGTAATCGCGCCGGGCGCTGTACTCCTGGCGCACCGCATTCAGCACGTCCACCGCGGTAGCCGCGCCGAAGGAGAAGGACTTCTCGCTCGCCTCGCGCGCCTTGACCGCCGAGTTCAGCGCATTGCGCGATGACTCGATCTTGCTCAGGCTGGCAAAGCTCTTCAGGTAGGCGGTCTTGGTTTCCTTGACCACCTGGCGCCGCACCGACTCGTAATCCTCCTCGGCCGACTCCTGAGACCCGTACAGGCTTCGCGTCCGGGCGCTCACCGAACCACCGCTGTAGATTGGAATCTGCAAATTGAGGCTGGCTGAGTAGGTATCAATGGCCTCAGACGCAATCACGTTCTCGTAGGCGAAGTCACTGCGTTGCGCCCCAAATTGCAGACTCAGAGTGGGCAGGTGACCGGCCTTGGCCTCGCTGACGGCGTACTCGGCCGAATTCAGGGCTTCCTGCTTGGCCTGCAAGGCCGGATTGTGATTAATGGCCGACTGCACCCAGTCGGTTTCCGTACCCGGCAACGCGGTGAAGAGGGTGCGGTCATCGATGCGCTTGAAGGGCTGGTAGATGTCCCGCCCGACCAGTTCGGCCAGCGCTTCGCGAGTCACCTGGATCTGGTTCTTGGCTTCGATTTCCGCGGTCTTCAGGCTGTCCACCCGGGCAGACAGCTGCAGCTTGTCGGTGATGGTCGCCAGCTGCCGGTCGAATAGCGCCGAGACGCTGTCGAGGTTGCGCTGGGTCGCCTGGCGCTCGGCGGTGGCCAGTTCCAGTTCATCCTCGGCCGCCAGGGCGGCGAAGTAGCGCTGGACCACATCCGCGGCGGACTGGATGCGGGTGTCTTCGGCCAGCGAGCGATACTGCTTGGTGAGCTCACTGTACTTCTTGAAGCCACGCCAGGCGGCCGGGTTGTAGATCGCCTGGGTCAGACTCAGGTTGTAGGTCTGGCCGTCGTAGAACAGCGTCTGGGGACCTTCGGTGCGCTTGATGCGACTGGTGGAGGCGCCGCCGCTCAGCTGCGGCAGCATCTGGCCGAAGGCACCGTCCTGCTGCCCCTGACTGGCCTTGACCTGGGCATCCGCGCCACCGATGCGGGGATCGGATTCCATGGTCTTCTGGTAAAGCTGCCACAGATCCAGGTAGGCCGCCGGCTCATGGGTGGCGACAGGCGCCGCCTGACCCAGCAGCGGCAGGGCCAGACCCAGGGCGAGAAGCAGTCGGGCGGGCTTGAACATCGCCTTACTCCTCGATCATCGAACGCGCCATGGCATTGCGCGCCGGCTTGAGCAGATAGTTGAGCAGGGTACGGGCGCCGGTGTTGATCAGCACCTCGGCAGGCATGCCCGGCACCAGCTCGCGACGGCCCAGGTCGGCGCGGCCCTTGTCGGTCAGGGTCACGCGTGCCAGGTAGTAGGGCGCACCGGTCCGCTCGTTGGTGAAGCGGTCGGCGGAGATATAGACGACTTCGCCTTCCAGGATGGGGGTGGTGGCATTCTTGAAGGCGCTGAAGCGCACCTCGGCCAGCTTGCCCAGTTCGATACGGTCAATATCGTTAGGCTGCACCTCGACCTCGACCAGCAGGTCGGCGCCGAGCGGCACGATGTCCAGCAGGTGGGTACCAGGCGCCACGACGCCACCGATGGTGTGTACCGCCAGGCCCATGACCATGCCGTCGACCGGCGCCTTTATCTGGGTACGATTGACAGTGTCTTGTAGGGCACCAACCCGTTCACGCAGCTCGTAGATGCGCGACTGGGTCTCGGCCAGCTTGTTGGCTACGTCGGATTTGAATTTCTGGGTGGTCTGCAGGATCTGCAGCTTGGTTTCCCCTATCTGCACCTTGGCGCGGGCGATGGCCGATTGCTGATCGGCAATCTCGGCCTGCAGGCGCGACAGGTTGCGCTCCTGATCACGCAGGCGCTCGTTGTTGACGTAGCCCTGCTTGAGCAGTTCGCTCAGGTCCTTGATCTCGCTGCCATAGGACTGCGAGAGACCCTGCTTGCTCTGGATGACCGCCGCGAAGCCGCGGATCTGCTGCTCGAGCTCGGCGCTCTTGTTCTTGAGGACGTCGATTTCTCCCAGACGCGCATTGCGCTGGGCCAGGAAAATCTGCCGTTCGCTGTTGCGGGCTTCCTGGACGCGCTTGTCATCCTCGGGGAAGTCGCTGGTGCCGAAGGTCACGTCGTTGCGATCGTCACGCTCGGCAATTAGCCGTGCTTCCAAAGCTTGTGAGGCAATCAGCTGGCTGCGCGCGGCCTCGAGTTGGGCACGGGCCTGAGTATCATTGAGACGCATCAATATGTCGCCGGCTTTGACGTGGTCGCCGTCATGGACCATCAGCTCTTTAACGATACCGCCCTCTAAGTGCTGTACAGTTTTGCGCGAGCTTTTAACCGTAACATAACCCTGGGCAAGCACTGCACTGTCGAGCGGCGCAAGGCCGGCCCAGAGGCCGCCCAATCCGAATACGACGATTAGGATGATAAAGCCCAGTCGACGGACCGGCTTGTCAGAAACCTTCAGGCCCTCGGCCTCGGCTTCAACAAGATATTGGGTATTCATCAGGCCATACCTCCCGATTGCTCGCCGGCATCATCGGTTTTAGGCAGAGATTCGGTTTCAGCTGCTGCTACTGGCGTTGCAGCATTGCGACCCTGCAATTGCGCTAGCACCTGATCACGCTGACCTGACATGACAATTTGCCCTTCATTCATCACGATAAGGTTATCAACATAGGCCAGGACGCTAACGCGATGGGTCACGATGAACAGCGTTGCACCAGTCTGCTTCAGGCGTAGCAAAGCACCACCCAACGCCTTCTCCCCAAGCTCATCAAGGTTGGAGTTGGGCTCATCCAAAACAACCAGCCGGGGGTTACCGTAGACGGCACGCGCCAGACCAATGCGCTGACGCTGACCACCGGAGAGGACGCCGCTGTTGGCGCCGATGATGGTGTCGTACCCCTGGGGCAGGCGCAGGATCATCTCGTGTACACCAGCCAGTTCAGCAGCCTCGACCACGGCCTTGGCATCCACCTGACCAAAGCGGGCGATGTTGTCGCTGATGCTGCCGTCGAACAATTCGATGTCCTGCGGCAGGTAGCCAATGTACGGGCCAAGTTCCTCGCGCTTCCATTGAGCGATATCGGCGCCGTCCAGGCGAACCTTGCCGCTTTGCGCCGGCCAAATGCCCAACAGCGCGCGCGCCAGGGTCGACTTACCGGCCGCGCTGGCACCGAGAATGCCGACTGAGGCTCCTGCGGTAACGTTGAATGAAATACCTTTGAGCACTGCCTGGAAGGCACCCGGCGGTGTCAGGATCAGCTGCTCGACAGAGATATTGCCCTTGGGCGCTGGTAGCGACATGCGTGGCGGCTCGGCCTGTACATGACGCATCATCTCGTTCAGACGGGCGTACTGGCCACGTGCCGCGATGAAGCCTTTCCAACTGCCGATCATCAGATCGATAGGCGCCAAGGCGCGGCCCAGCAGCAGGGAGCCGGCGGTCATCAGGCCGGGGGTGATCTGGTGGTCGATGACCAGCCAGGCACCCAGGCCGAGGATCAGCGACTGCAGCACCATGCGCAGGGTCTTGGACAGGTTGCTCAGGGCGCCGCCGTGCTCGCTGGCACGTGCCTGCAGGGCCAGGACATGGGTATTGCGCTTGCGCCACTGTTTGAACAGGTTGGGCATCATGCCCATCGAGGCCACCACCTCGGCATTGCGCAGATTCTTGCTGGTGAACTGGGTCGCCTGCGCGTTTTCCTGGTTGGCCTCGGCCAGCCGCTTGCCGGTCAGCTTCTCGTTGGCATAGGCCAGGAGGATCAGCAGGATGGCGCCCAGCACGGTGAGGGCACCGAACAGCGGGTGGAAGAAGTACATCACCGCGATGTAGATCGGCAGCCAGGGGGCGTCGAAGAAGGCGAACAGCCCTTGCCCGGTCAGGAATTGGCGCAGACCCGTCAGGTCATTGAGGGGTTGCGCCGAGGCCTGGGCGCCGCCGGTGTAAAGCGCCTGCTTGAAGCTGGCGTCATAGAGACGCTCGTTGAGCACCAGGTCCAGGCGGGTGGAAACCCGCACCAGGATGCGTGAGCGGATCCATTCCAGAGCGCCGTAGGTCGCCATCAGCAGCAGCATGATCAGGGTGAGCATGACCAGCGTGGTGATGCTGCTGCTGCTCAGGACACGGTCGTAGACCTGCAGCATGTAGAAGGAGGGAACGAGCAGCAGCAGGTTGATGAAGAGGCTGAAAAAGCCGACCGTTAGAAAGCTGCCCTTGCAGGCAATCAACGCCTGCTCGAGATCTGTCTTGGGTTTGGATTGCATGCAGATACCAGCGGGGACAAGAAGGAACAAAACCGCAGGGTGCGGACTCTATCACAGGTTTTTGAGGGGTGTTCCCCCTACCCGCGGAGCCCGCGATCCTACCCGATGACCGGGACCAGAGCCTTAAGACTGCCTTATATCCGGGGGCTCGACGGCATCGCTGGCAGGCAGATGGCGCTGCTGCAGGATGCCCTGACGGGCGCGCTCCACCAGTTGCAGCGAGGCCTCGCGCCAACCGACCCAGGCCCAGTCCTGCAGCGGACGTACGGACGGGAAGCTGCCTTCGGCTTCGTAGCGCTCCACCTGAGCGGCCAGGGACGCCGGATCCTGCAGCTGGAAATAGGCCATGAAATCCCCACCTACCTCGCGGAACACGGGGATGTCGCTGGCCATGGCCGGCAGGCCGCGCTGCATGGCTTCCACCAGCGGCAGACCAAAACCCTCCACAAAGGAGGGGAATACCAGGGCCCGGGCATTGGCATAGGCGTATTCCAGGCTGGTGTCGTTGGCGCCGTTGAACATGAACAGCCGGCGCTTGTATTCCGGATGGGTCTTGATGCGTTCGATCAGCGCCTCGGTCTTCCAGCCCACCTTGCCGATGATGCACAGGCGCACATTGGCGCCCCTGGCCCAGAGCAGGTCGAAGGCGTCGAGCAGATAGGCGTGGTTCTTGCGCGGCTCGATGGTGCTGACCATCAGGTACACCGGGGTCTTGCCGTCGAACAGACGCTTGACCTCCGGATCGCAGGCGGCGCCGCTGCCATTCAGGTCGAGTTCCGAGCCCAGCTGGAAGTAGCCGTGCCACTGGCGCTCAGCCGCAGCGCCGCGGCGCCGGCGCAGTTCCGCCTCGACTTCCTGGCTGATGGTCTGGGAAATGGCCATGAAGCCGTCCGCGGTGCGGGCGATCCAGTCGAACCACTCATCGAAGACCTTGACCAGGTGGTTGTCGCAGAACTGCGGATGGGTGAGCGGGATCAGGTCGTACATCACCGAGACGATGCCCACGCCACGCGCCTTGAGCGATTCGGCGAGCTTGAAGAAATCGGCATGCCAGGAGGAATCCAGCAGCACCAGCTGGTCACCGGGCTCGATGTCCAGAGGGGTGGCACGCTCGGGCTCTTCACCCGCCTGGTAGTCCTGCTCGCGCAGGATGTTCAGCGGCCACTGGATGACCTGGCTGGTCGCCCGGCACGGCCAGTACCACAGCCGGCGCAGCAGCAGGGAGCGGTCAGCGTACGGCAGCTTCTGCTCGACGCGGTCGTGCCAGCGCCAGAAGCGGTCCTGCAGGCGATCCAGGCGGCCGATCCACTGCCGGCGACGGATCCGGCCTTCGTCGACCTCCAGCGGCTCCAGGCTGTTCACCCGGTAGAGCTGATCGTGCTTCATCATGACCGGAATGCACTCGACCGAGGGCTCCAGGTGCGGCAGCTGCTTGATGACGTTACGCACCACCCGCTGGATACCGGAGTTGTCGGAAGGGTGTTCGTAGACGTAGGTGCATTCGATCAGTAGACGCATGGCAACTCGCAAATCCTCGCTAGACCCGGGCAGGCCTGCCAGAGAAGGGCCGATGGAAGGCCGAAATGAAGGAGCGCCAACCGGAAAACTGCGGGGGCCGGCGTCTGGATCCGTAGGGACAAAATTGGCGGGCGATTATAAGGCCCAGGGCACACAGCGCCCAGCCCGGTCGTCTCGGCAACGTCAGGGCCGGTCATAAAACTGCTACCAGACGTGGACTAATCGTGGTCAGCCCGGATAATGCGTGCCTTTGCGCCAGGGACGCGGCGATCGCGACGTCCCCGACGTATCCGGACCACCACGCCTCTGGCGGGCATTCCCTGACGACCCGCGTGCGTGTCTTTGACGGGTGCTTCAACCTCAGCTGTCGAGCGAACATGAAGGTCTTCGTTTCCATCAATGTGCTCAAGCCGCCGATGACCGGCATTGGGCGCTACACCCTCCATCTGCTGGAAGAGTTGCTGGCCGATCCGGCGGTGGAAGACGTGAAGGGCTTTGGCGACGAAGGTTTTCTGGATCGCGAGGCCTTGCGGCAGAAGGTAAGCGCGCTGGGGCAGGCACTGCCGCCCTCCTCCATGCATCGCGGCCTGGGGAAATTGCGGCGCTGGCTGGGGCACCGCCCCTGGCTGCGCCGCCTCTATCGTCATCGTCTCAACAGCCGCTTCCTGCAGGGCAAGGCACAGCTCGAGGGCTACGTCTACTGGGAGCCGGGCTATTACATGCTGCCGCTCAACGGGCCCAGCGTCGCCACGCTCTATGACCTGTCGCACATCCGTCACCCCGAGCTGCATCCGCCGGCGCGGATCGAGGAGATGCGCCGGCTCATCCCCGATACGCTGGCTCGCGCCACCCGCCTCATCACCATCTCGGACTTCACCCGCCGGGAGTTGCTTGCAGAACTGAAACCTACCCAGCCGATCGACCTGGTCAGCCCGGGCGTTTCGCGTGGCTATGCCGAGGTGTCCCCCGAGCAGCGCCAGGCCTGTCGCCAGGCCTACGACCTGCCGGAACACTTCACGCTCTCGGTCGCCACGCTCGAACCGCGCAAGAATCTGGCGGAGCTGCTGAAGGCATTCGCGCTGCTGCCCCAGTCGCTGCGCCAGCGGTTTCCCCTGGTACTGGCCGGTGCCCCCGGCTGGGACAGCGCGGAGTTGCAGCAGCTGATCGAACAGCTCAGCGCGGCCCATGAGCTTCGCTACCTGGGTTATGTGGATCAAAGGCACATGCCTGCGCTCTATGCCAATGCCACCGTGCTGGTCTATCCCTCGCTGTACGAGGGCTATGGCATGCCCGTGGCCGAAGCCATGGCCACCGGTTGCCCGGTGATCACCTCGAATGTCAGCTCCATGCCGGAGGTGGCGGGCGATGCCGCCCTGCTGATCGATCCGCGCGACCTCGGTGCTATCGCCGGCGCCTTGCAGCAGGTACTGGAATCCGCTGAGCTTCGCGCGCGCCTGGCAGCGGCCGGGCGCCAGCGCACCGCCGACATGCACTGGGCCGCACGAGCGGCAGCCCTGCGAGAGAGCCTGATCGCCGCACAACGGATGGCTTGAGTCCCGGAAAAAAACGCTAGCGCGGCGCCTGGCATCGCTCGAACAAGGCCGGACTCAGCAGACTGGCCAACCGCTGGGTATGCTCCAGTCGCGTCTCCGCGGTGAGATGGTAGTTGGTGTCGAAGAACGCCTCGGCCGGGTACATGAAGGCCAGGGGTTCGCCCACATAGATGAGGCCATGTCGAGCAGCGGCCTCGGGAAGCCCCTGGTAGAAGGTCCGCTCGACGGGATCCTGGTGATAGGACTCGCGGTCGAGCATGGCCGGCGGCACGAAGACAGCGCAGCCGCCAGCGGCATGGACTTCATTGGCGAAGGCCTGCCACAGCGCCCAGCTGCCGTTAAAGGCCCCGGCCTGGGCACCGTAGTGCTGCACGGCGGAATCCCGGGCACCGGCGAAAAGTGCCTCACTGCGCTGTTCGCGGGCGCTTACCAACTGGTCGCCGTTGGCATCCAGATGATGGGCACCGTACAGGCCAGCGACCTGGAAGCCGGCCGGCACCCCCCGGTAACCCTGCACGACGCGCAGCAGCGGCGTTTCCGCCAGCAGGCGCGCCAGCCTGAGCGGATTCAGGCCATAGGTCACCGGATGGCTCAGCCAGTATTCGAGAAAGACCTGATTGACCTCGAATCTGTCGTGGTACAGCGGATACTCCAGCGGCAGCAGCACCCAGTCCCCTGGCTTGACGGCCTGACGCGCATAGATCAGCAGGTAGGGACTGAGAATGCCAGCGTTCACCCCCAGATTGATCACCGGCCGCTGCAGGGCCTGCGCGAGAGTGGGCGAATGGATGCCGAACATGGCGCCAGAGCCGGCCACGACGACCACCTTGGGCTGTTTGATCGCCTCGGCCTGGGCCAGCTTCTGCCCATAGGCGCCCTCCACCCAGAGGTTGTTGACGAAGGGCTTGCCCAGTTGCCCGACGACCAGAGCGATCCAGCCCAGTGCAAACAGACAGGCTCCCACCAAGAGTCCAGTTAGAAAGCGTCCTGACTTTGAGCGCATGGGGACCTAGAAATTGAAGTAGAGGAACGCCCGATCCGGACGGGCCAACATGGCTTTCATGACCAGCAGCGCAAGCACGGCGGTCAGGACGCCACGCCAGAAAGGCGAAAGGCGCAGCACCAGCTTCAGGCTGTAGGGCAGCCAGGCGCACAGCGCCAGCAGCAGCGGAACCACCAGCCAGAGTCCCTGTTGCAGGTGCAACGAGGCCACTTCATGCAGCAGCGTATTGAAGCCTGGTAGCGCGGGAGCCTGCCAACTCCTCAGTTCGCCGAACATGCGCAGGGCGTGGCCGAGATCGACCGCGCGGAAGGGGATCCAGGCCAGCATCACCACCAGCAGCGTCAGCGCCCAGGCCAGCGGTGCGGGCAGCCGCCAAGAAGACAGGCGCAGCCAGCCGTGGTTGAGGCAGAGCAAGGCGCCGTGGATGCCGCCCCAGAGCACGAATTGCCAGCCGGCGCCGTGCCAGAGGCCACCCAGCAGCATGGTGATCAGCAGGTTGCCGTACTGGCGGAAGGCGCCGTGACGGCTGCCGCCCAGGGGGATGTAGAGATAGTCACGCAGAAAGCGGGACAGCGAGATGTGCCACCGGCGCCAGAAGTCGACGATGGACAGGCTGCGGTAGGGCGAGCGGAAGTTGATCGGCAGTCGGATACCGAACACCAGGCCCAGGCCGATCGCCATGTCCGCATAGCCGGAGAAATCGAAATAGAGCTGCAGGCCGTAGCCGAAGGCGGCAAGCAACACCTGGGGGGCGCTCAGGGACTCCTGCAGATAGAGCGCATCGACGCCCGGCGCCAGGCTGTCGGCCACCAGCACCTTCTTGGCCAGGCCGAAGACGAACAAGGTAAAACCCAGCTTCCAGGCCCAGGGACGTTCCGCGAAGCCCCGTTCGATCTGCGGAATTAGGCTGCTGGGGCGGCAGATGGGACCAGCGATCAGGTGCGGAAAGAAACTCACGCACAGCAGAAACGCCCGGAAGTCGCCTGGTCGCTGCAGTCGGCCGCGATAGAGATCGACCTGCCAGGCAATCTGCTGAAAGGTATAGAAGGAAATGGCCAGCGGCAGGATGAACTGGCCGGGCAGGCCGACGCCGAACATGCCGGCGAAGAAGCCCAGGTACTTGTAGTAGCCCAGGAGCCCCAGGTTGAACACCAGGGCCGCCGTCAGCCAGCCCTTGCTGCGCAGCCGCCATACCTGAAGGCCCAAGGCGTAGTTCGCGCCCATGGACAACCAGAGCAGCAGCAGAAAGCGCCAGTCCCAGACCGCGTAAAACACCCAGGACGCCAGACTCAGGAAGACCGCGGTGGTCGCCCAGTCGGCGCGCTTGCGCAGCACCCAGAAGCCCAGCAGGGTCAGCGGCAGAAACAGCAGCAGGAAGGCAAAGGAGCTGAAGATCATCGGCAAAAATACGCTGGATCGCTGAAAATGGCTGCCGCAGAGGCGCAGCCGCTGGATCTTTCGGCCGGCACTCTAGCACGAAGCCCGCGCCTTGCAGCCTCAAGCCCGCCTAGGGCCCATGCTAGAATCCCGACCTTTTGCAGGCCGCTCCCAGCCCATGCGTATCCTTCACGTATTCAAGACCTATCTGCCGGATACCCATGGCGGCATCGAGCAGGTGATACGCCAGATGTGCGGCGCGACGCGCACGCTGGGGGTGAGCAATCGGATCCTGACCCTGAGCGAACAGCCCTCCCCTGAATGCATCGAGGTCGAGGGCATTCCGGTGCAGCGGGTGCGCCAGGACGCCAATATCGCCTCTACCGGTCTGTCCCGCGCGGCCTTCGGCGCTTTCGCCCGGGCGGCGCGCGACAGCGACGTCATCCACTATCACTTCCCCTGGCCGTTCATGGACGTGCTGCAACTGGCGGTGCGGCCGGGCAAGCCCTATGTGGTCAGCTACCACTCGGATATCGTCAAGCAACGCCATCTGCTGCAACTCTATCGCCCCCTGCAACGCCACTTCCTGAGTCGCGCCAGCCGGATCATCGTGGCCACCGAGCCCTATAGACGCAGCAGCCAGGAGTTGCGCGGCCTGGAGGCGCACACCGAGGTCATTCCGTACGGTCTCGACGAAGCCAGCTATCCGGCGCCGTCTCAGCCTTGCCTCGCACAGTGGCGCCAGCGCCTGGGTCCGCGCTTCCTGCTCTTCGTCGGCGTGCTGCGCTACTACAAGGGTCTGCACCTGCTGCTCGACGCCCTGGCCGGCCTGGACCTGCCGCTGGCCATCGTCGGCGACGGACCGGAACGGGCCGCGCTGGAAGCCCAGGCCCACCGCCTCGGCCTGCGCAACTGCCACTTCCTCGGACGCCTGCCGGAAGAAGACGTGGCGGCGCTCTACAGCCTCGCCGAGACCTTTGTCTTTCCGTCGCACCTGCGTTCGGAAGCCTTCGGCATGGCCCTGCTGGAAGCGGCCATGTACGGCAAGCCGCTGATCAGCTGCGCCATCGGATCGGGCATGAGCGAGATCAACCGGCACGAGCAGACCGGCCTCGATGTGGCGCCCACCGCTGCAGCGATCCGGGAAGCCCTGCTGCGGCTCTGGCAGGCGCCGGAAGAGCGGGCACGTTTCGGCGCTGCCGCGCGTGCCCATTTCGAGCGGCACTTCCAGGCAAATCAGCTGGGTGAGCGGCTGTATGCCGTCTATCGCCAGCTGGCGCCTGGCACCGCTGGCTAGCGCGGTGCCGAGGCTGGCGAAGCACCCCTCTAGCGGCGTTCGCCAGTCTTGGGAACAGGCGCGCCCAGCGGCGCCCCGCCGGCGTTGATCCCCTGCTCGACCGCTCGCTCGATCTGCAGATCTTCCATGCCCATGCCCAGTACCCGACCATCGGTGCTCAGGCCCGCATCACGCGGCGAGAGGGCATCGGGCAACTCGATCGTCAGCGTCGTGGTTGCCTGACCCTCGGCCACCGGCCAGGACAGCGACACCTCGCCATTCTGTTGCGCCTGCACTTCCCTGATCGTCTGGCCGTCGGCTTTGAAGATCAGCCGCTGGGTCGGCACCTTCGGGGTCAGGAAAACCCGATAACGCAGCGTCGCCCGAGTAGTGGCGCCCTGGTTGTGCACCAGCAGGGTGGCCACCCGCCCATCATTCCAGATGCCGAAGTCTTCGGGCATCGACCAGCCGCTGATCAGCAGGTAACCGGCCTTGGACGCGGCCGCCGGCGCGAGCCGTTCGCAGCCCTGGCATCCCTTAAGACCAGGCGCCAGGACGTTCAGGCCATCGATCTTGAACAACTGGTCATTGGGCTTGGGCCGGACGAAGTCGAGGATGTCGCTCTTCAGGACGTACACCGTGTCGTCGTCATAGCGCGCGGACGACAAGGCTTGCAGCGTCTTGAGGTTCAGGCTGTCCTGCTTGCTCACGCTCGGGCGGGCCAGCATCGCGGAATCGGTCATCAGTCCCTGCCGACTCGCGACAAAGGCCAGGGCCAGGCGGTCAGCCGCATCGTTGGTGAAGGGCACATAGCGCAGCTTGGCGTAGTGACCGAGCTCGTGGCTCCAGAACTCGTTGCGCAGCGCCGCGGTGACATCCGGCGAATTGAAGAAGTAGAAATTCTCGCGCTTGAAGCCCTTGCTGATATCGCCCGCCTGAACGACCAGAGCGACCGCCAGAACCGCCAGGGCGACCGCTCTGGCGCGGTACCTGACCGTCAGATAAACCAGGCCGATCACGGCCAGATAGGTAAGCGGCCAATAGAAGCGCGACGAGCCACGGAAGGTGGACAAGGCATCCAGCAGTTTGCCGGGCAGCGGCACTATCAGATGATGATCGAACAACTGGATGTTGTTGGTCGTGGCAATCAGGAAAAAGGTTATCGCTGCGATCAGCACACTGAGCGAAGTGGCCGTAACGGTAAAACGTCCGAAGCTGCGATAGAGGCTCTTGAGATTGAACAGGACCAACAAGAGGACGCCTAATCCCCAGTAGTTGACGGTTTCGAAGTTGCCCAGCCCGAGATAGACGTGATCGAACACATAGGACCAGCCATCCGAAATCAGCGGTGACAGTAGATTCGCGTTGTAGGCGCCATAACCGCCGGCAACGGATACATCATCGACGGTGAAATAACCGGTGGTGTACATCAGTACATAGGCGCCAATCGCCGCAGCCAGGGCTTCCAGCACCGCGGGTCCATAGGCGGTTACCTTGGTCACGACGCGGGAGAATAGATTCGCGCCCCAGAGGATCATCACGATCATCGCCAGGTAGAAGTGCGTGAGGCAGGCGACCGCGATGAGCAGGCACCACTTCACGGCCAGATGACGCCGGTCGCGCAGCAAACAGAGATAGATGGCGAACAGGATCAGGAAGTGGCCCATCAGATTGATATGGCCGATCCGATGGATCCAGGCCGGATTCAGCAGCACCAGGGCCGCCGCTAGGGACCTGATCAGATAGCTGTCGGAGTAGAGCCCGACGATCTTCCAGGTTGCGACCGCACTGAGGATGCAGCAGGCCAGCAACCAGAGGCCGAAATACTGGAAACCCGCTGGCAGCAGCGGTGACAACAACTTGAACCCCAGGGCCAGCAGCGGATTGGAATCGGAAAAGACGATCGAGCTACTGATTTCCAGACCGTAGTAGGGATTCAGCCCCACGACGGGAAAGGTCCAGGGCGCCTTGCGGAAGAAGTCCCAGCCCAGGTAAGCCTGCAGAATATCGCCATGGCTCAACCACTCGACATGGGTCGGGTTGAGCATGTTCACGTCGAAGACGACAGCAAAGAAGATCACGCCGATCAGTATCGGAATGCCATAACTCGCTGCCCGTAGTTGCTTGTTCACTGATCCATTGCCCTTATTGCTCCACGTTGCGTCCTGAGACTTTGCCGGACCAGGCTTTCAGGCCTTGTCCAGTGGGCATTCGCAGAATGCCGGCCTGATGGGTAGCCGTGCATGATCCCTGAATACGAGACAGGGAGATACCGAGGCAATCACACGGGCAGCGCCTGCAAGACGCTATTGGCGACTAGCTATCTGTTAGCGGAAAAGAGGCAGGCCGTGCTTTTCGAGCGACCAGCGTCCTGTTATAGCGAGAGACGTTGCAGAGGGCTCGCCAAGCACCGGAAAGACCCGGTACCTGGCGCGTGGCTATTTGAGCAGCAGGAACATACCGCCAATGATCGCCAGCAGACCCAGACTCTTGGTCAGGGTGATCGGCTCGGCGAAGAACAGGTAGCCGACCATGTAGACCAGGATGAAGGTGCAGGCGGCCATGAAGGGCGCCACCACCGACAACTCATTGACCGCATAGATGCGTACGGTCAGGACGAAGCTGAGTCCGTAGAGTCCCACCGCCAGGATCAGCATGGGATTGAACACCTGCTGGATCAGCGAGGCCGGGACGCCTCCGCGCCCCGCCAGCTTGATGGAGAACTGGGCGCCGACGTTCAGCAGCACCGCCAGCGCGATCAAATAGGCCGCCTTCATGGCTCGCGGCGCCGTTGCGGCTTCTGGATGTAGATCGGCCGGGCCTTGATCTCGTGATAGATCTTGCTGACGTAGTGACCCATGATCCCAAGGCTGGTCATGATCGAGCCGCCCATCAGCACCAGCAGCACATTGACCGTGGTGAAGCCACCCTCGGCGGTGCCGGTGAATTTCTGCCAGAGGGTGACCAGCAGGAGCAAGAAGCCAATGCCCAGGGTCAGACAACCCAGCCAGGTCACGATCAGCAGGGGAGCGGTGGAAAAGGCGGTGACGTTGTTGATGGCGTAGCGCAGCAGGCTAAGCTTGTTCCAGCGGCTGCCTTCTCCCGCGCGCGGGGCGACCTCGAAGCCGATGGCAGTGCCTTCCATGCCCAGCCAGTTGATCAGGCCGCGGAAGAAGCGATAACGCTCTGGCAGCTTCAGATAGAGGTCGATGACTTCACGATCGATCAGCTTGAAGTCCGAATGCCCTTCGATGTCGAAGCCGGACAGCTTGCGGTAGAGCCGATAGAAGCTGCGTGCCAGCCAGGCATCCAAGGAGGAAGCGTCGTTGCGCTTGTGCTTGACCGCCTCGACGGCCAGGGCGCCATTACGCCAGGCTTCCACCATCTGCGGGATCAGCTGGGGCGGATGCTGCAGGTCGGCGTCCAGCACCACGGCAGCGGCGCCGCGGGCATTGTCCAGGCCGGCGTAGATCGCCGCTTCCTTGCCGAAGTTGCGGGTGAAGGCCACCAGGCGGACGCGCGGATCCATGGCGGCCAGCTCCTCGACCTGAGCGGCGCTGTCGTCCTTGGAGCCGTCATCCACCACGACGAGCTCGAGTTCGTGACCACAGGGTTCGGCGGCGGCCAGGATCTGTCGAAGGTTGGCGATGAGCTGACGACCTTCGTTGTAGGCGGGTACTACCAGACTGATAAGCACGAAATGTCCTGTCTTCAAAACGTGTCGTTTCGCGAACGCCTGCAATGGCACTCACGGGAAGACCGTATTATTGATGAAATGTCTTGTTTTTGAAAATAAAATCTGCATAGCCACTACCCATTTTGCAACAATACCCTATTCCAATCTCAGTCCTTGCCGGGATCAAAAAAGAGCACTCCCGCATACTTTGTCTCTTGACAATGGAAACCACTCGCCGCCTTACCCAGCCAGAGGCCGCACTGCCCCGCTGGTAAAAGATAGATATCTTCCTTTTGGAAATCGTGCGCTTCCATCTTGATCCTCAGCAATTCAGCTTGTCGCTCCTTGGCGGCAGGATCCACACGCGCAAACCAACCAAAATTCATATTTAGATCGTGCTGGGCAGCGAACTCACCAAACTGCATCCAGTAGGAAGTCATCTGATCAGGATATAGCGCGATCAAATTTCGCTTACCCATAACCGCTGCATCCCATGGATAGCCCGAAAACTCCTTGCGGTAGCTATTTTCCTGCGCAAAATGAGATACAAGAAAGCGTTGAAAAACTTGAACGTCATAGAACTGAATAACAAGTGCGCACAGGGCTATATAACGCGCACGCTTACCTGCCCACTTCCAGGCCAGCAGAAAGGCCATTAGGAAAATGACATAGTAGGCCACCCAGAAAAATCGTCCCGACGCCCTGAAGGTATTGGTCAGGGAAGATATCCACAATGGAAGGGAATATTCGAAAACGGACGTACCTGCCCATGAGACCGTATTGGACAAGGCATAGATGAAAATCCCCAGCAGCATCCAAGAAAGCGGTTCAAAAGCTGTACGCTTGAGCAACCCACCCACTTCGCGCCCCACTACGCTCGAAAATGCCGCGTAGCTGCATAGCAGCAACATTCCCAAACCGAGGTAGTTGAAGCCTTCGAGGTTATCAAGCGCGCCATTGTTGGGTCGTAAAAAGCGGGAAAACTCCTTGAAACCCGGATTCCACAAGGCAGCCAAATCCATTCGATAAATTCCAAATCCTCCTGCAGCCTGCCCTCCCTTTACTACAAAGTAGCCGATAGCCCACATGGCAAAGGCAACAGCAATGGCGGTCGCCAGCAGCGAAACAAGCAAGACGGTCCACTTTTGACGCTGCTTTAGTCCTGCATTCAAGAGTGCAGCGCCATAAATGGCAAATACCATAGCGAGCAAATATGCATGAATTGAAACGGCCAGCAGCGACACCAGCAGCCAGCGCAGAATACTGAAGATTCTATCGAAATAAAAATAAAGCGCAAGCAGGATAACCCACTGTCCAGCTAGTGCAAAGTGCCCAACCAAGCGGAAGATAAAAACAGGTGCAAAAGAAAAAAATGCACAGCATATCAACGCATAAATTGAATCCTGAGTCCAACGCAGCAATAGCTTATAGGAGACTACCGACTGAAGAATAAAACACAGGAAAATCCAGAACCCTGTGTACTGGGGTACTTCAGGAAAAACCACCGTCAGCAACTTTAGCGGAATAGCCAGAAGGGGTAGCGAATCGGTATAGACAATGGAGCTAGAAACCTCCATTCCGAAGGGATAATTCTTACCCAGCGGCCATTGCCAAAGAGGTGTATTGGAAAAAAATTGCCACCCGAGCCAGTGCTGCGCCGGATCACCGGCCATCAACCAGCTCGTATAGAGCGGATTAAGAATATGCCCCCCGGTAAAGACGAAAAAGGACACTATCCCTATCAGCACCGAACATATTCCGGCACCACGCCCCCCAGAGTGGGCCTTCAACTTTTCTAATGCGTTAGAAGAAAACATTGCCACGCCAAAAAAGATAAAAATAGTTAGATATTCTGTAGGTCATTGCGCCCCCTCGCGGCTCAACGCAGTGAAGAGACCTTTGACTCGCAGAGACACGGCCGGCCAGGCATGGCTGCGCAGCCACTCGCCCTGACGGGCGGGCCGCCCTGCGGCCAGATGCTCACGCAGCCCCTCGGCGATGGCCTGGGCATCGGTACCGGGTAGCCGGTAGACCGCCTCGTCGACGTCCTCGAAGATGTCCAGCGGCGTGCAGAGCACCGGCTTACCGGCCAGCAGGCCCCAGCGCACCGCGGCGCTGGAAGATTCCTGGGTGTGCTGATAGGGAAAGACCACCACCTCGGCCAGGCTCAGCCAGGCCAGGGATTCGCGGTCGTCCAGGAAGCGGTCGATCAGTTGCGCACGGCCTTCCAGGCCCAGCGCCGCGATCCGCTCGCGGCACTCGTCGGCCAGGGCCGCGCTTTCCGGTACCGGGTACTGGGCGTTGACGAGCAGCAGGTAGAGGGCGTCGTCCTCGGCGGCGACCTCGGCGAAGGCCTCAATCAATTGCAGGATGCCCTTGGGCGGCAGCAAGAAGCCGTAACTGGCGACGATGCGACGTCCGGTCAGGGCTTGCGCCTCGTCCGGCAGCTCCAGCGCCTGGGGCGGCGGCATCACCCCGTGGGGGAACAGCATCAGGTTGTCGGCCAGGCCGAAGTCCTTGAGGCGATTGAGGTCGTGGCTGCTGTGCACCAGCAGGCGACTGCTCTGGCGCAGCGCCAGGCGCAGTTGCCGCAGGCTGCGGTGATCGCCCGGCCGGTCGAGATCGGCGGTGGAATGGAACGTGACCAGGGTGCGGATACCGCGCCGATGCACCTCGTGCAGGAAGCGGGCGAAGGGCACCAGGCCGAAGAAGCCGAAGTTGAACTGGATCAGCAGGATGTCCACCGGCTGACGATCGAGGGCCTGCAGCAGATCGTCGAGCGAATCCTGGCCGCCCTGATCCCAGACCCGTTGTATCTCCTGCCCTTCCGGATTGATCAAGGCGACATGGCGATTGGCGAACACCTGGGTGGCCGCCAGGGGGCCGGCGATCAGTTGCTGGCTGTAGCCGGCGATACCGCAGGCGCTGTTCCAGGTGGTGACCGTGCCGACCCGGGGCTGCGGCTTGCAGGGCGGCAACGCCCTGACCCGGGCGATGGCGGCCTGGGTGCGGCGGGCAACCTGTTCCCAGGTGTAGTCCCGGCGGATCAGGCGGTCGGCCCGCAGCAGGCGCGAGCGCACCAGGGCCTGCCAGCGGCCTTCGCGGCGCGCGGCGGCGAAGTCGGCTAACAGCCGCGCCAGGTGATCGGTATCCGGCTCGGCCCACAGCGAGCCGATCAGCTGCATGTGGGTCTGGGCGCGGGTAAAGCGGTAATCGATGAGCCAGCTGGTCTCGGGCGTACAGAAATCCGTCTGGCCGCCATAGCCGGTGGTGACCACGGCGCACTCGTGCAGCATGGCCTCGGCCAGGGGCAGGCCGAAACCCTCGCCACGACTGGGCGCCACCAGCACATCGGCCCAGACGTAGAGGGCGCGTATCGCCGCCTCGGGCAGGTCGAGATTGAACAGCTCGACCGCCGGTGCCGCGGGATGCCGCGCACGCCAGGCCGCCAGGTCGGCGGCGATGTCGTGATGGGGATTGGGAAAGGTCTTGATGACCAGCACCACGTCGTCCGCCGCCGTGAAGGCGCGGGCATAGGCGTCGAGCAGGACATCGACGCCCTTGCGCGGAAAGCAGGACGAGATGTGCAGCAATTTCAGGGTCGTGGCACTGCCGGGCAGCGCGCGGCCGAGCAGCGCCGGCTCCGCCGGGGTGCGCAGGATATGATCGGCGCCAAGGCCGACGGTCACCACGGGCACGTCGACGCCATTGTCCTCCAGCACGCGGGTCACATAGGACGACATGCTGGTGACCAGCTGCAGATAGCGGTTGAAGCCGGCCACGGCCTCCACCGGCAGCAGGGATTCCTCCCAGCCATAGCAGGACAGCACCCGCACATCGCCCGCCATGTCGCTCACCCGGGGCGGATAGAGCAGGCGCAACACGGCGGCTGCCGGCTCCTCGGCGCGGGCGTGGGCGGCCGCGCTGGCCGGGTCGGCGGCGAGAAACTCGGCGGATACTGGGATGGGGCCGGGCCCCTCGGTCGCCCGCAGCGCCACGCTGGCGCCGATGGCGGCGAAGCCCCGGGCCAGTTCGCGGTTGACCACCGCCAGGCTGTAGCTGCTGTCGAACGGACCTTCCACACGGATATCGACTGCACTTCTGTAAGGTGGCGGCAGCACAACGTTGTGAACTGTCATCCACGTTAGAAGCCATTGGTAAAAGCCTTCCGCCGTCCAGCGCCGCGCCTGAGCGTCGCCACGGTGCTGGACCTCATAGCGCAATCCTGGATTGTCCATCAGGCGTTGCAGGACAGCGGCCGTGTGCGCTGGTGCGGTCGCCGCCAGCGGCCAATAGCCGTCGCCGAGGATTTCGCGCCCTGCCGCGCTCTGGGCATTGCCCACCAGCGGAATGCCCAGCGCCAGCAGGCGCAGCAGCCAGGCCGGATCGGGCGCGGGCTCCAAACTGAACGCCAGGTCCACCGCGGGCAGCGGTTCCTCGGCGCGCAGCACTGTTAGCTCAATATGATCCAACGCAGCGACACCAGCTAGAAAATCAGCGCGGTGCAAGGGTTGCTCATCGCCATAAACACACAGACGCCAGGACGCACCCAACGGTTGTGCCAATTGCAGCAGACCGTTGACCGCCTCCTCATGCTGCAACTCGGCGACGTGCACGAGGACAGTGAAGGGGCGCGGCCGGTCCAGATCTGCCGGCGGCGGAACGGGAGGCAACTGCCAGGAGGGATAATCGATGCGGGAAACAGGAACGGTGACATCTCGGGCATAGAGCGCTTCGAGCAAATGGGGCTCGCGACTCAGGAGCCCGCGGATCATAGGGCGCCGACGGATGAGCTCCGACAAGGCTGCGGGCTCCGCCTCGGGACCTGGCAAGAGCAGTACGTGGCCGTCGCAACGCGCCAAATGCCGTTCGTGCTCGGCCTGCGGTTGACCATGCACCAACAGAAGCTCGTCTGCCCCGCCTAGGGCGCAATCGGTAAGCGGTCGCACCTGCTCCTTCCATTGCTCGGGAGGTTCGTCGGCATAGAGATCGGCGACAAGTCCAGCACGGCGCGCGGTATCACGCAGTTCAAGCAGATATGCCCAACCGTAGACGCCCGTCAGCGGTCCCACGATCCACTGGTGGAAAGCAGTGACGGCCCGCTTCATGGCGTCTCAGCTCTAATGGCCGAAACTGCATAGTGCTGCCAGTTAAGCGGCGGAATTTGCGGGACGTCTTGTAACAGCGCGGCTTGTGCAGGGCGCTGAATGGCAACTTGGGCAAAACCCTTGTGGCGGCAGAGAAACTCCAGCAAGGGTGCCGGAGACGGCCGCTGTCGCGTTGGATCCAGCCAGAAAGCGCAAGCACTGGACGCATGGGCGGGATCAAGGGCCTGCAACAACAGTAGACCGCCAGGCGCGAGCGCGCGCAGTGCCTCGTCGAGCAAACTGGACAACTGCGCCAAGTCCAGACGATCCACCAGCTCGAACGCACACAGGGCGCCCAGACTGCCCGTCGGTTGCTCGCTCAACCACCTCAACGCATCGCCGTGTTCTATTGTGAGCCCCTTGGCGGACGCCTGGGCCACCAGCTCAGTGTCGGCCTCAACCCCACGCCGCTCGATCACCTGAGGCAGGCTGGCCAACCAGAGGCCATTGCCGCAGCCCAACTCGACCAGAGGCAATCCCTGGCCCAAGGCTGGGCATTCCTCGATTAGAGGCAGATAGAAACCCAGCAATCCACGCAGCGCCTCATCGTCCAAGGCAAAGTGCTCACGAAGCTTCCGCTCCAACGCCAGGGGTATGCCAAGGGCCGCACTCTGGGGCGCCAGGGGCGTTGCCGGGGCGGCTTCCAGCAGGCTTAGTCGTGTGCGCAGCTCCTGCTCACCACGGTCCAGCTGTCGCTGGGCCTGGACCAATTGTGCGTCCACCCGGACCAGTTCGCGCTCAAGCTCGCCCAGGCGCGGTTCGGGCGCCTGATCCTGCAGCACCTGCCAGCGCTGCTGATGCCACTCCAGTAGGTTGCTCTGCTGCTGCAGCAGGATCGCCTGCAAGGCCAGCTGGTTCTGCCAGCGGTAGTAGCGGGCATTGTCGCGCTGCTGCCGCCCCGGCAGACCGGCAACCTCCAGCATGAGCCCCAGCAGTCGGCCGATCACCGGCACCCGGCGCAGCTTGCGCTTGAGCAGCGCACGGCGCAGCCCCGGCGCGGCGGCG
The DNA here is from genome assembly GCF_031453735.1 of Pseudomonas sp. SORGH_AS_0199. Classification (NCBI taxonomy): domain Bacteria; kingdom Pseudomonadati; phylum Pseudomonadota; class Gammaproteobacteria; order Pseudomonadales; family Pseudomonadaceae; genus Pseudomonas; species Pseudomonas sp. SORGH_AS_0199. The sequence continues at coordinate 387,140 of NZ_JAVJAE010000001.1, forward strand.
CCATGGCGTTGTCCTTCCGGGCTGAGGTGGATGGCCGCCAGCAGATCGAAACGATCCTCGCCGCCGCGCAGCCGGGTCAGGTAGTGGGACAGCCGCTCCGGCTCGATGGGATGCCCGGTCAGGTAGTGATAGGCCGCGCGCACCAGGGCCTCGTCGTCCAGCTCCTGCAGGGCCTCCCAGGTGGGCTCGGCCGGCGCCGCGGCCGGCTGCAGCGCCTGGGTGCGCTGGCGAATGTCGGCGATCAGGTTGGCGAGGTGATCGTCGAGACGGGAAAGATCCAGGTCGGGGCCAGGGGTAGACATCGCGGGGCGCTCGGTCGGACAGGAGGGAGGCGATGGCCAGGCCATCGCGAGAAAACGGCAAGGATACCCGCTCGAGCGCTCTGGATGAATGTCTCCGCCCGTTCCCAGCGCCGACACCTCGTCGGCTCCTTGGTGATCGGGGGTCAAGAAAAGCGGGGCCTGGCCGAATCAGCGAGGAGAGACGAATCGATTGAGCCCTGGCACAGGATTTGAAGCTGGGCCGGTAAGCGTCAAGAAAGCGCCAAATCTTGGCTGAGGACAGTCGCCAGAATTTTGTAGTTGGCAGGCCGGGCAGGAGCCCGGCGGCAGCACCTATCCCGGTACCCTCATGACCCTTCGCAAAACCCTGGCCGCTCTGGGCGGCATCCTGACCCTGGGCGCCCTGCTGGGCACCGCCGCCCCCGCGCGTGCCGTGGAGCTGGTCGGCCTCAACCTTTCCGGCGCCGGCTTCGCCAGCCAGGTGCTGCCGGGCCTGAACGAGCGCAATTACATCTTTCCGGTGGAGGCCTACTTCCAGCAGTGGAGCGCGCGCGGCGTCAAGCTGGTCCGCTTCCCGATCATCTGGGAACGCCTGCAACCCAGCCTGGGCGGCGCCTTCGATCCGACCTATGCCGGCCTGATTGATCGCACCTTCCTCTATGCGCAGAACCACGGCATCAAGATCATCCTGGATCTGCACAACTACATGAGATACCGCGGCACGGTAATTGGTACCGGCAGCGTCGGCTACAACCACTATCAGGATGTGCTGACCCGCATCGCCCAGCGCTGGAGCAGCCAGGCGTCGCTGTATGGCTACGACATCATGAACGAGCCCCACGACGCCACCGCCCAGTGGCCCGTGGCCGCCCAGTACGGCATCAACGGCGTGCGCAGCGTGGACAACGTGCGGCCGATCTTCATCGAGGGCAACGGCTGGGCCGAGGCCACCCGCTGGCCGCAGTGGAACGACTCCCTGCTCGCCCTGCGCGATCCGGCCAACAACCTGATCTTCGAAGCCCACACCTATTTCGACGGTGACGGCGGTGGCGGCAACTATTCCAACACCAGCGCCGCCGCCTATGCGGACGACTATGGCGTGCAGCGGGTTCGGCCCTTCGTGGAATGGCTGAAAAAGAACGGCAAGCGCGGCTTCATCGGCGAATTCGGCATACCGGATAGCGATCCGCGCTGGAACGTGATCATGGACAACATGCTCGCCTACCTGAAGCAGAACTGCATCCCTGCCACCTATTGGGCGGCCGGTCCGGGCTGGGCCAACTACAACATGTCGGTGGAGCCGGTGAACGGCCAGACCCGCCCGCAGTGGCCGACCCTGGCCAAGTACCTGGATGGCAGCAGCTGCAGCAATTTCGGTCCCAATGTGGGTGGCGGCACCAGCACTGGCGCGACCAATACACCCAATGGCGCTCCGGTCACCGTGACCAACGCTCATTTGCAGGCCATCCAGCAGCTGTATCTGGGCTACATGGGTCGAGCGGCCGATCAAGCGGGGCTCAACTATTGGTCCAACGCCATTGCCTCGGGCCGTGCCAGCGTGGAGGGTATCGCTGCCAGCTTTACCGAAAGCCAGGAATACCGGAGCCAGTACGAAGGGTTGCCGGCCGATGCACTGGTGAGCAAGATCTATCGCAACGTTCTCGGGCGCGAAGCCGAACCTGCAGGCAAGGCCTACTGGGTCAACGAACTGGTGTCGGGCAAGATTTCGCCGCGCACCATAGTGCTGGCGATGATCTATGGCATGAGCAGTGCTGACCGACAGAACTTTGCCAGCAAGACCACCGCAGCCTTCCGGCAGATTGGCATGAACAACCTCTAATACATTCGCTGCTGAAAAAGGGCGGCCAATGGCCTAATGCCGGTCAGTTAAGCTGACTGGCATTTTTTTTCTGGTCGGATACTTCGAGGGCTTGGCCTTGATGACTCTCGGATAGGCCCGGTAATCGCGCCTATGCGGTAGAACGAAGTGCGGTGCCAAGGCGTGCAGTTCGGCCATATCACGTGGGATGTTGCCAGGGCTATTCAACGAAAGGCTCAGCAGGAATTTCAGGATGGCCCAGCTGCAGGCGGAGAAGCTCATCTCGCAGGGATGAACTCCCGGGCACTGGCGACTCATCTGTACCATCTGATAACGCAGTAGGTTGTATCCCAGCAGTAGCCCCCATAGCTCCTGCGCCACCATGTCGGGCGTTTTGCTGCGTAGCGTGTAACGGCCATCGAGTAGACCCTGCTTGATCTCACGATAGCCGAGCTCGATTTCCCAGCGGTGGCTGTAGAGATCGACGATCTCATCGGAGACGAAACGCCCAGGGTCCGTCATGGAAGTAAGGATCTGGCGCCGCTTGCCCTTGACGGTCTTGCTCAGCAGTCGCGCCTGCAAGGTGTCCGGCAAGCCGGGCCATTGTCGGCGGGCCTGCGGCGAAGTTCGAAGGCTGACAATCGCATCCTGCTTGCCCAGTGAGCGTATCACCTCGTATTGGGCGTCTTTGCGCAGTGGCAATAGCCAGTGCCGTTCGTTACCGGTTCGCTGCCAGCGATGTAGCAGACCTAAAGAGTAAAAGCCCTTGTCGAACAACGTCAGCGAATGGTCGGGGGTGCCCTCGATCAATTGCTCGGCCAGCTTCATTTCATTGCTGGCATAAGCGTCGAAGGCGCTGCTTACCAGCAAATGGCTGGTCAGTTCCATCTGGCACACCATGCGGATCTGGGGAAATCCTCCATCACCGTACTGATTGATCGCCGAGCCGTAGCGCTCGCGATTTTCGAGCGTGTCCGGAGCGCGCCAGACCACGCCGTCCACACCGAGCAAGCGCAGCCCCTGCCAGCCTGGATGTTCGGCCGTCTCATGCCAGCGCTGTTGGGTCAGTTGAAACACCTCCCGTACAGCGTCGCTTCCCAATCGCTGACGGCCTTGCACCACCGCGCTGGGCGCTACCAATGGCTTCTGACCGGGCAGCATGATGTCCAGTTGGTTGACCACATCCCAGGCCGACAGGCGACGAAACAGGGCCAGGCCGATGACGCACCAGAGCATGGATTCCAGCGGCAGCCTGCGTTTGCGTAGGGTAGCGACTCCGGCCGTTTCCAGGGCGGTCTTGACCAGCTCAGGATCGAGCAGTTCGCCCAGGGCCTCCAGTGTCTGTGTGGCCGAAGAGAGCTCGCGAGTCATTTCCAAGGCTTGAGCAATACGCATAAAAAATCCGGTGCTTGAGGAATCAAGCACCGGATTCTGTGCGACGACAGTCAGGCGTCAAGGTGAAGCTCTTAACTGACTGGCATTAGCCAATGGCCGTCCTTTTTTATTGAAAGGCTCTTTGCTAGATCAGGAGCTCTGCTGCCACATCAAGGTCAGCGAACAAACACACAGTGAAGCGTTTGCCAGGTCAATGTAATCGGTACATTGATCACCACTAGACTAGGGATGCAAGGCCACAGGTCAGTCTACCAGTCGCTATGGATCCTTACCCCGGGGCGGATTAGCCGGACACGGAATAATTAGCGTATGAATCGGGATACCAATGTCGGTTGATTTGTACAGCAGACGTGGAAGCCGAAGGTGAATAGATACGCGACTTAAGGTAGACACTAGCTGCAACAGGACATGTGGCTTGGTAGCAGCGAAGACCGCTAAGGCTAGCCGGTGGCGGTGGCAGCACAGATTGCTTGTAAAGCCACAGCAATGACTAATCGACTGAAGCTCGCGATAGAAAAACGTAGAAAAGCAAACCGTAAAAACTATAAAACCAATAGCCAAAAGCCTTACAGGCACAAAATTTAAAGCAAAAAAACGGGAAGCCGAAGCTTCCCGTCTTATAACACTGACGCTTATTAGGCGAAGGCAGTGGCGGTCAGGCCAGTCACGCCAGTCAGTTCCACGACGCTGTCACCAACGCCGAAGGCACCAGCACTGGCTTTGTCGGCATACACATAGGTGTTGCCATTGAACTCGAAGTGGATGGTGTTCAGCTGAGCAGGAGTAGCACCGCCAGTCTGAGCATTGCTAGCGCTGTTCATCAGAGCAGCAGCAGCATCGAGCTTGGCAGCCAGGGTGGTAGCGTTATTGAAGGTAACCAGCTGAGCATTCGGGGTACCAGTGGTGCCCTGAGATACGTTGGCCAGATTGTAGTAGCTAGTAGCGGTAGCGCCGGTCGCAGCGTGGAAGATATCGCCTTCCGCAGCGTTGAAGCCGGAAACAGTTACCAGACCAGCGCTCAGCTGGCCAGCCTTGGCGGCATCGGAACCAGCGTAGTACTGGATGTTATTGCCAGTACCCAGGAACAGATCGTCTTGACCTGCACCCAGAGTAACCTGAGCGCCGTGGTTGCCAGCAGCCTGAGTGAAAGTAGCGAAGTTCAGGGTGACGTCATCATTGCCAGCGCCAACGTTGATCTGTACGGCTGCGTCCTTGACGGTAGCAGTCACAGCGTCGTTACCAGCACCGGTGTTAACAGCGATGGCCTTGGCTTGTACAGCAGGCGTGGTAACCACACCGTTGCTGGTAACGGCAGCAGTGTAGGTGCCAGTGGCAACAGTGATGGTGTCATCACCCGAACCAGTGGTGATGCTGGTCAGAGCGGTGGCAGTGGTAGCGTTGAAGGTCAGGTCAACGTTGCTACCGGAAGCGTCCAAAGTGGCCAGCTTGCTGGTAGTCGGAGCAGTCAGCGTCAGGGTGACGTTGTCGTTAGCTTCGTCAGTGGAGCTGGTGGTCAGGTTGAGTTTCAGGCTGGTCAGATTAGCTGCGTCAGCGAAGTCAACGGCTACAGCGGTCGATGCAGTGGTGCCATAGGCATGCGCAACGGTAGCGTCGGTCAGCTTGCTGCCGTTGATGTCCACGGCAGTCAGAGCGGCCTGAGTTGCCGGCACGGTCACGGTGGCACTGGCTTTGTCGAAGGCATTGAAGGTGATAGCGCCGCCAGTAGTGGCAGTGTAGCCCAGGTTGGCAGCAGCAGCGGTGAAAGCAGCCTGGTAAGAGGCGGAAGCTGCCGGCGGGTTAGCGCCTTGCTGCTCAGCAACGGCAACAGCCACTGCAGCAGTGTAAGGGGCCTTCAGATCAGCAAAGTTGGTGCCGGTAGCGGAACCGAAGGTGCTGGTCAGTTGATCAGCAAAAGCGGATTTCGCGTTGACGACCGCACGGTCGTTAGCCGAAGCAGCTTCCAGGAAAGCCTGGATCAGGTTTTCCTTGGGAGTGTTGGCGGAGGTGAAGGTCCAGTAGCCCACTTCGTCAGCGGAAGCGGTACGGCCGAACAGGTTCTGATAGATCTGGGTGACGGTAGCCTGACGATCCAGGCTGCCATAGACAGAGGTGTACTCGGTCTGTTGAGCGAAGCTGGCACGGATGTCGTTCAGGGTGACGGTGCTATTGGCGGCGTTGGAAGTGTTCAGCCAGTAGTTCAGACCAGCCTGGTCAGCCGGACGACCGAAGTAACCAATGTACAGCTCTTGAATCTGAGCAGAAGTAACAGCCATTTCCTTGCATCTCCTAAGATTTGTCGAATTCGACTTCAGGCCTTCCGTCAGTGGAAGGGTGCCCGTCGGCCCCGGCCTGTCGCCTCACCCCAACTGCTGGGGCGAAGCCCCCATGATGGGTTTCTGTTCGATGAGCACTTTGCAAAGAGGTTCACACACCAGGTGTGCAGCCTGTCTTGCAAGTGACGGCATCGGCGGCAATCGTACACAGAGATTTATGACAGTCACAAGGTTTTCTTCAGACCCGTTCACGCTTTGGAAATAGCTTTTCCTGATTGCGTGACCGCCGGGGTCGACAGATGGCAAAAAGCCTGTTCATGCTGGCTAAAGATTCAAACGTGCTGGTATATGGGTAGCAATTGTCTGTCATTGGTGACAAACGCCTGATATTTGTCAGGGTTTTGACACGCCACTGATCACTGATGAGGGTTTGACGCAGACCATTTGGTTCGTATTTTTGACCGTTAAGAATTCAGACGGTTATCCAACGGGCTCCAATGGTCGTACCAAGCAGCGGACGAACGGTCGCTTAACTTAAGGTCATCCGCTCGTAAAAGCCTCAATCTCGGGCAAAAGCTGGCAAAATGCCGCTATCAGCGCCTCTATGAGAGGCGCTGCTCAAAGATAGGATCTACAGGAAGGTAAGGCGGCGTCAGGCGCCTACGGGGTGCTGCAGGGGGACCAGCTTGGCTTCCAGGTCACACACGCCAGCAAAGGGCGAACCGAGGATGCCGGCCACCTCGAAGCTTAGGTAGTTGTCGCACCAGTGATAGCACTTCTCGGTGTGCTCCAGCCCGTCGTGGAGCGACAGGGAAAGGGTGTACTTGCCCGGCGAGAGATGCATGGGGAACTGGTAGCGAAAGGTACGGCGCTCACCGGCTTCGATGGTGAGGGGCACGTCGAGCAGGTAGCTATTTGTGCCATAGAGATCCTGGCCAAAGCGGTCGCGGATCATCATGCCCAGCGTGAAGTTGGCCAGGCTGCGATTGCCCAGGACCTCCACATCGAGAATGGCGGTATCGCCACTGGGCATGAGGGTGGTGAGAGAGCGCTGCCCCGTCAGACTGGCCGAGGCGATGCGGATCTCGCCGGTGCCATAGCCTTCCTTGGATTCCTCCAAGTCTTCATAGATCTCGTCTTCACTGGTGCCCAACAGCTGGTAGTAGCGGTTCACCGCCAGCTCGGGTATGTCGTCCGCTACGATATTGCCTTCGTGTAGTACCAGGCAGCGGTCGCAGAGCATCTTCATGGCATTGAGGTCATGGGAGACGAAGATGATGGAGCCACCCGAGGCGCGGAAGGCCTTGATGCGCCTCATGCATTTCTGCTGGAAGTGGCCATCGCCCACCGACAAGGCCTCATCGACCAGGAAGATGTCCGGATCGGCATGGATGGCGATGGAAAAGGCCAGGCGCATGACCATGCCGGAGGAATAGGTGCGGATGGGCTCATCGATGAAGCGGCCCAGCTCGGAGAACTCGACGATGGCGTCGCGCTTGGCTTCGATCTCTTCACGGGTCATGCCCAGCAGCAGGCCGTTGCCAAGGATGTTCTGCACCCCGGTAAGGTTACCGTCGAAGCCGGTACCCAGTTCGAGCAGGCCGGTCACTCTGCCTTCTATATGGATCTCGCCACCATCGGGCAGGAGCACCCCATTGAGGATCTTGAGCAGGGTCGACTTGCCGGCACCGTTGCGGCCGAGGATACCCAGCGTCTCGCCCTTGCGCACCTCGAAACTGATGTCGTGCAAGGCCACATGACGGGTGTGGTAGCTGCGGCGAAAAAGGATTTCCTTCAAGCGCAACGCAGGACGGCTGTAGAGCTTGAATTCCTTGCGGACATGGGCAACGCGGAGCATGACAAAGGCCTACTAGATGAAGTCGCGGATGTCGCGTTCGAGCTTGCGACCGAGCAGGATGCCGAGCACCAGTAGAAGGGCACTGACCAGGAGCAGCGTGCCGAGCGCCGTCAGATCCGGCCGGCTGGCCTGGATGAGTACGGCGCGGTAGGCCTCGACGATATAGTAGAAGGGATTGGCAGCGAACCAGGCATGCCAGCGCTCGGGCATGATGGTGATGACATAGACCACCGGGGTTAGCCAGAACCACAGCTGCATGACCACGCCGACGATCTGGCCGATGTCGCGCAGAAAGACGCTGAGGATGGCGAAGATCAGCCCGAGTGCATAGGCCAGAAGTTGCTGGCAGAGAAAGATCACCGGCCACCAGAGCACGGTGGCGGGGAAATGGAAGCCGATGATCGCCAGGAAGGCGACGAAGAAGCCCATGGAGATGGCATAGAGCACCGTCTCGCTGAGCAGGATGTACAGCGGCAGCGACCAGAGCGATAGCCGGACCTTGCCTAGCAGATGAGCCTTCTCGTGGAACACCTGGGTGATGCGGGTCAGGGTGTTGGAGAAGCAGTTCCAGGCGAGCAGCCCGGTAACCAGGTAAACGCTGTAGCTGTACTGGCCGAGGGACTGCATCCCCATGGCATCCAGCCGCATGCCCATGATGTTGGAGAACACCAGGGTGAAGATGAGGATGTTGACCAGCGGCAGGATGAAGGTCCAGGCCGCGCCGAGTACCGACGCGGAATGGCGATCGATCAGGTCCTGCCGGGTGAAGTTGAGGATCAGCGAGTAGTTCATGGGTAGAGATCAGGAACCGGATTGGCGCCAGTCCGCGAGGACCTGGGCGACGAGTGCAGAAGGCTCGATGCGCGGTTGCCAGCCGGTGAGGCGGCGGAGTTCGCCCGCATCGCCGACGGCACGGGCGATATCGCTCGGGCGCAGACGCGCGGGATCCTGCTCGACCTGGATCGGGCAGGCGGCCTGATCGATCAGGGCGTCGAGCAGTTCCTGGACGCGCAGCGGACGGCCGGAGGCGATGTTGAGCGCGGTGCCGCTGGGAATGTCTTCGCCGTGCCCCAGCAGCGCCACATAGGCGGCGACCACGTCCTGGACGGCGAGGAAGTCGCGCTGGGCGCTGAGATCGCCGACGCGCAGCACGGGAGGCTGCTCGCCGCGCTCGATGGCCGCGATCTGGCTGGCGAAGTCGGTGAGCACATAGCCCTTACCCTGACCCGCGCCGCTGTGGTTGAAGGGGCGTGCGCGGATCACCCGCACCCTGGAGGTGGCGGCGAACTGGGCGGCGGCGAGATCGGCAGCGGCCTTGCTCGCGGAATAGGGGTTGAGCGGATGCAGGGGCACCTGCTCGTCGACCTCGGCATGGCGCTTGAAGCTGGCGCCATACATGTCGCCGGAACCGATCTGCAGGAACACCGGGGGGTGTTCGAGGGCAGCGGCGGCGGTCAGCAGATTGAGGGTGCCGTGCAGGTTGATCTGCCAGCAGCGCTCGGGCTGGGCGAAGCTGCCGGAGACGCTGGCGAAGGCCGCCAGGTTGACGATGGCGGCCGGTTGCAGCTGTTGCACCAGTGCCAGGGTGGCAGCCGTATCGCTCAGGTCGAGGGCATGGCCGACGACCTGTGCCTGGCTTGGCAGCGAGCCGTCACGGCAGGTGCCGTGCAGCTCGGCGGCCGGAAAGGCGGCGGCCAGCGCCGGCAGCAGATGGCTGCCGACGAAGCCGCTGGCGCCGGTAACCAGGACCGGCTGACCGGCGAATTCATGCACGGGCGAGGGGCTTCAGGCGCGCCAGGTCGGCTTCCACCATCTCGGTGATCATCTCTTCGAGGGTGGTGGTGGCCTGCCAGCCCAGCTTGGCGCGGGCCTTGGAGGGATCGCCCAGCAGCACGTCGACCTCGGCGGGACGGAAGAAGGCCGGGTCGATGACCAGGTGCTTGTCCATGTCCATGCCGACCACGTCGAAGGCGATGCGGCACATGTCGCGCACGGTGGTGGTACGGCCGGTGGCGATGACGTAGTCGTCGGCGACGTCCTGCTGCAGCATCAGCCACATGGCCTGGACGTAGTCACGGGCATGGCCCCAGTCACGCTTGGCGTCGATGTTGCCCAGGCGCAGTTCGTCCTGCAGGCCGAGCTTGATGCGGGCGACGGCGTCGGTGACCTTGCGGGTCACGAATTCCAGGCCGCGCAGCGGGGACTCGTGGTTGAACAGGATGCCGCTGCAGGAGAACAGGTCGAAGCTCTCGCGGTAGTTGACGGTCATCCAGTGGGCGTAGAGCTTGGCGGCCGCATAGGGCGAGCGCGGGTAGAACGGCGTGGTCTCGCGCTGTTCCGGCTCCTGGATCAGGCCGTACATCTCGGAGGTGGAAGCCTGGTAGCAACGGGCGTCCGGCTTGATCAGACGGGCCGCTTCGAGCACGTTGACGGCGCCGATGCCACTGACCTGACCGGTCAGCAGCGGCTGGTTCCAGGAAGTCTTGACGAAGGACTGGGCGCCCAGGTTGAACACCTCGTCGGGCTGATATTGCTGGAACAGGCGGATCAGACCCGACAGGTCGAGCAGGTCGCCGTCGATCATCTCGACGTCCTTGGCGATACCCAACCACTCCAGACGTGCCAGGTTGACGTCGGAGGTGCTACGCCGGGGGTTGAGGCCTAGTACCTTGTATCCCTTGCCGAGCAGAAACTGCGCCAGGTAGGCGCCATCCTGGCCAGTGATACCAGTGATCAGAGCAGTTTTTTGGGCCATCGCGATACGGTTCCGAAAGTTATGAGACGAGGTGCGAGCGACTCACACAAAAAAGACCGGCGATGCTACCACAGAAGCACGACGAGAAAGCGTGCGCCGCTCGGCAAGGGTATCCGGCCAGGCAAGCTGCCGAGCGGTGGCGTAGACGCGACGAGCCCCGGCAATTTCAGCGATCCAGCGACTATTATGTAGGCTTTTAGATACAGGGAGAGGTATTCCCGCATGCCTGAGATCACCAGTAGAGCCGCTCCTTACAAAAGTATTGTCTACGTGCAGACCGTGTTTTCCGATGGCTATGCCATCCGCGGTTCGGGCGTCGTCGTAGGCAACAATGATGTGCTGACGGCCGAGCACATGGTCTACAGCGCCAGCCACGGGGGTTACGCGACCCAGGTCATGGTGGCGCCGGGCGCCTTCATCAACGCGGCCATCGGGACCTGGTCGGCGCCCGAGGGCACCTACATGGCGACGGACTGGTCAAGCCGAGTCGCCAACTGGGATGCCAACGGGGATGGCTATGTAGCGACCTCGGAAGCTCAGTACGACATGGCGCTGCTGGGCTTCAACGTCAACCTCGGCGCTTTGACCGGAATACTGCCTACCTCGAACCAATACGGCGGCTTTACCGGTACGGCTCTGGGCTACCCTGGCAAGGGTACCGGACTGATGGAAGGCACGGGTACCGCGACGCCTTATGGCAGTTATGGTGCCTATGATTTCTCTGTCGGTCTGGGCCAAGGCGCCTCAGGCGGACCGCTGCTTGATCCTAACGGCAACGTGCGTGGTGTGCTGTCTTCGGGTGACATCAATAACACTTACTCCACTTACACCAGCCTGGCGGATGCGAGTAACTGGAGCTGGTTGACACGAGCCCTGGCAGCCAACGATTACATGACTGCCGGTGTAACGGGCAGTCTCGGGTTGGGCGTCAATAGTGGTAGTGATTACCGCGAAGTTTTCTTGCAAAGCCGACTGTCTCTCAATGACAACCATCAAGGTAGTGTCTACGGCTATGGTGGCGGAGATACCCTGTTTCTCAATCAGGCTTCCACGGCTTACAAGTGGAGCGCCGGAAGCAACGCCGTCATGCTCACCAGCAATAGCGGCGATCTGTCTCTCGATCTGCACGATATCAATCTGCTCGACTTCAAAGATCGCGATCTGTATGTGCTGACTTCAGAGCAAGCGGGTATCGCCCGCCTATATAACGCGGCCTTCCATCGAACTCCCGATTTTGCCGGCCTGGATTATTGGATGAATTCGCACTCCAACGGCGTGACTACGAAGGCTATTGCGGAGTCCTTTGTCGCATCTACCGAGTTCAAAGGCCTGTTCGCCACGACCTCAGATCAAGCTTATGTCGCCAAGCTTTACGAAAACGTGCTTGGACGTGCAGGGGAAGCGGCAGGTGTTTCCTATTGGATAGATGCCATCCATGCAGGAGCTACCCGCGACAATATTCTCAACTCGTTTTCCGATTCGCCGGAAAACCAGGCCCTGACCACCGGTGCCAATGGCTTCATTCTGCTGGTGGGTCAGAACGAGTGGGCCTAGCCTGAATCTCCGGCGGTTGGGCTTCGACGATGAGGCCGTCTCAACCCAACCTGCAACGGCACTTAGGTTGGGCTGAGCGCAGCAAAACCCAACCGGGGTCAGGTCGCAGCTCCCGTCGCGTGGCTTCGACGAAGGGAAACAAAAGCCGCTCCGTCCCTGCAATCTTTCTGCAACACTCTGCCCGTTAGGCTCCGTCTCTCTTGTCATCAGACGGACCTGCGCCATGCCCACGACCCGTGAAACGATCAGCGCCTACTACCAGAGCATTCTCGGCCGCACTCCGGATGCTGCGGGACTCGATTACTGGACGGCGCAGGTTGACCAGGGCAATGCCAGTCTCGCGCAGGTAGCCACGGGTTTTTCGCTCTCGACCGAAGAGGCCTCCAGCAGGGTGCCTGTCGTCGCCCTCTACCTGAGCAGCTTTGGACGGCTGCCGGACACCGAAGGGCTGCAGTACTGGACCCAGGCGCTGCAGAACGGCACACCCCTGGAAGCCATCCAGCAGGCGTTTCTGCAATCGCCGGAGTTCGCCACGATGGCCGCGGGCTCGGCAACGGCCTTTCTGACCGCCGCCTACGAGAATGCTTTGGGGCGGCCCGCCGATGCGGACGGTCTGCAGTTCTGGACCCAGCAACTGGCGGCCGGCACCAGCCGGACCGAGGTGCTGGCGGCATTTGCGAATTCGCCGGAAGGTCAGCCCCATGCGCTGGCCAAGGCGCAACTGAGTCTCGCCTATCAGGGGGTCAGTGGCACGTCGCCGAGCCTGGCCGAGTTGAACGACCTCCTGGCGCAACAGGGGCAGCAGTCATTGATCGAGCTGGTCACCCGCACGACCGAGCGCCTGATCGACAATACCGCGCCCGCCCCTGCGCCTGCCGAGCCACAGCCAGCCGTCTTCACCTTCATGCCGGAGGCAGGCACCCAGGCCGGAGCATCGGATGCGTCCGGGGTCATTCGCTGGGGCCATTACCTCATCGTCGGCGATGACGAGGGCAATGTGCTCAGGGTTTACGATCAGCAGGGTGGCCAGGCGCTCGACGCATTCGACCACGGCAGTGTGCTGGGCCTGAGCGACGAATTGGATTTCGAGGCCATGACCTTTACCGGCAGCCTCGGCACGGAGGGGACCCTGTATCTCACCGGCTCGCACAGCAACAGCAAGAGCGGCAAGGAAGCGCCGGGACGCGAAGCCATCCTGGCCGTGAAGCTGACCACCGACGCCCAGGGCAAACCGGTGTTCGATACCGCTGGCATCCAGACCTACAAAGGCCTGGTCGCGGCGCTCGATGCCTGGGACGCCAGTGGCAGCAGTGGCAAGCCGGCCGGCTACTACGGTCTGAAGGTCTCTTCCGCTGCCGGCATCGCGCCCGAGCAGGTCAACGGCTTTTCCATCGAAGGCCTGACCACCTCTCCTGACGACAGCCAGCTCTGGCTGGGTTTTCGCGCGCCGCAGCTGGATACCGGATCGCGCGACAAGGCGCTGCTGATTGCCGTGACCAACTATCAGGCCGTGCTGGCCGACAACAGCCTCTCGCCTACCTTCGAGGCCATGGAGCTCAATCTCGGCGGGCGGGGTATCCGCTCCATCGACCGGGCCCTGGACGGCAGTGGCTACCTGATCCTCGCCGGTCCTGCCGGCAGTGCGTCCGCTGCGGTCACCCACGATTTCCGCCTGTTCACCTGGAGCGGTGACCCGGCCACCGCGCCCTTCGAACTCGACAACAACCTGGATGCGCTGCTGGCCGCCACCGGGGGCAGTTTCGAGTCCATTGCCTCCCCCGCCAGCGTCAAACCAGGTACCGAGATCCTGCTGCTGCAGGACAACGGCGATACCCTCTGGCAGGGGCAGACGCAGGTGTCCAAGGACCTCGACCCGGCGCGGCAGCACTTCCAAGGCAACCTGGTCACGCTGGGCACACCGGCTGTGGACCTTGCCGCTCCCCTTCTGGTGGCCAACAGTCCCGCGGTCGATGCGCGGGATGTCCCCACCGGCAGCCGCCTCAGTCTGACGTTCGATGAAGGCATCGCGCTGGGCAGCGGTAGCCTCCAGCTGGTGGACCAGGCCGGCACCGTGGTCCAGGTGTTCAAAGCCGGAGATCCGGGCGTTTCGGTCGACTTCAACGTCCTCAACCTGACGCCGACGGACAGGCTACAGGCGAGCAGCAGCTACCACCTGGAGATGCAGGCGGGCGCGGTCGTTGACCATGCGGGCAATGCCGTGGCCGCTATGGACATCAGCTTTGCGACTGCCGCCCGCCCTCACTACAGCCTGTTGATCACCGAGGTCAATTCCAACGCCAAGGGCGGGGATTTCTTCGAGCTGTACAACTACGGTTCGACCAGCATCGATCTCAGCGGCTGGCGCATGACAGACGAAGCCGGTCAGTTCTCCTCTGCGATCACGCTCGACGGCAATAGCGTTCTCGCCGCCGCGGTGCGACCCTAGTCGTGGCCGATGTGGCCGCGGCGAACCTGAGCGCGCTCAAGACGGCGTGGGGCTTGAGCGGTGCTAGCTCAGTGGTCAGCGTCGACGGGCCCGGCATCGGCAAGGAGGATGCCGTGGTGCTGTTCGACAAACTGGGCAACGTTGCGGCTGCCTTCAATTACGACCTGACTGCCGTACTTGCCAGTGATGGAACCCTGATCACGACGGCCTCCGCCAGCGGCGGCAAAACCTTTAGCGACGGTCAGCATGCGGGGGCGGCTTACGGCGCTGGTGCTGGCGCCTCGGCGGTGTGGGACGGTCTCTCGACGACCCAACCCACCTATGTCGGCGCAACGGTCGGCAAGGACGGGGCCTTCGCTCAGGCCGGCGATGCCGCTTCCATTGGCTCGCCCGGCGTCGTGCTGGTTGGACAGTCTACGCAGTCCATGGACACCCTCTAGTAAACCTAAAGAGACACACCTTCTGCGTTGAGTAAATGGTCGAGGTAGAAGGTGGGGCTCTATCAGCACCTAAGATCTCATGCGCTGGACGAACAAGGTGGAAAGGCCAAGCCATAGTAGACACTGCAGAAACGGGCGCGCGATCCGTGCCAACTATTTGCAGTCGCTGGGCCTAAACGTTAAATTTTACGGGTCACGGTCAATCCCGTGGCCGGGCGTGACAACCCGATGAACAAGGGCGCGGTAGCCAAATAGCCCACAGCCAATGCTAAGTATTCGGCTGCGTGCATTTTATGGCGGGCCGTGCGGGGCAGGTTTCGGCCTGGCCGGTTCCCTTGGTTCCCGGTTGTCACCCCCGTACGGTCCGCCTCCATACCGCGTGACAACGGTGGTGGCGGCTCCTTAACCGAACCAAGGAGCAGCATGAACATGCATCGTCTTCCTTTTAAGCTCGCGCCCCGCCCCTGTCCTAGCCCATTACGTTGTACCCCCATGGTGGAGGTGAACAATGGCTGAGACGAAAGGTGCGATCCTTCCCTTCCCCATCAGCCCAGCCTCGTTACGACAACCTGAGTTCACCCGGGAGTCGCCAGAGGCAGACGCGGATATACGGGCTTCAATGCTCAGCGACCTCTTGGATCGCCTAGCCAACGATCAGGGCAACGCGGATAGCCCAACAGACCTACGTCAGCGAATTTCGGCCTATATGGCTCGAGATTTACTCGATGAAATGGTGACGCTCTATCGCAGAGCGCTATCAGAGGCTCGTCACCCCTAGGCGAGGAGACAGCTGAGCGTCGCTCGTGTGGCGCTCAGCTGTCCATGAGGTTGTGACGGCTAGAAAAGCCTATGGGCTTTGGCGAGGGATTTCTCTAAGGCCGCTACCACCGCTTGTTCATCAGCGTAGGCTGCAAATCTGTAGTCGAGACGCGACCTGGCCATGGATACTCCGCAGCCAGGTCGTTTGGCTTCGTGACTTAAGCCTCTTTCTCCCCTTGCTTAAGCCAGCGCTCGAACGTCGCGCCCTGTGCACCATCCATTTGTGGAGCGTAGTAAACCAGCCGTAGATGTCGGTCCACATCTACTGTAAGCGTCGTGTGCTCAAACACCATCTGGCCTATTCCATCGAGTCGGAAGTATCGAATCCCTTGGCAGGGCCCATGGATATCCTGGCGATTCCACCAGTCACAGAATTCTGGAGCTACCCGCTCCAAGTCCTTTACCAGTCCCACGATGTCTGCGTCCTGGGTTCCCTGAACAAAATCGCGCCGGAAGCTCGAAAAGATCTGGACTGCTTGGCCCTCCCATGGGTCGAGAAGCTGGCGTAGCCGCTTGGACGTAAACAGCATCCAAAGCAAATTACGTCGCTCAGGGATCTGCTCCGAAAAGCCAAACAGTCGGTCGGCCGCGTCATTCCAAGCCAACACATCCCAGCGCAGGTTCAAAACGTAGGACGGGCGGGCATCCAAATCCTCTATCAACCGAATAATCAGGGGCGGAACTACGCACCACGTCCTGCCGGGCTCACACGGTGGCCGCTGTTGGGCGAGTAGATAGAGATGACGACGCTCTGTGGCATCGAGCTTGAGTGCACGGGATAGATTGTCCAAAAAAGTTGAGGACACGCTGATTTCTCGGCCCTGCTCGAGCCAGGTGTACCAACTGAGACCCACTCGTGCCAGCGTCGCTACCTCCTCACGCCGTAGCCCAGGTGTCCGCCGTCGCCCGCCGGAAGGCAACCCAACCTCTTCAGGGGTCAGCCGCTCCCGGCGACTTCTTAGAAACTCTGCAAGCTCAATCCGAGAACGTTCCAAAGACCGTGCCGCCGGCATGCCATTACTCCCAGTAACAGTATAAGCAACCAAATTGTAACAGGCTTAAAAGGGTGCGAAGAATAGCGCGTCCTGGCGACGAGTGCCTTATGTCAGGGCTGTCGCGCGAGGAGGAACAGACGCGCTTGCTATTACTGTCTAGGAGTCAAACGGATGTACAACACGCTCTTGCATCAGAAGTTGGAAGCCCTCAAACAGGCCAACCAGTACCGCACCTTTACAACCTTGGACCGCTTATGTGGCCGCTACCCTCTGGCTCGCCTGGCCGACGGCTCGCAATCACCAGTCGTGATGTGGTGCAGCAATGACTACCTGGGCATGTCCCAGCATTCCAAGGTACGGAGCGCCATGCACGAGGCCTTGGATGCCTACGGTGCAGGTTCGGGAGGTTCGCGCAACATTGGGGGCTCTCATGCGTTATACGGACAATTAGAACAAAGCTTGGCCGACTGGCACGGTAAGGAAGCGGCACTGGTGTTTCCTACCGGCTTCGGATCCAACGATGCCACCCTGCAGTGTCTACTGCGGGAGCTGCCCGATTGCGTGGTGATCAGTGATGAGCGTAACCATGCCTCGATCATCAACGGCATCCGCTCAACTTCGAATGAGCGCCATATCTTCCGGCACAACGATCTCGAGCACTTGGAGCAACTGCTACAAACCTACTCCCATGACCGACCCAAGATCATTGTCTTCGAGTCTATTTACTCCATGGACGGCGATGTCGCACCCGTTAGAGAAATTGTTGCGCTGGCCAAGCGATACAACGCTCTAAGCTACCTCGACGAAGTACATGCGGTAGGGATGTATGGGCCTAGGGGTGCCGGTGTTGCGGCTGAACTAGGCATTGCGGAGCAGGTAGACATTATCCAAGGCACTATGGCTAAAGCCATTGGTGTCATCGGTGGCTATATCGCCGCAAGCTCCGTCATCATCGATGCTGTACGTTCCTTCGCAACGGGCTTCATCTTCACCACGTCGCTGCCACCCGCGGTAACGGCAGGCTGCATCAAGAGTATCGAACACCTCAAGGACAGTGACGCAGAACGGCAGCGACTGCACGCGCATACCGCCAAGCTGCGCGGCAAGCTTCTGGAACAGGACATCCCCGTCATGCCCTGCTCTCGCACCCACATCTTGCCGGTACTAATCGGCGATGCCGAGCGTTGCAAAGCGGCTGCAGGACGCCTATTGCAAACCCATCACATCTATCTTCAGCCGATCAATTTTCCTTCGGTCGCCGTAGGCACGGAACGCTTCCGCGTTAACGCAACGCCCAACCATAGCGATGAGCAGATCGAGCAACTGGCCCTTGCCCTACGGGAAACCTTCGAGCATTTCGCCATTCCTTTTGCCTCCCAACGGATTGGTGCGGAGGTTGCCTGATGAGCATCTCTTACGACATCCGTCGTGCTACGCCTGACGACATTCCTGCTCTTATCGAGCTTAGAGCCCATCTACTCGATGCCGGCGGAGCGCCTTACGCCAGCCGTACATCTGCAGACATTGAGCGTTGGCGCAGCGCCTACCCGCTATGGCTGGGGACCCGTCTTGAAAGGTCAGATCGGGTACTCATCCTGTGCGCTGAACATAAGCACACCCAAGCCATACTTGGCTGCGCCACAGGCATCATTGATGACCGTGCTCCGGCTCCGGATTGTCTCAATGGCCGATCGGGTTGGGTTCAGTCGGTTGCCGTAACACCTGAGCTGCGCCGCTGCGGTATCGCAACGGCACTCATGCAGCGGCTCCTAGACTGGTTCAGGGCGCGCCATGTGAACTCAGTCGCTCTGCAAACTACTGCCGCTGCTACCTCGCTCTACCATAGGCTCGGCTTCGCCTCGACTGGCGAAGCCCTATTAGTGCGTGCGGAGGGGCGGCCATGAATATCCTCATCATCGGCCTGGGCTATGCCGGTCGCCGTTTTTGGCGTGCCTTTGAACACCTGTCCGTTAGTACTGGCATGCCCTTGCGCTTGGCGTATGTTGATCGGAAACCCAATGCATCAGAACTGCCATTCTTTCCTACGGTGGCGTTCGCGCTTCGTCACTTCGAGCCCGACATCGTCGTGGTCAGCGTCAACGATGAAAGTCATGCACGGATCTTGGCGGAGCTAAGCGGATATCGTGGCTTCGTGCTGTGCGAGAAACCACTCGTTACTCCCGCTGACGACCTGACACTTGTTGCCGAGCAGCTAAGTCAGGTGAGTGGTTTTGCCTTGGACTTGGTAGAACGGTACTCACCCGCCACACAATCTCTGCGTCGGCAGATCAGCGCACAGGGTTGGTCGCTGGTGAGGGCCAGCTTTCACTGGGGTAAGGACCGGCTCAATGACTACCGCCCTACCTGCGGTGTCACCAGTGAAGTCATCCATGCGCTGGATCTGGTGTCGTGGATCTGCTCCTCTGCTGATCCTTTGCAGATTCACGATGTGCTTGGAGTACGTTCGGACTTCTCGATTTCCGGACATTCCGTGCTAGATACCGTCTCTCTCACCGGAACGTTGGGCCAGGCCACACTCGCAGGCTATGCCAGCTTCGTGAACATCATGCGTCAGCGCACGGTGGACTTCAGCTTCATCGATCAAGAACAGCGAGTCATTCAGGCGCGCCTGGTCTTCGATACGCCGTCTTGGGATCAGGATCACCTGCGAATTTGGACGCGCAATGATCAAGGGCGGGAGCAACTGATCGATGAACAGTGTTTTAGCCCTGCCCAACCCGGACTCGAAACCCTACACAAGCTGAGTCGCCTCTGCCGTCAAGTAGTGCGATGGGTATCCCTTCGCGAGATGCCCTCACAGCCCTTTGCCGACCTGCAAACGGCTATCGCTCTACAGCACCAGCTTAACCTGATTGAGTCCTCAGCCCGCTGCCCTGCTCCGGCCTGCTATGTCCCTTACGGGAACCGCAGCCTGCTGCCGGAAACGAGTGACTTGGAAACTCTGGGCTGATTTCAAAGGAGACCGCCAATGTGTGGCATTACTGGCTGGCTGTCTTTCAGCCAAGATCTTAACTTCCAACGTTCTATCTTGGAGCGCATGACCGAAACGATGACGCGACGAGGACCTGACGCGGGCGGCCTATGGATTGATGGACCAATTGGACTCGGACATCGACGTCTCTCCATCATTGACCTCGAAGGCGGTCGCCAGCCAATGACGGCAGGCTTCGGCAACGACCCTGAAGCGGTAGTCATCACCTACAGCGGCGAGGTCTATAACTTCCAGGACCTCCGGCGTGATCTGCAAGCACTCGGACATCAGTTCGAAACTCGCAGCGACACCGAGGTAGTCCTGCACGCCTATCTGGAGTGGGGCTATGACTTCGTCGAACGACTCAATGGCATGTACGCCTTCGCGATCTGGAACAGACGCAAGCAAGAACTGCTACTGGTCCGTGACCGGATGGGGGTCAAGCCGCTTTATTACTTTCCAACTGCCGATGGCGTGATTTTTGGCTCCGAGCCCAAAGCCTTGCTGGCAAACCCTCTGGTACCTCGCAAGATTCAAGCAGACGGTCTGCGTGAAATTCTTGAGATGGTGAAAACCCCAGGGCAGGCCATCTTTGCTGGCATGCGCGAAGTGCTACCCGGCGAATGGATCAGGATTGCCCGCAGTGGTCTGCAACGGCAGCGTTACTGGAAGCTTGAAGCACGGGAGCACGAGCACTCGTTAGATCAGACCATCGGCCATACACGTGATCTACTTGAAGACATTGTTAAACGTCAGGTCGTTTCGGACGTGCCCTTGTGTAGTCTGCTTTCAGGCGGACTCGACTCTTCTATCATCACAGCGCTGGCATCGCGCAAGCTGCTTGCAGCGGGAAAAGAGAACATCCGTTCTTTCTCGTTGGATTTCGCTGATCATGGCCAGGGCTTCGCAAGCGATGCTGTTCGAGGCACGGCCGATGCACCCTTCGTGAAGGACTTAGTGCAGCAGATCCAGTCCCACCATGGTGAGGTCATCCTAGACAGTCGGGAACTTGCCGATCCGCAGCTGCGAGCGCAGGTTATCCGAGCGTTGGACCTACCCCCCGCCTTTTGGGGCGATATGTGGCCGTCGCTTTACCGACTCTTTGAAGAGGTCCGACGGCATTCTACTGTCGCCTTGTCCGGAGAAAGCGCAGACGAAGTGTTCGGCGGCTATCGCTGGTTCCACGATCCAGTTGCCATCCACGCGCGTACTTTTCCCTGGCTGACTTCCGTGACGGAGAAATATTTCGACGGCAAGACGTTGTTCGATCCAGGACTACTAAAACATCTGGATATGCACAGCTTCCTGCAGGACAGCTATTCGCAGGCTATTACTGAAGCGCCCGGCTTGCCGGGTGAGGCCGCCGGTGATCGCCGGATGCGGGAGATGAGCTACGTCAACCTGACCCGTTTTGTACAGACGCTACTAGATCGCAAGGACCGGATGAGCATGGCGGTTGGACTGGAAGTAAGGGTGCCATTCTGTGACCACCGCTTGGTCGAATATGCGTTCAACATCCCCTGGCAGATGAAGGCCTTCGACGGTAGAGAAAAGAGCATTCTGCGCGCGGCGACACGCGACCTTCTGCCAGCGTCCATCGTCGAGCGCGTGAAGAGCCCCTACCCCTCGACGCAAGATCCCGCTTACGAACAGGGGCTACGCAGAGCCCTAGCCGCTATCCGGGATGACTCGAATGCGCCCGTCCGCCCCTTCCTCGACTTCACCCGTGTAGAGGCAGCGTTAGAAAGGCCCCTTGGCGCCCACTCGCCTATGTATGACCGCATGGGTATGGAACTCGCGGTCGGGCTTGATACTTGGTTGCGCGAGTACGACGTCAGCGTCGAGCTTTTCTAGCTACTTGGGCGACCGCCGCGTCGCCCCTTCACTTCCTATTTACCGACTCACCTCCGTGAGGACTTTGTCATGCCTTCAAATCGTACGTCACCTACCTATCTCATCGCCCTGGGCGCCTTCGCCCTTGGGATGGCCTCCTATGTGACAGCAGGGCTCATCCCGCTCATCCAAAGCTCCCTCTCAGTGTCAGTTGCCATGGCGGCCCAACTGGTTACCGCCTTTACCCTTGCTTATGGCATCGGCTCGCCTGTGTTCGTCGCCCTTGTGCCGCCCAACCGGCAACGTGCTGGACTGTTACTCGCCCTACTGGTCTTCGTACTTGCGAACGCAGGAAGCGCCCTTTCTGATAGCTTTCTGACGCTTGTAGTTTGCCGCGCAATCGCCGGTATTGGTGCCGGTGTCTACCTCGCCATGGGCATTGCTGCCGCCGCATCGCTCTCTACTCCGGAGCGCCGCGGCAAAGGTATCGCCGTAATTTTGGGCGGCATGGCCAGCGGTGTGGTCCTTGGTGTACCGCTGAGTTTGCTATTGGCTGACCAATGGGGCTGGCAAGCAGCTCTATGGTTGATCACGCTCCTGGGCGCTGTGAGCTGGGCGGGCCTTTACCTGCGTCTGCCAGCGCTACCCAAGGCGACCGCCAGCTCCCTTGGCCAAAAACTCGCCATGCTCAGCGATGGCCGAGTCCTGACCATTTTGCTCGTGTCGTTGCTAGCGGCCGTATCCAGCCTCGGCATGTATACCTTCATCGCCCCTCTGCTGTCCGACCCTGCCTACGGTGGTATCCACTCTGTCACGCCCTACCTCTGGGTATGGGGTATCGGCGGTGTACTAGGAAGTTTCTTAATTGGCCCCCTGGTTGATCGCGTTCGTGGTGCGGTGCTGACCCTAGGGATCATGGTCGTTCTGGCACTGTCTCTGCTTTTTCTTCCTCAAACCGCACAGTGGAATCAGTGGCTTGTCATGCTACCCATTGCCGCTTGGGGCGCGGTCGGCTGGGCCCTGCAGGTACCGCAGAACAACGAGCTGATCCAGGCGCGCCAACACCATGGTGATGGCAACCTTGCCGTGGCCTTGAATGAATCAGCCTTGTACTTGGGGAGCGCTCTTGGTGCGGCTGCAGGCGGGTTCGTTCTACTTCTCGAACAACCGGTCGGTAATCTGGCGCTCTACGCTGCCGGCGTAGCCGCACTTGGCGCCTTTGCCCAACTGCTCCTACTACGCCAGAAAGGCACGGCATCCAATCACACCTATCTCGACTGTAAACACTGACTGAAGGAAAGGCTGTGGAACTGCGCCACTTACGCTGTTTCATTGCCGCGGCAAAAGAACGTCATTTCGCCCGGGCAGCGGCACGACTGCATATCGAGCAGTCGGTTTAGGGAGAGCGTCAGAAGCGCTTTAACCCTGGTATCTCCTCTTGGTCGTGCGCTATGAGGGCGTTTTCACCGACGGTGACACCGCTTGCAGGGGCCACGGAGACCGGACCTATTCACCCCTACTCAATTGACCTTACGTCTGCCATGCACACGTATCCTCATGAAGCCACCGGCTCTGACGAGCCGGTCAAACCTGACTCGCTTGACCCGCTGGCCCGATCAGTTTCCGGCGATGCCGAATCCCATTCGTCTCGACAGGGTGCTCCCGCTAAGGCTCAGCAAGCTGGCCAAGTAGAAGATTCTCGCCTGGAGCCCGAAACGTACAAGGCAGAAACGGCTTGCGAGTCGCTACGGGTTGTCACCCTCGACGAAGTGCGTCCCTTTGATCACAACCCCCGTACGCTGAGAAATCCGGCCTATGACGAGCTCAAGGCTTCGATCCGCGAGCGTGGTCTGGACAGCGTACCTGTCATCACGCGGCGTACTGGCGAGTCTCACTACATCATCTACAGCGGGGGTAATACGCGCCTGTCTATCCTGCGCGAGCTCTATGCCGAAACCGGCGAGGAGCGCTTTTTCCGGCTGACTTGCCGGTATCGTCCGTGGACCGAGCGTGGCGAGCTGGAGGCACTGACGGGCCACCTGGCCGAAAACGAACTCCGTGGCGGCCTGACCTTCATCGAACGCGCCAAGGCCATTCAACGGGCGCAAGCGCTTTACGAGCAAGAAGCCGGACGCACTCTCTCCCAATCCGAACTGGCGCGACGTCTCAACGCGGATGGCTATCCCGTTCGCCAATCTCACATCAGTCGCATGCAGGAAGCGTTGCGCTATCTGCTCCCTGCCATACCCACCGTGCTGTATGCCGGCCTTGGCCGGCATCAAGTAGAACGCCTTGCGATTCTAAGACGGGCTTGCGAACGCACCTGGCAGCGTCTGGCAAACCACCGCGAGCGCCGCACCTTTGCCGAATTGTTCCAACACGTATTGGCGCAGTTTGATTCCGCAGGCGATCACTTTTGCCCACGACGCGTACAGGACGAGCTGATCGCACAAATGGCCGCAGCGCTCGGGATGCATTACGAGGCGCTGGCACTGGACATCGATCAACAGGAAACGCGCCAACGTGCGCTCTCGCAAACGCCACCGCTCACCTCGCATGCGCCGGGACAGACATCCAATGAGACTGATCCGGGTACCACTCCACGGCTGATGGCCATTCAGCAATTGATTGCCCGCCATACCGGTGAGCCCTTCGCGCAGCCGGGAAACAAGTCCCACATGGCTCAACCTTCTCGGGGCAGGGATAAATCCAGTGACCACACGACGCCCCCTGAATCTGTGCGCACCCAACCTGAGCAACTGCGGGAGCAGATTGCACATCTTGCGCAGCAGCTGGCTCGAGACGCAGGTGTCGAGCCCTACGTGAGCGTCCAGACCAGTCATCTGGGCTTCTCCTGTACGTGGCCAACCGGTGCCCATGCCCTGCAGCCCGCAGCGCGTACCGTGTTGCTCCTGCTGCACACGCTCAACGGCACCGCTCAGACGCTACCCCTGGTCGACCGCGCAGCCCTTGCCGATGGACTCGGCGCGCTCTTGCAGGGTCAGGCGGGCGAGATCGCCCCACTAAGTGGACCTTCGCTCTCACTGCTATTCCGGCTCATCCGCCACACCCGTCGCCTCAACCGTCTAGAGGCCGGTTCTTTCTCTTGATCCTGTGCACTGTTCCGAGAACCTCTGTCATGCCGACCAGCCACCCTCTGAACCAAGCCGTACTGACCCAAGCCCTGCATCACTTACATCACGGCGAGCTTCGCCGCTGCCAAGCGATGGGATTTGACGAGGAGGAGCTGGCCGCCCTGAAGCAGCCAGACCTGGTCAGCCTTCTGGTAAACGCGCCAGTCTCATGGTGCACGGTGTCGATCAATCGCGACGTGATCAAACGTCTGCTTGGACAATCTGCCGATGTGAGTCAGGAAATCGCGCAGATTGATCGCATGCTGCGCCTGGGCAGTAGCAGCGAGATGGTCAGTCATCGCTTCGGGCTCACCCACCAAGAGGTTGCCTTACGCCGCAAGGTGCTGGGCTTACCCAAGCGCAAAGGCCGTTATCCCGCGCTGGACGATGCGCAGGACGCCGCACTCTGGCGGCAATGGAAAACCGAGGTAGCGCAGCGAGGGCTATCAACCGACGACGAGACCGCCATGCTTGAGCTGGCCATGGAGCTCGCTGAGGCGCATGAAGTACCGCTGGCCGTTCTATGGTCGTCGGTTCGTCGCTGGACCGGTCAATAGGGAGCGTAGGCATGGCCCACGAGGCGTTGCGGCGCGCGACTCCCGTGCCCCTGACAGCTGTCTTCAATGACGTCCTGCGCACCCTCAAACCATCCCCAAAGGCGGACGGCACGCCCCAGGATGGTTTCCTCTACAGCGGTAACCGCCACGACAGCCTACCGCGCGCGCTCCTGCTTGATCGGCGCCTGACGCCGCTAGAGCGCAACGCTTGGCAGGTTTTGCACCTGCTGCTGGATCGCAGCGGCCTGACAGCCTTTCCGACCTACGAGCGGCTCCGTCCGTATTTAGCGGTCATGCCTTGCGCCGCGCAAGCGTCTAATGAAACCGTCGCCCGCGCTCTGGCCCTCCTCCGACTGACGCGCTGGCTGAGCCTCGTCAGGCGACAACGTGATCCTCACACCGGCCGTATCCAGGGCAACCTCTATGTCCTGCACGATGAGCCTCTCACGCCGTTCGAAGCAATCCAGCTGGATCCGGACTATCTGAAGCTGGTGAGCCAAGCGCTGAGCCACGCGGCGAAGGCAGTGCAGGTGGTCGCGCGACAGGTGCTAAAGGAGGTAACTGAAGATCCGCAGGTCAACCAGCGGAGCCTTCCCACTCGCCTGCAGATTATTGCTCAACGTCTCGCTCAGCAGGGCTGGACGGACAAAGGCGTACTGGCGGTAACGGACCCTGAAATCCCGAAATCCGAAGACAGTACGCCCGCACCGTCTTCGGATTCCGAAGCAGGTGCAATTTCTGATTCTGACGACACCCTTCGGAATCCGAAGGCAGACCGTACTGTACGTAAAGTAGATAAAGAATTAGTACGTACGAAGATGACTGTGTCTAACGACCTCGTACTCCCCCCACGCTTTCTTGCTCTTGACCGTGAGCAACAGTCCGGCGCCCTGGCGGCCCTCAAGCCCGTGGAGCCTGCACAGCGACAGGCGATTATTGATGAATGGGCGGCCCGCTGCGAGCGCTCCGCGGTTCGCAATCCAGCGGGCTATCTGTTCGGCATCATCCAGAAAGCCCTGCGTGGCGAATTCAACCGCGCTGCAGCGTCCACCCCAACCCCACCACCGCTGCCGCCTGAGCCGACCCCGATCGTTCCTGCCGAATCGTCACCGGCACGCGCGCGCCAAACGTCACGAAATCCTGAGGTAGGTCGGGCTCACTTGGATCAACTGCGATCAGCGCTGCGTCTCCCTCCGCGGGACGCTATCCCCAGGGGATAGATTGGGCAGGTTAACCGGGTGCAACGTTGTTCAGCACCGCAGCGTTCACTCCTGAAAGCTATCCCCAGGGGATAGTTTGGAATCGGCTCATAGGGAGCAGCTTTTTGCTTAGCACGACAGCGCATTACAAATGAGCTATCCCCCGGGGATAGCTCGCTAAAAGCACGGTGGCCTGTCGAACTGTCGGGTAATAGCCGTCGCGCTTGGGTTGGCGATAGCGATCTTTAACAGATCAGTCGTAGTGAAAGCGGCATTGGATAATCGTCAATGTTCCGCCCTCGAAGAGATAGACCAAACGATCCACACGATTGATACGGCGAGACCAGAAACCAGAGAGATCGCCCTTGAGCGGCTCAGGTTTACCTGTTCCCTTGAACGGCGTACGCAAGCATTCACCGATAAGGGCGTTGACCGTGTTGAAGGTGTCAGCGTCCTTCTCTCGCCAATGACCGTAGTCTTCCCAACCTTCTGGCGTAAAAGAAACGCTGACGGTGTTGTGCGGGCTTTCTCTTTGTTACGTTGCTTCGCCTTCTGGCTCATCGATGGTCAACTCCTGGGTGAAGGCTTTGCCGGCCCGAAGCTGATCAATGGAAGCGCGAAGGCGCTTGGCGTTAGCCGACGATCCCAGGAGGTACATGGTTTCGCGCATACCGTTGTAATCATCTAAAGAGATCATCACGACGGGCTCGCCACGCTGACGCGTGATTACGGCGGGCTCATGGTCCCGGCAAACATCGTCCATTGTCTGCTTTAGGTCGGCGCGAGCCTGGCTAAAGGTCAGTACGTGCATTTCTTCAATTCCTTCTCAAGCACAGCTTGAGTCAGAGCCAACAGGCCCCTGGACACCGCCCAGGAGAATTAGCGCAGTCCAAGGACGGCGCACGGCAGAGATCCCTTTCTGCAAGCAAAGACATCTCTTCGCCTCTCAACATTGTACATAACGTTGTACATAAATCAAATACCTGGCAGGGTCATCTATGAGGCTCACATCGACCTTGCCCGGCGACCAGAAGAGCGTCGGGTCCTTCGTAGATCGGTACGGCAACCGCAAATATCCGCTAGATCGTCGTTGGACTTGGCGTCGAGCTATCCCCAGGGGATAGCTATCACATGGCTCGCAACCGACCCGCCCAGCTAGCGCCTACAAAAAGCTGGTAAGGCCCCAGTACGGCTTAATCGCAGCCTCAAGACGGCTCTGCATTGGACAGTAAGGACTCGCCTTCTCGGGAGTCTTCCATGCGCGCACCCTACGCCACCGCTTGCCTCATACCCGCCTGCGTCGGAGCGGCCCTAGGCCTACTGCTCCAAGGCTGCACTCCACTGCCATCCAACCCAGCAAGCGCGCTGCCCGACACCCCTCCTGTGCGCTCGCCAGCGCCCGTACCGGAACGGGATCTTTTGGTTGTCCGCCAGGGACGCTACACCCTGGTCGAGCAAGGACCTGAACTCGCTCAACGCAACCTGATGCGCCAGATTGTGGACGTTTCTATCCCCGCCGGTGCCGACCGTACCGTGGGCGAGGCCCTGCGCTATGTGCTGATCCGCTCCGGCTTTTCGCTGTGCGAGACGCAAGAGGCGGCTCGGCTCTATGCGCTGCCCTTGCCGGCCGCACACCTGCAGTTGGGGCCGCTGCCGCTGCGTGACGCCCTGCAGACCCTGGCAGGCCCCGCCTGGACGCTACAGGTTGATTCGCTCGCTCGGCGTGTGTGCTTTACACCTGCGCCCACCCATCCAACCGAGGGCCAACCATCGTGAGGGTGCGAGCGTCCTTTCTGGCCGTGCGTGCTGATTGTCTACAACGTTTGGGCGGCGCCGCCTGGTTACTCGCGATCAGCATCCTGATCGTGCATGACCACATGGGCCAGTCGCGCCTTCGTCAGCAACTAGCGCAACACGATGACCAGCCGGGCCTTTATGCACTGCAGGCAGACATGGCCGCCCTTACCGCCCGACTGGATGCCCTGCCAACGCCAGAGCACCTGGTCAGCCCGACCGAGCTAAGCGCGGTACGCGAGGACCTTAAAGCCAGCCTGGCTACCATTGTCCAGCGGCAGGAAAAGCATGCCCAGGCTGCGGACGTGCTGACCTTGCAACAACGCACTGACCGACTTGAGGCTCAGTTGCACGCCCTGATGCACCAGGCAACGGCATCTCATGAGAAAAGCCGAACACCGGCACGACCCGCGCCAAAGGCCAAGGCGTCCGAACCGCCCTTTCACCTACTCGGCGCAGAGCAACGTGGCGGCCACAGCTTTCTGTCCCTGTTACCGGCTCATCAGCAAGGGCTCAACGCCGTCACGCTGCTCCGCGTGGGCGAGTCCCTGGACCACTGGCAGCTCACCGGCTTGACCCAGAACACCGCGACATTTCGGGTGGATGGCCAGGTACGGGATCTCCCGCTGCCTGGAGGAGACACGCGATGACACACCGTTTACCCGCTACCGCGTTGCTCAGCCTGATCCTTGGCTCTCTTCAGGCTGTTCAGGCATCTCCTGCGTCCACCGCTCACGACCAGACACGTTGGAGCGAGACCCAACACAGCCGCCTCGTGCTGAGCGAGGACGCACAGGCCCAGGCCTGGGGTCTGCAGGCCAATGAATGGGCCCGCTATCGCGAGCTGATGCAGGGACCGCTGGGTATCTACGCGTCGCACCTGGACCCGTTGACTGCCCTGGGTATCGAGGCGCGCAGTGACGAAGAGCGTACGCGCTATGCGGAGTTGCAGGTCAGAGCTGAGGCCCGACGTGTCGAGAAACTGCTGACCTATCAGCGCGCCTACGACGCTGCCTGGCAGCGCCTTGCGCCTGACTTGCAGCGGGTCACGCTCGAGGATGACAAGGTGGCCGAGGAAGCGCGCCTTTCCGTGTTCGTCAAAGCGGACTGCCCGCCCTGTCTTGAACGTGTCCGGCAGTTGCAGGCACAGGGTCGGGCCTTCGACCTGTACCTGGTGGATAGTAAAGGCGATGACGCACGACTACGGCGTTGGGCGCGTCAGGCGCGCCTGGATCCCACACCGGTTCAGCAGCGGACCATCACCCTCAACCATGACAAGGGCCGCTTTCAGTCGCTAGGTCTTGCCGGCGAATTGCCCGTCGTCGCACAGCGGGTGAATGGACAATGGCAGCGACAGTAGCCACGCCAACAAGGCGCCGTCGAGCAGTCGCTGGCCTGGCGTTTTTGTTGTCGGCTTTGGTCAGCGTCGCCACCTGGGCGCAGGCTCAGCTGCCGCCTCCGGCCTATCAGCTTGCGGCCCAGCAAGCCGGCGTTCCCTCTCTGGTTCTGTACGCCATAGCACTGCAGGAAAGCGGGCGACGCTGGCAAGGACGGTCAGTGCCGTGGCCCTGGACCCTGAACGTGGCTGGCGAGGCCAAGCGGTTTGCCAATCGCCATACGGCATGCACCGGCCTGCTGCAGGCCATGGACACTACTCCAGGCCGCAAAATCGACGTGGGTCTCGGCCAGATCAACCTGGGTTACCACCGCCATCGCGTCACCCATCCGTGTGACTTGCTAGACCCCTATCAAAACCTTGCGATTGCCGCTGCAATCCTCGTCGAGCAGCGCGCAGCCGCTCCTGATTGGCCAGCCGCCATTGGCCGCTACCACCGCCCGGCCGGCGGCGCATTCGCCGCACGCTATCAGCGCCTCGTCCAGGCGCATCTGGATCGCCTACAGGGTCAGGTAGCCAGTGGACTGCCGGTGGGAGAGCTGCCGTGAGACCTGGGTTCGGAAGACGCTCGCTGTTCGTACTCGGTACGGGATGGCTATCCCTGCAGGCAATGGCGGACCCACTCATCGTGGTGGGTCACGAGGGAGGTGTTTCCACCCGGCCGTACTTCGAGCCGTTCAAACGAACAGCTCCACCACGCACGGCCACTGTGACCCTATTTCCTGCCGATGCTTACGAGGCTGAGACCGCAATGCTACCGGTGCGGTCGCAAAGACTGACTCCAGGCGAAGCTTCGACACGAGCGCTCCAAGCACCTGGGCTTAGCCCCCTGTTTCTCATCGGTGATGATGAGTACTCACGTCATTGGCTGAGCCAGAAGCAGCGGCAGCTGAAGGACCAGCAGGCTATTGGCCTGGTGGTAAATATCGACACTGCCGCGGCCTTGGCCGAACTTCGGCGCCTGGCCCCCGACCTCACTCTCATTCCAACCTCGGGGGATGACCTCGCCCAACGCCTGGGGCTGCACCACTACCCTGTGCTGCTCCTGCCAATAGCGGATGACTGGTAGCGCAGGCCATGTCCCATCCGACCGGCTATGAGCGCTGGCTTCGTCCAGCCGTGGAGTTGTACAGCGTTGTCACCTGCATGCTAGCGGCTGGCCTTGTTGCACTCATCCCCGAAACGTTCGGGCTCTCGGCCCCAATGGCCTCATTCGCCACAACGGCATTCCTATGCCTCGCCGCCGCACGGCTGTATCAGGCTCATCGCATACTGCGCTACCGACGCAATCTTCGGCGGCTGCCTGCCTACACCCTATCCAGCGATGCGATACCGGTCAGCACGCAAACGCTGTTCATCGGCCGTGGATTTCGCTGGGAGGCGCGGCATACCCAACGCTTGCTCGAGACCTATTTGCCGCAGTGCCGCCGCTATGTCGAGCCAAGCCGGTATGACCGCTTTATCCAACACCTTTTCAAACAGCCTTCGCGGCGCGCTCACCTGACTCAAGCCGCCATTGGCGGCCTGCCTCGCCTTCATGGCGTCGAGCCTGACGAGCAAGACGTCTGCCTACCCTTGAACGAGCGGGTGGGCCATACGCTGGTACTAGGTACCACGCGGGTCGGCAAGACGCGGCTGGCCGAGCTCTTCATCGCGCAGGACATCCGCCGTCGCAATGCGCAGGGCGAGTATGAAGTGGTGATCGTGTTCGATCCCAAAGGCGATGCAGATCTGCTCAAGCGGATGTACGCCGAAGCCAAACGCGCCGGCCGTGAGCAGGAGTTTTTGGTGTTCCACCTGGGCTGGCCCGACAGCTCGGCTCGGTACAACGCCGTCGGCCGTTTTGGTCGTATCTCCGAGGTGGCTACTCGTCTTGCCAGGCAACTCTCCGGTGAAGGCGATAGCGCCGCCTTTCGCGAGTTTGCCTGGCGCTTCGTCAACATCATCGCGCGCGCTCTAGTGGAGCTGGGTCAGCGCCCTGACTATCGGTTGATCCAGCGCTATGTCATCAACATCGATGCGCTGTTTATTCAGTACGCCGAACACTACTTCGCCACACGTGAGCCCGAGGCGTGGGAGGCGATCCTCAAGCTTGAGGCGGGATTGAACAACCGTAATCTGCCGCGGCACATGATTGGGCGGGAGATCCGAGTCGTTGCCCTCGAGCAGTACCTTTCCAGTACGCATCACTTCGATCCGGTGCTCGATGGCCTGCGCAGCGCCGTGCGCTACGAGCGCAGCTTTTTCGACAAGATTGTGGCTTCGCTCCTGCCCCTGCTGGAGAAGCTCACCACCGGCAAGATCGTCCAGTTGCTCTCGCCGGACTACGAGGACCTGCAGGATCCGCGGCCAATCTTCGACTGGATGCAAGTCGTTCGCCAACGCGCCATTGTTTATGTGGGCTTGGATGCCCTATCCGATGCCGAGGTCGCCGCAGCCGTAGGCAATTCCATGTTTGCGGATCTGGTTTCGGTGGCGGGACACCTCTACAAGTTCGGCGTCGACAGCGGATTACCCGGCGGCAAGCCAGGCACCAAGCCAACCATCAATCTGCACGCCGATGAGTTCAACGAACTGATGGGTGATGAGTTTATTCCCCTGGTCAACAAGGGCGGCGGCGCTGGCGTTCAGGTGACGGCCTATACCCAGACCCTGTCGGATATCGAGGCGCGGCTAGGTAATCGCGCCAAGGCGGGTCAGGTGATTGGCAACTTCAACAACCTGTTCATGCTGCGTGTACGCGAAACAGCCACGGCCGAGCTGCTGACCCGCCAACTCCCCCAGGTCGACGTCTATACACCCGCGCA
Organism: Pseudomonas sp. SORGH_AS_0199; assembly: GCF_031453735.1. Taxonomy (NCBI): domain Bacteria; kingdom Pseudomonadati; phylum Pseudomonadota; class Gammaproteobacteria; order Pseudomonadales; family Pseudomonadaceae; genus Pseudomonas; species Pseudomonas sp. SORGH_AS_0199. Next base: position 419,487 of record NZ_JAVJAE010000001.1, read on the forward strand.
ATCCAGTAGCGTCACCGATACCTCTGATCCACAGGCCACCAGTGCCTTCACCTCCAGCACCCAAGATCAGCTCGTGGGCAGCCGCCGGTCTCTCATCGAGCCTGCCCACCTCGTCGCATTGCCCAAGGGGCAGTGCTTTGCGCTGCTTGAAGGCGGTGCGCTGTGGAAGGTGCGCATGCCCTTACCGCTACCAGACGCCGATGATGAGTTACCGGCTGATCTTCGCGCGTTGACCGCTGCCATGCGTCGGCGCCCGTTCGGACCCAAGACGGCTGAGCCATCTGGCGAACCAGACTTACCACTCCCGGCCGCCCAGAGCCACCGGTGACTTCGGCTACGGAGGCATCTGCTCATGAATAATGCCGTAGACACCCGGCCGCGTCGTTACGGAGGGTTTACGCAGCTTCTGTTACTGCCCTTTACGGTCCTGGGCCTGCTGTGCGCCGCGCTGCTCCTTCGGCTTTTACTGGAAGGCGTTGGCATGCTGTTCGTTTGGCCGGATAACCGCGATCTGCACGCGCAGATCCTTTACGATCAGGATCGACGCGATCTCACCCGCACGCCTTGGCCGGATCGATGGCAGTCGATTTCCCGTACGTGGCTAAATACCAAACGCTCAGTGCAGCTCATGGCGCTATCCAACCTGTGGATTGAGCTACAAGGCAGGCTTTCAACTGTATCCAGCATCCTTGGCCACAAGACGCCGCGTTTGCCTTGGGCAAAAGAACGTTCGGGGCTAAAAGAGGCTTTATCTGCAGCTCGGCACAGCGCGCTGAGCGTTGGCATACGAAGCCTACTGCTGCTTCAGGCGCTGCCTTTGCTGATACTGAGCGTGCTCGTTGGTATCGTAGACGGCTTGGTCCAACGGCACGTGCGCCGCTTGAACGTACTACGTGAATCGGGCTATCTCCATCACCGCGCGAAGGCCCTCTTCGTTCCACTGACACTGCTGCCAGGGTTCATGTACCTGGTACTGCCCATCAGCCTGTCTATTGCCAGCTTTGCGATTGTGAGTGCGATCCTGTCAGGCCTGATGGCCGCAATCGCCATTGGGACCTTCAAGAAGCATCTCTGACGAACAGCTTCGGCTATTCCATCTAGCAAGACATCTAGGGCAGTGATCGCCAGCCAGGCTACGACACGTTTCACGTGGAACCCTGCACTGTTTATTGATCGTGCGAGCCCAGATATAACCCTTAGCAGTTTTCCAGCTGTTCGCTCTTCGAGCCAAGCACGATAAACCACCCAATGAGCGGTCCTTTTACTTCATCACCTTAGGGATGGAAGCTGCTTCCAGACAGGGCTTAGGGATCAGCCTGAATCGCGTGAAGACGTTACGCTCTGGTCGTTTCGAGCAGCTCAGCGCGCTGTTCGAAATCATCCGCTAGCTGCTGCAGCGTGATACTTCGCAGGCGCGTCAGCAGCAAAGCCTGCGCGGCATCGAATGCCTCGGTCAGCGCATTGTTTACGGCTCGCTCAACCAGACATTCAGGATGATCGGTCGCCAAACCTATGGCGAAAATCGACGACGACCCGAGCGCCTGATGGATATCTAGCAGTGTGATCTCTGCAAGGGGCTTTGCCAGCATCCACCCTCCCCGATGACCCTTTTCAGAACGAACGTACCCCTGCTCCTTGAGCAGGGCCATCGTCCTGCGCACTACTACCGGATTGGTACTCAGCATCTGAGCCAAGGTGTCAGACGTCGCAGGCTGTTCATGGCGAGCCATGTGAATCAGCGTATGCAGCATCCGCGATAGGCGCGTGTCATTTCTCATAGCTCAAAAGCCTCATTCAAGCCAACCAGCATCTCCCGACACAGGAAAAGTTACAAGACCTAGACTTTCGCTCATCATGTAACTTATGTTGTTTCCTGAAATTCAAGAGGGAAATTCCATGATCTACGATGTGATCGTTGTAGGGGGTAGCTACGCCGGTGTGTCCGCTGCCATGCAACTGGCTAGGGCGCGCCGTTCTGTATTAGTGATTGATGCTGCGCAACGCCGTAATCGATTTGCTGCCATGTCTCATGGGGTCCTGGGGCAAGACGGCATCAGCCCAGATGCAATTGCTGACCAAGCGCGTCGGCAACTACTCGCCTACCCATCCGTCACCTGGCATGACGCGTCTGCGGTTGCAGCAGAGAAACAGGCCGATGTGATCTCTATCGCTACAAGCGATGGCCTCACCTTCAATGCCCGTCGGCTGATTCTGGCTTCCGGCGTCACCGATGAGCTGCCAGATATTCCTGGCTTGGCTGAGCGCTGGGGGCGACAGGTCTTCCACTGCCCTTACTGCCATGGGTATGAGCTGGACAAAGGAAACATCGGTGTCTTGGCCAGCTCACCACTCGCTATCCATCAGGCCCTGATGCTGCCTGATTGGGGACCAACAACCTTGTTCCTCAACGGCGCCTTCCAGCCCGATGCAGAGCAAAGCGAGAAGCTTGCACAGCGTGGCGTTTCGCTCGAGCAAGATCAGGTTGTTTCTATTGGTGGGGAGCGGTTGGAAGTGACACTGGCCAGTGGTCATGTGATTACGCTTGCAGGACTGTTCGTCCAACCACGCACGCATCTGAACAACCCCCTGATCAAGCAGCTGGGCCTTGCCGTTGAAAGCGGTCCCTTGGGCGACTTCCTCACAGTAGATCAGATGCGGGAAACCAGCGTGGCAGGCGTGTTCGCTTGTGGAGATGCGGCAGTGGCTGCCGGTAACGTGGCGATCGCGGTCGGCGACGGTGCTCGCACAGGTGGCGCAGCTCACCAGTCGTTGATCTTTCGCTGAGTGAAACAACTTCAGGCCGCCGGCTTTCTACTAAAGCGCTAGCGGGTATTAACCTGTCTTCTTAGCAAAGACAGTAGCGCACCTGCCAGCGCTACCTTATCTGACAGGTGCAGCGTCATCGCTTAAGAGCGTTGTTAATGTCGAGCTTCTGTCAGGGCTCGGCGATAGAGCACGACAACGTCGTCAAGCAGGTCGCGCATCATCGATGCGAGCAACTGCTGGCGAAGCTCTCCGTTTTCTACCGACTCAGACGCCAACTGATCTAGCAGATCGTTCAGCACTGACACGTGCAACTCCGCTTCGGCTTCCGGCGTATCTGACTCGAAGTCTGGCTGGCGCGCCCGAAGCAGAGGCGTTGGAAAAGGAACAATGGTGCTGGTGCGACTAGTCATGGCACACCTCCGTGCGAGAGGTAAAACACGTAGTTGGATGTGCCAGGCGGCGCCCGAGCTTAAAAGGAGGACGAGGCATTCTACTTATGCTCCCTGGTTTGATTAAGGAGCTGCCACCATCCGTTCTGACGCAGAAGTGGTGGCAGACCGTACGGGGGTCAGAAACCGGAAACCAAGGGAACCGGCCAGGCAATAGCCTGCCCCGCACGGCCTGCCATAGAAAAGCGGAACGGATCAAACGACCCATATTCGCCTGGCTATGACGCTGCCGCGCCCTGGTTTAACGGGTTCTGACGCCCGGTCGTGGGATTGACCACGACAGCCAAAATCTAACGCTCGATGCACCTAGTTGCAACCGACAAGCCACTTCGCCGGCTGTGTGCAAAGTACCTGAGAAGATGGCTCTACCCTCCAGGCTTACCTGGTTGCTCAACGGCTGGAGCAGACCCGGCGAAATGAGCACAAACGCAACGCTGAATTGATCGTCTCTGGTGGGTAAGACGAGCGCACCTGTCAGTCCTAAACGCCCAACAGGTGCAACGTCTTCACCTGAGGCTGTTGCTAGTGTCTTGCTTCTGTCAGAGCTCGGCGGTAGAGCACGACAACATCGTTAAGCAACTCTCGCATCATCGACGCAAGCAGTTGCTGACGAAGTTCTCCGTTCTCTACCGACTCAGACGCCAACTGATCTAGCAGATCGTTCAGCACTGAAATATGCAACTCAGCTTCGGCTTCCGGTGTATCTGGCTGGAAGTCGGGCTGGCGCGCTCGGAGCGAAGGCGTTGGAAAAGGGACTATGGTGCTAGTGCGACTAGTCATGGCACACCTCCATGCGAGAGGTAAGACACGTAGTCGGATGTGCCAGGTGGAGCCCGGGCTTAAAAGGCAGTCGGTGCATTCGGCATGCTCCTCGGACAGGTTGAAGAGCCACTCATACCGTTTCGACTCGGCAAGGGTGGCGAACCGTACGGGGGTCGAAATACCGGCGTCCGAGGGAACCGGCCAGGCAAAAGCCTGCCCCGCACGGTCCGCCATAGAATCGCAGTGTTCGATGCATCGCAAAGACCACTACGCTATGGCGCCTTTCCGCGCCCTCAGACAACTCGGGTTTCGACTCCCGGTCGTGGGATTGACCACGACAGTCAAAATCTAACGTCCGTGGTTATCGGTTGCAACTAACAAACCGGCTGGCATGCGCTCCGCTTTCTCGGTGAGGCCGCCGTCCACAGAAAACCGGGTACGCGCTGAATCGGATTTTCTGCAGCGTGACGCTCCCGTAAACGGCACCTTCGCGCCATCGAATCGCTCAGGACGCGAGCAAGATGGCAACGCGCAAAGGCTCTGCCCTACTTCACTGGCCACTCCTCCTCACATCGCTCTCGGTTGCCCTAAGTGCCCCCCAAGCACAGGCGGGCGACAGTGACGCTGAACGTGAGCAGCTAGCTGCCGTCATCCGGCAATTGACGATCACTGAACACCTGGCCGTTCAGACCGCTGCGCACGCAGCCCCTGCAGGCACCCGCTACCACTTCGACTATGCCCGCCTGCAGCAAGACCTGCAGCGCATCCGCCAGGGCATCCAACACTACCTGACACCGTCCCGTGCCCAGCCCAGGGATCTGCAGCCGCTGGCAGGTGACTACGCCCGCGAGGTCGATTCACATGAGGCGTCCTCGCCATGACCCTCTCCGCCGCACAGAGCGCAGCCTTTCAGGCCAGCGGTGGCTTCACCCCTGCCGCCGTCTCCACGGTGGTGCTGAGCCTGGTCTTTGCCGTCTTTCAGCTCTGGGGCGTGTGGGCCCTGCGCACGGCCTTCGTGAGCTGGGCCGAACACCGCATGACCCAACGCCAGCTGCTGGGCGTCGCGGTGCGTTTTTTCTTCCTGTACCTGGCCCTGATTTTTCTACTGCTCTCCTGACCCATGGAGGACCTGAACGTGTCTACGTCGTTGTTGCGTACCTGCCCTCGCCATCTTGCTCAACCCCTGACGGCCGTCAGCGGTATCGGGTTGATTGAAGGAGCCCACGCCGCTGGCCTGCCCAAGATGGAAGCGCCCACCCGGGGGCAGGGCACCGGCATCCTGCAAACCCTGCAGAACTATGGCTACGACATCGTCATGCTGGTCGCTCTGCTGGTTGTGGCGTCCATGTTTATCGGCGTGTGCTACCACGCCTATACCCGCTACTCCGAGATCCATACCGGCCGCGCCACCTGGGGGCAATTTGGTCTCACCGTAGCCGTAGGCGCCATGCTGTTGGTCGTGGGGATCTGGCTGCTGACCACCGCCATCGGTGTGCTCTGACACGCGGAGCTACCCCTCACCATGGAGACCGTACGCGCCGAAGACGGCCAGGTTCTGTTCCTGCCCCACCGACTCAATCGCCAACCGGCCGTTGTTCGAGGGCTGACCGCGGACGAGCTCTGGTTTGCCTCCACCCTGTTTGCGTTGATCGGGCTAGGGCTGAGTCTGCCGCTTGCGGTTGTGGTTGGGCAGCTGGCGGTGTTGCCCACCGGCATCCTCATCACCCTGGCGGTTGGGCTCTACCTGAGCAGCGGATTGCTGCAGACCCTCAAGCGCGGACGACCTGACACCTGGCTGCATCGGCACCTGCAATGGCAGGTAGCAACCCGCCTACCCCTCCTGGCCGCCTGGGTCGGCGGACAGGCGTTGATTCTGCGCTCAGGCACCTGGAGCACACGACGTTCCCGGGCGGTCCTGCGTGAAGGGGAGCGCTGGTCATGAGCCGCTTTCGCCACGAAATCGTGCATCTGCAGGCGCACATACGCACCCTTCGCCTGGCCGCCGGTGCCCTGGCCCTACTGGCATTGCTACTGGGCCTTGGCTGGTGGAGCGCACCGCGAGATTTGACCATCCACATCCCGCCTGACCTGCGTTCAGGCAGCACGCGAAGTTGGTGGGACGTACCGCCCGAAAACGTCTATGCCTTCGCCTTCTACATCTGGCAGCAGCTACAACGCTGGCCCAGCGATGGCGAGGCGGATTACCCGCGCAACCTCAAAACCCTCTCGGCCTACCTCACGCCCGCCTGCCAGGCCTTCCTCGAGCAGGACTATCAGCGTCGCCGCGCCAACGGCGAGCTGCGGTTACGCGTCCGGGGCGTCTACGAGATCCCAGGGCGCGGCTACGGCGAGGATCCCGCGCGCCGGGTCAAGGTGATCTCGGCTCGCGACTGGATCGTCACGCTGGATCTGACGGCGGACGAGTACTACAGCAGCGAGCAGATCAAGCGGGCGCTGGTGCGCTATCAGCTCAAGGTCGTACGGCTGGATCAAGATCCAGAGCACAACCCGTTCGGCCTTGCGCTGGACTGCTATGCCCAGCCGCCACAACGCATCGACACCCATCCGGACCTGATGCCTGCTCAAGCCCCAGGAGCCGCCACATGACTCGTCAGCCCCTATCCCTGCTCGCCGCGCTGTTCCTTGGGCTCGGTGTGGCAGCACCCGGTCATGCCACACAGATCCTGCACTGGAAACGCCTGCCTCTCGCAGTGCCGCTCACGGTAGGCCAGGAACGTGTCGTGTTCCTTGACCGCAAGGTGCGCGTTGGCGTCCCTACAGCCCTGAGTGATCGCTTGCGTATCCAAAGCACCGGCGGCGCGCTTTACCTGCGCGCCAGCACCGTGGTTCCGCCCACGCGGCTGCAGGTACAGGATGTGCAAACGGGCATGATCATCCTGCTCGACGTCGCCGCGGAGCCGGCAAAATCGGGGCAACCAGCGGCGGAGCCGATTCGCATCGTCCTGGATGCGCCAGACGAAGAGTTACCGCCCGCGCCGAATACACCTGAAGCCGGTACTGCTCAGAGCGTTCCGGACGCGGCCCTGGCGATGACCCTGACCCGCTATGCCGCGCAGCGTCTCTATGCACCCTTACGCACCCTTGAGCCGGTCGAGGGCATTCGCTCCGTCGCGGTGGAGAAAGCGCTGCCGCTGGACAGCCTGTTGCCGGGGCTACTGGTTAGGGCACACGCCCTTGCCGTCTGGCAACTGCAGCACCTGCGAGTCACCGCAGTTCGCCTGAGCAATCAAAGCGCACGTCCTATCGCGTTGGTACCCGAGGCACTACAGGGCGACTTTGTGGCCGCCACCTTCCAGCACCCCGACCTTGGCCCGTCCGGTCAGGCTACCGATACCACAGTGGTTTATCTCGTCACTCGCCACCAGGGACTGCGGGGCGCCTTGCTCCCCAGGATCACGCCCTTCCCAGACGTCACACCTCGCCCTCCTGTCTTGCCCGCGCTGCGCCACGGTAATGTCGATGAAGATCAGTAGCCTACTCAAATGGGCAGCCATTCCCCTGGCCGGAATGATGACTGCTATCGGCCTTACGCGATGCACCGGGTCATCCAGTACGTCTGATGTTGACCCCGAAACCGCTCATGCGCTGACCCGCGAGGAACGCGCCGCCCTGGGGATTGAAGGTGACTCCCCTCGGGATACCGTCGCGACCCTGGTGGCGCAGGTCAAGCAGCTGCGTCAGGAACTGGAGACTGCGACGCGCGATGTGCAGCACTCGCGTCAGGCGTCCGGCCGTCCTGAGGATGCAACCGCGCTGGTCGATCAGCGAATCGAACACGCCCTGCAGGCTGAGCGGGCGCAGCGGCAGCAGGCTCAGGAGCAGCTGGCGCGTGAACGGCAGCAGACCGAACGATTGCTCAACGACGTCAAGCAGCGCCTGCATTCCCCCGCACAGGACGATGCCACGGAGCTGCCGGTAGGGCTCGGCCTGGAACCCACCCAAGAAGCGGCGACTGAGGTGCCACTGCGCTGGATTGAGCCGAGCGATGTGCCGCCTGACGCTGCGTCCAGCAAGAGCCAGGCGCGGCCACTGCAACTGGGATTAGCCCCTGAGTCGCCACCTGGCCCAGCCCCTGACGACCGAATGAGCCACACACCTGATGCTCCGGCCAAACCGGTCTATACCTTGCCGGCCAATGCCACCCTGGTGGGCTCGGTCGCCATGACGGCCCTGATCGGCCGCGTCCCCGTCGACGGCACGGTGAATGACCCCTACCCCTTCAAGGTGCTGATCGGCCCGGACAACCTGACCGCCAACGGCATCGAATTACCCGACGTGGCCGGCGCCGTGGTTAGCGGAACGGCCTCCGGTGACTGGACTCTGTCCTGCGTCCGCGGACAGATCCGCAGCCTGACCTTTGTCTTTACCGACGGCACGATCCGCACCCTACCTGACGATGACCCGCCCAGCGGCCAGGCCCGACGCGGTGAGTCAGCGGACAACGCCTTGGGCTGGATCAGCGATGACCAGGGCATTCCCTGCGTAGCGGGGGAGCCGCGTAGCAATGCGGCCCAGTACCTGGGCTCGCAAGCCTTGATCACCGCCGCAGGTGCTGGCGCGGCATCGCTCCTGTCAGCCGACAAGGGCACGCATGCCGTCTTCAGCGGCGCCGGCACGTTCGGCACCACCAGCACGTCCGGACAGGGGGCGCTCAACCAAATCCTGGCCAGCGGTATGCAGGACCTGTCGCAGTGGGTCAATCGGTTCTATGGCCAAGCCTTCGCGGCGGTGTACGTGAAACCCGGCGCCCAGGTTGCGGTTCACCTGGAGCGGCCCGTCACGCTGGATTACGCCCCCCAGGGGCGACGCGTTCATCACCTGACAGGAGGCTTCCATGCAGCGCCCTTGGACTGACGTGACTTTCGCGCTTGCCACTCCGCTGCTGGCCCTAGCGCTGGCAGGCTGCGCCAGCAAGGACACGCTACTGCCGCCCGGTGATCACACCATGCTCGACCTCTGGCGTACCCACACGAGCAGTGTCCAGGGCGCCGAGGTTCGCCTGAACGAGGCCCGGCAGCAGGTGCGTCGTCCGTTGTCCGTCGGAGATGAGCACCCCTCCAGCAGCATGCGTGGGGACGTCCGTCAGCGCGCTCAGGCCCTCAACCAGCAATTTCCCCGCCTGCCCAACCCTGACCTGGTGATGTATGTCTTCCCGCATTTGGCCGGCGAGGAGTCGGTTCCGGTACCAGGCTACAGCACAGTATTTCCGCTCTATCGACACGTACCCTACGCCCTGCCCGGTGAGCGAGTGGAGGACTACTGATGCGCAGCGCTTGGCTCCGCTGGCCGCGCCTGCGCCAGACGACACCGGATCCTCAGTCATCGGATGCCTGGCAGGCCCATGTCATGCGGCTAGCCAAGCACGGGCTGGCCGCCCCGGGCGCCTGCCTGGACCCGTCCAAACGCCGGCCTGCCACCCAAGCGGATCAGGACAGGCTGTACGCCCAGGCGCCCTCGTTCGTCGATCTTTTGCCGTGGGTGGAATACCTGCCTGACGCGCAGTGCATGCTCTTGGACGATGGACGCTCGGTGGCGGCCTTCTTCGAGTTGCAACCACTGGCGACAGAAGGACGCGAGCCTGACTGGTTCGCGCAAGCGCGCGACGCCGTAGAAACCGCCCTGCAGGAAACACTTGATGAGCACGACGAGAGCCCCTGGGTCGTACAGTTCTATGCACAGGACGAGCCCACCTTCGAGGCCTACCTCAACACACTGTCCGACTACGTCCGCCCTCTCGCGCGTCACAGCGTCTTCACGGACTACTACCTGCGCCTGACCACCCGCTACCTGCAGGCGGTCAGCACGCCTGGCGGACTGTTCGACGACACCACCGTGACCCAGTTGCCCTGGCGTGGGCAGCACCGACGTACCCGGATGGTCGTCTACCGGCGCCTTCCCGCCACCGCGCGCCGCAGCTCTGTGTCAGCGCCTGAGCAGGATCTGAATGCAACCTGCGACCGCCTTACTGCGGCGCTTGCCAGCGCGGGTGTGTCCAGCACACGCCTGGACGCTGCCGCCATCCATGACTGGCTGCTGCGCTGGTTCAATCCCGATCCCACTCACCTGGGCCATACCGACGCCGATAAGGCACGCTTCTACGCCCTGACCCGCTATCCGGACACGACACCACCCGACGCCCTGGAATTGGCCAGCGGGACCGATTTTGCGCAACGCCTTTTCTTCACGCCACCTCGCTCAGACCGAACCACCGGGGTGTGGTACTTCGACGATCAACCTCATCGCGTTCTGGTGGTTGATCGACTGCGTCAGCCTCCGGAAGCAGGCCACCTGAGCGGTGAGATGCGGCATGGTGAGGCCCTCAATGCGGTAATGGATCAGCTGCCAGAGGGCACAGTGATGTGCCTGACGGTGGTCGCAACGCCACAGGATGGATTAGAAGCGCAGCTCAATACGCTGGCACGCAAGGCCGTGGGCGACACTTTGGCCTCCCTGCACACCCGCCAGGACGTCGAGCAGGCCCGCGCCCTGATTGGCGGACAGCACAAGCTGTATCGAGGAGCGTTGGCGTTCTATGTGCGCGCACCGGCGATGGAGAGTCTGCGCCAACGCTGCCACACACTTAACAACGTGCTGCTGACGGCAGGCCTGCAGGTGGTACGCGAAGACGCGGAGGTGGCGCCGCTTAACAGCTACCTTCGTTGGTTACCCGCAGTCTTTGATCCTGCGGCCGACCGCCGGCATTGGTATACCCAGTTGATGTTCGTGCAGCACACCGTGAACCTGGCACCGGTTTGGGGCCGTAGTACTGGAACGGGTCATCCCGGCATCACTTTCTTCAATCGAGGTGGGGGTCTGGTGACCTTCGATCCGCTGAGCCGCCTTGATCGCCAGATGAACGCCCACCTGTTTCTGTTCGGCCCAACCGGGTCGGGCAAGAGCGCGACCTTGAACTACCTGCTGCAGCAGGTGACCGCGCTGTACCGACCTCGATTATTCATCGTCGAGGCCGGTAACTCCTTTGGGCTGTTTGCCGACTTCGCCGCCCGCCTGGGGTTATCCGTTCACCGCGTAACCCTCACACCGGGCAGTGGCATCAGCCTGGCCCCCTTCGCCGATGCCTGGCGGCTGGTCACACCGACCTCCCCCAAAGCGCTCGACAATGCAGAGGGTGAGCAATCGGAGGCGTCGGATGAGCAGCGTGATGTCCTGGGCGAACTGGAGATCATTGCGCGCCTGATGATCACCGGCGGAGATCCACGCGAGGACGCACGCATGACCCGCTCAGACCGAAGCCTGCTGCGTCAGTGCCTATTGGCGACCGCCGAACGTTGTGTAGCGCAGGGACAGCCCGTGCTGACCCGCGATCTCTGCGCCACGTTACGCGAGCAGGCGCGCGACTACGCCCTTCCCGAACCTCGACGCGCCCGCCTCTTGGACATGGCCGAAGCCATGAGCCTGTTTTGTCAGGGCAGCGACGGCGAACTCTTTGATCGCCCTGGCACGCCGTGGCCTGAGGCTGACATCACCCTGGTGGATCTGGCGACCTTTGCCCGGGAGGGCTATGGCGCGCAGCTTGCCGTGGCCTACGTCAGCCTCATCACCGCCGTAAACAACCTGGCTGAGCGCGATCAGTTCCTGGGGCGTCCCTTGATCAACGTCACCGACGAAGGACACATCATCACCAAGAACCCACTGCTGGCACCCTATGTGGTCAAGATTACCAAGATGTGGCGAAAGCTCGGCGCCTGGTTCTGGCTGGCCACTCAGAATCTGGACGACTTGCCAGCAGCGGCCGAACCCATGCTCAACATGATCGAGTGGTGGATCTGCCTGTCGATGCCGCCCGATGAGGTCGAGAAGATCGCCCGCTTCCGCGAGCTGACGCCGGCACAGAAGGCCTTGATGCGCTCTGCGCGCAAGGAGGCGGGCAAGTTTAGCGAAGGGGTCATCCTGTCCAAGTCGATGGAAACGCTCTTTCGCGTGGTACCGCCTAGCCTCGTTCTGGCCTTGGCCATGACCGACCCGGAAGAAAAAGCTGAGCGCTACCGCTATATGCAGGACGGGCTCAGCGAGTTGGACGCAGCGTTCAAAATGGCAGAGGCGCTTGACCAGCAGCGTGGCATTACCACGGCCCTCCTTGACCCTCCTTGACCGCCGCCTAACTGAACAAGCGGCCGCTCAGGCAGACCTGTCGCTCATTATCCGCAGGGATGATCAGTCGCCGCACTGCCATAGGCTTTATAGAAAACGCATATCCTAATCTGCATGCTCCACCCAAGCGTAGCCAAATCGATTTATCCAAGCGAGGCGGTAATTTACCGTCAGCAGGAGCGGTGCTTCACATCCGTAAGGCTGGTTTCACGCTGGAAAATCCACCCGAAAGCATGCGAAACGCAAATCAGAGTTATGGGTTTGCGTTAGCAACGCTTTTGATCTTTCTACTCTTCGCTCACTTTTTTAAGCAATCTCGTATCGAGGCCAAACCGCTCCTGGCTTTCCAACCGGTATGAGCCTTCTGCCAAATCGCAGCTCATGAGCAGATTCCACGAGTGTCGAAATACCGTGGAGGGAATGAGGACAAACGGATGCTTATCTAACAGGTTGTCCCCGAACTGACACTGATTCGGGGAAGGCCGGGCACCTGTTAACCAATTGGGGTTAGGAACGTCCTCGGGTTGCACGACCTTGATCAGGTCTGGATCAAGCACAGTGAAGCAAGTCAGCACATGCGGGACGATGTCCAGCAGGTCAAACCCGGTGTGGACCGCGACTTCCAAGATCGCGGTAGCAGGATCCGCAGCCGCGTACACAACGTGGCGCCCCGGCGGATTCCATCGGCCACCCACCTTATGAGCTCCGATTCCTTTGTCCCATGTGTCCGCAAACTCAGCACGGTCGAGGCGCCAGGCATGCCACGCTCCCGACCAAGGCAAAGCATTCACTGATAGACCCCGTACTTAATCCGCTCTAGATAATCTTCGACCGCCTGAAACCCCATCGGGTTATGGATGACATCTAAAGGAATGTCTCCGTCGAGATACTTACAGGGCCGACTCAACCACTGCTCTGCAAGCTGCTGGTCACCGAACACATTGATCGCGTCCTCTAGCACCTTGGCGTACTGGAACGCGACAGCGCTTTGAAGAGCATCCAACCTTTCGGAACGGCCTGCGCTGTTCTGGCGTTGCAGCGTACGGATCGATTTGCCAATGATGCGGCTGGTGATCTTTTTGTGCGCCAGAGGCTGATATGCCGAAATCAATGCATCTACGTCGTGACGGTGAAAGCCCTCTGTAGTGCGTTTGTAGATGTCGTAATCACTAAGCTGGCCAGCATCAACATGGATGAGAAACCATGTCGGCTTGGCTAGGTTGTAGTCTTTGGTCGACCGGCTGGTGACAGTAGTCATGACAAAACCCTCTAGCGTCATTTGGCGTATACATTACTGCCATTTGGCGCATAATGCACTATACCTACGAGCGATTGCGCGCTGGCCTGGCGCTCATTTCAGCCTTACAACGCAGCATGGGGCAGTGAGGTCCAGACCCGCTGCCAGTTGAATTTTCGTTGAGCGTCGATCACTGCAGCTCACAAAGGGTGTTCTCCGGTGCTGGCCGCATGCGCGCTCAAGCAAAAACGTCGTTAAAAATCCGGTAAGGCCCGCTTCCCTATTCTTTCTGGTACTCGGCTTCGTCGTCTTTTGAACTAGGCATATCCCCTGTGCCTGGAGACGACTGCCGCCATGCCCCATCGTAATGCCCGGTATCGCCCTACTTGCCTGGGGCCCTTGGTCCTGGGGCTAGCCTGCCTTCGCGCAGAGGCTGTGGACGTTGTGGCCTATACGGACCGCCACCATCCACTTACTCAGACTCAGGGTGCCCGTGTCGTTCTGCTCGACGAGGCCTCGTGGCTGCAAGAAGCGCTTTCTCGAGACCTACCACCCGACCTTGCGACTGCTGAACAACGGGTTCGCCATCGCCTGGAACAGACGCCGGTCCTCACCCTGCAACTGACCCATGCCTACCAAGATCTCCTACAGGCCTGGCATCTGGGGCTTACCCACCTACCGGCGGTAGTGGTTGATCACCGCTACGTCGTCTATGGCGATACGAACGTGGCCCGGGCCGTGGCACGCATCGAACGCCAGCTGGGCCGCCGGCCATGAAGCGCTCTGCTCGCCTGCGTCCTTTGCTGCTGGCCGGCACCCTTGCCAGCACGACCGCGGCTTTGGCGCTGGATACCCCGGCGATCGTAGCTTCGGTGGCCTCACCCGACTGCCTGCAGTACCGCGTTGTCGGCATCTGTTACTGGCTTTACTGCACCTTAAGCGGCTGTAGCGTCCGCACCTCGCTCAAGGTCAGGCATTACGTTCCGGACGCCGTCGTTGCCAGCTATTCGAACACCGGTGAAAACCCGTGGCAGGCCCTGCGTGCACTGAGTCCGGCGACTGCCATGGCACGCTCAGGCGGCGCAGGAACCAGCGCCGAGGTGCATGAAAACAACCTTGCCCTATTCAAGAATGCGGATGTGATCGGTCATCCCGGCGCTGCCGCCCTGGGTCAGTATGCCGGCCAGTTTGGCTACACCTGCGGTGGCGCCGGGACACCGTTCAAACCCTATTTGCTCAGCACCCTCGATACCCTGGCCTGGCGATATGGCATACCCGAGCGCGCCTATCCTGAAGCGGTGTCACCCGGCCTACGGGAGATTGGCACCCGCGCGCAAGCCAACCTCTGGAGCACCGTCTATCCCCGGACCGGCTTTGTGCATCAAGCCGATGACTACAAGGGCGCTGCCGTCATTGCCCAGCGCGCAGGCGATATCGTCACACGCGAGGGACAGCCCCACGTCTACCAGCCGCTGCGGGCGCAGCCGCAACCGGGTTACTGGCCCGCCGGCCCGCTCAAAGAGGGCGATGCCCAAACCGGTAGGTGGCAGCCCTTGGCGCCTCGGCTTTCGTCCACCTGCGTGGTGTTCCCACATGACCAAGCAGGGCCACAGGCCATGCAGGGCGACTACGCCTGGGCGTTGTGGCGCCCCTATGCCTGCTGTGAGCGCCAGGGCCAGGTGCTACTGGGCAGCCAGGACTTTATGTAGCGATCTCAGCAGGTATCTCCATGACCCCTCCTCATCGAATGGGCCTCTGGCGGGCCCTGCACCTCGCCGCAGGCATGCTGCTGCTCACCAGCAGTGGCGCGCAATCACTCCGCCTGGACAGCACAGGCATCAACCTTAGCGGTCCGGTCTTCAGTGACGAGGTGTTCTACAGCATTGGCGGCGGCCGGGCGGTGTCCATGAGCCCGGCGGGCAACATGGAGAGCTTGGGTGTGGGCGTTGGCTGGAACAGCAACCTGGTCTGTGGCGACATGAGCCTGTCGACCACGGTGCAAAATCAGCTCAATGGCGTCACCAACGGCTTTCACAGCCTGATGAACAACGTCATCCAGAACGCCACCAGTGCAGTGGCCTCACTGCCCGCGCTCATCATCCAACGGGCAGATCCTGCCCTGTATAACCTCCTCACCAACGGCATCCTGCAGGCGCGCCTGGACTTTGATCGCTCCAAGGCCAGTTGCCGCGCCCTGGCCGGTCGCATGGCAGATCTCGCAGGCGGAAGCGCCGGATGGGATCAGCTAGCCGAAGGCATGGCGCTCAAGCAAACCCTTGCCAGTCGCGACGGAGTGTCCGCGGTCGAGCAGGCTGAAACGCGCGGGGGTCAGCAGGGCGTGCCGTGGGTGGCCGGCGCGCCAGCAGGAGGACGTGATCAGCCCCCAATTCGCCTGATCAGCGATGTGACCCGGGCAGGCTACAACCTGCTCAACGGGCGAAGTGCTCAAGAGACCACCGACCTGGACCCCGCGCAGTGCCACGACCGGTTGATCTGTCAGGTCTGGCCGTCGCCCCACGCCGCGACAGCCTGGGCCAATCGAGTCTTAGGAGAGCGCGAACTTAGAACCTGTACGCAGTGCACCAAGACCCAAACCACACCCGGCGTAGGCCTGACGCCGCTGATCCAGGAGGAGTACGACAAGGTCCTGCGCGCGCTGCGCGACCTCGTGGCAGGCACCACGCCCACCACCTCCGAGCAGCTTGCCGCTGCGGGTAGCCGCGCATTGCCCGTCACCCGAGGTGTCATCGAGGCCTTACGCGATGAGCCGGACCGAGATGTACTAAGCGAGCGTCTTGCCTCCGAGGTGGCCTTGTCACGCGTCGTGGAGCAAGCGCTGTTGCTCCAGCGGTTGCTGCTGACCGGTCTCAAGGAGCCCAACGTCGCCGCAAATGAGATCGCCACGCGCACCCTTCGTACCGAGCAGGAAACCCTGACCCAGGAGGTCGGTAACCTGAAGACCGAGCTGGAGCTGCGCAGGACGCTGACGACCAATGCGGCGTCGCGTGTGGTCGATCGCCAACGCGAACGCGCCGCTCGCTCAAGCGGCATCTTCCAGGGTGATGCCGCGCCCCGCCGCCTGGATGTGATTCAGGCCCCTCAGGAGGATGCGCCATGAGGCAACTTATTTGGCGTGCGGTCCGCAAACAATGCCTGCGGCGTCGCTCACTGGCCGCGCTGGTGCTCCTGGTGGTGCTCCTCCTGGCACCGCAATTCGGCCAACCTTCCCTAGACCGACTACAGGTCTGGACCGCTTGGGTGGAGGCGCACGCGATGCTCCTGTTGTTGTGGCGGCTGTGCCTGTATGGCCTCACGGTGTGGGGCTGGTATGGGCTGCACCAACGGGGACGCGCCCGCGAAGGGTCATCACGCGGCGTGATACGTCTGTACCTGCTGGAAGGCCTGGCCCTGTCGACACTGGCGGTTGCGGAATGGCGCCTTTGGGCCCACGCCGTGTAGTGAGGACACCTTGTCATGACGCTCTACACCACGGACTACCTTGAGTACTACCTCACCCTGGTCGGCTGGCTTATCCATAACGGCATCTGGAATCTCTTGCTGGCCAGCGGTCTCTTTGCGCTGCCCTTTCTGCTGATCGTGGCCCAGGAATGGCTACACGCTCGTACAGTCAGTGCGGATGAAAGCCAGCAGAGCCTACTGTCCAGCCGGCGCATCGAAAGCCGCATGCTCCTGGCGATCGGCATCATCGCCTTTGCAGCGATTCCCATGATCCCGGTATCGCTGAACACCCTTCAGTTTGATACGACCCGATCCCGCCAATGCCAAGTCGATGTTGCGGCCCCTGCCAAGACCGGCTGGGCCCTGAGCTATACCCAGCTCAATGGACAGCAGGCCCTGATACCGGTCTGGTGGTTCTTTGTGCACGCGCTGTCAAAGGCTGTGACCGGTGCGGCCATCGCGGCCATTCCCTGCGGCACGGACTTGCGACAGATCCGTATGGAGCTCGATGCCACACGCATTGCCGATCCACTGCTCGCACAGGAAGTAGCCGACTTCACCCTTGAGTGCTACGGCCCTTCGCGCGCCCGGCTGTTCATGCAGCGCCCTGGCCTGGCTGCGGATCAGCGTTATGACGTTACCTGGATCGGCTCTCGCTACTTTCTCAACTCACCCGGCTTTTATGACATCGACCGGGCGCGTACCCCACGCGCCGCCTGGCCTTACGAAGCGACGCGTGATGCAGGCCTGGCACCGGGTCCCAACGGCGCAGGCTATCCAACCTGTCGCCAATGGTGGTCCGATCCAGGACGGGGGCTGCGCGAGCGATTGCTGACACAGGTTGATGCCGGCCTGCTGAACCGTCTGGCGCAGTGGGCAGGCTTTGTCTCCCGGCAGACCGTAGACGATGCGGTCATACGCGCTGTCGTCGCGCCGCGCCAGCAGAAGCTGAATCAGGGTCAGGTCTACACCGACTATGGCGGCCAGGTGGATATGTCGCTGCCTAACATGGCCGCCCGTTTGGCCGGAGACATGGGATTGGCCTTGGGATCCCTGGGGTTCTTTCCCGCTATGGACGTCGTGCGTCAGGCACTGCCGATGGTGCTGTCGCTGCTAAAAATGGCGCTGGTGATTGGCCTTCCCTTGCTGCTGGTCATAGGCACCTACGACCTCAAGACCACGCTGACGCTCAGCACCGTGCAGTTCGCGCTCTTCTTCGTGGAGTTCTGGTTTCAGTTGGCCCGTTGGCTCGACAGCACCATCCTGGATGCCCTCTATGGTTGGGGCTTTGGCGCCGGACGTCCCTACCGCAACTTCGATCCGCTGATTGGCCTGAACAACGCCTTCGGTGACCTGTTGTTGAATTTCGTCATGGCCACGATGTTTATCGCCTTTCCAACGTTCTGGATAACGGCTCTGACCTGGGCAGGCCTACGGGCCGGTGCGGCCCTTCAGGCACTGGCGAGCGGTACCCAGGATGCGCGCCGCGCTGGCGCCAGAGGGACGGACGCCGTTCGGCAGGGGATGCGCTGATGGCCATTGGACCTGCCACTACGTCACACAGACTCCGCAAGTAAGCGGCTCAGATCTATTACACCCCAGGAGCGCTCACCATGTTTATGCGTTGGCGTCGCCACTTCCATGCGGCCGTATCGTCGGCCTCTAATACTTCAGCCTTAGCGAGTAATGGCTTGCATCACCCTCTACCCGGCGCGCGAATTACTGGAGCGCCCCGAACGCCAGACGTTGATGGACCAGATCTGGCAGCGAACCGCCGTATCCCGTGAGCAATTTGATCGCTTGTACCGGACGCCACTGCAGCGCTACGCCGAGTTGGTCCAGGCCTTTCCGGTATCCCTGGACGGGCCGTACCGCTATGCAGGCGGCATGCTCGACCACGCCCTGCAACGGGTCTGCTATGCGCTGCGTCTGCGTCAGGCTTGCCTGCTACCAATCGGTGCGCCGCCCGAGGAGCAGGCAGCGCAAGCTGAAGCCTGGACGGCGGGCGTTGCCTATGCAGCGCTCCTGCAGGACCTTGGCAAGCTGGTGGTCGATCTGTGCGTGGAACAGGACGACGGTTCACTGTGGTACCCCTGGCAAGGTCCGCTGCGTCGGCCTTACTGCTACCACTACCTGCCTGAACAGCCTTATCGCCTTCACAGCGCTGCCACTGCCCTGATGTACAGCCACGTCCTGGATGCAGACCTGCTCGCCTGGCTCCGTGGCTATGAGACGCTGTGGACGAACCTGCTTTTCATGATTAGCGGTCAGGAAGCGCAGGCCGGGATCCTGGGCGACCTGACCTTCCAGGCCTCCCAAGCGGTCATGGACCAAGCCACCTGTTGAATCGGACGCTAATTGGCGCGCAAGCTTCACGATTCGGACAGGTGGCCTTGGGCACCATAATCTAGCGTTCACTGGGCGCTAGATGCCTACAGGAAAAACACCGCAGATACCAGCAGTGAACTGTCGTAGTACACCTAAATGAGCTGACACCAAACCAGACCGTCCGCGAACTACCGATATCATTCCCACCTGATTATGAAAAGGTCGTTAAGTGCCACTGCGCCGGTCGATCTTCCGATTCAGGATGATCGACGTCTGGGTCTGCTTGACCCCCTCCAGATTACCGATGCGGTCGAGCAGTTCGTCGAGTTTTTCGTGGGTGGTGCAGCGCAGGAAGGCCAGGTAGTCGAACTGGCCGCTGACCGAGGAGACTTCCTCGACCTCGACCATCTTTTCCAGGGCGCGGATGACGCCGGCGGTGCTGCGCGGCAGGACGCTGATGGCGCAGTAGGCGCGCACGGCGGCCTGTTCCAGTTCGGAGCCCAGGCGCAGGCCGTAGCCCTGGATGATGCCATCGCGCTCCAGGCGCGCCAGGCGGGTGACCACGGTGGTGCGCGCCAGGCCCAGCTGGCGGGCCAGGGTGGCGTTGGAGGCGCGGGCGTTCTGCTGCAGCAGGTGGATAAGCTGCCAGTCGGTCGGATCAAGTTTGGTGAACATCGTGGCTGCCTGCCGGGGGCGGGCGTCGGGGCCGGGGGCCGCCGACGCGGGAGCCGTCATTCTAGGCGGGGCGGCCGAGGGCAGCCAGGGCGGTGTCCAGGGATTCCTGCTGCTGGCGTTCGTACAGCGCCATCTCGTCGAGCACCGGCGCACCCAGGGCGGCTTCGAAGGCGGCGCGATTGCCGCCGCTCTGGTACTCCTGCTGGCTGCCGGCCCCCAGGTTGGACTGGAAGATGCCCGCGGCGCTGACGGGCAGGAAGTCTTCGTAGGTGATGGGATCGGCGAGGAGCTGGCCGGCGGCGATCAGGGCCTCGGGATCGCGGCTATCGCTAGCCGCTTGGCTGCCGGCCACGGCGCGATAGCGGAACCAGGCCAGGCCCTGGCGGCGCAGCTCGTCCCAGTTGTCGGGCAGCGCCTGGAACACCTCGGCCAAGACCGTTGCGTAGTCACTGCCGGCCACCTTGCTGCGCTGGCGGACCTCCTGCAGCAGTTCATCGTAGCGCTGGCGACCGGCCGGGGTGAGGGCGATGCCGCGCTGCTCGATCTCGCCGAAGCGCGCCGTGTGCGAACCCTGGACCTCGCCCTGGAACAGGATGGGTTCTTCCAGCGCCTTGAAGCTGGTCTGGCGCAGCAGGATGGGGCACTGGCGGCGGGGCGGGCCTTCGATGGTTTCCTTGGGTGCGATGCCACGGGCGGGCATCCGCGCCTGGACGGCGTCGATGTCGAGGGTTCGCGGGGTCAGGTGGTTGATGTGCGGGCCCTTGAAACAGACCACGTCGGCGATCAGTCGATGGGCGTCGTGCAGGCGCTGATAGAGGCTGGCGTCGACATTGGCCTCGCGGTGCCAGCGAAAGGTCTCCAGGGCTTCCTGGACAAAGGCATCGGCTTCGGCATCCGTGAGCCCGCCCTGGGCCTCGGCGCGCTCGATCAGCTCCAGCGCGCCCGGGGCGAAAATACGGCGCTCGTTCAGGACCCTTTCGGCCAGCTGGCGCAGCTCGGCGTCTTCGATCAGCTCCAGACGCAGCAGCGAGGTGAAGACGCGAAACGGATTGATCTGCAGGGCGGCCGGCTTGACCGGACGGAAGGCGGTGGAATGCACTGGCACCCCGGCCACGCTGAGGTCGTAGTAGCCGACCGGCCGCATGCCCATCACGGCGAACAGACGACGCAGGGTGGCCAGTTCGGCCGCGGTGCCGACGCGGATGGCACCGTGGCGCTCCAGGTCCAGGCGCTCCGCGGAGTCTCCGGCGAAGCCCGGTTGTCCGGCGTTCACCTCGGCGACCAGTTCCAGCAGGGTGCCGTACTGGGGCACCTCCTGGCGGTACATCGCCGACATGGCCTGGGAAAAGCGGGTGCGGATCAGATCCGGGGAAAGCAGCGACGCGGCGGTCATGGGAGCGGCTCCTGGCTCAGGCTAGAAGCCGATTTCGACATGCCCGCGCGGGCTGCTCAAGCGATCTTTGCTCATTGGATCATTCCCCGGGGGAATGGGCGGACTGCCCTAGTGATCCTTGTGCTGGGTCTTGGGCTTCTTCACATGATCGGCGCCGGTATTGCTGCCCGAACCGCCGCTGGAGCCGTTGTCGGCCGCGCCGACGCCGGTGCTGGGCGCTTTCTCCATGCCATGGGTGCTGGTGGGATCGGGCCGCGCGGGGGTGGCCGGGGGATTGGTCGGGCTGGTCTGGGCCAGGGCGGCGCCGGACAGGCCGAGGCCCAGGATCAGGGCGGGAAGCAGGGGAAGCGTGCGCATGGGAGGACTCCTCTGGACGGATTCACTCCCCTTTAGGCACCTCCCGCGCAGGGAGGTGCCGCACCGCGGATCAGCTACCGCTGGTGCTGGTCTTGTGGACCTTCTTGTGCGCCACCTTCTTGTGGTGGGTGGTGGCCTGCTTGCCGGTCTTGGCCGGGCTGCTGCTGGTCGCGGCAGGCGGCGTGGCCGGATCGGCGGGCGCCGTCTGGGCGAAGGCGGCAGAGGTGGCCAGCAGGCCGGCGAGGGTCAGGCAGAGGGTGGTGCTTTTCATGGAAGTCACTCCTTCGGTGGCTGATTGCAGGTTCAGTTAGCCGCCTTTCGCCCGGCAAATCCGTGTCCTCGTCCACAGCCGGGGCCATTGGTAACAAGATATTTCAATCGACTGCTAAGGCGTTAACAGTCTGACGACCTCTTCGCCAGGGTCCCGGCTTGGGCATAATGCCGGGACGCCCCCCTGATCGTAGCCGCGCATGCCCAAGAGTCCTCACCTTCCCAAGCGCCCCCGCTGGAGCAGCCTGCTGCTGCTGGCCCTGGGTCTGACGCTGCTGCTGATTCCGCTGCGCTATGCGGCCCAGCACTATTACGAGGCGCAACTGGGCGAGCAGAACGGCCAGACCCTGGATCTCTATGTCGCCAACCTGCTGGGCACGCTGCGGCGCTACGAGGTGCTGCCGGACCTGCTGGGCGATCTGCCGGTGCTGCGCCATGCCCTGGAAGGCCAGGGCGACAGCACGGCCCAGGACGCCGCCAGCCAGATGCTGGAAGACATCCGCCAGCGCACCGGGGCGGACGTCATCTACCTGATGCAGGACGACGGCACCTGCCTGGCCAGTTCCAACTATCGCCAGGCGGACAGCTTCGTCGGTCGCGACTTCTCCTTCCGGCCCTATTACAAGGCGGCCATGCAGGGCCAGCCGGGGCGCTTCTTCGGTCTTGGCACCACCTCCAGCAAGCGCGGCTACTATTTCGCCGCCGCCGTGCGCGATGGCACGCGGGCCATTGGCGTGGTGGTGGTCAAGGTCGACCTGGACAGCGCGGAAAAGCTCTGGGGCAATGCGCCCGAGCAACTGCTGGTCACCGACGACCTGGGCGTGGTCATCCTCACCTCCCATGACGCCTGGCGCTTTCGCGCCACCCATCCGCTGGACGAACGCCAGCGCGAGCAGGTCAATGCCAACCGGCCCTACCCCACCACCAATCCGGCGCCCCTGACCCTGGTGCCCGGCGACTGGCTGACCCAGACCCGCAATCTCGACGAGGTCGGCTGGAACGCGCAGATCCTGGCGCCGCGGGAGATGGTCGAGCGCCAGGTGCGCAGTGCCCTCTATGTCGGCGCGGCGACCCTGCTGGCGCTGCTGCTGTTGCTGGTGGTCATGACCCTGAGACGGCGCCACTTCATCGAGCGCCTGGCGCTGGATGCCCGGGCCAAGCGTGACCTGGAGCTGAACGTGGAGGAGCGCACCCGCGACCTGCAGACGCTCAACGCGCGGCTGCAGCAGGAGGTGCACGACCGCGAGCAGGCCCAGCGCGAACTCATGCGCGCCCAGGACGAAGCCGTGCAGGCCGGCAAGCTGTCGGCGCTGGGGACCATGTCGGCCAGCATCAGCCACGAACTCAACCAGCCGCTGGCGGCCATCCGCAGCTACACGGAAAACGCCGTCGTATTGCTCGACCACGATCGGCTGGACGATGCCCGCGGCAATCTCAAGCTGATCGGCGAGCTGACCACGCGGATGGCCAACATCATCGCCCACCTCAAGGCCTATGCCCGTGGCGCCCGCCGTGCGCCGGAGAGCGTGGTGCTGCAGGGCGCCCTGGAAGACGCCCTGGCGCTGGTCGCCGCGCGGCGCCGGGCCATGCAGGTGGAGCTGATTCGCGACCTGCCCGATGCGCCGCTGTGGGTGCAGGCCGGCGAAACCCGCCTGCGGCAGATCATCAGCAACCTGCTGAGCAATGCCCTCGACGCCCTCGCGGAAAAGACCAGCACCCGCCGGCTGTGGCTGACCACCAGCATCGACGAGCGCGGCGTGACCCTGATCCTGAGAGACAACGGTCCGGGCTTTTCCAGCGAGGCCCTGGCCCGCGCCCACGAACCCTTCTTCACCACCAAGGCCACCGCCCAGGGCCTCGGCCTGGGCCTGGCGATCTGCGATAACCTGTTGCGGACCCTCGGTGGCCACCTGCACCTGTCCAACCATGGCGACGGTGGCGCCGAGGTACGTCTCTATCTGCTGCACGGCAAGCCGGGGGTCGCCTCGGTGCCCCAGGAAGAAGTCCGCGGTTGACCGTCAGCCCTCTACCTTAGGTCCCAGTCATGAGTGCCCTGCCCCCCTTCGATCCCGCCAGCCAGATCCTGCTGATCGACGACGACGCCCACCTGCGCCTGGCGCTGAGCCAGACCCTGGACCTGGCCGGTTTCAAGGTGACGACCCTGGCCGACGCCCGCGAGCTGGAGCTGGCGGCCGTGCGCGACTGGCCCGGCGTGGTGGTCAGCGACATCCGCATGCCCGGCATCGATGGCCTGGAGTTGCTGGCCCAGCTGCACCAGCGTGACGCCGAATTGCCGGTGGTGCTGATCACCGGCCACGGCGACGTGCCCCTGGCGGTGCAGGCCATGCGCGCCGGCGCCTATGACTTCCTGGAAAAGCCCTTCGCCAACGACGCCCTGATCGACAGCGTGCGCCGCGCCCTGGGCGCCCGCCACCTGGTGCTGGAGAACCGCAGCCTGCGCTTGGCCCTCGCCGAGCGCCATGAACTCCAGACCCGGCTGATCGGCCAGACTCCGGCCATGGCCCGGCTGCGCGACCAGATCGGCGCCCTTGCCGCGACCCAGGCCGATGTGCTCATTCATGGCGAGACGGGCGCCGGCAAGGAGGTGGTGGCCCGCGCCCTGCACGACCTGTCGAATCGTCGCGACGGCCCCTTCGTCGCCATCAACGCCGGCGCCCTGGCCGAATCCGTGGTGGAGAGCGAACTCTTCGGCCATGAACAGGGCGCCTTCACCGGCGCCCAGAAAAGACGCATCGGCAAGTTCGAATACGCCAGCGGCGGCACCCTCTTTCTCGACGAGATCGAGAGCATGAGCCTGGATGTCCAGGTCAAGCTGCTGCGCCTGCTGCAGGAGCGCAAGGTCGAGCGCCTCGGCTCCAATCAGCAGATCCCGCTGGATATCCGGGTGGTCGCCGCCACCAAGGAAGACCTGCGCCAGGCCGCCGACCAGGGTCGCTTTCGCGCCGACCTCTACTACCGGCTCAATGTCGCCACCCTGCGCATTCCCGCCCTGCGCGAGCGCAGCGAAGACATCCTGCCGCTGTTCCGCCACTTCGCCCTGGCCGCCGCCCAGCGCCATGGCACCCCGCTGCGCGAAGCCGATGCCGAGCAGCGCGCGGCCCTTATCGCCCACAGCTGGCCGGGCAACGTGCGCGAATTGCAGAACGCCGCCGAGCGCTTCGCCCTGGGGCTGGAGCTGGCGCTGGACAACAGCGCCTATGCGCCCCTGGCGCCCATGACGGCGCCGCCCGTGGCCGCGGCCCCGGTGCTGGCGGCGCCCGCCGCGGCAGCCCTGGCCGCCGGACTGGGCGAGCAGGTCGAGGCCTTCGAGCGCGAACTCATCCAGCGCGAACTGGCCCGACCCCACGCCTCCCTGCGCAGCCTGGCCGAAGCCCTCGGCCTGCCGCGCAAGACGCTCTCCGACAAGCTGCGCAAGCACGACCTGCAATTCACCGGCGGTGCGGCGGACGAAGGCGACTAGGCCAAGGTCGGCTGGTCGCGCCTGTCCAGGAGTGGCAGAGTGCGAGACTTAGGCGTACGCCCAAGGAGACCCTCTTGACCTCGCTCATGCTCGCAGAAGCTGCCGCCAGTGGCGCGGCGGTCGCCCGCCAACTGGCGACCATCGACCAGGCCCTGGCGGCCCTGGCCGACGACCTCAGGGCCAATCCGCCACAGCTGGCGCTGACCGTGGCGCGTGGCAGCTCGGACCATGCGGCCAGTTATTTTGCCTACCTGGCGATGGCCCACCTGGGGCTGCCGGTGCTGTCCCTGCCGCCCTCGCTGGTGACCCTGCGCCAGGCGCCGCTGCGCGTCGAAGGCCAGCTCGCCCTGGGCTTTTCCCAGTCCGGACGCAGTCCCGATCTGATCGAGACGCTGTCCGCCCTGGATCGCTACGGCGCCCGTACCGCGGCCCTGGTCAACGAGATCGACTCGCCGCTGGCCCTGGCCTGCCGCCATGCCATCGGCGTGCAGGCCGGTCCCGAACACAGCGTCGCCGCCACCAAGAGCTTCATCGCCACCCTGGCCGCCGCCGCCCGGCTGATCGCCCACTGGCAGAAGGACGAGACCCTGCTTGCCGCTGGAGTCGCCTTGCCCGAGGCCCTGGATCGCGCCGCCGAACTGAGCTGGGCGCCGGCGCTGACCGTCCTGCGCGACGCCGAGCGCTGCATGGTGGTCGGCCGCGGGCCGGGCTTCGCCATCGCCCAGGAGGCCGCGCTCAAGCTCAAGGAAACCTCGGCGCTGCAGGGCGAGGCCTTCAGCGGCGCGGAATTGCAGCACGGTCCCCTGGCGCTGGTGGAGCGTGGCTATCCGCTGCTGATCTTTGCCCTGCGCGGCCCCGAACAGGCCGGTCTGCTGCAACTGGCGCGGGACCTGCGCGCACGCGGTGCGCGGGTGCTGCTGGCCGCGCCGGACGAGATCGCCGAGCGCGACCTGCCCCTCGCCGTCGCCGGTCATCCGGACCTGGACGGCCTGCTGGCGATCCAGAGCTTCTATCGCCTGGCCGCACTGCTGGCCGAGGCCAGGGGCCAGGACCCGGACCAGCCGCGCCACCTGCGCAAGGTCACCCTCACCCGCTGAGGCGGCGATCGCTCGTCCAGGCGCTGCCGCTTGCAGAGCGCCTGGATTACCCGCTCCATCCAAAGAGCTAAGTCTTTGGAGCTAGCCGCCGACGGCTGGTCGACGGGTAATCTGCCAAGCGGTCCACAGAGCCGGTAAGTCGCTGGAAATCGGTCAGTTTTTTCTTGTCGCCCCCGGCGATTTGTCTCAGCGTTCGCGCAACGGATGATGAGACAGCCCATATGGACATGCGCGCGATACCTGCGAGCAAGGTCTGCCTGACGACGAGAAACGTCCTCCTGGCAGAACTGCTCAAACCCTTTCTCGAAGAACGCCACGGCATCGAGCTCAGCTGCGCCCGCGAGCTGGAAGCGGCCGGCGAGACCAGCCTGGTGCTGGTCGATCTCGGCAGCGTGCCCGAGGCGCCACTGGAGCGCTGGCTGGAAAGCCTGGCGCCGGCGGTCACCGTGGCCTTTCTCAACGCCAACCTCGAACAGGCCCTGCCCTGGGTCGAGCGCTTTCCCGCCATCCAGGGCGTGTTCGCCCCCCAGGCCAGTCGCGACCAGCTGCTGCAGGGGCTGGGCGCACTGCTGGCCGGCGAGGACTGGCTGCCCCGCGCCATCCTCGCCCACCTGCTGCGGCGTTCCCGCGAGCGCCCCAGCATCGCCGCCGACGGCCTGACCCGGCGCGAGCGGGAGATCCTCCGGCTGGTCGGGCGCGGGCTGTCCAACGCCGCCATCGGCGAGGCGCTGTGCCTGAGCACCCACACGGTCAAGAGCCACATGCACAACCTGCTGCGCAAGACCGGCGCGGCCAATCGCGCCGAGGCGGCGCTGCGCTTCCATGCCGGGCAGGACCTGCCGGGATGAAGGCAGCCTGGCTGCTGCTCGGCCTGCTGCTGGCCGGACCGCTGCGGGCCGAGGGCGAGCTGATCCAGGGACTGCTGGTGGACAACACCATCTCCCGCTTCGGCCACGACTTCTATCGCCACTTCGCCGACCGCCTGACCGATACCACCGACCTGGACTTCAACCTGGTGGTGCGCGAACGGCCTTCGGCGCGCTGGGGCAGCCTGGTCTGGGTCGAGTACGAGCAGCGGCTGCTCTACCGGCAGTTCATTCCGCCGAACAACAGCGAACTCAAGGATGCCGCCTACGCCGCGGCGGACCAGGTCCACGAGGGCATCACCCGCCGGCGCCTGGAAAATCTGCTGCAGGACACTTTCGACATGGATAAGGACGAGTTATGAACGCGCACGCCTGGAAGGCCCTGCCCCTGCTCTGCACTCTGGGCGTCGCCCCGGCCATGGCGACCGAGCTGGTCTACTCGCCGGTGAATCCGTCCTTTGGCGGCAATCCGCTCAATGGCACCTACCTGCTGAACAACGCCACCGCCCAGGATCGCCACAAGGATCCCGACCTGCGCAGCAGCGCCAGCAGCCAGTCGCCCCTGGAACGCTTCACCAGCCAGCTGGAATCGCGGCTGCTGTCCCAGGTGCTGACCGACATCAAGGACGGCAACTCGGGCACGCTGTCCACCGACCAGTTCATCGTCAACATCGTCGACGATTCCGGCAACCTGACCGTGCAGATCACCGACCGCGGGACCGGGGAGATTTCGGAAATCTCCGTCAACGGCTTCAACCAACCCTGAGCACGGATGCCTGCCATGAACGCCTTTTCCCTGGCGGCGGCCCTGACCGCCGCCCTCGTCCTGACCGGCTGCGTGCGCGACCCCATGCCCGCCGAACAGAACGCCGCCCCGACCCTGACGCCGCGCGCCTCCACCTACTATGACCTGCTGGCGCTGCCGCCACCCAAGGGTCCGCTGGTGGCCGCCGTCTACGGCTTCCGCGACCAGACCGGGCAGTACAAGCCCAATCCGGCCAGCTCCTTTTCCACCGCCGTGACCCAGGGCGCCGGCAGCATGCTGGTGGACGCCCTGCAGGCCAGTGGCTGGTTCGTGGTGCTCGAACGCGAGGGCCTGCAGAATCTGCTGACCGAACGCAAGATCATCCGTGCCACCCAGAACAAGCCGGACCTGCCGGAGAATCTGCAGCAGGCGCTGCCGTCGCTGCAGGCGGCCAACCTGCTGCTCGAAGGCGGCGTGGTGGCCTACGACACCAACGTCCGCAGCGGCGGCGAAGGAGCCCGCTACCTGGGCATTGGCCTGTCCGAGGAGTACCGGGTGGATCAGGTCACGGTCAATCTGCGTGCCATCGATACCCGCAGCGGTCGGGTGCTGGCCAATGTCATGACCTCTAAGACCATCTATTCCATCGGGCGCCAGGCCGGGGTCTTCAAATTCATCGAATTCAAGAAGCTGCTCGAAGCCGAGTCCGGCTACACCACCAACGAGCCGGCGCAGCTGTGCGTGCTCTCGGCCATCGAGGCGGCGGTCGCCCATCTGGTCGCCCAGGGCGTGGAGCGGCGCCTGTGGCTGGTGGCCGACGGTCGCGATCCGCGGGATCCGGCGCTGACCAAGTACCTGGAGCCGACCCGGCGCTAGGGATTAAGCCGCCGGCCCCGCGGGATTCGCTCCCTGGAGCGATAGCGATGGGCCAGGCGGCTCCGGACAATGCCAGGCGGAGAATCTTAGGCAATGACGGTGACAGAGATGCGCAGCCCAACCCGCGGCCTGGCCGTGGTCCTCGCCCTGGCACTCGGCCTGGACACCCTGGCGTCGGCCGCCGATCTCATGGAGACCGGCGACCTGGGTCAGGCCCCAGCGGCCGGGCGCGACGCCGTCATCCGCCAGCTCGGCGTAGGCAACCAGGCGCTCATCGACCAGCGCGGCACCGCGCTGCGCGCCCAGGTGGCCCAGAGCGGCGCCGCCCAGGAAGCCCGCATCCTGCAGGATGGAACGGAACTGAGCGCGGTCATCCTCCAGGGCGGCTACGGCAACGTCGCACGCATCGAGCAGGTCGGCAGCGGCAACCAGGCCGACATCCTGCAACTCGGCGTCCAGGGCAACGCCCGCATCGAACAGCACGGCTCGGGCCTGTCCAGCCGCATCGTCCAGTACGGAAGCAACCAGAACACGGTGGTACGTCAGTACCGCTGATGGCACTCATGGAGATCAGACAGATGTTTCTACTCAGGCCCCTGGCCGCCCTGACGCTGGCCCTCGTGGCCACCAACGCCCTCGCCCAGAACAGCACCGCCCTCGTCCAGCAGGACGGCAACAGCGGCACCCTCACCCTGGACCAGAGCGGTGCCGGCAATAGCGCGTCCCTCTATCAGCTGCAGGGCGAAGGCAATGCGATCAGCGTGGTCCAGACCGGCGCCAGCAGCGCCACCATCACCCAGGGTGGCGACATCTACGGCTATGCCCAGGGCAATGTGGCGACCCTGCGCCAGGAAGGCGGCAGCAGCGTCCATAGCCTGGCCCAGGACGGCTTCGGCAACCAGGCCACCATCAGCTCCGTGGGCAGCAACAGCGGCACCCTGGTCCAGTCAGCCTCCAGCGCCCAGCTGACCCTGGAGCAGAACGGCGACAACAACCAGGTGCGCGTCGACCAGAGCGGCGATGCCGTGACGGCGACCCTCGCCCAGTCCGGCACCGACAACCGCATCGACTTGACCCAGCAGGGCTACTCGGTCGACACCGTGGAGCTGACCCAGCGTGGCCAGGCCAATGTCGCCACGGTGCTCTCCTCCGGCAAGTTCAACGAACTGACCTTTACCCAGGACGGCAATCGCAACACCCTGAACGTCGACCAGGCCGGCCGCGGCAATCGCTTCAGCGGCAGCTCCACCGGCGACGACAACCTGGCCAGCGTCACCGTCCAGGGCGACAGCAACCAGACCAGCATCGTCCAGAGCGGCAACGGCAACGAGGCGCGTGTCGACGTCACCAGCGCCATCAGCACGGCCAGCGTCAGCCAGGTCGGCGACAGCAACCGCGCGAGCATCCTGCAGACCTCGGCCAACTTCAACGGCTTCAACGACAGCGCGCGGATCTCGCAGAGCGGCTTCGGCAACAGCGCCACCATCAACCAGCGGTGACGCGCGCCGCCTGGCTGCTCGCGGCCCTCCTGCCCCTGGCAGGCGGGGCCGCGGCCAGCGCCCGCCTGGAGTTGCAGCCGCAACCGGCGGGCGCTCAGGTACAGCTGTGCTTTACCGGCGAAGACGCGCCCCTGAGCTACGAACTCGTCATCGAATTGCACGGACCGGGTGGTGTCGCCCGCACCCGTCAGGCCGGCGCGGCCAGGGGTGACGGCTGCCCGGTCACCACGCGCCTGGGCACCGCACCGGGCAGTCTGATCGAGGCGACGCTGAGTTGGCAGCGGCAGGGACAGGCGCAGCCCACCATCGAGCGACGCTTGCAGCTGTAGCTCAGCGGAGAGGTTCCACGTGGAACCTGGGCTACAGGGTCAGCGGCAATTCCAGCGAGGTCTGCTGCCGCGCCGCCAGGCGCTGCTGGAATTCGGCCGGGTCGTGAATCAGCACGTCCTGGCCGGCAAAGGCCTGGGCGGCGATCAGTCGTGACAGCCAGAAGCGCACACAGGCGACGCGCAGGAGCACCGGCCACAGCTCGGCTTCGCGCGGCGTGAAGTGGCGATCGGCGGCATAGGCCGCCAGCAGCGCCCGAGCGCGCGGCAGGTCCAGCGCGCCGCCCTCGGTGGAGCACCAGTCGTTCACCGTAATGGCGAGGTCATAGAGCATCCAGCCGGAACTGGCATTGTAGAAGTCGATGACGCCCGACAGCCGGGGGCCGTCGAACATCACGTTGTCGCGGAACAGGTCGCCGTGCAGATTGGCCTCGGGCAACGGTGGCTGCTCGCTCAGCAGCTCGCGAATTTCCCCCAGGGTGCGCTCCAGCAGCGGCCGGGCCGTGGCGTCCAGGCCCGGCGCCAGGCGCTCGCCTTCGGCCAGCATCCAGGCCAGGCCGCGATCACTGGCGCGCTCGATGCGGCGCTCGCCGGCGGTGGCCCGGTGCAGATGGCCCAGCAGGTGGCCGACTTCGCCGCAATGATGGGGATTGGGCGCACGCTCGTGGCGGCCGGCCAGGCGCGGTTGCAGCAGCGCCGGCTTGCCGGCCAGCTGGCGCAGGGCCTGGCCATCCTGGGTGCGCACCGCATAGGGCACCGGCAGGTCGGCGTCGTGGAGGACGTCGAGCAGTTCGATGAAGAACGGCATCTCCGCCACCGGGCCGCGCTCCACCAGGGTCAGGACGAATTCGCCGCCTTCCAGGCTGATGAAGTAGTTGGTGTTTTCCGAGCCCTCGGCGATGCCCCGGAAATCCCGCAGCCGGCCCAGGCCATAGGGCGCGAGAAAGGCTTCGAGGGTGGGACGATCGAGGGGCGTGAAGACGGACATGACAGGGCCTGGCGGAGGAATGTGCGAGCGGCGCGCAGTTTACCGGTCCGGGCGCCTTGCGCCTACCAGCTGAACAGGCGCCAGCTGGGGACGTGCAGGGTCGGCTTATCGTTGGCGGCGGTGCTGCTGCCATCGGCGGGCACCAGCTCGTAGGGCGCGCCATGCTTGGGGATGACCCGGGTGGATTGCAGCACCCCGCGGATGCGCGTCTCCTCGATGGTCTGGTCGCCAGCCTGGTAGCGGATCACCTTGATCTCGTCAGGCAGGGGCTTTTCCCCCGGTGGCAGCGGTTCCGCGGCCTGGACCAGCGGCGCCAGCAGCAACGCGGCGAAGAGGAAGCGACGAGCACCCATGGTAACCTTTGACCTTTTGAACGGAGCGAGTGGTCGATTCTAGAACCCGGCCCAGTTGTCGTCGAGACTGGCCGGACAGACGCCGCACACGCCACGACAAAGGTTTAGACCATGAGCCACGCCCCTCTCGTCCTGGTGGACGGTTCCTCCTATCTCTATCGCGCCTTCCATGCCCTGCCGCCGCTGATGACCTCCACCGGCAAGCCGACCGGCGCGGTGAAGGGCGTGCTCAACATGCTGCTTTCGCTGCGCCGCCAGTATCCGGACAGCCTCTTCGCGGTGGTCTTCGACGCCAAGGGCCCGACCTTCCGCGACGAACTCTTCGCCGACTACAAGGCCCAGCGCCCGGCCATGCCCGACGACCTGCGCGGCCAGGTCGAGCCGCTGCACGCCTGCATCCGCGCCCTGGGCCTGCCGCTGCTGGCCGTCGAAGGGGTCGAAGCCGACGACGTCATCGGCACCCTCGCTCGTCATTGCGCCAGCGCCGAGCGCCCGGTGGTGATCTCCACCGGCGACAAGGACATGGCCCAGCTGGTCTGCCCCTATGTCACCCTGGTCAACACCATGAGCGGCAGCGTACTGGACGTGGAAGGGGTCAGGACCAAGTTCGGCGTCGGCCCCGAGCTGATCATCGACTACCTGGCGCTGATGGGCGACAAGATCGACAACATCCCCGGGGTACCCGGGGTGGGCGAGAAGACCGCCGCCGGCTTGCTCAACGGCATCGGCGGTGGCCTGGATACCCTCTACGCCAACCTCGACGCGGTAGCCGCCCTGCCCCTGCGCGGCGCCAAGTCGCTGGCTGCTAAGCTGGACCAGCATCGCGAGCAGGCCTACCTGTCCTACCAGCTGGCGACCATCAAGCTGGACGTGCCGCTGGAGCTGACCTTCGACGAGCTCAAAGTCGGCGAGCCCCATGTGGAAGCCCTGATGGCGCTCTATCAGGAACTGGAATTCAAGTCCTGGCTGGATGACCTGATCCGCGACACCAAGCGCCAGGGCGCTCCCCTGCCGCTGGCCGAGGACGCCGCCACCACCCAGGTGGAAACCCACTACGACACGGTGCTGGAACAGGCCGACTTCGACGCCTGGCTGGCGCGCCTGCAGGCCGCCGACCGCTTCGCCTTCGACACCGAGACCACCAGCATCGATGCCCAGCGCGCCGAGCTGGTGGGGCTGTCCTTTGCCGTGGCGCCGGGCCAGGCCGCCTATGTGCCGCTGGCCCACAGCTACATGGGCGCGCCGACCCAGCTCGCGCTGGAGCCGGTGCTGGCCGCGCTGAAGCCACTGCTGGAGGACCCGGCCAAGCTCAAGGTCATGCAGCACGGCAAGTACGACCTCAATGTGCTGACCCGCTACGGCATCACGATCCAGGGCATCGCCTTCGACACCATGCTCGAATCCTATGTGCTGGACGCCACGGCCACCCGTCACGACATGGACAGCCTGGCGCTCAAGTACCTGGGCCACAGCACCATCCGCTTCGAGGACATCGCCGGCAAGGGCGCCAAGCAGCTGACCTTCGACCAGATCGCCATCGAGCAGGCCGGGCCCTATGCCGCCGAGGATGCCGACGTCACCCTGCGCCTGCACGAGACGCTCTGGCCTAGGCTGGAAGCCATCCCCGGCCTGGCTGGGGTCCTGTGCGACATCGAGATGCCGCTGGTGCCGCCGCTGGCGCGCATCGAGCGCAACGGCGCCCTGGTGGATTCGGCGCTGCTCGGGGTGCAGAGCCGCGAGCTGGGCGAGAAGATGATCGCCCTGGAAAAGCAGGCCTATGAACTGGCCGGCCAGGAATTCAACCTGGGTTCGCCCAAGCAGCTGGGCGAGATCCTCTTCGTCAAGCTGGGCCTGCCGGTGGTCAGCAAGACCGCCTCCGGCCAACCTTCCACCGCCGAGGCGGTGCTGCAGGAACTGGCCGACCAGGACTTCCCGCTGCCCAAGGTGCTGATGCAGTACCGGCAGATGAGCAAGCTCAAGAGCACCTACACCGACAAGCTGCCGCAGCAGATCAATCCGCGTACCGGCCGTATCCATACCAGCTACCACCAGGCGGTGACGGCGACCGGCCGGCTGTCTTCCAGCGACCCGAATCTGCAGAACATCCCGATCCGCACCGCCGAGGGCCGGCGCATCCGCCAGGCCTTCGTCGCGCCGAAAGGCTATCGCCTGCTGGCGGCGGACTATTCGCAGATCGAGCTGCGCATCATGGCTCACCTGGCCCAGGACGAAGGCCTGCTGCACGCCTTCCAGAACGACCTGGACGTGCACCGCGCCACTGCCGCCGAGGTGATAGGTGTGCCGCTGGAAGAGGTCAGCAACGAGGATCGCCGCCGCGCCAAGGCCATCAACTTCGGCCTGATCTACGGCATGAGCGCCTTCGGCCTGGCCAAGCAGATCGGCGTCGGCCGGGCCGAGGCCCAGGCCTATATCGATCGCTATTTCCAGCGTTATCCCGGCGTGCTGGCCTACATGGAGCGTACCCGCGCCCAAGTGGTGGACCAGGGCTACGTGGAGACCCTCTATGGCCGCCGGCTGTACCTGCCGGACATCCACTCCAAGAACCAGGGCCTGCGTCGCGCCGCCGAGCGGGCGGCGATCAACGCGCCCATGCAGGGCACCGCGGCGGACATCATCAAGCGCGCCATGATCGCCGTGGATGGCTGGCTGCAGTTGACCCCGGAGCTGGACGCCCGGGTGATCCTGCAGGTACACGACGAACTGGTGCTGGAGGTCCGCGAAGACCAGGTGGAGCGTCTGCGCGAGGGCCTGCTACCGCTGATGAGCGGTGCCGGCGAGCTGGACGTGCCGCTGCTGGTGGAATCGGGGGTAGGTGGTAACTGGGACGAGGCGCACTGACGGGCGCTGGAGGTTGGATCGTTGGGCTTCGCAGGCTCAGCCCAACCTACGGGTCCTGCCACCCTCGGTCGCGTGGAAAACGGCGTAGCCTTTTCCACTGTCCTGCTGGACTCCTGAGTCTCGACGCCCAGGGTCTCGCTGCGAGACGCTTATGGCTTACTGTCACTTGCCTTCAACAGCGAGGCGTTATGCCGCGTTCCAGGGATTGACGATGCTGAGACCCGCGGCGAGGTAAGGCGCTTCGTCGCGAGTGGCGACCTTGAATTTGCTGACCGCTGCAATCGCGCCTATGTAGGAATCAGGCAAGGGAAAGCCACGGCCACGCTGGCGAGCTTGCGCGGCCAAATCGGCATAGCGGCGGGCAGCAGCCAGATCGAAACTCAGAATCCGGCCCTCATAGAGCTGGATCAAGGCGTCTACCCCTTGCTGCAACAGGTCGCGCCGTCGGCTATTGGGCAGGCAGGCGATACCATATTGCAATTCGGCAACGGTGATCGTCGAGAGATACAGGGTGGTCGGTGCCTGGCGATCCAACCAAGCGATGACCTGGGGCGAGGGAGTTGGCCTCATCGTCTCGGAAACGACGTTGGTATCGAGCAGAATCATTTGAATGACATTGGCTCATGGGGGCGACGATCACGCGTACCCTCGAGGAAAGCCTGCTCTTCGTCAGTGATCCCGGATTGGCGCCAGATAGCGGCCATGGCTTCTCCCATTGGCGTCTCGGTTGGCAAAATCAAGGCTTGGCGAAGGATGAGTCTGACCTCGGCCTCCATACTCCGCCCGTGTCGAGCCGCCTGAGCGCGAAGCGCGCGATCGACTTCTTCCGGTAGTCCGCGGATGGTCAACTGAGCCATTGCATGCACTCCACAATTTTGCCTGCATAGCACTCATGCTAGTTCGCCGCCTGCCCGAGCGCAAGGTCGTCAGCAGCTTGGCGTGCCAAACGGCCTAGCCTTTTCTACTGGGAAACTGGTTGCCAAAGGCGCCCTCACTCCAGCCCTCTCCCTGAGGGAGAGGGGGTTGGTTTCGGAGTGTGCTGAAGCCTCAGCGCACCACGCCTTCCTCGCGCAATACCTTGAAGATGGCGGCGGCTGCCGCTTCCGGGGTCAGGTCCTTGAGGACCTGGCCGCCGTCGCCGGAGGCCTTGGCCGTGGCGGCCTTGAAGCGGTCGGCGGCGGTCTTGGCCTTGATCACCTTGAGGCGCTTGGGACGCACCTTTGCGGGCTGCAATTCGCCGTTGTCGAACAGGCTGTCCTGCACGATCTCGGTGGTCTCCACCTGCAGCTCGCCTCGCCGGGCCGGGCCGAAGGCGCTTTGCCGCGGCGCCGAGGCGGCGCTGTCGACGCTGGCGACGAAGGGCAGCCGTACCCGCAGCCGCCGGCGCTGACCGCGCGGCAGGGCCTGGAGCACCGTGGCCTGGCCACCTTCCACGGCTTCCACCGCAGCGAGGCCGACCACCAGCGGCCAGCCGAGGGTCTCGGCCAGCAGATAGGGCAGCAGACCCGAACCTTCGCCGGTTTCCGCCTGGCTGCCGGTCAGTACCAGGCCGGCACCGACCTCGCGCAGGGTCTCACCGAGGGCTGGCAAGGCATCGGCACCCGCCGGTTGTTCCAGTACGTGCAGGGCCGGCACGCCCATGCCCAGATAACCGCGCAGGGCCTCTTCGGCGGGATCACCGGCGTGCAGGACGCGCAGCTTGTCGCCCACCAGGCGCAGGCCCAGTTCGACGGCGCGGGCATCCTGTTCCGCCCGCCGGGCACGCCCGGAAGTGGGATGGGCGCCAACGGACACCAGGGCCACGACCTTGACGCCGTCCAGCGACGGCAGCTTCTGCTCAGGCGACATCCTGCAACTCCCCTGCCCGCTGTTGTTCGACCAGCCGCGCCAGGGCGGCCAGGATGGCGTCACCGTTGCCGATCACCGAAAGATCGGCACGCTTGACCATGTCGCAGCCCGGATTGGTGTTGATGGCGATGACCTTGTCGCAACTGGCGATGCCCTGCAGGTGCTGCACGGCGCCGGAGATGCCCACGGCCAGATAGACCCGGGCGGTGACCCAGGTGCCCGTGGCGCCGACTTGGCGGTTGCGCGGCATATGGCCGTCGTCCACCGCCACCCGCGAGGCGCCCTCGGTGGCGCCCAGCAGCGCGGCGGTGCTGTGGAA
This sequence comes from Pseudomonas sp. SORGH_AS_0199, assembly GCF_031453735.1. NCBI lineage: Bacteria > Pseudomonadati > Pseudomonadota > Gammaproteobacteria > Pseudomonadales > Pseudomonadaceae > Pseudomonas > Pseudomonas sp. SORGH_AS_0199. The sequence continues at coordinate 456,573 of NZ_JAVJAE010000001.1, forward strand.
GAGATCCCAGTCGCGGATGCCGTTGCCACCGGAGAGGATGAATTCGGCCTCGGCCAGGGGAATCTGCATGGGGTCGACAGCGACCGGACCGAGGTCCTCGATACGCGGCAGGTGGCGGGCGATGTTGCCGCTCAGGGTTACCGGCAGGACCTCGTGGCGGGTCTCGCCGACCGGCTCCGCGCATTCCGGCAGAGTCAGGACCAGCCGCGGCAGCGGCTGCTGCAGATCCTGGCGACCGGCCCCGGCACGGCCAATGACCAGGCTGTCCTTGACCTGCCAGACGCGGGTGGCGGGGCGCTCGTGCAGAGCAGCGCCCAGGCGCCGACCCAGTTCGCCGCCACCACTGCGGCTGTCGGGCAGCAGCCAGTGACGCGGCTGCAGTTCATTGTTCACCGCACGCAGCGCCAGCACCCGCTGTTCGGGGGCATAGCCCTGGAATTGCTCGCCTTCCAGATGCAGCAGGCGATCCACCCCGGCGGTATCGAAGGCCGTTTCCTTGACCTCGCCAAAGACCACGGCCAGCACGGCGCCCTCGGCGCCGGCCAGTTGCCGGGCCAGGCCCAGCAGGTCACGGTCATGGGCGGTCAGGCGACCACTGACCAGATCCGGCACCACGGCGATGTAGAAGGCCGGTTCGGCGATCCGGTGCAGCGGCAGCTGTTCTTCCACCGCCTGGGCGGCGCCACGACGGCCGCCGCCCTGCTGGGCGCCGCTGCGGTCGATACGCTTGACGCCCTGGGGGCCGACGAAACCGACGGCCGCGGCGTGGGGATTCTTGCGGACCAGGCCGTTGGGCCCCATCCAGCGGCTTTCGGCATCGGCGCTGCTGGCGATGCTCGCATGCAGCGGGTGCAGGCGGTTGCGCGCGATCCACTCGCGGCGCGGGTCGCGACGAATGATGCTCATGCTGGGCGCTCCGTTTGAAAATGGCAGGTGAGGTGCGCGGTGGGCCCCTCACCCCAGCCCTCTCCCCTGAGGGGAGAGGGGGTAAAAGCGGTGAACACCGGGACTTGTCTGGCACACCTGATCGTCCCCTCTCCCCTCAGGGAGAGGGCTAGGGTGAGGGGGCTACCAAACCCACTCACGACAGCGCCTCCGCGACCGGCCGCCGTGCGGCGGCCGGCTTGCTGTCCACCGGTGCCTCGACGATGGCCTCGGCCACCAGCTCGGCGATGTCCTTGATCTCCGGGCGCGGGGCGACCACGCCTTCCAGCATCAGGGTGCACTGGGGGCAGCCCACGGCCACCAGCTCGGCGCCGGTTTCCTGGATGTCGGCCATGCGCATGTCGGGAATCCGCTGCTTGCCGGGGATGTCGGTGATCGGCGCGCCGCCGCCACCGCCGCAGCAGCGCGAACGGAAGCCGGAACGCTCCATCTCCTTAACCGCGATGCCCAACGCCTTGAGCACCGCGCGCGGCGCCTCGTACTCGCCGTTGTAGCGGCCCAGGTAGCAGGGATCGTGATAGGTGATGGTGGCGCCCTGCTCGGCCAGGGCGTGCTGGCCCAGGTGCAGGGTGCCGCGGCTGAGCAGGGTCTCGATGAAGGTGCTGTGGTGCTGCACCTGGTAGTGGCCACCCAGTTCGCCGTATTCGTTCTTGAGCATGTGGAAGCTGTGGGGATCGCAGGAGACGATGGTCTGGAAGCGATACTTGCCTAGGGTCTCGATGTTGCGCCTGGCCAGTTGCTGGAAGGTCGCCTCGTCGCCCAGACGGCGGGCCACGTCACCGCTGTCGCGTTCTTCCAGACCGAGCACGGCGAAGTCCACCTTGGCCGCCTTGAGCACCTTGACGAAGGCGCGCAGGGTGCGCTGGTTGCGCATGTCGAAGGCGCCGTCGCCGACCCAGAACAGCACCTCGGCCTGGCCCTTGTCCTGCATCAGCGGCAGGTCCAGGTCGGCGGCCCAGTTCAGGCGGCCACCAGGGGCGAAGCCGCCGGGGTTGTCGGTGGCGATGAGATTTTCCAGCACCTCGGCGCCCTTGTTCGGCGTCTCGCCGCGTTCCAGGGTCAGGTGCCGGCGCATGTCAACGATGGCATCGACGTGCTCGATCATCATCGGGCACTCCTCGACGCAGGCACGGCAGGTGGTGCAGGACCAGAGGGTCTCGGCGTCCACCAGGGCCTTGCCCTGACGGGCGACGATGGGCAGGTGCGGACCGCCGGCGTGCTCGCCGACCGGCTGGCCGGGATAGGGCGAGCCGAAGTAGCGGGCATCGCTGCCGCCCTTGAGGCCGACCACCATGTCCTGGATCAGCTTCTTGGGGTTGAGCGGCTGGCCGGCGGCGAAGGCCGGGCACATGGCCTCGCAGCGACCGCACTGGACGCAGGCGTCGAAGCCGAGCAGCTGGTTCCAGGTGAAGTCGGCGGGCTTTTCCACGCCCAGCGGCGCCTTGGGATCGTGCAGGTCCAGCGCCTTGAGGCCGCTGGAGCGGGCGGCGCTGGCGTTGTGCGGGGTGCTGAAGCGCTCGGCGCGGCGGTGCCAGGCCAGGTGCAGGGCGCCGGCGAAGGCGTGCTTGATGGGACCGCCCCAGGTCATGCCGAGGAACAGCTCGGACACGCCCCAGGCCACACCGACCGCCAGCACCGCGGCCAGAATCCAGCCACCGAAGTCCGGCGGCAGGATGCCGGCGACCGGCAGGGTGGCGATGAAGAAGCTCGCGGCAAAGGCCAGCAGGCTCTTGGGCAGGCGCATCCAGGGGCCCTTGGACAGCCGCGCCGGCGGGTTGCGGCGACGCTTGGCGACGAACAGGGCACCGGTGAACATGCAGGCGGTGGCGGCCAGCAGCGCCCAGCCGAGGATGCGGCTGTGCAGGCCGAAGCCGTGCACCAGGATGGCCAAGAGCGCCGCCAGGACGAAACCGCCCGCGGTGGCCACGTGGGTCTTGGAGATGTACTTGTCGCGGTCGACCACGTGGTGCAGATCCACCAGGTAGCGCCGTGGCATCTTCAGCAGCCCGCCGAGCCAGTCGACCTCGGCCGGACGCCCTTGCCGCCAGAGGCTGAAGCGGCGCACGGCGCCGATCACGGTGAGGGCCAGGGCGGCGAAGAGCAGGATGGGGAGGATGGTACTGAGCATTGCGGGTCTCCCTACGGGACCTCGGGTGGCAGCGGATCACCCCCTCTCCCTAGGGAGAAAGCCGAGAGGGGGAGGCCACGTTCACGCCAAGGCGTCAGCGAGGCCCCTCACCCCCCGCCCTCTCCCTCAGGGAGAGGGGGCAGTCCGTGCCGACCGGACGTTGCGAACCCTCACGGGGCGTGTCTTAGAAGTCCTTGCACAGGCGCAGGGCGTCGTAGATGGCGGCGTGGGTGTTGCGCTGGGCCACGCAGTCGCCGATCCGGTAGAGCAGGTAGCCGTTGCCGGTCTCGCCGAGTGCCGGCTGCGGTTCGATGGCGAACAGCGCCTCGATGTCCATCTGGCCCTTGTTGCGCGAATCTTCCTTGAGGGCGTAGTAGAGGCCCTCGTCCGGGCGCACGCCGTTCTCGATGACGACCTGGTCGACCACGCGCTCTTCGCGGGCGCCGGTGTATTCGTTCTCCAGTACCGCGATCTTCTTGTCGCCCTCGGCGTAGACCTTTTCCAGCATCAGGTCGCCGGTCATGATCACTTCCTTGGGATAGAGGCTGCGGTAGTAGGTCGGGAAGGTGGTACCGCCGATGGCCACGCCCGGCTTGATGTCGTCGGTGACGATCTCGACCTGGGCGCCCTTGTCGGCCAGGTAGTCGGCCACCGACATCCCGGTGAATTCGCAGATGGTGTCGTACACCAGCACGTTCTTGCCCGGCTCGACCTTGCCCGAGAGGATGTCCCAGCTGCTGACGACCAGGCCGTCGGCGGCGTGCCAGTGGTCGACCTGCTCCAGGAAGGGATGGCCGCCGTTGGCCAGGATGACGATGTCCGGGCGCAGATCGAGGATGGTCGCCGGATCGGCAGCGGTGCCCAGACGCAGGTCGATGCCCAGACGCGTCAGCTCCAGCTGGTACCAGCGGGTGATGCCGGCGATCTGGTCGCGCTGCGGCGCGCGGGAGGCCAGGGTGATCTGGCCGCCGAGTTGCTCCTGCTTCTCGAACAGGGTGACGTCATGGCCACGCTCGGCGGAGACGCGCGCGGCCTCCATGCCGGCCGGACCGCCGCCGACGATGACCACCTTGCGCTTGGGTCCGGTGGACTTCTCGATGATGTGCGGCAGGCCCATGTATTCGCGGCTGGTGGCGGCGTTCTGGATGCACAGCACGTCCAGGCCGTTGTACTGGCGGTCGATGCAGTAGTTGGCGCCGACGCACTGACGGATCTGGTCGATCTGGCCCATCTTGATCTTGGTGATCAGGTGCGGATCGGCGATGTGGGCGCGGGTCATGCCGACCATGTCGACGTAGCCGCCCTCCAGGATGCGGGTGGCCTGGTTCGGGTCCTTGATGTTCTGGGCGTGCAGCACCGGCACGTTGACCACTTCCTTGATGCCCGCCGCCAGGTGCAGGAAGGGCTCCGGCGGATAGGTCATGTTGGGGATGACGTTGGCCAGGGTGTTGTGGGTGTCGCAACCCGAGCCGACCACGCCGATGAAGTCGAGCATGCCGGTGTCGCTGTAGTACTTGGCGATCTGCTTCATGTCGTCGTGGGACAGACCGTCCGGGTGGAATTCGTCGCCGGTGATGCGCATACCGACGCAGAAGTCGTCACCGACCTCGGCGCGCACGGCCTTGAGCACCTCCATGCCGAATCTCATGCGGTTCTCGAAGCTGCCGCCCCATTCGTCGGTGCGCTTGTTGACCCGCGGCGACCAGAACTGGTCGATCATGTGCTGGTGCACGGCGGACAGCTCGACGCCGTCCAGGCCGCCGGCCTTGGCCCGGCGCGCGGCCTGGGCGAAGTTGCCGATCACCCGCCAGATCTCTTCCGGCTCGATGGTCTTGCAGGTGGCGCGGTGCACGGGCTCGCGGATGCCCGACGGCGACATCAGGGTCGGCCAGTGGCCGCCGTCCCAGCGCGAACGACGCCCCATGTGGGTGATCTGGATCATGATCTTAGCGCCGTGCTTGTGCATGGCGTCGGCCAGATTCTGGAAGTGCGGAATGATGCGGTCGGTGGAGAGGTTGACCGAACTCCACCAGTGCTGCGGGCTGTCGATGGCGACCACCGAGGAACCCCCGCAGATGGCCAGGCCGATGCCGCCCTTGGCCTTCTCTTCGTAATACTTGACGTAGCGCTCGGTGGTCATGCCGCCGTCGGTGGCATAGACCTCGGCATGGGCCGTGGAGAGTACGCGGTTGCGGATGGTGAGCTTGCCGATCTGGATCGGCTGGAACATTGCTTCGAAGGCCATGACCTTCTCCTCGATCGGCTGGTGCGCGGTCTTGAGCCGCGCTCTTGCTCTGGGGTGTCGCTGGGGTGGCGGCGAGCGGGTCGGCGGCCACCCGGGGGCGCGGCGTTACTTCGGCCGGGTGACGAACAGGCCGTCGTCGTGGCCTTCTTCGGAACCGCTGTATTCCTGGACGGTGACGGTGCGGATGGCACTGCCCTTGGCGGCCAGGATCTGGTCGATGGCGCCGGAGAACCAGCCGGTGAACATGTAGTCCACCTTGCGATTGACCTTGCCGTAGACGTAGACGAAGGCGGAATGCTTGAGCTTGACCTCGGCGTAGCCGGTGTCCAGGTCGAGCTTCTGGGTCTCGAACAGGCCCCAACCGCGCTGCGACAGGCGCTTCATGTAGTGCTCGAACACCGCGGCGCCATGGATGCCATGGCATTCGGCTTCCTTCTCGCACCAGTGCCAGGCGGACTTGTAGCCGGCCTTGTAGAGGATCTCGGCGTACTTGTCGGCGCCCAGGACTTCTTCGATGCCCATGTGGTTGTTGACGAAGAAGTGCCGGGGTACGTACAGCATCGGCAGGGCGTCGGTGGTCCAGACGCCGGTTTCGTCGTCGACCTGGATGGGCATTTCGGGGGCGTGGCTGGCCATGTGTGGAGCTCCGATTCGCTAATACGTATCTAAAAAAAGGTGTGGGTGAAGGCCTGTGGAGCCGTAGCGAGCGCGCCGCTGGCAAGGAGCCCCGCAGCGCCAGGTGAGAGCAGTACCGAGGTACGGCGAACCGGGCGCGAGGACGCGACGCCGCTAGCGGTGTGCGCAGTAGGCTCCAGAGGTATTCACTACTCGCCCCAGACTTCGCCGAGGATGCGCATCCAGTTCTCGCCCATGACCTTGCGCACGGTGCGCTCGGGCATGCCGCGCTTGAGCAGGGTCTCGGTCAGGTTGGGAAATTCGCCCACGGTGCGGATGCCCAGCGGGTTGACGATCTTGCCGAAGCTGGTCAGGCGACGGGCGTAGCCCTTGTCGTGGGTCAGCCACTCGAAGAAGTCATGGCCATGGCCCTGGGTGAAGTCGGTGCCGATGCCGATGGCGTCTTCGCCCACCAGGTTCATCACGTACTCGATGGCCTCGGCGTAGTCGTCGATGGTCGAGTCGATGCCCTTGGCCAGGAAGGGGGCGAACATGGTCACGCCGACGAAGCCGCCGTGGTCGGCGATGAACTTGAGTTCCGCGTCCGACTTGTTGCGCGGATGCTCTTTCAGGCCGGACGGCAGGCAGTGGGAGTAGCAGACCGGCTTCTTGGATTCGAGGATGACTTCCTCGCTGGTCTTGGAGCCGACGTGGGAGAGGTCGCACATGATGCCGACGCGGTTCATCTCGGCGACGATCTCGCGGCCGAAGCCGGACAGACCGCCGTCGCGCTCGTAGCAGCCGGTGCCCACCAGGTTCTGGGTGTTGTAGCACATCTGCACGATGCCCACGCCGAGCTGCTTGAAGATCTCGACGTAGCCGATCTGGTCTTCGAAGGCATGGGCGTTCTGGAAGCCGAACAGGATGCCGGTCTTGCCCTGGGCCTTGGCCTGGCGGATCTCGGCGGTGGTGCGTACCTGGACCACCAGATCGCTGCACTCGCGGATCAGCTTCTGGCTCGCCGCGATGTTGTTGACCGTCGCCTGGAAGCCCTCCCATACCGAGACGGTGCAGTTGGCGGCGGTCAGGCCACCCTTGCGCATGTCTTCGAAGAGTTCGCGGTTCCACTTGGCGATGATCAGCCCGTCGATGACGATGCTGTCGGCGTGGAGTTCGGTGGCATTCATGACAGGCTCCGGCGTTGGTCTCGCGCCGGAACGGGTGCCGGCGATTCGAGGCCAGCATAGCCCCGGGGTCCTGGCCGACCGGATGCAAAAACGACAGGGGTATCACCAGAAGCGTCAGTGACCGGATCGGCCTACCCCGGCGGCAGGCCCGCGACCGCCGCCGCGGACTCCGGCGCCGACGACCGGTGCGGCCGGTCTTCCCGCGGACTCAGGCCGAAGCGCTGGCGGTAGCAGCGGGAGAAATAGGACGCGGACTCGAAGCCGCAGGCCAGGGCGACGTCCAGCACACTGGCCTCGCCCTGCTGCAGCAGCTGGCGCGCCCGGTCCAGGCGCAGCTGCAGATAGAAGGTGGAGGGGGTCGTCTGCAGATGGAGGCGGAACAGCCGCTCCAGCTGGCGGCGGGTCACCTGGATGCCGGCGGCCAGTTCCAGGGTGCCCAGGGGTGTCTCGGTATGGCGCTCCATGCGCTCCACCACCCGGATCAGCTTGCGGTTGGCGATGCCGTAGCGCTGCGCCACCTGCAGCCGCTGGTGCTCGCGCGGCGGGCGGATGCGCCCGAGCACGAATTGCTCGGAGACCTGCACCGCCAGTGCGCTGCCGTGGCTGCGGCCGATCAGCTCCAGCAGCAGGTCGAGACTGGCCGTGCCGCCGGCGCAGGTGATGCGACCGCGGTCGATCTCGAACAGCTCGCCGGTCACTTCCAGTTGCGGCCAGGCTTCGCGAAAGGCCGCCACCGCCTCCCAGTGCAGGGTGATCCGGTGCCCGTCCAGCAGTCCGGCGCGGGCCAGCACCAGGGCACCGGTGTCGATGCCGCCCAGGGGATGGCCGTGGCGGGCGACCTGGCGCAGCCAGCCGGCGAGGCCGTCGTCGTAATGGGCCAGAGGCTCGAAACCGGCCACCACGAACAGGGTGGTGCCCGCTTCCAGGGCGTCGAGGCCGCCGTCGACATTGACCGACATGCCGTTGCTGGCGGTCACCGCCGCGCCCTCGCGACCGAGGATGCGCCAGCCATAGCTGCCCGGACGAAAGCGGTTGGCCACCCGCAGGGGTTCCAGGGTGGCGATGAAGCCCAGGGCGGAAAAGCCGGGCAGCAGGAGAAAGGCAAAGGACTGCGGCATGGGTGGGGCGTCCTAGGTAACGATTGGCTTGGGCAAGCAAGAAGGTCGCCAGGGTGCAAATTCCGGTCGTCGGGCTGCACATGGCGGCCGGGCGAGGCGCCTAGGGTAGAAGGCAACCGGCAGTCATCCCCGCCCGCCGCCCCAGGGAGTTCGCCATGCCCAACAAGACCCTCAGCACCACCCTCCTCGCCTGCGGCCTGCTGGCCGCCACCCTCGGCAGCGCTCGTGCCGCCGATCCCGACAGCTGCCAGACGGTGCGGATGGGCATCGTCGGCTGGACCGACGTGGTCGCCACCAGTGCCCTGGCCGAGGTCATGCTCGAAGGCCTCGGCTACGGCGTGAAGCCGACCACTGCCTCCCAGCAGATCATCATGGCGGCCATGGGTGACAAGAATCTGGACGTGTTCCTCGGCTACTGGCAGCCGACCATGCAGCCGGTGGTGCAGCCCTTCGTCGACAAGGGCCAGGTCAAGGTGCTGACCCCGCCGCTGCTGGCCGATGCCCAGTCCACCTTCGCGGTGCCCGAGTACGTCTACGAGGGCGGCCTGAAGACCTTTGCCGACATCGCCCGCTTCAAGGACAAGCTCGGCGGCAAGATCTACGGCATCGAGCCGGGCAGCGGCGCCAACCGTGGCACCGCCGAGATGATCAAGACCGACCGCTTCGGCCTCAAGGACTTCCAGCTGGTGGAGTCCAGCGAGGCGGGCATGCTCACCGCCGTGCGCCGCGCCGAGAAGCGCAAGGAATGGATCGTCTTCTTCGGCTGGAAGCCGCACCCGATGAACCTGCAGATCAAGATGCGCTACCTGACCGGCAGCGAAGACGTCTTCGGCCCCAACGAAGGCCAGGCCACGGTCTCGGTGGTTACCACCGCCGACTATCCGCAGCGCTGCGCCAACGTCCAGCGCCTGCTCAGCAATCTGCACATGGACAGCGCAGAGGTCAGTGCCGTGATGGCGCCCATCCTGGAGCGCATCGCGCCCAAGGACGCCGCCCGCGCCTGGCTCAAGAACAACCCGCAACGCCTCGACGCCTTTCTCCAGGGCGTGACCACCCGTACCGGCCAGCCCGCCGCTCTCAAGCTCTGATCGCCCAAGGACAGACCCCATGAACACCGATGTCATCGTCACCTGCGCCCTGACCGGCGCCGGTGATACCGTAGGCCGCAATCCCCATGTCCCCGTTACCCCGGCGCAGATCGCCGCCGCCGCCCTGGAAGCGGCCCGCGCCGGCGCCACCGTGGTGCACGCCCATGTGCGCGATCCCGCCACCGGCAAGCCGAGTCGCGACGTGGCCCTCTATCGCGAGGTGGTCGAGCGCATCCGCGAGGCGGACGCCGAGATCGTCATCAACCTCACCGCCGGCATGGGCGGCGACCTGGAGATCGGCCCGGGCGAGACGCCCACCGACTTCGGCCCCGGCTCGGACCTGGTCGGTCCCCTCACCCGCCTGCTGCATGTCGAGGAATTGCGTCCGGACATCTGCACCCTGGATTGCGGCACCCTCAACTTCGGCGACGGCGACTTCATCTATGTCTCTACCCCCGCGCAACTGCGCGCCGGGGCCAGGCGCATCACCGAACTGGGGGTGAAGGCCGAGCTGGAGATCTTCGACACCGGCCACCTCTGGTTCGCCAAGCAGCTGCTCAAGGAGGGGCTGCTGAAGGATCCGCTGTTCCAGCTGTGCCTGGGCATTCCCTGGGGCGCCCCGGCCGATACCACCACCATGAAGGCCATGGTCGACAACCTGCCGGCGGGCGCCTGCTGGGCCGGCTTCGGCATCGGCCGGATGCAGATGCCCATGGCTGCCCAGGCCATGCTGCTGGGTGGCAACGTCCGCGTCGGCCTGGAAGACAATCTCTGGCTGGACCGTGGCGTCCACGCCACCAACGGCAGTCTGGTGGAGCGGGTCATCCAGATCATCGAACGCCTGGGCGGTCGCGCCCTGAGCCCCGCCGAAGGGCGCGACCGCATGCAACTGGGAGGTGCCCGATGAGCGCCGTCTTCGCCGCCCTCGGCACCGGCGTGATCGGCGCCGGCTGGATCGCCCGCGCCCTGGCCCGCGGCCTGGATGTCCGTGCCTGGGATCCGGCGCCCGGCGCCGAAGCCGCCCTGCGCACCCGCCTGGCCAATGCCTGGCCGGCCCTGCAAGCCCAGGGCCTGGCAGCCGGTGCCAGCCTGGAGCGCCTGAGTTTCCATACCGACCTGGACGCCGCGGTGGCCGATGCCGACGTCATCCAGGAAAGCGCCCCCGAACGCCTGGAGCTGAAGCGCGAACTGCATGCCCGGGTCAGCCGGGCGGCACGACCCGATGCCCTGATCTGCTCCAGCACCTCGGGCCTGCTGCCCAGCGACTTCTATGCCGAGGCGCTGCACCCCGAGCGCTGCCTAGTGGGCCATCCGTTCAATCCGGTCTATCTCCTGCCGCTGGTGGAGGTGGTGGGTGGCCGCCAGACCTCGGCGGCCAACCTGGAGCGCGCCGAGGCCTTCTATCGCGAGTTGGGCATGCGACCGCTGCGGGTGCGCAAGGAGGTGCCCGGCTTCATCGCCGATCGCCTGCTCGAAGCGCTCTGGCGCGAAGCCCTGCATCTGGTCAACGACGGCGTCGCCACCACTGGCGAGATCGACGACGCCATCCGCTACGGCGCCGGCCTGCGCTGGTCGTTCATGGGCACCTTCCTGACCTACACCCTGGCCGGCGGCCCGGCCGGCATGCGCCACTTCATGCAGCAATTCGGCCCGGCGCTGAAGCTGCCCTGGACCTACCTGGAAGCCCCGGAGCTGACCGATGGCCTGATCGACGCCGTGGTCGAGGGGACCCAGGCCCAGCAGGGCGATCTGGAACTGGCGGCGCTGGAGCGCTATCGCGATGACTGCCTGCTGGCGGTGCAGGCGGCCATCGCCGACTGCAAGACGCGCCACGGGATTCGGGACTAGGAGCGGCCATGATCATCCATCGCACCACGGTCGCGCCCGAGTGGGTCGACTACAACGGCCATCTGCGCGACGCCTACTACCTGCTGATCTTCAGCCACGCCAGCGACGCCCTGATGGACGCCATGGGCCTGGACGCCGCCGGCCGCGCCGCCAGCGGGCACTCGCTGTTCACCCTGGAGTGCCACCTCAATTTCCTCCACGAGGTGAAGGCGGATGCCCGGCTGGAGGTGCGGGTGAGATTCCTGGCGCTGGACGCCAAGCGGGCTGCACCTGCACTTCGGCCTCCATCACCAGGGCCAGGCCGACCTGCTGGCCGCCTCCGAGCAACTGCTGCTGCACGTCCACCTGGACGGCCCCCGCTCCGCGCCCTTCGCGCCACGGGTCCACGACTGGCTGGCGACCCGGCTGGCGGCGCAGCGGGACGAGCCCTGGCCGGAGCATGTCGGGCGGGTCATCGGCCTGCCCCCGCCCCGCCTATGAAGGCGCCGCCGCTGTCGGCGGACATGGCCGCCTTCGTCGCGGCCAGCCAGGCCTTCGCCACCATCGATCCGGACCTCCAGGCACAGCGCCAGGCCTATGCGCGACTCTGCGCCGCCCTGGCGCCGGCCGACTACAAGGGCCTGGCGGTCAGCGATCACCACGCCGGCGCCGTACCAGTGCGGTTGGTGGCGCCGCGGGAGTCCGCTGCTGGCCGCCCCGCCCTGCTCTATCTGCACGGCGGCGGCTGGATGCTCGGCGACCTGGATTCCCATGGCTTTCTCGCGGCACGGCTGGCGCGACGACTGGGATTGGCGGTGCTGCTGGTGGACTACCGCCTGGCGCCCGAACACCCCTATCCCGCCGCCCTGGACGATGCCTGCCAGGCCTGGGACTGGTTGCAGCAGCAAGCCTTGACCCTGGGGCTGGACCCGACCCGGTTGGCGGTGGCCGGCGACAGTGCCGGCGGCACTCTCGCTGCCGCCCTGTGCCTGGCGCTGCGGCAGCAGAGGCGTGCCCAGCCGCGGGCCCAGGCATTGATCTATCCCGCGCTGACCGCACGGATGCTGCCCAGCGAACGCCGGCAAGCCCAGGCTCCATTGCTGAGCGCCGTCGACTGGCGGGCGTGTCTGGACAACTATCTGCCCCACCCGGCGGAGCGCCGCGAGCCTCTCGCCCTGCCGTTGCAGGCTGGCGATTTCAGCGGGTTGGCGCCGGCCCTGGTCGCCGTGGCCCAGCGCGATCCCCTGGCCGACCACGGCCGCGCCTATGCCGCTGCCCTGCGTGGCGGCCGGACGCCCTGTCGCCTGTGGCAAGGTGCCGGTCTGTTGCATGGCGCCCTGCGCGCGCGGGGCCGGCGGGCCGAGGCCCTGCGCGAGGCCCTGGAGCGCTTTCTCGCTGGCGAATTGGCCACCCTGCCCGCCGCTGACCTGGCAAAAGACAAAAAAAAACCTCAACCGCTGGAGACGGAAGAGGTTCAAACGCCCTGATGGGCCTCAGTGTGTAACCGGGGGTTGCTCGACTCTGGTGGCGAACAACCGGAAAATGTCGTTGATAGGCACCATTCTAACGGCGAACCTCACTCTTGACCCTGCGGCAGATTGTCCGGGCAGGGCGTCGTAATAAATCTACATTGCCTGGGCGGGGGGCGAGGCGCTTTCCAAAAACGACATCCGGCTATGCGGCGACGCCAGCCCGGCTTGCCGTCTGCGACACCAGTGGGAGAATCCAGGCATTCCACCGGAGAGGGCAGCACCATGATGATCGCCGACTTGATCGACCAGGACGACTTCCGCGACCGCCTGCGTGCGCTGGGTTTCAATGTGACGCCCGCGGCGACCGCGGACGAGGCCTGTCGCCAGGCGGTGACGGGCCTCAACCAGGAACGCGCCCAGGTCTTGCGGCAACTGATCCAGGAATTGCTATCGGGCAGCGCGGCGCTGCTGCCGGCGGTGCGCCAGGCCATCGACCAGCAATTGCTGCCGGCCCTGGCCCCGACGCGTGCCTAGCGAACCCTAGGGCCGCAGCAGACTCAGCCGGCCCAGCAGCGGCAACCGTCCCAGGCCCCGCAACGGAGGTGTCAGCAGGCGCTCACCCTGACGAGCGAAGACGGCCGCCAGCGGCGTGTGCAGGCCCAGGCTGATGACGGCCAGGGCCAGCGCCAGACCGCCGATATAGTCATCCGAGCCCCAGTGGGCGCCGGCCACCAGCCGCGGCAGCATGAACAGCACGGCCAGCGCGGCCACTACCAGGCGGCGTCCGCCGCGGGTGAAATGCGCCATGAACAGCGCCCAGAGCAGCAGCACCGAGGCGTGGTCGCCGGGAAAGCTGGCGCCGGATCTGTCCTTCAACTCCCAGCCGTGCTCCAGCCTGGGAAAGCGATCGCTGAGCAGATAAGCATCGGCGAGCACATCGGACGGGCTGGAATGCTGCAAACCCCAGGCTTCGATGCCCTTGGTCAGCAGGGTGCGCACGATCAGCAGGATCACCAGCAGACCGACGAAGGCCGCCAGCGCTGGCCGTACCTGCCGGGCCGGATAGGCCCAGTCGCCCCGGACCAGCAGCGCCAGCAGGATCAGGCCGACCAGGGCATCCACTGGTCGCAGGCTGAAAAAGGTCCAGAGATAGAGCCAGGCGCTGGACTGCGCCAGCGGGGCATTGAGGGCGTGGAACAACCCGGCGTCGAAGGCCAGCAACTGACTCCGAACGTCAGGGATCAGCCAGAGCAGCAGCAGGCCCAGAGCCAGCCCCTGGCATAGCGCCAGGCGGCGCCACTGCCAGGTGGAAGGGAAGAGTGGAGCGTTCATCGAGGTCTCTTTTCACGAAAACTTCACGAATAGACCCACTTGACCTCGATAACGTCACACTTTGTTACAGCCAGGTGACGCAACAGTCCTTTGCATCCGCTGACTCAACCCAGGAAGGCCAGGGCCTCGTCTGCGACCAGCTCCGGTAATTCTTCCGCCAGGTAATGGCCACCCGGCAAGGCGCGCCCGCTGACCTGGGTGGCCACCTGGCGCCATTCGGCCAGCGGATCGAAGCAGCGCCCCACGGTGCCTTCGGCGCCCCAGAGCACCCGCAGCGGCAATTCCAGCCGGCGCCCGGCATCCAGGTCGGCCTGGTCATGCGCCAGGTCGATCCCGGCGCTGGCGCGGTAGTCCTCGCAGATGCCACGGGCGGTGCCGGGCAGGCTCAGGCAGCGCAGGTATTCGGCCAGCACCTCCGGGGGAAAGGGCGCCAGGCCGGCGCTGCGGGTACCCATCACGCCCTTGAGATAGCCTTCCGGATCGGCTTCGATCAACCGCTCGGGCAACGGCGCCGGGCGGATCAGGAAGAACCAGTGCCAATAGGCCCGGGCGAAGGCCTCGTCGGTCTGCCGATACATGGCCAGGGTCGGCGCGATATCCAGCAGCATCAGCCGCTCCACCGCCGCGGGATGATCCAGTGCCAGGCGATGGGCGACCCGGGCGCCGCGGTCGTGGGCCAGCACGGCGAAGCGCTCGTGGCCCAGCAGCCGCATCAGCGCGACGTTATCCCGCGCCAGGGTACGCTTGCTGTACGCCTCGGTGCCCGCTTCGGGCTTGGCGCTGTCGCCATAGCCGCGCAGGTCGGCGGCCACCAGGGTGAAGCGCTCGGCCAGCCGCGGTGCCACCTTGTGCCACATGACCAGTGTCTGCGGATGGCCGTGGAGCAGGAGCAGCGCCGGGCCCTGGCCGCCGACGCGGCAATTGAGCTCGACGCCGTCTACATCCAGCCGCCGCTGTTCGAAGCCCGCAAAGAAGCCGTCCATCTCAGGCCAGGGCCGCGGCGATGGCCTGGCCCAGGCTTTCGGTGGTGCCCTGGCCGCCGAGGTCGCGGGTCAGGGGCGCCTGCTCGGGCCCCTGGCGCAGTACCGCCTCGACGGCCGCCACCACGGCGGCGCCGGCCTCGGCATGGCCGAGGTGCTCCAGCATCATGGCGCCGCACCAGATCTGGCCGATGGGATTGGCGATGCCCCGCCCGGCGATGTCCGGCGCCGAACCGTGCACCGGCTCGAACAGGCTGGGGAAGGTGCGCTCCGGATTGATGTTGGCCGAGGGCGCGATGCCGATGGTGCCGGTGCAGGCCGGGCCCAGGTCGGAGAGGATGTCGCCGAACAGGTTGCTGGCCACCACCACATCGAACCAGTCCGGATGCAGGACGAAGTTGGCGGTGAGGATGTCGATGTGGAACTTGTCCACCGCCACGTCCGGATAGGCCTTGCCCATCTCCTCCACGCGCCTGTCCCACCAAGGCATGGTGATGGCGATGCCATTGGACTTGGTAGCCGAGGTCAGCTTCTTGCGTGGCCGCTGCTGGGCCAGGTCGAAGGCGAACTTGAGGATGCGGTCGGTGCCGTGACGGGTCATCACCGTTTCCTGGATCACCACCTCGCGCTCGGTGCCTTCGAACATGATGCCGCCGACGCTGGAATACTCGCCCTCGGTGTTCTCGCGCACCACATAGAAGTCGATGTCGCCGGGCTGGCGATTGGCCAGGGGCGCCTTGACCCCGGGCATCAACCGGCAGGGGCGCAGGTTGACGTACTGGTCGAAGCGGCGGCGGAATTGCAGTAGCGAACCCCAGAGGGAAATGTGGTCGGGCACCACGTCCGGCCAGCCGACGGCGCCGAAGTAGAGGGCATCGTAACCCTTGAGCGTTTCGAACCAGTCGTCCGGCAGCATCTTGCCATGGGCCTGGTAGTACTCGGCGCTGGCGAAGTCGAAGTGATCCCACTGCAGTTCGATGCCGAAGCGGCGGGCGGCGGCGTCCAGCACGCGGATGCCCTCGGGCATGACTTCCTTGCCGATGCCGTCGCCGGCGATGACCGCGATCTTGTGGGGCTTGGACGCTTGCATGGGCTTTCTCCGGCAGTCTGGATGGGATGGACCCAGTGTAGTCTCGTGCCGGAGGCGTACAATCCCGCTCCAGGGAAAGCCATTCTTAACCTGGGATCAAGAATCTTGTCCACCGATGACCTTGCCTTCTTCGTCCGCCTGGCTGGCCATCCCAGCCTGACCGCCGCCGCCCGGGAACTGGGTCTGTCGCTGGCGGCGGTGAGCAAGAGACTCACCGCCCTGGAGCGCCGGCTGGGCGTGCAGCTAATCCGCCGCACCACGCGGCGCCTGGACCTGACCCCGGAAGGCCTGCGCTATCTGGAAGGCGCACGCCCGCTGCTGACCCAGCTGGAAGACCTGGAAGCCGCGGTCGGCCGACCCGATGCGCCTCTCGCCGGGGTGCTCAATCTCAACGCCACCTTCGGCTTCGGCCGCCGGCACCTGGCGCCGCTGCTGTCGGACTTCGCCCGCCGCCATCCCGAACTTGAGCTCAACCTGTACCTCTCCAGCCATCCGGTGAATCTGCTGGACGGTCCCTTCGACCTGGACATCCGCGTCGGCGAACCGCCGGACGCCCGGGTCATCGCCCATCGCCTGCTGGACAACCGCCGCCTGCTCTGCGCTGCCCCCGCCTACCTGGCCCGGGCCGGCGTGCCGGAAAGCGTGGCCGACCTGGCGCGGCACAACTGCCTGGTGCTGCGCCAGGACGCGGGCGACTACGCCGTCTGGCGCTTCACCCGGGACGGCGAGCATTTCGCCCAGAAGGTCCGCGGCAGCCTGAGCAGCAACGATGGTGAGGTGGTGGTGCGCCTGGCGCTGGAGGGCCACGGGCTGATCCTGAGATCGGAATGGGACGTGGCCGAGCTGATCGCCAGCGGCGCCCTGGTGCCGCTGCTGACCGATCATGAGGCCTCGGCGGCGGCCATCTATGCGGTGCACCGCCAGCAGCGCCACGTGCCGCGCCGACTGTCCGAACTGATCCGCCATCTGGCGCAGGAGCTGCCCGCGCGGCTGGGACGCTAGTGTGGTGTTTCAGAAGTCAACTGCACAATTTTGGCGGCGCTTTTTCGGCTTGAGCGGCGTTGCCACTCCTCGCCATAGCCCTGCTATGACTCGTCGCGTCGCCTAGCCCAAGTCGGAACGCCGAACCGCAAAAAAATCACTCGCCAATTCTTGCGCGAACTTCTGAAACACCCCACTAGGCTGCACGAATCTTCCAGACCGACCTCAGGTCAGTGACTAGACTGAAAGGCCCGAAAGCCCCCTTCTCTCGCCATGGCCGACGATCACTGGATCCAGCTGCAGCAGGACGCCGAGACCGGCATCGAGACCCTGCGCGCTCATTTCGAGGGCCATGCCTATGACCCGCACTGGCACGACGCCTATCTGGTGGGCTACACCGAGCAGGGCCTGCAGCAATTCCACTGCCGTGGTCAGCGCCACCTGAGCACCCCCGGCCAGGTCTTCCTGCTGGAGCCCGGTGAATTGCACGACGGCCAGGCGCCGGAGGCCGAGGGCTTCACCTATTCCATGCTCTATCTCGATCCCCAGTGGCTGGCGCGCGAGCTGCAGGGGCTGCATGGCGACGGCCGCCCCCTGGGCGAACCCGGCTTCGCCCGGACCCTGGTGGCGCAGGCCGAGCTGCATCGCGCCGTGGCCTGGGCCCATGAGGTCCTGAGTCGTCCGGAATTGCGCATCGTCCGCCAAAGCGCCCTCGATGCCCTGCTGCTGCGCCTCCTGCCGCAGCTGCAATGGCGGGCGCCCCAGGCCGGTGATCCACGGCTGCCCCAGGTGGCCCTGCGCGCCCGCGACTTCCTGCAGGCCCATCACCACGAGGACATCGGTCTGGAGGAACTGGCCCAGGCCGCTGGCGTCGACAGATTCCGCCTGACCCGCGCCTTCAAGGCGGCCTTTGGGCTGGCGCCCCATGCCTATCTGGTGCAGCTGCGCCTGTCGCGGGCGCGCCGCCTGCTGGCCGACGGCCTGTCGCCGGCGGAGACCGCCGCCGCCCTGGGCTTCGCCGACCAAAGTCACCTGGGTCGCTGGTTCCGCCGCGCCTATGGCCTGACCCCGGCGGCCTATCGCGCGCGCTGCTCGAATCTTCCAGACCGCTAGCGGCAAGGCTTGCGACCCTGGTGGCTCAGTCCTTCCAGGAGTCTCCCATGTCCCTGTTGCCCTTCCTGCTGTTCGCCCTGGTCGCCTCCATCACCCCCGGACCGACCAATGTGCTCATCCTCGGCCACAGCGCCCGCCACGGTGCCCGGGCCAGCTTGCCGCTGGTGCTGGGCGGCAGCCTGGGCGCGGTGGCCCTGGTGCTGGTGGTGGGCTTCGGTCTCGGCCAGACCCTGGCGCACCATCCGGACTGGCAGCGCGGCCTGGCCTGGGCCGGAGTGCTCTGGCTGAGCTGGCTGGCCTGGCAACTGGCCCGCGCCGGCGCGCCCGCGGTGGCGGATGACGGTGCCCGCCTGGGCTTTGGGGGTACCGCCGGGCTGCAGGTGCTCAACCCCAAGAGCTGGAGCATGGCGCTGGCGGTGGTGACCGTCTACGCCGAACCCGGTGCCGATCTCTGGCGGCAGGTGCTGGTGCTGGCCCTGGTGTTCCTGCTGGTGTCCGTACCCTGCCTGGGCCTCTGGGCGCTGCTTGGCCGGGTCGCGGCGCATGGCCTGAAATCGACCCGCGCCTGGCGCGGCTTCAACCTGGGGATGGCGGTGCTGCTGCTCGCCTCGGCCTGGGCGACGGTGATCTAGACCGGCATCCCGCCCTGATCGCGAAAGCTGTCCTCCAGGTGCTCCAGCCAGGCGCGTACCGCCGGCAACTGGCCGCGCCTGTGGGCATAGGCGGCCTGCAGGTGGCCGCCGGGCAGCGACCAGTCCGGCAGCAGGCGCTGCAGGCGACCCTCGGCCAGTTCGGTCTCGCAATAGAGTAGCGGCAGCATCGTGTAGCCAAGGCCCGCCAGGGCGGCGGTCTTGCGTACGCTGAAGTCGTCGATGCCCAGTCGGGCTTCCAGCACCAGTTCGCGGCGCTGGCCGGCGGGACCGACCATACGCAGGTGCACCCGGCGATCCAGCTCCAGGGCGCCGAGCAGCGGGACCCCCAGCAGGGCTTCCGGCGCATCCAGCTGGCGACCGACGAGAAAGGCGGGGGCGGCCACCAGCACCCCGGAGGCCTGGCGCAGGCGGCGCACGATCAGCCCCGGCTCCACGTCGTCGACGTCCCTTACCCGCAGGGCCACGTCGAGGCCCTCGTTGACCACGTCCACCCGCCGATTGACCAGCACCAGCTCCAGCTGCACCAGGGGATAGCGCTGCAGGAAGCGGGTGACGACGTCGGGCAGGTAGTCCTGGGCCAGGGCCACCGGGCAGGATACCCGCAGCGGTCCACGGGGTTCGCTGGACAGACTGGCCGCCGTTTCGGCAGCGCTCTCCGCCTCGCGCAGCAGCGCCTGGCAGTGCACCAGGTAGCGCTCGCCGAGAGTGGTCAGGGTCAGGGTACGGGTGGTGCGCTGCAGCAGCCGCGCCCCCAGGCGGGTCTCCAGTTCGGCGATGCGCCGGGACAGCCGCGACTTGGGAACGCCCAGCAGGCGCCCGGCGGCAGCGAAACCCCCGGCTTCCACCACCTTGGCGAAGTAGGCGAGATCATTGAGGTCTTGCATGGGCGATTGTCCTATCCATGGGACGAAGCATCGCATTCTAGGCGACTAATCAGCCGATCGTCTTATCGGTAGTCTGGGCTCATCGCGTCGAACCCCATAGGACTACCGCCATGAAACTCTTGCACATCGATTCCAGCATCCTGGGTGATCATTCCGCCTCCCGGGCCCTGACTGCCAAGGTCGTCGGTGCCCTCAAGGCCGCTACGCCAGGCCTCGAGGTCAGCTACCATGACCTCGCCCACGATTCCCTGGGTCACTTCTCCGCCGCCAGTCTGGCTGCCGGTGCGACCCCGGCCGAACAGCGCAGCGCCGAGCAACGTGACGAAGCCGAGCGCAATGCCCGCGCCCTGCAGGAATTCCTTGCCGCCGACGTACTGGTACTGGGTGCGCCCATGTACAACTTCACCATCCCGACCCAGCTCAAGGCCTGGATCGACCGCATCACCGTGGCCGGCACCACCTTCCGCTATGGTGAAGCCGGTCCGGAAGGCCTGTGTGGCGACAAGAAGGCGATCATCGTCGCCACCGCGGGCGGCATCCATGCCGGCAAGCCCACCGGTATCGCCCACGAAGACTATCTGAAGCTGCTGCTGGGCTTCCTCGGCATCACCGATGTCCAGATCGTCCGCGCCGAAGGCCTGGCCTATGGCGACGAAGCCAAGAGCGCGGCCCTGGCCAGCGCCGAACGCCAGATCGCCGACCAGTACGCCTGAGTCCGGACGCCCTCAACCCCGGCCCCTCTCCCTCAGGGAGAGGGAAGCAGAGCGGCCCTCGTCTTTGTAAGGTGAGATTCGGGTACGCCTGAAAACTCCTCACTTCAAAGATCGCGGCAAGCTCTGGAGGCCTGGGGCACCAGCGCTCATCCAACCGCACCGATGCGCTTTTCCCCCTCTCCCTACGGGAGCGGGCCGGGGTAAAGGCAGGCCCCGCCTCAGCTGAATCCCACCACCGGATGCGGCACATAGGGCGCTTCCAGGGCACTGATCTCTTCCTCGCTCAGCTGCAGTTCCAGCGCCGCCACTGCATCCTCCAGATGCTGCGGCTTGGATGCGCCGACGATGGGCGCGTCGATGCCCGGCTTCTGCAGCAGCCAGGCCAGGGCCACCTGGGCACGCGGCACGCCGCGGGCTTCGGCGATGCGCGCCACGGCGGCGACGATCTGCCGATCGGATTCCTCGCTGGCGGTATAGAGCGTCTTGCCGAAGGCATCGCTTTCAGTGCGCGCGGTGCTGGCGTCCCAGTCACGGGTCAGGCGGCCACGGGCCAGCGGACTCCAGGGGATCACGCCGATGCCGGCATCGCGACACAGCGGCAGCATCTCCCGCTCCTCTTCGCGAGCGAGCAGATTGACGTGGTTCTGCATGGTAGCGAATCTCGTCCAGCCATGGCGCTCGGCGGTGTGCAGCGCCTTGGCGAATTGCCAGGCGTACATGCTGCTGGCCCCGATGTGCAGCGCCTTGCCGGCCTTGACCACGTCATGCAGGGCTTCCAGGGTCTCCTCGATGGGCGTGTGATAGTCCCAGCGATGGATCTGGTAAAGATCGACATAGTCGGTGCCCAGGCGCTGCAGGCTGGCGTCGATGGCGGCGAAGATGGCCTTGCGCGACAGGCCGCCGACATTAGGCTTGTCGCGCAGCGGGAAGTACACCTTGGTCGCCAGCACGATTTCCTCGCGCACGGCATTGGCCTTGAGGAAGCGGCCGACGATCTCTTCGCTGGTGCCGTCGGAGTAGCTGTTGGCGGTGTCGAAGAAGTTGATGCCGAGATCCAGCGCCTTCTTCAGCAGCGGCTGGCTCTGGTCTTCCGGCAGGGTCCAGGGGTGATTGCCGCGCTCGGGGACGCCGTAGGTCATGCAGCCGAGGCAGAGGGGCGATATCTTCAGACCGGTACGGCCTAGATTGCGGTAGTTCATGGGGGCCTCCAGGGGTGGTCGAAAAGAGTTGACCATGGCGGTCCCGGATCGACTGCAACGAACTTACCGGCTGCTGGCTTGTTCTAGATGGATTCGTACCTAACAACTGGAGATGCTCCATGAAGAAATATGCTTCCGCGGTCTGGCAAGGCGGTCTGAAGGATGGCAAAGGCCATATCTCCACCGAGAGCGGCGCGCTCAAGGACAATGCCTACGGCTTCAACACCCGTTTCGAAGGCACGCCAGGCACTAACCCCGAAGAATTGATCGGCGCGGCCCATGCTGGCTGCTTCTCCATGGCCTTCTCCATGCTGCTGGGCCAGAACGGTCTGACCCCCGAGCGGATCGAGACCAAGGCCGATGTGACCCTGGACAAGGTCGGCGACGGCTTCGAGATCACCACCATCGATCTGACCATGAAGGCCAAGATCCCCGGTGCCACCCAGGAGCAGTTCACCGCCATCGCCAATCAGGCGAAGGAAGGCTGCCCGGTGTCCAAGGTGCTCAAGGGTGCCAAGATCAACCTGAACGCCACGCTCGAAGGTTAAGGGTCACAGGTGGCTGCCGGTGCCGCCCAGGCATCGGCAACACCCTGTTCCAGAGCTCGTTCGCCGGGAACTTCGCGACTCGCTAGACTGCTCCGACCCCGCTTTCGGAGAGCACGATGAACGACTCCATCTTCATGACCCTGTTTTCCATCCTCGCCCTGTTGCTGCTGGGCGGCGGTGTCTACGGTTGCGTGATCCTCAACCGCCAGCGCAAGGATATCGAGAAGAACGACAGCGAAGGCTAGGCCGGTCGCCGACCCGCCAGATAGCGCACGCCCTGGGCGCCGAAGACTTCTGAGTGAGGCTCATGGGCGGCCAGGTGAAAGACCTCCCCTGCCGCATAACAACGCTCGCCCGTTGCCGTGCGAATGCGCAGTTCGCCTTCGATAACCAGCGCCTTCGCTTCGAAGGGATGCGCATGGGCTTCCAGGCTGCCCAGGGCTTCGCGCTCGACCAGCACCGGTGGCTGAAAGCCCTCGCGGGCGAGTTGCTCGATGAAGGTGGCCTGGTCCAAGAGCGCTCCTTGAATTGATGACGATCAACGCCCAGATTAGGAATCCAGTCCAACAGGGGCCAGTGCAATATCGCTATGACAGGGCATGGCTGCCGCTATGGCCGACCGCGCCTGCCGAGCCGATGGAAACCTCGGCGACCCGAGGTTCCACGTGGAGCATCAGCGCTCCAGCTTGCGCTCGACCTCGGCGGTCTTGCGCTTGAGCGCTTCGGCTTCCTGCTCCTTGGTCTTGATGTCGGTCGGCGTGATGACCTTGTCGATGGCATCGGTCGGCGTCGATTCCGGCTGCTCCATGTCCTTTTTCACCACATCCACCGGACGGCCCGCCTCATCGAGAGCGGGTTCGTTGGGCGGGGTCTTGCCCAGGTGGGCATCGGAACGCTGGTCAGTCATGGCAGGCTCTCCTCAATAGGGTGTCTCTTTCGAGCGCAACGACCGACAGGGAGTTCGCCCGCGACTCAATTGCGGATGCGAACCCGCTCCAGATAGGCCAGCAACTGCGCCTGCTCGCTGGCATCCAGCGGCGCGAAGACCGCTTCCAGCGCCTGGGTACGCGGCACCTGGGCCTGGTCCAGCGCCTGGCGACCCTGCTCGGTCAGATGGACCAGCAGCGCCCGGCGGTCCTGGGGATGGGGTTCGCGACGGACCAGGCCGTCGCGCTCCAGGGCGTCGAAGGCATCGGTCAGGGTACGGGGCGCATGGCGCAGCTGTTCGGCGACCTCGCCCGGACGGCAGGGTCCCAGGCGCTCCAGCACCTTGAGCACCTTATAGCGGGCGAAGGAGAGTCCGGAGGCCTTGAGGGTCTCATCCAGTTGTTGGCGCATCTGCCGTTTCAGATCCATCAGGGCTTCGGCAATGGCGGCGGCGGTTGACATGAAAGCTGCTTACCTCGAATATAGTGAGGAACCTCAATGAATGGTACCTCTGCAATGGCGACATCTTTTCACAGCCGCGAGGGCGATGCCAGTGCCCCTCACCTTTTCCAGCGTGTGCGCTTCGACCTCAAGCGACGTTGGGCGACCGTCGTCCGCCGCGAAGACCTGGGTGGCGACCTGCTGCGCCTGACCTTTGGTGGCAGCGACCTGGCCGATTTCCAGAGCGCGGCCTTCGACGAGCACGTGAAGCTGTTCGTCCCCGCCGACACCACCCCGATCCGCGCCGCCAGCGCCGAGCAGCTGGTGGGTCGACACTACACGCCGCGCCACTACGATGCCGCCCATGGCGAACTGGCCATCGACTTCTATCTGCATGAAGCCGGGGTGCTGACCACCTGGGCGCGTCAGGCGCAGCCCGGTGCCGAGCTGATCATCGGCGGCCCCAAGGGCGCCCTGGTGCCGCCCGAGGACTTCGACTGGTACCTGCTGGCCGGCGACGAGACTGCCCTGCCCGCCATCGCCCGCCGCCTGGAGCAGCTGGCCGCCGGCGTCCGGGTCCAGGTCGTCGCCGAAGTGGCGCGTCCGGGCCTGGAGATCGCCCTGTCGACGGCCGCCGCCGCCGAGATCCGCTGGGTCTATCGCGAAACCGGGGCCAATGCCCTGGTGCAGGCCCTGGAGCAGCTGGAGCTGCCCGCGGGCGAAGGCTATGCCTGGATCGCCGGTGAAGCCACGCAAGCCCGTGCCGCGCGCCAGGCGCTGCTGGCCAAGGGATTGCCGCGGGACTGGGTCAAGGCGGCCGGCTACTGGAAGCTTGGCGAAAGCGACCAGCACGTGAAGGTCGAGGATTGAGTACCACCGCCGCCGTCACCGACGGCCTGCCCCCGCCACGCCGCTATCGCGCCGTCGCCGCCCTGCTACTGGCCATCAGCATGACGGTGCTGGACAGCGGCATCGCCAACCTGGCGCTGCCCAGCATCGCCGAGGCCCTGGACGTCTCGGCCGCCGCGGCGGTCTGGATCGTCAGCGCCTATCAGCTAAGTCTGGTCGCCCTGCTGTTTCCCCTGGCCGCAGTGGCCGAGCGTCTTGGCCTGCGCCCGGTCTTCACGGCCGGGGTCGGAATCTTCGGCCTGGCCTCCCTGGGCTGCGCCCTGGCGCCGGATCTCGCCAGCCTGGTGGCTGCACGGGCGCTGCAGGGGGTGGGCGCCGCCGCCATCATGTGCGTCAGCGCCGGTATCGTCCGACTCTCCTATCCGCGCGACCGGCTGGGTCGTGGCATCGCCATCAATGCCCTCTGCGTGGCTCTGGGATCGGCTGCTGCGCCCAGCCTGGGGGCGGCCATCCTGGCGCTGGGTGGCTGGCCCTGGCTGTTCGCCGTCAATGTGCCCGTGGCGATGCTGATCGCACTGCTGGTGCACAACCTGCCCGACAGTCCCCGTGCGCAGCGCCGCCTCGATCCGTTCAGCGTGCTGCTCAACGCCCTGCTGTTCTGCGCCGGCATCGGCGGTCTCGAACGCCTCGGCGCCGCGCCGTTGCAGGGCGTAGGCCTGCTGCTGCTGGCCGCGGCCAGTCTGCTGTTGCTGGTACGCCGCGAGCGCGGTCTGCCGGCGCCCCTGCTGCCGGTGGACCTGCTGGGACTGCCAGCCATGCGTCACTCGGTGCTGGCTTCGGTCTGTTCCTTTGCCGCGCAGATGCTCTGCTTTCTCGCCCTGCCCTTCTATCTGCAACACCAGCTCGGGCTGGTGCCCTTGCAGGTCGCCCTGCTGATGCTGGCCTGGCCGCTCACCGTGGCTGTATCGGCGCAGGTGGCCGGGCGCCTGGCCGACCGCCATCCGCCGCAGCGGCTGTGCATGCTCGGCGGTCTGGGCATCGCCCTGGGGCTGGCGGCGGCAGCGGTGATGCCGCTGGAGCGCTCGACCGCCCTGCTGATCCCCTGCCTGATCCTCGGCGGCATCGGCTTCGGCTTCTTCCAGGTACCCAACAACAGGATCATGCTCACCGCCGCCCCGGCCGGGCGCAACGGCGCCACCGGCGGCGTCCAGGCCACTGCGCGGCAGACCGGCATGGCCCTGGGCGCCGCGGCCCTGGCGCTGCTGCTGCATCTGGACAACAGCCTGGCCCCGCGGCTGGGGCTGGCCCTGGCGGCAACGCTGGGTCTGGTCGCCGCCTGGTCCAACTGGCGGGCACCGCGCTAGGGCTGCGGTGTCGCCTGGTCGAGCAGCGCCTTGAGCGCCTGCTCACGCTCGGCCGCCGGCCGCTCGCCCAATAGCCGTACCCGCTGGAAGAACGCCGGCCAGTTGCCCGGGTGCTGTCGATAGAGGGCGGCAAAGGCCGGCACCCACTGTTCGTACAGACCATAGGGCACCAGCCGCGCGTTGTTGAGCGGCTGGCTCATCCAGCCATCGAAGCGGCGATCGTCACGCCAGGCCGGGGTGGCGCGCAGCCGCTGGTAATCGCTGCGCAGCTGCGCGAAGCGCCGGGCCTTGGCCGCGCGCTTGGCCGCGGTCGTCAATGGCTGGGCATAGAGCCTGGCCAGGTCTGCGCGAGTGGTCAGCAGCAGCGCGCGGAATTGCTGATAGCGGGCTTCGCGCCCCGTATCGGGTGGCAGGCCGCGACTGGCGCGCCATTGCCGCAGGCCTTCGCCCTCGACGAAGGTGGCATAGGACTCGTTGAAGGCGGTATCGCCGGGCAGATAGAAACGCTGGTGCGCCAGCTCGTGGAAGATCGTGGCCGCCACCTGGTCGTCGTCCCAGCGCAGCATGCTGCTGAGCAGCGGATCGCTGAACCAGCCCAGCGTCGAATAGGCCGGCACGCCACCGACATAGGTGTCCTGGCCCTGCGCCTGCAGCCGCTGCGCCTCGGCTCGGGCCTTGGCTTCCCGGTAGTAGCCGCGATAGGCCACGCAACCGGCGATGGGAAAGCAGTGGGTGGTGGGCTGGGTGGAAAATTCGGCGGTGGCGAAGACATTCCACAGCACGAAGGGCCGCTTGAGTTCGACGAAACTGCGATAGCTGGCGTTGTCCGGCAGGGCCAGTTCGGCACTGGCGAAGCGGCGGGCCGCCGCCGCGGCGGCGAGGCGTTCGCGCAGGACAGCGGGGCGCGCCGGATCTGCGACGACCGTCGCAATGGGCTCGCGATCACGGATCAGCGCCCACTGGCCCTGTACCATCTGGCCGTAGTACCCGACCGAGGTACAACCGCTCAGTCCGATCACGAGGGACAGCAGCGCCAGCCAGCGGCTCGTGCGTTGCGCAGGCAGGGTGCCTGGCTGGGTGGCGCGCCCTTCCCTGCCCGGAGTTGTAGCCGTCATGCGTAGACTGTGCCTGCTGTTGCCTGTGCTGTTCCTAGGTGGCTGTTCCCTGTGGCCCTTGCCCAAGCCCGATCCGGCACAGGCCTGGATCGATCTGGACAGCGATGGCAAGGCCAGGCTGGAAGCCCTGCGCGCCGATCGCAAGGATCTCGAAGACAAACGCTACTTCCAGGTCTGGCCAGGGAGCCATGATCTGCAGGTACGCTACCAGTTCGAGGTGCAGCCCACCAACATCGGCGCCCAGGTGGCCGATCCGCTGGCGCGCACCTGCCTGGTGACCCTCAACTACAAGGCCTTCGCCGCGGGCGAGCGCTATCGCCTGGAAGCCGGCCAGACCGGCTGGCGGCCCTGGGCGCGCCTCTATGACGAGCGCAACCAGGAAGTGGCGCGCAGCACTGCCAGTCGTTGCGGCGACGTGTAGACTCGGCTGATCTCCCTGCCGCGAGTCGCCGTCCATGCGTCTGCGCCTGCTGGTCCCTCTGCTGCTACTGCTGGGCGGCTGCACCACGCCGCTGCCCCCTGTGGATCCCCATCAGGCATGGGTCGATCTGGTGCTGCGCGAATCCGCGGTAGGCGCTTCGCTGCTGGCCGAGTCCCAGGACGGCAGGCGTCTCGACGATGGCCGCTATTTCCAGCTCACCCCCGGCAGCCACAGCCTCAAGGTGAGCTATCGCTACGAACTCTATGGCGGCGGTGGCTTCGGTTCGCGCTTCGGCTGGCGGGAACCGCTGCAGATCCAGTGCTATCTGGAACTGGACTACGCGGACTTCCAGGCCGGCCGGCGCTATCGCCTGGAAGCCGAGAACACCTTCGGTCAGGGCGAGATCACCCTCTACGACGGCCCGCGCGAACTGGTGAGTTCCGAACGAGGCATCTGCTCGCCCTTCTGACCCGCGACTGGCCAGGCGGCCAGCACGGTCAGGCAATGGACCGCTAGGCGGGCACGCTGAGCCAGTCGTCCTGGCTGCGGTCCTGGGTGCGGACCACGGGCGGACGACTCTTCTGCTCGCGCAGCTGGCGACTCATGCGCAGGAAATCCTCGCGTTCCATCCAGCGCGGTGCGGGCTGGGCAAGGGACAGAGCTTGGCGAATCCGGGCGAACGGCGACATGGCATTACCCTCTTGGCTAAATACTGTATGCGCAAACAGTACTAAGCCAGGCGGAACTGTACAAGTATCCAGCGGATGAACGGTCTGTCCCCCGGGTCGGGGATCAGTCGTTGCGCTGATAGAGGATCTTGTAGGTCCCGTTGGCGCAACTGCCCACCACCATGTTGGGATCGCGCACCTCGGCATTGGGGACCGCTTCGAGGGTATAGGCGGTCACCCCGGCCGACTGGATCTTGACCTCGATGTCGGCCTTGAGCTGGTCGCAGGACAGGGGTTCGGCCCGCACGGCGGTGCTCAGCAGGGCGGCGCAGCAGAGTAGCGATAGACGCAGCATGGCGATTTTCCTTGGCGTGATGACCTCTCAGGCTTGGACGCCCGAGCTGTGGCGATGTTCTCAGCGCTGCCCTTTGCTCAGCGAAGCGGTGGAACCTGGAGCCCGAACGGTATTTCCGATGGTCACTCCTTCCAGCGAAGTGCCCCCATGTTCCAGTGGTTGAAAGACAATTCCCAAGTCCTCACGCTCTTCGCCCAGTGCTGCACCCTGGGCGTCTGGGTGCTCTATGCGCAGCTCCTGCTCAACAACTACAAGCGCCAGCGCCAGCCGCGGCTGATCATCAACCGCGGCGCCGGTAAGGGCGTGGGTGCCCTCTGCCTGCTGTCCAACATGAGCGCCGAGCCGGTGTTCATCAACCAGCTCACGGTGATCCTCAAGACCAATCGCGAGACGCTCTACACCGATGTCACCGACATCCGCGAGAGCGGCCAGGATGACTTCGACCCCGATCTGGTGCTGGGCGAGGCGACCCACCAGGGTCCGCTCAACACCGGTGACTTCACCCACATCGGTACCTTCCAGGGTCTGATCCGCCGCGCCGCCGAGCACAACGGCCTGACCCTGGAAAACCACCGGCCGCCCGAGGGCTGGGTATTCGAGGGCCTGGAGATCCGCGCGGTCGCCTTCTATGGTTCGGATCACGATCCCATTGGAGTACGCCGGCGCTTTCGCCTGGGCCAGCACGACGGCCACTACTGCGCACTGATCGCCGAAGACTGGCAGACCCAGCAACTGACCTCGCGCCGCCAGCGGCGCATGGTGCAGGACGACTGGATGGTCGACCTGGAACCCAAGGCTCAGCCAAAGAACCAGTAGCAGATCAGGATCGACGCCGTGACCCCGGTGAACTCCGCCAGCAGGGCGCAGCCCACCGCGTGGCGGGCGCGCTGGATGCCCACCGCGCCGAAGTACACCGCCAGCACATAGAAGGTGGTCTCGGTACTGCCCTGGATGGTCGCCGCCACCAGCGCCGGAAAGCTGTCCACGCCATGGGTCTGCATGGTCTCGATCAGCAGCGCGCGGGCGGCGCTGCCGGAGAAGGGCTTGACCAGCGCGGTGGGCAGCGCCTCGACGAAGCGGGTGTCCCAGCCAAAGAAGGTCACCGCATGGCGAACGCCTTCGAGGATGGCTTCCAGGGCGCCGGAGGCGCGTAGCACGCCCACCGCGCAGAGCATGGCGACCAGATAGGGCAACAGCGACTTGGCGACGTCGAAGCCTTCCTTGGCGCCTTCGACGAAGGCTTCGTAGACCGGCACCTTGCGCAGGGCGCCAAGGATCATGAACGCCAGGATGATGCCGAACAGGGTCAGGTTGCCGAGCAGCGACGACAACCCGGCCAGCGCAGTGGCGGTCAGGGTGAAGAGAAAGGCGACGAAGGCGCCGAAGGCCAGGGCGCCCCCGCCGATCCAGGCCAGCACCACCGGATCCCAGAGTTTCAGCCGCTGCATGAAGGCCACCGAGAACAGCCCGACCAGGTTGGCGCAGGTATGGGCGAGCAGGATCGGCAGGAATACCAGGGTCGGATCAGTGGCGCCCTGCTGGGCGCGGTACATGAACACCGTTACCGGCAGCAGTGTCAGCGAGGAGGCGTTGAGCACCAGGAAGAGGATCTGCGCATTGCTCGCCGTGGTGCTGCTGGGATTGAGCTCCTGCAGGGCACGCATGGCCTTGAGGCCGATGGGCGTGGCGGCGTTGTCCAGGCCCAGGCCGTTGGCGGCGAAGTTGAGGGTGATCAGCCCCAGCGCCGGATGGCCGCGCGGCACCTCGGGCATCAGCCGGGCGAACAGCGGCCCGAGCAATCGCGCCAGGGCGTCCACCAGCCCGGCCTTCTCGGCGATGCGCAGGATGCCGAGCCAGAGGGTCAGGGTGCCGAACAGCAGCACCATGACCTCCACCGACAGCTTGGCCATGGCGAACAGGCTCTCCACCATGGCGGCGAACACCCCGGTGTTGCCGGCCACCAGCCACTGGCCGAAGGCGCTGATCCCGGCAACGATGAAGAAGCCCAGCCACAACCCGTTGAGCATCGCGGTTCTCCCGGCAAAACGGCGATGATAACCGCAGCGTCCGCTCCCTGCAGGGACGCCGTTCAGTCTGTGGTCATCGCCGTCGGGTTATCCTCTGACCTTTCACGCAACCCGCTGGAGTCCGCCCATGCGTCTGTCCGTTCTCGCCCTGCCGCTGGTGCTCGCCGCCAGTCCGGTCTTCGCCTTCAACCTCAACGACGCCGTCAACGCCTACAACGGCGCCAACGGCAACAACAACGCCAAGGCCACCGCCGCCGCGGCGGCCACGCCCCAGGCCCAGGGCCTGCTGCAGGCGCTGACCAGCCAGCTCAACGTCACCCCGCAGCAGGCGGTGGGCGGCACCGGCGCCCTGCTCGGCCTGGCCAAGAATCAGCTGGTGGGCAACGACTATCGCCAGCTGGCCAAGGCCGTGCCAGGCCTGGATCAGCTGGCCGGCGCCAATGCCACTGGCGGCCTGGCGCAACTGGGCGGCCTGGGCAGTCTGCTCGGTGGCGGCGGTCAGGATGCCAAGCAGAGTCCGCTGGGCAGCCTGCTGGGCAATGTCGACAGCCGCCAGGACGTCGACAAGACCTTCAACGCCCTGGGCATGAACAGTGGCATGACCAGCCAGTTCGCCCAGGTGATCCTCGGCTATCTCGGCAAGCAAGGCACCCAGCCCTCCCTGCTGAGCACCCTGGGCAATGTCTGGGGCCTGTGACGGCGGCCCGCGCTGGCTGACCTACGCAGCGGCCGGCGCCGAGCCGGACTACGCCGAGGCGCCGCTCGGCTGGCTCTATGCGGACCGTGGTTCCCTCACCGAACGGCTGACCGCCCTCAGCGATGGACGCTTCGCCGTCGAGGTGATCGCCCAGGGCTGGCAACCGCTGCGCCCGGACGAGTGCCAGGCGCTTGAAGTGCCGCCGGCCAGCCCCGGCTGGGTGCGCGAGGTCTGGCTGCGCGGCAATGGCGAAGCCTGGGTCTTCGCCCGCAGCGTGGCGGCGCGCACGGCCCTGGAAGCGGCGGATTTCGACCTGGCGGCGCTGGGCGAGCGGCCGCTCGGGCACTGGCTGTTCCAGGCACCGGCCTTTGTCCGCGGGCCGCTGCAAGCCTGCCGCTATCCACTGGCCTGGCTGCCCGCAGGGGCGGCAACCGCGCCCTGCTGGGCCCGGCGCTCGGTGTTCCGGCGCGGTCCCCTGGCGATCCTGGTGGGCGAGGTCTTTCTGCCGGCCTTCTGGCCTCACGCCGGGCGCGAGGGCTAGGCGGAGCATCACGACGGCAGCGGCGACGCCCCGGGGCCCCTATAATCGCCAGGCCCTTCACCATGCAGCCGTCCGATGAAAAAGAACGCCTCCCGTCCCCGTGATCGCCGTCCTGCCGCGCCCCGCGGCCCCGAGCCCAGCGCCCGGGTGATCGCCACGCGTCCGCGCCGCGAGCGCATCCGCGACTTTGTCCAACTGACCCGGCTGGACCGACCCATCGGTATCTATCTGCTGCTCTGGCCCACCCTCTGGGCGCTGTGGATCGCTGCCGAGGGCGTGCCGAGTCTGAAGAATCTGCTGATCTTCGTGCTCGGCGTGGTGCTGATGCGCTCGGCCGGCTGCGTGATCAACGACTTCGCCGACCGCAACTTCGACGGCCATGTCGCCCGCACCAAGAATCGTCCCCTGGCCACCGGGCGCATCTCGCCCAAGGAAGCCCTGCTGTTCTTTGCCGTGCTGGTGCTGCTCAGCTTCGGCCTGGTGCTCTGCACCAATGCCACCACCGTCTGGCTGTCCTTTGGCGCCCTTGGCGTGGCGGCGCTCTATCCCTTCATGAAGAGATATACCTACTACCCTCAGGCGGTACTGGGTGCGGCCTTTTCCTGGGGCATGCCCATGGCCTTCACCGCCGAGACCGGCGAGTTGCCGGCGGCGGCCTGGCTGCTGTTCGTCGCCAACGTGATCTGGACGGTGGGTTACGACACCTATTACGCCATGGCCGACCGCGAAGACGATCTCAAGATCGGGGTGAAATCCACCGCCATCCTGTTCGGCGACGCCGACCGGGTGATAATCGCCACCCTGCAGGGCCTGACGCTGTTCTGCCTGGCGCTGGCCGGCGGCCGCTTCGGCCTGGGCCTGCCCTTCTACCTGGGCCTGCTGGTGGCAGCCGGCTGCTTCGCCTGGGAATTCCACGTCACCCGCGACCGTGACCCGCTGGTGTGCTTCAGGGCCTTCCTGCACAACCACTGGGCGGGTCTGGCGATCCTCATCGGGATCATCGCCGATTACGGACTGCGCTGAGCCGGAGCGCCCGCGGCGGCATCGGCCACCACCTCCGGCAGCGCCTCGGGTTGCGCCGCCGGCACCGCCCGGGCCTTCTTGGCCCTGGAGGCCTTGCGGCTCTGCTGCCAGGCCACCGCCAGGCCGCTGGCGCAGATGATGAGGATGCCGATCAGCGCGCCGCTGTCCGGCACATGGCCGAAGACGAGGTAGCCGATGATGCCGGCGGTGACGATCTGGCCGTAGCTGAAGGGCGCCAGCAGCGCCGGCGGCGCATAACGGAAGGCCTGGGTCAGCAGCAGGTGGCCGGACATGCCGAAGAGGCCGAGCAGCGCCAGCATGAAGCCGTGGGTCAGGGTCGGGATCTCCCAGAAGAAGGGCACCACGCTGCTCAGCACCAGGGTATTGATGATGCCGGTGAGAAAGTTGCTGGTGGTGGGGCTGTCGATGCCGCTGAGCAGGCGCGTCAGCAGCTGGTAGAGCCCGAAGCACACCGCCGAGCAGACCGGCAGCAGCACCGCCGGGGTGAACAGCTGGCCGCCCGGCCGCACGATGACCAGCACCCCGATGAAGCCGGCCAGCACCGCCGCCCACTGGCTGCGGGTCACGCTCTCCTTGAGCAGCGGCACCGACAGTGCCGTCACCATCAGCGGGGCGAGAAAGTTGACCGCGGTGGCCTCGGCCATCGGCAGATAGCGCAGCCCGGTGGTGAAGAACAGACTGCAGCCGATCAGGCACAGCGCCCTGAGCACCTGCAACCCCGGCCGCTTGGTGCGGATCACCGCCAGCCCCGAGCGCGGGATGAAGATGCCCATCATCAGCAGGGTGTGGGAGAGGTAGCGGGCCCAGACCACCATGACCACCGGATAGAAGCCGGACAGGTACTTGGAGAGGGCATCGTGGGAAGCGAACAGCCAGACCGCGAGGCAGATCAGGGCGATGCCCTTGAGCGGCTGGTCGGCGAATCTCAAAGTGGGTCCTGCGGTAGCGCTCATTGGACTCCCGTGGTACTGACGGCGGTCCCTGACCGCCTGCATGATCCGGCCGTCCTGCACGGCGGTCCGTCGGCGTGACCACCGACTCGGGACATGGACCTCGACGCCACCGGAGCGTGCCGTCGAGCAGCCGTCCTGTCGCCCTCAGGACCGCGATACCGGGCGATATTTCAATAGCTTACTAACTGTGACCCGGCGTGCAGCCCGGTCTCCCCCGAGCTTAGTCCAAGCGCCCCGCCGATCTCAATGCGCTTGGCCGACGACTTCGCTGACGGCCCGCACGAAGGCCTCGTCCGCCTCCAGCGCCCCGGGAATCTGCTCGCGCAGATAGGCCACCCAGGTGCGGATCTTGGCATCCAGGTACTGCCGCGAGGCATAGAGGGCATAGACGTTGAGGCGCTGCAGGCGATAGGCCGGCAGCACCCGCACCAGGCTGCCGTCGCGCAGGCCGTCCACCGCCGAATAGAGCGGCAGCACGCCAATCCCCAGCCCCTGGCGCAGGGCCTCGGTCATGGCGTCGCCGACGTTGACCTGGAAGGGGGTCTCGCCGATGCGATAGGTTTCCGGTCCATTGGGGCCGTCGAAGTGCCAGCGGTCGAAGGACACCACCGGACTGATGAATCTCAGGCAGGCGTGATTGGCCAGCTCCGCCGGCGTCTGCGGCTGGCCATGCTCCTGCAGATAGGCCGGCGAGGCGCAGAGTATGCTGTAGGTGTGGCCGATCTGCTGGGAGACGAAGCCGGAGTCGGGCAGCTCCACGGCTACCACGATGGCGAGATCAAAGCCCTCCTCCAGCAGATCGGGGATGCGGTTGGCCATGGTCAGGTCGAAGCGCACCTCGGGGTGCAGGGCGCGATAGCCGGCGATGGCGCGGATCACGTAATGCTGACCGATGCCGGTCATGCTGTGCACCCGCAGCCGCCCTTCGGGCCGCGCCTGGGCGTGCCCGGCCTCGGCTTCGGCCTCCTCGACATAGGCGAGGATCTGCTCGCAGCGCGCCAGGTAGCGCTGGCCGGCTTCGGTCAGGGCGATGCGTCTCGTCGTGCGGTGCAGCAGGCGGGTGCGCAGATGGGTTTCCAGATGGGCCACCGCCCGGGAGACGTGGGCCGTGGTGGTCTGCAGCGTCTGGGCCGCGCCGGTGAAGCTGCCGCTTTCCACCACGGCGACGAAAACGCGCATGTTGTGCAGGGTGTCCATGCCGCCTCGACAGTCGGGAAAAGCGTCATTCTCCATATTATTTCAGTATGTGAAACAAAGATTCGCGGGTTGACGCGCTAATCGACCACCCCGGAATTTTATAGAATCGTTAGCAGCCTAATGGTAACGTCCGCTGACCTCGCGGTTTACGTCCGTCCTCTACAGGCGTCCTCTTCAGTTCCAGCTCATCTCGCCAACCTCGCTGCGCTGCCTCATGCCAGACGCAGGTTTGGCCCTGTTGCCAACGGACCTCCACGTGTCGCCTTCCTCTAGCAGAGTCTGGCCTGCGCTCTCGGTGGTCGCCCTCGCGACCCTGCTGGCCGGCTGTATCGGTACCGGTCACAACGCGCCCCAGGCGCAGCGTCTCGACGACCAGGCGCTGGCCACCGACGGTGCCATCCAGGCCGCCGCCAGCCAGGCCGCCTGGCCCGAGCGCCAGTGGTGGCGCGCCTATGGCGATCCCCAGCTGGATGCCTGGATCAGCGGCGCCCTGGCGGACAACCCGCGCCTGGCCACGGCTGCCGCCCGGGTGCGCCGCGCCGAGTCCCTGGCCGGCCTGGCCGAATCCCGCGAAGCCCTGCAGGTCGAGGGCAAGGGCGCCTTCAAGCGCTACAGCTGGCCCACCGACGGCTTCTATGGCCCGGGCGAGCTGGCCGATCGCACCACCTGGAACAACAATGCCGAACTGGGTCTGAGCTATGCCCTGGACTTCTGGGGCCGCGAACGCGACGCCAGCGCCCAGGCCCTGGACCAGGCCCACCAGGCCGCCGCCGAGGTGCGCGCGGCCGAGCTGGAGCTGACCGGCAACATCGTCCGCAGCTATATCGGCTTCGCCCTGCACCACGACCAGCGCGACATCCTCGCCGCCACCCTGGAGCAGCAGCGGCACCTGGCCGACCTCGCCCAGCGCCAGCTGGACGGTGGCCTCGGCACCCAGTTCGAGGTCAGCCAGGCGCGCGCCCTGCTGCCCGAGACCGAACGCCAGCTGGAAGCCCTGGACGAGACCCTGGCGCTGGATCGCAACCAGCTCGCCGCCCTGGCCGGCAAGGGCCCGGGTACCGGCGCCCGCCTGCAACGCCCGCGCCTGACCCTGGGCGCGGCACCGCGCCTGCCCAGCGCCCTGCCGCTGGAACTGGTCGGCAAGCGCCCCGACGTGGTGGCGCGTCGCTGGCAGATCGCCGCGGCGGCGAAGGGCGTGGACGTCGCCCGCGCCAGCTTCTATCCCAACATCGACCTGGTGGCCAACGTCGGCCAGTTCCTGACCCTGGGTCGCCTCAGCGAGATGCTGACCCACGCCAAGACCGGCTCCTTCATAGGTCCCGCCTTTTCCTTGCCGATCTATGACGGTGGCGCCCTGCGCGGTCGCCTCGGCGCGGAGTCGGCGGCCTACGACGTGGCCGTCAGCGCCTACAACCAGACCCTCGTCGACGCCCTCAAGGACATCTCCGACGCCCTGATCAAGGCCGATTCGGCAGCCCGGCAGGCCACCCTCGCCGACCAGGCCAGCCAGGAGGCCCAGCGCACCTACGACATCGCCCGCGAGGCCTTTCGCCGCGGCCTGACCGACTACCTGCACGTGCTCGACGCCCAGACCCGGCTGTTCGCCCAGCAACGCGTCACCGCCCAGGTGCACGCCCTGCGCCTGGCGGCCCAGGCCGCGGCCCTGGTCGCCCTCGGTGGCGGCGCGGACCTCGAACGCGGCCCGGGCGACCACGACCTGGTGCCGGCGCGCGTCGCCGTCGAGCGAGCCCCCCGATGACTGCCGGCACCGCCACCGGTGCGCCGCTGCGCCAGGCCCTCGGCGCCTGGGCCCGCAGCGATGGCAGCCTCTGGCTGTACCAGGCCAAGGTGCTGCTCGCCGCCAGCCTGACCCTGTGGCTGGCCATGCGCCTGCAACTGCCGCATCCCAGCTCGGCGGTGATCACCGTGTTCATCGTCATGCAGCCGCAGAGTGGCCAGGTGCTGGCCAAGAGCTTCTATCGGGTGATGGGCACCCTGCTGGGACTGGCGGTGATGCTGGTGCTGATCGCCCTGTTCGCCCAGGAACGGGTGCCCTTCCTAATCTTCCTGGCGCTGTGGATCGGCCTCTGCGTGGCCGGCTCGGCGCGCTACCGGGACTTTCGCAGCTACGCCTGCATGCTGGCCGGCTACACCGCCGCGCTGATCGGCATCCCTGCCGCGCTCAATGCCGACACCGCCTTCATGTCGGCGGTGATGCGGGTGCTGGCCATCACCCTGGGCGTGCTCTGCAGCGGCGCGGTGAGCGCGGCGGTCTTTCCGCAGACCAGCGCCACGGCCATGCGCGCGACTCTCTATCGGCGCATGGGCGGCTTCGCCGGACTGGCCGCCGACGTCCTGCGCGGTCGTCTCGACCGTGCCTCCCTGGAGGCTGCCGGAATACGCCTGGCCGCCGAGGCGGTGGGGCTGGAAAGCCTGCGCAGCGCCTCGGCCTTCGAAGACCCGCACATGCGCATGCGCAGCGGGCGCCTGGCCCGGCTGAACGCCGAATTCATGGGCCTGACTACCCGCCTGCATGCCCTCAGCCGCCTGCTGATGCGCCTGCGCGAGCGCGACGCCCAGTTGCCGCTGGCAGCCCTCGAACGCCTCTGGGCGCCGCTGCTGGAGGTGTTCGAGGAATGGCGTGGCCAGGCCCTTACCGAACGCGCGGCCCTGGTGGCGGCGGCGCGTCTGGAGCAGCTGCACCAGGTTCTGCGGCCGCGCATTCGCGCCCTGCGTGCCGAGTTGCCGCCCCTGAGCGAAGCTGACCGGCGGGACTTCGAGACCGCCGTGGAGCTGCTCTTTCGCTTCACTGGCGAATGGCACGGCTATCTGCAGACCCATGCCTCCCTGGCGGCGCCACGCCACAGTCGCGAACAGTGGAAGCCGCGCTTCGTGGCCAAGGCCAATGCCCTGGGCGCGGCGGTCACCGGCCTCCGCAGCGCCTTTCTGGTGCTGGTGCTGGGCGCCTTCTGGATCGCCAGCGCCTATCCCAGCGGCGGCATGCTGGCGCTCAACGCCGCGGCCGTCTCGGCGTTGGCCTCGGCCTCGCCCGATCCCAAGCGCACCGCCCTGCAGATGGCGGTCGGCGCCAGTGGCGGCGTGGTGCTGGGCTTCTTCCTGACCTTCTTCGTCTTTCCCTGGATCAGCGGCCTGCCGCTGCTGCTGCTGACCCTGGCGCCGGTGTTCATGCTGGGCACCTGGATTTCCCTGCGCCCGGGCTGGATGGGCTATGGCCTGGGTTGCCTGGTGTTCTTCTGCTTCACCTCGATTCCCGACAATCCGCCGGTCTACGACGCCTACGTCTTCATCAACAACGGCATCGCCGTGGTCCTGTCGATGGTGATCACCGCGGCGGTCTCGGCGGTGCTGCTGCCACCCAACAGCCCCTGGCTGTGGCGCCGCCTGGAGCGTGACCTGCGCCAGCAGCTGGTGCGGGCGGTGAGCGCGCCGTTGCCGCACCTGGCGCCGACCTTCGAAGGCCAGACCCGCGACCTGCTCAACCAAGCCTATGGCGTCAGCGCCGGACGCGGTGAAGCGCAGCGGCGCCTGATCGGCTGGGCCTTCGTGGTGCTGGAGATCGGTCATGCGGTGATCGAACTGCGCCAGTTGCAGGCCCGCCTGCCCGCGACCCCGCGCTATGCCGAGGGCAGCGCCTGGCGCCAGGCCATCCGCGTGCTCGGGCGCGCCCTGGTGCGCCTCTTCCTCAAGCCCGGCGCGGAACATCTGCGGCGGGCGCTGGTGGCAGTGGACGCGGCCCTGCTTGCCGTGGCGACCGTGACCGAACCGCCGGAACTGCCCTATGACGAGTCGCCCCTGCGCCAGGTGCAGAGCGACCTGCATTTCATCCGCAGTGCCCTGCTCGATCCCCAGGGGCCCCTGGCCCGCTATCACGAGATTCCCCATGCCCCGTGAAATCGCCTTCCACGGCCTCTACCTGCCCACCGTGACGGTGCTGTTCCTGGTCGCCGCCCTGCTCGCCTGGGCGCTGGACCGGGTGCTTGCCGCGGTCGGCCTCTACCACGTCGTCTGGCATCCGGCGCTGCTGCGCCTGGCCCTGTTCATCTGCCTCTACTGCGCCCTGGCGCTGTGCGTCTATCGCTAGGACTCCTGCCATGATCCTCAAGAAACTCTTCGGCGTGCTCTTTACCCTGCTGGTGGTCTGCCTGGCGCTGATCCTCGGGCGGCTGCTCTGGGTGCACTACATGAACGATCCCTGGACCCGCGATGGCCGGGTGCGCGCCGAGGTCATCACCATCGCGCCCGACGTGGCGGGTCTGGTGACCGAGATCGCCGTGCGCGACAACCAGTGGGTCAACAAGGGCGACCTGCTGCTGCAGATCGATCCGGAGCACTACGAGATCGCCGTGCATCAGGCCGAGGCCACGGTCGCCGCGCGCAAGGCCACCCTCGCCATGCGCCAGCAGAACGCCCGCCGCCGTGCCGACATCGACAGCCTGGTGGTTTCCCGCGAGAACCGCGAAGACGCCAGCAGCGCCGCCCTGGCCGCCGAGGCCGATCTGCGCCAGGCCCAGGCCCAGCTGGAATCGGCGCGCCTCAATCTCAAGCGCACCCGGGTACTGGCGCCGGTCGACGGCTACGTCACCAACCTTTCGGTGTTCAAGGGCGATTACGCCGCCGCGGGCGCGCCCAAGCTGGCCGTCATCGACGCCCATTCGTTCTGGGTCTATGGCTACTTCGAAGAAACCAAGCTGCCCCACGTGCAGGTGGGAGCGGCAGCCGAGATGCGCCTGATGAGCGGCCAGACGTTGCGCGGACATGTGGAAAGCATCGCCCGCGGCATCTATGACCGGGACAATCCCCAGAGTCGTGAACTCACCGCCGACGTGAATCCCACCTTCAACTGGGTTCGCCTGGCCCAGCGGGTACCGGTGCGCATCGCCCTGGATCCGCTGCCCGAGGGGCTGCTGCTGGCGGCTGGCACCACCTGCACGGTAGTACTGGAAGACGTTCGCGGCGAACGCTCCTGGTGGGAAGCCTTCTGGCAGGGCTGAGCCCGCCCCGGGCACCCGCCTTTTCACTGCGCCAAAACGACAACACCCCTGACACCGGCAGGTTTCGCTTGAGACGAAACCGGTCGAATTCAGGGGTGTGGTCGTATCCAGCCCAGTCCGCCGCGAGTGCGAAAGTACTCCCTGTACTCTTGGAACCCTCCCTTACTGCAGAGCGTCCCGACCTTGTGGCCCTTGCGTCTCGGATCAGGAGACGACTTCGAGGTTGTCCATTGAATCGGCTTAAAGCTGCAATTCAATGACAGCGCCTCGGCTGCCGGTCGTCACGACCGACAGCCTGTCTTTCATGAGGCTGGCGTCAGGGACGACGACGGCCCATGAAGAACGACACCACGAACAGCACCAGGAACAGCACGAACAGGATCTTGGCGATACTGGTGGCAGTACCGGCGATGCCACCGAAACCCAGGACGCCTGCGATGATCGCGATGATCAGGAAAGTGATAGCCCAGCTCAGCATGGTGTTTCTCCTATGTATTACAAGTGCACTCAGCGGACGACAGCACCTGTCCAGCGAGCAGTGGTTTTATTAGCGAAATCCTGGGTATCCAGACTCGCCATCCGTGGTTCCACAGCGGTCAGATCGAGATCCAGACCGTTGAGGTTGTGCGTCTGATTGAGCGCACGACCCATTATCAAAGCGCTGAGCAACATCCCGATCACAACCGCCGCTCCAGCGAACAACACAATCACCAGCAGCATCCACATCATCGTCATGACCTCAGAATACCCAGCGGGTCTGCTTTACCAGACGGTCACCGTTGGACTGTGCCGGGATGGCTTTGAGTTCCCCACGACCTTGACTTGCCAGCGGCTTGGCTGCGGGCACCATGGCCTGGGCAGCAATGCGGGTGGAGGCGATGAGGGCCTGTTCGCGGCTGACGTCCTGGCCCTGAGGGGCAGCGACGGCGGCGCTGGCGAAGCAAGCGAAGAGCGCAGTACCTACCAAGTGCTTGCGAAGGGTCTGGCTGATCATCGGGTCTCTCCTGCAGTCCGTTGGCCCTAAGGCCGGCTTGCCAAGGAGATTGCAGACTACGTGCCAGCTTTTCGAAAACCTTTTTTACCTTATAAATCAAAAACTTACAGTTTTCACTGGTAGCCGCCACACATGCACCTTGCAAGGTGCAACGCCTGAAGCATTGCGTTTTGCATGATGGCCAGGGGTTGCTTGGATGGTCCCGGTCCGGTCGGCTGCCAGGCGCAACGGCAAATGACCGGATAAAAGTCTTCCCGAGCACCGGGAAAACCGTCTTTTCCCCGTTTTCGCCCCTCCGGGTTGCGATCTGCACGATGCTCGCAGAGGGACGGTCGATAGCCCGATGGTCCTGTGGATTGCAACTTGCACGATGTATCATGGACTAACTGCCAGCCCTGTCCTTTAGCGCGTTTCGGCCCTTTGGCCTGGAGTTTTGCCGTCATGGAACAAACCAGCGGTCGCATCCTGCTCGTGGACGACGAAGCCGCCATCCTGCGTACCTTCCGCTTCTGTCTGGAAGACGCCGGCTACAGCGTCGCCACGGCCAACAGCGCGGCCCAGGCCGAAGCCCTGCTGCTACGTCAGGTCTACGACCTCTGCTTTCTCGATCTACGCCTGGGCGCGGACAACGGTCTGGACGTCCTGCAGCAGATGCGCATCCAGGCACCCTGGATGCGGGTGGTGATCGTTACCGCCCACTCGGCCATCGACACCGCGGTGGACGCCATGCAGGCCGGCGCCGCCGACTATCTGGTGAAACCCTGCAGTCCCGACCAGTTGCGCATGGCCGCGGCCAAGCAGCTGGAGTTCCGCCAGCTCTCGGCGCGCCTGGAGGCGCTCGAAGGCGAGGTGCGCAAATCCAGCGCCGGTCTCGATTCGCGCAGTCCGACGATGATGAGCATCCTGGAGACCGCCCGACAGGTCGCCACCACCGATGCCAACGTGCTGATCCTCGGCGAGTCCGGTTCCGGCAAGGGCGAACTGGCTCGCGCCATCCACGCCTGGAGTCGTCGCGCGAAAAAGACCTTCGTCACCATCAACTGCCCCTCGCTGTCCGCCGATCTGATGGAAAGCGAGATGTTCGGCCATACCCGCGGCGCCTTTACCGGGGCCAGCGAGAGCACCCTCGGCCGCGTCAGCCAGGCCGACGGCGGCACCCTCTTCCTCGACGAGATCGGCGACTTCCCCCTGGCCCTGCAGCCCAAGCTGCTGCGCTTCATCCAGGACAGGGAATACGAACGCGTCGGCGATCCGGTGACCCGCCGCGCCGACGTGCGCATCCTCGCCGCCACCAACCGCAACCTGGAACAGATGGTGGCGGAAAACGAATTCCGCGAAGACCTGCTCTATCGCCTCAACGTCATCGTGCTCAACCTGCCGCCGCTGCGCGAGCGCAAGGAAGACATCGTCGATCTCGCCGAGCGTTTCCTCGCCCGCTTCGTCAAGGACTACAACAGACCCGCCCACGGCTTCAGCGAGGCGGCCCTGGACGCCCTGCGCAACTACGGCTGGCCGGGCAACGTCCGCGAACTGCGCAACGTCATCGAACGCGCGAGCATCATCTGCGGCCAGGACCTGGTGGACGTCAATCACCTGGGCCTGGGTGACAGCCCGGCCACCGGCGGCGCCGCCAGCGCACCGCGGGTCGGCGAGGCGCTGAGTCTGGAAGCCCTGGAGCGCGCCCACATCGCCGCGGTGATGGCCACCAGCGAAACCCTCGACCAGGCTGCCAAGACCCTGGGCATCGACGCCTCCACGCTCTATCGAAAACGCAAGCAGTACGGGCTATGAAGCTGCCGATCAAGTTGCACACCCGCCTCTTTCTCAGCATCTCCGCCCTGATCGCCGTAGCCCTCATCGGGCTGCTGGTCGGCCTGGTCAGCGTGCTGCACCTGGCCCGCGAGCAGAGCGTCCAGACCCGCAGCAACCTGGACTTCATCAACCTGACGCTGAACATGCGCCAGGAGCTGAGCAACAGCCTGTTCCAGATGCTCGACGGGGCACCCGATCCGCAGTCACTGGTGGCGGCCCAGCAGCGTTTCCAGGAGTACCTGCAACGGGTCGAAGGGCAGATGCGCAATCCCGAGCAGCTGGCCATCCTGGAAGACGTCAAGCAGCGCTACCAGCGCTTCGCCGACTACCTGCGCTCACCGCCGGCAGGCTATGGCGAGTTGCGCGCCGATCGCGGCTTCCAGCAAACCCTCAATGCGCTGCGCACGCGCATTTACGACCTGCAGCGCAGCTACGTGGTGACCCTGGAGCGCATGCAGGACGAGGCCCATGACCGCGCGGTGATCATCGCCCTGCTGCTGGCGCTGATCGGCGTGGCCATCCTGGTCACCGGGGTGGTGACCGCCAACGGCATCGCCCGGCGCTTCACCGGCCCCATCGATGGCCTGGCCAAGGCCGCCGAGCGCATCAGCCAGGGCAACTTCGACGTCCAGCTGCCGACCTCGCAGATCGCCGAATTCACCCTGCTCAGCCGCCGCTTCGGCAACATGGCCCAGGCCCTGCACCGCCTCAGCCAGACCAATGTCGAGGCGCTGGTGGCCGGGCAGCGGCGCCTGCAGGCAGTGCTCGACAGCATCGACTACGGCCTGGTGATCCTCGATCCCCAGGGCAACATCGAACACGCCAATCCGGTGGCCTGCCGCCAGCTGGGCTGGAACGAGAATCACCTGGGTGAATCCCTGATCGCGGCGCTGGAACGTCCGGAAATCGAGGCCAGCGTGCAGCGCGTCCTGGCCGGCGGTGCCCTGGATGCGGCGCCCGAAGACCTGGAGATTCGCGTCGACGACGAGGTGCGGCTGCTGGCCTGGAGTCTGACCCCGGTCAACCACGCCGACGGGCGCAGCGTGGGCGCGCTGATGGTGCTGCGCGATGTCACCGAGCAGCGCGCTTTCGACCGGGTGCGCAACGAATTCGTCCTGCGCGCCTCCCACGAATTGCGCACCCCGGTCACCGGCATGCACATGGCCTTCGGTCTGTTGCGCGAACGCCTCAAGGTGGCGCCGGAATCCCGCGAGGCCTTTCTGCTGCAGACGGTGGACGAGGAAACCCATCGCCTGGTGCAGCTGATCAACGACCTGCTGGACTATTCCCGTCACCAGAGCGGTCTGCAGCGTCCGGAAAAATTGCCGAGCGAGATCGGCGATCTGCTGGAGGCGGCCCGTGCCCGCCACGCCGACGAGGCCCGCGAGCGCGATGTCGAGCTGGCCGTCGAGTTGCTGCACACGCCGCTGCCACGCGTCAGCCTGGATCCCAAGCAACTGGGCCGGGTGTTCGACAACCTGCTGAGCAATGCCCTGCGCCATACCCCGGCGGGCGGCCGTATCGTCATCCAGGCCATGCGCCAGAACGAGCAGCTGCTGATGGCGGTGCAGGACAATGGCGAGGGCATCGCCTACGCCCAGCAGGGCCGGGTGTTCGAGCCCTTCGTG
This sequence comes from Pseudomonas sp. SORGH_AS_0199, assembly GCF_031453735.1. Classification (NCBI taxonomy): domain Bacteria; kingdom Pseudomonadati; phylum Pseudomonadota; class Gammaproteobacteria; order Pseudomonadales; family Pseudomonadaceae; genus Pseudomonas; species Pseudomonas sp. SORGH_AS_0199. The sequence continues at coordinate 500,736 of NZ_JAVJAE010000001.1, forward strand.
CAGATCGGCAGCCAGAAGGGCGGCGCCGGCCTGGGCCTGGCCCTGTGCAAGGAAATCATCCGCCAGCATGGGGGGCGCATCGGCGTGGTCTCCCGCCCCGGTCAGGGCACCCAGATCTTCATGACCCTGCCGACCTGAGCCAGGTCGGCCTCCGCCCACGAGTAGGGTCGCGCCAGTCGGCCCGATCCTGCCAGGACGGATGAAAACGAACGCCCGCTCGGACAGCCCATCACGACGTCACAGTGGAAAAGGCTGCGCCGTTTTCCACGCTACCGGGCTGGCCCCTCTCCTTTCGGGAGAGCCGCCGCAGGTTGGGTTGAGCGCAGCGCAGCCCAACGGTGCCCAGATCGAATCCGCGTTGCTGGGCTGCGGCGATGGAGCCGTTTCAACCCAACCTAGGGGCGCTACAGCAGCGTCCGCTCCAGCGCCTGGCGCCAGCCGGCATAGAGTTCGGGCACGGCATTGGCGCGGGGTTCGTAACGGCGGCGGGGCCGTTCGAGATCGGCCAGGGCCGCGGCGTCCTGCCACCAGCCCAGGGCATGGCCGGCCAAGTGGGCGGCGCCCAGCGCCGAGACCTCCGGCGACAGGCTGCAGATCACCGGGCGCTGCAGGAGATCGGCCTGGAATTGCAGCAGCCATTCGTTGCGCGTGGCGCCGCCATCCACCCAGAGTTCGTCCAAGGGCGTCGGACTGTCCTGCTGCATGGCGTCGAAGACGTCGCGAATCTGGTAGGCGATGGCTTCCAGGGCCGCGCGCATCAGGTGCGCCCGCCCGCAATTCTCCGCCAGGCCGCAGAACAGTCCGCGCGCCTCGGCCCGCCAGTGCGGCGCACCGAGGCCACCCAACGCCGGGACGAAGTAGACGCCGCCGTTGTCCGGCAGCGCCGCGGCTTCGGCGGCCAGGGCCTCCAGCTCTCCGGCGCCGCCCAGCAGCCGCGCCGTCCAGCCCACGGCGGCGCCGGTGTGGACGATGTTGCCTTCCAGGGCAAAGGTCGGGGTCTCGCCCAGGCGCCAGGCCAGGGTGGTGGCCAGGCCATGGGCGGAGACCACGGGTTCGGCGATGGGGGTCATCAGCGAGGAGCCGGTACCCAGGGTGGCCTTGACCTTGCCCGGGACGAAACCGCCCTGGCCGAACAGCGCCGCATGGGAATCGCCGATCATCGCCAGGATCGGCAGACCGGCCGGCAGCGGGCCCTGGGCACGGGTCTCGCCGAAGCAGCCGGCACTGGAGCGGATCTCCGGCAGCGCCGCCCGGGGAATGCCGAACAGACCCAGCAGCTGCGGATCCCAGTCACCACCGCGCAGGTCGAGCAACTGGGTACGGGCCGCATTGGCCGCGTCGATGAGAAAGCTCGTGCCACCGCTGAGTTGCCAAAGCAGCCAGCTGTCCACGGTGCCCAGGCAGATCTCGCCGGCGGCGGCGCGGGCCGTGCCGTCGGGAATCTGATCGAGCAGCCAGCGCCACTTGCCGGCGGAAAACATCGGGTCCAGCGCCAGGCCACTGCGCTGCAGGATCAACTCGCCGTGACCGGCGGCGTGCAAGGCTTCGCACTGCGGCTGGGATCTCTTGCACTGCCAGCTCACCAGCGGGCCGAGCAACTGGCCGCTGCTGCGCTCCCAGGCCAGGGCGGATTCACGCTGGTTGCTGATGGCGATGGCCGCCAGGGGGGCGTCCGTCTGGGCCAGGCAATCGCCGATGGCGCCCTGCAGGGCCTGCCAGATGGCCAGGGGATCCTGCTCGGCATAGCCCGCCTGCGGATGCTGGACGGTGAGCGGCCGAGAACCGCGGGCCACGACCCGACCGGCGCGATCCACCAGGATCGCCTTGGCATTGGTGGTGCCCTCGTCGAGGGCGAGGATCAGCGGTTCGGCGGCCATGGCAGCTCCTGTTGTTCTTGTCGTGGCAGACGCCTGAGCCTCAGCGCAGGCGCTGCACCGCAGCAACGATGCCGGCGGCATCGATACCGTGCTTGGCGCGGGTCGGCCCGCGGCCACCGGCGGCAGCATACTCGCCATCGGCGATGCCCAGGCGGATCAGCGGCACGCCCAGCGCGGCTTCGGCCATGACCTCGGCGACCAGGCTGCCCACCCCGCCGTTGACGTTGTGCTCTTCCACCGTGACCACCCCGCCGCGAGCGGCGCAAAGGGCTTCCAGCAGCGCCTCGCGCTGCAGCGGACGGATTGACGACAGATTGATCACCTGGGCGCTGATGCCCTGCTCGGCCAGCGACCGCGCGGCCTCCACCGCCTCGTGGACCACCGAGCCCAGGGCCACCAGGCTGACGTCGTGACCCTGGCGCAGCACATCGACCTGACCGGGGACGAAACGGTAGTCGGACCCATGCAGATCGGGCAGCGCCTTGCCGTCCAGGCGGATATAGACCGGACCGTCATGGGCCAGGGCGTGCTCGACGATCTGCCGGCACTCGCGGCCATCGGCCGGCGCATAGATCTCCACGTTACCGAAGCCGCGCATCACGGCGATGTCGTCGAGGCTGTGGTGGGTACTGGCCAGGGGACCATAGCTGGCCCCGGCGTTGAGCCCGAACATCTTGACGTTGGACCTGTTGTAGCAGACGTCCACCTTGACCTGTTCGTTGGCGCGGGAGATCAGAAAGGGCGCGGCGTTGCAGGTCACCGCCACCTTGCCGGCGAGGCCCAGGCCGGCGGCCACCCCGACCAGGGTCTGTTCGGCGATGCCGACGTTGACCAGGCGCTCCGGGAAGCGTTTGACGAAGGGGCCGATCTTGGCCGTGGAGGTGGAGTCGCTGACCACCGGCACCAGGTCGACGCCGGCGTCCACCGCGGCGATGAAGGCCTCGACCATGACGCTGGCGAGATGGGCTTCACCCGGGGTCTGGGTATCAGTGGCCATGGTCGAGTTCCTCCAGTGCAGCGGCGATCTCGTCGCCCTTGGGCACCCGGTGGTGCCATTCAGGTTTGCCTTCGATGAAGGAAACCCCCTTGCCTTTGACGGTATTGGCGATCAGCACCTGGGGCTGGCCGCGGTGTTCGCGCAGGGCTTCCAGGGTCTCCACCAGCTGGGCCACGTCGTTGCCATCGCACTCGACCACATGGAAGCCGAAGGCGCGCCACTTCTCGGCCAGGGGCTCCAGCGGCAGGATCTCGGCGGTGGGACCGGCCAGTTGCAGGCGGTTGTGGTCGACGATCACCGTGAGGTTGTCCAGCCGGTACTTGGCGGCGGTCAGCGCCGACTCCCAGTTGGAGCCCTCGCCCAGTTCGCCGTCACCGGTCAGCACATAGACGCGGCGCGGACTGCCATCGCGTTGGGCGGCCAGGGCGATCCCGGTGGCGACCGGCAGGCCGTGGCCGAGGGCGCCGGTGTTGAGCTCGATGCCAGGGGTCTTCTGCCGCACCGGATGACCCGGCAGGTGGGAGTCGAAATGCTGGTAGGTGTCGAGCCATTCCGGCGGGAAGTATCCGGCCTCGGCCAGGCAGCAGTAGAGGCCGCCGACGCCATGGCCCTTGCTCTGGATGTAGATGTCGCGCTGGGGATCGGCGAGGCGTTCCGGGGCGACGTCGAGCAGGCGGAAATAGAGGGTGGCGAGGATGTCGGTCTCCGACAGATCCGCCCCGGTATGGCCGCCGGCAGGCGAGCCGGCATTGAGCTGGATGACGCGCCGGCGGATCAGCCGGGCCTTTTCGCGAATCTGCGCGACGTCGTACTGGAACGGATTCATCAGGCGACCCCCTCGGGTATCCGAAGCTGCGATGGAGCAGACGCCTGCCGAGGTTTCAGTGGGCGTCTTATGAATATTTATTCGTCACTGAAAATATATTTATCATTTAGACCCCAATCCGTGGGGCCGTCAATAGCCAGGAAAGGCCATTGGCGATCTGGCGAGCGGATAGAATGCGGGGCGGGATGCGGGATTGCCGAAGCCATCGTGTTCGGCACGCAGCGATGAAAAGGCGCTTGACTTCCATCCGGAACAGGCGGAGTCTGAATTAAAAATCAGGCACGCATAAATATTCAGGCGAGCCGGACACAAGAACAATAACCCCTAGGAGAAGTGCGTGGACGCCAAAGCCCCGACCGCCTCGCCACCCGCCAAGCCCCTCGCTCGCCTGGCACTGCGCCTGCCACGCAACGTCGGCGGCCCGCTGATCGGCCTGGCGCTGCTGATCGCCGTGTTCTCCTTTGCCTCGGAGTACTTCTTCTCCGTGCGCAACGCCCTCAACATCCTCGACCAGGTGACCGTGCTCGGCATCCTGGCCATCGGCATGACCCTGGTCATCGTCATCGGCGGCATCGATCTGTCGGTGGGCTCGGTGCTGGCCTTCTCCATGATGCTGCTGGGCTGGCTCTACCAAGACATCGGCTGGTCGCTGGGCCTGGCGATTCCTGCCGCCATCCTCGGTGGCCTGGTCTGCGGCCTGGTCTCGGGGCTGCTCATCGCCCGGGCCCGGCTGCCCGCCTTCATCGCCACCCTGACCATGATGTCGGTGGCCCGCGGCCTGGCCAACATCCTCACCGACGGGCGCCAGATCGTCGGCTTTCCGGACTGGTTCACCAACCTGGCCACGGTGCGGCACTTCGGCTTCCTCTCGGTCACCGTCGGGCTGTTCCTGCTGATGCTGCTGGTGGCCTGGGTGTTCCTGCGCTTTCGCGCGGGTGGCCGCAACCTCTATGCCATGGGCGGCAGCGCCGAGGTGGCACGGTTGTCGGGCATCAAGGTGCGCACCATCACCATCTGGATCTATGCCCTGAGTGGCGCCCTGGCGGGCCTGGCCGCGGTGGCCATGGCGGCGCGCCTGGACTCGTCCCAGCCCAGCGCCGGCCTGTCCATGGAGCTGGATGCCATCGCCGCGGTGGTGATCGGCGGCGCCAGCCTCAGCGGCGGCGTCGGCAGCGTCGGTGGCACCCTGGTCGGGGTGCTGATCATCGGCGTGCTGCGCAACGGCCTGAATCTGCTGGGGGTCTCGCCCTTCGTGCAGCAGGTGGTCATCGGCATCGTCATCGCCCTGGCCGTCACCCTGGACACCCTGCGCCGCCGTAACGGGCAGCGCTAGGTCAGATCTGCTTCGTCTCGTCACCGCAGTACAACAATAACAACGGAGTGCCATCCATGCTGACCCCCAAGAAGCTGTTGCTCAGTACCCTGTTCGCCGCCATCACCTGCACCGGCGCCCTCAATGCCCAGGCCAAGGAACTCACCGTGGGCCTGGCCGTGGCCAACCTGCAGGCCGACTTCTTCAATCAGATCAAGCAGGCCGTCGAGGCCGAAGGCAAGGCCAAGGGCATCAAGGTGATCACCGTGGACGCCCAGGGCAACTCGGCGACCCAGGTCAACCAGATCCAGGACCTGATCACCCGCCAGGTCGACGCCCTGATCTACATCCCGGCCGGCGCCACCGCCGCCGGTGTCCCGGTCAAGGCGGCCAAGGCCGCCGGCATCCCGGTGGTGGCGGTGGACCGCAACGCCCCCGACGCCCCGGGTGACACCTTCATCGCCAGCGACAGCGTCGCCGCCGCCCGCACCCTCGCCGAATACGTCGGCAAGGTCACCAACGGCAAGGGCCGCGTCGCCATCCTCCAGGGCCAGATCGGCACCACGCCGGAAAACGATCGCGCCAAGGGCTTTGCCGAAGGCCTGGCCAAGTTTCCCGAGCTGAAGGTGGTCGCCCAGCAGCCCGCCGAGTGGGCCCAGGACAAGGGCTTCGCCGTGGCCCAGGACATGCTCCAGCGCGATCCCAACATCAGCGTCTTCTTCGGCCGGGCCGACGCCATGGCCCTGGGTGCCGCCCAGGCGGTCAAGGTCGCCAACCTCGACCATCCGGTGACCATCGTCGGCTTCGACGGCGACGTGGCCGGCCTCAAGGCCGTGGCCGCCGGCACCCTGTCCGCCACCATGACCCAGCAGACCCGCAAGATGGGGCGCATGGCCCTGGAATCGGCGGTGGCGCTCAAGGAAGGCAAGCAGGTACCCAAGGAGCAGCTGCAGGAAGCGATCCTGACCACCAAGGATAATGTCGCCCCCTTCATCGAGAACCATCCGTAACCACGATCTGCTGCGCGTCGGCCAACCTGCGTTGAATACAGTCTGGAGCGCCAGCCCGGTCGGACTGCTCATTTACCACGCGTAAATCCGAGCACACACCTGGTTGAGATCCCCCAGCCGCATTCAACTGGGTTGGCTCTAGCTCGCGAGATCGTGTTGGCTCCTGCCCCAGGTGCCTCCCAAGGGAGGCACCGTTTCAGCTCCCCCTTCGGAGGCCCCATGTCCGCCGTCATGCCCCTGGAACAGCCCGCCGCTCTCAGCCTGAGAAACATCGGCAAGAAATACGCCGGCATCGAGGTGCTGGCCGGGGTGGACGTCGACATCCAGCCGGGTGAGGTCCTGGCCCTGCTCGGCGAGAACGGCGCCGGCAAGTCCACGCTGTCGTCGATCATCGCCGGCCTGGTACCCCCCGAGGCCGGTGGGCGCATGACCTGGCTGGGTCGCGACTACGTCCCGGATTCCCCCGGCGCCGCGCTGGCCGCCGGCATCGGCCTGATCCACCAGGAGATCCGCCTGCTGCCGGAGCTGACCATCGCCGAAAACATGTTCGTCGGCCGCCTGCCCATGCGCGGCGGGCGCATCGATCGCGCCTTCATGGCAACCGAGGCCCAGCGCCAGCTGGATCGCCTGGGCCTGAAGGTACCCGCCACACGCACCGTGGCCGGCCTCAGCGTGGCTGCCCAGCAACTGGTGGAGATCGCCAAGGCGCTGACCCTCAAGGCACGCCTGCTGATCCTCGACGAGCCCACCGCGGCCCTGGGTGGCGAAGAAACCGAGTTGCTGTTCGCCCAGGTCGAGCGGCTCAAGGCCGAGGGCGTGTCCTTCATCTATATCAGCCATCGTCTGGAAGAGATCGCGCGCATCGCCGACCGGGTGCTGGTCTTGCGCGACGGCCGCCAGATCGCCCTGCACGCCACCGCCCAGGTGCCGGTGCGGCAACTGGTGGAAGAGATGGTCGGGCGCAGCGTGGAACGCATCTTCCCGACCATGGCCGCGCCCGGTACGCAGGAGGTGCTGCGGGTCAAGGATCTCAGCTGCCGCGAGATGCCGCTCAAGCACATCGATTTCGCGGTGCGCGCCGGCGAGGTGTTCGGCGTCGCCGGGGTGGTCGGTGCCGGCCGTACCGAACTGGTCCGCGCCATCGCCGGCGCGGCCGAACAGGTCACCGGCACCCTGGTGCTGGAAGGCCGGACCTGCCGCTTCGCCAGCCCGTGCGAAGCCATCCAGGCCGGCATCGTGCTGGTGCCCGAGGATCGCAAGCAACAGGGCGTGGTGGTCGACCACGCCATCGAGGAAAACCTCATCTATGGCAACACCGATCTGCTCGCCGCCGGTGGCTGGGTGTTGCCCGGCAAGCTGCGCGCCTTCGCCCGCAAGGCGGTGGCGCGGCTCGGCGTGAAGGGCCAGCCGGAGCAGGCCATCGCCGCCCTCTCGGGTGGCAACCAGCAGAAGGTGATCATCGCCAAGTGGCTGGCGCGCAATCCCAAGGTCTTCATCCTCGACGAGCCCACCCGCGGCATCGACGTCGGCGCCCGCGCCGCCATCTACCAGGTGATCGCCGAACTGGCGGCCACCGGCATGGCGGTGATCGTGGTCAGCTCGGACCTCGACGAGGTCCTCGGCCTCTCGCACCGGGTCATGGTGATGAGCCGTGGCCAGCAGATGGGCATTCTCGAACGTGAACAGGCCACCCCGGTGGCCGTGATGGAATTGGCTACCGCCTGACTAGGAGTTTTCCCATGCGTCTCTTCGATCTCGGCGGCCAGACCGCCTTCGTCACCGGTGCCGGCAGCGGCATCGGCCAGGCCATCGCCATCGGTCTCGCCGAGGCCGGGGCCCAGGTGGCCTGCTTCGACCTGCCCGGCAGTCGCGACCTGGCCGGTACCGTCGAGCGTATCCAGGCCCACGGCCGCCGTGCCCTGGCCCTGGAAGGCTCGGTGACCAGCGCTGCCGATCTCGAGGCCGCCGTGGCCCGTACCGAAGCCGAACTCGGCCCGCTGAGCCTCGCCGTCAACAGCGCCGGCATCGCCAACGCCCAGCCGGCCGAGGAACTGGAATTGGAGCGCTGGCAGCGCATGCTCGACATCAACCTCACCGGGGTGATGCTCAGCTGCCAGGCCCAGGCGCGGGTGATGCTGCCGCGCGGCAAGGGAGCCATCGTCAACATCGCCTCCATGTCCGGCAGCATCGTCAACCGCGGCCTGCTGCAGGCCCACTACAACACCTCCAAGGCCGGCGTCATCCACCTGACCAAGAGCCTAGCGATGGAGTGGGCCGAGCGCGGCATCCGGGTCAACTGCATCAGCCCCGGCTACACCGCCACGCCGATGAACACCCGTCCCGAGGTGGCCGACCAGGTCAGGATCTTCGAGCAGACCACCCCGCTGGGCCGCATGGCCGAGGTGGAGGAAATGGTCGGCCCGGCGATTTTCCTCTGCAGCCCGGCGGCGTCCTTCTGCACCGGCGTCGATCTGATCGTCGATGGTGGTTTCGTCTGCTGGTAACAACCGCTGGCGATCACGCGCGCCGGATCGCCAACCGCCCTAGGAGGTTTCACGTGGAACGTCGCTTCGCTGGTCAAACCGTGGTCATCACCGGCGGTTGCCGTGGCATCGGTGAGGGTATCGCCGAGCGCTTCGGTCGTGAGGGCGCCAACCTGGTGCTGGTTTCCAACGCCGAGCGGGTACACGACACCGCTGCGCGGCTGGCCGCCGAGACCGGTGCCGAGGTGCTGCCGCTGGTGGTGGACATCACCGACGAGGCGGCGGTGGCCGACCTCTATGCCCAGGCCGAGGCCCGCTTCGGTCGCATCGACGTCTCGGTGCAGAACGCCGGGATCATTACCATCGACGCCTTCGACCGCATGCCACGCGAGGACTTCGATCGCATCCTGCAGGTCAACACCACCGGCGTCTGGCTGTGCTGCCGCGAGGCGGCCAAGCGCATGGTCGCCGCCGGGCGTGGCGGACGCCTGATCAACACCAGCTCCGGCCAGGGTCGCCAGGGCTTCATCTACACGCCGCACTATGCGGCGAGCAAGATGGGCGTCATCGGCATCACCCAGAGTCTGGCCCACGAACTGGCGCGCCATGGCATCACGGTCAACGCCTTCTGCCCGGGCATCATCGAAAGCGAGATGTGGGACTACAACGACCGGGTCTGGGGCGAGATCCTTTCCACCCCGGAAAAGCGCTATGGCCAGGGCGAACTGATGACCGAGTGGGTCGGCAACATTCCCATGAAGCGCGCCGGCACCCCCGCCGACGTGGCCGGCCTGGTGGCCTTCCTCGCCTCGGCGGACGCCGCCTACATCACCGGCCAGGCGATCAATGTGGACGGTGGCCTGATCATGTCCTGAGAAGCTGCTCATCGGCCACACGGCGTTGAAAAGCCCTTCGGAATGCTCATTTACCATTCGTAAACTCGGCTTCCTCAGGGCTTTTCGCCTTGCCTGACGCTAGCTCGCGCGCTGATGAGCCGCCTCGGGCCAGGACGCCAGGCCGCAAAAGCCTTGGCGTCCGATGGGAGGCTGAGGGAAAATAGCTGAAAAATGCGCCTTTCTAACAGGTACGTGCCTGCTTTTCGGTAGTTCGTCGCGGCCAGGGGACTTTCCCGGTCCGGGCTGGCGGCCGCGAGCGCGGCGTATCCGCTGGTACCGGGAATCTGGATGAGTAACCTCGAAGAACAACGCCTGCTGACCAAGATCGCCTCCCTCTACTACGAAGAGGGACTCAAGCAGTCGCAGATCTCCGAACAGCTCGACCTGTCGCAATCCTTCGTCAGCCGCGCCCTGAGCCGAGCGCTCAAGGAAGGCATCGTGCGCATCTCGGTGCAGCGCCCGCGCAACTTCCATCTGGAACTGGAGCGTCAGCTGCAGCAACGCTACGGCATCCGCCAGGCCATCGTGGTGGAACCCACCGGCGACGACGAAGAGGCCATCAAGCAGGCCATCGGCTCGGCGGCCGCCCACTACCTGGAAACCAGCGTCACCGAGAAGGACCACATCGGCATCTCCTCCTGGAGCTCCACCATCCGCGCCATGGTCGGCCACATGCACCGGGGCAGCAGTCGCCAGGGCGCGACCGAGGTGGTGCAGCTGCTCGGCGGGGTCGGCAACAAGGGCGCCTTCGAGGCCACCCTGCTGACCCAGCAACTGGCCAACCTGCTGGGTTGCCCGGCCTATCTGCTGCCGTCCCAGAGCATCGAGCAGTCACCGGAAAGTCGCCAGCGCATCCTGCAGCTGGACGAGGTGCGCGAGGTGACCGAACGCTTCGCCCGGCTCACCGTGGCGCTGGTCGGCATCGGCGAACTGGAGCCGTCGCAGCTACTGCGCAACAGCGGCAACTACCATGGCGAGGCCATGCTGGAGGTGCTCGCCGCCCGCGGCGCGGTGGGCGACATCTGCCTGAGGTACTTCGATGCCCAGGGCCGGCCGGTGCTGGACGACAGCGAAGAGACGGTAGTCGCGGTGGATCTGCCGCAACTGCTGAAGATCGACCGCGTGGTGGGTCTGGCCGGCGGCCTGCGCAAGGTCAACGCCATCCGCGGCGCGCTACAGGGTGGTTATCTGGATGTCCTGGTGGTCGATCTGCGCACCGCTCTGGCGCTGGTTCCCTGACCGACGCAAGGCGCTGCCAGAAACCGGCTCGAAAACGCGATTTCCTGCCAAACCGTACGTTGCACTTGGAAATCTTTGGCAACATTCGGCACGGGCTGATCCGTAAGCTGTAGGACGACTGTTCTCTGGATAGCGTCCCATGACCTCTGCGTCTTCGGCTTCGGCCACTGCCCTGCCCCCCTCCCAGCGCGCCGCCGCCCTGTCGGCGCGTCTCGATCGCCTGCCAGCCACCCGCAGCCTGTGGCGCCTGGTGGCGCTGCTGTCCATCGGCGGCTTCTTCGAACTCTACGACCTGTTCCAGACCGCCTACATCAGCCCCGGTCTGTTGCGCGATGGCGTCTTCCAGACCGGCGCGGCCGGGGTGTTCGGCGTCTCCGACCAGGCCGCCTTCGCCGCGGCCACCTTTCTCGGCCTGTTCGTCGGCGCCAGCCTGCTCAGCCCCATCGCCGACCGCTTCGGCCGCCGGGCGATCTTTACCTGGGCGCTGGTCGGCTACACCCTGGCGACCCTGGCCATGGGCCTGCAGACCACCGCCCTGGGGCTGATCGCCCTGCGCTTCGTGGTGGGCATCGGCCTGGGCCTGGAGCTGGTGACCATCGACGCCTATCTGTCGGAACTGGTGCCCAAGGCCATGCGCACCTCGGCGTTCGCCTTCGCCTTCGCCCTCCAGTTCCTCTCGGTGCCGGCGGTGGCGTTGCTGTCCTGGTGGCTGGTGCCCCAGGCGCCGCTGGGGATCTCCGGCTGGCGCTGGGTGGTGCTGTCCAGTGCCGTCTTCGCCCTGTTCATCTGGTGGCTGCGCCAGCGCCTGCCCGAATCACCGCGCTGGCTGGCCCAGCAGGGCCGGCTGGACGAAGCCGAACAGGGCGTGGAACGCCTGGAAGCCGCCTGCCAGGCCGACAGCGGCCAGCCGCTGCCGCCGCCAGCGGCAGTGGTGGAAGAACCTGCGGTAAGCGCGCGCTTCGCGGCGCTGTGGCAATCACCCTATCGGCGCCGGGTGATCATGCTGATCGTCTTCAACCTGTTCCAGGCCATCGGCTTCTTCGGTTTCGGCAACTGGCTGCCGGCGCTGCTCTCCGGCCAGGGCGTGAGCCTGACCCACAGCCTGGGCTATGCCTTCGTCATCACCCTCGCCTATCCGCTGGGGCCGCTGCTGTTCGTGCGCATCGCCAATCGCTTCGAGAACAAGTGGCAGATCGTCGGCTCCGCCCTGGGGACGGTGGGCTTCGGCAGCCTGTTCGCCCTGCAGCAGGGCGCCCTCGGTCTGATCCTCTGTGGCATCGGCATCACCTTCTGCAACGCCTGGCTGACCTTCGCCTTCCACTCCTACCAGGCCGAGCTGTTTCCCACCGCCATCCGCGCCCGGGCGGTGGGCTTCTGCTATTCCTTCAGCCGGCTGTCCACGGTGTTCAGCAGCCTGCTGATCGGCACCCTGCTGGAGCGCCTGGGCACCCCGGGCGTGCTCGCCTTCATCGTCGCCAGCATGCTGATCGTGGTGCTGACCATCGGCCTGTTCGGCCCGCGCACCCGCAACCGGGCGCTGGAGGACATCGCCCGCTGAAGGATTCCGGGTTCAGAGCCGGAACTGCCGCACCGCACCGCTCAGGTCACCGGCCAGGCGCGCCAGGTCGGTGCTGGCGGCCGCGGTCTGCCCGGCCCCGGCGGCGTTCTGGGTGGACAGGTCGCGAATGCTGGTGAGGTTGCGATCCACCTCGCGGGCCACCTGGGCCTGCTCCTCGGTGGCGGCGGAGATGCTCAGGTTGCGCTCGGTGATCTGCCCGATGTGGCGACCGATCTCGGCCAGGGCCTCGCCGGCGGCCGCGGCCACCTCCAGGCAGACACCAGCCTGCTGATTGCTGGTGGCCATGGCGTCCACCGCCTTGCCGGCGCCGCCCTGGATGGCGCCGATCATGTCTTCGATCTCGCCGGTGGACTGCTGGGTACGGGCCGCCAGGGCGCGCACCTCGTCGGCCACCACGGCAAAGCCGCGACCCGCCTCACCGGCACGCGCGGCTTCGATGGCGGCGTTGAGCGCCAGCAGATTGGTCTGCTCGGCGATGCCGCGGATGACGTCGAGCACCCCGCTAATGCGTTGCACCTGGGCGGCCAGGCCATCGATCTCGCCACTGCTGGAGGTCACGGCGCCATGCAGGGCGTGGATGGTGGTGAGGGTCTCCTCGACCCGGCGCTGACCGAGGTCGGCCGAGGTGCGCGAATCCTGGGCGGCGGCGCTGGCGGCGGCGGCGTTGCGCGCGACCTCCTCCACCGCGGCGGTCATCTGGTTGACGGCGGTGGCCGCCTGGGCCAGTTCATCGTTCTGCCGCTGAATGCCGCGCAGCCCGGTATCGGTGACCGTCGACAGCTCTTCGGAGGTGGATGCCAGGGTGGTGGACGACAGGGTCAGCCGCTCCAGGGTGCCGCGCAGGTTGTCCTGCATCCGCGCCATGGCCGCCAGCAACCGGCCGGGTTCGTCGCGCCCGTCCGGCTCGACGGTCCGGCTGAGGTCGTTGGCGGCGATGCGCTCGGCCACCGCCAAGGCCTTTTCCAGCGGCCCGGTGAGGCTGCGGGTAAAGCGCCAGGCCAGCAGCAGGGTACCGGCCAGGGCCGCCACCATCACCGCCACGGTGATGGCGATGGCGTTGTGGTAGCTGGCCATGGAAGCAGCGGCCAGCCGCGTGACCTTGCCGTCGACCACCCCGGCGAGTTCATTGACGGTAGCGCTCAGGGCATTGCCACTGTGGGCCATCTCGCCGTCCTGCCCGGCCAGCTTGAGCAGCTCGGCGTCGTTCTGGTCGTCCAGCGCCTTGAGATAGCGATTCTGGTTGTTCAGGTAGGTGGCCAGCTGGCCGGTCATCCGGGTGTAGACCTCCCGCCCGGTGTCGGTGAGCAACAGGGCGTCGAACTGGCGCACATGCTGTTCCAGGCTGGCCTTGGCCGCCTCGATGGCCTTGTGCACCGCCTGGGTCTCGGCGTCGGAGCTGGCCAGCATCAGGCCCTGGTTGTGCATGCGCAGACTCAGCAGATCGGCGCGGATCTCGCCGATGGTCTGGACGCTGGGGATGACATTGCCGACGATCTGCTCCTCGCCCTCCTTGATGACGCGATTCTGGCCCAGGGAAAACAGCCCGAGGCCGATCACCAGCAGGGCGAAGAAACCAAAGGCAACCAGGGCCCGCGGGGCGATGTTGAGGGAGCGTAGCTTCACCGGGAAGACCTCGAAAAAATGATTAGCCCCCTCATGATCGGCCAAACGGCGCCAGGCTTTAGGGTTCGCTGGCGCCGGATGAATGTTTTATCGCCTAGGCCTCCCCCGCCTCGCTCAAGCGCGTCTGCGCCAGCCGTTTCGCGCCGGCCACGTCGGCCTTGCCGGTCCCCAGTTTCGGCAGGCTGTCCACCGCCAGCCAGGCCGAAGGCAGCAGCAGTCCGCTCACCCCCTGGGCCAGCAGGGTCTTTTCCACCGCGGCGCCGTCCAGGGTGCCGGTATGCAGCACCACGATGCGCTCGCCCTTCCTGGCATCCGGCAGATTGACCGCCTGCAGCTCGATCTCCGGATCGGCCACCGCCTTGGCCAGGGCCTGCTCCACGGCGCCCAGGCTGACCATCTCGCCGCCGATCTTGGCGAAGCGCGAATAGCGGTCGACGATGGTGAGAAAGCCGTCCTCGTCCAGCCGACCCTGGTCGCCGGTCACGTACCAGCGCTCGCCGTCGATCTCGCGGATCGCCTTGGCGGTGCGCTCGGGATCGTTCAGGTAGCCCTGCATCAGTTGCGGCCCGCCGATCAGCACCATGCCGGCCTCGCCGGTGGGCAATTCGGCAAGGGTCTGGGGGTCGACGATCTTGAAGCCGGTCCCCGGCAGCGGCATGCCCACGGTGCCGAGCTTGCCGCCGCGCTGCACCTGCAGGTAGCTCATGTCCAGGGCATCGGGCAGGTTGACCGAGGCCACCGGCGCGGTCTCGGTGGCGCCGTAGCCCTCGTAGATGTCCTGGTTGAACTTGAGCTTGAAGGCCTCGCGCACCGCCGGATCCAGGCGCTCGGCGCCGGCCACCACGATGCGCAGACTCTCCAGCATCAGCGGATGCACCTTGGTGTTGCGCACGAACAGCCGCAGGAAGGTCGAGGTGCCGCAGAGCACCGTGGCGCGGTGGGTCGCCACCGCCTTGGCGATGCCAGCCACGTCGGTGGGATCGGCCTGGCAGACCACCGGCACCCCCTCGATCAGCGGCAGGAACTGGGTCACGGTGAGGCCGAAGGCGTGGAACAGCGGCAGCGAGGCCATGAAGACGTCGTCGTCCTGGGTGTTGAGCACGTCCGAGGTCTGCTTGAGATTGGCCATGAGGTTGCTGTGGCTGAGCATCACCCCCTTGGGCGTGCCCTCGCTGCCACTGGAGAAGAGGATCGCGGCGGTGGCCTCGGGATCGTGGGCGCGACTCACCAGCACCTGCAGCATGGCGGTGGGCAACAGCCAGACCGCCAGCCAGTTGGCCAGTAGCTCGGCCTTGCCGATGCCGGCGCGCAACTCCTCCAGATCCACCACCTCGCGTCCGGCCAGCAACTCGTCCACCGGCAGGCCGCGCTTGCGCAGGCGGTCGAGGAAGCGCGTCGAGGTGTAGACGGTACGGATACCGGCCTGGTCCAGGCCGGATGCCAGCGCCTCGGGCGTGGCCGTGTAGTTGAGATTGACCAGGGTCTTGCCGGCCAGCAGCACCGCCATGTTGGCCAGCATGCCGCCGCTGCTGGTGGGCAGCAGCAGGCCGAGATTGGCCTCGGGCCGCTTGCGCATCCGCCGCGCCAGGCAGGCGGCGCCGGTAAGCGCCTGGGCGGCCTTGAGCGGAGCGCCCAGGTCGTCGATCAGCGCCAGGCCATTGGGCCGGCGCTTGACGCTGGCGACCCAGGCATCGGCCAGCGACGGCAGGCCCTGCATGTAGCGCTCCCAGGAGCGGATCGACAACTCGAAGATCCGCCGCTTGAGCACATCGGCCGGAGTGTCCTTGGGCAACGCCTTGCCGAAGGCCACCACCACCTCGCGGTGCAGCGGGCTGTCACGCAGCTCCTTGAGCTTGCTGGAAGAGCGCGAGAACTGGCTGCCCCAGAGGCCGCGCAGGTAGAAGGGCACGATCTGCACCTCGGGACCGACCCGCTCGCAGGCCTTTTCGTAGCCGCGGCGGAATTCGCCGAGCTGACCGGTGCGGCTGATCGCCCCCTCCGGAAACAGGCAGACCACCTCGCCGGCGCTCAGCAGCCCGGCCACCTGCTCCAGCGCCGCGCCGGCGCCGGTACCCTGGGCGATGGGCAGGCAGCCCATGGCCTTGAGGAAGGGCTTCAGGTACCAGCGCTCGTAGATGGCGCGCAGCATCACGAAGCGTACCGGGCGCGGACTGGCGATCTGCACCATGGCCCAGTCCACCCAGCTGATGTGATTGCCCAGCAGCAGCACCCCGCCCTGGGCCGGCAGGTTCTGCAGGCCCTGCACCTGGATGCGGTAGTGCCGGGTGACCATCAGGCCGAGCAGGAAACGCACCAGGCTCTGGGGCAGCTTCCATACCGTGTAGGCGCCGCCGATCAGCGCCACGGCGGCGATCAGCAGCAACAGCCAGCGACTGTCCAGACCGAGCAGGGCGATCACCGCGGTGAGCACCAGAAAGCTCAGCATGGCGACGTTCTGCACCCAGTTGTTGGCCGCCAGCACCGTACCGAGCTGATCCTCGCGGGCATGGAACTGGATCAGGGCGTTGAGCGGGACGATGAACAGCCCGCCCATCAGGCCGATGAAGATGAAGTTGAGCGCATGCACCCAGGCCGAACTGGGCGCCGGCAGCCACCACAGGCCGAGGGCGATGCCCAAGGCGCCCACCGGGATCAGCCCGGTCTCGATGCGCCCGCGGGAGGCCCGACTGGCCAGCGCCGAGCCGATGGCGATGCCGATGCCGGCGCAGGCCAGGATGCCCTGCAACAGCAGCACGTTGTCGATGCCCAGATGATCCTTGGCATAGGCCGGAAAGCTCGCCAGCAGCACCTGGCCCACCGACCAGAACACCGCCAGGCCGATGATCGACAGGCGGATCACCGGATTCTCGCCGATCACCGCCAGGTTGCGTCGGGCGGTCTGCAGCCGCAGATAGGCATGCCAGTCGAAGGGCTCGCGCGGCCTGGGCTCTTCCAGCAGCGGCAGGCGATAGAGCAGCGCCACCTCGGCCAGGCTGCAGAGCACCAGCAGCCAGCCCAGCGGGGCGATGTCCTGCAGGATCGCATGGGGCGTGGCATGGCCCTCGCCCAGGTGCAGCTGGAAGAAGGCGGTGAAGACCACGGTGCCGGCGAGAATGGCGATGATGGAATTGGCCTGCACCAGGCCATTGCCCTCGGCCAGCCGCTGCTTGCCGAACAGCGCCTTGATGTAGCCGTACTTGGCCGGCGAATAGAAGGTCGCCTGGATGGCCAGCAGGAGCGTCATGGCGAAGGCCAGTTCGAACAGCCCGGCATAGTAGGCCAGGGTGATGCCCAGGGTGATGGCCACCGCCGCCCAGCCGCCAAGGCGCAGCACCCGGACCTTGGCGAAGCGATCGGCCACATGGCCGGAAGGACTGAACAGCAGGATGAAGGGCAACAGCATCATGCCGTTGACCAGGGCGGTCAGCACCACCTGAGTGGAACCGTCATAGACCTTGAACACGGTGTTCTGGATGACGATCTTGTGGCCAAGATCGACGAAGGCGTTGAGAAAGACGGCGATCAGGTAGGGCCAGGCCCCCTTGATCCGGTGCAGCTTGTCCATGCGGAGTCTCTTTCGAGCAGGGGAATCCGTAGCCTGAGTGAGACACTCTGGCAGCGCAAGCAGCGCCATTGGTCAACAAATATGCGAATCAGGGCTATACAAGCTCGTGAAAGCGAGTATGGTGTGGGCACTGCTACTGCAATAGTTACTCGATACCTGCTTGATGTTGCTTCATTTTCATCTCCTGGCTCGTCTCACTCTCGCATTACAGTCCCGCTAGCGAATGTCTCGCTAACGTGGTTGTTCCCCCTACACCCTGGAGATACTCATGTCCAATCGTGAAAATGGCACCGTCAAGTGGTTCAACGATGAGAAAGGCTACGGCTTCATCACCCCGGAAAGCGGCGCCGACCTGTTCGTGCACTACCGCTCCATCGAAAGCGCCGGCTTCAAGAGCCTGAGCGAAGGCCAGAAGGTCACTTTCGTGGCTGTCAAAGGCCAGAAGGGTATGCAAGCTGACCAGGTTCAAGTCGTCTAACGACTGATCCGGTTGCAGAAAGGCCCCACTTCGGTGGGGCTTTTTCGTTTCTGGGATTTGGGTTTTGCGGAATCGTCCATCTCCGTCACAAAGACGCTGGCTGCCTAAACCACCCAAAGCCTCAGGCGCGCCCAATGCCCCTCCCAGTAGGGCGAACGCAATCGTTGCGTAAGGGGTCGAGCGGCATGGATGCCGCGAGAGTCGCGAGGGCCAGGGAAGGCCCTTCGCGGCGGGCCCCTGGAGCGACGATGGAGAGAACGGACCCCGGCGCAGCCGGGGCCGGATGGCGGGGCAAGCGTTTTTGGTTACTTTTGCCGCGACTGGCAAAAGTGACTCGCCCGGCGGGGGCGAAACAAGAGGTAGCCGCAAACCTCGATAGTCAGCCAAACAGCCCTGGCATTGGCTTACCCCTTGTCATACGCCCGCTCCAACGCCTCGTTGAGCGTCCGCAACACCTTCACCCGCGCGAACCTCTTGTCGTTGGCCTCCACCAGCGTCCAGGGCGCGATGGCGGTGCTGGTCTGCACCACCATGTCGTTGACCGCCTGGCTGTAGAGGTCCCACTTGTCCCGGTTGCGCCAGTCGTCCTCGGTGATCTTGAATCGCTTGAAGGGCGTTTCCTCGCGGGCGCGGAAGCGCTCCAGCTGGGTGTCCTGGTCGATGGCCAGCCAGAACTTGGCCAGCACGAGGCCGGCGTCGTGGAGCTGTTCCTCGAAGTCGTTGATCTCGCCATAGGCACGCTGCCAGTCGGCGGCGGGGGTCAGCCCCTCGACCCGCTCCACCAGTACCCGGCCGTACCAGGAGCGATCGAAGATGGTGAAATTGCCCTGCCGCGGGATATGCCGCCAGAAGCGCCAGAGATAGGGCTGGGCCAGTTCTTCGTCGCTGGGCGCGGCAACCGGGACGATGCGGTACTGCCGGGGATCCAGGGCGCCGGTGACGCGGCGGATGGCGCTGCCCTTGCCAGCGGCGTCGTTGCCCTCGAAGGCCGCCACCAGGGCATGGCGGCGATACTTCTTGTCGCGCAGCCGCCGCGCCAGCCGGGCCTGCTCGGCGAGCAGCTGGTCGTCGTAATCGGCCTTGTCCAGGCGCTGACTCAGGTCCATGGCCTCCAGCACGCCGCGGCCATCGACCGGCGGCGGCAGCACCGCGGCGGCTCTGCGCTGCCTGCGCGGCTTGTTGGCCAGGGCGCGCTGCAGCGCCTTGAGCAGCACGGTGCCGACGGTCAGGCTGCGAAAGCGCTCGTCGAAACCGGGCACCACGTGCCAGGGGGCATAGTCCTGATGGGTTCGCCGCACCACGCGCTCGCCCTCCTTGACGAAGCGGTCGTAAACCTTGGCCTGGCGCCAGTCCAGCGGACTGAGCTTCCAGCCCAGGCGGGGATCGTTCTTGAGGTGCTTCAGGCGCTGCTTGAGCTGGGGCTTGGAGAGGTGGAACCAGAACTTGAGGATCAGCGCGCCTTCGTCGGCGAGCATGCGCTCGAAACGTTCCGCCTGGCCGATGGCGGCATCCAGCTCGACACGACTGAGTTCCTTGTTGACCCGGCCGTGCAGCATCTGGCTGTACCAGTTGCCAAAGAACACGCCGATCCGCCCCTTGCCCGGCAGGCGCTGCCAGTAGCGCCACGCCGGCGGATGCTGGCGTTCCTCGTGGCTGGGCTGCAGAAAGGTCTCGACACGGATCAGGCGCGGATCCATCCACTCGTTGAGCAGCTTGACGGTCTCGCCCTTGCCCGCCCCCTCGATGCCATTGATCAGCACGATCACCGGGAAGCGGCCTTGGGTCTTGAGTTCGTACTGGGCGGCCAGCAGCGCCTCGCGCAGCTTGGGCAGCTTGGCGTCGTAGGTGGCCTCGTCGAGCAGGTGTTCGTTTTCGGCGGCTTCGAACATCCGGATCTCCTTGCGCGGGTGGTCGGGCAACTATAGCCCTTCTGACCGACCCGGCGGCAGGCGGTGCCCGAGCCGACATCCATGACCGAAATATGACGATTAAATGAAATTTGGCATCTCCCGCTGTTGTAGCGGTCTTCCCACCGTTAGGCTCCCGCGCAGAGCGGGTCTGCAGTCCACCCATAAGGAGAGTTCGATGGCCTTTCGTTTCGATGCGCGGCAACCGGCTGACGAGGAAGTCCGCCGCGTGGTGACGGATCGTCTGGTACAGGCTGAGGCGTCCCTGTCCAGCGGTACCCCCAAAGGCGTGCACGAGACGCGCAAGCGCCTCAAGGAATTGCGCGCCCTCCTGCGGCTGCTGCACGGCGCCCTGGGCAAGCGCGCCTTCGCCAGTCGCAATCGGCGCCTGCGCGACCTCGGGCGCGAGCTGTCCTCGCTGCGTGACAGCGCCGCCCTGGTGGAAAGCTGGGACAAGCTGGGCGAGTCCGATCGCAAGAGATTCGCCTCGCCGGCCATGAAGCGCGTGCGCCAGCGCCTACAGGAGCGCGCTGACCAGCAGATCGCCGCGGCCAGCGGCCATCCCGCGTTGCTCGAGGCGCTGACCACCCTGCGTGAGGAGGTGGCCGGCTGGAAACTCGCCGGCAAGGGCTTCGCCCTCTTCGCCCGCGGCCTGGAAGACAACTACAAGGCCGGGCGCCAGGCGCTCAAGACCGCACGCGACAAGCCCACCGACGATACCCTGCACGACTGGCGCAAGCGGGTGAAGGATCACTGGTATCACACCCAGTTGCTTGCCGCGGCCTGGCCGGCGGAGTTCAAGACGCGGCAGAAGAGCCTCAAGCGTCTTTCGGAATACCTGGGCGACGATCACGACCTGGCGGTGATGCAGCAGCTGTTGGTGGATGAGCCGACCCTGTTCGGCGCCAGCAACACCCGCCTGGCCATCGGCGAAAGCCTGGCCCAGCAGCGCGAGCGGCTGCAGGCGAAGGCCTTTTCCCTGGGCCTGCGCCTCTATCTGGACAAGCCCACCGCCCTTGCCGAGCGCTGGCGCGATCTCTGGCGCCTGGCCAGTCGCCCCTATGTGCCGCGCAAGGTCAAGGGTAGGCCCAAGTCGGCACCAGTCGGGCTGTTGCCGCACTTGGTCGAAGAATCGTCAGTCTAACGCCTGGGCCAGAGGGGATCTGTAGCGTCTGGTGGTGGTCCAACCCTGGGCATACCACCACGACGAGGTCTCGCGATGAAATCCAAGCTGCTCGCTTCCCTGTTTGCCTGTTCCGTCCTGGCCAGCACCGCGGCCCTGGCTGACCAGCCCGGTGCCGACTGGATGCCCATGAACGACGTCAAGTCCAAGCTCATGGAGCAGGGCTACACCTCGATCAGCAAGATCGAAGCCGATGACGGTCAGTGGGAAGGCGAAGGCATGAAGAAAGATGGTATGAAGTACGACTTCCATGCCGACGCCAAGACCGGCAAGATCACCAAGGAAAAGATGGACATGTGATCCCCCGGGGATCCGATCGCGCGGTCGGATCCCTCTCTGCACCTGCCTCTTCCCACGCTTTCCGCCCGGTCGGCCCGTCCTGAGCCGTCTTCTCGTCACCTAGGAACCTTCATGTACAGTACCGCTTTGGTCGAGCTGCTGCGCACCCATGAGCGGCCGCTGCTCGATGCCTGGATCGGCGCCCAGCGCGCGGCCGGCATGCGCATCGACCTGCTCAACGAAACCACCATCCTGGCCAATTCCGCCGAGTTGCTGCGGCGGATCACCGTGGCCGCCGCCCAGGGCCTGGGCAATCTGCGCGAGCCGCACTGGCAGCCGGTACGGGCGCTGCTGGAGCGCTTCTCCTTCGACCAGAGCCGTGCGGGCCTGACGCCCGCGCAGACGGCGACCTTCGTCTTCTCGCTCAAGGAACCGCTGTTCAAGCTGATCCAGAACGAGTGCGACGACCCGCTCGCCGAGATCTGGGCCGCCACCCGGCTGATCGACGATCTCGGTCTGTACAGCATGGAAAGCTACATGAGCGGCCGCGAGACGGTGATCCGCGAGCAGCAGGAAAGCATGCTGGAACTGTCCACCCCGGTGGTGGAACTGTGGGATGGCATCCTCGCCATCCCGCTGATCGGCGCGCTGGACAGCAACCGCACCCAGGTGGTGATGGAGTCGCTGCTGGAAAAGATCGTCCAGACCGAATCGGACATCGCCATCATCGATATCACCGGCGTGCCCACGGTGGACACCATGGTCGCCCAGCACCTGCTCAAGACGGTGACCGCCGCCCGCCTGATGGGTGCCCAGTGCATCATCAGCGGCATCCGTCCGCAGATCGCCGCCACCATCGTCCACCTGGGCGTGGACCTGGGCGATGTGATCACCAAGGCGTCCCTGGCCGATGCCTTCCGCCTGGCCCTGCGCCAGCAGGGCGTGCGCCTGGCCGCCCCGGTAAGGGTCTGAGGAACGCGCCATGATCGAGCGGATTCCGATCCTCAAGCTGGGCCCCTTCCTGCTGCTGAGCATCCAGGTCGACATGCACGATCAGCTGGCGCTGGACCTGCAGGAAGACCTCACCGAGCAGATCGTGCGGCACAAGGCCAAGGGCGTGCTCATCGACATCTCGGCGCTGGAAATCGTCGACTCCTTCATTGGCCGGATGCTGTCCCATATCGCCCAAGTCTCGCGCATCCTCGATGCCAAGGTGATCGTGGTCGGCATGCAGCCGGCAGTCGCCATCACCCTGGTGGAGCTGGGGCTGTCGCTGGACGGCATCGCCACGGCGCTGAACATGGAAAAGGGCATGCGCCGACTGGAAGCCATGGTCGCCGCGGACGAATCGCTGGAGGAGTCAGAGGGTGGCGAAGACACAGACGCTTCCACTCCGCCAGGAGACTGACATCGTGCTGATCCGTCAGCAGGTGCGCAAGGTCGCCGAAGCCATCCGCCTGGGCCTGATCTCCCAGACCAAGATCGTCACCGCGGCCAGCGAAATCGCGCGCAACGGCCTGGTCTACGGGCTGGGGGGCGAATGCCTGATCGAGGAGACGCTGCGCGCCGGCAAGCCGGCGATCCGCCTGGTGATCCGTGACCAGGGTCCGGGCATCGCCGATCTCGACCGCGCCATGGTCGACGGCTACACCTCGGGCAAGGGCCTGGGCCTCGGCCTGTCCGGCTCGCGACGGCTGGTGGACGACTTCCACATCGACAGCCAGCCCGGCCAGGGCACCACCGTCGAACTCTGGAAGTGGCGATGAGCGACCAGCCGTGCAGCCTGGTGCTGCCGGTGACTACCACGGTCCACGTCGATGCCGCCCGGCGCGCCCTGGTCCGACTGGCCGCCAGCGTCACCACCGATGAAACCCTGCTCGGGCGCCTGACCATCGTCGCCCAGGAGCTGGGCTACAACCTGGTTCGCCATGCCGGGCATGGCGAGCTCCTGGCCACCCTGAGCGGCGAAGGCGTGCTGGATGTCCTGGCGGTGGATCGCGGCCCGGGCATGCATGATGTCGCCCGCTGCCTGAGCGATCACTACAGCACGGCGGCCACCCTGGGTGCCGGTCTGGGGGCGATCCGCCGGCAGTCCGATGTCTTCGACATCCATTCGCGACCGGGCCAGGGTACGGTGGTGCTGGCGCGCTTCCATCTGGCCGGAGTGCCCGGTACCCGGTTGCAGCATGGCGCCCTGTGCACGCCGCACCCCGAGGAACAGGTCTGCGGTGACACCTGGGCGGTCAGCGGACGGCGCCTGCTGGTGTGCGACGGCCTGGGGCATGGCCAGCAGGCCGCCATGGCCAGTCGCCGGGCGCGGGAGGTGTTCCTGCGCCATGGCGCGCACCTGCCGCTGCAGCGGCTGATGGAGAATCTGCACCAGGCGCTGATGGACACCCGCGGCGCCGCCCTGGCGCTGGCCGAGCTGGACCCGGATCAGGGCCAGGTGAGCTTTTGCGGCATCGGCAACATCGCCGGACGCCTGCTCGGCAACACCTCGCGCAGCCTGGTGTCCAACAACGGCACCCTGGGCTACCGGATCGGCCGGATCCAGACCTATACCTACCCCTGGACACCCGGCACCCTGCTGGTGCTGAACTCCGATGGACTGACGTCCAAGGTGGGACTGGGCGAGCACTCCGGGCTCGGGGCGCGGCATCCGGCCTTGATCGCCGCCCT
The DNA here is from genome assembly GCF_031453735.1 of Pseudomonas sp. SORGH_AS_0199. Classification (NCBI taxonomy): domain Bacteria; kingdom Pseudomonadati; phylum Pseudomonadota; class Gammaproteobacteria; order Pseudomonadales; family Pseudomonadaceae; genus Pseudomonas; species Pseudomonas sp. SORGH_AS_0199. The sequence goes on from NZ_JAVJAE010000001.1 coordinate 524,669, forward strand.
CCTGCACCGTGACTTCCGGCGCTCCGCCGACGATGCCACCGTTTTGGTACTCAAGCATGTCTGACGTCTTGCCCCTGCTGACCCTCGCCCTGCGCAGCGAGCAGGACATCGTGCACTGCCGCCAGGCCGCCAAGCGCCTGGCCGCGGCCCTGGACTGGCCGGTGCTGGAGCAGATCCGCCTGGCCACCGCGGTCTCCGAACTGGCGCGCAACATCCATCAGTACGCCGGCAGCGGTCAGTTCGACTTCGCCCTGCTGCGTGACGAAGGCCAGCGCCTGCGCGGCCTGGAGGTGCGGGCGGTCGACCAGGGCCCGGGCATCGCCGAGATGGAGGCCATCCGCGCGGGCAGCTATCGTTCCAGCACCGGCATGGGCATCGGCCTGCGCGGCGCCCAGCGGCTCTTCGATGACTTCGACATCCACACCTCCCCTGCCGGCACGCGCATCACTGCCCGCAAGTACCAGGCGCCACGCGCCTTTCCCGAGGCGGCGCTGCTGCAGGCGCTGACGGCTGAATTGCAGGGCAGTCCGCCAGCGGATCCCTATCAGCAGATCCGCCTGCAGAGCGAAGAGCTGCTGCTGACCAACACCGAACTGCAACTGCGCCAGTCGGAACTGGAGGTCACCAACAAGGAACTGGAAAACACCAACCAGGGCGTGGTGGCGCTCTATTCCGAATTGGAAAAGGCCACCCAGGAACTCAAGGAGGCCAGCGAGGCGAAGACGCGCTTCTTCTCCAACATGACCCATGAATTCCGCACCCCGATCAACATCATCGAGAATGTCGCCAAGCTGCTCGCCAGCGGCGTGGACGGGGCGCTCAATGCCGAACAGCAGCGCCAGGTGCGCTTCATCAGCGACGCGGCGCTGGAACTGGCCAACCTGGTCAGCGAGCTGCTGGCCCTGGCCGAGGTGCAGTCCGGACGACTGACCGTCGTGCCCCAGCCCTTTGCCCTGGCGCCCTTCATCGATCGCCTGGAACAGTTCGCTGCGGCCCTGGCGCCGCGCTATCCCCAGGTCAGTTTCAGCGTCGCCCCGCCGCCTGCCGAAGTGCTGCTGGATACCGACGAAAGTCGGCTGTTCCAGGTGCTGCGCAACCTGATCTCCAACGCCTTCAAGTACACCCCCCGGGGCCAGGTGCGCATCCAGGTATTCCAGCCGGACGACGCCAGCCTGGAATTCTTGGTGGAAGACAGCGGCATCGGCATCGCCGCCGCGGATCAGCAGAAGATCTTCGAGGAATTCGAGCGCATCCGCTCGCCGCACCTGACCCACATCGAGGGTACCGGCCTGGGCCTGCCCCTCGCCCAGCGTCTGGCCGTGCTGCTTGGTGGCGAGCTGTCCCTCGACAGCGCGATCGGGCGCGGCAGTCGCTTCACCCTGCGTTTGCCACGTCACTACGCCAGCCACCGGGCTGCCGCGCCGGAACCCGATCTCAGCGGCCTCACGGTGCTGGTGATCGAGGACAACGAAGGGGATCGCTATCTGGTCCGCCGCACCCTCGAACGCCTCAATCCGGTCCTGCTGGAGGCCGACAGCGCTCGCAGCAGCCTGGATCGCCTCAATGCCGTGCGCCCGGACATCATCATCCTCGACCTCGACCTGCCCGACATCAACGGCGAGGACCTGCTCGCCAGCATGGACTGGAGCATGCACCGGCGGGTGCTGATCAATACCGCCCAGCCGCTGGACGAGGCGGGTTGCCAGCGGCTGCAGGACTATTGCCACGCCATCCTGTTCAAGCATGCCCCCGATCACGCCGAGCGGCTGCTGGCCGAGGTCTGCGCCCTGGCGCGGAGCCTGTCCGATGACTAGCGCCCTGCGCCGCATCGTCATCATCGACGACACCGAAGCCAATCGCTATGTGCTGCGCAAGATCCTCGTCAGCCAGCGCCACTATGAGGTCCTGGAAGCGGCCAGCGGCGCCGGCGGCCTGGCGCTGATCGACGAATCCGTCGAACTGGTGATCATCGACGTCAATCTGCCGGACACCACCGGCTTCGAGCTGATCCAGGCCATCGAGCGCAAGTGCGGCTGGGGCCGGTTGCCGGCCATCATCAACATCTCGGCCACCTTCGTCTCCGGCAAGGACAAGGCCCAGGGCTTCAACACCGGGGCCCAGGCCTACCTGACCCACCCGATCAATCCGGAAGAGGTGCTGGCCACCGTTGGCGCCCTGCTCAAGGCCAGCTCCCGGGTCGGGCACATGGAGCAGCAGCGCAATTCAGCCATCGCCCGCAGCGAGAACCTGCAGGCGGAAAAGGTCATGCTCGAACGCTTCATGAGATCGCTCAATCACGACCTGCGCTCGCCGCTCACCGCCGCCACCATGGTGGTCAACCTGATGCAGCGCAGTCCGGCGCGGCGTACCGACGATCTGCTGCAGACCCTGCACGACAACCTGCAGCGCATGAACCAGATGATCACCGATGTGCTCGACATCAGTCACATGAGCCTGGGTGGTGGTGTCCGCCTCAGCGGCGATCCGCTGGTGCTGGGTCCGCTGCTGAACGAGGCCGCGGCCAATCTGCAGCTGCAATTCAGCAACCCCCTCGACCTGCAGTTGGAGACGCCGGAGCTGGAGGTGCTATGGGACAGATACGCCTTTCTGCGCATCTTCGACAACCTGGTGCTCAACGCCGCCAAGCACGGCGAGGCGGGGACGCCGATCCGGGTCCGCCAGTGGCTGGCGGATGACCAAGTCATGCTGGAGCTGCGCAACCTTGGGCAGTTTCCCGACGAAGTCCTGGCCAACCTCGCCACGCCCTATTTCATCTCCACCCGCAGCGACAAGCGCGGCTGGGGCCTGGGCCTGCCCATCGTCAAGGCGCTCAGCGAAAGCTTCGGCGGCGAGGTGCGCTTCGCCAACGGCGCGGGCGAGGTGGTCATCACCCTGCACCTGCCGCTGCGGCTGGCCTAGCGACTTTCAGGGTAACGCGCTGTGATAATCCTGGCGCCGGTAGCGTGGAAAACCGCGCAGCGTGTTCCACTGGGGTAAGACGAGGGCCTCGGAGACGTGGACAAGGCTGCGTCGTTGTCCACGCTACGGTGCCACCTCTGGCTGTTGGGCTGCGACGGTGGAGCTGTCTTAGCCCAACCTACGATCGTTAGAGATCGCTTTCTTCGACCTTGCGGACCTTGCTGGCGTCCAGGGTGTAGGACGCCTCGGCCAGGGCGTTGTCGACCGCCTCGGTGTGCAGGGTGCCGATGACCCAGTAGGGCTCGTAGATGTCGGGAAGCGGCACGCCCTTGGGGTAGCGCACCAGCACGATCTGGTTGGGCGGCGGCGGCGGGACGTGGATGCAGGCGCCCGGATAGGGCACCAGGAAGAATTCGCGGAAATTGCCCTTGGCGTCGGTCTCAAGGGGTACCGGAAACCCTCCCAGGCGCACGTTCCTGCCATTCAGGGCAGCCACGGTGCGGGTGGAGTGCATCACCTCGGGCAAGCCACTGTCCTTCTGCTTGAGTCCGCCGGGCGAGCCGAAACCACCAGGGGCCTCGGGGCTGTTGTGGCTGATCTCGGGCATGGTTTCCAGGGCGTGACGATCCTCTGCGGTGAGCAGGTCGAGCCAGTTGGTTTCCGGCGGTTCGCCCTTGGCGGCGTGGGTCAGCAACGGCAGGCTGGCGAGCAGCAGGGTGATGAGCAGTCTGGGCATGGTCGACGGGTCGGACACAAAAGTCCGAGTGTGCGGCGCGCCAGGTCAGGGGTCCAGCCCCAGGGCCGCAAAGCGGGGCCTCGCCCATGAAAAAGCCCCTGGGTCGACGGGCGACACCAGGGGCAGAAACGCGGTGCTGCGAAGCGGCGTCTTAGAACCTGTTCACGATCTTAGCGACGCTTGGTCACCATGCCGTAGATGAACAGCACGATGATGGCGCCGACCACGGCACCAATGAAGCCTGCGCCTTCACCGGCGCGGTAGATGCCCAGTGCCTGGCCCAGGTAGGTGGCGACCACGGAGCCGACGATGCCCAGGATGATGGTCATGATCCAGCCCATGCTGTCGTCGCCCGGCTTCAGGAAGCGGGCAACCAGGCCGACGATGAGACCGATGATGATGGTTGCGATGATGCCCATGTGAAGAATCCCCTGTTTAAGTGCTGGTAAGACAACGCCGGTCAGCAGGCGTCGTTGTACTCTCCGACCACCGGTGATCCTTCGAGGTTCAGGGAAAAACGGCTTCCGTGTGCGGAAGCCGTCTGGCATCAGTCCTGGATCAGGGCTTCCAGGGCAGCGATGCGGGTCTGCAGGGTTGCCGCATCGGCGCTGCGCAGGGTGGCGTGACCGACCTTGCGCCCGGCCTTGAAGGCCTTGCCGTAGTGGTGCAGGTGGCAGTCTTCCAGGGCGGTGACGGCGGCCACCGGCGGTACCGAGCCGATGAAGTTGACCATGGCGCTTTCACCGACCTTGGCGGTGGAGCCCAGCGGCAGGCCGGCCACGGCGCGCAGGTGGTTCTCGAACTGGCTGCACTCGGCGCCTTCGATGGTCCAGTGCCCGGAGTTGTGCACGCGTGGGGCGATCTCGTTGGCCTTGAGGCCACCCTCGACCTCGAAGAATTCGAAGGCCAGCACGCCGACGTAATCGAGCTGTTCCAGCACGCGGCGGGCATAGTCTTCGGCCAGGGCCTGCAGCGGGTGGTCGGAACTGGCCACCGACAGGCGCAGGATGCCGCTCTCGTGGGTGTTGTGCACCAGCGGATAGCAGGCCACCTCGCCATCACGCCCGCGCACGGTCACCAGGGAGACCTCGCCGGTGAAGGGCACGAAGCCTTCCAGCAGCAGGGGGACGCTGCCCAGTTCGGCGAAGGCGCCGGTGACGTCTTCCGGCTGGCGCAGGACCTTCTGGCCCTTGCCGTCATAGCCCAGGGTGCGGGTCTTGAGTACCGCCGGCAGGCCGATACGGGCCACGGCGGCATCCAGGTCGGCCTGGGAGAGGATGTCGGCGAACGCCGGCGTGGGGATGCCCAGGTCGCGGAACATCGACTTCTCGAACAGGCGATCCCGAGCGATGCGCAGGGCTTCGGCGGACGGATAGACCGGCACGAACTGCGCGAGGAAGGCCACGGTCTCCGCCGGGACGCTCTCGAATTCGAAGGTCACCAGATCGACCTCGTCGGCCAGCTGGCGCAGGTGGTCCGGGTCGCCGTAGTCGGCGCGCAGGTGTTCGCCCAGGGCGGCGGCGCAGGCATCCGGCGCCGGGTCGAGAAAGGCGAAGTTCATGCCCAGCGGCGTGCCGGCCAGGGCGAGCATGCGGCCCAGCTGGCCGCCACCGATGACGCCGATCTTCATGCCTGCTCCCTCGGATCGGGATTGTCCAGCACGGTGCGGGTCTGCTCGTCGCGGAAGGCGTTCAGCCGCTCGTGGTACTCGGGATGCTTGCCGCCGAGGATGCTGGCGGACAGCAGCGCGGCGTTGATGGCGCCGGCCTTGCCGATGGCCAGGGTGGCGACCGGCACACCGGCGGGCATCTGCACGATGGACAGCAGGGAGTCGACGCCCGAGAGCATGGACGACTGCACCGGCACGCCGAGCACCGGCAGGTGGGTCTTGGCGGCGCACATGCCCGGCAGGTGGGCGGCGCCACCGGCGCCGGCGATGATCACCTCGATACCGCGCCCGGCAGCCTCTTCGGCGTACTGGAACAGCAGGTCGGGGGTGCGGTGGGCGGAGACCACCTTCACTTCGTGGGGAATGCCCAACTTGTCCAGCATGTCGGCGGTGTGGCTCAGGGTGGACCAGTCGGACTTGGAGCCCATGATCACGCCTACGAGTGCGCTCATCGTCGTGCCTCTGAAATGAAGAAGCCACGCGGTGGACGTGGCTTGGGAAATGAGCGGGACAGTATAGACGAAAGCGGGGCGGAGCGTGCCCCTGCGCCGGGTATCGCCTGTCGCGTGCAGGACAGGCCATGGCGCCCTTGGGATGGGGGGTGGTGTGGGGTGAAAGGTACGGACCAGAGGGCTGGATGATTCGGGTGGGATCGCCTTGAAGAGCGCCCTCACCCCAGCCCTCTCCCGCAAGCGGGAGAGGGGGCGGATTAGCGTAGCTTGAGAGCTCGGGTGTTCCGGTTCCCTGCGGCGACAAGTCATGCTGAAGCGTTGTGTTTATCGCGGCCATGGGCCGCTCCTACAGGTTCAGACACGACTGTAGGAGCGGTCGCTACGGCGCACCGGCATGGCCGCGATTAAGGCAGAGCGGTCGCAGCGGCGAACCACCATAGCCGCGATAAGCCCAGCCTCAGATCCCCACGTCCGACAGTTGCGGGCGGGTTTCCAGGGCCTTGGCCATCAGCCGTTCGACGAAGGCGCGGTCCGCGTCGGGCAGGGCCAGGCGTGGCGGGCGGGTCAGGGCGCTGCCGCGGCCGGCGAGTTCTTCGCAGAGCTTGATGCACTGCACCAGGTCCGGGCGGGCATCCAGGTGCAGCAGCGGCATGAACCATTCGTAGAGCGGCATGGCCTCGGCGAAGCGGCCGGCCTTGGCCAGGCGGAAGATGGTTTCACCTTCGGTGGGGAAGATGTTGGACATGCCCGAGACCCAGCCCTCGGCGCCTACGGCGATGCTTTCCAGCACCACGTCGTCGAGACCGGCGAAGAGCACGAAGCGGTCACCCACCTCGTTGCGCACGTCGATGAAGCGGCGGGTATCGCCGGAGGAATCCTTGAAGCAGACGATGTTGTCGACGTCGGCCAGGGAGATGAGAATGTCCGGGGTGACATCGTTCTTGTAGATCGGCGGGTTGTTGTAGACCATCAGCGGCAGGTCGAGGGCGCTGGCCACGCTGCGGAAGTGCGCGGCGGTCTCGTGGGGCTTGGCCGAGTAGACCAGGGCCGGCATGAGCATGATGCCGTCGGCGCCGGCGCGCCCTACCGCCTGGGCGGTGCGGGTGGCATTGAGGCTGGTGAATTCGGCCACGCCGCAGATCACCGGCACGCGACCGCCGGCAGCGTCCTTGGCGACCTCCACCAGGGAGATCTTTTCTTCCAGGGTCAGGGAGGTGTTCTCGCCCACGGTGCCGCACATCACCAGACCGGAGACGCCATCGCGCACCAGATTGCTGATCACGCCATGGGTCTTTTCCAGGTTGACGGAGAAGTCGTCGTTGAATTGGGTGGTGACGGCGGGAAAGACGCCGCTCCAGTTGACGCGGGGAGTGCTCATGCGGGGGTTTCCTCCAGACGGGAACGGGGCTTGAGAGAGTCGCGGTATTGCCGGGGCGACAGGCCGGTGAGACGGCGGAACTGACGGCTGAAGGCGCTGTGGTCGGTATAGCCACAGGCCAGGGCCACTTCGGTGACGGGCAGATCGCGGGCCAGCAGGCGCGAGGCGGCGTCGAGCCGGGCCTTGTGTAGCAACTGCTGGGGCGTGAGGCGCAGGATGCGCTTGCACTGGCGTTCGAGCTGGGAGACCGACAGGCCGACTCTCTGACTCAGTTCGCCCACCGAGAGCGGCTGGGCATAGTGCTCGCGCAGATAGCGATCGACCTCGGCCACCTTGGCGTGGGCCGGATGATCGGCGGCGGGCGCCTGCAGATCGTGGGAGATGCCGGCCATGCCCATCAGCTGGCCCTGGGCGTCGTGCAGCGGCAGCTTGCGGGTCAGGCACCAGCCCGGGGTACGCCCGGCATAGAGGTGCAATTCCAGCTGGTCATCCAGCGCCAGGCCTTCGCGCAGCACGCGACGATCCTGTTCGGCGTAGGCGCCACCCAGGGGCGCCGGGAAGACTTCCTCGGCGGTCTTGCCGAGCAATTCGCTGACGTCCTCGTAGCCGCAGCGCTGGGCCAGGGTCAGGTTGACCAGCACATAGCGCGCGTCCAGGTCCTTGACGAAGAACACCACGCCGGGGATGGCATCGAGCAGCGGCGCCACCAGACTCAGGCTGGCCAGCAGCGCGGGCAGGTCGGCGGGCCGGGCGCGGCTCAGGGCGTCCAGGTGGGCGGCGGCATTCATCTCTCGTCCTCGGTCAGGGCCAGCAGGCTGTCGATACGGGTGGGTTGCAGGGGAAAGCGCGGCGCCGGGGGCGTCCAGCCCAGCAACATGCGGGTAGCCTGGCCACAGATGCGGCCCTGGCAGGCGCCCATGCCGCAGCGGCTGCGCAGCTTGGCCTGGGTCCAGTCGGCATGGCCGACCAGGGCGCCGAGGGCGACGTCCTCGCAACGGCAGACCAGGGTATCCGGCTGGGCGAGCCGGGTAATGGCCGGATTCAGGGCGAAGGTGCGCGCCAGCTGGGCGGCGAAGCGGCGCCAGGCACGGGCCTCGGTCTGCACGCCAGCGATGGCGTCGAGCTGGTCACTGGCGACCAGGCCGGCGATACGGCCGGTGGCCTGGGCCAGTTCATTGCCGCCGATGCCGGTGCATTCACCGGCGGCCAGGATGTGCGGCTGGCTGGTGCGCTGATGGTCATCCACCGCCACGGCGCCATCCAGGGTAGCGCAGCCCAGGCTCTGCGCCAGTTCGACATTGGGTACCAGGCCGTAGCCACAGGCCAGGCGGTCGCAGGCGACCTCCCAGCGACGGTCGCCCTGGCGCAGGCGCACGGCTTCGAGACGCTCGCTGCCGAGTGCTGCCTCGACCCAGGTGCCGGGGCTATAGCGAGGAGTGGCCAGGGTCAGCGCCTGGCGCAACTTGTTCGGCCAGCGCCAGAGCTGCAGGCCGAATTCGACTAGGGCACGGCGCGCGGCCTGCTCGGCGACCAGGGCGACCCGGGCACCCGCCTGGCGCGCGGTAGCGGCGCTGGCCAGCAGCAGCGGACCGGTGCCGGCGACGACGAGGCGCTCAGCGGCCACTTCCACGCCCCCCTTGATCAGCGCCTGCAAGCCACCGGCACCGGTCACCCCGGGCAGGGTCCAGCCGGGGAACGGCAGCAGCAGTTCGCGGGCGCCGGTGCAGAGGATGAGGGTGTCGAACGTCAGGGTCCGGCTGCCGTGGGCGTCTTCCAGCAGCAGCTGGTGTGGTCCCAGGACCGCGGCGACGCGGGTCTGGGTGAGCAGGGTGACGTCCGCCGGCAACTGACCGACTTCGGCGGCCACCTGGCCCGCCCGGGCGCGCCAGATCTGGCCGCCGGGCAAGGGATTGTCGTCCAGCAGCACCAGGTTCAGGCCGCGGCCACTGGCGGCGCGGGCGGCGGCGAGACCGGCCGGGCCGGCGCCGATGATGAGCAGGTCGCAGCTCGCGCTATTCATGACAGGCGCTCCACCTGCATGCCGTCCTGGCACGGCGTCTGGCAGGCCAGGCGGCGTACGCCGTCGACCTGTACCCGGCACTCCTGGCAGATGCCCATGCCGCAGAACGGTGCCCGGGCTTCTCCGCCTACCGAACGGCGCGCGGCGGGATTGCCGCTCTTGGCCAGCGCGGCGGTGAGCAGGCTGCCAGGGCGAATCTCCAGGCGCTCGCCATCGATGAACAGGGTCAACATGCCTGGCTCCTCGGCACGGTGGTGAAACGCGCCGGTGCGAAGGGTTCCACGTGGAACGTCGAAGGCTCGCCGAATAGCCCGTTGGCGATGGCTTCGGCAGTGGCCGGGGCAGTAGTGACGCCCAGGCCTTCGTGACCGACCGCCAGCCACAGACCGAGCTGTTCGGGATGGGCGCCGATCAGCGGCAGGCCATCGGGACTGGCGGCGCGCTGGCCGGTCCAGCCACGGATCAGCGAGGTATGGGTCAGGCCGGGCAGATAGTCCAGGGCACGGCGCAGCAGCTGGCCAACCACCGCAGGCTCCACCGCCATGTCCGGACGCTCGAATTGCCGCGACGAGCCGATCAGCAGTTGCCCGGTAGGTCGCGGCTGGACATTGAAAGCCACCGAGGCACCGCTGCTGGCGTGGGCGCTGGCGCCATAGCCAATCTCCACCAGCTGGTGGCGGACCTGCTCGGGATAGCGATCGGTGATCAGCAGATGGCCCTTCTTGGGCACCAGCGGCAGGTCCGGGCAGAGACTGGCGGCTTGCAGGCCGGCGGCGAGCACCACGGCATCGGCGGTCAGCCAGCGACCGTCGTCCAGGCGGACGCGCCGGCTCTCGACCGCCGTCACCCGGGCACGCTGGAATTCGATCAGCGGCGAGCGCTGCAGCAGCCAGGCGGCCACCACCGGCGCATAGAGCAGGCCATCGCCGGGCACCTCCAGACTGCCAGCCAGGGTGGTCAGCGCCGGCTCGGCAGCGGCGGTGGCGGCCGCATTCAAGGGCTGGTTGGCGACGCCCTGGGCGTCCAGACGCTGGCGCTTCGCGTCGATCAGATCCAGCTCGGCTGCGTCGCGCGCCAGCCAGAGGGTGCCGCAGTTGCGGTAGTCGGCGGCGCTCGGCAGCTGGGGCACCAGCTCACGCCAGAGCGCCAGGGAGCGCGCGCTCAGGGTCAATTCGGCGGGGTCGTCGTCCATCACCACCAGGTGGCCCATGCCGGCGGCGGAGGCGCCAGGCAGGCCGGCATCCAGCACCCGCACCCGGCAGCCGCGCGCGGCCAGGGCCGCGGCGCAGCTGGCGCCGATGATGCCGGCGCCGACGACGAGGACCTCCGCCACGGACTTCACCCCGGGATACCCCAGGCGAAGGGATCGTCGGCGGCCAGCAGCAGGGTCGCCTCGGCCATGACATGGGCGCGGCCGCGGATCACCGGCAGGATGCGACCCTCGTCGCCGGGCTGATAGTGCGCCTCGAAACGACTGCCGATGACACTGGCCTGCTGCCAGACGGCTCCGGGCGCCAGGTCACCGTCGGCCGCCAGGCACGCCAGCTTGGCGCTGGTGCCGGTGCCGCAGGGCGAACGGTCATAGGCACGCCCCGGGCAGAGCACATAGCTGCGACTGTCGGCGCCGTCCGGATCCTCGGCGAAGAGTTCGATATGGTCGATATGGCCGCCCTGGTCGCCAGTGATACCGGCGGCCTCCAGCGCGCCCCGCAGGGCCAGGCTGAAGGTGAGCAGGCCGTCGAGGTTGTCGGCGGCGATGCGCTGGCCGTGATCGGCACAGAGGAAGAACCAGTTGCCACCCCAGGCGATGTCGCCGCTGACCGGGCCATGGCCGGGAATCTCCACCTGGACGGCCTGGCGATGGCGATAGGCCGGGACGTTGCGCACGCTGACGCTGCCGTCGTCATGCAGGGTGGCGGTGACATCGCCGACCGGGGTCTCGATCAGGTGATCGCCAGGGCCGATCCGGCCGAGATGAGCCAGGGACACCACCAGGCCGATGGTGCCGTGGCCGCACATCCCGAGGTAGCCGACCTCGTTGAAGAACACCACGCCAGCGCTGGCGGCAGGAGATACCGGCTCACAGAGCAGGGCGCCGACCAGCACCTCGTTGCCGCGCGGTTCGCGCATGCAGGCTCGCCGAAAGGCGTCATGCTCGCCGGCCAGCAGGGTGCGGCGCTCGGCCATGCTGCCCTGGCCGAGCTCGGGAAAACCATCGAGAACCAGGCGGGTGGGTTCGCCGCCGGTATGGGAGTCGATGACGCGGATGCGCTGCATGGCTGACCTCCGTGAGAGAGGTGCCAGTGTCGCGCAGACAGGCGCAAAAGGCTTGCAGGACGTCGGCTAACTAAAAGCCGATATCAGCATAGTTGACTACCGTCGATCAGCCGCCGTGGCTTTGACTTTCGAGATGTCGCCAGACCTGCTGCACCAGTCGCTTGCGCAACAGGGCACAGCGGTAGAGGCGGATTTCCAGGCCGACCTGCCAGGCGGCATCGCCACACACGGCCAGTTCGCCGCGGGCCAGTTCCGCCGCCACCGACAGCTGCGGCACCCAGGCCACGCCCAGGCCCTGTAGCGCCATGGTCTTGAGGCTGTCGGCCATGGCGGTTTCGTAGAGGGTGACGGCGCGCAGCTTGCGCTGGCGCAGGAGCAGATTCACCGAGCGACCGAGGAACGCACCGGCGCTGTAGGCCAGCAGGGGAACGCTGCTCTGCCCGTCCAGCTGGAACATCGGTCGGCCTTCACCATCGGTGGCGCAGACCGGCAGCATGGCGGTATGCGCCAGGTGCAGCGACGGAAACAGCTCCGGGTCCATCTGCAGCGCGGCGTCGGGATCGTGGAAGGCCAGCATCAGGTCACAGGCGCCGTCGCGCAGGGCGTGGATGGCGTCGCCGACGTTGGTGGCCACCAGCCGGCTGGCCAGCGCCAGGCCCTGGCCACGCAGCCCGGCGATCCACTGCGGAAAGAAGCCCAGGGCCAGGGAGTGGGCGGCAGCGAATTGCAGCACCTCGCCCTGCCCGCCTTCCAGGTGATGCAGATGGCGCACCGTCTCGCCCAGTTGCTCCACCACGCTGCGCGCCGTGACCAGAAACAGCTGACCGGCCTCGGTAAGGCTGATCGGAGTATGGGATCGGTCCACCAGGGTCAGGCCGACGCTTTCCTCCAGCGCGCGGATGCGCCGGCTGAAGGCGGGCTGAGTGACGAAACGCTTTTCGGCGGCCTGGGAAAAACTGTGGGTGGCCGCCAGGGCCACGAAGTCTTCCAGCCATTTGAATTCGATGTTCATGGCACCCATACGTCGTCTGATCTCGCGAGGTCACAACCAGAGTTATGCCGATCCGGCATGAGGCTTGGCGGATCGGCATTGGCGGCGATCGGCTGGCAGGCCTAGATTCTAAGGCATCGCGGCGCCTGCCGCTCGATCGAAGCCCAACGCTATCATGTCCGACTCTGCATCATCCGTCCGCCTCGAAAAAGATCTTCTCGGTACCCTCGACGTCCCCGCCGATGCCTACTACGGCATCCAGACCCTGCGCGCCGTGCAGAACTTCCGCCTCTCCGGCGTGCCCCTCGGTCACTACCCCAAGCTGGTGGTGGCCCTGGCCATGGTCAAGCAGGCGGCGGCGGACGCCAACCACCGGCTCGGCCACCTGCCGACCGAAAAGCACCAGGCGATCGTTGATGCCTGCTCGCGCATCATTCGCGGCGAATTCCACGACCAGTTCGTGGTGGACATGATCCAGGGCGGGGCCGGCACCTCGACCAACATGAACGCCAACGAGGTGATCGCCAACGTCGCCCTGGAGCTGCTCGGCCACGCCAAGGGCGAGTATCGCCACCTGCACCCGAACAACGACGTCAACATGGCGCAGTCGACCAACGACGCCTACCCCACCGCCATCCGCCTGGGTCTGCTGCTCGGCCATGACGCCCTGCTCGCCAGCCTGGACAGCCTGATCACCGCCTTCGCCGCCAAGGGCGTGGAATTCGCCGAGGTGCTGAAGATGGGTCGCACCCAGCTGCAGGACGCGGTGCCCATGACCCTCGGCCAGGAATTCCACGCCTTCGCCACCACCCTGGGCGAAGACCTGGCGCGCCTCAAGACCCTGGCGCCGGAGCTGCTCACCGAGGTCAACCTGGGCGGTACCGCCATCGGCACCGGCATCAACGCCGACCCCGGCTACCAGCTGCTGGCCGTGCAGCGCCTGGCGGACATCAGCGGTCAGCCGCTCAAGCCCGCCGCCGACCTGATCGAAGCCACCTCGGACATGGGCGCCTTCGTGCTGTTTTCCGGCATGCTCAAGCGCACCGCGGTGAAGCTGTCGAAGATCTGCAACGACCTGCGCCTGCTCTCCAGCGGTCCGCGTACCGGCATCAACGAGATCAACCTGCCGCCGCGTCAGCCGGGCAGCTCGATCATGCCGGGCAAGGTCAATCCGGTGATCCCCGAGGCGGTCAACCAGGTGGCCTTCGAGATCATCGGCAACGACCTGGCGCTGACCCTGGCGGCCGAGGGCGGCCAGCTGCAGCTCAACGTCATGGAGCCGCTGATCGCCTACAAGATCTTCGACTCCATCCGCCTGCTGCAGCGCGCCATGGACATGCTGCGCGAGCACTGCATCACCGGCATCACCGCCAACGTCGAGCACTGCCGCCGTCAGGTGGAGCATTCCATCGGCCTGGTCACCGCGCTCAACCCCTACCTGGGCTACGAGACCTCCACCCGCATCGCCAAGACGGCGCTGGAAACCGGTCGCGGCGTGCTGGAGCTGGTGCGCGAGGAAAATCTGCTGGACGAGGCGACCCTGGACGACATCCTGCGCCCGGAAAACATGATCGCCCCGCGGCTCGTACCGCTGAAGGCCAAGGTCTGAGTCCCGCACGCCAGACCTGAGCGGTAACCGACGGCAACTCCCCGCGGGCGCGGTATCCTTCTTGCCTGGAAGGCTGCCACCGCCCCGGGGAGTTTGCCCATGCGTCAGTCCGGTCTGATCAATCTCAACCTGGTGTCCCTGGTGCTCCAGCAACTGGCGGCCGACACGCCCGCCCGGGCGGCGCCGTTACTGGCCGGCAGTGGCCTGCGGCTGGACGATCTCGAACAGCCCCATCGGCTCATCACCCTGGCCCAGGAACAGCGGGTCATCGCCAACGCCCTGCCGGTCGCCCCGCCCGAACTGGGGCTGCTGCTGGGCTGGCGGCTGCGCGTCTCCGGCTACGGCCTGCTCGGCTATGCCCTGCTCAGCGCCCCGACCCTGGGCGCGGCGCTGCAGGCAGCCCTGGCCCACCAGGGGCTGCTGGGCGCCTATTTCACCCTGCGCCTGGAGCGCCACGGTGAGCTGGCCTGGCTCAGGGCCGACGACCATCCCTTCGCGCCGGAACTGGAGCGCTGCAACGCCGAGTGCTGCCTGGCCTCGCTCCTGGCGATCTGCTGCGACCTCCTGGGGACGCCCCTACCGTTGGTGCAGGTGGCCTTTCGGCACGCCGAGCCGGCCTATCGCGCGCGCTATGGCGACTGCTTCGGCGCCACACCCCTGGCCTTCAACGCGCCCTATAACGGCCTGGCCTTTCCCGCTGCCTGGCTTGAGCGCGGGCTGCCCCTGGCCGATCCGGTGACCCATCGCGACGCCCTGGAGCAGTGCGGTCGCCTGGCCCCCGAGCAGGATCGCCAGCGCGCCCTGCTCGCCCGCATCCGCACCCTGCTGGGCGCCGACCTGGCGGCCCCGCCCTCCTTCGCGGCCCTGGCCGGCCACCTCGGCATGGCCCCGCGCAGCCTGCGCCGCCATCTGCAGGCGGGCGGCAGCGGCTATCAGCAACTGCTCGACGAGTTGCGCTTCGAACGGGCGCGCGACCTGCTGGCCCAGGAGCGGCTGCCCATCTATCGCATCGCCGAGGTGATGGGCTTCAGCGAGACCGCCAGCTTCCGCCATGCCTTCCGCCGCTGGAGCGGACAATCGCCGCGGGGGTATCGGCTCTAGCGGCCGGCGTATGCTGAGCGCTTCCCGTCCCCAAGGAGGATTTTCCATGCCCTCGCTGAAACTGCTCGAAGCGCGCGGCCAACCCACCCAGCAATACCGCCTGCCGGCGGAGAAGTTGCTGGCCGGCGATCCACTGCAGAGCCTCTGGCTCGACTACGAGGATGGCAGCGGTGTCTTCGCCGTTGGCCACTGGCACAGCGATGTGGGCGCCTGGCGGGTGAACTACACCGAGGAGGAGTACTGCCAGATCCTCGAAGGGGTGAGTCTGGTCACCGATGACCAGGGCCACGCCACCCGGCTCGGTCCCGGCAGCAGCTTCGTCGTGCCGCGCGGCTTCCAGGGCACCTGGGAGGTGCTGGAGCCGACCCTGAAGCGCTTCGTGGTCTACGAAGCCAAGGGCGGTTGATGGTCGACGCCGGGCGCAATCTGGCCGGATCTATCCCCTTTTGGCCGCTGCGCCTCTCGTCGCGGGTCGCCGGGCTGGCAAGAATCAGGGGAGAGCCCGCCGCCCGGAGTCGCCATGCGCATCCACCACAGTCCCGATCACGCCCTGCACCACGGTCGTTGCGAATTGATCGATGGCCAGTTGCAGCCCTGTTTCGAAAAACCCCAGCGCGTCGAATTCATCCTCGCCGAGTGTCACCGCCGGCAGCTCGGCGAGGTAGTGGCGCCGAGGGACTTCGGCCGGGCGCCGCTGGCACGCGTCCATAGCGCGGCCTATCTCGACTTTCTCGCCGGCGCCTGGGACGAATGGGCAGCCCGCGGCGAGACCGTGGATCTGCTGCCCTATACCTGGCCGGCGCGTACCCTGCGCCAGGTGCTGCCGCCCACCAGCCTGCACGGACGCCTCGGTTACTACAGCTTCGACGGCGGCGCGCCCATCACCGCCGGCACCTGGCAGGCCGCCTACAGCGCCGCCCAGGTGGCCCTGAGTGCCGGGGCCGAGGTCGCCGCGGGCGCGCGCAGCGCCTTCGCCCTCTGCCGCCCGCCGGGCCACCACGCCGCGGCCGATGTCATGGGTGGCTACTGCTATCTGAACAACGCCGCCATCGCCGCCCAGGCCGCCCTCGACGGCGGCGCCCGGCGGGTGGCCATCCTCGATGTCGACTACCACCACGGCAACGGCACCCAGGACATCTTCTATGCGCGCGACGATGTGCTGTTCCTCTCGCTGCACGGCGATCCGGGTTTCGAATTCCCCTTCTTCCTCGGCTATGCCGACGAGACCGGCAGCGGCGCGGGCCAGGGCTTCAACCTCAATCTGCCGCTGCCCGCCGGCAGCGCCTGGGACAGCTGGAGCGCCGCCCTGGAAACAGCGCTGACGCGCGTGCAGGACTATGCCCCGGACCTGCTGCTGGTCTCCCTGGGCGTGGATACCTTCAAGGCCGATCCCATTTCCCAGTTCAAGCTGGAGAGCGACGACTACCTGCGCCTGGGCGAACGCCTGGCGCGGCTCGGCCTGCCGACCCTGTTCGTCATGGAAGGCGGTTACGCCGTGGCGGAGATCGGCATCAACACGGTGAACGTCCTGGCCGCCTTCGACGGCGCCTGATCCCTATCGCGAGGAATCCGACCATGCACAGCCTCCTGCGTCCGCTCACCACCCTGCTCGGTGGCGCCCTGCTCGCCACCGCCGTCCAGGCCGCCGATCCCGGCGAACTGCGGGTCTACAACTGGGCCGACTACATCCTGCCCGAGACGCCCAAGGACTTCGCCAAGCAGACCGGCATCCGCGTCACCTGGGACACCTTCGACAGCAACGAGTCGCTGGAGGCCAAGCTGCTCACCGGGCGCTCCGGCTATGACCTGGTGATTCCCTCCAACCAGTTCCTGGAAACCCAGATCAAGGCCGGGGTCTTCCAGAAGCTGGACAAGCGCAAGCTGCCCAACTGGCAGAATCTCGATCCGGAGTTGCTCAAGCTGCTGGAGGTCAACGACCCGGGCAACCAGTACGGCGTGCCCTACATGTACGGCACCATCCTCATCGGCTTCAACCCGGCCAAGGTCAAGGCGGCGCTGGGGGCGGACGCACCGGTGGACAGCTGGGACCTGGTGTTCAAGCCGGAGAACATGGCCAAGCTCAAGAGCTGTGGCGTGGCCATGCTGGACTCGCCCTCGGACATCCTGCCGGTGGTGCTGCACTACCTGGGCCTGGACCCCAACAGCGCCAACGCCAAGGACTACGAGAAGGCCACGGCGCTGATGCTGAAGATCCGCCCCTACATGGCCTACTTCAATTCCACCAAGTACATGACCGATATCGCCAACGGCGACATCTGCGTGGCGGTGGGCTATTCGGGCAGCTTCTATCAGTTCGGCAACCGGGCCAAGGAAGCCGGCAACGGCGTGGTGGTGGACTGGCGGCTGCCGCGCGAGGGCGCGCCCATCTGGTTCGACACCTGGGCCATTCCGGCCAGCGCCGCCAACGTCGACCAGGCCCATGCCTTCATCAATTACCTGCTCGAACCCAAGGTGATCGCCGGGATCAGCGACTATCTCGGCTACCCCAACGCCAACAAGCCGGGCATGCCGCTGGTGACCACCGCCATCCGCGACAACCACGACCTGGTGCCCACTCCGGACATGCTCAAGAAGCTCTATGTGGTGCAGCCGCTGCCGCAGCCCATCGAGCGGGTGCGGACGCGCGTCTGGAGTCGCATCAAGGCCGGCAACTAGCGACCGCGGCGTTCACGGCCTCCCGAATGGTAGCCAATGGCTACCATTCGGCGGTTACATTCCCGCGTCCGGGAACCCTCTATCGTGCTAAGGGACTTATTGTGCTGAAGTGATCCTCGGATTTTCCTGCCAGGTACGGCATCCATGTCCCTCAGTCTCGCCCTCGCCCGAGCGCTGGCTCGCCCTTTCTGGGCCCTGCGCTTCGAACCGGTATTGGAACGGCATTATCAGCGCGACATCGCCCGTTCGCGCCGGCGGCACCTGCGCATCAGCCTGACCGTGGCCATCCTCGCCTATGCCAGCTTCTCGATCTGGGACTGGATCCTGATGACCGATGCCTTCTGGCTCATCAGCCTGCTCAGCGCACTGGTGGTGGTTGGCGGCGGTCTGGTCTTGCTGGCGCTCAGGCTGATGCCAGCCGAGCATCCGGCACGCGAGTGGGTGGGTATCCTGCCCTGTCTGCTGGCCTATGCGCCGCCGCTGCTGGACGTCGAGGCCACCGATGCCGCGCATCGCGCCCTCTGGCTGGCAACTATGCCGTTGATGACCCTCTTCACCAACAGCTGCATCGCCCCGCCCCTGCGCCAGGCCGCGGTACACAGCCTGGTCGCCCTGCTGGCCATCGGCCTGGCCACCCAGATGCACGCCCTGCCTGCCCTGGAGGCGTCGCTGGTCATGACCCTGGCGTTCGCCACCGCGAGCTTCACCCTGCTCAACAACTTCTGGATGGAGCGCGCGCGTCGTCAGGGCTATCTGCTGATCCTGCGCGACCGCCTGCGCAACGAAGAGCTGACCGCATCCAATCGCTTCCTGGCACAGCAGTCCGCCACCGACCCCCTGACCGGCGTGGCCAATCGCCGGGCGCTGATGCAGGCCCTGGCCAACGCCCTGGCACATCCCCCGCCCCGCCCGCTGCTCCTGCTGATGATCGACGTCGATCACTTCAAGGCCTTCAACGATCGCTACGGGCATCCGGCCGGCGATCGCTGCCTGCAACAGGTCGCCACCGCCCTGGCCGACGAGTTGCGCGCCGGTGACTGCCTGGCCCGCTACGGCGGCGAGGAATTCGCCATCCTCTGCACGCCTTCGCGCGAGGAGGATGCCGGCAAGCTGGCACAGCGCCTGCTAGACGCGGTAAGGCGCCTGGAGATCCCCCATCTCGGGCCCCATGCCGGTCCGCGCGTGACGGTGAGTATCGGCGGCGCCTGCGCCCGGCCGGATCACGACTGCGCCGAAACCTTCATCGAAGCCGCCGATCGCCAGCTCTACTGGGCCAAGCAGGCCGGGCGCGACCGCGCCATCCTCGAAGACTGCGATCGCTGCCACCCAGCGATCGAGGAAACCCTCTAGCCCAGGCGATAGACCCGATCGACCAGGGCCACGCTGGCCAAGCGCTGGCGCAGATCCTCGTCCAGGCCAGGGTCCTGCCAGTCGTAGAGGCCGATGCGGGCATAGGCCCGACCCCGAGGTGGCCGCGTGCCAAGGTACTCCCAGACCACCCGGGTGCAGGCCGGCTCGCGCCGGTCGGAGGCGCTGACGCCGAGCTTGAGTCCGTTCAGGCGATCGATGCGGTTGCGCGCGCTGGGCAGCAGCACCGTCTGCGACAACTCGTTGCCGGTGAGGGATTCGTAGTCGGTAAAGAACAGCCGGCTCTCCAGACTCATGGCCAGGCCCAGGTAGCGAAAGCGCGCCTGGCTGGTGGCTTCGTCGCGCCGCCGCAGGCGCTCGAAACGCACGTAGCGGAAGACGCCCGCTTCCGCGAACAGCCAGACCAGTCCGCAGAGCACCACACCCGGCGTGGACAGCGACGGATAGTATTCGTGGTAATAGCCCTGGTAGCGCGCCAGGCCCTCCTGACGCTCGCCGAACAGGGCCAGAGCCTGCCCCGCCCAGCCCGTCTCCTGACCAACCGGCGCGCCCAGGCGCGCCGCGAATTGCCGCTGCGGCAGCTGCAGATCGCCCACCGGCAGCCCGAAGAACTCCGCCAGGCGCTGCAGGTTGTAAGGCGACGGACGGCTCTGCCCGTTGAGGTAACGATTGAACTGGGCACGGTTGATGCCGACGGCGCGACAGACGGCGGCAATCGAGCGGTGGCGCTGGCAGAGCAGCTGCAAATTGGCGGAAAAGTCGCTCATGAATCCGGCCCGAGCTTGACAGACGGCCAGAAAACTAGCATCAAGTCGCGCCATTTTGAAGCGAGGCGCGGAATTGTTCACGCCGGTGGGATAGCCGAATCTAGGCGCCCGGTCCGTCTTACTGCCCGTTCCACCCGGACCGACCCGTTCCAGAGCCTGTTGCCGTCGTCTCCCCACGCCGGGAGCAGGCCCTGGCGGGATATTCCACAATAATAGCCCCAAGGCTTGCGAGCCGGCCTTGGAGCATCACTAGCATGCTCGAGGATTCTTCATGCACTACCTAGAAATGCTCAACGACTTCCTGTCCGGCCATGTGCTCATCGTGCTGATCGTCGGCCTGGGCAGCTATTTCACCCTGCGCTCGCGATTCGTGCAGGTGCGCCATTTCCCGCACATGTTCACCGTCTTCAAGGACTCCCTGCGCAACAGCGGTGACGGCCTGAGTTCCTTCCAGGCGCTGATGCTCAGCCTGGCCGGTCGCGTCGGTGCCGGCAACATCGCCGGTGTGGGCCTGGCCGTGACCCTGGGTGGCCCCGGTGCGGTGTTCTGGATGTGGGTGACCGCCCTGGTCGGCATGGCCAGCAGCTTCTTCGAGTGCACCCTGGCGCAGGTCTACAAGCGCGCCGACGGCGACGGCCTCTACATCGGTGGTCCGGCCTATTACATCCAGCACGGCCTCAACAAGCGCTGGATGGCCCTGATCTTCTCGGGCCTGTTGCTGGTGACCTACGGCTTCGCCTTCGTCGGTCTGCAGTCCTTCACCGTGACCCACTCGCTGGAAAACGCCTTCGGCCTGCCGGTGCAGTACACCGGGATCGCCCTGGCCATCCTGCTGGGCCTGGTGTTCATCGGCGGCATCAAGCGTATCGCCGCGGTCTCCGACATCCTGGTGCCGGTCAAGACCCTGGCCTACATCGCCGTCACCCTCTATGTGATCATCACCCAGATCGACCTGGTCCCCGGTACCCTGCTGACCATCGTCAAGAGCGCCTTCGGCCTGGAGCCGGCCTTTGCCGGTCTGCTCGGCGCCGCCATCACCATGGGCGTCAAGCGTGGCGTCTTCGCCAACGAAGCCGGCCTGGGCGCCGCACCCAACGTCGCCGCGGTGGCCGCGGTCAAGCACCCGGCCGCCCAGGGCGTGGTGCAGGCCTTCAGCGTCTTTCTCGACACCTTCGTCATCTGCACCTGTACCGCGCTGCTGATCCTGCTCTCGGGTTTCTACACCCCGGGCTTCGAAGGTGACGGCATCGTCCTGACCCAGAACTCCCTGGCTGCGGTGGTCGGTGACTGGGGCCGCATCTTCATCAGCGTCGCCCTGTCGCTGTTCGTCTTCACCTGCATCCTCTACAACATCTACCTGGGCGAGAACGGCCTGCGCTACCTGCTCGGCCGCGGCAAGGCCGTGCTGCTCGGCTATCGCGGCCTGGTGCTGGTGCTGATCTGCTGGGGCTCGATGCAGAATCTGACCACGGTGTTCGCCTTTGCCGACATCACCATGACCTGCCTGGCCTTCGTCAACCTGATCGCCCTGGCCATGCTGATCAAGGTCGGCATGCGCATCCTCAACGACTACGACGCCCAGCGCCGTGCCGGGGTGGATCAGCCGGTGTTCGATGCCGACCAGTTCCGCGACCTGGACCTGGATCGCCAGGCCTGGCCGGCGCTGGAGCGTCTGGAAGAGACCGTCGCCGAAGCCCGCGCCGCCCAGCCGCGCCAGGCGCACTGACCGCCGCCACCGGGTCGCGCTGACCCGGACCGCGACCGCTTTCCTGCCCCCACTTCGTGTGGGGGCAGTCCTATCAGGAAGTCCCTCATGAGCTCACCCTACCTGCACATCCTCTACACCGGCGGCACCATCGGCATGCAGGCGACCGCCGCCGGCCTGGCCCCCGCCGCTGGTTTCGAGGCGCGCATCGACGCCCTGTTGGCCAGCCGTCCGGAGCTGGACAATCCGGCCTGGCGGCTGCAGGAGCTGCTGCCGCTGATCGACAGCGCCAACATGACCCCCGCCGCCTGGGAGCGCATGGCCCAGGCGATCCTGGCGGCAGCCACCGACCCCGCCTGC
Organism: Pseudomonas sp. SORGH_AS_0199; assembly: GCF_031453735.1. Classification (NCBI taxonomy): domain Bacteria; kingdom Pseudomonadati; phylum Pseudomonadota; class Gammaproteobacteria; order Pseudomonadales; family Pseudomonadaceae; genus Pseudomonas; species Pseudomonas sp. SORGH_AS_0199. The sequence continues at coordinate 546,697 of NZ_JAVJAE010000001.1, forward strand.
CGCGGCGTGCTGGTGCTGCACGGCACCGACACCCTGGCCTACAGCGCCGCCGCCCTGGCCTTCCGGCTGCTGGGCCTGGCCATTCCGGTGCTGCTGACCGGCTCCATGCTGCCGGCCGGCGTGCCGGACAGCGATGCCGACGGCAACCTGGCCGACAGCTTCGCCGCCTTCGCCAGCGGACTGATGCCGGGGGTGCAGGTGCAATTCCATGGCGAACGCCTGCCGGCGGCGCGCTGCACCAAGCAGGCCAGCAGCGGCTGGAAGGCCTTCGTGGAAAGCGCCCGGCCGCGCAGCGGTGACGCCCTGGTGGCCACGCCGGCCGCCTTACGCTTCGACCAACCGCGTCAGCCAGCGCGGGTAGCGGTGCTGCCGCTGTTTCCGGGGATCGACGGTGCCACCCTGCGCGGTCTGGCGGGCAGTGGGGTGCAGGGGCTGGTGCTGGAGTGCTATGGCAGCGGCACGGGTCCGGCGGATGACGCCGACTTCCTCGCCGCCCTCGCCGAATGGCGCGCTGCCGGCGTCCCCGTGGTCGCCCTCAGCCAGGGCGCTCGCGGGACGGTGGAGTTGGGTACCTACGCCGCCGGCAGCGGCCTGGCCGATGCCGGGGTGATCTCCGGCCGCGGCATGACTCGTGAAGCCGCCCTAGGCAAGCTGCACAGCCTGCTCGGCTGCGGCCTGGAGCGCGCGGCAGTGGCCGAGTGGATCGGGCGGAATCTGTGCGAGGAGTTGTGATCTTCGGCTAGGTGCCGGCGGCTTCCTCACCCCGGGCCTCTCCCAGGGGGAGAGGGGGCGTTTGGGTAGACACCGCAGCAAGGCAGTGACTCTGCCAAACCAGGAGTGAGTCCTGCGCACGCTCCAATATCCAACACGCCAAAGCCTATCGGAGCCTCCCCTCTCCCTCTGGGAGAGGGCCAGGGTGAGGGTGCGCTTGAAGCCTGACAGCCCCAAGTCCTGCGCATCAAACTCCCCTGAGCGCCCCAAGTCCTAACGCACCAAACTCTCCCCTGAGCCCCCCCCTCTCCCTCCGGGAGAGGGCCGGGGTGAGGGCAAGCCCGGACGCCTGAGCAGCCCCTACAGCGCCTCGCGCCACAGGCTCACCGCCATCTCGGCCGAGGCGCCCGGCGCCACGGTGAGGACGTCGTCCATCACCCGGGCGGTCTCGATGCAGAGCATGCCGGTCCAGGCGTTGTTGGCGAACTGGCTCAGGCGCGCGGCCTTGTCGATCCAGGGATTCCACAGCACCGCCGAATGGCTGTTGCGGGTCTCCACGAACAGCCGGCGCTGCCACTGGGGATCGCGGATCGCCAGGCGTGCCGGCAGGCCGACATAGACCCGGTCGGTCTCGGCGGTGATGGTCGGCTCGCCGTTCTGCCGCTTGCGGGTCCAGCCGTCCAGGCAGTCGTAGTAGTCGGCGTTGGCCAGGCCTTCGATGCCCACCTCACGGACGTCGCTCACGGCGAAATAGGTGTGCAGCGCCTGGCTCAGCACCAGCGGGTGATCTTCCAGATTGCGCACGCTCAGGGTCAGCTCCAGGCGTTCGCCCACACTTAGGCTGAGGGTCAGCTCGGTGGCATGGGGCCAGCCCGGGGTGGTCTCGGCGGAGGTGCGGTGGTGGAAGTCCAGGCGCACCCGATCGGTGTCCACCTCGACGCCGCCGGCCTGCCAGGCGACCTGGCGCGCCAGGCCGTGGGCCGGGGCGTCCGCAGTGGTGGTGCACATGGCCTGGACCGCGGCCGGATTCTTCAGCAGGTCGCCGAACCAGGGCCAGCAGACCGGGATGCCGCCACGGATCGGGGTACCGGGCTCGAACACGGCTTCCGGATTGCCCCAGACGATGTCCGGCTCGCCGTCGAAGCCGTAGCGCAGCACATGGGCGCCCTGGCAGGCCACCAGGGCTTCGGCCTGGCCGACGCGGATGCGCCAGACGGGCAATTGGCCCAGTTGGATCTGTTCGACGAGGGGGGCAGCGGACATGGGATGACTCCTGAAAAAGGTGAGAGGCGACTGTAGTCCAGTCGAGGACCGGGCTCCAGCCAGCCATGGACAGCGCCGGCGGCAAAATCTTCCAACGCTGGCCGCGTCTCATACCGCTGTGGCAACGCTCGGCTAGACTCCTGGCCTCCCTTCCTCAGGAATAGCTCCCGCATGTCGGCTTTCCCGCGTCTTTCCCTGCTGCTCGGCCTGGGCCTGACCCTGCCGCTCCTGGCCAACGCCGCCAATCCCCTCGACGACGAGATCCGCGCCGCCGCCCGCGCGGTGATGGCCGAGCAGGACATTCCGGGCCTGGCCGTGGGTGTCACGGCCCCGGGCCTGCGCCGGCTCTACTACTTCGGCACCGCCGATCGCCGCAGTGGCCAGGCGGTGGACGCGGCCACCCTGTTCGAGATCGGCTCCCTGAGCAAGACCTACAGCGCCGCCCTGGGTGGCTACGCGGCAGCGACCGGTCGCCTGCGGCTGGACGAGTCCGCCGCTCAGGTCCGCCCGGCTCTGGCCGGCAGCGCCATCGGCCAGGCCAGCCTGCTGCAGCTGGCCACCTACAGCGCCGGCGGCCTGCCGCTGCAATTTCCCGACAGCGTCACCCGCGACGATCAGACGACGGCCTTCTACCGCGCCTTCCAGCCGCCCTTCCCCGCCGGCAGCCACCGCCTCTACTCCAATCCCAGCATCGGCCTGTTCGGCGCCCTGGCGGCCCAGCGGCTCGACGAGCCCTTCGCCACGGCCCTGCAGCGGCACGTGCTCAAGCCCCTGGGGCTCGACCATACCTATCTGCAGGTGCCGGCGGCCGAGCAGGCCCACTACGCCTGGGGCCATGGCAGGAACGACCAGCCGCTGCGGGTCAATCCGGGCGCCTATGCCGAAGAGGCCTATGGCATCAAGACCACCGCGGGCGATCTGCTCGCCTTCGTCGAGGCGAATCTGCATCCCGGCCGGTTGCCGGCGCCCCTGGCCAAGGCGCTCGACGCCACCCAGCAGGGCTACTATCGCAGCGGCCCCATGACTCAGGGTCTGGCCTGGGAGGCCTACGCCTATCCGCTGCCCAAGGCCCAGCTGCTGGCCGGCAACACCCCGGCGATGGCCCTGCAGCCGCAACCGCTGGACTGGCAGCATCCGCCACTGCCGGCGAGCGGCGCCCGGCTGTTGAACAAGACCGGCTCCACCAATGGCTTTGGCGCCTATGCGCTGTTCATCCCCGAGCGCCAGCTCGGCCTGGTGATCCTGGCCAACCGCAACTACCCGAATGCCGCGCGGATCGAGACGGCCTGGCGGATCCTGCAGCAGCTCGATAGTCGGGCGCAATGAGGTACCCCAATCGCGGCCATGGGCCGCTCCTACAGGGTGTGATGCTTCTGTAGGAGCGGCCGCAGCGGCGGACCGCCATGGCCGCGATAAGGCTTAGGCGCACAGTGCCATGGCGTGGAAAACGGCACAGCCTTTTCCACTGGGAGTTCGCAGCAGGGGGGCGCCCTCACCCCAGCCCTCTCCCCAGGGGAGAGGGGGCCATCCGAAGTGGAGCTCAACTTCATTGGCGCTGACAAGATCAGATCAGTAGCGTGGATGACGGCGCAGCCTCATCCACGAACCCCTGCGTCAAACCGCGACCTCAAACCCCGCCTGACTCCTCGCGCCCCTCCACCGGCAGCTCGTGCTCGGTGGCGTAGCCGGCATCGGCTGCCTCCAGCACGCCGTGGGCGATGCTGCAGAACAGCGAATTGACCCGGCGCATGTCGCTGAGCAGGCCCAGATGCAGGGAGCTGGTCTCGAAGCTCTCCACCACCTGCTGGTGCAGCCGCTCGACGTGGGCATGGGCATAGCGTCGCTCCAGCAGGCGGAAGCGCTGCTTGAGCCGACGCAGGCGGCGCGCCGCGTCCAGGTCGCCGGAGAGATAGACCGACAGGCACAGCTTGAGGCTGTCGACCAGCAGCCGGTGCAAGGCGGAGAGTTCGTCCACCCCGGAAGCCGAGAACGAGCGCCGGGCAGCGATCTTCTTGCTGTCGACGTCGCTGGCCATGCGCTCGATCAGATCGCCGGCCTGCTCCAGGTTGATCGCCAGTTCGATGGTCTCGGCCCAGCGCCGGCTGTCGCGCTCGTCCAGGTCGTCGCGCGGCATGCGCGCCAGGTACAGCTTGATCGCCGTGTAGAGGGCGTCGACGTCATCGTCGAGACGGCGCACCTCGCGGGCCAGCTGCTTGTCGCCGGCATTGATCAGCACCAGCAGGTGCTGCAGCATCTGCTCGATGACATCGCCCATGCGCAGGAGCTCGCGCGATGCATTGGTCAACGCCAGGGCCGGGGTGTCCAGGGCCGCGGTGTCCAGGTGGCGCGGTCGCAGGATGGTCTCGACGCTGTCCTTGGCCGGCAGCATGGCGGTGCAGAAGCGCGCCAGGGGTCCGGTCAGCGGCAGGAACAGCAGGCAGCGCACCAGGTTGTAGGCGACGTGGAAACCGATCACCACCTCGGCGTCGTTGAAGTCGTAGCCCTGCAGCCAGTCGGCCAGCAGGCCGATCCAGGGCAGCACCAGGATGCAGCCGGCGAGCTTGAACAGCAGGCTGCCCACCGCCACCCGCCGCGCCTCCACGCCCTGCTTGGCCGCGCCCATCAGCGCCAACACGCCGCTGCCCAGGTTGGCCCCCACCACCAGGCACAGCGCCACCTTGAGCGAGATGACCCCGGAGCCGGCCAGGGTGGCGGTCAGCAGCACCGCCGCCAGGCTGGAATAGGAGACCATGGCGAACACCGCGCCGGTCAGGGCGTCGAGCAGCTGGTCACCGGTCAGTGAAGAGAACAGCACCTTGACCCCGGCCGCATGGGTCATGGGCGAGGCCGCCTCGACGATCAGCTGCAGCGCCAGGATGATCAGCCCCAGGCCGATGGCGACCCGGCCGAGCTGGCCGGCGCGGGTCTGCTTGCGGCCGAGAAAGAACACCACGCCGAGAAAGATCAGCAGCGGCGACAGCCAGGACAGGTCGAAGGTCAGCACCCGCGCCATCAGCGCGGTACCCACGTCGGCGCCGAGCATGATGGCCAGCGCCGGGGTCAGCGGCACCAGGCCCTGGGCGACAAAGGAGGTCACCAGCAGCGCGGTGGCGTTGCTGCTCTGCACCAGGGCGGTGACGGCGATGCCGGAAAGAAAGGCCAGCGGCATGCGCTGCATGCTGCGGCTGAGCACCCGGCGCAGGCTGGCGCCGTATACCCGCAGGATACCGGTGCGCACGATATGGGTGCCCCACACCAGCAGGGCAACGGCGGATAGCAGATTGAGCAGTGTCAGCATCGTGGCGCCCTCCCGGCGCGTGTCCAAGAACTCCTGGCGAGCTTGTCACAAAATCGTAATGACCGTTCTGCACAGACGCACGAGCCCGAAGGCAGGGCACCTTCGGGCTCGTGGGGACTTGCTGGTTTAGGCGGCGGAGAGCCGGGTCGGTTCCGCCGCCGCGATCAGATCTGCTCCTTGCGCAGCTTGACCGCTTCGCGCGCCTTGGCCTTGCCGCGCAGGCGGATGTTGATGGCTTCCACCGCCAGCGAGAAGGCCATGGCGAAGTAGACGTAGCCCTTGGGCACATGGACTTCGAAGGCTTCGGCGATGAGCACGGTACCGACCACGATCAGGAACGACAGCGCCAGCATCTTCAGGCTCGGGTGCTTGTCGATGAAATTGCTGATGGCGCCGGCCGCCAGCATCATCACCAGCACGGCGACGATGATCGCCGCGACCATCACCGGCACGTGGCTGACCATGCCCACCGCGGTGATCACCGAGTCCAGCGAGAAGACGATGTCGATGATGGCGATCTGGATGATGGTGCCGATGAAGCCGCCACCCTTCTTCTGGGGGGCGTCCTCGTCGTGCTCATCCTCGCCTTCCAGGCCTTCGTAGATCTCGGCACTGCTCTTCCACAGCAGGAACAGGCCGCCGAAGAAGAGGATGAGGTCACGCCCGGAGATGCCCTGGCCGAAGACGAAGAACAGGTCGGCGGTGAGGCGCATCACCCAGGTGATGGACAGCAGCAGCAGGATGCGGGTGACCATGGCCAGGGCCAGACCGAAGAAACGGGTCCGCGCCTGCATGTGCTTGGGCATGCGGCTGACCAGGATGGAGATCATGATGATGTTGTCGATGCCCAGAACGATTTCCAGGGCCGTCAGGGTAAAGAAGGCGACCCAGATTTCCGGGTTGGTCAGCCAGTCCATTGCAAATCCTCTTTTAGCTGAGACGCGCTCGGGCGCGCGCTCCAATGGAAAAGGCGCGTCAGGCGACGCGCCATTTTCGAACAGCCGGCAAGGCTAGTCGTACAAATGGTAAAACTCTAGCGGCTGTACAGCGGAAACACACCCAGTAACAAAGCACCGCCCAGCAGGAACATGCAGGTCACGGTCGCCCATTTCAGGGTGAAGCGCTGGTGGTCGCCGAACTCCACCTTGGCCAGGCCCACCAGCAGGTAGGTCGAGGGCACCAGGGGGCTGAGCAGGTGCACGGGCTGACCGACGATGGAGGCCCGGGCGATCTCCACCGGACTGATGCCATAGGCCGCGGCGGCCTCGGCCAGCACCGGCAGCACGCCGAAGTAGAAGGCGTCGTTGGAGATGAAGAAGGTGAACGGCAGGCTGACCAGGGCGGTGATCACCGCCATGTACGGACCCAGGGCGTCCGGGATCACCGCCAGCAGGCCCTTGGACATGGCGTCGACCATGCCGGTACCCGAGAGGATGCCGGTGAAGATGCCCGCGGCGAAGATCAGCGAGACCACCGCCAGGACGTTTTCGGCATGGGCGGCGATGCGCTGCTTCTGCATGTTCAGGCAGCGGTAGTTGACGGTCATGGCGATGCCGAAGGCGATCATGAACAGCACCGGCATCGGCAGGATGCCGACGACCAGCGCGGCCATCAGCGCCAGGGTCAGCAGGCCGTTGAACCAGCGCAGGTGCGGGCGGCGGGCCTCGGCGCACTGGGAGACGGTGACGTCGGCGCCTTCGGTCTCGCCGATCTGCAGGATGCCCAGGCGCGCGCGCTCGCTGCGGCCATAGAGGTAGGCCAGGAAGAACAGCCAGGCGATGGCCAGCAGCATGGGCGCGATCATGGGCACGAAGACGTCGGCCGGGTCCACGTGCAGGGCACTGGCGGCGCGGGCGGTCGGACCGCCCCAGGGGGTCAGGTTCATCACGCCACTGGAGAGCAGCATCAGGCAGGTCATGATCAGCGGATTCATGCCCAGGCGCTTGTACAGCGGGAACATGGCCGCCACGCAGATCATGTAGGTGGTCGAGCCGTCACCGTCCAGGGAGACCACCAGGGTCAGGAAGACGGTGCCCATGGCCACCTTGAGCGGATCGCCCTTGACCAGCTTGAGGATCCAGCGCACCGCCGGGTCGAACAGGCCGGTGTCGATCATCACGGCGAAGTAGAGGATCGCGAACAGCAGCATCACGCCGGTGGGCGCCAGCTTGCGGATGCCGTCGAGCATCATCGGGCCGAGGGCGTCGAGCTTGACGCTGCCGAGGCTGGCGAATTCGCTGGACAGCGCCCAGGCCAGCACGGCGAAGGCGATCGGCACCATGGTCAGGGCGATCAGCGGAGACAGGCGCTTGGTCATGATCAGGTACATGAAGGTCATGACCATGGCGAAGCCGAGGAAAGTCAGCATGGGAATACCTCTGGATTTTCGCGAAGAGAAGGAGGGTTCAGCCGCGGCGCAGCGGCGCGGAGAGGGCGAAAATCCAGGGGAGACGGGCGCGCGAGGACGCCTGGAAGGACAGATACGACATGGCAAGAATCCTGGTTATTTTTGTAGGCACGTCGCCCGCTCACGGGGGCGGGTCTTGAGCGGATCCTAAGAGGTCAACCTTTCGCCAGCCTTGCGTGGCGAAAGGTGGATGTTGCGGGATGTCACGAAGCGGACGGAGGGCTCGCCTGCCAGCCGGGACTGCTCAGATGCTCGACGAAGAAATCGAGCAGCACCTGGATCTTGGTCGGGCGACTGCGCGCCGAGGGGGTCACGAAATAGAGGCCGCCACGGGTCAGCTGCCAGTCCGGCAGCAGCGGCACCAGCCGGCCATCGGCCAGGTAGTCGGCGGCGATGAAGTCCGGCAACTCGGCGATGGCCAGGCCTTCCAGCAGCACCGGCAGCAGGGCTTCGGAATTGGTGACGCGCAGGGGACCACGCGGCAGCACGCTTGCCTCGCGACCGTCGTCCCCGCTGAAGCGCCACACCTGGCTGCGCGCCCGGTAGGCGTAGCTCAGGCAGGCATGTTCGCTCAGCTCCTGCGGATGGTGGGGATGGCCATGGCGCTCGACGTAGGCCGGCGCCGCCACCAGCAGCTGGCTGACCGCGCAGAGCCGCCGGGCGACCAGCGAGGAGTCGGGCAAGGCGGCGATGCGCAGGGCGGCGTCGAAGCCCTCCGCCACCAGATCCACAGTGGCATCGGACAGGTGCAGATCCACCGTCAGCTGGGGATAGCGACGCAGCAGCTCGGGCAGCAGCGGCGCCACCCAGCGCAGGCCGAAGGCCATGGGCACCGCCAGCCGCACCTGGCCGCGGGGCTGCACGGCGCGCGCCTGGGCAGCGCTTTCGGTCGCCTCCGCCTGGCGATAGAGATCACCGGCCTGGGCGGCCAGCTCGCGGCCGAATTCGGTCAACGCCAACTGCCGCGAGGTGCGATTGAACAGCCGCCCGCCGAGGCGCTCCTCCAGGCGCGTCACCGCCCGCGAGACAGTGGCCACCGACACGCCCAGCACCCGCGCCGCGGCGGCGAAGGAGCCCTCCTCGGCGACCCTGGCGAACATCGCCAAGCCTTCGAAATCCGGCAATCTGCTCATTTCATTTCTGCAACGATGACTTGCCAATCATTCTATTTTGCAAGGAAGCCAGGGTCGATAGGCTGACTCCACCTGATCACAACCACTCGGAGATTCAGCCATGACCCTCAAGCTCGCCGACAAGATCGCCCTCGTCACCGGCGCCACCAGCGGCATCGGCCTGGCCGCCGCCAAACTCTTCGCCCAGCAGGGCGCCCATGTCATCCTCACTGGCCGGCGGCAGGCGGAACTGGACGCCGCGGTCGCCCAGGTCGGCAACGCCACCGGCATCGCCGTGGACTCCTCGCGCCTGGACCAGCTCGATGCCCTCTATGCGCGCATCCGCCGCGAACACGGACGCCTCGACGTGCTCTACGTCAACGCCGGGGGTGGCAGCATGCTGCCCCTCGCCGAGGTGACCGAAGCCCACTACGACGACACCTTCGATCGCAACGTGAAGGGGGTGCTGTTCACCGTGCAAAAGGCCCTGCCGCTGCTGGCGGACCATGCCTCGGTGATCCTGGCCGGCTCCACCGCCGCCAGTACCGGCACCCCGGCCTTCAGCGTCTACGGCGCATCCAAGGCCGCCGTACGCGCCTTCGCCCGCAACTGGATCCTGGAGCTGCAGGGCCGCGGCATCCGCATCAACACCCTGAGCCCGGGTGCCACCCGCACCCCGGGGTTGGTGGAACTGGCCGGTCCGGATGCCGCCCAGCAGCAGGGTCTGCTGGACCACCTGGCCAGCCAGATCCCCCTGGGTCGCGTCGGCGAGCCGGAGGAAATCGCCAGGGTTGCCCTGTTCCTGGCCTCCAGCGATTCCAGCTTCGTCAACGGCGCCGAACTCTTCGCCGATGGTGGCCAGGCGCAGGTCTGAACGGCGTCTGGCGGCAAGAAAAAAGCGGACAGCGCCCTGAGCACTGTCCGCTTTTTTTTGCCGACCGAATGCGGGCGTCAGCCACGCAGTCGCGTGTTGAGCACGGCGATATGCTCCGGGCCGATGCCGCAGCAGCCGCCGATCAGGCTCGCGCCACGCGCCTGCCAGTCCTGGGCGAAGCTCAGGTAGCCGGGCGGATCCAGGTCCGGACGCAGGGGGTCGAGGCCATCATTGGCGGTGGCCTCTTCCGGCTGGGGCGGGAAGGCGTTGGCATAGGCGCCAAAGGGAATCTCGATCCCCGCCGCGGCAAAGGTCGCCCGCCCGGTATCCAGCGCCGCGGCCATCACCTCGGGCTGGCTGCAATTGAATAGCAGCGCTCCGGCGCCCAGTTCCACCGCCAGCTGCGCGGCCGCGGCCACCGGCTCGCCGGATCTCAGCCGTGGGATCTCGTCGACGTCTTCGTCCTTCAGGGTGAAGGACAGCCACAGCGGCTTGCCATCCCCGGGCAGCCCGGCGGCGATGGCACGCACCTCGGCCAGGGAACTCTGGGTTTCCGCCAGCCAGAGATCGACATGGGGCGCCAGGCCGCGGATCAGCGGCTGCAGCACCTCGTCCACCCGCGCCGGCTCGAACAGATCGGGGCGATAGGAGCCGAACAGCGGCGGCAGCGAACCCGCCACCCGCACCGGCTGACCACTGGCCAACACCGCCTGCCGCGCCAGCTGACCGGCCCGCGCAGCCAGGGCCTCGCCTTCGGCGGCGAAGCGCGCCTCGCCGATATGGAAGGGCACTACCGCATAGCTGTTGCTGGTGATCACCTGGGCACCGGCCTCGATATAGGCCCGATGCACCGCCTCCACCTGCTCCGGCGCCTCGCTCAGGGCCAGGGCCGACCACTCCGGCTGACGAAAGGGCGCGCCACGGCGCTGCAGTTCGCGGCCCATGCCACCGTCGAGCAGAACTAGATTCATGTTGGCCATATAGCTATTTCACTTTTCCTTATAACCAAAACAGAGTTCAATATCGGTTCTCATATCTCTCTAATACCAGGCCCTCTTTCCCTTTGCAAAGGACGCCCCATGAGAACCGCTCTGCTATCGGCCCTCGGCCTGACTCTGGCGTTGGTCGCCACCTCGGCCTCGGCCGGTACCACCCTGGACCGCATCAAGGCCAAGGGCGAGCTGGTCAACGTGCTCATGGAGAGCTATCCGCCCTTCTCCCAGCTCAATGCCCAGAACCAGCTGGAAGGCTTCGACGTGGACGTGGCCAAGGCGGTGGCCGACAAGCTCGGCGTCAAGCTGCGCCTGGAAACCCCTTCCTGGGACGTGATCGCCGCCGGTCGCTGGAGCGGTCGCTACGACGTCTGCATCTGCTCCATGACGCCGAGCCAGGCGCGCGCCCAGGTGTTCGATTTCCCGGTCAACTACTACGCCTCGCCAGCGGTGATCGTGGTCAACGCCAGTGACGACCGCATCCACGGTGCCAAGGACCTCTCCGGCAAGAAGGTCGGCGTCACCAGCGCCTCCTCCTACGAAAGCTATCTGAACAAGGACCTGACCATCGAAGGCCAGGAAGACCAGCCGCTGAGCTACCCCTTCGACCAGGTGCAGGTGGTGCCCTTCCCCGACGACAACGTCGCCTTCCAGGACCTGGGCCTGGGCGCCGGCAAACGCCTGGACGCGGTGCTGACCAACCTGGTGACCGCCCAGCCGCGCCTGGCCCAGGACAGCAAGTTCAAGCTGGCGGGTGCACCGCTCTATGCCGAGCCCAACGCCGTGGCCATCGAGAAGGGTGATGCGGAATTCGCCGCCAAGCTGCGCGAGATCATCGAGGGGCTGCGCCAGGACGGCACCCTTAAGCGGATCTCCGACAAGTGGATCGGTGCCGACATCAGCCAATGAGTCAGTTACCGCCCCCGGTCGAATCGCGTCCGCTGCTGAGCTTTCGTACCCGTGTCTGGCTGACCTGGCTGGCGCTGCTGGCCGGGGGCGTGGTCTTCGTGCTCGGCTTCGACCTCAAGTTCGCCAGCGTCTGGCCGCGCCTGCCCAACCTGGTGGGCTGGCGCCTGGGCCCCAACGGCTTCCTGCAGGGCGCGGCCCTGACGCTGTTCCTCAGCCTCAGCTCCATCCTGGTGTCGGTGCTGCTGGGCTTCGCCGCGGCCCTGGGGCGACTGTCGTCCAGCGCCCTGGCCTATGGCGTGGCGACCTTCTACGCCTCCTTCTTTCGCGGCACCCCGCTGCTGATCCAGATCCTGCTGATCTACCTGGGCCTGCCGCAGATCGGCGTGGTGCCCGGCGCCATCAGCGCCGGCATCCTCGCCCTGTCGCTGAACTACGGCGCCTACCTCAGCGAGATCTTCCGCGCCGGCCTGCTCGGCGTCCCCGCCGGTCAGCGCGAGGCGGCCCGGGCGCTGGGCCTGTCGCCGCGGGTGATCTTCTGGCGCGTCACCCTGCCCCAGGCCATGCGCAGCATCATCCCGCCCACCACCAGCCAGTTCATCTCCATGCTCAAGGACTCCTCCCTGGTCTCGGTAATGGGTGTCTGGGAGGTGATGTTCCTCGCCCAGTCCTATGGCCGCTCCAGCTACCGCTATCTGGAAATGCTGACCACCGCGGCGGTGCTCTACTGGCTGATGTCCCTGGCCATGGAATTCATGCAGTCGCGCCTGGAGCGGCACTACGGGAAGGCGTATCGGGGGCGTTAGCGCCTTTCGCTGCGCCTTCTAGGCCATGCTAGCCCTTTGATGCCAAACCCGCTTTCAGTGAATCAGGTCACAACGTCTCTGGAGCAAGCCTCTACCATTCCCTCCTCCTAAATTTTCGCTTCGGAAAGGACTCGTTATGAAGCCTCGTCATCGCCTTGCCGTTCTCTGCCTGGGTGGCAGCCTCGCCGTCACGGGCTGCTCCAACATGTCGCAGAACGAATGGCTCAATCAGGAAAACGTCGGCACCGTGGTCGGGGCGGCGGCCGGCATCCTCATCGGCAGCCAGATCGGTGGTGGCAGTGGCCGTACCGCTGCCATGCTGGCCGGCGCCCTCGCCGGTGGCGCCTTGGGCAAGACCCTTGGGGCCAAGCTCGACCAGCGTGATCGCGAGGCTCTGGCCGTGCAGACGCAAAAGGCGCTGGAGCACGCCCAGGATGGTCAGGTGACCACCTGGACCTCCGACCACAGTGGCGCCACTGCCCGCATCGTGCCGGTGGCGACCGAGACCGAAGCCCGCCAGGTGGCGGTCAAGCGCACGCCCAAGGTGCAGAAGGTCGAGCAGCTGACCCTGCTCAACAAGCCCTATCAGTCGATCAAGTCGGCCAATCTGCGCGCCGCGCCCAACGACAATGCCGCCAAGGTCGGCGGGCTGCCCACGGGTACGCGCTTCACCGCCCTGGGCCGTACCGGCAACGACTGGATCGCGGTGGGCCGCAAGGGCGTGACCATCGGCTATGTCTACGCGCCCCTGGTGACTCCGGCGACCACTGCCACGCTGGCGACCGCTGGCAAGACCAAGGCTCAACCGGCACCTGCGGTGGATCTGGACACCCTGGACGTGGCCAGCGCCAAGCAGCAGGGCGTGGACCTCGATGCGGCCGATCTCGATGCCGCGCCGGTGCAGGACAAGGTCGCCGCCAAGACCACCTGCCGCACCCTGAACTACAGCCTGAGCCAGGACGGTCAGCAGGATCAGCAGACCACCAAGGCCTGCCAGGCCGCTGACGGTGCCTGGGAACTGATCTAAGGAAGGATGACCATGAAACCCACCCTGCTGGCCCTGACGCTGCTGGCCACGGCCACGGCTGCCCAGGCCGAAAGCACTCGCCTCGCCTATTCCAAGGCCGAAGACGTCGAGGTCTTCGTCGATCACCCTGCAACCGCCTGGTGCGCCCCCGACCTGGCGCTGCGCTTCGTCTATGGCAAGCCTGCCGAGGCCGTGGCCATCGAACGCCTGATGCCCAAGATCGGCGCATTGCTCGGCAAGCAGTGCGACCAGGCCGAACGCCTGACTTGGACGGCGACCGGTACCACCGACGCCCGGCTGAACGGCACGGCCACCAAGGCCACGGCCTGGACGGCGCAAGTACAGAATCCGGCTGCCGTCGCCGCAGCTCCTGCTCCGGCCGCCGTCGAGCCGCCCAAGGCGGCGCCTGAGACGGCAAGGCCCGCCACTCCCCCGGTAGTCCCAGAGGCACCGGCACCCGCAGCTCCGCCGGCCCCGGTTGCTGAGTCGGCACCTGCCGCGCCGGCCAAGGTCGAGCCTGCACCTGCGGCAGCCAAGGCGCCTGTCGGCCAGATCGCCACCGATTTCGATGTCGCCGGCTGGCGCCCGGGCGATGGCGAAGCCGAACTCGCCAAGAGCGACTTCATCACTACCCTCAAGGACAGCCAGGGTTGCGCCTTCCGCGTTCCCTTCAAGGCCGAGGAAGACAGCCGCTACCTGCAGGTTCGCTCCAGTGGTATCCGTTGCGAGAACGGCCTGGCCCAGGGCGAGGGTGAACTCGCCCTGGAGCGGAGCGACGGCAAGCAATTGCAGCACTGGAAGGGTTTCTTCCTCAACGGACTGCCGCTGGACAAGCCCCTGCCGCCGCTGCGCTTTGTCGGCTTCGATAGCCAAAAGCAGGCGCTGTTCCTGCTGGCCAGCGATCCGGCGACCGCCAGCTACAGCCTGCTGCGCCTTGGTCACAGCTATCGCGGCCAGTGGTCGACCAGCGCACCGGATGTGCTGTTCGTGACCGGGAACAGCGAGCAATTCCGGCAGCTCGACCAGATCCGCCCCATCATCGCGAAGACCCAGCAACAGCTCGACGCGCTGGACACGCTGATTCCGCACTTCACCTTCCTGGCCGTGCGCGACTTCACCAAGGGCATCTTTCCCCGCCCCTGGAACAGCAACGAATCCAGTCAGGACTTCTGGCTGTATCGCGTCAATGTCGACCGCAACTGGCGCAGCAAGGCCTGGCAGTTCAATCCCGAGCAGGCCACCAACTACCTGTTCATGTGGGACGAGAAGCAGGCGCGCCAGCGCGAGCAGGCCGAGCGCGAGCGTGAACGCGAAGCCCGGCAGGCACGGATGCAGCAGGCGTTCCGTGCCCGTGAGCAGCTCGCCACCTTCGAACGCCTGACCCAGGAAGCGCGCAGCAATCCCCAGGCGCTGCTGGCTCGCCAGGTCAACGACGTGCGCTATACCGCAGGCGGCGGAGGTGGCTATGCCGCCCTGGTCGGCGGCGAGACCCGACCGGTACGCCTGATCGCCAGGGTCACCAAGACGAATAGCGACGGCTGGAGCCTCGACTATCCCTATCCGATCCAGGCGCAGGTACCGGCCGGCATCCCGGCCAAGACCGGCTGGTATGTCCTGAGCGGCACCCTGCAGCTCGATCCGAAGGCGCGTGACGCCGACGACCTGCCCCTGACGCACCTGACGGCCAAGGTCGTGCAGCCCTGTACCAGCGAAGGCTGCAGCGACCTGCGCGATCCTCTGGCGCTGGCACGGGTGCAATTCGAAGATCCCGCCTGGACCCCCGAGGCGGCCCGCCAACAGCTCAAGGATGCCGGTCTCGGCGAGGAGCGCTTCTGATGAAACGGACTCTCAACGTCAAACTCCTGGCCGGTGCGGCGCTGGTCGTGGTGGTCGGTGGCTATTTCGGTCTCAAGGCCTACGCTGCTCATGTCGCCGACGGACGTCTGCGCGACTGGCTGTTCGAACACCACCTGCAGGACCGGATCAGCTGGCAGTCGCTGTCCTCCTCACCGCTGGGTGGCACGATCAAGCTGCACGAGGTGCGCATCAGCGATGGGCCGAGCATCGCCCAGCTGACCCTCTCCGACCTCAAGGACGAACCCGCCCACCGCCGGGCTGATGTCCAGTTCGAAGGCGTGGCCTTTCCGCCCGACGCCAAGGGGCGCTCGACGGCGCTGCACCTGCCTTTGGTTGGCGGTCTGTTGCTCGCCAGCGGACGCGCCGAACTGGCGCCCTTCTCCGGCCGACTGAAATGGAACGTCGAGGATGAGCTGGCCGACATCGGCCTGACCCTGGACCTGCCGGAGCTGTTGGACGTGGACGCGAGCCTGTCGCTGAGCCAGGTCCGCCGCCTGGCCGAAGACCTGAGCGAACTCGCCGACAGTGGCCAGGAGGAGAACCGGCGCGGTCTGCTGTCGCCCTTCGCTCTGCTGGGCGGGCTGCAGCAGGGCGCGCAACGTGCCGAGCTCAAGGGCTTGCAGGTGGACGTCAGGGATCAAGGCTATTTCAAGCGCAGTCTGGCCCTGACCCGCCGCTATCTGCCGCTCGACCCTACCGCGGGCGACTTCGACAAGCAGCGTGACCGGGCGCTGGCCGCGGTGCACCAGCAGCAGCGCAATGACTGCCTGCAGGACTTCAAGAACCTGGGTGCGCGCGGCAGGGACCTCTGCAAGAGCCTGGTCGATCTGGCCGCCGGCGAGGAAGACGGTCTGCGGGTGAGTCTTGCGCCCAAGGAACGCGTGCGTCTGGGCGATACCCTGGCCGTGGCGCTGACCGCGGCCCTGGATCCCGCTGGCGCCTCCGGTCTGCTGGACCGTCTCAATCTGGAGTCGAAAAGTCTCTGACGGCAGCGCTCAGGCCCAGGCTTCCCGCAGCCTGGCCAGCGCCTCGACGATCCGCGTCTCCGGCACCGCCGCGAAGCCCAGCACCAGTCCGGCGCGGGCGTCGGGCGGGGTCGGGCCCTCGGCCAGCCAGTAGCGCGACAGCGCATTGAGTTCCACCCCGACCGCGGCCGCCCGGGTCACCAGCTCGGCTTCGCGGGCCAGGTGGGTGACCGGCAGGCACAGATGCAGGCCGGCCACCGGGACGCCCGGCGGGGCGCAGCCGGCAACCGCTGGCCAGCCGGCCAGCAGGGCATCGCGGCGATTGCGCGCGGCCCGTCGCATGCGGCGGATGTGGCGCTGGAAGTGGCCCTGTTCGATGAAA
Source organism: Pseudomonas sp. SORGH_AS_0199 (assembly GCF_031453735.1). Taxonomy (NCBI): domain Bacteria; kingdom Pseudomonadati; phylum Pseudomonadota; class Gammaproteobacteria; order Pseudomonadales; family Pseudomonadaceae; genus Pseudomonas; species Pseudomonas sp. SORGH_AS_0199. Next base: position 563,297 of record NZ_JAVJAE010000001.1, read on the forward strand.
TCGGCCATGACCGTCTGGGTGGCGCTGTCGAGATGGCGGATGCCGGCCCGTTGCAGCTCCAGCAGCGCCGGCAGCAGCGCGGGCGGGGCCACCAGATAGCCCAGGCGCAGGCCGGGAAAGGCGATCTTGGAAAAGGTGCCGACATAGAGCACCCGACCGTGGCGATCCAAGGCGGCCAGGGGCGCCAGCGGCGCGCCCTGGTAGCGGTACTCGCCGTCGTAGTCGTCCTCGACGATCCAGCCGTCGGCCTGCCGCGCCCAGTCCAGCAGCGCCAGGCGGCGCGGCAGGGACAGTACCGCGCCGGTGGGATACTGGTGCGACGGGGTGACATAGACCAGCTGGCAGTCCGGCAGTCCTGCCAGCTGCTCCACCATCAGCCCGGCCCCATCCACCGCAACGCCCTGCAACCGCGCCCCGCCACTCTGCAAGGCCAGACCCGCGGCGCGATAGCCGGGATCCTCCATGGCCGCCCGGGCTCCGGGCGCCAGCAGCAACCGGGCGCAGAGTTCGATGGCCTGCTGGGCGCCGCTGGTGATGAGGATCTGCTCGGGTGCGCAGACCAGGCCCCGCGCCTGGCGCAGGTAGGCACAGAGCAGGCGGCGCAGCCGCGGTTCGCCGCCGGGTTCGCGATAGCCCAGCAGCGCCGGCTCCGGCTGGCGCCAGAAACGCTGTTGCAGCCGCGCCCAGGTGGCGAAGGGAAACAGATCCACCGCCGGCAGGCCGACCCGAAAGGCGCACGGTGCGCCGGGCGGCACACTGGCCGGGGGCACGGGTGTCGTCCTGGCCGTTGCTTCGGGAGCGGCCAGCGCCCGGGTGACGGGCGCGACATAGGTACCGTCACCCAGGCGACTGTCGAGAAAACCCTCGGCCAGGAGCTGCTCGTAGGCGGCGGTCACGGTATTGCGCGAGATCCCCAGCAACCGCGCCAGTTCACGACTGGCCGGCAGCCGTACCCCGGCGGCCAGCTCACCGGCCAGGATGCGCTCGCGCAGGCCCTGGTAGAGCTGGCGCGCCAGGCCCTGACCCGGCTCCAGCAACAGCCCCGACGGCTCGAATCCCAGCATGGATTGGCACCCTGAAAGTCATGGAAATTGGCTCTTACAGGGAGCCAAAGTCGACCTTAGCATGGCTGGACGTCGCTGGAGTTCCTGCCCATGTATCCCAATCCCGCCTTCTGTCTCGACGACCTGCCCAGGCTGCACCAGCACCTGCGCGATCACGCCCTGGCGCTGCTCATCAGCCAGACCGACGCCGGTCCGCTGGTCAGCCATCTGCCGCTCTGGCTGGCGCCCGACGAGGGTCCCTGTGGCACCCTCTACGGCCATCTGGCGCGCAGCAATCCCCAGGCCCAGGCGCTGGTCGAGGCAGGTCAGGTGCTGGCGGTGTTTCAGGGCCCCCAGGCCTACGTCAGCCCGGCCTTCTATCCCGGCAAGGCCGAACATGGCCGGGTGGTGCCGACCTGGAACTACCAGGCCGTGCACGCCCGCGGCAGCGTCGAGGTGTTCGATGACCCCGAGCGACTGCTACAGCTGCTGGAACGCCTCACCGACCAGCACGAAGCCGGGCGTGTCCGCCCCTGGCAGGTCGCGGATGCGCCCGCGGATTATGTCCAGGGCATGCTGCGCGCCATCCGCGGCCTGCGCCTGCCGCTGGACAGTCTCCAGGGCATCGCCAAGCTCAGCCAGAATCGCAACGCCGCCGATCGCGAAGGCGTCCGCCAGGGACTGGCCGCCAGCCTGGTACCCGGCGACCAGGCGCTGGCCGTCCTGATCCCCTCTCTCGCCTGACCCTGGAGCCACCCATGACCATCCGCCCCCTGAGCGAAGCCGATCACGCCGTCTGGCACGCGTTGTGGCAGGCCTACCTGGCCTTCTACGAGACCCGGCTGCCGGAAACCACCTATGCCCGCACCTGGCAACGGCTGCTTGACCCCGCCCAGCCCCTGCACGGCGCCCTGGCCTGGGACGGCGAGCGCCCCCTGGGCCTGGTGCACTTCATCTATCACCCGTCCTGCTGGACCGAAACCGACTACTGCTACCTGCAGGATCTCTATGTCGCCGAGGATCACCGCGGCGGCGGCCTGGGCCGCGCCCTGATCGAGCACGTCTATGCCCGCGCCGCAGCGGACGGCTGCGACCGGGTGCACTGGCTGACCCAGGAGACCAACTACCCGGGGCGTCAGCTCTATGATCGCATCGCCACCCGCTCCGGTTTCATCCAGTACCGCCACCTGCTAGGAGACAGACCATGACCCCTCTCGACTGGACCCCGGCCCTTCCGCCCCAGCCCCGCTTGCTGCAGGGTCGCCATGTACGCCTGGAACCCCTGAACCCTCAGCGCCACGGCGACGATCTCTGGGAGGCCCTGCACGACCAGGACCCGGCCCTGTGGGACTATCTGCCCTATGGCCCCTTCACCGAGCGGGCGGTCTTCGACAGCTGGCTGGCGGGCCTGGCCCAGGGGCGCGATCCCTTGTTCTACGTTGTGGTGGATCCCCACCATGGCCGCGCCCTGGGGCAACTCAGCCTGATGAGCATCGTCCCCGAACACGGCAGCATCGAGATCGGCCATGTCGCCTTTGGCGGGCGCCTGCAGCGAACGCCCCTGGCCACCGAAGCCTTCTATCTGCTGATGCAGGAAGCCTTCGCCCTCGGCTATCGGCGCCTGGAGTGGAAGTGCGACGATGCCAATGCCCGCTCGAAACGCGCGGCCGAACGGCTGGGCATGCGCCATGAGGGGCTGTTCCGGCAGCACCGGGTGGTCAAGGGCCGCAACCGCGATACCGCCTGGTTCAGCCTGCTGGATCACGAATGGCCAACGGTGGACGCCGGCTTCCGGCACTGGCTGGCGGCGGAGAATTTCGACGCCGAAGGGCGCCAGCTCAGCGCCCTTGCTGTAAGCGCCGGACGGACCGGCTGACCCGTCACTCGCCGCGGATATAACCCTCCAGATGGCGAATCAGCTCCGCCTGCTGGACGGTGGTGGCCTTGACCAGATCGCCGATGGACAGCAGCCCGATCAGCTTGCCGTTGCCCATCACCGGCAGGTGGCGCAGGTGGTGGTCGGTCATCATCTGCATGCAGTCGCCCACGGTCTGCTGCGGCAGCACGATGATGACCGCCTCGGTCATGATCTCGCTGACCGGGGTCGCATAGGAGGAACGTCCCTGCAGGGCCACCTTGCGCGCATAGTCGCGCTCGCTGACGATGCCCACCAGCTCGCCGTCGCGCATCACCGGCAGCGCCCCGACGTTCTTTTCCGCCATCAGCCGCAGGGCGTCGAGCACCCAGGCGTCGGGGGCGATGGTGTAGACGTCCTGCTGGGTCTTCAGGGCGAGCAACTGGGCGACGGTTTTCATTGTGGTTCTCCTGAGGTAAGGCGAGCGTGACCGGAAACGCCTGGCAGGGCCGGTCAGCCGATTACATCAGGCCACCTGAACGCCCTTGTCGCCCGAACGACGTCGATCCCGCCACAGGCGCCATGCCAGGGCCAACAGGAAACCGGCCGTCAGCAACACCACCAGGGTGGGCGCCGGCGCGCTGTCCCAGACCAGGCTCAGCAGCACCCCGCCCAGGGCCGCCGTCACGGCCAGCGCCGTGGCCACCAGCAGCATCCAGCCAAAGGAGCGGGTCAGCAGGAAGGCGGTGGCGCCGGGGGCGATCAACAGCGCCACCACTGGCACCATGCCCACCGCCTGCAGGGCGCCGACCACGGTCAGGGCGATCAGGCCGAGCAGGCCGTAGTGCAGCAGCCCTACCCGCAGGCCCAGGGCCCGTGCCTGGGCCGCATCGAAGGCCAGCACCAGCAGGTCGCGCCAGCGACAGGCCAGCGCCAGCACCACCAGGCCGGCGATCACCGCCATCTGCCAGAAGGCCTCCGGGGTCACCCCCAGCAGGTCGCCGAGCAGGATGTGGTCCAGGTGCAGCTCGGTGGGCAGCCTGGCGTGCAGCACCAGGCCCAGGCCGAACATGCCGGAAAAGACCACGCCCATCAGACTGTCCTGCTTTACCCGGCTGTGCCGCTTGAGATAGCCGGTGGCCAGGGCGCAGCCCAGTCCCGCGACAAAGGCGCCCGCCACCAGCGGCGCGCCCAGCGCCGACGCCAGCACCAGGCCGGGAAACACCGCGTGGGCAATGGCATCGCCCAGCAGCGCCCAGCCCTTGAGCACCAGAAAGCAGGACAGCAGTGCCGCGGGCACCGCCACCAGCACGGCCATCAGCAGTGCCTGGCGCATGAAGTCGACTTCCAGGGTCAGCCACAGCCAGTCCATCAGCCCGCCTCCGCCGTCTGCCGCGCCCGCCGGCGGTTGGCCAGCAGGCCGTGACGCGGCGCCAGGACGAAGGCCAGCAGGAAGATCAGGGTCTGCAAGACCACCACGCAGCCACCGGTGGCGCCGTCGAGGAAGTAGCTTAAATAGGTGCCCAGCAGCCCGCTGCCGACGCCGATGGCGACGCTGATCAGCACCACCCGGGAGAAGCGGTCGCTGAGCAGATAGGCCGTCGCCCCCGGCGTCACCACCAGGGCGATGACCAGGAAGGCGCCCACTGTCTGCATCGCCGCCACGGTGCTCAGTGCCAGCAGGGTGAAGAACAGCAGTCGGTATGCCGTGGGATTGAGGCCGCAGGCACGCGCCTGGCCCTCGTCGAAGAACACCAGCAGCAGATCGCGCCACTTGAGCAGCAAAACCAGCAGGGAGAGGGTGGCGATGATCAGCAGCTGGCGACTGGCCTCGGGGGTGATGGCCAGGATGTTGCCGAAGACGATGGTCTGGATGTCCACCGCGACCGGCGCCAGCGAGACCAGGAACAACCCGCCGCCAAAGAAGGCGCTGAAGATCAGCCCGATGATGACGTCTTCCTTGAGCCGGGTGTATTGCCGCAGACCGAGCATGGCCCCGGCCGCCGCGCCACCGGCGAGAAAGGCGCCGAGGGCCAGCGGCAGGCCGAGCAGATAGGCGCCGGCCACGCCGGGCACCACGGCATGGGACAGGGCATCGCCGATCAGCGACCAGCCCTTGAGCATCAGGAAGGCGGAAAGGAAGGCACACAGCCCGCCCACCAGCGCCGCCGCGCCCAGGGCGTTTCTCATGTAGCCGTAGGCCAGGGGTTCCAGCAGCCCTTCCATCAGGCACGCTCCCGGCGCCGCGGCGCCGCCTGGCCCGCCTCGAACAGGCGCAGCGCGCCGCCAAAGGTGCGTTCCAGATTTTCCCGGGGTAAAGACCTCGGCCGTCGGTCCCTGGGCCAGCACGGTGCGATCAAGCAATACGGTGCGGTCGCAGAAGCGCTCGATGCTGGCCAGATCATGGGTCGACACCAGCATCGAGCGACCCTCGCCGCGCAGGGCCTGGAGCAATTCGATGATGGCGCGCTCGGAGGTGGCGTCCACCCCGGTGAAGGGTTCGTCCAGCAGGATCACCCGGCTGTCCTGGGCCAGGGCGCGCGCGAGGAAGACCCGCTTCTTCTGGCCGCCGGAGAGTTCGCCGATCTGCCGCTTGCGCAACTCGGTCAGCCCCACCCGGGCCAGGGCGGCGTCCACCGCCTGATGATCGGCGGCGCGGGCCAGGCGCAGGAAATTCATGCGGCCATAGCGACCCATGAGCACCACGTCTTCCACCCGCACCGGAAAGTCCCAGTCCACGTCTTCGCTCTGGGGGACGTAGGCGACGAGGTTGCGCTTGAGCGCCTGGGCCACCGGCAGGTCATCGACCCGTACCTGGCCAGTGCGCAGGGGCACGAAACCCATGATCGCCTTGAACAGCGTCGACTTGCCGCTGCCATTGACGCCCACCAGGGCGGTGATGGAGCCGCCGGGCACCACCAGACTGGCGTCGCGCAGGGCGGTGTGGCCATTGCGATAGGTCACGCCGACCCCGTCGAGGGCGATCATGGCGCCAGCCCCTTGACCAGGGTTTCGGTGGTGACCCGCAGCAGGTCGAGATAGGTGGGCACCGGTCCCTCGGCGGCGCTCAGGGAATCCACATAGAGCACCCCACCGTAGCGGGCGCCGCTCTCCCGTGCCACCTGCTCGGCCGGGGCGGCGGAAACCGTGCTTTCGCTGAACACCGCCGGAATCCGCTCGGCGCGTACCGTCTCGATCACCCGGCGGACCTGCTGCGGCGTGCCCTGGGCATCGGCGTTGATCGGCCAGAGATAGAGCTCCCTGAGCCCCAGGTCGCGCGCCAGGTAGCTGAAGGCGCCCTCACTGGACACCAGCCAGCGTCGCTGTTCGGGAATCGCCTGCAGCTGCTGGCGCAGGGGTTCGAGGGTGGCGGTGATGCGCGTCTTGTAGGCCTCGGCGTTGCGCCGGTAGGTGTCGGCCTGGCCCGGGTCATGCGCCACCAGGGCATCGCGGATGTTGTCGACGTAGATCAGTGCTGCCCGGGGCGACATCCAGGCATGGGGATTGGGCTTGCCGGCATAGGGGCCCTGGGCGATGGCGATGGGCTCGACGCCCCGCGAGACCACCGCGCTGGGCACATCCTTCATGCGGCTGAAGAAGCGCTCGAACCAGAGCTCCAGATTCAGGCCGTTCCACAGCATCAGCTGGGCATCGCGTGTCTTGAGCAGATCGCCCGGGGTGGGCTGGTAGTTGTGGATCTCGGCGCCGGGCTTGGTGATGGATTCCACCCGTGCGGCATCACCCGCCACATTGCGCGCCATGTCGGCGATCACCGTGAAGGTGGTGACTACCTTGAACGGCTCCGCGGCCTGGGCGGCGTTGCCCAGCAGCACTCCCAGCAGACCCGCCAGGGTCCAGCGTCTCGTCTTCTCCAGCATCCAGCCCGCCTCTCGGTGGTTATAGCCTTGGCTAAATTAGATAGCACAACCTATCAGAGGTGCAGGGAGACTTTGTAACCTGGGATGAGAGGGGTCCAAGACAGAGACGAACAGGGGGAAGGTGCCTCGCCCAAGACGCAACGGAGGCACTGATGAAGGGGGCAGAGGCCGCCCGGCCCCTGCCTGATCGGCAGGGATCAGTGCGCGGCGTGGACCGTCATGCCGCGAGAGCGCTCGGGCTGGGTCTCCAGTGGGCGACGTTCGGCGTGCCCGTCGAGCAGCTTGTCCAGCAGACCACGCAGGGCGCGTTTCTTGAGATCTTTCAGCATCGCGAATCCTCCCGGGATCGTTATAGCCTTGGCTATATTAAATAGCAGACCCTATCGAGAGGTGTTAGTGCTTTTTCTCAATCAGATAAATAGAGGCGCCCTAAACAGCAGGCGCTAGCGCGCTCGGACGTGCTGTTGCACCATCTGCAGCACGGCAACATCCAGGCGCGTCCGGACATCGCCCACTTCGAGGGCGACCAGGTGGTGTTTCGCGATGGCAGCCGGGAGAGTCTCGACCTGGTGCTCTATGCCACCGGCTATCGCTGGAGTTGCCGCTACGCTGCCGACTACTTCACCTGGCAGCACGGCCGGCCGCAGCTCTACCTGTCCATCTTCAGTCGCGAGCACCGCAACCTGTTCGGCATCGGCTACCTGGAGACCAATTCCAGCGCCTACAAGCTGTTCGACCAGGAAGCCCACCTGATCGCCTGCCACCTGGCCGACCAGCTGCAACGGCCGCACCAGGCGCGCGAATTCCAGGCGCTGATCCAGCAGGACGATCCAGACCTCTCCGGCGGCATCCGCTTCGTCGACTCGCCGCGCCACGCCGTCTACCTGGAGGTGCACGCCCTGCAGACCTACCTGCGCCAGCTGCGCCGCCGGCTGGGCTGGAGCGACCTGACCCCGGGCTATTTCGATCCCCTGCGCCAGGCGCCCGAGCCGCTTCCGGCCAGCCTGGCCACCCCGTCCTGAGCGAGCCTGCCCATGAGCGACGTCATCCTGATCACCGGTGCCGCTGGCGGCATTGGTCAATGCCTGGCGCGGCAACTCAGCCACCGGCCCGTCCAGTTGGTCCTGGTGGACCGCGACGCCAGGGGCCTGGCCGCCCTGCGCGCCGAACTGGGCGAAGCCACCCTGACCTACGCCGCCGATCTCTGCGACGAAGACCAGCTCGCCGCCCTGATCGACTTTGTCCAGCAGCGCTGCGGTCGCCTCGACGCCCTGGTCAACAACGCCGCCATCGTTCGCGTCGGCCCCCTGACCGAACGCAGTCCGACCAGCATTCGCCAGGAGCTCGACATCAACCTGCTGGCGCCCCTGCTGCTCGCGCGCCTGGCCATCCCCCTGCTCAGGCGCTCGACCAATGCCCGGCTGGTCACCACCGTGTCCCTGGCGGGCATCTTTCCCACCCCGGAGAGCCCCGTCTATTGCGCCAGCAAGTTCGGCCTGCGCGGCGCCATGCTCGCCCTGGCCCAGGATCTCGCGCCCCAGGGCATCCGCGTCTGCTGTGTCCTGCCGTCGGCCACCGACACCCCGATGCTGCGCCACGAAGCCATCGCCGGCGGCAATGCCCTGCAATTCATGGATCCGCCCCAGTCGCCCGAGACGGTGGCGCGGCTGCTGGTCCGGGTGCTGGATCGACCGCGGCTGGAAAGCGCCCCGCGCGCCGGCGAACTCTGGCTGAGCCGGCTGGCGATGCTGGTCCCCGACCTGCTGCCGCGCGTCTTGCCGTTCTTTCAGCGTCGCGGCGAACGCGGTCTGCGCCGCTATCTCAGCGACCTGGAGCAGCGCGGCCTGGCCGAGCGCCACGAGGGCGCCTGGCGCCTGCGCCCGGACGACCGGCCCGACTAGCCCGCCGGCGGAAACAAAAAAAGGGGCCCGAGGGCCCCAAGGGAAATCGAAGTGATCTCAGCCTTCGATTTCGATCAACACCTCGCCCGGATTGACCCGGTCGCCCTTGGCCACCCGTACCGCGGTGACGGTGCCGGCGATGGGGGACTGGATCTCGGTTTCCATCTTCATGGCTTCGGTGACCAGCACGCCCTGCCCGGCCTTGACCTGATCACCCTCCTTGACCAGCACCTCGACGATGTTGCCCGGCATGGTGGTGCTGACGTCGCCCGGACGCTCCGCCTGACGGCGTCGTTGGCCGCCCTCGGCGACGAACTCACCGCTGGCTTCGAACACCACCTCTTCCGGCACCCCGTCGATGGACAGGTAGAAGTGCCGCTTGCCCTCGCTCTTGAGGCCGATACCGGTGATGTCCACCTGATAGGTCTCGCCATGCACGTCGACGCTGAACGCGGTCGGCACGCCCTGGCCACCCACCGCGGCCACGCCATCGGCCGACGGCATGGGCAGCAGGGCTTCCGGCACCAGGGTCCCGGCGGCGCGCTCCTCGAGGAACTTGCGCCCGATGTCGGGGAACATGGCGAAGGTCATCACGTCCTCTTCGCTCTTGGCCAAGTCGCCGATCTCGGCACGCAGTCGCGCCAGCTCGGGGCTGAGCAGATCGGCCGGACGCACCTCGATCACCTCTTCCTGGCCAATGGCCTGCTTGCGCAGCTGCTCGCAGATGGCGCCCGGTGCCTTGCCGTAGCGGCCCTGCAGATAGAGCTTCACCTCGTTGGTGATGGTCTTGTAGCGCTCGCCGGCCAGCACGTTGAAGAAGGCCTGGGTGCCGACGATCTGCGAGGTCGGGGTCACCAGGGGCGGGTAGCCCAGGTCCTTGCGTACCCGCGGGATCTCTTCCAGCACCTCGTTCATGCGATTGAGGGCGCCCTGCTCGCGCAACTGGTTGGCCAGGTTGGAGATCATGCCGCCCGGTACCTGGTTGACCTGTACCCGGGTGTCGACCCCGGTGAATTCACTCTCGAACTGGTGGTACTTCTTGCGCACCGCATGGAAGTACAGGCCGATCTCCTGCAGCAGTTCCAGGTTCAGGCCGGTGTCGTAGGGCGTGTCGCGCAGGGCCGCGACCATGGACTCGGTCCCCGGGTGGCTGGTGCCCCAGGCCAGGCTGGAGATCGCCGTGTCGATGCGATCGGCGCCGTTTTCCACCGCCTTGAGCTGGCACATGGCGGCCACCCCGGCGGTGTCGTGGGAGTGCACCACCACGTCCAGGCTCAGGGCCGCCTTGAGCGCCTTGACCAGTTCGCCGGTGGCATAGGGCGTCAGCAGACCGGCCATGTCCTTGATGGCGATGGAGTCCACGCCCAGGTCGGCCATGCGCCGCGCCTGCTCGACGAAGGCCGCCACCGTGTGCACCGGGCTGGTGGTGTAGCAGAGGGTGCCCTGGGCATGCTTGCCGCTGGCCTTGACCGCGCGGATGGCGGTTTCCAGGTTACGCACATCGTTCATGGCATCGAAGATGCGGAAGACGTCGGTGCCATTGGCCGCGGCGCGCTCGACGAAGGCCTCGACCACGTCATCGCTGTAGTGCCGGTAGCCGAGCAGGTTCTGGCCGCGCAGCAGCATCTGGAGCCGGGTGTTGGGCAGGGCCTGGCGCAACTGGCGCAGGCGCTCCCAGGGATCTTCCTTGAGGAAGCGCACGCAGGCGTCGAAGGTGGCGCCGCCCCAGACTTCCAGCGACCAGTAGCCGACCTGGTCGAGCTTGGCGCAGATCGGCAGCATGTCTTCGGTGCGCATGCGGGTCGCCAGCAGCGATTGGTGGGCGTCGCGCAGGATGGTGTCGGTGATCTGGATGCTTTTCATTGTTCTGTCGTCCTTACAGACCGGCGTGGGCGGCGATGGCGGCGGCGATGGCGATGGCCAGGTGCGTCGGGTTGCGCTTGATCGAGTACTGGGTCAGCTCCGGATGGCTTTCCACGAAGCTGGTGTTAAAGCGCCCGCTGCGAAATTCCGGATCGCGCAGGATGGCCTGGTAATAGGGTGCGGTGGTCTTCACCCCCTGCACGCGCATGTCGTCCAGCGCGCGCAGGCCGCGATCCATGGCCTCTTCCCAGGTCAGCGCCCAGACGATCAGCTTGAGGCACATGGAGTCGTAGTACGGCGGGATCACGTAGCCGGTGTAGATGGCCGTGTCGGTGCGCACCCCCGGTCCCCCCGGCGCGTAGTAGCGGGTGATCTTGCCGAAGCTCGGCAGGAAGTTGTTCTTCGGGTCCTCGGCATTGATGCGGAACTGCAGGGCGAAACCGCGGTGCAGGACGTCTTCCTGGGCGAAGGACAGCGGCAGCCCCGAGGCGATGCGGATCTGCTCGCGAACGATGTCGATGCCGGTGATTTCCTCGGTGATGGTGTGCTCCACCTGCACCCGGGTGTTCATCTCCATGAAATACACCTCGCCCTCGGCGAGCAGGAATTCCACGGTACCGGCGTTCTCGTAACCCACCGCCTTGGCCGCGCGTACCGCCAGGTCGCCGATATAGGCGCGCTGCTCGGGGGTCAGCTGAGGGCTGGGCGCGATCTCGATCAGCTTCTGGTTGCGCCGCTGGATGGAGCAGTCACGCTCGAACAGGTGCACGGTATTGCCGTGGCTATCGGCGAGGATCTGCGCCTCGATGTGCTTGGGATTGACGATGCACTTCTCGAGAAACACCTCGGCCGAGCCAAAGGCCTTGGTCGCCTCGGAGATCACCCGCGGATAGGCCTGCTCCAGTTCCTCGCGGGAGTTGCAGCGGCGGATACCGCGACCGCCGCCGCCGGAGGTAGCCTTGAGCATCACCGGGTAACCGATACGATCGCCTTCGCGCAGGGCCTCGGCGATGTCCGCCACGTTGCCCTCGGTGCCAGGGGTGCAGGGCACGCCGGCGGCGATCATGCTGCGCCGCGCCTCGGTCTTGTCGCCCATGCGGCGGATGACCTCGGCGGACGGTCCGATGAAGCGAATGCCGCGCTGGGCGCAGATTTCCGCCAATTCGGCATTCTCGGAAAGGAAGCCGTAACCGGGATGCAAGGCATCGCAGCCGGTTTCCACAGCAAGGTTCACCAGCTTGCGCGGATTGAGATAACCCTCCAGCGGATCGCTGCCGATCCCATGGGCTTCGTCGGCACGTTTCACGTGGAGCGCTTGGCGATCGGCGTCGGAGTAGACCGCCACCGAGCGAATGCCCATCTCGGCACAGGCACGCACGATGCGCACGGCGATCTCGCCCCGATTGGCGATAAGTATCTTCTTGATCACACCTGGCTCCTTGTCTGCTGCAGCGTGCAGCCGCTTGTTATTGCCGGTGACCTGAAGCTACGCCAGGGCTTCTCTTATGGAAAATAAATAATTGTTGGATACTCCATAAGTCATTCCTTATGGATCTCGCCGATGCCTATGCGCAAGCCATTGATGCGACTCACCTTTCGCCAGTTGCAGGTGTTCGAGGCCGTCTGCGAGGCTCGCTCCTACAGCCGGGCGGCCGACATCATGGCGCTGACCCAGCCGGCGGTGAGCCTGCAGGTGCGTCAGCTCGAAGAGGTGGTGGGCGCACCGCTGTTCAACTACCTCAATCGCACCCTCTACCTCACCGAGGCGGGCGAGGCCCTGCGCCAGACCGGTCGCGATCTCTTCGCCCGGCTGGGCAGCCTGGACATGCAGCTGTCGAATCTGCGCGGCGCCCTGCACGGCCAGCTGCGCCTGGGAGTGGAAAGCAGTGCCCAGTACCTGGCGCCGCACCTGTTCAGCCAGTTCCGCAGCAGCCATCCCCAGGTCGACCTGGCGCTGACCGTGGGCAACCATGCCCGGGTGTTGCGTCGATTGACGGAGAATCGCGAAGACGTGGCACTGATGTCCGGGGTGCCGAGCAACGCGGACCTGGATTTCCTGCCACTGCTGGACAATGCCATCGTCGCCGTGGCGCGTCCCGGCCATGCCCTGGCCGAGCGCAGCGGCCTCAGCCTGCGCGACCTGACGGCCTATCCGCTGCTGGTGCGCGAGATCGGCTCCGGCACGCGCCAGGCCTGCGAGGACTACCTCAAGCAGAAGCGCGCGCACTTCGCCGATCAGCTGGAGATCGGCGCCTTCGAAGCGCAACGCGAAGCGGTCCGCGCCGGACTCGGGCTGGCGCTGCTGCCGCGCCAGGCCATTCGCAGCGATCTCGCCGCCGGCAGCCTGGTCGAGCTGGACGTCGCCGAGCTGCCATTGCGCCGTTCCTGGTGCGTGGTCCAGGTACGCGGCAAGCCGCTGTCGCCAGTGGCCCAGGCCTTCGTCGACTATCTGCGCGGCCAGCGCAGCCTGATCAATGCGTTAGGTATTGCCCTGGAGCCTGCTGCCGGCGCTGGGCCTGGCGTTCGTCCAGCAGCTGATTGAGAAACAGCAGTTCATCGAGTTCCACGGCAAGCCGCTGTTCTTCGGCTCGGGCCTCGATGGCACGGCGGAATTTCATCCGCCGTTGATCCTGTAGCTTTCTGCGAGTCTTGCTGTCGAGACGAACGCTGGATTGCTGGATGAGAGCGGTCATGCCAATTCCTCCGGGCTGGGATCGGAATGGGCAGCTTCACCCTAACAGGTGACGGTTTGGCGACAGCGAGACGACTATTGGGTGTCGCTGTGCTTGGTCGACTTCGACGACAGCCGCAAACTGCGCAGGCTGCGCTTCACGCTCTTGAGATGCTCGACCAGCGCCGGACCACGGGACATGGCCACGCCCATGGCCAGTACATCGATCACCACCAGGTGGGCGATGCGCGAGGTCAGGGGCACATAGATGTCGGTGTCTTCGTGCACGTCGATGGCGATGTTGACCGTCGACAGGTCGGCCAGCGGCGTCTGTCCCGGGCAGATGGTGATCAGCGCGGCGCCGTTGTCGCGCACCAGATTGGCGGTGATCAGCAGGTCCTTGGAACGCCCCGACTGGGAGATGCAGATGGCGGCGTCGGACGGCGTCAGGGTCGCCGCCGACATGGCCTGCATGTGCGGATCGGAATAGGCGGTGGCGCTGAGCTGCAGGCGAAAGAACTTGTGCTGGGCGTCGTTGGCCACCGAACCCGAGGCGCCGAAGCCGTAGAACATCACCCGCTGGGCCTTGGCGATCGCCTCGATGGCCGTTTCCAGCGCCCGCATGTCCAGGCGCTCGCGCACGTCCATGAGGGTGTGCAGGGTGGTGTCGAAGATCTTCAGGCTGAAGTCTTCCACCGCATCGTTCTCGTGGATGGCGAACTGGCCGAAACTGGCCCCCGCCGCCAGGCTCTGCGCCAGGCGCAGCTTGAGATCCTGGAAGCCATCGCAACCGATGGCCCGGCAGAAACGCACGATGGTGGGCTCGCTCACGCCGACGTTGTGGGCGAGGTCGGCCATGGAGCTGTGCATGACGGCAGCCGGATCCACCATGACCTGCTCGGCGACCTTGAGCTCCGACTTGCGCAGCAGGTGGCGGGATTGAGCAATGTGTTGCATGAGGTTCACAGGCGTATCTCGTCTAGCGGGCGGATGTAGTGCGTCGCACTTATACTACATAACGATCGCCAAGGCTCTTGGTCATTACGATTCAGCACGGTCTTTTTCGCCCTCCCGCCAGCACTTGGTAGTCGCCCGGACAGGCGACTACCTGAGCCGGAGCAGCTTTTGAACCGCTCTGCGCAAGGCCTTACGCAGATTCCCGAGCAGTGGCGCACAGTAGTCCGGCCCCCGTCTTGTAGTCCTTTTACAAGTCACTGATCAGAAAGGATTTTTCGGTTCTGGCACGGCCCTTGTTAAGACCTGGTACCCGGGCCATGAAGCCCTATCACCAGGCAAGGAGAGCACCATGCCAATCCCCGCGTATCTGTCCCTCGAAGGCACCAAGCAAGGCCTGATCACCGCCGGCACCTTTACCGAAGACTCGGTCGGCAACATCTTCCAGGAAGGCCACGAAGACCAGATCCTGGTCCAGGCCTTCAATCACCAGGTGATCATTCCCCGCGATCCCCAGTCGGGTCAGCCCACCGGCCAGCGCGTGCACAAGCCGCTGATGATCACCAAGGTCTTCGACAAGGCCTCGCCGCTGATCTTCAATGCCCTCACCTCCGGCGAACGCCTCGGCAAGTGCCGCCTGGAGTGGTACCGCACCTCGGCCACCGGCACCCAGGAGCACTACTTCACCATCGAGCTGGAGGACGCCATCATCGTCGATGTCCAGTCGCGCATGCCCAACTGCCAGGACCCGAGCATGGCGCACTTCACCCACCTGGAAGACGTCTACTTCACCTACCGCAAGATCGTCTGGACCCACGAGGTCTCCGGCACCTCCGGTTCCGACGACTGGCGCTCGCCGATCGCCGCCTGACGCGCCGCTCCCAAGCCTTCCCCTGATCCCCGGCCAGCCCTGCTGGCCGGGGGTTCGGCTGCCCCGCGCTACCCGCCTCGCCTCCCATCCGTCTGGTTTGGCGCTCCTTCTACCGCATCGGTAGAATGCGGCGATGAATGACGACATCTCCCTGCTGCTCAATTCCCTCAACGATGCCCAGCGTCAGGCCGTGGCCGCGCCCCTGGGTCGCCAACTGGTCCTGGCCGGTGCCGGCTCGGGCAAGACCCGAGTGCTGGTGCACCGCATCGCCTGGCTGATCCAAGTCGAGCGCGCCTCGCCGCACTCCATCCTCTCGGTGACCTTCACCAACAAGGCCGCCGCCGAGATGCGCCACCGCATCGAGCAATTGCTCGGCATGAGTCCCCAGGGCATGTGGGTCGGCACCTTCCACGGTCTCGCGCACCGTCTGCTGCGGGCCCACTGGCAGGAAGCGGGGCTGTCGCAGAATTTCCAGATCCTCGACAGCGACGACCAGCAGCGCATCGTCAAGCGGGTGATCCGCGAGCTGGGCCTCGACGAGCAGCGCTGGCCGGCGCGCCAGGCGCAGTGGTTCATCAACGGCCAGAAGGACGAAGGCCTGCGGCCGCAGCACATCCAGGCCGCCGGCGATCTCTTCCTCAGCACCATGCGCAGCATCTACGAAGCCTACGAGGCGGCCTGCGCTCGTGCTGGAGTGATCGACTTCTCCGAGCTGCTGCTGCGCGCCCTGGATCTGTGGCGCAACAATCCCAGCCTGCTGGAACACTACCAGCGGCGCTTCCAGCATCTCCTGGTCGACGAATTCCAGGACACCAATGCCGTCCAGTACGCCTGGCTCAAGCACCTCGCCCAGAACGGCGCCAGCCTCATGGTGGTGGGCGACGACGACCAGTCCATCTATGGCTGGCGCGGCGCCAAGATCGAGAACATCCAGCAGTTCAACGAGGACTTCTCGGCCGAGATCATCCGCCTGGAGCAGAACTACCGTTCCACCGATACCATTCTCAAGGCCGCCAACGGCCTGATCGCCCACAACTTCGGCCGTCTCGGCAAGGAGCTGTGGACCGATACCGGCGAAGGCGAGGCCATCACCCTCTATGCCGGCTTCAACGAGCACGACGAAGCCCGCTACATCGTCGAAACCATCGAGAGCGAGTTCAAGAAGGGCAGCCGGCGCAGCGAGATGGCGATCCTCTACCGCTCCAACGCCCAGTCGCGGGTGCTGGAAGAGGCGCTGCTGCGCGAGAAGATCCCCTATCGCATCTATGGCGGTCTGAGATTCTTCGAGCGCGCCGAGATCAAGAACGCCATGGCCTACCTGCGGCTGATCCAGCATCGCCATGACGACGCGGCTCTGGAGCGGGTGATCAACGTGCCGCCGCGGGGCATCGGCGAGAAGACCGTGGAGGCGCTGCGCAGCGCGGCCCGGGCGCAGAACACCTCACTGTGGCAGGCGCTGCACGACCTGGTCGGCGCCCGCGCGGTGTCGGGTCGCGCCGCCTCGGCGCTCAACGTCTTCGTCGAGCTGGTTGATACCCTGGCCCTCAAGGCCGAGGACCTGTCCCTGCACAACCTGGTGCAGCAGATCATCGAGCAGACCGGCCTGGTCACCTTCCACAAGGAAGAAAAGGGCGAGAAAGGCCAGGCACGGGTGGAAAACCTGGAAGAACTGGTCAGCGCCGCGCGTTCCTTCGATTTCAGCGGTGACGAGGAGATGACGCCCCTGGCGGCTTTCCTCGACCACGCGGCCCTGGAATCCGGGGACACCCAGGCCGACAGCCACGAAGACAGCGTTCAGCTGATGACCCTGCACAGCGCCAAGGGCCTGGAATTCCCCCTGGTGTTCCTCGCCGGCATGGAGGAAGGGCTGTTTCCGCACAAGATGAGCCTGGAGGAACCCGGCCGTCTGGAAGAGGAACGTCGCCTGGCCTATGTGGGTATCACCCGCGCCATGCGCCGCCTGGTGATGAGCTATGCGGAGACCCGCCGTCTCTACGGCAGCGAGACCTACAACAAGGTGTCGCGCTTCGTCCGCGAGGTACCGGACGGCCTGATCCAGGAGGTGCGCCTGTCCAATGCGGTCAAGCAGCCCTTCGCCGGCAGTCGTCCCAACCTCTTCGCCCAGGCGCCGGTGCCGGAAACCACCTTCAGCCTCGGTCAGCCGGTGCGTCATGCCCTGTTCGGCGAAGGCGTCATCCTCAACTACGAGGGCTCCGGCGCCCATGCCCGGGTGCAGGTCAACTTCAAGTCCGAAGGCAGCAAGTGGCTGATGGTGAGCTACGCCAAGCTCGAACCCCTCTAGCGATGACCGCCTCCTGGCTGTTCTGGGCGCTCCTGGCGGCGGCCTTCGCCGCCCTCACGGCCATCTTCGGCAAGCTGGGCGTGGAACACGTCAACGCCGATTTCGCCACCCTGCTGCGCACCCTGGTGGTCGTGGTGGTCCTGGCGGCCATCGTCCAGGCCACCGGGCAGGCGCAACCCCTGGCCGGCATCGCCGGGCGCAGCTATCTGTTCCTGCTGCTCTCGGGCGTGGCCACCGGCCTGTCCTGGCTGTGCTACTACCGGGCGCTCAAGCTGGGCCCGGCGTCGCTGGTGGCGCCAGTGGACAAGCTGAGCGTGGTGCTGGTGGCGATCTTTGGCGTGGCGCTGCTGGGTGAGCGCCTGGACCTGCGCCAGTGGTGCGGCATCGCCGCCATCGGCGGGGGCGTGCTGCTGCTCGCCTGGCGACCTTGAAGGGGCGCAGGAAAAGGGCCTGACCGCCGGTGGGAGATTGCCGGACGGCAGAAAGCGGCCAAGCCGATTTCCTGCATTGCGCATTCCCTTGCCATCGCCCCGTTCATTCAAACGGGCGACTTAGAGCGATTCTGCCGCGTCGATCCCCAGCCGGCAATGGCAGGATTGCGCAAAAGCGGCCTAATGCTGTCCGCCCTTGTCCTGTTCCAGGGTCTCGATGAAGGCGATCTGCAGTCGCGAATGGACGCGGATGAACCAGCGCCACAGCACCGCGATCACCACCACCGCGACCAGGCCGATCAGCAGCAACAGCTCGCCGCGCGGCAGGATGCTGCTGCTCAGGGCCGCCAGCAGCACCAGGATGCCGGCCAGCGACAGCAGCGGGATCAACTCGCTGACCAGTCGCCGCACCGGCTGCGTATAGCGCCCGGCCTGGTTCTGCCTGACGCTGAGTTCGGCCATCAGCATGGCCAGGGCCTTGAGCTTGCGATAGGCGGCGATCAGGCAGGGCAGCGACAGCAGCAACGCGCCACCCCAGATGCAGGCCTTCTGCAGATCGGAATCGGCGATCCAGGTGCTGAGCCAGCTCGCCAGGCCGCCGGCGAAATAGGCCCCGCCCAGGAAGATGGCGATGACCAGCGACAGGTTGATGCCGACCTGCAGCAGGATGCGCCTCATCATGCCGGCCAGGACCGCCTTCTCGCCCTGGGGCTGGATGCTGCGCAGCCATTCGCCATAGATGCCCAGCACCCGCTGCAGGGGCTGCGGCAGCCAGCGGCCGATCCACAACGCCAGCGGATCGGCGGCCCTGATCAGATAGGGGGTGAGCAGCGTGGTGACCGCCGACACGGCCACCGCCACCGGATAGAGGAAATGGCTGGTGACGCCCAGGGTGATCCCCAGGGTGGCGATGATGAAGGAGAACTCGCCGATCTGCGCCAGACCCATGCCGACCCGCAGCGAAGTCCGGCCGTCGTTGCCGGCGATCAGGGTCCCCAGGCTGCAGGCGAGGATCTTGCCCAGGACCACGGCGACGCTGATCACGGTGATCGGCCAGGCGTATTCCACCAGCACCTTGGGGTCGAGCAGCAGGCCGATGGCGACGAAGAAGATGGCGCTGAACATGTCGCGCAGCGGCTCCACCAGCTTTTCGATCTGCAGCAGCTGGCGCGACTCGGCCATGATGGCGCCGATCAGGAAGGCACCCAGCACCACGCTGTACTCCAGCTTGGCCACCAGCAGGCAGAAGCCGAAGCAGAGTCCCAGCACCGTGATCAGCAGCATCTCGTTGCTTTCGAAGGTGGCCACGTAGGCCAGCAGCCGCGGCACCAGCAGGATGCCGATGACCAGGGCCACGATCATGAACAGACTCAGCTTGCCCAGGGTCGAGGCCACCGCGCCCGGCTCCACCGAGCCGCTCACCGCCAGCCCCGACAGCAGGGCGATGATGCCGATGCCGAGGATGTCCTCGACGATCAGCACGCCAAAGATCTGCTGGGCGAAGCGCTCGTGCTTCATCTTCAGCTCGTTGAGCGCCTTGACGATGATGGTGGTCGAGGAGATGGCCAGGATGGCGCCGAGGAACAGCGAATCCATGTGCGACCAGCCGAACATCTGCCCCACCTGGTAACCCAGCCAGAGCATCAGGCTGATCTCGAGGAAGGCGGCGATGAAGGCCGTGGCGCCCACCCGGAACAGCTTGCGCAGCGAGAATTCCAGACCGAGGCTGAACATCAGGAAGATGACCCCCACCTCGGCGAGGGTCTTGATGCTTTCTTCGTCGTGGATCAGACCGAATGGCGGGGTGTGGGGTCCGATGATGAAGCCGGCGAGGATATAGCCCAGGACCACGGGCTGCTTGAGGCGATGGAAGAGGATGGTCACCACGCCGGCCACCAGCATGATGACGGCCATGTCCTGGATAAAAGCTAGAGCATGCATCGGCCGGGCCCTCCTCTGACGGGCCGGGCACTCTCCCGACACCTGCGCTGACTGGAGACCAAGACTAGCATCTGCAAACTCTTGTGACGGATTTTGCAAAAATCTGTAATAGATTGATGTGCTTGGAAATTTTCAACGGTCGCAGGCACTTGGCGGCCTGCTTCCAGGGAACGCCGACAGGGCAAAATACCGAAACAATTCACGCTGGCTGTACTTGACCGGGCAGCGCAAGATGTATCCAACACCAGACTCTTCACAGAGAGAACACCACATGCAACGCCTGATGAGCATCTTCATGATCCTGTGCCTGGGCCTCACGCTCAGCCTGGATGCCAATGCCAAACGCATGGGCGCCGGCAAGTCCGCTGGCGCCGCGCCCATCCACCAGACCCGCCAGGCCGCGCCGACCCAGCAGCCGGGCATGGCCGCTCCTGCCGCCGGTGCTGGCGCCGCCGCCGCTGCCCGTCCCAGTGGCGCCTCGCGCTGGCTCGGCCCGCTGGCCGGTATCGCCGCCGGTGGTCTGCTGGCCTCCATGTTCATGGGTGACGGCTTCGAAGGCTTCCAGTTCTTCGACTTCCTGATCCTGGCCCTCATCGCCTTCGTGATCTTCCGCCTGATCGCCCGTCGCAAGCAGCAGGCCGGTCCGCAGCCCGCCGTGGCCGGTCATGCGCCCATGCAGCGCGAGATGCCCAACCAGCCCAGCAATGGCGGTCTGTTCGGGGGTGCCGCTGCCGGTACCGCGCCGGTGATCAACGCACCGAGCTGGTTCAATGCCGAGCGCTTCGTGGCAGCTGGTCGTGATCACTTCATGAGCCTGCAGCAGCACTGGGACGCCAACGAGATGGACAAGATCTCCGAGTTCGTCACCCCGCAGATGCTGCAGTGGCTGCGTGACGAGCGCGCTGCGTTGGGCGAAGGCTTCCAGTCCACCTACATCGAGAACCTGAACGCTACCCTGGACGGTGTCGAGGATCTGCAAGGCAAGACCATCGCCACCATCACCTTCAACGGTGTCTCCAAGGAATCGCGTTTCGACCAGGGCCAGCCGTTCAGCGAAAGCTGGCGCATGGAGCGCATGGCCGGCGAGAACCAGCCCTGGCTGCTGGCCGGTATCCGCCAGAACGCCTGATAACGGCGCTTTACCGAAAAGCCCGGCTCTACGCCGGGCTTTTTCATGGGCGCCGCCTGCCGAACATCTCTCGAAACCGCTATCAAGTCCGCACGGAAGCTGCCGTTATCCCGGACTGAACTGCTAACCTTGCGCGCCTCTTTTCCCTTTATCCGGTGCGCATTTCGAGAGAGGCCTGCTATGGAAGACGTCATCGAACGCCTGCGTGAAGAAAACGAACCCGTTCCCGTACCCCTGGAGCTGCCCGACGAAGACCTGCTGGTCGAGATCGAGGAAGAACTGCTCATCAGTCTGCCGCCGGAATTCCGTGAATTCCTGCTGACCGTCAGCGACGTGGTCTATGGCCGTATCGAGCCGGTGACCGTCACCGATCCGCAGTCCCACACCTATCTGCCGGAAGTGGCCGCCACTGCCTGGGACGAAGGCCTGCCACGGGAGTACATTCCCCTCTGCGCCAGCGACGACGGCTACTACTGCGTCAGTCAGGAAGGCGAGGTACTGTTGTGGGAAGACGGCGACCTGACCGACGAATCCTGGGATTCGGTGTGGATCTGGGCGCGCGACGTCTGGCTGGAAGGCTGACCGGGCCGGTACTGAACGACCCCGCCCGACACGGGTCTGGATAAGGCCATCACTCCGGAGGAAGCGTCATGAGCACTCCCGTCGTCCTGATCACCGGCGCTGCGGGCGGCCTCGGCCGCGCCCTGGCGCAACGCTTCGCCCAGAGTCGCTGGCGCGTTGCCGCCGCCGACCGCGATGCCGAGGGCCTGCATGGGCTGAACGGCATCGTCGGCCTGGATTCCAGCGTGACCGCCGATATCTCCAGCGCCGAGGGCTGCCGCTCCCTGGTCAGCAAGGTCATGGCCCGTACCGGGCGCCTGGATGCCCTGATCAATGCCGCGGGCATCTGGCGCGAAGGCGAGGTGGAGACCTTTACCGAGGACGACTACGACCTGGTGATGGCGGTCAATCTCAAGGCCACCTTCTTCATGTGCTCGGCGGCCATCCCCTTCCTCAAGGAAAATCGCGGCGTCATCATCAATGTCGCCAGCGGCGCCGGGCGTCAGCCCATCGCCGGTGCGGCGGCCTATGGTGCCGCCAAGGCGGCGGTGCGCTTCTTCAGCCAGAATTTGGCGGTGGAGCTGGCGCGCGATGGCGTGCGGGTCAACGCCGTCTCGCCAGGTGACATCGACACCCCCATGCTGGACTTCCAGGCTGCCCACTACGGCAGCGGCGATCCGGCGGGCTATCGTCGCAACCTGCTCAATCGCTATCCGCAGGGCGAAACCGCGCGTTTCATCCAGCCGGAAGAGGTGGCCGAGTTCGTCTATTTCCTCTGTCAGCCCCAGGCGGCAGCCATTTCCGGCGCCGACCTGCCCATCGACTTCGGTCTCTCCGCCGGCCGTTGATGGCTGTGACAGACGGCGCCGCTGCGCCGTCTACAGGATTTCCCCTCGAGGATTCGCCCATGGAAGCCGGCAACCACCAGTTGAGCATGACCATCCTGATGACCCCGGACCTGGCCAACTTTTCCGGCAAGGTCCACGGGGGCGCGCTTCTCAAGTATCTCGACGAAGTGGCCTATGCCTGCGCCAGCCGCTATGCCGGGCGCTACGTGGTCACGCTATCGGTGGACCAGGTGATCTTTCGCGAACCTATCCATGTCGGCGAGTTGGTGACCTTTCTCGCCTCGGTGAACTACACCGGGACCACCTCCATGGAGATCGGCATCAAGGTCATCACCGAGAACATCCAGCAACGCTCGGTACGCCATACCAACAGCTGTTTCTTCACCATGGTCGCCGTGGACGAAGACGGCAAATCCTGCCCGGTTCCCCAACTCGAACCGGCGACGACGGACGAGAAGCGACGCTGTGTGCAGGCGCAGCAGCGCCGGCAGATCCGCCGGGAACTTCAAGAGCGCTATCAGGCGCTCAAGGAAACCTTTTGAGTTTTGCCGGTTAGATCGCCGTCGTTCGACGGCATCGGGCTCGGGCTCGGGCAATGCTCGACCATGGCGCGTCCCGTTATCCAGACCTGGAGCGATCCAGCGAACAGGGACTGCGCGATCTGACGACCTAGCGGCGCTGGATCTTGAAGTTGAAGGTCTTGGTCGCCTTGCGCGGCACGATCTGACCACCGGAGACCCGCGGGGCGAAGCGCCACTCGCCCAGCACCTCGAGCACGGCGCGCTCCAGTTGCTTGTTGGAGGCTTCCAGCACCTGGATGTCGGCCAGTCGACCGTCAGCGGTCACGGTGAACATCACCCGCACCTCGCCACCCACACCGCGACGACGGAGCATTTCCGGGTATTCCGGCGGTGTCATCTTGACCGGCCGGATATCGGCGTCGTCGATGCTGCCGGTAGGCAGACCCGCGGTCTTTGGCGGGCCGGAAGGCGCCGCGGCCGGCGCCGGCTGACTGGGTGCAGCGGTGGCCGCAGGCGCGGGTGCCGGTGACGGCGCGGCCTGGGCGACGGGCTCCGGAGCAGGCTCGACCTTTTTCGGCAGCGGCTTCTGCTGGCTGTGTTCGACCGGCTTGGGCTTCGGCTTGGGTTTGGGCTTTTCCACCACTGGCTTGGGCGGCTCCACCGGCTTCGGTGGTTCCACGGGCTTGGGAGGCTCCGGGGGCGGCGGTTCGGGTTGTGGCGGCGGCGGCGCGGGCGGTGCCGGGGTTTGCGCCGGGGGTTCAGGAACCGGTTTGGGCAACTGGATGAAGCTGACCTGCATGGGTTCGTCACCCTTGGCGATCTTCAACTCCGGCGGCGCCTGGACCACCATGAACAGCGCCGCTGCCATGCTGGCATGCATGATCAGCGACAGCGCCGAGGCGGCGCCCCAGCCACGGCCACGCGGTGGCTGCTCGCCCGGCTCGGCCGCACCGACCGGGGTCAGTACCGGTGTCAGGATCTCTTCGTTACGCTCGGGCATGCGGAACGACAGGATGGTGGCCGAAGGCTCGCTTCGCTCGGCATTGACCCCTGCCACCGGCTCCACGTCGCCGGTCAGGGCGGCCCTGACGGGTCCCTGGACGGATTCCACCTCATCGCCGTCGGAACGTGCAGCGATTACGAGGGGGTCAGGCTTGGCAAGCGACGTCGGAGCCATGGGAGCAATACGCAGAGGAAGTAAATTTAATAATCATTATCATTAACTGAAGAAATTTGGCAACCTCAAATGTCGCGAATGGTCCCGCGCAGCGCCTTTTCGAGAGCCTCTAGATCCGGCCTCTCCTTCAGGATCAGCTCCAGCCGGTTGTCACGCCGCCATGGCGTCGGTTCCCAGCGCCCTTCTCCGGCGAGACCATTGTAGGCCTGCCAGCCGTCCGCCAGTTGCAGGACCGCCTTCAATCTGAGCAGGCCAGGAAGACCACCCAGCAGGGTCAGCAGCGCCGGCCCATCGAAGCTGTGACTGGAATGCCAGCGCCAACCGACGGCCTGGTGTCCCTCCTGGATATGGCTGAAGCGCAGCGGACGCCCCGGCAGCAGCAGTGCCTGCGGGCTGATGACGGCGCCAGGCTCGGGCAGCTCGCCGCCAGTCGATGCCTCGGCATTTGCCACGGGTAGTTCAGTTAAGGGGATCTGTCCGCCCTCGGTCCAGTACAGCGGCCGGTCGCCCAGTTGCGCAGGCAGGAGCGTCCGATCCAGACCGGCGCTCTTGTTGAGCACGACCAGACCGGCCTGCTCCAGCGCCTGTTGCTGGGCCTCCGGCAGGGGCTGGCCTTGCAGCACCTGCCGGGCATCCACTACCCAGATCAGGGGTTGCAGGCTCAGCACCCCGGCCCAGGGCGAGGCCTGGAGTTGCCGATAGAGGCTGGCGGGATGGCCGAGACCGGAGGGCTCGATGAACAGCCGCTGCGGCCGAGCGCGTCGCAACAGCCGTGTGAGGGCCACCTGCAGGGGTACGCCCTGGACGCAGCACAGGCAACCACCCGGGACCTCGGCGATACTCAGGCCCTCGTCGTCCGGGGTCATCAGCGCCGCATCGAGTCCGACCTGGCCGAATTCATTGACCAGGATCGCCCACCGTTCATGGGCGGGACGCTGGGCGAACAGCTGGCGGATCAGGGTGGTCTTGCCGGCCCCCAGAGGACCGGCGATCACATGGGTCTTGATATCGGCGAGGCGCATGGCGGGAGGTCGAATGCTAGAGTGGCGATTTGATCGAGGAGAGGGGCTGGAATGTGGCGATCGCTGATCCCGCTGCTGCTGTTGCCGTCACTGGCACTCGCCGATGCCTGCGTGATCCGCAGTCGTCAGGCCAGTGTGGACGTGCAGATCTGCCAGAGCAACATCGATATCCCCGCCCAGCTGTTTCGTGACGGCTTCTGCCAGCCGCAGCTCAAGGGTCAGCAGACCGAGGTGCGCTTCGTCGACCGCTGCCCGGTGGGCGAGATCGGGATCTGCCAGGGTGCGCGTAGCCCGGGTGTGCCCTATCGGCAGGACATCCACTATTACGGTGAGCCCGGCGACGGCCGCTTCCTGGCCGTCGCCTGCAGTCAGCAGAATCAGGGCAGCTGGCGCGTACCCTGAGGTTCCACGTGGAACCGCTTATTCCACGGTTACCGACTTGGCCAGGTTGCGCGGCTGATCCACATCGGTGCCCTTGAACACGGCCACGTGGTAGGACAGCAGCTGCAGCGGGATGGTGTAGAGGATCGGCGACAGGGCATCGTGGATGTGCGGCATGGGCACGATGCGGGTGCCCTCGCCTTCCTCGAAAGCGGCGCGCTCGTCGGCGAAGACGATCAGCTGACCACCCCGCGCCCGCACCTCCTGCAGGTTGGACTTGAGCTTTTCCAGCAGCTCGTTGTTGGGCGCCACCGTCACCACCGGCATATCGGCATCCACCAGCGCCAGCGGACCGTGCTTGAGTTCGCCGGCCGGATAGGCCTCGGCGTGGATGTAGGAGATCTCCTTGAGCTTGAGTGCGCCTTCCATCGCCACGGGATACTGCTCGCCGCGCCCCAGGAACAGGGTGTGGTGCTTCTCGGCAAAGGACTCGGCGAGCTTCTCGACGGTCTTGTCCATGGCCAGCGCCTCATCCAGACGCGCCGGCAGCCGGCGCAGCTCGGCCACCAGCTCGGCCTCGACACCGGCATCCAGGCGTTGCTGGCAGCGTCCCAGACTCAGGGTCAGCAACAGCAGAGAGACCAGCTGGGTGGTGAAGGCCTTGGTCGAGGCCACGCCGATCTCCGGACCGGCCTGGGTCAGGAAGCTCAGCTGGGATTCGCGCACCAGGGAGCTGGTCGCCACGTTGCAGATCGCCAGACTGCTCAGATAGCCGGATTGCTTGGCCATGCGCAGCGCGGCCAGGGTATCGGCGGTCTCGCCGGACTGGGAGATGGTGACGAACAGGGTATCCGGGCTGACGGCGACGCGGCGGTAGCGGAATTCGCTGGCCACCTCGACCTGGCAGGGAATGCCCACGTATTCCTCGATCCAGTAGCGCGCCACCGAACCGGCATGGAAGCTGGTGCCACAGGCGACGATCTGTACATGGCGCACCTTGGCAAACAACGCGGACGCCGAGGGGCCAAAGGCCTCGGGCAGCACCTGCCCATCACCCAGGCGCCCTTCCAGGGTGCGCTGGACCACGCTGGGCTGCTCGTGGATCTCCTTGAGCATGAAATGACGATAGGCGCCCTTGTCAGCCGCTTCGCTGCCTTCGTGGTACTGCACCGTCTCGCGCTGGACCGGCACGCCGTTCACGTCCCAGAGGTGGACCTGATCCAGGCGGATCTCGGCCACGTCGCCCTCTTCCAGATAGACGAAACGGTCGGTGACCTGACGCAGCGCCAGCTGGTCGGAGGCCAGGTAGTTCTCGCCGAGGCCAAGGCCGATCACCAGGGGACTGCCGCTGCGGGTCGCCACCAGGCGATCCGGCTGCTGGCGCCAGACCGCCGCCAGGCCGTAGGCGCCGTGCAGCTCCTTGACCGCTGCCTTGAGCGCCGTGGTCAGGTCGCCGCTGTCCTGCAGTTTGAGGTGCAACAGATGGACGATGACCTCGGTGTCGGTCTGGGAGGTGAAGACATAGCCCTGAGCCTTGAGCTGGGCGCGCAGGGCTTCGTGGTTTTCGATGATGCCGTTGTGCACCACGGCCACGTCACCCTGGGAGAAATGCGGGTGGGCATTGGCTTCGGTGGGTGCACCATGGGTCGCCCAGCGGGTGTGAGCAATGCCCAGGCGACCGGCCAGGGGATCGGCCAGCAGCGCCGCTTCCAGCTCGCTGACCTTGCCGATGCGGCGCAGGCGCTGCAACTCGCCCTGAGCATCCAGCAGCGCCAGACCGGCACTGTCGTAGCCACGGTATTCCAGGCGCTTGAGACCCTCGACCAGAATGGCGGTGATGTTACGCTCGGCAATGGCGCCGACGATTCCACACATGCTTACCTCCCGTTGCCGTCTTATCCACAGCGACCCGG
The DNA here is from genome assembly GCF_031453735.1 of Pseudomonas sp. SORGH_AS_0199. Classification (NCBI taxonomy): domain Bacteria; kingdom Pseudomonadati; phylum Pseudomonadota; class Gammaproteobacteria; order Pseudomonadales; family Pseudomonadaceae; genus Pseudomonas; species Pseudomonas sp. SORGH_AS_0199. Next base: position 590,559 of record NZ_JAVJAE010000001.1, read on the forward strand.
CAGGGCCGCCTGTGGATGACCTGATTGTCTAGTTTTCCACAGGGGCGCAGACCACCTGCACCCCCCGGGTTTCGATTGCCCGGGCTGCCTCGGCGGGCAGGCGCTCATCGGTGATGAGCACGTCCACCCTTTCCCAAGGTAGTTCCAGATTGGGAATTCGCCTGCCCAGCTTGCTCGCTTCGGCCATGACCACCACTTCCCGCGCTACCTCGGCCATCACTCGCGACAGCGACAGATGCTCGTTGAAGGTGGTGGTACCGCGCTCCGGATCGAGACCGTCGGCGCCGATGAACAGCTGGTCGAAGTCGTAGGATCTGAGCACTTGCTCGGCGACCTGGCCCTGGAAGGATTCCGAATGCGGATCCCAGGTACCGCCGGTCATCAGCAGCATGGGTTCCTGCTCCAACTCGCGCAGCGCCATGGCCACCTGCAGGGAATTGGTCATGACCACCAGCCCGGGGCGGCGATCGAGCTGGGGAATCAGCGCCGCCGTGGTGCTGCCGCAGTCGATGATGATCCGTGCATGTTCGCGCAGGCGCTGGGCGGCGGCCCGGGCGATGGCCTGCTTGAAAGGCGACGCCTGAGGCGGTGCCTCGGCCAGCAGTTCCTGAGGCATGGCCACCGCGCCGCCGTAGCGACGCAGCAGCAGGCCATTGCGCTCGAGGGTGGCCAGGTCCTTGCGGATGGTGACCTCGGAGGTCTCCAGCTGACGGGCCAGCCCGTCCACGCTCACCTCGCCCTGCTCCTGAAGCTGGGCGAGGATGGCATGACGGCGCTGCGCGGTATTGCGACGGGTCATAAATTTCGATTCGAAAGATAATGGATCGAATCAAAACCTAATAGCGAGCGGCCGTCAAGTCTTGGGGGCCTTCTTCGGTCGCTGCCAGCCGGTCTTGTTGACCTGCCGGGCCCGCCCCAGCGCCAGGGTATCAGCGGGAACATCTGCCGTGATGACCGAGCCAGCCGCCGTGGTCGCGCCCGCGCCGAGGTTGACCGGAGCCACCAGCGAACTGTTGGAACCCACAAAAACATCCGCGCCGATTTCGGTTCGAAACTTGTTAGCGCCGTCATAGTTGCAGGTAATAGTACCCGCGCCTATGTTGCTGCCTGGACCTATGCTGGCATCACCCAGGTAGGTGAGGTGACCGGCCTTGGCGCCATCCTGTAGATGAGCGTTCTTCAGCTCGACGAAGTTGCCCACATGGGCCTTGCTGCCCAGTTCGCTACCGAGTCGCAGGCGAGCGAAGGGACCGACGTCGGCACCCTCCCCCACCACGGCGCCATCCAGATGACTGTTGGCCTTGATGATGGCGCCGCGCTTGAGGACGCTGTCCTTGATCACGCAATTCGGGCCGATGCTCACGCCGTCCTCCAGCACCACCCGACCCTCGAGAATGACATTGACGTCGATGGAGACGTCGCGGCCGGCCTCGACCTGCCCACGCTGATCGAAGCGCAGGGGGTCCAGCAGGGTCACGCCCTGCAGCATCAGGCGCTCGGCGGCGCGTTGCTGGAAGTGCCGCTCCAGCTGGGCCAGTTGCCGGCGATCGTTGGCGCCCTGTACTTCCATGGCATCCGCTGGCTGGCTGGTGGCGATGGTCAGGCCGTCCGCTACCGCGAGGGCGATGACGTCGGTCAGGTAATACTCGCCCTGGGCATTGCTGTTGGACAAGCGGCCCAGCCAATCCGCCAGTCGCCGACCGGGTACCGCAAGAATGCCGGTATTGCCTTCGCGAATGGTGCGCTGGGCGTCGCTGGCGTCCTTGTGCTCGACGATGGCGGTTACCCGCCCCTGGTCATCGCGCAGGATGCGGCCATAGCCAGTGGGATCGTCCAGCTCCACGGTCAGCAGCGCCAGGTGACCGTCATCCACCTGCTGCAGCAGGCGCTGCAGGGTCTCGGTCTGGATCAGGGGAACATCGCCATAGAGGATCAGCACCCGCTCCGCCGTCAGCGCCGGCGCCGCCCGGGCCACGGCATGGCCGGTGCCGAGCTGCTCGGCCTGGACCACGAAGCTCACGTCGTCGGCGGCCAGCTGGCTACGGACCTGGTCGGCGCCATGCCCGATGACGACGTGAATGCCGGCTGGCTGCAATTCACGGGCGCGGTCGAGGACATGCCCCAGCATGCTGCAACCGGCCACGGGATGCAGCACCTTGGGTAGAGCGGATCTCATGCGGGTGCCCTGGCCAGCAGCCAGGATGACGATTTCCAGGGACATCGGAACCTCGGAGACAGGAGGAAGGATCGGGCCGGCGACCGAAGGCGACAGGCGCCTTTCGAGTCCGACCACGCGAAATTTCTCGCCCACTTTTCGGGCGACAAAAGAAAAGGGTAGCCGAAGCTACCCTTGTCGTTACAGCCTGACCTTGCGCTTAGCGCTTGGCCTGCCGCTTGAGCTGCTGAATGGTGCGCAGCTGGGCGGCGGCTTCGGCGAGCTGAGTGGCGCGCAGCGGTGTAGTCGAACTCCGTGCCCTTGTCGCTCAGGGCTGCCTCGGCGCGCTGCTTGGCTTCCAGAGCGGCAGCTTCGTCGATGTCACCGGCGCGGCTGGCGGTATCGGCCAGCACCTCGACGACATTCGGCTGCACTTCCAGGAAACCACCGGAGATGTAGAACACCTCCTCGACGCCCCCGGCCTTGACCAGGCGGATGGGGCCCGGTTTCAGATCGGTGAGCAGCGGCGCATGGCCCGGGGCGATACCCAGATCACCCAGGTGGCCGTGGGCGATGATCATCTCCACCGCGCCGGAGAAGATTTCCCCTTCCGCGCTGACGATGTCGCATTGGACTGTCTTGGCCATAGCGTGCCTCTAAGAGCGCCCGTCGCCGGGCGCGGCAGTTACAGTTTCTTGGCTTTCTCGATGGCTTCGTCGATGCCGCCGACCATGTAGAACGCCTGCTCGGGCAGGTGATCGTAGTCGCCACGCAGGATCCCGGAGAAGCCGGCGATGGTGTCCTTGAGGGACACGTACTTGCCGGGCGAACCGGTGAAGACCTCGGCCACGAAGAACGGCTGGGACAGGAAGCGCTGGATCTTACGAGCACGGGATACCAGCTGCTTGTCGGACTCGGACAGTTCGTCCATGCCCAGGATCGCGATGATGTCCTTCAGCTCCTTGTAGCGCTGCAGCACGTACTGAACACCGCGAGCGGTGTCGTAGTGCTCCTGGCCGATCACGTTCGGGTCCAGCTGGCGCGAGGTGGAGTCTAGGGGATCGACCGCCGGGTAGATACCCAGGGAGGCGATGTCACGGGACAGAACCACGGTGGCGTCCAGGTGGGCGAAGGTGGTCGCCGGGGACGGGTCGGTCAAGTCATCGGCAGGGACGTAAACGGCCTGGACGGAGGTGATCGAACCCAGCTTGGTGGAGGTAATGCGCTCCTGCAGGACACCCATCTCCTCGGCCAGGGTCGGCTGGTAGCCCACCGCGGACGGCATACGACCCAGCAGCGCGGACACTTCGGTGCCGGCCAGGGTGTAGCGGTAGATGTTGTCGACGAACAGCAGGACGTCACGGCCTTCGTCACGGAATTTCTCGGCCATGGTCAGACCGGTCAGGGCCACGCGCAGACGGTTGCCCGGCGGCTCGTTCATCTGGCCATAGACCAGGGCGACCTTGTCCAGAACGTTGGAGTCCTTCATCTCGTGGTAGAAGTCGTTCCCTTCACGGGTACGCTCGCCCACGCCGGCGAACACGGAATAACCGCTGTGCTCGATGGCGATGTTACGGATGAGTTCCATCATGTTGACGGTCTTGCCCACGCCGGCGCCGCCGAACAGGCCGACCTTGCCGCCCTTGGCGAAGGGGCAGACCAGGTCGATGACCTTGATGCCGGTTTCCAGCAGATCGTTACCACCGGCCTGCTCCGCGTAGGACGGGGCCTTGCGGTGGATTTCCCAGCGCTCTTCCTCGCCGATGGGGCCGGCTTCGTCGATGGGGTTGCCCAGCACGTCCATGATGCGGCCGAGGGTCTTGACGCCGACCGGGACCTTGATGGCCTCGCCGGTGTTGCCCACGTTCAGGCCGCGCTTGAGGCCTTCGGTGCTACCCATGGCGATGGTACGGACCACGCCGTCGCCCAGCTGCTGCTGGACTTCCAGGGTGGTTTCGGCACCCTGCACCTTGAGGGCGTCAAAGACGCGCGGTACCGCGTCGCGCGGGAATTCCACGTCGATCACGGCGCCGATGATTTGTACGATACGTCCGCTACTCATTTCGCGTTCCTCGAATGTTTAAGCTGTCCGTCAGACCGCGGCGGCGCCGCCGACGATTTCCGAAATTTCTTGGGTGATCGCAGCCTGGCGAGCCTTGTTGTAGACCAGCTGCAGGTCCTTGATGAGATCGCCGGCGTTGTCGGTGGCGTTCTTCATCGCGATCATCCGCGCGGCCTGTTCACTGGCAGCGTTCTCGACCACGGCCTGGTACACCTGGGATTCCACGTAGCGCACCAGCAGACCGTCGAGCAGGGTCTTGGCGTCGGGCTCGTAGAGGTAGTCCCAGTGCTTGCCCTGCAGCTCACCGCCCTCGCCCGGCACCAGAGGCACCAGCTGCTGGATGGTCGGCTTCTGGGTCATGGTGTTGACGAAGACGTTGGACACCACGTACAGACGGTCGATACGGCCGTTCAGGTAGGCATCCAGCATCACCTTGATGCTGCCGATCAGATCGCCGATCGCCGGGGCTTCGCCAAGGTGGCTGATGGCCGCGACCACGTTCCCGCCGAAGCTGCGGAAGAAGGAGGCACCCTTGGCCCCGATCACCGCCAGATCGATTTCCACACCCTTGCCGCGCTGGTCGCTCATGTCGCGAACCAGAGCCTTGAACAGGTTGGTGTTCAGACCACCGGCCAGACCCCGATCGGAGCTGACCACGATGTAGCCGACGCGCTTGACCTCGCGTTCCACCATGAAGGCATGGCGGTACTCGGGGTTGGCGTTGGCCAGGTGGCCGATCACAGCGCGGATGCGCTCGGCATAAGGCTTGCTGGCAGCCATGCGGGCCTGAGCCTTACGCATCTTGCTGACCGCAACCTTTTCCATGGCGCTGGTGATCTTCTGTGTGCTTTTGATGCTCGCGATCTTGCCGCGAATCTCTTTTGCGCCTGCCATGTGACACCTATCGGGTTGGCAAACGGGGGCTGGCGCCCCCGTCGCGGCTTACCAGGTTTGCGTGGCCTTGAACTTCTCGATTCCCGCCTTGATGCCGGCGTCGATCTCGTCGTTGAAGTCGCCCTTCACGTTGATCTTGGCCATCAGGTCGGCGTGATCGCGGTTGAAGTAGGCGATCAGGGCCTGCTCGAAGCTACCGATCTTGTCCAGGGACACATCGCTCAGGAAACCACGCTCGGCGGCGTACAGGCTCAGGGACATCTCGGCGATGGACATGGGCGCGTACTGCTTCTGCTTCATCAGCTCGGTGACGCGCTGACCATGCTCGAGCTGCTTGCGGGTGGCTTCGTCCAGGTCCGAGGCGAACTGGGCGAAGGCCGCCAGTTCACGGTACTGGGCCAGCGCCGTACGGATACCGCCGGACAGCTTCTTGATGATCTTGGTCTGGGCCGCACCACCCACACGGGATACCGAGACACCGGCGTTGACCGCCGGGCGGATGCCCGAGTTGAACAGGCCGGCTTCCAGGAAGATCTGGCCGTCGGTGATGGAGATCACGTTGGTCGGAACGAAGGCGGACACGTCGCCGGCCTGGGTCTCGATGATCGGCAGCGCGGTCAGCGAGCCGGTCTTGCCGGTCACGGCGCCGTTGGTGAACTTCTCGACGTAGTCGGCGGAGACGCGGGAAGCGCGCTCGAGCAGACGGCTGTGGAGATAGAACACGTCGCCGGGATAGGCTTCACGGCCCGGCGGACGACGCAGCAGCAGGGAAATCTGGCGATAGGCCACGGCCTGCTTGGACAGATCGTCATAGACGATCAGGGCGTCTTCACCGCGGTCGCGGAAGTATTCGCCCATGGTGCAACCCGAGTAGGGCGCGAGGAACTGCAGGGCAGCCGATTCGGACGCACTGGCCGCCACCACGATGGTGTTGTGCAGAGCGCCGTTCTCTTCCAGCTTGCGCACCACGTTGGCGATGGTCGACTGCTTCTGACCAATGGCGACGTAGACGCAGCGGATGCCGCTGTTCTTCTGGTTGATGATGGCATCGATCGCCATGGCGGTCTTGCCGATCTGACGGTCACCGATGATCAGCTCACGCTGACCACGGCCTACCGGGATCATGGCATCGACGGCCTTGTAGCCGGTCTGCACCGGCTGGTCGACCGACTGACGCCAGATCACGCCCGGTGCGACCTTCTCGACGGCGTCGGTGGCGCTGGCGTTCAGCGGACCCTTGCCATCGATGGGGTTGCCCAGGGCGTCGACGACGCGGCCCAGCAGTTCCGGACCAACCGGGACTTCCAGGATGCGGCCGGTGCACTTGGCGCTCATGCCTTCGGCCAGACCCAGGTAGCTACCCAGGACCACGGCGCCGACGGAGTCCTGCTCCAAGTTCAGCGCCATGCCGTAGATGCCGCCGGGGAATTCGATCATTTCGCCGTACATGACGTCGGCCAGACCGAAGATCCGCACGATACCGTCAGACACGCTGACGATGGTGCCTTCGTTGCGGGCTTGCGAGGTCACGTCGAGCTTGTCGATGCGACCCTTGATGATTTCACTAATTTCGGAAGGATTGAGTTGCTGCATGCTACTGCCCCTTCAAACTCAAGGTTTCAACGCTTCGGCCAGTTGCGCGAGCTTGCCGCGAACGGAGCCATCGATTACCAAGTCGCCGGCGCGGATAACCACACCACCGATCAGGCTCGCATCCTCGGATGCATTTAGTCGCACTTGTCGACCTAGCCTTGCGCTGAGAGCCTTGGCGAGTTTGTCTTGCTGTTCGTCGCTCAGGGCGAAAGCACTGGTGACTTCCGCCTCGATGGATTTTTCCTGCTCGGCCTTGTACGCCTCGTAGATCTCGGCGATGGCCGGGAACAGGTCGATCCGGTTGTTTTCTGCCACGGTCCGAACGAAGTTCTGGGACTGTGCATCCAGCTGATCGCCACATACATCGATGAGCAATCCGGCCTTGGCGTCCGCAGTCAACTGCGGCTGCTGAAGCAGCTGGCGCACGGTCCCATCTTGGGATACCGCGGCGAGCAGCCCTAGCGCGGCCGACCACTGGGTCAGCTGCTGCTGGGACTGTGCGAACTCGAAAGCCGCCTTGGCATAGGGCCGGGCCAGCGTGTTCAGTTCTGCCATTGGTGGCCTCGCTTAGATTTCCGCTGCCAGTCGGTCGACCAACTGGGCATGAGCATTGGCATCAACGGTCGATCCGAGGATCTTCTCGGCGCCGGCCACGGCCAGCACGCCGACGCGAGCACGCAGAGCGTCCTTCGCGGTGTTGATTTCCTGCTCGATTTCCGCCTGAGCCTGCGCCTTGATCCGGTCGCCTTCGGCACGGGCCTTGGCCTGTGCGTCCTCGACGATCTGAGCGGCACGCTTGTTGGCTTGCTCGATGATCTCGGCTGCTTGACCCTTGGCTTCGTTCACTTTCTGGTTGGCTTGCTGCTGTGCCACTTCCAGATCACGAGCCGCGCGGTTGGCAGCGTCAAGGCCATCGGCAATCTTCTTCTCACGCTCACGCAGCGCCGAGATGATCGGCGGCCACACGTACTTCATGCAGAAGAGCACGAAGATGAAGAAGGCAACGGACTGGCCTATCAGGGTTGCATTAATGTTCACGCCAACACCTCGCTCGTTCGTTGTCCATCAGTCCTGCCTACACCCGTGAGGGTGATCAGCCGGCGATCTGACCAACGAAGGGGTTAGCGAAGGTGAAGAACAGGGCGATACCAACACCGATCATGGTCACGGCGTCGAGCAGACCGGCGACGATGAACATCTTGACTTGCAGCATCGGAACCATTTCCGGCTGACGAGCGGCGCCTTCGAGGAACTTGCCACCTAGCAGACCGAAGCCAATGGCGGTACCCAGAGCGCCCAGGCCAATCAGCAGAGCAACGGCGATCGCGGTCAAACCAACTACAGTTTCCATCTTTCCTCCCGACTTTTTTAGTCGTCTTGGTTAAGGTTGAAGCGAAAAAGTTTTCCCAAGTTACCCGGCGGACAACGTCCTCCGGGACTCACGGCAGAACCGCCTCCGGACGCCGTCAGCAGCGTCCGGGGGCCATTCCTTAGTGACTTTCTTCGTGCGCCATCGACAGGTAGACGATGGTCAGCATCATGAAGATGAAGGCCTGCAGGGTGATGATGAGGATGTGGAACACTGCCCACGCCCACTGCAGCACGATACCCAGGCCACCCAGCGCCAGACCGTTGGCGAACATGATGGCGATGAGGATGAAGATCAGCTCGCCAGCATACATGTTGCCGAACAGTCGCAGTGCCAGCGAGATCGGCTTGGCGATCAGGGTGACGAATTCGAGCAGGAAGTTGATCGGGACCAGGATGATCTGCAGCAGCATGTTCTTGCTGCTGAAGGGATGCAGGGTCAGCTCGCCGAAGAAGCCGCCCAGGCCCTTCATCTTGATGCTGTAGAAGATCAGCAGGGCGAACACCGACAGGGCCATGCCCAGGGTGGCGTTCGGGTCGGTGGTGGGCACCACGCGGAAGTAGGTGTGCTCGCCGAACAGCATGCCGGCCACGGACGGCAGCCAGTCCACCGGCACCAGGTCCATCAGGTTCATCAGGAAGATCCAGACGAAGATGGTCAGGGCCAGGGGCGCGATCAGCGGATTCTTGCCATGGAAGGTGTCGCGGACGCTGCCGTCGACGAATTCGACCAGCACCTCGACGAAGTTCTGCAGGCCGCCGGGCTGACCACTGGTGGCCTTCTTGGCGACGCTGCGGAACAGCACCAGGAAGATCAGGCCGAGGGCGACCGACCAGCCGAGGGTGTCCACGTGGAAGGCCCAGAAGCCCATTTCCTTAGCTTCAGCGGGGGTGTGGGCGAAGCTCCAGCCGTTCACCGGGTGCATACCATAGGTCAGGTTCTGCAGGTGGTGCTGGATGTAGCCCGAAGCGGAGTCTGCTGCCATGTGTGCCTCGAATGCCTTAAGGTCTAGTCGGTTTTTTCAGTAGCAGGGGCGCGCCGGCATTGACCATCAGCGTCAACAGGTAGACGCCGAACAGTGCAGGAGCCGAAAGCGGTTTTACCCCAGCAAACGTCAGTGCAAAGAGCACTGCCGTGAGAATCAGTTTGCCCGCCTCGCCCGAGTAGAAAGAACGGACGATGTCTTGGGCGGCATGGGCGCCACGATAGCGGAACGCCTTGAACGAAAAATACAGATTGGGCAGCCAGGCAATCAGCCCGCCCAACAATCCGGAATAACCGGCGACCTTACCGACGAAGCAATACAAGACAACGGCGGCACACGACGCGACAGCCAGTTGGACGAGCAGCAGGCGAAAGGCAGGCTGGTGATGGAAAGGCAGGCGTTTGGGCGTGCGGCGGTCCATCGGCTCGAAGTCCTCTGGTGTCGGCTTAATAGTTGTTTTCACTGGCATGCTTTGTGCCGACAAAAAGCGGGCAAAGTATAGGGGCGCGTCCAGAGTGGTTCAAGCCACCCCGGACAGATTGCCGTCCAGGCTCGCAGGCATTTGTGTCAGCGAATGTGCGCCAGTACGCCTTGAAGTTCGTCCAAAGAGGTGTAGCGGATCACCAGCTGGCCCTTGCCTTTCTCGCCATGGCGGATCTGCACGTTGGCGCCCAAACGTTCGGCCAGACGCTGCTCCAGCCGACTGATGTCGGGATCGACCACCGCGGCCTTCTCCTCCGGCTCCGTGCCGCTGAGCCACTGGCGCACCAGGGCTTCGGTCTGGCGGACGGTGAGGCCCCGTGCGACAACGTGCCGCGCCCCTTCGGCCTGGCGCGCCTTGGGCAGACCGAGCAGTGCCCGGGCATGGCCCATCTCCAGCTCGCCCCTGGCCAGCATTTCCTTGGCGTCTTCGGCCAGCGCCAGCAGGCGCAGCAGGTTGGTCACGCCCGAGCGCGACTTGCCGACGGCTTCGGCCACCTGGGCCTGGGTCAGCTCGAATTCGTCCTGCAGCCGCTGCAACGCCATGGCCTCTTCCAGCGGATTGAGATTCTGCCGCTGGATATTTTCGATCAGCGCCAGGGCGATGGCCACCTGATCGGGCACGTCGCGCACCAGCGCCGGGATCCGCTCCAGACCGGCCTGCTGGCTGGCCCGCCAGCGGCGTTCGCCGGCGATGATCTCGTAACGGCCTTCACCGATGGCACGCACCACGATGGGCTGCATCAGCCCCTGGACGCGAATGGAGTTGGCCAGCTCTTCCAGAGCGGTCGGATCCATGTGCCGGCGCGGCTGGTACTTGCCGCGCTGGATGATGTCCAGCGGCAGCGATTGCAGTTCGCTGACCGGGGTGGCGGCAGCCTGCTCCTGCAGGACCTTGACGCTGGCACCGCCGAGCAGGGCGTCGAGACCGCGGCCCAGACCTCGTTTCTTCACAGCCATGGGGATTCCTTAGGCAGTCTTGGCGACGCGAGCCGCCTTGCGCTGACGTTTGACCAGCTCGCTGGCCAGCTCCAGGTAGGCCGCGGCCCCCTTGGAACTCTTGTCGTAGACCAGGGCGGGCATGCCGTAGCTGGGCGCTTCGGCCAGGCGGACGTTGCGCGGAATGATGGTTTCGTAGAGCTCGTCGCCGAAGTGCTGCTTGAGCTGGGCGGCGACGTCGTTGGCCAGGCCGATGCGCGGATCGAACATGGTGCGCAGCAGGCCCTCGATCTTCAGCTGCGGATTCAGCCGCTGGGCGATGTGCTGGATGCTGCCGACCAGATCGGTCAGGCCTTCCAGGGCGAAGTACTCGCACTGCATGGGAATGATCACGCCATCGGCGGCCACCAGGCCGTTGATGGTCAGCATGGACAGCGACGGCGGGCAGTCGATGAGGACGTAGTCGTAGTTGTCCCGCACGGGGGCGAGGGCATCGCGTAGCCGGCTCTCGCGCCCGGTCATCTCCAGCAGCTCGACTTCCGCGGCGGTGACGTCGCGGTTCGAGGGCAGCAGCTGGTAGCCGCCGTGCTCGGAGAAGTGCATGGCGTCGAGCAGGCCGCAGGCCCCGGTGAGGACGTCCAGCACCGAATGCTCGAGGGCGTGCTTGTCCACCCCGCTGCCCATGGTGGCGTTACCCTGGGGATCGAGATCGATCAGCAGCACCTTGCGCCGGTTGGTGGCGGCCAGAGAAGCGGCGAGATTGATGCACGTCGTGGTCTTGCCCACCCCGCCCTTCTGGTTGGCTATCGCGTAAACCTTGGCCATGTACCCGCCTTACCCCTTTCCGTTCGTGCGGCGCAGTATCAGCAAGTGCCGCTGGCCTTGGCAACCGGGAACCGCGAGGACGTGCGCCGCCGCAATCCGGAAATCCGCTGGTAGCTTGGCCAGCTCGTCGTCGGGGTGCAGTCCCTTCATCGCCAGCCACTGTGTTTGGTTGTCGCCCAGGTGGCGCGTCCAGGTGGCGAAGTCGTCGATGGCGCTGAACGCCCGCGAGACGATGCCGGTGAAGGGCGCGGCAGGCTGGAAGGCCTCGACGCGGGCGTGGACCACCTCGAGATTGGCCAGGCCCAGCTCGATCTTGGCCTGGGTCAGGAAGCGGGTCTTCTTGCCGTTGCTGTCGAGCAGGGTGAAGCGCGACTCGGGAAAGAGGATCGCCAGGGGAATGCCCGGCATGCCGCCGCCGCTGCCCACGTCCAGCCACTGCCCGGCGCCCACGTGGGGGACGATGCTGAGGCTGTCCAGCAGGTGCCGCGAGACCATCTCGTTGGGATCGCGCACCGCGGTGAGGTTGTAGGCCTTGTTCCACTTGACCAGCAGGTCCAGGTAGCCCAGCAACCGCTCTTCCACGGCGGCGCTCAGGGCCACGCCGAGGGTCTCGGCGCCCTGGCGCAGTTCGTTGGCTTGGATCGCGCTGGCCATCAGGCGCTGTGCTCCAGGCTGCGACCGGCGCTGCGCTTCTTGAGGTGGATCAGCAGCAGCGAGACCGCCGCTGGCGTGACGCCCGGAATGCGCGAGGCCTGCCCCAGGGTCTCGGGACGGGCCTGGGCCAGCTTGTGCTGGATCTCCTTGGACAGTCCGGAGATGGTGGCGTAGTCGAGCTCCGCCGGCAGCGCCACGGCGTCGCTGGCGCGCAGGCGCTGGATCTCGTCCTGCTGGCGATCGATGTAGCCGGCGTACTTGGTCTTGATCTCGATCTGCTCGGCGACCTGGGCCTCGGCCGGTGTCTGACCTACCGCAGCCAGCAGACCGGCATAGTCGATCTCCGGACGAGCCAGCAGATTCTGCAGGTTGTATTCGTGATTGAGCGGCGTGCCGAAGCGCTCGGCCACCGCCGTGCCCTCGGGCGTGCCCGGGCGAATCCAGATCGCCTTGAGACGCTGCTCTTCCAGGGCGATGCCCTCGCGCTTGGCTTCGAACAGCGCCCAGCGCTGGTCGTCCACCAGACCCAGCTCGCGCCCCTTTTCGGTCAGGCGCAGGTCGGCGTTGTCTTCGCGCAGGATCAGCCGGTACTCGGCGCGGGAGGTGAACATCCGGTAGGGCTCCTGGGTGCCCAGGGTGATGAGATCGTCGACCAGCACGCCGAGGTAGGCCTCGTCGCGGCGCGGACACCAGGCTTCACGGCCCTGGGCGCGCAGCGCGGCGTTGGCACCGGCGAGCAGACCCTGGGCGCCGGCTTCTTCGTAACCGGTGGTGCCATTGATCTGGCCAGCGAAGAACAGGCCGGCGATGACCTTGGTTTCCAGGCTGTACTTGAGATCCCGCGGATCGAAGAAATCGTATTCGATGGCGTAGCCGGGTCGCAGGATGTGGGCGTTCTCCAGGCCGCGCATGGAGCGCACCACCTCGAGCTGCACATCGAAGGGCAGCGAGGTGGAGATGCCGTTGGGATAGAGCTCGTGGGTGGTCAGACCCTCGGGTTCGAGAAAGACCTGATGGCTGTCCTTGTCGGCGAAGCGATGGATCTTGTCTTCGATGGACGGACAGTAGCGCGGCCCTACCCCTTCGATCACGCCCGAGTACATGGGCGAACGATCCAGGTTGGCGCGGATGATGTCGTGGGTGCGGGCGTTGGTGTGGGTGATCCAGCAGCTGACCTGCGCCGGATGCTGCTCGCGATTGCCGAGAAAGGACATCACCGGCAGCGGGGTATCCCCTGGCTGCTCGGTCATCACCGAGAAGTCCACCGAGCGGCCGTCGATACGTGGCGGCGTGCCGGTCTTCAGGCGGGAGACCCGCAGCGGCAGTTCCCGCAGGCGCTGGGCCAGGGCGATGGCGGGCGGGTCTCCCGCTCGTCCACCGCTGTGATTCTGCATGCCGATGTGGATAAGACCGCCGAGGAAGGTTCCAGCGGTCAGCACCACGTTGTCGCCATGGAATTTCAGGCCCATCTGGGTGATCACGCCGGCCACCCGATCGCCTTCGACGATGAGGTCGTCACAGGCCTGCTGGAATATCCACAGGTTGGGCTGGTTTTCCAGGGTGTAGCGGATAGCCGCCTTGTACAGCACGCGATCGGCCTGGGCGCGAGTGGCGCGGACGGCAGGTCCCTTGCGGCTGTTGAGAATGCGGAACTGGATGCCGGCGAGATCCGTCGCCGCGGCCATGGCGCCGCCCAGGGCATCGATCTCCTTGACCAGATGGCTCTTGCCGATGCCGCCAATGGCGGGATTGCAGCTCATCTGGCCGAGAGTTTCCACATTATGCGTGAGCAGCAGGGTGCGCACACCCATGCGAGCGGCCGCCAGGGCCGCTTCGGTACCGGCATGGCCGCCACCGATCACGATGACGTCGAAACGGGAAGGAAAGTCCACCACGCACCTCGTGCCTGTTGGCAGGAATTCGAAGGAAAGCCGGCAAGTATAAGGCCTAGGCCAGTCTTGCAGAAGGGGCCCTGGCCAAAAAATGACCAGGCGCCGTGGTAGACGCTCAATATAAACAATAGAGAAGAAAGTTTTAAAAGGACTGATATAGAGCTTATGTATATGCAGGCCCTTCGCTGTGGATAAGCTTATCCAGCCCTTGGCAGGTCTGGGCTGGGGAAAAACTGAACCCGGTGTACGTCTTGTGCTGTGGATGAACACAAGCTATCAGCATCCTGTGGACCCTTTGCCCGCTTATCCACAGTGGCAATCATGGACAGGTCGTGCACCGATTTATGGGCAGACCTCAGGCGGGGTTATCAACAGGGCTCTGGAAGGGGGAAGTGAGGACAGACAAGGCCTGCATTGCACAGGCCTGCTACAGCGGAGCGGGAGTTACTTGCCGATGCAGAAGCTGGAGAAGATGCGGCCGAGCAGATCGTCGGAGCTGAAGGCACCGGTGATCTCGCCGAGTACCTGCTGAGCCTGGCGCAGATCCTCGGCCAAGAGCTCGCCGGAACCAGCCAGGGTGAGCTGGCGATAGCCGTGGTCCAGGGCGCTGGCCGCCCGCTGCAGGGCATCCAGATGGCGGCGGCGGGCGCTGAAGCCGCCCTCGGTGGTCTGCTCGAAGCCCATGCAGGCCTTGAGATGCTCGCGCAGGGCCTCGACTCCGCCGCCATCGGTGGCGCTGAGGGCGATCTCCACCGGTGCGGTCGACCCCAGCAACCCGGTGGGCTCACCGGTGAGGTCGGCCTTGTTGCGGATCACCGTCAGCTTGTCCAGCGGCGGCCTGGCGCTCAGCAGTTCCGGCCAGAGCGCCTGGGGATCGCGGGCTTCCGGTGCGCTGGCGTCCACCACCAGCAGCACTCGATCGGCTCCGGCGATGGCGTCCAGGGCCCGCTGGACGCCGATCTGTTCCACCCGGTCATCGGTGTCGCGCAGACCGGCCGTATCGACCACGTGCAGCGGCATGCCATCCAGGTGGATATGTTCACGCAGGACATCGCGGGTGGTGCCGGCGATGTCGGTGACGATGGCGGCTTCGCGGCCGGCCAGGGCATTGAGCAGGCTGGACTTGCCGGCATTGGGACGGCCGGCGATCACCACGGTCATGCCGTCACGCAGCAGGGCACCGCGATTGGCTTCGCGACGGACCTCCTGCAATTCGGCCTGGACCCCCTCCAGCAGGCCCTGGACCCGACCGTCGGCGAGGAAGTCGATCTCTTCCTCGGGAAAGTCGATGGCAGCTTCGACGTAGATACGCAGCTGGATGAGTTGCTCGACCAGGCTTTCCACGCGACGGGAGAATTCGCCCTGCAGCGAGCGCAGGGCATTGCGCGCCGCCTGTTCGGTGCTGGCCTCGATGAGGTCGGCGATGGCCTCGGCCTGGGCCAGGTCGAGCTTGTCGTTGAGAAAGGCGCGTTCGCTGAACTCGCCCGGGCGGGCCAGGCGCGCCCCCTCTTCCAGGGTACGGCGCAGGAGCAGGTCGAGGATTACCGGGCCGCCATGGCCCTGGAGTTCCAGCACGTCTTCGCCCGTAAAGGAGTTGGGACCGGGAAAGAACAGCGCGATGCCGGCGTCCAGCACGCTGCCGTCGGCGGCGAGGAAGTTGCCATAGTGGGCATGTCGCGGGGGCAGCTCACGGCCGCAGATCGCCCGCGCCAGGGGGGCGGCGAGGGGCCCGGAGACGCGGACGATACCGACTCCGCCGCGCCCGGTAGCGGTGGCGATGGCGGCGATGCTGTCGGAAGGCAGGGACATGACGATCCTCCAGAAAGCACGACGCCCCAATCAAGGGGCGTCGTGTGGACAGGGTGAACGGGGTCAGGCCTTCTTGCTGGCCGCCTCGATCTTCCGGGTAATGTACCACTGCTGCAGGATCGACAGGCAGTTGTTGACGATCCAGTACAGCACCAGACCGGCCGGGAACCACAGGAAGAAGAAGGTGAAGATGATCGGCATCATCTTCATGACCTTGGCCTGCATAGGATCCGGCGGTGCCGGGTTGAGCATCTGCTGCACCAGCATGGTGCCGCCCATGATGATCGGCAGGATGAAGAAGGGATCCTTGGCCGACAGGTCGGTGATCCAGAACATCCAGGGCGACTGGCGCATCTCGACGCTTTCCAGCAGCACCCAGTACAGTGCCAGGAACACCGGCATCTGCACCACGATGGGCAGACAGCCACCCAGGGGATTGATCTTCTCCTTGCGGTAGAGCTCCATCATCGCCTGGGACATCTTCTGGCGATCGTCGCCATGCTGTTCCTTCAGCGCCTGCAGTCGCGGGCCGACGGCACGCATGCGGGCCATGGAGCGGTAGCTGGCGGCGGACAGCGGGAAGAACAGCATCTTGATGATGATGGTCAGGACGATGATCGACCAGCCCCAGTTACCCAGGATGCTGTGGATATGCTGCAGCAGCCAGAAGATCGGCTGGGCGATGAACCACAGGAAGCCGTAGTCGACGGTCAGTTCCAGACCGTGGGACAGGGTCTTGAGGTGCTCCTGGATCTTCGGACCGGCATAGAGGGTCAGCGAGGTCTCGCCCTTGCCACCCGCCGGCACGCTGAACTGCGGACCGGTGAAGCCGACGATGTAGTTGCCCTGGGCATCCTTGCGGGTGGTGATCTGGTGCTGCTCGTCCTTGTTCGGCACCCAGGCGGTGACGAAGTAGTGCTGCAGCCAACCGACCCAGCCGCCCTGCACCGCTTCCTGCAGGCGATTCTTGTCCATGTCGCTCATGGACACCTTGCGGTAGGGCTCGGCCGGGGTACCGACCGCGGCGCCCAGGTAGGTGGACACGCCGGTAGCGGTGGTGGCCGAGGGATCGCCGCTCTTGTCACGCTTGAGCTGGGCATAGAGCACGCCGTTCCAGGCGCTGGCGCTCTGGTTGTCGATCAGGTAGCTGACCTGGATCTGGTAGGCGTCCGGGTTGATGCAGGCGATCTTCTTCTGCGCCTTCTCGGCGTCCGAGCAGTCGACCTTCAGGCCCCGGTGGAAGGTGAATCTCTTGATGTAGTCGACGCCATTGGCCTGGTACTTGAGATCCCACCACCAGCTGCTGCTGGCCATCGGCGAGCACGTAGCTGGACTGCGCCGAGGTGTACAGCGGACGACCGGCGCTGTTGGCATCGGGACCGTTGGCACCGGTCAGGCCGCTCTGCGCCAGGTAGAGACGCTGGGCGCCGTTGTCGAACAGCATGAAGGGATCGTTGGGATGGTCCTGGCGGCTCGGGTACTGCACCAGGCCGAGCTGGACGATGTCGCCGCCGCGGGGGTCGATGGCCAGATCCAGGACGTCGGTACGCACCTTGATGAGCGCGGTGCTCGGTTGGGCAGCCGCGTTGTCCACCGGGGCAGCTGCCTTGGCATCGGCCGGGACATCGGTGGGCACGTTGGGGGTATCGCCCGGCAGGACGCTGGTCTGCGTCTTGGCCGTGGGCAGATCGCCTTGGCCGTAATCCTTGTTCCACTGGAAAACCAGGGTGTAGGACACGATCGCCAAGGCGGCAATGAGTAGCGGGCGCTTGATATCCATGTTTACTCGGCCATCGAAGAGGTCGGGGCTGGGTTCTTTGCGGGAGGAACGGGATCGTATCCGCCTGAGTGCCAGGGATGGCACCGGCACAGTCGCCGTGTGGTCAGCCAGCCACCACGCAGCAGCCCGTGGCACTCGATGGCTTCGAGGGCGTAACCGGAACAGGTCGGATAGAAACGACAGTGACTGGCCATCAAGGGGCTGATGGCATAACGGTAGAAGCGAATCAGCAGCAGGGCCGGTTTACGCATGAGCACCGTCGGGACTGTCAATGGGGTGGGCAATCGTCTTGCTCGCCTGGCGATTGAGACGTTTCCACAGTTGCAGCAGCTGATCGTGCAATTCGGGATTGTCGACCTCGCCGAGTCCCTTGCGGGCGACGAAGACCAGATCGAAGCTGCCGAGGCGGTCCTGATTCAGCCGGAAGGAATCCCGGATGACCCGCTTGATGCGATTGCGCTCGACAGAAAGCTTGACGCTTTTCTTGCCGATGACCAGCCCCAGGCGGGAATGGTCGAGCCCATTGGCATGGGCGAGCAGCAGCAGGTGCTTGCCGGATGCCTTGTGGGTGGGAGAGTCAAAGACCGCCTGGAACTGTTGGGAGCTCAGTAAGCGCCTGTCCCGACCGAAACCCTGACTCACCACCTGACCGGGCAATCAGATCGCCAGACGCTTGCGGCCTTTGGCACGGCGACGGGCGAGAACCTGACGGCCGTTCTTGGTTGCCATACGAGCACGGAAACCGTGGACACGGGCGCGCTTCAGGGTGCTGGGTTGGAAGGTGCGTTTCATGGACTTTTACCTAGGTGAAAGCGGCAAGGCATGAGTGCCCCGCGCAAAGAGACCGGCGATTCTAGAGAAAGCCTCGGTACAGGTCAATTTCCAACCAGCACCGGCTGGCAGACGAGCGCGTAAATAAAATCAACAGGTCAGAAGGTTTTAAAAGACTGTTGAAGTGAATATGTATGGTGCAGCGGTTTTCTGTGGATAGAACGTGGCAGCCCGGGTCCAGCCTGGTCGGAGCGGCAGCGGAAAGTCTGTTTTCAACAGGTGTGCCGAAGGTGGTCAGGCTGTCCAGGAGCTGTGGATAAGCAGAGCTGTTACGCACAGCCGGATTATCCACAGAGAAAAACCCCGGGATGTCCAGAGAGGTCAGACGGCCTTATCCACAGTGCTGACGGTCATACGCCCGGTCGTGACGGTTGAGGCGGCTATCTGCCGGGAAACTGCGCAGTCATGTGGATAACCCAGGTGGGGAGGGATACAATGGGCGTTTGCTCATGGCCCGTCCGGGCCGCTCCAGTTCTTGGGAGACGCTGTGTCGGTCGAACTCTGGCAACGTTGCGTGGATGTGCTGCGCGACGAGCTGCCTTCGCAACAATTCAATACCTGGATCCGGCCACTGCAGGTGGAAGCGGAAGGGGATGAGCTGCGGGTGTTCGCGCCCAACCGCTTCGTGCTCGACTGGGTCAACGAGAAATACCTGGGTCGCCTGCTCGAATTGCTCGAGGAGCATGCCGACGACGGTATCGCCCCGGTGCTGTCCTTGCTGATCGGCAGCAAGCGCAGCAACAAGCCGCGCGCTGTCCAGACGCCGAGCAGCCAGAGCACTCCGTTGCCACCACCGGTGCAGGCCCCGCAACCGATCCAGTCGGACATCGTCACCGCGGGCGTTGCCCTGGAAGACGTGACGGCGGAATTGGCCGACGAGCCGGTCGTCAAGACCGAACGTACCGTGCAGGTGGAGGGTGCGCTCAAGCACACCAGCTATCTGAACCGTACCTTCACCTTCGAGAACTTCGTCGAGGGCAAGTCCAACCAGCTGGCGCGCGCGGCGGCCTGGCAGGTGGCGGACAATCCCAAGCACGGGTACAACCCGCTCTTCCTCTATGGTGGCGTGGGTCTGGGTAAGACCCACCTGATGCACGCGGTGGGCAACCACCTGCTCAAGCGAAATCCGAACGCCAAGATCGTCTATCTGCATTCGGAGCGCTTCGTCGCCGACATGGTCAAGGCGCTGCAGCTCAACGCCATCAACGAATTCAAGCGTTTCTACCGCTCGGTGGATGCGCTGCTGATCGATGACATCCAGTTCTTCGCCCGCAAGGAGCGTTCGCAGGAAGAGTTTTTCCACACCTTCAATGCCCTGCTCGAAGGTGGACAACAGGTGATCCTCACCAGCGACCGCTATCCCAAGGAGATCGATGGCCTGGAAGAGCGGCTCAAGTCGCGCTTCGGCTGGGGGCTCACCGTGGCCGTGGAGCCGCCGGAGCTGGAGACGCGGGTCGCGATCCTGATGAAGAAGGCCGACCAGGCCAAGGTCGACCTGCCCCACGACGCCGCCTTCTTCATTGCCCAGCGCATCCGTTCCAACGTGCGGGAACTGGAAGGCGCGCTCAAGCGGGTGATCGCCCATGCCCACTTCATGGGCCGCGACATCACCATCGAGCTGATCCGCGAGTCGCTCAAGGATCTGCTAGCGCTGCAGGACAAGCTGGTCAGCATCGACAACATCCAGCGCACCGCGGCCGAGTACTACAAGATCAAGATCGCCGATCTGCTGTCAAAACGCCGCTCGCGCTCGGTCGCCCGGCCGCGGCAGGTCGCCATGGCGCTGTCCAAGGAACTGACCAACCACAGCCTGCCGGAAATCGGCGACGCCTTTGGCGGACGCGATCACACGACGGTGTTGCACGCCTGTCGCAAGATCGCCGAACTTCGGGAATCCGACGCGGATATCCGAGAGGATTACAAGAACCTGCTGCGTACCCTGACCACCTGACGGACGCGGCCCTGGCAAGGACCTGACCATGCATTTCACCATTCAACGCGAAGCCCTGTTGAAACCGCTGCAGCTGGTGGCCGGTGTCGTGGAACGTCGGCAAACGCTGCCGGTGCTGTCCAACGTACTCCTGGTCGTGGAAGGCCAGCGCCTCTCGCTGACCGGTACCGACCTGGAAGTCGAGCTGGTTGGCCGGGTCGATCTGGAAGAAGCCGCCGAAGCCGGCGAGATCACCGTGCCGGCGCGCAAGCTGATGGACATCTGCAAGAGCCTGCAGCCCGATGCGCTGATCGACATCCGTACCGAGGAGCAGAAGCTGCTGATTCGTGCCGGACGCAGTCGCTTCACCCTGTCCACCCTGCCGGCCAACGACTTCCCCACCGTGGAGGAAGGTCCGGGTTCGCTGAAGTTCAGCATTCCCCAGGGCCGCCTGCGCCGTCTGATCGAGCGCACTGGCTTCGCCATGGCCCAGCAGGACGTGCGCTACTACCTTAACGGCATGCTGCTGGAAGCCAGCACCGGCTGGCTGCGCGCCGTGGCCACCGATGGTCACCGCCTGGCCATGTGCATGCTGGAAGCTGACGTCGACCAGGCCGAGAAGCACCAGGTCATCGTGCCGCGCAAGGGCATCCTGGAGTTGTCGCGCCTGCTCACCGAACCGGAAGAGCCGGTCAACGTGGTCCTGGGCCAGCACCATATCCGCGCCACCACCGGCGACTTCACCTTTACCTCCAAGCTGGTGGACGGCAAGTTTCCCGACTACGAGCGCGTGCTGCCGCGGCATGGCGACAAGCTGGTACTGGGCGAGCGCCAGCATCTGCGCGAAGCCTTCAGCCGCACCGCCATTCTCTCCAACGAGAAGTACCGTGGTATCCGCCTGCAGCTGGAAAACGGCTTCATGAAGATCCAGGCCAACAACCCGGAGCAGGAAGAGGCCGAGGAAGAACTGCAGGTCGACTACGACGGCGGCAGCCTGGAGATCGGTTTCAACGTCAGCTACCTGCTCGACGTGCTCGGCGTGATGACCACCGATCAGGTGCGCATCACCCTGTCCGATTCCAGCAGCAGTGCGCTGTTGCAGGAGGCGGGCAACGACGACTCCTCCTATGTCGTGATGCCGATGCGCCTCTGATCGCCGCTCGATGACGCTGATCCGCTTCAACGCCGACCGCCTGCGCAATCTGCAGGCGGTCGCGCTTCAGCCCTCGCCCCGGGTCAACCTCCTGCATGGCGCCAACGGCAGCGGCAAGACCAGCCTGCTGGAAGCCATCCACCTGCTGGGCCTGGCCCGCTCCTTTCGCAGCACCAAGCTGGCGCCGGTCATCCAGCACGAGCAGGCCAGTTGCACGGTGTTCGGCCAGGTGCGGCTGCCCGGTGGCCAGGATTGCAACCTGGGTATCCAACGCGAGCGCGGCGGTGACTACCAGATCCGCATCAATGGCGAGAATGCCCGTAGCGCGGCGCAACTGGCCGAGGTGCTGCCGCTGCAGCTGATCAATCCCGACGGCTTCCGGCTGCTCGAAGGCAGCCCCAAGATCAGGCGGCAGTTTCTCGACTGGGGCGTGTTCCACGAGGAACAGCGATTTCTACCGCTATGGCAACGCCTGCAAAAGGCGCTCAGGCAGCGAAATCACTGGCTCAGACGTGGTAAAATCGACCCTGCGGCGCAGGCCGCCTGGGATCAGGAACTGGCCCTGGCCAGCGCCGAGATCGATGGCTTTCGCCAGGCCTATATCCAGCGTCTGAAGCCGGAATTCACCGCGGTACTGGCCGAGCTGATCCAGCTCGACGGCCTGACCCTGAGCTACTACCGCGGCTGGGACCGCGAGCGCGATCTGCGCGAGGTGCTGGCGTACAGTCTGCCGCGGGATCTGCAGCTGGGACATACCCAGGCCGGGCCCCAGCGCGCCGACCTGCGCATTCGCATCGGCAACCACAACGCGGCGGACATCCTGTCGCGCGGCCAGCAGAAGCTGGTGGTGTGCGCGTTGCGCATCGCCCAGGGGCGGTTGGTCAACCAGGTCAAGCGGGGCCAGTGCGTCTATCTCATCGACGACCTGCCCTCGGAACTGGACGAGGGACACCGGCTGGCCTTGTGCCGGCTGCTGGAGGCACTGGAGTGCCAAGTCTTCATCACCTGTGTCGAGCGCGAGACGCTACAGGCCGCCTGGCGGCCGGAGACAGAGGTCAGCGTGTTTCACGTGGAACACGGCCATATCAAGCAGACCCACACTAGCGGGAGCCAAGCATGAGCGAGACCAATACCTACGACTCTTCCAGCATCAAGGTGCTGAAGGGACTGGATGCCGTGCGCAAGCGCCCCGGCATGTACATCGGCGACACCGATGACGGCACCGGCCTGCACCACATGGTCTTCGAGGTGGTGGACAACTCCATCGACGAGGCCCTGGCCGGCTTCTGCAGCGAGATCAGCATCACCATCCACATGGATGAATCCATCACCGTGCGTGACAACGGCCGCGGCATCCCGGTGGACATCCACAAGGAAGAAGGCGTCTCGGCGGCCGAAGTCATCATGACCGTGCTGCACGCCGGCGGTAAGTTCGACGACAACACCTACAAGGTGTCCGGCGGCCTGCACGGCGTGGGCGTCTCGGTGGTGAACGCCCTCTCCGAGGAACTGCGCCTGACCATCCGCCGCGCCGGTCAGCTGTGGGAGCAGGTCTATGTGCACGGCGTACCCCAGGCGCCGCTGGCAGTGATCGGCGAGACCGACACCACCGGTACCCAGGTGCATTTCAAGCCGTCCGCCGAGACCTTCAACAACATCCAGTTCAGCTGGGACATCCTGGCCAAGCGGATTCGCGAATTGTCCTTCCTCAACTCCGGCGTCGGCATCGTCCTGCGCGACGAGCGCAGCGGCAAGGAAGAGCTGTTCAAGTACGAGGGCGGCCTGCGTGCCTTCGTCGACTATCTGAACACCAACAAGACCGCGGTGAACGAGGTGTTCCACTTTCAGGTGCAGCGCGAAGACGATGGCGTTGGTGTGGAAGTGGCGCTGCAGTGGAACGACAGCTTCAACGAGAACATCCTCTGCTTCACCAACAACATTCCCCAGCGCGATGGCGGCACCCACCTGGCGGGCTTTCGCTCGGCGCTGACACGCAACCTGAACAGCTACATCGAGGCCGAGGGCCTGGCCAAGAAGTTCAAGGTGGCCACCACCGGTGACGACGCCCGTGAAGGCCTGACCGCCATCATCTCGGTCAAGGTGCCGGATCCCAAGTTCTCCTCCCAGACCAAGGACAAGCTGGTCTCCTCCGAGGTGAAGACCGCGGTGGAACAGGAGATGGGCAAGCACTTCTCCGACTTCCTGCTGGAGAACCCCAACGAAGCCAAGGCGGTGGTCGGCAAGATGATCGACGCGGCCCGGGCCCGGGAAGCGGCGCGCAAGGCGCGCGAGATGACCCGCCGCAAGGGCGCCCTGGACATCGCCGGCCTGCCGGGCAAGCTGGCGGACTGCCAGGAGAAGGATCCGGCGCTGTCCGAACTCTACATCGTGGAGGGTGACTCCGCCGGTGGTTCGGCCAAGCAGGGCCGCAACCGGCGCACCCAGGCGATCCTGCCGCTCAAGGGCAAGATCCTCAACGTGGAGAAGGCGCGCTTCGACAAGATGCTCTCCTCCCAGGAGGTGGGCACCCTGATCACCGCGCTGGGCTGCGGCATCGGCCGCGAAGAATTCAACATCGATAAGCTGCGCTACCACAACATCATCATCATGACCGATGCCGATGTGGACGGTTCGCACATCCGTACCCTGCTGCTGACCTTCTTCTTCCGCCAGATGCCGCTGCTGATCGAGCGGGGCTACATCTACATCGCCCAGCCGCCGCTGTACAAGGTGAAGCGTGGCAAGCAGGAGCAGTACATCAAGGACGACGAGGCGATGGAGGAATACCTGACCCAGACCGCCCTGGAAGAGGCCAGCCTGCACGTCAACGAGAACGCCCCGGGCCTGTCCGGCGTGGAACTCGAAAAGCTGGTGAACAGCTATCGCCAGGTGATGAAGACCTTCAAGCGCCTGTCGCGGCTGTATCCGGCCGCCGTCAGCGAACACCTGCTGTACCTGCCGCGGGTCGGTGTCGATCAGCTGGCTGATGAAGCGGCGATGCGTCAGTGGCTGGAAGGCCTTAGCGCGCGCCTGCAGACCTCCGAACGCTCTGGCACTACCTACCGCGTCAGCTTGCGCGAGGACCGCGAGCGAGGCCTATGGCTACCAGAGGTGGAAACCCGCGCCCATGGCCTGTCCAGCTACGTCACCTTCAACCGGGATTTCTTCGGCAGCAACGATTACCGCCTGGTGACCGAGCTGGCCGCCCAGCTGGACAACCTGCTGGAAGAAGGCGCCTATGCCAAGCGCGGTGAACGCCGTCGCCCGGTCAGCACCTTCAAGGAAGCCTGGGAATGGCTGATGAACGAGACCAGCAAGAGATTCAACATTCAGCGCTACAAGGGCCTGGGTGAGATGAATCCGGATCAGCTGTGGGAAACCACCATGGACCCGAACGTGCGCCGCATGCTGCAGGTAACCATCGAGGATGCCGTAGCTGCCGATCAGATCTTCAATACCCTGATGGGCGATCACGTGGAGCCGCGTCGCGACTTCATCGAGAGCAACGCCCTGGCGGTATCGAACCTCGACGTCTGATCGACTGCGGTTATGCACAAGCCCCGCCATGCGGGGCTTTTTTGTGGAAAACCTTCTGGCTAGAGAGTCGCGCCGTTTCGTTCCACGACAACGAACGCCGTTCATCTTATAGCCGAAGGTTTTGTGGATAGTTTTCCTCAGCCGCTTTTGATTAACGCCGAAAATATCCGTAAAGGGGCCGTGCCATGCGGCATAGAGACACAGGATATAAAGGACGTTCCTGTGGATAAGCCTGGGAATAAGCTTTTCGGTACTTGTGGATGACGGTCAATCCGCGCTAGCAGCCCAAAATTCGGATGCGCGAAAAACTTGGCACAGCCTGTGGATAAGTCTGTGGGAAAAGGGAGGACAAGAGGTGGAAAGAGCCAGGCCTTGCGGCCTGGCGCTCAGGCTACGCAGCGCTCGGCCGGGTCGGCATCGGGCTTGGGCGCCAGGGCCTGCTCGATGAAGGCGAAGCAGCGATTATTGAGATCGACGATGGCGCGGGGATCCTGGCCCTGGGGATGGAGCAGCGGGCCGATGCTGACCTTGATGGTCCCCGGCGACTTGATCCAGGAGCGATTGGGCCAGTAGGCGCCGGCATCGTGGGCGATGGGCAGGATAGGCACGTTGAGGCTGCAGGCCAGGGCGGCGCCACCGCGGGAGAACTTGCCCATCTGACCGTAATCGATGCGGGTGCCCTGGGGAAAGATCAGTACCCAGCAGCCCTGGGCAAGATAACGGCCGCCCTGCTCGGTCAGCTGCTGCAGGGCCAGTTTGCCGTTGTCACGGTCGATGGCGATGGGCTTGAGCAGCGAGAAGGCCCAGCCAAAGAAGGGGATCCTGAGCAATTCGCGCTTGATCACCTGGGAGGTGGGCTCGAACTGGGCGGACAGGAAGAAGGTTTCCCAGGTGCTCTGGTGGTTGGCCACGATCACGCAGGGCTGCGCCGGGACGTTTTCCAGGCCGTCGATCTCGTAGCGGATGCCGCAGATGACCTTGGCCAGCCAGACGGCGAAACCGGTCCAGGCCTTGACCACCAGCCGATAGCGGGCGCGATAGGCCAGGAAAGGCGCGATCAGCAGGCTGACGCAGGACCAGAGGATGCCGCTGGTCCCCAGCAGCACATAGAACAACAGGGTACGCAAGAGCCGCATCAGGGCGCTTCCTCGAGCAGATGATCAGCCACCGCCGCCAGGTCGGCGAAGACCCGGGTACCGGGTGGCAAAGGCTTGGCCAGGGTGCGCTCGCCCTTGCCGGTACGCACCAGGTAGGGCGTGCAGCCAAGGGCCGCGCCGGCTTCCAGATCGCGCAGGCTGTCGCCCACCACCGGGACGCCGCCCAGGTCGACACGCCCATAGTGGTGGGCGATGGCGCGAAACAGGCCGGGCAGCGGCTTGCGGCAGTCGCAGCCGGCTTCCGGGCCATGGGGGCAGTGGAGGATCAGGTCGACCCGACCGCCCTCCTCCGCCAGCAGCCGCTGCAGTTTCTCGTGCATGGCCGCGAGGTCGTCTTCCGTGAAGTAACCGCGCGCCAGGCCGGACTGGTTGGTGGCCACGGCCACCTGCCAACCGGCCCGGTTCAGCCGGGCGATGGCCGCCAGGCTACCGGGCAGCGGTTGCCACTGCGCGGCGCTGCGTACGTAGTCATCGGAATCGACATTGATGACGCCGTCGCGGTCCAGCACGATCAGTTTCATGCCCTAGCCCAGCACCGAGATGTCGGCGATGCCGAGGAACAGGCCACGCAGGTGAGCGAGCAGCGCATAGCGATTGGCGCGGACACGCTCGTCCTCGGCGTTGACCAGCACCTCGTCGAAGAAGGCATCCACCGGCGCGCGCAGACTGGCCAGGCGCTCCAGGGCTGCGCCATAGCGACGGGCTTCGGCCAGGGGCGCGGCATCCCGCTCGGCCTCGGCGATGGCGGCGGCCAGGGTGCGTTCGGCGTCGGTCTCGAACAGGGCGGCATCGGCCTGGGCCGCGACCTGGCCTTCGAACTTGCCCAGCAGGTTGGAGACGCGCTTGTTGGCGGCGGCCAGGGCCTCGGCCTCGGGCAGACGACGGAAGGCCTGCACGGCCTGGACGCGCTGGTCGAAGTCTAGCGCCGAGGCCGGACGGAGGGCGCGTACCGCCAGGTAGGCCGCGGTGTCGACGCCTTCGTCCTCGTAGCGGGCGCGCAAACGGTCGAAGACGAAGTCCAGCACCTGCTCCTGCAGGCCGGCAGCCTTGACCCGCTCGCCATAGCCGGCGATGGCGAAGGCGACGGCGGCTGGCAGATCCAGCTCCAGTCCCTTCTCGATGAGGATGCGCAGCACGCCCAGGGCCTGACGGCGCAGGGCGAAGGGATCCTTGCTGCCGGTGGGCAGCATGCCGATACCGAAGATGCCGACCAGGGTGTCGAGCTTGTCGGCCAGGGCCACGGCGGCGCCGGTCAGGGTCTGCGGCAGTTCGGCGCCAGCACCGCGCGGCATGTACTGCTCGTTGAGCGCCAGGGCCACGTCTTCGGCCTCGCCGCCTTTCCTGGCGTAGTAGTAGCCGGCGATGCCCTGCATCTCGGGGAATTCGCCGACCATCTCGGTGGCCAGGTCGCACTTGGCGAGCACACCGGCACGGTGGGCGCGCTCGGCATCACCGCCGATACGCTCGGCGATAAAGGCGGCCAGGGCGGCGACGCGCTGGGCCTTGTCGTAGACGGTGCCGAGCTGGGCCTGGAAGACCACGTTCTTGAGGCGCTCGTTGAAGCTTTCCAGCGGCTGCTTCTGGTCCTGCTTGAAGAAGAACTCGGCGTCGGTGAGACGGGGGCGGACCACCTTCTCGTTGCCGCTGACGATCTGCGCGGGATCCTTGCTCTCCAGGTTGGCCACGGTGATGAAACGTGGCAAGAGCTTGCCCTGGGCATCCAGCAGGCAGAAGTACTTCTGGTTGTCCTGCATGGTGGTGATCAGGGCTTCCTGGGGCACCTCGAGGAAACGTTCCTCGAAGGCGCAGACCAGCGGCACCGGCCATTCCACCAGGGCGGTCACCTCGTCCAGCAGCGCGGGCGGCACCACGGCGCTGCCCTGCTCCGCCGCGGCCAGCTCGGCTACGCGGGATTCGATGAGCTGGCGGCGCTCGGCGAAGTCGGCCAGCACATGGGCGGCGCGCAGGTCGGCGGCGTAGTGGGCCGGGGCGCTGATGCGCACGGCGTCGGGATGGTGGAAGCGATGGCCGCGGGACTCACGGCCGGCACGGCGGGTGAGGATCTCGCAGTCGATGACCTCGTCACCCAGCAGCATCACCAGCCACTGGGTGGGACGGACGAATTCCTCGCGGCGGGCGGCCCAGCGCATGCGCTTGGGAATCGGCAGCTCGGCCAGGGAGGCTTCGACGATGCCGGGCAGCAGGCTGGCCGCCGGCTGCCCAGGAATGCTCTGGGAGAATCTCAGCTTGGGGCCGCTGCGATCGATGGCACTGATGTCGACGCCACACTTGCGGGCGAAGCCCAGGGCCGCCTGGGTGGGCTGGCCATCGGCGCCAAAGGCGGCCTGGAGCGGCGGGCCGTCCAGATTGACGCTCCGCTCGGGCTGCTGGGTCTGCAGGGCTTCGACCAGCACAGCCAGGCGGCGCGGCGCGGCATAGGCGCGGGCGCTGGCATAGCCGAGACCGGCCTGCTTGAGGCCCTTCTCGATGCCGGCGAGAAAGCTGTCGCCCAGGGTCTTGAGCGCCTTGGGTGGCAGTTCTTCGGTACCCAGTTCGACCAGGAAATCCAGAGTGGTGCTCATCATTCGCCCTCCTTGAGCAGCGCCTGGACATCGTCGCGACCCAGGACCTCGTCACGCAGCGCGGGGCTGGCCAGCGGGAAGCCCAGCCGGGCACGGGCCTTGAAGTAGCCCTGGGCGACGCTGCGCGCCAGGGTGCGCACGCGCAGGATGTAACGCTGGCGCTCGGTCACCGAGATGGCGCGGCGGGCGTCCAGCAGGTTGAAGGTGTGGGAGGCCTTGAGCACCATCTCGTAGGTGGGCAGCGGCAGGTCCAGGGCGATCAGGCGATTGGCCTCGGACTCGTAGAAGTCGAACAGTTCGAACAGCTTGGGCACATTGGCGTGCTCGAAGTTGTAGGTGCTCTGCTCCACTTCGTTCTGGTGGAAGACGTCGCCGTAGGTCACGGTGCCGAAGGGGCCGTCGGCCCAGATCAGGTCATAGACCGAATCCACACCCTGCAGGTACATGGCCAGGCGCTCCAGGCCATAGGTGATCTCGCCGGTCACCGGATAGCACTCGATACCGCCCGCCTGCTGGAAGTAGGTGAACTGGGTGACTTCCATGCCGTTGAGCCAGACTTCCCAGCCCAGACCCCAGGCGCCCAGGGTGGGCGATTCCCAGTTGTCCTCGACGAAGCGCACGTCGTGCACCAGCGGATCCAGGCCGATGGCGGCCAGGGAACCAAGGTAGAGCTCCTGGAAGTTGTCCGGGTTGGGCTTGAGGACCACCTGGAACTGGTAGTAGTGCTGCAGGCGGTTGGGGTTCTCGCCATAGCGGCCATCGGTGGGACGGCGGCTGGGCTGCACATAGGCGGCGTTCCAGGTCTCGGGACCGATGGCGCGCAAGGAAGGTGGCGGTGTGGAAGGTACCGGCGCCGACTTCCATGTCATAGGGCTGGAGTACCACGCAGCCCTGCTCGGCCCAGTATTGCTGCAAGGCCAGGATCAAGTCTTGGAAGGTGCGCACGGTGGGCTTGGACTGGCTCACGAAAGATACCCGTTCGGCTGCGACGAAAAGCCGGGGAGTATAGCTGAAAGCCGGGGGTGGCCGCATTGGCGGATTAGGGCTGCCTGGCGGTATTGGGCAGAGATGACCGGCTGCGCGCTTTATCGCGGCCATGGGCCGCTCCTACAGGTACGGGTTGGCCTGTAGGAGCGGCCCATGGCCGCGATATAGGTAGCTGCTGCTACGGTAGCAGCGCCTGCAGTCTGTTAGAAACGTGCGTTCAGCGCATTCGCCGTGCTACCCATTCCAGAGGCCGTTATGACTCGCCTCCGCTGGCGCTCAATTGCGCTAAGGTGACGTCTCCCCTCGCCGTCCGAGCCTTCGCCATGCCGCGTTGTTTCTGGTGCACCGCCGATCCGCTGTACATCGAGTATCACGACCATGAATGGGGCGTGCCCCAGCGCGATCCGGCGGTGCTCTTCGAATTCCTCCTGCTGGAAGGCTTCCAGGCCGGACTGTCGTGGATCACCGTGCTGAAGAAGCGCGAGCGCTATCGCCAGGTGCTGCATGGCTTCGATCCCGCGCGCCTGGCGCAGCTGAGCGATGCCGAGATCGCCGTGCTGATGCAGGACCCGGGCATCATCCGCAATGGCGCCAAGTTGCGCGCCGCTCGTCAGAATGCCCAGGCCTGGCTGAGACTCGAAGACCCTTCCGGCTGGCTGTGGTCCTTTGTCGGTGGCGCGCCCAGGATCAATCGCTTTCGCGATCGCCAGGAGGTGCCGGCGATCACCCCGGAAGCCGAGGCCATGAGCAAGGCGCTCAAGCGGGCCGGTTTCACCTTTGTTGGTCCGACCATCTGCTACGCCTTCATGCAGGCCATGGGTCTGGTGATGGACCATACCCTCGATTGCGACCGCCATGCCGAATTGGCGTCCTCGTCGGCAAAACTGCAGGAAAAGTCGAATGTATAGGCGTCAGTTGGCGCGAACCTTACGCTTTCTTAACGTTTCCGGGACTTGTAGACGCTAAACTGTCGGCGCATTCAGACAGGAGTCCCTCTTTTGGAAAGATTCAAAGGCGCGCTGATGATCGCCTTCCTGCGCCTTTTCGCCCTGCTGCCCTGGCCATTGGTCCAGCGCCTGGGTGGATTCATCGGCTGGTGCATGTGGAAGCTGCCGACCCGCGCCAGCAAGGTTACCCGCATCAACCTCGCCCACTGTTTCCCCGAACTCGATGCCGCCGGCCTGGAGCGGCTGTCGCGCGAGTGCCTGCGCGGCATCGGCAAGACCCTGACCGAGAGCGCCTGCGCCTGGATCTGGTCGCCCCAGCGTTCCCTGCGCCTGGTGCGCGAGGTGGAAGGCATGGACGTCCTGCAGGAAGCCCTGGCGTCCGGCGATGGCGTGGTGGGCATCACCAGCCACCTGGGCAACTGGGAGTTGCTCAACCACTTCTATTGCTCCCATGCCAAGCCGATCATCTTCTATCGGCCGCCCAAGCTGAAGGCGGTGGACGACCTGCTCAAGCGCCAGCGGGTCCAGCTGGGCAACCGCGTGGCGCCCTCCACCCCGGAAGGCATCATCAGCGTGATCAAGGAAGTCCGACGCGGCGGCGCTGTGGGGATTCCGGCCGATCCCGAGCCGAGTCGCAGCGCCGGCCTCTTCGTGCCCTTCCTCGGCACCACCGCCCTGACCAGCAAGTTCGTGCCCTCGCTGCTGGCGCGCGGCAAGGCCCGCGGGGTGTTCTTCCATGCCGTGCGCCTGGCAGACGGCAGCGGCTACAAGGTGATCCTGGAGGCCGCGCCGCCGGCCATGTACGACCCGGACCCGGAAGTCTCGGTGGCCGCCATGAGCGAGGTGCTGGCCGGCTACGTACGGCGTTATCCGACCCAGTACATGTGGAGCATGAAGAGGTTCAAGAATCGCCCGGATGGCGAGGAGAAGTGGTACTGAGGTCTTTCGCCCGGGTCCTGCCCAGGCGCTGAGGGGCAGGCGGTGGTCCTACGACCTATCGCTCGGCGCTTCGCCAGGACCGTTCGGTCGGCGCGCGGCTGACAGCCGCTGGGCTTTGCCGGAAGCTGACCGGACCTCTAGGGAACGCCCAAGCCAGGGAGTCAGGCGATGAATTCGCGCGATCAGCGCCAACATACCCGTACCCCACTCAAGTGCCGGCTGTGGATCGCCTATCCGGATGGCGAGATCGTCGGTGAGACCCGCGACCTGTCCGATGGTGGCGTC
Source organism: Pseudomonas sp. SORGH_AS_0199 (assembly GCF_031453735.1). NCBI lineage: Bacteria > Pseudomonadati > Pseudomonadota > Gammaproteobacteria > Pseudomonadales > Pseudomonadaceae > Pseudomonas > Pseudomonas sp. SORGH_AS_0199. Next base: position 622,344 of record NZ_JAVJAE010000001.1, read on the forward strand.
TATGTGGTGCATCCCGAGTTGACCCGGCTACCGCAGGGCACCCGCGTGGTCGGCCAGGTACTCGACCTGCCGATCGAGGCGCCCAAGGTGACCATGGAAGTCATGCGCACCGACGCCGACGGCGCGGGCCTCAGGTTCCTGCGCGATCAGGACTGAGCGCGGCGCGCCAGGCGCTTGAGAAACACCGTCATTTCCTTTTCCGCCTGCTTGTCGCCCTTGGCCTGCGCCGCCTGCAGGCCCTGGGTCCAGGCCGCCTCGGCGCTGGCCAGATCGCCGCTCCCCTCATGGGCCTTGCCCAGCAGCTTCCAGGCCGCCGAATAGGCCGGATCGAATTCGACGCAGCGCGCCAGGTGCTCGATCGCCCGCGCCGGCTCCCCGGCATCCAGATAGCCCTTGCCCAGACCGAACCTGAGCAGGGCGTTGTCCTGGCCGCGAGCGAGCATCTTCTCCAGGGATTCGAGCATGGCGGGATTCCTACTTGGCGATCTTGATCAGTTTGCAGTAATAGAAGCCGTCGTGGCCGTCGGGCTGCGGCAGGAGCTGGCGGCCATGGGGCTGGGCGAGGCCCCAGGGGGCGAGGATATCCAGTTCGCGGGCGCCCGGGGTGCGGGCGAGAAAGGCGGCGAGGTTGTCGCTGTTTTCTTCCGGTAGCACCGAACAGGTGGCATAGACCAGGATGCCGCCCACCTCCAGCGTCGGCCAGAGGGCGTCCAGCAGTTCGCCCTGCAGCTGCACCAGGGGCGCGATGTCGCTGGCCTGGCGGGTCAGCTTGATGTCCGGATGGCGGCGGATCACCCCGGTGGCGCTGCAGGGGGCGTCCAGCAGGATGCGCTGGAAGGGCGTGCCGTCCCACCAGTCGGCCACGGCGCGGCCGTCGGCGGCCAGGGTGCGGGCGGTAAGGCCCAAACGGGCCAGATTCTGCTCGACCCGCTGCAGACGGCCGGCATCGGCGTCCAGCGCCACCACCTCGGCCAGCCCCGGTTCGCGTTCCAGCAGGTGGCAGGTCTTGCCACCGGGCGCGGCACAGGCGTCCAGCACCCGCTGGCCAGGCGCCAGTTCCAGAAGTTCGGCGGCCAGCTGGGCGGCTTCGTCCTGCACGCTGAGACGCCCCGTGGCAAAGCCCGGCAGGGCGGTGACGTCCTGGGGCTGCAGCAGGCGGATGCCGTCGGCGCTGAAGGCGCAGGGCACGGCCTCGATGCCGGCGGCGGCCAGATCGGCCAGATAGCTGTCGCGACTGCCCTGACGGCGATTAACCCTGAGAATCAGTGGCGGATGCAGGTTGTTGGCCGTGGAGACGGCTTCCCACTGCTCCGGCCAGCGTGCCTTGAGCGTCTTCTGCAGCCAGCGTGGATGGGCCAGGCGCGCGGCCGGATCATGCTCCAGGCCTGGCAGCAGGCTGTCGTATTCACGCTGGGCGCGGCGCAGCACGGCGTTGAGCAGACCCTTGGCCGAGGATTTCTTCAGTTTGTCGACGCAGCCTACCGTCTCGCCGATGGCGGCATGGGCCGGGATGCGGGTATGGAACAGCTGGTAGAGCCCGATCAGCAGCAGGGCTTCGAGATCGCGGTCGCCGGCCTTGAAGGGTTTTTCCATGAGCTTTTCCGCCAGCAGCGACAGGCGCGGCTGCCAGCGGGCGGTGCCGAAGGCCAGATCCTGGGCCAGGGCGCGGTCACGCGGATCGACCTTGGCCAGTTGCTCGGGCAGGCTGCTGCCCAGGGAGGCACGTCCGGCAAGGACCGCCGCCAGGGCGCGGGTAGCCGCCAGTCGCGGATTCATAGACCCAGCACCTGACCGGGGGCGAAGCGCTCGCGACGGGCGTTATAGAGATCGGCGAAGCCCAGTGGCTTGCCACCGGGCAGCTGCAGGCGGGTCAGGCGCAGGGCACCCTCGCCACAGGCGACCAGCAGGCCGGAGCGATCGGCATCCAGCACCATGCCCGCCACACCCTGCCCTTCGGCCAGTTCCGCGGCCCAGACCTTGAGTGGCTCGCCGGCCAGGGCGGTGTGGCACAGCGGCCAGGGATCGAAGGCGCGGATACGGCGCTCCAGTTCCGCCGCCGGACGACCCCAGTCCAGCCGGGCCTCGTCCTTGTTGAGCTTGTGGGCGTAGGTGGCCAGGTTGTCGTCCTGCGCCTCACCCGGCAGACTCCCGTCGGCCAGACCCGGCAGGGCCTGGACCACGGCAGCGGCGCCCAGGGCGGCCAGGCGATCGTGCAGGCTGCCTCCGGTGTCCGTGGCGGTCAGCGGCGTGGTCACCTTGCTCAGCATGGGGCCGGTATCCAGACCGGCTTCCATGCGCATCACGGTGACCCCGGACTCGGCATCGCCGGCCTCCAGGGCGCGTTGGATGGGCGCGGCGCCGCGCCAGCGCGGCAGCAGCGAGGCATGGCTGTTGATGCAGCCCAGACGGGGGATGTCGAGCACCGCCTGGGGCAGGATCAGGCCGTAGGCCACCACCACCAGCAGATCGGGTTCCAGCGCCGCCAGGGTGGCCTGGGCGGCGGGATCGCGCAGGGTCGGCGGCTGCTGCACGGGGATGCCGTGGCTCAGCGCCAGCTGCTTGACCGGACTCATGGCCAGTTTCTGGCCACGCCCGGCGGGGCGATCCGGCTGGGTGTAGACGGCGGCGATGGGATAACCGGCGTCGATCAGCGCCTGCAGGTGCACGGCGGCGAATTCCGGGGTTCCGGCGAAGACGAGGCGAAGGGATCTGGACATGGCGGACCTGGCGGAAAGGGCGAGCGGCGGACGCCGATGACGCCGTCCGCCAGGGCGATCAGGCCTTGTGGCGCTGCTGCTTTTCGAGCTTCTTCTTGATGCGATCGCGCTTGAGCGGCGACAGATAGTCGACGAACAGCTTGCCGTCGAGGTGATCGATCTCGTGCTGGATGCACACCGCCAGCAGGCCGTCGCATTCCAGCTCGAACGCCTTGCCGTCGCGGTCCAGGGCCTTGACCCGGACGCGCTCGGGGCGGCAGACCTTTTCGTAGAAACCGGGGATCGACAGGCAGCCTTCCTGGTACTCGCCCAATTCCTGGGTGAGCGGCTCGGCCTCGGGATTGATGAAGACCAAGGGTTCGCTCTTGTCTTCGCTGACGTCGATCACCACCAGGCGACGATGGACGTTGACCTGGGTGGCTGCCAGACCGATGCCGGGCGCTTCGTACATGGTCTCGAACATGTCTTCGATGGTCTGGCGCAGGGCGTCGTCCACCGTGTCGATGGGCTTGGCGACGGTGCGCAGGCGGGGATCGGGGAATTCGAGGATGTCTAGGATCGCCATGGCGTTGAGGGCACTTGTGGAATACAGTCAAGGGGCGCTGCTAAGATGCCGCAGCGTTGTTTCCACCCGGCTCGGGCTGGTCCCGAACGGTGGATGACGTCGGTCGACGGGGATGAGCGCCTGCGCCGCCCGGTGCCGACAGAGGTGGCGATCAGGGCACGACTGGGGCGATTCCCCGACGTTTGCGTGAAGACGGTTCTTCAAAGCTAAGTGTAAAGGGATTCGACGCATGAGGAAATCTTTGTTCGCCCTGCTGCTGGTTGCAGGGGGCGCCCTGCAGTCGGCGTACGCAGCGGTCACCCTGCGTCAGGATCACCCGGAAAGCTATACCGTGGTCCGCGGCGATACCCTCTGGGACATCTCCGCCAGATTCCTCAGCAAACCCTGGGAATGGCCGGAGATCTGGCAGGCCAATCCGCAGATCAAGAATCCCCACCTCATCTATCCCGGCGATACCCTGGTGCTGAGCTATGTCGACGGCCAGCCGCGCCTGCAGCTCAACCGCGGCGCCTCGCGCGGCACGGTCAAGCTGTCACCCACGGTGCGCAGCACGCCCATCGCCGAAGCCATCCCGGCCATTCCGCTGGAAGCGGTCAACAGTTTCCTGCTGCAGAATCGCGCCATCGATTCGGCCGAACAATTCCAGGCGGCGCCCTATGTGGTGGCCGGCAACGCCGAGCGCGTGGTGAGCGGCGCTGGCGATCGCATCTATGTGCGCGGCAAGCTGCAACCGGGCGTCTCGGCCTATGGCATCTATCGCCAGGGCAAGACCTATGTCGATCCCAAGACCGGTGCCTTCCTCGGCATCAACGGCGACTTCATCGGCAGCGCCGATCTGGTTACCCAGGAAGGGGACATCGCCACCCTGCGGCTGACCCGGACCACCCAGGAGGTCCGCCTGGGCGACCGGCTGTTCCCCACCGAGGAGCGGCTGGTGAATTCCACCTTCATGCCCAGCGCGCCGGCGCGTGACATCAGCGGCCTGATCCTCGACGTGCCCCGTGGCGTCACCCAGGTCGGCCAGTTCGATGTGGTGACCCTGAACAAGGGCACCCGCGATGGCCTGACCGAAGGCAATGTGCTGGCGGTCAACAAGACCGGCGAGACGGTGCGCGATCGCATCACCGGCGAGCTGGTGAAGATCCCCGACGAGCGCGCCGGCCTGCTGATGGTGTTTCGCACCTACGACAAGATCAGCTACGGCCTGATCCTGACCGCCACCCGCCAGCTGGAAATCATGGACAAGGTGCGCAACCCCTAACCCCTCCCGGGTCGCCAGGACGGCGACCGGCCACCCCTCAAGGATGACACCATGGCCAGCTTCTCCCCTGCCGAGCTGGACGCCCGGCTTCGCCTGCATGCCCTGCCGGAACTCGGCGCGGTGCGCCAGCGCCTGCTGCTGGATGCCTTTGGCAGCGCCGCTGCCGCCCTCAGTGCCCCCGCCTCGGCCTGGCGCGCCCTGCGCCTGCCGGCGGTGGCCGCGGATGCCCGTCGCAGCCCGGCGACCCGCGAGCGGGTCGATCAGGCGCTGGCCTGGCTGGACGGCTCCGAACGCCACCTGCTCTGCCTGGGTGACGAGCGCTATCCGGCGTTGCTGGCCGAGATCGCCGATCCACCCCCGCTGCTGTTCGTCGAAGGACAGGTCGCGTTGCTCGAACGGCCGCAACTGGCCCTGGTCGGCAGTCGCCAGGCCAGTGCCCAGGGGCTGGACAATGCCCGGCGTTTCGCCCACAGCCTGGCCGCGGCCGGCTTCTGCATCACCAGTGGCCTGGCGCTGGGCATCGATGGCGCGGCGCATCAGGGCGCCCTGGAGGCCGGCGGCGGCACGGTCGCCGTGCTGGGTACCGACTTGCGGCAGCTCTATCCGCGCCGGCACCTGGGTCTTGCCCGGCGCCTGCTGGCCGAGGGTGGCGCGCTGGTTTCGGAGTTGCCGCTGGACTGCACGCCCCAGGCGGCCAACTTCCCGCGGCGCAATCGGATCATCAGCGGTCTCAGCCTGGGTACCCTGGTGGTGGAGGCCAGCCCCTCCAGCGGTTCGCTGATCACCGCGCGGCTGGCTGCCGAGCAGGGCCGCGAAGTGTTCGCCCTGCCCGGCTCCATCCATCATCCCGGCGCCCGCGGCTGTCATCAGCTGATCCGCGAGGGCGCGCAACTGGTGGAGAGCGTGGAACACATCCTCGACGCCCTGCAGGGCTGGCGCAGCCTGGCCCCGCTCGCCGCGGCCGCGGCAGTGGAGGATCATCCCCTGCTGCGCCACCTGACCGCCGGACCGCTCAACAGTGAAGAGCTGGCGCGGCTCTGCGGCCTGTCGCTGCCGGAGGTCCTGGTCCAGCTGACCGAGCTGGAGCTGAAAGGCCGGGTGGTGGCGCAGCAGGGCAGCTGGAGTCGTCTCGGCTAGCGGCGGATGACTGGCATCGGCAGCGCGCTCGGGTAGACTTCAGGGATTTGGCGGAGGCTAGGCGATGCATAACAGCTGGCGAGTGCGGCAGGCGGCGCGAATCGTGCGCGAGGGGGGCGTCCTGGCCTACCCCACCGAGGCCGTCTGGGGCCTGGGCTGCGATCCCTGGGATCAGGCCGCGGTCTATCGCCTGCTGATGCTCAAGCGGCGGCCGATGGAAAAGGGTCTGATCCTGGTGGCCGACAACATCCGCCAGTTCGACTTCCTGCTCCACGATCTGCCCGAGGCCTCCCTGGCCAAGCTGGCCAGCACCTGGCCAGGACCCAACACCTGGCTGGTGCCGCACCACAATCGCCTGCCCGGCTGGGTGACCGGCGCCCACGCCACCGTGGCGTTGCGGGTCTCCGAGCATCCCCTGGTGGGCGAACTCTGCGCCCTGACCGGGCCGCTGATCTCCACTTCGGCCAATCCCGCCGGCCGCCCGGCCGCGCGCACCCGGCTGCGGGTCCAGCAGTACTTTCCCGATAACCTGGACGGCATCCTCATGGGCGAACTGGGCGGGCGCAAGAATCCCAGCGTGATTCGCGACCTGGTGACCGGCAAGGTTTTCCGGCCCTAGGCCCTAGGTCAATCGAGCAGCTGGCGCAACAGCCGCGCCAGTGCATCGATCTGGAACGGCTTGGCCAGCGAGAGCTCGCCATTCGGGGTCGGCCGCTCGGCGTGACCACTGACGAACAGCACCGGCAGCTCCGGCCAGCGCTCGCGCAGACGCCCTGCCAGCTCGGCACCGTCGAGATCCGGCAGGCCGAGATCGGTGATCAGCAGGTCACAGGGCAGATCGCCGTCGACCAGGGTGAGCGCCGCCGAGGCACTGGCGGCGGTGCGCACGCGATAGCCCAGCTCGGTGAGCATCTCGCGTAGCAGCAGTCGCACCGAAACATCGTCTTCCACCAGCAGCAGGCGTTCGCCCCGACTCTGGGCGATGGCCGCCTGGGGCGTGTCGCTCGCCGCCGGCCGCTCGGGTGGGGCGCAAGGCAGCCAGAGGCTGACGCGGGTGCCACTGCCCATTTCGCTCTCCAGGGTCACATGGCCACCCGACTGCTTGATGAAGCCATAGAGCATCGACAGACCCAGGCCGGTGCCCTGGCCAATGGGTTTGGTGGTGAAGAAGGGATCGAAGGCGCGATCCACCACCTCGGCCGGCATGCCGCTGCCGGTGTCGGCGATGGTCAGGCGCACATAATCGCCTGGCGGCAGGTCATGCTCGGCGGCCAGGTCGGTGAGGTGATCGACGGCGGTTTCGAGAGTCAGCTGGCCGCCCTCGGGCATGGCATCGCGAGCATTGATCACCAGATTCAGCAGGGCGTTCTCCAGCTGGTTGGTGTCGGTGCGCGCCGGTGGCAACTGCAGCGCGAGGCTGCTGCGCAGGCTGATGCGTTCGCCCAGGGTGCGCTGGAAGAGTTCTTCCAGGGACAGGATCAGGTCATTGACGTTTACCGGCCGTGGATCCAGCGTCTGCCGGCGGGCGAAGGCCAGCAGGCGATGGGTCAGGGCAGCGGCGCGGGTGGCGGATTGCTCGGCGGTGTCCAGGTAGCGCTGCAGGTTGTCGTGGCGCCCCTGATCCAGGCGGCGGCGCAGCAATTCCAGGGAGCCGCTGATGCCGGTGAGCAGGTTGTTGAAGTCATGGGCGATGCCGCCGGTGAGATGGCCGATGGCTTCCATCTTCTGCGCCTGGCGCAGCGCGGCCTCGGCGTTCTGCAGGGCCAGGGCGGCGTCGTGCTCGACGGTGACGTCGCGACCGAAGACATAGATGCGTCCGTCGTGATCGGCGGTGGCCTTCCACATCATGTGGCGCCAGTGACCGTCGCGGGTGCGCAGGCGCCCGGGCAGATCGCTGAGCACCTCGCCGTGGCGCAGGGCGGCCAGGCGCGGAAATACCGGCGGATCGTCCGGATGCTCCAGCGAGGTCGGCGGCTGATGACGCAATTCCTCGTCGTCCCAGCCCAGGGTCCGGCCCCAGGCGGGATTGCGGCTGAGCCAGCGTTGCCCCTGGATGACGCCGAGCAGGTCGTCGGCGACCCGCCACATGCGGTCACGCTCGACGGTGCGTTCGTGGACGCGCTGTTCCAGCAATTCGGCCAGGCGCCGCAGGCGGTGCTCGGCCATGCGGATCTCGCTGACGTCGGTGTGCACGCCCACCCATTCGCAGACCACGCCATTCTCCCGCACCGGCAGGGCGCGCACGCTGAAGGTGCGCCATTGACCATCGCGACAGCGCAAGCGGTGCTCGTCGTGGAAATCCACCTGCTGCTGCACCGCCAGGCGCCAGCGACGCAGGGTGCGGGGGGCATCCTCGGGATGCAGGGCATCGGCCCAGCCGTCCTGCTGATACTGCGCATAACTCTGCCCGGTCAGGGTGCTCCAGGCGAGTTGTTCGCCGAGCAGATGGCCCTGGGCGTTGCTGGTCCAGACCACTCCCTGCACTGCCTCCACGGCATTGCGGAAGCGCTGGTTGGACAGGTGCAGCGCGGCTTCGGCCTGCTTGCGCTGGGTGAGATCCACCACCACCAGACTCACCGACAGCGCCTGGCCGACTTCCGACTGCAGCGGTGAGCCGTGCAGGCTGACCCAGACCACCGTGCCGTCGGGGCGCAGGAAGCGCTGGTCCAGCTTGAAGCTGTCGCCCCGCTCGCGCAGGGTGTCGAGGTGGCGCTCCAGGATGGCCCGATCCTCGGGATGGGTCTGGGCCTGCAGGGTCTGCTCCAGCACCCCGACCTCGTTGCGATCGAGCATTTCGCAATAGCGACGATTGGCGAGCAGGATGCGCCCGCGGGCGTCGGTCTGGCAGATGCCGACCGCCGCCTGGTTGATCAGGCTGGCCAGGCGCGCGCTGTGTTCGCGCAGGGCGGTTTCCGCATCGACGCGCTGCTGGACGTCGTCGAACAGGGTGACCGAGGCGATCACCTCGCCGGTGGCGGAGCGGACCGGGGCGCTGGAGACCTCCAGCAGCCGGATGCTGCCGTCGGGTCGCCGATAGCGCATCAACTCGGGCGCCACCGCCTGGCCGCTGCGCAGCACCCGTACCGTGGGATAGTCGTCCACCGCATAGGGCTGGCCATTGGCGTGCAGGGCGCCGATGGCGCCATAGCGTTCGTCCAGCGTCTCGCCGGCCGGACGTCTGCCCAGCAGGGTATCGACGCGGTCGTTGAGCATCACCGCTTCTTCGCTGCCGGCCTCGGTGATGGAGATACCCAGGGGCGCCTGCTGCAGCACGCTGGCCAGCAGCCCCTGTTCCAGCGACAACCGCCGTTCGAGGTGGCGGACCTGGTCCTGGGTCTGCTGCCGCATGAGCAGGGCGCCCAGCAGCAGGGCCAATTGATCCAGCACCAGCCGGGTATCCGCCTCGACGGCGCCGCCCAGTTGCAGATAGCCCAAGGGCTGAGTGGCAGGACCGAAGGGGATGAGCAACTCACCCACCGGCGGACTGCCCGCCTCGGCCACGGACAGCAGCCGCGCCTGGGGATCGTCAGCCAGGTCCCGCAGGGCCTGGGTGGCGCACAGTCGCAAGGCGGCCAGATCCGTGGTGCCGCCGAGGCGCCGTGACCATTCGCCGAGCGCCTGCAGGCGTTGCGGCAGCTCCCGCTCGGCGCTGCGCCGAGCGGCGAAACGCGCACGGCTCGCTGGGGCCTGCCAGACATGCAGCAACCAGCCCACGGCGACATCGGCCCGGCGCAGCGGCACCAGATGCAGGTCGAGGCGTACCAGGTAACCGTCGCGGTGGCGCAGGCCCTGGGTCTGGCAGCGTTCGAGGGCGGTCAGCCAGCCGTCGGCCGGCGGCTCCGGGAGCAGCAGGCCGACGATGGATTCACCGAGCCAGTCCTGCGCCGTCCAGCCCAGCAGCCGGGCGACGTTCGGACACCACTGCCCGATCCGCCCTTCGGCGGTCAGGGTGATGAGCGCCGTGTCCGTGGCGGTGTCGAGCAGGCTGGCGAGGGGGCTGGAGATAGGCATGACGAGGGCAGCGATCCGGCCGATTCTGGAAAGAACGTCGAGGCCGAGGCGACCTGACTGTCCGAGATAGACCGGCGTTTACCCCCGTCGTGCCGCCTGGGTGCGGGAAACTTAATGGCCGTCACGATTTACCCGGCCAGGCATCCGGGTGCTTCGCCTCAGGGCAGCAGGATGGTCGAGCCGCTGGTCTCGCGACCCGACAGCGCCCGGTGCGCCTCCTGCACTTCGGCCAGTGGATAGCGTCGGCCGATGTCCACCTGGATGCGGCCATCGCTGATCAGCTCGAACAGCTGATCGGCCATGTCCTGCAGGGCTTCGGGGGAGGCGGCGTAGGTGGCCAGGGTCGGCCGGGTCACATAGAGCGAGCCCTTCTGCGAGAGAATGCCCAGATTGACCCCGGTGACCGCGCCGGAGGCGTTGCCGAAGCTGACCATGAGACCGCGTGGGGCCAGGCAGTCCAGCGACATCTCCCAGGTGTCCTTGCCGACGCCGTCGTAGACCACCGGCACCTTGGCGCCCTCGGTCAATTCACGGACCCGCGCCGGGACGTCTTCCTGGCGGTAGTCGATCACCGCCCAGGCACCCAGCGCCTTGGCCTTTTCCAGCTTTTCCGGGGAGCCGGCGGTGCCGATCAGACGCACGCCCAGAGCCTTGGCCCACTGGCAGGCCAGGGAGCCGACGCCCCCGGCCGCGGCATGGAACAGCACGGTGTCGCCGGCCTGCAGCGGATAGGTCTGGCGCAGCAGGTATTGCACGGTCAGCCCCTTGAGCATGACCGCGGCGCCCTGTTCGAAGGAGATCGCCTCCGGCAGGTGCACCAGATGCCGCTCGGGCAGCACATGGACCTCGGCATAGGCGCCCAGCGGCCCGGTGGCATAGGCCACGCGATCGCCGGCCTTGAAGCGGGTGACGGCGCTGCCGACCGCTTCCACCACCCCGGCACCCTCGGTGCCCAGGCCCGAGGGCAGCGCCGGCGGCGGATAGAGGCCGCTGCGGTAATAGGTCTCGATGAAGTTGAGGCCGATGGCGTGGTTGCGCACCTGCACCTCGTCGGGGCCGGGCGCGGCGGGTTCGAAATCCACAAGTTCGAGTACTTCGGGACCACCGGTGCGGCTGAACTGGATGCGCTGGGCCATGCTTGCGTGTCTCCTGGTTGGAGCCCTTGGCCGGGCTCTCTTGGGGTGAGCCTTCATCCAAGCCGCAACCGCGGGCCACGTCAACCGGTCGGATACGGGTGTTATGCTCTGCGCCCTCCCCGCCTGTTGTGGAAATCCTTGCGATGAATCCCTCCCTGGAGGCCGTCAAGGCCTATCTGCTCGATCTGCAGGAGCGCATCTGCGCCGCACTGGAAGCCGAGGATGGCAGCGCAGCTTTCGCCGAAGACGCCTGGACCCGGCCGACCGGCGGTGGTGGCCGCACCCGGGTGATTGCCGACGGCGCCCTGCTGGAAAAGGGCGGCGTGAACTTCTCCCATGTGCATGGCGACAGCCTGCCGCCCTCGGCCAGCGCCCATCGTCCGGAACTGGCCGGGCGCAGCTTCGAGGCCATGGGTGTCTCCCTGGTCATGCACCCGCGCAATCCCCATATCCCCACGGCTCACGCCAATGTGCGCTTCTTTCTCGCCGAGAAGCCCGGCGAGGCGCCGGTCTGGTGGTTCGGCGGCGGTCTCGACCTCACCCCCTACTACGGCAACGAGGCCGACTGCGTGCACTGGCACCAGGTCTGCCATGACGCCTGCGCGCCCTTCGGCGCCGACGTCTATCCGCGCTACAAGGCCTGGTGCGACCGCTATTTCCATCTCAAGCACCGGGGCGAGCCGCGCGGCATCGGCGGTCTGTTCTTCGACGACCTGAACGATTGGGACTTCGACACCTGCTTCGCCTTCCAGCGCGCCATCGGCGATGCCTTCGTCGACGCCTACCTGCCCATCGTCCAGCGCCGCCGCGACCAGCCCTACGGTCAGGCCGAGCGGGAATTCCAGGCCTATCGCCGCGGCCGCTACGTGGAATTCAACTTGGTCTATGACCGTGGCACCCTGTTCGGCCTGCAGTCCGGCGGGCGCACCGAGTCCATCCTCATGTCGCTGCCGCCCGAGGTGCGCTGGGGCTATGACTGGAAACCCGTGCCCGGCTCGCCGGAAGCGCGGCTGACCGATTTCTTTCTCACCGACCGCGACTGGCTCGCGCTCGCCCCGACGCCCGCAGGATAGAGCCCATGGATCGCTACGCCGTCTTCGGCAATCCCATCGCCCACAGCAAGTCGCCGCTGATCCACAGCCTGTTCGCCGACCAGACCGGGCAGCGCCTGCACTACGGGACGCTGCTGGCGCCGCTGGACGGCTTCAGCGAAAGCGCCCGCAGCTTTTTCCAGAGCGGCCTGGGCGCCAATGTCACGGTGCCCTTCAAGGAAGAGGCCTATCAGCTGTGCGATGAACTCACCCCGCGCGCGCGGCGGGCCGGGGCGGTCAACACCCTCAAGCGCCAGGCCAATGGTCGCCTGCTCGGCGACAACACCGACGGCGCCGGCCTGGTCCGGGATCTCACGGTCAACGCCGGTCTGCAGCTGGCCGGCCAGCGCGTCCTGGTGCTGGGCGCCGGCGGCGCCGTACGCGGCGTGCTGGAGCCGCTGCTGGCCTGCAACCCCGGACAACTGGTGCTGGCCAATCGCACCGAACTCAAGGCGGTGCAACTGGCGCGGGAGTTCGCCGAGCTGGGGACCATCGAGGTGGCCGCCTTCTCCACCCTGAGAGAGCCCTTCGACGTCATCATCAACGGCACCTCGGCCAGTCTCGGTGGCGGTCGCCCGCCCCTGTCGGAGGCGGTCATCGGCCCGCAGACGGTGACCTACGACATGATGTACGGCAAGGATCTCACCCCCTTCAACCGCTGGGCGCAGGACGAGGGTGCCTTCCACACCCTGGACGGCCTGGGCATGCTGGTGGAACAGGCCGCCGAGGCCTTCGAACTCTGGCGCGGCGTGCGTCCCGACAGCGCCCCGGTACTGGCGGAGTTGCGGCGGCAGCTGGGTTAATCCCGCGACGCTGTTGGGCTTCGCTGCGCTCAGCGCCAACCTACGGGAGCCTCGTCGTAGGTTGGGCTGAGGCGGTTCTATCGCCGAAGCCCAACGAGCAGGGGCACGAGGCCAGAGATACCGGCCACGCCTGGGCGACGCCGAAGCCGATTTCGACTACCAGGAACATTGCCAGCAAGGGACTGGCGCCCTGGTACAGCGCCCAGGCCTGCCAGAGGGCGAATAGGCCCCTGGCCACGGCGTCGTAGCGTCCCAGCAGCAGCGAAGGCCTGACCAGGCGCAGCACAGACCAGACGCACACCAGGGAGCCCAGCAGATTGCCCAGCAGCAGGGCTTCCGGCGGGAACTCCGCCAGGGGCGCCAGGCCCAGTGCCTGGCCGAGATCGTCGAGCTGCCGCAGCAGCCAGGCGAGACTCCAGGGGGTGGCGAAGGGCGCGGTAACCAGCAGATCATAGAGGGCGCTGGCACGGACCAGCCGCAGATAGGGCGCAAGCTTCCACATGGACGGACTTCCTTGAACGAGAGGAAGTCCAGTGTCGACCCTGGAGCTAGGTCCAGGGTCAAGGAGAACGGATGCGTATCGGCACCCTCGCCCAGGCCACCGGCCTGAGTCGCGACACCCTGAGATTCTACGAGCGCCAGGGGCTGCTCAAGGCGCGGCGGCGGGCCAACGGCTATCGTGACTATCCGCCTGAAGCCGTGGAATGGCTGGGCTACATCCGTACCGCCCAGCGACTGGGTTTCAGCCTGCAGGAAATCGCCGCCAACCTGGAGGACGTCGAGCGCGCTGCCGATCCCGATGCCTATTTGCAGGAACTGCTGCGCGACAAGCTCAGGGTCATCGAGGCGCGCATCGACGAATTGCAGGCGTTGCGTGGGGTGCTATATTCGCGCCTGGGTGAAGCCTGTCCGCTGCGGGGTTGGCAGATCGCGGCCGACGCGACCGCTCCTAGGGGCTGGGTCATAACAGCTGATCGCGATCGGGTCGGAGATGTGGAAGATGACCCCCCGCTCGGATAGCCCCGTCTTCCTTTGGGAGAGGGTTGTGGTGAGGGTGAGCCTCGCGCCACGAAGTCACCTGTGGAAAAGGCTGCGCCGTTTTCCACGCTACGGCGCTCGCTCTGCGGCTGAGGCGGCTTTGTCTCCGAAGCCAACGAATGCGGACGCCTAGGCACCCTCCTCCCCATAGCCTTCGGCCAGATGCTGGTCCTTGAGCTTCACGTAGTTGCCGGCGCTGTAGGTGAAGAAGGCGCGTTCCTTCTCCTCCAGCGGGCGGATCTGCTTGACCGGGCGGCCGACGTAGAGGTGGCCGCCTTCCAGCCGCTTGCCTGGCGGGACCAGACTGCCGGCGCCGATCACCACGTCGTCCTCCACCACCGCGCCGTCCATGACGATGCTGCCCATGCCCACCAGCACCCGGTCGCCAATCGTGCAGCCGTGCAGGGTCACCTGGTGGCCGACGGTGACGTCGTTGCCGATCAGCAAGGGATAGCCGTCCGGATTGAAGGGGCCGGCGTGGGTGATATGCAGCACGCTGCCGTCCTGGATGCTGGTGCGGGCGCCGATGCGGATGCGATGCATGTCGCCGCGGATCACTGTCAGCGGCCATATCGAGCTGTCTGCGCCGAGCTCGACATCACCGATTACCACCGCGGTGGCATCGACGAAGGCGCGTTCGCCCAGGTGCGGGGTCTTACCCTGGAAGGTCCTTATGGTCACGATAGATACCTTTTCTCGTCGGAAGGGTCTTGAGACCTATTAGGATGGGCTCCATATATAACTGTCAAAGCCATCGCCCCGAGGGGAACGCCGTGAGCGCCAGCAATCCGCTGCTTCAGTCCTACGACCTGCCGCCCTTTTCCGCCATCAAGCCCGAGCACGTCGAGCCGGCCATCGATACCGTCCTGGCCGAGAACCGTGCCGCCCTGGCCAAGTTGCTGGAGACGCAGAAGGAACACCCCACCTGGGCCGGCCTGGTGCTGGCGATGGACGAGCTGAACGATCGGCTGGGCCAGGCCTGGAGCCCCATCGGCCACCTCAACGCCGTGTGCAACAGCGCCGAGCTGCGCGCCGCCTATGAGGCCTGCCTGCCCAAGCTGTCGGCCTATTCCACCGAGATCGGCCAGAATAAGGACCTCTTCCAGGCCTACAGCCGCCTGGCCGAAAGCGAAGAAGCCAAGGGCTTCGACGCCGGCCAGAAGACCACCCTGGAACACGCCCTGCGTGACTTCCGTCTGTCCGGCATCGACCTGCCGCCGGCGGAGCAGCAGCGCTATGCCGCCATCCAGGCGCGCAAGTCCGAGCTGGGCAGCAAGTTTTCCAACCAGTTGCTCGACGCGACGCAGGCCTGGACCAAGCACCTCACCGATGAAGCCGCCCTCGCCGGCCTGCCCGAGTCGGCCAAGGCCCAGCTGCAGGCCGCTGCCCAGGCCAAGGAGCTGGACGGTTGGCTGGTGACCCTGGAATTCCCCAGCTACTACGCGGTGATGACCTACGCCGATGACCGCGCCCTGCGCGAGGAAGTCTATGCCGCCTACGCCACCCGCGCCTCCGAGCAGGGCCCCAACGCCGGCCAGTTCGACAACGGCCCGGTGATGGAGGAATTGCTCGATCTGCGTCAGGAACTGGCACGTCTGCTGGGCTACGCCAACTATGCCGAGCTGTCGCTGGCCACCAAGATGGCCGAGAGCAGTGATCAGGTGCTGGGTTTCCTGCGCGACCTCGCCGTGCGCTCCAAGCCCTTCGCCCAGCGCGACCTGGAAGAACTGCGTGCCTTCGCCGCCGAACAGGGCGTGCAGGATCTGCAGAGCTGGGACACCGGCTATTTCGCCGAAAAGCTGCGCCAGCAGCGCTATTCGCTGTCCCAGGAAGAGGTCCGCGCCTGGTTCCCGGTGGACAAGGTGCTCTCCGGCCTGTTCGCCACGGTGCAGAAGCTCTATGGCATCGAAATCGCCGAATTGCGCGATTTCGAGAAGTGGCATCCGGACGTGCGCCTGTTCGAGATCAAGGAAAACGGTACCTCCATCGGCCGCTTCTACTTCGATCTCTATGCCCGCGCCAACAAGCGCGGTGGCGCCTGGATGGACGGTGCCCGCGACAAGCGTCGCGATGCCCAGGGCCGGCTGATCGATCCGGTGGCCTACCTGGTCTGCAACTTCACCCCGGCCAGCCCCGGCCAGCCGGCGCTGCTCACCCATGACGAGGTGACCACCCTCTTCCATGAATTCGGCCACGGCCTGCATCACCTGCTGACCCGCGTCGAGCACGCCAGCGTCTCCGGCATCAACGGCGTGGCCTGGGATGCGGTGGAGCTGCCCAGCCAGTTCATGGAGAACTGGTGCTGGGAGCCCGAGGGCCTGGCGCTGATCTCCGGTCACTACGAGACCGGCGAGCCGCTGCCCCAGGCGCTGCTAGACAAGATGCTGGCGGCGAAGAACTTCCAGTCCGGCCTGATGATGCTGCGCCAGCTGGAATTCTCGCTGTTCGACTTCGAATTGCATGCCAGCCACGGCGACGGCCGCAGCGTGCGCGAGGTGCTGGAAGGCATCCGCGACGAGATCTCCGTGGTACGGCCGCCGGCCTACAACCGCTTTCCCAACAGCTTCGCGCACATCTTCGCCGGCGGTTATGCCGCGGGTTACTACAGCTACAAGTGGGCCGAGGTGCTGTCCGCCGATGCCTTCGCCAAGTTCGAGGAAGAAGGCGTCTTCAATCCGCAAACCGGTCGGGCCTTCCGTGAAGCCATCCTGGCCCGCGGCGGCTCCCAGGCACCCATGGTGCTGTTCGTCGACTTCCGCGGCCGCGAACCCAGCATCGATGCCCTGCTCCGCCATTCCGGGCTGAGCGAGGAGGCGGCGTGAGCGAGCCGATCCGCAAGAGGTTCATCGCCGGGGCGGTCTGCCCGGCGTGCCAGGCGCAGGACACCCTGAAGATGTGGACCCAGGACGGCACGCCCAACCGCGAGTGCGTCTCCTGCGGCTACAGCGACACCCTGGACGAGCGCGGCAATTCGGTCCCCAAGGAATTGCCGACGCGGGTCAACATCAGTGCGCTCAAGCCCAAGAAGCCCGATCCCAAGGTGCAGGCCGTGCAGTTCTTTCCCAATCCCAAGCTGAAGAAGCCGGAATAGGGAAAGGCGACCTCCGGAAAAGCCGCGCCCGGTCATTCAGGCGCGGCTTTTCCGTTTCCAGGCTGGGGAAAATCGCTCCGCGCAGGGCTTGAGTGCAGGCGAAAATGGACGTCAGCATAGGGGGGTCCCAGGCTTTATCCACAAAAAGCGGATTCGATAGCCAGCCGATCATCTTTTTAAGATATTGATAATAAAGGATTTTTATTTGGTCCCTAACAACGTTTGGGGATTTATCACGGAGTTATACCGCTTTTATCCCCGATTTATCCACAGGCTATAAGTCCGGGAATGACCCGGGAGTCTTTTTCAGTAACCAGACTCCAAGTGGATAACCGCTGCCATCGTCTTCTACGAGGAAGCCGCCGATGCGTACCCTTCTTTCCACTGCAGCCCTCTGTCTGATCGGCAATCTGGCCCTGGCCGCGCCTCCGGATCACGGACCCGGCGGGCCCAAAGGTCCGCACGGACCGGGCTGGCAGGAACAGGGTGGCCCCCATGGCCAGGGACCGGGGCCCGGGTCGCGCGGCCCGGGTCGCCCGGGTGCCGGACCGGCCGCCGGTGGACCGCCGGATCTGGGACCGGCGCGGGAGCGCATCCAGGCACTGCGCGGCCAGATCGGCCGCGGTGGCGACCTGCCGCCAGGACTGCGTCTGGAACGCGGGCACCCTTTGCCTCCCGGGTATGGCCGACCGCTGCCGCCGGGTATCGCCCGCCAGCTGCCGGATTATCCGGGCTACGAATGGCGCCGCCTGGGGACCGACATGGTGCTGGTCGCCGTGGGCACCGGGCTCGTCTACGCCATTCTGCAGGGCGTGCTGGACTAGCCTGACCAATTCTTTTACCGGCAGCCCCCGGACACTGCCGAGTTCACCGCAGGCTCTGGCGCGGTCTCCTCGCGCCGGTTGACCCGACGTAGACCGCCAGCGCGCCGGCGCAGGCGATAAATGGCGAAAGGCCTCTGGCACAGTGCCAGCCCGGATTTCAGTAGAATAGCCGCCGCGCACGGCCGCCTTCCGCCTCCAGACGGTAGGGAAACCGGGCCGCTCCGCATCGGTCTCAACGCCCACCGCTCGCCAAGGATTTCCCATGAGAGCTCTGCCCCGTCTGCTGCCGCTGGCCCTGTTCGCCCTGCTCGTGGGGCACAACGCCCCGGCCCGCGCCGAACCCGGTCTGTTCAATCTGCTGGTCGGCAGCTACACCGCGGGCAGCAGCCAGGGGCTGTATGTCTATCGCTTCAACAGCCGCAATGGTCAGATCGATGGCCCGCTGCGCATCGTCAAGGCGTCCAACCCCTCGTTTCTGACCCTGTCGCGGGATGGCCGGACCCTGTTCGCCGTCAACGAGAATGGCCGGGGTTCGAGCGGCGACAGCATCGGGCGGGTCACTTCCTATCGTTTCGAACCCGGCAATGGCCGCCTGCAGCAGATCAGCCAGGTCAAGAGCCTGGGCGACGAGCCGACCCATTCCAGCCTCAGCACCGACGGCAAGTTCCTGTTCGTGGCCAACTACTCCAGCCTGCCGGAGGGCTCGCTGGCGGTGCTGCCGATCCAGGACGGCGGCGTGCTCAGTCCGGTGGCGCAGATCGAATTCCACCAGCCCAGCGAACAGCACCCGCGCCAGCAGTCCAGCCATGTGCACGCGGCGGTGACGACCCCGGACGGCCGCTTCGTCTTCGCCCCGGATCTGGGCGCCGACAAGGTATTCGTCTATCGCTATCTGCCGCAGCAGCCGGAGCGACCGCTGGTGGCCGTCGAGACGCCCTTCGTGCCGGTGCCGGAAGGTAGCGGGCCGCGCCACCTGGTGTTCAGCGCCGATGGCCGCTACGCCTACCTGACCCTGGAGCTGGCCGGCCAGGTGATGGCCTTCGCCCATCAGGACGGCATGCTACGGCAGTTGCAGAGCTACAGCCTGACACCCCAGGAATTCACCGGCGAGCGGGATGCCGGGGCCCTGCACCTTTCCGGCGACGGACGTTTCCTCTATGTCGCCAGCCGTGGCACGGACAACCAGCTTGCCGTGTTCGCGGTGAATCCCGACGGCACCCTGACCTTTGTCGAGCGCCATCCGGTCAATGGCCTGTCGCCGCGGGAATTCGCCATCGATCCGTCCGGGCGGTACCTGCTGGTGGCCAACCAGAAATCCAACCAGCTCAAGGTCTTCGCCCGGGATCCCGACAGCGGCAAGCTCGGCGATGAACTGCAGAGCCTGGACGTCGGTGCTCCGTCCGACCTCAAATTCGTCGCGGTACCCTGATGACCCACTTCGACCGTCTGCACCATGTGGCGCTGATCTGCGCCGACTACGAACGCTCCCGGCACTTCTATACCGAGATCCTCGGGTTGCCGGTGATCGCCGAGACCTATCGCGAGGCCCGGCGCTCCTGGAAGCTGGATCTGGCAGTGGGCACGCATGCCCAGCTGGAGCTGTTCTCCTTTCCCGATGCCCCGCCCAGGCCGTCGCGCCCGGAGGCCCAGGGCCTGCGCCACCTGGCTTTCGCCGTGGCCGACCTGGACGCCACCGTCGCCCACCTGCAGGGCCATGGCGTGGTCACCGAGCCGATCCGTACCGACGAGCTGACCGGCAGGAGATTCACCTTTTTCGCCGATCCGGACGATCTGCCACTGGAAGTCTACGAGCGCTGAGTTCGGCTCAGGTCGCCAGCCGTGCGCCGGCCAGGGACTCGCGCGGCATCTCCAGCTCTTCCAGCAGCCAGTCGAGAAAGCGCTGCACCAGCCGCTGGCGCCGCTTGCGCTCGGGCAGGATGGCGTAATAGCCATAGCGCGAGGTGGCCAGTCCGGCGAAGGGGCGACAGAGCAGTTCCTGCCGCAGCAGATCGTCCACCAGGTGACGCCAGCCGATCGCCAGCCCCTGGCCGGCGATGGCCGCCTGGATCACCAGGGTGTAGTTGTCGAAGCTCAGCACCGCGCCGGACGGCGCCGCGGGCAGGGGCGCCAGGTCCAGCGCCGGCAGCAGGGTCTTCCAGTCGTACCAGCGGCTGTTGGGCGCCGCCTTGAGATGTAGCAGCGGCCAGCGCCCCAGCTCCATGGCGGGCAACGGCGGCTGCCGACCCTGGAGCAGGCGCGGACTGCACACCGGAAAGACCTCTTCGCGAAACAGCGGCCAGGCTTCGCCATGCTTGAAGCGGCCGTCGCCGAAGCCCAGGGTGATGTCGATCTCCGGACCGGGCAGCGGCACCCGGTCGCTGGTGACCAGGCTGACGTCCAGCTCCGGGTGGCGGGCATGGAAGCGCGGCAGGCGCGGCAGCAGCCAATAGGCGGCGAAGGCGAAGTCGGTAGCCACCTGCAGGACTTCATGGGCAGGCCGGGCGGTAACCAGCCGCACCCCCTCGTCCAGGGTGGCGAGACCGGCCTCGACGTATTCCTGCAGCAGCCGTCCGGCCTCGGTGAGCAGGATGCCGCGATGGACCCGGTCGAAAAGGCGGACCTGCAGCTGGGCCTCCAGGCGCTTGATCTGCTGACTGATGGCCGGCTGGGTGGTGCCCAGTTCGCTGGCCGCCGCGGTAAAGCTCAGGCGGCGCGCCACCACCTCGAAGGTGCGCAGGCTGTCCAGCGCCAGGGCAGGGCGGTCGGCTGGGAGGGTGGCGTCCAAAAGGGCTTTCCCGTGGCGATCAGACATAAGTCCAGCTTATCCGAAACATCACTCCAGATGGCCTTCACGCAGATTTTTCGGCATCGGATGATGGACTACCCATAAGCAACCTTGATCCTAGCGGAGACGCTCTTGTCCAAGCCGATGAACATCCTCTTTCTCATGGCCGACCAGATGGCGGCGCCCATCCTGCCGCTGTACGACCCCGCCTCGCCGATCAAGCTGCCGAATCTGCAACGCCTGGCCGAGCGCGCCGTGGTGTTCGATTCCGCCTATTGCAACAGCCCGCTGTGCGCACCCTCGCGCTTCACCCTGGTGAGCGGCCAGCTGCCCTCGAAGATAGGCGGCTACGACAACGCCGCTGATTTCGCCGCCGACATCCCTACCTATGCTCACCACCTGCGGCGCCTGGGCTATCGCACGGCGCTGTCGGGCAAGATGCACTTCTGCGGACCGGACCAGTTGCACGGCTACGAAGAGCGGCTGACCAGCGACATCTATCCCGCCGACTACGGCTGGGCGGTGAACTGGGACGCGGCGGACGTGCGCCCGAGCTGGTACCACAACATGTCCTCGGTACTGCAGGCCGGACCCTGCGTGCGCACCAACCAGCTGGATTTCGACGAAGAGGTGGTCTTCAAGGCGCGTCAGTACCTCTACGATCACGTGCGTCGCGGCGATGACCAGCCGTTCTGCCTGACCGTGTCCCTGACCCACCCGCACGATCCCTACACCATTCCCCGCGAATTCTGGGACCTGTACAACGAGGTCGACATCCCGCTGCCGGAAGGCGCCATTCCCCAGGCCGAGCAGGACCCCCACAGCCAGCGCCTGCTCAAGGTGATCGATCTGTGGGACAAACCGCTGCCCGAGGCCAAGATCCGCGACGCCCGCCAGGCCTACTACGGTGCCTGCAGCTATGTCGACGCCCAGGTCGGCCATCTGCTCAAGACCCTGGAAGAGTGCGGTCTGGCCGACGATACCGTGATCGTCTTTTCCGGCGACCATGGCGACATGCTCGGCGAGCGCGGACTCTGGTACAAGATGCACTGGTTCGAGATGGCCGCGCGGGTACCGCTGCTGATCCACGCGCCCGGCCGTTTCGCCCCGGCGCGGGTGCAGGCCTCGGTATCGACCATGGACCTGCTGCCGACCTTCGTCGAGCTGGCCGGCGGCCAGCTGCCGGAGGAGCTGCCGCTGGACGGTCGCTCGCTGCTGCCGCACCTGGAAGGCCGGGCAGGGCACGATGAGGTCATCGGCGAATACCTGGCCGAGGGCACCGTCAGCCCGCTGCTGATGATTCGTCGCGGCGCCTATAAGTACATCCATTGCGAACTGGATCCGCCGCTGCTGTTCGATCTGCACAACGATCCGCTGGAGCGCGAAAACCTGGCCGCCAGCCCCGACTATGCCGAGCTGCTCGCCAGCTTCCAGGCCGAGGTCCGCCAGCGCTGGGATCTGGCGCGCCTGCACGGCGAGGTGCTGGCCAGCCAGCGGCGGCGGCGCTTCGTCGCGGCGGCCCTGGAGCAGGGCGAGCGGACCAGCTGGGATCACCAGCCCTTCGTCGATGCCAGCCAGCAATACATGCGCAATCACATCGACCTCGACGACCTGGAGCGTCGCGCCCGCTACCCTCAACCCTGAACCGCTAACTGGAGCACGGCCATGAAACACGGAATCATCGCTACCTTCACGCTGGCCCTGGTCAGCCTGTCGGCCCAGGCCGAGGACCAGGCCTGCGCAACGGTTCGCCTGGCCGATCCGGGCTGGAGCGACATCGCCGCCACCAACGCCCTCACCGGCGCGATCCTGAGTGCGCTGGGCTATACCGGCAAGGTCGAGACCCTGGCGGTGCCGATCATCTACGGCGGCATGCGCAACGGGCAGGTGGATGCCTTCCTCGGCAACTGGATGCCGGCGCAGCAGGCGCACTATGACCAGTTCGTGAAGACCGGGCAGGTCACCGAGCTGGCGCAGAATCTGGTCGGGACCGAATTCACCCTGGCGGTGCCCACCTATGTCTGGGAAGGCGGGGTGAAGAGCTTCGACGACCTGGCCAAGCACGCCGACCAGTTCGGCAAGAAGATCTACGGCATCGGCGCCGGCGCGCCGGCCAACCAGTCGCTGCAGAAGATCATCCAGGACAACGAATTCGGCCTGGGCGGCTGGCAACTGGTGGAGTCCAGCGAGCAGGCCATGCTGTCCCAGGTCGGGCGGGCGGTGAAGCGCGACAAGTGGGTGGTCTTCCTTGGCTGGACGCCGCATCCCATGAACGTCGACTACCCGATCAAGTACCTGACCGGGGGCGACAAGTATTTCGGTACCGCCGGCACGGTGAACACCCTGACGCGCAAGGGCTACGCCGAACAGTGCCCCAATCCGGCCCGGCTGCTGACCAACATGAAGTTCACCCTGGACATGGAAAACGCCGTCATGAGCGCCGCGCGGGACAAGGGCGGCAGCTACGACACCGCCGCCAGGGCCTGGCTCAAGGCCCATCCCCAGGTGCTGGAGCCCTGGTTGCAGGGGGTCACCACCCGCGACGGCCAGCCCGGCCTGCCGGCGGTACAGAAAGCGCTCTGACCGCTAATTCTCCAAGCGCTACTTGAGCCCGAGTCGCCGCGCCAGGCGGGCGAGGTTGGCGCGGTCCAGCCCCAGGGCGGCGGCGGCCAGGGTCCAGTTCTGCCCATGCTGTTCCAGGGCCAGGGTAATGGTCTGCCGCTGGAAGGCCTCCGTGGCTTCGCGCAGGGAGGCGGCGGGCAGGGCGGGATCCTCGTCGGGCAGGGCCGTGCTGCCCAGTGGCAGGCCGAGCTGATCGCTGTCCAGGGTCAGGATGCCGCCGCGTTCCTCGCTGCCGGCATGGGCCTTGAGCGCCGCCCGGCTGATGAGGTGAGAGAGTTCGCGCACGTTGCCCGGCCAGTCGTAGGCCAGCAGGGTCCGTTGCGCCGCGGGGGTCAGCCGGAGGCCGCGCAGGCCCAGGCGGGCGCGATTCTGCTCCAGGTAGAAACCGGCCAGGAGCAGGACGTCGCGGCCACGCTCGCGCATGGCCGGCACGGCCAGCGGATAGACGCTCAGGCGATGGTAGAGATCGGCACGAAAGCGCCCGGCACGCACGCAGTCGGCCAGGTCGCGATTGGTGGCGGCGATGATGCGCACGTCCACCTTGAGATCGCGATCCGAGCCCAGCCGCTGCAACTGGCCGCTCTGCAGCACCCGCAGCAGCTTGGCCTGCACCGTCAGTGGCAATTCGCCGACTTCGTCGAGAAACAGGGTGCCGCCATCGGCCAGTTCGAAGCGCCCGCGGCGTTCGCTGATGGCCCCGGAAAAGGCACCGCGCACATGGCCGAAGAGTTCGCTTTCCACCAGCGCCTCGGGCAGGGCCGCACAGTTGAGGCTGATCAGCGGCCGCTGCTGGCGCAGCGAGCGCGCGTGCACGGCTTCGGCCACCAGCTCCTTGCCGACCCCGGTCTCGCCGGTGATGAGCACGGTCAGATCGCTGGCCGCCACGGTCTCGATCTCCTGGCGCAGGCGCAGGCTGGCCGGACTCTGGCCGATGAGTTCGCGAGGCCGCTGGTGCCCCACCGATTGCTGATAGGCCACGGTCAGCTCGTGCTCGCTGACGATGCGCGCGGAGAGCTGGCCGATGCGCTCGGCGGCGGCCACGGTGGCGGCGGCCAGCCCGGCAAAGGCCGCCAGGGTGGTGAGATCCCCGGGCTGGGCGTTCTGCGCCTGCAGCGAATCCAGGGTCAGCAGGCCCCAGAGCTGGTCCTGCACATAGAGTGGACAGCCCAGGCAGTCGTGGACCTCCAGATGCCCCTGCACGCCTTCCACCAGCCCATCGTAGGGATCGGGCAGGTCGCAATCGAGGGCGAAGCGGGTGGGCGCGCGACTCGCCAGCAGCAGCGCCAGGCGCGGGTGCTCGCCGACCTTGAAGCGGCGGCCCAGGGTATCGGCCGCGAGCCCGCGCACCGCCAGGGGCACCAGCACCTCGCCATCCAGGCGCAGCAGGGCCACCGCATCAAAGGGCAGGACCTGGCGCAGGGCGTCGAGCAGGTTGGCATAGCGCTGCTGATCGGGCAGGTCGCGGGCCAGATCCGCCACCAGTGGCACCATGGCTTCGAGCAGGGTGGTACGGGTCAATTTGACCTCGGCGAGTCATAGGGACCTGGTCATTATGACCAGGTCCCCGGATAAAAGACTGATCTAGCGCAGTTTTTTGGTTGGCACGACTCGTGATACGACCAGGGCAGTCCTGTTTGGAGATCCCTGCCATGCTGTCATCCGACCAAAAAGCCATCATCACGGCTACCGTCCCGCTGCTGGAAACCGGCGGTGAAGCCCTGACCCGGCATTTCTACGCCAAATTGCTGGGCGACAACCCCGAGATCCGCCCGCTGTTCAACGGCGCCCACCAGGCCAGTGGCGCCCAGGCGCGGGCGCTGGCCCGGGCGGTACTCATGTATGCCCGCTACATCGACCGGCTGGACACCCTGGGACCGCTGGTGGAGCAGATCGTCAACAAGCACGTCTCGCTGCAGGTGCAGCCGGATCACTATCCCCTGGTGGGCATCGCCCTACTGCAGAGCATCCGCGAAGTGCTGGGGGCCGAGGTGGCCACCGATGCCGTGATCGACGCCTGGGCCGCCGCCTATGGCCAACTGGCCAATCTGCTGATCGGCGCCGAGGAACACCGCTATGCAGCCCAGGCCGAGGCGCCCGGTGGCTGGCGTGGCGGGCGGCCGTTCCGCATCGCCCGGATCGAGCCGGAAAGCGAAGAGATCAGCTCCTTCTACCTGGAGCCGGTGGACGGCCTGCCCACCAGCATCGCCCAGCCCGGCCAGTACCTGGGGCTGAGTGTGATCCTCGATGGGGTGGAATACCGGCGCAAC
This sequence comes from Pseudomonas sp. SORGH_AS_0199, assembly GCF_031453735.1. Taxonomy (NCBI): domain Bacteria; kingdom Pseudomonadati; phylum Pseudomonadota; class Gammaproteobacteria; order Pseudomonadales; family Pseudomonadaceae; genus Pseudomonas; species Pseudomonas sp. SORGH_AS_0199. The sequence continues at coordinate 647,692 of NZ_JAVJAE010000001.1, forward strand.
TATTCGATCTCGGCGGCCAGCGATGGCCGTGGCTACCGGATCAGCGTCAAGCATCAGCCGGGTGGGGTGGTCTCGCGCTTCCTGCACATCGATGCCCATGAAGGCAGCGTACTGCAGGTCTTCGCACCGGCCGGTGAATTCGTCCTGCAGGATTCCACCCGGCCGCTGCTGCTGATCGCCGGCGGGGTCGGCATCACGCCGTTGCTGCCCATGGTGTCGGCGGCGCTGCCCAGCGGGCGACCGATCCAGCTGATCCACTGCACCCGCCACGTCGGGGTGCAGGCCTTCGGCCACTGGCTGGAAGAGCAGGCCGCCCACCATCCGCAATTGCAGCTGTACTTCTGCTACAGCGAGCCGGTGGCGGAAGAGGCCTACGCTTCGCGGCTGGACCGGGCGCGCCTGCAGCGCTGGTTGCCCAAGGGTCGCGACCTGGACGCCTACGTCCTCGGCCCGCAGCCCTTCATGGCCCAGGTGCGGCGTGATCTGCTGGAGCTGGGGGTGCCGGAGCAGCAGATCCGTCACGAGTTCTTTGGTCCCGCCACAGATCTCTGAAAGCAGAAACGCCCACGGTCTGGCGATCGTGGGCGTTTCTTCGAGAGCCAGGGTGCCGTCTCTGAGCGGCGCCCTGCCGTCAGCGACCTAGCGACGCTGGTAGACGATTTCCTTGCTACCACCTTCGCAGCTGCCCACCACCTTGGCGGAGGCGCTGGCGCTGCCCTTGTCCACCACCTCGAGACTGTAGTGCGCTACCTGCTTGGCCTGCAGCTTGGCATCGATATCGGCCTTGACCGTGTCGCACGAGGTGCCAGCGGCGAAAGCACCGCTGCTCAGGGCCAACAAACCGAGGGTAATCACGACTCTACGCATCTTGCCTGTCCTTTTGCGAGGGAGGGAGGTCTTGAGTATCTACTCAGCTGGCTTCGATACGGAAGCCGATCTTCAGGGTGACCTGATAGTGCGCCACCTTTGCGTCCTGGATGTGACCGCGGATTTCACCCACTTCGAACCATTCCAGGTTCTTCACCGACTTGGACGTCTCGGCGAGGGCATTATTAATGGCGTCCTCGACACTGGTGGTGGAAGAGCCAACGATTTCCAGCTTCTTGTAGGTGTGATGATCGGACATGAAAATCTCCTGGGTCAGCAATGACGGGCGCTGCAGCGGATAACCGGCAACGCGTTGACCGGTGTCGCGGTCGACTCGCCGGGAAGGGTGCTTCTGACATTTGAGGCCGCGAAAGGCCCCGATAAGTTCACTGCCCAGGCTCTCGCCCACCGCTTTGCAGCACTTTCCAACGCCTCGGTAGTCACATTTCCTGAATCCGTCCATCCCAGGAGGTTGTCATGGCCCGTAACACCGATTACCAGGCGTCAATCGCCAGCATCGAGAACGAAATCAACAGCCTGCTCGACTCGCTGGCATCGCTGAAGAAGAACGCTGCACGCGAATCCCGCAGCAGCCTGAATTCCTTCAAGAGTACCGCTCGCGAAGCCCTGCATCATTCGGGCGATTCGCTGGAAGAAGTCTATGACGACGTGCGTCGTCTGACCCGTCAGTACGGTCGCGCCGCCAGTGGCGTGGCTCGCGAACATCCCTGGGCCACCGTCGGCATTGCCGCTGGTGTGACCGTCCTGGTCGGCTGGGCACTGCTGCGCGGCGACCACTGATCGTGGCAGTCCGAGGCATCCCAAGGGATGCCTTGGGCGCTAGCGCTCGGCCAGCTCGTTTCTGAGCCAGGCCGCCAACCGCTCCACCCGCTCATCCGCCAGCCGACCCGGCGCCCATAGCGCCAACTCCGCACCGGTCGCGGCGAAGCCCCAGGGCGCAACCAGCCTGCCCGCCTTCAGATCCGCCGCCACCAGTGGCTCCGGCGCGATCGCCACGCCCAATCCCGACAGCGCCGCCTCCAGCAGGTAATAGAGGTGCTCGAAGCCCTGCCCGTAATCCAGCACCGGCGCCTCCAGGCCCTGGGTGGCAAACCACTGTGGCCAGGCCTGGGGCCGTGACAGGGTGTGCAGCAGACGTTCGGCCAGCAAGGCCTGCAGGTCGCCTTCCCTGAGCCGCAGATAGGCCGGGCAGTAGGGACTCAGCACCGGCCCGATGCGCTCGGGCGCCAGGTGATAGGGCAGCACGTCCTGTGGCGGCGCCGTCTCGGTGAACAGCAGGCTGGCGTCCAGGCCGGCGGCGGCCAGCGGGGTGTCGTCGGTACGGGTCGAGAGGTGCAGGTGTAGCTCCGGCAGGTCGCGATTGAGGCGATCCAGCCGCGGAATGAACCAGCGCGCCACCAGGCTGCCCGGGCAGCCCAGCACGAACGGCCCCCGGCGACTGCCGGCCTTGAGTTCGGCGCTCACCTCACGCAAGCGCTCGAAGACCTCGCCACTCACCTCGCGCAGGCGCAGCCCCGCCTCGGTCAGCGCCAGCCCCCGGCCTTCGCGGCGAAACAGCGCCACCCCCAACTGTTCCTCCAGGGCACGGATCTGGCGACTCACGGCGCCATGGGTCACGTGCAGTTCGTCCCCGGCGCGGCTCATGCCACCCAGACGGGCGGTGGCCTCGAAGGCGCGCAGGGCATTCAGCGGGGGCAGGTCGCGGGGATCGCTCATCTGTGAGATTTCCTGACGGGTCATCGCGATCTTATCGATTTATCAGCGGCACTCAAGCAGGTAAGGTAGATCCATCTTCGCAGGAGAATCCCATGACCCAGTTTGCTTATCGCCAGGGCCCCGACGCTCAAGGCATGTTCGGCCAGTTCGGTGGTCGCTATGTCGCCGAAACCCTGATGCCGCTGATCCTCGATCTGCAGCGCGAATACGAGACCGCCATGGAGGATCCGGCGTTTCTCGAGCAGCTGGCCTACTTCCAGCGCGACTACGTCGGTCGGCCCAATCCGCTGTACTTCGCCGAGCGCCTGACCGAGCACTTCGGCGGTGCCAAGATCTATCTCAAGCGCGAAGAGCTGAACCACACCGGCGCGCACAAGATCAACAACTGCATTGGCCAGATCCTGCTGGCCAAGCGCATGGGCAAGACCCGCATCATCGCCGAGACCGGTGCGGGCATGCACGGCGTGGCCACCGCTACCGTCGCCGCGCGCTTCGGCCTGCCCTGCGTCATCTACATGGGCAGCACCGACATCGATCGCCAGCAGGCCAACGTCTTCCGCATGAAGCTGCTGGGCGCCGAGGTGATTCCGGTCACGTCCGGTACCGGCACCCTCAAGGACGCCATGAACGAGGCGCTGCGCGACTGGGTGACCAACGTCGCCGACACCTTCTACCTGATCGGCACAGTGGCCGGTCCGCACCCCTATCCGGCCATGGTCCGCGATTTCCAGGCGGTGATCGGTCGCGAGACCCGCGCGCAGATCCTGGAGAAGGAAGGACGCCTGCCTGACAGCCTGATCGCCTGCGTCGGCGGCGGCTCCAATGCCATGGGCCTGTTCCACGAATTTCTCGATGACCAGGACGTCGCCATCATCGGCGTCGAGGCCGGCGGCCACGGCGTCGACACCGACAAGCATGCCTCCAGCCTCAACGGCGGGGTACCCGGGGTGCTGCACGGTAACCGTACCTTCCTGCTGCAGGACGACGATGGTCAGATCATCGACGCCCACTCCATTTCCGCCGGCCTGGACTATCCCGGCATCGGCCCGGAGCACGCCCACCTGCATGACGTGAAGCGCGTGGAATACGTACCGATCAACGACGACGAGGCGCTCAAGGCCTTCCACCAGACCTGCCGTCTGGAAGGCATCATCCCGGCGCTGGAAACGGCTCACGCCCTGGCCGAGGCCTACAAGCGCGCGCCGCACCTGCCCAAGGACCACCTGATGGTGATCTGCCTCTCGGGCCGCGGCGACAAGGACATGCAGACCGTGATGAGTCACCTGGGAGACAAGCTATGAGCCGCCTGGAAACCCGCTTCGCCGCGCTGAAGGCCGAGGGCCGCGCGGCCCTGGTCACCTACACCACCGCCGGCGATCCGGACTACGACACCGCCCTGGCCATCCTCAAGGGGCTGCCGGCGGCCGGTGCCGACGTCATCGAGCTGGGCATGCCCTTCACCGATCCCATGGCTGACGGCCCGGCCATCCAGGCCGCTGCCCTGCGGGCCCTGCAGGCGGGCCAGAATCTGGCCAAGACCCTGGAGATGGTGCGCGACTTCCGCCGCGGGGAAGGCGAGACGCCGCTGGTGCTGATGGGCTACTACAATCCCATCCATCGTTATGGCGTGGAGCGCTTCCTGGCGGAAGCCGCCGAAGCGGGCGTGGATGGCCTGATCGTGGTCGACCTGCCGCCCGAGCACGACGCCGAGCTGGCGCTGCCGGCCCAGGCCGCCGGCATCGACTTCATCCGCCTGACCACTCCGACCACTGATGACGCCCGCCTGCCGCGCGTACTCAACACCAGCTCAGGCTTCGTCTACTACGTGTCCGTCGCTGGCGTGACCGGTGCCGGCTCGGCCACCACCGAGCACGTCGAGGCCGCCGTGGCGCGCCTGCGCCGTTTCACCGACCTGCCCCTGGCCGTCGGCTTCGGCATCCGTACCCCCGAGCAGGCGCGGGTGATCGCCCGCATCGCCGATGGTGTGGTGGTGGGCTCGGCGTTCGTCGACCAGATCGCCAAGGCTGCGTCCTCGGGTGCTGCCATCGACGGCGTGCTTGGCCTCTGCAAGCAGCTGTCGGACAGCGTACGCACCGCGCGCTAGGCCTTCGCCAGCTCTCCAAAAGACCGCTTCAGGCGGTCTTTTTTTATGCCTGGACAACCTGCAAGCTGTGCATAACCCTGTGGGCAGTCTGTTCGCTTTCAACGAAGAGCCGCGTGCCAGAAGGGCTGGACGGGTACTCGGCCTGTTGATCGAATCCGTTACGGCTTGATCCGCCGAGTCAGGCTGCGAACACCGGATCGCTTTGCCGTCATTGCCTGGCAGGTAAAGGCTGTGGATAAGCCCTGGGCAAGTTGTCAGCAACCGATCAGGCGATTGCTCGGGAAAAATTGCTCAATAAATAGCCACTTCGATTCAGGTCACTCGAACGACCGAAAGCGGACCCGGCCTCCGGGTTTTCCCACATCTGCTGTGTGCGTGCCTGTGGAAAAGATGTGGGACCTGACCTGTACGCCATGCCTGGCAAGGCCTGCAAAGGATCGTACAAAAAATGATCAATCCACTTTCGGCTGTTTTCCACAACCCACAATAGAGCTGCATAGGGCTGTGGATAGGTTGTTCGTCTAGTGCCAGAGGCCAGAGCTGGCGCGGCTTACAGAGAATCGATCAAATAATGACCAGTTTTTCGGGATATTCCCAAGTCAAGGGATTTCTGCTGCCATCCCAAGGAGTTATCCACGTCTGTTCAGCGCCGGACTCAGCAATCGTCGCTAAAAGCCTTGTGGATAACTCTGTTGATTTTCTGTTTGGAAGCCTGTGCATGATCGATATGGCCTAGCGCAGCGTCACCTGCTGGCGCAGGCCTGCGGCGTGCAGGGTGAAGGCGCATTCCTCGAAGGTGGCCATGCGCATGCGCAGCGGCGGATTGTTGCTGTAGCCGTATTGTTCGGTGGGCATGCCGATGAAATTGGTGTCCAGCTGACTATTGCTGTTGCTGTCGTGGATGACCGATACGGCATAACGCCCGGGCGGTAGCTCGAAGCGCTGCTCCTGGGCACCCGCCTGCGCGGCGAGATGGGCCTGGGCCACCGGTGTCTTGTGCTCCTTCCAGGCCGCTTCGCTGTCGAACACCGCCAGCAGCAGCTGGCCCCCCGAGGCGTCGACCGTCTCGACCCGCACCTGCAGTTCGGCGGCGTGCAAGAGACCGCTCAGACAGAGACCAGCGACCAGCAACAGAGACTTCATGGGCATTCCTTCAGCAGGGAGAGGGCGTCAGCCGCAGCAGCTCGGCCGGCTGTTCGAAGAAGAGATCGGGGCGCTGCGCGCGCAGTGTCGCCGGGCAGCCATAGCCCCAGGCCACGGCCGCGCAGCCCAGACCGGCGCGGCGCGCGGCCTGGAGGTCGCGTAGCTCGTCGCCCACATAGAGCGCATCGGCCGGCGCGACACCCTGGCGGCGCAGCAGGCGGGTCAGGCGTCGGGCCTTGCCCAGCAGGGGGATGTCGAATTCGCCAGCGGGGAACAGACGTCCGGCCTGGGGCAGTACCTGGTGGACGGCCGCGGCGGAATTGGAGGTCGCCAGGCCCAGCTGCAGGCCGCTGGCCTGCAAGCGGTCGAGGGTGGCGGGAATCTCGGCGAAGGGCAGGACCTGATCGCCCCGCTGGGCCAGCAGCCGGCGATAGTGCCGGGCGATGCGTGGCACCTGCCAGAGAGGGATCCCCAGGCTGTCGAGCAGACCGGTCAGGGAGGCGGCGCGCAGCCGGGGCCACTCGTCGGCGGTTGGCTGGCGAAAGCCATGGGTTCGCGCCAGCTCGCCCAGGCAGCTCAGGAGAAAGGGCAGGCTGTCCGCCAGGGTGCCGTCGAAGTCGAAGATGACGTAGCGATAGCTCATGCGAGAGAGGCGCGGTGGGCGAAGGCGCCAGCGTAGCGGTCGCCTCCCGGTTTTGCCACCGCGACGGGATCCGGCAGGGGTGTCCCTGCCGGACAGGTCACACGCGGAAGCGGCGGATCTGGCCGTTGAGCTCCACTGCCAGCTCGGAGAGCTGCTGGCTGGCGGCGCGGGTCTGTTCGGCACCGGCGGCGGTCTGCACCGACAGATCGCGGATGCGCACCAGGTTGCGATCCACCTCGCGGGCCACCTGGGCCTGCTCTTCGGCGGCGCTGGCGATCACCAGGTTGCGCTCGTCGATGCCCGACACCGACTGGGCGATGGCGGCCAGGGCGGCGTTGGCCGACTGCGCCTGCTCGCGGGTCTGGCGCGCCTGGTCGGCGCTGGTCAGCAAGGCATCGACGGTCTGCCCGGTACCCTGCTGGATGCTGCCGATCATGCCTTCGATCTCGCGGGTGGATTCGCCGGTGCGATGGGCCAGGGCGCGGACCTCGTCGGCGACCACGGCGAAGCCGCGACCGGCGTCACCGGCACGCGCGGCTTCGATGGCGGCGTTGAGCGCCAGCAGGTTGGTCTGTTCAGCGACCGAGCGGATCACGTCCAGCACCTGGCTGATGTTGCGGGTCTGCTCGGCCAGCTGGCGGGCCTGTTCGCTGGCACCCAGCACGTTCTCGGTCAGCACCTCGATGGCGCCCAGGGTATCGCCCAGCTGCCGCTGGCCCTGGCGCGCGGTATCGGCGGCCTGACGCGATTCGGACGAGGTAGAGGTGGCGTTGCCGGCCACTTCGTCCACCGCCTGGCTCATCTCGGTGACGGCGGTGGCCGCCATCTCGATCTCGCTGTTCTGCTGTTGCAGGCCGTGGGCGCTCTCCTGCATGACTGCGGTCATTTCCTCGGCGGCGGAGGCCAGCTGGGTAGCGGAATGGCCCAGGTGCCCCAGGGTGTCGCGCAGATTGGTCTGCATCTGCTGCATGGCCTGCAGCAGCTGGGCGGCTTCGTCGTGACCGCGGGTGTCCAGGGTCTGGGTCAGGTCGCCGCTGGCGATGGTCCGGGCGGCGGCGACGGCCTCGGCGATGGGCCGGGTCATGCTCAGGGTCAGGCGCCAGGCCAGCAGCACGGTCAGACCCAAGGCCAGGGCGATGACCATCCAGGTAATGGAAGTAGCCTGGGCATAGGTGTCGCCGGAGTGCTGGGAGGCCGCCTTGATGTCTTCCTGGTTGATCTTGCGCAGGGCTTCGGTGCGCTCGTTCATCTGCACGCCGAGCTGGGCCATGCTGGTCTGGATCAGGCTGCGGGCCTCGTCGAGCTTGCCGGCGCCGATGAGGTCGGCCAGTTGCGCGGTGTAGCGGACATAGTCGCCATGGATCTGGCGCAGGGCATCGAAGGCCTGGCGCTCGCGATCGCTGCTGACGAGTTTTTCATAGCGACTGAAACCCGCGCCGATGTCGGCATTGATGCTGTCGATCTTCTTGCGCGTGTTGGCGGCGGTGGCGGCGTCCGGAATGGCCAGCAGGCGCAGCACCTCGACCCGGGTGCGGGCCAGTTGCAGGGCAAGGTTGTCGGCTTCGACGATGCTAGGCACGTTGTTGGTCTCGATCACCTGACCCTGGGCCCGGATCTGCGACAGTTGCAGCAGGCCGAACAGGCCCAGACTGGCGACGAGGATGGCCAGCAGGCCGAAACACAACACACTGCGAATGGCGAGGGAGAAGGAACGAAAGGTCACGGCGGCAGCCCCGGTGAAGAATGAGGCTCCCTTTAACGGCTAGGGCCGCCGTGACTTGATGGTCATTCGTCTTAAATCTGATCTTCGCGCAGAGGACGGCGACGGGCGAGCAGGGCTGGCCAGTCGCCATCCTCGATCACGGCTAGAACTGGAAGCGCCGCACCTGGCCGCTGAGGGTCGCTGCCAGCGCCGCCAGTTGCTGGCTGGAGGCGCGGGTCTGCTCGGCACCCGCCGCGGTCTGCACCGACACGTCGCGAATGCGTACCAGGTTGCGGTCGACTTCGCGCGCCACCTGGGCCTGTTCTTCGGCAGCGCTGGCGATCACCAGATTGCGCTCGTCGATGCCTGCGACCGACTGGGCGATGACGGCGAGGGCGGCATTGGCGGATTGCGCCTGCTCGCGTGTCTGGCGCGCCTGGTCGGCACTGGTCAGCAAGGCATCGACGGTCTGGCCGGTACCCTGCTGGATGTTGCCGATCATGCCCTCGATCTCACGGGTGGACTCACCGGTGCGATGGGCCAGGGCGCGCACCTCGTCGGCCACCACGGCGAAGCCACGACCGGCCTCGCCCGCGCGCGCCGCTTCGATGGCGGCGTTCAGTGCCAGCAGGTTGGTCTGTTCGGCGACCGAGCGGATCACGTCCAGCACCTGGCTGATGTCACGCGTCTGGGTTTCCAGCTCGCGAGCCCGGGCGCTGGCACCGAGGACCTGCTCGGTGAGGGCCTCGATGGCGGTAAGGGTATCGCCCAGCTGACGTTGCCCCTGAACCGCGGTATCGGCAGCCTGGCGCGAATCATTGGAGGTGGAGGAGGCGTTGCCGGCGACCTCCTCGATCGCCTGGCTCATTTCGGTGACGGCCGTCGCCGCCGACTCGATCTCGTTGTTCTGCTGTTGCAGGCCGGTGGCGCTTTCCTGCATGACCGCGGTCATCTCCTCGGCGGCGGAAGCCAGCTGGCTGGCCGAGTCGCCGATATGCCCCAGGGTCTCGCGCAACTGGCCCTGCATCTGCTGCATGGCCTGCAGCAGCTGCGCCGCCTCGTCGTGGCCACGGCTGTCCAGCGCCTGGGTCAGATCTCCCGTCGCGATGGTGCGGGCCGCCGCTACCGCCTGGGCGATGGGGTTGGCCACGCTGCGCGTCAGGCGCCAGGCCAGCAGGCCGGTGAGGGTGAGGGTTACCAGGATGGCCAGCCAGGTCACGTTGTTGGAGCGCGCATAGGCTTCATCGGCATCCGCGCTGGCGGCGTGAATGTCCTGCTCGACGGCCTGACGGAGCGTCTCTATGCAGGCGTTCATCCGCGTACCCAGCGGACCCATGCTCTGCCGCACCACCTGGCGCGCCTGGTCGAGCTGACCCGCACCGGCCAGATCGGCGATTTGCTGCACGCCCTGCATGTAGCTCTGCTGCACCTGGCGCAATTCGTCCAGCGCGGAGCGGCTCTTCGTCGACAGCAGTTCGTGCTGATAGCGGCCGAAGATGGCCTGGACCTCGGTGCTCAGGCCGTCCAGCTTCTGGCGGGTGCTGGCCAGGGTCTGGGCATCGGGCATGGCCAGCAGACGCAGGGTCTCGATGCGCGTACGGGCCACCAGCAGACTCAGATTGTCGGCCGCGATCAGGGTCGGGATGTAGCGCTGCTCCACCTGATGACCCAATTGACGGATCTCGGACAGCTGATACCAGCCGAAGAGTCCGAGCGCCGCGACGAGGACCGCCAGGATGCCAAAGCACAGCAGGTTGCGGGTAGCGATGGACAAGGATCGAAGAGTCATGACGGCCTGCTGGGAGGAGGGTTCGGAATGCGAACAGGGTCACAACTTTAGGTGATGATTTGGCGAAAAGGCTCTAGGACGGGTGCGGTAAAAGCTCGCACTACAGGAAAGGTCGGACATTTGCAGACTTCCGTGGAGCCCTTGCGGCTCCACGGAAGGATCTTCTCAGCGACTCGTCAGTCGCCGCTGACCTGACGCAGGTGCGCCGCCGGTGCTTCTTCTCCGAGGTTGTTGAGCAGCCGCTCGCTGTACCAGTCGATGAAGTTGATCACGCCGAATTCGTAAGTCTTTGAATAGGGACCCGGCTGATAGGCCTTGGAATTGATGCCGCGCTGGTTCTCCTCGGCCAGCCGGCGATCCTGGTCGTTGGTGGCATCCCAGACCTTGCGCAGGTTGACCGGATCGTAGTCGACGCCCTCCACGGCATCCTTGTGCACCAGCCACTTGGTGGTCACCACGGTCTCGGTCGGACCCAGCGGCCAGACGGTGAAGACGATCATGTGATCGCCCATGCAGTGGTTCCAGGAGTGCGGCAGGTGCAGGATGCGCATGGAGCCCAGGTCCGGGTCCTTGATGCGCCCCATGAGTTTCTTGCAGCCGGGCTTGCCGTCCATGGTCATGGACACGGTGCCGGCGAGCAGCGGCATGCGCACGATGCGGTTGCGCAGGCCGAAGCTGGCATGGGCGTAGGGGATGTTGTCGGCGTCCCAGCGACTGGTGCAGGCGGCGACCTGATCCTTGAACGCCTGGGAGGCGCGCGGATCGGTGACGTCGTCCCACTCCAGCAGGGTATTCAGCAACTCGGGATGGGAGCCGCTGCAGTGGTAGCACTCGCGGTTGTTTTCCAGCACCAGCTTCCAGTTGGCCTGCTCGACCAGGTCGGTGCGCACCGCGACCTTGGCATTCTCCATGTCGTACGGCTCCATGTAGTGCTCGAGCGTACGCAGGAAGTCGTCTATGGCCGGTGGCTCATCGGCCAGGGAGATGAAGATGTAGCCGCCGGCGGTCTTGACGTGGATCGGCTTGAGGTTGAAGTCGGCCATGTTGAAGTCGGCGCCCATCTCGCTGCCGGCGAACAGCAGGCGGCCGTCCAGCTCGTAGGTCCACTGGTGATAGGGGCAGACCAGCTTGGCGACCTTGCCCTTGTCGCTCACGCAGAGGCGCGAACCTCGGTGGCGGCAGACGTTGTGGAAGGCATGCACCTTGCCCTCGGCACCGCGGACCACCAGGATGGGATTGTCACCCAGCTGCAGGGTGATGAAGTTGCCCTTGGTGGGGATCTCGCAGGTCATGCCGGCGATCAGCCATTCCTTGCCGAAGATCTCCTGCATGTCGATCTGGAACAGGCGCTCGTCGTTGTAGAACGGCTGGGGCAGGGAGTAGGTGCGCTCGCGGGTGCGCAGCATCTCGGCCGTGGCCTTGCGGGCCGGATCGAGAGGGTCGCCCAAACTCAAGGTGCTGACGTCCATCGTACATCCTCGTGGCCACCGCGGCGGGTGGCGAAAGTGGTTGGTCACGGTACTGCAAGGCTATTGGCCGACGGGGCAGGGCCGCCGAATGACCCTAGGTTTCGCCCGTCGCGCGCTATTCAGGTTCGGCTTGGGGCGGAGTGTGGGGCCGGAGCCGGGAGGGGGCCTTGCTCATGGGCGACATGGCCGACGCTGTTCACGACGCCCCAGCCCTTGCCACTGCTGGGCCGGTCGCCATCGACATGTGGATGTCGCGATTGGGAAAGTGGCGGTCGTGGGGCCCTCCCAGAATCGCCGCCAATAGCCCCAGTGGCAGTCGAGGTGCGTCATGAATACCTTCCTCAATCCCGTAACCACCCAGACCTGGACCAATGGCCGCCACCCCGTGCGCTGCGTCAAGGTCATCCAGGAAACCTGGGACGTACGCACCTTCTGCTTCACCGCCGAAATCCCGCTGATGTATTTCTTCAAGCCGGGCCAGTTCGTGACCCTGGAGCTTGAGATCGACGGCCGCCAGGTGATGCGCTCCTACACCATCTCCAGCTCGCCCTCGGTGCCCTACAGCTTCTCCATCACCGTCAAGCGCGTGCCGGGTGGCCAGGTGTCCAACTGGCTGCATGACAACCTCAAGGTCGGCGACAACCTGGCGGTGCACGGTCCGGTCGGGCTGTTCAACGCCATCGACTATCCCGCCGACAAGGTGCTCTACCTCTCCGGCGGCGTCGGCATCACCCCGGTGATGTCCATGGCGCGCTGGTTCTACGACACCAACGCCAGCGTCGACATGGTCTTCGTGCACAGCGCCCGGACCCCGCGCGACATCATCTACCAGGGTGAGCTGGAGCACATGGCCGCGCGGATCGACAACTTTGCCCTGAACCTGGTGTGCGAGCGCACCGAGCACGGTGAGTCCTGGGCCGGTTTCCGCGGCTACTTCGACCGCCGCATGCTGGAGCTGATGGCACCGGACTTCCGTGAACGCGAGATCTTCTGCTGCGGCCCCACGCCCTACATGAATGCCGTCAAGGCCATGCTCCGCGAGCTGGACTTCGACATGACCCGCTACCACGAGGAATCCTTTGGCGCGACGCCGCCGGAAGCCAAGGTCGAGGCCGCCGAACAGGCCGAAGCCGCAGCCGACCTGCCGCCGATTCCCCTGGAAGCCCAGTGCCTGATCTCCTTCACCGAGAGCGACAAGAGCGTCAGCATCGGCCCGGGCGAAACCATCCACGGCGCCGCGGCCAAGCTCGGCCTGCACATTCCCAAGGCCTGCGGCATGGGCATCTGCGGCACCTGCAAGGTGCTCAAGAAGAGCGGCGAGGTGGTCATGGACCACAACGGCGGCATCACCGAGGAAGACGAAGCCGAAGGCTACATCCTGTCCTGCTGCAGCATTCCGCAGGGGGATGTGCAGATCGAGTTCTGAGGGCGTAGGTTGGGTTGAGCGCAGCGAAGCCCAACACACCAAAGCGCCAGCTTGAGCCCTGTAGCGTGGACAACGGCGCAGCCCTGTCCACACTCCTTCACCCGCTAGACTCTAGGCCGGCTGCCGCTCGCCGTAGCGCTGCTCCAGATAGGCGATGATGTCGTCCGACTCGTACATCCATACGCTCTGGCTGCCTTCGTCGATCCGCAGGCAAGGCACCTTCACCCGACCACCGCCCTGTTCCAGCTCGGCGCGCAATTGCGGGTCCTTCTTGATGTCCTTGAGGCGGATCGGCAGGTTCAGCCGATGCAGCGCCCGCCGCGTCTTCACGCAGAAGGGACAGGCCTGGAACTGGTAGAGCGACAGATTCGCCAGCTCCGCCTCGATGGCCGCCTGGGCCTGCTCAGGGCGCTGGAGCTTGCGCGGCCGGGTTACCAGATCCAGGCCGACGATCACCTGGCCGAGGCCGTTGCGTAGCAGATTGATCAACGGGATTCACCTTGAGGGGTCGTTCGAGCCGGGCAGTTTACCCTATCGTCCCAGGGCTGCCGCTCCGCCAGTCGTTACGGAACGTCACCCGCAGCGCAGCGCTCTACAAGAGGGATTAATTCCTCAATGGAGACCTGTTGCATGCCGCTGTCTTCCGCAGAGCGCGAAGCCTTTCGCCAGCTCGCTGCCGATCTTCCAGGTGTCGATCTTCCGGTCTATGAACAATTCGCCAAGGACCCGCTGGACCCCATCATCGGTCTGGGCGATCCCGATGCGCCCCTGGGCTTCTTCGGTCGCGATCCGGGGCGGGACGAGGTGAAGTATGGCGAACCCTTCATCGGCAGCGGCGGCCAGATCGCCCGCAAGGTCCTCTACAAACACCTGCACGGCCAGCCCCCGGCCGACTTCGAAGCCACCCGCAGCCTGAGCCAGCAGTTCTTCTGGGCCAACACCGTGCCCTACAAGCCGCTCGGCAACAAAGCCTGGTCGGAACGGGTGAAAAAGACCTTCCACCCCCTGATGCGCCGCCTGCTGATAGAGCATTGGCATGGCACCCAGCTCATCACCCTCGGCCGCGAAGCCTTCCTCTGGTTCGGCATCGGCCAATCCAAGGAAGAGCGCGCGCGCCTTGAAGCCTTCTGGAAAAGCGAAGATCGCTTCGAAAGCAGCATCGAGGTTTCCCTGGAAACGGAGGATGGCACGCGCAAGACGCTGACGCTCTATCCACTGCCGCACCCGTCGCCGTTGAATCAGACGTGGTATACGAGGTTTCCGGGGTTGTTAGAAAGTAGAATAAAAAAACTCGTATAGGGTTATAACGTAAGCGTCCGGCGAAATCACCTTCCGAACTCCCGCTTTAAGGGCGAGCGATTCACTACTACAGTTCTAGCCGGGCAGGCTCAAGTGCAGCAAGGGGAAGGGGCGGCCCTCGCCATCCAGCGGAGAACGACCTGTTTGAACAAACCCGTAATGTAAATAGAACCCTACCGCTTCAGGGTTCTGTTCATTCACATCAACACTCATCTGACTGCGCAAACTGCGGGCATGATCCAGCAGTGCGCGGCCAATCCCTTTCCCTCGAAGATCTGGTTCGATGAAGAGCATCTCTACGTGGTTTTCATTGAGCCCGATGAACCCTAGCGGGCAGTCCTCGGCATCTACCGTAACCCATAATTCAACAGCGGGTAGGTAAATATCGCGGAGCTGAGGAAGCAATGCCTGGATATCGGATTCTTGCAGGAAGTGATGTGTGGCGCGAACGGAGCGCAGCCAAATGTTGAGCAGTTGCGGATGGTCGGCGTTAGTAGCCTGACGAATGATCATAGAATCATCCTTTACACTTGATATCGGAAATGAGGCGCGCTAGTAGATAGTGACCGTAAAAGTGTCGGCAACTTGTATGACCGCTTCGCGAGTTAACGCCTGGGCGGTTCACGGCAGAGGTAGCCGGAAAGGAGGGAGGAAGGACGATACTGGGAGGCTTTGGGAGTGTCAAAAAAAGTTACGGAAGGGAATGGTGGAAGCATACCTGACAGATGGTGGCCGGGCCGGTAGGGATCTCACGCGGGACGCTAGAACCGGATGATGTCAGGAGCTTACGGTGACTTACCCGGACGCTTACGTTATAACAAGATTCTTATGCCATCTTGGATGCCGAAATAAAAGGGTTCTGGTCTTTTGTATGCTCCTTGTTTGGGGTAGGTCTAGGTACCTTTCTTATAGGGTTTTTAGGAAAAACCCAGATTGAAAATCGCTTGAGGGCGAGTATAGAGCACGAGTATTCAAAGGATTTGGAATGCATCAAGGATGAGATAATTAGAGATCAAGTCAAGGCCATCGAAGAGTTAAAAAGAGAAATTCAAATCAGAGATAGAGCCGCAAAGATTGCTGATCTTTTATCGGAGTGGTTTTCATGTCCGGAGAGCCGAAAAAAGCTAAATTTGCTGACTTTCGAAGCTTTTTTGTGGCTTCCTGATGAAATTCTTGAGGACCTCTCTGCAGTGCTTTCACATTCTCCAGATGCGCCTGATGTCAGACAGGTCTTAAGCAAAGTAAGAAAGCATTTGCTAGAGCCTACAAATTTAGGCCCAGGAAAACTTATAATTTTCAAGGATGATGCTAGTAAATGTTCTTGCAAAAATGACCAAAAATTAAAAATTTTTTAAACACTCCTCTAAATAGTTTTAAAAGCATTAGATTCAATAGCTAAAGCCACCCATATTCCGCCATCGACAAGGGCTCTCCATCCCCGACGATGAAATGATCCAGCACCCGCACATCGACCAGTGCCAGCGCATCCTTCAGGCGCGTGGTGAGCAGGCGGTCGGCCTGGCTGGGTTCGGCGATGCCGGAGGGGTGGTTGTGGGTGAGGATGACGGCGGCGGCGTTGTGGGCGAGGGCGCGCTTGACCACCTGGCGGGGGTAAACGCTGGCGCCGTCGATGGTGCCGTGGAACAGAGCTTCGAAGGCCAGTACCCGGTGACGGGTGTCGAGGAACAGGCAGGCGAAGATCTCGTGGGGTTCGTGGCGCAGGCGGGCCTTGAGATAGTCGCGGACCTGCTGGGGGCTTTCCAGCGCGGAGTCGCGCCTGAGACTTTCGGCCAGGTGGCGGCGGCCCATTTCCAGCACCGCTTGCAGCTGGCTGTACTTGGCCGGGCCGAGGCCGAGGTGGGCGCTGAAGGCGGCGAGGTCGGCCTCCAGCAGGGCCCTCAGGCTGCCGAATTCCCCGAGCAGCTGGCGGGCGAGGTCCACCGCGGTTTTGCCAGCCACGCCGGTGCGTAAAAAGATAGCCAGCAGTTCGGCGTCGGTGAGGGCCTGGGCGCCCTGTGCCAGCAGTTTCTCCCGCGGCCGTTCCTGGGCCGGCCAATCCTTGATGCTCATGGGGCGCTCCCTGTCTGGCGGGGCGCCTGCGTCCTGCAGGCGCTGTGCTATCTTAACCGGATCATTCGCGGGTGCGCGCAGGCCTCGATTGGCCGTGCGATGCCCGTTCTAGACGGTTCAAGAACGGAAAGGCTATATGCAGCGGCTCCATCGTAAACGCATCGTGCTGGGCGTCGGAGGTGGCATCGCCGCTTACAAGAGCGCCGAGCTGGTGCGCCGCCTCAAGGATCAGGGTGCCGAGGTGCGGGTGGTACTGACCCGCGGCGGACGCGAATTCATCACGCCGCTGACCCTCCAGGCACTGTCGGGTCTGCCGGTGCATCTTGATCTGCTGGACCCGGCCGCCGAAGCGGCCATGGGGCATATCGAGCTGGCCCGCTGGGCCGATCTGGTGCTGGTCGCGCCGGCCACCGCCGATGTCATGGCGCGCCTGGCCCAGGGCGTGGCGGACGATCTGCTCACGACGATAGTGCTGGCCACTGATGCCCGGGTCGCCCTGGCACCGGCCATGAACCAGGCCATGTGGCGCGATCCGGCCACCCAGGCCAATGCCGAGCTCCTACGCAGCCGTGGCATCAAGCTGTTCGGCCCGGCCAGCGGCAGCCAGGCCTGTGGCGACGTCGGCCCCGGCCGGATGCTGGAAGCCACCGACCTTGCCCAGCTCGCCGCCGACTGCTTCCAGCGCCTCGACCTGACCGGTCGCCATGTGGTCATCACCGCGGGCCCGACCCAGGAAAATATCGACCCGGTGCGCTACATTACCAACCACAGCTCCGGCCGCATGGGCTTCGCCCTGGCGGAAGCGGCGGCGGAGGCGGGCGCGCGCGTCAGCCTGGTGAGCGGCCCGGTGCATCTGCCGACCCCCGATCGCGTCGAGCGCATCGACGTGATCAGCGCCCGCGACATGCTGGCCGCATGCGAGGCGCTGATGCCCTGCGACGTGCTCATCGCCTCGGCGGCGGTGGCGGACTATCGCCCCGAGGTCATCGCGCCGCACAAGCTGAAGAAGGACCCCACCCGCGGTGACGGTCTCCTGCTGGAGCTGGTGCGCAACCCGGACATCCTCGCCACCCTGGCGGGGCGCCCGAATCGGCCCTTCAGCGTCGGCTTCGCCGCGGAAACCCAGAATCTGCTGGAGTACGCCCAGCGCAAGCTGCGCGACAAGAATCTCGACCTCATCGTCGCCAACGACGTGGCCAATCCGGCCATCGGCTTCAACAGCGAAGACAACGCGGTCACCGTGATCGACCGTGGCCTGCACGAGATCCGCTTCGAGCAGACCAGCAAGGGCAAGATCGCCCGCCAGCTCATCGCTCTGATTTCCACCCATCTCAAAGATACCGCCCAGAACCATGCATAGCCTTCAAGCCAAGATCCTCGACCCGCGCCTGGGGCGCGATTTCCCGCTGCCGTCCTACGCCACTCCCGGTTCGGCCGGCCTCGACCTGCGCGCCATGCTGCAGGAGGATCTGGTGCTGGAGCCGGGGCAGACGGTGCTGATCCCCACCGGGCTCGCCATCCATGTGGCCGATCCGTCGCTGGCGGCGCTGATCCTGCCGCGCTCGGGCCTGGGCCATAAGCACGGCATCGTGCTGGGCAACCTGGTTGGCCTGATCGACTCGGACTACCAGGGCGAGCTGATGGTGTCCTGCTGGAATCGCGGCCAGACCACCTTCACCGTGAGCGTGGGCGAACGTATCGCCCAGCTGATGCTCGTACCTGTGGTCCAGGCGCACTTCGATATCGTCGAGAGCTTTACCGAGACCGAGCGGGGCGCTGGCGGCTTCGGACACTCCGGTACCCGCTGACGCCAGACACGCAAGGCGCGCCGTGACATAAAGGAGAAGAACGGCATGGCAAGGGGCAAGAACGGCAAGGATGTGCGCAAGGCGGCCCCGCGGGCCGCGGCTTTGCCCGGCCTGGGCGCGGGGCTGCTGCTGGCGCTCGCCGGCCTGCTGCTGGCCGCGCTGCTGCTGTGGTTTCTGGTGTTGCAGCCGCAGGGCGCGCGCAACCAGGAGCAGCAGGCGGACCAGGCGCTGCAGGCCCAGGCGGCCTCCCTCAATCAGCTGCTGGTTGGCCTGACCCGGCGGCTGCAGGGCGTCGCCGGGGATGCCCTGGTGCTGCAGGCCCTGCAGGGCGACGACCCGGCGGTGCGGGCGGCGGCCGAACGCCAGCTGCGCGAGCGCCTCGGCGTGGTCGATGTCCTGGTGGTGCCGGCCGGCATGCGCCAGATCGAAGACGATCGCCCCGGTCCCCTCAACTATGCCGCCCTCGATCTGCTCAAGCGCCTGGAAAGCGGCCAGCGGACCCCGCCGGAAGCCTATCGCGTGAGGGATCGCTGGCTGGTCTACAGCGCTCAGCCCATCCGCCGCGGCGATCAGCTGCTCGGCAGCGCCGTGCTGGTGGAAGCACTGCCGGACGTCTTGCAGAGCTGGGCCACGCCGCCGGCGAATGTCGGCCAATGGCGCCTGCTGCAGCAATTCCCCGGCAGCAGTGTGCAGGTGCTGGCCAGTGGCGGCAGCCCCGGTGATCCGGCGCTGATGCGGCGGCTCGCGACCGGCAGTCCGCTGTGGACACTGGAGCTGGCACCCGCCGCCGAGGCCGGTGCCGATACGCCCCTGGGTATTCCGCTGGTGGCGCTGCTGCTGGCGCTGTTTGGCGTGCTGACGGGCTTTTGGCTGTTTTCCCGGGAGCTGTCACGCCGGCTCCGTGACGACGTCCGCAGTCTGACGGCCTATGCCGAGGAACTTGAATCCAATCAGATAGCCAAAAGCCCGACTTTGCGCCTGGCGGTAATGGAACCCGTGGCCAAGTCGACGGCCCGATTGGCCGGCCGATCGGCCGGGTCGTCGCCGGACCTATATGCTGCGGCACCTAGCGATGCCGTGGCCAAGACCCTGGCGGAGTTTGCCGACAGAGGCCGCGCTCAGCAGAGCGAGCCGCTGTTCCAGACCACCGACATCCTCGATATCAGTATCCTCGACGAAGACCAGGATCTCCTGGGATTGGAGAAACCCCCGATGAGCACTACCCCGCAAGCCCCCCAACTCAACGCCAGCATCTTCCGCGCCTACGACATCCGTGGCGTGGTGGGTGACTCCCTGACCGCCGAAGCCGCCTACTGGATCGGGCGCGCCATCGGCTCGGAGAGCCTGGCGCGTGGCGAGCCCAACGTGGCCGTCGGCCGTGACGGCCGCCTGTCCGGCCCCGAGCTGGTCGCCCAACTGATCAAGGGCGTGGCCGACAGCGGCGCCAATGTCAGCGATGTCGGCATGGTGCCGACCCCGGTGCTCTACTACGCAGCCAATGTGCTCGAAGGCAAGTCCGGCGTCATGCTGACCGGCAGCCACAATCCGCCGGACTACAACGGCTTCAAGATCGTCATCGCCGGCGAGACCCTGGCCAACGAATCCATCCAGCGCCTGCGCGAGCGCATCGAGACCGGCGACGTGGCCAGCGGCCAGGGCCAGATCAAGCAGGTCGACGTGCTCAAGAGCTACGCCGACTACATCCGCAACGACGTGGTGCTGGCCAAGAAGCTCAAGGTGGTGGTGGACGCCGGCAACGGTGTCGCCGCGGTCAATGCCCCCCAGCTGATCGAGTCCCTGGGCTGCGAGGTCATCCCGCTGTTCTGCGAGGTGGACGGCAACTTCCCCAACCACCATCCGGATCCGGGCAAGCCCGAGAACCTGGAAGACCTGATCGCCAAGGTCAAGGAAACCGGTGCCGACCTGGGCCTGGCCTTTGACGGCGACGGCGACCGCGTCGGCGTGGTGACCAACGAAGGCAAGATCATCTATCCCGACCAGCTGCTGATGCTGTTCGCCAAGGACGTGGTCTCCCGTAATCCGGGCGCCGACATCATCTTCGACGTCAAATGCACCCGCCGCCTGAACAACCTCATCGCCGGCTACGGCGGTCGTCCCATCATGTGGAAGACCGGCCACTCGCTGATCAAGAAGAAGATGAAGGAAACCGGCGCTCTGCTGGCTGGCGAGATGAGCGGCCACGTGTTCTTCAAGGAACGCTGGTTCGGTTTCGACGACGGCATCTACAGCGCCGTGCGCCTGCTGGAGATCCTCAGCCAGGAGAAGAACAGCGCCCAGCAGGTGTTCGACACCTTCCCGGTAGACATCTCCACCCCGGAGATCAATATCCAGGTGACCGAAGAGAGCAAGTTCGGCATCATCGAGACCCTGCAGCGCGACGCCCAGTGGGGCGATGCCCAGATCACCACCCTGGACGGCGTTCGCGTCGATTACCAGAACGGTTGGGGTCTGGTGCGTGCGTCCAACACCACGCCGGTGCTGGTGCTGCGCTTCGAGGCGGAAACCCTCGAGGAGCTGGAGCGCATCAAGACGGTGTTCCGCAAGCAGCTGCTGGCGGTGGAGCCGGATCTGAATCTGCCGTTCTGACCTCGGGTCAGCGGTAGCACAGAGGGCGCCTAGGCGCCCTTTGTCTTTTCTTAGTCGACCTTGAGAGGTGAGCCATGACCCTGAGCCGCGAGGATGCCTCGCACGTCGCCGAGGTGCTGTCCGAGGCGCTGCCCTATATCCGCCGGTTCGTCGGCAAGACGCTGGTGATCAAGTACGGCGGCAACGCCATGGAGAGCGACGAGCTCAAGGCCGGTTTTGCCCGTGACATCGTGCTGATGAAGGCGGTGGGCATCAACCCGGTGGTGGTGCACGGCGGCGGTCCGCAGATCGGCGACCTGCTCAAGCGCCTGTCCATCGAGAGCCACTTCATCGACGGCATGCGTGTCACCGACGCCCAGACCATGGATGTGGTGGAGATGGTCCTGGGCGGCCAGGTCAACAAGGACATCGTCAACCTGATCAACCGCCATGGCGGCAAGGCCATCGGCCTGACCGGCAAGGATGCGGGCCTGATCCGCGCCACCAAGCTCAAGGTCAGCCGGCAGACGCCGGAGATGACCAAGCCGGAGATCATCGACATCGGCCATGTTGGCGAGGTCACCGGGGTCAACATCGACCTGCTCAACATGCTGGTGCGCGGTGACTTCATCCCGGTCATCGCGCCCATCGGCGTGGGTCCGGAGGGCGAGTCCTACAACATCAACGCCGACCTGGTGGCAGGCAAGGTGGCCGAGGCGCTCAAGGCCGAGAAGCTGATGCTGCTGACCAACATTGCCGGCCTGATGGACAAGCAGGGCCAGGTGCTCACCGGGCTGTCCACCGAGCAGGTCAATTCGCTGATCGCCGACGGCACCATCTACGGCGGCATGCTGCCGAAGATTCGCTGCGCGCTGGAGGCGGTGCAGGGCGGGGTGCAGAGCGCCCACATCATCGACGGCCGGGTGCCCAACGCGGTGCTGCTGGAAATCTTCACCGACGTCGGCGTCGGTACGCTGATTTCCAACCGCAAGCGCTAAGCGCTTTCGCCCGGACCAAAAACGGCGCCCCAGGGCGCCGTTTCCATTGCTGGCCCGGACTTACTGCTCCCAGCTGGCCTTGGGTAGGGTCAGGCCGTGCTGGCCATTGTAGGCCGCCCGCTTGGGCGACTCCCAGCCCTGCAGCAGCGCCTCCTCGACCCGGTAGATCTCCACCCCCAGCGGACGGCAGACCCTGAGCGGGTCCTCGGCATCGGGACCCCACATTGCCAGGGACAGATCGCCGCCCGGGCAGGTGGACAGGGCGCAGAGCACGTCGATCTCGGCGAAGAATTCCAGGTAGTCGCCGGGATTGGCCGGGCAGGCCTTCATGAAGTACAGGTCATCGTGGTTGAGGCCGGTGCACTGGAAGATGTTCAGCACATCGTGGACATCGAATTCGGTGAGGCCGTGGGGCAGTACCGCACGGGTCAGATTCGAATGGCAGTGGTGGTGGAAATCCTCGCCGGTGAGCATCTTGTTGACGTAGGGATCGCAGCGGGTGCCGAGCAGGTCATGCAGGCGGCCGCCATGTTCGTCGATGCCATAGCCCGCCAGGCTGTCGTCGGTGATGGTCAGCAGCGGACGCAGGAAGGGCAGGTTGGACCAGAGCCGGTCGTAGGTGCTGACGTGGGCACCCTGCAGTTGCCGGGTGCGCGCGGCCCACATCCGTTCGCGGGGATCCTCGGCGTTCCAGACGTTGAAGTCGCCGACCTGAGGCCCGTGCGGGGTGGTGACGCGGAACAGATGGCCGGCGGGGACCTTCCAGGCGCGACCGGTACGGATCGGGATCTCGAATTGCTCGATCAGGGTGCGTCCGTCCTTGCGTTCACGCAGCCGATCATAGAAGGCCTGATCGACCTGCAGGGCGGAGCCCTGGGTGGACTGGTAGGCAGCGGGGTAGTCCTTGTACATGGGAGGTCTCCTCGGTCAGAGCGGCCTGGCTGCGCTGAGCAGATCCAGCAGCCGGTTTTCGGAATCGTCGAGATAGCTGGCCATGGCATCGCCCGCCGCCTGGCGGTGCCCGGCGGCGAGCAGGTCGTGGATCTGGCGGTCGCGGGCTATCCAGGGCCGCTGGAAGTGCTCCTCGTCGGGCGCGAGGGAAAACAGCAGGCGCATCTGGGCGGCGACGGTGGCGAAGAATTCATCGAACAGCGGACTGCGCAACAGGCCGACGATGTGCTGATGGAAATGCAGGCTATGGGTGCCAAGAGCGCGCCAGTCTTCGCGCGACTGCGCCAGTTCGGCTGCCTCCAGGGCATCCAGCATCCGATCGGACTGGTATTCGCGCAGCGGGCGGCTGGTGAGGATGGCCTGCAGTTCCAGGGTGCGACGCACCTGGAAGATGTCGCGCACCTCGGCCAGGCCCAGGCGCCGCACCATGACCCCCTTGTGGCGAACATAGGTGGCCAGGCCCTCGCGATCCAGCTGGTGCAGGGCTTCGCGGATGGTGTTGCGCGAGGCGTTGTAGGCCTTGACCAGCTCACCCTCGACCAGCGCGGTACCGGGCAGCAGGCGGCCGCCGATGATGTCTTCGCGCATCTCCAGCAGCAGTTGAGCCCCCAGGGACAGCTCGCCCGCATTCTTGCCACTCATGGGTCTTCACGCTCGATTGTTCAACAATGTGTTGGAAACGAGCTTGCACGGCGTGTGCCAGAAATTAGCGGGGAGATTGAGGAAGTCCGTCGCGCTGCCCAGGTGGCGCGAGGTGGAGGTGACCGCAGGTAGCGGGTTTGGCAGGGCTCAGCGATCCGCGGCCTGGGCCGCTTCCAGGCGCTGCATGCGCGCACGGTCGGCGTCGAAGGCGGCGCTGGTGCTGGTGCGCATTTCGGCGTAGCGCTGCAGATCGGTCTGCAGACGCACCTGATCGGCCGCCGCGGCGTCGAGGCGTGCCTGCAGATCCGCCGGGAGCGCCTGGCCATTGCGCTGCTGCACCGCCGCCTGCTCCATCAGCTGGCTTTGCAGCTGACGCGTGGCCTCCAGGTTGGCCTTCTTGATCTGCAGCACCCCGTCCAGCTCGGCCAGCTTGCGCGCCTTGGCGCGGTCGACGTCCTCGACATTGCTGTAGAGCTTGCGCAACTGGCCATCGACCAGGGCCTGCTGGCGCTCGAGCGCCTGGCGATCGAGTTCCGCGGCGGGCAGCGCCGGCGCGACCTTGCGGATCATCCGGCCCTGTTCGTTGAGCACGTCGTAGCCCTTGCCGGCGTACTCCGGTGGCACGCCCTGGCGATCGATGACCAGGGTGCCGTTACGGTCCAGGTAGCGGTACAGCTCGGCCGCCTGGCCGGCCAGCGGCAGGGCGATGAGCAACAGGCTGGCAGCGGCGCGACGTACGACCATGGCCGTCTCTCCTGGGGCTGACGGCTAGATGCCGTATTGGGCGCGATAGTCCTGGACGGCGGGCAGATGACGCTTGAGCTCGGCATCCTCGGCCAGGTATTCGAGCACCTGATCCAGGGCGACGATACTGAGCACCGGAATGCCGTAGTCACGCTCGACTTCCTGGATGGCCGACAACTCGCCGCGGCCACGCTCCTGGCGATTCAGGGCGATGAGCACCCCGGCCGCGCTGGCACCCTGGCCTTCGATGATCTGCATGACCTCGCGGATGGCGGTGCCGGCAGTGATGACGTCATCGATGATCAGCGCCCGACCGGTCAGGGGCGCGCCCACCAGCAGGCCACCTTCGCCGTGGTCCTTGGCTTCCTTGCGGTTGAAGCACCAGGGCACGTCGCGGCCATGGTGCTCGACCAGGGCCACCGCCGTGGCCGCGGCCAGGGGGATACCCTTGTAGGCCGGGCCGAAGAGGACATCGAACGGCAGATTGGCCTGGACCAGCGCATCGGCGTAGCAGCGGCCGAGCTGGGCCAGCGCCGAACCGCTGTGGAACAGGCCGGCGTTGAAGAAATAGGGGCTGATGCGACCCGATTTCAGGGTGAATTCACCAAAGCGCAGAACTCCGCGCTCGATGGCGAAACGAATGAAATTACGCTGGTACGCCTGCATATAAGTCCTTGCGCGGCTTGTATTTAGCTAAACCGGTTTAGCTCGGGTATCATACATCCACGATTTTTTGGGGGCCATTTATGCGGATCATCAGCTTGAACGTCAATGGTATTCAGGACGCTGTGGAGCGGGGCCTGCTGCCTTGGCTCAAGGCGCAGAATGCCGACGTGATCTGCTTGCAGGATACCCGCGCCTCTTCTTACGACATGGACGACCCGGCCTATGCGCTGGAGGGTTACATCCTCTATGCCTGCGACGCCGAAGTGCCGTCCCAGGGCGGTGTCGCGCTCTATACGCGGGTCCAGCCCAAGGCGGTGATCAGCGGCCTGGGCTTCGAGTCCTGCGATCGTTTCGGTCGCTATCTGCAGGCGGACTTCGACAAGGTCAGTATCGCCACCCTGCTGCTGCCTTCGGGCAAGCGCGGCGATGAAGATCTGAACATGAAATTCAAGTTCATGGACGACTTCACCCACTACCTGAACAAGCAGCGCCGCAAGCGCCGCGAGTACATCTATTGTGGCTCGCTGTACGTGGCGCACCAGAAGCAGGACGTGAAGAACTGGCGCGACTGCCAGCAGATCCCCGGTTTCCTGGCCCCCGAGCGCGCCTGGATGGACGAGGTGATCGGCAACATGGGCTACGTGGATGCCCTGCGCGAAGTGAGCCGCGAAGGCGACCAGTTCAGCTGGTGGCCGGACAGCGACCAGGCCGAGCACCTGAATCTGGGCTGGCGCTTCGACTACAACATCCTCACTCCGGGTCTGCGCCGCTTCGTCCGCTCGGCGCGCCTGCCGCGGCAACCGCGCTTCTCCGAGCATGCGCCGCTGATCGTCGACTACGACTGGACCCTGAGCATCTGATCCATGCGGTGTCCGGAAACGAAAAAACCAGCCCAAGGGCTGGTTTTTTGTTGGGTGGCTATTTCACCAGGATCACCGGCAAGGGCACCTGGTGCACCACGCGATGGGCCACCGAGCCGAGCAGCAGGCCACTGAGCGAACCCAGGCCGCGGGTGCCCATCACCACGGTGTCCACCTCCAGGCGCCGCGCCGTCTCGCCGATGGTCTCGGCGATGCCGCCGAAGCCGACGTGGGTCTGGGCCTCGATACCGGCTTCGAGCAGGGCCGGGCGCGCCCTGACCAGGATATCCTCGGCCTTGTCCTGCAGGCTGCCGCGCCACTCGCGCAGGATGCGGTCGTCGAAGGGCGCGCCATAGATCTCCGGCTCGTTCTGCACGTTGAGCAGGTGCAACTCCAGCGTCAGCCCGGCCTTCACCAGGTCGAGGATATAGCGCAGGGCGTTGTCGGCGCTGGGAGAACCATCGTAGGCGACCAGGACAGTGTGCATGGGGCATCTCCACGAGAGGGGTATGCCTTCATGCTAGACCCTGGCTGTCAGGGTCGCTTGATCCCGATCAAGCCCGCAGCCTCAATGGCCCACCCAGTTGCGCGCGCCCTTGGGAATCACTTCGGATTCGTCCAGCTTGCTGGCGAACATGCTCACGGCTTCCACGGCGTCGCTGGCGCCATCGCGGATCTGCACGATCACCGCGCCGGCCTGGTCCGCCAGCTCGACGCCCTTGACCGCGCGCCCCTGGGTGCTCTCCATGCTGGCCACCGCCTGCTGGGTTTCGTTGAGAATCCGCCCGATCATCTCGGCAATCTCTGCCGTGGCGCTGCTGGTGCGTCCCGCCAGCTGACGAACCTCGTCGGCGACCACGGCGAAGCCACGGCCCTGGTCACCGGCGCGGGCCGCTTCGATGGCGGCGTTGAGCGCCAGCAGGTTGGTCTGGTCGGCGATGCCGCGGATGGTGTTGACGATGGCGGTGATCTGCTCCGAGCGCTGACCCAGCTGGCCGATCACCTCGGCGGAGGCGCTGACGTTGTGCGCGATCTCGCGCATCTCGCCGGCGGCGGCCTGGATGATCCGGGTGCCGTGCTCGGCGACCTTCTCGGTCTCGGCGGAGATGTGATAGGCCCGCGAGGCGCTGCGGCCGTCGCTTTCGTGCTTTTCCACCCGCTCGCTGATGTCGCTGGCGTACTTGACCACCTTGTACAGCCGGCCGGTGGCGTCGTACACCGGGTTGTAGCTCGCTTCCAGCCAGATCACCCGGCCATGCTTGCCCAGGCGCTTGAACTGGCCGCGAAAGAATTCACCGGCGTTGAGGCGGCGCCAGAAGTCGGCGTATTCGCTGCTGTTGACCAGGGCCGGCTCGCAGAACAGCCGATGCTGCTGGCCCTGGATCTCCTTCAGGCTGTAGCCCAGGGTGGCCAGGAAGTTGTCGTTGGCGTCCAGGATGCGTCCGTCCAGGTCGAACTCGATGCGCGCCAGGGCGCGGTCCAGCGCCTTGAGCTTGCTTTGGGCTTCGCTGTCGCGCTCGACCTGGGCGGTGACGTCCAGGGCGTACTTCACCACCTTGGCGATCTTGCCGCTGCTATCGGCCAGCGGGTTGTAGCTGGCTTCCAGCCAGAGCGTACGGCCCTGGGCGTCCAGGCGCTGGAAGGCGCCGGAGACGAAATCGCCACGCTTCAGACGCGCCCAGAAATCGCCATAGTCGCGACCCTGGACCACGCTGGCCGGGCAGAGACGACGATGGTGCTGGCCGACCAGGGCGTCGGCGCGATAGCCGGTCAGGCGGAGGAAGTTGTCGTTGGCGCGCAGGATGGTGCCGTCGAGATCGAACTCGATCACCGCCATGGAACGCTCCAGGGCCTGGGTCAGGCCCTGATTGGCATGCTGCTCGGCTTCCAGCCGAGCGATGGTCTTCTTTAGATGCGCATTGAACATGGCAGAACTCGCTGGCTGGGGCAAAGGCGTAACCAGCCTATCGGCGCCAGGAGAGCCGACTTGATAGGACCCGGCGAACGGCAGAACTCGCCCGTTGAGCGGCTGTCGCAAACGCGCCGGCCCGGGGCGTAAACAGGCATCTTGGGGTCAGGGGCGGGGCCTACCATCGCGGCAAGGGGGTGGTTTTCACCGCCACAGACTTTAGGAGCGCCGCGATGTTCAGCAAGCAGGACCAAATCCAGGGCTACGATGATGCGCTGTTCGCCGCCATGGGCGAGGAAGCGCGGCGCCAGGAGCATCACCTGGAACTGATCGCCTCCGAAAACTACACCAGTCAGCGCGTCATGGAAGCCCAGGGCAGCGTGCTGACCAACAAGTACGCCGAAGGCTATCCGGGCAAGCGCTACTACGGTGGCTGCGAGCATGTCGACAAGGTCGAGCAGCTGGCCATCGAGCGCGCCAAGCAGCTGTTCGGCGCCGACTACGCCAACGTCCAGCCGCACTCCGGCTCCCAGGCCAACTCGGCGGTCTACCTGGCGCTGCTGCAGCCCGGCGACACCATCCTCGGCATGAGCCTGGCCCACGGCGGTCACCTGACCCACGGCGCCAAGGTCAGCTCCTCCGGCAAGCTCTACAACGCGGTGCAGTACGGCATCAACACCGACACCGGGCTGATCGACTACGACGAGGTCGAGCGCCTGGCCCAGGAGCACAAGCCCAAGATGATCGTGGCGGGCTTCTCCGCCTACTCCAAGACCCTGGACTTCCCGCGCTTCCGCGCCATCGCCGACAGCGTGGGTGCCCTGCTGTTCGTCGACATGGCCCACGTGGCCGGTCTGGTCGCCGCCGGTGTCTATCCGAACCCGGTGCCCTTCGCCGACGTGGTGACCACTACCACCCACAAGACCCTGCGCGGCCCCCGTGGCGGCCTGATCCTGTGCAAGGCCAACGCCGACATCGAGAAGAAGCTCAACGCCGCGGTGTTCCCGGGCGCCCAGGGCGGCCCGCTGATGCACGTCATCGCCGGCAAGGCCGTGTGCTTCAAGGAGGCCCTGGAGCCGGGCTTCAAGACCTACCAGCAGCAGGTGATCAGGAACGCCCAGGCCATGGCCGGCGTGTTCAAGGCACGCGGCTACGACGTGGTCTCCGGGGGTACCGACAACCACCTGTTCCTGGTCAGCCTGATCAAGCAGGGCATCACCGGCAAGGACGCGGACGCCGCCCTGGGTCGCGCCTGCATCACCGTGAACAAGAACGCCGTGCCCAACGATCCCCAGTCGCCCTTCGTGACCTCGGGTCTGCGCATCGGTACCCCGGCCCTGACCACCCGTGGCCTGGGCGTCAGCGAAAGCGAACGCGTCGCGGGCTGGATCTGCGACATCCTCGACCACCTCGGCGATGCCGATGTGGAAGCCCAGGTGGCGCGCCAGGTGGCTGCGCTGTGCCGCGACTACCCGGTTTACCGCTAGTCGCCGCACGCCTGACGCAACCCTTATCCAACCCCTTTCCCCCTCGCGGAAAGGGGCGTCGTCTGCAGGAGTCTCCAGATGCAACGCTATTCCGGCTTCGGCCTCTTCAAGCACTCCCTGAGCCATCACGAGAACTGGCAGCGGATGTGGCGCACCCCGACGCCCAAGCCGGTGTACGACGTGGTCATCGTCGGTGGCGGCGGTCACGGCCTCGCCACCGCCTACTACCTCGCCAAGCAGTTCGGCGTGAAGAACGTCGCGGTGATCGAGAAAGGCTGGCTGGGCGGCGGCAACACCGCGCGCAACACCACCATCGTCCGCTCCAACTACCTGTGGGACGAGTCGGCGCACCTCTATGAGCACGCCATGAAGCTGTGGGAAGGCCTGTCCCAGGACCTCAACTACAACGTCATGTTCTCCCAGCGCGGCGTCTACAACCTCTGCCACACCCTGCAGGACATGCGCGATTCCGAGCGTCGGGTCAGCGCCAACCGCCTCAATGGCGTCGACGGCGAACTGCTCGATACCCGCCAGGTGGCCGAGGAGATTCCCTACCTGGACTGCAGCAAGAACACCCGCTATCCGATCTTCGGCGCCACCGTGCAGCGTCGCGGCGGCGTGGCCCGTCACGACGCCGTGGCCTGGGGCTTCGCCCGCGCCGCCGACGCCCTGGGCGTCGACCTGATCCAGCAGACCGAGGTCACCGGCTTCCGCAAGCAGGACGGCAAGGTGATCGGCGTGGAAACCAACCGCGGCTTCATCGGCGCCCGTCGCGTCGGCGTGGTCACCGCCGGCAACTCCGGGCACATGGCCAAGCTGGCCGGTTTCCGCCTGCCGCTGGAGTCCCACCCGCTGCAGGCGCTGGTCTCCGAGCCGATCAAGCCCATCATCGACAGCGTCATCATGTCCAACGCGGTGCACGGCTACATCAGCCAGTCCGACAAGGGCGACCTGGTGATCGGCGCCGGCATCGACAGCTGGGTCGGCTACGGCCAGCGCGGCTCCTACCCGGTGATCGAGCACACCCTGCAGGCGATCGTCGAGATGTTCCCGATCCTCTCGCGGGTGCGCATGAACCGCCAGTGGGGCGGCATCGTCGACACCTCGCCCGACGCCTGCCCGATCATTTCCAAGACCCCGGTGGAAAACCTGTTCTTCAACTGCGGCTGGGGTACCGGCGGCTTCAAGGCCACGCCTGGCTCGGGCAACGTCTTCGCGGCGTCCCTCGCCTCCGGCGAGATGCATCCGCTGGCCAAGCCCTTCTCCATCGACCGTTTCCACACCGGCGCGCTGATCGACGAACACGGCGCAGCGGCCGTCGCGCACTAAGGAGCCCGAGCATGTTGTACATCCATTGCCCCCACTGCGGGGAATTGCGCTCCGAAGAAGAATTCCACGCCGCCGGCGAGGCGCACATCCCGCGTCCGCTGGATCCCGAGGCCTGCAGCGACGCGGAGTGGGGCGATTACATGTTCTTCCGCGACAATCCGCGCGGTCTGCGTCACGAGCTGTGGGTTCATGCTTCGGGCTGCCGCCAGTACTTCAACGCGACCCGTAACACCGAGACCTACGAAATTCTCGAAACCTATCCGATCGGCGAGCAACCCCGCTTCACCGCCGAGCGAGGAGAGCGCACATGAGCCAGGTCCATCGACTCACCCAGGGCGGTCGCCTGGACCGCAGCCAGGCCATCACCTTCACCTTCAACGGTCAGACCTACCAGGGCTTCAAGGGTGACACCCTGGCCTCGGCGCTGCTGGCCAACGGCGTGGACGTGATCGGGCGTAGCTTCAAGTACTCCCGCCCCCGCGGCATCGTTGCCGCCGGTGCCGAAGAGCCCAACGCCATCATGCAGATCGGCGCCACCGAGGCCACCCAGGTGCCCAACGTGCGGGCCACGCAGCAGGCGCTGTACCAGGGCCTGGTCTCCGCCAGCACCAACGGCTGGCCAAGCGTCAACAACGACCTCATGGGCATCCTCGGCAAGGTCGGCGGCAAGATGATGCCGCCCGGCTTCTACTACAAGACCTTCATGTATCCGCAGAACCTGTGGATGACCTACGAGAAGTACATCCGCAAGGCCGCCGGCCTCGGCCGTGCGCCGACCCAGGTCGATCCGGATACCTATGACAACTTCAACCAGCACTGCGACGTGCTGGTGGTGGGCGGTGGCGCTGCCGGTCTGGCCGCGGCCCTGGCCGCCGGTCGCAGCGGTGCGCGGGTGATCCTGGCCGACGAACAGGAAGAATTCGGTGGCAGCCTGCTGGATAGCCGCGAGCGTCTCGACGGCGCTCCGGCCGCCGACTGGGCCGCCAAGGCCGTGGCCGAGCTGCAGGGCCTGGACAACGTGGTGCTGCTGCCGCGCGCCACGGTCAACGGCTACCACGACCACAATTTCCTCACCATCCACGAGCGGCTCACCGATCACCTGGGTGATCGCGCGCCCCATGGCCAGGTGCGTCAGCGCCTGCACCGCGTCCGCGCCACCCGCGTGGTACTGGCCACCGGCGCCCACGAGCGGCCGCTGGTGTACGCCAACAACGACCTGCCGGGCAACATGGTGGCCGGCGCCGTGTCCACCTACATCCGTCGCTATGCCGTGGCCCCGGGTCAGCGCCTGGTGCTGTCCACCAACAACGACTACGCCTACCGCGTGGCCCTGGACTGGCTCGAAGCCGGTCGCCAGGTGGTGGCCGTGGCCGATGCGCGGCCCAACCCCCGCGGCGCCTGGGTCGAGGAAGTGCGCAAGCGTGGCGTGCGCGTCATGGGCGGTACCGCCGTGAGCGAAGCCCGCGGCAACACCCGCGTGACGGGCGCCAAGATCGCCACCATCGACCTGACCGCCTTCCGCACCCTGGGTGGCGGCGAGTGGGTCGACTGCGATCTCATCGCCACCTCCGGCGGTTACAGCCCGGTGGTCCACCTGGCTTCGCACCTGGGCGGTCGTCCGCAGTGGCGTGAAGACATCCAGGCCTTCGTGCCTGGTCCGGCGCCGCAGAAGCGCGTCTGCGCCGGCGGCGTGAATGGCGTCTTCGCCCTGGGCGATGTCCTCGCCGACGGTTTCGAAGCGGGCGCGACTGCCGCCGCCGAAGCTGGCGCCAAGGTGGTCAGCGGCGAACTGCCCCAGGCCGAATTCCGCCAGGAAGAGCCGAGTCTGGCGCTGTTCCAGGTGCCCCACGACAAGCCGTCGTCGCGAGCGCCCAAGCAATTCGTCGACCTGCAGAACGATGTGACCGCCGCCGGCATCGAGCTGGCCTGC
This sequence comes from Pseudomonas sp. SORGH_AS_0199, assembly GCF_031453735.1. Classification (NCBI taxonomy): domain Bacteria; kingdom Pseudomonadati; phylum Pseudomonadota; class Gammaproteobacteria; order Pseudomonadales; family Pseudomonadaceae; genus Pseudomonas; species Pseudomonas sp. SORGH_AS_0199. Next base: position 679,851 of record NZ_JAVJAE010000001.1, read on the forward strand.
CGCGAGGGCTTCGAGTCCATCGAGCACGTCAAGCGCTACACCGCCATGGGCTTCGGTACCGACCAGGGCAAGCTGGGCAACATCAATGGTCTGGCCATCGCCGCCCGGGTGCAGAGCAAGGCCATCCCGGAAGTCGGCACCACCATGTTCCGCCCGAACTACACGCCCATCACCTTCGGCGCCATCGCCGGACGGCATTGCGGCCACCTGTTCGAGCCCAAGCGCTACACCGCGCTGCACGCCTGGCACCTCAAGCAGGGCGCGCTGTTCGAGGACGTCGGCCAGTGGAAGCGCCCCTGGTACTTCCCCAAGGCGGGCGAGGACCTGCACGCCGCGGTCAACCGCGAGTGCCTGGCCGTACGCCGCAGCGTCGGCCTGCTCGACGCCTCGACCCTGGGCAAGATCGACATCCAGGGCAAGGATGCGCGGGAATTCCTCAATCGCGTCTATACCAACGCCTGGACCAAGCTGGACATCGGCAAGGCCCGCTACGGCCTGATGTGCAAGGAAGACGGCATGGTCTTCGACGACGGCGTCACCGCCTGTCTCGCCGACAACCACTTCCTGATGACCACCACCACCGGCGGCGCCGCGCGCGTCTTCGAATGGCTGGAGCTCTACCACCAGACCGAATGGCCGGAACTGGAGGTGTACTTCACTTCGGTCACCGATCACTGGGCGACCCTGACCCTGTCCGGTCCCAACAGCCGCAAGCTGCTGGCCAAGCTGACCGACATCGATCTGGACAACGCCGCCTTCCCCTTCATGGCCTGGAAGGAAGGTCAGGTGGGCGGGGTGCCGGCGCGGGTGTTCCGCATCTCCTTCACCGGCGAGCTCTCCTACGAGATCAACGTGCCGGCCAACTACGCCATGGGCGTGCTGGAGCAGGTGGTCGCCGCGGGCAAGGAATTCGACCTGACCCCCTATGGCACCGAGACCATGCACGTGCTGCGGGCGGAGAAGGGCTTCATCATCATCGGTCAGGACACCGATGGTTCGGTCACGCCCCAGGACCTGGGCATGGGCTGGGCGGTGAGCCTGAACAAGAGCTTCTCCTTCATCGGCAAGCGCGGCATGCATCGGGTGGACTGCGTCCGCGAGAATCGCAAGCAACTGGTCGGCCTCAAGCCCCTGGATGCCCGCGACGTCCTGCCGGAAGGCGCGCAACTGGTGTTCGAGCGCAACCAGCCGATCCCCATGGACATGGTCGGTCACGTGACCTCCAGCTACCACAGCGCGACCCTGGGCTACGGCTTCGCCATGGCCATGGTCAAGGGTGGGCTGGGCCGTATGGGCCAGACCGTCTACGCCCCGCTGGCCGATGGCCGCTACATCGCTGCCGAGATCGTCTCGCCGGTGTTCTACGACCCCAAGGGTGAGCGGCAGAACGTCGCCTAACGAGGATAGCGCCCCATGAACAACATCAATGTCTACGACCAATACTCCGCCAAGGCGCGCGCCGAATCCCCGCTGTTCCACGCCGAGTTGAACAAGCTCGTCGGTCGCGGCCCGGCCACCGCCGGGGTGACCCTGCGCGAGCGGGCCCTGCTGGGGCACCTGGTGCTGCGTGGCGACGCCCATGACGAAGGCTTCACCGGCGCCGTGCAGAGCGTGGTCGGCCTGGAAGTGCCCGGTCCGCTGGCGATCACCCATAAGGGCGAGAGCTCGCTGCAGTGGCTCGGCCCGGACGAGTGGCTGCTGGTGGTACCCGGTGGCAGCGAGTTCGCCACCGAGCAGGCCCTGCGCCAGGCCCTGGGCGAGCGCCATGTCGCCATCATCAATGTCGGTGGCGGCCAGACGCTGGTCGAGCTCAAGGGACCCAAGGTGCGTGAAGTGCTGATGAAGTCCACCTCCTACGACGTCCATCCGGACAACTTCCCGGTGGGCAAGGCCGTCGGGACGGTGTTCGCCAAGTCCCAGCTGGTGATCCGCCACACGGCGCCGGACACCTGGGAACTGGTGGTGCGCCGCAGCTTCGCCGACTACGTCTGGCTGTGGCTGCAGGACGCGAGCGCCGAGTACGGACTGCGCATCGAGGCCTGATCGGTCGCTGCGTTCAGACGCTCCATCGAACCCGACCTGCGTTGCGCGCAGGTCGGGTTTTGTGATTCTGGCTTCATCTCCATGCAAAGGAATTCATCATGAGCCGCACGCCCGATACCTGGATTCTCACCGCCCAGAGCCCGAGTCGCCTCGGCACCGTGGACGTGGTCACGCGTTATCTGTTCGAGCAAGGCTGCTATGTCACCCAGCACCACAGCTTCGACGATCGCGAAGCCCAGCGCTTCTTCATCCGGGTGGAATTCCAGGTACCCAGCGACTTCAACGAAGGCCTGTTCCGCGTCGGCCTGGACCTGCGCTTCACGCCCTTCGACATGACCTTCGAACTGACCCCGCCCGGCTATAGAGCCAAGGTCGCCATCATGGTCTCCAAGGCCGACCACTGCCTCAACGACCTGCTCTATCGCCAGCGCATCGGCCAGTTGCCCATGGACGTGGTGGCGGTGATCTCCAACCATCCGGATCTGGAGCCCCTGGCGGCCTGGCACGGCATTCCCTATCACCACTTCCCGCTGGATCCCCAGGACAAGCCGGCCCAGGAGGCCAGGGTCTGGCAGGTGCTGCAGGAGACCGGCGCCGAGCTGGTGATCCTCGCGCGCTACATGCAGGTGCTGTCGCCCGAGCTGTGCCGTCGCCTCGATGGCTGGGCGATCAACATCCACCATTCGCTGCTGCCAGGCTTCAAGGGCGCGCGGCCCTATCACCAGGCCTATGCCAAGGGCGTCAAGCTGGTGGGCGCCACGGCGCACTACATCAACAACGATCTGGACGAAGGCCCCATCATCGCCCAGGGCGTCGAGTCGGTGGACCACGCCCACTACGCCGAAGACCTGGTGGCCCGCGGCCGTGACATCGAGTGCCTGACCCTGTCGCGTGGGGTGGGCTATCACCTGGAGCGCCGCGTCTTCCTCAATGCCGGGCGGACGGTGGTGCTCTAGGCCTTTCCGCTACCTCTCCAGGCAGGCTGCGAGATCGCCAAGGCGCTCGCAGCCTGCCTGTCCTGCGCCACCTCGATCATCTTTCCTATCAGCTCAGCGGCGCCCATCGGGCGCTTGCTTAAAGACGCTCGCGCGTCCCTTGGCCGTACCCAGACGAACAGCGTCGGGCTGGGTGATGGCCGGGATAAAGATGTGGCTATGAATGAGGAGAGGGTGCCGGGATGGGAGCCTGGCTGGCCCTGCCGGCGGGGCAAGCAGGAAAGCGGTACGCACCCGCCTCCGCAGGGAGAGGCGGGTGGCGGGCCAGGCGGTCAGCCCGCTTGGGACAGGGTCGAGCGGACCGCGGGCGGGACGACGTCTTCGCCGGCCTTTTCCAGATTCTTGCCCAGCAGGGCGTGGTAGAGCTCCTTGTCACCGAGGATGCCCACGGCGCGGCCGTCGGTCTCCAGCACCAGCTTGTGCCCGGTGTGGTAGCGGATCTCCAGGGCGTCGCGCATGCGGATATCGGCCGGCGCCAGGGTCGGCTGGCGCTGCAGGCTGGTGACCGGCATGCCCGGGGTCCAGCGTTGCAGGGCCAGGCTCTCGCCGCCGCGGCGCAGGGCCTTGACCGTCTGGTTTTCCAAGGCCAGCCAGATGTCGTGGCTGCGTTCCAGGCAGATCTCGTTGCCCTCGCGGCCGCACTTGTCCAGGCCGCGCATCAGACTGTAGCCGCTGAGCACGTTGAGCGGATTGGTGTGGGCGACGAAGGTGCGTACGTACTCGTCGGCCGGATTGAGCACGATGTCCTCGGGGCGGCCGTGCTGGATGATGCGGCCGTCCTTCATGATGGCGATGTTGGTGCCGATCTTGAGGGCTTCGTCGAGGTCGTGGCTGACGAAGACGATGGTCTTGTTGACCTTGGCCTGCAGCTGCAGCAGTTCGTCCTGCAGTTGCTGGCGGATCAGTGGATCGAGGGCGGAGAAGGGTTCGTCCATCAGCAGGATGTCGGCATCCATGGCCAGGGCGCGGGCCAGGCCGACGCGCTGCTGCATGCCGCCGGAGAGGGAGTCGGGCTTCTTGTTGCGCCACTGGGTCAGGCCGACCAGCTCCAGCTTCTCGTCCACCAGCTTCTTGCGCTCGGCGGCCGAGCGGCCCTGCATTTCCAGGCCGAAGCCGACGTTCTCGGCCACGGTCAGCCAGGGCATCAGCGCGAACTTCTGGAACACCATGGCGATGCGCGTGGTGCGCATGTCCTTGAGCACGGTAGGCGAGCAGTTGGCGATGTCCACTTCACTGCCTTTGTGCTCGATCAGCAGCTTGCCGCGGCTCACGGTGTTGAGGCCGTTGATGCAGCGCAGCAGGCTGGACTTGCCCGAGCCGGACAGGCCCATCAGCACGCAGATCTCGCCCTTCTGGACCTCCAGGCAGGCGTCCTCGACACCCAGCACCTGGCCGGTTTCCTGGAGGATCTCGCTGCGACCCTTGCCCTGGTCGAGCAGCTCCAGGGCACGCTTGTTCTGCTTGCCGAAGATGACGTCGACGTGTTCGAAACGTATGGCGGTCATGACTTATTTAACCTCGCGAGGGGCGGGTTGCTTGCATACCCGGTCGAGCAGGATGGCGATCAGGACGATGGACAGGCCGGCTTCGAAGCCCAGGGCGATGTCCGCGGTGTTGAGGGCGTTCACCACCGGCTTGCCGAGGCCGTCGGCGCCCACCAGGGCGGCGATCACCACCATGGACAGCGACAGCATGATGCACTGGGTGATACCGGCGCCAATGCTGGGCATGGCGTGGGGCAGCTCGATGCGGGTCAGCAGCTGCCAGCGCGAGCAGCCGAAGGCCTTGCCGGCGTCCATCAGCTCGGCGGGAACGTCCTGGATGCCCAGGCAGGTCAGGCGGATCGGCGCGGCCACGGCGAAGACCACCGTGGAAATCAGCCCGGGTACCACGCCCAGGCCGAACAGCGTCAGGGTCGGAATCAGATAGACGAAGGTGGGGACCGTCTGCATCAGGTCCAGGACCGGGCGCAGGCCGGTGTAGAACCAGGGCTTGTGCGCGGCGATGATGCCCAGCGGCACGCCCACGGCGATGCACACCAGGGTGGCGAAGACCACCTGGGCCAGGGTTTCCATGGTTTCCTGCCAATACCCCAGGTTGAGGATCAGCAGCAGGGAGATGAGGGCGAAGATCACCAGGCCGATGCTGCGTTGCAGCAGATAGACCCCTACCGCGACCAGGGCAATGAAGGCCAGCGGGTTGAACCACATCAGGCCGGCGGTGAGGCCGTGGATGAGGCCGGACAGCACATCGGAGATCTTGTCGAAGACGCTGGCGCCATGCAGCGTCAGCCAGTCGATGAAATCGGCGATCTGCTGGCCGAGAGGGAGCTTGTGGTCGGTGATTAACATAACGGTGCCCGTCAGGTAGGAGTGGACAGGTCGAAGCACGAGAACCGCTGATTCGTGCTTCGGCTGTGGCAGTACCCGCCCGAACTGGCGCGGGACAGTCGAATGTTAGTGTTCGCTCAGGGGGCCAGGGCGGTCTTCGCCGCCTCCAGCGCAGGCTTGCCATCGCGGGTGGTCACGCCGGCCAGCCACTGGTCGAGCACCTGCGGATGCGCCTTGAGCCAGGCCTTGGCGGCGGCGCTCGCGGCTTGTTTTTCGTTGAGAACCTTGTCCATCAGCTGGTTTTCCATGTCCAGGGTGAAGGACAGGTTGGTCAGCAGCTTGCCCACGTTGGGGCATTCCTGGACGTAGCCCTTGCGGACGTTGGTGTAGATGGTGGCGCCGCCATAGTTGGGACCGAAGACGTCGTCGCCGCCCTGGAGATAGGCCATCTTGAAGCGGGTGTTCATCGGATGGGGTTCCCAGCCGAGGAAGACCACCCACTGCTGGCGCCGCTCGGCGCGCTGAATCTGCGACAGCATCCCGGCCTCGCTGGACTCCACCAGCTTGAACTTGCCGAGGTCGAAGGTGTTCTTGTCGATCATGCCCTGGATCAGGCGATTGCCATCGTTGCCCGGCTCGATGCCGTAGATCTTGCCGTCGAACTTGTCGGCGTTCTTGGCGATGTCGGCGAAGCTCTTGACCCCGGCGTCATAGACGTACTGGGGGACGGCCAGGGTGTACTTGGCGCCCTCCAGGTTGGCGCGCACGGTCTCGACGCTGCCATTGTCGGCATAGGGCTTGATGTCCGCCGCCATGCTCGGCATCCAGTTGCCGAGGAAGACGTCGATGTCCTTGTTCTGCAGGGACTTGTAGGTAACCGGTACGGAGATCATGTTGGTCGTGGTCTGGTAGCCGAGGGCGTGCAGCACCTCGCTGGTCACGGCCGTGGTCACGGTGATGTCGGTCCAGCCGACGTCAGCAAAGCGCACCTTGGCACAGGAAGCCGGCTCGGCCGCCTGAACAGCGAGCGGCGCCAGCAGGGCGGCACTCAAGAGCCAACGGGAACAACCTTTCATGGACACATCTCCTTGCGTTTGGCGGGGTACCTTTCGGTGCGCCCCACGTGTATTTATCTGTAACCCATCCCCCCAGGCTCGCCTACCGCCTGCGTCGCTACCAGTGTACGCGGCGTCGTAACCAGAAGCGGAAATGTCGTATCCAGCGTGAGCCCCAGGGCACGTCCGCGTCCGGCGCGCGGCGGCCGAGCGAGAGAGGCGGGCAGTTGCGCCCTGCGCCGCGGCGGCCCGCTACCCAGAGGTGTCGGCGACGGCTGGAGCGCTCGCGAATCAGTTGGCCAGACTGGCCTTCACCGCGGCGGTGCCCGGCGCGCCGCTGAGGGTGGCGACACCCTTGAGCCAGGCGTCGAGCCGTTCGGGATTGCGCTTGAGCCAGTTGCGCACGGCGCGGCGCGGATTGTCCTTTTCGTTGAGCACCCGATCCATCAGCTGGTTCTCCATGTCCAGGGAAAACTCCAGGTTGCCCAGCAGCCGGGCCACGTTGGGACACTGCTGGGCATAGCCCTTGCGCACCACCGTGTAGACCGTCGCCCCGCCCTGGTTCGGCCCGAAGTAGTCATCGCCGCCGTCGAGGTAGGCCAGCTTGTGCCGGACGTTCATCGGATGGGGTTCCCAGCCGAGAAAGACGATCCACTGGTGGTCCAGCAGCTCCTTCATCCGCACCTGGGTCAGCATGCCCTGTTCGCTGGATTCGTCGAGCCTGAAGTCGCCCAGGCCGAAGGCGTTGCTGGCGATCATCTTCTTGACCAGGGCGTTGCCATCGTTGCCGGGCTCGATGCCGTAGAGGGTGTGGTCGAAACGGTCGGCGAAGCGGGCGATGTCGGCGACGTTCTTCACCCCGGCGTCATAGACGTACTGGGGCACCGCGAGGGTGTAGCGGGCGCCTTGCAGGTTGGCGTGCAGGCGTTCGACCGCCCCCGCATCGACCAGCGGCTGGCTGAGCTTGGCCTGCGCCGGCATCCAGTTGCCGAGAAAGACATCGGCCTCGCCCGCGGCCAGGGCGTCGTAGGTCTGCGGCAGGGACAGGCGCAGCACCTCGGTCTCGTAACCGAGGGCGCTGAGCAGATAGCGGGCCGTGGCGTTGGTGATATTGAGATCCGACCAGCCGACATCGGCCAGGCGCACCTGCTGACAACTCTCGGCCTCGCCCGCCTGCACGGTCGAGCTCAGCAACAGACCGGACAACCACAGCGCTTGGAAGATTTTCATCCTGAACTCCAGGGTTCGCGAAGGGAAGGGCCCGGGCCACTGCACGTACCGGTCCGTCTGGCCCGGGCCTTGGTGGCTTTTCGCCACAAGTAGCCAGAAGGGCGACAGACGGTTGAAACGCCTGACCTACAACCGTGCCCACTGAGTCGCCATGCCACATTTTGGCGCGCGTCGGTTACGCCCCGGTGTTACCGATGGAATACATCTGGCGAAGTGCCATCGGCAAAAGGTCGGTCTCGGACCTGAAAGGTCGCAAATAAAAACCCTAGCTAATCAACGCCATTGAGCGCTGCTGAATGGGTTATTCGCCCCAGACAGCTTGCCCGTGTCGGGGTTCACCCATTTACGGCATGGGAATTGCGACATGACTTATGCGTCCGCGACACATCTTTCGCCCAACGTTGTCCGCCGCACCTCATTAGAGCCCAGCCAAGGGCCCCAGCCTGCGTGAAGGAGATTCAAACCATGTCGCCCATTCCCACCTCGTCACAGGCCCGTGCGATCCAGTCCATCGGCTTTCTGCTGCTGGACAACTTCACGCTCATTTCCCTGGCGTCGGTGGTGGAGCCGCTGCGCATGGCCAACCAGCTGTCGGGTCGGGAACTCTATCGCTGGTGCACCCTGAGCCTGGACGGTCGTCCGGTGCGCGCCAGCGATGGCCTGCAGATCACCCCGGACAGCGCCGTGAGTGCCGCCCCGGTGATGGACATGGTGATCGTCTGCGGCGGCGTGGGCATCCAGCGCAGCGTGTCCCGCGAGCATTGCACCTGGCTGCAGAGCCAGGCGCGCCAGGGCCGCAAGCTGGGCGCGGTCTGTACCGGCAGCTGGGCCCTGGCCCGGGCCGGCCTGCTCGACGGCTACGACTGCAGCGTGCACTGGGAAACCCTGGCGGCCCTGCAGGAAGCCTATCCGCGCGTGGTGCTCAGCACCCGGCTGTTCACCATCGATCGCAATCGCTGCACCGCTTCGGGCGGTACCGCGCCGATGGACATGATGCTGCACCTGATCGGTCGCGAGCATGGCCGCGAGCTGTCGGCGGCGATCTCGGAAATGTTCATCTACGAACGCATCCGCAACGAGCAGGATCATCAGCGCGTCCCGCTCAAGCACATGCTGGGCACCAATCAGCCCAAGCTGCAGGAAATCGTGGCGCTGATGGAGGCCAACCTCGAAGAGCCCATCGACCTCGACGAACTGGCGGTCTATGTGGACGTGTCCCGGCGCCAGCTGGAACGCCTGTTCCAGAAGTACCTGCATTGCTCGCCGTCGCGCTACTACCTCAAGCTGCGGCTGATCCGCGCCCGGCAGCTGCTCAAGCAGACCACCCTGTCGATCATCGAGGTGGCCTCGGTGTGCGGCTTCGTCTCCACTCCCCACTTCTCCAAGTGCTACCGCGAATACTTCGGCATCCCGCCGCGCGACGAGCGCCAGGGCCCGACCATCCAGCAGCCCATCGCGCTGATGCCGCTGTCCCAGGAGCTGTCGCTGATGCCGGCCTCGTCCGCGCTGGCGGCCCTGAGTCAGGCTCAGGGCGAATCCACCTTCGCCAGTGTGCGGCTGTAAGCCGCCTCCGGCCACCTAGGTTCTGTACGAAGCATCACCGAGCGTAGGCATTTTTCGTACAGAAACTAGCGACCGCTGGGCAGGCTGAGTAGTAGCGCTGCCGTCTGCAAGTCCGGCTGGCCATCGAAACGGCCCGGCCGGTACTTCATCTGGAAGGCGCCGATGACGTCGCGGGTAGCGGCATCGAGCACGCCAGTGCGCGGTACCGCATAACCGATCCGCGCCAGTTGATCCTGGAACCAGGCCGGCGGCGGCAGCACGCCGCCCAGGCTGGTCTGGCGCTGGGCGACCACCGCCGGATCCGGCCAGTTGATCAAGCCTGCTGCGGCCAGGCGCGCCCAGGGAAACAGCGGCCCCGGGTCCTGCTTGCGCCCCGGGGCGATGTCGCTGTGGCCGACGATGGCGCGGCGATCCAGGCCGTGGCGCTGCTCGATGTCCTTGAGCAGCGGAATCAGCGCCTTGATCTGGGCTTCGCTGAAGGGATACCACTGGCGCCCGCCCGGGGTGTCGCGAAAGCCCAGGTTGACCATCTCGATGCCGATGGAGGTGGAGTTGAGCCAGGTGCGGCCTTCCCATTCGCTCACGCCGGCGTGCCAGGCACGGCGATTCTCGTCCACCAGGCGATAGATGGTGCCATCGGTGTCGATCAGGTAGTGGGCGCTGACGCCGGCCTGGGTCAGCAGCTTGAGCGACTGCTGGGAGCCGGCCGCGGTGTAGTGCAGCACGATGTACTGCACCCGGCTGTCCTGATCGCGGGCGGTATAGTCGTCATTGATGCGCGGACCGCTGGAGCAGCCGGCCAGGAGCAGGCCGCAGAGCAGCCAGGGAAGGAGCTTGAAGGGCTTTCGCACGATTACCTCGCGAACGTGGAAGGGGTCAGGCCACGTCCAGGCGATCGCGTCCGGCGCGCTTGGCGCGGTAGAGCGCCTGGTCGGCACGCTCGAATACGGTATCGGCATCCTCGCCCGGCGCAAAGGCCGCGAGACCAGCGGACAGGGTGATCACCACCCGTTCGCCCTTGAAATGGAAGGGGCAGGCGGCGACCGCGGCGCGTAGCTGCTCGATCAGGGTGACCCCGCCGGCGACCGGCGTGGCGCCCAGCAGCATGACGAATTCCTCGCCGCCGAAGCGGGCGATGAAGTCGGTCTTGCGCAGGCGGCGCTGCAATTCGCTGGCGATGATCTTGAGCACCTTGTCACCGGCCAGGTGACCGTAGCCGTCGTTGATGCGCTTGAACAGATCGACGTCGAGCACCGCCAGCAGCAGGTCGCCGCCATGGCGTTGCCAGCGGGCCACCTCCAGCTCCAGGCGCTCGCTCCAGGCGGCGCGATTGGGCAGGCCGGTGAGGGGGTCGCAGAGGGCCTTCTGCCGTTGTTCTTCCAGATGGCCGCGATACTGCTGGGCCTCGCGCTCCATGCCGGCGACGCGCTCGGTCAGGGCGCTGAGTCTTTCGCTGGCTTCCTGCTCGCGGGTCTCGCGTTGGCTCTGCTGGTCGGCCAGACTGGTCAGCAGGCCTTCCAGGCGGCTGTCCAGCGACAGCTTGAGGCTGTCCAGGTCCGTCGCCTCCTGCACCTCGCTCTGCAATTCGCTGACCTGGCCGCGCAGAGCGTCGCCAAAGGCGCGCTCCTGGGTCTGGCCGTCCTGACGCCCGGCGTGGACGTCCTGCAGACCGGTCTGGAAGGCGGCGAGACGCTCATTGAGGCGGCGCAGGTAGAGCTGGAATTCGCTCTGCCCGGAATGGTTGAGGGCCAGAACCAGCACCGACAGGTCATCGAGCACGGGTACCAATTCGTACCAGTTCAGGCTGCCCTGGATGCGTTGGCGCAGGTGTTCGGCCTGGGGCTTGTGGCTGTCCGGCAGCGCCAGGTCGTCGAGCAGCCGCAGCAGGGTGGCTTCCAGATGCGGCGCTATGGCGCTGTAGCCGGGTTCGGGCACCGCGGGCAGGGCATAGGCCGGATCGGCCTGAACTGCCTGGGTCTCTGCTGAGAGCTCAGGCCGCGCGGCGGGCAGACCTTCGACCGGCAGCGGCGCTGGTTCGGGCGTTGCCGGCGTTTCCGCCGCTGGTGCGGCGGCTGTCGCCGGCGAGGCGTCTTCTACTGGCGGACTCGACGTCGCCGTCGGCGCCTCTTCCGCGGTCTCGCCACGACCACCCAGCAGGCGCTGCAGGAAACCGGCGCGGGCGGGCTGTTCAGGGTGCAGCTGACTCAGGGCCTGTTGCTGCAGACGACTGAATTCGCCGAGCAGCGCGGGCAGTTCCCCCGGTTGGTCGGCAGCGGCCTGGGCGCGCTTGGCAAAGCCCTTCAGCGCCTTGCGCTGGTCGCGTGGCAATTCCAGGGTCTGCAGCAACCGGCAGAGTTCGGCGAAGGCCTCGGCCACCTGGCGCGCGCGCAATTCCCGGCGCTGCTCGGAGTCGAGCACGGTGCGTTCCAGGCGCGGGATCAGCTTGGCGAGATCGGCGTCGCTGTCGTCACGGCGGAGGATGTCGCGCAATTCGACCAGGCAGGCGTCCACCGCCGCGTCGTTGCCTTCGGCGGCCAGGCTGCTGCGCACGAGGCCTCGACGCACCAGGTCCAGGCGGTTTTCCCACCGGCTTTCCAGGCGCTCGAGATTCTCGAGGCTCTCCAGGTATTTGCTTTTCCAGCGTTCGACGTCCGCGCGCTCCATCCGCCCGCTCCAGAGGCTTGAGGGTGGCCAGCAGGCAGGCGCGACAAGGCGGCCAGCCCACTTGATAGTCGCTAGGGTATCGGCGGTTACGGGGAAAGTTTGAGCAGGACGACCGGAGGCCGCTTGAGAGGGACGAGCTGAAGAGCCGCCGCCGCGGGGCGCGGCGGCGGGTGACGCTTACTTGGCGGCGCGTTCTTTCTGGATCAGGAAGTCGGCGACCTTCAGGGTCTCGTCCGGGCCACCCGAAGAGCCCAGGTCGAAGCGGTACTTGCCATTGACCACCATGGTCGGCACACCGGTGATCTGGTAGGCCATGGCCAGCTTCTTGTCCTTTTCCACCTGCCCCTTCACGGCGAAGGAGTTGTAGGTGCTGAGGAATTTTTCTCGATCCACGCCTTGGGTGGCAAGGAAGTCGGCCATCTCCTCGGGGGTGGCCAGCTTCTTGTGCTCCTTGTGGATGGCAGCGAAGACGGCGTCATGCACCTTGGCTTCCACGCCCATGGCTTCCAGGGTCACGAACAGCTGACCGTGGACGTTCCAGATGCCGCCGAACATGGCCGGCACGCGCTTGAAGGAGACGTCGTCGGGGAGCTTCTTGGACCAGGCGTTGAGGGTGGGCTCGAAGGCGTAGCAGTGCGGGCAGCCGTACCAGAACAGCTCAACCACTTCGATCTTGCCGGGTTCGGACACCGGAACCGGACTGCTCAGTTCGGTGTACTGCTTGCCGGCCTGGATGTCGTCGGCATGGGCGGCCGCGCCGAACAGACTGGCGGCGGCGAACACGGCGGAGAAAAGCAGGTTGCGCATGGGACTACTCCTGGAAGAAGGCACGCCCACCAACCGGGCATGACGGATTGCGGGCATTGTAGCCGGGTGCATCGCCGCGCCTAGTCGCCGCAGCGCCCGAGGCCGGCCATGTTCAGGCTTCGTTCAGGTTACCAGGGGCGCGGCTCTCGCCCGGCGCATCCGATATACTGCTGGCTTTGCCGCGCGCTCGCGAGTACCCCCATGTCCAGCTTCAAGAATCCCATCGTCGGTCTGTGCCAGCAGGCGTCCTTTCTCATCAGCGCCGCCAAGGTCGATCAGTGCCCGTTCGACAACGGTCGCGAAGTGGCCTTCGCCGGTCGCTCCAATGCCGGCAAGTCCAGTGCGCTGAACACCCTGACCCACGCCAACCTGGCGCGTACCTCGAAGACGCCCGGGCGTACCCAGCTGCTCAACTTCTTCACCCTCGACGACGAGCGGCGCCTGGTGGACCTGCCCGGCTACGGCTACGCCAAGGTGCCGATCCCGCTCAAGCAGCACTGGCAGGAGCACCTGGAGGCCTATCTGAGCAGCCGCAATTCGCTCAGCGGCGTGGTGCTGATGATGGATATCCGCCATCCGCTGACCGAATTCGATCGCCTGATGCTGGACTGGGCCCAGGCCAGTTCCATGCCGCTGCACATCCTGCTGACCAAGGCCGACAAGCTGGCCTTCGGTGCCCAGAAGAACGCCCTGCTCAAGGTGCAGCGCGACGTGCGCCAGGGTTGGGGCGATACCGCCAGCATCCAGCTGTTCTCGGCGCCCAAGCGCCAGGGGATAGAGGATGCCCAGCGCGTGCTGGCCAGCTGGCTGGGCCTCGACGAACCCGCCGCCGAGGCATAAAAAAACTCCGGACTTCCATCGGGGGAGGGGAGAAGTCCGGAGTTCAAGACTGGACCGCCAAAGCAGGGGTCCAGCATCTGCCAACACTAAACAGCAAAGGAGCAGAACGGTTATCCGAACCGTTCAGCAATTCAGACGGGGCGCCTTGAGAAAGGTTCGCCCCGCCAGGGAAGAAAGCCGGCGCCCTGACTAGCGGCCGCTGGCGAGCCCCAGACCCTCGTCGGTGCCCAGGTGCACGTTCATGCACTGGACCGCCGCGCCCGCCGCGCCCTTGCCCAGATTGTCCAGCCGCGCCACCAGCGTCATCCGCTCGGCATTGCCGAAGACGAAGAGATCGGCGCGGTTGGTGTCGTTGCTGGCCTGGACGTCGAAGAAGCCATTGTCCAGTTCCTCCTCGGCGGCCACCGGCGCCACGTGAATGAAGGCTTCGCCGTCATAGTGACGGGCCAGCGCCGCCTGCAGGTCGGCGGCAGTGGTACCCGGGCGCAGCTGGCTGGCGTGCAGCGGAATGGTCACCGCCAGACCCTTGAGGAAGGGGCCGACGATGGGGCTGAACACCGGCGCGGCGGCCAGGCCGCTCTGCACGCGCATTTCCGGCAGGTGCTTGTGGCCCTGGCCCATGGCATAGGGACGCGGACTCAGCAGGCGGGCGTCGCCGCCGGCTTCGTACGCGGCGATCATCTGCTTGCCGCCACCGCTGTAGCCGGTCAGGGAAAAGGCCGACAGCGGGGTATCGGGAGCCAGCAGGCCCGCGTCCACCAGCGGCCGGGCCAGCAGGATGAAGCCGGTGGCGTGGCAGCCGGGATTGGCGATGCGCTTGCTGGCGCGCAGCGCCTCGCGCTGACCGGGCGCCAGTTCCGGCAGGCCGTAGGTCCAGCTGCTGTCGGTGCGGAAGGCGGTGCTGGCGTCGATGATGCAGGTGTTGGGATTGGTCACCAGGCTCACCGCTTCGCGGGAGGCGGCATCGGGCAGGCAGAGAAAGGCCACATCGGCGGCATTGAGGAAGCGCGCGCGCTCGGCCGGGTCCTTGCGCTTGCTCTCGTCGATGCGCAGCAGTTCGATGTCCGAACGACCGGTCAGGTAGTCCAGCAGACGCAGGCCGGTGGTGCCTTCCTGGCCGTCGACGAAAACCTTTGAAGCTCATGGCGGTGCCTCTCGCGGATGGGCGCTGAAAGCCTCGATTGTAGCGATTCACGCCGACCAGGGGTACGTCGCGGCGGGAGATACAGTTCGCTCCCGATGAACCGGTGCAGAGTGGCGTCGCAGAGCGATCACCACGGGCATGTTCAGTACAGATAGACCTGCTATGAAGTTGTACGGGTACAGTATTCTCTGGCTGTAAGTGGTCTGCCTGCGCCGTACGGATGAAGCTTGAGGCTCCCTTGCTGCGCTGGAGATCGCCATGGACAGCCGGTCACTGCTTACCTCACCCACAGAATCATCGGGTTTTCGCTGCCGCTTTCACCCACTGCTCGCGCTGCTGGTCCGCTGGCACTGGCGCCTCGTCACACGCCGGCAGTTGCAGCGCCTGGACGCTCGCGCCCTGGCCGACCTGGGGCTGAATCTCGCCGATCAGTACCGGGAAGGCGGCAAACCCTTCTGGCGGGAGTGAAAATCTGCCTCGGGATGCGACTTCCTCGGGCTGGCGGTAGTCTCAGTCAGGCCTATCCAGACGGGAGTCCCCCATGAAAACCCTGCACCTGGGCGCCGCCGCGGCGCTGTTCTGCCTGTCCACCGCCGCCTCCGCGTCGAGCTTCTATGTCACCACCGACATCATCGTCAACGCCATCGATGCGACCTCGGACACCACCTCGTCCATCACCGGCTCCTTCAAGAACGACAAGCTGGTCCAGGAAGCCCGTGACGATGCGGCCACCTACGTCGGCAGCGCCGGCGACATCCGCGGCGTGCGCCTGGAAGCGGCGCTGGACCACCTGCGCAGCCAGGCGCCCGAACTGCGTCAGGCCAGCGATGACCAACTGGCCCAGGCGATTCTCGCCATCTGACGCGCAACACCGCGATACCCCCCGTACCCCGTGGCTGCTAGCCCGGAACGGGGGGCTGCGTTAGCCTTGGCGACCATCTGCCACCGGAGGGTCGCCATCCATGTATATCCGTCGTTCTGCCGCGCTGTTGCTCGGTCTCTGTCTTGCCACGCCGGTCCTGGCGTTCGACTCCACCACCGAGGGTCTGGTGAAGACCATCTATGGCACCAGCCAGATCACCACGGCGCCGTTCCAGAACAAGCTGGTCCTGGCAGCGCATGACGATGCCGCAGCCTTCGTTGCTACCGATGGCGCCCTGCGCGGCGCCCAGCTGGAGGAAACCTTCCGCGCCCTGCGCGCAGCCGATCCGGCGCTGCAGGCTTCCGACCGGGAACTCGCCGCGGCGATTCTGAGTCAGTAGTCCGTTTCAATTCCGTGACATCCCTGGAGTATCCATGCGCCGTTCCCTGCTTATCGCCGCTGCCCTGACCCTGGGCGTTTCGAGCCTGGCTCAGGCCCAGACCCTGGTGGCCACCAGTAACATCGTGGTGCGGGCGCTGCAGCGCAGCATCGACTTCACCTCCGACACCACCACCTCCATCCGCGACGCCAAGATGATCCAGGCCGCGCGTGGTGATGCCGCCAGCTTTGTCGCCAGCGACGGTGACATCCGTGGCGTCCAGCTGGAAGAAGCCTTCCGCAGCCTGCGCGACCAGTTCCCGGCCGCGCGTCAGGCCAACGACCTGCAGCTGGCCCAGGCCATCCTGGCGCTGTGAACAACCGCGCCGGCCGGCTGCGGCAGTGGCTGGTCGGCCTCGCGGCCGGCCTGGCCCTCGGCGGGGCCCAGGCCGCCCTGCACCTCGAACTCGATACCCAGGGCCTGACGCCCGCGCAGATCCAGGCCACCCAGCAGTTGCTGGATGAGGCCCAGGTGTTGCTGCCACCCAAATTCAAGGCGGCGCTGGACGAGCGCATTCCGGTGCGCTGGAGCAGCGAGCTACTGGAAGAAGCCTATGGCGAGGCGGATCGGCGCAACCTGCTGCTCAATCGTCGCCTGCTGCCCAGTCTGGTGGACGGCAGCGATACCCGCATCCAGACCGGTCGCCCCCACGGCACCCAGCACCGCGAACTGCTGGCCACGGTGCTGCACGAGCTGACCCACTTCTATGACCGCGAGCGCGTCTGGACGCCCGAGCAGCGCCAGCTGATCCTTTCCTGTGGCGGCCTGGGGCTGACCTCCGACCAGCTGCCGCTGAAATGCCAGGGCCAGGCCGGGCGCAGCTATACGCTGTCCGATGATCCGCGGCTGCTGGACCTGGCCGGTTGGCAGGTGAAGACGCGCAAGCACGGCAATCGCGAGTCGAAGAATCTCTTCATCGCGCGCAGTCCCGATCTCTATGAAGTCACCAACCCGAAGGAATTCGTGGCGGTGAACATGGAGTACTTCCTGCTCGACCCGAGCTACGCCTGCCGGCGGCCGGCGCTGCAGCGCTACTTCGCCGAGCACTTCGGCTGGTCGCCGGCGCACGATGCCTGTCCGGGGCGCTATCCCTATCTCAACGCCGGCAACGACTTCGGCGAGGCGCCCCTGGGCTGGCTCGATCCGGAGCGGGTCTATGCGGTCGACTACCTGCTGGCCGAGGGCAACGAGCAGGTCATGAGCCGCTGGGGCCACAGCATGCTGCGCCTGGTGGTCTGCGCCCCTGGTCGGCCGCGCGGCCCGGATTGCCGACTGGATCTGCAATACCATCTGGTGCTGTCGTTCCGCGCCTTCGTCAACGACGTCCAGCTCTCCAGCTGGCGCGGCCTGACCGGTTCCTACCCGTCGCGGCTGTTCGTGCTGCCGCTGGCCCAGGTGGTGGACGAGTACACCAAGGTGGAGCTGCGCGGCCTGCAATCCGTGCCGCTCAAGCTGACCCGTCCGGAGATCGCCGACTTCCTCGAACGGACCGCCCAGGTGCACTGGAGCTATGACGGCCAGTACTACTTCGTCACCAACAACTGCGCGGTGGAGACCTTCAAGCTGCTGCACGACGGGGTGGCGCGCCTGGCCGCTGCCCAGCTCGATGTCATCACCCCGACGGGTCTGATGGACGCCCTGAGGTTCAAGGACCTGGTGGACACCTCGGTACTCGACGATCCGCGCGAGGCCTTGCGCCTGGGCTATCGCTTCGACAGCTTCCGCGAGCGTTTCCAGGCGATGTTCAAGGTGGCCCGGGAGCGCCTCAAGCTGCCCCAGGCGGACGTCGAGGCCTGGCTGGCGCTGACCCCGCAGCAGCGTCGCGAGCAATTCCAGCGCGCCGACCTGCGCGCCAGTGCCGCCCTGCTGCTGCTGGAGCAGGCAGCCTATCGCCGGGCGCTGCTGCAGGCGCAGACCGAGCTCAAGGATCGCTACCTGGGTGAGGACGCGGTGGACAAGGCACGCTTTGGCAAGGCCGGCGGCGCCCTGGAGCAGATCCTCAAGGACAGCGGCTACCTGAGTCGTCCGGCCGAGTTGCTCGGCACCGACGGCTACGGTCTGCCGCAACCGGGGGAGTGGGAGCAGCTGACCGCCGAGAGTCAGAAGCGCCAGGCGCACCTGCGCAGCCTCAGGGACACCCTCAACAACGAGGTCCGCCAGCTGCTTTCGCCAGAGGCCCGCGATGGCCTGGACCTGACCGAAGCCAACCTGGATCTGCTCGGCAAGCACCTGCGCGAGCTGAACAAGGCTAGCGGCGGGTTGGAGTTGAAGTAGGGCGGTCGGGACGTTGTTGGGCTTCGCTGCGCTCAACCCGACCTACGGACCTGCGTAGGTTGGGTTGAGACGGCGCCATCATCGAAGCCCAACAGCCCCGGCAGCCGCTAGCGCTTCGGCGCCTTGCCCTGGGGTTTGGCGGGTGCCGCGGGTTGCGGGCGTTCCAGCAGGGCCAGCAGCTGTTCCGGCGGGACCTCCTGGCCGTTGAGCAGCAGCCGCCCGGCGCTGTAGTTCAGGGTGGCCACCAGATCCTCGCCTTCGGCCTTGAGCAGGCCGCTGTTCAGGCCGATGCCGGCCAGGGCTTCGGCGGTGGCCTGGGCCTGCTGCTGCATGGCTGGCTGGCTGCGCTGGGCGCCCGCCTGGAACAGGACGCCATCCACCAGGCTGCCCCGCGCCACCGACAGGCGCGCCTCGAGACCGGCCAGCAGTTGGGCCGCGAGTTGCTCCGGTGGCAGATCGTAGGTCGCCGGCTTGGCCAGGGTCAGGTCCAGACGCAGGCGGTTGCTGCCGCCGGGGGTGTCGAGACGCAGCTCGTCCACCACCAACTGGGGACGCGCGGCGAGCACATCGCCGAGATGCTGCTGCAGGGTCGCCTGGGTGGTGGGATCGAGACCTTGCTCGGTATCCAGCTGCAGGTGCTGCAACAGCGCATTGAGCTGAGCCAGGGCCGGGCTGTCAAGATTGCTGTAGTGACTGCGCAGGGTCGCCTTGCCCAGGGGCTGGCCGGCGATATCGAGCTGGCCGAGGCTGGCGTTGAGCGTGCCCGTCAGCTGCTGGCCCTGTTGTTGGGTGTCGCCCTGAAGCTGCAGATCCCGCAACTCGACCGCGGGCTTGCCGGGCATGGCCAGCAGCAGGCGGCCGAGGCGCAGCTGACCCGGGCCGAGCCAGAAGCCATCGGCATTGCGGCGATTGTCGCCGGTCAAGGCGAAGCCTTCGGTCTCCAGCTTGGCCCAGCCCTCCGGCGTGCGCACATTGAGGCTGAATTGGCCGACCGTGCTGTCCAGGCGCAGTCGGCTGGCCTCCATGTCGGTAGCGAAGGTGGCAGTCAGGCCGGAGAAGGCCACCGCGCCCTGGGGCTGGTCCAGGTGCAGGGCGGCCAGGGTCAGACCGCCGTCCACCGTGCGGTCGTAGCCCAGGGTGGCGTCGAGCCGCACGGGTTCGGCGCCCTTGGCCAGGGTGAAGAGATCGGCGGTGAGCGGCGTGCGCGCCAGGGTGAAGCGGTTGACCGCCATGACCGGCGCCAGCTGCAGGGATTTGAGGCGGGTCAGGGGGAAGGGGCCGTGCTGGATGTCGTCGAGCACCCGCAGCACTTCCACGGGCGGGCGGTCCTCGCCCTGCACAGTCAGGCTGAAGGTGGCGGTGCTGCTGAAGACACCGCGCTGCAGCTCGACCAGTTGCAGCTGCAAGGGGTACTCGGGCAGTTGCGCCTGCAGGGCCACCTGGGCCTGGCTCGCGGCCTGGCGCAATTCGCCTTCCAGCCGGGTACCGGTGTACCAGGCGCCGCCCACGGCGGTACCGACGACCACCAGGGTCACGCCGGCGAGGGTGGTAAGTAGCGGTTTCTTCATGGCGACCAAATCCCTTTGTATGAGGCACACGGCGGCGCGCGGCCGATTGGAAGCGGAGTGTACGAGAGCTCCGGGTAGATGCCGAGGGGGAGAGGCCGGGATCGGCTCGCCGGGCCGCAGACTGTGATGGCTTTCCGACGACGTCGGCGCCGAGTCGACGACCGCGGCGGTGGGTGCTAGCGTGCCGCGATCCCCACTGCCGGAACCTCCGCCATGACCGCTTTCCCGTGCCTGCCTGCCGTTTCCATCCGTTCACTGCCGGGGGTGCCGGCATGAGCAGTCAGCGTCCGGTCGATGGCCTGCAACTTCCCGCCGAACTCCTGGCCCGCGCCGAGGCGCTGCTGGCCCAGGGTGGACGTCGCCTGCTGGGCATCGCGGGCACTCCGGGCGCGGGCAAGTCGACCGTGGCCGAGTTGCTGGCGGCGGCGCTCGGCGAGCGTGCCGTGGTGGTGCCCATGGACGGCTATCACCTGGCCAATCGCGAGCTGGCGCGTCTGGATCGCGCGCAACGCAAGGGCGCGCCGGACACCTTCGATGCGCGCGGCTATCGCGCCCTGTTGCAGCGCCTGAAGACGCCGGTGGCCGGGGAAACCGTCTATGCGCCGCTGTTCAATCGCGAGATCGAAGAGCCCATTGCCAATGCCATTCCGGTCCACGCCGAGACCCAGCTGGTGATCAGCGAGGGCAACTACCTGCTGCTGACGCAGGCGCCCTGGAGCGATGTCGCCGAGGTGTTCGACGAGTGCTGGTATGTGCGCGTCGATCCCGCGGAGCGTCGCGAGCGGCTGGTCGCCCGCCACATGCATTTCGGCCGCAGCCGCGCGGACGCCGAGGCCTGGGTGGAAAGCACCGACGAGCCCAATGCGCGACTGATCGACGGCGATCGGGCGCGGGCGGATCTGGTGGTGGAGTGGCGGGGCTAGGGCACCGGGGACCCGGCTCCGCCTGCGTGTCGCCCGGGGCGCCCTGAAGGGCGGGTCAGAAACCCCCGCCGGCATCCAGCCAGGCCTGCTCCTCCGGCGTATTGAGCCGCCCCAGCGCCCGGTTGCGGTGCGGGAAGCGACCGAAGCGGGCGATCACCTCCAGGTGGGCCTCGGCATAGCGCCGGTAGTGCTCGATGCCCAGGTCCGCGAACAAGGCGAGCGAGCGCTGCTGATCGGCCAGGACTTCGGAGTGCTCGAACGGCAGATAGAAAAAGGCGCGCAACTCGGCTTCGACCTGCTGATCCAGACCGGCATCGAGCGCCTGTCGCGCCTGCTGCAGGGCCAGGCCGTCGGTGGCGAAGGCGTGGCCGCTGTGGCGGAAGATGTTGCGCGGGATCTGGTCGAGCAGCAGGCACAGGGCCAGGGCGCCTTCGGCACCTTCGATCCAGTCATCGCACTCACGGCGGCTGGCAGCGAAGTGCAAGGCCTCGAAACGCGCGCGGCACTCGGCGTCGAAGGCAGGGCCGCCATTGAACCACTGGCGCCGGCCGGCGGCGCGCCAGAAGGAGACGACTTCGGCTGGATTCATTGCTTGCTCCCTGTCTGATCGGGTTCCACGTGGAACCCCTCAGCCCCGGCCCACATAGGGCATCTTGGTCGCCATCACCGTGAGGGTCTGGACGTTGGCGTCCAGCGGCAGGCTGGCCATGTAGCGGACAGCATTGGCGACGTGCCTGACGTCCATGCGCGGCTCCACCGCGGTGCTGCCATCGGCCTGGAGCACACCGTTGGCCATGCGCTCGGTCATCTCGGTGGCGGCGTTGCCGATATCGATCTGGCCGCAGGCGATATCGAAGGCGCGGCCGTCGAGGGCCAGGGCCTTGGTCAGCCCGGCCACGGCGTGCTTGGTGGCGGTGTAGGGCGCGCTGAAGGGCCTGGGCGTGTGCGCCGAGATGGAGCCGTTGTTGATGATGCGTCCGCCACGGGGTGTCTGCGCGCGCATCAGGGCGAAGGCCGCGCGGCTGCAGAGAAAGACGCCGGTGAGGTTGGTGTTGACCGCCCGGTGCCAGGCGTCCAGATCCAGCTCGTCGATGGGCACCGCCGGGGCACCGACGCCGGCATTGTTGAACAGCAGGTCCAGGCGGCCGTAGGTGTCGCGGATGCGGGCGAACAGCGCCTCGACGCTGGCGGCATCGGTGACGTCGCAGGGTACCGCCAGGGCTTCGCCGCCCTGTTGCCGGGCTTCTTCGGCGAGCGCCTCCAGGGGTTCGGCGCGGCGGGCGGCAAGGACCACGCGGAAGCCGTCCTGCAGCAGACCGAGGGCGACAGCGCGGCCGATGCCCTGGGAGGCACCGGTGACGAGGGCGATGGGGTGGGCGGTGGTCATGGGCGGTCCTTGGGCGGGGGAGGGGCTTCCAAGGCTAGCAGGTAGGGGGGGGTGGGCGGCCCTCACCCTAGCCCTCTCCCGGGGGGAGAGGGGATGGTTGCGGTGGATTGGGAGAGGTGGGTAGTCACCCTGGGCGCGTGGACTCAGCGCAGCCTGAAGTCGGTCGCCACCAGGATCGCCTGGCCGGAGGGTCGCGCGCGCAGGCGGTCGAGGTAGGCGGCGAGGCGGGGCCAAGTCGTCTGCCAGTGGAGGTCCGGCAGGGGCTCCAGGTAGTCGAGCATGGGCGCCAGCAGGGCGTCGGGCAGGCTGAAGTCGGCGCCGCAGAGAAAGCTCTGGTCGCCCAGCTGGCGATCGAGCACGGCCAGGGTTGCGTCGACGTCGGCCAGGGCGCGCTGCTGCTCTTCCAGCGTCCGGAAGGGGGTGGGTCGTGGCCCGGCGACGCGCAGCAGATAGCGGCGGACCAGGCGGGTATCCACGGTGGTGAGCAGGGCGCTGCTCCAGGCGTCCTGCTCCGGATTGCCGCCGCGCTCCGGCGAGAGCCGACGATCGAGATGGCGGCAGATGGCGAGGGTCTCGAAGAGGCGCAGCTCGCCGTCGAGCAGCACCGGTACCTGGCCGAAGGGGTGCAGCGCCAGGTGGGCCTCGCTGTGCCAGGCGATGGCCTGGCCGTCAGGGGCGAGGCCACAGGGGAGCGCCAGGCCCTGTTCCAGGGCATGGAGGCGCACGCTGCGCACCAGGGTGCTGAAGGCGGGACCGAAGAGATAGGGCGTCATGCTGCAGGCTCCTTGCAAAGAAGGCTGCATGCTGGCAAAGGAGACCTTATGTTCAAGAACATAATCTGGAGTAGCCATGGCCTGGCCCCTTGATCAGCGCGAGCAGACCCGCCAGCGCATCCTCGACAGCGCCGCCCGCCTGTTCGCCCTCCGCGGCTTCGATGCGGTCGGACTCGATGACCTGATGGCCGATGCCGGTCTCACCCGCGGCGCCTTCTATCACCACTTCCGCACCAAGACCGAGGTCTATGACCAGGCCATCGCCTATGCTGCCCAGGTCGGCAGCGCCCGGCTCGACGGTCTCGGTAGCGAAGGCCTCGGGCAACTGGTCGAGCATTACCTGAGTCGCGAGCACGCCGAGGGCGAAGCGCTGCGCTGTCCGCTGGCCTTTCTCGCGGCCGACGTCACCCATCGGGAGGCCGCCATCCGTGGTAGCTATACCCGCTTCTTCGCGCGCTTCGTCAGCCGGCTGGAGCGGGATTTGCCAGGACCGCCGGCGCAGCGGCGCGCCCGGGCGCTGCAGCTGGCCACCACCCTGATCGGTGGTGTGGCCCTGGCGCGGGCGCTGGATGACGAGGGCCTGTCCGAGGAACTGCTGGCAGCCTGTCGCCAGGGCGCCCGGGGCCTGCTGGAAGAGGGCGATGATTTGGCAGCGGCGGCCGGCTAGGCGACACTGGCGACTCCTTCGTCCGCCGGAGTCACCCATGCAGATTCGCCCCCTCGCCGCCGCCGATTTCGACCAGGTCTGGCCGCTGATCCAGCAGGTCGCCCAGGCCCGGGAGACCTATGCCTACGACCCGGACATGAGCCGCGACGACGCCTGGCGCCTCTGGGTGGAGCTGCCGCGGGCAACCTTCGTCGCCGAGCGCGATGGCCAGATTCTCGGCAGCTACTACCTCAAGGCCAATGCCATGGGCCCGGGCGATCACGTCTGCAATTGCGGCTACATGGTCGCTCCCGCCGCCCGTGGCCAGGGCGTGGCCGGCGCCCTCTGCGAGCACTCCGTGCAGGTGGCTCGTGAACTGGGCTTCCAGGCCATGCAGTTCAACTCGGTGGTGGCCAGCAACCAGGTGGCGGTGCGGCTCTGGCAGAAGCACGGCTTCGAGATCGTCGGCACCCTGCCCAGGGCCTATCGCCATGCCAGCCTGGGGCTGGTGGATTGCCTGGTGATGTATCGCTGGCTGGCGGACTAGCGCCACTCGCTCAACACGGCCCGCAGCGAGGCCGGCAGCATGGGGCCGTGGCCCAGGCCTTCGAGCACCTCGTAGCGCACCCGGATGCCGGGGAGCTGGCCGAGGCGGTCGGCCAGGCGCCGGGTGGCATCGGCAGGGACCTCGCTCTGGAAGTGCGCGGGCAGCTCGCGTTCGGCGCCGCCCTGCAGCAGCACCAGACGGGCCGGATGGGCCTTGAAACGCTCCTTGAGCTGCTCATCACTCTGAGGTAGCACGGCGGGACTCCACCACAGCGAGGGACTCACGGCGTAGCCCTGGGCGAAGGCGTCGGGGCGGGTGAGCAGGGCGTGGAGGACGAACAGCCCGCCCAGGGAATGCCCCCAGAGCGCACGCTGGCCATGATCCAGGGGCAACTGCCGCGCCACCGCCGGCTCCAGGCGCTCCAGCAGCCAGGCGAGAAAGACGTCGGCGCCACCGGTGGCCAGCTCGCGAAAGCGTTCGCTGGTAGGCGCGGACGGCGTGTAGTCGTAGGCCCGTCCGGGGCCGTCGATGCGCTTGCCGCCCGTGTAGCCCACCGCGACCAGCACGGGCGGATGGGGCCGCCTGGCCAGGGTATCGAGCAACTCGGCGTTCAGCCCGCCCAGGGCGGCGTTGCCGTCGAGCAGGTAGAGCACCGGATAGCCGGCGGCCGGTGCCGGGGTGGCGGGTCGGGCGATCCATACCTGGTAGTGGCGGGCGCCATCGACGGAATCCAGCTGGAGTTCGCTGAAGGCATAGCCGTGGCCCGGCTGCTGCAGCACCTGGGCGTCCATGGGCTGATCGATGGGGCGGGCCTGGCCGGGAGCGGCGAGGGTGAGCAGCAGCGGCAGGGCCAGCCAGGCGCTGTGAGGGACGGAACGGAGCAAAGGCGGCATCGGCGAACAAGACTCATTTCCAATGGAGCGGTCGAGCCTACCGGTCTCTGCCCCCGCTCGCCATACTGGTCAGGATTTCCCGTTGCCAGGACATCCCATGCATCACCCTCATCTACTGTTCGATCTCGATGGCACCCTCACCGATTCGCGCCTGGGCATCACCCGGGCGATCCAGGTGGCGCTGCGCGCCGAGGGGATCGAGGAGCCCGATCTGCGCAGGCTGGAAGTCTTCATTGGCCCGCCGCTGCTGCAGAGCTTCATGACCCATTACGGCTTCGACGAGGCGCGGGCCTGGCGCGCGGTGGAGGCCTATCGGGGATATTTTCGCGCCACCGGTCTCTATGAGAACGAGGTCTATGCGGGCATCCGCGAGTTGCTGGCCGAGTTGCAGGCGGCCGGACGGCGGCTCTATCTGGTGACGGCCAAGCCGCGGGTGTTCGCCGTGGAGATCCTCAGGCACTTCGCCCTGGCGGAATTCTTCACCGCGCTGCATGGCAGCGAGCTGGATGGCACCCGCGCCGACAAGACCGAACTGCTGCGTTTCGTGCTGGAAACCGAAGGCCTGGCGCCGGAAAGCTGCCTGATGCTGGGTGACCGCGAGCACGACCTGATCGCCGCCCAGGCCAACGGCGTGGCGGCGGTGGCGCTGGGCTATGGCTTCGGCAGTCGGGAAGAGCTGGAGCGCCAGCGCCCGGCCTTTCACTTCCACAGCGTGGCGGCCCTGCGCCAGGGCTTCGGCCTCTAGCTGGGCGCACCGACCTGCGCGACGGTGGCCGGCAGGTCGTGGGGCGCGACGGGGATCAGCCGCAGGTGGCGGTCTGCACCACCAGGCTGGCGCTGGTGGTGATGGTCAGGCGCTGGGAATTGAAGTCCATGGTCATGGGGTCCTGTGGACGGACCACCCGGACGACCTGGGCACCGGCGCGCTGCCGGCCTTCCTCGGCCAGGGCCGGGGAGAGGGCCTTGCCGACCAGATCCTGGACCGCATCGGAGTTGCAACGGCCACTGCTGCTGACGGCGCCGCTCGGGGCCGAGGAGGCCGCCGCCGGGCTGCTCTGGGTTTCGTGCGAGCCGCAACCGGCCAGCAGGGTGAAGAGCGCGGCGCCAGCCAGCAGGAGGGGAGTCTTGGAGCTCATGAGTTCGCCTTTTCGATCGTGAGAGAAGGAACCTTAACCCGTACGGGCCTCCTCATGGACCCCTCAAGGGCGGGCATTGTTACAAAGCGCGATACAGAAGACGTTGAGAGACCTCGCTGACCAGTCGTCCTGCAGGGATAAAGTTAATAAAGATAACGTTCGGTAATCGGCCAGATTCAGCCCGGATGGCTTGATCCATTTCTGCCATCGACCATCATCGAGCCAGGGCCAAACCGCCCTCTGGTGACGACAACAACAACAAAGGGACACCCGCCATGTCAGCTCGCTATCCAACCACCCTCCCTCCTGACCGCTACCCGATCCGCGCCCGCTAGGCCCTGATCCGCGCGCCCCGGCGGCGCCTTCCGCTTCCCCAGTCAGGACGGTCATCTCATGTCTTTTTCGCGCTCGCTTCCGGCCCGCGCACGGGCCCGCTCGTGCCTCGCCTTTACCACGCTCGCCTTCTTGCTCGCCAGCCAGGGCCTGCTCGCCGCGCCTTCCACCACCCTGGAAAGCGCCCGGCCCAAGCCGCTCAACAGCCTGGAGACCGCGCGTCCCCTGCCGCCCGGACCGCCACGCTGGGCCGAGGACTATCGCTTTCTCGACGATCCGCAAAAGCGCACCGATCCCTTCGACGAGCTGCGCTACCAGCGCCTCGGCGACTCGGCCTGGCTGCAGACCGGCGGCGAAGCGCGCTATCGCTTCGACAGCATCCGCAATCCGGTCTTTGGCCGGCGCGGGGTGGCCACCGATCACTACATCCAGCAGCGCCTGCAGCTGCACGCCGACCTGCACCTGTTCGACGACGCCGTGCGCGCCTTCGTCCAGCTGGAAAACACCCGCGCCTGGAACAAGGCGCTCTACGGGCCCTACGACCAGAGCCGCACCGAGCTGCACCAGGCCTTCATCGACCTCAACACGCCGCTGGCCGGCGGCAAGCTGATGACCCGCATCGGTCGCCAGGAGCTGGGCTATGGCAACCAGGCCTTCGTCACCTACCGCGACGCCCGCAACATCCGCCTCAACTTCGACGGCCTGCGCCTGGCCTGGAGTCGCCCGGACGGCTACCGGCTGGACGCCTTCGGCCTGAGGCCCGTGGTGACCGGCGAAGACAGCTTCGACGATGGCTCCAACAACGCGGTCAAGTTCTATGGCCTCTACGGCACCCTGCCGCTGGCCGGGCCGCTCAAGCTGGATGTCTACGGCTTTGGCCTGGAGACCGACCAGCGCACCCTGGACGGCCTGACCGGCGCGGAAAAACGCTACACCGCCGGCTTCCGCCTGTTCGGCAACGCCGGTCCCTGGGACTGGAGCTGGGACCTGGCCGGGCAGGGCGGGCATCTGGCCGGCGCCCAGATCCGCGCCTGGGGCCTGAGCAGCGAAACCGGCTATCGCCTGGGCGGCGCCTGGAAGCCGCGGCTGGCCCTGCGGGTGGACGCCGCCAGCGGCGATCACGGGCTGGGCGACGACCGCGTCGGCACCTTCGATCCGCTCTATCCGAAGAACGGCTTCTATGGCGACTCCGGTCTCACCACCCTGGCCAACCTCTATCTGGTCGGCCCGCTGCTGACCCTGGCGCCGCGGCCGACCCTGCAGCTGGAAAGCGGGCTGTTCGGCGTCTGGCGGCAGAGCACCGAAGACGGCGTCTACCTGCCGGGCATGACCACGGTGCCGGGCACCGCGGCCAGCTCGGCGCGCAAGGCCGGCACCCTCTGGCGCAACAACCTGCGCTGGATGCCCACCGCCAACCTGACCCTGGATCTGGAATACAGCTACTTCCAGGCCGGCGCCGCCGTGCGCCAGGCCGATGGCGACGACACCAGCTTCCTGATGGTCGCCACCACCTTCCGCTTCTGAGGAGTCCACCATGCGCCTGCTCTCGACCGTTCCGCCCGGGGCCCGCCTGACCCTGCTGCTGTGCTTCATCGTCGCCCTGCTGGAGGGCATGGACCTCCAGGCCATGGGCATCGCCGCCCCGGCCATGGCCAAGGCCTTTGGCTTCCAGCCGGGGCAGATGGGCCTGGTGTTCAGCGCCAGCATCCTCGGCCTGCTGCCCGGCGCCTTCATCGGCGGCTGGTGCGCCGATCGCATCGGCCGTAAGAAGGTGCTGATCGCCTGCGTGCTGATCTTCGGGGTCTTCTCGGTGGCCACCGCCCATGTCTGGAGTCTGGAGAGCCTGCTACTGGCGCGGCTGCTCACCGGCATCGGCCTGGGCGGCGCCCTGCCCAATCTGATCGCGCTGTCCGCCGAGTCGGTGGACGAGCGCGCCCGCGCCACGGCGGTCAGCCTGATGTACTGCGGCGTGCCCCTGGGTGGCGCCCTGGCGGCGGTGGTGGGGCTGCTGGACGTCGGCCGCTGGCAGACGGTGTTTTATGTCGGCGGCCTGGCGCCGCTGCTGGTGGCGCCGCTGCTCGGACGCTACCTGGCGGAGACCGCCGGCTTTCTGCGCAATCGAGGCGGACCTCAGGCGAGCGGCTCGCGCGGGGCCTGGCTGGGCGCCATCCCGCTGTCGACCACCCTGCTGCTGTGGCTGGGCTATTTCTTCACCCTCACGGTGATGTACATGCTGCTCAACTGGCTGCCGTCGCTGCTGGTGGGCCAGGGCTTCAGCCGCGGCCAGGCGGTGGGGGTGCAGATCCTCTTCAACCTGGGCGGCGGCATCGGCTCGGTGCTGTTCGGCCTGCTCATGGATCGCTGGCGGCCACGGCTGACGGTGCTGGCCATCTACCTGGGCATCCTGCTGGGGCTGGCCGGGCTGGGTCTGGCCAAGGCCTATCCACTGGTGGCCCTGGCCGGTTTCGCCGCCGGGCTGTTCGTGGTGGGTGGCCAATTGGTGCTCTATGCCCTGGCGCCGCAGCTCTATCCGGCGGCGGTGCGGGCAACCGGAACCGGTGCGGCGGTGGCGGTCGGCCGTCTGGGCGCCATGGCCGGACCGCTGCTGGCGGGCCAGGTCCTGGCCCTGGGCGGTGGCGCGGCGACCCTGGTGGTGGCCACCACTCCGGCGGTGCTGGTGGCCGCGGGCGCGGTGCTGGCCCTGCTGCAACGGCGGACGCCGGCGCCCGCGGCGGCGGCCCGCGCCGAGGCGCCTGGTCATGCATAACGGCATGGGGGCGCTCTACGACGATGTCCTGCTGCTGGACGGCGTGCGCACGCCCTGGACCGATCTGAATGGCGCTCTGGGGCAGGTATCGCCCACCGACCTGGGCATCGCCGTGGCGCGGGCGCTGCTGGCGCGCGGGCATGCGGCCGGGGCGGTGGATTCCGTGCTGGCCGGCTCGGTGGCCCAGGCCAGCTTCGATGCCTATCTGCTGCCACGCCATATCGGCCTCTATGCCGGGGTGCCCGAGGCGGTGCCGGCGCTGCAGCTGCAGCGGGTCTGCGGCACCGGCCTGGAGCTGCTGCGCCAGGCCGGCGATCAGTTGCAGAGCGGCCAGGCCAGCCGGGTGCTGTGCGTGGCGGCCGAGTCCATGACCCGCAATCCCATCGCCGCCTATACCCACCGCAGCGGCTTTCGCCTCGGCGCGCCGGTGGAATTCCACGACTTTCTCTGGGAGGCGCTCAAGGACCCGGCGGCCGGGCTGGACATGATCGCCACCGCCGAGCGTCTGGCGCAGCGCCACGGCATCGCCCGCGAGGCCGTGGATGCCTGGGCGCTGCGCAGTTTCGAGCGGGCGCTGGCAGCCCAGCGCCAGGGCTGGTTCGCGGCAGAGATCGTGCCGGTGGCGGCGGCGCGCTTCGAGGCCGCGGGCCTGGCGCCGCGGGAGTTGCGCCTGCCGCGGGGCTGCGCGGTGGTCGAGCATGACAGCCATCCACGGGAGACCTCGCGGGAGGCCCTGGCACGGCTCGCGCCGGTGCATCCGGGCGGGGTCCAGACCGCCGGCAATAGCTGCGCGGTGGCCGACGGCGCCGCCGCCGTGCTGCTGGCGCGGGGCGCGGACGCCGCGTCGGCACGGGCACTGGCCTGGGTGCGCGGCAGTTGCGTGGTAGGCGTGCCGCCGGACGTCATGGGCAGCGGCCCGGTACCGGCCATCCAGGGCCTGCTCGAGCGCGCCGGCCTGGCGCTGGAAGCCATCGACCGCCTGGAGATCAACGAAGCCCAGGGCGCCCAGCTGCTGGCGGTGCAGCGCGCCCTGGAGCTGGATCCGGCGCGACTCAATGTGCACGGCGGCGCCATCGCCCTGGGGCATCCGCTGGCCGCCACCGGCCTGCGCCTGGCCATCACCCTGGCCCGTCAGCTGCGCGCCGAGGGGCTCAGGTACGGGGTAGCGGCGGTGTGCATCGGCGGTGGGCAGGGGATGGCGGTGCTGCTGGAGAATCCGGGGTGGCGGGGGTAGGGCGGAACAGCAGGGTTTCGATCGCGCCGAAGCCTAGCCTCTCCCTCGGGGGAGAGGCTAGGCTTCGGCGTGTTGGGCTTCGCGGGGCTCAGCCCAACCTACCGATGGCGCACGTCGCGCCTGACAGCCCCCTCTCCCTCGGGGAGAGGGTTGGGGTGAGGGTAGCTTTCCACCCAACCTACGAAGGCTCCACCGGCGGCACGACCAGGGGCGGGAAATGGATGGCCACCCGCAGGCCCTGGCCACCTGCCGCGGTCGCCAGTTCGATGCCGGCATCGTGGGCGGTGGCGATGTCGCGGACGATGGCCAGGCCCAGGCCGGTGCCATGGATGCCGCTGTCGAGGCGATAGAAGCGCTCGAAGATGCGTTCGCGCTCCGCCTCGGGAATGCCCGGGCCGTCGTCTTCCACCTCCAGTACCGTGGCCCCGGCCTGGCCACGCAGCCGCACCGTGACCTGACCGCCGCGCGGACTGTATCTGAGGGCGTTGTCGACCAGGTTGTCGAGCAGGTCGCGCAGCTGGAAGGCATTGCCCTGCACGGTCTGCGGCTCCAGTTCGTAGCCCAGGTCGATGCCGTGGCCATCGGCCTGGGACAGCTGGCTGGGCATGGCTGCGCCGATCAGTTCGTCCAGCCGCAGGGGCCCGCGCGGCGGGCTTTCCAGCCGCGCGGTGGCGGCGCGGGCCAGGGTCAGCAACTGGTTGGTCTGGCGGGTCATGCGCTCGGTGGCGGCCTGGAGTTGCGCCAGGGCGGCGGCGCTTTCGGCATCGCCGGCATGGCGCTGGCGCAGCCACTGGGTCAGGGTGCTGATGCCGGCCAGCGGGGTGCGCAGCTGGTGGGCCATGTCGTCGAGAAAGGCGCGCTGGTTGCGCGCGCCCTCGCGGATGCGCAGCAGCAGACCGTTGAGCGCGGTGACGAAGGTGCCCAGTTCGCGCGGCGCGCCCTCTTCGCGCAGCGGCGCCAGGTCATCGTAGTGGCGGCTGTCGAGCTGACGCTCCAGCCGTTCCAGGGGCTTGAGGCCCCGGCGTACCGCCCAGAGCAGCTGGGCGGCGATCAGCAGGGCGACCAGGATCTGCACCGCCACCAGGGTCAGCACCATGCGCTGCAGGGCGGCGGTGTGGCGACTCAGGGTCTGGGCCACGCTGGCCACCACCGGTTGCCCGGCCACCACGCCCAGGCGGCCGACCATGAACACCGAGCGATCGTTGATGCGGGTGCGCAGGGCGGTGGTATGGCCGTCGCGCATCTCGTCGGTGATCTCCTGGACCGGCATGGCGGCATCGCCGAACAGCAGCTGGCCGTCGAGGCTGCGCACTGCCAGCCAGACGTGGTCGTGGCTGTTGTGGCGCAGCAGGTAGTCGGCTTCCGTCGGTAGCCACAGGCGGCCGTTGCCATCCACTTCCAGCTGTTCGAGCAGCAGGATCGCCGCATCGGTGAGATCGCCGTCCAGGGCGCTGAACGCCGGTTTGCGGGCGAACTGGTAGCTGACCACGGCGCCGCCGAGATTGACCAGCAGCACCGGCAGCACCAGCCATTTCAGCAGCCGCCGGCGCAGGCTGGGCGCGGTGGCGGTCATGGCGCGGCTTCTTCCAGGCGATAGCCGAAGCCGCGCACGGTGCGGATGCCGACCCCGGAGTCGGCCAGTTTCAACCGTAGCCGCGAGACGTAGACCTCCACGGCGTTGTGGGTCAGGTCCTCGCTGCCCCAGGGGGCCAGGGCGTCGATGATCTGCTGCTTGGAGACCACCTTGCCGGCCTGGCGCAGCAGGTGTTCGAGCACCGCCCACTCGCGGGCCGAGAGATCCAGCGGGGTGTCGCCGAGGCGCGCCTGGTGGGCGGCGGTGTCCAGGCGCAGGGCGCCGAGGGCGAGGTCGGCGCTGTTCTGGCCACCGGCGCGGCGGACCAGCGCCTTGATCCGCGCCACCAGCTCGGGCACGGCGAAGGGCTTGACCAGGTAGTCGTCGGCGCCCACCTCGAAGCCGTGCACCCGGTCGTCGATGGCGTCGCGGGCGGTGAGCAGCAGCACCGGCTGATCGCTGCCACGCTGGCGCAGGCGGCGGACCACCTCGAAGCCGTCCAGGCCACCGGGCAGGCCGATGTCCAGCACCACCACGGCGAAGCGGGTGGTACGCAGCCAGGCGTCGGCCTCGGCGCCGTTGCGCAGGAGGTCGACCTGCATGCCATGGCCTTCCAGGACGCGGCGGATGCCGTCGGCCAGGGTGGCGTCATCTTCGACGAGCAGGATGTGCATGGGGAGTCCTCGGATTCAACGCGGTTCGGTCGCCGTGCCGCCGATTATGCACAGGCTCTCAGCGGGGCAGGGTGCAGAAATCGCCCAGCGCCCGCACCAGGGCCAGGCGGTGGAGAGCATCGGGGTGTGCGGTGGCGAGATGGGCGGCGAGGGCGCGATCCAGCTGCGCCGGGCAGTCCGCGGCGGCGCGCACTTCGCCGGTGGCGGCGAGACCGCCGAGCAGCCTGGCCTGGAGTTCGTTCAGCTGGGTCCTGAGTGCCGTTAGGTCCGTCGTGCTGGCGGGCAGCGGCTGTTCGTTGCGCCGCCAGGCCTGCAGCAGGCCGTATTGCACCAGCTTGTTGGCTTCCATCTGGGCGGCGAAAAAAATCTGGGCGGTGGCCGGGGAGACGCTGGCAGCGGGCGCGGCCTGGGCGACGTCCTGCAGCACCTGGCGTTCGCGGACTTCGTCCAGCACCGGCTTGCCGCTGTCGTGCTTGCTGCGGGCGACCTGATCGGCCAGCGTCAGGCGCTGGGCCATGGCGTCCAGCAGGGCCGGCAGCGGCACCGCCGCGGCC
Organism: Pseudomonas sp. SORGH_AS_0199; assembly: GCF_031453735.1. Lineage (NCBI taxonomy): Bacteria > Pseudomonadati > Pseudomonadota > Gammaproteobacteria > Pseudomonadales > Pseudomonadaceae > Pseudomonas > Pseudomonas sp. SORGH_AS_0199. The sequence goes on from NZ_JAVJAE010000001.1 coordinate 713,105, forward strand.
TGGGCGCCGAGGGCGATACTCAAGAGCGGCAGGAAGAGCCAGCGAGCACCCGACATGACGGACCTCCAGGACAGGGAAAAGGGCACCGAAGCTCGCACGGGGCCGCGGAGTGGTCAAGATGAGAGATGGCAGGGCGGTTGCGCGGGAATGAGGGAGAGGGGTGGCCCTCACCCCAGCCCTCTCCCCGAGGGAGAGGGGGCGGATCGGGCGTCCTGCGTAGGGTGGAAAACCGCGGAGCGTTTTCCACGCGGGTGCCGTGCCTCCGTGGATGAGGCTGCGCCGTCATCCACGCTACGGGATCGACCGCAGGCGGTAGGTTCTGGCGGAGTCGAGCCTATGCCGGTGGCTTCGGGCGGAGCGGTTCCCTCACCCCAACCCTCTCCCAGGGAGAGAGGGGGCGGCGCGGGCGTCCGGCGAGGGTGGAAAACCGCGGAGCGTTTTCCACGCGGGTGCCGTGCCTCCGTGGATGAGGCTGCGCCGTCATCCACGCTACGGGATGGACCGCAGGCGGTAGGTTCTGGCGGAGTCGAGCCTATGCCGGTGGCTTCGGGCGGAGCGGTTCCCTCACTCCAACCTTCTCCCAGGGGGAGAGGGGGCGGAGCGAGCGTCCGACGTAGATACCGTCTTCGCCCCTCAGTGTGCAATCGCTAAAGCAGGGTCGAAAGGCTTGCCCGATTTGAGCACGCCATAGGCGATGGTCAGCAGCTTGCGCATGGCGGCGCAGACGGTTTGTTTACCTTTCTTCCCTCTGGTTTTCAGACGCTCGGCTTGCGCCTTGATAGCCGGGTTGTAGGTCAGCGCCACGACGGCGGGTAGGTATAGCGCACTTCGTAAGCGGACCGATCCCATGCGCGAGATGCCGGTATGGCCGCGGTAAAGACCTGATTCCTGTAGGCGTGGGTTCAAACCGGCAAAGGCGGTCACGGCGCGGGCATCAGCGAAGCGACCGATATCGCCGAGCTCCGCCAGGATCAGGGCGGCGGTCTTGTCGGCGATACCGTCTATGCTCACCAGCAGATCACGTTTGCCGCTCAGGTCCGGGTCATCGTCGATATGCCGTTTGATCTGTTCGAGCGTCCAGGCGATCTGCTCATCGAGCCGCTGCACGACCGCTCGAATCGAGTCCTGGACTTTTTCCGGGCTGACCTCGAGCCGATTGAGCTCCATCTGCCGTAGCGATTGGAGATCCTCCAGGCGCCGGGTCAGCGCGCGAAGCGTGCGGATGGACACAGGCTCCGGGTGCCAGGCCCGCAGGCTGTCTTCATGCCGCTGGCCATAGGTGGCGATCAGCTTGGCGTCGAGTTTGTCCGTCTTGCTGCGCTGCAACTGGCTTTGCGCATAGCGAGCGATCTGTGCCGGATTGAGCACGGCGATTCGGTAGCCCAGCGCATGGAAATGCTCGGCGAGCGCTTCGTGATAGGTGCCCGTGGCCTCCATCACGATCCAAGCGCCTGGCTCGGCATGCTGTTGCAGCCAGTCGGCAAAGACCGCGAAGCCTGACGGATCGTTGCTCAGCCTGCCCTTGGTCCGGTGCTTGCCATTGGATTGCAGGACCGCCAGATCGAAGCTGCGCTTGGCGATATCAACACCGATTACGGCCATGATGTCTCCTCCTTCAGATGCGACACGATCACGTCATCCCGTCCAACCTTGTGCAATACGAGCTCTGGAGGCTCTAGATACCGTTCGGACTCGGGGATGGGTGTGGAGGAGGCAGCCTATCTACGTTGCAAGCTCAAAGGCTTAAGGGTGGACACGGCCTGCCATCCTCCCCCGATGATCAGTCGGGGACTATGCCCCCTGAGGAGGCTGTCGTCGAGATACAAGGGTGGAAAACCGCGGAGCGTTTTCCACGCGGGTGCCGTGCCTCTGTGGATGAGGCTAGGCCTCCTGCGTCGCCCGTACCTCGGCGGTCAGGGCCTGGAGGCGGGCGTCGAGGGCGGTCAGGGCGCCGGCGTCGGCGGCGGTGTCCAGGCTCAGGCGCAGGGCGGCCAGCACCAGCAGCTCGATGGCATCACCGCGGCGGCGATCGCCCTGGATGGCGACCAGTTCGTCGCGCAGGCGGGCGGCGGCCTGTTGCAGGGCGGCGCGGTCGCCTTCGGCCACCTTGAAACGGTAGCGGCGACCAAGCACCTCCACCTCGTCGTCCGCGTTGGCGGTCGTCACTCGACGCTGGCCGCGTGGCGCTGCTCGGCGTCGGCGGCTACCGCCTGCTCGACGGACTGGGCGGAGAGCAGGGCCAGCAGGCCTTCCACGCGCTGGCGGGTGCTGGCGCCGTGTTCTTCCTGCTCCAGCAGACTCAGTTGCAGGGTGTCGTTTTCCTCGCGCGCGGCCAGCAGGGCCTGCTCCAGCTCCTGGGTGCGGGCGGTCAGGCGCTGGTTGTGCTGCAGCAGGCCGCGGATGGCGGTTTCCAGTTCGCTCAGGGTGTTGTCCAGCATGGGCGCGGTCGTCTCTCGTGTCAGGTTCGGGACTGCCAAGGCGGCAGGGGTCAGCATTCTAGGCCTCCCACCGACCACCGGCACCCCCTTCGTCACGGTCTAAGCCCTTGTTTTGCCAAGAGGTTCACGGGGGTGGCGAGCGAGCTGACCGGCTGTCAGGCAGTTGTCAGGTTGCGCTAAGGGGGCCGTAAGGCAAGACGCCTTAGCCTGGGCTCATCGCGTCGGCTGTCCTGTCCCGGCGCCCCTCGCTTCGGATGAGCCGCCATGACCGATCTGTCCCAGAGCACCGCCCCGCGTCAGCTGGACGAGCCTTTCCTGCCGTTCTCGCGGCCCAGCATCGGCGCCGAGGAAGTGGCCGCGGTAAGCAAGGTGCTTACCTCGGGCTGGATCACCACCGGGCCCCAGGCCAACCTGCTGGAAGAGCGCTTCGCCGATTCAGTGGGCGCCGCCCACGCCGTGGCCCTGTGCTCGGCCACGGCCGCCATGCACGTGACCCTGCTGGCGCTGGACATCGGCCCCGGCGACGAGGTGATCACCCCCTCGCTGACCTGGGTCTCCACCGCCAACATGATCACCCTGATCGGCGCCACCCCGGTGTTCGTCGACGTCGACCGCGACACCCTGATGGTCTCCGCCGAGCAGGTGGCCGCCGCCATCACCCCGCGCACCAAGGCCATCGTGCCGGTGCACTACGCCGGCGCCAGCTGCGACCTGACCCCGCTGCGCGCCCTGGCCCGCGAGCATGGCGTGGCCTTGATCGAAGACGCTGCCCACGCCGCCGGCACCCGCTACCAGGGCGAGTCCATCGGCCAGCGCGGCACCGCCATCTTCAGCTTTCACGCCATCAAGAACCTGACCTGCGCCGAAGGCGGCATGCTGGTGACCGACGACGCCACCCTGGCCGAGCGGGTGCGCCGGTTGAAATTCCACGGCCTGGCGGTGGATGCCTTCGACCGTCACGCCCTGGGCCGCAAGCCCCAGGCCCAGGTGCAGGAGCCCGGCTTCAAGTACAACCTCTCGGACATCCACGCCGCCCTGGCACTGGTACAGCTGGATCGCCTGGGCGACATCAACAGCCGCCGCCGGCTGCTGGCCCAGGCCTACACCCAGCGCCTGGCGCACCTGCCGGTCGCCCCTCTTTCGCTGCCCGACTACGCCCAGACCCACGCCTGGCACCTCTACATCCTGCGCATCTGCCCCGAGCGGTGCGGGATGGAGCGCGAAGCCTTCATGGCCGGCCTCAAGGCGCGCGGCATCGGCACCGGCATCCATTTCACCGCCACCCACCTGCACCCCTGGTACCGCGAGCGCTGGCCGGAGCTGGCGCTGCCCAACAGCGAATGGAATTCGGCCCGGCTGTGCTCCATCCCGCTGTTTCCCGACATGACCCTCGCCGACGTCGACCGCGTGGTCGGCGCCATCGAAGACCTGCTGGAGAAAGGTGCATGAAGCCCTACGCCATCGACCGGGTATCCGTGGTGATCCCCGTCTACAACGAAGAAGCCAGCCTGCCGGAACTGCTGCGCCGCACCCGCGCCGCCTGCCGCCTGCTGGATTGCCAGGTGGAGATCATTCTGGTCGACGACGGCAGCCGCGACCGCAGCGCCGAACTCCTGCAGCAGGCCGCCAGCGAGCCGGACAGCCCGGTCGTGGCGGTGCTGCTCAATCGCAACTATGGCCAGCACTCGGCGATCCTCGCCGGCTTCGAGCAGGCCCGGGGCGATCTGATCATCACCCTGGACGCCGATCTGCAGAATCCGCCGGAAGAGATCCCGCGCCTGGTGCACACCGCCGCCCAGGGCTACGACGTAGTGGGCACCGTGCGCCAGCAGCGCCAGGACTCCTATCTGCGCACCCTGCCGTCGCGGCTGATCAATCGCGCCGTGCAGCGTTCCACCGGCGTCGCCATGCGCGACTACGGCTGCATGCTGCGCGCCTATCGCCGCCAGGTGGTGCAGTCGATGCTGGCCTGCCACGAGCGCAGCACCTTCATCCCGATCCTGGCCAACAGCTTCGCCCGCCACACCACCGAGATCGAGGTGGCCCACGCCGAGCGCGAACACGGGGATTCCAAGTACGGCTTCCTCAAGCTGATCAACCTGATGTTCGACCTGCTGACCTGCATGACCACCACCCCGCTGCGCATGCTCAGCCTGTTCGGCGGTGGCCTGGCCATCTTCGGTTTCCTCTTCGCCGCGCTGCTGCTGGTGCTGCGCGTCACCCACGGCGCCGAGTGGGCGGCCGATGGCGTGTTCTCGCTGTTCGCCGTGCTGTTCATCTTTACCGGCGCCCAGTTCGTCGGCCTCGGTCTGCTCGGCGAGTACCTCGGCCGGGTGTACCACGACGTCCGTGCCCGGCCCCGGTTCCACGTGGAACAAGTGATCCGCGCCGCCACCCTTTCTCCTTCGCCGGCGCCGCTGCGCCAGGTCCAGTAACAGGAAAGCCCCTGATGAAAACCGCCATCGTCTTCGCCTACCACGACATCGGCTGCGCCGGCCTCGCCGCGCTGATCCAGGCCGGCTATCCCATCGCCGCCGTCTTCACCCACCCGGATGACCCGAGCGAGAACCGCTTCTTTGGTTCGGTGGCCCAGCTCTGTGCCCGCCACGGTATCCCGGTGCATGCCCCGGAAGACGTCAACCACCCGATCTGGGTCGAGCGCATCCGCGCCCTGGAGCCGGATTTCATCTTCTCCTTCTACTACCGCAACCTGCTGTCCAACGACGTCCTGGCCTGCGCCAAGCGCGGCGCCTACAACCTGCACGGCTCGCTGCTGCCGCGCTATCGCGGTCGCGCCCCGGCCAACTGGGTGCTGGTCAACGGCGAGACCGAGACCGGCGTGACCCTGCACCGCATGGTCCAGCGCGCCGACGCCGGCGCCATCGTCGCCCAGCAGCGCGTCGCCATCGCCGCCGACGACACCGCCCTGACCCTGCACGCCAAGCTGCGCGAAGCCAGCCAGACGCTCCTGCGCGACAGCCTGCCGGCCCTGGCCGAAGGCCGCCTGACCGAGCGCGAGCAGGACGAGAGCCAGGCCACCACCTTTGGCCGCCGCAGCGCCGCCGATGGCGAGCTGGAGTGGAGCCGTCCGGCGGTGGAGCTGGGCAACCTGGTGCGCGCCGTGACCCAACCCTATCCGGGCGCCTTCGGCTGGATCGGTGATCGCAAGCTGATCGTCTGGAGCGCCCAGGCGCGCCAGGAAGCCCATGACCAGGCCCCCGGCAGCGTGCTGAGCCTGGAGCCGCTGCGCATCTCCTGTGGCGAAGGCGTCCTGGAAATCCAGGCCGGCCAGCTGGGTGACAACGGCCTCTATCTGTCCGGTCCGCAACTGGCCCGCGAAGCCGGCCTGGTGGCCGGTGCCCGCCTGCACCGCCAGGATCGCCGCGCCAAGCGCCGTACCCGGGTGCTGATCCTCGGCGTCAACGGCTTCATCGGCAACCACCTCTCCGAACGCCTGCTGGCCGACGGCGAGTACGAGGTCTATGGCCTGGACATCGGCTCCGACGCCATCGAGCGGCTCAAGGCCGATCCGAATTTCCACTATGTGGAAGGCGACATCTCCATCCACACCGAGTGGCTGGAATACCACATCAAGAAGTGCGACGTGGTGCTGCCGCTGGTGGCCATCGCCACCCCCATCGAATACACCCGCAATCCGCTGCGCGTGTTCGAACTGGACTTCGAGGAAAACCTCAAGATCGTTCGCCACTGCGTGAAGTACGGAAAGCGCGTGATCTTCCCGTCCACCTCCGAGGTGTACGGCATGTGCCAGGACGAGCGCTTCGACGAAGACCGCTCCAACCTGGTGGTCGGCCCGATCAACAAGCAGCGCTGGATCTACTCGGTCTCCAAGCAGCTGCTCGACCGGGTCATCTGGGCCTACGGCGCCAAGGGCCTGAAATTCACCCTGTTCCGCCCGTTCAACTGGATGGGTCCGCGTCTGGATCGTCTGGACTCGGCGCGCATCGGCAGCTCCCGCGCCATCACCCAGCTGATCCTCAACCTGGTGGAAGGCACCCCGATCAAGCTGGTCGACGGCGGCGCCCAGAAGCGCTGCTTCACCGACGTCGACGATGGCATCGAGGCGCTGTTCCGCATCATCGAGAACCAGGGCGGTCGCTGCGACGGCCAGATCATCAACATCGGCAACCCGGACAACGAAGCGAGCATCCGCGAGCTGGCCGAAGAGCTGCTGGCCCAGTTCGAGGCCCATCCGCTGCGCCGTGAATTCCCGCCCTTCGCCGGCTTCCGCGAGGTGGAGAGCAAGAGCTTCTATGGCGACGGCTACCAGGACGTGGCCCACCGCAAGCCCAGCGTGGAGAACGCCCGCCGCCTGATCGACTGGCAGCCGAGCACCGCCATGGCCGCCACCGTCGGCAAGACGCTGGACTTCTTCCTGCGCGAAGCCATGGCGCAGCGGGAGGCCTGATGAACACCCTGATCCCGGCCAGCCTGCGCATCGACGTGGACACCTATCGCGGTACCCGCGAAGGGGTACCGCGGCTGCTCGACCTGCTGGACGAAGCCGGGGTCAAGGCCACCTTCTTCTTCAGCGTCGGACCGGACAACATGGGGCGCCACCTCTGGCGCCTGGTGAAGCCCACCTTCCTTTGGAAGATGCTCCGCTCCAAGGCCGCCAGCCTCTACGGCTGGGACATCCTGCTGGCCGGCACCGCCTGGCCGGGTCGGCCGATCGGCCGCGACCTCGGTCACCTGATGCGCGAGACCCGCGCCCGCGGCCACGAGGTCGGGCTGCATGCCTGGGACCACCACGCCTGGCAGGCCCATACCGGCAGCTGGAGCCTGGAGCGCCTGGGCGCCGAATTCGGCCGTGGCCTGCAGGCCCTGGAAGACATCCTCGGTGGCAAGGTGGACTGCTCCGCCGCCGCCGGCTGGCGCGCCGATCCGCGCGTGGTGCTGGCCAAGGAAGCCTTCGGCCTCAGGTACAACAGCGATTGCCGCGGCAGTGCGCTGTTCCGCCCGCGGCTGGGCAACGGCGGCCACGGCACCCCCCAGGTGCCGGTGGACATGCCGACCTTCGACGAGGTGGTCGGTCCGGAGCTGGCCGCCGGTGACTGGAACAACTATCTGCTCAAGCGCTTCCGTCCGGGGGCGCTCAACGTCTACACCCTGCACGCCGAGGTGGAAGGCATCGCCTTCGCCGAGGACTTCCGCGCCCTGCTCAAGGCGGCGCGGGAGGAGGGCGTCCTGTTCCTGACCCTGGGCGACCGCCTGCCGGCCGATCCGCGCCAGTTGCCCGCGGGCAATCTGGTGCGTGGCAGCCTGGCCGGACGCCAGGGCTGGCTGGGCGTGCAGGCATGAGTCGGCGGCGCCTGTGGATGCTGCTGCCGCTGGCGCTGCTGGCCTATGCCTTACCGCTGGCCTGGCGCGGCCTGTGGATTCCGGACGAGTCGCGCTATGCTCAGATCGCCCAGGAACTCTGGCGGCGTGGCGACTGGGTGGTGCCGCACTTCCTCGGCCTGCCGTATTTCGAGAAACCCATCGGCGGCTACTGGACCCAGGCCATCGCCCAGGCCTGGCTCGGTGATTCGCTGTTCAGCGTGCGCCTGGTGCCCTTGCTGGCCAGTCTCGCCACCGCCGCCCTGGTGGCGCGCCTGACCCGGCTGATCTGGCAGGACCGCCCGCTGGCGCTGCTCGCCGGGGTGGTCTATCTGTCCTGCGTGGCCGTGGCGGGGCTGGCCACCTACGTCACCCTCGACGCTCAATTCGCCTTCTGGATGGCGTTGGCGCTGCTCGCCCTCTGGCAGGCCCAGGCCGCCGAAACCCGTAGCGCGGCCCTGGGCCAGTGGGCGCTGCTGGGACTGGCCTGTGGCTGCGGCCTGCTGACCAAGGGCTTTCTCGCCCTGGTGCTGCCGGTGCTGGTGGCCGTGCCCTTCTTCCTCCTGCAGCGGCGCCTGGGCGAGTTGCTCCGCCGCGGCCCCCTGGCGGTGCTGGTGGCGATCCTGGTGGTAGCGCCCTGGGCACTGCTGGTGGCCCGGCGCGACGCGGATTTCTGGAATTTCTTCTTCTGGCACGAGCACATCCAGCGTTTCGCCGGCCAGGATGCCCAGCACGAGCGGCCGTTCTGGTTCTATGGCCCGGTGCTGCTGCTGGCCATCCTGCCCTGGGCCGGCCTCTTGCCGCGTACCCTGGGCCGGACCTGGCAGGAGCGCCGCCATGCCGGTACCGCCTTCCTCGGCATCGCCGTGGTCGGCCAGTTGCTGTTCTTCAGCTTCAGCCGCGGCAAGCTGCCCACCTACCTGCTGCCGACCCTGGCCGCCCTGGTGCCGCTGCTGGCGCGCACCCTGCTGGAGGCGGGCCGGCGCGACGCCACCGGCGCCCTGCGGCTGAACGGTCTGTGCAATCTGCTGCTGGGCCTGGCCGGCGTTGCCGCCCTGCTGATCTATGGCGGTCGCCTCTATGAGAGCGGCGAAGGCCTGACCCGCGCCCTGGCCCTGCTGGCGCCCCCTGGCACTGCTGCTGGCCGGCCTGGCCACACTGGTCTGGCCGCGGCGCACCCTGCTGGCGCCGGCCCTGGCGCTCTGGGTGCTGCTGCCGCTGCTGTCCATCGCCCTGCCCAACAGCCTGGTCGACAACAAGCTGCCGAGCAGCTTCATCCAGGCCCAGCTCGGTCATTTCAAGAATGCCGGCCTGCTGGTCAGCAACGACCTCGGCGTGGCCGCCAGCCTGGCCTGGGCCACTCACCGCGACGACGTGGTGCTGGTGGGCGGTCCGGGCGAGCTCAAGTACGGCTTCGCCCGCGAGCCGGCCAGCGGTCGCCTGATCGAAGAGCGCGACCTGGCCGCCTGGCTCGCCGCCCATCGCGACCAGGGTCCGGTGGCCATCCTGCTGCGGGTCGACGGTCCCAGCGATCGTCAGCTGCTCGACAGCCTGCCCGAGCCCGGCGAAAGCATCGCCAGCGAGCGCCTGGTGCTGCTGGTCTATCCGAGGCCGGCGCCATGACCGCCCTCGACGGCCTGCTGATCGCCGTGGTGATCGGCCTCACCTGCGCCGGCCAACTGGGCCAGAAGCGCGCGGTGACCGCCGGCAATGCCCTGGCCGCGCGACTGCGCTCGCCCTGGCTGTGGGGCGCCCTGGTCTGCCTGGGCCTGGCCCTGCTGGTCTGGTGCGCGGTGCTGCAGCGGGTGCCGGTGGGTGTCGCCTATCCCTTGCTCTCGCTCAACACCCTGGCAGTGACCCTGCTGGCGCGCCTGGTGTTCGGCGAGCGGGTGGATGCCCGCGCCTGGTGCGGCTGCCTGTGCATCGTCGCCGGCGCCGCGCTGCTGGGGGGGCAGCTATGAACGGCCTGTTGCCACTCGGCCTGAGCATCCTGCTCACCACCCTCGCGCAACTGTCTCTGCGCGCCGCCCTGGTGCGGCTGCCGGCGATGGCCACCTGGCTGAGCACGCCGTCGGCGCTGTTCGGCGCGGCCGGGCTGCTGCTGGCCCTGGGCATCCTCTGCTATGGCCTGTCGCTGCTGGCCTGGCTGGCGGCCCTGGCGCGCCTGCCGCTGGGCCGCGCCTATGCGGCGCTCGGCCTCTCCTACGTCTTCGTTCACCTCGGCGCGGCCTGGCTGCCGGGCGCCGCCGAATCCTTCACCCCCTGGAAAACCCTGGGCGTCGCGCTGGTCGTGGCCGGCGTCGCCCTCGTCGGCGGGCCCCGCGCCAGCGCCGCTCCCACCCTGAGGAATACCCTATGAACATCAGCGTTTTCGGCATCGGCTACGTGGGTCTGGTGCAGGCCGCCGTGCTGGCGGAAGTCGGCCACCAGGTGGTGTGCATGGACATCGATCGCGCCAAGATCGACAAGCTCAAGCGCGGCGAGGTGACCCTCTATGAGCCGGGTCTGGAAGAGCTGGTGCGCAGCAACCTGGCCGCCGGGCGCCTGGTGTTCACCCACGAGGCCGCCGAGGCCGTGGCCCATGGCGCCGTGCAGTTCATCGCCGTCGGCACCCCGCCGGCGGCCGACGGCTCGGCCGATCTGTCCGCCGTCTTCGCCGTGGCCGGAACCATCGCCCGCCTGCGGCGCGAGCCGCTGATCGGCCAGCCGGTGTCCCGCGATCCGCTGCTGGTGGTGAACAAGTCCACCGTGCCGGTGGGCACCGGCGACCGCGTCCGCGCGCTGATCCACGAGGTGCTCGCCGAAGAGGGTCGCACCCTGCACGTGGAGGTGGTCTCCAATCCGGAATTCCTCAAGGAAGGCGCCGCCATCGCCGACTGCAAGAAGCCCGATCGCATCGTGGTGGGCACCGATTCGCCGGTGGCCCGCGACGTGATGCGCGAACTCTATGCGCCCTTCAACCGCAACCATGACCGCATCCAGTGCATGGACCTGCGCAGCGCCGAGCTGGCCAAGTACGCCGCCAACAGCCTCTTGGCGGTCAAGATCAGCTTCATCAACCAGATCGCCGAACTGGCCGAGCACGTCGGCGCCGACATCGAGGCCGTGCGCCAGGCCATCGGCGCCGATCCGCGTATCGGCCACCACTTCATCTATCCGGGCTGCGGCTACGGCGGCTCCTGCTTCCCCAAGGACCTGCAGGCGCTGATCCGCACCGGCGAGGAAAACGCCGTGGAGCTGGATCTGCTGCGCGCCGTGGAAGCCATCAACGTGCGCCAGAAGACCAAGCTGTTCGAGCGCATCAACACCTACTTCGACGGTGACCTGCGCGGCCGTACCTTCGCCCTCTGGGGGCTGGCCTTCAAACCCAACACCGACGACATGCGCGATGCGCCAAGCCGGGTGCTGATGGAGGCCCTCTGGGAGGCCGGCGCCAAGGTGCGCGCCTTCGATCCGGTGGCCATGGCCGAGGCCCAGCGCCTCTATGGCCATGACGAGCGCCTGGCACTGATGGGCACCCCCGAAGCCGCCCTGGCCGGGGCCGATGCCCTGGTCATCTGCACCGAATGGCAGCAGTTCAAGGCACCGGACTTCGATCTGATCGCCCGCCAGCTCAACCAGCCGGTGATCTTCGACGGTCGCAACCTGTTCGATCCCGAGCGCATGGAGCGCCGCGGCATCGAATACTTCGCCATCGGGCGTGGCGCCGCCCTGGGCGGTCCCCAGGTCGCCCGCCGCGTGGATGCCGCCTGATGGTCTCGCCCATGCCCCTGACCCCACGCAGCGCGCCCCTCTACGCGCTGCCGGCGGCCAGTCGCCTGCGCCGCGAAAGCCTGCTGCTCGGGGTGGTCGCCACCCTGATGTTCACCCTCGGCATCTGGAACCAGGCGCCCCAGGGCTTCGACGGTCGCTGGGCGGTCTTCCTCGGCGAGATGTTTCGCCATGGCCCGTCCTTTTTCGCAACCACCTACGGCCAGCCCTATCCGGACTATCCCGGCACCGCCACCTGGCTGAGCTGGCTGGCCGCGCGGGTGATCGGCGCGCCCAATCACCTGGCCAACGTCCTGCCTACCGCCCTGGCCTCGGCCGCGGTGCTGGCGCTGACCTATCGCCTGCTGGCCGACACCCGCCGCGCCTGGGCGCTGCTCACGGTGCTGCTGGTGGCCCTGACCCCGCAATGGCTGGAAAAGGCCCGCGCGGTCTGCCTGGACCAACTGGTCGCCCTGGTGGTGCTGCTCTGCTTCTACCTGCTCCATAGCGCCGATCGCGACGGCCGCCCGCTGCGCCGTCTGCTGGTACTGCCGCTGTTCGCCCTGGGCTTCGCCATCCGCGGCCCGCTGGGGCTGATCGAGCCCTGTGGCGTGGTCTGCCTCTACTGGCTGGTGGTCGCCTGGGGCGAGCCGGCGCGGCGCCCCCTCGCCGTGCAGCGCCTGCTGGGCTACGGCCTGGCCGGCCTGGCCTTGCTCGCCCTCGGCTGGTGGACGCTGATCCAGCTGGCCCATCACGAGGGCGGGGCGGACTTCGCCGCCGAGGTCTGGCACATGCAGGTCACTGGCCGACTGGACGAAAGCGGCAAGCCCTTCTGGTTCTATTTGCAGCTGGGGCTGTATCGCTATCTGCCGGTACTGCCGCTGGCGCTGCTGGTGCTGCTGGCCGAGCGCCGTCGTCTGCTGGCCTGGCCGCACACCGCCCAGCGCCGCCTGCTGCTGGGCCTCGCCGGGAGCGGTCTGCTGATCCTGGTCGGGTTGTCCATCCCGCACTTCAAGCGCGCCTACTATGTGGTGCCCATGGTGCCCTTCCTGGCCGCCATCGCCGCCCATGGCCTCCTGCGCGCCGAGGGCTGGTTCCGCCGGGTCGCGCCGCTCTACACAGCGCTGGTGCTGGCGCTGCCCGGGCTGGCGCTGGTGGCCATGCTGGTCTGTCGTCACCTCTGGCAGCGCCATGGCTACTGGCCGGATGTCTCCCTGGCATTGCTGGTACCGGTCTTCGTCGCCCTGCAGCTCGCCGCCCTGGTCAGCTGGCGCCGGCTGCACGGCAACCGCCGCCTGCTCACGCTGAGCGCCCTGGCGCTGGCCGCCCAGTGGCTGATGCTGGTCACGGTGGTGGAGCCGGCCCAGGACCTGCAGTACGACACCCGCGGCTTCGTCCAGCAGGTGGAGGGTCTGCGCCAGCAGCAGCCGGGCCCCCTGGTGTTCTTCGGCCTCGGTCAGGACAGCTGGGCGATCCGCTACATGATGAATCTGGACCACGACGAGCAGCCGATCTTCATCGCCCGGCCGCAGGTCGCGGACCTGGCGCACCTGCCGTCCGGCGCCTGGATCATCCTCGCCCGTGATGACCGTGAATTGCTGGCCAGCACCCCGCTGGCCGATCTCACCCCAGTGCTGGGTCGCCGCCTCAACGGCAATCCCTGTCTGGTGTATCGCCTGCCCTGAGGTACCCGGAGCCGCTCGCCCTAGCGGTCGGCTCCGGCTTCTCGCGACAACTCCAGGATGCGGTTGCGCCCCTGCTCGGCGACCAGGTAATGACCGTCGCCGCGGCGGATCAGGGTCTGCGCCGAGCGCAGGTGTGAGAGCACCGTGACCAGCTGGCCGTCGGGCTGCACCAGCAGCACCCGGGCGCCGTGGGTGGCGTCTTCGGTGATCCACAGGCCGTCGGCCGAGCACTGCACGAAGCCCGGCGCGTCGAGACCCGCGGCGACCAGGGTATCGGTACCCCCGGGCTGCCACTGCTTGACCCAGCCCTTGGCCTTTTCGGTATAGAACAGCCGGCCATCCGGGCAGCGCGCCACCCCTTCGCCTTCTTCCAGGCCGTCGCGCAGCACCGCCAGGCGGCGTTGCAGCGGGTCGTAGCTGAGCAGACGCCCGCGCGGCAGGTCCTCGATGGCATAGAGGGTCTGGCCATCGGTGGCGACGCCCTCGACGTCGTTGCCGTCGAACAGGGCCTGGCGCTGGCCATCGCGCAGGAGAAACACCGGCAGCGGCCCGCCTTCCTGGCTGACCACCAGGCCGCCCTGGAACATGACCAGGCCATCGGGCTTGGACAGTTCGCCCAGCACCGGCTGGCGTTCGCCGCTGGACAGCAGCCGCAGCAGGCTGCCGCGGCGACTGGAGAATTCCTGGGTGACGAACAGGCTGCCATCGGCATCCAGGGCCAGGGCGCTGACCATGGGGATGTCGGCGGCGAATTCCCGATAGCGCCAGCCCTCGGCCGCACTGACCGGATGGAAATGTCGCCAGGCCGGATAGGCAAACCCCGCCGCCAGCACGGCGACGCCCAGCGCCAGACCCTGGCGCCAGCCCAGGCGCGGAACACGTCGCATGGCGACCTCTCGAGGTTGGATAATGACCCTGCAGTCTAGCGGCCCGCACGTGAAGATTCCGTCGCCGGCACCCCGGGTGAGGGTGCCGACGAGGCGGCGCCTCAGACGGTGAGGAAGGCCTCGGTCAGCTTGACCCAGTAACGCGCGCCGACCGGCAGCAGGGCGTCGTTGAAATCGTAGGCCGCGTTGTGCAGGTTGGCGCTCGGGCCATTGCCGACGAACAGGTAGCAACCGGGCACCTGCTGCAGCATGTAGGCGAAGTCCTCGCTGGCCGGGATGGGCGCGAAGGGATGCAGGGCCTCGGCGCCGAAGTGCTCGACCGCCACCTGGCGGGCGAAGGCGGTGGGGCCGTCGTGGTTGACCAGCACCGGATAGCCGCGCTGGTAGTCCAGTTCGGCCGTGGCGCCGAAGCTTTCCGCCTGGGCGCGGACCAGGGCGCCGATACGCTGCTCCAGCAGGTCGCGGGTGCTGTCCTGGAAGGCGCGGATGGTGAGCTTCATCTCCACCGCATCGGGGATGACGTTGGAGGCCTCGCCGCCGTGGATGCTGCCCACGGTGATCACCGCGGTGTCCAGCGGCGCCACGTTGCGCGAGACCACGGTCTGCAGCGCCATCACCGTGGCCGCACTGGCGACGATGGGGTCGACGGCCTTGTCCGGCACCGCGCCGTGGCCGCCCTGGCCGCGGATGCGCAGGAGGGCGGTGTCGGACGAGGCCATGGCGGCGCCGTCGACGAAGCAGAACTTGCCGGTGGGCACACCGGGCATGTTGTGCAGGCCGAACACCTGGTCGCAGGGGAACAGCTCGAAGAGGCCGTCCTGCATCATCTTCAGGGCGCCGCCCAGGCCTTCCTCGGCCGGCTGGAAGATCAGGTGCAGGGTGCCGTCGAAGGCGCGGGTCTCGGCCAGGCAGCGGGCGGCGGTGAGCAGGGTGGTGGTGTGGCCGTCGTGACCGCAGGCATGCATGCGGCCCGGGTGCTGGCTGGCGTAGTCGAGCCCGGTGGTTTCCAGGATCGGCAGGGCGTCCATGTCGGCGCGGATGCCCAGCACCTTGCTGCCGCTGCCGGCGCGCAGGGTGCCAACCACCCCGGTGCCGCCCAGGCCGCGATGGACTTCGTAGCCCCAGCCCGCGAGGGCGGCGGCCACCAGGTCGCTGGTGCGCTGCTCCTGGTAACCCAGTTCGGGATGGCGGTGGATGTCGCGGCGCAGGGCGACCATTTCCGGCAGGTAGCCGGCGATATGACGGGCGGTGGCGTCTTGATCCGCAGCAGTGGCAAGGCTCATGGCGATCTCTCTCAATCCAGGTGGCGTTCGGGATAGCTCAGCAGTGCCAGCCATCCTATCAGCAGCATGACGATCAGGTACCAGGCCGGGGCGAGCGGGCTGCCGGTGGCCTCGATCAGCCAGGTGGCGATGAACTGGGCGGTGCCGCCGAACAGGGTCACCGCCAGGGCGTAGGTCATGGCCAGCCCCGTGGCGCGCACCGGCCGCGGCAGGCCGGCGAGGATCAGCAGCAGCCCGGCGGTCATGTTGACGCTCATGGCGGTGATCACCACGAAGCGGGCGGCGAAGGCCAGGCCCTGGGTGGTGGGGTCATTCAGCCAGACGAAGGCCGGGTAGATGCCCAGCAGGGCCACCGCCAGGCTGACCAGGGCCACCGGCTTGTAGCGCCCGAAGCGATCCAGCAGCAGCCCGGCGGCCAGGGCGGCGGCCATCTGCACGGCGCTGGAGGCCACCCCGGCCAGGTAGGCGCTGGTGGCCGGCAGGCCGACGATGCGGGTCATGTAGGTGGGCATGTAGAACTGCATCAGGTAGGTCAGCAGGGTCGCCGACATCACGATCAGCAGGCCCAGGCCGAAGCGCCGCGGATGCTCGCGCAGAAAGGCGCGCACCGGACCGCCCTCGACCGTGCCGGCGCCGCTCCAGGTCTCGTCCACCTGGCGGCGGATATAGAGGCCGACCGGAATGATCAGCAAGCCGACCAGGAAGGGGATGCGCCAGCCCCAGGCGTGCAGCTCGGTCTCGGACAGGCTGCGGGTGAGCAGGGCGCCCAGGGCGGCGCCGAGCAGGGCACTGCCGCCCTGGCTGATCACCTGCCAGCTGACATGGAAGCCGCGCCGGCCGGGACTGGCCGACTCCAGCAGCAGAGTAGTGGCGGCGCCGATCTCGCCGCCGGCGGAAAAGCCCTGCAGCAGGCGCCCCACGAGCAGGATCAGCGGCGCGGCAAGGCCGATCTGGGCATGGGTCGGGGTAAAGGCGATCAGGGCGCTGCCCAGGCCCATCAGGGTGATGGTCAGCAGCATCGCCTGCTTGCGCCCGTGGCGATCGGCATAGGCGCCCAGCACCATGCTGCCCAGCGGGCGCATGACGAAGCCGACGCCAAACACCCCGACCGCCATCAGCAGCGAGCCATAGGGAGTGTCCGAAGGAAAGTAGAGCTGGCCGATGATGGCGGCGAAAAAGCTGAAGACGGTGAAGTCGAACATCTCCAGGCCGTTGCCGAGACTGGCCGCGGCGATCAGCTTGGCGCGCGAGGGCGTGGCGCCCGCGCTGGCGGGAGTGGCGTCGGCGGGGGAGGAGGACGTCGGAAGAGCCTGGGCCATGGTGCGTTCCTCTGCACTGAGATGAATGCTTAGCTATGCAAATGGTGGTCCGGCCCGCGGAGGCCGCGTGCCTGGGCGGTCGTCGCGGAGCCAGCGGCCAGGTCTGCGCCAGGGTGGTGCAGCGCAGACTCCCTTGCAGCCTAGTCGAACCTGCAGGGGCGGCTGGCGCTGGCTCATAAATCCGTCACAATGCGCGCCTAGAGTGCCGGCTTGCGCCTGAGCGTCGCCGGCCCAGGCCCGTCTCCCATCCTCGCGAGGAATCCGGCATGGACATCAAAGGTCCGCTGACCGCTGTGGCGCTCGCCCTGGCGCTAGGTGGCACAACCGCTCGGGCCGAGGGCGTCGACCCGGCCATCCCCGCCTACCAGAAGGTCAGCGGAATCTCCGGCAATCTGTCGAGCGTGGGCTCCGACACCCTGGCCAACCTGGTCACGCTCTGGGCCGAGAGCTACAAGCGCCAGTATCCCAATCTCAATATCCAGATCCAGGCGGCCGGCTCGTCCACCGCGCCGCCGGCGCTCACCGAGGGCACCGCCGGCATCGGCCCCATGAGTCGCAAGATGAAGGACGCCGAACTCCAGGCCTTCGAGCAGCGCTTCGGCTACCAGCCCACCGCGGTGCCGGTGGCCATCGATGCCCTGGCGATCTTCGTCAACAAGGACAATCCGCTGCGCCAGCTGACCCTGGAACAGGTCGACGCGATCTTTTCCAGCACCCGGCTCTGCGGTGGTCCGCACGAACTCAAGACCTGGGGCGACCTGGGCCTGACCGGCGACTGGGCCAAGCGCCCGATCCAGCGCTTCGGCCGCAATTCGGTGTCGGGCACCTACGGCTACTTCAAGGAAGCGGCGCTGTGCCGTGGCGACTTCCGCGCCAACGTCAACGAACAGCCGGGCTCGGCCTCGGTGGTCCAGGCCATCAGCCAGTCCCTGGGGGGCATCGGCTACTCCGGCATCGGCTACCAGACCGCCAGCGTCCATACCCTAGCGCTGGCCCGCCAGGGCACCACCGACTTCGTCGCGGACAACCAGGAGAACACCCTGTCCGGGCGCTATCCCCTGGCGCGCTATCTCTACGTCTATGTGAACAAGGCGCCCAATCGCCCGCTCAACCCCCTGGAAGGAGAATTCCTGCGGCTGATCCTCTCGCGCAGCGGCCAGGAGGCCGTGGTCAGGGATGGCTATATCCCCTTGCCGGCAGCGGTGGTGCAACAGGCCCTGAAGACCCTGGGCTACTGAGTGCCCAGAGACCCTGCGCCCGCGCCGGGCGTAGCGTCTCTGGCCGCCCATTCGCTGTAACCTTTCTGTCACACGACGTGATTAGGCTCTGCGCCATGATATCCCCGGTACCCCCGTCCCCGCCCGATCCTCGCGGCCCTGCTCGGCTGGACTTCAACACGCCTGCACTACGCCGGCGGCGGCGCTGGCGGGCCCTGCAGGATCGCCTGATACGGGGCTCGGTGCTGGCCGGTGGGCTGGCCGTGCTGGCCACCATCACCCTGATCTTCTTCTATCTGGCCTATGTGGTGCTGCCGCTGCTGCGTGGCGCCAGTCTGGAAGCCCAGCCGCTGCCCCAGCCCGACTGGCTGGCGGCCGCCGGGGCGCCGCTGCTGCTGGGCATCGACGAGCAGAATCGCCTCGGCCTGCATCTTTCCCGGGCCGGCGAGGCCACCTTCTTCACCCTGGCCGACGGCCAGCCGGTCATGCGCGAGCGTCTGCCGCTGCCGTCCGGTGTCACCATCAGCAGCCAGGCCCAGGACGCCCCCCGCGGACTGATCGCCCTGGGCCTGTCCGATGGCCGCGTGCTGGTGGCGCACAAGCGCTATGTCTCCCGCTATCCCCAGGGCACCCGGGTCATCACCCCGGAACTGAACTTTCCCTACGGGCGCGAGCCGCTGGACCTGGGCGCCGCTCGTACGGCCCTGGAGCGGGTCGCCATCGCCGGTGACGAGGACCTGCTGGTGCTGGCCGGCGCCCAGGGCAATCGGGTGACGGCCCTGCGCCTGGCCGGGCTGGCCGCGCCGGTGACCGGTGGCGCGGCCGTTCCCGTGCGTACCTCGCTCACCCTCGGGCCGCTCAACGCCGCGGCCAAGGCGCTCTACCTCGATCCCCGCGGTCGCTGGCTCTATGCCCTCAATGGCCGCGCCCAGGCGGATGTCTTCGACCTGCGCGACGGCAGTCTCAATGGCCACTACAAGCTGCTCGACGCAGCCGACGACGAGGTCACCGCCAGCGCCCAGCTGCTGGGCGGCGTGTCGCTGCTGGTGGGTACCGCCAAGGGTGGCATCGGCCAGTGGTTCATGGTCCGAGGCCAGGACGGCGAACCGGTGCTGAGGCCTATCCGCAGCTTCCAGCTGGGCAGCGCGCCCATCGTCCAGCTGGTGCCGGAGCAGCGGCGCAAGGGCTTCGTGGCGCTGGATGCCACGGGCGAACTGGGGGTCTTCCACAGCACCGCCGGGCGCACCCTGCTGCGCGAGCAGATCGCTCCCGCCGCCGGGGTGCTGGCGCTGTCGCCGCGCGCCGATCGGCTGTTGCTGGAGGAAAATGGCCGGCTGCTCGGCTTCCGCCTGGACAATCCGCACCCGGAAGTCTCCTGGTCGGCGCTGTGGGGCAAGGTCTGGTACGAGAATTACGAAGCGCCGGCGCGGGTCTGGCAGTCCAGCGCCGCCACCGCGGACTTCGAACCCAAGCTGAGCCTGGCGCCGCTGACCTTCGGTACCCTCAAGGCGGCCTTCTACGCCATGCTGTTCGCCGCCCCCCTGGCCATCGCCGCGGCGGTCTATACCGCCTATTTCATGGCGCCGCGCATGAGGCGTACGGTCAAGCCGGTCATCGAGCTGATGGAGGCGCTGCCCACGGTGATCCTCGGCTTCTTCGCCGGGCTGTTCCTCGCGCCCTTCGTGGAAAATCACCTGCCGGGGCTGTTCAGCCTGCTGCTGCTCCTGCCGCTGGCCATCCTCGCCGCGGGTTTTGGCTGGTCGCGCCTGCCGCTGAGTCTGCGCGAGCGGATCCCGGAAGGCTGGGAAAGCCTGCTGCTGTTGCCGGTGGTGCTGCTGACCACCGCCCTGGCGCTGTGGCTCAGTCCCTGGCTGGAAACCCTGCTGTTCGCCGGCGACCTGCGCCTCTGGCTGAGCCAGACCCTGGGCATCGCCTACGATCAGCGCAACGCCCTGATCATCGGCCTGGCCATGGGCTTCGCGGTCATCCCCAACATCTTCTCCATTGCCGAAGACGCCATCTACAGCGTGCCGCGCAGCCTGACCCTGGGCTCCCTGGCGCTGGGCGCCACCCCCTGGCAGACCCTGGTGCGGGTGGTGCTGCTGACCGCCAGCCCGGGGATCTTCTCGGCGCTGATGATCGGCCTGGGCCGCGCCGTCGGCGAGACCATGATCGTGCTCATGGCCACCGGCAACACCCCGATCATGGATGCCAACCTGTTCGAGGGCATGCGCACCCTGGCGGCCAACATCGCCGTGGAGATGCCCGAATCCGAGGTGGGCGGCACCCATTACCGGCTGCTGTTCCTGGCCGCGCTGGTGCTGCTCAGCTTCACCTTCCTGATGAACACCCTGGCCGAACTGATCCGCCAGCGGCTGAGGAAAAAATATGCGGCCCTCTAGCGCCGGCGCGCCGCAACAGCGGGGCATCGGGCAGCGGCGCTCCCTGGGCGCCTGGCTGGGGAGCGGCGCGCCCGGGATCTGGCTCAGCGCCGGCGCCGTGGCCATCGCCGTGCTCATGACCCTGGGCCTGATCGGCATCCTCGCCGTGCGCGGCCTGGCGCATTTCTGGCCGGCCGAGGTGGTGCAGGCGCGCTACAC
This sequence comes from Pseudomonas sp. SORGH_AS_0199, assembly GCF_031453735.1. NCBI lineage: Bacteria > Pseudomonadati > Pseudomonadota > Gammaproteobacteria > Pseudomonadales > Pseudomonadaceae > Pseudomonas > Pseudomonas sp. SORGH_AS_0199. The sequence continues at coordinate 733,624 of NZ_JAVJAE010000001.1, forward strand.
GCCGCCGGGCCTGGAATCGCGCCTGGTGCTCGGCCAGGTGGTGGAGCAGGAGACGATACCGGCCGAGCGGCTGCGCAGCGCCGGGGTGACCCTGCCGCCGGACAGCGGCGAAACCCTGACCCGCGAACTCTTCAAGCTGGGCAATCGCGACCTCTATGGCAGCGATTTCGTCTGGCTGGTCGGCGACTGGCTGCGCGATCGCCAGACCCCGACCGACGCCCTGGTGCTGGAGCGCCGCGAATGGGGCAACTTCTACGGCTATGCACTGGAGGTGCGCGAAGCGGGGCGCCAGGTGGCCAAGGGCGCCGCGGCGGTGCCCGAACTGCAGCGTCGCCTGCTGCGCACCCGCGACCTGAGCGAGCAGCTGGAGCGTCTGGAGAAACAGGACATCGGCAGCGTCAACTACGCCCTGGAGCGGCTGCGCCTGGGGGGCCGCGGCCTGGAGCTGGACGGCCGTCTCGACGCCACCGCCCAGGCCGATCTCGCCGCCCGCCGCGCCGAGCTCGAAGCCCGTTACGGCGAGCTGGAGGACCAGCTGGCCAGCCTGCGCCAGGAGCGTCGCCGTGACAGCGTGGTGCTGCGCGACGTCGAGGGCCGCACCCTGGAACTCAATCTCGCGCGCATCGTGCGCGCCTACCAGCCCAACGCCATGGGCCTGGGTGCCAAGCTCGGCTTCTATGGCAGCAAGCTGTGGGAATTTCTCAGTGCCGATCCGCGCGAGGCCAACACCGAGGGTGGCGTCTTCCCGGCCATCTTCGGCACCGTGATGATGACCCTGCTGATGGCGGTGATCGTCACCCCCTTCGGCGTCATCGCCGCCATCTACCTGCGCGAATACGCCCGCCAGGGTCCGCTGACCCGCACCATCCGCATCGCCGTCAACAACCTCGCCGGGGTACCGGCCATCGTCTATGGCGTCTTCGGCCTGGGCTTCTTCGTCTATGTGCTCGGCGGTTCCCTGGACCAGCTGTTCTTCCAGGCCAGCCTGCCGACGCCGACCTTTGGCACCCCGGGGCTGCTGTGGGCTTCGCTGACCCTGGCGATCCTCGCCGTGCCGGTGGTGATCGTCGCCACCGAAGAGGGCCTGGCGCGCATCCCCCGTAGCATCCGCGAGGGCTCCCTGGCGCTGGGCGCGACCCAGGCCGAAACGCTGTGGAAGGTGGTGCTGCCGCTGGCCAGCCCGGCGCTGATGACCGGGCTCATCCTCGCCGTAGCCCGCGCCGCCGGCGAGGTGGCGCCGCTGATGCTGGTGGGGGTGGTCAAGCTGGCGCCCGCGCTGCCGCTGGACGGCAACTACCCCTATCTGCACCTGGATCAGAAGATCATGCACCTGGGCTTCCACATCTATGACGTCGGCTTCCAGAGCCCCAACGTGGAAGCCGCGCGCCCGCTGGTCTATGCCACCGCGCTGCTGCTGGTGCTGGTGATCGCCGGGCTGAACCTGTCCGCCGTGTTCCTGCGCAACCGGCTGCGCGAAAAATACCGGCTGCTGGAAGAATAGTATGGTCCTTCAGAAGTTGACTACACGATTTTGGCGGCGCTTTTTCGGCGTGGACGGCGTTGCCACTCCTCGCCATAGCCCTGCTATGACTCGTCACGGCGCCTGGCCCCCATCGGAGCGCCGAACCGCCAAAAATCACTCGCCAAATCTCGTGCGAACTTCTGAAGCGCCACACTAGCGCCCGCGGCCGAGGAGACCCCATGCCTTCCGATTCCTCCATCTTCAGAACTGCCGCCGCCTACGCGGCCAGCGCCCAGCCTGCGGCGAGCGAAGGTGGCGTGGCCCTGTCGGTGCCGCGGCTCAATCTGTTCTACGGCAAGAAGCAGGTCTTGCAGGACATCGCCCTGGAGATCCCGCGCCAGCGGGTCACCGCCTTCATCGGCCCCAGCGGTTGCGGCAAGTCGACCCTGCTGCGCTGCTTCAATCGCCTGAACGACCTGGTGGAAGACTGCCGCATCGACGGCGAGATCCTGCTCGACGGCCAGAACATCTATGCCCGCGGCACCGAGATCGCCGAGTTGCGGCGGCGGGTGGGCATGGTGTTCCAGAAGCCCAATCCCTTTCCCAAGAGCATCTACGAGAACGTGGTCTACGGCCTGCGCATCCAGGGCATCAAACAGAAGCGGGTGCTCGACGAGGCGGTGGAGTGGGCGCTGCACGGCGCGGCACTGTGGGAAGAGGTCAAGGACCGCCTGCACGAGTCGGCCCTGGGGCTCTCCGGCGGCCAGCAGCAGCGCCTGGTGATCGCCCGCACCATCGCCGTGCAGCCCGATGTGCTGCTGCTCGACGAACCCTGCTCGGCGCTGGACCCCATCTCCACCCTCAAGGTGGAAGAGCTGATCCACGAACTGAAACAGCGCTACACCATCGTCATCGTCACCCACAACATGCAGCAGGCAGCGCGGGTGTCCGACTACACCGCCTTCATGTACATGGGCCAGCTGGTCGAACACGGCGATACCGACACCCTCTTCACCAATCCGGCAAAGCGGCAGACCGAAGACTACATCACCGGCCGCTACGGCTAGTTCCAGGCAGGCCGGTGCCCCACCCGGCGACTCGCTCCTCTCAGGCAGGACTGACAGCATGATCAACAAAGAAGGCCACACGCAGCACATCTCCCAGCAATACAACGTCGAACTGGAAGAGGTCCGCAGCCACCTGCTGGCCATGGGCGGTCTGGTGGAAAAGCAGGTCAGCGACGCCGTGCGCGCGGTGATCGACGCCGATGCCGGCCTGGCGCGCCAGGTGCGCACCATCGACGACCAGATCGACATCATGGAACGCGGCATCGACGAGGAATGCTTGCGCATCCTGGCCCGCCGGCAGCCCGCGGCCTCCGACCTGCGCCTGATCATCAGCATCTCCAAGTCGGTGATCGACCTGGAGCGCATTGGCGACGAGGCCTCCAAGATCGCCCGCCGCGCCATCGAGCTGACCGAGGACGGTGAGGCCCCGCGCGGCTACGTCGAAGTCCGCCACATCGGCGAACAGGTGCGCAAGATGGTCCATCAGGCGCTGGACGCCTTCGCTCGCTTCGACGCCGAACTGGCGCTCTCGGTGGCCCAGTACGACAAGCTGATCGATCGTGAATACAAGTCCGCGCTGCGCGAATTGGCCACCTATATGATGGAAGACCCGCGCTCGATCTCGCGGGTGCTGAGCATCATCTGGGTGCTGCGCTCCCTGGAGCGGGTCGGCGACCACGCGCGCAACATCGCCGAACTGGTGATCTACCTGGTGCAGGGCACCGACGTACGGCACATGGGCCTCAAGCGCATGGCCGAAGAGGTCAATCGGTCGCGCGAATGATCCGCCCGGTCACTCCCCCGGTGGCGTCCCGGACCTGCCTGCTATGCTGGAAGACTTGGCATGGAGTGACCGATGAGCAAGTTGAACGTACTGGTGGTGGATGATGCGCCCTTCATTCGCGATCTGATCAAGAAGGGCCTGCGCAACCTGTTTCCCGGGCTGGTGGTGGACGAGGCGGCCGATGGTCGCCGCGCCCAGACGCTGCTCGGCAAGCAGCGCTTCGACCTCATCCTCTGCGACTGGGAAATGCCCGGCATGACCGGTCTGGAACTGCTGAGCTGGTTTCGTGCCCAGCCGGACCACAAGGGCGTGCCCTTCATCATGGTCACCAGCCGCGGCGACAAGGAAAACGTCGTCCAGGCCATCCAGGCCGGGGTGTCCGACTACATGGGCAAACCCTTCTCCAACGAACAGCTGGCGGCCAAGGTCAAGAAGGCCCTGCAGCGCACCGGCAAGCTCGCCGAGTTGCAGGCCGGCGCCCAGCCACGCCCTGCCACCGGCTTCGCCAATGACTCCCTCGGCGCCCTGACCGCCGGCCGCAGCGACGTGGTCCAGCCGGTCGCCGCCCCGGTGGCGGCCCCGGCTGCCACCTCCAGTGCCGCCCTGCTCACCGGCGGCGCGCCGCCGCCACCCACCCGCGGCAAGCCCGCCGCCAATTTCGGCCAGGGCCAGCTGCGCCTGCCCAACGCCAGCATGGCCTGCCTGATCAAGGCCATCAGCATCAAGGAGGCCCTGCTGGTGGTCCGCCGTGGCGATCCGCTGCCGCAGATCCTGGAAACCGCCGTGCTCGACCTGGAGCAGGGCGAAGATGGAGGCGACGTGGCGCGCCTCAATGGCTATCTGCATTCCCTCAGCGCGGTGGAAGCGACCCCGGCCAGCGAGTGGGTGCAGGTCAACTTCCGCTTCATCGACCGTGACCCGGCCAAGCTCGACTACCTGTCGCGACTGATCGCCAAGGGCACCGCCCAGCGGCACTACGTGCCGGGCGCCTAGAGCAGGGCGGCGCTATGCAGAGGCTGGCACGGAGACTGCTTCGCACTGCGACACCGCGGATTTCTGACGCCTTGCCCATGCCCCTTGCCTGTCGCCTGCTGCTGCTGTCGCTCGTCCTTTCGGGTCCCGCCCTGGCGGCGCCCATCTACAAGTACGTGGATGCCAACGGCGTGGTCACCTACACCGACAAGGCGCAGAAGGGCGCCAAGGTGATGACCTTCAGTGACGACCCCATCGAGCGGCTCGACCAGCGGGTCAAGCTGCAGCCGCGGCACTATGCCGGCGGTACGGTGCTGGAGGTGCGCAACGACAGCTTCCTGCCAGTGACCGTCACCCTGCGCCTCTCGGCGCTGCAGAATGTCAGCGGGGTGGGCGAGGCGCCCATCCGCAAGGTCCTGCCGGCGCGCAGCCTGACGCGCCTGGCGACCCTGATCGCGCCCGATCCGGGCCGTCCGCAACGCTATACCCCGCAGCTCACCACCCTGATGGGCAGTGCCACCCCGGTCTTCGCCTCCGGTTTCGCCTATCCGCTGCCCTGGCTGGGCGGACCCTTCAACGTCAGCCAGGGCGCCGGCGGTGGTTTCAGCCACAACACGCCCAAGAGTCGCTATGCGGTGGACATCGCCATGCCCGAGGGCACGCCCATCGTGGTCTCGCGCGCCGGTCAGGTGGTGGAGGTGGAGAACGACCAGGATGGGCGCGGCAATCACCCCTCCGGCAACTTCGTGCGCATCCTCCACGACGACGGCACCATGAGTGTCTACCTGCACCTGCAGCGCGGTTCGATCAAGGTCGCCGAAGGCCAGTGGGTGCGCCCGGGCCAGGCGCTGGCGTCTTCCGGCAACACCGGACGCAGCACCGGGCCGCACCTGCACTTCGTGGTCCAGCGCAACACCGGCGAAGCGATCGAATCCATCCCCTTCCGCTTCGCCCAGGCGGTGGACAGCCTGCCGAACTTCGCCGTCGGCGGACCTTGAGCGCCGGGGTCAGCCCTGGGCGTCGAGGTACTCGCTGGGCGAGACGCCCAGTACCCGGCGAAACATCCGGGTAAAGGCCGAGGGCGAAGCATAGCCCAGGTCCAGGGCCACCCGGGTCACCGGCTCGCCGGCGGCCAGTCGCGGCAGGGCCAGCATCAGCCGGGTGTGCTGGCGCCAGGTGGAAAAGCTGGTGCCGGTTTCCTTGAGGAACAGCCGCGCCAGACTGCGCGAGCAGAGGTGCAGCTGCTGCGCCCAAGTCGCCAGTGCCGTGTCGTCGGCGGGATCGGCGTGCAGACTGGTCTGGATGGCCCGCAGGCGCCGGTCGGCCAGCGCCGGCAGGTGCAGGGCGGTCTCTTCGAGAAACACCAGCTCCGCCAGCATCAGCGCCCGTACGTGGCTGCCCAGCTCGGCCTCGCCGTAGGAAGCGCCGCCGCGTCTCAGGCAGCGCAGCAATTCGCGCAGCAGCGGCGAGATGAGCACCATGCGGGTGGCCGCCTGGGGACAGGGCAGGCCGCTCGGCAATTCGATGATCACCACCTGCAGGGTGGCCTCGCCATTGGCCCGCGCCTGGTGCTCGATGCGCGGCGGAATCCAGATCGCCTGCTTGGGCGGTACGTACCAGACCCCTTCGTGGGTGGTGACCTCCAGCACGCCGTTGACCGTGTACATCAGGTGCGCCTGATCGTGCACATGCGGCGGCCACACCTGGCCATGGGCGAAGGTGCTGAGCTGGGACACCAGGGGACCGGCAGGCGGGATGGGGGCATCCGCCACTACGCTCCGCGCTCGGTCGATTGTCTGTTCCTGCATAACAGCTGTCCGTTTCGGTTGGGCCGGGTCCAGGTGCCAGGGCCTAACCTGCAGCACTATGGCCGGAGCATCGGGCGCGCCCAGGGGTGACCCCTCTGCACGCCGCAAACCTGCCTCTCGCGGGAGTGTCGCACAGAACACCCGCCGCTTGGCTGACCTGCCTGAACCATCAGGCCTGTATTGAACTACCGTCCGATCGGTGGCAGCGTGGCACAGGGATTTGAGTGCCACGCTTTTTTATTTGCGTCGATGCTTTGCCAGCGGCTTCACAAAGCCGGGGTTTGGCCGTCGCCCAGTCTGCATGGCTTTGTTAGGTTCTGTCCTTACCCATCATGGTGGCCCTATGCCATGGACCGACGCCTGACCGCCCTGATCTCCTGCCTGACCCTCGCCCTGGCCATGCCCGCCCTCGCGCCGGCTGCCGAAAAGGCGACCCTGACCAAGACCTCCGCCAAGAGCCCGGCCCGCAAGGGGCAGGTCAAGCTCAAGGTACGCAATGCCAGTGAAGGCCGCATCTTCGAGGTTCGCAACGATTTCGACGTACCCGTGCGGGTCGAGCTGCGCCTGCAGCGCACCGTCAACGTGGCCGGTGCCGAGCGCCCGATCCGCCAGGTCATCGAGCCGCGCTCCACGGTGCAGCTGGCGGTGATCCGCAAGCGCCAGCAGGGCTTTCCCATGCACTTCGAACAGGCCTTCAGCTACAGTCCGCAGCTGCCGGTCGGCACCCTGCCGCCGCTGGCGACGGATGTCGCGGGTGCTGCCGACAACGGCATCGGCTATGGTTACGCCTGGCCCTGGCGCCAGGGTGTCTACTATGTGACCCAGGGCGCGGGCGGCGATTTCAGTCACCACACGCCCAAGGGCCGCTATGCCGTGGACATCGCCATGCCCGAGGGCACGCCGATCAGCGCCGCCCGGGCCGGCACGGTCATCGACGTCGAAAACGGCCAGTTCGGCCATGGTCCCAACCCCTCCGGCAACTTCGTGCGCATCGCCCACGAGGACGGCAGCCAGAGCGCCTACCTGCACCTGCGCCGCGGTTCGGTCAAGGTGCGACCCGGCGAGCGGGTGGAGATCGGCACGCCCCTGGCGGAGTCGGGCAACACCGGTCGCAGCACTGGTCCCCATCTGCATTTCGTCGTCCAGGCCCACACTGGCGGTGAAATGGTCTCCATTCCCTTCCGTTTCGTGCGACCGCTGGCGGCCCTGCCCAACATGGCGCTGGGCGACCGCTGAGTCCGCGCTTAAGGGCGTTCCAGACCGGCTGACGCCACCGGGCCCATCCAGGGCCCAGGCACCCTGTCGCCGGTAGAAATCCCTTGGCAGAAACAGGCCTGGTGGCGTTATGCTATCACCACGCTATTTCCTCCAGGGCGCGGGCTCTACCGCGGCCTTTCCTTCCTTCAGGCTACGGATGCCGCCCCATGAAAGGATTCCTGGCCGCCCTGTGCGCCGGTGGGCGCAATCGGGCTTTGCACCTGCTGGTCCTGCTGCTGATCGCCCTCGACGGCCAGGCGCAGGTGCTGCGGCTCGACGATCCGGCGCGCAGCTACGATCCCCGCCCGGCACTGGAGATTCTCAAGGCGCCCGCCAGTCTGACCTTTGCCGAGGCCGCCGCGCGCCCAAGCGGTGGCGAGGACGGCTGGCATGCGCCGGATGAGCTGGAAATGCTGCTCCATGACGGTCGCCAGGGCCTCTGGCTGCGCTTCGCCATCCAGGGCCGCGACGACCAGGCCTGGTGGCTGATTCCGACCTGGCCGGTGCTGGATCGCCTGGACCTGCGCACCCGCGCTGCCGATGGTCGCTGGAGTCCGCTGCAGCGCAGCGGCCTGGCGCTGCCGGCGACGCAACGGGCGCTGCCCGGGCGCCAGCTGATGTTCGCCCTGGCGCCGACCGCGGGCGCCGTGGAGGAGGTCTACCTGCGGCTGGATTCGCGGGAGACCTTCGTCCTGCCGCTGCGCCTGGTCACCCCGGCCACCTATCTGCGCGAGGCCCAGCAGGATGCCTGGCTGGTCGGCAGCTTCTTTGGCTGCCTGATCACCATCCTGCTGCTGACCCTCACGCTGTGGGGTTTCGGCCGCCGCTCGGGCTTTGGCTGGTACGCCCTCTATCTGCTCAGCGTCATCGGCTATCAGGCGGTCACCAGCGGCTATGGCGCCTGGCAACTCTGGCCGGAGAGCCCGGCCTTCGCCCTGCGCGCGCACCTGGCCTTCGCCGCCCTGTGCTTTCTGAGTGGCGGGGTGTTCGTGCGCTATCTGCTCAGTCTCTATCACGGCGGTCGCTGGATCGATTTCGGCAATCGTCTGCTGATCGGCTACTGGAATGTGGCGCTGGTCGTCACGCTGATCTGGCCGGACCTGCTGAGCTTCCAGGAAATGCTCGGCATGATGGCGCTGAGTTGCCTGGGCCTGCTGGGCACCACCACCTACCTGGCGCTGCGCGGCAGCCGCATGGCGCTGTGGTTCAGTGCCGCCTGGGCCCTGCTGTTGCTGGGCAGCGCCATCCAGCTGCTGGCTGTGGCCGGCTGGCTGGCCGCCGACAGTCCGGCCTTCCATGGGCAGATGGCCGGTTTCGCCCTGGGCTTCGTGATGCTGTCGCTGGGGCTCACCGAGGGCCTGAGTCTGCAGCGGCGGGCGCGAATCGAGGCCCAACGGCAGGCCCTGGAAGCCTCCACCGCGCTGGCCCGGGAGCGCGAGGCCTCCTTTGTCGAACTGGAGTTGCGGGTGGCGCTGCGCACCGTGGAGTTGCAGCAGGCCAAGGCTTCCCTGGAACGACTGAATCGCGAATTGCTGCACCAGAGCCAGACCGATCCCCTGACCGGACTCGGCAACCGCCGGCATTTCGAGCGCCTCTTCCAGCAGGAGATCCGCCGCGCCATCCGTGCCGAACTGCCACTGGCGGTGCTGCTGGTGGACATCGATCACTTTAAGGCGGTCAACGACACCCATGGCCACACCCTGGGCGACGAATGCCTGAGGTGTGTGGCCGAGGTGTTGCGCCAGCACGTCCAGCGGGCGGGGGAGGTGGCGGCGCGCTATGGCGGCGAGGAGTTCGTCATCGCCCTGCCCGGGAGCGACCAGGTCGCGGCCCGGACGCTGGCGGAGCGCATCCGCAAGGACGTGGCGGCGCTGGAATTGCAGACCGAGCACGGACGCCTGCGGCCGTCGATCAGCATCGGGGTCGCGGTGACCGTGCCGAGCAATCTCGAACACGGCCTGGGGCTCCTGGAAGACGCCGATCGGGCGCTCTATGCGGCCAAGCGCGGCGGGCGCAATCGTGTCTGCCTGAGCGATAACCTGCCGGCGCTGGGCAGCGGACGCGGCTGAGGCCGCGCGTCCTCAGCGCTCTTCCGGCGGGCGCCGGCGGACGTCCTTGGGATCCAGCTTGATGACCTTGGCCAGGACGATCTTGGGGCCCTTCATCTTCTTGACGATGATGCGCAGCCCTTCGGCCTCCAGCACCGTCTCCTCTTCCGGAACGCGCTTCAGGCTGTCGTAGATCAGCCCGGCCAGGGTCTCGGCCTCGACGTGATCCAGGTCGATGCCCAGCAGCCGCTCGACCTTGAACAGCGGGGTGTCGCCACGCACCAGCAGCTTGCCCGGCTGGTAGGCGACCACGCCGCGCTCGGTCTTGCGGTGTTCGTCCTGGATGTCGCCCACCAGCACCTCGAGCACGTCTTCCATGGTCAGGAAGCCGATGACCTTGTGGTCGGCTTCCTCCACCAGCACGAAGTGCGCGCCGCCGCGGCGGAACTGCTCCAGCAGGTCGGACAGCGGCATGTGCTTGGTCACCCGCTCCAGCGGATGCACCAGGTCGTCGAGGTCGAAGGAGGCGGCTTCACTGTCCAGGCCGGCGATGGCCAGGAGCAGGTCCTTGATGTGCAGCACCCCGGTAAAGGTCTGGCTGTCTTCGTCATAGACCGGGTAGCGACTGTACTTGGAGCGGCGGATCTGGGTGAGGATCTCGTCCAGGCTGGCCTTGCTGTCCAGGTAGATGAGGTCTTCGCGGGAATTGGCCCAGTCCACCACCTCCAGCTCGCCCAGCTCCACCGCCGAGGCCAGCACCCGGGCGTCCGGGTCGGTGGCGCGGTTGGAGTGCAGGATCAGCTTGAGTTCGTCGCGGCTGTAGTGGTGCTCGTGGTGCGCGCCCGGCTCGCCCTGGCCGGCGATGCGCAGGATGCCGTTGGCGCTGGCGTTGAGCAGCCAGATGGCCGGGTACATCAGCCAGTAGAACAGGTACAGCGGCACCGCCGTCCACAGCGAGAGCAGGTCGGGCTTGCGGATCGCCCAGGACTTGGGCGCCAGCTCGCCGACCACGATGTGCAGGTAGGAGATGATGAAGAACGCCGAGAAGAAGGCGATGCCGTGGATCACCTCGGGACTGCTGACGCCGACGGCGCCGAGCAGGGGTTCGAGCAATTCGGCGAAGGCCGGCTCGCCGACCCAGCCCAGGCCCAGGGAGGCCAGGGTGATGCCGAGCTGGCAGGCGGAGAGGTAGGCGTCGAGCTGGTTGTGCACCTTCTTGAGGATGCGCCCGCGCCAGCCATGCTTCTTGGCGATGGCTTCCACGCGGGTGGCGCGCAGCTTGACCATGGCGAACTCGGCGGCGACGAAGAAGCCGTTGAGCAGCACGAGGAAGAAGGCGAAGAACACGAGGCCGAGATCGGCGAACAACGTCGAGGCGAGACTGGTGGAAGGGTCCATTAGGGCCGAGAGCTGCAGAAAGGTCGGCTAAGCATGGGGGCGGGGCAGGGCAGTTGCAAGATGTTGCGCCCGCTGGAGGGACGGGGCGCACCCTGGGCTGACGGACAGTGGCTCTGGCGCCGATGTTTGCCGGCGGGCCTTTTTCGCTAGGTCCAGCCTTCCAGACGCATGGTGGCCCGCACCAGGCGCTGCTCTTCCTGCTCGATCTCGCGCAGGCTGTCCCTGACACTGTGGATGTGCTCGCGGGCGGCGGCATGGGCTTCGTCGGGCAGGCGCTGGCTCACGGCGGCATAGAGGCGGGCATGCTGGGCGTCGATTTCGCGGCGCTGCGGTGGCCGATGATAGAGATTGGCGATGCAGGCGAACACCGAGCCCAGCAGCAGCTCGTTGAGCGATTGCAGGGTGTGCACCAGCACCGGGTTGTGCGAGGCCTCGCTGATCGCCAGGTGGAAGGCGTGGTCGAGGCGGGCGTGGGTTTCCGCCGGCAGGCTGGCCGGATCCTGGCAGGCGGCGCACAGCTCGTCGTAGCGGCGGCCGATGAGCACCAGGTCGGCGGTGGTGGCGCGCAGCGCGGCCAGGCGCGCGGCTTCGCCTTCCAGCAGGGCGCGGACTTCCAGCAGGTCATAGAGGGTGCGCGGCTGGCTGCTGAACAGGTGCAGCAACGGATTCTCCGCCGCCGGCGCCGCCAGGCGGGCGACGAAGCTGCCCTGGCCGTGGCGGGTCTCGATGATGCCACGGGCGCGCAGCAGCCCCAGGCCCTCGCGCAGGGCGGTGCGGGAGACGCCGAGCTTGTCGCACAGGCGGCGCTCGGAGGGCAGCGGCTGGCCGACCTTGAGCACCCCGTCCACCACCAGCCGTTCGATCTGCTGGCTGACGTTCTCGGCGACGGGAAGGCGGGCGACGGGTGCGGACATAAGGATTTCCTGCTGGTATGACCACGAGGTTTCATCCTAGTGAGCCATCGGCCGTATTTGCCGTCAAGCAGGCTGAAACCTGCTAATCCTTTGGTCGAAGAGGGCGTAAAAACTGGTATGACCAGTGCGCTGGGTCATGGACGCCCTGGTTGCAGTCGGGGTACAACAAAGCCTCTCCAGCCAGAACAACAACAAGGGTGGTTACCCGATGAGCCTGGTCTACGACGAACGTCTCGACGGCGCCTTGCCCCGCCCGGACAAGGCGCAACTGCTGCAGCGGTTGCGTGTCGAACTGCCCGAGCACTGCCTGCTGCACGACAGGGAAGACCTCAAGCCCTACGAATGCGATGGCCTGGCGGCCTATCGCACCACGCCGCTGCTGGTGGTGCTGCCGGAAACGGTGGAGCAGGTGCAGGCGACCCTGCGCCTCTGCCATGAGCTGAACGTGCCCCTGGTGGCACGCGGTGCCGGCACCGGTCTCTCCGGTGGCGCCCTGCCACTGGAGCAGGGCGTGCTGCTGGTGATGGCGCGCTTCAATCGCATCCTCGACGTGGACCCCGATGGCCGCCGTGCCCGGGTCCAGCCCGGGGTGCGCAACCTGGCCATCTCCCAGGCCGCGGCGCCCCACGACCTCTACTACGCCCCCGATCCCTCGTCGCAGATCGCCTGTTCCATCGGTGGCAACGTGGCCGAGAACGCCGGCGGCGTGCACTGCCTGAAATACGGCCTGACCGTGCACAACGTGCTGGCGGTGGAGATCGTTACCCTGGAGGGCGAGCGCCTGACCCTGGGCAGCGCCGCCCTGGACAGTCCCGGCTTCGACCTGCTGGCGCTGTTCACCGGCTCCGAGGGCCTGCTCGGCGTCGTGGTGGAGGTGACCGTCAAGCTCCTGCCCAAGCCGCCCTGTGCCCGGGTGGTGATGGCCAGCTTCGCCGACATCGAACGCGCCGGAGCGGCGGTGGCCGACATCATCGCTGCCGGCATCATCCCCGGTGGGCTGGAGATGATGGACAACCTGACCCTGAGAGCCGCCGAGGACTTCATCCACGCCGGCTACCCGGTGGACGCCGCGGCCATCCTGCTCTGCGAGCTGGACGGGGTGGAAGCCGACGTGGCCGCCGACATCGAGCGCGTCAGCAGCCTGCTGGCCGCCGCCGGCGCCACCGAGATCCGCCTGGCCCGCGACGAGGCCGAGCGGCAGAAATTCTGGGCCGGGCGCAAGAATGCCTTTCCCGCGGTGGGGCGGCTGTCGCCCGACTACTACTGCATGGACGGCACCATTCCACGCCGAGCCCTGCCCGAGGTACTGCGCGGCATCGAGGCGCTGTCCGCGGAATACGGCCTGGCGGTGGGCAATGTCTTCCATGCCGGCGACGGCAACCTGCATCCGCTGATTCTCTTCGATGCCAATAGGCCCGGCGAGCTGGAGCAGGCCGAGGCCCTGGGTGGTCGCATCCTCGACCTCTGCGTGGCGGTGGGCGGCACCATCACCGGCGAACACGGCGTGGGTCGGGAAAAGATCAATGCCATGTGCACCCAGTTCCAGTCCGGCGAACTGCTCTTCTTCCACGCGGTGAAGGCCGCCTTCGATGCCCCCGGGCTGCTCAATCCCGGCAAGAACGTGCCGACCCTGCACCGCTGCGCCGAATTCGGTGGCCTGCACGTGCATCGTGGCCAGCTGCCCCACCCCGAACTGGAGCGCTTCTGATGGACAGCCTGGAACTGCTCCTCGACCAGGTCCGCGAGGCCCTGGTCCGTCGCCAGCCGCTGCGCATCCATGGCGGCGACACCAAGGCCCACCTGGGGCGTGCGGTCGAGGGCGAGCCGCTGGACGTCAGCGGCCACCGCGGCCTGGTGCACTACGACCCCACCGAACTGGTGGCCACGGTCCGTACCGGCACGCCGCTGGCCGAACTCGATGCCGCCCTGGCCGAGCGGGGGCAGATGCTGCCCTGCGAGCCGCCACGGCTGGGGGAGGGCGCCACGGTGGGCGGTACCCTGGCCTGCGGCCTCTCCGGTCCGCGCCGGCCCTGGGCCGGCAGCCTGCGGGATTTCGTCCTGGGCACCCGCTTGATCACCGGCACCGGCGAGCACCTGAGATTCGGTGGCGAGGTGATGAAGAATGTCGCCGGCTACGACGTCTCTCGCCTGCTGGCCGGTAGCCAGGGTTGCCTGGGGGTGATCACCGAGGTGTCCTTCAAGGTGCTGCCCAGGCCGCGTTGCAGCCAGAGTCTGAGCCTGGAACTGGACGCCGCGCGCGCCCTGCAGCGCCTCGCCGTCTGGGGCCGCGAAGCCCTGCCGATCTCGGCGGCCTGTCATGACGGGCAGCGGCTGCAGCTGCGCCTGGAGGGCGGCGAGGGCTCGGTGCGCTCGGCCGTTGATCGCCTGGGCGGTGAAGCCCTGGGCGAGGCCTTCTGGGACGAGCTCAACGAACAGCGGCTGGCCTTTTTCGACGACCCCAGGCCGCTGTGGCGGCTGTCGGTACCGGTCAATACCCCGCTGCTGGAGTTGCCCGGCAGCCTCTTGCTGGACTGGGGCGGTGCCCAGTACTGGCTCAAGAGCGATGCCCCGGCCACGGTCCTGCGCGCGATCGCCGAGCGGGCCGGTGGCCATGCGCTGTGCTACACGCCGGACGCCGAGCGCGAGGCCCAGCACCCGCTGCCCGCCGCGCTGCTCGACTATCACCGTCGCCTCAAGGCGCGCCTGGACCCCCAGGGGATCTTCAATCCGGGTCGGCTGTACGCCGGGCTGTAGGGGAAAGACATCATGCAAACCAATCTGAGTCCCGCCGCCCGTGAACTGCCCCGTGCCGCCGATGCCGAGCGGGTGCTGCGCAGCTGCGTGCACTGCGGCTTCTGCAACGCCACCTGCCCGACCTACCAGTTGCTCGGCGACGAGCTGGACGGGCCGCGTGGGCGCATCTATCTGATCAAGGGCATGCTCGAAGGCGGCGAGGTCAGCGAGAAGACCCGCGAGCACCTCGACCGCTGCCTGACCTGCCGCAACTGCGAGACCACCTGTCCCTCGGGCGTCTCCTATCACGAATTGCTCGACATCGGCCGCGCCGAGGTGGAGCGCCGGGTGCCGCGGCCGCTGGGCCAACGCCTGCTACGCGCCGGGCTGCGCCAGGTGCTGCCGCAGCCCTGGCTGTTCGGCGCCCTGCTGAAAGGCGGCCAGGCGCTGAAGCCGCTGCTGCCGGCCGGCGTCCAGGCCAAGCTGCCGGCGCGCATCGCCGCCCCGGGCATGCGCCCGGCACCGCGCCATGCCAGGCGCATGCTGATCCTCGAAGGCTGCGTGCAGCCGGGGCTGTCGCCCAATACTAATGCCGCCACCGCGCGGGTGCTGGATCGCTTCGGCATCAGCCTGGACGCCGCGCCCCGCGCCGGTTGCTGTGGCGCGGTGGACTATCACCTCAATGCCCAGGAAGCCGGCCTCGATCGCGCCCGGCGCAATATCGATGCCTGGTGGCCGGCGCTGCAGGGCGGCGCCGAAGCCATCATCCAGACCGCCAGCGGCTGCGGCGCCTTCGTCAAGGAATACGCCAGCCTGTTGAAGGACGACCCGGCCTATGCCGCCAAGGCGCGGGAAGTCTCGGCGCGCACCCGCGACCTGGTGGAGGTGCTGCGCGAGCTGCCGCTGGAAGAGCTGCAGCTGCAGGACACCCCGCGGCTGGCCTTCCATTGCCCCTGCACCCTGCAGCACGCCCAGCGCCTCGGTGGCGCCGTGGAAGACGTCCTGCAGCGCCTCGGCTTTCCGTTGGCGCCGGTGCCGGACGGTCACCTCTGCTGCGGTTCGGCCGGCACCTATTCGCTGACCCAGCCGGACTTGTCGCGGCGGCTGCGCGACGCCAAGCTCGATGCCCTGGAGAGTGGTCACCCCGAGGTGATCGCCACCGCCAACATCGGTTGCCAGAGCCATCTCGACGGCGCCGGGCGCACCCCGGTACGCCACTGGATCGAAATCCTCGACGCGGCCCTGGCCGCTCCGACCCAACCCTTAACCCTGGAGGCCCCATGAACACCAAAGCCGTGCTCACCCTTGCCGAGATCAACACCCTGCTGGCCGCCGGTCGCGCCGAAGCCGAACGCCAGGGCTGGGCCGTGTGCATCGCCGTGGCCGATGACGGCGGCCATCCGCTGGCGCTGTTGCGCCTCGACGGCGCCGCGCCGAACAGCGCCTACATCGCTCCGGAAAAGGCCCGCAGCGCCGCCCTGGCGCGCAAGGAGTCCAAGGTGCTGGAAGAGATGATCAACAACGGCCGCACCGCCTTTCTCAGCGCTCCGCTGATGCAGGGCATGCTCGAAGGCGGGGTACCCATCCTGGTGGACGGCCAGGTGGTGGGCGCGGTTGGCGTCTCCGGCGTCAAGGCGCCGGAAGATGCGCAGGTCGCCAAGGCCGCCATCGCGGCACTGGGTTAACCCTCTCTCGACAGTTTCGTTATCAAGGAAAGCCATCATGACCGACCGCACTACCCTGGGCCGCCTGCAGGTGGCCACCGAACTGCAGCGTTTCATCAACGAGGAAGTGCTGCCCGGCACCGGGCTCGACACCGCCGCCTTCTGGTCGGGCGTGGACACCCTGGTGCACGAGTTGGCGCCGCGCAATCGCGAACTGCTGGCCGAGCGTGATCGCCTGCAGGTGGAGCTGGACACCTGGCACAGCACCCATCCCGGTCCGGTCACCGATCTGCCCGCCTACCAGGCCTTCCTCGAAGGCATCGGCTATCTGCAACCGGTCCCCGGCCAGGTGCAGGCCTCGACGGCCGGCGTCGACCGCGAGATCGCCGAGCAGGCCGGTCCGCAGCTGGTGGTGCCGGTGCTCAACGCCCGCTACGCCCTGAACGCCGCCAACGCGCGCTGGGGTTCGCTGTACGATGCCCTCTATGGCACCGACGCCCTGCCCGAGAGCGAGGGCGCCGAACGCGGCAAGGGCTACAACCCCACCCGCGGTGCCAAGGTGGTGGCCTTCGCCCGCCAGGTGCTGGACGGCGTGGCGCCCCTGGCCAGTGGCTCGCACCGGGACGCCACCGCCTACCGCATCCAGGACGGTCGCCTGGTGGTGGACCTCAGGAGCGGCACCAGCGAACTGGCCGATCCGGCCGCCTTCGTCGGCTACCAGGGCGATGCCGCCGCGCCGTCCGCGGTGCTCTTGCGCCACAACGGCCTGCACCTGGAGATCCAGATCGACCGCGCCAGCACCATCGGCAAGACCGACGCCGCCGGGGTCAAGGACCTGCTCATGGAAGCCGCGGTCAGCACCATCATGGACCTGGAAGACTCCATCGCCGCGGTGGACGCCGCCGACAAGGTCTTGGCCTATCGCAACTGGCTGGGCCTGATGAAGGGCGACCTGGCCGAAGAGGTCAGCAAGGGTGGCGAGACCTTTACCCGGCGCCTCAACCCCGATCGCGAGTACCAGGGCGCAGACGGCCAGCCGCTGAGCCTGCACGGGCGCTCGCTGCTGTTCATCCGCAACGTCGGCCACCTGATGACCAATCCGGCGGTGCTGCTGGAGGACGGTCGCGAGATCCCCGAAGGCATCCTCGACGCCCTGGTCACCGTGACCATCGCCATGCACGACCTCAAGCGCCAGGGCAACTCCCGCAGCGGCTCGGTGTACATCGTCAAACCGAAGATGCACGGCCCGGCCGAGGTGGCCTTCGCCGTGCAGCTGTTCGACCGCGTCGAGGCCCTGCTGGGGCTGCCGGCCAACACCGTCAAGCTGGGCATCATGGACGAGGAGCGCCGCACCAGCGTCAACCTCAAGGCCTGCATTGCCGCCGCCGCCGCGCGGGTGGCCTTCATCAACACCGGCTTCCTCGACCGCACCGGTGACGAGATGCACACCGCCATGCTGGCCGGGCCCATGCTGCGCAAGGGCGACATGAAGACCTCGAAGTGGATCACCGCCTACGAGCGCAACAACGTGCTGGTCGGCCTGGCCTGTGGCCTGCGCGGCAAGGCGCAGATCGGCAAGGGCATGTGGGCCATGCCTGACCTGATGGCCGCCATGCTGGAACAGAAGATCGGTCATCCCAAGGCCGGCGCCAACACCGCCTGGGTACCGTCGCCCACCGCCGCCGTGCTGCACGCCCTGCATTACCACCAGGTCAACGTCCAGCAGGTGCAGCAGGAACTGGAACGCAGCGACGTCGACGCCGCCCGTGGCGAATTGCTCGCCGGGCTGCTCAGTGTGCCGGTGGCCGAGTCGCCGGACTGGTCCGCCGAAGCCATCCAGCAAGAACTGGACAACAACTGCCAGGGCATCCTCGGTTACGTGGTGCGCTGGGTCGACCAGGGCGTGGGCTGCTCCAAGGTGCCCGACATCCATGACGTCGGCCTGATGGAAGACCGCGCCACCCTGCGCATCTCCAGCCAGCACATTGCCAACTGGCTGCACCACGGCGTGGTCACGGCCGCACAGGTGGACGAGACCCTGCAGCGCATGGCCAGGGTGGTCGATGGCCAGAACGCCGGCGATGCGCTCTACGAACCCATGGCCGGCCACTTCGACAGCTCCTACGCCTACCGCGCCGCCCGCGACCTCATCTTCAAGGGCCGCGAGCAGCCCAGCGGCTACACCGAGCCGTTGCTGCACGCCTGGCGCCTGAAGAAGAAGGCGGGCGCCTGATCCGGCCAGGGCTCCCGTCCGGCGCGGGCGGGAGCCGCTTCTGCACGGAGCGGTGCCGGTGGTCCTCCGACCACCGCCTCTTCCCTTGCCACTGGCGAATTTTTATACTATTGGGTCCCCCGTTCCCGGGATCATCATCGCCACGAGGAAGACCATGGCCCGCGTTACTGTCGAAGACTGCCTGGACAACGTAGACAACCGATTCGAGCTGGTCATGCTCGCCACCAAGCGCTCGCGCCAGCTGGCCACCGGCGGCAAGGAGCCCAAGGTACCGTGGGACAACGACAAGCCCACCGTTGTCGCCCTGCGCGAAATCGCCGAAGGCCTGGTCGACGAGGAAGTCATCCGTCTGGACGACATCGTCGAAGAAGAGCCGCTGTTTGCCGCTTTCGAAGTCAACGAAGAAGCGGACGGCGAGGCCCTCTAAGCCATGGCCGCCGAGCCTGCGTATGGTGACGCCCGCCCGACCGGCATCGACTTGCTGGCCGAGCGTCTGGCGGACTACCTGACCCCCGACCAGGTCAATCTGGTCAGGCGGGCCTACTACTACGCCGAGCAGGCTCACGATGGGCAGCGCCGCCGCAGCGGCGAGCCCTATGTCACCCATCCGCTGGCCGTCGCCAACATCCTCGCCGACATGCACATGGACCATCAGAGCCTGATGGCGGCCATGCTGCACGACGTGATCGAGGACACTGGTATCGCCAAGGAAGCCCTGGTCGCCCAGTTCGGCGAAACGGTGGCGGAGCTGGTGGACGGGGTCAGCAAGCTGACCCAGATGAAGTTCGAGACCAAGGCCGAGGCCCAGGCGGAGAACTTCCAGAAGATGACCATGGCGATGTCCAAGGACATCCGCGTCATCCTGGTCAAGCTGGCCGACCGGCTGCACAACATGCGCACCCTGGACGCCATGCCGCCGGACAAGAGTCGGCGCATCGCCAAGGAAACCCTGGAAATCTACGCGCCCATCGCCAACCGGCTGGGCATGCACGATTTCTACGTGGAATTCGAGGACCTGGGCTTCCGCGCCATGCACCCGATGCGCGCCGAACGCATCCAGCGGGCGGTCAAGACCGCGCGGGGCAATCGCCGCGAGATCCTCGGCAAGATCCAGGAATCCCTGGCCAACTGCCTGGCCCGCGACGGCCTGGACGGCGAGGTGGTCGGCCGCGAAAAGCACCTGCACAGCATCTACCAGAAGATGCGCGGCAAGCGTAAGTCGTTCAACGAGATCATGGACGTCTACGGCTTCCGCATCATCGTCGACAAGGTCGACACCTGCTACCGGGTACTCGGTGCGGTCCACAACCTCTACAAGCCGTTCCCGGGGCGCTTCAAGGACTACATCGCCATCCCCAAGGCGAACGGCTACCAGTCCCTGCACACCACCCTGTTCGGCATGCACGGCGTGCCCATCGAGATCCAGATCCGCACCCGCGAGATGGAAGAGATGGCCAACAACGGCATCGCCGCCCATGGCCTGTACAAGGCCGGCGGCGACGAGCCGCGCGCCAGCCACCTGCGCGCGCGCCAGTGGGTGAAGGGCATCCTCGAGTTGCAGCAACGCGCGGGCAACTCCCTGGAGTTCATCGAGAACGTGAAGATCGACCTCTTCCCCGACGAGGTCTACGTCTTCACCCCCAAGGGTCGCATCATGGAGCTGCCCAAGGGCTCCACGGCCGTGGACTTCGCCTATGCGGTGCACACCGACGTGGGCAACAGCTGCATCGCCTGCCGCATCAATCGCCGCCTGGCGCCGCTGTCGCAGCCGCTGGGCAGCGGCGAGACGGTGGAGATCGTCACCGCGCCCGGTGCCCGGCCCAATCCGGCCTGGCTCAACTTCGTGGTCACCGGCAAGGCGCGCACCAACATCCGCCACGCGCTCAAGCAGCAGCGGCGTTCCGAGTCCATCAGCCTTGGCGAGCGCCTGCTGAACAAGGCGCTGTCGGGCTTTGGCACCCAGCTGTCGAAGATCTCGCCGATGCGCATCCTCTCGGTACTGGGCGAGTACAAGGGCGTGGTGCTGGAAGACCTGCTCGAAGAGATCGGCCTGGGCAATCGCATGGCCTACGTGGTGGCGCGGCGCCTGGTGTCCGGCAGCGAGCAGGAAGAGCCGCTGGAGCCGCAGCCCGGCACCACGCCGCAGGGTCCGCTGGCCATCCGCGGCTCCGAAGGCCTGGTGATCAGCTACGCCAAGTGCTGCACGCCGATTCCGGGCGATCCCATCGTCGGCCACCTGTCGGCCGGCAAGGGCATGGTGATCCACCTGGAAAACTGTCGGAACATCGCCGAATTCCGGCACAACAGCGAAAAATGCATCGTGCTCAACTGGGCCAAGGACGTCACCGGCGAATTCAGCGTCGAGTTGCGTGTCCAGCTGGAGCACCAGCGCGGCCTGATCGCCGTGCTGGCCAACAACGTCACTGCGGTGGACGCCAACGTCGAGAAGATCGGCATGAACGAGCGCGACGGCCGGGTCAGCGTGGTCCAGCTGGTGGTCAGCGTGCGCGATCGCGTGCACCTGGCGCGGGTGATCAAGAAGCTGCGCACGCTCAAGGGCGTGGCCGGTATCACTCGGGTTCGCAGCTGAGAACCTGCTCACGATCTGCTGCGCGTCGGCCAAACGGCGTTGAAAATGCCTTCGGAATGCTCATTTACCCCTCGTAAACTCCGCTTCCTCAGGCATTTTCGCCTTGTTTGCCTCTAGCTCGCACGATTGTGAACAGGTTCTGAGGTTGCAGCGGGTCGCCACCGGCTTGCAGAATCGGTCCTTTCCCGCACAGGAGCGACCCATGAGCAAGCAAGTGATCCACACCGACAAGGCGCCCGCCGCCATTGGCACCTATTCCCAGGCGATCAAGGTCGGTGACACCGTCTATCTCTCCGGGCAGATCCCGCTCAACCCGACCAGCATGGAGCTGGTGGACGGCTTCGAAGCCCAGGTGGTCCAGGTGTTCGAGAATCTCAAGTCCGTCGCCGAAGCCGCCGGTGGTTCCCTGGCCGACATCGTCAAGCTGAACATCTTCCTGATCGACCTTTCGCATTTCGCCACCGTCAACGAAATCATGGGCCGCTACTTCCAGCAGCCGTATCCGGCGCGCGCTGCCATCGGCGTTGCCGCGCTGCCCAAGGGCTCCCAGGTGGAAATGGACGGGGTGCTGGTGCTGGATTGATGGGTATCGCTGATCGCGGCCATGCCGGTGCGCCGTAGCGACCGCTCCTACAGGAGCATCGGCCTCTGTAGGAGCGGCCCATGGCCGCGATTAGGCCAATGCCAGAGCGGCTTCGTCCAGGGCCGCGATAGCCCCAAAACGAAAAAAGCCGACCGTCTCGCGACGGTCGGCTTTTTTATGCCCGAGTGATCAGGCCGGGATGGACTTGATCTTCGGCATCCGCGCCCAGCAACGGTGCTTGGCGATGGCGGCGAAGAAGTCCTGCTGCACCGCCTTGAAGTCGCCGCCGGTGAGCAGCGCCTCGTCGGGGCTCAGATAGACCGCCTTGAGCAGCTGTTCGGCTTCGCCGGTGAGGGCGATGGCCTTGAGGTGTTTGTAGGCTTCCAGCAGGTAGTGCTTGATCACGCCGTCGTCGAGCATGGCCTTGACGCTCTCGGCGCCGCCCGGCACATAGACCGCATCCAGCGCTACCGAAGGCATGCCCTCGGCCGAGCCGTCCACGGCCACTTCGCTGCCGTCGGCCGCCTTGACCGGACCGGCGGTGGGGCCGAGCACCTTCACGTGGGCACCTTCGGCCTTGAGCGCCTGCTTGATGGCCGCCACTTCGCTGGCGATGACGCCGTCACCCACCAGTACCGCCACCTTGAAGCCCTTGATGTTGCCGGACAGCAGGTTGAGCTGGCTCAGCGCTGGCGACTTGTCGATGGACACCTTGCGCGGCTGTACGGTGGGTGCGGTGGGCGGAGTCACGCCGATCTTCTTGGCGACCTTCTGTGCCAGTTCCAGATCGATGTTGGCGAGGATCTCGTTGACCTGCCGTTCGCGGATCCACATCCGCTCGACCTTGCCCAACTCGAAGCTGTAGGCATCGGCGACGTGCGATTGTTCGGCTTCCGACAGGCTGTTGTAGAACAGCGTGGCCTGGGAGAAGTGGTCGCCGAAGGTCTCGCTGCGCTCGCGCACCTTGTGACCGTCGATACGCTCGTAATAGCTCTCGAAACCGCCATCCTGGGGCGCCGGCGGCGTCTCCTTGGGCCAGCCGCCATCGATGGAGTTGGGCTCGTAAGAGGCACGACCCTTGTCGATGGTCATGCGGTACTTGGCGTCGCGCTGGCCGTTATGGTTCGGCACCACCGGGCGATTGACCGGCAGCTCGTGGAAGTTCGGTCCGCCGAGGCGGCTGATCTGGGTGTCGGTGTAGGAGAACAGGCGACCCTGTAGCAGGGGGTCGTTGCTGAAATCGATGCCGGGCACGACGTGGCCGGGGCAGAAGGCGACCTGCTCGGTCTCGGCGAAGTAGTTATCCGGGTTGCGGTTGAGCACCAGCTTGCCCAGGGGCGTGATGGGCACCAGCTCCTCGGGAATGATCTTGGTGGCGTCGAGGATGTCCCAGTCGAACTTGTGCTCGTCTTCCTCGGGGATGATCTGCACGCCGAATTCCCACTCGGGATAGTCACCGGCCTCGATGGCTTCCCAGAGGTCGCGGCGGTGGGCATCGGTGTCCTTGCCGGCCAGCTTCTGGGCTTCGTCCCACACCAGGGAGCGCACGCCACCGGCGGGTTTCAGGTGGATCTTGACGAAGACGCCCTTGCCCGCGGTGTTGATCATGCGGAAGGTGTGGATACCGAAGCCCTGCATGCTGCGCAGGTTCACCGGGATGGCCCGGTCGGTCATGGTCCAGAGCACCATGTGCGCCGACTCCGGCACCAGGGAGACGAAGTCCCAGAAGGTGTCGTGGGCACTGCCGCCGGTGGGGATCTCGTTGTGCGGCTCGGGTTTCACCGCATGGACGAAGTCGGGAAACTTGATGGCGTCCTGGATGAAGAAGACCGGCATGTTGTTGCCGACCATGTCCCAGTTGCCTTCCTCGGTGTAGAACTTGATGGCGAAGCCGCGCACGTCGCGCACGGTGTCACCGGAGCCACGCGGGCCCTGCACGGTGGAAAAGCGCACGAACACCGGGGTCTGGTGGTTGGGGTCGCGGAAGAGGGCGGCCTTGGTCAGGTCGGACCAGTCCTGGTAGGGCTGGAAGTAGCCATAGGCACCGGTGCCACGGGCATGGACGATGCGTTCCGGGATGCGCTCGTGGTCGAAGTGGGTGATCTTCTCCCGCATGATGAAGTCTTCGAGCAGGGAAGGTCCGCGAGTGCCGGCGCGCAGCGAATTCTGGTTGTCGGCGATCTTCACGCCGTGATTGGTACGCAGTGCCTGGCCGGTGGCATCGGAACGGAATTGCTCCAGTTGCTCGATCTTCTTCGAGGTGTTCTGGCGATCCTGGGTGTCGGTACCGGCGAGTTCACTCTTGGGGGGCGTAGCCATGGAAAGTCCTCATCAGGCGCCTGGAGGGCGCTCTTTGCGTCCCCTACGGAATGTGGGGCGAATTCAGGCAGTCTTCTAATGACTCGCGGTCCAGAGCCGGTGTTCCGCTTGGCTGAGACGAGGCGACGGGCTGTTCACCTGGCGCTCGGCCAGGGTCTCGGCTGGCCATATGCCTTTATTGGCGTAATACCCGACAACAAGTGCTAAGCAGATATAAGCGCGCACGTTAAACTGCGCGGCTGGATCACCATCCTGTTGTCTGACGATACCCACAAGGTTTTTCCATTGATCGAATTCCACGCTGTCCACAAGACGTACCGCACGCGCGGTCGCGAGGTCGCGGCGCTCCAGCCGGTCGACCTGAGGATCGAAGCCGGCGAGATCTTCGGCCTGATCGGCCATTCGGGTGCCGGCAAGAGCACCCTGCTGCGCCTGATCAACCGCCTCGAAGCTCCCAGTGGCGGTCGCCTCCAGGTCGATGGCGCCGAGGTCACCACCCTGGGCTCGACCGAGCTGCGCGATTTCCGCCGCCGCATTGGCATGATCTTCCAGCACTTCAACCTGCTTTCGTCCAAGACCGTGGCGGCCAACGTGGCCCTGCCGCTGGAACTGGCCGGCGGCCGCTCGCGGGCGCAGATCGCCCAGCGGGTCGAGGAACTGCTGGCGCGGGTCGGCCTGTCCGACCAGGCGCGCAAGTACCCGGCGCAACTCTCCGGCGGTCAGAAGCAGCGCGTCGGCATCGCCCGCGCCCTGGCCACCGAGCCGAAGATCCTGCTCTGCGACGAGGCCACCAGCGCCCTCGATCCCCAGACCACCGCCCAGGTGCTGCAACTGCTCGCCGAACTCAATCGCGAGCTGGGTCTGACCATCGTGCTGATCACCCACGAGATGGACGTGATCCGCCGCGTCTGCGATCGCGTCGCCGTGCTCGATGGCGGCGCCGTGGTGGAGCAGGGCACCGTCGCCGATGTCTTCCTGCACCCGCAGCACTCCACCACCCGCCGCTTCGTGTTCGAGGCCGAGCATCAGGACGAGACCGAACTGGCCGACGCCTATGCCCATGTCGAAGGCCGCATCCTGCGGCTGACCTTCCGCGGCGAAGCCACCTATGCACCGCTGCTGGGCCACGTCGCCCGGGAGACCGGTGTGGACTACAGCATTCTCGGCGGGCGCATCGACCGCATCCGGGACGAGCCCTATGGCCAGCTTACCATCGCCCTGGTGGGCGGTGACCTGGACGCCGCCCTGGCTCGCTTCCAGGCCGCCGACGTCACCGTGGAGGTCCTGCGCTGATGGACGAACTCTTCAGCAACATCGACTGGGCCGAGATCTGGCAGGCGACCCAGGACACCCTGGCCATGCTTGGCTGGTCCATGCTCTTCACCCTGATCCTCGGCCTGCCGCTGGGCGTGCTGCTGTTCCTTACCAGCCGCCGCCAGCTGCTGGAGCAGCCGCTGGTCTACGGCATCCTCTCCTTCGTGGTCAACGTGCTGCGCTCGGTGCCCTTCATCATCCTGCTGATCCTGATGATCCCCATCACGGTCTGGCTGATCGGTACCTCCCTGGGCGTCGAGGGCGCCATTCCGCCGCTGGTGGTGGGCGCCGCGCCCTTCTTTGCCCGGCTGGTGGAGACCGCCCTGCGCGAGGTCGACCGCGGCATCATCGAGGCGACCCAGGCCATGGGCGCCAGTCTCTGGCAGATCGTCACCCGCACCCTGTTGCCCGAGGCCCTGCCCGGGCTGATCGCGGCCACCACCGTCACCGCCATCGCTCTGGTGTCCTACACCGCCATGGCCGGGGTGATCGGCGGCGGCGGCCTCGGCGATCTGGCCATCCGTTTCGGCTACCAGCGCTTCCAGACCGACGTCATGGTGGTCACGGTGCTCTTGCTGCTGGTGCTGGTCCAGGTACTGCAGATGGTCGGCGATCGCCTCGTCGCCCATTTCAGTCGTCGTTGATTCAGGCCTCATCCACTCGAAGGTTTTGCACAAGGAAAATCCCCGATGTCGCTGAAACGTACCCTGCTGTCCCTGGCCTTCGGCCTGGGTGTCGCCACCGCCGCCCAGGCCGCCGAGACCCTGACCGTCGCGGTCAATCCGGTTCCCCATGCGGAGATCCTGGAATTCATCAAGCCGCAGCTGGCCAAGGAAGGCGTGGACCTCAAGATCAAGGTCTTCACCGACTACATCCAGCCCGATCGCCAGACCGATCAGAAGCAGGTGGATGCCAACTACTTCCAGACCAAGCCCTATTACGCCAGCTACCAGAAGAGCAACCCGAGCAGCGACCAGGTGCCGGTGGTGGCGGTGCACGTCGAGCCCTTCGGTGCCTACTCGCAGAAGATCAAGGACATCAAGGAACTCAAGGACGGCGCCACCGTGGCCATCCCCAACGATCCGAGCAACTCCGGTCGCGCGCTCCTGCTGATCGCCAAGCAGGGCCTGATCACCCTGAAGGATCCGAGCAACGTCACCGCCACCCCGCGTGACGTCGTCGAGAATCCCAAGCACCTCAAGTTCAAGGAGCTGGAAGCCGCGACCCTGCCGCGGGTGCTGAACCAGGTCGACCTGGCGCTGATCAACGCCAACTACGCCCTGGAAGCCAAGCTGGTGCCGACCAAGGACGCCCTCTTCATCGAGAGCGGCGAGTCGCCCTACGCCAACCTGCTCTATACCCGCGCCGACAAGGCCAATGACCCGGCCATCCAGAAGCTGGCCAAGGCCCTGACCACCCCCGAGGTGAAGCAATTCATCGAGAAGAAGTACCAGGGCGCCGTCGTTCCCGCCTTCTGAGCCTCAGCTCCACCGCCGTCGATGCCCGCAGAGGCGCCGACGGTTCTACCCCGCTTTAGGAAACTGCCATGAAGAAATTGCTCGCCACCGCCGCCCTGCTGGCCGCCAGCCTGACCGCCCACGCCGCCGAGACCCTCAGCGTCGCCGCCACCCCGGTGCCCCACGCCGAGATCCTCGAATTCGTCAAACCCCAGCTGGCCAAGGAAGGGGTGGACCTGCAGATCAAGGTCTTCACCGACTACGTGCAGCCCAACCTGCAGGTGGCCCAGAAGCGCCTGGACGCCAATTTCTTCCAGCACCAGCCCTACCTGGACGAATTCAACAAGAGCCGTGGCACCGACCTGGTGACCGTCGCCCAGGTGCACGTCGAGCCCTTCGGCATCTACTCGCAGAAGATCAAGAAGCTCGACGAAGTCCGCGAAGGCGCCGTCGTGGCCATCCCCAGCGATGCCACCAATGGCGGCCGCGCCCTGCTGCTGCTGGAGAAGGCCGGGCTGATCAAGCTCAAGGACAGCGCCAACATCCTCGCCACGCCCAAGGACATTGCCGAGAATCCCAAGCAGCTCAAGTTCAAGGAGCTGGAAGCCGCGACCCTGCCGCGCGTGCTGAATCAGGTCGACCTGGCGCTGATCAACACCAACTACGCCCTGGAAGCCAAGCTCAACCCGACCCAGGACGCCCTGCTGCTGGAAGGCAAGGAATCGCCCTACGCCAACATCCTGGTCGCCCGCCCGGACAACAAGGACAGCGACGCCGTGCAGAAGCTGGCCAAGGCGCTGAACACCCCGGCGGTGAAGCAGTTCATCGAAGAGAAGTACAAGGGTGCCGTGGTGCCGGCGTTCTGAGCACCGCCTGACACTGCCTGACATGAAAAACGCCGGCCCAGTGCCGGCGTTTTTCATGGGGCTCGTCAGGCTGCTTGCTCGGCTGTAACCGGCACGCTGCCCCGGCGGCTGACGATCACCAGCAGCACGGCGGCGCCGACGGCCATCAGCAGCGGCACGGCATGGCCGGTGAGCCACTGGCTGGCGGCGCCGGTGACCAGCGGACCGACCAGGCAGCCGAGTCCCCAGAGCTGGGCGATGCAGGCATTGGCGCTGACCAGTTCGGCATCGCGATAGCGCTCGCCGACCAGGATCAGCGCCAGGGTGAAGAGACCGCCGGCGGTGGCGCCGAACAGCACCAGCAGCGGCCAGACGCCCGGGGTGTGCAGCAGCAGTGGCAGGGCCAGGCTGACCGCCAGCAGGCCCAGGGTGCAGCCGAGAAACAGACCCTGGCGTGAGAGGCGGTCGGCGAGCAGCCCCAGCGGCAGTTGCAGCAGGGCATCGCCCACTACCACGGCGCTGACCATGTACAAGGCCAGCTGCTGGCCGAAGCCCTGGTTGAGGGCATAGACCGGCAGCAGGGTAAGGATCATCGCCTCGAAGCAGGCGAACAGCGCCACCGCCCAGGCGATGGCCGGAGCGCCGCGGCAGAAGTCCAGCAGCGCCCGCCAGGCCGCGGTATGGCCGCCGGCCGCCGGCGCACCCCGGCGACCGAGCAGCAGGGTGGCGCCGCCGAGCATGAGCAGGGCGCCCAGCCAGAAGCCCTGGTCGCCTTCGGTACCCAGCACCCCCAGCAGCAGCGGGCCGGCCAGCTGGCTCAGGGCATAGCTGCTGCCATAGAGGGCCACCAGGCGGCCGCGCCAGCGATCGGTGATGACCTGGTTCATCCAGCTTTCACCGAGCACGAAGATCAGCGTGAGGATGGCGCCCAGGGCCAGGCGCAGCAGCAGCCACAGCAGATAGCTGGGCAGCAGCGACAGCAGGATCAGCGAGGCGGCGCCCGTCACCAGGCACAGCTGCATCAGCCGCGGTGTGCCGACTCGCGCGGCCAGGCGTCCGGCCAGGCTGGCGCCGGTGAGGATGCCGAGGGCCGGCGAGGCGGCCATGACGCCGATGGCGAAGCTGCCATAGCCCCAGCCCTCCAGCCGCAGCGAGACCAGCGGCATCGACAGGCCGATGGCCAGGCCGACGCTGATGACGCTGCCCAGCACGGCGAAATAGATGGCCCAGGGCATGGGCGCTGATGAGGAATTCATGGGCGCAGCCTAGCTGATGGAGACAGGGGGTGGACAGTCGCCAGGCGCAATCATGGCGCTCCGGGTATCAGTCGGGCTCCAGCACGGTTGGCCTTTGCCAGGCTTTCGCGTAGCGTTCGCGCTACCTGAAGCCGGTTGGGAGATAACAGAACATGCGGAAATGGCAGTGCATCGTGTGCGGCTATATCTATGACGAAGCCCTGGGCTGGCCGGACGACGGCATCGCGCCGGGGACGCGCTGGGAGGATGTGCCCGAGGATTGGCTATGCCCGGATTGCGGCGTGGGCAAGGGCGACTTCGAGATGATCGCCATCGGCTGATCACCCCGCTCCGCGTCCTCCACGCGGACACAAAAAAGGCATCGCAGAGGCGATGCCTTTTGGCTGCAGCGGCGATCCGTGCCGCCTCATGTTCAGCCTTCGATGCTGTCCTTCAGCGCCTTGCCGGGCTTGAACGCCACCGTGTTGCTCGCACGAATCTTGACCGGCTCGCCAGTCTGGGGATTCTTCCCCATGCGGGCACCGCGGTGACGCGGCAGGAAGGTGCCGAAGCCGACCAGGGTAACGCTGTCCTTGCGGTGCAGCGCATTCGCGATCTCGTCCAACAGCGTGTTGAGCACGACGTTGGCCTGTTCCTTTGGAAGTCCGACTTTTTCAGCGATCACCGTCGCCAATTCAGGCTTGCGCATAGCTACCTCTCGTGGGGTCATTTTTAGCCGTGTGGGCGTCGCATGGCTTTCCTGGCAAAGCGATTACCCCCGAGATAGAGGGTGGCCCGACACAAAGATCGTTGGTGCGACAAAAGTCGAACCAGATAGCGTTATAAGGCAAACCCGAGAAGAGCGAAAGTTAATTAGCAGACTATTAGCCGTTGGTAGGATGACCGACGCCAACTTGGGCATTTATCAGTCAATTCAGGCGCTTTTTGTGGACAGAATGTCCACTTTATGGAGTGGCCTTTGCATGTCACTGGGACGCTGCGAGGCTCTGGCAAGCCAGTATCGCGATCAGCGATCGCGCTGGCGGTCCGGCCCTCCGTCGGCGGACCCTGGCGCTGGATGAAGCGTGGCGGAGCGCCGCCTGGCTGCTCCGCCACCCGGATCAGGCCGGTGCCTGGGTCGGCATGACCGGTTGACCCGCCGGTGCCTGGCCTTCCAGGCGCCGCTCCAGTGCCTTGGGCTCGATCACCAGGCGCATGCCATTGCTGGCCTGGGTCCGTCCCCAGTCTTCCAGCAGCTCCATGCAGGCGTGATCGATATAGGAGACGCGCTCCAGGGGCACGTGCAGGGTAGTGCCCGGCTTGACCTGCTCCAGCACCTTGGTCAGCTGGGGCACGCGCAGGAAGGTCGCGGCGCCCACCAGGCGCAGATCGGCCTGGTCCGGCTGGTCTTCGCGATAGGTCAGGCTGACCTTGAGCTGGGCCGCCTTGACCGCCAGGAAGGCGATCGACAGGCCAAAGCCCACCAGCACCCCGGTCAGCAGATCGGTGGCGACGATCATCAGGGCGGTCAGGGCATAGATGACCATGGGCGTCCGGCCATAGCGCTTGAGTCCGGTCAGCGACTTGGGATCGGCCAGCTTGACGCCGGTGAACACCAGCACGCCGGCCAGGCTCGCCACCGGCACCAGCTTGAGCACGAAGGGCAAGGCGGCGACGAAGGCCAGTAGCCAGAGGCCATGCAGGATGGCGGAGGCGCGACTGGTGGCGCCGGCCTGGACATTGGCCGAGCTGCGCACGATGACCCCGGTCATGGGCAGCGCGCCGACGGCGCCGCAGAGCAGATTGCCGATCCCCTGGGCACCCAGTTCGCGGTCGAAGTGCGAGCGCGGTCCGTTGTGCATGCGGTCCACCGCGGCGGCCGAGAGCAGGGTCTCGGCACTGGCAATGAAGGCCAGGGCCAGGGCGGCCACCACCAGTTCGGCGTTGGCCAGCATGCCGAGGTCGGCGAAGGTCACCCAGTCGATGGCGTCGGCCAGGTTGTTGGGCACTTCCACCCGGCGGATGTCCAGCGCCAGCCAGAGACTGGCCAGGGTCGCCAAGGTCACGCCGATCAGGGCGCCGGGCAGGAAGCGCAGCGTCTGTGGGCGGAATTTCTCCCACAGCCACATGCTGGCGATGGTCAGTAGCCCGATCAGCGCCGCCTGGGCGCCGCTGCCACTGCCGTTCCACTGGCCCGCCGCGGTGAGGGCGGCGCCCGGGAAGGCCAGCAGGTTGGAAAGACCCGAGGCCGCCGGTTTGGCGTCCAGCATCACATGCAGCTGCGAGAGCACGATGAGGATGCCGATGCCGGCGAGCATGCCGTAGACCACCGCCGGTGAAGTGACGCGGAACCAGGCGCCCAGCCGGGTGAAGCCGGCGATGAGTTGCAGCAGGCCGGCGAGCAGCAGTACCGGGCCCAGCGCCTCGATGCCATGGCGGTTGATCAGGTCGAACACCAGCACCACCAGGCCGGCGGCCGGACCGCTGACCTGCAGCGGCGAGCCGGCGAGAAAGCCGACCACCAGGCCACCGATGATGCCGGTGATGATGCCCTTGGCCGGCGGCATGCCGGAGGCGATGGCGATCCCCATGCACAGCGGCAGGGCGACCAGAAACACTACCAGTGAGGCCAGGGCGTCGCGCGACAGGTTGCGCCCCGGGGTCTGTTGATTGCCAAGCATGGTCCTGGTCCTCCAGCGACTAGGAAAAAGGGTGCCCGCGCGTCATATCACGTCATATGACACGGTTCGGGATTCAGGCGGCTAGCGGCTAGGGTAGGCGATCCCCATGGAGCCCCAAGGTGGGATCGTCCGGCGCAGTGCGCTGTTATGGAGGCGGGCCGAGCGACCCGTCTCGGGGCGGCCAGCCGGCGAACCGGCTGGCCGCGGTGGATCAGGCCGGTTGCAGGCGCGGACGCGGGGTGGCGACCGGCATGTTTTCGCCATCCAGGGGCAGGAAGCGCTCCTGCTGGGCGTCGTACGCCTTGATCTCGCTGGTCTCGATGGAATAGACCCAGCCGTGGATCTGCAGCTGACCGCTGGCCAGACGCGACGCCACCGAGGGGTGGGTGCGCAGGTGGACCAGCTGGGCCACCACGTTTTCCTCGGTGAGGAAGCCCAGGGTGCCGCCGTGGCCGCAGTCGCAATGGCCATGGTCTTCGACCACGGTACGGGCGACCTCGGCATGGCGCAGCCAGACCTTTACCGTCGGCATCTTTTCCAGCGGATCGGGATTGAGTACGGCTTTCATGGCGCCGCAGTCGGAGTGGCCGCAGATGATGATGTGCTTAACGCCCAGGGCCACGACCGCGTACTCGATGGCAGTGGACACGCCGCCGTTCATCTGGCCATAGGGGGGTACCACGTTGCCGACGTTACGGGTCACGAACAGATCGCCTGGCGAACTCTGGGTGATCAGTTCCGGGACGATGCGCGAGTCGGCGCAGGTGATGAACATGGCCTTGGGCGACTGCGCACTGGCGAGTTTCTTGAACAGCGCTTCCTGTTCGGGAAAGACATCCTGGCGGAAACGCTTGAAACCATCGACCAGCTGCAGGAGGGCCTCGTCGGGTGCGCCGAAGGTATCCGTGTTGTCGCTCATCTGTTTCTGACCTCTTCTCAAGTACGCAATGGCAGCGGCAAGCGCTGGTTAGTGGCTAGACGCCCCCTGGCATCGCCTCGATACGCCCCGGCCCTCTGGGGTGCCGGTGGCTTCATTGTCTGGCGGTCCATCGCGTATCCGGGCAGCGTCCTGGCACCCGGCAGGTCATCTTGGTGGCCTCAACCTTAATCCACGCTGAAACAATAGCTCGTGACGGACAACGCAGAAGATATTTCAAACTTATACTGAGATCATCCAGCCATTATCGCTGCACGATCAGCGCTTTTAGACCTTTTATCGGCACGAAGCCGGAATATAGGCGCCGAATCGCGCTTTTCCCCGTGAAGAAAACGTGAATCGCGATAGCCGAACAGATTTCCTTGGCGATCAGTGGCTTGCGAGAGATGTGCAAAAATGTGAACGCAATGCCGCTGGGGGAAATCGAGCGTCTTTCGCCCACTTTGCCTCCGGCCTGTGATCTGCGGCACAGTGCCGCAGCCTAGACCTTTCGCCAGCCTTTCAATAGCTCCGATGCCCTATAGGACAAGGGTTTGCGGCCTTTGCTCGACAGGGGTGGAGAAATCCGGTCCGACAACGGACCTCAGGATTTGCACGGTGCGGTCGATAGCGGGTGCTTTCCAGGCTCAACGGAAACTCTCCATGTCCTTTCGCAATCTCTCTATCGCGCGGCGTGCCACCCTTGGTTTCGCCTTTATCGGTCTGCTCCTGCTGCTGCTCGGCGGCACCGCCCTGGTCAAGATGAACGACATCCGCGCCTCGGGCCTGGCCATCGAAGACCGCGCCATGCCGCGCGTGGCCGCGCTCGACGAGCTGACCGCCCTGACCCTGCGCCTGCGGGTACTTTCCTATCGCTTGCTGCTCAATCGCGAGCCGGAGATCATCGCCAAGACCCAGGCGCTGTTCCAGCAGCGCAATGGCCAGATGCGCGCCGCCCAGCAGCGCTACGAGGCGCTGATCCAGTCTGACGAAGAGCGCACCGCCTACAGCCGCTACGGTCAGTTGATCGCCCAGTACGACGGTCTGCAGCAGCGCATGCTGGCATTTTCCGCCGCCGATCAGCTGGAGCCCCTGCGCCGCCTGCTCAACGAAGACCTGCTGGCCAACTCCGATGCGGTCAATGGCGTGCTCAAGCAACTCACCGACCTGGTGGATCAGCAGACCGCCGCGGCCAACGCCCAGTCCGCTGCCGACTATAGCCATGCCATCCAGTGGCTGGTGCTGCTGCTGGCGGCCACTGCGCTGCTGACCGTGGTCTTCGCCTGGCTGCTGATCCGCAGCATCACCCAGCCCATCGCCCGCGCCGTGCAGGCCGCCGAGGTGATCGCCACCGGCGACCTCAGCCAGGAGATCCACAGCGAAGGCCGCGACGAGGCCGCGCGCCTGCTGCAGGCCATGAAAACCATGCAGGGCCAGCTGCGCCAGACCCTGCAGGGCATCCTTGGCTCGGCCACCCAGCTCGCTTCGGCGGCGGAAGAACTCAATGCCGTGACCGATGAATCCAGTCGCGGCCTGCAACGCCAGAACGCCGAGATCGAACAGGCCGCCACCGCGGTGAACCAGATGTCGTCGGCGGTGGACGAGGTGGCGCGCAATGCCGTCAATACCTCCCAGGCCTCCCAGGAATCGGCCGGCGTGGCCCGTGACGGCCGCGATCTGGTGCAGGAAACCGTGGGCGCCATCGCCACCATGAGCGACGACGTCCAGCACGGTGCCACCCTGGTGGGCGATCTGGCGGTACAGGTCAACGACATCGGCAAGGTGCTCGACGTGATCCGCAGCGTCGCCGAACAGACCAATCTGCTGGCGCTCAATGCCGCCATCGAGGCGGCGCGCGCCGGTGAAGCGGGTCGCGGCTTCGCCGTGGTGGCCGACGAGGTGCGGGCCCTGGCCCATCGCACCCAGGAGTCGACCCGCGAGATCGAGACCTCCATCGGCACCATCCAGCAGGGCACCGAGCAGGCGGTGGCGGCCATGCGCAGCAGCACCGAGCGGGCCCAGTCGACCCTGGAGGTGGCGCGCGGCGCAGGCCATGCCCTGGAGCGCATCCATGGCGCCATCGGCGGCATCAACGAGCGCAATCTGGTGATCGCCAGCGCGGCGGAAGAGCAGGCCCAGGTGGCCCGCGAAGTGGATCGCAACCTGGTGAACATCCGCGAGTTGTCGGTCCAGACCGCCGCGGGTGCCGAGCAGTCCAGCGCCGCCAGCGCCGAGCTGTCGCGCCTGGCCGTGGACCTCAATGGCCTGGTCACGCGCTTCCGCCTGTGAGCCAGGCGGTTCCGGCCGCTTCGGTGGCCGGACGCTGCGGCCCTAGCCGGGGCCGAGCAGTTGCAGCACGCCGGTTAGCACCACCAGCAGACCCAGGGGCGAGGCGAGAAAGGACAGCAGCAGGCACCTCAGGCGAGGGCCGCGCGGGGTAGGGCAGGTCGTCATGACGTCAGGCAGCTCCGTGGCGAGAACGGGCGCCACGCCTGGCGCCCGGGCCAATTTTCTCCTGTAGCGGCGGCGACGTCATGCCAAGAAAACGTAAAGTTGGGTAAAGCCGCGGCTACCCCGGGACGCCTGTTCCCGGGTAGTCGCCTGGCCGGTCAGACGTGGAAGCGCGCCGCCAGGCCGTGGATCTCGCGGGTCAGTGCGACCAGCTGGCGACTGGAGGTCTCGATCTGGTCGGCGCCGCGCTTGGACACGCCCGCCAGTTCGCGGATGTTGATCAGGTTGCGATCCACCTCCCGCGCCACCTGGGCCTGTTCCTCGGCGGCGCTGGCGATGACCAGGTTGCGTTCGTTGATGTCGCCGATGGCGACGAAGATGTGCTCCAGACTCTGGCCGGTCCGCTCGGTGGTTTCTAGGGTGGTGCCGGCCAGGGTGTTGCTGCGCTGGATGGCGGTCACCGCCTGACCGGTGCCGGCCTGGATGTTGCCGATCATCTGCTCGATCTCCAGGGTCGACTGGCGGGTGCGCTGGGCCAGGCTGCGCACCTCGTCGGCCACCACGGCGAAGCCACGGCCGGCGTCGCCGGCGCGCGCGGCCTCGATGGCGGCATTGAGCGCCAGCAGGTTGGTCTGCTCGGAGACCGCGCGGATCACGTCCAGCACCTTGCCGATCTGGTCGGCCTGCTGCGCCAGGCTGGCGATCACGGTTTCGCTTTCGTTGACCGTGGTCTGCATGCTCTGCAATTCACTGAGCACCTGGGCTACCTGACCGCGACTGCCGGTGGCCAGGCGATCGGATTCGCGGGCGGTATCCGAGGTGGAGGCGGCATTGCGGGCCACCTCTTCCACGGCGGTGGTCATCTCGGTCACCGCCGTCACGGCCTGTTCCAGTTCCTGCTGTTGCTGATTCAGGGTGCGGTTGCTCTGGGCCGTCACCTCGCCCAGTTCCTGGGCGGCGCTGTCGAGTTGCTCGGCGGTGCGATTGAGCTGGGCCAGGGTGTCGCGCTGGCGGCTCTGCAGGGTGGCGAGGCCGGCGAACAGCTGGCCGATCTCGTCATGGCTGCGCACCTCGATACGGCGGGTCAGATCGCCTTCGCTCATGGCGGCGAAGTGCTCGCCGGCTTCGTTGAGCGGGGCCAGCACCCGGCGGGCGATGAACCAGCCGGAGAGCACTGCCAGCAGCAGGGTCAGACCGACCAGCAGCAGGCTGCCGATCTGGGCCTGGGACACGCGACTGTCGGAGGCGGCGAGGGTGGCCGCGATACGGCCGGTGATCTCGTCGGTGAAGGCCTGACGGGTGTCGGCGAAGGCCGTGCTGGCCCCCTTGGCCCCGTCGCTGATACGGATGTAGCCGGGCAGGTCGCCGGCCCGGCAGGCGGCGATCTGTCCTTCGACGATGACCTTGTAGGCGTCGAAGGCCTTGAGCATGGCTTCGATCTGGCCGCTCAGCTTGGGATCGCTGACGCTGGCCTGCATGTCGGTAATCAGCTTGCGGGCGATGTCCAACCGCTCCAGCGCCAGCTTCACGCCTTTCTCGGCCTTGGCCGCATCGCCGTTGACCCGGTCGAGCATGGCGGTATGGGAGTTGGCGCTGGCGCGGCTGATCCAGGTGGCGGCGTTGTTGACCTTGTCCAGCTGTTCCATGGTCAGACTATCCAGGTCGCGGATCTGCTGGGCACTGGTCCGGGCGCTGAGCCACCCATACAGGCAAGCCAGCAGCAGGCAGGCGACGAACAGGCTGAGCACGCTGTACATCCCGGTACGGATTCTTGTTGTTTTGTTCATGTTGGGCTCTCTGACGACGTCGCTGGCTGGGGTGCGCAATACGACTTTGGTAAGGCTTTTCGCCAGCAGTACGCCAAAGGCATGAGCAGGCGTCGATGGCCTGGAGCCAGTCGGTATCAGTTAAGCGCCGAAAAGTCGTCGGATGTCTTCAGAAGGACAGGCAGGGTGGGCCCGACGGACGCCGGGCCCGGAGGGATCAGGACAGCGGGGTGAACTGGATGACTTCGACCCAGTAACCATCGGGGTCCTTGATGAAGGCGATTTCCTTCATGCTGCCGTCGGTCAGGCGCTTCTGGAAGGCCACGCCCAGTTGCTCGAAGCGCTCGCAGGCGGCGCGGATGTCCGGGACCGCCACGCAGGTGTGGCCGAAGCCGCGCGGATCGCTGTTGCCATTGTGGTAGCTGAAGCCGGCATCGTCTTCGGTACCGTGGTTATGGGTCAGTTCGAGAATGCCCGGGGTGGACTTGCGCCAGTGCTGGCGGGCCTGCGGATCTTCCGGTACCTGGTTGCGATCGACCAGGGCAAGAAAGGTCAGGCTGAACTTGGCGTCCGGGAAGTCCTTGTGATCGACTACGGTGAAACCCAGCACGCGGGTGTAGAAGTCCAGCGAGGTCTCCAGGTTCTTGACCCGCAGCATGGTGTGGTTGAAGACGAACTCGCGGGTGGCGGCGTCGGGCTGGGCGGTCACGCCCGGCAGGTTGTCGAATTGGCTCAGCGACATCAGAAGTCTCCGGTGAAGGGGTGTGAAAATTGGAGAGGCGGCCCCGCGCAACGTTCCCGGCGGGAAAGGCGCCTGGGTGGTCGCTCACGAAAAAGGGCAGGAAGTCTAAAGGCTTCCGGAACCGCTGCCCAAAGCTTCCTGATGCTTTTGGCCGCTGCGCTGTGCGACGAATGGTCGAAACCTCCCGGTTAGAGCCGCAGTCGGATTTTACAAGCGCACTGCCTGTGCGATCCCAAGGAGACTGATATGAGCAGCACCAGCGACAAGATCAAGGGTACCGCCAAAGAAGTGGCCGGCAAGGTCAAGCAAGGCGTCGGCGATGCCACCGACAACTCGCGCATGAAAGGCGAGGGTCGTGCCCAGGAAGCCGAAGGCAAACTGCAAAAGAACGTCGGCAAGGGCAAGGAAGCGGTCAAGAACACCATCGACCGCGCCTGAGCCCAGGCTGTACGGAAAAGGCCGCCCCAGGGCGGCCTTTTCTTTTGCCCGTCAGGCCGGATCCAGCTCTGGATAATGGCGGAAGATGCCGTTCTCGCTGAAGGCCAGGCGGCGTGGCGAGGCCAGGTAGGCGGCGATGTTGGGTAGCGCGGCCACCCGCTCGGCCACGGCCAGCACCCGCGGTATCTCCGGCGCCAGCCGCCGCATGGCGTTGGGGAAGGCGTAGGTCAGGCCGGCCACCACCTGGAACAGCGACAGGTCGACATAGGAGCGACGCTCGCCCACCAGCCAGCTGTCGCCTGCCGGGTTGAAGCCCAGCACCCGCTCGAAATAGCTCAGGTAGGTACGGATCCGCTCGCCGGCAAAGGCCTTGGCCCGCCGCCGGGCTTCGTCCTGCTGCTCTTCATAGGTCAGGGAGATGGCCACCGGATGATGGACGTCGTGGGCCTCGGCGGTGAGGTCAGTGATGGTCAGCTGCAGGCCGTGGACCCAGAAACGGGATTCTTCATCGGCCGGTACCAGGTCCAGCCGTGGCCCGAGGAACTGGAGGATGTTGGCGACATGGGAGACGACCTCGTCGCCGGCCTTGAGAAAGGGTGGGGCGAAGGGCGGCCGACGGGTCTTCTGGCCTTGCAGGTAGTCCTCCATGGCGGGTATGCCCAGACCTTCGTCCTCCGGGGCATTGCCGACATCCAGATAGCGTGCGCCGGCCTCTTCGAGCGCCAGGCGGACGAATTCGCCGCGGCCCTGGATGCTGGGCCAGTAGTGCAATTCATAACGCATGGAAACCTCCGTCGTCTGCTGGGAATACGGGTCCAGGAGAGCTGACCCCTGGTCCGCTTCGGAGGTTTGCCCGCCGCGCGGCTTTCACGACGAAGCGCACAACCAATTCCCGTCGCTGAGACTCCTATCA
The DNA here is from genome assembly GCF_031453735.1 of Pseudomonas sp. SORGH_AS_0199. Lineage (NCBI taxonomy): Bacteria > Pseudomonadati > Pseudomonadota > Gammaproteobacteria > Pseudomonadales > Pseudomonadaceae > Pseudomonas > Pseudomonas sp. SORGH_AS_0199. The sequence goes on from NZ_JAVJAE010000001.1 coordinate 772,214, forward strand.
ACCAGCGGCTCGCGATAAGGACGGTGGGATGACAGGCAACAGCAGGCGGACGGTTCCATGCGCATAGGCATTCTCACCCACGTGAAACACCCGGTACGCCAGCCCTTCGCCGGTGGTCTCGAAGCCTTCACCTACGACATCACCCTGCAACTGCGCGGGCGTGGCCACGCGGTGACGCTGTTCGCCAGTTCGGCCTCGGCGCCAGAGCTGGAGGTGGTGCCCATCCTCGACGACGGCAACTACGGCACGGACGGCTGCCGGCGCAAGCGCAACGTGCTCAGCTCCGAGTACCTCGACGAGCACCACGGCTATCTCGACTGCCTGCAGCGCATCGATGGCCATGGCTTCGACGTCATCTTCAACAATGCCCTGCACTATGTCCCGGTGACCATGTCAGGGCTGATCCGCACGCCCATGCTCACGGTGCTGCACACCCCGCCGTTCTTCGAACTGATCAACGCCATCGGCGAATTGCACAAGCGCGGTGGCGGCCACTACTGCACCGTCTCCCAGGCCAATGCCGACAACTGGGCGCATCTGGCGCCGGCCTGCCACGTGATTCCCAACGGCATCGACCTCGACGCCTGGCGCCCGCGCGCTACGCCGATCGGCGACCATGCCCTCTGGTTCGGCCGCCTGGTGCCGGACAAGGGGCCGCACCTGGCGCTGGATGCCGCGCGCGAGGCCGGCGTACCCCTGCGCCTGGCCGGCCAGGCCACCGACGAGCGCTATTTCCGCCAGGAGATCGCGCCGCGCTTGGGCGAGCAGGCCGTCTACCTCGGGCACCTGGACCGTACCGCCCTGGCGGTCGAAGTCGCCCAGGCCCGTGCGTGCCTGGTCACGCCCTGCTGGGACGAACCCTTCGGCCTGATCGTCGCCGAGGCCCTGGCCTGCGGCACGCCGGTCGCCGCCTTTGCCCGCGGTGCCCTGCCGGAACTGCTCACCGCCGAGACCGGTGCCCTGGCCCCGCCGGGCGATGTGCCGGCCCTGGCGGCGGCCCTGCGCGAAGCCCTGTCGCTGTCCCGTGACGCCTGCCGGGCGCGGGCCGAGGCGCAGTGGAGCCACCGGCTGATGATCGACCGCTACGAGCGCCTGCTCGCCGATGTCGCCGCCGGCCGGGTGGCCCGTGGCTAGACCGCCCGTGACTGAGCTGAACATCGGTTACTACGCCCACCATCATGGCGCCGGCCACGTGACCCGCGCCCTGGCCATCGCCGCTGCTTTCGACGGCCCTTTGACCCTGTTCGGCAGTCGCCTGCCCGAGCAGGTGGCGCTGCCCAACGTCCGGCTCTGTCCGCTGCCGCCCGACGTGGCCCCTGGCGTCGAAGGCGAAGCCTTCGCCTGCCTGCACTATGCGCCACTCGGCGTGGCAGGGTTGCGCGAGCGCATGGGCCTGCTGGTGGACTGGTTCCGCCGCGCCTGGCCCTGCCTGCTGGTGGTCGACGTCTCGGTGGAGGTGGCCCTGCTGGCCCGGCTGTGCGGCGTGCCGACAATCTACCTGCGCCAGCGCGGCAGTCGCTTCGATGCCGCCCACGAACTGGCCTACGCCAGTGCCAGTCGCCTGCTGGCGCCCTATCCGCAATGCCTGGAAGAGCCTGCCACCCCGGCTTCCTGGCGGGCCAAGACCTGCTATGCCGGCAGCCTGTCGCGCTATGCCGGGCCGCAACCCGACCGCCTCCGCGAGCCCGGCACGGTCACCGTCATCGCCGGCCATGGCGGCACCGCTTTCGGTCGCGCGCGGCTGGTCGCGGCGGCCCGGGCCTGTCCCGACTGGCGCTGGACGGTACTGGGTCCGGTGCTGGACGACGCGACCGAGGCGCCGGCCAATCTGAGCTTCCTGGGCAGCGTCGCCGATCCCGCACCCTGGCTGACCCGCGCCGAGCTGGTGGTCGGCTCGGCGGGTGACAGCCTGGTGGCGGAACTGGCCGACCTGCGCTGTCGTTTCCTCTGTCTGCCGGATGCCCGGCCCTTCGACGAGCAACTGTCCACCGGGCGCCTGCTGGCCGCGCAGGGCCTGGCGATCACCTGCGAAAGCTGGCCCGCCGACGACGCCTGGCCGGAACTGCTGGCCAGGACCCGCGGGCTCGATCCCGAGGGCTGGATGGCAGTAAGCGACGGCGCGGGTGCCCAGCGCGCCGCTGCCTGTATTCGGCAGGTCGCCCAAGAGGTGCTGGCATGATCGTCCTGACCCTGGTCAAAGGTCGCGAGCGGCAACTGGCCAATCTCATCCGTGGGCTGGAATTTGCGCCGACGCCTCCGGCGGCCCTGGTGGTGGTGCAGATGAACGAGCCGCCGCGTGCGCTGCACAGCCCAGGCTTTCCAATTCAGGTGCTTGGCGTGGCAGGCGACGGCATCCTGCCCCTGGCCGCCGCGCGCAATGCCGCCGTAGCCGCCGCACCAGGCGAGGACTTGGTGTTTCTCGACGTGGACTGCATCCCCGCGCCCGGATTGCTCGATGCCTATCGCCAGGCGCTGACCACGCGCCCCGAGGCCCTGCACCAGGGCTTCGTCCACTACCTGCCGGCTGGAATCGCGGAAGGCGACTGGACGCCGGAGGAGCTGCTCGCCAGCGGTGTCGTCCATCCCCTGCACCGGGAGCGTCCACCGGGCGAGGCGATTCCCCATCCGCTGTTCTGGTCGCTCAACTTCGCCTGTACCCGCGCCACCTTCGGTCGCATCGGCGGCTTCGACGAGGGTTATCGCGGCTATGGCGGCGAGGACACCGACTTCGCCTTTCGCGCCCGCGAGGCGGGGGTGCCCGTCTATCAGGTCGAGGCGCGCGCTTTCCATCAGTACCATCCGACCTATCACCCACCGCTCAATCATTTCGCCAGCATCCTGGAGAACGCCCGGCGCTTCCAGGCGCGCTGGGGGCTGTGGCCCATGGATGGCTGGCTACGCGAATTCGCCGCCGCCGGCTTCATCCGTTTCGATGAAAGCCGCGGGATAGAGGAACTCAGGATGCCCACGGCCGCCGAGATCGCCGCCTGCCGGGATGCCTCGGGTTCCGGCTTCTGACGTCAGGGCGCAACCAACCCGGCTGCTGCCACTCTGAAGGTAGGGCGGACCTGCAAAGCCGCCGGGTGCGGGCCGGGCAGGTCCGCCCCAGGAATCCTTCGTGAGGAACGTTCGTCAGGAGCCGTCATGTCCTTGTTTGCCTTCAGCCTGCGCGGCGTTTCGCCGTTCACCCTCATCAAGCGTGCCGTCCAGGAATTCGTGGCCGACGACATGCCCACCTATGCAGCGGCACTGGCCTACCAGATGCTGTTTTCGCTGTTTCCCTTCCTGCTGTTCCTGATCGCCCTGATCGGTTTCCTGCACCTGCCGGACTTCTTCACCTTCCTGCGCGAACAGGCCGCCTACCTGCTGCCGCCCACCGCCCTGGATACGGTCAATCCCATCATCGACCAGTTGCAGACGCAGAAGGGCGGCCTGCTGTCCTTCAGTATCATTGTCGCGCTCTGGTCCGCGTCCGGTGGCTTCCGCTCGCTGATGACCGCCATGAACAGCGCCTATGACGTGGTGGAAAGCCGTCCGGCCTGGAAGCGCATTCCGCTGTCGGTGCTGCACACCATCGGCCTCGCCGGAATCCTGCTCAGCGCTGCGGCGTTGATGGTGCTCGGGCCCCAGGTGATGAACTGGCTAGCTGCCTACGTGGGGCTGGAGGACTACATGGTGACCCTCTGGGCGCTGATCCGCTGGCCACTGGCGGTGGCCCTGCTGATGATCGCCGTGGCGGCGCTCTACTACGTCACCCCGGACGTGAAGCAGAGCTTCCGCTTCATCACCCCCGGCTCGGTGCTGGCGGTGGTGGTCTGGATCCTGGCATCCCTGGGCTTTGGCTACTATGTGCAGAACTTCGCCAACTACAACGCCACCTACGGCAGCATCGGCGCCATCATCGTGCTGTTGCTGTACTTCTATCTGTCTTCAGCGGTGCTGCTGTTCGGCGCGGAGATCAATGCGGTGATCGAACACCACAGCGACGACGGCAAGGAAAAGGGCGAGAAGACGCCAGGCGATGGGGGCGTGGAAGCCGACGAAGAGATTCAGGCGGGGCAGGACGAGGGCGCCCAGCATGAAGGCGTCCTGGGTGAAGCCCGGGTGGTGCAACGACCGAACGGTCGCACCTGAGGTACGGTGGATATCGGCGCCAGCCTTGTCCACCGTTCACCAGCGACCCTGCTTGTGGAAAACGCCAAGCGATTTTCCACGCTACGGGTCTGGGTTTTCGGACTATCGCGGCCATGGCCGCGATCGAAGCAGGACGAAAACGCCTTACTTCGCCTTGCCCTGATTGGCCACCGCGGCCATTTTGGCAGCGACCTCGTCCGGGTCGGCCAGGTAGTAGTGCCTGGTGGGCTTGAGATTCTCGTCGAACTCGTACACCAGCGGCACGCCGTTGGGGATGTTGAGGCTGACGATGTCGCTGTCGGAGATATTGTCCAGGTACTTGATCAGGGCACGCATGGAGTTGCCATGGGCGACCACCAGCACGCGCTGGCCACTGCGGATGGCCGGGGCCAGGACTTCGTTCCAGTAGGGCAGCACGCGCTCGACGCAATCCTTGAGGCATTCGGTGCGCGGCACCTGATCCAGCGACAGACCGGCATAGCGCGGATCGGCGGCCAGGGCCTGCTGCTCCTCGACGCTCTGCTCGGGCGGCGGCACGTCGTAGCTGCGGCGCCAGACCAGTACCTGCTCTTCGCCGTACTTGGCCGCGGTCTCTGACTTGTTGAGGCCGGTCAGGCCACCATAGTGACGCTCATTGAGGCGCCAGTCGCTCACCACCGGCAGCCACATCTGGTCCATGCCTTCCTGCACGTGCCAGAGGGTCCGCACGGCGCGCTTGAGCACCGAGACATGGGCCACGTCAAAGAGGAAGCCGGCGTCCTTGAGCGCCTGGCCGCCTTCGTGGGCCTCGCGGATCCCCTGTTCGGTCAGATCCACATCCGCCCAGCCACTGAAGCGGTTTTCCAGGTTCCACGCCGACTGGCCATGGCGGATGAATACGACTTGCGACATGCGACCTCCATCTTGGGATTCATTGTTTGGCTCACGCCTACGCGAAGCTGTGCCAAACATACCGCAGATGGAGGCTGCCGGCATGGGCATCACGGAAACCGTGATGCGTCCGGCACTCGTGTGGCGCTTCAGGCCACCAGGGCGCGACGGGTACGTTCGATGACGCGTTCCAGCCCGGCCGCAGCGTTGTACTGCTCGGGATAGAGACGCTCGCTGCGACAGGCGACACCGCGCTCGTCGACCACGGTAAAGCTGAAACCGCCCTTGCGCGAAGCCGGGGTGGTGATGCATTGGAACGGTGCAAAGGCCGCTTGAAGGTGTTGCATGGCCGCGATGGCCTGATTTTGAATGTTCATCTGTCTATCCTTGGGACCCACGCTCAGTCGGCGCGGTGAAATAACTCCAGCAACCTCGTACCCATAACGGCCGACGGCTGAATCTCTGGCTGGAGGAAGGCAGCGTGTGGACAAGATGCCCAGGCATGCAGGTAAGTACTTGGGAAGGCAGGCAACCGGCCGGGCACGAGATTCAGAGGCCAGGGCGGCAGATCCTGAGCAATCGAGGGATCGGTTTGATCTGGGTGACGCTTGTTTCACGCTGCTACAACGAGCGGAAAGGCGTCCAGCGATTGGGGTCAGCTTGGTACTAACCCGATCAAGCTAGCAGGATCGATGCCAGCCGTGCAAGCCCGTCGGTCGGCGACGGGCTTGATGGTCACTAGCGCTCGACGAGCTGCATCCAGGCGGCGGGATAGCGCGTACCGGCCACCTGTTCCGGGGTAAACAGCCGAGCCAATTCGGCGCCCTCGGCTGCGCTCAACTGCACGTCGAGCGCGGCAAGATTCTCCTGCAGATAACGCCGCTGGCGCGTGCCGGGGATAGGGATGATGTCCTCGCCCTGGGCCAGCACCCAGGCCAGGGCCAGCTGGCCGGGCGTGACGCCCTTGGCGCCGGCCAGGGCGCGTACCTGTTCCACCAACGCCAGATTGCGCTGGAAATTCTCGCCCTGGAAGCGCGGACTCAGGCGGCGATAGTCATCCGCGGCGAAATCCTCCGGTGATTTCAGGGCGCCGGTGAGAAAACCGCGGCCGAGCGGGCTGTAGGCCACCAGGGCGACTCCCAGTTCGCGGCAGGTGGCGAGCACGCCGTGTTCCTGGGGATCGCGTGACCAGAGCGAAAACTCGCTCTGCAGGGCCGCGATGGGATGGACATGCTGGGCGCGGATCAGGGTCGCGCTGGAGGCCTCGCTCAGCCCCAGGTAGCGCACCTTGCCGGCCTGCACCAGCTCGGCCATGGCGCCCACCGTGTCTTCGATCGGCACCTCGGGATCGACCCGGTGCTGGTAGTAGAGATCGAGATGCTCGATGCCCAGCCGGCGCAGACTGCCCTCCACCGCCTGACGCACGTAGTCGGGCCGGCCATTCACCCCACGGGTATCAGGATCTTCGCTGCGCACCAGACCGAACTTGCTGGCCAGGAATACCTGCTCGCGGCGTCCGCGCAGGGCTCGGCCCAGCAATTCCTCGTTGTGATGAGGGCCATAGGCATCGGCGGTATCCAGCAGGGTCACGCCGCGTTCCAGGGCCAGGTCCAGGGTGGCCAGGGCCTCGCTCTCGTCGGTGGCGCCATAGAACTCGCTCATGCCCATGCAGCCCAGCCCCATTGCGGATACCTGCGGGCCATCGCGGCCCAGTTGTCGTTGCAGCATGACGTACGCTCCGTTCGTGAAAGACCGGCTCAGTCTCGCTATTGAAAGGGCGTCAACAAAGCTGCTATCGAGACAGGCAGTATTCGATGGGATTGAAGAATCTTGGACCGATTGGCAGCCATGCGCGGCTTCGTGCGGATCGTCGAGCGCCGCTCCTTCAGCCGGGCGGCCGCCGATCTTGGCCTGTCACCCGCAATGGCGACCCTGCTGGTGCAGCAGCTGGAAGCCCATCTGGGCGTGACGCTGCTGCATCGCACCACCCGGCGGGTCAGTCCGACCCTGGACGGCGCCGCCTACTACGAGCGCTGCGTCGGCTGGCTGGCCGAGCTGGATGACATCGAAGGCGCCTTCAGCCAGCGGCGGCGTCAGCCACGCGGTCGGCTGCGCGTCGATCTGCCCGGGGCCCTGGGGCGGGCGCTAGTGATACCGGCGCTGCCGGACTTCTGTCGCCGCTATCCCGAACTGGAGCTGGTCGTCAGCGCCGACGATCGACCGGTGGACGTGATCGGCGAGGGCATCGACTGCGTGCTGCGCAGCGGACCCCTGCTCGACGAAGGCCTGGCCGCCCAGGCGCTGGGCGAGTTGGTGCAGGTGACCTGTGCCAGTCCGGACTACCTGGCGCACCAGGGCCTGCCGGACAGCCTCGCGGATCTCGCCCAGCACCAGCTGGTGCACTACCGCTCCCAGCGCAGCGGTCGTCGGCTGCCCTTCGAATTCCGGCACGAGGGTGAGCTGCACTGTCTGGATCAGCCCGGACGGTTGACCCTCAGCGGCGCCGACGTCTATGTCGGTGCCGCCCTGGCCGGGCTGGGCCTGATCCAGGCGCCGCGCTATCACGTGGCGGCGGATCTGGCGGCCGGCCGGCTGTGCGAAGTCCTGCCCGACCAGCCACCGCCGGACTTGCCGCTGGCGGCGGTCTACCCCCTGGCCAGCCAGACCTCGCCGCGGGTACGCGCCTGGGTCGAGTGGCTGCAGGAGGTGTTCGCCGCCGTGGATCCGGCCTGGCTGCGCCGCTGAAGCGAACGCTATTTACCCGCTTCGCGCGGCTCTGGCTGGGCATGACCGAAGGCCTGGCCGAGATCGTCCCCGGAGGTGGTGCGCGTATCGTCGGTACGCCACTTGGCGACCTCGGCGGCGCTGACCGGGGCGGCGTCGTTGCCCCAGCTGGCGCGGATGAAGCTGACCACGTCGGCCACCTGGGCATCGTTCAGGCGCCAGCCGAAGGGCGGCATGACGATCATCGACGGCGTGGTGTGCAGGCCGGGCAGGGTGCCGCCCTTGAGCACGATGTTGATCAGCGAACTGGCATCGGCCGTACGCAGCACCGGATTGCCGGCCAGCGCCGGGAATACCCGGTCGTAACCCTGGCCATCGGTGCGGTGGCAGGCGGCGCAGTTGTCCACATAGACCTGGGCGCCCCGGGCACTGTCATCGCCGCGCCAGAGCGCCGCGGCGGCACGCCCGTCGGCCTGGAAGGGCGCATCGTGCGGATCCCTGGCTGGCAAGGTCTTGAGGTACCGGGCGATGGCCTGCAGGTCGGCGTCGCTCAGGTACTGCAGGCTGTGCTGCACCACCTCGGTCATGCCGCCGAACACGGCGCTGTCGGCGGAGCGCCCGGTCTTGAGGAATTGCACCAGCTGCGCTTCGCTCCAGCGACCCAGGCCGTCGCGCTGGTCGCCGCGCAGATTCTTGGCGATCCAGCCTTCCAGGGGTGCGCTGCCGGCCAGGAAATCCTTGCCATCGGCAGGGGAGAGGGCCTTTTCCTGCATGGTGAAGGCGCGTGGCGTGTGGCAGGCGCCACAGTGGCCGAGGCCTTCCACCAGATAGGCACCACGCGCCACCACCGGATCCTGGTCCGGCGCGGGCTGGAATTGCACCACCTCGGGCGCGAACAGCTGGCGCCAGATCGCCAGGGGCCAGCGCATGGACAGAGGCCAGGGGATATCGCTATCGCGATTGGCCTGCTCGACCGGCGTCACGCCGTGCATGAAGTAGGCATAGAGGGCGCGCATGTCGCCCTCGCTGACCCGGGCATAGGAGGGGTAGGGCATGGCCGGATAGAGGGTATGACCCTCCTTGGCTATACCCTCGCGAATGGCTGCATCGAAGTCGGCATAGCTGTAGGCGCCGATGCCGGTCTGCCGATCCGGGGTGATGTTGGTGGAATAGAGGGTGCCGATGGGCGTCTGCATGGGCAGACCACCGGCGAAGGGCTGGCCGCCCGGCGCCGTGTGGCAGGCCACGCAGTCGCCAGCCCGGGCCAGGTATTCGCCTTTCTTGACCAGCGCCGGGTCAGTCTCTTCGGCGGCCTGGGCCGTCATGGCCAGACCGGCGCCCAGCAGCAGGGTCGCGAGGGTACGGAGGATCATGGGCGCGCCTCTCATGCCTGCACCAGGGGGCCAGGGTTCTTCAGGTATTGCTCGCGGATGGCCCGCGCCGACCAGTAGGTCAGGGCCGCCACCAGGCCGGTGGGGTTGTAGCCCAAGCCCTGGGGAAAGGCCGAGGCGCCCGGCACGAAGACGTTGTGCACGTCCCAGCTCTGCAGGTAGCGATTGACCGCGCTGGTCTTGGGATCGGTACCCATGATGGCGCCGCCGTTGAGGTGGGTGGTCTGGTAGCTGGCGGTGTTGAAGTGCCCGCCGAACTCCTTGACCGAGACGCTGATGTGCTCGGGGCTCATGGCCTCGGCGATCTTCTTCATCTTGGCCGCCATGAAGCGGGTCATGCGGATGTCGTTGTCCTTCCAGTCGAAGGTCATGCGCAGCAGCGGCTGGCCATAGGCGTCACGGTAGGTGGGGTCCAGGTCCAGGTAGTTGTCGCGATAGGACTGGTGCGCACCGTGGGCGTCCATCGACAGCTGATGGTTGTAGTAGCCGGCCTGGGCCTTTTTCCAGGCACTGCCCCACTGGGGCGTGCCGGGCGGATTGGCTGCCCCGGCGATGGGCCGGGTGCCGGCCTGGTTGACCCACATAGGCGAGCCGCCGACGAAGCCGTGGGGGCCGTGGTCGAAGTTGTCGGCGTTGAAGTCGTCCACCGCCACGCCATTGCCGCCGGCGCCGATGAAGGGATTGGTGTGGTGCTGGTCCTGGCGGAAGAAGGCCTTGATGGTGGCCATGTTCTGGTAGGCGAAGTTGCGCCCGACCACGCCCTCGCCGGTCCTGGGATCATAGGGCTGGCCAATGCCCGACAGCAGCATGAGGCGCACGTTGTTGAACTGGAAGGCGGCGAGGATGACGATGTCGGCCGGCTGTTCCAGCTCCTGGCCCTGGGCGTCCAGGTAGGTCACCCCGGTGGCCTTCTTGCCGGTGCTGTCCAGGTTCACCCGCAGCACATGGGCCTGGCTGCGCAACTCGAAGCGCGGCTCCTGCTTGAGCGCCGGCAGGATGTTGAGATTCGGCGAGGCCTTGGAATACATGTAGCAGACGTAGCCGCTGCAGTAGCCGCAGAAGTTGCAGGGCCCCATCTGGCACCCATAGGGGTTGGTGTAAGGCCCCGAGGTGTTGGCCGAGGGCAGGTTGTAGGGGTGATAACCCACGTCCCGCGCGGCCTTCTCGAACAGTTGCGCCGAGACGGTGTTCTTTTGCGCCGGCAGCGGGAAGTCGCTGGAGCGATCCGCGGCATAGGGGTTGCCGCCCTTGCCGTCGCCTACGACCTGGCCCTTGACGCTCCAGGCGGTGCCCGAGGTGCCAAAGACCTTTTCGGCGAAGTCGAAGTAGGGCTCCAGCTCGCCGTAGCTGACGCCGAAGTCCTGGATGGTCATGCCGTCGGGGATGAATTTCTTGCCGTAGCGTTCTTCATAGTGACTGCGCAGGCGCAGTTCCACCGGATCGACGCGGAAGTGCACCCCCGACCAGTGCAGGCCGGCGCCGCCCACCCCATCGCCGGGCAGGAAGACACCGAGCTGGCGGTTGGGCAGGGCGACATCGTTGACGCTGTGGCGGATGGTGACGGTTTCCTTGGAGACATCGACGAACAGCTTCTTGCGGATGCTGTAGGTGAGTTCGTCGATCACCTGGGGGTAGGAGCCGTCGGGATAGGTGTCGCGGTAGCTGCCGCGCTCCAGGGCTACCACGTCCAGACCGGCCTCGGTCAGTTCCTTGGCCATGATGGCGCCGGTCCAGCCGAAGCCGACGATCACTACCTGCTTGCTGGGCAATACCTTGGCCATCAACCGCGCTCCCCGCGAATGGAGACCGGCGGCAGCGGATAGCGCTCGTCGCGCTCCACCCAGTCCATGAAGTCGGCGCGGGCGCCGGGGAAATTCACCAGCTTCCAGCCGACCAGCTGCTTGTTGCCGCCATGCAGCGGATCGCAATAGAAGCCTTCCTTGGTGTTCTGCAGCAGCTGGGCGAAGAACAGCTTGGCCGGCACGCCCTCGAGCGCGGCGTCACCGCTTTCCAGGGCCTTGAGGGCCACGTCCTGGTAGGCGGGTGCCAGCTCGGCGAAGACCTTGCCGTACTGCTGACGGGTCCAGCGATCCACCGCGGCGATGCCCAGGCGATAGAGGTCCTGGGGTACCAGGCGACTCTGGTAGCCCATCTCCGGTGCAGCATCTATGGCGAAGGGACCCTGCATGTACCAGAGGCCGCCGCGGGCATAGGCGGTCTGCATCTGCCGGTCGATGAATTCCGGCGCCCCGGCCTCCAGCGCGCCCGGGCCGAGTTCGTCCGCCGGAATCAGCCGGGCCACCGCGGCCTGCACGAAGGCCCATTCCTCGGCGTTGAAGAACACCGGTTGATAGTGGTCGGCGCGCGGACTGCTGCCCGGCTTGGCGTCTGTCGTGGATGCGGCCAGGGCCAGGCCCGAGGGGGCACCGCCCGCCAGAGCGACCACGGGAATCAGGCTCAGGGACTTGCGCAGGAAGTCGCGGCGGGCCGGGACGGAATCGTCTGCGGACATGGTCAGGGGTCTCATCAGGTGCCCGACATAAAAACTCAGGGCTTATGGTTAGCTAGCTAATATGTTGGAATATTACCAATATCCACTGGTCGCGGTTACATTTTGTCGCAGCTGTGCAGAGGCCACGCGGCCCGGCAAGTTCCCTCGCTCCCGTCGCGAAGGGAAAAGCGCCTGGGGCGCGGCCTCGGGTGAGCTTGGTGTGGCGAGAACCGGTCGCGACGCTCCAGGCATGGCGATCTCGCCGTCGTGGGTGGCATTTCCGACCGTGTGGACCAGGTTGCTGGCGCTCAGATCTTGCCTGAGTTACCTAAGGTTCCACCTTTGCAAGCACCATAAGGGTGCAAGTTGCACAAGGTGATACCTAACGAAGCAAGCCAAACGGTCTTGTGCACTTAAAAGAAATCACTTTGCACATCAGATGGTTAGCGCGATAGCTCGCTGGAGCGCCGCTTTTTCGCCGCTTTCCGCGAGGCATTGCACTCTTTGAGTTCGATTTGTGCCGATTTCAGCAGGGATGGCGCGCAAGTTGCACTTGGGAGGCTTTCCGTTGTCAGGTAACACCTTATGTCCAACGTAGAATGCAGCCTCTCTCCGGCGCTCAAACCGCGCCATGTGACCATGTTGTCCATCGCCGGGGTGATCGGTGCCGGCCTGTTCGTCGGCTCCGGTCATGCCATCGCCGCGGCCGGCCCGGCTGTACTGCTGGCCTATGCCCTGGCCGGTACCCTGGTGGTGCTGGTCATGCGCATGCTGGGTGAAATGGCCGTCGCCTCGCCCGATACCGGTTCCTTTTCGTCTTATGCGCAGCAGGGCATCGGTCGCTGGGCCGGCTTCACCATCGGCTGGCTGTACTGGTGGTTCTGGGTGCTCGTGATTCCGCTGGAGGCGGTGGCCGCCGCGGCCATCCTCAGTGCCTGGTTCCCGGCGATCGCCACCTGGCAGTTCGCCCTGATCATCACCGGCATCCTGACCGTGACCAACCTGTTCAGCGTCGCCAAGTACGGCGAGTTCGAATTCTGGTTCGCCCTGCTCAAGGTCATCGCCATCGTCGCCTTCATCGCCCTGGGCGCGGCGGCCCTGGTCGGGGCCCTGCCGGGTCGCGAGGTCAGTGGCCTGAGCAACCTGATGGCCCATACCGGCGGCTTCATGCCCAATGGCTTCGGCGCGGTGCTGGGTGCCCTGCTGACCACCATGTTTAGCTTCATGGGGACCGAGATCGTCACCATCGCCGCCGCCGAGTCCAAGGACCCGTCGCGGCAGATCAGCAGGGCCACCAACTCGGTGATCTGGCGGATCGCGCTGTTCTATCTGGTCTCCATCTTCCTGGTGGTGTCCATGGTGCCCTGGAACGATGCCCAGCTGCCGCTGGTGGGTTCCTATCAGCGTGCCCTGGAGATCCTGTCGATCCCCAACGCCAAGCTGATCGTCGACTGCGTGGTGCTGGTCGCCGTGGCCAGCTGCCTGAACTCGGCGCTCTATACCGCGTCGCGCATGCTCTATTCGCTGGCTCGCCGTGGCGATGCCCCGGCCAAGCTGGGTCGGGCCTCCAGCAGCGGTGTACCGCGAGCTGCGGTGCTGGCCAGTACCGCCGTGGGCTTCCTCACCACCATTGCCAACTACACCATGCCCGAGGCGGTGTTCAGCTTCCTGCTGTCCACCTCCGGTGCCGTCGCCCTGCTGGTTTACCTGGTGATCGCCGTGACCCAGCTGCGCCTGAGACGCAAGCTGATGGCCCGCGGCGAGCAGCTGGAATTTCGCATGTGGCTGTTCCCCTGGCTGACCTGGGCGGTGATCGTCTTCATCGTCGGCGCCCTGACCGTGATGCTGTTCAGCGAAGCCCATCGCTTCGAGATCCTGGCGACCGGTCTGCTGGCACTGGTGGTCGTGGCCATCGGCACCTGGGTCGGCCGTCGCCAGCCTGCCACGCCGAGCCTGGCTGCTGCCGTACGTTGATCACAAGAGGCTTCCGACGTCGCCAGGCGTCGGGAGCGCTCCTTTCTGGAGCACTGAGGCCTTTCCAGGCTGGACAGCGGGTGCGGTAACAGGTAGAACAGCACTCCTGTTTTGTTGGCTAAAGGCCAACTGTACAGCTCAGATTTCCGCGATGTTCCCTCTGGTAACCAAATTTTGCACTGCAATGGTGCAGTACGTTACAGAATGACCCAAATTGCAGCAGTACAGTTGCAATTGTGTGCGAGGTGATCCGCGAACCTTTCCCTGTACTGTTACTGGCGGTAGCACTCGTCCGGCGAGACAATGGCGCCATTCGATGACCAGTACCCGTCACAAGCGGGAAGGAAAGCCACCATGGAACGCACCTTCAGTTCCTCGCTGTACAACGCCAAGCCCAGCACCCGTGTTCCCGCTGCCCTGCGCGTTATCTCCACCCTGTCCACCTGGCAGCGTCGCATCGCCAGCCGCAATGAACTGGCCCGCCTGGATACCCGTATGCTGGCTGACGCCGGTATCACCGAGGCCCAGCGCTACCAGGAAATGCACAAGCCGTTCTGGCGCTAAGCCCGGCCGCTGCACAGTTTCCACAAACCCCGCTCCGGCGGGGTTTGTTTTGTCCGCCGTCTGTACGGCAGACAACGAAAAGCCCCGGCATGCCGGGGCTTTTCGTTACCGCCGGGGTGGGCGGTTACTGCATGTTGTTCTGGTTGCGGGCGTCGACCTTGTTGGGCTTGTCACTCTTGAAGGGCACCTCGGCAGCGCCGTCGGCACCCCCTTTGACGGTAGTCTTGCCCGGCACCTCGGTGGTGGCGGCGCCATTGACGGCCGTGGCGCTCTTGGAAGCATCGGCCGCGAAGACACCCGTGGCCATCGACAGCATCACAGCAGCGGTAGAGGTGATCAGCAGCTTTTTCATGAGTTCGGCCTCGTCGAAATGAACCTGTGAATCTGATAGGGCCCGCACCGCAAGGGCGTCGGGCATCAGCTGCAGACGGACAGGTCCACAGCGCACATATCAGTTGACTGCCGCCCGGAATGCCGGGTTCCAGGGCATTTGTGAACATTTGTGGGCGAGTGGCCGCTCCGGTAGCGGGCGTTTGCACCTGACCGTCGGTGTAGCGCTTCCCAAGTGGCCTCAGGCACCTGACAATTCGTCAGACGAACCCCCTGCGACGCGCGTGGTCAGTTCGCAGATCGCGCCTCTTCCACCAACAAGGACAATCATGAGGGCTCTCCGCCTTGCTCGCCTCTGCCAGGTAACGGCTGCTCTGACCCTGGTAACGCTGTTACCGGGCTGCTCCCAGGAGCAACCTCCCACCGAGGAACGGGCACGGGTGGTGGTGGCGCAGCTGAGTCCGATACGGGACAGCCAGCGCATCCCCTTTACCGGAGATATCCAGGCGCGCGTCCAGGCGCCGCTCGGTTTTCGGGTGAGTGGCAAGATCAGCGAGCGGCTGGCGGACGTCGGTGATCGCGTGCGCGAGGGCCAGGTGCTGGCCCGGCTGGACCCCCAGGATCTGCGCAACAACCTGGCCGCCGCCCAGGCCCAGGTGGAGGCCCAGGAAGCCCGCACGCGCCTGGCCCGCGTCGATTTCGAGCGCCAGGCCGCGCTGCTGCCCAAGGGCTACACCAGTCGCAGCCAGTACGACCAGGCCCAGGCCACCCTCGACGGTGCGCGCAGCGCCCTGCAGACCGCCATGGCCCAGCGCGACGATGCGCGCAAGCAGCTCGGCTATACCGAGCTGCGCGCCAGTGCCGCCGGAGTACTGACCGCCCGCCATGCCGAAGCCGGGCAGGTCGTCCAGGCCGGGGCGGCGATCTTCGATCTGGCAGTGAGTGGCGAGCTCGACGCCGTCTTCGATCTCTACGAATCCCTGGCCCGCGAACTCAAGGTCGGTCAGACCCTGCCCGTCGTCCTGCAGGCGCAACCGGCGATCACGACCCAGGGCACCCTGCGCGAGATCGCGCCGACGGTGGCCAGCAGCGGCACGGTGCGCATCAAGGTGCAACTCGATCGACCGCCAGCGGCCATGACCCTGGGCGCGGTGGTCAACGCCCAGCTGGAGGGCGTGGCCGAGCAGGGCTTCGCCCTGCCCTGGACGGCGCTGAATGGCACCACCGATCAACCCGCCGCCTGGCGCCTCAATGACGATGGCCGGGTCAGCCTGCAGCCGCTGCGCATCGAGCGCTATACCCGTGACAGCATCATCGTCAGCGACGGGCTCAAGGCCGGTGACCGCATCGTGGTCGCCGGTGGCCAGGCGCTCAGTCCCGGGCAGAAGGTCGAGCTTGCCGAGCGCTCCGCCTTCAACGAGGTGCGGCCATGAAGCCGCTGCTGCCGCTCTGCCTGCTGCTGGTCCTGGCCGGCTGTTCCGACGACGAGGCCCCGCCGCCGCCGATCCGGCCGGTGGCGACCCTGACCCTCAGTGCCCCGCCGCCCGGGCGCGAGGTCTTCGCCGGCAGCATCCAGGCGCGCTACGAGAGCGTGCTGGGCTTTCGCGTCGGCGGCCGCATGACCCGCCGGCTGCTGGACGTGGGTCAGCCGGTGCGGCGTGGCCAGTTGCTGGCGGCGCTGGATCCCACCGATCAGGACAACGCCCTGCGCAGTCGCCAGGGCCAGACCGCCGATGCCGAAGCCCAGTGGCGTGATGCGCGCAACGATGCGCGGCGCCAGCAGCAGCTGTTCGACCAGGGGGTCGGCTCGCGCTCTCCCAGCTGGACCAGGCGCTGACCCGGCTGCACACCCTGGAAGCCTCCCGCGAGCAGGCCCAGAGTGCCGAGCGCCAGGCCCGCGACCAGCGCAACTATGCCGAACTCCAGAGTGATTTCGACGGGGTGATCACCGCCTGGCAGGCCGAGGTCGGCCAGGTGGTCTCCGCCGGTCAGCCGGTGGTGCGGGTCGCCCGGCCGGACGTCCGCGAGGCGGTCCTGGATCTGCCGGCCCAGGCCATCGGCCAGCTGACCCCGGGACGTGTCCTGACCGTGCGCATGGCCCTGGATCCCGAGGTGGCGGTGCAGGGCCGGGTGCGCGAGATCGAGCCCCAGGCCGATGCCACCACCCGCACCCGGCGGGTACGCCTGACCCTGGACGAGCCGCCGGCCGCGCTGCGCATCGGCAGCCTGGTGCAGGGCGAGCTGGAGTCGCCACCCGCCGCGGGCCTGCCGCTGCCGACCCAGGCGCTGCGGCGTCAGGATGGCCGGGCCTCGGTGTGGGTGGTGGAAGGCCAGGGCGAGCAGGCGCAGGTACGCCAGCGTCCGGTCGAGGTGCTGCGCGAGGCCGCTGGTCTGGCGTGGATCGGCAAGGGCCTGAAGGTGGGTGAGCGGGTGGTGACGGCAGGGGTGAACAGTCTCGAGGAGGGACAGCGGGTGAAGGATCAGGAGGGCGCTCGGCCATGAAAGGCTTCAACCTGTCGGACTGGGCGCTGCGCCACCAATCCTTCGTCTGGTACCTGATGTTCGTCGCCCTGCTGATGGGCGTCTTCTCCTACATGAAGCTGGGGCGCGAGGAAGATCCGTCCTTTGCCATCAAGACCATGGTCATCCAGACCCGCTGGCCGGGGGCGACCACCGAGGAGACCCTGCGCCAGGTCACCGAGCGGGTGGAAAAGAAGCTCGAAGAGCTGGATTCCCTCGACTACACCAAGAGCTTTACCCGGCCGGGGCAGTCCACGGTGTTCGTCTATCTGCGCGACACCACGCCGGCCAAGGCGATTCCCGACATCTGGTACCAGGTGCGCAAGAAGGTCTCGGACATCCAGGGCGAATTCCCCCAGGGCATCCAGGGACCGGCCTTCAACGACGAATTCGGCGACGTCTTCGGCAGCATCTATGCCTTCACCGGCGACGGCTTCAGCATGCGCCAGCTGCGCGACCAGGTGGAGCAGGTGCGCCGCGAGATTCGCAGCGTGCCCGGCATCGGCAAGGTGCAGCTGATCGGCGCGGAGAACGAGGTCATCTATCTGGACTTCTCCACCCGCAAGCTGGCGGCCCTGGGCATCGACCAGCGCCAGGTGATGCAGAGTCTGCAACAGCAGAATGCGGTGACCCCCTCGGGCACCATCGAATCCGGCGCCGAGCGCATCAGCGTGCGCACCAGTGGCGAATTCCGCTCCACCGCCGATCTGGCCGCCGTCAATCTGCGCATCGACGACCGCTTCTATCGGCTCACCGACCTGGCCGACATCCGCAGCGGCTACGCCGATCCGCCCAGTTCGCTGTTTCGCTACAACGGCCAGCCGGCCATCGGCCTGGCCATCGCCATGAGCAGCGGCGGCAATATCCAGACCTTTGGCAAGGTGCTTACCGAGAAGATGCAGGAGCTGACGGCCGACCTGCCGGTGGGCATCGGCGTGCACGTGGTCTCCAACCAGGCGCAGGTGGTGGAAAAGGCCGTCGGCGGCTTTACCCGGGCGCTGTTCGAGGCGGTCATCATCGTACTGGTGGTGAGCTTCATCAGTCTCGGCGTGCGCGCCGGCCTGGTGGTGGCGCTGTCGATCCCCCTGACCCTGGCGCTGGTGTTCGTCTTCATGGAGTACAGCGGTATCACCATGCAGCGGATTTCCCTGGGCGCCCTGATCATTGCCCTCGGTCTGCTGGTGGACGACGCCATGATCACCGTGGAGATGATGGTGACCAAGCGCGAGGAGGGCGAGTCGCTGCACCGCTCGGCGACCTTCGCCTACGAGTCGACCGCCTTTCCCATGCTCACCGGCACCCTGGTGACGGTAGCCGGCTTCGTGCCCATCGGGCTCAATTCCAGCAGCGCCGGCCAGTACACCTTCACTCTGTTCGCGGTGATCGCGGTGGCGCTGCTCCTGTCCTGGATCGTCGCGGTGTTCTTTTCGCCGGTGATCGGCGTGCACATCCTGCCGAAGAAGGTGAAGCAGAAGGACCACGACCAGCCCGGCCGCCTGGCACGCTGGTCCGACGGCCTGCTGCTGGGCGCCATGCGCCACCGCTGGCTGACCATCCTCCTCACGGTGCTGCTGTTCGCCGCGGCGCTGTTCTCGATGAAGTTCGTGCAGAACCAGTTCTTCCCGTCTTCGGATCGACCCGAGCTGCTGATCGACTTCAACCTGCCGCAGAACGCCTCCCTCGACGCCACCCGCGCGCAGATGGACAGATTCGAGAAGACCCTGGCCGATGATCCGGACGTGGCCCACTGGAGTTCCTATGTCGGCCAGGGCGCGGTGCGCTTCTATCTGCCGCTGGACCAGCAGCTGGAGAATCCCTTCTACGGCCAGGTGATCCTGGTGGCCAAGGACCTGGAGGCGCGCAATCGCCTGCTGCCCAAGCTCAAGCAGCGGCTGCGCCAGGACTTCGTCGGCCTGTCCGGTTACGTCCAGCCCCTGGAGATGGGTCCGCCGGTGGGCCGGCCGATCCAGTACCGCATCAGTGGCCCCGACGTCGCCGAGGTACGCCGCCAGGCCCTGGCGCTGGCCAGCGTGCTGGGCAAGAGTCCGCAACTGGGGGACTTCCTCTACGACTGGAACGAGCCGGCGCGGATGCTCAAGGTCGAGGTCAACCAGGACAAGGCGCGGCAGCTGGGCTTCTCGTCCCAGGACGTGGCGCAGATCCTCAATGGCGTGGTGACCGGTACCCCGGTGACCCAGGTACGCGACGACATCTACCTGGTCAACGTGGTGGCGCGGGCCAGCGAGGCCGAGCGGCGCTCGGTGGAAACCCTGGAGAATCTGCAGATCATGACGCCTCAGGGCGTCGCGGTGCCGCTCAAGGCCTTCGCCCGTATCGACTACGCCCTGGAGCAGCCGCTGGTATGGCGCCGCGATCGGCTGCCCACCATCACCCTCAAGGCCTCGATCCTCAGCGAGATCCAGGCGCCGGATCTGGTCAAGCAGCTGCAGCCGGACGTGGATGCCTTCATCGCCAAGCTGCCGCCGCGTTATCAGGTGGCGGTAGGCGGCACGGTGGAGGAGAGCAGCAAGGCCCAGGGCCCGATCGCCGAGGTGGTGCCACTGATGCTGTTCCTCATGGCCACCTTCCTGATGATCCAGCTGCACAGCATCCGCAAGCTGTTCCTGGTGGCGAGCGTGGCGCCCCTCGGGCTGATCGGCGTGGTGCTGGGCTTGATCCCCTTCGGCCAGCCGCTGGGTTTCGTCGCCATCCTCGGGGTACTGGCGCTGATCGGCATCATCATCCGCAACTCGGTGATCCTGGTGACCCAGATCGACGCCTTCGAGCGTGACGGTCGCTCGCCCTGGGACGCCGTGGTGGAAGCCACCCGACACCGCCGCCGGCCGATCCTGCTGACCGCCGCGGCGGCCAGCCTGGGCATGATTCCCATCGCCCGCGAGGTGTTCTGGGGGCCGATGGCCTACGCCATGATCGGCGGCATCGTCGCGGCGACCCTGTTGACGCTGCTGTTCCTGCCGGCGCTGTACATCGCCAGCTATCGCATTCGCGAGCCGGGGCGTGAGGAACGATGAGCGAAACGGTAGGGCAAAAAAAACGGCCCTCTGGCGGAGGTCTCCAGAGGAGACATCTGCCAGAAGGCCGCAAGGAGCTATCCAAGGAGCCACTGCCGGAGGGAAGGATTCGCGCGGTCAGAATGTCGAATCCACAGCGGCTCACCGCACCACTATCGTGCGTGCGACTTTTTCAATAAAGTGACGGCTTGACGAAACTCCATTGCGAAAAAGGCAATAATGGATATCTTCCAAGGCATGCGCATCTTCGTCCGGGTGGTGGATCTGGGCAGTCTCACGGCTGCCGCCCACACCCTCGCCCTGTCTACCGCCCAGGTGTCGCGCCTACTGGCGGAACTGGAAAGCCACCTGCAGACCCGCCTGCTGCACCGCACCACCCGGCGCCTGGCGCTGACCGAGGCGGGCGAGCGCTACCTCGAACGCTGCCGACGCATCCTGCAGGATGTCGGCGAGGCCGAGGCCGAAGCCAGCGGCGCCCATCTCAAACCTCATGGCCATCTGCGCCTGCATTCCATGACCGGCCTCGGCACTCAACTGCTGGCGCCCCTGGTGTCACGCTTCTGCGCGCGCTATCCCCATGTCGAGATCGTCATGACGCTCTCGCAGAACCATCCGGCGCTGCTGGAGGATGGGCATGACATCGCCATCACCCTGGACACCGAACTGGCCGATTCGGATTTCGTCGCCCAGCGTCTCGGCGGTGTCTACAGCGTGGTCTGCGCGGCGCCCAGCTACCTGGCGCAGCGTCCGGCACCCAAGGTGCCCGCCGATCTCGCCGAGCACGACTGCCTGCGCCTGATGGATCCGAACTTCTCCGAACGCTGGGTCTTCGCCGGCGAAGACGGCGAGCAGCAGGTCGCGCCGCGCTATGTCTTCCAGGTCAACGTCGCCGAGGCCCTGGCCAGCGTGGCCCGCCAGGGCATGGGCATCTGCCTGCTGCCCAGCTACATCGCGGTCAACTACCTGCGCGATGGCAGTCTGGTACGGCTGCTGCCCAACTTCCGCCTGCGCGAGCGCAATATCCATGCGCTCTATCCCTCGCGGCGCTTTCTCGACGCCAAGATCAAGACCTGGATCGACTTCCTCAAGGAAGAATTGCCCGAGCGCCTGCAGCTGGAGAACCGGGTGCTGGAAGATCAGCGCTACTGGGCCAAGGACTAGGGCCAAGCTTGTTGCAGGTTTTGTAACAGTGATTTAGTTAGCATGCTATTTATTAGGCTGCGTTCTTTGCCTAGAATGGTCCTGTACCCCGATGAACACGACCTTTTAGGAGTTCGCCATGAAACGTTCTCTGTCCGCCCTGGTGCTGACCCTTGCCACCCTGACCGCCGCCCAGTTCGCCGCTGCCGACGACAATCCCAGCCTGAGATACAAGCTGGTCGATCAGAATCATGCCGCCATGCAGCATTATAGTTATCAAGCCGCTCCCGCCGCCGACGCGCGTCGCTGAGCCGCTCCGTTTTCGAAAGACCACCCCTCTTTGCTCCTTTGGTCTTTCTCCGCCGCACCCTTCGGGTGCGGCTTTTTTATATCTGCGGCACACTGAGCCTCTGACCTTGTCGAGGTGCTCATGACCGCCATTTCCGCTCAACGACTTGCCGACCTGCGGGCCTTCCTGGCCGAACAGGGCGCCGATGCCTGCCTGATTCCCAGCGCCGATCCCCATCTGTCCGAATACCTGCCGGAACACTGGCAGGGCCGTGCCTGGCTGTCCGGTTTCACCGGCTCCGCCGGGCTGCTGCTGGTGACGCGCCAGGCCGCTGGCGTCTGGACCGACAGCCGCTACTGGGAGCAGGCCACCCAGGAGTTGGCGGACAGCGGCATCGACCTGATGAAGCAGGTCGCCAGCCAGCCCCAGGCCCACCTGCAGTGGCTGGCCGAGCAGGTGCCCGCGGGTGGCACGGTACTGGTGGACGGCCAGGTGCTGTCGCTCGGCGCCGCGGCGGCCCTGCGCCGGGCACTGGAACCCAAGGGTATCCAGCTACGAACCGACCTCGATCCGCTGGCGACGATCTGGACCGGGCGCCCCGCGCTGCCGGCCGCGCCTATCTACGCCCATGCGGCGCCCCATGCGCCCCAGCCGCGCAGCGCCAAGCTCGCCCAGGTGCGCCAGGCAATGGTCGAGGCAGACACCGCCTGGCATTTCATCTCTTCGCTGGACGACATCGCCTGGCTGCTCAACCTGCGCGGTGCGGATGTGCCCTACAACCCGGTGTTCCTCGCCCATCTGCTGCTGAGTCAGGACAGCTGCCAGCTGTTCATCGATCCGGCCAAGGTCCCGGCCGAGCTCCGCGCGGCCCTGGAGGCGGACGGCGTGACCCTGGCCGACTACCACCAGGCCGCCACCGAGCTGGCCAGCCTGCCGGCTGGTAGTCGCCTGCTGGTGGACCCGGCGCGGGTTACCCTGGGGCTGGCCGAGGCCGCGCCCCAGGGCGTCGAGCGGCGCGAGCAGATCAATCCCTCGACCCTGCTCAAGGCCTGCAAGACCGCCGCGGAAGTGGCCCAGGTGCGGACCGCCATGGAAGAGGATGGCGCGGCGCTGTGCGTCTTCTTTGCCCGCTTCGAGGCGGCCCTGGCCCGCGGCGAGCGCCTCACCGAGCTGACCGTGGACGACTGGCTGAGCGAAGCCCGCGCCGCCCGGCCGAATTTCGTCTCCCTGAGCTTCGCCACCATCGCCGGCTTCAATGCCGGCGGCGCCCTGCCGCATTACCGCGCCACCGAGGAGGCCCATGCCGAGCTCCAGGGCGACGGCCTGCTGCTGATCGACAGCGGCGGCCAGTACCTGGGCGGCACCACCGACATCACCCGGGTGGTGCCCATCGGCACCCCCAGCGCCGCCCAGCGCCGCGACTTCACCCTGGTGCTCAAGGGCATGCTGGCGCTGTCGCGGGCGCGCTTCCCGGCCGGCGTCGCCGCGCCCATGCTCGATGCCCTGGCGCGCGAGCCGATCTGGGCCGCCGGCATCGACTACGGCCATGGCACCGGGCATGGCGTGGGCTATTTCCTCAATGTGCACGAGGGGCCGCAGTCGATTTCCTTCTATGCCACGGTCACCCCGCACCATGTCCTGCGCGAGGGCATGATCACCTCCAACGAACCGGGCATCTATCGGCCCGGGCAGTGGGGCGTGCGGCTGGAAAACCTGCTGCTGTGCACCCGCGCGGAAACCACCGAATTCGGCGATTTCCTGGCCTTCGAGACCCTGACCCTCTGTCCGCTGGACACCCGCTGCCTGGATCTGGCGCTGCTGCGCAGCGACGAGCTGGACTGGCTGGATGGCTATCACGCCGAGGTCCGCCGTCGCGTGCTGCCGCTGGTCGAAGGCGCCGCGCGCGACTGGCTGCTGACCCGTACCGAACCCGTCGCGAGGACTGCCCGATGAGCAGCAACGCCCAGCAATTCGCCAGTGACAACTATTCCGGCATCTGCCCGGAAGCCTGGGCCGCCATGGCCGCGGCCAACGTCGGCCACGAGACCGCCTACGGCAACGACACCTGGACGGCGCGCGCCGCCGATCGCTTTCGCCAGCTGTTCGAGACCGACTGCGAGGTGTTCTTCGCCTTCAACGGCACCGCGGCCAACTCCCTGGCCCTGGCGGCGCTGTGCCAGAGCTACCACAGCGTGATCTGCTCCGACACCGCCCACGTCGAGACCGACGAATGCGGCGCGCCGGAGTTCTTTTCCAACGGCTCCAAGCTGCTGCTGGCGCCGGCCCATCAGGGCAAGCTAACGCCGGGCGCCATCCAGCAGATCGCCACCAAGCGCGCCGACATCCACTTTCCCAAGCCGCGCGCGGTGACCGTCACCCAGGCCACCGAGGTGGGCACCCTCTATGGCCTCAACGAACTGCAGGCCATCAGCGCCACCTGCCGCGACCTCGGCCTGCACCTGCACATGGACGGCTCGCGCTTTTCCAACGCCGTGGCCGGCCTGGGCTGCACGCCGGCCGAGGTGACCTGGAAGGCCGGCGTCGACGTGCTCTGCTTTGGCGGCACCAAGAGCGGCATGGCGGTGGGGGAGGCCATCCTCTTCTTCAATCGCGACCTGGCCGAGGACTTCGAGTACCGCTGCAAGCAGGCCGGCCAGTTGGCGTCCAAGATGAGATTCCTCTCCGCGCCCTGGCTCGGCGTGCTGGAGAACGACACCTGGTTGCGCCACGCCCGCCATGCCAACGCCATGGCCCAGCTGCTCGCCGAGCGCGTGCGCGGGGTGCCCGGCGTGGACTTCATGTTCCCGGTGGAAGCCAACTCGGTATTCCTGCAGCTCTCGGAAATGGCGCTGGAGTTCCTGCGCGACCGCGGCTGGCGCTTCTACACCTTCATCGGCAGCGGCGGGGCGCGTTTCATGTGCTCCTGGGACACCGAGGAAGCTCGGGTGCTGGAGCTGGCGGCGGACATTCGTACGGCGATGGGCGGGTAGGGCGTATCGCGGCCGCTTCTACAGCAGCCAGATAGCCTGTAGGAGCGGCCGCATCGGCGGACCGCCATGGCCGCGATCAGCTCTGGCACGGGGATTGTCGCAGCCGTGGCGGTGCGCCGATGGGACGGGCCCCGACGATCGATCGCGCTCTGGCCAGGGCGGATGGCGCTGAACGCCTGCTCGGCTGACGCCCTCTCCCCCTGGGAGAGGGCTGGGGTGAGGGTGTCCCTCGCCACCCTGTTCCAGTGGAAAAGGCTACGCCGTTTTCCACGCTACTTGCCGTAGGTTGGGTTGAGACGGCGCTATCGTCGAAGCCCGACATGGGCGGCTCCCCGAAGTCATGTTGGGCTTCGCTGCGCTCAACCCAACCTACGGCGGCTCGCGGTGGAAAGCGCTGCGCGGTTTTCCACGCTACGGTGTTCTCCAGGGACGCCGCCCGCCCCAACCGTTACCATGGCCGATCTCTTTCCCGTCTCCAGCGATCCATGGCCAAGAAGTCCAGCAAAGTCCTTACTGCCGCGGTCAATCCCGCCGCCCCCACGCTGATCGACGTGGCCCGGGTCGCCGGGGTGTCGCCGATCACCGTCTCGCGTGCGCTGAATCGACCGGAGATCGTCAGCGAGGCGGCGCGCGAGAAGGTGCTGGCGGCGGTGCAGGCTACCGGCTACGTGCCCAATCTGCTGGCCGGCGGTCTGGCCTCCAATCGCAGTCGCCTGGTGGCGCTGTTCGTGCCGACCATTGTCCACTCCATCTTCGCCGAGACCGTCCAGGCGCTGATGGCGCGGTTGTCCCAGGCCGGTTACCAGACCCTGCTGGGCCTGACCGGCTACAGCGCCGAACAGGAAGAGCAGCTGCTGGCCGCGGTGCTGGGGCGCAAGCCCGATGGCATCGTCTTGACCGGTACCCTGCATACCGCCGCCAGTCGCCAGCGCCTGGCCCAGGCCGGCATCCCGGTGGTGGAGTCCTGGGACCTGGGCGAAGACCCGCTGGACATGCAGGTGGGCTTTTCCCATGAAGCCGTTGGTCGGGCCCAGGCCGAGCATCTGCACGTCCGCGGCTATCGGCGTTTCGCCGTGGTCTCGGTGGATGACCCCCGCGCCCTGCGCCGCTGTCGCAGCCTGGTGGCACGGCTGGCCGAGCTGGGCGTGGCGGAGCCGCCGCTGGAGATCCTGCCAGCCCCCGCGCTGGTGGAGTCCGGGCGGGCTGGCCTGCGCCAGTTGCTGGCCCGTGACGAGGCCTTCGACGTGGTGGTCTGCAGTTCGGATACCGTCGCCCAGGGCGTCATGGCGGAAGCCGCCAGTCGCGGGCTGCGCCTGCCCGAGGACCTGGCGGTGCTGGGCTTCGGCAATCTTTCCAGCGCCGCCCAGATGCACCCGGCGCTGTCGTCGGTGAGTGTCGAGGGCGATCGCATGGGCACCCTGGCGGCCGAGGCACTGCTGCAGCGTTTCAACGAGGGCGACCAGGGCCGGGAGGCAGTGCGCATCGACACCGGTTTCCATATCATCGACCGCGCCACGACCTGACCGCCGGTCCTGATCTTGTTAGACGTCGTACTTGTATGGTTGCGCAATCATGGCTTAGTCTTGGGCAAACGCAAGGTCTGAGACCGATTGTCGCATCAAGATATGATTGCGCAATCATCCTAGGGTCTGCGCCTTCAATAAAAACAATCACGCAAGAGGGATCCCCATGGATGCCACAAGACCGACCCGGGTGCGCTACCTGATCCTGTTGATGCTGTTCGTCGTGACCACCATCAACTACGCCGATCGCGCCACCATCGCCATCGCCGGCTCCAGCCTGCAGAAAGACCTCGGCATCAGCGCCGTGACCCTCGGCTATATCTTCTCCGCCTTCGGCTGGGCCTATGTGGCCGGGCAGATTCCCGGCGGCTGGCTGCTGGATCGCTTCGGTTCGAAGAAGGTCTATGCCGGCAGCATCTTCTTCTGGTCGTTCTTCACCCTGTTGCAGGGGCTGGTCGGCGGCCTGCCGGTGGCTTGGGCGGTCACCACCCTGTTCATGCTGAGATTCCTGGTCGGGCTGGCCGAGGCGCCGTCCTTCCCGGGCAACGCGCGCATCGTCGCCGCCTGGTTCCCCACCGCCGAGCGCGGTACCGCCTCGGCGATCTTCAACTCGGCGCAGTATTTCGCCACCGCGCTGTTCGCGCCGATCATGGGCGGCATCGTCTTTCACTTCGGCTGGGAGCACGTCTTCGTCATCATGGGCGTCCTGGGCATCCTCTTCTCCGGGGTCTGGCTGAAGTACATCCACAATCCCAAGGAGCATCCGCGCATCAACGCCGCGGAGCTGGCGCACATCCGCGACAACGGCGGCCTGGTGGACATGGATAACAGCGCCCGCCAGCGCGATGGCGGGCCCAAGTGGCACTACATCACCCAGTTGCTGACCAACCGCATGATGCTGGGCGTCTACCTCGGCCAGTACTGCATCAACGCCATCACCTATTTCTTCCTGACCTGGTTCCCGGTGTACCTGGTGCAGGAGCGCGGCATGACCATCCTCAAGGCCGGTTTCATCGCCTCGCTGCCGGCGATCTGCGGCTTCATCGGCGGGGTGCTCGGCGGGGTGATCTCCGACTACCTGCTACGCCGCGGCCACTCCCTGACCTTCGCCCGCAAGCTGCCCATCGTCTGCGGCCTGCTGCTCTCCACCAGCATGATCTTCTGCAACTATGTCGACGCCGACTGGATGGTGGTGGGCTTCATGACCCTGGCCTTCTTCGGCAAGGGCATCGGCGCCTTGGGCTGGGCGGTGGTGGCGGATACCTCGCCCAAGCAGATCGCCGGGCTCTCCGGTGGCCTGTTCAATACCTTCGGCAACCTGGCTTCCATCACCACCCCCATCGTCATCGGCTACCTCATCGCCGCCACCGGCTCCTTCAAGTGGGCGCTGGTCTATGTCGGGGCCAATGCCCTGGTGGCCGTGTTCAGCTACCTGTTCATCGTCGGTCGCATCCAGCGCGTCGAGCTGCGGACCACCGACGGCGAGATCCTGGGCGCGACCCAGCCTGACCCGGCCCGGGCCTGAGCCCCGGCAGAGGATAAGAATATGAACCTGATCGATCACCGTGATTCGCCGCGCTACATCAAGCTCCACCCCCAGGACAACGTCGGGGTGGTGGTCAACGAACCCGGCGTGGCCGCCGGCACCGCCTTCGCCGATGGCCTGACCACCGTCGAGGCCATTCCCCAGAGCCACAAGGTCTCCCTGGTGGATCTTGCGGAGGGCGCCGAGGTGGTGCGCTACGGCGAGGTCATCGGCTACGCCCTGCAGGACGTTCCCGCCGGCAGCTGGATCACCGAGGCCCTGCTGCGCATGCCGGAGCCACCGGCGCTGGACAACCTGCCCAAGGCCACCGCGCCCGGCCAGGTCGGCGAACCCCTGGAAGGCTACACCTTCGAGGGTTTCCGCAATCCGGACGGCAGCGTCGGCACCCGCAACATCCTGGCGGTGACCACCACCGTGCAGTGTGTGGTGGGGGTACTGGACCACTGCGTGGAGCGGGTACGCAAGGAGCTCCTGCCGCGCTACCCCAACGTCGACGACGTGGTGCCGCTGTCCCACAGCTACGGCTGCGGGGTGGCCATCAACGCCCCGGAGGCGGTGATCCCCATCCGCACTCTGCACAACATCAGCCGCAACCCCAACTTCGGCGGCCAGGCGCTGGTCATCGGCCTGGGCTGCGAGAAGCTGCAAGCCAGCCAGCTGATGCCGGGCGATGAGCTCACCGCCGGGCAGAACGAAGAGGAGTGGCTGTTCCGCCTGCAGGATTCGGCCAATGGCTTCGCCGGCATGGTCGAGCAGATCCTGGGGCTGATCGAGGCACGTCTGGAGGTGCTCAATGGGCGCTGCCGCGAGACGGTGCCGGCTTCCGAGCTGGTGGTGGGCATGCAGTGCGGCGGCAGCGACGCCTTCTCCGGCATCACCGCCAACCCGGCCCTGGGCGTGGCCGCCGATCTGCTAGTGCGCGCCGGCGCCACCGTGATGTTTTCCGAGAACACCGAGGTGCGCGACGGCATCCACCTGCTGACCCCGCGCGCCGCCACCCCCGAGGTGGCCGATGCCCTGATCCGCGAGATGGACTGGTACGACCGCTACCTGGAACGGGGCATGGCCGATCGCAGTGCCAATACCACCCCTGGTAACAAGAGGGGCGGGCTGAACAATATCGTCGAAAAGGCCATGGGGTCGATCGCCAAGTCGGGTACCAGCCCCATCGCCGGGGTCATCGCACCCGGCGAGAAGATCCGCGGCAAGGGCCTGTACTTCGCTGCCACCCCGGCCAGTGACTTCATCTGCGGCACCCTGCAACTGGCCGCGGGCATGAACCTGCACATCTTCACCACCGGTCGCGGCACCCCCTACGGGCTGTCCATGGTGCCGGTGATCAAGGTCTCGACCCGCACCCAGCTGGCCGAGCGCTGGCCGGACCTGATCGATATCGATGCCGGTCGCGTGGTGAGTGGGCGGCTGTCGCTGGAGGAGATGGGCTGGGAGATCTTCCAGTGCTATCTGGACGTGGCCAGCGGCCGCCGCCAGACCTGGGCCGAGCGCCATCGTCTGCACAACGACCTGGCGCTGTTCAATCCGGCTCCGGTGACCTGATCTATGCGGCAATGAAAAAGGGCCGATCCCTCGCGGGGTCGGCCCTTTTTCATTGCCGCGCGGCGCGGCTCAATCGGTCAGGGCGCTGCCGCTGATCGGTCGCAGGCTTGGCTGGTTTTCGTCTTCCGGATCACGCATCAGCACGTAGCCGAGGATGATGCCGACGAAGAGATTGCCGACGCCGATATCGAAGAGGTCGGTGGTCCAGCCGATCAGGCAGAGGCAGAAGGCGATGGCCAGCAGGGTGTGGCTGAGGCGGTCGGGCGCGGTGTGCAGGCGGATGAACACCGGCAGCTGCATGGCATAGCCGAGGATGCCGACCACGCCGAACACGCACCAGAGATAGACCACGCTGCTGTCGCTGGTGACGAAGAGGTCGATCCCC
This sequence comes from Pseudomonas sp. SORGH_AS_0199, assembly GCF_031453735.1. Taxonomy (NCBI): domain Bacteria; kingdom Pseudomonadati; phylum Pseudomonadota; class Gammaproteobacteria; order Pseudomonadales; family Pseudomonadaceae; genus Pseudomonas; species Pseudomonas sp. SORGH_AS_0199. Next base: position 801,674 of record NZ_JAVJAE010000001.1, read on the forward strand.
GGCACGGGGAAGGCGGCCATGGAGCTGCCGAACAGGCCGAAGCCGGCACCTTCCACGGTCCAGCCATGGCGGCTCATTTCCGCGACGACATTCGGCCAGGTGTTGACCAGGCGATCGTAGAAGGAGGCCAGGCCGCTGTCGCTCATCACCACCAGGGGATCGAAGTCGCGGATCAGGCTCAGCACCGGCAGCAGCATGCCACCCACCACCGCCAGCAGGATCAGCGCATAGGTCGGCCACTGGAAGCGGCGGGTCATCATCAGCGCCAGGGTAAAGGCGAAGGCCGCTGCCGGCGCCTTGCTGGTGGTGAGCAGGATGCCGAAGAAGCCGACCAGGGCGACCACCAGCCAGAGCGTCCTGGAGCGGGCGAATTGCGCGAGGAACAGGCAGTAGACCGCGATCAGCGCCGCCAGCACGTTGGAGACCCGGGCGAAGCCGGCGATCCGGTCCTCTTCACCGGCGACCCACTGGGTATTGCCGGCGATGTCGTTGCCGCCGAGGTTGTAGCTGTAGCCTTTCCAGGGCACCGAGGTGTACTTGTCCAGGGCGATGCCGACCAGGCTGGCGAGCAGCAGCAGGAACATGGCGCGGCCCAGCAGGCGGCGCTGCTTGAGCAATTCGCGGCCGCAGACCAGACCGAACAGCAGCGGGCTGTAGACGAACAGCGAGAACAGCACGTTGTTGAAGGTCCCGCCATGCAGCAGGGCGAGGGCGGCATAGGCCAGCCCGGCGAACAGGCCGACCCAGATCACCCGGGGCAGCTTGACCGTCGCCACCTGCAGGGCGAACAGCGCCAGACAGGCGATCTTGGGCAGATAGACCAGCGCCGAGGCGCCGACCATGTCCAGGGCATAGCGCAGAAAGCCGGAAAAGGTCTCGACCACCAGCAGACCGATGGCCGTCCACACCATGAGGGTGGAATAGCGCCATTCGAGCACACGCTGGAAGGGGGAGGGGGTGGCGGTTGCAACCGACATGATGATCATCCCTGTCTTGATGCCGATGGCGCCGGAGGCCACCAGTCCTGACGTAAGAAGCGAGGACCGTCGAGGCACGCCACCTTGGCGTTATCGACGGACTGCTGACGCAAAAGCGCATAGGCGGGCACGCTACCGCCAGCGACTACCGAAGCCGGTCGCGGCGAGGGCGTGAGAAGTAAGCCGAAGGGATGATAGCGGAGGGCTTCCGGCGCCTGTCAAACGACGCCGGGCCGACTGGAAATCCTCAACGCGGATATCAGAAGCAGGCCACAAAAAGCCCGCTAATTGACCATCCGCCAGGTCAGGGGGTAGCGGTAGTCGCGGCCCTGATTGGCCTTGATGCCGGCGATCACCGTCAGCACGAAGGCCACGCAGGCCACCAGCAGCATCAGCGGAAAACCGATCAGCACCCACACCAGCAGCCAGCAGATCATGTGCAGCAGGGTGACGGTGAGCTGGAAGTTCAGCGCCTCCTTGCCCTGCCGGTCGATGAAGGGGTCGTCCTCGCGCTTGAACTGCCAGACCACCAGCGGACCTATCACGTTACCGACGAAGGGCACCACGAAGCCCAGGAAGGCGGCGTAGTGGCAGAGCATGGCCCAGCGCCGGGCTTCGGCGCTGGGGGCGGGGACGAGATCGTGCATGAGGGCTTCCTTACTCGCTGCGCAGGGCGGCTTGCTGGAGCTCGAACAGGTCGCGCAGGCCACCCTGGGCCAGTTCGAGCATGGCGTTGAGTTCGGCCGGCTGGAAGGGCGCGCCTTCGGCGGTGCCCTGAACCTCGATGAAGCCACCGGCATCGGTCATGATCACGTTGAGATCGGTCTCGGCGGCGGAGTCTTCCAGGTAATCCAGGTCGAGCACCGGGGTGCCCTGATAGATGCCCACGGAGATGGCGGCCACCATCTGCTTGAGCGGATTGCCCTTGAGGCTGCCACGGCGCTTGAGTGCGCCCAGGGCGTCGACCAGGGCCACGCAGGCACCGGTCACCGAGGCGGTGCGGGTACCGCCGTCGGCCTGGATGACGTCGCAGTCGATGTAGATGGTGTTCTCGCCCAGCTTGGACAGGTCGACGGCGGCGCGCAGCGACCGACCGATCAGCCGCTGGATCTCCAGGGTCCGACCGCCCTGCTTGCCCTTGGCGGCTTCACGCTGATTCCGCTCGCCGGTCGCGCGCGGCAGCATGCCGTATTCGGCGGTGAGCCAGCCCTGGCCCTTGCCCTTGAGAAAGCGCGGCACCCCGGCCTCGACGCTGGCGGTGCAGATCACCTTGGTATCGCCGAACTCCACCAGAACCGAACCCTCGGCGTGCTTGGTGTACTGACGGGTGATGCGGATGGGGCGCAGCTGATCGGCGGCGCGGCCACTGGGACGCTTCATTGCGGGCTTCCTGTAAGGCGTAGATATCAGACCCATAGTATAGAGAGCGTCCGGCTCATGCGACACGGATGCATTGGGTCGCTCCGATCAGGTGCGCTAGAATCGTGCGTTTTACATGCGTGGTCGCTCGGGATCGCCCCAGATCCGCGCATCGTCAGACGAGGATCCTGCCATGGTGCACAGCATGACGGCGTTCGCCCGGGTCGAGCGGCCAGGACCCCAGGGCACCCTGAGCTGGGAGTTGCGCTCGGTCAATCACCGCTACCTGGAGCCCCACCTGCGGCTGCCGGAGACCTTTCGCGATCTGGAGTCCGGCGTGCGCGAGGCGCTGCGCCGACGCCTGTCGCGGGGCAAGCTGGAGTGCGTGCTGCGCGAGGAACGCGACGAGAGCGTGGCCCTGCGCATCGATGCCCGCCGGGCCGCGCAGCTGGTGGCCGCTGCCGAAGACATCGCCGCGCTGATCGCGCGTCCGGCCAAGCTCGACCCCCTGGCCGTGCTGGCCTGGCCCGGAGTGCTGGCGGGCGCCGAGGTGGATGGCGCCGAACTCAAGGCCCAGACCCTGGCGCTGTTCGAGGCGGCGCTGGATGAATTGCTCGACGGCCGGCAGCGCGAGGGGCGCGAACTGGCGCGACTGATCGAGGAGCGCCTGGCCCAGGTGCTGGCGGAGGTGGCGACGCTGCGCGCGCTGCTGCCCGAGCTGCTGGCCCTGCAGCGGCGCCGTATCCTCGAGCGCTGCGCCGAGGCAGGCGTCGAGTTCGAACCGTCACGGCTGGAGCAGGAACTGGTGCTGCTGGCGCAGAAGAGCGACGTGGCCGAGGAGCTGGATCGGCTGGAGACCCATGTGGCCGAGGTGCGGCGGGTCCTGGCGGGCAGCGGCGCGGCCGGACGGCGGCTGGATTTCCTCATGCAGGAGCTCAATCGCGAGGCCAATACCCTGGGTTCCAAGGCCATCGACGCCCGTGCCTCTCAGGCGGCCATCAATCTCAAGGTGCTCATCGAACAGATGCGTGAGCAAGTGCAGAACATCGAATAGGCGGACCTTCATGACAGCCCTTCCCGGCACCCTCTACATCGTTTCCGCGCCCTCCGGCGCCGGCAAGACCAGCCTGGTCAAGGCCTTGCTGGACGCCCTGCCCGACATCCGCTTGTCGGTCTCCCACACCACCCGCGCCATGCGCCCGGGTGAAACCGACGGGGTGAACTACCACTTCGTCGATTGCGCGACCTTTACCAACCTGCTCGAGCACGGCGACTTCCTCGAACACGCCGAGGTGTTCGGCAACTATTACGGCACCTCCCAGGCTGCCCTGGAACGTGACCTCGCCGAAGGTCACGACCTGATCCTGGAAATCGACTGGCAGGGCGCCCAGCAGGTCCGCCGCAAGCTGCCCCACGCCCAGTCGATCTTCATCCTGCCGCCGAGCCAGGCCGCGCTGCGCCAGCGCCTGGACAATCGCGGCCAGGACAGCGCCGAAATCATCGAGCGCCGCATGCGCGAGGCGGTGAGCGAGATGAGCCACTATGTCGAGTACGACTACCTGATCATCAACGACGATTTCGCCAGCGCCCTGGAGGACCTCAAGTCGATCTTCCGCACCCGCCAGCTGCGCCTGGATCGCCAGCAGCGCCGCCACGATGACCTGCTGGTGGATCTGCTGGGCTGATACCCGCCTCGCGGCCCGCGCGCTCAGGGCGTGGGCCTGGCTGCTCCGGGTGGCCTCCGGACCGGGCATTCGACTGGTCCTCTAGCAATGAAATATCTGGTTACATTTTTCCTGGGCGTCGCCTCGGGCCGGCGACGGCTGTCGATGTTTTGGCAGTCGCGTTATTTATCTGGTTTTACACAAACAAGATTGACCACTCTTTGACGATCACTGGCTCTAATTAAAGGTAAGGTCGCTTTTTATATGCCTATATAAAAAGATTAAAACAACAGCCTGCTACTTTTGGCTGATCTCTTTCGCTGGATCGCCAATCGTTGCTATTTGTTTAAAGAAACTTTGGCTAGGCTTTTTCTGGACGGCTAGCGAATTTGCCCGCGGGCTAAAGGCGGGCATTTAGCTATCAAGGTCGTTGCTGTTAGCGGTTGTATGATTACCTGAGCACTGTCAGGGGAACAATTATCGGAGCTGACTTCGGTAAACGGCTTCCTGCTGTCCGCGCAAGCTGCCGGGGCCGCGTGGTTGAGCGTTTCGCGGGGGCTTTCGGTATTTCAATAGGACTTTCAGTTGTGACATGACTGTCGTAATAGGAGCGTTCGACATGAACTTTAAACCTGTGGCCACGCTAATGTTAGCAACGCTGTTGGGTACTACCGCCCAGGCAGCAGAGTCTTTGAGTACGGGTCCTTACTTGCGGCTCAAGGTGCTGGGCAATACCGGATTCGTCCTCAATAGATTGAAGGCGGAAGACACCAAGATCGTCACGGGTGGTGAATACGACTATCTGGTGGTCGGGCCCAATGTGCAGGTCGACGGCAACGTCAAGAAGGAGATCAACAACGCCCTCGATCAAGGCAAGCGCGTGATCTTCGACAATCAGCCCGGTCAGCACCTCGCCAGTGAGAACGCGGCCCTGGCGCTGGGCATGACCGTCGAGGCGGATGCCCTGATGGTGAAGAAGCCGGAGAAGGACACTGGCCTGCTGATAACCCCCGTCGATCGGCCCGCGCGCGCCGATGCCCTGTCCGCGAGCAAGGCCCAGAGCAACAAGCAGGACCAGGCGAGCAACACCATCGAAAACGTCTTCGGACTTTGAGGGACCAAAGCCATGAACACCTTCGTGAAATCCACCCTGGTCGGGGCGCTCGGCTTCATTCTTTCGACCGGTCTGGTGCAGGCGGGCGAGTGTTTCACCGATCACACCGAGCCCGTCATCCTGGGTGACGGTTTGCGGGCCTTTTCCACCCAGCAGGCCGCCAAGACCTGGGAGGACTGGATCTGGCGTGGACCGATCTTCCGCTGCTCGAGCACCGGGACCATCGACTGTACCTATACCTGGGGCGAGACCAAGACCTCCAGCTACGGCTGGTCGGTGGGGGTCAAGCTCAACGGGGAAAAGCTGCCCTTCATCGGCAAGTACCTGAGCATCCTCGGCGTCGATGGCAGCTACAAGCAGGATCGCTCTATGAGTACCGCCTTCACCTGGGGCGTGAGGATAGAACCGGGCTATCGGGCGCAACCCATCCAGGTGGTGGAACGGCGCTGGAAGAGCGGCAAGTTCCGCGGTGCCTGGGTACGGACCGGCAGCTGTTCACGAGGCATCTCCAACCCACCCGGGATGCATTGGTACGACTGGGATTCCAAGCGGGTGGTCAGCAGCTGGAGCGGCAGCGTGGAGGTGAGCAAATACGCCACCTACCACGTCTATCGCTAGATCCGGCCCGCGCCAGTGCCGGGTCATGGCGACCCGGCACTGGCTGTGGAAGGGGCGCACGGCCGAACGCTCAGGCAGGCGGCTGCCTACGCTCGTCGAAACCGCTCTTTGGATGGATGGCAGAGGGGGCCTGGCTGACCACACTCAGCACGGGCCGCTCGTGGGCGGCGCCGCCCTTGCAGTACGGTCGATTCCGGCATCTGGCCGGACTCGCGGCTAGTCGTCCTGCCCCCGGTAGCTGTCACTGGAGCGGAAGACCGTCATGAAGACCCCTACCTTGCTGGCGGCCCTGCTCGCCGGCCTCGCGGCGCCGGCCTTCGCCGTCGAGCAGAGCATCAGCCTGACCCAGGCCGGCAATGACAACCAGGCCACCCTGAATCAGAGCGACGGGCGCGCCAACACCGTCGAGCAACTGCAGCGCGGCGACGGCAATCGCACGACGCTGGAACAGCGCCAGGCCTTCGGTGCCCAGGCGCGGATCGAGCAGACGTCCAGCGGCAACGGCCTGCAGATCGTCCAGCAAGGCAGTAATCAGCAGATCGCCGTGACCCAGCTGGAAAACGGCAACCACTTCGCCGACCTCACCCAGATCGGCGGCGGCGCGGGCAACAGCCTGGAGCTGGAGCAGCGCGGCAATGCGGCTTCCGCCTATCTGCACCAGGCGGGCGATCTCAACGTCTACAGCGTGCGCCAGGCGGGTTTCGGCGGAAACGAGCTGCGGGCGACCGCGACCGGCTATGGTAACCGGCTGACGGTGGAGCAGCGCAGCGGTGGGGTGGCCGAGGTGGTGCAGACCGGCAACGGCAACGCCGTGCAGCTGACGCAGAACGTGTCCTTCGCCGGCGGCAGCGCCACCTTGCGCCAGCAAGGCGCTGACAACAGTGTGCAGGCGGATCAGCTGACCAGTCGTTATCGCAGTGCCCTGGCGCTGACGCAGACGGGCAATGCGAACCAGGCGACGCTGTCGCAGCGTGCCGGCTTCAGCGACATCACCTTTAGCCAGCAGGGTAACGCCAACGAGCTGAGCGCCACCCAGACCGGGTTGGAAGCCCGGATCACCGGCACCAGCGCGGGCGATGCCAACCAGGCGAGCTTCGTCCAGAGCGGCGTGCGGGTGGAGGCGGAGATCCAGCAGCAGGGCAATGGCAACCTGGCGTCCATCACCCAGGACACGGTGCCGGACAGCTTCAGCGGCGCCAGTGCCATGATCAGCCAGACCGGCGACGCCCATTCGGCGGTGATCGACCAGATCGGTTCCACGGCGCGCATCACGCAGAGCGGCTTCGGTAACCAGGCGACGATCCAGCAGCGCTGAAGGGTTGCAGGCTGATCCCGGCCGGGATCAGCCTGATGGGGCTTACAGCTTGATCCAGGTGGCCTTGAGCTCGGTGTACTTGTCGAAGGCGTGCAGGGACTTGTCGCGACCGTTGCCGGACTGCTTGAAGCCGCCGAAGGGCGCGGTCATGTCGCCGCCGTCGTACTGGTTGACCCAGACGCTGCCGGCGCGCAGGGCGCGGGCGGTCTTGTGGGCCTTGGAGATGTCGCGAGTCCAGACCGCGGCGGCCAGGCCGTATTGGGTGTCGTTGGCGATCTGCACGGCTTCTTCGGCGGTGTCGAAGGTGATCACCGAAAGCACCGGGCCGAAGATCTCTTCGCGGGCGATCTTCATGGCGTTGCTCACGCCGTCGAAGATGGTCGGCTCGACATAGACCCCGCCGGTTTCTTCCAGGGTGCGCTTGCCACCGGCCACCAGGGTGGCGCCTTCGGCATGGCCGGCCTCGATGTAGCGCAGCACGGTGTCCAGCTGGGTGGTGTCCACCAGGGCGCCGACGTTGGTCTCGGGGTCCAGCGCATGGCCGGGCTTCCAGCCCTTGAGGGCCTCGACCACCAGCGGCAGGAATTCCTCCTTGATGGAGCGCTCCACCAGCAGGCGCGAACCGGCGGTGCAGACCTCGCCCTGGTTGAAGGCGATGCCGCTGGCGGCCGCCGCGGCGGCGCCCTTGAGGTCGGGGGTATCGGCGAAGACGATGTTGGGGCTCTTGCCGCCGGCTTCCAGCCAGACGCGCTTCATGTTGGATTCCCCGGAGTAGGCCAGCAGTTGCTTGGCGACCCGGGTGGAACCGGTGAAGACGATGGTGTCGACGTCCGCATGCAGGCCCAGGGCCTTGCCGACGCTGTGGCCGTAGCCCGGCAGCACGTTGAACACCCCGGCCGGGATGCCCGCCTGCTGGGCCAGCTGGGCGACGCGGATGGCGGTCAGCGGCGACTTCTCCGAGGGCTTGAGCACCACCGAGTTGCCGGTGGCCAGCGCCGGGCCGAGTTTCCAGCAGGCCATCATCAGCGGGAAATTCCAGGGCACCACGGCGGCGACCACGCCGACCGGCTCGCGGGTGACCAGGCCGAGCTGGTCATGGGGCGTGGGGGCGACCTCGTCGTAGAGCTTGTCGATGGCCTCGGCGCTCCAGCGGATGGCATTGGCCGATGCCGGTACGTCGATCCTGAGGGAGTCGCCGATGGGCTTGCCCATGTCCAGGGTTTCCAGCAGCGCCAGCTCTTCGGCGTTGGCCAGCAGCAGGTCGGCGAAGCGGATCAGCACGCGCTTGCGCTGGGCCGGCGCCAGGTGCGCCCAGGTGCCCTTCTGGAAGGCGGCGCGGGCGGCGGCGACGGCCAGGTCGGCGTCGGCGGCGTCACAGCTGGCGACCTTGGCGAGGAAGCGTCCGTCCACCGGACTCAGGCAATCGAAGGTGGCGCCGGCGGCGGCGTCGACATAGGCGCCGTCGATGAAGGCGCGACCTTCCAGGGTGAGACCTTGGAAGCGCTGCTCCCACTCGGCGCGGCTGGGCAAGCTCATGGGTGACTCCTCGCTAATGGCGGTGAGCAGCCACCCTAAACCGGCCCGGAAGGGTTATCAATATATTTGACAGTTAGCCGCCAAGGGCGCCGAAACGTGCGTTTTATCGAACGCTGCGCTGGCGTTGGCGACTCAAGGTCAGGGCCGGGCGGGCCGTGGCCAGGGCGCCGCGCCGTTGCCGGGGCTGGAAGCACTGCTGGGTGAACGGCGCCTCGACGCTGGCGTCCAGGTCATCGAGCCAGCCTTCCACAGCGTCTTCCAGGGCCGCCACGGTGAGCTGCCCCAGCACCTGGTGGGCGATGAGATTGCCCAGGCTGGGCGCCGTTGATTCGCCAGTGGCGCCCCACCAGGCGGCCAGGCGCTGCTGGAGGCCTTCGAGCAGACGATGGAGACGATAGGCCGCGGCCAGCAGCGCCAGGCTGGCGGAAGGCGCCTGGGCCAGTGCCGCCGGGGCGAAACCGGCCAGGGCGCGCTCGAGCACCCCGGCCAGGGGCGCCTCGAAGGCCACCGCCCGCGCCTGCAGCAGCAGGGCTTCGAGGGCATCGGGCACCTTGTCGACATAGGCGCTGGCGAAGCGCTCCAGGGCCGCGCCGCGGGTGGCATCGGCGCTGGTCGTACGCGCCGCCTGGTCGGCAAAGGTGCGGCTGGCCTCGCCACTGTCCCGAGCGCGCACCTGGGTGGTCTGGATCACGAGGCGCAAGGCGGCGGTATTCATGGCAGGGTCCTGCAGGGCTGAGCTGTGTTGGACGCCTCCCGGGTGGGCGGGTCACACCGTTCGTCCGGTGCCGGCGGCCGTCAGTGCCGGAGCATGAAGGTGTCGTATTCCAGGTCGTCCAGCACCCGGTCCAGGCGGTGCAGACCCAGCAGCACGCAGCAGGCCAGGGAGACGGTGAAGCCGTAGCCGAAGAAACTCGGACCCAGCTCGATGCTGAGCAGGGTCAGCGCCAGGTTGAGGCCGAGAAACAGGGTGCAGAGCATCAGCACGGTGTCGCGCCGGTCCAGGTAGAAGAAGACGTTGAGCAGGGCCATGAACACCACCTGGATGCTCACGCCCACCACGTCGATGTAGAACAGCGGCAGGTAGTAGTGCGACATGCCGAGCCAGGCCAGCAGCTGCGGCGCCAGCAGGAACACCAGCACCAGGGTCAGGCCCTGGACCTTGCAGATCTCCAGCAGGCCCTGGCGGATGGCCAGGATCATCTGTTCCTTGAGCTGGCTGATGTGCTGCAGGGTCTCGCCGCCGCGCACGGCGTTGAACACCCGCTCGTACCATTCGGCGAAGTCGGTCTCGATGCGCACCAGGAACACCGCCATGCCGGGGATGATGGCGAGGTAGGCGAGAAAGATCGGCAGGTCATAGAGGATGGAGGCGCGCAGGGGACCGATGACGGCGTCGGAGGTCAGCGGATTGAACCAGAAGACGAATTTGTCGACCCAGATACCCAGGTTGTAGAACAGTCCGGTGACCAGCAGGCTGAGGAAGATCTGCTTGCGGTCGAGGAAGTCGAAGGCCACCAGGCGATCGGCCGGGTACTCGCGGATGATGTCGTAGAGAAACATGAACAGCAGCGCGGCGTGGCCCAGCAGCAGCGCCATCAGCAGGCCGTTCATGCCGAGAAAGCGCAGCATGAAGGCGGCGGCGATCATGATGGCGTAGCCCAGGGTCATCACCACCAGGATGCGGTTGTAGGCCTTCATCCCCGACAGGAAGATGATCACCAGCCAGAGGTCGCAGAGGGTGACGAAGTTGGCCAGCACCAGCAGCCGGTAGGCGAAGGGCTGGTCGAACAGGGTCGCCAGCAGCAGGAAGCCCAGGCCACCGGCGACCAGGGTCACCAGGAGCAGGATGCCCACCAGATTGGGCAGGATGCTGGTCTGCTTCTCCTCGAACAGCCGGTCCGAGACGAAGCGGGTGAAATACAGCTGCAGACCGCCGGTGAGGATCAGCGAGCTGGCCATGAGGTAGGTCACCGTGACCAGGAATTGCCGGATCAGCACGTTGGGGGTGACGATGCCGGTGGCCAGCACGCCGATCAGCATGACGCTGATGATCGACAGCACCCAGGGCCCCGAACTGATCAGGCCGGCGTAGACATAGGCGCGCAGGGTGGCGGTGTAGGAGTCGCGCGCGAGGATCTTGCGCAGTTCGAAGCCGATACCGGCCATGTCAGAGGCTCCTCCCGATGGCGTCCTGGTAGAGCTCGCGATAGCGTTCCAGCATCAGCGGCTCGGTGTAGTAGCGATTGACCCGGGCCAGCCCGGTGCGCTGCGCGGCCTGCCAGCGCCCCGGATTGCGCAGCAGGGCGAGGATGGCGCGGGCGGTGGCCTGGGGATCGGCGATGGCGACCACGCTGCCACCGGTACCCAGGGCGCGGTCCTCGGGGATGGAGCCCTCGATCAGCTCGCGGCAGGAGCCGACGTCGCTGCTCACCACCGGCACGCCGGCGGCCCAGCCTTCGAGGATCACCAGCGGCTGGGCCTCGCTGATGGAGGTCAGCACCATGAGGCCGAGCTTAGGCAGGATGTCGCCGATCTTCTGGAAACCGAGGAATTTCACCTTGCCCTCCAGGCCCAGGCTGGTGACCAGGCTGTGGCATTCGGCGGCGTATTCCTCGTCTTCGTCTTCCGGACCGACCACCCAGGCCTCGGCCTCGGGCATGGCGCTGATCACTCCGCGCATGGCGCGGATGAAGGTCTTGACGTCCTTGATCGGCACCACCCGGCCGAGCAGCCCGACCACCGGCGGCACGCCCTCGGGGCGACGCTCCAGGGCGTCCTGCCACTGGGTGAGGCTGATGCCGTTGGGGATCACCCGGCAGCGTGCGGGATCTGCGCCGTCCTGGATCTGCCGGCGGCGGTTGCCGTCATAGAGCGAGATGATCGGATCGGCGGCCTTGTAGGTGAGCAGACCGATGCGCTCGAAGAAGCGGATCCACAGCCGGCGGATGTAGCTGACGTCCACGTCCAGCCCGGTGCGCAGGGCCTCGTCCGGGCCTTCGGCGATCCACTTCGCCTGGGCCAGGTCGATCTTGCGCTCCTTGGTGTAGATGCCGTGCTCGCTGAGCAGGAAGTTGCAGCCCCAGCGCCGCTGCAGGATGGCGCCGAGCATGCCGGCATAGCCGGTGGAGATGGAATGGATCATCCGCGGCCGTGGCAGCCGCCGCGCGGCCTCGGCCAGCATCAGCAGCGGCGCCTGCATGGCGCGCAGGGTCCAGAGGTAGTCGACGAAGGACGGGTCGGTGCAATAGCGCTCGTAGCCCTCGGTGATGGCTTCCCAGCTGGCGCGGCTATACATGAAGTCGTCCAGGGTCACGCTGCCCTGGGCGAAGGCGTCCACCAGGGCATCGCCCTGGGCGGCGCTGGGTTCGTCGGGGTGGTGCAGGAAGGCGTGCAGATCGCGCAGCAGCTGCACCGGCGCCTGACGGCGCGGACTGATGGGCGCGCCCTTGGGCACCCAGGAGCCGGCGAGGAAGTGCTCCTCGATGTGCACCACGTTGGGCGGGATGGCGTAGTGGCGCTTCTCGTAGTTCTCGCGCTGACCGCCGATGAAGAACACCGAGAAGGTCAGCTCCGGCAGGCCGAGGATCAGCTGGTTGACCCAGCTCGACACCCCGCCGCGCACATAGGGCCAGGTGCCCTCCAGGAGCAGGCAGACATCGGGCGTCACGGTCGCGGCGGGAGCGTCTTTCATAACCAGTACTTCACCAGGGCGGCGAACGGCGGCCGCTTCTTCAGATCCGCCGGCAGGCTGTCGAGCAGCGCCGGGATGACCGCGTAATCGCGGCGCAGAAAGGCGATTTCGGCGCGGAAGGGCGCCAGCTGGGCCAGGGGCACGCCCGCCGCCTCGGCGGCCTGGAAGAATTCCAGGGCGCGCTCGGGCTCGCCCTGTTCCAGGGCAATGCGCCCGGCGAGGATGCGCAGCTCTTCGTTTTCTTCACCGGCCAGGGCCAGTTCGATATGTTCCCGCGCCTGGCCGAGCACGTGGCGCAGGACGCTGCCCTGGGCCAGGCCCAGATAGGCCAGCTCCCAGTAGCCGCGGGCCAGGGTGCCGTGCAGCGCCGGCTGGCGTTCCGCAGGGGTGCTGGCCAGTTCGCCGAGCTGGGTCTCGATGCGCTGGTTGATCTGGCTTTCCTGCTGGTCGAGCATCGAATAGGCGAGCAGGCGCACGTCGTCGGCCGGATCGCGCAGGGCCAGCTTGAGGATGGGAATGGCGTCGCGCCCGGGCATGCGGCGGGTGGCGAAGAGGGCGGTCAGGCGCTTGTCGGTACTGGGTGCATGGCGCAGCACGTCCTGCAGGCCGCCATCGCTGAACAGCATCTCCTCGCGACGCTCCAGCGGGCGGAACGGCAGATTGGGCACGCTGCGCGCTTCCCAGGCGATCTCGCGGCGCTTGCGCGGCAGATAGAGCGCCGGAAAGACCGCGGCGATTACCCCGGCCGCGCCCACCAGCGGAATGAAGAAGGCCAGGGCAAAGAGAAACAGCGGACTCCAGGGCAGCGGGCGCTGATAGCGCCTGGGCAGCAACAGCCAGACGCCACCCGCCAGTAGGGCACTGCCGGCGGCATGGGCGGTGACGAAGGCCAGGGCCGCCGCCGCCACCGGCAGGTTGGCGAACAGCAGCGCCCAGCTGCTGGCCTCGAAGGCGAAGGCGCCGCTAAACAGCCACTTGCTGTTCATGCAGGCCACACTCGTTGAACAGGAAGACGCGCAACTCCTGGGCGCGGGTCTTGGGCAGCAGCTCATGTTCATGGCTGCGCACGCCCAGGCTTTCCAGGGTGCTGTCCTGGCCATGGCGCTCGGCCAGCAGCTGGCGCAGCCGGCGGCGATAGCCTTCCAGGCCATCGGAAGAGGTCAGCGGCAGGAGCACCAGCAGGCAGGGGTGGCCCGCCTGGTTGGTCAGGCGCAGTTGCAGGTCGAGGCCGCGGCGACTGCCTTCCAGCAGCGCCAGGGCGCGCTCGCCACCATCGGCCTCGGTCATCTCGAAGCAGAACAGACAGGCGGGCAGGGCGTGCTGCTGGGCATCGCGCAGCGAACGCTTGAGATGCTGGGAGAATTGTTGGGCGTCGTCGTCGGCCAGGGCCAGCGCCTGGTGATCGCTGCCGAGCAGGTCGGCGATGTGGCCGGCGAGGATGGTGAGCAGATTGAGGGTGCGTTCGTTGAAGGAAAAGAACGGCATCTGTTCGATGGCCAGCACCGCCAGCAGCCGCTCCTCGGTGTCCAGCAGGGGCACGCAGGCCTGCAATGCCGAATGCTGGGTCTCGCCGCGCTCCAGCAGCGCCTGGCGGATGCTCAGGGTCTCGCCGCGCTCCAGGGTCAGGCGCACCAGCAGGTCATCGGGATCGATGCCGGGCATCTCGCCCTGGCTAGCGAGGGCGCGACGATCCACCCGGCCATTGCCGTCGACCCGGTACAGCCCCGCCACCCGCAGCGAGCCGTACTGGGTCAGCAGGCCGACGATGGGTTCGGCCAGGGCCTGCAGGGCGTCCTGCTCGCGGGGCACCTCGCGCAGCTGGCGGCGCAGGTCCAGCAGGGAGCTGCGCAGGCTGAGGTCGTTGCCGGCGACGCGCTGTTCCAGACGGTCGTGGGAGATGCGCAGGAGGTGGTGGGCGCGGGTGAATTCGTCCAGGCGCAGCTGGCGATAGTCGTTGGCCAGGTCCAGACGTTCCAGGCGGCGATTCCAGAGATCGCGGAATTCACCCACCAGCATGGCGCTGAGCAGCACGCCGACGATAAAGGACGGCGGGATCTCCTCGTAGGCCGGATAGCCCTGGCGGTGCAGATAGAGCAGCGCCACCACCAGCAGGCTGGCGCTCGCCAGGCCGCGCATGAAGCCATAGCGCACGCCCATCAGGATGGGCGCGAAGACCACCCAGGGAAAGGCCAGACCGACCATCAGCGGGTCTTCCGGCACCAGCCAGAATCCCAGTCCCAGGGCGGCCGCCGTGACCAGCAGGGTTTCCAGCCAGGACAGGCGGCCACTGGCGCGGGGCGCCAGGGTGTAGTCCTTGTGGACGGATTGCAGGGCCATCAGCGCAACTGCAGCTCTTGCGCAGTGCCGCGCAGGACCTTCTGCGCGGTGGCTGCCAGGCTCTCGCGGGACCAGCCGGAGCGGGCGCCGCTGTTGCTCCAGACCACCCGGCCGCTGGCCGGCTCGATCACCTGGAGGGTCACACCCACCGCCGGTTCGCCGTCCAGGCCGTTCTTGTACTGCCACTCGTCGACGCTGCCGGTGAGCACGTATTGCAGATTCTGCTGCCGCGCCCAGTCCAGGGCCGCGCGCTGGCGGGCCTTCTCGTCGTCGCTGGGATTGCCGCCCTGGCTGTCGTCGTAGACCTGCGGACGGATGCCGCGCTCGCCGAGCACGCTGACTAGGATCTGCGCGGCGCGGTCGCCGGCCATGGGCGCCTGGGCATAGTTGGCCAGGGGCACCAGGCCCCAGCGCGCATCCTTGGGCAGGGCCTCGCCGCTGGGACGGGTAAAGCTCGAGCAGCCGGCCAGGAGCACGGTGGCGACACTGGCGACGAGCAGACGCGTGATGTTCATGAGGTCTCTCCCTTGAAGCGGCCTAGCGACCGATTCGATTGCTGTATTGAATGCCCAGGGTGCTGCCGGCCTGACCGCCGCTGCCCTGGGGCGCGGACTGGTAGCCGGCGGTGAACGCCAGTTCGTCGTCGCCGAGCACTACCATGCCCAGGCCGACATTCAAACCGTAGTTGAATTCGCGCTCGGTCCACTGCCAGCCGACCAGGGTGTCCACCAGCCAGCTGTACTGGGGGTGGGTGCGGTTGAGCGAACCGGGAATGCCGCGGCGCCAGCTGCTGCCGACATAGAGCTGGCCATAGCGATCCTGCAACAGCTGGGTGCCGCCCAGGGCCTCCAGGTCGGCCACGGTGACCTCGCCGTTCTCGCCACTGCCGGCCAGCGGCTGCAGGTAGCGGGTGACGCTGGCGGGCAGGGTGCTGCGCGCACTGTTCTGCTGGTAGGTGATGCCGCTGCGCACCTGCCAGGTGGGACCTTCGAAGAAGATCATGTGGCTCAGCTCCAGGTTGAAGGCGAAGCCGCTGCCCAGGGCATCGCCGTCCCGACTGGAATAGCGATTGTGCGCCGCCCGCCAGCTCAGCTGGTCGCGTGGCGTGAGGTTGTGGCGACCCGCCAGGCTGACGCTGTCGCGGCGGCCCAGGGCGCGCAGATAGCCGCTCTCGTCGGGTTGCCGGTGCCAGTCCAGGGCCGCCTCGATCTCGGTGTTGCCATCGATGCGCCAAGTGCGGGCGACGCCCAGGCCCAGGCGATTGCTGTCCGACCGCTGGCTGGCGTCGACGGTGGTTTCCAGACCGCCGTCGGCCAGGTTCTTCAGCACCTTGAGCAGCATCTGGTGTTCGTTGCCCAGGGCGTCGGACTTGAGGCCGCTGCTCTCCACGCGATTCTGCTTGAGCTGGACATCGGCATAGACGTCATCGCTGAGTCGCCGGGCGGCGCGCACCTCGCTGCCCTGTTCGATCAGGCCGCCATAGTCGCGGCGCTCCCAGCCGGCCTGGACGCCATTGGGCGTGCGCTCGGCCTGTTCGGTGGCCTGGCGCAGCAGCTGCCGCTGGATGACCTCCGGTGGCTCGTCGCCGGCCGCCGTCAGGGCCGCGGCCTGGGCGTCGCCGGCATGGCCGAGGCGCTGCAGCACCTCGACGCGCTGCGCCGGATCCAGATCGCCGGCCGCCAGCAGCTTCTCCAGCTCGCCACGATTCTGCCGGCGCAGGACCTCCTGCAACTGCTCGTACTGGCGCACCTTCAGGCCACGACTCTTGGCCCAGGCCAGCCACTCGCTCTTGAGGCCGTCGTCGTTGTTCTGGCTGAGCGCGTCGAGCCACTGGTCGAACCAGAGTTGCAGCATGCTCGGCGAGCCATCCTGCCAGGCGCGCGCCTGGGCCAGCGCCGCCTGGGGGCCGCGCAGGCTGGAGAGCAGCCGCAGGTAGGTGGCATAGCGCTCGGGTGTGGCCGGCACCTCGTCGTTGGCCAGGTGCGGCGTGACGGCCTTGCGCAGTCGCAGCGCCGCGTCCTGGTGACCGGCGGCGTCCAGGGCATCGGCGTAGGCGGCCTGCACCAGCCAGTCCTGGGGGTGGGCTTCCAGGTAGCGGCGATACCAGCCGAGCGCCTCTTCCGCCTGGCCCAGCAGCACCAGGCCGCTGCCGAAGGGTAGCCAGAGCACGTCGCTGTCGCGGGCCCGGCCCTTCCAGTCGCGCAGCAGCGTCGCCAGCTCGGTCTGGCGATTCTGGTCGATGAGCAGCCACAGCAGCCGCTCGCGGAAGCGGTCGTCGTCCGGGAAGCGCTGCAAGGCCTTTCGATAGCCTTCTTCGGCCTGGACGACGCGACCACGCTGGAAGTCCAGCCCCGACCGCGCCAGCCAGACGGCGGGATTGTCGGCCGAGGCCGGCTCGCGCGCGGCACTGGCCAGCAGCCGCTCCAGCGCCGCCGTGTCCTTGAGTTGCTCGGCCCATTGCAGGGCGTCGGTCAGGCGCTTCTGGCTCTTGCTCTTTTCCCAGCTCTTTTCCAGCAGGGCCAGGGCCTTGCGCGGCGCGGTGCGCAGATAGATCGCCAGCAGCCGGTCCTCGTCGTTGGCGGCCAGGCCCTTGTCGCTCGCGGCCAGGCGTTCGAAGGCCAGCTGGGCCTCGCCGTCGCGCTCCAGCTCCCAGGCCAGCTCCGCCCGCAGGCGCCAGTAGTCGTCGCCCTGCCGCTGCTTGGCCGGCATGCCCTCGAGCACCTTCCAGGCCTCTTCGGGCTTGAACAGCTCCCAGAGGGTGCCGGCCCAGCTCAGATACTCGGCGTTGGTCAGCGGGAATCTCTTGCCGAACGCTGTCCAGCCTGCGGCTTCGGCATCGCCCTGCTCGGTACGGGCCAGCAGTTGCTGCAGACGCTCCCAGGCCAGGCGCTGCTTGGGCTGACGCCTGATGTAGTCGCGCAGCCAGCGCTCCTCGGCAGCGGGATCGCCCAGGGACTCGTAGGCGAAGATCAGCGCGTCCAGTTCGGTCTTGTCCAGCTGGCGCCGCCGCGACGCCTCGGCCAGCAACTCGACCACCGCATCGAAGCGAAACGCCCGGGCGGCCAGCTTCCAGGCGTGGTCGCGGCGGGCCGGATCGTCCTGGCGTGCCAGCAGGCGCAACCAGAGGTCGAGGGCTTCGTCCATATGCCCGGTCCATTCGCCCAGCTGGGCCAGTTCCGCGAGCAATTTCTCATCGTCCGGACGCAGGGCCAGCAGCTGATGACCTTCGTCCCAGGCCCGTTCGGTGTCGCCGCGGCCCAGGGCCAGTCGGTAGGCGGCCTCCAGGGCGGCGGGATCGTCCGGTTGCCACTCGCGCCAGCGATCGATCAGCCGCTGGGCCAGATCCAAGCGCCCGCTGCCCTGGGCGGCGGCCACCCCGGCCTGCAGCCAGGCCAGACCGCTGGCATCGGCTTGCAGACGCGGCAGTTCCTGCTCCAGCAGGGCGGCGGCTTCGGCGCCCTGGCCGGCGGCGAGCCAAGCATCGAAGGCCTGGTGCCGGTAGCCCTGGCGCTGTTCGGCAGAATCGGCGAGATCGGCCAGGCGCAGATAGAGACGCGCGGCCTCCTGCTGACGGCCACCGGCCAGGCTCCAGCGGGCCGCCTGTTCCAGCCACTGCTGGCGCCGCGGCGGATCACGCCGGGCCAGTTCGACGTAACGCTGCGCCGCCGTGGCCGGATCCGCCAGTTGCAGGGCGCGCTCGGCCACCCGTTGCAGCTGGGGCGTGCTCAGGGTCGCCATGTCCAGGGCGCTCAGGCGTTGCGCCAGGCGTTCGCGATCGGCGTCGGCCAGGCCTTGCGGCTGGGCTTCCGCCTGCAGGATGTCCATTTCCAGGGCGTAGAAGGGCGTCGAGGCCAGGGGCTCGGGCAGCAGTTGCAACTGACGCCGCGCCTCGTCGATGCGCCCCAGGGCGATCAACTGGTCGATCAGCTTCATGCGCAGCCCGGTATCGTCCGGCGTCGCCTTGAGCAGCACCTGCGCGTAGCTGATGGAGACCTGGTCGGCCGGCTCCTCGCCGGGCAGGAAGACCTGCTTGCCGTGAAAGGTCAGCACCAGCACCAGCGCGGTGAGGAGCGCGACCCCCAGCAGTGTCCAACCGCTCAGGAGCCGGGTTTTCTTAGCCGCAGACGATCTCACCGTCACTCACTTGTGTTAGCGGAAGTTTGAACGTCAGCAGTCCGGCCTGTCCTGACTGGCCCTTGTAGCGCTCGCGACCGACCCGTACCTCGCAGGCCGAGGCCGCGCGCAGGGTCAGCTCCAGCGGAAATTGCCCGGCGAAGGCGAAGCGGATCCGCGTCGGCGACAGGTAGTCCCATTGCTGCAGCGGGATGTTGGCCTCTTCGAGAGCGGGGGTGGGATCGCGGCTGTCACGCAGGACCAGCCGCGCCTGATCGCCGGCCAGGTGGACATAGCGTCCCTGCGGCAGGTCGCGGACCCCGGCGATGCCCTTCGAGCGCTGCAGATCCGGCCAGCCCAGGCGCGGATCCAGGCGCAGGGTGCGCAGGCCGTCGAGGGCCTTGATCGACCAGCTGCCGTCGTCTTCCCGGGCCAGACTGGCGGTATAGAAGCCCCGCAGGCGACTCAGGTAGTCGCTCATCCACAGTGACAGCGGATGCTCGGCGGCCATGCCCTGGTAGATCTCTTCCATGACCTTGAGCGAAGCCTGCTTGGTGCCCGAGTAGAAGTGGTAGTAGAGATTCAGCCCGCGCAGTCGGCGGGGATGCTCGGTGCGCTCGAAGGTATAGAGCAGATCGCGAAAGCCGTAATAGGGACCGCGCCAGAGATTGGTGTAGACGTTCTCGTTGATGATGGGCGCATAGAACTGCAGACCGCCCGGGGTGGGGCGGATGAAGGGATACAGACCGCTCACCGAGGGCTGCGAGCGGGTGATGTGCGAGTTGCCGCCGTTCACGTTGAGCAGGCCGTTGTCGTAGGCGAGCTTGAGGGTCGCCGCATCGGGTTGGGCGTCACCGGACCAGAACACCATCTTCACCGGCTTCTGCGGGGTGGTCAGGCGTTCATTGATATAGCGCGTCGAGCCCACGATCTCCCGGGTGAAATCCACCTTGTCGTAGCCGGGAATCTGCATCATGTAGCCGTACTGGGCTTCGAAGTTCTCGCTCTGCTCGGAGACCGCCGGTTGCCAGAAGAACGGATGGCTGAAGGTGTGGGTGGCCACCTCCACCTTGGGGTCGGCGAACAGGCGGCGGGCGATGGGCTCCAGTTGCGCGGTCAGCTCCGGATAGCGGCCCTTGGGGCCGACCTCGCCTTCGATGATCGAGGCCGAGGTCAGAAAGGGGTGCGGCTGGATGAACCGCTCCAGCACCACCTGGCCGGAAAAGGGCCCGCCCGGAATCTCCGCCTTGGACGCGAAGGCGTCGCCGTCGATGTGCACGGTGGCGATGCGCCGGCCGTTCTCCGTCGTCGGATCGGGTACCGGCAGGGGTGGCAGTTGCAGTGTCTTCGCCGTGAAGGCGAAGGGGTCGATGATCCAGCGACTGGCTTCGGGACCGTCTTCCATGACATAGGGGCCGAAGGCGAAGCCGCCCCAGGAGGCCACGCCCATGGGCACGAAGGTCCCGCCCGGACCGCTCAGGCTGACCACCGGTGTCGGCCCGCCGGGTAGCGTCTGCACGGCGGGCAGATCACGCGTCCGCAACTTGACCGGTGCCTCGAAGTTGCCGGCGAGGGCAGGGTCCGCCACCTTGAGGGTCAGGTTGTCGGGCAGCGGTTTGCGACTGACGCCCAGACCCAGCCGCTTGAGCAGGGCTTCGTTGTCCAGCGGCAGACCGCCGAGGATCAGCAGCGGCGTCTTTTCCTCCAGGCGCTGGCCGATCCAGTCGCTGAAATCCCGCGAATTGGGTGGCGGGCCACTGGTCATCCAGACCACCACCCCGGCATAAAGGGCGCCGGGCCAGGCCGCGGGCAGCGGCTTGGAGGCATCGAAATAGTCCAGGCGATAGCCCTGGTACTCCAGGGCGCTGCCCAGGAAGCGGTGCACCGCCGACTGGCGCAGGGCGCCTTCGCGACCATCGTAGAGCAGCGCCAGCCGGCGTGGCTGCAGGGCCACCGAACTGATGCCCAGGGTGTTGAGATCGGGGGCGGTGATATAGGGCACGTAGCCTTCGTCGCGCAGCCGCTTGGCCAGGCGCCGGGCTTCGTCGCGCTGCTCCGGCGGCAGGTACTCGATGGCGATGACCGGGATGCCGGCACTGCGCGCCGCCTCGATTCGCGGCTTCAGCCAGGCGCGGTCCTGCTCGCTGACCGGGCGATAGGTCTTCTTGCCGGCATCCCAGCCGGCATAGATGGATTCGACCGCCATGGCGGCGGCGACCCCGGGCAATTCGGGTTGCACCTCGAAGCCGCGATTGAAAAACAGCTTGAGCGACGGCTGGCGGCGGTGCAGGTCGGCCAGCAGGCTCTTGAGCGCCAGGCGCTGGCTTTCCCGCTGGTCTTCGGCCACCAGCTGGAAACTGTCGAGGGTATCGAGGAACAGCCCGGTGTAACCGGCCTTGGCCAGTTGGGCGGCGCGTTCGAGCAGATGGGCTCGCCAGACCGGCGACGCCAGGTTCATCACCTGGCTGCCCCAGGCCTTGTTGGCCACCGGGCTGGCACCGGCACTGAGGCCGGCCTTTTCCAGGGCCGCCGCATCGCCGGCGAATTCGCCAATGGACACATAGGCGAAGGGTTGGGCTCCGGCCTCGTGCAGGGCGCGGACATCGGCGGCGCTGGCATGTCCGGGTTCGAGCACCACCCAGTCGAACTGCGCGAGTTCGGCTACCGGCGGTTTTTCCGCGTACCAGAACGCCACGCTGGCGGGCGCCGCCAGGGCCGTCCCCAAGAGAGACAGATAGCCCAGCAGCCCTACCGTCAGCCTGCGCCACCAACCGAAGCGGGACCTTGCTCTTGTTGCCTTGCCTGACGCCACACCCAGTCCTTAAACGTGCCCAACTTCGGTATCAGGTTAGCTACATTACGCAAAAGCGTGACGAAAAACTGCCTGTGCCAGGCCGAGCGGCAGCAATTATGGGGCTAATAGGTATCGAAATAATTAATCGGCGACGGGCGAGGCCGTCTAGGCAGCGGATTTCAGATTTTTTTGGCGGGGAAAATAGTGCAGAGATGCAGAGGGAGGGTGTAGCAGAACGTCAGAGGAATTACCGTCATGCGCGGCGGTAACCGGCATGACGGCAAGCGAGCGCTATTACTTGAAGCTGCTGTTCAGGCTGGCGCTGGAGGACAGGATGTTGGTGGAACCCAGCAGTTGGCTGACGAAGCGGTTCCAGCGGGTGATACCGGCCGGGCCAACGAAGACCACGTCCTGCGGCTGCAGATGGAAGTTCTGCGCCAGCACATAGGCGGTCGGGTTCTTGGCCGCCAGGTGGAAGACCTGGGCAGTGGCACCCGGCGCCTTCAGATCTTCCGGGCCACGGATGACGTAGACGGCATCGGCGTTGGCGGTTTCCTGCTGGATGCCGCCGGCCTGGCTCAGGGCTTCCATCAGGTTCAGGTTGGTGATCTTGTAGCTGACCGCTGCGGGCGAGCGGACTTCACCGACCACATAGACCTTGCGGGCATCGTTGTAGGGCAGGTGAATGCTGTCACCGTCCTTCAGGTAGATGCCGTACAGCTTGGAATCCTTGCGGTTCAGGCTGTCGGTATCCAGGCGGTATTCCTTGCCGTCGCGGACCAGGGTCACGCCGGTCAGATCGGCACCACCGGTGTTGGCCACGCCAACCTGGCCCAGGGCTTCCACCAGGGTGATGGGCTTGGTGGTCAGAGGAATGGCATCGCCCTTGTTCACCGCACCGGAGACGGTGACCTTCTGGCTGCCGAACTTCAGCACGCTGACGTCGATCTGGGGATTGTCGATGAAGGTGGCCAGACGGCGGGAGATATCGGTGCGGATCTCTTCTAGGGTCTTGCCGGCGGCGCGCACGGTGCCGACGTAGGGGTAGAACAGGGTGCCATCCGGACGTACCAGGCGACCGTTGGCTTCCAGCTGCTGCTGGGCGCCGGACGGAGCGGTCAGTTCGGGGTGATCCCAGACGGTGATGTAGAGCAGGTCGCTCGCACCGACGCGGTAAGCCTGCGGCTTGTAGTCCAGCAGGGGCTTGAGGTCGGGAGCCTTGGACAGGGCCGCGGAATCCTGGCTCATCAGCAGCGAGCTGGTGATCGGGATCAGCTGGACCTTGGTGCCCTGGATGCTCGGATCGCTCTTCAGGTCGTCCTGGTCCAGGTACTGACCCGGGGAGTAGGCACAACCCTGCAGGACGATGCCGGACAGCAAGGCCAGAGCGGTAAATTTGGTTTTCATGTCATTCGTCCTTGATTGCTGATTGAGTGTGAGCAAGAGGAATAAATCGGAAGGTAGAAGCAACGAGCCGGTTATTCATGGTGTTCCTTCGCAAGACGCGGCGAGCCTCGACGGTGGACCAGGTTCCAGGTGACCCGTCTGTCCAGCGTACGAGAGAACTCGAGGTCTCAGCTTTTAGTTGTATGAGCACCTGAGTCTGCTGGTCTAGGACTGGCCTTTAGCCATCGAGTTCAGCGCCCCGGGAGCGGAAAAAGGTGACGCCGTTCGAAATCTGTCACATCTCCGCTAACGAGGTCCTATGACTTGGCAGTCATGTTTGTTCAGGTGTTTTTGCAGCAGGGCCGTCTGCGGCTTCTCCGTGCCGTTCTTGGGTTCGATGGCCAGAGGATAGTCGCCCCAGCCCGGACCGGCCGCCCAATAGGCGCTGGGTACGCACTGCTCGCCCAGATAGCTCAGCAGATTGTCCATGGCTTCCAGCCACTGTGGGTGTGCAGGTATCCCATATTCGCCAACGAAGCCGCGCAAATTGTGCTGTTTCAGCCATTCGATGAAGGGGCGGGTTCTTTCCACGCCGATCATGGGATGGACGCCCTTCATGCCCGAGGCGTAATTGCCGCTGGAATCGTCGTCGAAGTAGATATGGGCCTCATAGATGAGGTTGTCCGCCGGATCCTTGATCAGCAGGTCGCCATTCACCTGGGGCCAGCGCTGGGCACTGGACCAGCTGTCGCCGGCGATGAAGATCGGCGTCTTCATGTCGACGCTGCGGATGCTGTCCACGGCCGTCTGGGCCGCGCGGGGCCAGAGACCCTGGGTGTCATGGGGCTCGTTCATGACATCGTAGCCGTACAGCGCCGGATGCTTCTGGAAGGTCAGGGCCAGGCGTTTCCAGGCATCGGCGTAGCTGGCGTAGGGCACCTGGGAAGAGCCGATCAGCTGACCGCGATAGCGCGCGTAGTTGTGCATGTCCAGGATCACGCGGATCCCGTACTTGTCGGCGAAATCCAGGGTGCGCTGCAGCAGCGCGACCTGGGCCTGGTCCAGTTCACCGCCCAGCTGGGGTTGCACCCGCTCCCAGAGGAAGGGAAAGCGGATGAAGCGGATGCCCTTGGCCGCGTAGCGGCGGAAGTAATCTTCGGTGGGGTAGAAGTAGTTGGTGCCTTCCACGCCCGGCAGGACCTGGCCGGCGAAGCCGGCGGCCGACATGTTGATGCCGATGAGGTCCACCTTGGCCGTCGCCGACTCGGGCTGAGCCTGGCCATAAAGCGCCGCGGACAACAAGACGGTGGCCAGCAGGCCACCACCGATACGACGTTTCACTCGTGACACGGACAGCACCTCTCGTGTATTGCGGAAATTCGTCTGGGCAGGGCTCCCTCAGGAGCTCTGCTGATAGACCGGCGCGGGTTGCAGCGGCGGTGTGCGCCGGGCGAAGTATTCCAGCGCCAGATAGTCCACGGTCACCCGGATGGTCCAGGCGATGGCGGCGCCCATGATGGAGAAATGCTGGATGCAGACCACCAGCAGACCCAGGTAGGGCAGCAGTTCGGCGAGATGGATCATCGCGGTGGTCCGCGAATGACCGCGGGCCTGGATCTTGGCGAAGGGAATCTGTGCCAGGGCGTTGAAGATGAAGCCCACCACCAGGATGCGCAGGATCTGCGCGGCATCGCCGCCGTACTCAGGGCCCATCCATACGGTCATGATCCAGGGCGCCAGCGCCAGGATCGGCAGCACCATCGCCAGGCTGATCAGCAACAGGCCCCAGAAGGCCTTGTTGGCCTGGCGCGTAGCGTCCTCACTGCTCTTGCTCAGCAGCGGGAACACCACCCGGGCCACGGCATTGGGGATGATCAGCATCCGCGAGACCGCCTCGGCCGGGGCGGTGTAGAAGGACACGCGGCTGGCACCGACCATGTGCGACAGCACGAAGCGGTCGAAATAGACCATCAGCGGACTGATGATGTTGCTCACCGTCATCCAGCTGCCGAATTTCAACAGCTCCTTGAACACCTCGGCCTTGAAGGTCCGAATGCCTTCCGGGAAATCCTTGTGCAACGGCCAGTAGGCCAGCGCCATGGAGACCACCCGGGCCAGCACCAGGCCGATCACGGTGGCGGAAAAGCTCGGTTCGATCAGTACCGCGATCAGCGGCGCGATCGCCAGCAGACTGTTGGAGAAGGTCCGCAGGATGTTGAATTCGCCGAAGCGCTCGTTGCCTTCCAGGTAGGCGAACCAGACCGTCGCCAGCAGGAAGGGCGGGACGCACAGGCTCAGCCAGCGAAAGCCGGCCACGGCATTGTCGAAATGCTCGGGCGAGACGTGCAGCAGACTCACCACCTTGCCCGCGCCGAACCACAGCAGCAGTGTCGCCAGCAGACTCAGGCCGATGACGGCGCCGGTGGCCGGTACCCATGACCAGCCGATTGCGCTCCTTGTCGCCGTGGTGCATGGCGACGGCGCGGATCACCGCGCGCGACAGGCCGGCATCGAACAGGGTGGCATAGCCGACAATGGCGAAGGCCAGGGTGAACAGGCCGAATTGCTCGACACCGAGCAGGCGCGACAGCACACCCATGGTGGGCAGCGCGATGGCACTGGGAATGACGACACCCAGGATGTTCCAGGTGCTGTTTTTGATCATCGACATCGTGGGGGTGAAAACTCCTTGGGGCCGCCCGGCGGACACCGGGCGGCACGAGGGATCAGACCGGGCGAGCCAGCTGGCTGCTCGGGCGCGGGTAGGGACTGCTGACGTAGGTCTCCGGGGCGGACGCGGAGCTGTAGTGGTGCAGCGCGCGCAGGGCCTGGATCACCATCAGGTAGCAGATGGTGGCCTGGAGGTACTCGAAGAAGCCGGCCAGCGGCCAGATCACCAGCTGGGCCAGGGTGGCGGTCACCACGAAGCCGGTATCGGGGTGCAGCATCTTGGCCCAGCGATAGTAGAGGAACAGCGACACCGGGATGATGATGAAGGCCAGGAAGCCGAAGCGGAACAGGGTGCCGAACACCCCGACGTCGGAGAGGAAGAAGTACTCGCCGAAATAGGGGATGAAGCCGTTGTTCCACATCAGCGACAGCGAGCCACTCGGCAACCAGTGGTTCTGGCTGAGGTGGGAGAAGATGTAGCCGATGGTCTGCTCACGCACGCCATCGGTGGGACCGTCCTCCACCGACTGGGCATAGAAGTCCAGATTCAGCCCCAGCACCTTCATCAGGTCCGGGAAGATGAAGAAGGGCGACAGCAGCAGCGTAGAGACGCAGATCCAGACGATGGACTTGCTCTTCAGGCAGAACACGGTGAAAACCAGCGCCAGCACGATCAGCTGCCGGGTCTGGGTACCAAACACCAGGGTCAGCAGGAAGACCATGGCCAGCACGATGTGGACGGTCTTGCTGCGCGTCGAGCCATCGATCGGCGAGATGCCCTTGTTCCAGGTCTGGATGCAGTAGAAGTAGGCCAGGCACAGCGCCGGCGCACCGATGGAGGAACGGTCCGGGCGGTCGAAGGAGGACTGCTTGTCACGCAGGTCCGGCAGCACGCCGAACTTGAACATCCAGGCCATCACGGCGGCCAGCAGCGCGGTGATCAGCAGAGCCTTCTCGAATTGCGAGGCGGTCATGTTGCGACCGAGGAACATCAGGGTGGCGAAGCCGAAGCAGAACAGGATCCGCCGCTCCTCGATCAGGCCATAGATCAGCGGCTGACCGTAGAACAGGAAGGAAAAGACCGCTGGCAACCCGATGAAGACCACCGACGAATAGACGGCGTAGGTCATCAGGATCTTGAATTCGCGCTGCTGGGTGCCAATGCTGGTCAGCAGGTAGAAGAAGGTGAAGGCCATGCAGATGGCCAGATACAGCTCGTTCAGATAGAGGATGCCGACCGGGTTGTGCGGGCTTTCGCCGAACACGTCCAGGTGCAGGATCAGCAACGGGATCAGGAGAACGAAGGAAACGGTACTTTTACGGAGAATGCTCATAGACCTACCCATCCAGACAGGACCACCGGACGGCTTGTCCGGTGGTCATCTTCCTTGCGGCTGAGAACGCTGCGAGGCAGCCACTCAGGTGCGTCGACTGCTGCGTTCCTTGAGATAGATGGGCAGGATGCTCAACGCATCGTGCACGTAACGCTTGGCCAGCCGTTTGGGCTCCGAGCACAGCCGGTGCAGCCATTCCAGCCTGGCTTTCTGCATCCAGCGCGGTGCGCGCTTGACGGTGCCCACGGCGAACAGGATGGACGCGCCGATGCACAGGCCGACACCGGTACGCTTGCTGCTGTCGATCTGCCGCGCGAGCTTTTCCTGACGCGGCGCCCCTACGGCATAGAGGATGAATTCCGACGGATTCTGCATCACGAAGTCGACGCATTTCTGCGTCTCCAGCGGATCGTTGATGAAGCCCATCGGCGGGTTGTAGTGCGCCAGCTGGATGTGCGGATACATCCGGCGCAACTTGCCGACGTCGTTCTCGCTGGAGCCGATCAGCACCACCGACAGGCGCTCGTCGTTGGCCTTGCGCAGGATGCTCAGGGTCAGATCGCTGCCGGTGATGACCTCGGGCACGGCGACGCCCAGCGACTTGAGGATGGGCATCAGGATCCGGCTGTCGCAGATGCGCTTGCCGGCGCGCTGATAGGACTCGCGCATGTCGGCATTGCTCTGCAGCTGCACGACATGGTCGATGTTCGGCGTGACGATGTAGCTGTAGGGCCGATGGATGTCCTGGCTGATCGAGTTCAGCAACTCGTCCTTGGTACCGGTGAAGAAGTCGATACCAAAGGCTTGGGTGCGTAGGTTAGACATGCATCGTCGCTCCCTTGAAGGCGCCCTTGACGCCGGACCAGGCCAGTTTCGGATTCTTGAATTCCTTGAGCACGGTGATGCCGGACAGCAACACGGCGGAGACCAGTGCGTAGGGGGTACCGTGGAACTTGCGATTGAAACGGGTGGCCGCGCGGTTGCGGAAGTAGTGATAGAAGGCGCTACGTCCACCCGAGCTCATGGAGCCGTAATGATAGAGCTGGCTCTCGGGCGAAACCTTAAGGGCGACGCCCTTGCGCTTGGCCTGGTGCTGCCAGTCCACCTCTTCGGAGTACATGAAGTAGGCTTCGTCCATGAATCCGATCTCGGTCAGCAGGCTGGCGCAGAAAGCCATGCTGCACCCCATGATGTAGTCGGGTTCGCGGTCCAGCTTGGAGATCTCGCTGACCTCGATGTCCTTGCCCAGCAGCTTGGACTTGCCCAGCAGCGGATAGAGGATGCCGCCGCCGTAGCACTCCAGGCGACCGGTCTGGGAGCTCAGGATCACTGAGCCGACGATGGTCTTGGGCGCGCGCTGCAGTTCGGCCAGCAAGGGCGCGAAGGCATCGTCCTTGACGTAGGCGTCGTTGTTGACGACCCAGAAATGCTTGACCGCCAGATTGTCCAGCGCCCAGCGCATGCCGTAGTTGTTGCCACCGGCATAGCCGTCGTTGCGGGGACTGGCGAGCACGGTGACCTGGCTCAGGCCGTTTTCGGCCTGCCAGCGTTGCAGGACGTCGATGGAGCCGTCCTGGGAATCATTGTCCACCACCACCGTGTGATCGATGGACGGGCAGTGCTTGAGGATGCTCTCCACACAACTGATGGTTTCGTTGGGGGCCTTGTAGTTGAGCACCATGACTACGTTCATTGGCGTGTTCCTATTCTTCAGAATCATCAATCCGGTACAGCGTCGAGATCCAAGGCTGCCAAGCGTGGCCGGGTTCAGGAGCGAACCCTTCGAAATCGCTGTGTGAGGTAGTTTCTTGTTCGATGCGCCTGTACGAATACTGCCGCGATCCCTGAAGGGATTGGCTGGACGGCGCTCAGGCCGTCCAGCCGGGGTCGTGCATCAGCTCTTGGCGTCCTGCTCGTAGGAGTAGTGGTAGTTGCCATAGGAGCCGTAGTTACTGGCCTTGCGTTCGACGGCGTTGAAGATCACGCCCTTGAGCGGAATGCCGTTGAGGTCGAAGCGGCGCTTGGTCGCCTCAAGCTCCTTGACACTGTTCACGCCGAAACGTGCGACGATCAGGCTGGTACCGGCATGACTGCCGATGATGCCGGCCTCGGTCACCGCCAGGATCGGCGGGGTGTCGATGATCACGATGTCGTACAGCTCGCTGAATTTCTTCAGCACGGTGGTGAAGCGGAGGCTCATCAGCAGTTCCGACGGATTCGGCGGGAACTGGCCGCAGGAGACGAAATCCAGGCTGCCGACTTCGGTCTTCTTGATGGCGTCGTTCAGGGCGATGCGGCCGCTCAGCAGATCGGACAGACCGTCCTGCTGCTTGGTGTTCATCAGCTTGTGCAGATAGCCCTTGCGCATGTCGCCGTCGATCAGCAGGACGCGCTGGCCGGACTCGGCGATCACCGCGGCCAGGTTCGAGGACACGAAGGACTTGCCGACGCCCGGGCTGGGACCGGAGATCATCAGGATGTTGTTCTTGGCCTCGATCATGGCGAAGTGCAGGCTGGTACGCAGGCTGCGCAGCGCCTCGGTGCTCAGATCGGTCGGATGGGTGATGGCGGTCAGCGAGGATTCGCCCGGCTGCTTGGTGCCCAGTACCTTGGTGGTGTCCGCCTGGTTCTTGCTGTAGGGGATCGAGGCGTAGACCGGCAGACCGATCTGCTCGATGGCTTCCGGGGTCTCGACACCGCGACGCAGGGTATGACGGGTGTAGACGATGGCCAGGCCGACGATGCCGCCGAGGATGATGGCGACGGCGATGATCAGCGGCTTGTTGGGCGCGGACGGATCGTCGACGTTGGCGTTGGCGTTGTCGATGATGCGGACGCTACCCACGGTACCGGCGCGAATGACTTCCAGTTCCTGAGCCTTGTTCAGCATCAGCGCATAGGTCTGGCCGGTCACCTCGATGTCGCGGTTCAGACGCAGCAGTTCCTGCTGGGTTTCCGGCAGCACTTCGACGCGCTTCTGCAGCTTGGCGCGCTCGGCCTGGAGTTGGCCCAGCTGGCTCATCAGCGCCTGGTAGGCCGGGTGCTGGCGAGTGAACTTGCGATCCATCTCGGTGCGCTTCAGGTTCAGCTCGGAGATCTGGTTGTCCAGGGCAACGGTCTGTTCCAGGACACCCTTGGTCTCGCTGTCGATATCGACCGACTTCTTGTTGGTCTGGTAGTAGTTCAGCGCGGACTGGGCCTTTTCCAGGTCGGATTTCACGACCGGGATCTGGGCACGCAGGAATTCCAGACTCTGGGTGGACTCGGCGGCGTTGCGATCGATGTTCTGCTGAACGTAGATGTCCGCGACTTCCTGGACGATGGCCTGGGCCTTCAGCGGATCCGCGTCCTGCAGACCGACACCGATGATGCCCGACATCTTGCCGCGCTCACCGGCGACGATGCGACCCTGGTATTCCTGGATGGTCTTGGAGAAACGCTTCTTCATGATGGTGAATTCGGTGCCAGGGCGAGCCTGCAGCGTAGTCACCTTGATCTGGTACCCGGCATTGCTCACCGGCTGGCCGAGGCCACCGTGCAGTACCACTTCGTCGTCGGCATTGAAGACGGTGAAGTTCTGGTTGTCCTCGACCTTCAGCTTCATCGGCTTGTCGAGATTGCTGTCCGGTACTTCCAGTTGGTCGATGACCAGCTTCTCGCCGCCCCAGGCAAAGCTGTTCAGGCCGAGCAGGGGAGAGGCGACGTCGGTTTCATTCTGCGGATCGAAACGACGCGCGACGAAGTTGCCGATCAGCGGGAAGTAGCGCGGCTTGACCTCGATATCCAGCTTGAGGTTCTCGATCGCCTTGCCGATCACGGAGCGCGACTTGAGCAGCTCGATCTCGGTCACCGCCTCGGGCATGGGCGGCGGCATGCCGGTGGACTGATCGGTCAGTCGGGTAACGCCCTTCTTCTCCATTTCGATCTGGATCATGGCGTTGGACGAATACATCGGCGTGGCCAGGATGGCATAGCCGATACCGAGCGCAGCGAAAATGCCGATTACCGACAGGAGTTGCCATTTGTAATCGATCAACATACCGAAGAGTGCGGAGAAGTTGATATCCGACTCATTCTTAACTTCGGGAGTAAAGCGAGGCATCGTGGTCATGAAATTCCTTCTTCCCTATTTGATGTATGGAAGCCAACTGTCTACACAGCGCGTCAAAAGTATTTGGACATTTTGAAACATCTCTTTAGAAAGGCGATAAGGGTCTGGTACTTCTTGATTGCTCAACCATTTCCCGATCAGAAAAACCTTACCCCTGACTTCAGGAGCAATACTTTCGACGGAGCGTGAGTGGAACTCTTCCATGGTCAAAATCAAATCCGCCTTGCGCAGCATCTCTGCATCCGCCTGGCGAGCTTTGTGGGTCGTGAAATCGATGCCGTTCTCCCGTAGTAGTACCTCCTGAGCGGTCTTCTCGATGCCGTGGCCGACCAGCGCCCTGATGCCGGCCGAGCCGACCTGGACGTCACGGCCTTCCAGGGCCTTGGCCAGTAGTGCTTCTGCGACCGGGCTACGGCAGATGTTCCCTTCGCATACAACCAATATCGACTTGATCATTCTTCAAAACCTTCCTGTTGTCCGGACAACAGGTATCGACGGCAGATAGCCCAGCAATCCCCTTGGGAGTTGCTCGCTGCCGATGTAATTAGAGTCAGGAGTCGAGGCTCCAGATCGTCGTGCTGAGCAGTGGGGCCAGCGGCCCCGGCCAGACTCAGTATGCGTTCTTATTGATGAAGCCTTTGAACAGCGTGAGGAAGATGATCTTGACGTCCCACCAGAAGGACCAGTGGTGGATGTAGTCCAGATCGAACTCGACGCGTTTCTGCATCTTGTCCAGGGTGTCGGTCTCGCCGCGCCAGCCGTTGACCTGAGCCCAGCCGGTAATGCCGGGCTTCATCTTGTGGCGGAGCATGTAGCCCTGCACCAGCTTGCGGTACTGCTCGTTGTGAGCGACGGCATGGGGGCGGGGACCGACGATGGACATTTCGCCGCGGAGTACATTAATGAATTGAGGTAATTCATCGAGAGACGTACGTCGTAAAAATGCACCAAACGGGGTGATCCGGGAGTCATTCTTGGTGGCCTGGGTGACCTTGGCGCCGTTTTCCATGACCTTCATGCTGCGGAATTTCCACACTTCGATCGGCTTGCCGTCCATGCCGTAGCGCTTCTGCTTGAAGAAGATCGGACCGGGCGAGGTGATCTTGATGCCGATGGCGATGGCCAGCATGGGCAGGGAGATCATGGCGAGGATGATCGAAGCCAGCACGATATCCTCGATACGTTTGACGATATGGCTGGCGCCATCCATCGGGGTATCGAAGATGCTGATGCTGGGCAGGCCGTCCAGGCTTTCGCTGCGGGCGTGCAGCAGGTGGAACATGAAGATGTCCGGGATGATGTACACCGAAGCCGTGGTATCGCTCAGCTCCTGGACCAGCCAGTTGATCTTGCTCTGATCGGCCATGCCCAGGGTGATGTAGACCTTGTCGACCAGGCCGGAGCGGACGTCCTGCATGAGCTGGTCGAGGCCGCCATTCAGCGCCGGGCTGGGCACGCCTTCCTCACCGGTATCCTGGTTGTCGCTATAGAAGCCGGCAATGCGCAGGCCCATCCAGGGCGCCGTGCTGATGGTGTGCGCCAGGCGCTGGGCAACCATGCCGTTGCCGGCGATGGCGACGTTGCGGGTATTGATGCCAGCCTTGCGCAGGGAGTGCATGATCGAGCGCAGCAGCACGCGATAGCCGCACAGGGTACCCAGCGTCAGACCCAGCCAGCCCTGCATCACGCCAGGCGTCAGATAGGACTGATCGAAGAAGAAGTAGTCCACCATGAACACGGTCGCGAAGGTCAGCACCCAGTAGGTGGCGATCTTGAGCAGTTCATCGGTGATGCGCTCGCCGCGCCAGGAACCATAGACGTGGTTCAGCTCGGTGAGGAAGTGGAAGATCAGCAAGGACAGGAAGATGACGACCCAATGCTCGGGACGCATGCCGGTGTCCGACGCCCAGGTGCCTGCCACGTAGGCGCTCAGCGTGATCACGGCGAGATCGAGCAGGCGGTGTGCGAGCGAGATTGCCGAGGAATTCGTATGCAAAATGCCGCGTTCTTTCAAATTCATGGTTCCATCCTTGTGCGTATACCGTGCACGAACTTTCAACTGGGCGAGGCAGCTACCAGCGTATGAAATGTTCACTATGGCGCTCTAGGACCGATGACTGACCACCGATCGCTAAATGCCATGATGGCTGTAGCGACGTTAGGACTCGGCACTGATTAAGAGGTTCACACGGTAGAAAGGCCGGACGACGCTGTCGAGTTGCCCCAAATCAGGGCAAATAGCACGCCAGTCGGTCTGCGACGGGGGGAGGGAAGTGAAGAAGGGCGGAGTGCGTCACAACGCGGGCGGACGGCTGGCACACTTCTCTCGCATCAGGGTGCGATGAGTGGCTTGCCCGGGCAGCGGGAGAGGGTAAAACGTTCCGTCGGACTTTAATGTGGGATGCGGAAGTTGTGAGCTGGTTCGCCAAACAATGAGACAGCCAGACCGGTCAAGTCGGGTGTAGGCCAGTCCCTGGCCTGAAACGCGCCTCAATGGCGATGGTGGGACTGAAAACTCAGGGGGGAATTGACGGGGAGGCTGGAGATCTTGGAATGCCAGGCTGAGTTTCTCGTGTTGTCGTGCGAGAACAGCAGGAACGACCAGCTGACAAGGAGGGAGGCCACCGCAAGCCAGGGCAGCTGGGCTTGGGCGAAGACGAGGCAACCGGCAACGCCGGTCCAAACGGGCAGGTAGTAGCGCATTTTTGTTATTCCTGCTTTTTTTGCGAGATTGCAACCTAACTATTGTGCAGACTTTGTGAGAAGTCCATCACCAAAAGGTATTTTTTACACTCCTCCGCTCAGATTCCGACAAACGTGCAGGGTAGAGCGGCTGTAGGCCTATACCAAGCGGCGTTTTTCCGCGGTCAGCAGCAGGTTTCGCGGTGTCAGACTGGCGGGACAGAAGGTCCCCAACCTCACACTGTAACCTTGCTCCTGTAGGAACAGCGCCTGGTCCAGCACCAGCCAGAGCTCCAGAGGACGCCGAAACAGACCGGGCAGCAGTTCGAGATTACGAACTTCTGCCAGCCGCTGGAAGCCCCGGTGTTCCCAGAGGGGCCAGTCGATCCCGGTGGGCAGCCGCAATCCCTTGCGCCGCGCCAGTTCCGCACCGAAGGCCGAGAAGGGCTGGCGCAGCCAGTGGCTGGGCAGCGGCGGCGTACTCAGATAGGTATCGCAGCCCCTGATCTCGCGCTGCAGGAGATCGAATCCCAGCCGGCGGGCCATGGACAGGTCTCTGTCCCGCCGCACCCGCTGCCCGCCGGTGACGGTTTCACAGAGGGCCAGGCGCAGGGCTTCCCGGTCCAGCCGCAGCGCCGAGGCCTTGGCCGGCACCGACAGCGGACCATATGCCGCGGCGGCGATGCGGTCATAGCAGCAGGGCGCCAGGGCCAGCTGCTGGCAGCCACGTTCCGCGGCCACCCTGAGCAGTTGGACGTGCAGGTCGCCGCAGGCGTGCAGGGCGACGGGGGTGTCGCGACTGCCGAGCGGTGCTCCTGCCAGCGGCTGGAGCACATCGGCCTGATAATGGTGCACCGGGGTTCGAGCCCGGTGGCTGAGCCGTTCGCCTTCCTCGACGAGAGCCGCATCGACCTCCAGGCAGAAGGCCGGCGCACCCTGATGGGTCAGGTGCCTGGCGAGGTGGCCCTTGCCCGCACACCAGTCGACCCAGCGCTGTACGGGTTGCTGAAAGTCCAGCGTGCGGGCGAAGGCTTCTATCTGCAGCCATTTGCGTCCGGGCACGTCGACTTCCTGCCTGCCAGGCCGATCGCGACCGGGCTGCGCCTGGCGCTCCTCGACCTGACCCAGCGCCAGCGAGGTGGCGGCCAGCGAGCGGAAGGGTTCAGGTGCTTCCAGCAGCTGGGGAGTATTATGGGCCGCCTCGGCCGCTTCCAGACTGCGGGCCCGCAGCCAGCGGGCCAGATCCGGATGGCTCGATTCCCAGGCCAGTTCGCGTTCGACGAAGGGTCTGGGCCGCCACAGGTGCTGATGCCGGGTCAGAAAGAGATCCAGGGCGGTGAAGCGGTCTAGCAAGTCGGCGGCAAGCATGATGGCATTAGGCAATGACGGGATTGGCAGGAAGGCAGGGTCTGGCCACTATTGTCACTTCGCCCAGGCAGACTTGGGTATCGAAATTTCCGGCGCCCGGCTGCGCCAGCTGAGCCTTGCTCGACGACATTCGGACCCTGGCTTCCGGTAGCTGAAGCGCGCTAGGCCGAGCGGTGACCGTGAGTCAGCTTGATGAATCGATTTATCTCAAAGCCGGACATCTGGTCGTGTCACCACTACTTGTCGCGCTAACATTGTCTGTTCGGTATATCCCAGAAGGAAAATCCTATGAAGCCAACCTCCCCGCACAAGCTGCGTCTAGCGTTCAGATCCCTGCTGAAATCGGACAGTTGCTACCACACGGCGTCCGTCTTCGATCCCATGTCGGCGCGCATCGCCAATGATCTCGGTTTCGAAATGGGCATCCTCGGCGGGTCGGTGGCTTCCCTGCAGGTGCTGGCCGCGCCGGACTTCGCCCTGATCACCCTGAGCGAGTTCGTCGAGCAGGCCACGCGCATCGGTCGGGTCGCCCGGCTGCCCATCATCGCCGACGCCGATCATGGCTACGGCAATGCGCTGAATGTGATGCGCACCATCACCGAGCTCGAACGCGCCGGGGTGGCTGCCCTGACCATCGAGGACACCGTGCTGCCGGCCGGCTATGGCCGCAAGTCCACCGACCTGGTGAGCGTCGAAGAAGGCATCGGCAAGATCAAGGGCGCGCTGGAAGCCCGTATCGACGAAGCCCTGAGCATCTTTGCCCGGACCAATGCCACCGAATTGAGCACCGCGGAAGTCATCTCCCGCACCAAGGCCTACGAGGCCGCAGGCGCGGACGGTATCTGCATGGTCGGCATTCGCGATTTCGCGCACCTGGAAGAGATCACCCAGCACCTGAGCGTGCCGGTGATGCTGGTGACCTACGGCAATCCCCAGTTGCGTGACAACGCCCGCCTGGCCAAGGCCGGGGTGCGGGTCGTGGTGAACGGGCATGCCGCCTACTTCGCGGCGATCAAGGCGACCTATGATTGCCTCAGGGAGCAGCGCGACATCACCGCGTCGGACCTGTCCGCGTCGGAACTCTCCACCAAGTACTCGACACTGCAGGAGTATCGAGTCTGGGCGCGGGAATTCATGGACGTGAAGGAGTAACCATCAGGCCGTGCTCAGCGAACTCGGCTGCAGGCCCTTGCTGGGAAAGGGCGTCACGATGTCCAGATCCAGATCGGCGGGCAGGTGCAGGGCGGCGACCCGGGCTTCGACGAAGGCGCGCATTTCCTGACGGAAGCGCTTGGTGGCGAAGCGCTCGGCATTCTGCCGGCACGCCTGCTGGCTGATCGGTGTTTCCAGGGCCTCGAACTGGCGCACGGCGGCGCATAGCGAGGCAGCGGTCTGCTCCGGATAGAAGACGCCGGTCGGCTGTTGCGTATCCAGGCCGCGCACGGTTTCCAAGACGCCACCCCGGCCATAGGCGATGACGGGGGTACCGCAGGCCTGGGCTTCGATGGGGGTGATGCCGAAATCTTCCTCGGCGGCAAAGACGAAGGCCCGCGCCCGGCGCATGTGATCCAGCAGGCATTCGAAATCCTGGTAGCCCAGCATGGTGACGTTGGGGCCGGCGACTTCCTTGGCCTTCTCGAATTCGGGGCCGGCGCCGATCACCACCAGCTTCTTGTCGGGCATCGAGCTGAAGGCTTCGACGATCATGGGCATGCGCTTGTAGGGCACCATGCGCGAGGCCGTGAGATAGAAGTCCTCCTTGCCGCCGCTGGGCGTGAAGCGACTGATGTCGACCGGCGGATAGATGACCTTGGCTTCGCGGCGATAGG
The DNA here is from genome assembly GCF_031453735.1 of Pseudomonas sp. SORGH_AS_0199. Lineage (NCBI taxonomy): Bacteria > Pseudomonadati > Pseudomonadota > Gammaproteobacteria > Pseudomonadales > Pseudomonadaceae > Pseudomonas > Pseudomonas sp. SORGH_AS_0199. Next base: position 838,572 of record NZ_JAVJAE010000001.1, read on the forward strand.
CCTTGCTGATGCGCCGGGCGATGAAGTGGGAATTGGCGACGAAGGCGTCCACGCCAGCGGCGGTGCGCTGATCCCAGATGCGGACGTAGTGCAGGATGACGCGCGCCAGCTTGCCCTTGAGGCCACGGTCGAGACCGGCTTCCTTGAGGTACTGGTGCTGCAGGTCCCAGGCGTAGCGGATGGGCGAGTGGACGTAGCTGATGTGCAGCTGGTCCGGACCGGTCAGGACGCCCTTGGCCACCGCATGGCTGCTGGAAATGATCAGGTCGTAGCCGGACAGGTCGAGTTGCTCGATGGCGTGCGGCATCAGCGGCAGGTAGGTCTGATAGCGCTTCTTGGCCTGAGGCAGGCGCTGGATGAAGGTGGTGGTCGCCTGCTTGCCCTGCAATTGCGCCCGATCCTCGTCCGAGAGGAAGTCGATCACGCTGAACAGGTCCGCCTCCGGCCAGATGTCGAGCAGTTCGGCAAGCACGCGTTCGGCGCCAGCAAAGGTTACCAACCAATCGTGAACGATGGCGATTTTCATGTCGTCTTCCTTAAGCGTGAAATGAAATCAAGTGCTGGTGCTGATTCATGGAGTGCGGGTCTTTCTGGTCACTGCATATCCCCAGGGCAGCCGGGTGATCTCGATGCTGTCCGAAGGGCTGTCGAGCTCGTGCAACTTGATGGTTGGGCTTTGTGCAAAGACGGTGTCTGTTGCAGGCGTTTCGCAAGCAGCGGCGTTATCCGGACATTCCGCGGTCGCTGCCGCGGTGTCGTCCGAGCCGCCTTGCAGTAGGTGGCATTCAGCGACCTGAAGGACGCGCCCGGACGTTCTCGTGTCGTTGTCGAGCGTCAGGGGTACCGAGGAGCGGCTCTGGCCTGCCATGGCGTTGCTTGTCTCTTCCATGAGTTCTTGATCGCTGAATTATTGTTCCGTGGTCGTTTCAGGCGGCCCTGGCCGTGGTCTTCGAGGAGCTCGCCAGGGCGCTGTCCAGCAGGTCGGAGACCTTGCTGGCCGAGGTCTGCCAGTTGAAGCGCTGGATGTTGGCCAGGCCCTTGGCGCGGAGCGCCTCCCTGAGCGGTGCGTCCTGCAGGATGGTGCGCATCGCCTGGGTGATGCTGGCCGTCTCGTAGGGGTCGAAATAGAGGACGCTGTCCTGCAGCACTTCCGGCATGGAGGCGGTATTGGCCGAGATCACCGGGCAGCCGCAGGCCTGGGCTTCGAGGGGCGGGATGCCGAACCCCTCGTAGAGCGACGGAAAGACGAAGGCGGTGGCCTGGCGATACTGGCGCGCCAGTTCGGCATCGTCGATGCGGCCGAGCAGCTTGACCCGCGGATCCCTGGCGGCCAGGGTCGCCAGATCGCTCTGGCCGAACACGGCGTGGCTGTCGCCGACGATACGCAATTCGACCTTGAGGTCCCGCGGCAGGGCGGCGAAGGCTTCCAGCATCCGCGAGAAGTTCTTGTGGTAGCTGGGCGAGGACACCGCCAGCAGATAGGGGGTATCGGCGCTGTCGAGCCGCGGCGCCAGGGTGAAGGCGTCGGCGACGGCATTGGGTACGACCGTGATCGAGTCGCTCGGGTAGCGATAGAAGCGCGAGATCTCGTCCCGGGAGAATTCACTCACGGTGATCAGGGCATTCGAGCGCTTGAGCAGCATGGGGATCAGGCAGCGGTACGAGGTGCGGAATTTCCACGAGTAACTCTCGGGAAAGCGCACGTAGTTGATGTCGTGGTGGGTGGCGATCTGGTTGGTATAGAGCAGCGGCGCCGTGCTGCACAGCGACAGCAGCAGGGGGCTGCCCTGGCTCTTCAGCCAGTTCGGCAGGTCCCATTGCTCCCAGCGCTGGCCCTGGCGGGTGCCGATGATCTCGATGTTCAGCCGCTTGGCCACGTCGGGCCTGACGACGCCGGGCGGCGCGACGAAGCGCAGGTCGGATCGCAGCTTCGCCAGCTCCAGCGAGATGCATTCCGCGAAGCGCTGGACGCCGCGAAGATCCTGGGTGATGAAGCGGGAATTGACGATGATCATGATTCTGCCCGTTGCCGTGACCTGGGGTGGATCAGTTGGAAAGCTGTGTGTGAGGTACGTGAAGCTGCTTGGCGGAGCCGTGTTGCGCCTTGCCCAGGACGTCTTCGAAGAGCGCCAGGTACTGGTCGAGCATGGTGTCCATGCTCAGCAGGTCGGCCACCGCGGTGCGACTCAGCAGACTCAGTCGCTTGCGCAGCTCGGCATCGTCATGCAGGCACTGCAGGGCGCGGCCCAGGGAGTCGCGGTCGTCAGGGTTGCAGAGCAGGCCGTTGACGCCATCGCGGACGATCTCCGGCAGCCCGCCCATGCGGCTGGCGATGACCGGCTTCTGGAAGGCGCAGGCCTCGACGGCGACCATGCCGAAGGGCTCGGCCCACAGCGACGGCGCGACGAAGACGTCGATGTTCTGGTAGAAGGCCTCGGGCTTCTGGTAGCCGACGAAGCTAACCTTTTGCGGATCGGCCATGGCCTTGAGCTGGGTTTCGTAATCCAGCTGGCCCTTGCCGGCGATGGTCAGGGTCGCGTTGAGCGACAGCCGCTGGAACTGCTCGATCAGCCAGCCCACGCCCTTGTTCTCCGACAGGGTGCCCATGTAGCCGAAGCGGACGACGCCGTCCGGCCTGGGGGTCGCGGTCTCGGCATTGCTGCCGGCGATCAGGCTGGCGTTATGGATGACCTGGCGCGGAACGCCGCCGAAGTAGCCCTTGTTGACGATGGTATCCAGCAGGTAGCGACTGACGCCGACGACGGCATCCACCTTGGCGGACTGCTCGGCGTGGGGCCGGCGCAGGGCCGCGCAGCTGCCACAGAGTTTCTGGCAGCTCTGGCCCTTCTTGAACAGGGTGTTCTTCGGGCACAGCAGGTACATGTCGTGCAGCACCTGCACGATGGGGACGCCGCTGGCGCGGATCTCGTCCCAGGCCGCGACCGACCAGCCGGACAGGTTGTGGCACACCACCAGGTCCGGCTTTTCCTGTTGCAGTACCTGGCGCAGGGGCGCCCGCATCGCGCTGTTGTACTGGTCGCGAAAGTGCCAGCCGAAGCGCGCCAGCGGACCGGGGCGCTGCTGGGTCAGGGGCCAGTAGAAATTCTTCAGCCCGGCGCGATAGACGCGCACGTCGTTCACCGTCTCCTGCCGCACACCCTGCTCGGGACCGGTCACCAGCACGGCCACGTCGTGACCGCGCTGCTGGAAGCCTTCCACGCTGCGTTGCAGGATGAGCTCCGCGCCACCGCCCACATGGGGCGGATAGAAGCTGTTGAGAAAGAGCAGTTTCATAGCGGATAGCTGCGGTTTATCCCCAGCGCGCCGGTTTCGCCGTCCTGGACCGCCTGCCGGATCAGTGCCAGGCGCTGACGGCTCTTGTCGTCACGGGCGAACCACTTGAGCAGGGTGTGGAAGACGTAGCGGTTGAGGCTGTACATCGGCCGGGAGCTGGCCCAGACGTTCTTGTCGAACCAGGCCTGGTTGCGCGCGGCGTAGTAGGCACGGAAGTCCGAGCCGGCCTGCAGGTAGTTCTGGTAGACGTTGCTGGTGCCTTCCTTGATGTTCCAGGAGTGCTCCAGTTCTTCGAGTTCCGCCTCGGTGACCATGAACAGCTTTCCGCCGGCCTGGGTGATGCGATAGGTGTACTCGGTGTCGTCGGAGTAGAGCACCAGCTCGCGCAGGGGCAGGCCGATGCGCTCGTAGAGGCTGCGGTGGGCGAGCATGCCGCCATAGGGGGCGAAGGGCAGCTCGACCAGGGCTTCCGGCTGACCACCGCGCGGACGGCCCCAGGGCAGGCGGCGCCAGATCTTGTAGGGGATGCGGGCCACGTGGAAGCCGAAGTAGCTCGAACGCGGCTGGGTGATCATCCGGGTCGGGATGCACTGGGCGATATCGGCCTGCTGGGTCGGCCGGTAGCCGAGCACGGCGACCTTGTCGCGACCGTGGACGGCGCCGAGTTCGTCGAGGCGACGGTGCAGCACGTCGAGGGCATCGCCCAGGGGCGCGTTGTCGTCGTCCATCATCCAGATATGGGTGGTATCGGTGGCCAGGGCGGCTTCCAGGGCCACGGCATAGCCGTTGGCGGAACCGGTGTTCTCGCTCAGGTTGATCACCTTGACCTGACCGGGCCAGCGGGTTTCGAGGCTATCCAGCGACACCGTGGCCGCATTGCTCACCACGACGACCTGGTGAATGGTGCGTTCGGCCAGGGCGCGGGTGACCAGCTGCTCCAGATAGCCGAGGCGATTGCCGTAGGTGACGGTAACGACCGTGGTCTTGCATTGCATGAACAGATTCCTCCAAAGGGCCTTACAGTTCTTGGTCAGGCGCGCAGCCGCTGGTTGACGGTGGCGACTGCCGACAGTTGATCAAGAGCGACGCTGACCCGTTGTTCGCGTTGCAGGATGCGCAGCAGGATGATGGCCCGCTCGTTGCCATCGGCACTCAGGAACACGGCGTCCATTTCCAGCTCCTGGCTGTACTGCACCCGCACGGTCTCACCGGGCTGATGGCTGGGTGCAGGTTCCGCCAGCGCGGCGAGGCGCTGGCGGATGTCGTCGATGATGCCTTCGCTCACGGCCGTCGGCTGGGTGCCGAAGCTGACGATCCGATTGACGCCGCGCGTCGAGCGGATGGGGTACCAGTTGTCGTTCACGTCGTTGAGCTGAATGAACAGATACCCCGGGAACAGCGACTCGCTGCCGCTCGCGCGACTTCTGCCGGAGGCCTTGCGCTCGCGCTGGGGCCGGAAGCAGACGTAACCCTGTCTGCTCAGGTTTTCTTCGGCGCGGACTTCCTGATTGGGCTTGGTCTGCACCAGATACCAGTGACCGGCGGGATGGGCGAGCGTCATGGGCGAGTTCCTTCTCTAGGGGCAGTCAGGTGCGGCGGAGCGGCGTATCAGGTACGGGGGCCGTATTCGTAGTAGCCGTAGACGCCATCGTCTTCCATGGACGTCGAGGCCTTGCGCTGCACGCCGTTGAGGATGGCGCCCTTGATGGTGATGCCGTTCTGGGCGAAGCGACGACGGGAGTTCTCCACCGCCTTGAGGGTGCTCTGACCGAAACGGGTGACCAGCAGGGTGGTGCCGGCGAGGCGACCCACCAGGGCGGCATCGGTCACCGCCAGGATCGGCGGGGTATCGATGATCACCAGGTCGTAGAGGCTGCCCACTTCGTCCAGCAGACGGGAGAAGTTGGCGTGCATCAGCAGCTCCGAGGGGTTCGGCGCGGCCTGGCCACAGCTGATGATGTCCAGTTGGGCGATACCGCTCGGCACGATGGTTTCACGCAGCTTGCTGCGACCGGTCAGCAGCTCGGACAGGCCGGCTTGCGGTTGCAGGCCGAACACGCGATGCAGATAGCCCTTGCGCATGTCGGCGTCGATCAGCAGCACGCGCTGACCCGACTGGGCGACCACGGTGGCGAGGTTGCTGGAGACGAAGGATTTGCCGACGCCCGGGGTCGGGCTGGAAATCATGATCACCCGGTTCTTGGCTTCCAGCATGGCGAAGTGCAGGCTGGATCTCAGGCTGCGCAGGGATTCCACCGCCAGGTTGGCCGGTTGCACCACGCTCAGCAGGTTGGGTTCGCCGGTACGGGTCTTCTTCTTCAGGCGACGATTCAGGCGCTCCTGGTCCTTGGTGAAGGGCAGGGTGGAATAGACCGGCAGGCCAATCTGTTCGACGGTGTCGGGATTCTCGATGCCCTTCTGGAAGGCCTGGCGGACGAAGACCACCACCACGGAGGTCACCAGACCCAGCAGCAGCGACAGGATCAGCGCGATCTTGCGATTGGTGGCCGGCTCGTCGAGGTTGACGTCGGCGTTGTCGACCAGGCGCACGTTGCCGATGGTGCCGGCGCGGATGATGTCCTGTTCCTGGGCCTGGTTCAGCAGCAGCTGATAGGTCTGGTTGGTGACCTTCATGTCGCGGTTCAGGCGCAGCAGTTCCTGCTGGGTGCTGGGCAGGGCTTCCACCTTGCGCTGCAGGCTGCGTTTTTCCACTTCCAGCTGGGCAAGCTGGTTCAGCAGGGTCTTGTAGCTGGGGTGATCGCGGGTATAGAGGCGATCGTATTCGGCCTGCTTGAGCTTGAGCTGGGAGATGGAGGTGTCGAGGGTGACGATCTTGTCCAGGACGGCCTTGGTTTCCAGGCTGATGTCCACGGAGCGGCTGTTGGTCTGATAGCTGTTCAGGGCCGCTTCGGCGCTTTCCAGATCCTTGCGCACCGCCGGCAGCTGGCCGCGCAGGAAGTCCAGGCGCTGGGCGGCTTCCGCCGAGCTGCGCTCGACGTTCTGCATGACGTACAGGCGGCTGATCTCGGACAGGACGCTCTTGGCCAGGTCGGGATTCTCGTCCGCCAGGGACAGGTAGATGATCCCCGACTCCTTGCCGGCTTCGCTGGTCTTGATGCGATTCTGATAGAGCTGCGCGGTGGTGATGACGCGATTGCGGGTCACCTTGAATTCGGTGCCGGGGCGCGCGGTCAGGGTCTTGATCTGCATGCGATAGCCGTTACCGGCGGCCATCTGGCCGACCTGGCCGTCGAGCAGCGGCTGCTTGTCCTTGTCCAGCAGGCGATAGCGGCCGTTGCTGCCGGCGACCACCGTCAGGGTCTCGCCGTACATGTCGTCCGGGACGTCGAACTGGAAGACGTCGATCTGCTCGCCGCCCCAGGCGAAGCCGCGCAGTTGCGGCCAGCTGTCCGCCAGCTGACCCGGCTTCTCGGCTTCGTAGTGGCGCCACAGGTAGTGGCCGATCAGCGGGAAGAAGCGCGGCTTGGCCTCGATGTCCAGGCGCAGATTCTCCACGGTCTTGGTCAGCACCGCGCGCGACTTCAGCAGCTCGATCTCGGCCACGGCCGGCGAGGCCGAATTGGGTCGCACCACGGTCTCGGCAACCGCCGTGAGCGCATTCTTCTTGGGTTCGATCTGGATCATCGCCCCGGCGACGTACTGCGGGGTGGACAGCACGGCGTAGGCGATACCCACGGCCAGAAAGCCCGCGGTGATGCCCGCGATCAGCTTCTTGTGGTCAAGAAGCGTGAGGGCCATCGTCTTGAGATCCAGATGTTGTTCTTCGTGTTGTTCGAACGAAGAGCGCTGCATGACGGTCATTGGGGTCCCTTCCTTTTAGCTGGATACCTGGCAGCCGGAAAACTGCTCTGTGTAAGTTCAGTAGGTGACGCGTTTGGGGGCGAAGCGTCGGCCGATGTTGAGGGTGATGTTGCTTACCGCCCGTAGAAGCGCCTTGACCTTCTGCGTCGGTGGAATCGAAGACAGCGAAAGACTCAGGACCTGGCGCAGGAAAAAGACATGCAGGTCGCGCTCGCCCAGCCGGTAGTAGTAGTTGGCCAGGCAGTACTGGGTGTGGAGATCCATCTGCAGGCGCTTCTGGCTGGCACGCATGGAAAAGATCCCGCCCTCGTGCACGCGGTAGGCGGCGGGGCGGATCTCGTCCATGAACTTGCCCTTGCCGTGGGCACCGAGCAGCGACCACCAGACGATGTCCATGAGCGCAGCGGTTTCCAGCTCCGGCGGCAGTTCCCGCAGGACATTGCGGAAGCAGGCGGTCAGGGTGGACAGCGGCAGCGCCTTCTTCAGGTCGGTTTCGCTGCGGTCGTAGTGATCCTGGCCACCGAACCGCTGCGGATTGACGATCCCCTTGCTGTTGAAGGCATAGGACGCATGGAAGGTCAGGGCGTAGTCCCGGTTGTTCTCCAGGAAGTCCACCTGCAGCTGCAGCTTGCGCGGATCGTTCCAGTAGTCGTCGCCTTCGCAGTAGGCGATGTAGTCGCCGCGGGCGTGCTGGAACACCGGCATGCCATAGGGCTTGCCCTGGCTGTACTGGTTTTCCTTTTGCAGGATCAGGCGGATCAGCCGGGGATAGCGACTCTCGTAGTCCTTGAGAATTTCCCGGGTGCCATCGGTCGAGGCGTCGTCGTTGACGATGATCTCGAAAGGAAAATCGGTCTGCTGGCGCAGGAAGCCGTCGATGGCCTGGCCGATGTACTCGCGATGGTTGAAGGTCAGGCAGACGATGCTGGCGACCGGCCGACTGCAATTCGTCGGCCAGTTCTTCATGATCTCTGCTTCGGTCCGAGCGTCCATGTCAGATACCTGCTTTGTAGAGTTGGGAAAACAGGCGCGAGCGGGTCTGTTTCGGAGAACAGAGCACGTAGCTCAGCGCCATCAGCACCAGGGTCAGGCCACCGCCCAGGGCGAGGGTGGCCAGGATGGCGAACCGCTCCTGCGGTTGAATCTCTTGGTACAGCAGCTTGCTCAGGCCCACGCCGATGGCGGTCACCACCACGGCCACCAGCAGGTCCTGGTTCCAGTAGCGCTGCAGATTCGGCGCGAAGCGGCCGTGGACGATCATCGGCCAGATCACGAAGGGGATCAGGCGCATGAAGAACCAGGCCAGCGCTGCGCCATAGGCGCCGTAGTGCAGGACCACCAGGATCACGATGGGCACCGAGATGGCCGCGGATACCAGGCTGTACCAGACGTGCAGGCGCAACTTGCCGTAGGCGTACTGCAGATAGAACTGGAACTGGCTCAGGGCGAGCAGCGCCGAGCCCAGGGCGTACCAGAACAGGATCGGCTCGCTCCAGTGGGCGGAGACCTTGTCGCCGGTCCAGGCAAAGACCAGCGCCTCGCCATGGAAGGCCACCATGGCCGCCAGCGGCAGCAGGATGGCGAAGGCGAAGCGCGCCGCGTTGCGATAGAGCCGTTCCAGTTCGAGCGGTTTGTCCTGGGACACCAGCACCGTCATGCGCGGCAGCAGGGCCTGTACCAGCGGGTTGGTCAGGGTGACGATGCCGGTGGAGATCAGCGCCACCAGGCTGAAGTAGCCGTACTCGGCCAGGGGCAGCGCCTTGGACAGCACCAGCTTGTCGAGCTGGGTCAGGGCGATCCACAGGATCGAGGTGAAGGACATGCTCAGGGCGAAGGGCACGATGGGCTTGACCCGCTGCCAGTCGAAGCCGCTCCACCAGGTGGGGTTGGGCAGCAGGCGATAGGCCTTGAGCGCATAGACCAGCATCTCGAACACGGCGACGAAGGCCTGGAACACGAAGAAGTCCAGCGGCTCCTGGGAAATCCACATCACCAGGATCAGGCCGCCGAAGTAGCGGACGGTGGCGATCAGCACATTGACCAGATTCAGCCAGCCGTGCAGCTCGACCCCCTGGACGCCGCTCTTGTACAGCGTCGACAGCAGGCGGAAGGCGATCATCAGCCCCATCAGGCCGATGCAGTGGGCCACGGTCTCGGTGGGCAGCCCCTGGACGTTGAGCCAGTGACCCGCCATCCACTCCGAGTTCAGCTCGATGGCGACAAAGGCCAGGGTCGCCAGGGGGATGAAGATGAATTCCAGCGAGCGCAGCAGCTGGCCGCGGGTGCGCCCGGCGCTGGCCTGGCCACGGCCATGGGCGACATCGCGCACCAGGGACGCGGAAATGCCGACGTCGAGGAGTTGCAGCCAGGTCTGCAGCACGGCGAAGAAGCCGATCAGACCATAGGTTTCGGCACCCAGATGACCGAGATACATCGGCTGGATCAAGATGCCGATCAGCAGCGCATAGGCTTGGCCGGCATAGTTGATCAGGGTGTTGCGCAACACCGACACTTTCGCGGGACTGGTCATGGGAGATAGCGGGCCAGGGTCAAGTTAGAGCAGGAGAGGAGTCGCCGGGAAAATCCCAGCTCGGCAGCAGCTGTGCCGGGGTGATGAGTGCCCGCAGGGATTCCATGCTGGTCTTTTTCTGCTGCGCGAGGAGCAGGGTGTCGATCAGCAGGTCTTGGGTCGCCTGCGGCAGGTCCGGGTAGAGTGGCACGCAGAGGATGCGGTGACTCAGCTTGCGCGAGACCGGCTTGATCGCCTGGGGCTGCAGGTAGTCCAGGGTTTCCAGCGACGGATAGAAGTAGCGGCGCGGATTGATGCCGACGGCGTTCAGCGCCTTCTTGGTATCCAGCAGACTCGGCTCGTCGCGCAGGGCCACCGGGAAGTAGCTGTAGTTCAGCTGGGTGCCGTAGGTGGGCCGCTGCAGGTCGAAGGCGCCTTGCAGGCGTCTCTCATAGTGCTGACCGATGACGGCGCGGCGGGCCAGGATGTCTTCCAGCTCGTCGAGGATGCACAGCCCCATGGCCGCGGAGACCTCGTTGAGCTTGGCGTTGATGCCCACGCCTTCGATGCGTTCAGCATCGACGATGCCGAAGTTGATCATGCGGCGGACGCGCTCGGCGAGCTCGTCGTCTTCGGTGATGATCGCGCCGCCTTCAATGGTGTGGAACAGCTTGGTGGCGTGGAAGCTTACGGTGGTGATGTCGCCCCACTGCAGGACCGAGCGGCCTTCGAACAGGGTGCCGAAGGCATGGGCGCCGTCGTAGACGACCTTCAGGCCGTGGCGGTTGGCGACCTGCTGCAGGCCGCGCACATCGCAGGGATTGCCGAACACGTGGGTGGCGACGATGGCCGAGGTGTCGTGCTCGATGGCGGCTTCGACGTTGGCCGGATCCAGGTTCCAGGTTTCCGGATGGATGTCGGCGAACACCGGCCGGATCCCCTCCCAGTGCAGGGTGCTGGTGGTGGCGACGAAGCTGAACGGCGTGGTGATGGCGCTACCGGTCAGGCCCAGGGCGCGATAGGCGACCTGCAGGGCCAGGGTACCGTTGTTGACCAGGATGATGTTTCTGACGCCCAGATAGTCGCGCAGACGCTCTTCGAGCTGAGCGTGCAGAGGGCCCTGGTTGGTGATCCAGTTGTTGGCGTAGATCTTGTCGATATACGCCTTGAAGCGTTCCTTATCGCCAAGGTAGGGCTTGGTCACATTGATCATGATCCGGTACCTGCTTATCGAGTCCTTGATACGTGTCGGTTCGGTCAAGCGTGTTCGGCGACCGGACTGGCCGGTTGCCGGAAGGCGGCGCCGGGCTTGTCCAGACGTTCCAGAACCGACTCCAGGGCCTCGCGACTGGCATCGTTGTGGAACTGCCAGACCCCGTAGATGCGTCCGGAAAAGGACGCCTCGCTCCCCAGGCGGGGATCCACTGCCAATCCCGAGCCCAGGCCGAACAGGTGCAGGCCCTTGAGGCGCTGGCCGTGCTGGTCCAGTGGGCTGCCGGCGGCATCGGAGTCCAGCCCGCCGCGCAGGGTGCGCAGGGTCAGCGGACGGCCGTCCTGGCAGCGCAGCTCGGGCACGACGGGCTGGTAACCCATGCCCTGCACCAGCAAGGCGGCGCTGTCGAACAGCGTCTGGGCGTTGGCCAGTTGTTCGGCGCTGCCATCCAGTTGCAGCGTCTTGACCTTGACCGGGGTACCGCCGATGCCCTGACCGGCAAGGACCTGGCGGCCGATCTCGTGGGCGCGGTAGCGCAGTCCGCCGGAGCGGTTGACCCGCTTGGAGATGGGGCAGATGTCCTGCAGCGGGTCGAAGGGGTAGCCGGCGGCCAGGGCTTCGGCGGCGGTCTCGTAGAACAGCCGGATCGGTGAGCGATGGACCAGGGTCAGTTCGCGCAGACCATCGTGGTGCAGGGCGCTGGCCAGGTTGTCGAGGGCGGAGAAGGCGCTGTGAGAACCCCCGACCACGCAGATCGGACCGCCATCCTTGAGACGAGCCCGATAGCGCTGGCGCAGTGCTTCGGGTTGCAGTCGCAGCAGATTGTCGGAGCTGTCGATCGAGGCACTCTGGGGCAGCTGCAGGCCCATGGCCTGGATGCTTTCTTCGAAGCTGTGGCGGGTCTGCTTGCCGCCCAGGTTCAGCACCAGGCTGGAGGTGCGGACGCGGCGGATGGCGCCGGCCTGTTCCAGCCAGACGACATAGCTCGAACCTTCGCAGGTCACTTCGGTGATGCGGGTCTGGCGCCAGGTGGGGATGCCGTACTGGCGTTCGAGCCAGGGCAGGACCAGGCCGGCGGCCTGCTGGAAGAGCTGGCCGACGATGGGCAGCGCCGGTGCTTCCTGGGAATTCAGCTTGAGGTGGCGAAAGGTCGGGGATGCTTGCAGCGGGGCCAGGATGGGCGCCAGCAGCGGATCGCGCAGGCAGTCCAGAAAGACGTCGCTCACCGAGTTGGCGATGATCTGATAGTCACCCAGCTTGCCGGCACCGAGTTCGGTCCCGGCATCGACGATGATGGTGCCGGCCTGGGCAAGTTGCTCCAGAGCACCGCGCTTGATGGCATTGAACAGGAATCCCAGGCCTGCCGGACCGGCACCGCCAATTAGACATCCTAATGTCGATTCCGATAGATCATTCCTTGCCATCGGGGCATCCTCTCTGTGCGCCTTCAAGGCGCAATTAACGTGATTGAAACTGGCTTTCACAGTGCCCGGCAGTCAGCAAAAAATGCAGCGGATCGTTTTAATCTTTATTGACTTAATGACCGTCTGATGAATGTCGGTCAGTACCTGTTTTAACCCTTGCCAATAATTAATCCGCCCGTGTCGGCAGCAGAAGTAAGAGAACTTGCTCGAAGCTGTCTGCCAAGCACTTTCCAAACTAAACAGGGCCAGGCCGTCGATGACGGGGGCAGGCCGAAGTTGGCCTGGCTGAGCCACTTGCCGGCCTGCTGTGGGCAGGGTTGAAGTTGCCTGGGTAAAAAGAATTAAGTCCCGCTCGGGTGACATCCCTGTAGTCCTGCAGGTGCTCGCTGGCACGGTGATCGTCCCCTTCTGTCCAGCACCGGGCATGGCTACCGCACAGGTTTGCCGTGACTTGGGTGGTAACCAGTCCGCTTGGGACATGGCTACCGCACGGGTTTGCACCTGGACGGGATGAACAGAGGGTTATTTACCGATATCAAGACCTGACAATGTTTGAGCAGGAACTTGAGAAGCCATCGGCGAGACGCAGAGGAGGGGGGAGGTAATGCTGTCTTCCCTGACCTGAACGGCGGCTGGTTCAGCGCGCAATCCCAGCGCTACTTCGAACTTGTCGCAATGATTGTCAAAAGGGTTAGCACTGTCAACGCGAGGTCCGGAGGGGAAATCCGGCCAGCGAGACGGCTATCGGCGCTGTTGTTATCAAGGAATCGGCGGCCAAATGAGGTGTGCTTGGCAAAAAATCGCCCAGCCCCGCGGCTTTTGGTGAAGGGGGTCGCAAAGCTTCTGCTGTCGAGGTCGATAAGTGTGACGAATATTTTGGCGATTGGTTAACAAAACCCAGGGGCCTAGTAGACGACCGGCGAGCACGAAAAATCAGCCGTTCAGCATTTGGTATTACTGACTTTACGGCCGGCCTGACCAACCTTCCAACAGGGAGGGAAGTTCGCTCAGACTGCGGATCTCCGCATCCGGCTTGCCAGGACCCTGCCAGGGGTTCTGCAAGGGGTTGAACCAGACGGCGCGGATACCGGCGCGCTGGGCGCCGGCGACATCGTCCACGGGGTTGTCGCCCACGTGCACGGTGGCGTCGGCCGCGATGCCGGTGAGACGCAGGGCCTCGCGGAAAGGCGTGGGGTCGGGTTTGCCGACGCCCAGCTGCTCGGCATTCAGGGCAAAGCGGAAATAGTCGGCCAGGCCGATGGTCTGCACATCCGCATTGCCATTGGTCAGCACCCCCAGGGTATAGCGATCGGCGAGGCGCTCCAGGGTGGGGTGGACGTCGTCGAACAGGGTGACCTGCTGACGAGCGGCCAGATAGACCGCGAAGCCCGCCTCGGCCAGCTGGGCAGCCTCGGGCTCGACATAGCCGGCATCGAGCAGCGCCTGATGGATGACCCGGCGGCGCATCTCGCTGACCCGGTGCTTGAGACCGGCGTCCTGCTGCAGCAGGTGATCGCGGATCGCCCAGAGATGCTCGACCGGAACGCTGCCCAGCCGCGGTGCGGAGGCGGCGAACCAGTCACGCAGAAGGGCTTCGGCGGAATGGATGACCGGCGCGATTTCCCAGAGGGTATCGTCGAGGTCGAAGGTCACGAGGCGAATCGTCATCGGCTGGCCTTGCGCTTGGCGCGGGGGTGCGCCTTGTCATAGACCTCGGCGAGCTGGCCGAAGTCCAGGTGGGTGTAGATCTGGGTGGTGGCGATGTCGGCGTGGCCGAGCAATTCCTGCACCGCGCGCAGATCGCCGGAGGCGCTGAGCATGTGGCTGGCGAAGCTGTGCCTGAGCATGTGCGGATGCAGGTGCTGACCCAGTTCGCGCACGCCGGCCTCGCGCACCCGCAACTGTACCGCGCGGGGCGTCAGGCGCAGGCCGCGCTGGCCGATGAACAGGGCGTCGTCGCGCGGTGCGGCCTGCAGTCGGACCTTGAGCCAGGCCTCCAGGGCGTCCCGGGCCTTGCTGCCGATGGGCAGCACCCGCTCCTTGTTCCCCTTGCCGCGCACCTGGACCAGCCCCTGGGCCAGATCCACGTCCGCGAGATCCAGTCCGACCAGCTCGGAGAGGCGCAGTCCGGAGCTGTAGAAGAGCTCCAGCAGCGCCTGATCACGCAGGCCGAGGAAGTCGTCCTCCACGGCGCCATCGAGCAGCTGCATGGAGCGGTCGACGTCGAGCACCTTGGGCAGGGCCTTCTGTGCCTTGGGGGGCGTGAGTCCATGGGCCGGATCCTGGCTGCAGTGGCCTTCGCGGATCAGGTAGAGATAGAAGCCGCGGCAGGCCGACAGCAGCCGCGCCAGGCTGCGACTGGAGGCGCCGGCCCGGTGCAGCTGGGCGATCAGGGCGCGCAGGCGGCGACTGTCCAGGCCGCCCCAGTCGCTCAGGCCTTCGGCTTCGACGAAGGTCAGCAGCTTGCGCAGGTCGCGCCGGTAGCCGTCAAGCGTGTGGGGCGAAACCTGACGCTCCAGCCGCAGGTGGTCGAGATAGGCATCGAGCTGGACCTGCATGCTCCGCTCCCGGGCTCAGCGCACCGTACGCAAGGGGACGGGAAAGCGCGGCAGTACCCGCGCCAGGACTTCCGCCACGTGGCTCAGGAACAGCGTGCCCAGGCTACTGCGATAGTGCTGGGGATCGGGGCTGCCGATCGCCAGGACGCCATGCAGACCCTGATGGGAGAGAGCGGCGACAGCCGCGGAGCCGACCTCTTCCTTGGCCGAATCGCCGAACAAAAAGGCCAGTTCGTGGGCGCGCAGGACACCGCTGGTGGTCTTCTCGCCGCCCAGCAGGCCGCCGATCACCTTTTGTGCTTCGGCGGGCGTGACGCTGCGGCCGACCGGCAGGGGATGCTCGTGGAACAGGATGAGGCCGACGTAGGGCACCTTGAATTCATGGCGCAGGCTGTCCTCGACGGTGCCTATCACCTCTTCGAGGCTGTTGGCGTCGAGCAGGCCGATGATCAGCCGCCGGGTCTTGTCGAACAGCCGGTCGTTGTCCCGCGCCACGTCCATCAGGTGGGTGAGGCGGTGGCGCATCTCGCCATTGCGATCGCGCAGCAGACCCAGTTGCCGCTCGACCAGGGAGATGGCGGTGCCCCGCTGGTGGGGGACGCGCATCTCCGCCAGCAGCTCTTCGCGATCGGCGAAGAAGTGCGGATGATCCAGCAGCCAGTCGGCGACTTGGTCCGCAGTCAGTTCGGGGGTGTCGCTCATACTCTTACCTGGCCTTCGTAGACACGGGTGGCCGGACCGGTCATGAGCACCGATTGACCGACGCCGTCCCACTCGATGTTGAGCAGACCGCCCGGCAATTCGATGCTGACCGGCGATTTCAGCCAGCCCTGGCGGATCCCGGCCACGGCGGCGGCGCAGGCGCCGGTGCCGCAGGCACGGGTTTCGCCGACGCCCCGTTCCCAGACCCGCAGGCGGGCGCGCTGGGCGTCGATGATCTGCAGGAAGCCGATGTTGGCCTTTTGCGGAAAGCGCGGATGGCACTCCAGCTTGGGACCGAGGGTGAGCACCGGTGCCTGGTCGACGTCGGCGACCCGCAGCACGCCATGGGGATTGCCCATGGAGACCACCGCCAGCTCGACCGTCTCGCCCTCGACCTGGATGGCATGACTCAGCATCTCCGCCTCGGCGATGAAGGGAATCTCGGCTGCCTGCAGGCGCGGTGCCCCCATGTCGACGCGCACCATGCCATCGCCCTTGAGGTGCAACTCGATGATGCCGTTCTTGGTTTCGACGCGGATCTGCTTCTTGACCGTCAGGCGCTTGTCGAAGACGAAGCGGGCGAAGCAGCGGGCACCATTGCCACACTGTTCGACCTCGGAGCCATCGGCGTTGAAGATGCGATAGCGAAAGTCCACGTCCGGGGTGCTGGGGGTCTCGACGATCAGCAGCTGGTCGAAGCCGACACCGGTCTTGCGGTCACCCCACAGACGAACGTGCTTGGGCTGGATGTGCGCGTGCTGGCTGATCAGGTCGAGGACCATGAAGTCGTTGCCCAGACCGTGCATCTTGGTGAAGCGCAGTTGCATGGAACTCCCCTCAGGCCGGCAGCCGGCTCTCGCCTGCGAAGAGTTCTTCCAGCGTCTCGCGCCGACGGACCAGGTGCGCCTGGTCGCCATCCACCATCACCTCGGCCGCACGGCCACGGGTGTTGTAGTTGGAACTCATGGTGAAGCCATAGGCCCCGGCGGAGCGGATGGCCAGCAGATCGCCTTCGGCCAGGACCAGCTCGCGGTCCTTGGCGAGGAAGTCGCCGGTCTCGCAGATGGGACCGACCAGGTCGTAGCGGCGGGCGTCGCCCTGGCGCGCGGTCACCGGCTCCACCGCCATCCAGGCCTGGTACAGCGCCGGACGGATGAGGTCGTTCATCGCCGCGTCGACGATGGCGAAATCCTTGTGGGCGGTGTGCTTGAGGTATTCCACGCGGGTCAGCAGGATGCCGGCGTTGGCGACGATGAAGCGGCCGGGTTCGAACACCAGGGTCAGGTTGCGCCCGACGATGCGTTCGCGGATGGCCTGGATGTAGTCGCCGGCCAGCGGCGGCTGCTCGTCGCGATAGCGCACGCCCAGGCCACCACCGAGGTCCAGGTGGCGCAGGACGATACCGCGCTCGGCGAGGCGATCGATCAGCGCCAGCAGGCGGTCGAGGGCATCGAGGAAGGGCGGCAGGGTGGTGAGCTGGGAGCCGATGTGGCAATCCACCCCGAGAATCTGCAGATTCGGCAGCTCGGCGGCGCGGGCGTAGACCGCCTCGGCGTCGGCGATGTCGATGCCGAACTTGTTTTCCTTGAGACCGGTGGAGATGTAGGGGTGGGTACCGGCGTCGACATCGGGATTGACCCGCAACGAGATCGGCGCGACCACACCCAGCTCCGCGGCCACCTGTTGCAGCCGTTCCAGCTCGTCGGTGGATTCGACGTTGAAGCAGTGCACGCCCACTTCCAGGGCGCGGCGCATGTCGTCACGGGTCTTGCCGACCCCGGAGAACACCACCCGGCGCGGATCGCCACCGGCGGCCAGGACGCGTTCCAGTTCGCCACGGGAAACGATGTCGAAGCCGGCGCCGAGGCGGGCCAGGACATTGAGCACGCCGAGGTTGGAGTTGGCCTTGACCGCAAAGCAGACCAGGTGCGGCAGACCGGCCAGCGCATCGGTATAGGCACGGTACTGCCCCTCGATGTGCGCTCGCGAATAGACGTAGGCGGGGGTGCCGAATTCCTGCGCCACAGCGCTCAGGGCTACCCCTTCCGCATGCAGTTCACCTGCACGGACAGCGAAGACTTCCATGGTGGCTCCCTAGAACACGTCGTGGCGGTGTTCTTTGGCGGCTTTCTGGTCGTCGGGCAGGTACAGCGGGCCTTTCTGACCGCAGCCGGCCAGCAGGCAGGCGCAGGCGATGAAGAGGAGAGACAGGCGCTTCATGACGCTAAACCTTTATTCAGGCGAATATTGCCCGGAGTATAACGGGGTTGAGCGACTCTTTGACACGCCCGGATGGCTGAAGCGCAGCTGCCGGCAACAGCCGCGACTGGACGCCATCTGGGCGGCCCGCTACCGTGCGGCGATTGTTTCCCTTCTTTCGAGGATCGTCATGAGCCGGCTCAGCGAAGCGCAATTCCATCACCTCGTCGACCAGACCCAGCGCCAGGTCGAAGACGCCTATGACGACAGCGGGCTGGACCTCGATCTGGAAAATGCCGGTGGCGTGCTGACGATCAAGTTCGACAACGGCAGCCAGGTCATTCTCAGCCGCCAGCCCCCGCTGGTGCAGCTCTGGGTGGCGGCGCGATCGGGTGGCTATCACTTCGACTGGGATGGCCAGAGCTGGATCTGCGACACCTCGTCCGAGACCCTCGGTGCGCTGCTGGTGCGGGTGACCCTGGAGCAGACCGGCGAGAGCGTTGCTTTGCCCAGGCTCTGACGACCTGCGGTCGGTGCGGCTTGACCGCTGCCAAGACCCCTGTGCTAGCGTGACCTAAGAGCCTGTTCAAAGTCTGCTGCGCGTCGGCCAAACGGCGTTGAAAATGTCCTGGGTCGCCAGCCCGGTCGGAATGCTCATTTACTACTCGTAAACTGCGCTTCCTCGGCCATTTTCGCCTTGTTTGTCGCTAGCTCGCGAGCCTTTGAACAGGCTCTATCGGCGCCTTTCGAGCGCCGTTTTCTTTTGCCGCCCCTGTCGCGGCTTCTCACTGGGCGTCCGTTGCCCGTCATCCCGTTGGTCCGTCGCTGCTCGCGGCAGGGGCCGCGTCGTCTTGTCCTCCAGGAGTCCGCCATGCGCCATGCATCGCCCATTACCGTTTCCGCCGTCGATCTGCCCCGTCTCGAAAGGCTGCTCGACGCCCTGCCCGAATTCGGGCCCGTGGCCGAGGCCCTGGACGAGGAACTGGCCCAGGCGCGGGTAGTGGCGCCCGAGGAGATCGGTGCGGTGGTCACCATGAATTCGCGGGTGCGTTGCCGCGAGACCGATACCGGCAAGGAGTACCAGGTGGTGCTGGTCTATCCGGAGGACGCTGGTGGCGAGGGACGGGTCTCGGTGCTGGCGCCGGCCGGCAGCGCGCTGCTCGGCGCGACGCCCGGCGAGCACCTCAGCTGGCCGGTACCCGGCGGCAAGGAGCAGCAGGTGGAACTGCTGGCGCTGGAGCCGGCCGAGGCCTAGTCGTCCGCGACCTCGGGCAGTTCCGGTAGAGCCCGTAGCAGGCGCTCGTAGTGGGCGCCGTCGAAGGGGCGATCGGCGTCGAGCATGGCGGCGATCTCGTAGGACAGCGCCTGGGCCATCAGCAGCACGGCCTCTTCGCGCTCGTAGCCGACCAGGGTCAGCTTGTTGAGCACGGCCTGGACATAATCCGGCTGGCCAGCGGCGAGCTGGTTCTCCACCGCTTCGATCAGATGGGAGGACACGAAGGATTCTTCGTCATCGGCGTGGTCAATCATGTCTGGATACCTTTTGTTACAGTGCGACCCCTGATTCTGGCCTGGAGTCTTCTCGATGATCACCTGCTATCGCCTGTCCGCCGACGAGCTGGTCGCGCAGCCCTTGTCGCCGGGAGACCCGCTGCCCGCGGATCTGCTCTGGGTCGATCTGCTCGATCCCAGTGAGGCGGAAGAGCGCTATCTGGAGCAGGCACTGGCGATG
Source organism: Pseudomonas sp. SORGH_AS_0199 (assembly GCF_031453735.1). Lineage (NCBI taxonomy): Bacteria > Pseudomonadati > Pseudomonadota > Gammaproteobacteria > Pseudomonadales > Pseudomonadaceae > Pseudomonas > Pseudomonas sp. SORGH_AS_0199. Next base: position 858,025 of record NZ_JAVJAE010000001.1, read on the forward strand.
GACATCCCCACCCGGGAAGAAATCGCCGAGATCGAGGAATCCTCGCGACTCTATCAGACCGACCAGGCCCTGCACCTGACCACCACCGTGGTCAGCGGCTTCAGCGAGCATCAGCCGCAGGCCTCGGTGGTCAATTTCGTGCTGACGCCCGAGTGGCTGGTGACGGTGCGCTACGCCGAACTGGCCGCCTTCAAGACCTTTCTCGGCAAGGCCCAGCAGCAGGCGAGCCAGCACTGCCGCAGCGATGTCATCTTCGCCTCGCTGCTGGACAGCCTGGTGGACCGCGTGGCCGACATCCTCGAATCGGTACAGGCGCATCTCAATCGCCTGGCCAAGGCGGTGTTTCGCGAACCCCTGGACCCCCATCAGGCCAAGCAGCCGAAGACCGACCTGCAATCCATCGTCAAGCAGCTCGGTCGCAGCAACCAGCTGCTGGCCCAGCTCAGCGAGAGTCTGCTGGGAATCAATCGCATCGTCTCCTACCTGCGGCGCGCGGGTGCCACCTGGATCTCCGGCACGGCCAAGACCTGGTTCAAGACGCTGGAACGCGACGTCCGCTCGCTGAGCGATTACCAGGCCAAGATGAACGGCGAGATCGGCTTTCTGCTCGACGCCACCCTGGGCCTGATCAGCGTGGAGCAGAACAACATCGTCAAGGTGTTCACCATCGCCTCGGTGCTGTTCCTGCCACCGACCCTGGTGGGCACCATCTACGGCATGAACTTCAAGGTCATGCCGGAGCTGGACTGGCATTTCGGCTATCCGCTGGCGCTGGGCGCCATGGTGGTCTCGGCGCTGATTCCCTATGCCTGGTTCAAGTTTCGCCGCTGGCTGTAGCCGGCGGCATCCATCGCACCTCGAGGAGGCAAAGCTATGCGTATCGGATTCATCGGTCTGGGTGGCATGGGCCAGGGCATGGCCGCCAATCTGCTCAAGGCGGGCCATGAGGTGGTGGTCTGGAATCGCTCCTCGGAGCCGGTCCAGGCGCTGGTCGGGCAGGGTGCCCGCGCGGCAGCGACGCCGGCGGACGCCTTCGACGTGGAGGTGGTCTTCAGCATCCTGGCCAATGACGCCGCTACCCGCGAGGTGATCCTCGACAGCGGCGCCCTGCAGCAGGCACGGGCCGGACTGGTCCACGTCAGCATGGCCACCCTGTCGGTGGCCCTGGTCGACGAACTGGTCGCGCGCCATGCCGAGGCGGGCGTGGGTTATGTGGCGGCGCCGGTGTTCGGGCGCACCGACGTGGCCGCCAGTGGCCAACTCAACATCGTGGTGGCGGGCGAGCCCGAAGCGATCCAGCGCGTCCAACCACTGCTCGACGTCCTGGGGCGCAAGACCTGGCCGGTGGGCACGGAGCCGCGGCAGGCCAATGTGGTCAAGATCGCCGGCAACTTTATGATCGCCAGCGCCATCGAGACCATGGGCGAAAGTACCGCCCTGGCGCGCAGCTATGGCGTAGAGCCCGCGGCGCTGCTGGATATCCTCACCAGCACCCTGTTCGCCGCGCCGGTGTACCAGAACTACGGCCGCCTGCTGACCGAGCGAAAGTTCTCGCCGGCGGCCTTCAAGCTCAGCCTGGGACTCAAGGACGTCGGCCTGGCCCTGGCGGCCGGTCAGGAAAAGGCGGTACCGCTACCCTTCGCTAGCGTCCTGAGAGACAACTTGCTGGAGGCCGTTGCCCAAGGCGAGGGCGATCTGGACTGGATCGCGCTGGGACAGAGGTCGCACAAGAAGGCCGGGCTCGACTGAGCGCCTGCCTACTTGCAGGCGGTGCCCAGCGCCGCCAGCGACAGCGGGTAGAACTGCAGGTTGTAGCCCGAGGTCTTGGCCTGGCTGCAGCGCTTGGTGCTGTAGAGGCCATAGTCGATGATCATCACCGGTTTCTTCTGGGTGCGGAAGTAGCTGTAGGCGTTGCACTCGGCGTAGTCGTAGCAGCTCTCGTTGAGGGCGAAGTCGAACTTGCCGTAGAGGCTCGGCACCAGGTCCACGGCGTTCTTCAGACCCACCAGCAGACTGCGCCTGTGCGCCTCGTCAGCCAGCCAGTTGAGGAAGTCCAGCTGCTGGGCCTTGGTCAGCTTGAGACCGTTGGGATTGCTGAAGCCGTCGACGTTGTCCGGATCCACGCCCTGGCAACCCTTCTGCACCGCCAGGTCCAGCCGCTTGGCCAGCAAGGCGCGGACGTCGGCACGGCGGATATCCAGCCAGCGTTCGCCCGGCCAGGCGTCCAGCGCCTTGCCCAGGGCGGCCTTGGGATAGAGCGCGGCGTCGGGCCGCCAGTCCTCCCAGGTACCGGCGCTGAAATAGCAGATCACCGTCTTCCCATTGCCCTTCAGGTTGGCGATCACCGTCTTGCTGGTGTCATAGAGATCGATGTCGTAGAGGGTGCGATTGGGCTTTTGCAGCACGCCGTTCAGCTGGACATGCCAGGTGAGCGTCTGTGGCAGCGGTGGTGGCAGGGCGGCCTGGCTGGAAGCCGCGGCGAACATTCCGCAAAGCAGGATGGAACAGGCTGAAAGGCGCATGAGACTTGACTCGAACGGCTGGTCAAGTCTCCAGTATCGGCTGCCGGGTCGCAGTCCTGAGCGCCAGTCGTCGTACCTATCAACGGCTGGTCGGCCGTCGTCTGACCGGCTTTCCGGCCCCCTTGCGCAGAGAGCCCTGGCCTAGAGCCCTTGTCTTCGGCTCAGGCGCCTGCTCGACGGTGGAGTGAGCCCTTACACCCGTTCGCCCTGCCGATGAGCGGCAGGGGCGGGGTCTTCGGCCGGCGGCTTGCACGCCCGCCCGCGGAGCTGCGAGCGAGCAGCGCAGTGGCCGGATCAGCGCTGGGCCAGCAGCGCGCGACCGCGTTGCACGGCGGCGCGGACCTGGGCCGGGGCGGTACCGCCGATATGGTCGCGAGCATTGACCGAACCTTCCAGGGTCAGAACGGCGAAGACGTCCTGCTCGATCTGGTCGCTGAAGCGCCGCAGTTCGTCCAGGCTCATCTCGGCCAGGTCCTTGCCGCTGTCCACGCCGTACTTGACCGCGTGGCCGACGATCTCGTGGCAGTCACGGAAGGGCAGGCCCTTGCGCACCAGGTAGTCGGCGAGGTCGGTGGCGGTGGAGAAGCCACGGCGGGCCGCCTCGCGCATGATCTCGCGCCTGGGCTTGATGGCCGGGACCATGTCGGCGAAGGCCCGCAGGGAGTCGCGCAGGGTGTCGGCGGCGTCGAACAGCGGTTCCTTGTCTTCCTGGTTGTCCTTGTTGTAGGCCAGCGGCTGGCCCTTCATCAGGGTCAGCAGGCCGGTGAGGGCGCCGAACACCCGGCCGGTCTTGCCGCGCACCAGCTCGGGGACGTCCGGGTTCTTCTTCTGCGGCATGATCGAGGAGCCGGTGCAGAAGCGGTCGGGCAGGTCGATGAACTGGAACTGGGCGCTGGTCCAGAGCACCAGTTCTTCGGAGCAGCGCGACAGGTGCATCATCGCCAGGGAGGCCGCGGCGCAGAATTCGATGGCGAAGTCGCGATCCGAGACCCCGTCCAGGGAATTGCCGCCAATGGCCTCGAAGCCCAGCAGTTCGCAGGTGACCTGGCGCTGGATGGGGTAGGTGGTGCCGGCCAGCGCGGCGCTGCCCAGGGGCATGCGGTTGACACGCTTGCGGCAGTCGACCAGGCGCTCGTGGTCGCGGGAAAGCATCTCGAACCAGGCCAGCAGGTGGTGGCCGAAGGTCACCGGTTGTGCGGTCTGCAGGTGGGTGAAGCCGGGCATGATGGTATCGGCTTCGGTCTCGGCCAGTTGCAGCAGGCCTTCCTGCAGACGGTTGAGCTCGACGAGGATGGCGTCGATCTCGTCACGCAGCCACAGGCGGATGTCGGTGGCCACCTGGTCGTTGCGGCTGCGTCCGGTGTGCAGCTTCTTGCCGACCACGCCCAGGCGCTCGGTCAGGCGCGCCTCGATGTTCATGTGCACGTCTTCCAGGTCGACGCGCCACTCGAAGGTGCCGGCCTCGATCTCGCCGCGGATCTCGTCCAGCCCGGCGATGATGGCGTCGCGCTCGGCTTCGCTGAGCACCCCGGCCTGGGTCAGCATGCGGGCATGGGCCTGGCTGCCGAGGATATCGTGGCGATAGAGGCGCTTGTCGAAGTCCACCGAGGCGGTGAAGCGGGCGACGAAGGCGTCGACGGGTTCGCTGAAGCGTCCGCCCCAGGACTGGTTGGTTTTTTCGCTGCTCATGGATCGGCCTGCTGCTGGGCTTGTCGGTAAGGATGAGAAGGGGCCGATGATAGCAGTCCCGAGCGGGCGCCGGCCCGATTCAACGGAGCCGACTTGCCGACGAGTGGTATCTGACCCACACTGCCTCCATGATACTCGAACGCCGCAAAACTCCCCGACCGGTCAAGGTCGACGACTTCTTCGTCCCGGCGCTCTGCGAACCGGAAGCCCTGCTCGTGCTGGTGGTGCTGGCCGAGCTGCTGGTCCTCGTCCTGGTGCTGGCAGAGCCCTTCACCCTGCAGTTCAACTGGATCCGCCTGGCGCTGGTGTCGCTGTTCGTGCAGTGGATCGTGCTGCTGTCGGCGGCGCTGCTCTGTCGCCTGCGGCCCTGGCTGGCACGCCATCGACCGGTGGTGGCGGGCGGCTTCTGCTGCGCCATCGTGGTGGCCCTGACGCTGCTCTGCACCCTGGTGGCCGACTGGCTGCAGCTGGCCGGACCGCTGCAGCGGGTCGGCGAGGTGCGGCTGTACATGAGACACGCGCTGATCGCCCTGATCATGTCCATGCTGCTGCTGCGCTACTTCTGGCTGCAGAGCCAGTGGCGCCGCCAGCAGCAGGCCGAATTGCAGGCGCGCATCGAGTCGCTGCAGGCACGCATCCGCCCGCATTTCCTGTTCAACAGCCTGAACAGCATCGCCAGCCTGGTCGCCCTGGACGCCGACAAGGCCGAGCGTGCGGTGCTGGACCTGTCGGCGCTGTTTCGCGCCAGCCTGGCCCAGCCGGGCAGCCGGGTACGCTGGTCCGAGGAGCTGGAACTGTCGCGGCGTTATCTGGAGATCGAGCGCCTGCGCCTGGGCGATCGCCTGCAGCTGCAGTGGGACGTGGACGGGGTGCCGGCGGACCTGCCGATTCCCCAGCTGACGCTGCAGCCGCTGCTGGAAAACGCCCTGATCTATGGCGTCGCGCCGCGCATCGAAGGCGGCCTGGTGACCATCTTCGCCACCTACCGGGACGGGGTCTTCGAACTGGTCATCAGCAATCCCTATGACCCGGAGGTGGAGCAGCAGCCACGCCCACCCAAGGGCACCCGTCAAGCTTTAAGCAATATCGAGGCGCGATTGACGGCACTTTTCGGACCAGCTGCGAGTCTCAAAATCGAACGCCGCGACCAGCGGCATACAACGTCTCTTCGCTATCCATGCGAGCGACTCATGCGGGAAGCCTGAGCTTATGAATGTCCTGATCGTCGATGACGAACCCTTGGCGCGCGAGCGTCTGGCCCGTCTGGTGGGGCAACTGGACGGTTATACCGCCCTGGAGCCAACAGCCACCAACGGTGAGGAAGCCCTCGCTTTGGTCGAAAACCTCAAGCCTGACATCGTCCTGCTCGACATCCGCATGCCGGGTCTGGACGGCCTGCAGGTGGCCGCGCGACTCTGCGAGCGCGAATCGCCGCCCGCGGTGATCTTCGTGACCGCCCACGACGAATACGCGCTCGACGCCTTCCAGGTCAGCGCCGTGGGCTATCTGGTCAAGCCGGTGCGGCAGGAAGACCTGGCCGCTGCGCTGAGCAAGGCCCAGCGTCCCAACCGGATGCAGCTGGCTGCCCTGACCAAGCCGCCGGCCAGTGGAGGCCCGGGTCCGCGCAGCCACATCAGCGCGCGCACCCGCAAGGGCATCGAGCTGATCCCGCTGGACGACGTGGTCTACTTCATCGCCGATCACAAGTACGTGACCCTCAGGCATTCCGGCGGCGAAGTGCTGCTGGACGAGCCGCTCAAGGCGCTGGAAGACGAATTCGGCGAGCGCTTCGTGCGCATCCATCGCAATGCGCTGGTTTCCCGCGAGCGCATCGAGCGGTTGCAGCGGACGCCCCTGGGTCACTTCCAGCTGTTCCTCAAGGGCATGAACGGCGACGCCCTGACCGTCAGCCGCCGCCACGTGGCCGGTGTGCGCCGCCTGATGCACAGCATCTGACACGTTCATGGGCCGACGACCGGTGCGCAGCGCAAAAGCGGCGCCGGTCGATTTGCTATCATGGCCGGCAATCTGACGTCCTGACGTGCCGGTAATGCCCATGCCCCGCGAAATTCGTATCGCCACGCGCCAGAGTGCCCTGGCGCTCTGGCAAGCCAACTTTGTCAAAGACCGCCTCGAAGCGGCGCATCCGGGTCTGCGGGTAAGCCTGCTGCCGATGATAAGTCGTGGAGACAAGCTGCTTGATGCGCCGCTGGCCAAGATCGGTGGCAAGGGCCTGTTCGTCAAGGAACTGGAAAACGCCCTGCTCGACGGCAGCGCCGACATCGCCGTGCACTCCATGAAGGATGTCCCCATGGAGTTTCCTGCAGGCCTCGGCCTGTACGCCATCTGCGAGCGGGAAGACCCGCGCGATGCCTTTGTCTCCAATCGCTACAGCGGTCTTGCCGAATTGCCCCGGGGCAGCGTGGTGGGGACGTCCAGCCTGAGGCGCCAGGCCCAGTTGCTGGCCTTGCGCCCGGATCTCGAGATCCGCTTCCTGCGCGGCAACGTCAATACCCGGCTGGCCAAGCTCGATGCCGACAACTACGACGCCATCATCCTGGCCGCCGCCGGACTGATCCGCCTGGGCTTCGCCGCGCGCATCCGTGAATACCTGACTGTCGAGGACAGCCTGCCGGCAGGTGGCCAGGGCGCCGTGGGCATCGAGTGCCGGACCGACGATGCCGAGGTCCATGCGCTGCTCGAACCCCTGCACCATTTCGACACCGAACGCCGGGTCGCTGCCGAGCGCGCCCTGAATCGCCGTCTCAATGGCGGCTGCCAGGTGCCTATCGCCTGCTATGCCGTGCAGCAGGGCGAGTTGCTCTGGCTGCGCGGTCTGGTCGGCCAGCCCGATGGCGGCCTGCTGCTGCGCGCCGAGGCCCGCGGCCCGCTGAACGATCCCGCCACCCTTGGCGTGGCGGTGGCCGAGGACCTGCTCGCCCAGGGCGCCCAGGACATCCTCGATGCCGTCTACGGGACCAGCGGCGCATCATGAGCGGCTGGCGGCTGCTGCTGACCCGGCCGGCGGAGGAGAATCCACCGCTCGCCGCCGCCCTGGCCCAGGCGGGCATCGCCACTGCCAGCCTGCCCTTGCTGGACTTGCAGCCGCTGGCGGAAACGCCCGCACAGCGCTCGCTCTGGCTCAATCTCGATCGCTATGCCGCCGTACTGGTGGTGAGCAAGCCGGCGGCTCGTCTGGGTCTCGCCGCCCTCGATCAGTACTGGCCGCAACCGCCGCTGCAGGCCTGGTTCGCCGTAGGTGCGGCCACCGCCGCCGTGCTCGAAGACTATGGGCTGCTGGTGCACCACCCCCAGCGTGAGGACAGCGAAGGCCTGCTGGCGCTGCCGGCCTTGCAGGAAGCCCTGCAGCGCCCGGAGCCCGAGGTGCTGCTGCTGCGCGGCGAGGGCGGCCGCGACCTGCTGGTCGAAACCCTCACCGCCCGCGGCACCCGCGTCGAGGTGCTCGAACTCTATCGCCGCCAGTGCCCGCAGTACCCCGCAGGGCAGGTCCTAGAGACCCTGGCAGCGGAACGCCTGAATGCCATCATGGTCAGCAGTGGGCAGGGTTTCGCGCATCTGCAGGCCTGTGCGGGTGCGGATTGGCCCGCGGTGCGCCGTTATCCCCTGCTGGTACCCAGCGCCCGTGTTGCCGAACTGGCTCGCGCCAGCGGCTGCGAACTCATCATCGAGTGCCAGGGCGCCAGCGCCAGTGCCTTGATCGCCGCGCTTGCCCATCACCATCCGGATTGACCCTACAAGGAATTCCCGTGAGCGAAACTCAAGCCCCCCGCGCCGACGACGTCTCTCCCGATCCAGTCGTGACCCCTGCCTCGCCGCCGCCACCACCGCCACCGGCAGGCGTGCGCCGCAAGGGCTCGGGCAAGGCGTCCGGCCTGGCGCTGCTGGCCCTGCTGGTAGCCGCCGGTGGCCTGGGCGTCGGCGGCTGGAGCGTCTGGCAACTGCAGCAGGTGCGTCAGGCCGAGCAGAGCCAGGCCGCCCAGGCCGAGGATCTGCGCAGCCAGCTGCGCCAGCTGGAAAACCGCAACCAGGCGTTGAGTGCCGATCTGGGCCGCCTGCCCTCGGCCAACGAGCTGGAAGAGCGCCGCCGTCAGCTGGCCGAGCTGCAGGGTGACCAGCAGCACCTCGCCGAGCAGTTCAAGGAGGTGGTCGGCCAGAGTCGCCAGGCCTGGCGACTGACCGAAGCCGAGCACCTGCTGCGCATGGCGACCCTGCGCATGACCGCGCTACAGGATGTGCCCAGTGCCCAGAATCTGCTGCAGGGCGTCGATGACATCCTCAAGGCGCAAAACGATCCGGCCGCCTTCAACGCGCGTCAGCAGGTGGCCAATGCCCAGCAGACCCTGCGCCAGTTGCCCGATCTGGATCGTACCGGGCAGTTCGTCCAGCTGGCCTCGCTGCGTAACCAGGTGCAGAGCCTGGAGCCCCTGCCGCCACGCTTCTCCACCACGGTGGCCGACCAGCCCGGCGTGGAAAAGGCCGCGGTCCCGCCGAGCAATGCGTTGCAGCAATGGTGGCAGGATTTCCGCCAGCGCATCTCCAGCTACTTCCGCATCGACTTTTCCGCCGATCAGCCGATCCGTCCGCTGCTGGCCGAGGAGTCCCTCGCCCAGGTGCGCCTGGCCATGAGCCTGGCGCTGGAGCAGGCGCAGTGGGCCGTGCTCAACGGCAATCAGGAGGTCTATCGGCTCTCCATCGAGCAGGCCGAAGACGTCCTCGCCGCGCACTTCAACAACCAGAATCCCGACAGCCGTGCGGTCAAGCTGCGTCTGCAGGAGCTGGCCGAGCGTCCGGTCACCTTCGAAGCGCCTGACCTGACCCCGGCCCTGACCGCGCTGCAGGCCTACATCGCTCAGCGTCAGCAAATCCAGCCGAACAATGCCGCCGCCGGCGCGGCTCAGGAGAATCGCCCATGAAGCGCCTGTACCTGCTGTTCCTGTTCGCCCTGCTTGTCGGCCTGGGCGTCGCCGTGGTGCTGGCCAAGGAGCCGGGCTACGTCCTGCTGTCCTACAGCAACTTCCGCTACGAATCGAGTCTCTGGGCCTTCCTGGCCATGCTGGTGGCCGCCTGGCTGGCGCTCTACATCCTCAAGCTGGTGCTGGGCGCCCTGGGTCTGACCGGCAAGGTGCTCAATCCCTGGTCGCGGCACAATCGCCAGCGCCGCCTGGAGCAGGCTCGCCACAAGGGGCAGCTGGAACTGGCCGAAGGCAACTGGAGCGGTGCCCTCAAGCATCTGAAAGGCGCCGCCGAGCACGCCGACCAGCCGCTGTTCGTGCTGCTGGGTGCTGCCCGCGCCGCCAACGAGCTGGGTGACCTGGAAGAACGGGATCGCCTGCTGCGCCAGGCCCGCGAGCGCGAGCCCCAGGCCGAACTGGCCATCGGCCTGCAACAGGCGCGACTGCAGATCGACCGGGGCCAATACCTGGAAGCCCGCGACAGCCTGGCGCCGTTGCAGGCCAAGTATCCGAAGAATGGCGAGGTGCTGCTGCAGCTGCAGCGCCTGCAGGTGACCCTGCGCGACTGGCCGGCGCTGATCGCCCTGCTGCCGCAACTGCGCAAGCAGCAGGTGCTGCGGCCCCAGGAGCAGGATGACCTGGAACGCAAGGTCTGGATCGCCACCCTCGACGAGGTTCCCGCCCAGGGCGCGGAATCGGCGGTGGATGCCCAGTGGCAACAGGTGCCCACGGCGCTCAAGGGCGATGCCGCGGTGGTACTGGCCTATGCACGTCAGCTGCGCGCCATCGGCCGCGACGATCTGGCCGAGGAGGTGCTGCACATTACTCTCAATCGCCAGTGGGACGAGCGCCTGGTGGAGCTCTATGGCCAGCTGCGTCCGCGCGACGCCAGTCGCCCGCTGCACCATGCCGAGGGCTGGCTCAAGGACCGACCCCAGGACGCGGTGCTACTGCTGGCCCTGGGCCGGCTGTGCATGAACAACCAGCTGTGGGGCAAGGCGCGCGAATATCTGGAGCGCAGCCTGGCGCAGCGGCCGTCCGCGGTCACCGCCGGTGAACTGGCCCGGGTGGCCATCCAGCTGGGCGATGTGAACCGCAGCCAGCAGCTCCTGCAGAGCCAATGGCGCGAGTCCGACGCCTCTTCGCTGCCGACGCCCAGGGTCTGACGGCACGCCTCGTCTGCCCGGGTCCTTGAAAGGTGCCCGGGCTTTCACTACCGTAACGTCCCAATTCCCTGTTGGAGACGGCGCGTCCGTGACTAGTCCCCGCTTCATCTTCCTGTTCATGGCCGCCACCTGCGCGGTGCTCATGGGCGTCGGTCTCTATCTCGAACACGTGGTCGGCCTCGAGCCATGCCCGCTGTGCGTCATGCAACGGATCTTCTTCATCCTGGTCGGGGTGGTGGCGCTGATCGCCGGCATCCAGGCACCGGGCAAGCGTGGGCGGCGCATCTATGGCGTGGTCCTGCTGCTGCTGGCCGCGGCCGGTGCCGCCACCGCCGGCCGCCAGGTCTATCTGCAGACGGTCCCGGCGGAGGAGCTGGCAGCCTGTCTGCCGAGCCTGGACTACATGATGCAGGCGCTGCCTTTCCAGGAGATCATCCGCCTGGTCCTGCACGGCACCGCCGACTGCGCCGAGGTCAACTGGACGCTGTTTGGCCTGAGCATCCCGGAATGGAGCCTGCTGGCCTTCGTGCTGCTCATGGCCCTGAGCCTGGTCAAGGTCTTTCGCCGTCGCTAGTGTGGTGTTTCTGACGTTCGCGCAAGAATTGGCGAGTGAGTTTCGTGCGGTTCGGCACCCCGAGTGGGCCAGATGCCGGACGAGTCATGGCAGGGCTGTGGCGGGAGGGGCAACGACGTCCAAGACGGTCCGCCGCTGCGGACAAGAAGCGCCGCCAAAACTGTGTGGTTAACTTCTGAAACGCCACTTTGGCCTTTCTCCGAGCAACGGCACTCGCCTGGCGAGACGATGTCGGTATAGTTCCTGATAACCCCCGGGCGCCTGCGCCCGGACCGTATCGCCCGTATAGAGAGCTGCCGTCATGCTAGAAACCTGCCGCAATGCCCAGGAACGCTGGGGTGGGGTCCACCAGCTGATCGACCGCTGGCTGATTGCCCGCCGCGAGCTGGTGACCGCCTACGAAACCCTGGACATGGAGCCCCTGCTGGGTCCGGTGCGCGAGGTCGGTGAACTGGAGCGACTCTGCGACATGCTGGTCGACTACATGTCCACCGCGCATTTCGAGATATACGAGCAACTGGTGGCCGAAGCCCGCGAATTCCAGGACGAGCGCGCCATCGAGTTCGCCGACAGCGTCTATCCGCGCCTGCAGGCCCTGACCGACGCCGCCCTGAACTTCAACGACAGATTCGAGCGCGGGGCCTACCGGGACCCGGGTCTGCTGACCATCGAACTCAAGCTGCTGGGCGAAACCCTGCGCGAGCGCTTCGAGCTGGAAGACTGCCTCATCGAGGTGCTGCACACCTCGCACCAGCAACCGCGTCTGGCTTCGGTCTAGACGCGGATCATCCGCGCCGCCTCGGCCAGCAGGTCGAGGTCCGCGGCGGCTGCCTCACGCGGTGTCAGCGCGTGCAGCCAGGTCTCCGAGTCCTGAGCAGCGCGACATGGCCAGTGCGCGGCCAGGTGGGCCAGGCGAGCGAGCTGTTCACGTTCCGCCGCCAATTCCAGTCCCTTGAGCTGCTCGCGCAGTGCCGCCAGGCTTTCGTCCGCGCCGGACGCGGCCTTCCAGGCCTGCCGTAGCTGGCGCAGTGGACGCACCACCGTGTCCTGCCAGTGCTGCGAGGCGCGCTGCAGCCGCGCCAGTCCTTCGCTGTCGCGGGCGCAGGCGCGCCGATCCAGCCAGAGCGCCGTCAGCACCAGGCAGACATCGGCGCCAGCCTCCTGCAGACGCAAACAGGCGCCTTCCACGCCGGGCCGGGCGTATACTGCCAACGCGAATTCCCACAGGTCCTCTTGCATGTCCGCCTCCCCGTTCGTGGGTGGTGGAGCTGCTACACTCCGCCGCCATGATCCGACTACAGAACCTTACTCTACAGCGTGGCCCCCAGCGTCTGCTCGAAAGCGCAGAGCTGACCCTGCATCCCGGCCAGAAAGCCGGTCTTATCGGTGCCAATGGTGCCGGAAAATCCAGTCTCTTCGCCCTCCTGCGCGGCCAGCTCGGTGCCGACGCGGGCGACTGCCACATCCCGGCGGCCTGGCGCATCGCCCACATGCGCCAGGAGGTGGACACCCTGGAGCGGCTGGCGGTGGACTATGTGCTGGATGGCGACATCGACTTGCGCCGCATCCAGCGCGAGCTGGCAGCCGCCGAAGCGGCCCAAGACGGTAACGCCCTGGGTCGGCTGCACGCCGACTTCGAGGCCGCCGACGGCTATACCGCCGATGCCCGGGCGCGCAAGCTGCTGGCCGGTCTGGGCTTCACCGCCGCGCAGATGGAACGCCAGGTCGGCGATTTCTCCGGTGGCTGGCGGATGCGCCTGAACCTGGCCCAGGCGCTGATGTGCCCTTCGGACCTGCTGCTGCTCGACGAACCCACCAACCACCTGGATCTGGACGCCATCCTCTGGCTGGAAGACTGGCTCAAGGGCTATCCCGGCACCCTGATCCTGATCTCCCACGACCGCGACTTCCTCGATGCCGTGGTCGATCACGTGGTGCACCTGGACCAGCAGAAGTTGGTGCTCTATCGCGGCGGCTATTCCAGCTTCGAGCGCACCCGCGCCGAACGCCTGGCGCAGCAGCAGCAGGCCTATGACAAGCAGCAGGCCCAGCGCGCCCACATGGAGAAGTACATCGCCCGCTTCAAGGCCCAGGCCACCAAGGCGCGCCAGGCACAGAGCCGGATCAAGGCCCTGGAACGCCTGGAAGAGCTGGCGCCGGCCCATGTCGACTCGCCCTTCGAATTCGTCTTCCGCGAGGCGGACAAGCTGTCCAGCCCGCTGCTCGATCTCGCCGAAGGCCGGCTCGGCTATGGCGAGACCACCGTCCTGCACCCGGTCAAGCTGCAGCTGACGCCGGGTGCGCGCATCGGTCTGCTCGGCCCCAACGGCGCCGGCAAGTCGACCCTGATCAAGACCCTGGCCGCCGAGCTGGAACCCCTTGGCGGCCGCCTGCAGCGCGGCGAGAACCTGGCCATCGGCTACTTCGCCCAGCACCAGCTCGATTCCCTGGACGCCAAGGCCAGTCCGCTGCTGCACCTGCAGCGCATCGCCCTCGGCGAGCGCGAGCAGGGTCTGCGTGACTTCCTCGGCGGCTTCGACTTCCGCGGTCCGCGCTGCGACGAGGTGGTGCTGAATTTCTCCGGTGGCGAGAAGGCCCGGCTGGCGCTGGCGCTGATCGCCTGGCAGAAGCCCAACCTGCTGCTGCTGGACGAACCCACCAACCACCTGGACCTGGACATGCGCCTGGCGCTGACCCTGGCGCTGCAGGAATTCGCCGGGGCGGTGCTGGTGGTCTCCCACGATCGCCATCTGCTCAAGAGCACCACCGACGAATTCCTGCTGGTGGCCGATGGCAAGGTGCAGGCCTTCGACGGCGACCTGGACGACTACAGTCGCTGGCTGGTGGATTTCCGCGCCCGGCAGGAGCCCGTGTCGGACGGCGACGCGGCGGTCGACAAGACCGATCGCAAGGCCCAGCGCCAGGCCGCCGCCGCCCTGCGCCAGCAGCTGGCACCGCTGAAAAAGGCCGCCGACAAGCTGGAAGTCGAGCTGGGCAAGCTGCAGGAAAGGCTCGCCACCCTGGAAGCCCGCCTGGGTGACAGCGGACTCTACGACGCCTCCCGCAAGGAGGAGCTGCGCCAGGCGCTGGCCGACCAGGCCACGGCCAAGACCCGCGAAGCCGAGCTGGAAGAGCAGTGGCTGGAGGCCCTGGAGCGGCTGGAAGGTCTGCAAGCCGAACTCGAGGGGGCCTGATGACGCAGTGGCTGTACACCTGGCTGCCGGGTTGGGGCGACTACCTGCTGGTGGCCGGTCAGGTGGCCCTGGTGCTGCTGCTCGGCTACGTGCTGCAGCGCATCGTGGCCCGCGCCGTCACCGGCCTGGGCGAACGCTATCCGCTGCCGCCGCAGATCGTCCTCGGGCTGCGCGGCGTCCTGCGCTGGCTGATCATGGGCAGTGCCATCCTGATGGCGCTGGAGCGCTTCGGCGTCTCCGCAGCGGTGCTCTGGACGGCCATTTCCGGTTTCGTCGCGGTGGCCGCGGTGGCCTTCTTCGCCATCTGGAGCGTGCTCTCCAACCTGTTCTGCGCGGTACTGATCTTTACCGTCGGCCCCTTTCGCCTGGGCGATCGCATCGAGGTGCTGGACGCGTCGGACAAGCCGGGCATCAAGGGTCGGGTGGTGGCCATCAACATGCTCTTCGTGACCCTGCAGGAACTGGACGACAACCAGGAAGCCACCCTGGTGCAGATCCCCAATACCCAGTTCTTCCAGAAGTCGGTCCGCCGCTGGCGCGATGCCGATGGCTCCTTCGATTTCCATCTCGACAGGTGAATTCATGAGTCTGCAGGTCTGGACCGGTTTCTTCATTGCCTGCTGGATGATCAGCCTCTCGCCGGGGGCGGGCGCCGTTGCCTCCATGAGCGCAGGCGTCAACCACGGTTTCCGGCGTGGCTACTGGACGGCGCTGGGCCTGCAGCTGGGCCTGGCGCTGCAGATCGCCGTGGTCGCCGTGGGCGTCGGCGCCTTGCTGGCGACCTCGCAGCTGGCCTTTACCCTGATCAAGTGGTTCGGCGTGGCCTATCTCGCCTACCTGGCCATCCGCCAATGGCGCGCCGCGCCGCTGGACCTGGGTGAGCAGCTGGTCGGCGAACGTCTGCCGCCGCGAATCGGCGCCCTGGTCATGCGCGGCTTCCTGGTCAACGTGAGCAATCCCAAGGCACTGATCTTCCTGCTCGCGGTGTTGCCGCAATTCGTCGATCCCCACGCGCCCCTGGCTGCGCAGTATCTGCTCATCGGGGTGACCATGGTCACCGTCGACCTGATCGTGATGGCCGGCTACACCGGTCTGGCCGCGCGGGTGCTGACCCTGCTGCGCACGCCAAGACAGCAGCGCATCACCAACCGGGTATTCGCCAGCCTGTTCCTCGCCGCGGCGGCGTTGCTGTCCACGGTGCGCCGCGCCGCGGTCTGAAGCCGGGCGCTACCAGACCACCGACTGGCCCTGCCAGTCCCAGAAGCTGCCGGTCTCGGCCGGCGTTCGTGCGGCCAGCACCTCCAGCAGCCGTGCTGCCGCATAGGCTGGGGTGAACAGCTTGTCGGCCGGTACCCGGGCCTGGAAGGGCCGGGACAGCGCCGTGTCGGTGGTGCCAGGGTGCAGGGCCAGCACGCAGCTCTGCGGATTGAGCCGGGCAAGTTCGATGCTGGCGCAGCGCAGGCCCTGGTTGAGTGCGGCCTTGGCCATCCGGTAGCCATACCAGCCGCCCAGCTGGTTGTCGCCGATGGAGCCGACCCGCGCCGAGAGCGCGGCGATCTGACAGGGGTGCTGGCCCTTGAGCAGCGGCGTCAGCTGGCGGATCAGCAGCAGCGGCAGCACGGCATTGGCCAGATAGCTTTCCAGCAGTCCGGCCTGGTCCACCTGCGCCAGACTCTTTTCGGCGCGCGCCCGTGTGCCCTGCAACAGACCCGAGGCGCACAGCAGCAGGTCCAGGCGGGGCGTCTCGTCAGCCAGGCGGGCCGCCAGCTCGGGCTCGGCCAGCGGATCGACATCGAGGCGGCGCAGCCGCGGGCCATGGCGCCGCTCCATCGCGGCCAGACCGGCATGCCCCTCGGCCTGACGGGCGCAGGCCCAGACCCGCGCGACGTCGTCGCGGGCCAGCAACTGGTCGCACAGGGCCAGACCGAGGCCGCCGGTGGCGCCATACACCAGGACCTGGGCGGGCTGTTCCAGGCGTTGCCAGAAGGTCATGGGAGACTCCAGTCAGATCGCTATCCCTGTCGGACCGCGCCGCCACGCTGGGGTGCGCCGCCGCGGCGCGGTATCCTGGGCTTTTGCCGGAGAAATCCCCCGTGATCCTGTGGATCGATGCCGATGCCTGTCCGCGCGCCGCCAAGGAGCTGGTCTGCAAATTCGCCCTCAAGCGCAAGCTGGAGGTGGTGCTGGTGGCTGGCCAGCCACAGATCAAGCCGCCCTTCGCCTGTGTGCGCCTGGTGGTGGTGCCCAGTGGCCCCGACGCCGCCGACGACCATCTGGTCGAGCAGGCGCAGCCCGGTGACCTGGTGATCTGCAGCGACATTCCCCTGGCCGACCGGCTGGTGAAGAAGGGCGTGGTCGCCCTCGATCCGCGTGGTCAGGAATTCGACGAGCGCAACATGGGCCAGCGCCTGGCCATGCGCAATCTGATGACTGATCTACGCGACCAGGGCCAGATGGGCGGCGGCCAGGCCGGCTACGGCGAACGTGATCGCCAGGCCTTCGCCAATGCCCTGGATCGGCTGCTCACTCGCCTCCAGCGCAGCGCTGCTGGCTAGGCACGGAGCCTCGCCTAGGCCGGGACGGCCGCGAGGGCGGGTTGCTGCAGCCAGGTGCGCAGTTGCGGCAACGGCATGGGCCGGCCGAACAGATAGCCCTGCATGAAGTTGCAGCCGTTGGCCTGCAGGAACTGGCGTTGCTCGCTGGTTTCCACCCCTTCGGCGACCACGTTGAGGCCCAGCTTGTGCGCCATGGCGATGATCGCCGCGGCGATGGCCATGTCGTTGCTCTGCTTGGGAATGGTGCGGACGAAGGCGCGATCGACCTTGAGCGAATCCACCGGCAGCCGGCTCAGATAGGCCAGCGATGAATAGCCGCTGCCGAAGTCGTCGATGGATACCCGCACACCCAGGGTACGGATCTCGCCGAGTACCTCGACGGCCACGTTGAGACTGTGCATCAGGGCGTTCTCGGTCACCTCGAGGATCAGCGCCGACGCCGGCAGGTCCTCGGCCTGCAAGGCCCGGGCGATGGCTTGGGGCAGCAGGCGATCGCTCAGATTCAGTGCCGAGCAATTCACCGAAACGCGCAGCTCCGCATGACCCTCACGGTGCAGCTGGGCGAGATCGGCGCAGGCCTGGCGCATGACCCAGCCATCCAGGTCGGCGATCAGTCCGGTTTCCTCGGCGACGCGCACGAAGCGTTCGGGGCTCAGTGGGCCCAGGACCGGATGCTGCCAGCGCACCAGCGCTTCCAGGGCCACCGCAGCACCGTCCGGATCGACGATTGGCTGATAGGCCACATGCAGGCCACCCTGGGCCAGCGCATGGCGCAGGTCCATCTCCAGGCTGAGCAGGTCGTCGGCATCGCGTTGGAAGTCGGTGGTGAATCTCTGGCTGCGATTGCGTCCGCTGCGCTTGCAGTGGCCGACCGCCAGGCCCGCACTGCGCAGCAACTGGCCGGCATTGGCGCCGTCCTGGGGATAGTGGGCGATACCCAGGCTGAAGGTCATGGCGATGCGCTGCCCGGCCAGCTCGAAGGGCGGGCGCAACTGCTCCAGCAGGCGCATGGCCAGGGGCTGGCTGTCGCCGCGCTGGCCGAGCGGAAGCAACAGGCTGAATTCGTCGCCGGCATAGCGGGCCAGCGGCAGGTCGTTGTCGAGCACCGCACGGATCCGCTGCGCCATCTGGATCAGCAATTCATCGCCGAGGGCGTGGCCGAGGCTGTCGTTGATGCGCTTGAAGTGATCGATGTCCAGCATCAGCAGGGCGAACTGCTCTCCGGTGCGTGCCTGGCCGATGGCGCGGTCGACGGTCTGGATGAAACTGCCGCCGTTGAGCAGGTGGGTGAGGGGATCGTGCAGGGTGATCTGATCGAGGGTGGTCGAGACCCGCTCCAGCCGCAGGCGCTGGGCATTGAAGCGTTCGCCGGCCCAGGCGGCGAGCAGGCCGACCATGATGATGAACAGGGTGCCGAGGGCGATGCCCATGCCCAGCTCCAGGTGCTGATTCACTTCCGCCAGGCCGTCGGGTTCGAAGCCGATGGGCACGGCGAGGGTGAGGGCGGCCATGCCGGTGAAGTGCATGGAGACGATGGCGAAACCCAGGACCAGGCTCCCCAGCAGGCGCAGCCAGAGGGTCCTGAGGCCGGTCCTGCCGCGCAGGCGGAAGGCCAGCAGCAGGGCGCCCAGGGAGGCCAGGCTGGCGACCACCACCGAGACCACCACCAGCAGCGGATCATAGAGCTGTATGGCGACCGACTGCATGGCCAGCATGCCGGTGTAGTGCATGGTCGCGATGCCCAGGCCGGCGGCCAGGGCCGCGAGCAGGTACTGCGGTGCGGTCAGGGACTCGCGCCCGATCAGGTGCATGACCGTATAGGACACCACGATGGCGATCAGCAGCGAGGCCAGGGTCTGCAGCGGCGCATAGTGCACATGGATGCCGATCTTGAACGACAGCATGGCCAGGAAGTGCATCGACCAGATGCCCCCGCCCAGGGCGACGGCGCCGATCAGCTTGGCCAGCTCGCTGCCGCGGCGGGAGCGACTGTTGGTCACCCAGTCGGCCATGGCCAGGGCGGTGTAGCCGGCGGCGCTGGCGATCAGGTACGCCAGGACCACGAGCAGGCTTTCGTACTCGTTGGCGGCCAGGATCTGATGGCCGGGAGGCAGCAGGGTGGAGAAGTTCAGCATGCTCTATCGCCAGCGTGCACACGAGGTTTCGGGAGAGGTTGATGCTCAGGGCATCGGCAGCGGTAGCCGGGCCTTTAATTCGTTCGATGGACGTACCGGGTAGGGGGCTGCCTGCCGTCAGGCCTTGGGCGTGCGGCTGCGGCGCCACAGCCAGAGCAACAGGCCGATCACCACCAGACCGCCCAGCACCATCAGTTCATACCGCTTGAGATTGCCCAGCACTCCTTCGAGGACGGCGCCGAAGTGAAAGGCGGCATAACCCAGCACCGTGGCCCAGACGATGGCGCCGATGCCGTTGAGGATCAGGTAGCGCGCCGGCGGATAGCCCGACAGGCCGATCGCCACCGGCATCACCGTGCGCAGGCCGTAGACGAAGCGAAAGCTCAGCACCCAGAGATCCGGATGGCGCCGGATGTGCGCCAGCGCCTTTTCGCCGGCGGCTTCCCACTTGGGTTTGCGCGCCAGCAGCTTGCGCCCATGGCGCCGGCCGAGGAAGTACCAGAGCTGATCGCCGGCATAGCTGCCGCAGAAGGCGACCAGGATGACGGTCTGGATGTTCATGTAGTCGCGGAAGGCCAGGAAACCGGCCAGTACCAGAATGGTTTCGCCCTCGAAAAAGGTGCCGAGAAAAAGGGCGAAATAGCCGAAATCGTGGAGGAATTGTTGGAGCATTCGGCGCTACACGAGGTGAATAAAGATGGCGCAGCCTACCCCGGTTGGCGTCTGGAAAGAAAGTGTGACGGACTTCCGTCCGCCGGGTGCCAGGCGGTCAGGCAGGGATTTCACTGCGACCCTGTGTCACGCCGGGTCCAGCCGGCGTCTGCCTTGGATAGCACCTATAAGCACTCCATATTGTCATCTGCTGTTACCAATCGGTCATGATTGTGGCCTATAACCCATCACACTGACCCGTGATCCGGGTCTGGGAGTCGATCGTGAGTTTTACCCCCATCAACCGTAGCTACCCTGCCACTCGCATGCGCCGTCAGCGCCGCGACGAGTTTTCCCGTCGTCTGATGCGCGAGCATGTGCTGACGGTGGATGACCTGATCCTGCCGGTCTTCGTGCTCGATGGCGAAGGCCGTCGCGAGGCCATTCCCTCGATGCCCGGCGTGGAGCGGCTGTCCATCGACCTGCTGCTGGAAGAGGCGGCCGAACTGGTGGCGCTGGGGATTCCCGCGGTCGCGCTGTTCCCGGTCACGCCCACCGAGCGCAAGTCGCTGGACGGCGCCGAGGCCTACAACCCCGACGGTATCGCCCAGCGCGCCACCCGTGCCCTGCGCGAGCATTTCCCGGAACTGGGGGTGATCACCGACGTGGCCCTGGATCCCTTCACCACCCACGGCCAGGACGGCATCCTCGACGAGCGCGGCTACGTGCTCAACGACATCTCGGTCGAGGTGCTGGTCAAGCAGGCGCTGTCCCATGCCGCTGCCGGGGCCCAGGTGATCGCCCCGTCGGACATGATGGACGGTCGCATCGGCGCCATCCGCGCCGCCCTGGAAGACGCCGGCTATCACAACGTGCAGATCATGGCCTACTCGGCCAAGTACGCCAGCGCCTACTATGGACCTTTCCGTGACGCCGTCGGCTCGGCCGCCAACCTGGGCAAGGGCAACAAGGCTACCTATCAAATGGATCCGGGCAACAGCGACGAGGCCCTGCACGAGATCGCCGGCGACCTGGCCGAGGGCGCCGACTCGGTGATGGTCAAGCCGGGCATGCCCTACCTGGACATCGTCCGCCGGGTCCGCGAGGAATTCCGCGTGCCGACCTTCGTGTACCAGGTGAGCGGCGAGTACGCCATGCACATGGCCGCGATCCAGAACGGCTGGCTGTCCGACGCCGTGATCCTCGAATCGCTCCTGGCCTTCAAGCGGGCCGGGGCCAACGGCATCCTCACCTATTTCGCCAAACGCGCCGCCCAACAACTTCGCCAGGGGCCTTCGCGTTCCTAAGGAGCTTCAATGAGTAGCCAGGGTTTCGTCGAAACCGATCTGCAACAGCCCGTCACTGCCGAGTCTCTGGAGACGCCGGAGGAGGCGATCGCGACAGACGTCGAGGCGCAGCCGTCCGCGCCCGTGCTCGAGGTGCCTGCCGCGCCCAGCGTGCCGGCGGCCAACGTGGACGACAGCAGCCTCTACATCCATCGCGAGCTGTCGCAGCTGCAGTTCAACATCCGCGTGCTGGAGCAGGCTCTCGACGAATCCTATCCGCTACTCGAGCGCCTCAAGTTCCTGCTGATCTTTTCCAGCAACCTGGACGAGTTCTTCGAGATCCGCGTGGCGGGCTTGAAGAAGCAGATCGCCTTCGCCCGCGAGCAGGCCGGGGCCGATGGCCTGCTGCCGCACCAGGCGCTGGCGCGCATCAGCGACATCGTCCACGGCCAGGTGGACCGGCAGTACGCCATCCTCAACGATGTCCTCTTGCCGGCCCTGGCCGAGCAGCGGATTCGCTTCATCCGCCGTCGTTACTGGGACGTCAAGATCAAGGCCTGGGTGCGCAAGTTCTTCCGCGACGAGATCGCGCCCATCATCACCCCCATCGGCCTGGACCCGACCCATCCCTTCCCGCTGCTGGTGAACAAGAGCCTCAACTTCATCGTCGAGCTGGAGGGCATGGACGCCTTTGGTCGCGACTCGGGTCTGGCCATCATCCCGGCGCCACGCCTGCTGCCGCGGATCATCCGGGTGCCGGAGGAAGTCGCGGGCCCCGGAGACAACTACGTCTTCCTGTCCTCGATGATCCACGCCCACGCCGACGATCTCTTCCCCGGCATGAAGGTCAAGGGCTGCTTCCAGTTCCGCCTGACCCGCAACGCCGATCTCTCGGTGGACACCGAGGATGTCGAAGACCTGGCGCGTGCCCTGCGCGGCGAGCTGTTCTCCCGTCGCTACGGCGATGCGGTGCGGGTCGAGGTGGTGGACATCTGCCCGAAACACCTCACCGACTACCTGCTCAAGCAGTTCAATCTGGGCGAGAGCGAGCTGTACAAGGTCAACGGCCCGGTCAACTTGACCCGGTTGTTCTCCATCACCGGGCTGGACAGCCATCCGGAATTGCAGAGCGCTCCCTTCACGCCGACCATTCCCAAGCTGCTGCAGAAGAAGGACAACCTCTTCAACGTGCTGGGCAAACTCGATGTGCTGCTGCTGCACCCCTTCGAGTCCTTCACTCCGGTGATCGACCTGATGCGCCAGGCCGCCAAGGACCCCAACGTCCTGGCGATCAAGCAGACGCTCTACCGCAGCGGCGCCAACTCCGAGATCGTCGACGCCCTGGTGGACGCGGCACGCAGTGGCAAGGAGGTGACCGCGGTCATCGAATTGCGCGCGCGCTTCGACGAGGAGTCCAACCTGCAGCTGGCCAGCCGCCTGCAGCAGGCCGGCGCCGTGGTCATCTATGGCGTGGTGGGCTTCAAGACCCACGCCAAGATGATGCTGATCCTGCGCCGCGAGAACGGCGAGCTGCGCCGCTATGCCCACCTGGGCACCGGCAACTATCACGCCGGCAACGCCAAGCTGTACACCGACTACAGCCTGCTGACCGCCGATGTGGCCCTCACCGAGGACGTGCACAAGCTGTTCAACCAGCTGATCGGCATGGGCAAGACCCTGCGCATGAAGAAGCTGTTGCACGCGCCCTTCACCCTGAAGAAGAACCTGCTGGAGATGATCAACCGCGAAGCGTTGGCGGCCAGCGAAGGACGGCCGGCGCAGATCATGGCCAAGGTCAACGGCCTCACCGATGCCAAGGTCATCCGCGCCCTCTACAAGGCCAGCCAGGCCGGGGTGAAGATCGACCTGGTGGTGCGCGGCATGTGCTGCCTGCGCCCCGGTGTCCCGGGTGTGTCCCACAACATCCAGGTGCGCTCCATCATCGGCCGCTTCCTGGAGCACAGCCGCATCTACTACTTCCTCAACGGTGGCGACGAGAAGCTCTATCTCTCCAGCGCCGACTGGATGGAGCGCAACCTCGACATGCGCGTCGAGACCTGCTTCCCCGTGGAAGGCAAGAAGCTCATCACCCGGGTCAAGAAGGAGCTGGAAGGCTACCTCACCGACAACACCCAGGCCTGGGTACTGCAGGAAGATGGCAGCTACGTGCGGCAATCGCCGACCGGCAACCAGAATGCCCGCAGTGTGCAGGCGACGCTGTTGGAGCGGTTGGCCAGTCCGGTGGTGAATACGCGCTGAGACAGTCCGGGCTCATGCCGACGTGGGCCCTGGTCGGTTTCGTAGGTTGGGTTGAGCGGGAGCGAAGCCCAAAGGTGCGGGGCGCTTAATTCTGCGCCTTGAGTATTACGGTGCCTTGGCTACTTATCGCGCTTTGCCGGTACCTCTTGTTTCGCCCACCCGGGCGACTCACTTTTCTTTGTTTGCGCAAAGAAAAGTAAGCAAAAGAAAGCGCACCCCAACGTTTGGGCCCTCCGCTACGCTCCGGATACTCTCGTCCCGGCGCCGTGGCAGGGGCACGGCGCGAAGGGGGCTTCCTGTCCCTCGCGCCTTGCTCGGCGTCCTGCCTCGCAACCCCCGCCACGACACCGGAACTCGGCCTCACTGACGGGGACGGAGCACAAGCCTGAGGCTTGGGTGTTCACAGGTGTAGCGTGGAAAACCGCGTAGCGTTTTCCATTGGCGTGTGACGCAGATATCTGTGGACAAGGTTTCTCCGTTGTCCACGCTACGGGCTACGGGCTACGGCTTTTTGTGGCTATTCAACCGACACTTTCAGGCTGGCGAATCGCCCCGTTCAGGAGGGCGAACGCCAGTGTCGTGGAGCGGGTCGAGCCGCATGGATGCGGCGAGAGGCCTAACGGGCCATGGACGGCCCGTGCAGGCCGACCCCGGAACGACGCTGGCGTGAGCGAAACGTAGCATAGCGGAGTAACAGCCGCAGGCTGGCCCGAAGGGCGAGCAACGCGAGTCACCCGCAGCGCAGCGGAGGGCCGGATGTCCGGGGCAAGCGGTTTTGGTTACTTTTGTCCGGGGGCGCGTAGTCCGGGGCGCGCAGCCGCGACTGGCAAAAGTGACTCGCTCGGGAGAGCGAAACAAGAAGTGCCAGCAAGACTTGGTAACCGGCTAGGGCACCAATAGCCCAAAGCGTTGGGCTTCGCTCCCGCTCAGCCCAACCTACGAAAAATCAGCGCACGCTCAACCTGTATCCCACCCGCTCCAGCCACTGCGCCTCCTGCTCGAAGTCGGCCTGGGTCAGGGGGTTCTCCGCCAGCCAGCCATCGGGGAATTGCACGTCCAGACTGCGCTCGCCGGCGCTGAGCTGGACATCCGGAATGCTCTTGTGGCGGATGTGGTGGAAGAGGATGGCATAGCGCAGCAGCAGCGTCAGGCGCAGCAGCGGCTCGCCTTCCGCGCCCAGCTCCTGAAGGCGCTCCAAGGGAATGTTGCGGCGATGGCCGCGTACCAGCAGCGCCAGGGCCTGCTGGTCGCGGCGGGAGAAGCCGGGCAGGTCCGAGTGCTCGATCAGGTAGGCGCCATGCTTGTGGTACTGGTAGTGGGCGATGTCCAGGCCGACGCCGTGCAGGCGCGCCGCCCAGCGCAGCAGTTCGGCATGATTCTCGTCGGTCAGGGCCCAGGCCTCGGCGACCTGTGCCAGCGACTTCAGGGCGCGCTTTTCCACCCGTTCGGCATGGCGCTGATCGACGTGGTAGCGCTCGGCCAGGGCGTTGAGGGTACGCTCGCGGACGTCCTCGTGGCTGTGCCGGCCGATCATGTCGTAGAGCACCCCTTCGCGCAGGGCGCCTTCGGAGAGGTGCATCTCCTGCAGCTCCAGGGCCTTGAACAGAGCTTCGAGGATGGCCAGGCCGCCCGGCAGGATGGCGCGTCGATCCGGCTTCACGCCGTCGATGTTGAGCAGGTTGATGTCGCCCTGCTTGAGCAGCTTGCGCTTGAGCCACTCGATGCCATCCGGGGTGATCTCGCCATTGCCGCGGCCGGCGGCCTGGATCGCCAGGGCCACCGCGCGGATGGTGCCGGAAGCGCCCAGGGCCTGGTGCCAGCCCATCTCGCGCAGGCCCTGGTCGATGTTCATCAGTTCCAGGCGGGCAGCGGTGTAGGCGCGCGCGTACTGGGCGGCAGTGATCTTGCCGTCGGCGAAGAATCTCTTGGTGAAGCTGACGCAACCCATCTGCAGGCTCTCGCGCTGCAGGGTCTCGAAGCGCTGGCCGATGATGAATTCGGTGCTGCCCCCGCCGATGTCGGTCACCAGGCGGCGTCCGGGCACATCGGGCATGGAGTGGGACACGCCAAGATAGATGAGGCGGGCTTCTTCGCGACCGGAGATGACCTCGACCGCATGGCCGAGCACGGCTTCGGCACGCTGGATGAATTCGCCGCGGTTGCGCGCTTCGCGCAGGGCGTTGGTGCCCACCACCCGCACGGCGCCGCGCGGCATGCCGGCGATCAGCTGGGCGAAGCGGCGCAGGCAGTCCAGGCCGCGCTGGATGGCCTCTTCGCTGAGCAGACGCGACTCGTCCAGGCCGGCGGCCAGCTGGATCTTTTCGCCCAGTCGCTCAAGGATGCGGATCTCCCCGTGGGAATGGCGCGCCCGGACGATGTGAAAGCTGTTCGAGCCCAGGTCGATGGCGGCGATCAGTTCGTGGGGTTCGGCTGGCGAAGGCTGCATCTGGAGGCTCTCGGCGATAAACCGCGCCATCGTGCCAGCTAGCCGGTGACGGCTTCAAGCGCACAGCGGTTACGGTTGCGCAAAGTGGCAGAAAAAATAGGGTTTTTCCGCCTCAGGAAGCCACCTGGCCGATGAACTGGGCCAGTTCCGGTGTCTGCGGGCGGGCGAACAGCTCCTGGGGAGGACCGCTTTCGTGGACCTTGCCCTGGTGCATGAACACCAGCTTGTCGCCGACCTCGCGGGCGAATCTCATCTCGTGGGTGACCATGATCAGCGTCATGCCCTCGCGGGCCAGCTGCTTGACCACCGCCAGCACCTCGTTGACCAGCTCAGGATCCAGCGCCGAGGTGATTTCGTCGCACAGCAGCACCTTGGGCGACATGGCCAGGGCGCGGGCGATGGCTACCCGCTGCTGCTGACCGCCGGAGAGGCGGTCCGGATAGCTGTCGAATTTCTCCGCCAGGCCGACCCGGTCGAGCATCTGCCGCGCCAGGGCGCGGGCCTCGTCCTTGCTGGTCTTCTTGACCACCTGGGGCGCCAGCATCACGTTCTCGCCCACGGTCAGGTGCGGAAAGAGGTTGAACTGCTGGAAGACCATGCCGACCTTCTGCCGCAGCGCGCGGAGATTGACCCGGGCGGCGTCCAAGTATTCGCCGTCCACCTCGATGACGCCGTCGTTGATGGATTCCAGGCCGTTCAGGGTGCGCAGCAGGGTGCTCTTGCCCGAACCGCTCTTGCCGATGATGGCCACTACCTGGCCTTCCTCGACGGTCAGGTCGATGCCCTTGAGCACATGGTGGTTGCCATAGTGTTTGTGCAGGGCGGTCACTCTAAGCAGCGGCATGCAGTCTCCTTTCCAGCCAGCGTGCGGCCAGCGACAGCGGATAACAGAGGATGAAATAGCCCAGGGCCGCGAGGCCGTAGACGGTGAAGGGCTGGAAGGTGGCATTGGCGAGCATGCCGCCGATCTTGGTCAGCTCGGTGAAGCCGATGATGGAGGTCACCGCGGTACCCTTGACCACCTGCACCGAGAAGCCCACGGTGGGCGCCACGGCGATGCGCAGGGCCTGCGGCAGGATCACGTGGCGCAACTGCTCGAAGCGGCTCATCGCCAGGCTTTCCGAGGCTTCCCACTGACCGTGGGGAATGGCTTCGACGCAGCCCCGCCAGATCTCGGCGAGATAGGCACTGGTGAACAGGGTCAGGGCCAGGCCGGCGGCCAGCCAGGCGGGGACTTCCAGACCCAGCAGCGACAGGCCGAAGAAGGTTAGGAACAGTTGCATCAGCAGCGGGGTGCCCTGGAACAGCTCGATGTAGCCGCGCGCCAGCAGGCGTAGCGGCCGGAGCGTCGAGTTGCGCGCCAGCAGGACCAGTGCGCTGGCCAGGCCGCCGAAGAGGAAGGCCGCCAGCGACAGCACCAGGGTCAGGCCGAGGCCGCTGGCCAGGCTGCGCAGGATGTCGGCGAGAGTGAAGTCCATCAACGCCTCCTGACGATGAAGAAGACGCCCAGCCAATGCAGCGCCTGACGCACGCCGATGGCCATGAGCAGATAGATGAGGGTGGTCAGCAGA
The DNA here is from genome assembly GCF_031453735.1 of Pseudomonas sp. SORGH_AS_0199. Taxonomy (NCBI): domain Bacteria; kingdom Pseudomonadati; phylum Pseudomonadota; class Gammaproteobacteria; order Pseudomonadales; family Pseudomonadaceae; genus Pseudomonas; species Pseudomonas sp. SORGH_AS_0199. The sequence goes on from NZ_JAVJAE010000001.1 coordinate 885,046, forward strand.
TAGGTTTCGAAGGCGCGGAAGTTGCGCGACTGGATGAAGTTGGCGGCAAAGGTCAGCTCCTCGGTGGAAATCTGCGAGCACACCGCCGAGCCCAGCATCACGATCACCAGCTGGCTCGACAGCGCCGGCCAGACCTTGGCCAGGGCCGGACGCAGGATCACGTAGCGCAGGGTTTCGAAGCGGGTCATGGCCAGGGCCGCCGCCGCCTCCAGCTGGCCACGCGGTATCGCCTGGATGCCGGCGCGGATGATCTCGGTGGAGTAGGCGCCGAGGTTGATGACCATGGCCAGCACCGCCGCCTGGCCGGCTTCGATCCGCACCCCGATGGAGGGCAGGCCGAAGAAGATGAAGAACAGCTGGATCAGGAAGGGCGTATTGCGGATCAGCTCGACGTAGACCCCGAAGGCCTGGGCGAAGGGTTTCAGGCGCCAGGCGCGGCAGGTGGCGCCGACGATGCCGATGAGGATGCCGAAGAAGCCACCGATCACCGTCAGCTCAAGGGTGTAGAGCGCCCCCTTGAGCAGCAGGTCGCTCTGCGCGAGCACGGGCTGGAAGTCGAACTGATACGCCATGGCGCGTCGATCCTCAGAGAGCGGCCGGCAGGGGATCGCCCAGCCATTTTTCGGAGTTCTTGCTCAGGGTGCCGTCGGCGCGGGCTGCATCGATAATGGCATCGACCTTGTCCTTGAGCGCCGGCTCGTTCTTGTTGATGCCCACGTACACCGGCGAGTCCTTGAGCTTGACCTTGAGCACCGGTTCCTTGGCCGGGTTGCGCGCGCCGATCACCTTCATCACCACGCTGCCGCTGGCGATCAGCTCGGACTGCCCGGCCAGGTAGGCGGCGATGGTGGAATTGTTGTCCTCGAAGCGCTTGATCACGCTGTCCTTCGGCGCCACGTCGGTGAGCGCCAGGTCTTCGATGGAGCCGCGGGTGACCGAGATCACCTTGCCGGCCAGCTGCTCGGGTGTGCTGATGGCGGCATCCTTGGGACCGAAGACGCCGAGATAGAAGGGCGCATAGGGCTTGCTGAAGTCGATGACCTTTTCCCGGTCGGGATTCTTGCCCAGGCTGGAGATGACCAGGTCCACCTTGCCGGTGGTCAGGAAGGGAATGCGGTTGGTGCTGTTGACCGGGGTGACTTCCAGCTTCACGTTCAGCTTGTCCGCCATCAGTTGCGCGGTGTCGATATCCAGGCCGCGCGGTTTGAGATCGGGTCCGATTGAACCGAAGGGCGGGAAGTCCTGTGGTACGGCGACCTTGAGCACGCCGCGCTGCTGGATATCGGCCAGTTGATCGGCCTGGGCGGAGGTGTGCAGGGCGGTCAGGCCCAGGGCGAGCAGGGAGAGGGCGGTCCAGCGCTTGAGCATGACGAGACTCCGGAAGCAGGTTGGGATGGTTCTGCCCAGTGCATTTCATGTGCCAGCCGCCTGCCAGAGGGGCGCAAGGGCCGTCAGGCTTGAGGATTGGTCTTACTGGTCTGAACAGTTGCTCACCACAGCCGCCTGCGCTGGCGCTTGCCGTGAGCCGCTTTGGTGCGCGGTTATAGCGGCGTGCTCCGCCTTGGGGCCGCACTTGAAGTCCCTGGAAATTGGGCATAAAAGGCAAGCTTCTGGACTGACTGGCCTGACCACGCCATGCCCCTCGCTGCCACCCGCGCCGTACCCCAATATGCCGTCGACGCCATTCGCCGACTGATCGAGACCGAAGGCTATGCCCCCGGCGCGGCCCTGCCCGCGCAGCGGGAGCTGGCCGAGCGGCTGGGGGTGAGTCGCGCCTCCCTGCGCGAGGCGCTGTCCACCCTGAGCGCCCTGGGCCTGGTCAGCGTCCAGCCCGGGCGCGGCGTCTATGTGCAGGCGGCGACGGGTACGGTGGACGGACACTGGCCCTTCGCCGACGAGGTGACGGCCGCCCATGTCTTCCAGCTGAGATTCGCCCTGGAAGGCTTCGCCGCCGGGCTGGCCGCCGTCACCCTGGGGCCCACCGACCTGGATCGCCTGGAGGTCAATCTGGCCGCCCTGCACCGGGCGCTGCGGGCCAACGAGCTGGAAGAGGCGGCCGTGCTGGACTTCGACTTCCATCGCCAGCTGCTGCTGGCCGCGGACAACCCGGCCATGCTGGCGGTGATCACCAGCAGCCCCGAACGCTTCCACGAGAGCCAGAAGCTGCCCTTCGTGCGCCCCGAGCGGGCCCTGGAAACCTGGCAGGAACACCGGCGCATCCTCAGGGCCCTGAGCCGCCGCTCGCCCGCGGCGGCGCAAAAGGCCATGCGCGAACATATCCGCAATGCGGCCCTGCGCAGTGGAACCCCTTTCACGGTTCCTGCTGTCTAAACAGCGATCCACGATCGGTGGAACGGTGATCGACCAGGGTTGCAAAGGCTTCGAAAATGCAGCTCAACTCCGCTTTCTCAGGCCTTGTCGCCCGTTTGCCGGATCGTGAACCACCTCTGCCATCAATGCCGGTCATAGCCACCATCAATGTTCGAATGCTTTCGAAGTGACGGCGGCAGGGCTATCATGGCCATACTTCAAGTCGCACCCGAATTCGGAGAGAGTCAATGAGCGAATACATCACCAACGTCAGCGACGCCAGCTTCGAGCAGGACGTGCTGAAGTCCGACAGCCCCGTGCTGGTCGACTACTGGGCCGAATGGTGCGGTCCGTGCAAGATGATTGCGCCGGTTCTGGACGAGATCGCCAAGGACTACCAGGGCAAGCTCAAGGTCTGCAAACTGAACATCGATGAAAACCAGGATACCCCGCCGAAGTACGGCGTGCGTGGCATCCCGACCCTGATGCTGTTCAAGAACGGCGCGGTCGAGGCCACCAAGGTCGGCGCCCTGTCCAAGTCGCAACTGGCCGCCTTCCTCGACGCCAACGTCTGAGGCAGCCAGTCGAAAGCCCCGCCATGCGGGGCTTTTTTATGCCCGGACGGCTGGACGAGTACCCATGCAGGTGCTAGATTCCAGCCACGACCCCATCAGCGGGCCGTCTTCTCATCTGCTGTAGCCGTCAGTTCTCCTCTTCAGAACGCATCCCGCGAAGCTAATCTCGCATCCGGCCGCTCAGCTCGAATCCCTCCTTCGCCTCTTCTCACGTCAACATACGTCTATGAATCTGACCGAACTCAAGCAAAAGCCCATCACGGAACTGTTGGAAATGGCGGATGCCGCGGGCTTGGAAAACATGGCCCGGTCCCGCAAGCAGGACATCATCTTTGCGCTGCTTAAAAAGCACGCCAAGGGTGGCGACGAGATTTCCGGGGATGGCGTGCTGGAGATCCTGCAGGACGGCTTCGGCTTCCTGCGTAGCGCCGACTCCTCCTACCTGGCCGGTCCCGACGACATCTATGTCTCCCCCAGCCAGATCCGCCGCTTCAACCTGCGTACCGGCGACACCATCATCGGCAAGATTCGTCCGCCGAAAGAGGGCGAGCGCTATTTCGCGCTGCTCAAGGTCGACACCATCAACTTCGACCGTCCGGAAAACGCCAAGAACAAGGTGCTGTTCGAGAACCTCACGCCCCTGTTCCCCACCAAGCGCCTGACCATGGAAGCCGGCAACGGCTCCACCGAAGACCTCACCGGTCGGGTCATCGACCTCTGCGCCCCCATCGGCAAGGGTCAGCGCGGGCTGATCGTCGCGCCGCCCAAGGCCGGCAAGACCATCATGCTGCAGAACATCGCGGCCAACATCACCCGCAACAATCCCGAGTGCTACCTCATCGTGCTGCTCATCGACGAGCGTCCCGAGGAAGTGACCGAGATGCAGCGCACCGTGCGCGGTGAAGTGGTGGCCTCCACCTTCGACGAGCCGCCGACCCGCCACGTGCAGGTCGCCGACATGGTGATCGAAAAGGCCAAGCGCCTGGTCGAGCACAAGAAGGACGTGGTCATCCTGCTGGATTCCATCACCCGTCTGGCGCGGGCCTTCAACACCGTGATCCCCAGCTCCGGCAAGGTGCTCACCGGTGGTGTCGACGCCCATGCCCTGGAGAAGCCCAAGCGCTTCTTCGGCGCCGCCCGTAATATCGAGGAAGGCGGCAGCCTGACCATCATCGCTACCGCGCTGGTGGAAACCGGCTCGAAGATGGACGAGGTGATCTACGAGGAATTCAAGGGCACCGGCAACATGGAACTGCCCCTGGAGCGTCGGATCGCCGAGAAGCGCGTCTTCCCGGCCATCAACATCAACAAGTCCGGCACCCGCCGCGAAGAGTTGCTGACCGACGAGGAAGAGCTGTCGCGCATGTGGATCCTGCGCAAGATCCTGCATCCGATGGACGAGATCGCCGGCATCGAATTCCTCCTCGACAAGTTGCGTCAGACCAAGACCAACAGCGAGTTCTTCGATTCGATGAGGCGCAGCAAGTAAGGCGCAGTCGCATGCAAAGGCCGGGAAATCCCGGCCTTTGGCGTTTCTGGGCCAGTGCTTTCTCGATGCGCGACTCAGGCGGTAGACTGCCAGACTTTCCCCAGCGCCAAGAGGCCGCATGCAATACCGAGATCTGCGTGACTTCATCCGCAGCCTGGAGCAGCGTGGTGAACTGAAGCGCGTGACCGCCCCGGTCTCGCCGATCCTCGAGATGACCGAAATCTGCGACCGGACTCTGCGCAAGCAGGGCCCGGCGTTGCTGTTCGAGAATCCCGTGGGCTTCTCCATGCCCGTGCTGGGCAACCTGTTCGGTACGCCCCAGCGTGTGGCGCTGGGCATGGGCGCCGAGGACGTCGGCGCCTTGCGCGAGATCGGCAAGCTGCTGGCCTTCCTCAAGGAGCCCGAGCCGCCCAAGGGCCTCAAGGACGCCTGGTCGAAGCTGCCGATCTACAAGAAGGTCATCAGCATGGCGCCCAAGGTGGTCAAGGATGCGCCCTGCCAGGAGGTGATCGAGGAGGGCGAGGCGGTCGATCTGGGCAAGTTGCCGATCCAGCACTGCTGGCCGGGCGACGTGGCGCCGCTGATCACCTGGGGCCTGACGGTCACCCGCGGGCCCAACAAGGAACGCCAGAACCTCGGCATCTATCGCCAGCAGGTCATCGGCCGCAACAAGCTGATCATGCGCTGGCTGAGTCACCGGGGCGGTGCCCTGGATTTCCGCGAGTGGTGCCAGAAGCATCCCGGCCAGCCCTATCCGGTGGCCGTGGCTCTGGGCGCCGATCCGGCCACCATCCTCGGCGCGGTCACTCCGGTACCCGACACCCTGTCCGAATATGCCTTTGCCGGCCTGCTGCGCGGCAGTCGCAGCGAACTGATCAAGTGCGTGGGCAACGACCTGCAGGTGCCGGCCAGTGCCGAGATCGTGCTGGAAGGGGTCATCCATCCGGGCGAGACCGCGCCGGAAGGGCCCTATGGCGATCACACCGGCTACTACAACGAGGTCGATACCTTCCCGGTCTTTACCGTGGAGCGTATCACCCGGCGCCGCGATCCCATCTATCACAGTACCTACACCGGGCGTCCGCCGGACGAGCCTGCCATCCTCGGCGTGGCGCTCAACGAAGTCTTCGTGCCCATCCTGCAAAAGCAGTTCCCGGAGATCGTCGACTTCTACCTGCCGCCGGAAGGCTGCTCCTACCGCATGGCGGTGGTGACCATCAAGAAGCAGTACCCCGGCCACGCCAAGCGGGTGATGCTGGGCGTCTGGTCGTTCCTGCGGCAGTTCATGTACACCAAGTTCGTGATCGTCACCGACGACGACATCAATGCCCGCGACTGGAACGACGTCATCTGGGCCGTGACCACGCGCATGGATCCCAAGCGCGACACCGTGATGATCGACAACACCCCCATCGACTACCTGGACTTCGCCTCGCCGATCTCCGGCCTGGGCTCGAAGATGGGCCTGGATGCCACCCACAAGTGGCCGGGTGAAACCACTCGCGAGTGGGGGCGGGCGATCGTCAAGGACGAAGCGGTGGTCAAACGGGTGGACGAGATGTGGTCCAGTCTCGGGATCGACTAACGGAGACGACGATGAAGGTCACCCTGCAGCCCTCGGGTGCGGTACTGCAAACCCAGCCCGGCGAGGCCATCCTGGCCGCCGCGCAGCGCCTCGGCTACAGCGGGCCGCACAGCTGCCGCAACGGCAATTGCCAGCTCTGCGCCGCGCTGCTGGTGGAGGGCCAGGTCGCCCAGCACGGCCAGACCGTCGATCATGGCGAGATCTATGTCTGCGTGGCCGTACCCCTGAGCGACTGCCTGCTGCAGTGGGACGGCGTCCTGGCGCCTGGCGAATTGCCGGTGCGCCGGCTGGCCTGCCAGGTGGTGGCCCTGGACGACGTGGGTGGCGATGTCCGCCGGGTGCGCCTGCGTGCTCCAGCCGGGCGGCCGCCGCGCTATCATGCCGGTCAGTACCTGCTGATCCAGCGCGACGACGGCAAGCAGTCGGCCTTTTCCCTGGCCTCGGCGCCCCATCAGGGGCGTGAGCTGGAATTGCACGTGCTGGCGCGCGAGGCCAGCAGCCAGGCGCTGCTGGCGCAACTGGAAAGCAAGGGTATGGCGCAGGTCGAGTTGCCCTATGGCGACGCCCATCTGGCCGAACTGCCTGAAGGCCCCCTGGTACTAATCGCCGCCGGGACCGGCATGGCCCAGATGCACAGCTTGATCGAAGATGCCCGTACCCGGGGCTTCGCCCATCCGGTGCACCTCTACTGGGGCGTGCGCACGCCGGACGACTTCTATGCCATCGAGGCCTGGGACGCCTGGGCGGAACTGCCCAATCTCACTCTGAACCGGGTGGTGAGCGATGCCTGTGGCTGGGAAGGGCGCTGCGGTCTGCTGCACGAGGTGGTGCGTGCGGATTTCGCCGATCTGAGCGGCCTGCACGTCTATGCCAGCGGCTCGCCGGCGATGGTCTATGCCACCCTGGACGCCCTGGTGGAAGCCGGCATGGACGCGCACCAGATGCGCGCCGACGTCTTCGCCTACGCGCCGCGGGGGTGAGCCTATCGCGGCCATGGGCCGCTCCTACGGGTAAGCTCTACCTGTAGGAGCGGCCCATGGCCGCGATTGATCGAAAAGCACAAAGCGTTTTCGACCAGGACCCAGGGTGGATGAGGCTGTGCCGTCATCCACCCTGGGCAATCGGCGCTACTGCGCCGACTTGGCCACCATGCCGGTGTGTCTCAGGGTCATCGCCAGGAAGACGATGGCCAGGACACAGGAGCCGATCAGCAGCATGAAGCCGCCATCCCAGCCGAAGTGGTCCACGGTGTAGCCGACCAGGGCGTTGGCCGCGACCGAGCCACCCAGGTAGCCGAACAGCCCGGTAAAGCCCGCGGCGGTGCCGGCGGCCTTCTTGGGTACCAGTTCCAGCGCCTGCAGGCCGATCAGCATCACCGGTCCGTAGATCAGGAAGCCGATGGATACCAGGGCCGCCAGGTCGATGCCGGGATTGCCTTCCGGGTTGAGCCAGTAGACCAGGGTGGCGACCAGCACGCCGAGCATGAACACCACCCCGGTGGCGCCGCGGTTGCCGCGGAACAGCTTGTCCGAGAGCCAGCCGCAGAGCAGGGTGCCGGGGATGCCGGCCCACTCGTAGAAGAAGTAGGCCCAGGAGGTCTTGTCCACCGAGAAGTGCTTGGCTTCCTTGAGGTAGGTGGGGGCCCAGTCCAGCACGCCATAGCGCAGCAGATAGACGAAGACGTTGGCCAGGGCGATGTACCAGAGCAGGCGATTCTTCAGCACGTACTCGACGAAGATCTCCTTGGTGGAGAATTCGCGTTCGTGACCTTCGCTGTAGCCCTCGGGGAAGTCCTGTTTCCAGTGTTCCACCGATGGCAGGCCGCAGGACTGCGGGGTGTCGCGCATGGCGATGAAGGCGAAGACCGCCACCGCCAGGGCCACCACAGCCGGGACATAGAAGGCGGCGTGCCAGTCGTTGAACCAGGCCAGGCCGAGCAGGAACAGCGGGCCGATCAGGCCGCCGCCGACGTTGTGGGCGACGTTCCACACCGAGACCACCCCGCCACGCTCCTTCTGCGACCACCAGTGCACCATGGTGCGACCGCTGGGCGGCCAGCCCATGCCCTGGAACCAGCCGTTGAGGAACAGCAGGACGAACATGATGCTGACACTGGAGGTGGCCCAGGGTGCGAATCCGAACAGCAGCATTACCAGCGCCGACATTACCAGCCCGAAGGGCAGGAAGTAGCGCGGATTGGAGCGGTCCGAGACCAGGCCCATGAGGAACTTGGACAGGCCGTAGGCGATGGCCACCGCGGACAGCGCCACGCCCAGTTCACCCCGGCTGTAGCCTTGCTCCACCAGGTAGGGCATGGCCAGCGAGAAGTTCTTGCGCAGCAGGTAGTAGCCGGCATAGCCGATAAAGATCCCGGCGAAGATCTGCCAGCGGAGACGGCGGTAGACGGGATCGATGCGATCGGCGGGCAGCGGCGTGCGATGGGCCGCAGGGGCGAAGATTCCAAGCATGGGAGCCTCGGTATTGTTATAGGTATTAATCGAAAGCGAACATTCCAGGTTCGTTTTCGAATATTACAATGATATTACAGCCTGCATAGGCTTTTCCGCCCTATGGCAACGAGCGCCAGGATTCCCCCTTGATCTGTGCGGGTTGCGCGCCTAGGGTGGCGCGTCTTTGCTGCCGTTTTCACGAGTCGTCATGCCTGCCTGGAAAGTCCTGTCCTCCCGCGCCCTGAACCTGGCCACCGCCCTGTTCGAACGCTATCCGCGGCTGATCGCCCTGGCCGGCTTCATTTCAGGGATCTGCAGTTTCCTGCTGGTGGACCGGCAGAAGGGCTTCGCCCCGGTGATGGCGGTGATCATGCTGGCGAGCTGGGTCTGGCTGATGCTGGAAAACGTGCTGCGGGGCTGGGTCAGCCGGCGCTTCGGCTGGGAATTGCCGCCACCGCTGCTGCGCTACGCCACCCAATTGATCCACCAGGAAAGCCTGTTCTTCTGCCTGCCGTTCTTTGCCATCACCACGGCCTGGAACAGCGGCCAGGCGCTGTTCACCGGGCTGATCGGCGCGGCCGCGCTGGTCTCCATCATCGATCCGCTCTACTACAAGGCCCTGGCGCCGCGACGCTGGGTGTTCCTCAGCTACCACACCCTGACGCTGTTCGCGGTGCTGCTCACCGCCCTGCCGATCATCCTGCACCTGACCACCACCCAGAGCTACGAACTGGCCCTGGGCGTCGCCGTGCTGCTGTCCTTTCCCAGTCTGGCGGTGGCCTTCCGGGTACGCCTGGGCTGGCGCTGGCTGGGATTGCTGGGTCTGTGCCTGGCCATCGGCGCCTTCGGCTGGCTGGGCCGCGCCTGGGTGCCGCCGGCCACCCTGTGGCTGACCGACATGGGCATGAGCACCAACTTCGACAGCCTCAAGCGCCAGCCCGGCGATGCGGTGAAGAGCCTGAGCAGTGCCCAGCTGCGCGCCCAGGGGCTCTATGCCTTCACCGCCATCAACGCGCCGCGCGGCCTGAACGAGCGCATCTACCATGTCTGGCGCCATGCCGGTCAGGAGGTGGATCGGATTCCGCTGGATATCAGCGGCGGTCGCGAGGCCGGTTATCGCGCCTGGACCCACAAGCAGAACTTCCCCGGCGACGTGACCGGCCGTTGGCAGGTGCAAGTGGTGACGGACGTCGGCCAGGTGATCGGAACCCTCAGGTTCGAGGTGACCCCTTGAATCCCGCTGGCTATGCTGCAGCCATTCACCTCTAGAGGATTCGCCGTGAAAGCCGTCGCTGCCGTTTTGCTGTCCTTCTGCCTGGCCTTCAATGTCTGGGCGAGCGAAGAGAAGAAGGAAGGGGAGGCACCCAAGACCGAATTTTACAACCTGACCCCGGCGCTGGTCGGCAACTATGGCAGCGGGCCCAAGCTCAAGTACTACAAGGCCGACATCGCCCTGATGATGACCGGCAAGGAAGCCAAGGATAAGGTGGAGTTCCACGAGCCGCTGATCCGCAATCAGCTGGTGATGCTCTTCGCCCAGCAGACCGACGAAACCCTGGCCGGCGTGGAAGCCCGCGAGAAACTGCGCCAGGAGGCGCTCAAGCAGGTGCAGAGCGTGCTCACCCAGGAGGAGGGCAAGCCGCTGGTGGAAGACCTGCTGTTCAACAACCTGATCATCCAGCCCTGAGGCCGGCGGTCAGCCGCGCGCCGCGGCGACGATCGCTGTCCACTCCGCCGGGCTGACCGGCATCACCGAGAGACGGTTGCCCTTGCGCAGCAGGGCGAAGTCGGCGAGCGCCGGCAACTGGCGCAGGCGCGGCAGGGTCAGCACCCGCGGAAAGGCCTCGACGAAGGCGACCTGGCGCGCCGTCCAGGGGTTGTTTTCGGCGCTGGCCTTGGGCGCATGGTAGGGGCTTTCAGGGTCCAGGGCGGTAGGGTCCGCGAAGGCCGCGCCGACGATGCGGCCGATGCCGGCGATGCCCGGTTCGGCGCAACTCGAATGATGAAAGAAGAACAGTTCGTCGGATGCCATGGCGCGCAGGAAGTTACGCGCCTGGTAATTGCGCACCCCGTCCCAGCGCGCCTGGCCCAGGCGTTCCAGGTCGATTAGCGAGAATTCATCGGGCTCGGATTTCAACAGCCAGCAGGCCACGGTTCGTCTCCTGACGAATGGAGGCTCGGGAGCTTCCAGGAAAGGGTCTGGTCGATTGCAAGGGGCGACCGCTTGTCGCAGAATGCCGCCCATTCCGGATGTAGTCTGATCGTACGCGCTGAGCATAACAGGGCGACGTCCTGTCCTGCCCAAAGGTGCCAGCAAGGGGGTGGCCCAGCTCGATGAAACGCAAACCTGATCTGTTATGGGTGCTGGTCCTGATCTTTACCCTGGGCGTGGTCACCACCGGGTACACCCAGAGTTTCTGGGAACAGCACCAGAGCCAGCAGCAGTACGCCCGCTATGCCAGCGACGTTCAGCCGACGCGGGAAGTCTCTCCCATCCGCTGAGCGTACCAGTCGCCATCGCTCACCACGGCCGCCATGGGCACGTCCCAGGCTGCCAGTGCCAGTCGCTCCACCTTCTGACATTCATGGGCGCAGCCGATCAGCTTCGGACTGTGCCATTGCCGCCGGCACGCCAGGTAGGCCAGGTTGCGGTCATAGAAGCCCTTGCCCATGCCCAGGCGTCCGCCCTGGGGATCAAAGCCCACCAGCGGCATCAGGATCAGCTCCAGGGCCCAGGTCGGCCGACCCAGGCGCCGATCCGGGCGCGGCTCGGCGATGCCGAAGCGATTGCGCACCCAGGATTCGCCGCGACCGACCCGCTGAAAGATCATCGCCGTCCGCGGCCAGCGCGAGAGCACTGGCAGATAGGTGGCCTTGCCGCGGCGCTGAGCTTCTTCGAGCAGTGGACGCGGATCGATCTCGCCATCGCTGGGCAGATAGAAGGCGATATGTCGGGCACGGCGAAACAGCGGATGCTGGGCGAGTTGCCGATAGAGCTGGCGGGCGGCCTGGCGTTGTTGGACAGGGGTAAGGGCGCGACGTCGCTGGCGAAGAAGCTTGCGCAGCGCGGGCCTGCTGAGATCGGGAGAAGGCGGGATGGTCATGGAAAAAAATGAGCTCTCCGGAATGCCGCTGCCGGTGTAGCCCTTGAACCCTTGGTTCAAGGTGGGAGAAGTCGTAGACCTTTAGGCTTTCCGCCGTAGCGGACATGCACACCAGCCTTACGAGCAACCCCCGGGGTGTTGCTTATCGGCTCGGGGACATGACCGACTGGCGCACACACCAGAGAGTGACCTCCAGTATACGCCCCTGAGCCGGGATGCAAACCCCCCTGCCGATCCTCGGCTGGCGGTCAGGCAGTGGTGTCGTGTTCGGTGATCAGCGCCCGGTCGACGCGATCCAGCAGGTCGCGGACCCGCTCGCGAGTGCTGCTGACTTCCAGGCTGACGTCGTCCTGGCGGTGCAGCAGTTCGTGGGTGATGTTGAGGGCGGCCATCACGGCCACGCGGTCGGCGCCGATGACCTTGCCGCTGCCGCGGATCTCGCGCATCTTGCCGTCCAGGTAGCGAGCGGTGCTCTCCAGGTTGGCGCGCTCGTCAGCCGGGCAGCTGATGCGATATTCCTTTTCCATTATCTGGACGGTCACGGTCTCGATGCTCATGAGTCCTGCTCCAAAGCTTTCAGGCGTAAAATCATCGCTTCGACCTTCGATCTGGCCAATTCGTTCTTTTCGATCAACTCGGCGCGCTCCTGGCGCCAGTTGCGCTCGCCCTGGCGCAGTTGTCGATTCTGCCGCTGCAATTCCTCAAGACGCAGGAGCAGGCGCTCCACACGGTCACCGAGGGCTTCCAGATCGGCGTCGAGGGGCGTGTCGCGAGACTCGCGCATGAGGGCTACAGCTCCAGAAGGGTGCAACGAGATTGGCCGCCGGCGGGGTCAGCGCGTAGGATAAGGCTTCATTCTAGCCAGCGCCTCCCCTCGACGCCATGTCCAGCTCAGCATCCGCCTACGCCGCCTTCTCCACCTTGCTCGCCGAGGCCGCTTTGCCGGTCTCGCCTGCCGAACTCCACGGTCACCTGCTCGGGCGGGTCTGTGGGGGCGCGGGCTTCGACGAGAACGACTGGCTGGCCGCGGCCAGCGAGCTGCTCGGTGGCGCGCCGGGCGAGCGTCTGCAGGCGGCACTGTCGGGGCTGCTGGGCATGGTGCAGCAGGAATTCGCCGGCCAGCAGGTGGCCCTGGTGCTGATGCTGCCGCCGGACGAGATGCCGCTCGCCGAGCGCACCGCTGCCCTGGGCCAGTGGTGCCAGGGCTTCCTGGCCGGTTTCGGACTGTCCGGGCGCACCGGCGAGGTCTCGGGCGAGGCGCGCGAGGTGCTCGAGGACCTGGCGGCCATTGCACAGATCCAGGAACCCGCCGAGGAAGGCGAAGAGGGCGAGAACGACTTCATGGAAGTCACCGAATACCTGCGTGTGGCGCCGCTGCTGCTGTACGGTGAATACGGGCGCGGCCCCCTCCCCGAACCTGCGCCCGTGGTGCACTGAGCGGCCATGCCGCGGATCCACAAGGCCGAATTCGCCCGGCGCCGCCGTGCCCTGATGGCCGAGATCGGCCACGGCGGCATCGCTTTGCTGCCCGCCGCGCCGGTGTGCCTGCGCAATCGCGACATCGAGCAGCCCTATCGCCAGGACAGCGACTTCCAGTACCTCACCGGTTTTCCCGAGCCCGAGGCCCTGGCCGTGCTGATTCCCGGCCGGGCCCACGGTGAATACCTGCTGTTCTGCCGCGAGCGGGACGCGGAGCTGGAACGCTGGGAGGGTCGGCGCGCCGGTCAGGAAGGGGCGCTGGCCGACTATGGCGCGGACGATGCCTTTCCCATCGGCGATCTGGACGACATCCTGCCCGGCCTGCTGGAAGGGCGCGAGCGGGTCTACTACGCCATGGGCGCCCATCCGGAATTCGAGCGGCAACTGCTCAACTGGATCGAGCTGATCCGCGCCAAGGCCGACCAGGGCGCCTCGCCGCCGCGGGAGCTGCTGGCGCTGGATACCCTGCTGCACGACAGCCGGCTGTACAAGTCGGCCGCCGAGGTGCGCCTGCTCAAGGCCGCCGCCGAATTGACCTGTGCGGCCCACCTGCGTGCCATGCAGGCCTGCCAACCGGGGCTGCGCGAGTATCACCTGGAGGCCGAGCTGGACTACTGCTTCCGCCAGGGCGGGGCCCGACTGGCGGCCTATGGCTCCATCGTTGCCGCCGGGGCCAATGCCTGCGTCATGCACTACCAGGCCAACGATGCGCCCCTGCGCGACGGCGACCTGGTGCTGATCGATGCCGGGTGCGAACTGGAGTGCTATGCCAGCGACGTGACCCGTACCTTTCCGGTCAATGGCCGCTTCTCGCCGGAGCAGCGGCAGCTGTACGACATCGTGCTGGCCGCCAACCAGGCCGCCATTGCCTGCGTGGCGCCCGGGCGGCACTGGAACGAACCCCACGAAGCCACGGTCAGGGTGATCACCGAAGGGCTGTTGGCGCTGGGTCTGCTCCAGGGTGAACTGGACGACCTGATCGAGACGGGCGCCTGTCGGCAGTTCTACATGCACCGCGCCGGTCACTGGCTGGGGCTGGATGTCCATGACGTCGGCGAATACCGCATCGGCGATCAGTGGCGGATGCTGGAGCCGGGCATGGCGCTGACCGTGGAGCCCGGACTGTATATCCCGGTGGAGGCCGAGGTGCCGCGCAAATGGCGCGGCCTGGGTATCCGCATCGAGGACGAGGTGCTGGTGACGCGCAGTGGTTGCGAGGTGCTGACCGCCGGCCTGCCCAAGGCGGCCGCGGAGATCGAAGGCTTGATGGCGGCCGCGCGCGACCGCCGGGAGAACGCTCATGCAACGTCCTGATATCGCCATCATCGGTGGCGGCCTGGTGGGTGCCAGTCTGGCCCTGGCCCTGCAGGCCGGCGCCAAGGCGCGCGGCTGGCGCATCCTGCTGGTGGAGCCCTTCGCCCCCGGCGACACCTATCAGCCCAGCTACGATGCCCGCTCCTCGGCGCTGTCCTACGGCTCGCGGCTGATCTACCAGCGCCTCGGCGTCTGGGATGCCCTGGCCGAACACGCTGAAGCGATCCGCGAGATCCAGGTTTCCGACCAGGGCCGTTTCGGCGTGACCCAGCTGCTCGCCCGCGACGAGAATCTGCCGGCGCTGGGCTATGTGGTGGAGAACGCCTGGATCGGCCAGGTGCTCTGGCAGGCGCTGGATCACGAGGTCGTGGAATGGCGCTGCCCGGCCGAGGTGCGCACGCTCACCGCCGTTGCCGATGGCTATCGCCTGGAGCTGGATGATGGCGACATCCTCGAATGCGGCCTGGCGGTACTGGCCGACGGCGGCCGCTCGGCGCTGCGCGAATCCCTCGGCATCGAGGTGCGGCGGACGGTCTACGAGCAGACCGCGCTGATTGCCAACGTCTCGACCAATCTGGGTCATGGTGGTCGCGCCTTCGAACGCTTCACCCCCCACGGCCCCCTGGCGCTGCTGCCCCTGCCGGGTCAGCGCAGCGCCCTGGTCTGGACCCAGCCGGATGCCGAGGCGTTGCGCCTGCAACAGGCGCCCGACGCCGTCTTTCTCGCCGAATTGCAGCAGGCGGTGGGCTATCGCCTGGGCAGCTTCACCCAGGTCGGCACCCGCCATGCCTATCCCCTGACCCTGCTGGAAGCCAACGAACAGGTCCGCTCGCACCTGGTGGTCCTGGGCAATGCCGCCCACAGCCTGCACCCCATCGCCGGCCAGGGCTTCAACCTGTCCCTGCGCGATGTCGACAGCCTGGCCGAGTGCCTGCTGGAGAGCGCCGCGGCGCCCGGCGACTTCGCTACCCTGCAGGACTACCTGCAGCGCCAGCGCCTGGACCAGCAGCTGACCATCGGCTTTTCCGATCGCATCACCCGGCTGTTCTCCAACAGTCGGCCCTGGCTCAGTGCCGGACGCAACCTGGGCCTGGTCGGCCTGGAGCTGTGCCCGCCGGCCAAGAGTGCCTTCGCCCGCCAGGCCATGGGCCTGGGTACCCGTCCCTGACCTGCGAGGAGAAACGAGCATGCTGACCCATGCGGATCTGGTGATCGTCGGTGCCGGCATGGTCGGCAGCGCCCTGGCCCTGGCTCTGGCCGACAGCGGCCTGTCGGTGGTGCTGCTCGACCGCGGCCCGCTCACCGCTGGCGCGGTCGAAAGCGACCTGCCTTTCGAACCCCGGGTCAGCGCCCTGTCGCTGGCCAGTCAACGCATCCTGCAACGCCTCGGCGCCTGGGACGGCATCCTCGCGCGCCGCGTCAGTCCCTACCAGGCCATGCACGTCTGGGACGGCTCCGGCACCGGCGCCGTGCATTTCGATGCCGCCAGCGTGCATGCCGAGGTGCTCGGCCATATCGTCGAGAATCGCGTGGTGCAGGATGCCCTGCTCGAACGCCTGGCCGAGGCCAACGTCCTGCTCCTGCCCGAGGCGCGCCTGGAGTTGCTGCGTCGCTCCGGCGACCAGTGGCTGGTGCAACTGGCTGGTGACCGCCAGATCCGCGCCCCCCTGGTGGTGGCCGCCGATGGTGCCACCTCCGCCGTACGCCGCCTGGCCGGGCTGGAAACCCGCGAGTGGGACTATCTGCACCATGCCATCGTCACCAGCGTGCGCTGCGCCGAATCGCACCAGCGCACCGCCTGGCAGAGATTCACCGACGACGGCCCGCTGGCCTTCCTGCCTCTGGACCGCGGTGGCGATACCCGCTGGTGCTCCATCGTCTGGTCCTGCACGCCCAAGCAGGGCGAGCGACTGATGGCCCTGGACGACGCGGCCTTCTGCCAGGCCTTGGGCGAGGCCTTCGAGCAGCGTCTGGGCAAGGTGGAATGCAGCGACACGCGACTGTGTATCCCGCTGCGCCAGCGCCATGCCAAGCGCTATGTGGAACCTGGCCTGGCGCTGATCGGCGATGCCGCCCACGTTATCCACCCGCTGGCCGGGCAGGGCGTCAACCTGGGCTTTCTCGATGCCGCGGTACTGGCCGAGGAACTGCGCCATGCCCAGGCGCGCGGTGAATCCATCGCCGAACAGCGGGTGCTGGAACGCTACGAGCGCCGCCGCATGCCGCACAACCTGGCGATGATGGCGGCGATGGAAGGCTTCCAGCGCCTGTTCCAAGACGGCCGCCTGCCGCTGCGCTGGTTGCGCAACGCCGCGCTCAAGCAGGTCGATCGCCACTTCGAGGCCAAGGCGCTGTTCGTCCGCCGCGCCCTGGGCCTGTCCGGCGATGTGCCGGAACTGGCCAAGGTCGTGGCCTGACGGTTCAGGCGTCGCCCAACGACCCGGCCAGCTCCAGCACCTGTTGCCGCCAGGCGGCCTCGCGGGGCAGGGCGAGGAAGTGCGGGTTGAGGAAGGACTCGCGCATCTCGTAGGTGAGGGGCTGGCCGTCCAGGGTCACGACCTCGCCGCCGGCGCCTTCCAGCACGCCCTGGGCGGCGGCGGTATCCCACTGGGAAGTGGGGGCGAGTCGGGGATAGAAGTCGGCCAGGCCTTCGGCCAGCAGGCAGAACTTGAGCGAGCTGCCGACGCTTACCAGTTTGGGTTCGCCGAAGGTATCGCCCAACCCGTCCATCAGGCGCTGCTGGGCCGGACTGCCGTGGCGGCGGCTGGCGACTACGGTGAAGGCGTCTTCCGGCTGGACGCGCACGCCGATCTCGATGCCGTCTTCGCCCTGGATGCGGAAGGCGCCCAGTTCGCGGCCGCCGCTGAAGCAGACGTCCCGGGTGGGGATGCCGACCACGCCGAAGATCACCTGGCCGCGTTCGACCAGGGCCACGTTGACGGTGAATTCCTCGCTGCCGTCGATGAATTCCTTGGTGCCGTCCAGGGGGTCGACCACCCACCAGACGTCCCAGACGCTGCGCGCCGCGAAGGGGATGTCACAGGCTTCCTCCGACAGCACCGGCACGTCCGGGGTCAGCCGGGCGAGGCCGTCGGCCAGCACCCGGTGGGCGGCGAGGTCGGCGGCGGTCACCGGCGAGTCGTCGCTTTTCTGCCGCACCGCCACGCCCTGGCGCCAGTGGGGCAGGATGGCCGCGCCGGCCTGGCGCACCAGGTCGATGACGTTGAGTACCAGCGGAGCGGTAATGGAAACGGGCGCCATCATGCCGGCAGTTCTCCGCGTTGGGTGAGCAGGTCGCGCACCAGGTAGAGGGCGGCCAGGGCCCGGCCTTCGGAAAAGCGCGGATTCTGCACCAGCTGCGACAGCTCGCGCAGGTCGACGCTGCTGACTTCGATGGGCTCGGGTTCATCGCCGGGCAGGCGCTCCGGATAGAGGTCGCGGGCCAGCACCACATGGATGCGCTGACTCATGTAGCCGGGGCTCAGCGACAGCGCGGTGAGGTATTCCAACTGGTGGGCGCCGAACCCCGCCTCTTCCTTGAGTTCGCGATTGGCGGCGTCGAGGATCTCTTCGCCCGGCTCCACTAGGCCCTTGGGCAGCGACAGTTCGTAGTCTTCCACGCCGCCGCAGTATTCCTCGATGAGCAGGGCGCGGGTGGCGTCCTGCAGGGCCACCACCATCACCGCACCGTGACCGGTGCCCTTGTTGGCCAGGCGCTCATAGGTGCGTTCCTCGCCGTTGGCGAAGCGCAACTGCATCTCCTCGACGGTGAACAGGCGGCTCTTGGCCACGATCTGTCGGGCGAGAACAGTGGGTTTCTGGCGCATGGACGGCTCCTGGGCTGGGCGGACGGGTATGATAACCCGCCTGTTACATGATCCGGAGTCACCATGACCCCTCTCGACTGGAGCCGTATCGATACCGTGTTGCTGGACATGGACGGCACCCTGCTCGATCTGCATTTCGACAACCATTTCTGGCTGGAGTACCTGCCGCAGCGCTATGCCGAGCGCCACGGCCAGTCCCTGGCGCTGGCCAAGGCCGAGCTGGAGCCGCTGTTTTTCAGCCACCAGGGCAAGCTGACCTGGTATTGCCTGGACTTCTGGAGCGCCGAGCTGGGTTTTTCCATGCGCGAACTCAAGGAGGAGATCGCCCACCTGATCGCCCTGCGTCCGGATGCCGATACCTTCCTGGCCGCCCTGCAGCGCGCCGGCAAGCGGGTGGCGCTGATCACCAACGCCCACCGCGACTCCCTGTCGCTGAAGCTGGAGCGCATCGAGCTGGCGCCCTATTTCGATCGGCTGATCAGCTCCCACGACTATGGCTTCCCCAAGGAAGAACAGCAGTTCTGGCACGCCCTGCAGGCCGACTTCGCCTTCGATCCGGCGCGCACCCTGTTCATCGACGACAACCTGCCGATCCTGCGCAGCGCCCGCGACTACGGGGTCGCCCACCTGCTGGCGATCCACGAGCCGGACAGCCGGCGCGGACCCAAGGACAGCGAGGAATTCGAGGCGGTGCGGGACTATCGGGAGTTGCTGCCAGCCTGAACAAAAGACCCTCACCCCAACCCTCTCCCAGGGGGAGAGGGGGCCAAGCAGGCCAGATCGCGGAGTAGACCGGTGGATATCAAGCAACTGCGCTTTCTCATCGCCCTGGACGAGACGCGGCACTTCGGCCAGGCCGCGGCGCGCTGTCACGTTACCCAGCCGACCCTGTCGATGCGCCTGCGCGGCCTGGAAGACGAGCTGGGGGTGGAGCTGGTGCGTCGCGGGCAGCGCTTCGAGGGCTTCACCGAGGCCGGTCAGCGCATCCTCGCCTGGGCGCGCACCCTGATGGCCGCCCATGACGGGCTCTATGCCGAGGCCCAGGCTTTCCAGGGGCAACTGGTGGGCACCCTGCGGGTCGGCCTGGTGCCGTTGGCCAGCTTCGATCCCATGCCGCTGCTGCAGCACCTGCGCCTGCTGCACCCCAAGCTGCACTTCCAGCTGCAGGTGCTGAGCACCGAGCGCATCCTCGAAGCCGTAGCCAGCAATCGCCTGGAGCTGGGCATCTCCTACCTGGAACACCTGGATCCGGCGCGCTTCGACAGCCTGACCCTGACCGAGACGCGCATGGGCCTGCTCTATGACGAGCGGCATTTCAGCTTCGACCAGGTCGCGCTGGACTGGCAGGCTGTGGCCGGATTGCCGCTCGGCCTGCTGACCGGCGCCATGCATTTTCGCCAGTCGGTGGACCACGGCTTTCGCAGCCTGGGCCTGACGCCGCAGCCGGTGCTGGAGACCGATGCGGTCTATCTGCTCTTGCAGGGGGTCAATGCCGGACTTTGCTGCGCCGTGGTGCCCCTGGCCGGCGGCTTCGATCGCCTTACTCCCCACGCCCGGCTGATTCCCATCGACACGGCCCGCACCCTGACGCCGCTGGGCCTGCTCATTCGTCGGACCGAACCCCGACTGGCGGTCGCCGATGCCTGCTTCCAGGCGGTCAAGGCGCTCTACGCCGAGAGTGATAGATAGCGTTTATCAAGGCATCGGTCATAGCGATTAGACGCCTCGGGATGTGCTGGTTAATCTTTGATCTGTGTCAAACCGCCGCAGGTCGTTTTCGCCCATGTCCCAGCAATCGCCAGACCTCGTTGCCGCGCCCCCCGCCGGCTATGCCTTCGCCGAGCTGGAGCAGCCTGCCGTACGGGGCGAACAGCCGCTGGCCGAAGAGGTGGCGCTGGCCATCGCCTACAATGGCATCAGCCATGCGGTGATGATGGCAACCCCGGCCGACGTGGAAGACTACGTGGTCGGTTTCAGCCTCAGCGCCGGCATCGTCGATGCCATCGACGACATCTATGGCATCCAGGTGCGGCGCGTGGGCGAGGCGCTCAATGTCGACGTCGAGATCAGCAGCCGCACCTTCTGGGCGCTCAAGCAGCAGCGCCGCCAGCTGGCCGGGACCAGTGGTTGCGGCCTGTGCGGGGTCGAGGCGCTGGAACAGGCGCTGCCGCAGCTGGATCGACTGCGCAAGGTGCGGCTGCCCCCGGCCGCCCATCTGCATGACCTGCGCCAGCGGATCGATGCTGCCCAGGATCTCGGTCAACGCAGCGGGGCGGTCCATGCCGCGCTGTTCATCGACGCTCAGGGTGAACTGACCCTGTGCCGCGAAGACATCGGCCGCCACAACGCCCTGGACAAGCTGATCGGCGCCCTGCTGCGCCAGCGCCAGCCGGTGCGCGAGGGCTGCGTGGTGGTCACCAGTCGCTGCAGTCTCGAACTCATCCACAAGGCGGTGCGTGCCGGGCTCGCCACCCTCATCACCCTGTCGGCGCCCACCGGGCTCGCCGTGGAATGGGCGCGCCGCCATCGTCTCAATCTGATCCACCTGCCGCACCGGTCGCCACCGCGGGTCTATGCCCCGGCGCCCGTTGCCCCTTGATCCCACAGGTATCGCCATGAACAAACCTCAGCAGTCCTTCAAACCCTATCAAGGCCCCGCCGCCGGCTGGGGCGCCCTGAAGAGCGTGGTGCACTTCTGGCTCGACAGCGGCAACGCCTTCAAGAATCTGCGGACGCTGCTCAAGACCAACCAGGACCACGGCTTCGACTGCCCGGGCTGTGCCTGGGGCGAGGCGCCGGAAAACGGCCTGGTGAAGTTCTGCGAGAACGGCGCCAAGGCGGTCAACTGGGAAGCCACCAAGCGCCGTGTCGATGCGGCCTTCTTCGCTCGCCACAGCGTGACCTCGCTGCAGGAGCAGAGCGACTACTGGCTCGAATACCAGGGCCGGCTGACCGAGCCGCTGCGCTATGACGCCGCCACCGATCGCTATGTGCCCATCGCCTGGGATGCCGCCTTCGCGCTGATCGCTAAGGAGCTCAAGGCCCTGGCCAGCCCCGACGAAGCCGAGTTCTATACCTCGGGTCGCGCCAGCAACGAGGCGGCCTTCCTCTACCAGCTGTTCGTGCGCGCCTATGGCACCAACAATTTCCCCGACTGCTCGAACATGTGCCACGAGGCCAGCGGCGTCGGCCTGGGCCGCAGCATCGGCGTCGGCAAGGGCACCGTGACCTATCACGACCTGGACGAGGCCGATGCCATCTTCGTCATCGGCCAGAATCCCGGCACCAACCACCCGCGCATGATCGAGACCCTGCGCAACGCGGTGAAGCGCGGTGCCCAGGTGGTCTGCTTCAACCCGCTCAAGGAGCGTGGCCTGGAGCGCTTCCAGCATCCGCAGAATCCGCTGGAGATGCTCACCAACGACTCGCGGCCGACCAACACCGCCTATTTCCGTCCGGCTCTGGGCGGTGACATGGCGGCGCTGCGCGGTATCGCCAAGTACCTCCTGCAGTGGGAGCGCGAAGCCGCCGCCAAGGGTGGCAAGCGCATCTTCGACCACGATTTCATCGCCGCCCATACCCTCGGCATGGACGACTACCTGGCCCAGGTCGACGCCACCTCCTGGGAGCTGATCGAGCGCCAGTCGGGGCTGTCGCTGCGCGAGATCGAGCAGGCCGCGCGCATGTATGCCCGGGCCGAGAAGGTCATCATCTGCTGGGCCATGGGCATCACCCAGCACCGCCACTCAGTGGCCACGGTGCAGGAGATCGCCAACCTGCAGCTGCTCTGCGGCCAGATCGGCAAGCCTGGCGCCGGTCTCTGTCCGGTGCGCGGCCACAGCAACGTCCAGGGCGACCGCACCATGGGCATCGACGAGAAGGCCCCGGCCTGGCTCAGCGACGCCCTGGCCAAGCGCTTCGCCTTCGAGCCGCCGCGCAACCGTGGTCACAACACCGTGGAGGCCATCGCCGCCATGGAGCAGGGGCAGGCCAAGGTGTTCATCGCCCTGGGCGGCAACTTCGCCCAGGCCACCCCGGACACCTCGCGCACCCACAAGGCGCTGCGCAAGTGCCGGCTGACCGTGCACATCGCCACCAAGCTCAACCGCAGCCACCTGGTGACCGGTCGGCAGGCGCTGATCCTGCCCTGCCTGGGTCGTACCGAGACGGACGTGCAGAAGGGCGGCAAGCAGGCCATCACCGTGGAAGACAGCTTCAGCATGGTGCATGCCTCGGCCGGCATCCTGCGGCCGCTGTCGTCGCAGATGAAGTCCGAGCCGGCCATCGTCGCCGGGCTGGCCAAGGCCACCCTGGGCAACCATCCGGTGGACTGGGACTGGCTGATCGAGGACTACGACCGCATCCGCGACCTGATCGCCGACGTCATCCCCGGTTTCCAGGACTTCAATGCCCGGCTGGCCGCGCCCGGTGGCTTCTACCTGGGCAACAAGGCCGGGCGCCGGGAGTGGAACACCGCCACCGGCAAGGCCAATTTCGCCGCCAATGCGCTGCTGCATGACCTGCTGCCGGACGCGGTCCGCCGCCAGGGCATCAAGCCGGATCTGATCCTGCAGACCATGAGATCCCACGACCAGTACAACACCACCATCTACAGCCTCGACGACCGCTATCGCGGCGTGAAGGGCCAGCGCGACGTGGTCTTCGTCAACCAGGCCGATCTGGATCGGCTGGGCGTGGCCGCCGGCGAGAAGGTGGATCTGGTCGCCCTGTGGGACGACGGCATCGAGCGCCGAGTCCGCGGCTTCACCGCGCTGCCGTTCGACATCCCGGTCGGCCAGGCCGCCGGCTACTACCCGGAGACCAATCCGCTGGTGCCCCTGGAGAGCTACGGCGAGGGCAGCTTCACGCCCACTTCCAAGTTCGTCGCCATCAAGGTCGAGAAGGCCAGCGCCGGCAACCGCATCGCCTCGGTGGCTTGAGGCCTTCCCGGAAATGAAAAAAGCCGTCGCGAGACGGCTTTTTTCATGGTGCGACTATCACTGCAGGGTGAAGAGGACCTTCACCTTGTCGGTGACCGCGGCCTTGTCCACGTAGCCGATGGCGTCGGCTTCGCCGGCTACCTGGGCGACCACGGCGGCGTCGCCGGCCACGCTGGGCAGCGGCTGCCCCTTGCCGGTGAACACCAGGCCCGACCAGTAGGACTTCAGCTGGGCTTCGTTCTTGTTGGCGACCTTGGCATAGAAGGTCTCCTTGGTGGCCGACCAATCCTTCTGGTCGACGCCCTTCAGCGACTTGTCCTTGCCGAGGAAGATGTTGGCCACTTCATCCTGGCCGGGTGTCTTGGCCGCGGCCGGGTTGACGATCACGGCGACTTCGGCGTGGACCAGACCGACGCTGAACAGCAGGGCGGCGCCGGTGAGCAGGCGGAGAGAACTCATGGGCGGATTCCTTAGAAGATGAAGTCGAGGCCGATGCTGACGATGTCGCCGTCGAAGTTGCGCGCCGGCGCGCCGAAGCGACCACCGCTGCGGTCGTAGACGGCGTTGGCGATGCTCTCGCTGTCGGTTTTGACGAAGGTGCCGTTGTAGCCGCCGGTGGTGTCGACGCGCTTGTATTCGCTCTTGAGCACCAGGCTGGGGGTGATGTTGTAGTTCAGGCCATAGGTCCAGGAGCTCTGGCGACCGGCGCGTTCTTCGTCCAGCTGGGCGTAGGTCACGTGGGCCAGGAAGTCACCGAAGCGGCGACCGGCCATCAGGTAGAAGGCGTTGCTGCTGCCCTGGTTGTCGCCCTCGATGACGCGACGGGTCCATTCGTTGCTGGTCAGCCAGGTACCGTTGTCGTACTGGTAGCCGAGCGAGGTGAACTTGCCCTTCTGGTCGTCCAGGGTCAGCAACGGGTAGTGCAGGTCGATGCTCGATTCGGTGTAGGCCAGGCGCACGGTGCCGTACTCGTTGGTCGCCAGGCTGACGTTGGCGGCGGCGATGCGCTTGTAGTCGATGTCGTAGAGATCATCGTTGACGAAGTAGTTGCGATTGACCGCCTGGCCCCCGCTCACCTGGACGTTCAGGGTGCCGAAGGCGACCGGCAGACTCCAGAGGGCGTCGGCGCCTTCGTAGTTGGAGACCTGCACCTGGCTGTAGACCTCGTCGGGCAGGCGCAGCCAGGGGTAGGTGATACCCACGTCCAGGGTCTCGGAATACATGAACACCGGCGTGCGCA
The DNA here is from genome assembly GCF_031453735.1 of Pseudomonas sp. SORGH_AS_0199. Lineage (NCBI taxonomy): Bacteria > Pseudomonadati > Pseudomonadota > Gammaproteobacteria > Pseudomonadales > Pseudomonadaceae > Pseudomonas > Pseudomonas sp. SORGH_AS_0199. Next base: position 909,359 of record NZ_JAVJAE010000001.1, read on the forward strand.
GGCGGCCGGCGCGGAAGGTCAGGTTGTCGGTGGCATGGAAGGCCAGATAGGCCCATTCCAGGTTGGCCTTCCACTGGTCCTGCTCGGCCTTGGCGGTGACCTGCACCGTGGCGTCCAGCTTGTCGGTCAGGCCGTACTGGAACTGGCCGCCCAGCTTGCTCAGCTGATCGCCACGCCAGTGATCGTTGGTCTGGCCGTTGATGCCGAAGCTGCGGCCGTCGTCTTCCCCGCCCAGGTGGGTGATGCCGGCGGTGCCGAAGCCGTTGAAGCGGTAGTCGCCCTGATCGAGGGCGAGCGCGGATCCCGCGCAGGTGAGGGCCGCGCCGAAGGCGAGCAGACGTGCAAAAGCCATGGAAATGCTCCTAGAGGTTTCTCGGTATAGGGAAAGTCGGTAGCGGGCTAGCTAGATGCGGAAGCGCGAGGTCGCCTGCCGGAGATCGGTGTCGACCACCACCAGTTGCTCGCCCATGCGGGCGGTGGCGGTGGTGCTGTCCGCACTGGACTGGGTATCGGTCTGCAGGCGGCGGGTGTCGCTGCTGATCGAATCGGAAAGACTCAGCTGCTCGCCGGTGAGCAGGGCGATCTGAGCGTTGTAGTCGTTGATGCGCGCCACGGCCTGGGCGATGCCTTCGAGCATCGCGGTGGCGGCCTGGGAGCTGCTGGCGCTGACCTGCGCCTGGGTATGGCTGCCCTGCATGGCCTGCAGCACGCGCTGGGCGTTGCCCTGCAGGCGTTCGATGATCTGCTGGATCTCGGCGGTGGAGCGCGCGGTCTTCTGCGCCAGATTGCGCACCTCGTCGGCCACCACGGCAAAGCCGCGGCCCTGTTCGCCGGCGCGCGCGGCCTCGATGGCGGCGTTGAGCGCCAGCAGATTGGTCTGCTCGGCGATGGACTTGATCACGTCCAGCACCAGCCCGACCTGGCGGGTTTCCTGTTCCAGCTGCTGCATGGACTCGGCCGACTGGCGCACGCTGTCGTCGAGTTCGCCCATGTTGCGCGACAGCTGGCCGATGCTGGTACGGGCGGCGGCGGACTGCTCGGCCGCGGCGGAGGCCTGGTCAGCGGCCTCGCGCGAGCGGTCGGCCACCTCATGCAGGTTGGTGTTCATGGTCTGGATGTCACGGCCGATGGACTCGGTGTGACCCTGCTGGGAACGAGCGTTGTTCTCCACCGTCTGGGTGAGTCTGTAGAGCTCGCCGGACACCTGGCCCAGCGGGTGGGCGGCATCGACGATGGCCTTGATGGTGCCCTGCAGCTGATCGAGAAAGACGTTGAACAGTGCGGTCATCTGGCCGATCTCGTCCCGCGAGCCGACCTGCAGGCGACGGGTGAGGTCGCCGTCGCCCTCGGCGATGGCGCGCAGCGAGGTGATCACCTCGCGCACGCTGCCGAGCACGCTGCGGATGGTCAGCACGGCGGCGCCGGCCAGGATCACCACCAGCAGCAGACTCAGCCAGATGCCGACCCGGGTGGTGTCGGCATTCTGGTCGCGGGCCTGGGCCAGGGTCTGCTGGAAGTCGGTATAGGCATGGCTGCGCAGGGTGGTGCCCAGCTGCTGGGCAGCGGCGAGATCCGTGGCCATGCGGTCCAGATTGGGCCGCAGGGAATCGAAGGAGCCGCTGCCCTTGATCAGTTGCTCGGAGGCGCTCAGGGCGTTGTCCGCATAGCGATGGATACCCTGGCGCCAGCCGGAGATCTCGTCGTTGCGCGCCGAGGTCTGGCGGGTGAGGTCGCCCATTTCCTGCAGGCGGCTGTCGATGTCGTCGACCACCTTGCGGGCCTCGCCCAGGGTTTCCAGTTCACTGGCGGTCACGGCGCTGTTGAACAGTCCGGGCAGGCGGGAAAACTGGAAGAGCACCGCGTCGGCCTTTTCCAGCAGCGGATAGCTGTGATTTTCCAGCTGGTCGAGACGTTGATCGTTGCCAGCCAGCTGGGCGGAGGTATAGGCCACGTAGAGCAGCAGGCCCAGCAGAGCGGCAGCCGGCAGCAGCGACAGCTTGAGCGTCAGCGACAGGTTACGAAACATCTACACCTCGGGAAGCATGGGCAGTAGCAAGCAGCGAGGTGCGGCACCCTCTTTTCGAGCGAGGGCTTGCCAAGGGTCATGTCCTGACCGGTCACCACGTCCTGTTGGCCTCGCAAACGTGATTTAGCGAAGCCGTCACATTTTCGACATCTGCTGGTAAAACTTAAGACGACCAAACGTTATCGCGATTATTGGCGATGGGCGTTGCGAAAGGCGGTGCAGGCGGTCATCTTCGGGATTTCCAGACTGACCAGTCCTGCCATGACCCCCGTGTTCTCCCAGATCGAGTCCTGGTTGAAGGCCGATGCCGAGCATCTGCGCCTGCTGCGCGTCCTCGCCGACCTGCAGCTGCCAGATGCCTGGCTGGCTGCAGGCTTCGTGCGCAACCTGGTCTGGGATCGACTGCATGGCCATGCCGAATCGACGCCGCTGGCGGATCTGGATGTCATCCATTTCGACGCGACCGACTGTCGACCCGAGCGGGACAGGTCCATCGAGATGACGCTGGCGGAGCGGGCGCCGGGTCGGCCCTGGTCGGTGAAGAATCAGGCGCGGATGCATCTGCGCAATGACGATCGCCCTTATCGCGACTGCCGGGATGCCATGGCCCATTGGCCTGAGATGCAAACGGCCCTGGCCGCGCGCCTGACCGCCGAAGGTGAGCTCGAAGTCGTCAGTCCCTTCGCCCAGGAAGGGCTCCTGGCCCTGCATCTCACGCCCAATCCCTGGCGGCCCCGGCCGGAAGCCTTTCGCCAGCGGCTCGCGACCAAGGGCTGGCTGGAGCGCTGGCCGCGATTGCAGGTACGACCGGATCGCCTGAACGACGACCAGGGTTGAGCAGCAGCGGCGCTGGGAAAGCGTTCATTGCCAGGAACTCGGCAACACGCCAGGCCTTGCCGCCGTAGTGATATCGAAAGGCCTGTGCAGAAATTATCGAGCGATTCGGTGATAAATACCGGAGTGCCAGGTAGAACTATATGTTGAGATAAGAGATATCGTTCAACCGATAACAACAGAGAGCAGGTTGTGGAATCCTTGTTTCAAGTTTATGACTGTTGAGGATTCTCTTCGTCCAAAGGCTGACGAACTTCGGTCAGGATGAAGGCTTTATTATTCCCATAACTTCGTAGTTGGTTTTCACTCGATAACCGGGCTTCTTCCGCTGCAGGCTTCTGGCTGGTTGAAGTGTCGCCGAAGTGCATGGACAAGACGCCCCCTGGGCGTCAGGCCTGAACGAGCCCCCGATCATCAATGCCCGAGGTCTTCCGTCCGCGACGAGAGCAGGCCGGGAGTTCGGCGGAACGGGAGCCGAACAGGTATCAGACCCTGAAGCGCGACGTCAGCTCTTGCAGCTGCAGGCTCAGGTTGGCCAGCTCGGTGCTGGAACCGGCGGTTTCTCGGTGGCGGCTGCGGTCTGGTCGGCGACTTCGTGGACCTTGACCACGCTGCGGCTGGTTGAACTGTTCGATCAGGTTGCCGCGTCGGCCCAGGGCCTGGATGCCGTTCCAACCGGCATAGGCGATAGCCAGGGTCAGGATGATCAGGACGGTAAAGCCGGAAAACAGCTTCGTACGAACACTCATGTTGCTCATTTTCATGGGGCTATTTCCCAACGTTCGGCGGAAAGTTCCGGGGTTCGAGGAGTGCTGAGGGCGTCGGATTCTAGCCGAGGGTCATGGGGAAAAGTTTGGTATTTACAACATTTAAATAATGGTAAGTCTAATCTTTATGTAAAGGCTTAAAGAGGGATTCCGCTGTTTGCTGGTCCTCAGTATCGGGACTATTGAAGAAGTAGATTCTTGGCCACGAAGTTCAGGTGAAACGAGTGGTGCCGTTTTAATGGGCTATTTTTTATTAGTCATGCTTTAGTGATACAGCCAAAGGGTGGGGATCGAGAGGTCCTGGCCTGGACTCGGCAGGGAAGGGCGGCTGGAGGCTTCGTCGCCAGCAGGTGCGGCCCCCTTGGCGGAGATGAGCGACGCCTCGCGCTCTCATCGGTTGTCTGGCGAACCCTGGAATGCCGTTAGACTCCATAGAAAGGTCATCCGCTTTCCCTCTCCGGCAAGGAATCCCATGTCCACCACGGAGCGTCGCCGCGCCTTTCTGCAGCATCCGGGCTTTTCGCGACTTTTCGCGCCGGGTCGTCTGACCCTGGGTTTTCTGCTGCCGCTGGAAGGCTATCCTGACGATCCCATGCCGACCCTGCGCGACCATGCCCGCCTGGCGCGGCTGGCCGACCAGCTGGGCTTCGCGGCACTCTGGGCGCGCGACGTGCCCTTCTACGATCCCGGTTTCAACGACGCCGGCCAGGTGTTCGAGCCCTTCACCTATCTCGGCTACCTGGCGGGCATCACCCAGCACCTGACCCTGGCCACCGGCAGCGCCGTCATCACCCTGCGCCATCCGCTGCACCTGGCCAAGATGGCGGCCTCGGTCGACCAGTTGAGCGATGGTCGGCTGGTGCTGGGGGTGGCCTCCGGCGATCGTCCGGTGGAGTACCCGGCCTTTGGCCTGGAGAGCGAATTCGAGCGGCGAGGCGAGCGCTTCCGCGATGCCTTCGAGATGTTTCGCCTGGCCGGCGAGACCAATTTTCCCCGGGGTGAATTTCGCCGTTTCGGCGATCTGCAGGGATTGGCCGATCTGGTGCCCAAACCGGTGCACGGCCGCATCCCGGCGCTGGTGACCGGGCGCAGTCGGCAGACGGTGGACTGGATCGCCGCCAAGGCCGATGGCTGGTTCTACTACTTCGTGCCCGCCGAGCACGTCCCGGCCCTGACGCGGGTCTGGCGCGAGGCGCTGGACGAGATCGGCGGGCGCGAGCTGTTCAAGCCCTTCGCCCAGGGGCTGTTCTTCGAACTGGCCAGCGATCCGGCCCAGCCGCCTCGGCCCATCCATGCCGGACTGTCCTGCGGGCGGCGAGCGCTGGTGGACTACCTTGCCCAGTTGCAGGAGGCGGGGGTCAATCACCTGGCGCTCAACCTGCGGCCCTCGCGGCGTCCGGCCAGCGAAGTGGTCCAGGAACTGGGCGAATTCGTCCTGCCGCATTTCCCTTCCCTGGCCTGAAGCCAGCGCCTTGGTGTGAAGCCAGGTAACACTTGCCAGGCTAACGATCGCTCTTCGTCCGGCAGGCTCTCCTCTGCCGGGGGTTCAACCTGGTCGCACCCCTTGGCCTGATCTCTGCATAGCCTTGCGATCTGTTACCTACCTGTTGGTGCAACCAGATCGACGGTAGAACCTCATGGGTTGCACTTGGTTGCACTTTTATTTCGAGCAGCGCTAAGCTGCGCCGAATTTCGACGCCTTCTTGCTTGAGGACCTGCGCATGGCCACTACCACTACCCTGGGCGTAAAGCTCGACGAAGCCACCCGCGATCGCCTCAAGGAAGCGGCGCGCCGCATTGATCGGACGCCTCACTGGCTGATCAAGCAGGCCATCTATACCTATCTGGAGACCCTGGAAAGCGGCGCGACCCTGGCCGATCTGCAGGGTATTGCCCAGCGTCTGGCCGAGGGCGACAACGAAGCCGTCGAGGCCCTGGCCGATCCGGTCTACCAGCCGTTCCTGGAGTTCGCCGAGAGCATCCTGCCGCAATCCGTGCTGCGCTCGGCCATCACCGCCGCCTATCGCCGGCCGGAAGAAGAGCTGCTACCGCTGCTGCTGGAGCAGGCGCGCCTGCCCGCGGCCCAGGCCAAGGCTACCCACGAACTGGCCCATCGCATCGCCGAGAAGCTGCGCAATGCCAAGGGTGCAACCGGGCGCTCCGGAATGGTGCAGAGTCTGCTCCGCGAGTTCTCGCTGTCCTCCCAGGAGGGCGTGGCCCTGATGTGCCTGGCCGAAGCCCTGTTGCGCATCCCGGACAAGGGCACCCGTGATGCCCTGATCCGCGACAAGATCAGCACCGGCAACTGGCAGCCGCACCTGGGCAACAGCCCGTCGCTGTTCGTCAATGCCGCCACCTGGGGTCTGCTGCTGACCGGTCGCCTGGTGTCGACCCACAACGAGGCCGGCCTCACCAGCTCGCTCAATCGCCTCATCGGCAAGAGCGGCGAGCCGGTGATCCGCAAGGGCGTGGACATGGCCATGCGCCTGATGGGCGAGCAGTTCGTCACCGGCGAGACCATCGCCGAGGCCCTGGCCAACGCCAGCAAGTTCGAGGCGAAGGGCTTCCGCTACAGCTACGACATGCTGGGTGAAGCGGCCCTGACCGAGGCCGACGCGCGCCGCTACCTGGCCTCCTACGAGCAGGCCATCCACTCCATCGGCAAGGCCTCCCACGGTCGCGGCATCTACGAAGGCCCGGGCATCTCCATCAAGCTCTCGGCGCTGCATCCGCGCTACAGCCGCGCCCAGTACGACCGGGTGATGAGCGAACTCTACCCGCGCCTGCTGGAACTGACCCTGCTGGCCAAGCGCTACGACATCGGCCTGAACATCGACGCTGAGGAAGCCGATCGCCTGGAGATCTCCCTGGATCTGCTGGAGCGCTTGTCCTTCGAACCGCAACTGGCCGGCTGGAACGGCATCGGCTTCGTCATCCAGGCCTACCAGAAGCGCTGCCCGCTGGTGATCGACTACCTGATCGACCTGGCCCGGCGCAGTCGTCGCCGCCTGATGATCCGCCTGGTCAAGGGCGCCTACTGGGACAGCGAGATCAAGCGCGCTCAGGTGGAGGGCCTGGAGGGTTATCCGGTCTATACCCGCAAGGTCTACACCGACGTGGCCTACCTGGCCTGCGCCCGCAAGCTGCTGGCCGCGCCGGAAGCCATCTACCCGCAATTCGCCACCCACAACGCCCACACCCTGGCCGCCATCTACCAGCTCGGCGGGCAGAACTATTACCCCGGCCAGTACGAATTCCAGTGCCTGCACGGCATGGGTGAGCCGCTGTACGAGCAGGTGGTGGGCAGCGTCAAGGACGGCAAGCTGGCGCGGCCCTGCCGCATCTATGCCCCGGTGGGCACCCACGAGACGCTGCTGGCCTACCTGGTCCGCCGCCTCCTGGAAAACGGCGCCAACACCTCCTTCGTCAACCGCATCGCCGACCACTCCATCTCCCTCGACGAGCTGGTGGCCGATCCGGTGGTACAGATCGAGCAGCAGTCCACCAGCGAAGGCGCCATCGGCCTGCCGCATCCGCGCATTCCCCACCCGAGCGCCCTGTACGGTGCCGAGCGTTGCAATTCCAGCGGCCTGGACCTGTCCAGCGAGCACCGCCTGGGTTCGCTGTCGGCCGCGCTGCTGGCCAGTGGCAACACCGCCTGGGAAGCCCGTCCGCTGCTGGGTCGCGCCAGCGAGCCGTCGATTCCGCAGCCGGTGCTCAATCCGGCCGATCGCCGCGACCGTGTCGGCCAGGTCAGCAACGCCACTCGCGCCGATGTCGACATCGCCCTGGAAGAGGCCCTGGCCGCCGCGCCCATCTGGCAATCCACCCCGCCCGAGCAGCGCGCCGCGGCCCTGGATCGCGCCGCCGAACTGATGGAGGCGCAGCTGCAGCCATTGATGGGCCTCCTGGTGCGCGAGGCTGGCAAGACCTACGCCAACGCCATCGCCGAGGTACGCGAGGCAGTGGATTTCCTGCGCTACTACGCCGCCTTGGTGCGCCGTGACTTCGCCAATGACAGCCACCGCCCGCTGGGCCCGGTGGTCTGCATCAGCCCCTGGAACTTCCCCCTGGCCATCTTCAGCGGCCAGATCGCCGCAGCCCTGGCCGCCGGCAACACCGTGCTGGCCAAGCCGGCCGAGCAGACCCCGCTGATCGCCGCCCAGGCCGTGCGTCTGTTGCTGGAAGCCGGCATCCCCGAGGGCGTGCTGCAGTTGCTGCCAGGCGAGGGCTCCACCATCGGCGCCGCCCTGGTCAACGATGTGCGGGTCAAGGGCGTGATGTTCACCGGCTCCACCGAGGTGGCCCAGATCCTGGCGCGCAACATCGCCGGACGCCTGGACGCCCAGGGCCGGCCGATCCCGCTGATCGCCGAGACCGGTGGCCAGAACGCCATGATCGTCGACTCCTCGGCGCTGGCCGAGCAGGTGGTGACCGACGTGGTCGCCTCCGCCTTCGACAGCGCCGGCCAGCGCTGCTCGGCCCTGCGCGTGCTCTGCGTGCAGGACGACGTGGCCGATCGCGTGCTGGAAATGCTCAAGGGTGCCATGGCGGAGTGCCGCCTGGGCAACCCGGAGAACCTGGCCATCGACATCGGCCCGGTGATCGACGGCGAGGCCAAGACCACCATCGACAAGCACATCCAGACCCTGAGAGGCAAAGGCCGCCGGGTGCACCAGGGCGGTCGCGTCGAAGGCGACGCTATCCACCGTGGCACCTTCGTCATGCCCACTCTGATCGAGCTGGAAAGCCTGGCCGAATTGGGTCGCGAGGTCTTCGGGCCGGTGTTGCACGTGGTGCGCTATGGCCGCAAGGACCTGGACAAGGTCATCGACCAGATCAATGCCACCGGCTACGGCCTGACCTTTGGCGTCCACACCCGCATCGACGAGACCATCGCCAAGGTGATCGAGCGTGCCCATGCCGGCAACCTCTACGTCAACCGCAACATGGTCGGCGCGGTGGTCGGGGTGCAGCCCTTCGGCGGCGAAGGCCTCTCGGGCACCGGTCCCAAGGCGGGGCGGTCCGCTCTACCTCTATCGCCTGCTCAGCACCCGTCCGGATGGCGATCCCGCCGTGGCCCTGGCCAAGGGCAGCACCGGCGAGACCGAATGGCAGGTGCGTGATGCCCTGCGTCAGCAGGCCGGCAATCCGCTGGGCGCCCTGCACGACTGGGCCAGGCAGCAGGGCCTGGGCGAGCTGGAGCAGGCCTGCCTGAGATTCGCCGAAGAATCCCTGAGCGGCCTGACCCGCCTGCTGCCGGGTCCGACCGGCGAGCGCAACAGCTACAGCCTGCTGCCACGTAGCCGGGTGCTGTGCCTGGCGGCCGACGACAGCGATCTGCTGCTGCAACTGGCAGCGGTCATGGCGGTGGGCAGCACGGCGCTGATCGAGGAGGCCCACAAGGCCACCCAGAATCGCCTGCCGCAGGCTGTACGCTCGCGGGTGCAGGTGGCGGCCGACTGGCGCAAGGACGAGGTCGCCTTCGAAGCGGTCCTGCACCATGGCGATTCCGATCAACTGCGCCAGGTCTGCCAGCAGGTGGCCAAGCGCAATGGTCCCATCGTCGGCGTCCAGGGCCTGGCCCGTGGCGAAACCGCCATCCCGCTGGAGCGCCTGCTCATCGAGCGCGCCCTGAGCGTGAACACGGCAGCGGCCGGCGGCAATGCCAGTCTGATGACCATCGGCTAAGGGATGGTCGGGCTGAGCTGAATGCAGCGAAGTCCGACATTCGTGTAGCCGTTGGGCTTCGCCGATGGAGCTGTCTCAACCCAACCTACGGAAATTCATTCGTAGGTTGGGTTGAGCGCAGCCAAGTCCGACAGGCAGGCCATGGCCTCGCTCAGGCGAGACTCCAGCAGGACCTAATACTGCGCCCCATACCCCTCCGGCTCCACTGGAAAGCTGCCATCGTTGGCGGCGATCAGCTTGTTCAGGCGAACCGGGATGGCCTTGGCCGCCGGTACCTTGCTGCCTTCGGCATGGTGCCAAAGCGGGATCAGGGCATTGCATTCCGGGTAGTAGCCGCCACAGGTGCCTTCCGGAATGTTGTAGGGCGTGACCCGCAGCGGTCCCACTTCGCGGCGCACGCCATCGTCGGCCACCGTCGACACCTGCACCTTGTCACCCTCGGCCAGGCCCAGGCGTTCGATGTCGTTGCGATTCATGAAGAGCACCGCCCGGGTGCCCTTCACGCCGCGGAAACGATCGTGATAGCCGTAGATGGTGGTGTTGAACTGGTCGTTGCTGCGCAGCGTCATCAGGGTCAGGACGTCACGCCCGCTCGCGGGCATGTCCGGGTCTTCTTCCAGGCTGCGTGGCACGATGAGATTGGCCTTGCCGGTTTCGGTCTTCCACTCGCGCTTGGCCGCTGGCAGCGGACGATGGAAGCCACCTACCTCCCACATCCGCGCATTGAAGTCGTGGAAGATCTCCGGAAAGGAGAGGGCGATTTCGTCGCGGATCAGGCCATAGTCGGCCACCCAGGCATCCCAGGTGACCTTGGGGTTGTCCGGCAGGGTAGCCTTCGCCAACCCGGCGACGATGGCTGGCTCGGACAGCAACTCACCCTCGGGCGGCTCGGCCGCGCCGCGCCAGCCGTGGATGCAGCCGGTGCTGTCCTCGGTGCTATGGGCCTGTTCCACCTCGTTCTGGCGATCGATCTCGGTCCGCCCCAAGCAGGGCAGCAGATAGGCTTTGTCCGCCGGCACCAGATGATTGCGATTGAGCTTGGTGGCGATCTGTACCGACAGGCGCAGGGTGCGCCAGGCGGGCTCCATCAGGCTGGTCTCGGGAATGGCGCGCAGGAAGTTGCCGCCCAGGCCGATGAAGGCCTTTACCGAGCCGTCGAGGATGCCTTCGCAGGCCTCTACGGTATTGCGGCCCTTGTCTTGCGGCGGGGCGAAGCCGAAACGCTCGCCCAACTGCTTCAATGGCGCCAGTTCCGGTTTTTCGGTGATACCCACGGTGCGCTGACCCTGGACATTGGAATGCCCTCTGACCGGACAGATACCGGCACCAGGCTTGCCGAGGTTGCCGCGCAGCAGCAGCAGGTTGGCCAGCATCTGGATGGTTTCCACCCCGTAGCGATGCTGGGTCAGCCCCATGCCATAGATACCGATGACCTTCTGGCAGCGGGCATAGACAGTGGCGGCCGCTTCCAGCGCGCTGCGGGTAAGGCCCGACTGGCGCTCCAGCTGCGGCCACTCCTGGCGTTGCAGCCATTCGCAGAAGTCGGCGAAGCCATGGCAGTGCTCGGCGATGAAGGCATGGTCGAGCACCGCGGCCTGGCCCTGTTCACGAGCCTGGTCATCGGCGGTCAGCAGCGCCTTGCACATGCCGGTAAGGGCCGCGAGGTCGCCACCCGGCTTGAGCTGATGGTACTGGGTGCTGATCTGGGTGGGATGGTCGGTCAGCATCTCCACTGGCGATTGTGGATTGACGAAAGTCTCCAGGCCACGTTCGCGCAGGGGATTGAAGGTGATGATAGGCGCGCCACGTTTGCGTGCTTCCTGCAGGTCATGCAGCATCCGCGGGCTGTTGCTGCCCGGATTCTGACCAAAGAACAGCAGGCAGTCGGTCTGATCGAAGTCGTCGAGGGTCACGGTGCCCACGGTCACGCCGATGCTCTTGGGCAGGGCCACCGAGGTGCTTTCGTGGCACATGTTGGAACTGTCCGGCAGGTTGTTGGTGCCGTACAGGCGGGCATAGAGCTGATAGAGGTAAGAGGTTTCCAGCGCGGCCCGACCCGAGGCGTAGAAGATCACCGAGTCCGGATCCAGCGCCTTGAGTTCGGCGCCGATGTCGGCGAAGGCCTCGGCCCAGCTCACCGGCCGATAACGGTCGCTGGCGGCGTCGTAGCGCAGGGGGTGGGTCAGGCGTCCGACCTCTTCCAGGTCGTAGTCGCGCCAGCCGCGCAGTTCGGTGAGGGAATGGCCGGCAAAGAATTCCGGTCCGCACCTCTTGCTGGTGACCTCCCAGGCAGTGGCCTTGGCGCCGTTCTCGCAGAATTCCAGCGGGTGGGGCTTGCCCGGCTTGGCCCAGGCGCAACTCACGCAGGCGAAACCGCCGTGCTTGTTCTGCCTGGCCAGCAGGGCGCCGGACTTGAGCGGCACCCGTTCGCGCAGGACGATCTCGGTCACCGAGCGCGCCGAGCCCCAGCCACCGGAGGGCGCATCGTAGCGTTCAACCTTGGGTTTGCCGATCTTGCTCATGGTGCGCCTCGTGTGACGGTCTGGCGATGTGCCTGTAGGTCATGGGACGGCGCGTCTGGCGGGAAGGTTCTGACGGTCAGCCCGGCGGTGCGGCGAAGTCCAGTTGCCGCCAGCCTTCGTAGACCGCCACGGCCACGGTGTTGGACAGATTGAGGCTGCGGCGATTGGGCAGCATGGGCAGGCGCAGCCGCTGCTCGGGCGGCAGGGACTCCAGCACCTCGGCCGGCAGGCCGCGACTTTCCGGGCCGAACAGCAGCGCATCGCCCGGCGCATAGGCGATCTCGGTGAAGGGATGGCTGGCCTTGGTGGTGAAGGCCAGCAGTCGGGGTGGCTGCAAATCTGCTATACAGGCCGCGAGGCTGGCATGGGTCCGCACGCTGGACCACTCGTGGTAGTCCAAGCCGGCGCGGCGCAATTTCTTGTCGTCCAGCGCAAAGCCCAGTGGCTCGATCAGATGCAGGCGGCAGCCGGTGATGGCGCACAGGCGAATGACGTTGCCGGTATTGGGCGGAATTTCCGGTTGGTAGAGGATGATGTCGAACATGAAGGGCAGGGCGCCTGGCAAAGCGCCTATGGTACTGCGCCACCGTCGCGCCGTCGCGAGCGGGGTAGGGCGATGAACCTCTGGCGCCGGCTGGTCGACTGGCTGTTGCGCGAACAGCGCGCCCGCCGGGAAGAACTGGCGCGGGTGGAGGATCCCGACCTGCTCAAGGCCGAATGGCGCAGCCAGCGCCAGCGCCTGACCCTCTGGCTGGCCTCGGTGGCGCTGGGCGCCGGTCTGTTCGGCATGATCATCGGCCAGCTGGTGTACCAGCGTACCCATCCCGATCCCTGGTCGTCCGAGGCCCGCCGCCCGGTCATCCTGGGGGTGGACAGTCGCCAGGAAGCCGGCCGCTTCGAATTGCTGATCACCGCCGATCGCTCGCTGTTCTACGAACGCTATCGCCCCGACGGCGCCCTCAGCCTGCGCCTGCCCCGCGCCCGCTGGGACGGCGGCGAACGCCAGGGGCGGGTGGCGCGGCCGGGCGGCAGCTTTTCCTGGACGGTACGCCAGGACGGACAGGACCTGAAGATTTTGCTGGTAGGCGTTGGCGGCGCCCTGCAGGCCAGTGATCGTATTGCCGAGGAAGGCGAGGACTGGGTGCTCCACGTCGAGGTCCCGCTGACCCCCTGAAATGCCCCGTTATCAGGCAAAGGGCCGCTGGTTTGCACCAGGGCGGAACGGGATGTGGCGCCGAGTTGCCTAGGTGCTTCATCTGCCACGGCCAATCCCATGGGCTTGGCCGTGGGGTGAAAAGCGCTCTAGCCTGGGGTTCGCGACTTTTCACGGACGAAAAAAAGAGGCCATCACAGTGAGTGATGGCCTCGGGAAGAAAAGAGGGGATTCCCCAGCCTGCCTGTACCGAGGTCCCCAAAAGGGTAGTTACCTAGGATATTGCAGGAGGTGTGCCAAGTTTTGGTTTGGGTGTTTTGGGGGGCTTTGTTACCTGGGTTGAGCGTTAGCGAAGCCCAAACGTCTCGGGTTCGGGCTTAAGGCTGCCTCAGCTGATTATCGCAGTTTGCTGATCGTTTTATTTTCGCCCCCCTCGGGCGAGTCACTTTTGCCAGTCGCGGCTGCGCGCCCCGGACAAAAGTAACCAAAAACGCTGTCCCCACGTTTCGGCCCTCCGCTGCGCTCCGGGTCCCCTCACTCCGGCGCCGATCCGGGGGGCACGGCACGAAGGGGCCTCCTGCCCCTCGTGCCTTGCTCGGCGTCCTGCCTCGCAACCCCCGCCACGACACCGGAACTCGGCCTCACTGACGGGGACGGGGCGCCAGCCTGAGAGTTCGGAGTTCAGGGGGGCGTAGCGTGGAAAACCGCGCAGCGTTTTCCACTGTTGGGCACCGACATCATCAGTGGACAAGGCTTCGCCCTTGTCCACGCTATGAGTCGCTTCCGTTTCTTCAGCCAACACCTTCAGTCTGGCGAGTCTCCCCGTTCAGGAGGGCGAACGCCAGTGTCGTGGAGTGGGTCGAGCCGCATGGATGCGGCGAGAGGCCTACACGGGCCATGGACGGCCCGTGTAGGCCGACCCCGGAACGGCGCTGGTGTGAGCGAAACGTAGCGCAGCGAAGTAACAGCCGTAGGCTGGCCCGAAGGGCGAGCAACGCGAGTCATCCGGAGCGCAGCGGAGGGCCGGATGGTCGGGGCAAGCGTTTTTGCTTACTTTTGTCCGGGGCGCGCAGCCGCGACTGAAAAAAGTGAGTCGCCCGAGTGGGCGAAAAAAGAGCTACCAGCAAAACACGATAAGCAGCTAAGGCACCGATATGAAGTTCAAGCCTGGCAATGTTGGGCTTCGCTTACGCTCAACCCAACCTACGGCACCGTCGAGAGCTTCAGTCCTCCCCCTCCTCATCCGGCCCGTCCACCTTCATGCCCAGCTCCTTGATCTTGCGGGTCAGGGTGTTGCGACCCCAGCCCAGCAGGACGGCGGCATCGCGGCGGCGGCCGGCGGTGTGCTTGAGGGCCGTCTCGATCATGATGCGTTCGAAGGCCGGTACGGCGTTGTCCAGCAGGCTGGACTGACCGCGGGTGAGAGCCTGGTCGGCCCACTGGCGCAGCGCCTGTTCCCAGTTGGCGGCCGGAGCGGCGTCCTGGGGCTGGTTGAGCAGCTCCGGCGGCAGGTCGTCGATCAGCACCTCGCGGCTGGAGGCCATCACCGTGATCCAGCGGCAGGTGTTCTCCAGCTGGCGCACGTTACCCTGCCAGGGCAGGCCTTTCATGTACTCCTCGGTCTCGCTGCGCAGGGTCTTGGGTTCCACGGCCAGTTCCTGGGCGGCGCGGGCGAGGAAGTGGCGGGCGAGTGCGGGGATGTCCTCGCGGCGATCGGCCAGGCGCGGGATGTGGATGCGGATGACATTGAGACGATGGAACAGGTCTTCGCGGAACTTGCCCTCGCGCACCAGGCCTTCGAGATTCTGGTGGGTGGCGGCGATGATGCGCACGTCCACCTTGACCGGAGTGTGGCCGCCGACGCGATAGAACTCGCCATCGGCCAGTACGCGCAGCAGGCGGGTCTGGGTGTCGGCCGGCATGTCGCCGATCTCGTCGAGGAACAGGGTGCCGCCATCGGCCTGCTCGAAGCGGCCGCGACGCTGGGCGGCGGCGCCGGTGAAGGCGCCTTTCTCGTGGCCGAACAGCTCGGATTCCATCAGGTCCTTGGGGATGGCGGCCATGTTCAGGGCGATGAAGGGCGCCGCGGCGCGCGGACTGTGGCGGTGCAGGGCGTGGGCGACCAGCTCCTTGCCGGTACCGGATTCGCCATTGATCAGCACCGTGATGTTGGAGTGCGAGAGGCGGCCAATCGCGCGGAACACCTCCTGCATCGCCGGCGCCTCGCCGATGATCTCGGGGGTGCGGGTGAGGTGCGCCGGTTCGGCGAATCCCTGCTGCTCCTGGGCGTGCTGCCCGGCGCGCTTGACCAGGGCCACGGCCTCGTCGACGTCGAAGGGCTTGGGTAGGTATTCGAAGGCGCCGCCCTGGTAGGAGGCCACGGCACTGTCCAGGTCGGAATGGGCGGTCATGATGATGACCGGCAGGCGCGGGTGCATCTCGCGGATGCGCGACAGCAGGTCCAGGCCACTGGTCCCCGGCATGCGGATGTCCGAGATCACCACGTCCGGCTGCTGGCGGCCGAGGCGGGTCATGACGCTGTCGGCGCTGTCGAAGGCAACGGTGGTCATGCCCTCCTGTTGCAGGGCTTTTTCCAGGACCCAGCGGATGGAACGGTCGTCGTCGACGATCCAGACGGTCTCCTGACGGCTCATGCGTACTCCTCGTTATTCCAGCGGCAGGAAGATGCTGAAGGCGGTGTGGCCAGGATGGCTTTCACACTCGATCAGCCCCTGGTGCTGGGTGATGATGTTCTGGGTGATGGCGAGCCCGAGGCCGGTGCCGTCGGGGCGACCGCTGACCATGGGATAGAAGATGGTTTCCTGCAGATCCTGGGGGATGCCCGGACCGTTGTCGGTGATCTCCACCTTGCACACCAGGCGATGGCGGTGGTGGCCGATGGTGAACTGACGCAGGGTACGGGTTCTCAGGGTCACCCGGCCCAGGCGCAGTTCGTTCTGCTGGGAGATGGCCTGCATGGCGTTGCGCACGATGTTGAGCACCGCCTGGATCATCTGCTCCCGATCGATCAGCAGGTCGGGAATGCTCGGATCGTAGTCGCGCACCAGGTTGATCAGGCCCTGGCTTTCCGCTTCCACCAGGCTGCAGACCCGTTCGAGCACCTCGTGGACGTTGGTGATGGCGAGTTTCGGCAGCTTATTGGAGCCGAGCATGCGATCGACCAGATTCCGCAGCCGGTCGGCTTCCTCGATGATGACGTTGGTGTAGTCCTTGAGTGCCTCTTCCGGCAGCTCGCGCGCCAGCAGCTGGGCCGCGCCGCGGATGCCGCCGAGGGGATTCTTGATCTCGTGGGCCAGGCCGCGCACCAGCAGCTTGGTGGTCTCCTGCTTGGAGATCTGCGCCTCTTCCTTGGTGATGCGCAGCAGGCGGTCGCGCGGATGGACTTCCAGCAGCAGCAGGGTGTTATGGCGATCTAGGATCGGGGTCACCGCATAGTCCACCGTGAGGCTGTTGCCCGAGGTGGAGATCAGCAGCGCCTCGCGCTTGGTGAAGGGGTGGGCATGGTCCACCGCCTGACGCAGTGCCTGCAGGGCCTCGGGCGATTCGGTGAACAGCTCGCTGATGAACTGGCCATGGCTGCGCTGGCCGCTGATGGCCAGTAGCATCTCGGCCGCCGGATTCATGTACTCCAGGCGCAACTCCGCATCGAGCAGGATGACCGCGGTGGTGAGGTTGTCGAGCAGGAGTCGGTGGATGACGTCGGTAGGCATGAGGGGCCACAGCGCTATAGGGACGATAGGAAAATGCAAGAAGCAAACCAAGACGCCCCGAGTTAGGGCAGATGGCTGTAACGTGCACTAACAGCCGTCGCACGACAGGCGGAACGAAACCGTATTTGTATCAAGATGGTGCACAATGAAAAAGCGCACCAAATAGGTGCTCTAGAGGAAGGGTAGCCAGGAATTCCTGGTTTCGGGCGGTTTCAGGTCCAGTGGGCATTCCGGGCGCTTGCCCCAATCCTTGTCGCCACAGGGATGGGCCAGACGCTTCTGCTCCAGCGAGGGGCGGCGCAGGTGGAAGGGCTGCGCTGGCGTCCGCTCCAGCACGTTGCCATCGGCGGCGAGGATCTCCGCCACCAGACTGTGGCTGCCGCGATCCAGATTGCCCAGGGGAAACACCGGACTGTGCCCGACACCGGCTTCCTTGTCGTCCAGCAGCAGCCGGTAGCTGTGCCCCGGCTGCAACGCCGGCTCGCTGACCAGGCTGACGATGAGTTGCCCTTCCTGACCGATCACCGTGGCATCGGGCTCGGGTACCAGGATGCGCAGCATCTGGTAGCGGAAGGGCGCTGTCTTGGCGGGCCTGGCCGCCGGGGCGGCGGGTGTCGGACTCAGCTTGCGGGTCGGCTGGCCCTGCTGGTTGAGATTGTTGGGCACCGTGAGCGGCACCTGGGTCGCCTTGACGCCCTTGGGTGGCTGGTCGGTGTAGACCCGATTGCCTTCCTTGTCGACATAGCTGTAGACCGCCGCCTGGACAGGCGGCAGCAGGCAGAGCAGCAGCAGGATCAGCAGCGGACGCATCAGCGGGCCGGGCTGTTGACGCTGATGCGCTGCACGGTCACGGTCTTCTCGGCACTGGTCTGGATCACCTCGCCGTTGCCGGACAGCACCTGGGCCGCGAAGCGGTGCTCGCCGCGCTCCAGATTGGCCACGCCGAAGCGGGTGCTCTGACCGGGGCTGCCATAGGGTGCGCCGTCCACCAGCAATTGCAGCGACTGCCCCGGGCCCAGGGCCGGTTCCACGGCTACCCCCACCGAGAAGGTGCCGTTGTTGGCGCGGATGGCCTCATCGTCGGGCACATTGACTTCCAGACGGCTGAAGGCCGGGCCGGCAGGGGTCGCCGCCGCAGGCGCACTGGGGATGGGCGGTGCCGGTCGTGGATTGTCCACGGTGTTGGTGGGCGCCACCTGCACCGGCTTGGCATTGGCCGAGGGCTGGTCGCTGAATACCGTGTTGCCTTCGGCATCCACCGACTTGTAGATCGCGGCCTGGGCGGAGCAGGCGAGGCAGAGCAGACAGCAGGCAAGCAGGCGAGGCATGGCGGAATCTCGGCCGGGCGATGGAGATCAAGGGTAGCAGGCGCGTCATGTGGGCAGGTAGGCAGCTCGGCCGCTCCGCGCTGGCGTCGGTCGCGGCAATTTTTCCAGGGCAAAAGAAAAGGCCTCCCGAAGGAGGCCTCTTTCAATTACCGCAGCGGGTTCAGACGCTGTAGTACAGGTCGTATTCCAGCGGGTGCACGAAGGTACGCACCTTGATCTCTTCCTCGGACTTCAGCTCGATGTAGGCATCGATGAACTCGTCGGTGAAGACGCCGCCCTTGGTCAGGAACGCGCGACCGGCGTCCAGGGCTTCCAGGGCTTCCTTCAGGCTGCCGCAGACCTGCGGGATCTTCTTGCCTTCTTCCGGCGGCAGATCGTACAGGTTCTTGTCGGCGGCATCGCCGGGGTGGATCTTGTTCTGGATACCGTCCAGGCCGGCCATCAGCAGGGCGGCGAAGCACAGGTAGGGGTTGGCGGCCGGATCCGGGAAGCGGGCTTCGATGCGACGGGCTTTCGGGCTCGACACATAGGGGATACGGATGGAGGCGGAGCGGTTACGGGCCGAGTAGGCCAGCATGACCGGAGCTTCGAAGCCGGGCACCAGACGCTTGTAGCTGTTGGTGGACGGGTTGGTGAAGCCGTTCAGCGCCTTGCCGTGCTTGATGATGCCGCCGATGAAGTACAGGGCGGTATCGGACAGGCCGGCATAGCCTTCGCCGGCGAAGGTGTTCTTGCCATCCTTGGAGATGGACATGTGCACGTGCATGCCGGAGCCGTTGTCGCCGTACAGGGGCTTGGGCATGAAGGTGGCGGTCTTGCCGTAGGCATCGGCCACGTTGTGCACGACGTACTTCAGGGTCTGGGTCTCGTCGGCCTTCTTGACCAGGGTGTTGAACTGCACACCGATCTCGTTCTGGCCAGCGGTCGCCACTTCGTGGTGGTGGACTTCCACGACCAGGCCCATCTCTTCCAGAGCGTTGCACATGGCGGTACGGATTTCGTGGTCGTGATCGACCGGCGGCACCGGGAAGTAGCCGCCCTTGACGCCCGGACGGTGGCCCTTGTTGCCGGACTCGAAGTCGGCATCGGTATTCCAGGAAGCCTGCTCGGAGAAGATCTTGAACATGGAGCCGGAGATGTCCGACTTGAACTTCACTTCGTCGAAGATGAAGAACTCGGGCTCCGGACCGACGAACACGGTGTCGCCGATGCCGGTGGACTTCAGGTATTCCTCGGCAGCGCGGGCGATACCACGGGGGTCGCGCTCATAGGGCTGCATGGTGGAGGGTTCGATGATGTCGCAGACCAGGATCAGGGTCGGCTCTTCGGTGAAGGGATCCAGAACGGCGGTGCTGTCGTCGGGCAGCAGGATCATGTCGGAGGCTTCGATGCCTTTCCAGCCGGCGATGGAGGAGCCGTCGAACATCTTGCCATGGGCGAAGAAGTCTTCGTCCAGCGCGTCACGCGCCGGCATGGTGACGTGTTGCTGCTTGCCTTTGGTGTCGGTGAAGCGCAGGTCTACCCACTTCACGTCGTTTTCTTTGATCAGTTGAACAGCCTTCGACATGGTTTCCTCCAGAGGAATTTCGGCCGGGAGCGGTTGGCGGTACTCCCGGTATCAGCTGTGCCCTTGAGGGGCGCTTCCGTACTGCCTGGTCAGCGACCGGCGTTCCACGAAAAGCGCCCTATGCTGGCCCAGGGGCGGCTGCCTCACAAGAGAGCAAGTTGTATGCCAGTGCCCTCAAATGGGCTGGAAGCCCTTCCTGACGCCAGTCGTGCCGTTTTCAGGCCAATCGGCGACGTATCTGCGCACCAAGTTGGTGCTTAAAAATTCATCACTGCACTCAAATGGCGCCTGAGGTGATTTTGTCGGCTGAATTCGAGTGCGTGATGGTTTTCAGGTATGATATTCGCCCTTTTCTTTCGCGTTACCCGCCCCCCGTTTCCCGCTCATGAAGCTCATCATCAAGGTCTTTCCGGAAATAACCATCAAGAGTCGCCCGGTGCGCAAGAATTTCATTCGCCAGCTGGTGAAGAACATTCGTGTCGTGCTGCGCGATCTGGATCCGGATGTCCGCGTGGAAGGGGTCTGGGACAACATCACCCTGGAGACCGCGCTCGCCGAGCCGCGGCTGCTGGGGGAGCTGAAGCAGCGGCTGGCCTGCACCCCTGGCATCGGCCAGTTTCTCGAGGTGCACGAGTATCCGCTGGGCGATTTCGACTCGATTCTCGAGTTGTGCGTCCGCCACTTCGGCGAGCGGGTGCGCGGCAAGGTGTTCTCGGTGCGCTGCAAGCGTGCCGGTCGCCATGACTTCTCCTCGATGGACGTCGAGCGCCATGTCGGCGGTGGCCTGCGCGAACGCTGCGGCGGCGCCGGCATCGCCCTGAAGAATCCCGAGGTGAACGTCCGCCTGGAGATCCGTGACCAGCGGCTGTTCATCATCGACGAGCACCACGAAGGGCTGGGCGGTTATCCGCTGGGCGCCCTGGAGCAGGTGCTGGTGCTGATGTCCGGTGGTTTCGACTCCACCGTGGCCGCCTATCAGATGATGAGACGCGGGATGGTCAGCCATTTCTGCTTCTTCAATCTCGGCGGGCGCGCCCACGAACTGGGCGTGATGGAAGTGGCCCACTATCTCTGGGAGAAGTACGGCCGCTCCCAGCGCGTGCTGTTCATCAGCGTGCCCTTCGAGGAAGTGGTGGGGCAGATCCTCACCCAGTGCGACGACAGCCACATGGGCGTGATCCTCAAGCGCATGATGCTGCGTGCGGCCAGTCGTATCGCCGAGCAGCTGCAGATCGAGGCGCTGGTGACCGGCGAAGCCGTCTCCCAGGTCTCCAGCCAGACCCTGACCAACCTGGCGGTGATCGACAAGGCCACCGATACCCTGGTGCTGCGCCCGCTGCTGGCCAGCCACAAGCAGGACATCATCGACACCGCCCAGCGCATCGGCACCGCCGACTTCGCCAAGCACATGCCCGAGTACTGCGGCATCATCTCGGTGAATCCCACCACCAAGGCCAAGGCCCTGCGGGTGGAGCACGAGGAAGGCAAGTTCGATATGGCGGTGCTCGACGCCGCCCTGGAACGCGCGCGCTTCATCACCGTCGACAAGGTGATCGAGGAACTGGGCAAGGACGTGCAGGTGGAAGAGGTGGACCAGCCGCTGCCCGGGCAGGTCGTGGTGGACATTCGCCATCCCGACGCCCAGGAAGACCTGCCGCTGGAGCTGCCCGGCATCGAGGTGCAGACCCTGCCGTTCTTCGCGCTGAACAGCCGTTTCAAGGAACTGGACGAGAATCGCCAGTACCTTCTCTATTGCGACCGCGGGGTGATGAGCCGGCTGCACGCCCATCACCTGCTCACCGAAGGGCACGCCAATGTGCGCGTTTATCGTCCGGCCTAAGCAGCCGGGCCTGCTGGGTGGCAGTATCCGCCACCGCCCTCCCGACCCCTTCTAGCCCTCCGGCCACGTACCGGTCGGCCGCGTTTCGCGCCTTTGCAATCTCCGGCTGTCAGCCTGCTGGCTGAAGCTCCTTCATTTCTATACCGAGAACACCACTGTGATCGAGAATCTCCGCAACATCGCCATCATCGCGCACGTCGACCATGGCAAGACCACCCTCGTCGACAAGCTGCTGCGCCTGTCCGGCACCCTGGACCGCAAAGAAGCGGAAAACGAGCGGGTGATGGACAGCAACGACCAGGAAAAGGAACGTGGCATCACCATCCTGGCCAAGAACACCGCGCTGAAGTGGGGCGACTACAACATCAACATCGTCGACACCCCCGGCCACGCCGACTTCGGTGGCGAGGTGGAGCGCGTGATGTCCATGGTCGACTCCGTGCTGCTGGTGGTCGACGCCCAGGACGGCCCCATGCCGCAGACCCGCTTCGTGACCCAGAAGGCCTTCAAGGCCGGCCTGCGTCCGATCGTGGTGGTCAACAAGATCGACCGTCCCGGCGCGCGTCCGGACTGGGTCATCGACCAGATCTTCGACCTGTTCGACAACCTCGGCGCCACCGATGAGCAGCTGGACTTCCCGATCGTCTACGCCAGCGCCCTGAACGGCATCGCCGGTCTGGACCACGAGAAGATGGACGACAACATGGATGCCCTGTTCCAGGCCATCGTCGACCACGTGCCGGCCCCCCAGGTCGATCTGGAAGGTCCCTTCCAGATGCAGATCTCCCAGCTGGACTACAACAGCTTCCTCGGCGTGATCGGCATCGGCCGCATCGCCCGTGGCCGCATCAAGGCCAACACCCCGGTCGTCGCCATCAGCGATGACGGCAGCAAGCGCAACGGTCGTATCCTCAAGATCATGGGCCACTCCGGCCTGCAGCGCGTGGAAGTGGCCGAAGCCGAAGCCGGCGACATCGTCTGCGTCTCGGGCATGGACGAGCTGTTCATCTCCGACACCCTGTGCGATCCGCAGAACGTCGAAGCCCGTCCGCCGCTGACCGTCGACCAGCCCACCGTGAGCATGACCTTCCAGGTCAACGACTCGCCGTTCGCCGGTCGTGAAGGCAAGTTCGTCACCAGCCGCAACATCAAGGACCGGCTGGAGAAGGAACTGCTGCACAACGTGGCCCTGCGCGTCGAGCCGGGCGAGTCGGCCGAGAAGTTCAAGGTCTCCGGCCGTGGCGAGCTGCACCTGTCGGTACTGATCGAGAACATGCGCCGCGAAGGCTTCGAGATGGCCGTGGGCCGTCCGGAAGTGGTGATCATCGAGAAGGACGGCGTGAAGCAGGAGCCCTACGAGAACGTCTCCATCGACATCGAAGAGCAGCACCAGGGCTCGGTGATGGAGCAGATGGGTCTGCGCAAGGGCGATCTGACCAACATGATCCCCGATGGCAAGGGCCGTATCCGCCTGGAATACACCATCCCGGCGCGTGGCCTGATCGGCTTCCGTAACAACTTCCTGACCCTGACCTCGGGCAGCGGCATCCTGACCTCGACCTTCAGCCACTACGGCCCGATCAAGGCCGGCGAAGTGACTAACCGTCAGAACGGCGTGCTGGTGTCCATGGCCACCGGTACCGCCCTGACCTACTCGCTGGAAACCCTGCAGAGCCGCGGCAAGCTGTTCCTGGCGCCGGGCGACGAGATCTACGAAGGCCAGCTGTGCGGCATCAACAGCCGTGACAACGACTTGGTGCTCAACCCCACCAAGGGCAAGAAGCTGGACAACATGCGCGCCTCGGGCAAGGACGAAGTCATCGCCCTGGTGCCGCCGATCAAGTTCACCCTCGAGCAGGCACTGGAATTCATCGCCGACGACGAGCTGGTGGAAGTGACGCCGAAGTCCATCCGTCTGCGCAAGAAGTACCTGAACGAGAACGACCGCAAGCGCTTCGAGCGTTCCAAGGTCTGATCCCGCCCGGGTAGTACAGGAAAGCGCCTTCGGGCGCTTTTTTGTTGGCTGTTTTTTCAGCGAGCGCGACGCGCGGAGCCGGTGGCTCTGCTAGGTTTGGTCTCATGGCCGCGCCACCCCGGACGGCCTCCTTGCAGGATGCTGCCATGCTCAAGACCACCCTCGTCGCCACCTTCACCCTGACCGGTATCTTCGGTTTCGCCACGGCTCAGGCCGCCGGTTGCGGCACGCCGCGCAATGCCTTCGATACCGTCTACTGCGCCAGCAACCTGTTCGCCCAGAGCGACAAGTCGCTGAACCAGACCTATGGCGAGCTGCGCAAGCAGCTGCCGGCCGATCAGCAGGCCGTGCTCAAGCAGAGCCAGCTGGCCTGGATCAAGCAGCGCGACAGCCAGTGCGCCCGCGAGGAGGCCGATGGCTACTTCGTCAATCTGGACTGCGCCGTCACCCTGACCGTCAGCCGCCTGGAGGTGCTCAAGGAACGCCTGCGCGAGTGCGCCAGCACCGGCTGCGAGGCGGGCAAGCTGGGGCAGTGAGGTAGCTGGCGGGACAGGGATCTCGCCGCTCCCTCACCCCAGCCCTCTCCCAGAGGGAGAGGGGGCTATTCGAACGGGTGCTCAGCATCATTGCCCCGGAGAAAATCGTAGCGTGGAAAACGGCGCAGCCTTTTCCACTGGGGAGTCGCCGCCAGAGAGCCCTCACCCCAACCATCTCCCCGTGGGAGAGGGGGCTATTCGAGCGGGCGCTCAGCATCATTGCCCCGGAGAAAATCGTAGCGTGGAAAACGGCGTTAGCCTTTTCCACTGGGGGTTCGCCGCCAGAGCGCCCTCACCCCAACCCTCTCCCAGAGGGAGAGGGGGCTATCCGAGCGGGCGCTCAGCGTCATTGCCCCGGAGAAAATCGTAGCGTGGAAAACGGCGCAGCCTTTTCCACTGGGGATTCGCCGCCAGAGAGCCCTCAGCCCAACCCTCTCCCCGGGGGAGAGGGGGCTATTCGAACGGATGCTCAGCGTCGTCGCCCCCACGAGCGCTGCCGCTGGTTAGCAGCAGACTCGACGGTCATGGCGGGCCGCCTTGGTCGAACTATCGACAGCCGTCTGGCATGCCGTCCAGACGGCATGAACGTCCTGCAAGTTTTTGTTCACACTCAGATACAACGTCACAAAAACCGTCTAGCGTGGGGCTACACGCCCTGACGCGTGCTCCGATAACAACAATCAAGGATGCAGGCATGACATCTTTTCTCCGGCAACGCCTGCCGCTGGCCATCGCCCTGGCCACGGCGCTCGCGGCAACCGCCCAGGCGGCTCCCAATCCCTACAGTGGCTTCACCGTGTTCGGCGACAGCCTGCTCGATGCCGGGCAGTTTCCCGACACCGGGGTCAATGGCGCCAGCCTCAGATTCACCAACCGCGTCGGGCCGGGCTACAGCCCGGCCAGCGGCGCGGTGACCGGACCGGTGTCCTCGATGCTGCTCGGCCAGCAACTGGGCTTCGATGTCCGTACCCTGGACGCCTCCACCTCGCTGATCAATCAGCGGATCGGCCTGAGCGATGGCGACAACTGGGCCACGGGCGGCTACACCACGGCGCAGATCCGCGACTCCATCACCGCTCGCAACGGCTCGGTGGTGGCGGTGGGTGGCCTGACCCTGCGCAGCCGGGACGGCTACCTGCCCGGACTCGCCAGCCAGGGACTGAGCCTGGATCCCAACACCCTGTTCTACATCAGCGGCGGGGGTAACGACTTCCTCCAGGGACTGGTCACCTCGCCGGCCACCGCGGCGGCCGCGGCCAATCGCCTGGGCGACGGCGTCGCTGCCCTGCAGCAGGCCGGCGCCCGCTACATGGTGGTCTGGCTGCTGCCCGATATCGGCCAGACCCCGGCCCTGGCCGGTTCGCCGCAACAGGCGGCCAGCTCGGCCCTGAGCCGGGTCTACAACCAGGCGCTGGTGGCGCGCCTGGCCGGCATCGACGCCCAGATCATCGGCCTCAACGTGCCCCAGCTGCTGGCCGAGGTGGTGGCCGAACCGGGACGCTATGGCCTGGCCAGCGGGCAGAATCTGACCGGCACCTGCTTCAGCGGCGACAGCTGCACCCGCAATGCAACCTATGGCCTGGGCGCGGCGGCGGCCGATCCCAGCCAGCTGCTGTTCAACGATCGCGTCCACCCGACCATCACCGGGCAGCGGCTGATCGCCGACTACGCCTATTCGCTGCTGGCCGCACCCTGGGAGGTCACCCTGCTGCCGGAGATGGCCCAGTCCACCCTCAGGGCGCATCAGGACGGCCTGCACCAGCGCTGGCTGGGCGACTGGCATGCCTGGCAGCCGGTGGGACGCTGGCAGGGCTATGTGGATACCAGCGCGCGGCGCCTGGACGTCGACGACCAGCGCAGCACTGCCGGCGGCGATGGCAACGGCTACAGCCTGGACCTGGGCGGCAGCTATCGACTCAGCGAGGAATGGCGCCTCGGTGTCGCCGCCGGGGTCGCGCGGCAACACCTGGAACCCGGTGCGGCCGATTCCGACTATCGCCTCAACAGCTATCTGCTCAGCGCCTTCGCCCAGTACCAGGGCGAGCGCCTCTGGGGCGATCTCACCGCCACCGGCGGGCGGCTGGACTACGACAACCTGAGCCGGCGCTTCGCGCTTGGCCCGACCACCCGCAGCGAGCAGGGCGATACCGACGGCGATCTGCGCGCCCTCTCGGCGCGCCTGGGGTACGACCTGGCAGCGGCCGGCAGTCCCTGGCACCTGAGTCCCTATCTCAGCGCCGACTATGCCCGTGTCCAGGTGGACGGCTACCGGGAGCGCGGCAACGACGCCACGGCGCTGGAATTCGACGACCAGTCGAGCACCTCGCGGCGACTGGGGCTGGGCCTGCAGGGCCGCTGGCAACTCGCACCGGCCACGGCGCTGTTCGCCGATCTGGGCCGTGAGCGGGAATTCGCCGATGGCACTCGCGATGTGACCATGCGCCTGAACAGCGTGCCGGGTCTGGACTACACCCTGGACGGCTACCAGCCCGACAGCGACCGCACCCGCCTGAGTCTGGGCGTGGTCCAGCGGCTGACGCCGGAGCTGACCCTGCGCGGCGGCTACAGCTATGCCGGTGCGGGCGATACCCACCAGCAGGGCGTGGGACTGGGCCTGTCGCTGGACTTCTAAGCGCAGCTCCACCTGGTAGCGCTCGCTGACCTTGCGCCAGTGAGCGTCATCCCTAGACCCGGCTGGGATCGCCCAGCCGTTGGCGCTGCCAGTCGCGCAATTCGTCCAGGCGCCGTGGCGGGCACACCAGAAAGCCCTGCAGGAGATCGCACCCGGCCTGTTGCAGGCAGAGCTGCTTGAGTTCGGTGTCCACGCCCTCGGCGATCACCTGGGCATCGCGGGCGTGGCAGAAGGCGATGAGCGCAACCAGGCTGGCCTGGTTGCCGGGTTGGCTGAGGCGCTCGACGATGAGCCGGTCAAACTTGATGGTGTCGGCGGGATAGTCGGTGACCTGCTGGATGGAGGTGTAGCCCACACCGAAATCGTCGATGGCCACGCGAAAGCCCTCGGCGCGCAATTCGTGCAGCAGTCCCAGGGTCCGCTCGTTCAACTCGGCGGCGAAGGTCTCGGTGAATTCCAATTCCAGGTGGGCCGGATCGACGCCGTGGTGGCGCACCCGCTCGCGCAGGTAGGGCACGATGTCGGCCTGATCCAGTTGCGCGGAAGACAGGTTGACGGACAGCACCAGGTCGGTGCCCAGTACCTCTTGCAGCGCGGGATACTCGCGGCAGGCCTGGTCCACGACCCAGCGATCGATCCAGCGGAAATGTCCCTGGCGCTCGGCGATGGGGATGAACTCCGCAGGCGACACGGCGCCGAGGCGGGGCGAATTCCAGCGCAGCAGGGTCTCGGCGGAGCGTACCTGGCCGGCACTGTCGACCGCCGGCATGTAGACCAGGTGAAACTCCTCGTCCGGGTTGAGGTGCCGCAGGTATTCGTCCAGCAGATCCTGGCGGCGCTGGCGCGCGGCCAGCTCCGGAGTGAAATGCACCAGGCGATTGCCGCCTTCGTTCTTGGCCCGCTCCAGGGCCAGATCGGCCTGGGCCAGCAGGTCGGCCAGGTCCAGCGGCGCCTCGGGGGTCGCCAGGCCGATGCTCAGGGTCACCGCATAGCGGCGTTCGCCCACCAGGGTGCCGTTGTCATGGTTCTGCTGCAGCTGCTGGCCCAGGGCGAGGGCATCGGTCGCCGCTGCCGGGCCACGTAGCAGGATGGCGAATTCATCGCCCGCCAGGCGGGTAAACACCAGCTCGTTGTCTGCCTGATAGGCCTCAAACTGTTGCTGGGTCTGCCGGGCGACGGCCTGCAGCAGTTCATCGCCCACCTCGTGGCTGAATCTGTCGTTCACCGACTTGAAATGGTCCAGGCCGAAATAGAGCAGGGCGATACGACGACCGTCCGGCTTGCCCGCCAGCCAGGATTCGCCCATGAGCTGGAAATAGCGGCGGTTGCCGATCTGGGTGAGGACGTCGGTGCGCAAGGCCGTGCGCAATTGCGCCAGGATGGCCAGGTTGTTGTCGTGCAGGCGCTTCATGTTGGCACCCAGGTGACCGATCTCGCCGGGTTCGTCGCCGGTTTCGAGCGCCTGGCGCTGGCCTTCCAGCACCTCCGTGAGCTGGCTGTCCAGGCGGGCGATGGGGCGGGTGATGTAGCGGCGGATCAGCACGATCAGCACCAGGATGCAGGCCAGGGTCACCAGCAGGCCGCCACTAAAGTAGGCGATCGCCAGGCGGCGCAGTTCCTTGTCCAGGCGTCCCGGGTCCGGGGTCAGGCGTACATAGAGATCAGGCGACAGCCGCTCGATGGCACTGAAGTCGCGGGTGCGGGTGAGCGGTGTCCGGCTGAATTCCAGGGGGGCGCCATAGCTCTGTTCCAGGCTGCGGCGCAGGGCCTCCATCCGGTCCGGGCTGACCGCCAGCTGCAGCGTCATCGCCAGGCCGCGCTGCCCCGGCAGGGGTGGTCCGGCGGTGCTCGGCAGCAGCGAGGTGGTCGCCACCAGCAACGAACGCCCCTGCTCGTCGAGCAGATAGTCGCGCCGCTCCAGTGGGCCGTTCGGCTCCCGGGCCAGGCGTGCGAGCAACTGGCGCTGGACGCCGCTCAGCTGGGCGAAGGGATCGCCGCTGCGCTCGTAGTAGTAGGCCAGGCTGAGATCGGGGCGGGCGATCGCCAGGGAGATGTGGCTGGGTGCATCGTCGCCGGCCAGCTGGCGCACCGCCAGTTGCAGCTGGGTACCCAGGGCTTCGTTGCGATAGGGCACCTCGGTCTGCCGCAGGAAGTTGCCCAGCGCGGCGCTGTTGGACAGGGCATAGAGCAGGTTGCGGCTGAAGTGGTCGTACTCGCGATAGGTGGTTTCCAGCGCCGCCAGGTCGTGGTTGAGCCGCGCGCGCTCGAGGCCGATCACCGCCTCGCGCTGCACCGTGTAGCCCAGCCCCACCAGGGTCAGGCTGCAGAGCAGGGCGACCGGCAGGATCAGCAGCAGGGCGCGCCTATTGAGCGTCATGGCGACCTACCAGAGCGCTGCCGATGCGTTGCCGGGTCTGGAAGGTGTCGGGTGGACCTTCACGAAAGACCTGGCTGCGAGCAAGCACGTCGTCGGGGGGGAACAGGCTGGGATCCTGGCGCAGGTCTGCCGGCAGCAGGCGCAGGGCGCCGGCGTTGGGGGTCGCCAGGTACAGTTCCTCGGTCGCCAGCACGGCATTGCGCGGCTCGTTGAGGAAATCGATGAAGCGCCAGGCGGCCGCCTGGTGCCGGGAGTTGCTGAGCAGGGCCACGCAGTCCACCCATAGCAGGCTGCCTTCGCGGGGCGTGACGAAGCGCCAGGGCTGTCCGGGGGTCGCGGCATTGAGCAGGTGCTGGTCGCCGCTGTAGCCCAGGGCCAGCTCGATGCGATCGCTGTAGGCCGGATTGTGCAGGGCGCTGACCACGTACTGATAGGTCAGCACCGCCGGGGCCTGGGCCTTGAGCAGGGCGAAGCTGCGTCGGAGCAGCTCGGGATCGTCGCTGTTGATGGCGGCGCCCAGGGTGATCAGGGGGGCGACCAGCAGATCGTCGTGGTCTTCGAGCATGGCGATACGACCGTGCAGGGCCGGCTCCGGCTGCAGCAGCGGCTGCCAGGAAGAAGGCGCCTGGGCCAGGCGATCGCTGCGATAGAGCAGACCCAGGGTGCCCC
Source organism: Pseudomonas sp. SORGH_AS_0199 (assembly GCF_031453735.1). NCBI lineage: Bacteria > Pseudomonadati > Pseudomonadota > Gammaproteobacteria > Pseudomonadales > Pseudomonadaceae > Pseudomonas > Pseudomonas sp. SORGH_AS_0199. The sequence continues at coordinate 939,007 of NZ_JAVJAE010000001.1, forward strand.
AGACGTAGGGCACGGCATAGTCGCCGCAACTCTGGCGCCAGCGCGGATCGAGCTCGCGCAGATGCGGCAGGCGCTGAGGGTCGATGCGGGTCAGCAGGCCGTCCTGACCGAGGCGGGTGGCGCTGACCTCGTTGATCACCACCAGGTCGAGATCGACATCGCCGCGCGCCAGGGTCGCGTCGCGCACGTCACTGCTGTCGAAATGGATTTCCTGCACGGTGGGATGGGCCTTGGCCCAGCGCTGCAGCAGGGTGTCGCTGAAGTAGCCTTCCCAGGTATAGAGCCGCAAGGACTCGGCAGCCGCCACGGGTGACGCGGGCAGCCCGGTAAGCACCAGGCTGCAGACAAGGGGGAGGCAGTAGCGCATGCGGACGACTCGGCGGCAAGGACTGACTTAACTAGGAGGGGCCGAAAGGCCCTGGCGTTCACCCCGGGAACGTCGGGGCTTCTGCCAGTCTAGGAGTCCGCTGGGTATTCGCCAGCCGCGGGCCGTCTATTTCAGGTGCTGGGCCTTGCTCAGTTCTGCAACGGTGCCACGCCGGCACGCTGATGGGCGCGGGTCCAGGGCTTCTGCTCGTCGGCGAATTTCACCGCCAACCGCTCCAGCACCCGTTGCGTCGGGGCGTTGGTGCCATGCAGCAGCAACAGGGGCAACAGCAGCAGGCTGGCGCCCAATGCGGCCTGGCGCGGTCTGAGGTTGACCTCCTGGCCCCGCAGCAGCCACAGCAGGCCGCCGCTGGCGGCATAGCCGATGGGCAGGCCGGTCACCACTTCCGAGATCGAGTGATAGCCCAGCACCACCCGCGAGACGGCGATGAGCAGGGCACAGAGCGCGCCGAGGGCGGCTGCGCTCAGCCGCAGCGACGGCCGCGCCCGGCTGGCCAGCAGCCAGCCGAGGACCGGCAGCACGCTGCCAACCAGCATGGAGTGGCCGCTGAAGCCGGTGAAGTCCAGGCGGGGGATGCCCAGGCCCCAGCCGAAGAAGGCGATCTTCGACAGGGCAACGCTGAGCCCGGCGGCACCAAACAGCAGCAGCCAGAGCAGTGCCGCCCGTGCGGACAGACCGGCCAGCAGCCAGAGCGCGATCAGCACGGCGCAGGGAAGCATCACCGAAGAATCGCCGAAGTTGGTGATGAACAGCCACATGGATAAGCAGACTCCTGGGGAAGACGAGGCATTCTGACCATCAGATGCCCAGAGGTTGCATCGCGCGTGCCAGGCTGTGGACTGGCGCAAGAAAGCGCTGGGATCCCGCGTGCAGACCCAGAAAAAAGCCCCGGCACCAGCGGTGGCGGGGCTGTTTGCCGGGAGGCGTGTTACAGGCCGGCGGCGGCGCGCAGGGCGGCGGCGCGGTCGGTGCGTTCCCAGGTGAAGGTGGTGAAGGTGTCGTCGCCCACGGTGACTTCCTGCGGGTGGCGGCCGAAGTGACCATAGGCCGCGGTGGCCTGGTACATCGGGTGCAGCAGGTCGAGCATGGTGGTGATGGCGTAGGGGCGCAGGTCGAAATGCTCGCGCACCAGCTGCACGATCTTCTCGTCGCTGATCTTGGCGGTGCCGAAGGTGTTGATCGAGATGGAGGTGGGCTGGGCCACGCCGATGGCGTAGGACACCTGGATCTCGCAACGATCGGCCAGGCCGGCGGCGACGATGTTCTTGGCCACATAGCGACCGGCGTAGGCGGCGCTGCGGTCGACCTTGGACGGGTCCTTGCCGGAGAAGGCGCCACCGCCGTGACGGGCCATGCCGCCGTAGCTGTCGACGATGATCTTGCGGCCGGTCAGACCGCAGTCACCCACCGGGCCGCCGATGATGAACTGGCCGGTCGGGTTGATGTGGAACTGGGTGTCCTTGTGCAGCAGCTCGGCGGGGATGACGTGCTTGACGATCAGCTCCATCACGGCTTCGCGCAGGTCGGCGTACTTGACCTCGGGATTGTGCTGGGTGGAAAGCACGATGGCGTCGATGCCGACCACCTTGCCGCCTTCGTAGCGGCAGGTCACCTGGGACTTGGCGTCCGGACGCAGCCAGGGCAGCAGGCCCGACTTGCGTGCCTCGGCCTGACGTTCCACCAGGCGGTGGGAGAAGGTGATGGGCGCGGGCATCAGCACATCGGTCTCGTTGCAGGCATAGCCGAACATCAGGCCCTGATCGCCGGCGCCCTGGTCTTCCGGCTTGCTGCGATCGACGCCCTGGGCGATATCCACCGACTGCTTGCCGATGATGTTGACGATGCCGCAGGTGGCACCGTCGAAGCCCACGTCCGAGCTGTCGTAGCCGATGTCGACGATGACGTCGCGCACCAGTTGCTCCAGGTCGACCCAGGCGGAGGTGGTGACCTCACCGGCGACGATGGCCACACCGGTCTTGACCAGGGTCTCGCAGGCCACGCGGGCGTGCTTGTCCTGGGTGATGATGGCGTCGAGCACGGCATCGGAGATTTGGTCGGCGATCTTGTCCGGATGGCCTTCGGACACGGACTCGGAGGTGAACAGGGAATATTCGCTCATCGAATGGTTCCTAAATTACCAGGGGGTAGGGGCCCGCAGGCCGGTCGAGACAGCAGTTTCCTTGCTGGACATGACGCCCTTGAGCGTCGGGTCCGCCCGCCACTGGCCAGTTGGCCTCATGACGGGGTGTTTCCCTGATCCGGGCGCGCGAACTGGCGCACCTGGATCTGAAAGCCGTTGCGCAGGCCCAGGTAGAGGCTTTCGCCCGCCTGCAGGCCGGCGGCCTGGGCCCAGCGCGCCAGTTCGTCCTGGTCGAAGCCGAGCCAGAGATCGCCACAGGCCGCGCGCGCCCAGGTCTGGTCGTGGGGGCAGAGGTCGGTGATCACCAGGCTGCCACCCGGCGCCACGCGCCGGGCCAGTTGCTGCAGGGCTTCCGCCGGTGCGGCCAGATGGTGCAGGACCATGTTGAGGACTACGCAGTCGGCGGCGGGCAGCGGCTCGGCGAGGGCGTCGGCCAGTTGCAGTTCGACATGGGCGAGACCGTCGCGCTGGCAGCGCTGACGCGCCAGTTCGAGCATGGCCGGGCTGTTGTCCACCGCCACCACCCGGGCGAAGCGCCGCGCTAGGTCCGGCAGGAAGGCGCCGTCGCCCGGGCCCACTTCCAGGGCGCAGCCGCGCGGATCCAGGGCCAGGGCGTCCAGCAGGCTGAGCAGGCCGTCGCGATACTGCGGCAGACTGGCGATGAGGTCCTGCTGGGCCTGGAATTTTTCCGCCACCCGGGCGAAGAAGTCGCGACTCACCGCCGCGCGCTGGGCATGCACCTCGCCGATCCGCGTCTGCACGGCGCCGGGCAGGGCCAGGCTGTCCACCTCTTCGAGCAGGGCGGCGTGCAGGGCGCCTCCCAGGCTGCCGGGACGCGGCAGGGCGCGGCGATAGAAGATGGCATTGCCCTCGCGGCGGGTGGCCACCAGCTGCGCCTGGGCCAGCACCTTGAGGTGGTGGCTGATGCCGGACTGGCCGGTGGCGAAGATCTGTGCCAGTTCCAGCACGCCGAAGGAGGCGCTGTGCAGGGCGCGCAGGACGTTCAGGCGCAGGGGATCGCCACCGGCCTTGCACAGGGCGGCGAGGGTGTCTCCTGGTTCCTGGCCGAGCGCCGGCACGCGTAGGGGATTCATGGGGCGCTAGTCTAGAGACCCGTCCCGGGCCTCGCAAGAAAAGCATCAAAAAGTTTTGATACTTGTCCGCAGCGGCTGGCCGCGCATACCTTCGCCGAGGAAGGTAAGATGCCCGGGCCTTTTGCTCAGCGGTCTTCGCGGCGTTGCGGTAACGACCGCGAGCCTCGCGCGTCCAACCTGCAGCCCCCTTCCAGGAGCGTCACCGGGTAACCCATGTCTGTCCAGCCACCATCTCCTTCCGCGCCTGCTGCCGGCACGCGCCTGGTGATCTGCGAGCACTGCGATTCGGTGCATCGCCTCGAACCCCTCGCGGTGGGTGAGCGGGCGCATTGTCTGCGCTGTGGCGCCTTGCTCTATCGCGCCAGCCGGCTGGATATCCAGGGTCTGCTGGCGCTGGCGATCGCTGCGGCGGTGCTGTTCGTGATCGCCAATGTCGGGCCGATCCTGCAACTCAGCTTTCGCGGCCTGCACAGCGAGGCGACCCTGCTGGAATCGGTGGTCGCCATGAGTCGCGGCTTCGCCGGCCCCATGGCGCTGGTGGTGGCCATGACCCTGTTCGTGGTGCCGCTGCTGCAGATCGTCCTGCTGCTCTGGGTGCTCGGCTTCGCCCAGCTCGGCCGCCGCGCGCCCGGCTTCGCCACGGCCATGGTCACCCTGCATTACCTGCGGCCCTGGAGCATGATCGAGGTCTTCGTGCTCGGCGCCCTGGTGGCGGTGATCAAGCTCGCCGGGCTGCTGCACGTGGTGGTGGGCCTGGGGCTGTTCGGCATGGTCGGGCTGATGGTGGTCCTGCTGATCATCGCCAAGCGCGACCTGCACCCGCTGTGGGACGCCGTCGGGGAGCGCGAGCCGTGACCGCGCCCCAGCTGCCGCGCGCCGACGAACTCGGCCTGTGCCTCTGCCACGTCTGCGGCAAGGTCTGCAGCGCGCCACGCCGGCACAAGGCCGGCTGCCCGCGCTGCGGCTCGGCGCTGCACCGGCGCAAGCCGAACGTCTATGCCAAGACCTGGGCCTATCTGCTCGCCGCGCTGATCCTCTATATCCCGGCCAATACCCTGCCGGTGATGTTCACCGGTACCCTGGGCCGCGGCACGGAAAGCACCATCCTCGAAGGGGTGATCGAATTCTGGGAGAACGGCTCCTGGGGCGTCGCCCTGGTGATCTTCATCGCCAGCGTGGCGGTGCCCTCCATCAAGTTTCTGGTGCTCGGCACCCTGCTGGTGACCTGCCAGCGCCGCAGCGACTGGGCCACCGCCCAGCGTGCCCGGCTCTATCGCTTCGTCGAGCTGATCGGCTACTGGTCGATGCTCGACGTGATCGTGGTGGCCCTGGTCTCGGCGCTGGTGCACTTCGGTGCCCTGAGTTCGGCGGCGCCGCGCCTGGGTATCGTGTTCTTTGGTTTCGTGGTGGTGCTGACGATGCTCGCCGCGATGAGTTTCGATCCCCGCTTGATCTGGGATGCAGAGGTGAACGATGACGGACAGGCATGAACCCGACGCCCTGGCGCCTACCCCCGAGGTACGCCGCAGTCGCTGGAGCGTATCGCTGATCTGGCTGGTGCCCATCGTGGCGGCCCTGATCGGGCTGTCCATGGTGATCCACAGCTGGGCCTCGCGCGGTCCGACCATCACGGTGACCTTTCTCACCGCCGAGGGCCTGGAAGCCGGCAAGACCCAGGTCAAGTACAAGAACGTGGTGATCGGCACCGTCAGCGACATCCAGCTGGCGCCGGATCGCAACCGGGTGATCACCACCATCGAGCTGGAAAAGTCCGCCGAGGGCTTCGCCACCAAGGACGCCCGCTTCTGGGTGGTGCGTCCGCGCTTCGGCGTCAATGGCGTCTCGGGGGTCGACACCCTGGTGTCGGGCGCCTTCATCGGTGCCGACATCGGCGATTCCAGCGAATCCCATCGCGACTTCCGCGGTCTGGAGCAGCCGCCGGCGCTGATCCACGGGGCCTCGGGCAAAAGATTCATCGTCACCGCCGACGACATCGGCTCGCTGGACGTCGGCTCACCGGTCTATTACCGGCGCATCCAGGTCGGCCGGGTGGTGTCCTTCCACCTCAATCCGGATGGCAAGGGTGTCAGCGCCCAGGTCTTCATCGATTCGCCCTACGACCGCTTCGTCACCGCCAACAGCCGCTTCTGGAACGCCAGCGGGGTCGATGTCTCGCTCAGCGCCTCCGGGCTCAAGCTCAATACCCAGTCGCTGGCCACGGTGGTGGCGGGCGGCATCGCCTTCGTCACCCCCGAATGGCCGAAGGATCCGCAGGAGGCCCAGGAAGACCAGAGTTTCACCCTGTTCGACGACCAGACCAGCGCCCTGGCCCCGCCGGATGGCGAGCCCTTCTATGTGCGGATGAGATTCCAGCAGTCGCTGCGCGGGCTGTCGACCGGAGCACCGGTGGAATTCCTCGGCATGAACGTCGGCCGGGTGGTGTCCCTGACCCCCGACTACGAGGACAGCCAGGATCGCTTCTCGCTGATCGTCGGCGCGGTCATCTATCCCCAGCGGCTGGGTGACGTCGGCAAGCGCATCGAGACCAAGGACCGCGACGGCAAGCTGTTCGCCGGCTGGGTGGCCCGTGGTCTGCGCGCCCAGGCCCGCACCGGCAACCTGCTGACCGGTCAGCTCTACATTTCCGTCGACTTCGTGCCCAATGCGCCCAAGGTGGCCTTCGATCCCCAGGCCAAGCCGCTGTCGATTCCCACCGTCACCGGCAGCTTCGATCGCCTGCAGGAGCAGATGGCCGGCATCGTCAACAAGATCGACAAGATCCCCTTCGATTCCATCGGCAAGAATCTCGACACCAGCCTGGCGCAGCTCAGCGGCACCCTCAAGCAGCTCAACGCTGGCGTCCTGCCGCAACTGACCACCACCCTGATGGGCGTGCAGCAGCTCACCGGTAGCGCCAGCCAGAGCCTGGGCGCCGATTCGCCGGTGCAGCAGAATCTGACCCAGACCCTCGAAGAGATGCAGCGCATGGCGCGTTCCCTGCGCGTGTTCGGCGACTACCTCGGCCGCCATCCGGAATCCCTGATCCGCGGTCTGGTGACCGATCCGCCGCCCAAGTTCGAGCCGGGCTCCCGCGATCCCGCCAAAGGAAAACTGCAATGAAGCGCCTGACCTGCCTGGCTCTGCCCCTGCTGCTGGCCGCCTGTTCATCCAAGGCGCCGCTCAACTACCACACCCTGACCAGCGCCGCGGAACCCGCGTCCCAGGCGCGCACCGCGAATTTCCGCTTCGCCCTGCAAGGCGTCTCGGTCCCGCCGCAGGTGGATCAGCCGCAACTGGTGGTCCGCCAGGGCGACGGCATCGCCCTGCTGGAGAACGAACGCTGGATCGCGCCCCTGGCCGACGAGGTGCGCAGCGCCCTGTCCGCCGACCTGTCCCGGGACCTCGGTACCCTGGACCTGGGCGATGCCCCGCGCGGCAGTGGTGCCCCGGTGCTGCGCATCAAGGTGGATCTGCAGCGCTTCGATTCGCAGCCCGGGCGTGGCGTGCAGCAGGACGCGCTCTGGACCCTGCGCCTGGCCGAACCGGGCGGGGAGCGGGTGCTCACCTGTGGCAGCCGGATCAGCCAGCCCGCCGGCGGCTCCTATGCCGAGGTCGTGGCGGCGCACCGCCAGGCCCTGGCGACCCTGGCCAGGCGCATCGAACCGGTGGCACGCGCCTTCGTGGTCGACGGCGCCACGGTCTGCCCGGCGGGCTGAGGCGACCGCGCCGATTGCTGGAAGTGCCCTGGCTGGGCCAGAATAACGGCCCCTTCGCTCTGCCTCTGCCAGGAGACACCGCAATGCCCAGCCGTCGTGATCGAGCCAACGCCATCCGCGCCCTCAGCATGGATGCCGTGCAAAAGGCCAACAGTGGCCACCCCGGCGCCCCCATGGGCATGGCCGACATCGCCGAGGTGCTCTGGCACGATCAGCTCAAGCACAACCCTGGCAATCCCCTGTGGGCCGACCGCGACCGCTTCGTGCTGTCCAACGGCCACGGCTCCATGCTCATCTATTCGCTGCTGCACCTGTCCGGCTACGACCTGTCCATCGACGACCTGAAGAATTTCCGGCAGCTGCACAGCAAGACCCCGGGCCACCCCGAATACGGCTACGCCCCGGGTATCGAGACCACCACCGGCCCCCTGGGTCAGGGCATCGCCAACGCCGTGGGCTTCGCCCTGGCGGAAAAGGTCATGGCCGCCCAGTTCAACCGTGACGGCCACCGGATCGTCGACCACCACACCTACGCCTTCCTCGGCGATGGCTGCATGATGGAAGGCATCTCCCACGAGGTCTGCTCCCTGGCCGGCACCCTGGGCCTGTCCAAGCTGATCGCCTTCTACGACGACAACGGCATCTCCATCGATGGCGAGGTCGAAGGCTGGTTCACCGACGACACCCCCAAGCGCTTCGAGAGCTACGGCTGGCAGGTGATCCGCAACGTCGACGGCCATGACGCCGACGAGATCCGGACCGCCCTGGACACCGCGCGCAAGAGCGACAAGCCCACCCTGATCTGCTGCAAGACCGTGATCGGCTACGGCGCACCGCACAAGCAGGGCAAGGAAGAGTGCCACGGCGCGCCGCTGGGCAACGACGAGATCCAGGCCGCGCGCGAGCTGCTCGGCTGGGCCCATGCGCCCTTCGAGATTCCCGCCGACATCTATGCCGAGTGGAGCGCCAAGGAGCGCGGCGCCGCCGCCGAGGCCGAGTGGAACGAGCGGTTCGCCGCCTACGCCCAGGCCCATCCGCAATTGGCCGCCGAGTTCAAGCGCCGCATGGCCGGTGACCTGCCCGCCGATTTCGCCGAGCGCGCCGCCGCCTTCATCCAGGACGTCGCCAGCAAGGGCGAGACCATCGCCAGCCGCAAGGCCAGCCAGAACGCCCTGCAGTTCTTTGGTCCGCTGCTGCCCGAACTGCTCGGCGGTTCCGCCGACCTGGCCGGCTCCAACCTGACCCTGTGGAAGGGCGCCCAGGGCGTCACCGCCGAAGACGCCAGCGGCAACTATGTCCACTACGGCGTGCGTGAATTCGGCATGAGCGCCATCATGAACGGCGTCGCCCTGCACGGCGGCCTGGTGCCCTACGGCGCCACCTTCCTGATGTTCATGGAATACGCCCGCAACGCGGTGCGCATGTCGGCGCTGATGAAGCAGCGGGTGCTCTATGTCTTCACCCACGACTCCATCGGTCTCGGCGAAGACGGCCCCACCCACCAGCCGGTGGAACAGCTGGCCTCGCTGCGCTACACCCCCAACCTGGACACCTGGCGTCCGGCCGATGCTGTGGAATCCGCCATCGCCTGGACCTCGGCCCTGGAGCGTCGCGACGGTCCCAGCGCGCTGATCTTCTCGCGCCAGAACCTGACCCACAGCGTGCGCGACGCCGCCACCCTGGGCAACGCCGCCCGTGGCGGCTACGTGCTCAAGGATTGCAACGGCGAACCCGAGCTGATCCTCATCGCCACCGGCTCCGAAGTCGGCCTGGCGGTGCAGGCCTATGACCGCCTGACCGCCGAAGGTCGCCAGGTGCGCGTGGTCTCCATGCCCAGCACCAGCGTCTTCGACCGCCAGAGCCCCGAGTACCGTCAGCAGGTCCTGCCGGTGGAAGTCGGCGCGCGCATCGCCATCGAGGCCGGCATCGCCGACTTCTGGTACAAGTACGTCGGTCTCGACGGTCGTATCATCGGCATGCACACCTACGGCGAATCCGCTCCGGCGGCGGCGCTGTTCGAGCACTTCGGCTTCACCCTGGACAATGTCCTGGCGGTGGCCGGCGAGTTGCTGGAAGACTGAGTCCTGTTGCGGTAATCCGAAAAGCCACGCCCAGGCGTGGCTTTTTTGTGTCCGCGATTCGGCACGCGCTCAGGGATTCACCCGGATGCTCGGGCCAGCCAGGGTGACCCCGCCGGCATCCAGCTGCACAAAGCTGCCGCCGGTCCTGAGGGTGAGGCGGGCGCCGGCTTCCAGGACGATCTTCTGGCCACTGTGCAGCCGGATCTCGCTACCGGCCTCGACCAGCAGGCTGCCGTCCAGCCGCAGATGCTGACTCGTGTTTATGTCCAGGTGATCGTCGGCGCGCACCTCGGTGCGGCGTTCGCCCCGGGTGATGCGGTGTTCCTCGGCGTGGAAGGTGCTGTAGCTGTTGCCCCGGATGCGCTGATGGCGCTTGTGGCCGATCTCGCTGCGGTGGTCGTGGCCGATGCGTTCGTCCCAGTCGCGCTGGGCATGCACATGGATTTCCTCCTGGCCCTGGCGATCCTCGCTGCGAATTTCGTTGTAGCCGTGGCCCCCGGGGCTGCTCAGCGTCTTGAAGGTGCTGCGGGTCTGGTCCCTGGGCAGTTCCAGCGGCGGACGCTGCTCGGCGTGGTACAGGCAGCCGATCACCAGCGGCTGATCGGGATCGTCTTCGAGAAAGCCGACCAGTACCTCCATGCCGGTCCGCGGCAGGCTCAGGGCGCCGTGGCCGTTACCGGCCCAGCCGCTGGCGACCCGCAGCCAGCAACTGCTGTGCTCATCCGCCTGGCCTTCGCGATCCCAGTGGAATTGCACCTTGATCCGGCCCAGGGCATCGCAGTGGATTTCCTCGCCGGCCGGTCCGGTGACCACGGCGCTCTGGGCGCCCAGCAGCCGGGGTTTGGGATGGCGCAGGGGCAGGCGGAAGGGCAGCGCCCACGGCCGCGCGACAAAGCTGTTGCGATAGCCCTGGGCGAAGCCGTCGGCCGGGATCCGGTCGGTAACGTCTTCCTCCAGGACCTGCAGCTGGCGGCCCTGGTGCTGGATCTCGGTCAACAGCCAGAGCTGATTCCAGTCGGCGCGCGGATGCTGTTCCAGCGGCAGGAAGTGCCCGCTCACCAGGCTGGGCTGGTCGCTCGTGCCCTGGGCCTGGAGGGCGTCGCCCCGCAGACGCTCCAGGCGCCGGCTGCTCAGGCGCTGCCCGCGTGCGCGATCGGTGAAGCGACCGGGAAAGCCATAGTCCTCCAGCGCGGGCTGGGCCGCAGCGTCCGTACTGCTCTGCAGGCGCAGCCGAGGTTGCAGCGGATCGTGATCGCGCAGGAGGCTGGCGCTGCTGCGGATCTGCAGCGCGACCGCCAGGTGACTGATCGCGGGCTCGTCCGCCACCAGGCCGCTGCCGGCTAGATAGCGGGTGGCGCCCAGCTGCGCAAAGCTGGTGGCGTCATCGCCAAAGACCAGCACATGACCGTCGCGACGATGCTGGTGGTGAAAGTGCAGGCCCTCTTCCTCGCAGAGCCGGGTGAGAAAGGCCAGATCGCTCTCTCCGTACTGTACGCAGTAGGCGCGCGGCGGATAGCGCGTCGGTCCCAGGGCGAAGCGATAGTCGCCATCGAGGATGCCGTGCTCCTCGAGGAGCTGCGCGAGGATCTCGGGGACGCTGCGCCCCTGGAAGAGGCGGGAATTGACGCGGTGAGCCAACTGGGCCAGGCGTGGCACCAGCTCGGCGCGATAGCGGGTTAGGCGTCGACCGGAATCGCCCTGGGCCACGGCGGCGAGCTGGCCGTGGATGCCCCGGTCACCTGCACCCAGGGCGAGAAAGGCGGAGCGCTGCAACAGTGACTCCAGCGGCCAGTCCGGGCGCTCGCTGACCAGTTCGAGCTGGAAGCGATAGGGCTGGCCGATGGCTTCGTGGCCGTCGAAGGCGAGCACCTGGAAATCGTGGGCGACGCCATCCAGCGTCAGGGTGAAGGTCGGGGCGTTGGCTGAGCTGGACATCGCATCGCATCCTTGCGAATGGAAAATTCCAGTTTGCGCTACAGGAGTGCACCGGCTCAAGCGCTGGAAGGCGCATGCTAGAGCCTTTTAGCAGGCAGGTTCTGGCGCGGTGGCGGGCTAGGACGCCGCGAAGAGATCCCGCGGCGGTGGCAACGCGCCTTCCAGCTCCAGCAGGAATTGCTTGGTCGGCAGGCCGCCACCAAAGCCGGTCAGGGCGCCGGACGCCCCTATCACCCGGTGGCAGGGCAGCACGATGGGCAGCGGATTGCGCCCATTGGCGGCGCCCACCGCGCGCATCGCCTGGGGTCGACCGAGGTGGCTGGCGAGCTGACCATAGCTCCAGGTCTGGCCGTGAGGGATCTCCGCCAGGGCCTGCCAGACCGCCAGCTGGAAGGGGGTGCCGCGCGGTGCCAGCGGCAGCTCGAACGTCTGGCGCTGGCCGGCGAAATACTCGCCGAGCTGCGCGCGGGCCAGGTCGAGGATCGGATGGTCGGCGGCGCTCCAGCTGGCATCGCGCTTGGCCAGGTAGCGATTCTCGGGAAATTCCACCACGCGCAGGCCACTGTCGTCGGCGGCCAGGGTGAGCGTTCCTATGGGGCTGTCCAGCAGGCAGTAGGCGATCATCGGGGCGACTCCTTGGCGAGACGGGTGGGTACGGGTTCGGCGGGGGCGTCGGCAGGCGCCTTCCAAGTGGCCTCGCGCCAGACCTGCATCACTCCGTAGGCGCGCCAGGGTCGCCAGGCTTCGGCGCGGGCGTAGAGGGCCTTGGCGGTCAGGCGTTCGCCGGGCGGCGCCAGGCGTTTCTGCAACACCAGGTCTTCCACCGGACAGGCATCGGGATGGGCGAGGGCGCGCAGGGCGATGTACTGGGCGGTCCAGGGACCTATGCCCTTGAGCGCGATCCAGCGCCGGGCAAAGTCGTCCAGGGTGCGCCCGGTGTCGAAGTCCACCTCGCCGGTACGCAAGGCCCGGGACACCGTGCCGAGGGTACCGGCGCGGGCGCGGATCAGGCCGAGGCCGGTGAGTTCTTCCAGGGCGGCATCGGCCAGGGCCTCCACCGTGGGAAAGAAGTGGTGCAGACCGGCTGGCGGACGACTGGCCTCGTGGCCGGGCTCGCCCCAGGGCCGCCCGAAGCGCTGCACCACCCGGGCGGTCATGGTGGTGGCCGCCACCACGCTGACCTGCTGGCCGATGACGGCGCGCACGGCGATCTCGAAGCCATCCCAGCCGCTGGGCAGGCGCAGGCCGGGCCGGCGCGCCACCAGTTCGGCCAGGGTCGGGTCGACGGAAAGGCCCTGGGCGATGGCTTCGGGATCGGCGTCCAGATCGAACATGCGGCGGATGCGTGCCACTGCCGCCTGCAGTTCGCCGGGTGCGGCACCGTGCAATTCCAGGCGCAGCGCCGGCGTGTCGGCATCCCAGACCGAGACGCGCAGCCAGCCCGGCTGTTCGGGCGTGCCAATCACCCGGGCGTAGCTGGTGTCGTCCAGCACCTCCACTCCGGGCAGGGCGTGACCGCGAAGGAAATCCAGCTGGGCGGCAAAATCATAGGGCGGACGATAGGCCAGGCGCAGGACCAGCACCGGCGAAGCCGCGGCCTGGCCCTTGCGCACCTGGCTGGGGGCCAGGTCGTAGGCATCGCGAAAGGCGGTGTTGAAGCGTCTAAGACTGCCGAAGCCGGCGGCCAGGGCCACCTCGGTGATCGGCAGCCGGGTCTCGCTGAGCAATTGCTTGGCGAACAGCAGCCGGCGGGTGGTGAGCACCGCCAGGGGCGCGGCGCCCAGGCGCTCGACGAACAGCCGGCGCAACTGGCGTTCGCTGAGATCGAGGCGGGCGGCGAGGGCGGGCAGACCGCCTTCCTCCAGGCCTTCGTCCATCAGTCGCAGGGCACGCGCCAGGGTGGCGTCACCGCGTTGCCATTGGCCGCCGGCAGGGGAGAGTTCCGGGCGGCATCTCAGGCAGGGGCGATAGCCGGCGGCCTCGGCGGCCGCGGCGCTGGGGTAGTAGCTGACGTTTTCCGGGCGTGGCGGTTGCGCCGGGCACACCGGTCGGCAGTAGATGCCGGTGGTGAGCACCGCGGTGTAGAACAGGCCATCGAAACGCGGGTCCCGCGCCAGGCGGGCGCGTTCGAAGGCGGGTATATCGGGGAAGGCGTTCATGGCGGCAGGTTAGCACCGCCAGGTAGGGGCGACTGGCCGTTTTCGGACGGGGCCGCTGAGGTAGAGAGCTATCGCGGCCATGGGCGGGCGTCTGATAGAGCAGCTGTGCTATCGCGGCCATGGGCCGCTCCTACAAAAGCAGCGCTGCCCTGTAGGAGCGGCCCATGGCCGCGATAAGCCGTACTACTTATTAGCGTCGTAGCGTGGAAAACGGCGCAGCCTTTTCCACTGGGGCTTCATCGCAAAGTGGGCCCTCACCCCAACCCTCTCCCAGAGGGAGAGGGAGTTTTCGGAGCGGGCGGGCGGCTCAGCGCCGTAGCGTGGAAAACGGCGCAGCCTTTTCCACTGGGACTTTGTCGCGAGGGACGCCCTCTCCCCAAGGGAGAGGGGGCTTGCCGGAGCAGCGGGTTGGCTCAGAAATTCCAATCCTCGTCTTCGGTACTCACCGCCTTGCCGATGACATAGGACGAGCCCGAGCCGGAGAAGAAGTCGTGGTTCTCGTCGGCGCTGGGCGACAGGGCGGCGAGGATCGCCGGGCTGACGTCGGTCATGCTGCTGGGGAACAGCGCTTCGAAGCCCAGATTCATAAGCGCCTTGTTGGCGTTGTAGTGGAGGAATTTCTTCACGTCCTCGCTCCAGCCCACGCTGTCGTAGAGGTCCTCGGTGTAGGCCACCTCGTTGTCGTAGAGGTCCTGCAGCAGCTCGTAGGCGAAGTCCTTGACCTGCTGGCGGCGCTCCGGACTTTCCCTGGCCAGGGCCTGCTGGAATTTGTAGCCGATGTAATAGCCGTGCACCGCCTCGTCGCGAATGATCAGGCGGATCAGGTCGGCGGTATTGGTCAGCTTGGCGCGGCTGGACCAGTACATCGGCAGGTAGAAGCCCGAATAGAAGAGGAAGGACTCCAGGAAGACGCTGGCCACCTTGCGCAGCAGCGGGTCCTCGGCGTGGTAGCGCGCCAGGATCAGGTCGGCCTTGGTCTGCAGATAGGGATTCTCCTCGCTCCAGCGATAGGCCTCGTCCACATCCGGCGTCGAGCAGAGGGTGGAAAAGATCGAGCTGTAGGAGCGCGCATGGACCGCCTCCATGAAGCCGATGTTGGCGATCACCGCTTCCTCGTGGGGGGTGACGGCATCGGCCAGCAGGGTTGGCGCGCCCACGGCGTTCTGGATGGTGTCCAGCAGAGTCAGGCCGGTGAAGACGCGGATGGTCAGCTGCTGCTCCTTGGGCGTCAGGGTCGCCCAGGAGGGGATGTCGTTGGACAGCGGGATCTTTTCCGGCAGCCAGAAGTTGCCGGTCAGGCGGTTCCACACCTCCAGGTCCTTGTCGTCCTGCAGGCGGTTCCAGTTGATGGCGTTGATGCGATTCAGGCGCGGCGCGTTGACGGGTGCGTTCATGGCAATTTCCTCACAGGCTGCAGGACACGCAGCCCTGCACCTCGGTGCCTTCCAGGGCGGCCTGGCGCAGGCGGATGTAATAGAGCGTCTTGATGCCCTTCTTCCAGGCATGGATCTGCGCCCGGTTGATGTCGCGGGTGGTGGCGGTGTCGCGGAAGAACAGCGTCAGCGACAGCCCCTGGTCGACATGGCGGGTGGCCTCGGCATAGGTGTCGATGATCCTTTCCGGGCCGATCTCGTAGGCGTCCTGGTAATACTCCTGGTTATCGTCGGCCAGGTAGGGCGCCGGGTAGTAGACGCGGCCCAGCTTGCCTTCCTTGCGGATCTCCACCTTGGCGACGATGGGATGGATGCTCGAGGTGGAGTGGTTGATGTAGGAGATCGAGCCGGTGGGCGGGATGGCCTGGAGGTTGCGGTTGAACAGCCCGTGCTGCATCACCGAGGCCTTGAGTTCCTGCCAGTCGGCGCGGGTCGGCAGGCGGATTCCGGCGACCTCGAACAACTCGGCCACCCGTGAGGTACGGGGGGTGAAGTCGCCCTCGGTGTACTGGTCGAAATAGGCGCCGCTGGCGTACTTGGAGTCGGCGAAGCCCTGGAAGCTCTGGCCGCGTTCGATGGCCAGGTGATTGGAGGCACGCACCGCGTGGTAGGTGACGGTGTAGAAGTACAGATTGGTGAAATCCAGGCCTTCCGGCGAGCCGTAGTGGATGTGTTCGCGGGCCAGGTAGCCGTGCAGGTTCATCTGGCCCAGGCCGATGGCGTGGGAGGCGGCGTTGCCGGCGGCCACCGAGGGCACGCAGCGGATGTCGCTCATTTCCGAGACCGCGGTGAGGCCGCGGATGGCGGTCTCCACGGTGCGGCCCAGGTCCGGTGAATCCATGGTGCGGGCGATGTTCAGCGAACCCAGGTTGCAGGAGATGTCCTGGCCGATGTGCTCATAACCCAGGTCTTCGTCGAAGCGGCTGGGAGTGTTGACCTGGAGGATCTCCGAGCAGAGGTTGCTCATGTTGATGCGTCCGGCGATTGGGTTGGCGCGATTCACCGTGTCTTCGAACATCAGGTAGGGATAGCCGGACTCGAACTGGATTTCCGCCAGGGTCTGGAAGAATTCCCGGGCGTTGATCTTGCGCTTGCGAATGCGCGCGTCGGCCACCATCTCGGCGTATTTCTCGCTGACGCTGATGTCGGCGAAGGGCACGCCATAGACCCGCTCCACGTCGTAGGGCGAGAACAGGTACATGTCGGCATTGCGCTTGGCCAGTTCGAAGGTGATGTCCGGGATGACCACGCCGAGGGACAGGGTCTTGATGCGGATCTTCTCGTCGGCGTTCTCGCGCTTGGTGTCGAGGAATCTCAGGATGTCCGGGTGGTGGGCATTGAGATAGACGGCGCCGGCGCCCTGGCGCGATCCCAGCTGGTTGGCATAGGAGAAGGCGTCCTCCAGCAGCTTCATGATCGGAATGATGCCCGAGGACTGGTTCTCGATGCGCTTGATCGGCGCCCCGACCTCGCGCACGTTGCTCAGCAGGAAGGCCACGCCACCGCCACGCTTGGACAGCTGCAGCGCTGAATTCACCGCGCGGCCGATGGACTCCATGTTGTCTTCGATGCGCAGGAGGAAGCAGGACACCAGCTCGCCGCGCTGGCGCTTGCCGGCGTTGAGAAAGGTCGGGGTGGCCGGCTGGAAACGGCCGCTGATCATCTCGTCCACCAGGGACTCGGCCAGCTGTTCGTCACCGCGCGCCAGACTCAGGGCAACCATGCACACCCGGTCTTCGTAGCGTTCCAGGTAGCGCTGGCCGTCGAAGGTCTTGAGGGTGTAACTGGTGTAGTACTTGAAGGCGCCGAGAAAGCTCTGGAAGCGGAATTTGTAGGCATAGGCGCGCTCGAACAGCGCCTTCACGAAGGCCGGCGCATATTGCTCCAGCACCGCCGCCTCGTAGTAGCCCTTGTCCACCAGATAGCCGAGTTTCTCGTCCAGGTTATGGAAGAACACCGTGTTCTGGTTGACGTGCTGCAGGAAGTACTGCCGCGCCGCCTGGCGGTCCTTGTCGAGTTGCAGCTCGCCGTTGGGACCATAGAGATTGAGCATGGCATTGAGTGCGTGATAGTCCGCGTCGCTGCCGGTCGGGGTCAGGCCTGCCGTTGCCAAAAGTCGTTCACTCCCGTGCGCACCCGGTCGACATCCTCCGTCGTGCCGAGCAATTCGAATTGGTAGAGCAGGGGCACCGCGCATTTCTGGGCGACGATGCGTCCACCCAGGCAGTAGCCCTCGCCGAAGTTGGTGTTGCCGGCGGCAATGACGCCGCGGATCAGGGCGCGATTGTGCGGATCGTTGAGAAAATGAATCACCGGCTTGGGCACCGCGCCCTTGCTGCCCCCACCGCCATAGGTCGGCAAGACCAGGATGTAGGGCTCGCGGGCCTTGAGCGGTTCGGCGGCGGGATCTTGGGGAATGCGCCGCGCCGGCAGCCCGAGTTTCTCGACGAATCTGTGGGTGTTCTCCGAGGTGCTGGAGAAATACAGCAGCTCGCCCATGGCCCGGGCCTCAGGCCACCAGCTGGCCGAGCTTGTCCGGGCGGAAGCCGGCCCAGTGGTCGTTACCGGCCACTACCACCGGCACCTGGCGATAGCCCAGGGATTCCACGGTCTGGCGCGCCTGGGCGTCCTGCTCGATATCCACCACCTGGTAGGTGATGCCCTGACGGTCCAGGGCACGATAGGTGGCGTTGCACTGCACGCAGGCGGGCTTGCTGTAGATGGTGATGGTCATGGCTGACTCCTGTCCGTAGTGGGGCGAATTCAAAGGAAAAAGCCTGTCGCCAGCCGGCGTTTGCCAGAGCGGCGCGGGTCTTTTCCTTCGAGCGCGGCTTGGGCCTCAAGTTCGGTCCAGATACTACATATGGTGTTTTGTAATTTCTACAACACAACAAGTGGGGTTTTTGATCTGGGTCATGCCTTTGATCTATCGCCCTCGGATGACGGTTTTCGCCAGGCCATGGGCGAAGCGTCAGGTAGCCCCGCAACCCCTGGCACTACCTGCATGGCTTCCCTGCAGACCGCGATCCGTTGTCGCTGCGGCAGGCATGTCGGGCCACGCGGCGGATTTCTTTCCTGTCTGCCAAGGAGAGCGCCTTTTTGTAGTGCGAAAGTCGACCTGACTACCCTGGCGACTCCCATTCGTCGTCGAACCGCCGCATAATCGGCCTTTCGCTTGCCCGGGTCCGTTCACGCATGAGTTCCGCTCGCTATCGCCTCGCTCTCAACGGCTACGGTCGCATCGGTCGTTGCGTGTTGCGTGCGCTGCACGAGCGTGGCGTGGCCACCCAGCTCGCCATCGTCGCCCTAAACGATCTGGCCGACCGGCCCAGCCTGGAATACCTCACCCGCTTCGACTCCACCCATGGCCGCTTTCCCGGCCGGGTCGTGCTGGAGGGTGAGCGCCTGCGCATCGGCGATCAGGCCCTGGAGATCCGCCGCGAAGCTGAGCCCGAGCGGGTGGACTGGCGGGCGCTCGACGTCGATCTGGTGCTGGAATGCTCCGGCGCCTTCAGCACCCGTGCCGAGGCCGGGCGTTTTCTCGCCGCCGGTGCGCCGCGGGTGCTGTTCTCCCAGCCCATGGTCAGCGAGACCGACGTGGACGCCACCGTGGTCTACGGGGTCAACCAGCAGGCCCTGCGCGGTGACGAGACGCTGGTCTCGAATGCCTCCTGCACCACCAACTGCAGCGTCCCGGTGCTGAAACTTTTGCACGAGACCCTGGGTCTGGAGTACGTCTCCATCACCACGATCCACTCGGCCATGAACGACCAGCCCGTGATCGACGCCTACCATGCCGAAGATCTGCGGCGGACGCGTTCCGCGTTCCAGTCGATCATCCCGGTGGCGACCGGCCTGGCGCGTGGCATCGAACGGCTGCTGCCCGAGCTCGGCGGGCGCATCCAGGCCCGCGCCGTGCGCGTACCCACGGTCAACGTCTCCTGCCTGGACATCACCTGCATCGTCGGCCGCGACACCACGGCGCCCGCCCTCAACACCCTGTTGCGTGACGCCGCCCGGAGCGGTCCCCTGGCCGGGCTGATCGACTACACCGAGTTGCCCCACGCCTCCTGCGATTTCAACCACGATCCCCATTCCGCTATCGTCGATGGCAGCCAGACCCGCGTTTCCGGCCCCCGGCTGGTCAATCTGCTGGTGTGGTTCGACAACGAATGGGGCTTCGCCAACCGCATGCTCGACGTCGCCGGCCATTGGCTGCGCATCGCCAAGCCCACCTGAAACAAGCACAACTAAGGGATTGCCTGTATGTCCGTGTTGAAAATGAGCGACCTCGATCTGAAGGGTAAGCGCGTCCTGATTCGCGAAGACCTCAACGTTCCGGTGAAGGAAGGCCAGATCAAGAGCGATGCCCGCCTGGTCGCCGCCCTACCGACCCTCAAGCTGGCCCTGGAAAAGGGTGCCGCGGTGATCGTCTGCTCGCACCTGGGCCGTCCCACCGAGGGCGAATTCAGCGAGGAAAACAGCCTGGCACCGGTCGCCGCCTATCTGAGCAAGGCCCTGGGTCGTGACGTGCCGCTGGTGAAGGACTATCTGAACGGCGTCCAGGTCGAGCCGGGTCAACTGGTATTGCTGGAGAACGTGCGCTTCAACGTGGGCGAGAAAAAGAACGCCGACGACCTGGCGAAGCACTATGCCGCCCTGTGCGACATCTTCGTCATGGACGCCTTCGGCACCGCCCACCGCGCTGAAGGCTCGACCCACGGCGTGGCCAAGTTCGCCAAGGTTGCCGCGGCCGGTCCGCTGCTGGCCGGCGAGCTGGACGCGCTGGGCAAGGCGCTGGGCAATCCGGCCCGGCCGATGGCAGCCATCGTCGCCGGCTCCAAGGTGTCCACCAAGCTGGACGTGCTCAATTCCCTGGCGCAGATCTGTGACCAGCTGATCGTCGGCGGCGGCATCGCCAACACCTTCCTGGCCGCGGCCGGCTACAAGGTCGGCAAGTCGCTGTACGAAGCCGATCTGGTGGACACCGCCAAGGCCATCGCCGCCAAGGTCAGCGTGCCGCTGCCGGTGGACGTGGTGGTCGCCAAGGAATTCGCCGAGACCGCCGAAGCCGTCACCAAGTCGATCAACGACGTGGCCGACGACGACATGATCCTCGACATCGGCCCGGTCAGCGCCCAGCAATTCGCCGACCTGCTCAAATCGGCCAAGACCATCCTCTGGAACGGTCCGGTCGGCGTCTTCGAATTCGACCAGTTCGGCGAAGGCACCCGCACCCTGGCCCAGGCCATCGCCGACAGCGACGCCTTCTCCATCGCCGGCGGTGGCGACACCCTGGCCGCCATCGACAAATACGGCATCGGCGAGAAGGTCTCCTATATCTCCACCGGTGGTGGCGCCTTCCTCGAATTCGTCGAGGGCAAGGTCCTGCCGGCCGTCGAAGTCCTCCAGCAACGCGCCCAGGAGTAATCGCCATGCGTATGCCGCTGCTCGTCTGTTCCGCTGTCCTGATGCTGGCCGGTTGCGCCGGTGGCAATGCCGACAAGGCCTGCGCGGTGTTCGCGCCGCCGCCCGCGGCGGCCGCCACGCCCACGGCGCAGAACGGCGAGCGCGTCGATACGCTCACCGGCAACGCCAGCCGTCCTGCCAGCGGTTGCGCCCAGTGAAGGGGCGCACGCTCGCCCTCGGGCTGCTGAGTCTCGCCCTGCTGGCCGGTTGCGCCGGTCGCGGCGCGCAGCAGACCGGCGGCTGGACCCACTGGGTCTGCGATTCCAAGGCGGCCTTCGACTGGCGCTATGTGGATCGCAGCCAGTCCATCGTCGACCTCAAGCTGGAAGGCGATGGCCTGATCCGCCATCTCAACCGCGAACCGGCCACCGATGGCCAGTCCTATACCGACGGGCTGGTGGCTTTTCACATCCGCGGCGACCAGGGCCTCGTCTACTGGATCGCCAACAACGACCTCATCGGCCGCGGCTGCCGGACGCCTTGAGCGGGCGAATGTCAGCTGAACCGATTAATCCAGGGCGGCCAGGGGTCGGCCGCTTGAACCCTGCCAGCCGCTCATGCAGGCTGGCGCCACCACCGCCTTTGTAGGGAGATAATCACCAATGGCACTCGTCAGCATGCGTCAGCTGCTGGATCACGCCGCCGAATTCGGCTACGGCGTTCCGGCCTTCAACGTCAACAACCTCGAGCAGATGCGCGCCATCATGGAAGCCGCCGACAAGACCGATTCGCCGGTCATCGTCCAGGCCTCCGCCGGTGCCCGCAAGTACGCCGGCGCTCCCTTCCTGCGTCACCTGATCCTGGCCGCGGTGGAAGAATTCCCGCACATCCCGGTGGTCATGCACCAGGACCACGGCACCACTCCCGACATCTGCCAGCGCTCGATCCAGCTGGGCTTCTCCTCGGTGATGATGGACGGCTCGCTGATGGCCGACGGCAAGACGCCGTCCGACTACGACTACAACGTGCGCGTCACCCAGCAGACCGTGGCCTTCGCCCATGCCTGCGGCGTGTCCGTGGAAGGCGAGCTGGGTTGCCTGGGCAGCCTGGAAACCGGCATGGCCGGTGAAGAAGACGGCGTGGGCGCCGAAGGCACCCTGGATCACAGCCAGCTGCTGACCGATCCGGAAGAAGCCGCCCAGTTCGTCAAGGCCACCAAGGTCGATGCCCTGGCCATCGCCATCGGCACCAGCCACGGCGCCTACAAGTTCACCAAGCCGCCGACCGGGGACACCCTGTCGATCCAGCGCATCAAGGAAATCCATGCGCGCATCCCGGACACCCATCTGGTCATGCACGGCTCCAGCTCGGTGCCCCAGGAGTGGCTGAAGATCATCAACGAGTACGGTGGCGACATCAAGGAAACCTACGGCGTGCCGGTCGAAGAGATCGTCGAAGGCATCAAGTACGGGGTCCGCAAGGTCAACATCGATACCGACCTGCGTCTGGCGTCCACCGGTGCCATCCGCGAGTTCATGGCCAAGAACCGCAGCGAGTTCGATCCGCGCAAGTACCTGGCCAAGACCGTGACCGCCATGCGCGAAGTCTGCATCGCCCGTTACGAAGCCTTCGGCACCGCCGGCCAGGCCTCCAAGATCAAGCCGATCTCCCTGGATGCCATGTTCGAGCGTTATGCGCGCGGCGAACTGGATCCCAAGGTTAACTGATCCCGGATGTAGAAAAGGCCCCGTAAGGGGCCTTTTTTTTCGCCTGCCGATCGCCTGGAGCCCGAACGGCGGCGTGTTACCCCTTACCGCTCGGTTGCGGTCAGGACCTCTTCCATCCAGGCGACCATGGCGGCGCCGTCCATGCCCAGGCAGACCGTTACCAGCGGATTGCCGGACCAGCGCCCGTCCAGGTAGGCGCGACCCTCGGGCGCGAAGAAGGTCTGGCCTTCCGCCAGGCCTTCGGTACCGACGCTGAGATGGCCGCGCGCGGTGTGGAACAGCTCGGGACGGCGCAGGTAGGCGAGGGCGCAGCTGTCGTGGGGATGGCAGCCGTCGATGTCCTTCACGCTGCGGTAGAAGTCCGCATAGAAATCATAGCTGCGCGCGAGCACCTCACCGAGGGCGCCCTGGCGCGCCGCGATGCGCTGCAGGCGGGGCGGGTCGAGGACGGCGCGGTGGGTGGCGTCGAGGCCGACCAGGGTCAGCGGCCAGGGCGCGGCGAAGACCCGCGCCGCGGCATGGGGATCGGAAAAGATATTGGCTTCGGCCACCGGGGTGACATTGCCCGGCTCGACGATGGCGCCGCCCATCACCACCACCTCGCGGACGCGCTCGGCGACCGTGGGATCCAGCGCCAGGGCGAGGGCCAGGTTGCCCAGCGGCCCGACCGCCACCAGGGTGATCTCACCCGGTCGCAGGCGGGTCTGCTCGACGATGAAACGCGCGGCGTCCAGGGCGTGGGGCGCCTGGCTCGGCGCGGGGAGCTGCTGATTGCCCAGGCCATCCTGGCCATGCACATGCAGCGCATGGTTGCCGGCCGGCTTGACCAGGGGTTCGGCGACACCCGCGGCGACGGGCGTGTCCCGGCCAGCCAGCTCGGTGAGCAGCAGGGCGTTGCGGGTCGCCGTGGTGACCGGCACGTTGCCAAAGGTCGTGGTCAGGCCGATCACCTCGAAAGCGGGATCGGCAAACAGCAGGGCGATGGCCTGGGCGTCGTCCACGCCAGGATCGGTATCGAAGATGATGGGAAGGGACAAGAGGCTTTCTCCGGCTCAGATCTCTTCCCAGGCTACCCGAGGGGCGGCGCCCCTTGCTAGCTGGGCAGGTCCAACTCGCCCAATGCATCCGGCTGGTTGCGAAATGCGCGGGCGAAGACCTCGCGATTGCGGGCCATGAACAGCCCCAGGTCTTCGCACTGCTTTTCGGCAAGACCGGGTACGGCCTTGTCCAGCACGCTGGCGAGCGACTCGGCCAGTTCCAACATCTTGTCGTGACGATCGGCTTCGGCTTTATCCATGAACAGGCGCTCCGGATCTCGGCTGCTGCGATACAACACTTCGACGGCCATGCGTCACCTCGTTTCTGTATCTGGTTATATATACAGTATTCGGCTTGCGCGGCGATTGCAAGGACTACCGCTCGGCGGTCAGGCGCCAGCCAGTCATGGCAATTTGCCAATCGTTCGACATTTCTGCGTGTCTCTGGAATTGCTTCGGGAAACTTAAGCGCGGAAGCTGGTCTCTGAGTCTGGACCAAACGGGCAGCCCTGCTCGCCATTCTCCGGATCACCTCCGGCTCACGGAACGAGACCGCTCAATGCACGCCTTCCCTATCCGTCTGCGTATTACTGCGCTTGGCCTGTCGTGGCCGACCGAGGTGCGGGCGTGAGTTCGACGCTTATCATCCTGGCCATCACCGTCGCCAGCTTCCTGCTGGGGTTCCTGCGCGACCTGCTGATCGCCCGGCAATTCGGCGTGAGCTGGGAAGCCGACCTGATCTTTGTCGCGCTCATCCTGCCGGTGTTCTTCGAGAGCTTCTTCGGTCTCGCCCTGCGCGATGCCATGATTCCCTATCTGCAACGCATCCGTGACCGCTGCAACGCCCAGTACGAGCAGGTCGGTCGCTGGCTGTACTGGCGCATCGGCCTGTTCGGCCTGCTGCTGTCGGTGATCGGTGTCCTCGCTAGTCCCTGGCTGATGCATGCCCTGGCCCCGGGCTGGAGCGATGAGCAGGTCGAGACCGGCAAGCTGGTCTTCGCCGTCGGCACCCTGCTGATCTGCGTGCAGGCCATCCTCTATTGCCAGGGCGCGCTGCTCAACTTGGATCGCATCTTCATCCTGCCGATGACCCGCACCCTGATGCTCAATCTGGGCGCCATCCTGGCCATCGTCATCCTGCAGCCGAGTGGCATCGCGCTGTTCACCGGCATGCTGCTGCCCCAGGTGCTGCTGATCGTCATCCAGCACCGGCGGCTGGGCTATCTCAGCCAGCGCTCGGTAGCCTTCGAGAAGCCCGAGGGCAGTCCCTTCGCCGTGACCTTCGCGCCGGTGCTGCTCGCCGCCGGCGCCCAGCAGGGCTGCATGCTGGCGGAGCGCTTCTTCGCCTCGCTGCTGGCCGAGGGCAATATCACCATGCTGTCCTTCTCCTACCGCATCGTGACCATTCCGCTGACGCTCTATGCGCTGTCCATCCTGGCGATGATCTTTCCCGAGCTGACCCGCAGTTGGAACGAGGGCAATGTCGGCAAGTACAGCGCGCTGATGCGCAAGGCGCTGCTCGGCACCCTGCTGTTCCTGGTGCCGGCCGCCGTGGTGCTGTTCAGCTATTCGGAGCCGGTGGTCAAGGTGCTGCTGGAGCGCGGAGCCTTTGGCGCCGAGCAGAGCGCGGCGACCGCGACCCTGGTGGTGGCCTATGCCCTCGGCCTGCCCTGGATGGGCCTGGCCCTGCTGTGGGGGCGTGCCCTGCTGTCGCAGCAGCGCGCCCGCACCTTCCTCTATACAACCCTGGCCAGCTCCTTCATCACCGTGGCACTGGACGCAGCTGTGTACCAGCCGTTCGGCGCCCAGGGGCTGGCCTATTCCTTTACCACCGGGGCCTTCCTGCAGGCCGTGTTCATGGCGCTGGCGCTTTATCGCCACGCCCTGGCGGGACTGCACCTGTCGCTGCTGCTGCGCTGGTTCAGCGCCGGCAGTGCGGTGGCCCTGCTGACTTTCCTGTTGCCCAAGCCGGTCGGCCTGCTGGAGCTGATCGTCAGCATCAGCGTGGCGATGCTGGGCTTCCTGGTGCTGTTGCTGGCGCTGGGCGAACGTGACCTGTTCCGCCGCGGCTATTGGGCGCGCGGTGCTGACGGTGCGGGGCGCGCAGAACCGACGAGTTGAACCGCCGTCACGGTACGGCTAGGAAAAAGGTGGCGATCTGCGGCCATTGGTCGCTATCTGTTACGAAGTCATGAATTTTTGATTTGGCTTCGAGTCGCACGGAAAGATTGATCCCAGTCATAGAATTTCTGATGGAAGCGGTTTTTCCATTTGCAAGAGATCGGACACGCAGTTGGGGTCGGCACTTCGCATGGTGGTCTTGCTCGCCACCGACATTCTCTTTGAAAGGAATCGATCCTATGTCCTCCCAATCCCCTGTCACCCGTATCGGCATCGTCGGTACCGGCATGATCTCGCGCTGCCTGGCCCGGCTCATCAGCCGTCACTATGACGACATGACCGTGACCCGCGTCCTGACCCGCCGGCCCATCGCCACGGTTACCGACTATCCGCTGACCGAGGCGCTCACCCAGTCGGTGGCGGATCTCGTCGATCATTGCGATCTGCTGGTGGAATGCAGTGGCGACCCCTACCACGGTACCGAAATCATCGAGCGCGCGTTCGAGGCCGGCATCAAGGTGGTCACCATCAATGCCGAACTGCAGGTGACGACCGGTTCCTACCTGGCCGGCAAGGGTTTCCTGACCGAGGCCGAGGGCGACCAGCCGGGTTCGCTGGCGGCACTGCACGAAGAAGCCGTGCAGATGGGCTTCAAGCCGCTGGTCTACGGCAACATGAAGGGCTATCTAAACCATAATCCGACGCCGGAAGACATGGCCTACTGGTCCGCGCGCCAGGGCACCAGCGTCGACCAGACCACCTCCTTCACCGATGGCACCAAGGTGCAGATCGAGCAGGTGGTGGTGGGCAACAACTATGGCGCCACCATCACCCGCCAGGGTCTGGAAGGCCTCAACTCGACCAACCTGCAGGACAGCGCGAACATCCTGGCGCAGATGGCCGAGCAACTGGGCACGCCCATCGTCGACTACGTGATCCCGAGCGGCTACTCCGCGGGTGGCGTCTTCGTCGTCGGTCGCCATGACGAAGACCAGGCCGGTGCCATCGAATACTTCAAGCTGGGCAAGGGTCCGTACTATGTCCTGGTACGCCCCTTCCACCTGTGCTCCCTGGAAGTCGGCAAGACCCTGCGTCGCGTGATCGCCGGCGGCAAGATCCTGCTCAACAACTCCACCACGCCGACCCTGAGCGTGGCCGCCATCATGAAGAAACCCATGGCGGCTGGCGACATCATCGAGCGCGGCATCGGTGGCTACAGCGTGCGCGGCGAAGCGGTGAAGATCGCCGAGTGCCCGGATCACCTGCCGATCGGCCTGCTCAAGCACAGCGTGCTGAAGCGGGCCATGGAGCCGGGTCAGATCGTCACCTTCGACGACGTCGAACTGACGCCCAGCCGCGCCCTGGACATCGTCCTGCAACAGCACCGTGAGGCGATCCATCGCCAGCTGCTGGAAACCCAGCTGAGCGAGGCGACCTGGAACGCAACGGCCGATCTGGCACCGGTGGCACTGCCCAAGGCGGTAGGGGCGGTCCTGTCCTGATTCCGCTGACGCGGAAAGCGAAGGGGCCCTGAGGGCCCCTTTTTCATTGCCCGCCGTTGGCGGCGGCGCGGAGGCGGGCGACGGTCGCGGGCAATTCGTCCATGTGGGCGATCAGGGCGGTGACGCCCAGGGCGCTAAGGGTCTCGCCGTGGCTCGGCGGAATATGGCTGGCGCCGGTGAAGCCGATGACGCGCATGCCGGCGGCCAGGGCCGCACGCACGCCGGTGGCGCTGTCTTCGATCACCAGGCAGCGCTCTGGCGCGACGCCCAGGGTCCTGGCCGCGAGCAGATAGACATCGGGTGCCGGCTTGGGCTGGGCGACCATGTCGGCGCTGAAGATGTGGCCCGCTACCCGCGCCACCAGATCGGCCCGGCGGACCGAGGATTCGACGCTGTGCCTGAGGCTGTTGGAGGCGACCGCCAGCGGCAGATCGATGCTCTCCAGGGCCCGCTTCACCCCGGGAATGGGCTCGACGCTGGTGGCGATCAGCGTTTCCGCCTGGGCGCGCAGGTCGCTGAACAGTGCCGGCGGCAGGGTGATGCCGAAGCGCTGTTCGACCAGGGCGAAGATATCCCGGGTGGTCAGGCCGAAGGTGCCGTGCAGCAGGGCCTCGAGTTCAGCGCGCGGTGCATGGGCGGCCAGGCCGTCGAGGACGACCCGTTCGGCGAGGATTTCACTGTCGACCAGCACGCCATCGCAATCGCTGATCAGCAGTTCCACAGGGGTGACGTTCATCGGTATTCCTTGCAGGGGGATTTCAGGGCGGAGCAACGGGCCCGAGGCCTTTCGAGAGCTACGCCAGACTGCGGCGAAGCAGTCTGGCTGCGGTTTTGCCGGGCTGTCCGGGTGGTCGAAAACCAGCTCGACAGTACCTTGCGCGAGGTGACAAAACAGCCCTTGTCAAAAAGGATTTCGCCCTCCGGAGGGTAATCGCTTTCCAGAAAAATATGGCGTAGAGTTCGAGAACTGTGTTTGCTTGGGTCGCCGTCGATCGTGACCTGAGGCGGTAGGCTCTTCGTCCACCCCTTGCTGCTCGATTCTTGTTACTCCTTGCAACTCAGTACCGGGCGTCTGGTCAATGCAACGCATTACCGCGCCAGCCAGTGTCAATAACAAACTCGTGCTTCCAAGGAGCAACACCCGTCATGTCGAATCGTCAGAACGGTACCGTCAAGTGGTTCAACGAAACCAAAGGCTATGGCTTCATCACTCCCGAGAGCGGTCCGGACGTGTTCGTGCACTTCCGCGCCATCGAAGGCACTGGTTTCAAGACCCTGGCTGAAGGTCAGAAGGTCAGCTTCGAAGTCGTGCAAGGCCAGAAGGGCATGCAGGCAGAGCGTGTACAGGTCGTCTGACACCTGACAGCGCCCGAAGCTCACGAAAAACCCCGGCCAGGCCGGGGTTTTTCGTTTCTGCCGATTGGACCGGCGTGGCCGGCCGCCTCACTCCACGTTCTGCGCGCTCTTTTCCGGCTCGGCCGCCAGCGGCTTGACCCGCCGGCCGGTCTCGCGCGAGGCCTGCAGGAAGATCGCCGCCGCCAGCATCGACAGGGCGCCGACGCTGAGAAAGGTCGCGCGAAAGGCGGACAGCACCTCGGTGTCGCCATAGTCGTCCTGGAAACCGCCCAGCAGGGCGGCGGCGCAGGCGACGCCAAAGCTCATGGCCAGTTGCATCACCACCGACAGCAGGCTGTTGCCGCTGGCTGCCTGCTGGTCGTGCAGATCAATGAGGGTGATGGTGTTCATGGCGGTGAACTGCATGGAGTTCACCGCGCCGAGGATACCCAGGTGGATGAGCAGCCAGACGAAGGGCGTGCCGGGACCGATCAGGGCGAGACTGGCGATCAGGCACCCCAGCAGCAGGGTGTTGCCCACCAGCAGGCGCCGATAGCCGAGCCGCCCGATCAGCGGGCCGGCGATGGGCTTGGCCAGCATCGCCGATAGCGCCAGGGGCATCATCAGCAGCCCGGCCTGGGTCGGCGAATAGCCGAGGCCCACCTGGAACAGCAGCGGGATGAGAAAGGGCAGGGCGCCACTGCCGAGGCGGGCGAAGAGATTGCCGAAGATGCCCACCGCGAAGCTGCGGATGCGAAACAGCGCGGCGGAGAACAGCGGCTGGTCGTGGTGCAGGGCGCGCAACCAGTAGGCGACCATGCAGGCCATGCCGCCCATCAGCAGCAGCACCACCCGCACATGGGGCAGGTGCATTTCGCCGAGGCCTTCCAGGGCGACGCTGATGAGGATCATGGAGGTGCCGAAGAGCAGGAAGCCCAGGCCGTCGAAGCGTTGCGGGAGGGGGCTGCGCAGATCCGGCAGCAGGCGGCGGGTGGCCAGGCAGCCGAGGATGCCCACCGGCAGGTTGATCAGGAAAATCCAGTGCCAGGACACGGCTTCCACCAGCCAGCCGCCTAGTGCCGGGCCCGCCAGGGGACCGATCAGGCCGGGAATGGTGATGAAGCTGAGGATGCGCACCAGCTCGCTGCGCGGATAGACGCGCAGGATCACCAGGCGCCCCACCGGCAGCATCAGCGAACCCCCGAGTCCCTGGATCACCCGGGCGGCGATCAGCAGGTTGAGGCTGGGCGCCAGGGCGCAGAGCAGCGAGCCAAAGGTGAAGAGGGCGATGGCGGTGAAGAAGACGCGGCGACTGCCGAAGCGATCGGAGATCCAGCCGGAGGCCGGAATCAGCAGCGCGACGGTGAGCAGGTAGGCGATCACCACCCCCTGCATGCGCAGCGGATTCTCGCCGAGGTCGGCGGCCATGCGCGGCAGGGCGGTGTTGACGATGGTCGCGTCCAGCGACTGCATGAAGAAGGCGACGGCGATCAGCCAGGGAAGCCAGCGGGTCGTGGTGGTATCCAGCGTCGGGGTGGGCATGGGAGATCCTTGTCGAGACAGCCGACTACCCGCTCTCTGACTGTCTGCACGCGGCAGGGTGCCCCGCTCGATCAGCGCGAGCGGGAATCTAGCAGCGCCTCGATCCGCTGGTCCTTCTCTGCCCAGAGCGTGCTGACCCACTGCTGGAAGCCTGCGCGAAATTCCGCATCTTCGCTGTAGTCACCCGCCCAGCGCGCCGGATCCAGAGGTCGCGCGCGAATATCGATGATAACGCGTTTGACGCGTCCGCAGAGCAGGTCCCAGAAGCCGGGCACGCGACCGTCCGGATAGACCAGGGTGACATCCAGCAGGGTGTCCAGCTGCTCGCCCATGGCGGCGAGGACGAAGGCCATGCCGCCGGCCTTGGGCTTGAGCAGGTGGCGATAGGGCGAGTGCTGCTCGGCATGCTTGGCGGCGGTGAAGCGCGTGCCTTCCAGGTAATTGACGATGGTCACTGGCTGGCGGCGGAATTTCTCGCAGGCGCGGCGGGTGATGGCCAGGTCCGCGCCCTTGAGTTCCGGGCGGCGGGCCAGTTGGGCGCGGGTGTATCTCTTCATGAAGGGGTAATCCAGGCCCCACCAGGCAAGCCCCAGGAAGGGCACCCAGATGAGCTCCTTCTTCAGGAAGAACTTGAAGTAGGGCACCTTGCCGTTGAAGGTCTCGATGAGCGCGGGGATGTCGACCCAGGACTGGTGGTTGCAGATGACCAGGTAGGAGCTGTCGCGGTTGAGCGTCTCGGTGCCGCGGATGTCCCAGACGGTAGGGGTGAGCCGAGCGAAGATGACCTTGTTGATCTCGGCCCAGGTCTCGGCGATGGCGGTGACCACCCGGGAGCAGAGGTCGCGCAGCGCAACGATGGGCAGCAGCTTGATCAGGGCGAAGGCCAGCAGCGGACCGATCATGACCAGGGTGTTCAGCAGGAGCAGCGCAGAGACGGTGATACCGGTCAGGAGGTGCATGGATTCTCTCGTCTAGAACTTGGGGCGATAGTCTTTGGCGTGACATAGCATTTTGCGATCATCTGCTCTGGATGGCTGCTGCCGATCAGCTGCGAAGTGAACGCCATGCTCAAGAAGGTTACCAGTGCCGAGGTCTGCCTCGGCATGTACATCCACAGATTCGAAGGCAGCTGGATCGACCATCCGTTCTGGAAGGCGCGGTTCCTGCTCCAGGAACCGCGCGACCTGCAGAAGATCCAGGACAGCGCCGTGACCGCGGTGTGGATCGATATCGCCAAGGGGCTGGATTGCCCGCCGCCAGCGGAGTGCCCGCCCGCAGTGGATCCGGTGCTGCTCTCCGAGCCCGTCGCCGCGCCGGCCATTGCTCCCGAGGTGCCCCCAGTCGCCGCTCCGGTCCCGGTTGTCGGCACCGCGCCAGGCGCCGCCCTGAGCTGTCCGCAGGAAATGGCCCAGGCTTCCGCCGTGAGCGCCCACGCCAAGCAGGAAGTGGCGCGGCTGTTCCAGGACGTGCGCCTGGGCCAGGCCATCGAGCTGAGCGAGGTGGCGACCGTGGTCGAGCAGATCTCGGCGTCGGTGCTGCGGCATCCCACTGCGCTGATCAGCCTGACGCGGCTGCGCACGGCCGACGAGTATACCTATATCCATTCGGTGTCGGTCTGTGCCCTCATGACGGCGGTGGCACGGCAGATGGAGCTGCCGGCGGACCAGGTGCAACTGGCTGGCCAGGCCGGCCTGCTGCATGACGTGGGCAAGATGCGCACCCCGCTCGAGGTGCTCAACAAGCCGGGCAAGCTGACCGAGGCGGAATTCGCCGTGATGCAGCGGCATCCCGCGGAGGGCGTCGCCCTGCTGCAGCAGTGGGGTGCGACCGCGGAGGTCATCGACGTCTGCCTGCACCATCATGAGAAATTCGATGGCAGCGGCTATCCCCATGGCCTGGCCGGTACGCAGATCAGTCTGCTGTCGCGCATCGCCGCGGTCTGCGACGTCTACGACGCCATCTCCTCGACCCGGCCCTACAAGACCGCCTGGAGTCCCGCCGAAGCGATCCGGCGCATGGCGGAGTGGAAGGGGCATTTCGATCCGCGGGTGTTCCAGGCCTTCGTCAAGACGCTGGGCATCTATCCGATCGGTTCCCTGGTCCGGCTGAGCAACGAGCAGCTGGCGGTGGTGGTCGAGCAGCACCCGGACAGCCTGCTGACCCCGCAGGTGCGGGTGTTCTTTTCCGCCCGCTCGCGTACCCCGCTGCCGCAGCGGCTGCTGGATCTCGCCCGGCCACCCGCCGATGAGCGCATCGTGCGGCGGGAGGATCCGGAGGAGTGGGGTTTTCGCAACCTGGAGCGGCTCTGGCAGCAGGCCTAGCGCCGGCTCAGGGGCGGGTCGTCTGCAGCGAGGGGCGCTCGCCGGTACGGGCGTACCAGGCGGCGATGCGCGGGCAGTCGCTGCGCCAGGCGAAGGTGGGGATGCGGAAGTCCAGATAGCCCAGCAGGCAGGCCATGCCCAGGCAGGCCACGTCGAATTCGCCGTCCAGCTCGGCGATCGCCTCGCGCTCGAAGTAGTCCAGCGCCCGGGCGATCTTCTCCTGCTGGTTGTCCAGCCAGAGCTTCCACTGCATGCCCGGCGGGCGCATGAAGCTCTCGTAGCGGATCTGCACCGCGGCTTCCATCATGGCATCGCACAGCGAAGCCAGGGTCAGGCGGCGCCAGCGCTCCGGACCCTGGCGCGGGATCAGCGGGGTGCGCTCGTGCAGGGTGTCCAGGTAATCGAGAATGACGCGACTGTCGTGCAGGCAGGTGCCATCGGCCAGGCGCAGGGCGGGAATCTTGCCAGCCGGATTGGTATCGAGAACATCGCGATTGGGATTGAGCGGCGTCTGCTGGACGATTTCCACTTCCACCTGCTCGATCAGGTCCGTCTCGTGGAGCATCACCACGACTTTGCGACCGAAGGGCGAGGCGGGAGTGTGGTACAGGATCATGGACATGGGCCGGGCTCTCCAGAATGCAGGACTGCATTCGCTTGTGGCGAATCCCTGCACTGTAAGCCCTAGGCCGGCCCGGATAAAAGATGGCCTTGGTCGTAGCTGGCCGGATCAGGCCAGGCCGGGCAGCTCGACGTACACCCCCAGCCCGCGTCCTTGCAGGCCTTCGCCCAGGTGCAGGTTGCCGCCATGGATTTCGACGATACGTTTGACGATGGGCAGGCCCAGGCCGCTGCCGACGTTCTGGCCGGCACTCTCGCTGCGGTAGAAACGGGTAAAGATCACCGCCCGCTCTTCCGGACTGACTCCGGGGCCACTGTCGCAGACATTGATGCGTACCCGGCCGGGCACGTCCTCGACGACCCGCACCAGCACCTGGCCCCCGCTGGGGGTGTAGCGGATGGCGTTGCCCACCAGGTTGGTGAGCAGCACGCTCAGCCAGGTGGGAATGCCGGACAACTTGACCTCCTGATCCTCCAGCACCAGGTCGATGTTCTTCTCGATGGCCAGGGGCGCGAGTTCCGACAGGGTATCCGCCGCCAGCCGGCCGAGATGGACCGGGACGAACTGCTCCTGCAGGGCACCACTGTCCAGGCGGGCCAGGAGCAGGATCTGCTCCATCAGCTGGCTGATGCGTTCGGCGCTGCGGCGCACCTGCACCAGGCCGCGGGCGTGGGCCTGGGGATCGCTGGACCTCAGGGCGACCTGGGTGTGGGTCAGCAAGCTGGCGAGGGGCGTGCGGATCTCGTGGGCGGCGTCGCTGGTCAGGCGCCGCTCGGCTTCCAGGGCGCCGTCCAGGCGCTGCAGCAGGGCGTTGATCTCCTCGACCAGGACCGCGGCTTCCAGGGGAACCTGATTCAGCGCCAGGGGCTCCAGGCGCTGGGCGGAACGCTGCTTGATCTGCGCCGCCAGCTGGCGCAGGGGGTCGAGACCGCGAGTGACGCCGAACCAGATGAGTGCGGCCAGCACCGGCAGGGCCAGCGCCAGGGGAAACAGCGAGCCGAGCAGCAGCAGGTTGGTGGCGCCGCGGCGATCGGCCAGGTTCTCGTAGATCCAGATGCGCCCGTCGCCGCTGCTCAGGCGCAGCACGCGCCAGTGCTGCCCCTCGGCCAGCAGACTGCTGAAGCCGGGTGGCTGGTCGGCCAGGCCGGCGGGCGGCGCGGGGGTGCCGAGGCGCTGGTCACCGGCCTGCAGCAGATAGCCCAGGGCGTTGCGGCGCTTGAACAGCGGCAGGTCGGCGATGGCCGTGCGGCTGCGTTCCAGGGCGCGCGCCGCGGGCGGCAGGCTGTGGTCGCCCCCCTCGCTCAGGGTGGCCAGGTGCAGGGCGGCCGAGCCGAAGTCGAGCATGTCTTCATCCGCCAGGCGATTCACCTGGCGCAGCACCAGCTGGTAGGTCACCAGCGCAGCGATCAGCCAGCAGGCGAAGATGCCACACAGCAGCAGCGTCAGCAGACGCCGCCGCAGCGAGACGGCCGGGCCGTCGATCATGGAGCCGGCCGCTCGGGCTGGTCGATGCCGTAGCCGATGCCGCGCACGGTGCGGATCAGGCTGGTGCCGAGCTTGCGCCTGAGGTGATGGATATGGACCTCGATGGCATTGCTCTCGACGTCGCCGTCCCAGCCATAGAGCGCCTGTTCCAGGCGATTGCGCGAGAGCACCTTGCCCATGTTTTCCAGCAGCAGGCGCAGCAGGGCGTATTCGCGCGGTGCCAGTTCGACCGGCTGACCGGCCAGGGTCACCCGGTGGGTGGCCGGATCGACCCGCAGGTCGTTGTGTTCCAGTTGCGGCAGCGCCCGGCCGGCACTGCGCCGGGTAAGGGCGCGCACCCGGGCGAGCAGTTCGTCCAGATCGAAGGGCTTGGTCAGGTAGTCGTCGGCGCCGGTGTCCAGGCCGGTGACCCGGTCGGTGACCTTGTCGCGGGCGGTGAGGATCAGCACCGGGGTGGCGTCGCCGCGCTTGCGCAGGGCGGCCAGGACCTCGAGTCCCGAACGGCGGGGCAGGCCGATGTCGAGCACCACCAGATCGAAGGGATCGGTTTCCAGCGCTGCCTGGGCGGCCTGGCCATCGGTCACCCAGTCGACGGTATCGCCTTCCAGCGCCAGACCGGCGCGGATGCCGTCGCCCAGCAGCATGTCGTCTTCGGCCAGCAGTATTCTCATCGGATTTTCCCAGGCGGTTGAGCGGTTGTACCGCTCCGGGCCGGCCTCGGCAAGAGCGGTGACCACCTCCGGGATGGTCAGCCTCCAGCCTAGGCCAAGGCGCTTAAGGGCGGATTAACAACGCTCAGGGGCGCTGGGCGCTGACCCGCCAGAGGGTATTGCCGACGTCGTCGGCCACCAGCAGGCCGCCACGACCATCGTTGACCACCCCGACCGGCCGCCCCTGGGCTTCCTCCTTGCCATTGAGGAAACCGGTCAGCAGGTCCCGCGGCAGGCCGCTGGGCTTGCCGTCCTGGAAGGGCACGAAGATGACCTTGTAGCCGCTCTTGGGATCACGATTCCAGGAACCGTGCTGGCCGACGAACAGCCCCTGGCGGAAAGCCGTCGGCAACTGGCTGTCGGCGCTGGCGAAGGCGAGGCCCAGGGAGGCCGTATGGGTGCCCAGGGCATAGTCGGGGGTCAGCGCCCTGGCCACCAGATCCGGACGGGGCGGCTGCACCCGGCTGTCCACGGTCTTGCCCCAGTAGCTGTAGGGCCAGCCATAGAAGCCGCCATCCTGCACCGAGGTGGCGTAGTCAGGCACCAGGTCGCTGCCGATCTCGTCGCGCTCGTTGACCACCGTCCACAGCTTGCCGGTGGTGGGCTCCCAGTCCAGGCCATTGGGATTGCGCAGGCCGGTGGCGAACAGGCGCTTCTGGCCACTGGCGCGGTCCAGCTCCCAGATGGCGGCGCGGCCTTGCTCGATGTCCAGACCGTTTTCGCCGACGTTGCTGTTGGAGCCCACGGTGAGATAGAGCTTCCTGCCGTCGCGACTGGCGATGACGTTCTTGGTCCAGTGGTGATTGATGCCGGCCGGCAGGTCGGTGACCGTCACCGGCGGACCTTCCAGGTGAGTCGCTCCGGGGCGGTAGGTGAAGCGCACCAGGGCGTCGGCGTTGGCGACATAGAAGTCCTCGCCCACCAGCGCCATGCCGAAGGGCGAATGCAGCTGCTCGGCGAAGACCATGCGGGTCTCGGCGACGCCATCGCCGTCGGCATCGCGCAGCAGGGTGATGCGGTCGGCGCTGGGTACCCCGGCGCCGGCCTTCTTCATGAACAGGCCGGCGATCCAGTTCTTGATGCCGGGAAAATCATCACGCCCGGGCGCATTGCTTTCCGCCACCAGCACATCGCCATTGGGCAGCACATAGAGCCAGCGCGGATGATCCAGGCCGCGGGCGAAGGCCTGGACCTGGGTGCCGGGCGCGGCAATGGGCTTGCCGCCCTCGGGCCAACCGATCGCCGGCGCCACGTTGATGGTCGGCAGCAGGGTCTTGTGGGGCTCCGGCAAGGTGGGGGTCGGGCCATACCCGGCTTCACGCTGCAGCCGCGCGGTCTCGCCGCAGCCGACCAGGATCACGACGGCCAAGGTCAGGGCCAGGGTACGCAAGGGATGGGGCGCGCTCAGGGACATGGCGGGGCTCTCGCGAAGGGCTCGCAGGATAGAGCGCGGCGTCCGGGGAACGTTCCGGGCCCGGTTCTGGAGCACAACAGGCAGGCTCGTTCCGAGCGGTTTTGGAAATGACTCCTTTTGGTCTATCGGTCTTTTTGCGTGCTGCGGCTCCTCACGCGTCCTTTTACGGATACAGAAAGTCGTGTCGATTCAAGGCGTTAGCCTGACTGCGCTGGCGCCTATGGAAAAGTGGCGGCTATCTGACGCGAATTAATGCGTAACCGGCTGTTTTTGCAGGAAAAAATCTCTAAAGCTGGCGGCTGGGACGCCGATAGCTGCCCCAACAATGACGACGAAGTCGCACCCAGTGGCGCCGCAACCGGACGCGGTCGCCTGAGCTCGCCTACGCCAGAACCCGCTAGCTTGCGGGGGCGGGGAGTCTTTCTCTTTCACAGGTGCAGTCATGCAATCCCTTACCCGGCGCTTGCGCCAGTTTTCCCTGCGGCTGGCCGGTACCCTGGCCCTGAGCAGCGCCTTGCTAGGTTCGGTCCAGGCGGTCGAGCTGGTCGGCCTCAACTTTTCCGGTGCCGGCTTCGCCAGCCAGGTGCTGCCCGGTCTCAACAACCGCAACTACATCTTCCCCAGCGAACAGCACTTCAAGGACTGGAGCGCCAAGGGCATCAAGCTGGTGCGCTTTCCGATCATCTGGGAGCGCATCCAGCCCAGGCTGAATGCCACGCTGGATCCGGACTATGGCGCCCTGGTCACCCAGACGCTCAACTATGCCCAGAAATACGGCGTCAAGGTGATCCTCGACCTGCACAACTATGCGCGCTATCGCGGCGAGGTCATCGGCGCCGGCAAGGTCAGCTATTTCAACTACTGGGACGTGACCTATCGCCTGGCCTTTCGCTTCGGCAAGCATCCGGCGCTCTTTGGCTACGACATCATGAACGAGCCCCACGACGCCGTGGCCTTCTGGCCGACCGCCGCCCAGCACGGCATCAACGGCATCCGCACCGTGGACAGCGTCCATCCCATCATCGTCGAGGGCAACGGCTGGTCCAGCGCCGCCCGCTGGCCGCAGTGGAACGACCCCCTGTTGGCGCTCAAGGACCCGGCCAACAAGCTGATCTTTTCCGCCCACGTCTACTTCGACAATGACGGCGGCGGCCAGTACGCCAGCAAGGACATGAGCGGCTTCGACCCCATGGTCGGGGTGAATCGCGTCAAGCCCTTCGTCGACTGGCTGAAGAAGAATGGCAAGCAGGGCTACATCGGTGAGTTCGGCGTGCCGGACGATGATCCGCGCTGGCTGGTGGCCATGGACAACATGCTGGCCTATCTCAAGCAGCACTGCATTCCGGCCAGCTACTGGGCCGCCGGTCCGGGCTGGGGCAACTACAATCTGGCGGTGGAACCCATCAACGGTGTGGATCGACCCCAGTGGGCCACCCTGAAGAAGTACGTCGACAACCGCAGTTGCGCGAGCATCGGCCCCAATTAAGCCCGGCCGGCGATGGCGGTCCCCGGGGTCGGCAGGCTACCCTTGCCTTTTAACCGTGCCAGCCCCGAGGACCTCTCATGAGCCAGATTCCCGCCGACCTGCGTTATGCCGCCAGCCACGAATGGGCCCGCCTGGAAGCCGACGGTAGCGTGACCGTCGGCATTTCCGACCACGCCCAGGAAGCCCTGGGCGATGTGGTCTTCATCGAACTGCCGGAAGTCGGCAAGACCCTCGCCGCCGGTGACCAGGCCGGGGTGGTGGAGTCGGTCAAGGCGGCCTCGGACATCTATGCCCCGGTGGGCGGCGAGGTGATCGCCGTCAACGAGGCGCTGGCCGACGCGCCCGAGCAGGTCAATGGCGAGCCCTATGGCGCCTGGTTCTTCAAGCTCAAGCCGCAGGATGCGGCCGAGCTGGACAGGTTGCTCGACGCCGAGGGTTATCGCGCGGCCAGCGAAAGCTGAGGCATCTTTCGCCGCCCGGATTCCAGGCAAAAAAGAACCCCGCCGGCCAAGCCGCGCGGGGTTCTTTTTTGCCTGGCCCTTACTGGGTCAGGATACGCATGGCGAGGTCGTTGTCGCTGGCCTGCAGGCCCGGCTCGGCGGCGCGCATGTCGCGCAGCGCGGCTTCCAGGTACGGGCCGCGGATCTGGCCATTGCTGGCCAGGTAGGAGCTGGCGTCGTCCTGGGTGGCGGCGACGATCTTGTGGTCGTCACGGCTGGTGGTATAGAACGAGCCGGAGGTCGCCCCCAGGGTCGCGGCATGCCGCCAGAACCGCGCGTCCGCATTGGCGGCGGTGGTCGCGGCCAGCAGCGGCAGACCGATCAGGGAAACCAGAGCAAGCTTCTTCAGGCGCATGGATGAGATCTCCTTCTTGAGGTCTCCTATAGAGAGCTCAGACGTCCGCTGAGTTCCAGAACTCTGCATCAGCCTAGCGCTGGATCATGCTGTGGATGCGTTCGGCCAGGGCATCGATGTCGAACGGCTTGATCAGCATGTCCATGTTCTCGCCGAGGAATTCGCCGCGCACCTTGGCGTTCTTGGCATAGCCGGTGATGAACAGCACCTTGAGCTCGGGCCGCCGGCCACGGGCGATCTCGGCGAGCTGGCGACCGTTCATGCCGGGCAGGCCGACATCGCTGATGAGCAGGTCCAGGCGCTGATCGCTCTCGATGATCGGCAGGGCGCCGTCGGCATCGCTGGCCTCCAGAGCGGTATAGCCCAGTTCGGCGAGCACCTCCAAGACGATCATGCGCACGGCGTATTCGTCTTCCACCACCAGCACGGTCTGGCCGGCTTCGGCGCGGGGCGCGACCTTGAGTGTTGGCTGATCGGTGCTGGCCGCCGCCACCTCGGGGTGGCGCGGCAGATAGAGACTGATGGTGGTGCCCTGGCCCTGTTCGGTATCGATGCGCGCGGTGCCGCCGGATTGCTTGACGAAGCCGTAGATCATCGACAGGCCGAGCCCCGTGCCCTGGCCGGCCGGCTTGGTGGTGAAGAAAGGCTCGAAGGCCTTGGCCTTGACCTCCGGTGGCATGCCGGTACCGGTGTCGGCCACGCTCAGCCGGACATAGTCGCCCGGAGTCAGGGATTCGCGCGCGGCCGCCTCGGCGTCCAGGCTGAGGTTGGC
The DNA here is from genome assembly GCF_031453735.1 of Pseudomonas sp. SORGH_AS_0199. NCBI lineage: Bacteria > Pseudomonadati > Pseudomonadota > Gammaproteobacteria > Pseudomonadales > Pseudomonadaceae > Pseudomonas > Pseudomonas sp. SORGH_AS_0199. The sequence continues at coordinate 978,291 of NZ_JAVJAE010000001.1, forward strand.
GGTGGCGATGCACAGCTCGCCGCCGGCGGGCATGGCGTCGCGACCATTGATGACCAGGTTGAGCAGGGCGTTTTCCAGCTGGTGGGTATCGCTGTGGGCGAGCCAGGCGACCGGTGCGAGATCCAGGCGCAGGGCGACGTTTTCGCCCACGGTGCGCACCAGCAGATCCTGCAGCGAAGCGACCAGCTGGTGCACGTCCACCGGCTGCGGATCCAGGGTCTGGCGGCGGGCGAAGGCCAGCAGGCGATGGGTGAGGGCGGCGGCGCGGTCGGCCGAATTGACCGCGGCATTGATGTAGCGGTCCAGGTCCTGGGTGCGGCCGTTGGCGATGCGCAGGCGGATCAGGTCGAGGGCGCCGACGATGCCGGTGAGCATGTTGTTGAAGTCATGAGCGATGCCGCCGGTGAGCTGGCCGATGGCTTCCATCTTCTGCGACTGCCGCAGGGCTTCCTCGGTGCGCTCACGCTCGTAGATTTCGGCGATCAGCCGAGCGTGGCTGCGCCCCAGTTCCTGGGTCCGCTCGGCGATGCGCTGTTCCAGCTGGTCGGTGGTCTGCCGCGCCTCGGTAACGTCCACACCACAGCCCACCAGACCGTGGAATTCGCCATCGAGCTCCAGGCGCGGGGTGCCTTCCAGGCGCAGCCAGCGCCATTCGCCCTGCGCATTGCGCACCCGCACCTCGGCGCGCAGGGCGCTGTGGGTGGCGACGGCCTGCTTGAAGGCACCTTCGAAGGCCGGACATTCGCTGTCCGGGAGCAGGGCGCTCCAGCCCTGGTCGTGCAGATCGGCGTCGTGCAGATCGAATTCGCTGGCGAAGCGCTGGTTGACGAATTGCAGCTGGCCGTCGGCATCGCAGGCCCAGATCAGCACCGGAGCACTGTCGGCCATGAGGCGGAAGCGGCCCTCGCTCTCGCGCTGGGCGTCCTGGGAGCGCTGCCGGCAGATGGCCGACCAGAGCCGGTCGGTGACGTCGCGCAGGAATTGCACCTCACCATCCGTCCACAGCCGGGCGCGCTGGTCATGGGCGACGAACAGCGCGCGCAGGCGGCCATCCTCGTAGAGCGGGATGTCGACCAGCGCCGCGATCTCCAGATCGAGCAGGCGCTGGGCATTGGCCTGGGCGCGCGGATCCTGGCTGACATCGTCGATGACCAGGGGCGCTGCGCCGTCTTGGTTGCCCAGGTGGTCGGAGGCGAGCAGCGGATAGGCCAGGGCCTGGTCGAAGCTGCCGTTGGGCGTCCACAGCTGCTGCGGGAAGAAGGCGCCGCTGCTCTCGTCCAGACGGGCATAGCCGACCCGGCGCAGGCCCAGCCGCGTACCGACCAGTTCCAGGGCGGCGGTGACCCCGGCGCTTTCCGGATCGCCTTCGCGCAGGCGATCGCCCAGTTCGATCAGGGCATGCTGGCGGGCCTCGGCTTCGCGGCGCTCCTCGATCTGCCGCCGCAACTGGCGATTGGTCTCGCTGATGCGATCGGCGTCGTGGCGTTCGCGGGTGATGTCGCGCGCGATACCCACCAGTCGTCGGCGCCCACCGGGCTCCAGGCGTTCACGCCCGCGGATGCTCAGCCATACCGGCTCGCCCTGGCGCGAACCTCGTACCCGAAAGGTCAGCCGCAGGTCATAGGCATTGCCACCGCCCTGGATGGCGGCCGTCACATAGGCGCGTACCCGGGGCGCATCGGCCGGATGCAGGGCGTGCAGCAGGGCCGCGCCGCGCATCGTGCAACGACGCTCGCCCGCTCCGACCAGATGGGCGAGGCGGGTATCCCAGCTGATCAGGTCGCGGTCGATGTCATAGTCCCAGACACCGAGGTCGGCGACGTCCATGGCCAGGGCGATGCGCTGCTCGGCCAGGCGCAGGGCGTCGGCCGCGGCGGTGCGTTCGATGACGATGCGGATGCGCTCGGCCACCTCGCGCACCAGGGCCACGTCGCCGATGGTCCAGTGACGCGGCGTATCGGCATAGAGGAACAGCAGACCGACCAGCTGTTCCTCGGCCAGCAGCGGCACCACCAGGCCGGCGCGTACGCCATGGTCCACCAGTTGGGCGCGCATCTCGCCCAGGCGGCTGTCCTGGGCGCTGTCTTCCACGCTGACGATGATGCCGCGGCGCAATTCCTGCACCGCCGAGGTGTGCCAGTGACCCAGGCTGGGCAGGTTGAGACGATGGGTTCGCCCCTGTTCGAGCCAGTCGCTGTCGATGGTCAGGCTGCCGTCGCGACCGACCCGGGCATAGCCGATGCGCTGCACGGCCAGCAGATGGCCGAGGCTGTCGCCCAGCACCGAGGCGACTTCGCCGGTGTGGGTCACGCCATGCAGCAGGTCGCCCAGCTCGAGCAGAAAGCGCTGGCGATCATGGCTGCGGATGCGTTCGCTGAGATCGACGAAGGTGCAGATGGCACCCTGGACCTCGCCGTCGCGCCAGAGCGGCTGGGCGCGCCATTCCACTGGCAGCAGACTGCCGTCCTCGCGCAGCAGGGCGTCGGCGGACAGGTGCAGGGTGGCGCCTTCGCTGGCAGCGCGCTGCAGGGCCCGGGCGCCATCCTCGCTGCGGGCGGAGCTGAGGCGGGTGTCCAGGCGCTCGCCGAGGATATCGCGTTCCTCGGGCAGCCCGAGCATCTGCCGGAAGGCGCGGTTGCAGAGGGTGGCGCGCCCTTCGCGATCCAGGGCGCAAAAGCCTTCGTGGGTCGATTCGAGGAGCAGATGGGCAAAGGCCTCGCTCTCCCGCAGCGCCGTTTCCGCCCGCTTGCGGCTGTCGATGTCTTGGGCCACGCCGACCCAGTGCTCGATCTCGCCGCTGGCGTTGGTGAAGGGCATGGTGCGGGTTTCGAACCAGCGGTAGTGGCCCTCGGCGTCGCGCAGCTGCAATTCGAGGCTGCCGGCGACTCTCTGCTCGCGCACCTCGCGCCAGCGCCGCAACAGCTGCGGACGCTGCTGGGGATGGATGGCATCGGTCCAGAGATCGGGATCAGCGACCACGTTGGCCGGACTCAGGCCGCTGTATTCGTACCAGTAGCGATTGGCGTATTCGAAGCTGCCATCGGGCCGCGCGAACCAGATGATCTGCGGATTGACGTCCATCAGGGCGCGATAGTGGGTTTCGTCGAGGGTGCTGTGCCGCGCCGGCGCCGCCGCCTGCAGCCGGGCCTCGAGCAGGCGCAGCACCTGGCGCGCCAGGCGTTCGAGGCCGGTCAGGCGCGCGGCGCTCAGTTCGCGAGGTTGCCAGTCGAGCACGCAGAGCGTGCCGAGAAAGACGCCTTCGGCCGTCCGCAGCGGGGCCCCGGCATAGAATCTCAGTCCGGCCGGATCCCTTACCAGGGGGTTGTCGATGAAGCGCGGGTCCTGGCTCAGGTCTTCGATCTGCCGCGCTTCCCGGGCAGCGTGCAGGTACTGGCAGAAGGATAGGGCCAGGGGGATTTCCGCCACACCCAGGCCGCGTTCGGCGATGAACAGCTGCTGCTGTTCGCCCAGCAGGTTGACCGCGGCGATGGGGGTTTCGCAGAGGGTGGCGGCCAGCTCCACCAGGTCGTCGAGCGCCGGCTCCGGCTGGCCGTCGAGCAGGCCATAGGCCGCCAGGACCTCCTGGCGACGGCGTCGCTGCTCGGCGTCCTCGGCACCCACGGCAGGGTTCACGACGGTTGTCTGCACGGCTGCTATCCTTGTTCCGCTCGCGGGCTGCTGGGGCCTTAACGTTCGCTCTGGGGCGTGACGCGCAAGACTTCTTCCACGGTGGTGAAGCCGGCGGCGATCTTTTGCGCGCCGGACAGGCGCAGGCTGCGCATGCCTTCCTTGAACGCCTGCCGCCGCAGCGCGGTGATGTCGGTATCCGCCGTCACCAGTTCGCGCAGACTATCGGAGAGGGTGAGGATTTCGTATACCCCGGCACGACCGCGATAGCCGGTGTCGCGACATTCCGGACAACCTACCGGCTGCATGGCGCCGGTCGGCAGCGGCGCGTTCCAGGGCTTGGTCAGCTCCTGCCAGGCGGCCGGGTCCAGCTCGGTGGGCGTCTTGCAGGCCGGGCAGAGGGTGCGCACCAGCCGCTGGGCCATGACGCCCAGCACCGTGGCGCGGATCAGGTAGTAGGGCACGCCCAGTTCGATCAGCCGGCTCACCGAGCTGGGGGCGTCGTTGGTGTGCAGGGTGGAAAGCACCAGGTGCCCGGTCAGCGCCGCCTGGATGGCCATCTCGGCGGTTTCCAGGTCGCGGATCTCGCCGATCATGATGATGTCCGGGTCCTGCCGCATCAGCGCCCTGACGCCGCTGGCGAAGGTCACCTCGATGTTGTGCTGCACCTGCATCTGGTTGAAGGCGTCTTCCACCATCTCGATGGGGTCTTCGATGGTGCAGACGTTCACCTCGGGCGTGGCCAGCTGCTTGAGGGTGGTGTACAGCGTGGTGGTCTTGCCCGAACCGGTGGGGCCGGTGACCAGGATGATGCCGTTGGGCTGCCCGGTCATGCCGGCCCAGCGGCGCAGGTCGTCGGCGGAGAAACCGAGCTGGTCGAAGCTCTTGAGCAGCACGTCCGGGTCGAAGATCCGCATCACCAGCTTTTCGCCGAAGGCGGTGGGCATGGTCGACAGGCGCAGTTCGACTTCCTTCTCGCCGGCCATGCGCGTCTTGATCCGGCCGTCCTGGGGCTTGCGTTTCTCGGCGACGTTCATGCGGCCGAGGTTCTTGATCCGGCTGACCACCGCCAGGGTGACCTGTGCGGGGAACTGGTAGACGGTGTGCAGCACCCCGTCGATGCGAAAGCGCACCGCACCCTGTTCGCGGCGCGGCTCGACGTGGATATCACTGGCGCGCTGCTGGAAGGCGTACTGGAACAGCCAGTCGACGATATTGACGATGTGGGCATCGTTGGCATCCGGCTCGCCATCGGCGGCGCCGAGATTGACCAGCTGCTCGAAGTTGCCGACGCCGCTGGTCTTCTGCTCCACCGCCGAGGCACCGGTGACCGAGCGGGCCAGGCGAAAGAATTCCTGGGTGTAGCGGGTGATGTCCGCGGGGCTGGCCACCACGCGCTTGATCGGCCGCTGCAGCACATGGGTGAGGTTGCTCTCCCAGCTGTGCACGAAGGGCTGGGCGCTGGCCACCGTCACCTCGTCCGGACTCACCGCCACGGCGAGGATCTTGTTGCGCTGGGCGAAGGCGTAGGACATCAGCGGGGTGACCGAGGCCACGTCCACCTTGAGCGGATCGATGCGGTAGAAGGGCTGACCCGAATACTCGGCGAGCCAGCGGGTGAGGCTGTCCAGATCCAGCTTGCGCCCCGGGCGGCTGAGGTCGTCCACGCTCTGCGCCGCGAGGAATTCCAGCGGATGCTGCTGCGGATTGGCCGAGCCACGGCGCAGGAGCAGACACTGCTCGGCGGTCTGCTGATCGATCCGCTGCTGGCTGACCAGCTCGCGCAGGATGTCGCCCAGGTCGAGCCAACGATCAGCGGAAGGGGAAGCTATGGCGGACATCTGGACTCCTTGGAAAGGTGGTCGCACCGGGGTGACACCCGGCGTCTGACCGGGGGCGACCCGCCTGCCGTACCCGCCAGGTTGGTCGCCTCCTCCAGCATAGCGATTTTGTATTAAGGAATCGCTCGCGGCCTTGTGCCATCAGGATGGACGGCCGGATGCGCCAGGCGTTCCCGCCGTCCGGCGGCTCAGGCCAAGGCTTTCCAGGGCGCCAGGCCATAGACCAGGCGCGCCTGTTCGGCGACCCCGGCGAGATCGCCGTGGGCGCTCAGCGGCGCCAGCTTGCCCAGCTCGCCATACAGCCGATCGGCTTCGGGCAGGTCCAGGGCGCCACGCGCCAGGTGCAGCCAGACCTGCATCCGCTCCAGCCGCGGCAGCTGCTGCTGGATCAGCTCGGGTTCGGTGATGGCGCGCAGCAGCGGCAACTCGGCCGCTTCCTGGGCCAGGAAGCGCGGCAGCCATTGGCCGAGGGGCGTCACGCCCTGGCGTTCGCCACGGCCGGTGCGACCCTGGATCCAGGCGCGCTCATGCAGCCAGCGTGCGGCGCGCAGGGAGAACAGGCCCCAGCGCGGCTGTTCCAGTTCGGCGGCGAAGCGCTGCGGTGCCTGGCGGCGGGCCTCCTCGTCGTCCTGGCCGATGGCGGCCAGCGGTCGCCAGTCGGCGAGCAACTCGTCGAGGGCCTGGCGCAGGTCGCGGCTGGTGGCCCGCGGGGCGGCCTGGCCGAGACTGCCGAGCAGGGCGCGCAGGTCGATCAGCTGGTGCACCCAGTCCACCAGTAGGCGCCAGTGGCCGTTCCAGCGATACTGTTCGGCCAGGCGTTGGCTGCCGGCCAGCAGGTGCCAGCCGAGGCGGGCGACGGCCTCGTCCAGCGGCGTCTCGGCGTCCAGTTCCGGCGCGGACAGATAGAGGGTATAGCTCGAGGCATCGTGCAGGCGATAGCCGCGCTCGGCCTTGCTGATGTCGCAGGGCATCAGCGGGAATTCGGCGGCCAGCTGCTCGGCCAGTTCCAGCAGCGCGGCCGGTTCACCCTGGCGCAATTCCAGCTCGACCTCGGCGATGGCCTCGCGCTGGTCGCCGGCACGCACCTCGCCCTGGTCGAGGGCGACCTCGATGATGGTCCGGGCCTTGCCCCGGCCCCAGGCGATTTCCGCGGCGTCGCGGACGAAGTCGGTGTCGAACACCGGCTGCAGGCGGCGCAGGTCCAGGTCGGCCAGCTCCGCCGGCCAGCAGCTGTCGTCGAACAGCGCGGTGTCGAGGGTGGCATCGGCCAGCGGCCATTCCCATTCGTTGCGCTCGGACAGCCCGGCCAGGCTCTGGCCACGGCTCTTGAGCGTCTGGATGAAGCGCTCGCCATCGCGCCGCACGCGCAGGGCGACCTTGGCATGGGCCAGGTCGCGGGTGTCGGTGTCGTAATAGCAGTTGGAGAGTTCGTGGCGCTGCCAGCCCTCCTTGCAGCGCTTCTTCAACAACGGATGAGCGCGCAGGGCGTCGAGGGTGGCCGCACTGGCGCGCAGCTTGATTTCGGTTTCTTTGGCCATTGGAGGATCCTGGCGCCGGAAGAGAACGGTCCGGCTCCGTGCCGAGCGCGTCATGACAACGGACGGCGAGAACGTGGGCGCTAGTTTAGCCCGTCCCGCCCCCCTGGCGCATGAAGGTTTCATCGCGCAGCGGATGGCGCCATGATGGAGGCGTGACCAGGAGACCCCGCATGACCCTGCCCGCGCTGAAAGCTCTGTTCTCGACCCTCATCGCCGAAAGCTCGGTGAGCTGCACCCAGCCGGCGCTGGACCAGTCCAACGCCGGCGTCATCGCCCGCCTGAGCGACTGGTTCGGCGCCCTGGGCTTCGCCTGCGAGACCCAGGAGGTGACCCCGGGCAAGTTCAACCTGATCGCCACCCTGGGCAGCGGGCCGGGTGGTCTGGTGCTGGCCGGCCATACCGATACCGTGCCCTATGACGCGGCGCTCTGGCAGGCCGATCCCCTGCGTCTGCGCGAAGCCGACGATCGCTGGTACGGCCTGGGCAGTTGCGACATGAAGGGCTTCTTCGCGCTGATCCTCGAAGCGGTGCGCGAACTGGATCCGCGCCAGTTGCGCCAGCCGCTGATCGTGCTCGCCACCTGCGACGAGGAATCCTCCATGGACGGTGCCCGGGTACTGGCCGACGCCGGCCGCCCCCTGGGCCGCGCCGCGGTGATCGGCGAGCCGACCGGACTGCGGCCGATCCGCCTGCACAAGGGCATCCTCATGGAGCGCATCGACATCCTCGGGCAGAGCGGCCATTCCTCCGATCCGAGTCTGGGCCACAGCGCCCTGGAGGCCATGCAGGCGGTGATGGGCGAGCTGCTCGACCTGCGCGCCCAGTGGCAGCGCGAATACCGCAATCCACTGTTCCTGGTGCCCCAGCCGACCCTCAACCTGGGCTGCATCCATGGCGGCGACAACCCTAATCGCATCTGCGGCCAGTGCGCCCTGGAGTTCGACCTGCGCCCGCTGCCGGGCATGCAGCCCGAAGCCCTGCGCCAGGCCATCCGCGGACGGCTGCTGCCGGTTGCCGAACGCTTCGGGGTGCGGATCGACTACCAGCCGCTGTTTCCCGCCGTGCCGCCCTTCGAGCAGCCGGCCGAGGCCGAGCTGGTGCGCCTGGCCGAGCGCTTGACCGGCCACACCGCCGACGCCGTGGCCTTCGCCACCGAGGCACCCTATCTGCAGGCGATCACCCAGGAGGTGCTGGTCCTCGGTCCCGGCGACATCAGCTGCGCGCACCAGCCCGAGGAACACCTGGCGCTGGCGCGGATCGCGCCCACCGTCAGGCTGCTGCAGCAGCTGATCGGCCACTACTGCCTGGGCGAGGCCGCGGCCGTCCGATGAACAGATCCGCGCGCCCGGCGTGACTTTTTGTAAACTCCGGACGGTCTACTGACGCTGCCTGCCCATCCGCTCCCTGTCGAGGAACCCCCGTGCTGCGACGACGCTGAACGCCCTGCCTGCCCTCGTTCACCCTCCCGCCTATCCACCAAGGGTCTTCGTCTCGATGCACGATTACGTCAACTGGCTCCGCCACGCCTCGCCCTATATCAACGCCCACCGCGACGCCACCTTCGTCGTCATGCTGCCCGGTGATGGCGTCGCCCACCCCAACTTCGGCAACATCGTCCACGACCTGGTGCTGCTGCACAGCCTGGGCGTGCGCCTGGTGCTGGTGCACGGCTCCCGTCCGCAGATCGAATCGCGCCTGGCCGCCCGCGGCATCGAACCGCGCTTCTACAACGACCTGCGCATCACCGACGGCCCGACGCTGGAAGCGGTGATCGATGCCGTCGGCAGCCTGCGCAGCGCCATCGAGGCGCGCCTGTCCATGGACATGGCCGCCTCGCCCATGCAGGGCTCGCGGCTGCGGGTCGCCAGCGGCAACCTGGTCACCGCGCGCCCGGTCGGGGTGCAGGACGGCGTCGACTTCCACCACACTGGCGAAGTCCGCCGCATCGACCGCCGTGGCATCGGCCGGCTGCTCGACGAGCGCACCATCGTGCTGCTCTCGCCCCTGGGCTATTCCCCCACCGGCGAGACCTTCAACCTGGCTTGCGAAGACGTCGCCATGCGCGCCGCCATCGACTTGGGCGCCGACAAGCTGGTGCTCTACGGTGCCGAACCGGGCCTGCTGGACGAACACGGCGCCCTGATCCGCGAGATCGGCCCGCAGCAGATCCCCACCCATCTGGCGCGCCTGGGCAGCTCCTACCAGGCCGAGCTGCTCGACGCCGCCGCCCAGGCCACCCGCGGCGGTGTGCGGCGCTGCCACATCGTCGGCTACGCCGAAGACGGCGCCCTGCTCACCGAACTCTTCACCCGGGCCGGCAGCGGCACCCTGGTGGCCCAGGAACCCTTCGAGACCCTGCGCGAGGCGACCATCGCCGACGTCGGCGGCCTGATGGAGCTGATCCGCCCGTTGGAAGAGCAGGGCATCCTGGTGCGGCGTTCCCGTGAGGTGCTGGAGCGCGAGATCGAGCAGTTCAGCATCGTCGAACGCGAAGGCCTGATCATCGCCTGCGCGGCGCTCTATCCCATCGCCGATTCGGCGGCGGGCGAGCTGGCCTGCCTGGCGGTCAATCCCGACTACCGCCACGGCGGCCGCGGCGACGCCCTGCTGGCGCGCATCGAGCAACGCGCCCGCGAGCGTGGCCTCGGCACCCTGTTCGTGCTCACCACCAAGACCGCCCACTGGTTCCGCGAACGCGGCTTCGAGCCGAGCGGCGTGGAACGCCTCCCCGCGGCCCGGGCGTCGCTGTACAACTTCCAGCGCAACTCGAAGATCTTCGAGAAGGGCTTGTAAGGGCGCGCTCGTAGGTTGGGCTGAGACGGCTGCATCGTCGAAGCCCAACGCTACCAAGCTCCTCATCATCGCGGCCATGGGCCGTGATAGCGCCAGCCCCAATCGAAACCGCTCCAAGGTGGAGCCGGCCCTTCCTGCATCGATACCGGAAGGCGCCCTCATCAACCATCGATTCGTCCGCTGGCGTTTGGAGACGTAGCGTGGAAAACCGCGCAGCGTTTTCCACTGGTAGGCACCGCAGTTATCAGTGGACAAGGCTTCGCCGTTGTCCACGCTACGGGCTACGGGCTACGGGCTACGGGCTACGGGCTACGGGCTACGGGCTACGGGCTACGGGCTACGAGCTACGAGCTACAGGCTGTTCAGGGTTTTTCATCCAAAACCTCCAGGCTGGCGAATCGCCCCGTTCAGCAGGGCGAGCGCCAGTGTCGTGGAGTGGGTCGAGCCGCATGGATGCGGCGAGAGGCCTAACGGGCCATGGACGGCCCGTGTAGGCCGACCCCGGAACGGCGCTGGCGTGAGCGAAACGTAGCGTAGCGAAGTAACAGCCGCAGGCTGGCCCGCAGGGCGAGCAACGCGAGTCACCCGGAGCGCAGCGTAGGGCCGGATGGCCGGGGCAAGCGTTTTTGCTTACTTTTGTCCGAGGCGCGCAGCCGCGACTGAAAAAAGTGAGTCGCCCGAGGGGGCGAAACAAGAGCCATCAGCAAAGCACGACAATCAGCTAGGGCACCAATAAGCTCTTCGGCACTTGGCACTGCAATGTTGGGCTTCGCTCTCGCTCAACCCAACCTACCTGCCTACACCCCGATCGTCGCCAGAATACTCGCCTGATAGGCCGCCACGAAGGTGTCGAAATCCCCCTGGGGCGCCGCCTCGATCTCCGCCTGTTCCTCCAGCGACTGGCGCGCCATCTGTGCATAGCCCTCGCGCTCGCCTTCGTTCAGCGGATGGCTGGCGAAATAGGCCGCATGGGCCTCGCTCTGGCGCAGGCCGAATTCGGCAAAGCTCTCGCCGCGTTCGCGCAACTCCTGCAGCACCCGCGCCGAAGGCGTGAGGCGGACGTCGGCGACCTTCTGCCGCTGTACCGCCACCGCCCGGCGATGGGCATCGCCGCCCAGGCTGGCGTCCAGGGTCTCGGCGCAGCGTTCGATCTGGTCGAGCATCTCCGCCGCCCAGTCGATCATGGTCACCGAGGCGCCATGGCGCTGCAGACGCAGACCGGGCTTGCGGCCTTCACGCACCACGCTGGCGAAGTTGTCGGTGCATTCGCGACACTCGCCGTTGAGTGGCGGGCTGCCTTCCAGGGCGCAATAGAGCAGGAAGGCGTCGAGGAACAGCGCGGTGGTGGTATCGATGCCCAGCGGCAGGAAGGGATCGATGTCCAGGCAGCGCACCTCGATGTACTGCACGCCACGGGCCATCAGCGCCTGCACCGGCCGCTCGCCGCTGCGGGTGACGCGCTTCGGGCGGATGGTGGCGTAATACTCGTTCTCGATCTGCAGGATGTTGGTGTTGAGCTGCACCCACTCGCCGTTCTGGTGGGTACCGATCTCCGCGTAGGGCGGGTAGGGCGTGCCCACCGCGCGTCTCAGACTCTCGGTGTAGGTGGTCAGGTCGTTGTAGTCCGGCGTCAGGCTGGCCTGGGCGTTGCTCTGGTAGCCCAGGTCGCTCATGCGCAGGCTGGTGGCATGGGGCAGGTACAGGGTCCGCTCGTCGAGGGTCTGCAACAGATGCGGCCGGCCACGCAGGAAGCCCGCGTCCAGCGCTGGCGAGGCGCCGAACAGGTACATCAGCAGCCAGCTGTAGCGGCGGAAATTGCGGATCAGGGCGATGTAGCGAGCCGACTGGTAGTCGCGGGCATCGCGGGCGTCACCCTCCTGCTGGCGCAGCAGTTCCCAGGCCGCTTCCGGCAGCGAGAAGTTGTAGTGGATGCCGGCGATGCACTGCATGGTACGGCTGTAGCGCAGGGCCAGGCCGCGGCGATAGACGTGCTTGAGCCGGCCGATGTTGGAGCTGCCATAGTCGGCGATGGGGATCTCGTCCTCGGCCGGCAGCGCGCAGGGCATGGAACCGCTCCAGAGGCGCTCGCCATCGAGTTCGGCGACCGCGGCCCGGTGCACCCGATCCAGCGCGTCCAGCACCTCGGGTGTGCGGGTGCCGGTGGGGGTAATGAATTCCAGCAGCGCCTCGGAATAGTCCGTGGTGATCTGCGGGTGGGTCAGGGCCGAGCCCAGCGCCTGGGGATGGGGACGTCGGGACAGGTCGCCACGGGCGTCCACCCGCAGGGTCTCGCGCTCGATGCCGTGCAGGCATTCGGTCAGGAGGGAGGGATCAGCGCCGAGCAGGGCCAGGCGGCGGGACAGGATATCGCTCAAGTTGACTTCCTTTGGCGGTACTCGCCCCGGGCAGGGTAGAAGAAACCGACTGAAATGAGGGTTGCCGGCCAGGGCCGACGCGGGGGCAGCAGTCACTGCTGCGGTCCGGGTTCAAGCCTCAGACCGCAACCCGCTCAGTTGTCTCCCAGCGTAGCTCAGGCAGCGGCAAAGGGCGATATGCGCCGCTTCGCTGCCGCCCGCTCTGGCCGGTCACAGACAGGCGAAGGTCGCCTGGGCCAGGGCGATCAGCTTGTCGCCCTGATGCACCTGGGCCTCCAGCACATGGGTCTTGCGCCCCGGATGGATCACCCGGGCGCGGCAGACCAGTTCGCCGTCGCTGACGCCACGCACGTAGTTGACCTTGCACTCCAGGGTCACGCTGCCGGCCTGGCCGTCGAACAGACTGTGACTGGCCTGGCCCAGGGCCGTGTCGATCAGCGAGAAGATGGCACCGCCGTGGAGCTTGCCGTGCAGGTTGATGAGCCTGTCCTGCACGCTCATGCGCACCTCGGACTCGCCACCCTCCGCCTTGTGGATGGTCATGCCCAGCAGGGTGCTGAAGGCGCTGTCCTTGCCTGCGAGAGATCCGCTCATAGCTATTTCCTCAGTTGCTTGGCATTGGCGAACAGCGACGCCATGGCCTGGTTGGCCGGAGCCGGTTGATTCTGACGCGGTGCGCCCTTGTCGGCGCGGGGCTTGCCACCGTTGCCGCGGGCCTGACCGCCGGGCTTGCCGTCGACCTTCTCGCCGGGAGTGTCGCCCATGCGCATGGACAGGCCCACGCGATTGCGCGGCACGTCCACCTCCATCACCTTGACCTTGACGATGTCGCCCGCCTTGACCACCTCATAGGGGTCCTTGACGAATTTCTCCGACAGCGCACTGATGTGCACCAGGCCGTCCTGGTGCACGCCGATGTCGACGAAGGCGCCAAAGTTGGTGACGTTGGTGATGACGCCCTCCAGCACCATGCCGGGCTTGAGGTCGGAGAGTTTCTCCACGCCGTCCTGGAACACCGCGGTCTTGAATTCCGGGCGCGGGTCGCGACCGGGCTTGTCCAGTTCCTGGAGGATATCGGTCACCGTCGGCAGGCCGAAGCTCTCGTCGGTGAATTTCTTCGGATCCAGGCGCTTGAGAAAGGCCGAGTCGCCGATCAGCGAGCGGATGTCACGGCCGGTGTCGGCCGCGATGCGCTGCACCAGCGGATAGGTCTCCGGGTGCACCGCCGAGGCATCCAGCGGATTGGCGCCGCTCATGACGCGCAGGAAGCCAGCGGCCTGCTCGAAGGTCTTCTCGCCCAGGCGCGGCACCTTCTTCAGCGCCTCGCGGGTGGCGAAGGCACCATTGGCGTCGCGGAACTGCACGATGTTCTGCGCCAGGGTCGCGTTGAGACCGGAGATCCGCGCCAGCAGGGCGGCGGAGGCGGTATTCACGTCCACACCCACGGCGTTCACGCAGTCTTCCACCACGGCATCCAGGCTGCGCGCCAGCTTGAGCTGGGAAACATCGTGCTGGTACTGGCCGACGCCGATGGACTTGGGCTCGATCTTCACCAGCTCGGCCAGCGGATCCTGCAGGCGGCGGGCAATGGACACGGCGCCACGCAGGGAGACGTCCAGGTCGGGGAATTCCCGGGCGGCGAGTTCCGATGCCGAGTACACCGAGGCACCGGCTTCGCTGACCATCACCTTGGTCAGGCCCAGGCCCGGGTACTTGCTGATCAGCTCGCCGGCCAGCTTGTCGCTCTCGCGGCTGGCGGTGCCGTTGCCGATGGCGATCAGGTCCACACCATGCTTGGTGCAGAGCACGCCGAGGGTGGCCAGGGTCTGGTCCCACTGATTGCGCGGCGCATGGGGATAGACCGTGTCGGTGGCCAGCAGCTTGCCGGTGGCATCCACCACGGCGACCTTGCAGCCGGTGCGCAGACCCGGGTCCAGCGCCAGGGTGGTGCGCGGACCGGCCGGCGCGGCGAGCAGCAGATCGTGCAGGTTGCGGGCGAAGACCGCGATGGCCTCTTCCTCGGCCTTTTCGCGCAACTCGCCGAGCAGATCGGTTTCCAGGGAGGTATAGAGCTTGACCTTCCAGGTCCAGCGCACCACCTCGGCCAGCCATTTGTCCGCGGCGCGGCCCTGGTTCTTCAGGCCGAAGTGCGCGGCGATCAATCCTTCGCAGGGATGGGCGATGCCCGGGCCTTCTTCGCCGAGCTTGAGCGCGGCGCTGAGGATGCCTTCGTTGCGGCCCCGGAAGATCGCCAGGGCGCGATGCGACGGCACCGCCTTGAAGGACTCGTCATGCTCGAAGTAGTCGCTGAACTTGGCGCCTTCGGTCTCCTTGCCCGGCACCAGGCGCGCGCTGAGGATGGCGTCCTGTTGCAGAACGCCGCGCAGTCGCGCCAGCAGGTTGGCGTCCTCGGCGAAGCGTTCCATGAGGATGTACTTGGCGCCTTCCAGGGCGGCCTTGGTGTCCGCCACGCCCTTGTCCGCATCGACGTAGGCGGCCGCCTCGGTCTCCGGGGTCAGCGTCGGATCCTGCAGCAGGGCGTCGGCCAGCGGGCCCAGGCCGGCTTCCAGGGCGATCTGGCCCTTGGTGCGGCGCTTCTGCTTGTAGGGCAGGTAGAGGTCTTCCAGGCGCGTCTTGGTGTCGGCCAGATTGATCTCGCGGGCCAGTTCGGGAGTCAGCTTGCCCTGCTCCTCGATGGAGGCCAGCACCGCGCCGCGGCGGTCTTCCAGCTCGCGCAGATAGCGCAGCCGCTCTTCGAGATGACGCAGCTGGGTGTCGTCCAGGCTGCCGGTGACTTCCTTGCGATAACGGGCGATGAAGGGCACGGTCGACCCTTCGTCGAGCAGGGCCACGGCGGCGGCGACCTGTTGCGGGCGGGCGCCGAGCTCTTCGGCGATGCGGCTATTGATATCCATCGGGCTACCTGGCTTGCACGAGAAAAAGCGGGCCGCAGTATACCCGAGCCCGCCGGAGCCCTGCCTCCCGTGCCGGCACCGCCGCCCCAGCGTGGGCAAAATCTGCTAACAATGGCCCAATGCCGCGGTCGGATGGCCTACGGCATAATCCAGTGCTAGATCACAAGGAGATATTATGAGCACCCCCGTTGCCCCGGAAGGTGAAAAGATCCTGGTCGTCGACGACGACGCCCGGCTGCGCCGCCTCTTGGAGCGTTTTCTGGCCGAACAGGGTTATCGCGTACGCACGGTCGAAAGTGCCGAACAGATGGACCGCCTGCTGGCCCGCGAGGTCTTCAACCTGGTCGTGCTGGACCTGATGATGCCTGGCGAAGACGGCCTGTCCGCCTGCGGTCGACTGCGCGAGAGCGGCAACCGCATTCCCATCATCATGCTGACCGCCAAGGGCGACGAAGGCAGCCGCATCCAGGGTCTCGACCAGGGCGCTGACGATTACCTGGCCAAACCCTTCAACCCGCTGGAGCTGGTAGCCCGGATCAAGGCCGTGCTGCGCCGTCAGGCCCCGGTGGTACCCGGTGCTCCTGCCGGTACCGACGAGGTGGTGACCTTTGGCGACTACGCCTTGCACCTGGCCACCCGCGAACTCAAGCGCGGCGAAGAGACCCACATGCTCACCACCGGCGAATTCGCCGTGCTCAAGGCACTGGTCGACCACGCCCGCGAGCCGCTGACCCGCGACAAGCTGATGAATCTGGCCCGCGGTCGCGAATGGGATGCCCTGGAGCGCTCCATCGACGTGCAGATCTCGCGCCTGCGCCGGATGATCGAACCCGATCCGTCCAAGCCGCGCTATATCCAGACCGTCTGGGGCGTGGGCTACGTCTTCGTGCCGGACGGCGCCGGCAAGTAAGGCGGGTAGCCGGGGCATCGCGCCCCGGCTAGGGGGTGGCTCAGGCGAACAGGCCTTGATGCACGCCGACCAGCAGGAAGATCCCCAGCAGCGCGCGATAGATGATGAAGGGCCAGGTCGAGAAGCGCTCCAGGAAGCGCATGAGCCCCCAGATCGCCGCAAAGGCCGACAGGCTCGCCACCAGCAATCCCACCAGCAGCAGCGACCAGGCCTCGGCCGGGATGTGCGCGTGCCAGAGCACCACCAGCTCCTTGAGTCCGGCCAGGGCGATGGCCGGCAGGCCGAGCAGGAAGGAGAAGCGCGCGGCTTCCTCGCGACGCAGATTGAGGAACATGGCGGCGGTCAGGGTCGAGCCCGAGCGGGACACGCCCGGAATCAGCGCGCCGACCTGGGCGATCCCCACGATCAGCGCATCGCGCAGGCGCATCTGCGAGATGTCTCTGTTGTGCCGGCAGATCCGTTCCGCCAGCGCCAGCAGGGCGGCCATGGCCAGGCAGGCGTAGCCGATGACGCTGAGGCCCCGCAGCGGCGAGCCGCAGGCATTTAGCAGGGGCGCCAGCAGCAGGCCGGCGATGCAGATGGGAATGGTTGCCAGCACGATCATCACCGCCAGCAGGAAGTCCGGGCTGTCGAAGTTGCGCTGGCGCACGGCGGCCAGGCTGCCGCGGGTCACGCCGCTGACATCGCGCCAGAAATAGCTGATCACCGCCGCCAGGGCCGCCATCTGCATGGCGGCGGAAAAGGCCGAGCCGGGATCGTGCCAGCCGAGCAGGGCAGGTACCACCCGCATGTGCGCCGTGGACGAAATGGGAAGCAGCTCGGTGATACCCTGCACCACGCCGAGAAAGGCGATCTGCGCGTAGCTGAGCGAAGCGAAGCCGATGTCCAGGCCGGTCTGGCAGATGTCGGACACGAGAGAACTCCAGGTCGAAGGGAAGAAATGGACGAGCAAATGTATCCGAATGTGTCTGTCTCGGGTGGCCTATCTGGACCCCGCAACCCCGGAGGTTGTGATGGCTTTCGCGCCGTTTTGCGCGGAAAGCCCGGGCAATGAAGGCGCCCGGCTGGTTTCCCCAGAGTTTCTTCGCCCGCTCGCTGTGGATGGTCCTGCTCGCGGTGCTGTTTTCCAAGGCGCTGACCCTGGTCTATCTGCTGCTCAATGAGGACGTTCTGGTCGATCGTCAGTACAGCCACGGCGCGGCCCTGACCCTCCGTGCCTACTGGGCCACCCCGGAAACCGAGCGGCCGCGCATCGCCCAGGCCGCCGGCCTGCGCTACGAATCACCCGAGACCGTGCCGGCCGGGGAATACCACTGGCCCTACAGCGAGATCTTCGAGCGCCAGATGAAGCAGGAACTGGGCGAGGAGACCGAGGTGCGGGTGCGGGTCCAGCATGGTCCGGCCATGTGGGTCCTGGCGCCCTCCCTGGGGCCGGACTGGATCAAGATCCCGCTCATGGCCCATCCCTTGCGCGGGCAGCACATCTGGAGCGTGCTGGGCTGGTTTTTCGCCATCGGCCTGCTGTCCACCGGCGCCGCCTGGGTCTTCGTCCGGCAACTCAACCAACCGCTGCGCCGCCTGGTGAACGCGGCGCGCGAGCTGGGCAAGGGCCGCAGCGTGCGCTTGCCGGAAACCGATGCACCCAGCGAGATCCAGGACGTCTACCACGCCTTCAACCAGATGGCCGAGGACGTCGAGCAGGCCGGCCGCGAGCGCGAGCTGATGTTGGCCGGGGTCTCCCATGACCTGCGCACGCCCCTGACCCGGCTGCGCCTGGCGGTGGAGCTGATGCCACCGGCCGAGCGCGAAGAGGCCGAGGACATGATCCGCGACATCGAGGACATGAACGCCATCCTCGACCAGTTCCTCGCCTTCGTCCGCGATGGCCGCGACGAACCGCAAGAGCTCACCAATATCAACGAGCTGGCCCGCCAGGTGGTGGCGCCCTACAACCAGGAGGAGGAGCGGGTACGGCTGATGCTGGACGTGCTGCCACCCTTGCCGGTGCGGCGCATCTCCTTCAAGCGGCTGCTGACCAACCTGGTGGAAAACGCCCTGCGCCACGGCGGCGGTGGCGGTATCGAGGTGGTCGGGCAGGTGGCGGGCTCCGCCACGGCGCCCTATGTCGCCCTGAGCGTGATGGATCGCGGTCCCGGCATAGATCCCAAGGACCTGCAGGACATCTTCAATCCCTTCACCCGCGGCAATCGTGCCCGCACCGTCAGCGGTTCCGGGCTGGGCCTGGCGATCGTCAAGCGCATCGCCGCGCAGCACGGCGGCAGCGCCGAACTGCGCAATCGCGAAGGTGGTGGGGTGGAAGCCCGGGTACTGTTGCCCCTGGGCCTGCTGCTCCCGCGCAGCGCCAGCTGACAAGGGACGTTATCGCGGCGTAGGTTGGGCTGAGCGCTGGCGAAGCCCGACACACCGCGCCCAGACTCCGTCACCCCTTGCCCTTGGTTCGCGTCAGCCCCGGTTCGGCGTTCTTTTCCAGGTACTCGATGATGATCCCGGCCACGTCCTTGCCGGTGGTCTGCTCGATGCCTTCCAGGCCGGGCGAGGAATTGACCTCCATCACCAGCGGGCCGTGATTGGATCTGAGAATATCCACCCCGGCCACGCTCAGACCCATGGCCCGGGCCGCGCGCAGGGCGGTCATGCGTTCCTCGGGGGTGATCTTGATCAGGCTGGCGGTGCCGCCGCGATGCAGATTCGAACGAAATTCCCCCGGCGCCGCCTGGCGCTTCATCGCGGCGATCACCTTGTCGCCAACCACGAAGCAGCGGATGTCCGCGCCACCCGCCTCGCGGATGTATTCCTGCACCATGATGTTCTGCTTGAGCCCCATGAAGGCCTCGATCACCGATTCGGCCGCCTTCTCGGTCTCGCACAGCACCACCCCGATACCCTGGGTGCCTTCCAGCACCTTGATCACCAGAGGGGCGCCGTTGACCATCTGGATCAGGTCCGGCACGTCGTCCGGCGAGTGGGCGAAACCGGTCACCGGCAGGCCGATGCCCTTGCGCGAGAGCAGCTGCAGGGAACGCAGCTTGTCGCGCGAACGGCTGATGGCCACGCTCTCGTTGAGCGGAAAGACACCCTGCATCTCGAATTGGCGCAGCACCGCGCAGCCATAGAAGGTCACCGAGGCACCGATGCGCGGGATGACCGCATCGAAGCCTTCCAGGGGTTTGCCGCGGTAATGGATCTGCGGCTTGTGGCTGGCGATGTTCATGTACGCGCGCAGGGTGTCGACCACGACCACCTCATGGCCGCGGCTGACACCGGCTTCGACCAGGCGCCGGGTGGAATACAGATTGGGATTACGCGAGAGGACGGCGATTTTCATGGGGCACCGGAAGCCGGAGTAAGGGACAACTGGGGTTTGTCTTGCGCATAGGAGACGGCCGGATTCACCAGCAGGCCACCATCGATCAAAGCCTTGGACCCGAGCAGCATGCGATAGCGCATGCTCTTGCGGCAGGCCAGGGTGAATTCCACCGGCCACTGGCACTCGCCCAGGGCCAGCAGGGTACGGATGACATAACGCGTCTGAGCGATGCCATTGGAGCTGCGAATGGTCTTCTTCGCCACCAGAGGGGCTTCGCAATGGCGATGACGGGACTGAACCAGCGTCCCCAGGTGCACGGTGAATCTCACCCAGCGTTCCTTGCCGCGCATGAACGGCTGGACTTCCGTTGCATGCAGCGCCGAGGTACTGGCGCCGGTATCGATCTTGGCTCTCAGGCCCACCACGCCCAGATCGGGCAGGGCCACCCATTCACTCAGGCCGATAATGACCGGTTCGGCGGAATTGCTCATCGCTGCTCCTTGAAATCAGTGGCCTCCGCCTAAATGTTGCGGATCAATGAGCTGTTTGAAGGCTGGTTTGGCGAACAGATACCCCTGCATCAGCTCGATGCCGAGGTCACGCAGGCAATCGCGTTCGGCCACGGTCTCCACCCCTTCGGCGATCACCTGGGTACCCAGTTCGCGGCACATGACGATCAGGTTGCGCACGATGGTCCGCCGCACCTGATCCCGGTCGATGTGGCGGATGAGCGCCATGTCGAGCTTGACCAGGTCCGGCTGGAATTCGGCCAGCAGCGTCAGGCCGGAATGACCGGCGCCGAAATCGTCGATGGCAGTCTTGAAGCCGAATTGCTGATACTCGCGCAGGATGTGCGTCAGATGGTCACTCGCGACGTGTTCGGTTTCCACTGTCTCGAAGATCAGCCGTTCCAGCGGAAAGCCATGCTCGCGCGCGGCAGCCAGCGTACTGCGAATGCACAGTTCCGGGCGGTAGACGGCGTTGGGCAGGAAGTTGATCGACAGACTCTCCTGCATGCCCAGGGCGGCTGCGGTGGCGATGGCCTTGGTGCGGCAAAGCTGGTCGAAGCGATAGCGGTTGCTGTCAGTCACCTGATTGAGCACCGACAGCGCGCCTTCGCCGCCTGGTCCGCGCACCAGTGCTTCCCGGGCGAAGACCGCGCCTTGGCCCAGATCCACGATGGGCTGATAGGCGAAGTCGAAGTCGAAGCCCAGGGGTTCCGACTGCTGGCATCCCGTGCAGCGGGTCTGGCCAGTCAGATCGGAAGGAAAGAATGTGGTCATGGCTCTCCAGAGGCGCGCTTGCAGCGTCGGTCCGATGGTTTAGAGTTCTTGAGAAGAGTCTAAGACCCAACAGGGGGCTTTTTATTCGATGTATGCAGTAGATCACACTGAAGAACGGATGCGCCTCGATAAATGGCTATGGGCCGCGCGTTTTTTCAAGACCCGCGCGCTGGCCAAGGCGGCCCTGGAAGGCGGCAAGATCCAGTGCCGTGGCGAGCGCTGCAAGCCGAGCAAGGAGCCGCGCATCGGTGACGTTCTCACCATCCGTCAGGGCTATGACGAAAAGACGGTGGTGATCGTCGCCCTGTCGCAGAACCGCCGGGGTGCGCCCGAGGCTCAGCAGCTCTATACCGAGACGCCGGAAAGCCTCAAGGCGCGCGAGCAGGCCGCGGCCGCCCGCAAGGCCGGCAACCTCGGCGTGCAGACCGATGGCCGTCCCACCAAGAAGCAGCGGCGCCAGATCCATCAGTTCCGCGAGTACGTCCATCCGTTCGACGACTGAGTTCGTCGCGGCTCGCCGGAGCCTCTCAATGGCCAGGTCCGCTCGCCGGTTCTGGCGTGCGCCGTGAACGCCACGCTTCGCGGCCTCCTTCCTTATATAGGTAGCTCATGACTTCCCACGATTTCACCCAACGTTTCATGTTCGACGAAACCGATGTCCGCGGCGAACTGGCCACCCTGGATCGCAGCTATGTCGAGGTCCTCGCCAAGCATGCCTATCCGGAGCCCGTGGCCCAGCTACTGGGGGAGCTGCTCGCGGCGGCCGCGCTGCTGTGTGGAACCCTCAAGTTCGAAGGGCTGCTGGTGCTGCAGGCGCGCTCCAGCGGTCCCATCCCGCTACTCATGGTCGAGTGCTCCAGTGAGCGCGAGGTGCGCGGCATCGCACGCTACGAAGAGGCCGAGATCACCGCATCCGCCTCCTTGAGCGAGCTCATGCCCGATGGCGTTCTGGCCCTGACCATCGACCCGCGCCATGGTCAGCGCTACCAGGGTATCGTCCCGCTGGAGGGCGCGAATCTGGCTGAGTGCCTGTCCGGCTATTTCGCCACCTCCGAGCAGCTGCCCACCCGTTTCTGGCTGAACGCCGATGGCCGCCGCGCCCGCGGCCTGCTGCTCCAGCAATTGCCGCCGTCGCGGATCAAGGATGCCCAGGCCCGCCAGGACAGCTGGGAGCATGTGGTCACCCTGGCCGATACCCTCACGGCCGAAGAGCTGCTGGGTCTCGACAACGAAGTGATCATGCACCGCCTGTTCCACGAGGAAAAGGTACGCCTGTTCGACGAGCAGCCGGTGGCCTTCAGCTGCAGCTGCTCCCGGGACCGCGCGGCCAATGCCCTGATCAGCATGGGCCAGCCGGACGTCGAGAGCCTGCTCGACGAACAGGACGGACAAATTCGGGTCGATTGTCAGTTTTGCAATGAACAGCAGGTATTCGACGCTGCCGATATCGCGCAGATTTTTGCGGGCGGCGGCACGCAAACCCCGGGAAATACCCGGCACTAGCCGTTGCAAAAGCCCGAAGGCTTTCTGGCATAATCCCGCAACGTGTAGTTCTGCCGTGTAAGAGCTACAAGCATGAGGAACGGCCCAGGGCCATGGGGAACGAAATGACGAAAGCCAACGTGTATACCGATATCAGCGTCGCGCAGTTAGTGGAAGAGTCCCTGCGACGTGGCGAAGGAGAGCTGGCCGCCAATGGCTCGCTGGTCGTCAAGACGGGGCATCGCACGGGGCGTTCGCCGGTAGATCGCTTTATCGTCGAGGAAGCCTCCACGCGCGATGCCATCCACTGGGGGCCGATCAACCGTGCCTTTCCGGAGGAGAAGTTCGCACCGCTGTGGGAGCGCGTGAGCGCCTACCTGGACGAGCGTGATCAATTCGTCTCCCATGTTCATGTAGGCGCTGATGTAGAGCACTACCTGCCCGTCGTCATGCGTACCGAGACTGCCTGGCACAACCTGTTCGGCCGCTGCCTGTTCATCAATCCGGCCGAATACAATCCACAGTCCAAGCCGGCCTGGGAGATCATCAACGCGCCCGAGTTCGTCTGTGAGCCCGCGCGTGACGGTACCAATTCCGACGGTACCGTCATCATCAACTTCGCGGCGCGCAAGGTGCTGATCGCTGGTATGCGCTACGCCGGCGAGATGAAGAAGGCCATGTTCTCGGTGCAGAACTTCCTGCTGCCGGAAAAGGACGTGCTGCCGATGCACTGCGCGGCCAACGTAGGCGAGGAGGGTGACGTCACCCTGTTCTTCGGTCTGTCCGGTACCGGCAAGACCACCCTGTCCGCCGACCAGAGCCGCTACCTTATCGGTGACGACGAGCACGGCTGGGGCGTGGGCACCGTCTTCAACATGGAAGGTGGTTGCTACGCCAAGTGCATCGACCTGTCCGAGAAGAACGAGCCGGTCATCTGGAAGGCCATCCAGTTCGGCGCCGTTCTGGAAAACGTGGTTCTGGATCCCCAGACCCGTCACCCTGACTATGCCAACGACAGCCTGACCCAGAACAGCCGGGCGGCCTATCCGCGCGAACTGATCGACAAGCGCGCCGAGCACAACCTGGGTGGCGAGCCCAACGCGGTCATCTTCCTGACCTGCGACCTCACGGGTGTCCTGCCCCCGGTATCCATCCTTAATAATGAGCAGGCGGCCTACCACTTCCTGTCCGGCTACACCGCCCTGGTCGGCTCGACCGAGATGGGTTCCGGTCCTGGCATCAAGTCGACCTTCTCCACCTGCTTCGGCGCACCCTTCTTCCCGCGTCCGGCGGCTGAATACGCCGATCTGCTGATCAAGCGCATCCAGGGCTTCGGCTCCAAGGTGTACCTGGTCAACACCGGTTGGACCGGTGGCGGTTACGGCGTCGGCAAGCGCTTCAACATCCCGACTACCCGTGCGGTCATCGCAGCTATTCAGAGCGGTGCCCTCATCGGTACCGAAACCCGCCATGTCCCGGTCATCAATCTCGACGTCCCGGTTGCCGTTCCCGGCGTGGACAGCGTCCTGCTCAATCCTCGCGACACCTGGCAGGATGGTGCTGCCTATGACGCGGCGGCGCGCGAGCTGGCTGGCAAGTTCGTCGAGAACTTCAAGAAGTTCTCCGGCGTATCCGAAGGCATCCTGGCCGCCGGTCCCCAGCTGTAAGCAGGGCTGGTTGTCTGCAAACAAAGGCCGCCGCTAGGGCGGCCTTTGTTTTTTAAGCTTTTTTTACGTCTTGGGGTTGCATGGGTCGCTACGATTGCATAAACTGCGCCCGCTTTCGCTGATAACGCTAGCGAGCGAGGCGAAAGCATTGATTGTTAAGGAGATTTTAAAAAGATCCTTGACAAGGGGAGGGCAGATGAAGAAAATGCCGTCTCACTTTGGAGGGGTTCCCGAGTGGCCAAAGGGATCAGACTGTAAATCTGACGTCGCAGACTTCGAAGGTTCGAATCCTTCCCCCTCCACCAGATTGTTAGAGCGCTTAGGCTCTGCGGGTATAGTTCAGTGGTAGAACCTCAGCCTTCCAAGCTGATGATGCGGGTTCGATTCCCGCTACCCGCTCCAGTTTGACTGGCAAATGTTTCGCTCATGTAGCTCAGTTGGTAGAGCACACCCTTGGTAAGGGTGAGGTCAGCGGTTCGAATCCGCTCATGAGCTCCATCTTAAAAAGGCAGATATGCAAATATCTGCCTTTGTTTTAATGGCGGCATTGCTTTGCTCAATTCGTGAAGGGAGAGAGTGTCGATGGCTAAAGAAAAGTTTGAACGTAACAAACCGCACCTGAACGTGGGCACCATCGGTCACGTTGACCATGGCAAGACCACTCTGACCGCTGCGCTGACCAAAGTCTGTGCCGACACCTGGGGCGGTTCCGCTCGTGGTTTCGACCAGATCGACAACGCGCCGGAAGAAAAGGCTCGTGGTATCACCATCAACACCTCCCACGTTGAGTACGACTCGGCGATCCGTCACTACGCGCACGTCGACTGCCCCGGCCACGCCGACTACGTGAAGAACATGATCACCGGTGCTGCCCAGATGGACGGCGCGATCCTGGTTTGCTCGGCTGCTGACGGCCCCATGCCGCAGACCCGCGAGCACATCCTGCTGTCCCGTCAGGTAGGCGTTCCCTACATCGTCGTGTTCCTGAACAAGGCCGACATGGTTGACGACGCCGAGCTGCTGGAACTGGTCGAGATGGAAGTTCGCGATCTGCTGAACACCTACGACTTCCCGGGCGACGACACCCCGATCGTGATCGGCTCCGCGCTGATGGCGCTGAACGGCAACGACGACAACGAAATGGGTACCTCTGCCGTGCGCAAGCTGGTCGAGACCCTGGACTCGTATATCCCCGAGCCCGAGCGTGCCATCGACAAGCCGTTCCTGATGCCGATCGAAGACGTGTTCTCGATCTCCGGTCGCGGCACCGTGGTAACCGGTCGTGTCGAGCGTGGCATCGTCCGCATCCAGGAAGAAGTCGAGATCGTGGGCATCAAGGCCACCGTCAAGACCACCTGCACCGGCGTTGAAATGTTCCGCAAGCTGCTGGACGAAGGCCGTGCTGGCGAGAACGTCGGCGTGCTGCTGCGTGGCACCAAGCGTGAAGACGTGGAGCGTGGCCAGGTTCTGGCCAAGCCGAACACCATCAAGCCGCACACCAAGTTCGAGTGCGAAGTGTACGTGCTGTCCAAGGAAGAAGGCGGTCGTCACACCCCGTTCTTCAAGGGCTACCGTCCGCAGTTCTACTTCCGCACCACCGACGTGACCGGTAACTGCGAGCTGCCGGAAGGCGTCGAGATGGTGATGCCGGGCGACAACATCAAGATGGTTGTCACCCTGATCGCTCCGATCGCGATGGAAGACGGTCTGCGTTTCGCCATCCGTGAAGGCGGTCGTACCGTCGGCGCCGGCGTGGTTGCCAAGATCATCGAGTAATCGATTGATCTTGGTCTGTCAGGTCGGCATAATGGTCGGCCTGATTCAAGTTACAGGCCAGTAGCTCAATTGGCAGAGCGGCGGTCTCCAAAACCGCAGGTTGGGGGTTCGATTCCCTCCTGGCCTGCCAGATTCCCATCTGGCACTCCTTACAGGATTCATGCAATGAGCATCAAGGCGGAAGCCAAAGAGTCGCGCTTCGATGCGCTCAAGTGGCTGGTGGTTGTCGTTCTGGTGGCGATTGGTGTTGTTGCCAATCACTACTTCGCTGCTCAGTCCATCCTGTATCGAGTGGTAGGTCTGTTGGTGCTGGCAGCTGTCGCTGCCTTTATTGCCCTGCAGACCGCCAAGGGGCAAGCCTTCTTTGGCTTGCTGAAAGACGCCCGTACCGAGATTCGCAAGGTTGTCTGGCCTACCCGGCAAGAGACCACTCAGACCACGCTGATCGTGGTTGCTGTGGTGCTCGTGATGGCTTTGTTGTTGTGGGGGCTCGACTCCCTGCTCGGTTGGCTGGTTTCCACGATTGTTGGTTGAAAGGGTTCGCCGTGGCTAAGCGTTGGTACGTCGTGCATGCCTACTCGGGTTACGAGAAGCATGTCATGCGTTCGTTGATCGAGCGCGTCAAGCTGCACGAAATGGAAGACGAGTTCGGCGACATTCTCGTGCCCACCGAAGAAGTGGTGGAAATGCGCAATGGCCAGAAGCGCAAGAGCGAGCGTAAGTTTTTCCCGGGATACGTCCTGGTGCAGATGGAGATGAACGAAGGGACCTGGCACCTGGTCAAGGACACGCCTCGCGTCATGGGCTTCATCGGTGGTACTGCCGACAAGCCGGCACCCATCACTGATCGTGAAGCGGACGCGATTCTGCGTCGTGTCTCCGACAGCAGCGACAAGCCCAAGCCGAAGACCCTGTTCGAAGCAGGCGAGACGGTTCGGGTGGTGGACGGTCCGTTCGCCGACTTCAACGGCGTTGTCGAAGAAGTCAACTACGAAAAGAGCCGCATCCACGTGGCGGTACTGATCTTTGGTCGGTCGACCCCTGTGGAGCTCGAGTTCAGCCAGGTCGAAAAGGTCTAGGTTGTTCGCATCCCTCACCCCGTAGCCTAGGCTGCGGGGTTTTGTCGTCACTGGGATATAGCAAGTAATTGGGGAGCCCTGCGGGGCGTCGAACCCATCATTGGAGTAGCACATGGCTAAGAAAATTCAGGCTTACATCAAGCTGCAGGTTAAAGCCGCTCAAGCCAACCCGAGCCCGCCGGTCGGTCCGGCGCTGGGTCAGCACGGCGTCAATATCATGGAATTCTGCAAGGCGTTCAACGCCCGTACCCAGGGCATGGAGCCCGGTCTGCCCACCCCGGTGATCATCACCGTGTACAGCGACCGTAGCTTCACCTTCGAAATCAAGAGCACCCCGGCCTCCGTGCTGCTCAAGAAGGCTGCCGGCATCAAGAGCGGTTCCGCTCGTCCCAACAGCCAGAAGGTCGGTACCGTCACCCGCGCCCAGCTGGAAGAGATCGCCAAAGCCAAGAATGCCGATCTCACCGCCGCCGATATGGACGCCGCCGTGCGTACCATCGCCGGTTCCGCTCGTAGCATGGGTCTGAATGTGGAGGGCGTGTAATGGCCAAGCTCACTAAGCGTCAAAAGGCTTTCGCCGAAAAAATCCAGGCTGGCAAGCAGTACGGCTTCGAAGAAGCTGCAGCCCTGCTGGCCGAGCTGTCCACCATCAAGTTCAAGGAGTCCATCGACGTCTCCGTGAACCTGGGTGTGGATCCGCGTAAATCCGACCAGGTCGTTCGTGGCGCCACCGTGCTGCCCAATGGCACTGGCAAGTCGGTTCGCGTTGCCGTGTTCACCCAGGGTGCCAACGCCGAAGCTGCGCTGGCTGCCGGTGCCGAACGAGTCGGCATGGACGACCTGGCTGCCGAGATGAAGGGTGGCGACCTGAACTATGACGTGGTCATCGCCTCGCCGGACGCCATGCGTGTTGTCGGTCAGCTGGGTCAGCTGCTCGGCCCGCGCGGTCTGATGCCCAACCCCAAGGTTGGCACCGTGACCCCGGACGTCGCTACCGCCGTCAAGAATGCCAAGGCTGGTCAGGTGCGTTTCCGTACTGACAAGAACGGCATCATCCACGCTTCCGTTGGCAAGATCGATTTCGAGCCCGTGAAGCTGAAGCAGAACGTTGAAGCTCTGCTGGCCGACCTGAAGCGTCTGAAGCCCTCGACCTCCAAGGGCATCTACGTCAAGCGCATCACCCTGAGCTCCACCATGGGCCCAGGTCTGCAGATCGACCAGGCTTCCCTGGAAGCCTAAGCAAGATACAAGTCGCCGTGCCTTCGGGCGCGGCGCCAAGATTGGGGTCCCTGCCTGGCGGGGGCTGTCCAAGACCGTAGGGGACGCAGGTCTTAAACCGGGGAAACCCTAGCCTACGCAGATGGTGCTCCCGATTCGGTTACCGAGTCAGACACCAAAACGCCGCCCAGTCCATCGGGCGAAACGGTAACATCCAGGAGTTAAACCCGTGGCAATCAAACTCGAAGACAAGAAGGCTATCGTCGCTGAAGTCAACGAGGCTGCCCAAGGTGCCCTGTCCGCTGTCGTGGCCGATGCCCGTGGCGTGACTGTGGGTGCCATGACCGGACTCCGTAAAGAGGCCCGCGCGGCTGGTGTCTATGTACGTGTCGTACGTAACACCCTGCTGCGTCGTGCCGTTGAAGGCACGTCTTTCGACGTTCTCAACGACACGTTCAAGGGCCCGACCCTGATCGCGTTCTCCCAGGAGCATCCGGGCGCTGCCGCCCGTATCTTCAAGGATTTCGCCAAGGGTCAGGACAAGTTCGAGATCAAGGCCGCCGCGTTCGAAGGCAAGCTCATTCCGGCTAACCAGATCGACGTACTGGCAACTCTGCCGACCTACGACGAAGCTGTGTCCCAGCTGATGAGTGTCATCCAGGGCGCTACCAGCAAGCTGGCTCGTACCCTCGCCGCCATTCGCGACCAAAAGGAAGCTGCCGCCGCCTAATCGCGCGTGCTGCGTTTCCTGCAAGTCTTTCTTATTATTTGCGGCCTGAAGCCGCACCCTGTTATAGGAATCTAGAGTCATGGCTCTGACCAACGAAGACATCATCAACGCCGTATCCGAAATGTCCGTCATGCAAGTGGTGGAACTGATCAAGGCGATGGAAGAGAAGTTCGGCGTGACCGCCGCTGCTGCCGCTGCCGCTGGCCCGGCTGCTGCCGCTGCCGTCGTCGAAGAGCAGACCGAATTCACCATCATGTTGACCGAAACCGGCGACAAGAAAGTGAACGTCATCAAGGTCGTTCGTGAACTGACCGGTCTGGGCCTGAAAGAAGCCAAGGCTGTCGTTGACGGCGCCCCGGGCGTGGTCAAGGAAGGCGTCTCCAAAGAGGAAGGCGAAGCTGCCAAGAAGGCTCTGGAAGAAGCAGGCGCCAAGGTCGAGCTCAAGTAAGTTCGGTTCTTGCGTCTACAGCCGCAACGTTTCACGTTCGGCTGATGGCTGGTGGCGAACGCCACCGGCCTTTTGCCGTTTTGTACAGAGCGAGCATATCCGCCTGACAAGATGCGCTGTATCCACCTCGCTCTCGGGGTGCGGCAAACCAAGGGTTTGCACGATTTTCCGGCTGCTCCCGTCGGAGAGGCCAAACAAGCTGGTGACCAAGCTGGGGAACGCTGATGGCTTACTCATACACTGAGAAAAAACGTATCCGCAAGGACTTTAGCAAGTTGCCGCACGTCATGGACGTGCCCTATTTGCTGGCTATCCAACTGGATTCGTACCGCGAATTCCTGCAGGCGGGCGCAGGCAAAGACCAGTTCCGCGATATCGGCCTGCATGCGGCCTTCAAGTCCGTTTTCCCGATTATCAGCTATTCCGGCAATGCGGCCCTGGAATACGTCGGCTATCGCCTGGGCGAGCCGGCTTTCGATGTGAAGGAATGCGTCCTGCGCGGCGTGACCTTCGCCGTCCCGCTGCGGGTCAAGGTTCGCCTGATCATTTTCGACCGCGAGTCGTCGAACAAGGCGATCAAGGACATCAAGGAGCAGGAAGTCTACATGGGGGAAATCCCCCTGATGACCGAGAACGGTACCTTCATTATCAATGGTACCGAGCGCGTCATCGTTTCCCAGCTGCACCGCAGCCCGGGCGTGTTCTTCGACCACGACCGCGGCAAGACCCACAGCTCGGGCAAGCTGCTGTACTCGGCGCGCATCATTCCCTACCGCGGCTCCTGGCTCGACTTCGAGTTCGATCCCAAGGACGCGGTATTCGTCCGTATCGACCGTCGCCGCAAGCTGCCGGCCTCGGTACTGCTGCGCGCGCTCGGCTACAGCACCGAAGAGGTGCTGGATGCGTTCTATGACACCAACACCTTCCACATCAAGGGTGAGATGCTGACGTTCGAGCTGGTGCCCCAGCGCCTGCGCGGCGACATCGCCAGCTTCGACATCAAGGATGGCAGCGGCAAGGTGATCGTGGAACAGGGCCGTCGGGTGACCGCTCGCCACATCAACCAGCTGGAAAAGTCCGGTCTGAGCGAGCTGGAAGTGCCCTTCGATTACGTCATTGGCCGTACCACCGCCAAGGCTGTCGTGCACCCGTCCACTGGCGAGATCATCGCCGAGTGCAACACCGAACTGACCTTGGACATGCTGGCCAAGATGGCCAAGGCCAATGTCGTGCAGTTCGAGACGCTGTACACCAACGACATCGACTGCGGTCCGTTCATCTCCGATACCCTGAAGATCGACTCCACCGGCAACCAGCTGGAAGCCCTGGTCGAGATCTACCGGATGATGCGTCCCGGCGAGCCGCCGACCAAGGAAGCTGCCGAGACCCTGTTCAACAACCTGTTCTTCAGCGCCGAGCGTTACGACCTGTCCGCTGTCGGCCGCATGAAGTTCAACCGCCGTATCGGTCGCGACGCCATCGAAGGCTCGGGCGTCCTGAGTCGCGAAGACATCGTCGACGTGCTCAAGACCCTGGTCGACATCCGTAACGGCAAGGGCATCGTCGACGACATCGACCACCTGGGTAACCGCCGTGTCCGTTGCGTCGGTGAAATGGCCGAGAACCAGTTCCGCGTGGGCCTGGTGCGGGTGGAGCGTGCCGTCAAGGAACGCCTGTCCATGGCCGAAAGCGAAGGCCTGATGCCGCAGGATCTGATCAACGCCAAGCCCGTGGCCGCCGCGATCAAGGAATTCTTCGGTTCCAGCCAGCTGTCCCAGTTCATGGACCAGAACAACCCGCTGTCGGAGATCACCCACAAGCGCCGCGTCTCCGCACTCGGCCCGGGCGGTCTGACCCGTGAGCGTGCCGGCTTCGAAGTCCGTGACGTACACCCGACGCACTACGGCCGGGTCTGCCCGATCGAAACGCCGGAAGGTCCGAACATCGGCCTGATCAACTCCCTGGCTGCCTATGCCCGCACCAACCAGTACGGCTTCCTCGAAAGCCCGTACCGCATGGTCAAGGACGGCGTGGCCACCGACGAGATCGTCTTCCTGTCGGCCATCGAAGAAGCCAACCATGTGATCGCCCAGGCCTCTGCAGGGCTGGACGAGAACAACCGGCTGATCGACGAGCTGGTAGCCGTGCGTCACCTGAACGAATTCACCGTCAAGGCGCCCGAAGACGTCACCCTGATGGACGTTTCGCCCAAGCAGGTCGTCTCCGTCGCCGCCTCGCTGATTCCGTTCCTCGAGCACGACGACGCCAACCGCGCGCTGATGGGTTCCAACATGCAGCGTCAGGCCGTGCCGACCCTGCGTTCGGACAAGCCGCTGGTCGGTACCGGCATGGAGCGCAACGTCGCCCGTGACTCCGGCGTCTGCGTCGTCGCCCGTCGGGGTGGCGTGATCGACTCCGTCGATGCCAGCCGTATCGTGGTGCGCGTCAACGATGACGAAGTCGAGACCGGTGAAGCCGGCGTCGACATCTACAACCTGACCAAGTACACCCGTTCCAACCAGAACACCTGCATCAACCAGCGTCCGCTGGTGAGCAAGGGTGACCAGGTGGCCAAGTTCGACATCCTGGCCGATGGCCCCTCGACCGACATGGGCGAGCTGGCACTGGGTCAGAACATGCGCGTGGCCTTCATGCCCTGGAACGGCTTCAACTTCGAAGACTCCATCTGTCTGTCGGAGCGCGTGGTCCAGGAAGATCGCTTCACCACCATCCACATCCAGGAACTGACCTGTGTGGCCCGTGACACCAAGCTCGGCCCGGAGGAAATCACCTCCGACATCCCGAACGTGGGTGAGGCTGCGCTGAACAAGCTGGACGAAGCCGGTATCGTCTACGTCGGTGCCGAAGTCGGTGCCGGTGACATCCTGGTCGGCAAGGTCACGCCCAAGGGCGAAACCCAGCTGACTCCGGAAGAGAAGCTGCTGCGCGCCATCTTCGGCGAGAAGGCCAGCGACGTGAAGGACACCTCCCTGCGTGTGCCTACCGGCACCAAGGGTACCGTCATCGACGTCCAAGTCTTCACCCGTGACGGCGTCGAGCGCGACTCCCGCGCACTGGCCATCGAGAAGTCCCAGCTCGACGAGATCCGCAAGGATCTGAACGAGGAGTTCCGCATCGTCGAAGGCGCGACCTTCGAGCGTCTGCGTCAGGCCCTGGTCGGTCAGGTCGCCGAAGGCGGCCCGGCGGTCAAGAAGGGTGCCGTCATCACCGACGAGTACCTGAACGGCCTCGAGCGTGGTCAGTGGTTCAAGCTGCGCATGGCGGAAGATGCTCACAACGAGCAGCTGGAAAAGGCCCAGGCCTATCTGTCCGACCGTCGCCAGCTGCTGGATGACAAGTTCGAAGACAAGAAGCGCAAGCTGCAGCAGGGCGATGACCTGGCGCCGGGCGTACTGAAGATCGTCAAGGTCTACCTCGCCATCAAGCGCCGTATCCAGCCGGGCGACAAGATGGCCGGTCGTCACGGTAACAAGGGTGTGGTCTCGGTGATCATGCCGGTCGAAGACATGCCCTACGACGCCAACGGCACGCCGGTGGACATAGTGCTGAATCCGCTGGGCGTACCTTCGCGGATGAACGTCGGTCAGATCCTCGAAACCCACCTGGGCCTCGCGGCCAAGGGCCTGGGCGAGAAGATCAACGTGATGATCGAGGAGCAGCGCAAGGTTGCCGAACTGCGCAGCTTCCTGCACGAGATCTACAACGAGATCGGTGGCCGTCAGGAGAAGCTGGACGACCTGAGCGATAAGGAAGTCCTCGACCTGGCGAAGAACCTGCGTGGCGGTGTGCCCATGGCCACCCCGGTGTTCGACGGTGCCAAGGAAAGCGAGATCAAGGCTATGCTGAAGCTGGCCGATCTGCCGGAGAGTGGCCAGATGCGTCTGTACGACGGCCGCACCGGCAATGCCTTCGAGCGCACCACCACCGTCGGCTACATGTACATGCTCAAGCTGAACCACCTGGTGGACGACAAGATGCACGCCCGTTCCACCGGTTCCTACAGCCTGGTTACCCAGCAGCCGCTGGGTGGTAAGGCGCAGTTCGGTGGTCAGCGTTTCGGGGAGATGGAGGTCTGGGCACTGGAGGCCTATGGCGCGGCTTACACCCTGCAGGAAATGCTGACGGTGAAGTCGGACGATGTGAACGGCCGGACCAAGATGTACAAGAACATCGTGGACGGGGATCACCGCATGGAGGCCGGCATGCCCGAGTCCTTCAACGTACTGATCAAGGAAATCCGCTCGCTCGGCATCGATATCGAACTGGAAACCGAATAACACGAGACCCTAGAGGAGGCGACCGCGCGGCGGTCGCCTCCGGTCCGTGAGGAGGAAAGGCCTTGAAAGACTTGCTCAATCTGTTGAAAAACCAGGGTCAACTCGAGGAGTTCGATGCCATCCGTATCGGTCTGGCCTCGCCCGAGATGATTCGTTCCTGGTCGTTCGGTGAAGTGAAGAAGCCGGAGACCATCAACTACCGTACCTTCAAGCCCGAGCGCGATGGTCTGTTCTGCGCCAAGATCTTTGGCCCGGTCAAGGACTACGAGTGCCTGTGCGGAAAGTACAAGCGCCTCAAGCATCGCGGCGTGATCTGCGAGAAGTGCGGCGTGGAAGTCGCCCTGGCCAAGGTGCGACGCGAGCGCATGGGTCACATCGAGTTGGCTTCGCCCGTCGCCCACATCTGGTTCCTGAAGTCGCTGCCGTCGCGTATCGGCCTGCTGCTGGACATGACCCTGCGTGACATCGAGCGCGTGCTCTATTTCGAGAGCTACGTGGTGATCGATCCGGGCATGACCACCCTTGAGAAGTACCAGCTGCTGAACGACGAGCAGTACTTCGAGGCACTGGAAGAATTCGGTGACGACTTCGACGCCCGCATGGGTGCGGAAGCCGTATTCCAGCTGCTCGGCGCCATTGATCTGGAGCACGAGATCGGTCGCCTGCGCGAAGAGATTCCGCAGACCAACTCCGAGACCAAGATCAAGAAGCTGTCCAAGCGCCTGAAGCTGATGGAAGCCTTCCAGGGTTCCGGCAACAAGCCGGAGTGGATGGTCATGACCGTGCTGCCCGTGCTGCCGCCGGACCTGCGTCCGCTGGTACCGCTGGATGGCGGCCGCTTCGCGACCTCCGACCTGAACGATCTCTATCGTCGCGTCATCAACCGGAACAACCGCCTCAAGCGGCTGCTCGACCTCGCCGCGCCCGACATCATCGTGCGCAACGAGAAGCGCATGCTGCAGGAAGCCGTTGACGCCCTGCTGGACAACGGCCGTCGCGGCCGTGCCATCACCGGTTCCAACAAGCGCCCGCTGAAGTCCCTGGCCGACATGATCAAGGGCAAGCAGGGTCGCTTCCGTCAGAACCTGCTTGGCAAGCGCGTCGACTACTCCGGTCGTTCCGTGATCACCGTGGGCCCGACCCTGCGTCTGCACCAGTGCGGTCTGCCCAAGAAGATGGCGCTGGAGCTGTTCAAGCCGTTCATCTTCGGCAAGCTGGAAGCCCGCGGCATGGCGACCACCATCAAGGCCGCCAAGAAGATGGTCGAGCGCGAACTGCCCGAGGTCTGGGACGTTCTCGCCGAAGTCATTCGCGAACACCCCGTGCTGCTCAACCGCGCCCCGACCCTGCACCGTCTGGGTATCCAGGCGTTCGAGCCGGTCCTCATCGAAGGCAAGGCCATCCAGCTGCACCCGCTGGTCTGCGCCGCGTACAACGCCGACTTCGACGGTGACCAGATGGCCGTGCACGTGCCGCTGACGCTGGAAGCCCAGCTGGAAGCGCGCGCCCTGATGATGTCGACCAACAACATCCTGTCGCCCGCCAACGGCGAGCCGATCATCGTGCCGTCGCAGGACGTGGTGCTGGGTCTGTACTACATGACCCGCGAAGCCATCAACGCCAAGGGCGAAGGCCGCGTGTTCGCCGACCTGCAGGAAGTCGATCGCGTCTTCCGTGCCGGCGAAGCCGCCCTGCATGCCAAGGTCAAGGTACGCATCAACGAGACCATCCGTCACAAGGACGGCAGCCTGACCAAGAACACCCGCATCGTCGACACCACCGTCGGCCGCGCGCTGCTTTTCCAGGTCGTGCCTGCCGGTCTGCCGTATGACGTGGTCAACCAGTCGATGAAGAAGAAGGCCATCTCCAAACTGATCAACCACTGCTACCGCGTGGTGGGTCTGAAGGACACCGTCATCTTCGCCGACCAGCTGATGTACACCGGTTTCGCCTATTCGACCCTGTCCGGCGTCTCCATCGGCGTCAACGACTTCGTCATTCCGGATGAGAAGGCGCGCATCATCGATGCTGCCACCGCCGAGGTGAAGGAGATCGAGAGCCAGTACGCCTCCGGCCTGGTGACCCAGGGCGAGAAGTACAACAAGGTGATCGACCTCTGGTCGAAGGCCAACGACGAAGTGTCCAAGGCGATGATGACCAACCTCTCGAAAGAGAAGGTCATCGACCGCGAGGGCAAGGAAGTCGATCAGGAGTCCTTCAACTCCATGTACATGATGGCCGATTCCGGCGCCCGGGGTTCCGCGGCCCAGATTCGTCAGCTCGCCGGCATGCGTGGCCTGATGGCCAAGCCGGACGGCTCCATCATCGAGACGCCCATTACCGCCAACTTCCGTGAAGGCCTGAACGTACTCCAGTACTTCATCTCCACCCACGGTGCCCGTAAGGGTCTGGCGGATACCGCACTGAAGACCGCGAACTCCGGTTACCTGACCCGTCGTCTCGTCGACGTGGCCCAGGACCTGGTGGTGACCGAAGTCGATTGCGGTACCGAACGCGGCCTGATCATGACGCCGCACATCGAAGGCGGCGACGTGGTCGAGCCCCTGGGTGAGCGCGTGCTGGGTCGAGTCATCGCCCGTGACGTGCCCAAGCCGGGTACCGACGAGATCATCGTGCCGGCCGGCACCCTGGTCGACGAGCGCTGGGTCGAGTTCCTCGAGCTCAACAGCGTCGACGAAGTCGTGGTGCGTTCGCCGATCACCTGCGAAACCCGTCATGGCATCTGCGCCAAGTGCTACGGTCGCGATCTGGCTCGCGGTCACCAGGTCAACATCGGTGAAGCGGTCGGCGTCATCGCCGCCCAGTCCATCGGTGAGCCGGGTACCCAGCTGACCATGCGTACCTTCCACATCGGTGGTGCGGCCAGCCGGACCTCCGCGGCCGACAGCGTCCAGGTCAAGAATGGCGGTGCCATCCGTCTGCACAACCTGAAGCACGTTGAACGTGCCGATGGCGCCCTGGTTGCCGTGTCCCGTTCCGGTGAGCTGGCCATCGCCGACGACTTCGGTCGCGAGCGCGAGCGCTACAAGCTGCCCTACGGTGCAGTGATTTCGGTCAAGGAAGGCGACAAGGTCGACGCTGGCGCCATCGTCGCCAAGTGGGACCCGCACACCCACCCCATCGTCACCGAGATGGACGGTACCGTGGCCTTCGTCGGCATGGAGGAAGGCATCACCATCAAGCGCCAGACCGACGAACTGACCGGTCTGACCAACATCGAGGTGCTCGACGCCAAGGATCGTCCGACTTCCGGCAAGGACATCCGTCCGGCGGTTAAGCTGATCGACGCCAATGGCAAGGACCTGCTGCTGCCGGGTACCGACGTACCGGCCCAGTACTTCCTGCCGCCGAACGCGCTGGTCAATCTGAGCGACGGTGCCAAGGTGCATGTGGGTGACGTTATCGCCCGTATCCCCCAGGAAACCTCCAAGACCCGCGACATCACCGGTGGTCTGCCCCGCGTGGCCGACCTCTTCGAAGCGCGTCGTCCCAAGGAGCCGGCAATTCTGGCGGAGATCAGCGGTACTATCTCCTTCGGCAAGGAAACCAAGGGCAAGCGTCGTCTGGTTATCACCCCGACCGATGGCACCGATCCCTACGAGGAGCTGATTCCGAAGTGGCGCCACCTGAACGTCTTCGAAGGCGAACAGGTAAGCCGCGGCGAAGTCATCTCCGACGGTCCGAGCAACCCGCACGATATCCTGCGTCTGCTGGGTGTCAGCGCGCTGGCCAAGTACATCGTCAACGAGATCCAGGACGTGTACCGTCTGCAGGGCGTGAAGATCAACGACAAGCACATCGAGACCATCCTGCGGCAGATGCTGCGCAAGGTCGAAGTGAGCGACACCGGCGACTCGAGCTTCATCAAGGGCGATCAGGTCGAACTGACCCACGTCCTGGAAGAGAACGAGCAACTGGTGGGCAATGATCGTTTCGTCGCCAAGTACGAGCGCGTCCTGCTGGGTATCACCAAGGCTTCGCTGTCCACCGAGTCCTTCATCTCGGCCGCTTCCTTCCAGGAGACCACCCGTGTCCTGACCGAAGCCGCCGTGACCGGCAAGCGCGACTTCCTGCGCGGCCTGAAGGAAAACGTGGTGGTGGGCCGTCTGATCCCGGCCGGTACCGGTCTGGCCTACCACAGCGAGCGCAAGCGTCAGCGCGAACTCGGCAAGCCGCAGCGCGTGAGCGCCAGCGAGGCCGAAGCCGCCCTGACCGAGGCGCTGAACTCCAGCGCCAGCTGAGTTCGGTAGCAGGTCTCGCTTGACAAAGCCCCCGGCGCCCCAGGCGTCCGGGGGCTTTGTCTTGACTGGGGCGCCCAAGCTCTTTAGACTTTCGTTCCCCGAAAATGGGCAGGACTGACGTTCTGCTATTTCGTTTATGTCGCAAGACAATCAGTGGAGCTATAGATGGCAACTATCAACCAGCTGGTGCGTAGTGCACGCAAGCGTATCGTCGAGAAATCCGACGTGCCTGCGCTGCAAAACTGCCCGCAACGTCGTGGCGTGTGCACCCGCGTGTACACCACCACTCCCAAGAAGCCCAACTCCGCACTGCGGAAGGTCTGCCGTGTACGTCTGACCAACGGCTTCGAGGTCACCTCCTACATCGGTGGTGAAGGTCACAACCTGCAGGAACACAGCGTCGTGCTGATCCGCGGTGGCCGGGTCAAGGATCTGCCGGGTGTGCGTTATCACACCGTGCGCGGCTCGCTGGACACCACCGGTGTGAAGGACCGCAAGCAGGGCCGTTCCAAGTACGGCACCAAGCGTCCGAAGTAATCACCTTTCTTTTTGTTCGAGTCGATAAGAGTAAGGTCGGGCAATGAGTCCCGAGCTAACCTGAAGACCGTTTTGAGGGCTTATCAATGCCAAGACGTCGTGTAGCGGCCAAGCGCGAAATACTTGACGATCCGAAATACGGAAGCCAGATCCTGGCCAAGTTCATGAACCACGTGATGGAGAGCGGCAAGAAAGCCGTTGCCGAGCGTATCGTTTATGGTGCTCTGGACAAGGTCAAAGAGCGTTCCAAGAATGCCGAACCCCTGGAAGTTTTCGAAAAAGCGCTCGACGCCATCGCTCCGCTGGTCGAAGTGAAGTCCCGCCGTGTCGGCGGTGCTACCTACCAGGTGCCGGTTGAGGTTCGTCCTTCCCGTCGTAATGCCCTGGCCATGCGCTGGCTGGTGGACTCCGCGCGCAAGCGTGGTGAGAAGTCCATGGCTCTGCGCCTGGCGGGTGAACTCATGGACGCTTTTGAAGGCAAGGGTGCCGCAGTCAAGAAGCGCGAAGACGTGCATCGCATGGCAGAAGCCAACAAGGCCTTCTCGCACTACCGCTTCTAAGCCTAGCGCTTCCAATCAAGCGAGGACCTTATGGCTCGTACAACCGCTATTAACCGCTATCGGAACATCGGTATCTGCGCCCACGTGGACGCAGGTAAGACGACTACTACCGAGCGGATTCTGTTCTATACCGGCGTGAACCACAAAATGGGTGAGGTTCACGACGGCGCTGCGACCATGGACTGGATGGTGCAGGAGCAGGAGCGTGGTATCACCATCACCTCCGCTGCCACCACCGCGTTCTGGTCCGGTTCGACCAAGCAGTACGACAAGTACCGCGTAAACATCATCGATACCCCCGGCCACGTGGACTTCACCATTGAGGTGGAGCGTTCCCTGCGCGTGCTGGACGGTGCGGTCGTGGTGTTCTGCGGTACCTCCGGTGTCGAGCCCCAGTCCGAAACCGTATGGCGTCAGGCCAACAAGTACGGCGTCCCGCGCATCGTCTACGTCAACAAGATGGACCGTGCCGGTGCCAACTTCCTGCGCGTCGTCGAGCAGATCAAGAAGCGCCTGGGCCACACTCCGGTCCCGGTTCAGCTGGCCATCGGCGCGGAAGAGAACTTCCTGGGCCAGATCGACCTGCTGAAGATGAAGGCCATCTTCTGGAACGATGACGACCAGGGCATGACCTATCGCGAGGAAGACATTCCTGCGGACATGCTGGCCGATGCTGAGCAGTGGCGCTCCAACATGGTCGAGGCTGCGGCCGAAGCCAACGAAGAGCTGATGAACAAGTACCTGGAAGGCGGCGAGCTGTCGATCGACGAGATCAAGGCCGGCCTGCGTCAGCGTACCATCGCCTGCGAAATCGTCCCGGCCGTTTGCGGTTCCTCGTTCAAGAACAAGGGCGTGCCCCTGGTTCTGGACGCCGTGATCGACTTCCTGCCGGCGCCGGTCGAGATTCCCGCGATCAAGGGTACCAACCCGGACAACGAGGAAATCCACGACGAGCGTCACGCAGACGATAACGAGCCCTTCTCGGCTCTGGCGTTCAAGATCGCTACCGACCCCTTCGTGGGTACCTTGACCTTCGCCCGCGTCTACTCGGGTGTACTGAGCTCCGGTGACTCCGTCATCAACTCGGTGAAGGGCAAGAAGGAGCGCGTCGGCCGTATGGTGCAGATGCACGCCAACACCCGTGAAGAGATCAAGGAAGTTCGTGCTGGCGACATCGCCGCCCTGATCGGCATGAAGGACGTCACCACCGGTGACACCCTGTGCTCGATCGAGAAGCCGATCATCCTCGAGCGCATGGACTTCCCGGAGCCGGTGATTTCGGTCGCCGTCGAGCCGAAGACCAAGGCCGACCAGGAAAAGATGGGTATCGCACTGGGCAAGCTGGCTCAGGAAGATCCCTCGTTCCGCGTCAAGACCGACGAAGAGTCCGGTCAGACCATCATCTCCGGCATGGGCGAGCTGCACCTGGACATCCTGGTGGACCGCATGAAGCGCGAATTCGGCGTGGAAGCGAACATCGGTAAGCCTCAGGTCGCCTACCGCGAAACCATCCGCAACACCTGCGAGATCGAAGGCAAGTTCGTTCGCCAGTCGGGTGGTCGTGGCCAGTTCGGTCACTGCTGGATTCGCTTCGCGCCGGCCGACGAAGGTCAGGAAGGTCTGGAGTTCGTCAGCGAAGTCGTGGGTGGTGTGATTCCGAAGGAATACATCCCGGCGATCCAGAAGGGCATCGAAGAGCAGATGAAGAACGGCATCGTTGCCGGCTATCCGCTGCTCGGCCTGAAGGCCGCTGTGTTCGATGGTTCCTACCACGACGTCGACTCCAACGAGATGGCGTTCAAGATCGCCGCCTCCATGGCGACCAAGCAGCTCACCCAGAAGGGTGGTGCCGTGCTGCTCGAGCCGATCATGAAGGTCGAGGTCGTGACCCCGGAAGACTACATGGGCGACGTCATGGGCGACCTGAACCGTCGTCGTGGCCTGATCCAGGGTATGGAAGACACCGTGACCGGCAAGGTCATCCGTGCCGAGGTTCCGCTGGGCGAGATGTTTGGCTACGCTACGGATGTCCGCTCCATGTCTCAGGGTCGCGCAAGCTACTCCATGGAGTTCTCCAAGTACGCCGAAGCTCCGTCGAACATCGCCGAAGCCATCATCAAGAAACAAGCTTAATCAGCGCTTTGACTAGAGGTTTTATCTCGTGGCTAAAGAAAAATTCGAACGTAACAAACCGCACCTGAACGTGGGCACCATCGGTCACGTTGACCATGGCAAGACCACTCTGACCGCTGCGCTGACCAAAGTCTGTGCCGACACCTGGGGCGGTTCCGCTCGTGGTTTCGACCAGATCGACAACGCGCCGGAAGAAAAGGCTCGTGGTATCACCATCAACACCTCCCACGTTGAGTACGACTCGGCGATCCGTCACTACGCGCACGTCGACTGCCCCGGCCACGCCGACTACGTGAAGAACATGATCACCGGTGCTGCCCAGATGGACGGCGCGATCCTGGTTTGCTCGGCTGCTGACGGCCCCATGCCGCAGACCCGCGAGCACATCCTGCTGTCCCGTCAGGTAGGCGTTCCCTACATCGTCGTGTTCCTGAACAAGGCCGACATGGTTGACGACGCCGAGCTGCTGGAACTGGTCGAGATGGAAGTTCGCGATCTGCTGAACACCTACGACTTCCCGGGCGACGACACCCCGATCGTGATCGGCTCCGCGCTGATGGCGCTGAACGGCAACGACGACAACGAAATGGGTACCTCTGCCGTGCGCAAGCTGGTCGAGACCCTGGACTCGTATATCCCCGAGCCCGAGCGTGCCATCGACAAGCCGTTCCTGATGCCGATCGAAGACGTGTTCTCGATCTCCGGTCGCGGCACCGTGGTAACCGGTCGTGTCGAGCGTGGCATCGTCCGCATCCAGGAAGAAGTCGAGATCGTGGGCATCAAGGCCACCGTCAAGACCACCTGCACCGGCGTTGAAATGTTCCGCAAGCTGCTGGACGAAGGCCGTGCTGGCGAGAACGTCGGCGTGCTGCTGCGTGGCACCAAGCGTGAAGACGTGGAGCGTGGCCAGGTTCTGGCCAAGCCGAACACCATCAAGCCGCACACCAAGTTCGAGTGCGAAGTGTACGTGCTGTCCAAGGAAGAAGGCGGTCGTCACACCCCGTTCTTCAAGGGCTACCGTCCGCAGTTCTACTTCCGCACCACCGACGTGACCGGTAACTGCGAGCTGCCGGAAGGCGTCGAGATGGTGATGCCGGGCGACAACATCAAGATGGTTGTCACCCTGATCGCTCCGATCGCGATGGAAGACGGTCTGCGTTTCGCCATCCGTGAAGGCGGTCGTACCGTCGGCGCCGGCGTGGTTGCCAAGATCATCGAGTAATCGATTGATCTGAAACGAAAAAAGGCCCCTCGGGGCCTTTTTTCTTGCCTCGTGAAATTGACAGATGGCAAAAGAGGCGTTCTTGACAGCCGCTGGCGACATCCTTAGAATTGCGCCTCCTTTAATCGGGCACCTTTTTGTCCGAGAGGAAAGCTTGGAGTCTGAGGTCAAATGCAAAATCAACAAATCCGTATTCGGTTGAAGGCTTTTGATCATCGCCTGATCGATCAATCCACCCAGGAAATCGTAGAAACTGCGAAACGTACTGGTGCTCAGGTGCGTGGTCCGATTCCTCTGCCTACCCGCAAGGAACGTTACACAGTGCTGATTTCTCCGCACGTCAACAAGGACGCTCGTGACCAGTACGAAATTCGTACCCACAAGCGTGTGCTCGACATCGTTCAGCCTACCGACAAGACCGTCGATGCGCTGATGAAGCTCGATCTCGCCGCTGGCGTTGAAGTGCAAATCAGCCTCGGCTGAGACCGTCAAGGTTTCAGTCGTGTAACGCTCTGAAATGGGCGGCCATAGCGGGTGAAAGCCCCGTACACTCAAGAGGTTCTCAACATGACGATTGGTTTAGTCGGTCGTAAATGCGGTATGACCCGCGTTTTCACCGAAGAAGGCGTTTCCGTTCCGGTCACGGTCATTGAGATCGAGCCGAATCGCGTAACCCAATTCAAAAGCGAAGAAACCGATGGCTATCGCGCCATTCAGGTAACCGTGGGCGAGCGTCGTGCTTCCCGCGTGACCAAGGCGCAAGCCGGTCACTTCGCCAAGGCCAGCGTCGCTGCTGGTCGTAGCGTCCTCGAATTCCGCCTGGAAGACGGTGAGTACAAGGCAGGTGACGAAGTTACCGTAGCCCTGTTCGAAGCCGGTCAGATGGTTGATGTCACTGGTCAGTCCAAAGGTAAGGGCTACGCCGGTACCATCAAGCGCTGGAACTTCCGTGGTCAGGACAACACCCACGGTAACTCCGTTTCCCACCGTGCACCTGGTTCCATCGGCCAGTGCCAGACTCCTGGTCGAGTGTTCAAGGGCAAGAAAATGTCCGGTCACCTGGGTGCGGAGCGTGTAACCGTTCAGTCGCTGGAAGTCGTGCGTGTAGACGCCGAGCGCAACCTGCTGCTGGTCAAGGGTGCCGTCCCCGGCGCGCCGGGTGGTGACGTGATCGTGCGTCCCGCTGTCAAGGCCCGTGGTTGAGAGGAGAGAGAACATGCAACTCAATGTGAATGGCTCTCAAGCTATCGAAGTCTCTGAGCACACCTTCGGCGGTGAATTCAACGAGACCCTGGTTCACCAGGCAGTCGTGGCCTACATGGCTGGCGGTCGTCAGGGCACCCGTGCCCAGAAGACCCGTTCCGAAGTCCGTGGCGGCGGCAAGAAGCCCTGGCGTCAGAAGGGCAGCGGTCGTGCCCGTGCCGGTACCATCCGCAGCCCCATCTGGCGCTCCGGTGGCGTGGCTTTCGCAGCCAAGCCCCAGGATCACAGCCAGAAGCTGAACAAGAAGATGTACCGCGCTGCACTGCGCTCCATCCTCGCCGAGCTGGTCCGTCTGGATCGTCTGGTCGTGGTTGACGACTTCGCCGTCGACGCGCCCAAGACCAAGACCCTGGTCAGCAAGCTGGACGGCCTGGGCCTGAGCGACGTGCTGATCGTGACCGACGCTGTCGACCAGAATCTGTATCTGGCCGCCCGCAACCTGCCTTTCGTCGACGTGCGTGATGTCCAGGGTTCCGACCCGGTCAGCCTGATCGCCTACGACAAGGTGCTGGTCACTGTGTCCGCCGTGAAGAAATTCGAGGAGCTGCTGGCATGAACCAGGAACGCGTATTCAAAGTGCTGCTTGGCCCGCACATCTCCGAGAAGGCCACCATGCTGGCGGACAGCCAGAAGCAGTTCGTATTCAAGGTTGCCACCGATGCAACCAAGCTGGAAATCAAGAAGGCCGTCGAGCAGCTGTTCGAGGTCAAGGTTCGCAGCGTCAGCACCCTGAACGTCCAGGGCAAGACCAAGCGTACCGCTCGTGGTCTGGGCAAGCGTAACGACTGGAAAAAAGCGTACATCGCGCTCCAGCCGGGCCAGGATCTCGACTTTTCCAGCAGCGCCGAGTAATCAGGGGGCATCATGGCAATCGTAAAATGCAAGCCGACCTCCGCTGGCCGCCGCTTTGTGGTCAAGGTGGTCAACTCCGATCTGCACAAAGGCGCGCCTTACGCTCCTTTGCTGGAGAAGAAGAGCAAGTCCGGCGGCCGTAACAACAATGGTCGTATCACCACTCGCCACATCGGCGGTGGTCACAAGCAGCACTACCGTCTGGTCGATTTCCGTCGCAACAAGGATGGCATCCCTGCCGTCGTTGAGCGTATCGAATACGATCCGAACCGTACTGCACACATCGCTCTGCTGAAGTACGCCGATGGCGAGCGTCGCTACATCATCGCCCCCAAGGGCGTTGCTGCCGGTGACCAGCTGCTGTCCGGCGCT
Source organism: Pseudomonas sp. SORGH_AS_0199 (assembly GCF_031453735.1). Classification (NCBI taxonomy): domain Bacteria; kingdom Pseudomonadati; phylum Pseudomonadota; class Gammaproteobacteria; order Pseudomonadales; family Pseudomonadaceae; genus Pseudomonas; species Pseudomonas sp. SORGH_AS_0199. Next base: position 1,022,800 of record NZ_JAVJAE010000001.1, read on the forward strand.
GGCGCGCCAATCAAGGCTGGCAACAACCTGCCGCTGCGTAACGTGCCGGTCGGTAGCACCATCCACGGTATCGAGCTGAAGCCTGGCAAAGGCGCTCAGATCGCTCGCTCCGCGGGTACCTCCGCTCAGCTGGTCGCCCGCGAAGGCGCCTACGTCACTGTGCGTCTGCGCAGCGGTGAAATGCGCAAGGTGCTGTCCGAGTGCCGTGCCACCCTGGGCGAAGTGTCCAACGGTGAGCACAGCCTGCGTTCGCTGGGTAAGGCCGGTGCCACCCGCTGGCGTGGCGTACGTCCGACCGTTCGTGGTGTTGCCATGAACCCGGTCGATCACCCGCACGGTGGTGGTGAAGGTCGTACTTCCGGTGGCCGTCATCCGGTTTCGCCGTGGGGCGTCAAGACCAAGGGTCTCAAGACGCGCTCCAACAAGCGTACCGACAAGATGATTGTCCGTCGCGGCAAGTAATCAGTAGAGGATTCGACTGTGCCCCGTTCTCTGAAGAAAGGTCCTTTTATCGATCTTCACCTGTTGAAGAAGATCGAAGTCGCGGTGGAAAAGAACGAACGCAAACCGATCAAGACCTGGTCGCGTCGTTCGATGATCCTGCCGCAGATGGTCGGTCTGACCATCGCTGTGCACAACGGTCGTCAACATGTCCCCGTTCTGGTGAACGAAGACATGGTCGGCCACAAACTCGGCGAGTTCGCTGCTACCCGCACCTATCGCGGTCATGCGGCTGACAAGAAAGCCAAGCGTTAAGGGGTAAGGAAGATGGAAGTAGCCGCTAAGCTGTCGGGCGCTCGTATCTCCGCCCAGAAAGCCCGCTTGGTCGCCGACCAGATCCGCGGGAAGAAGGTGGGCGAAGCGCTCAACCTGTTGACTTTCAGCAGCAAGAAAGCCGCTGAAATCATGAAGAAGGTGCTGGAGTCGGCTGTTGCCAACGCCGAGCACAATGAAGGCGCCGACGTGGACGACCTGAAGGTTTCCACTGTCTTCGTAAACGAAGGTCGTTCGCTCAAGCGCATCATGCCGCGTGCCAAAGGTCGTGCTGATCGCATCGTGAAGCGGTCTTGCCATATCACGGTCAAGGTTGCGGACAAGTAACGGAGTCGATCAGATGGGTCAGAAAGTACATCCCAATGGCATTCGCCTGGGTATCGTCAAGGAGCACACTTCGGTCTGGTACGCGGATAAGCGCACTTATGCGGACTATCTGCTGGCCGACCTGAAGGTTCGTGAGTACCTCCAGGACAAACTAAAAAGCGCGTCCGTAAGCCGTATCGATATTCATCGCCCGGCTCAAACCGCACGCATCACCATCCACACCGCCCGTCCCGGTATCGTGATCGGCAAGAAAGGTGAGGATGTCGAGAAGCTGCGTCAGGACCTGACCGCAAGAATGGGTGTGCCCGTGCACATCAACATCGAAGAGATCCGCAAGCCGGAGCTCGACGGTGCCCTGGTTGCGCAGAGCGTTGCGCAGCAGCTTGAGCGTCGTGTGATGTTCCGTCGTGCCATGAAGCGCGCCGTGCAGAACGCGATCCGCATTGGTGCCAAAGGCATCAAGATTCAGGTGAGCGGTCGTCTGGGTGGTGCTGAAATCGCCCGTACCGAGTGGTATCGCGAAGGTCGTGTGCCCCTGCACACCCTGCGTGCCGATATCGACTACGCCACTGCGGAAGCTCACACCACTTACGGTGTGATCGGTGTGAAGGTCTGGATCTTCAAGGGTGAGGTCATTGGTGGCCGCCAGGAAGAGCTCAAGCCCGTCGCCCCGGCTCCGCGCAAAAAAGCTGCTGCTAAGTAAGGAGTACGCAACATGCTGCAACCCAAGCGTACAAAATTCCGCAAGCAGATGACCGGCCACAACCGTGGTCTGGCTCATCGCGGTAGCAAGGTCAGCTTCGGCGAGTACGCGCTGAAGGCTGTCGGCCGTGGCCGTCTGACCGCTCGCCAGATCGAATCCGCACGTCGTGCGCTGACCCGTCACGTAAAGCGTGGCGGCAAGATCTGGATCCGCGTCTTCCCTGACAAGCCTGTCACCAAGAAGCCTCTCGAAGTGCGGATGGGTAAAGGTAAGGGTAGTGTCGAGTACTGGGTAGCCCAGATCCAGCCGGGCAAGGTCCTGTACGAGATCGAGGGTGTTTCCGAGGATCTGGCTCGTCAGGCATTTGCCCTGGCCGCTGCCAAGCTTCCGCTCGAAACCTCCTTTGTTAAGCGGACGGTGATGTGATGAAAGCGAAAGATTTGCGTGAGAAATCCGTAGAGGAGCTGAACGAGCAGCTTCTCAACCTGCTGCGTGACCAGTTCAATCTGCGTATGCAGAAGGCAACTGGCCAGTTGGGTCAGTCTCACATGCTCTCGCAAGTGAAGCGCGACATCGCTCGCGTCAAGACTGTGCTGAACCAGCAAGCAGGTAAGTGATCATGGCTGAAGCTGAAAAAACTGTCCGTACGCTGACCGGCCGAGTGGTCAGCGACAAGATGGACAAAACCGTCACCGTACTGATCGAGCGTCGCGTCAAGCACCCGATCTACGGCAAATACGTGAAGCGTTCCACCAAGCTGCACGCTCACGACGAAACCAATCAGTGCCGCATTGGTGACCTGGTCACTATTCGCGAAACCCGCCCGCTGGCCAAGACCAAGGCGTGGACCCTGGTTGACGTCGTCGAGCGCGCCGTTCAGGTATAAGGGTAGAGAGCCATGATCCAGACTCAATCCATGCTTGACGTCGCCGACAACAGCGGCGCTCGTCGCGTGATGTGCATCAAGGTGCTCGGCGGTTCCCACCGCCGTTACGCCGGCATTGGCGACATCATCAAAGTCACCGTCAAGGAAGCAATTCCGCGCGGCAAGGTGAAGAAAGGTCAGGTGATGACTGCAGTCGTCGTGCGTACCAAGCACGGCGTCCGCCGCACCGACGGTTCCATCATCCGCTTCGACGGCAACGCCGCGGTTCTGCTGAACAACAAGCAAGAGCCGATTGGCACCCGTATCTTTGGGCCGGTGACCCGTGAACTTCGCTCCGAGAAGTTCATGAAGATCGTCTCCCTTGCCCCCGAAGTGCTGTAAGGAGTAGCCGACATGCAAAAGATTCGTCGTGACGACGAGGTAATCGTCATTGCCGGCAAGGACAAGGGCAAGCGTGGCAAGGTGCTGAAGGTGCTCGCCGATGACCGTCTGGTCGTTGGTGGGGTCAACCTGATCAAGCGCCACACCAAGCCCAACCCCATGCTGGGTGTTCAGGGTGGCATCGTAGAGAAAGAAGCTCCTCTGCATGTCTCCAACGTTGCCATTTTCAACTCCGAGACCAACAAGGCTGACCGCGTTGGTTTCAAAGTCGAAGACGGCAAGAAGATTCGTATCTTCAAGTCGACCCAAAAAGCGGTCCAGGCCTGAAGCTGCTAGGTAGATCACCATGGCTCGATTGAAAGAGATTTATCGGAAGGAAATCGCGCCCAAGCTGAAAGAGCAGCTTCAGCTGGGTAACGTGATGGAAGTTCCGCGCATCACCAAGATCACCTTGAACATGGGTCTGGGCGAAGCGGTCGGTGATAAGAAAATCATCGACAACGCTGTAGCTGACCTGGAAAAGATCGCTGGTCAAAAGCCGGTCGTGACTTATGCCCGCAATTCCATTGCTGGCTTCAAGATTCGCGAAGGCTGGCCGATCGGCGTCAAGGTGACCCTGCGTAGCGATCGCATGTATGAATTCCTGGATCGTCTGCTGTCCATCTCCCTGCCGCGCGTGCGTGACTTCCGCGGCCTGAATGCCAAGTCCTTCGATGGTCGTGGCAACTACAGCATGGGCGTGAAAGAGCAGATCATCTTCCCGGAAATCGATTACGACAAGATCGATGCGCTGCGTGGTATGGACATCACCCTGACCACCACTGCTCGTACCGACGAGGAAGGCCGTGCGCTGCTGCGCGCGTTCAACTTCCCGTTCCGTAACTGATTGAGGTCTTCAGATGGCTAAGCAAAGCATGATTAACCGCGAGCTGAAGCGTCAGCAGACGGTTGCCAAGTACGCCAAGAAGCGCGCCGAGCTGAAGGCGACCATCGGTAATGTCAACGCCTCCCCCGAGGACCGTTGGAATGCCCAGGTCGCCCTGCAGAAGCAGCCCCGTGACGCCAGCGCCAGCCGCATGCGTAACCGCTGCCGCCTGACCGGTCGTCCGCATGGCGTGTACCGCAAGTTCGGTCTGTCCCGCATCAAGCTGCGTGAAGCAGCCATGCGCGGTGACGTGCCCGGCCTGGTGAAGGCCAGCTGGTAACAGCTAGCGCCTTTCATCGCGGTAATTGAATCAAGCCCCTTTTGGGGCTTGATTCGTTTCAGGCTGGTCTCTAGAATGCTCGGCTCGCCCGAATCGGCCTATTGCCGAGGGGTGATTTTGAGAGCCGGTAGGCTCAATTTCTGTATTAGGAGCTAATAGCCCATGAGTATGCAGGACCCGTTAGCAGACATGCTAACTCGTATCCGTAATGCCCAGATGGCTGAAAAGGCCGTTGTGAGCATGCCTTCTTCCAAGCTGAAGGCTGCCGTTGCCAAAGTCCTCAAGGACGAAGGTTACATCGCGGATTTTCAGGTCAGCGCGGAATCCAAGCCGTCGCTGTCCATCGAGCTGAAGTACTTCGAAGGCAAGCCTGTCATCGAAGAGCTGAAGCGTAGCAGCCGTCCCGGTCTGCGCCAGTACAAAGCCGTTGACCAGCTGCCGAAAGTGCGTGGCGGTCTGGGCGTGTCGATCGTTTCCACCAACAAAGGTGTGATGACTGATCGCGCAGCCCGTGCTGCTGGTGTTGGCGGCGAAGTGCTCTGCACAGTCTTCTAAGGGGAATCAGCATGTCTCGCGTTGCTAAAAACCCTGTAAGACTGCCTGCAGGCGTCGAAGTTAATCTGGCCGGTCAGGCTCTTTCGATCAAGGGTGCCAAGGGCGCTCTGGAGCTGAAGGTCCATCCGTCCGTTGAAGTCACTCAAGAGTCCGGTGAGCTGCGTTTCGCCGCTCGCAATGGCGATCAGCAGACCCGTGCGATGGCCGGCACTACCCGTGCCCTGGTCAACAACATGGTGGTCGGCGTTAGCCAGGGCTTCGAGCGCAAGCTGCAACTGGTCGGTGTGGGCTACAAGGCCCAGGCCAAAGGTCAGGTGCTGAACCTCGCTCTGGGCTTCTCTCACCCCGTGGACTACGACCTGCCGCAAGGCATCACCGCAGAAACCCCCAACCAGACCGAAATCCTGATCAAGGGTATCGACAAGCAGCTGGTCGGCCAGGTTGCGGCTGAGATTCGTGGTTTCCGTCCGCCGGAGCCCTACAAGGGCAAGGGTGTACGGTATGCCGACGAAGTCGTCCACCGTAAAGAAGCCAAGAAAAAGTAGGGCATAGCAAATGACCGTCAAGAAAGAAACCCGACTGCGTCGCGCTCGCAAGGCTCGCCTGAAGATGCGCGAGCTGGAAGTGGTCCGTCTGTGCGTGTACCGCTCTTCCCAGCACATCTATGCCCAGGTCATCGCGGCCGATGGCAGCAAGGTCCTGGCCAGCGCTTCTACGCTGGACAAAGAACTGCGCGAAAGCGCTACCAGCAACGTCGAGGCGGCCAAGAAAGTTGGTCTGCTGGTCGCCGAGCGTGCCAAGGCCGCTGGCGTTACCCAGGTGGCCTTTGATCGTTCTGGCTTCAAGTACCATGGTCGCGTCAAAGCGCTGGCCGACGCTGCTCGTGAAGGCGGGCTGGAGTTCTAAGTCATGGCAAATAACGATCAAAAGCGCGACGAAGGCTATATCGAGAAGCTGGTTCAAGTTAACCGCGTAGCCAAAACCGTGAAAGGCGGCCGTATCTTCGCCTTCACCGCTCTGACCGTGGTTGGCGATGGCAAAGGCCGCGTTGGCTTCGGCCGTGGCAAGGCCCGTGAAGTGCCTGCCGCCATCCAGAAGGCTATGGAAGCTGCTCGCCGCAACATGATCCAGGTGGATCTGAACGGCACCACCCTGCAGTATCCGGTCAAGGCCGCCCATGGCGCCTCTAAGGTGTACATGCAGCCCGCTTCCGACGGTACCGGCATCATCGCCGGTGGTGCCATGCGCGCCGTCCTGGAAGTCGCTGGTGTGCAGAACGTCCTGGCCAAGTGCTACGGCTCCACCAACCCGGTAAACGTTGTGTACGCGACCTTTGAAGGTCTCAAGCACATGCAGGCGCCGGAAGCTGTTGCCGCCAAGCGTGGCAAGAGCGTCGAGGAGATTCTCTGATCATGGCTAACGCAACCGTCAAGGTCACGCTGATCAAGAGCGTCCACGGCCGTCTGGCCAATCACAAGGCTTGCGTCAAGGGTCTCGGCCTGCGTCGCATCGGTCACACCGTCGAAGTTCAGGACACCCCTGAAAATCGCGGCATGATCAACAAGGCCTACTACCTTCTGCGTGTGGAGGGTTAAGTCATGAAACTGAATGATCTGCGTTCCGCTCCCGGCGCTCGCCGCGAGAAGCTGCGTCCCGGTCGTGGTATCGGTAGCGGCCTGGGCAAGACCGGTGGCCGCGGCCACAAGGGTCTGACCTCCCGTTCCGGTGGCAAGGTTGCCCCCGGTTTCGAGGGTGGCCAGCAGCCGCTGCACCGTCGTCTGCCGAAATTCGGCTTCGTCTCGCTGAAAGCCCTGGACCGTGCCGAGGTTCGTACCTCCGAGCTGGCCAAGGTTGATGTCGATGTGGTCGATCTGCAGGCGCTGAAAGACGCCAACGTGATCAGCCGCGACATCAAGCGTGTCAAGGTTGTGCTGTCCGGCGACGTCACTCGTGCCGTCACCCTGAAGGGCATTCGTGCCACCAAGGGCGCACGTGCAGCCATCGAAGCAGCTGGCGGCAAGATCGAGGAATAAATGGCTAAGCAAGGTGCTCTCTCTGCGCTCAGCAAGACCGGTGGTATGTCCGAGCTGTGGACCCGCCTCCGATTCCTGTTCCTGGCGATCATCGTCTACAGGATCGGTGCGCACATCCCTGTTCCGGGTATCAATCCCGATCAGCTGGCCGCACTGTTCAGGCAGAACGAGGGGACCATTCTTAGCCTCTTCAACATGTTCTCTGGCGGTGCGCTGGAGCGGATGAGCATCTTTGCACTGGGGATCATGCCGTACATCTCGGCCTCGATCATCATGCAGCTGCTTACCGCCATCAGCCCACAGCTGGAGCAATTGAAGAAAGAGGGTGAGTCTGGTCGTCGCAAGATCAGCCAGTACACCCGTTACGGCACGCTGGTTCTGGCGCTCGTTCAGGCCACCGGGATGTCGGTTGGACTCGCCAGTCAGGGCGTGGCGTTCAGCGTGGGCTTCAGCTTCTATTTCGTCGCTGTCACCACGTTTGTTGCCGGCGCGCTGTTCATGATGTGGCTGGGTGAGCAGATCACCGAGCGCGGTATCGGCAATGGCATCTCGATGCTGATCTTCGCCGGTATCGTCGCGGGCTTGCCCCGCGCCATCGGTCAGTCCTTCGAGTCGGCACGGCAGGGCGATATCAACATCTTCGCGCTGATCATGGTGGGTGTGGTGGCGGTTGCCATCATCGCCTTCGTGGTGTTCATCGAGCGTGGGCAGCGTCGTATTGCCGTGCACTACGCCAAGCGTCAGCAGGGCCGCAAGGTCTTCGCGGCGCAGAACAGCCATCTGCCGCTCAAGGTGAACATGGCTGGGGTCATCCCGGCGATCTTCGCCAGCAGCATCCTGCTGTTCCCGGCATCGCTCGGTTCGTGGTTTGGTCAGTCCGAAGGTCTCGGCTGGTTGCAGGACGTGGCTCAGGCCATCGCTCCCGGTCAGCCGCTGAACATCTTGCTGTTTAGTGCAGGGATCATCTTCTTCTGCTTCTTCTATACAGCGCTGATGTTCAACCCCAAGGACGTGGCCGAGAACCTGAAGAAATCCGGAGCGTTCATTCCGGGTATTCGTCCTGGTGAGCAGTCTGCGCGCTATATCGATGGCGTGCTGACCCGACTGACCATGTTCGGTGCCCTGTACATGACGGCGGTGTGCTTGTTGCCCCAGTTCCTGGTGGTCGCGGCGAACGTGCCGTTCTATCTCGGTGGGACGTCGTTGCTGATCGTGGTGGTAGTGGTCATGGACTTCATGTCTCAGGTCCAATCCCATCTCGTATCTCATCAATACGAGTCCCTGATGAAGAAAGCCAACCTGAAGGGCTACGGCGGCGGCATGATGCGCTGATCCGTTACCCGTAAGGTCAGAGGAGTTGTCATGAAAGTTCGTGCATCGGTCAAGAAGCTGTGCCGTAACTGCAAGATCATTCGCCGCGAAGGCGTCGTGCGCGTGATCTGCAGCGCTGAACCGCGTCACAAGCAGCGCCAAGGCTGAGTGTGAATCACGCGTCTAACCCGGCAGCTAGTGTGCTGCCGGGTTGATCATTTGTTCCTACAGCGTTAATATCGCGCGCCCTTTTCTTGGCTTCCGGGGCGTCGGTAGCTGTCAATTGGAGTTTTTCTGAATGGCCCGTATTGCAGGCGTCAACATTCCAGATAACAAACACACTGTTATCTCGCTGACCTACATCTATGGTGTCGGTCGCACCACCTCTCAGAAGATCTGCGCGGCCACCGGCATCCAGCCGACCGCCAAGATTAAAGAACTGAGCGACGAGCAGGTCGATCAGCTGCGTAACGAGGTCGCCAAAATCCTCACCGAGGGTGACCTGCGCCGCGAAATCAACATGAACATCAAGCGCCTGATGGATCTGGGTTGCTACCGCGGTCTGCGTCACCGCCGTGGTCTGCCGGTCCGTGGTCAGCGCACCAAGACCAATGCCCGTACCCGTAAGGGCCCGCGCAAGCCGATCCGCAAGTAATCGCATCCGCGAATCGACAGGAATCTAGTCATGGCAAAACCTGCTGCTCGTCCTCGTAAGAAAGTCAAAAAGACAGTGGTTGATGGCATCGCCCACATCCATGCGTCTTTCAACAACACCATCGTGACCATCACCGATCGTCAGGGCAATGCATTGTCCTGGGCGACCTCCGGTGGCTCCGGCTTCCGTGGCTCCCGTAAGAGCACCCCGTTCGCTGCCCAGATTGCAGCCGAACGTGCCGGCCAAGCCGCTCTGGAATATGGTCTGAAGAATCTGGACGTGAACGTCAAAGGTCCCGGCCCCGGCCGTGAGTCCGCTGTTCGCGCCCTGAATGCCTGTGGTTACAAGATCGCCAGCATCACCGACGTGACGCCTATCCCGCATAACGGGTGCCGTCCGCCGAAGAAGCGTCGCGTGTAATAGGAGACAGTGAGAAATGGCTCGTTACATTGGTCCCAAGTGCAAACTGTCCCGCCGCGAAGGCACTGACCTCTTCCTGAAGAGCGGCGCTCGTGCCCTCGACTCGAAGTGCAAGCTGGAAACCGTTCCTGGCCAGCATGGTCAGCGTCGCGGTCGTCTGTCCGACTACGGTCTGCAGCTGCGTGAAAAGCAGAAAGTCCGCCGTATCTATGGCGTCCTCGAGCGTCAGTTCGCCGGTTACTACCAGGAAGCTGCCCGTCGCAAGGGTGCTACCGGTGAAAACCTGCTGCAACTGCTCGAATGCCGTCTGGACAACGTGGTGTATCGCATGGGCTTCGGTGCCACTCGCGCTGAATCGCGCCAGCTGGTCTCCCACAAGTCGATCACCGTCAACGGTCAGACCGTCAACATTCCCTCCTATCAGGTCAAGGTCGGCGACGTCGTCGCGGTCCGTGAAAAGGCCAAAAACCAGCTGCGTATCGCTCAAGCTCTCGAGCTGTGCGGCCAGCGTGGCCGGGTTGAGTGGGTCGAAGTGAGCACCGAGAAAAAGGAAGGCACCTTCAAGAGCGTGCCGGCCCGTGGTGATCTCTCCGCCGACATCAACGAAAACCTGATTGTCGAGCTCTACTCCAAGTAAGGGCTAGAAAGTAGGTGCATCCATGCAGAGTTCGGTAAATGAGTTCCTGACCCCCCGCCATATCGATGTGCAGGCGGTTAGTCAGACCCGTGCCAAGATCACCCTCGAGCCTCTCGAGCGTGGTTTCGGCCATACCTTGGGCAACGCGCTGCGGCGTATCCTGTTGTCCTCCATGCCTGGCTGCGCGGTAGTCGAAGCAGAGATCGACGGTGTCCTGCACGAGTACAGCGCCATCGAAGGCGTGCAGGAAGACGTGATCGAGATCCTGCTCAATCTCAAGGGTCTGGCCATCAAGTTGCACGGCCGTGACGAAGTCACCCTGAGCCTGAGCAAGAAAGGTCAGGGGCCGGTTCTGGCCTCTGACATTCAGGTCGATCACGACGTCGAGATCGTCAACGGCGATCACGTCATCGCCCACCTGGCGGACAACGGTTCGCTGAACATGAAGCTGAAAATCGCTCGCGGTCGTGGCTATGAGCCCGCCGACGCGCGTCAGAGCGAAGAAGACGAAACCCGCGCAATCGGTCGTCTTCAGCTCGATGCTACGTTCAGCCCGGTTCGTCGCGTGGCCTATGTGGTGGAAAACGCCCGGGTCGAACAGCGTACCAACCTGGACAAGCTCGTGCTTGACCTGGAAACCAACGGTACCCTGGATCCGGAAGAAGCCATCCGTCGTGCCGCCACTATCCTGCAGCAGCAGCTGGCAGCGTTCGTCGACCTCAAGGGTGACAGCGAGCCGGTCGTGGTCGAGCAGGAAGACGAGATCGATCCGATCCTGCTGCGTCCGGTGGACGATCTGGAACTGACCGTCCGTTCGGCCAACTGCCTCAAGGCGGAGAACATCTACTACATCGGTGACCTGATTCAGCGTACCGAAGTGGAGCTGCTCAAGACCCCGAACCTGGGCAAGAAGTCCCTGACCGAAATCAAGGACGTTCTGGCCTCGCGTGGTCTGTCGCTCGGTATGCGCCTGGACAACTGGCCCCCTGCAAGCCTTAAGAAGGACGACAAGGCTACTGCCTGATCGTCATTGTTCACCGAACGATAGTTTGGGAAGGAATTTCAATCATGCGTCATCGTAAAAGTGGTCGTCATCTGAGCCGCACGAGCGCACATCGCAAGGCCATGTTCCAGAACATGGCTGTGTCGCTGTTCGAGCACGAGCTGATCAAAACTACCCTGCCGAAAGCCAAGGAACTGCGCCGCGTTGCCGAGCCGCTGATCACCCTGGCCAAGGAAGACAGCGTCGCCAACCGTCGTCTGGCTTTCGACCGCACCCGCTCGAAAGCTGCCGTTGGCAAGCTGTTCAACGACCTGGGCAAGCGCTACGCCAACCGTCCGGGTGGCTACCTGCGTATCCTGAAGTGCGGCTTCCGCGCTGGCGACAATGCGCCCATGGCGTACGTCGAGCTGATCGACCGTCCGGTCGGCGGTACCGTGGAACAAGCTGCTGAATAAGTAGCGCTGTTCTGGAAAAAGCCGGGCTCCTGCCCGGCTTTTTCATGCCTAACGTTTGGCGAAGCCGCAGGCAGGCCCTTCTACTTGGATTTTCTATCAGGATGCTAGGATCAATAAATTAGTCCTAAAGTATTGCCTTGGCGATACTTCTCCCACGCGATCAGCAAGCGCTATTCAAGGGAGACAACCTGTGACCGATACCAAGATCCTCACCACCGCCAGCGGCATTCCGGTAGCCGACAACCAGAATTCCCGTGCCGCCGGCCCGCGCGGTCCGCTGATGCTCGACGACTTCCATCTGATCGAGAAGCTGGCCCACTTCAATCGTGAGGTCATTCCCGAGCGACGCGTGCACGCCAAAGGGTTCTGCCGCCTATGGCACCTTTACCGTCACCCAGGACATCACCCATCTCTCCAGCGCCAAACTGTTCGCCAGCGTCGGCAAGCAGACCGAGACCATCCTGCGCTTTTCCACCGTGGGTGGTGAGCGCGGCTCTGCAGATACCGAGCGCGATCCGCGTGGCTTCGCCCTCAAGTTCTATACCGAAGAAGGCAACTGGGACATCGTCGGCAACAACACCCCGGTGTTCTTCATCCGCGATCCGCTCAAGTTTCCCGACTTCATCCACACCCAGAAGCGCGATCCCTGGAGCAATCTGAAGAGTCCGCAGATGATGTGGGACTTCTGGTCGCTGTCGCCGGAATCGCTGCATCAGGTAACCATCCTGTTTTCCGATCGCGGCATCCCGGATGGCTATCGCTTCATGCATGGATTCGGCAGCCATACCTTCAGCCTGATCAATGCCCAGGGCGAACGGCACTTCGTGAAGTTTCACTTCAAGAGCCAGCAGGGGATCAGGAACCTGGCGCCTACCGAGGCCGCACGTCTGGCCGGGAGTGATCCGGACTACAGCCAGCGCGACCTGTTCCAGGCCATCGAGCGTGGCGAATTCCCCCGCTGGAAGCTGTGCATCCAGGTGATGAGCGAGCAGGAAGCGGCCGGTCGCGCCGAAAATCCTTTCGACGTCACCAAGGTCTGGTCGCAGCAGGACTATCCGTTGCAGGAGGTAGGCCTGCTGGAGCTCAATCGCAATCCGCAGAACTACTTCGCCGAGGTGGAGCAGGCGTCCTTCGCGCCAAGCAACGTGGTACCGGGCATCGGCCTGTCGCCGGATCGCATGCTGCAAGGACGGGTGTTCGCCTATGCCGATGCCCAGCGCTATCGGGTGGGAACCAATTACCAGCAGTTGCCAGTCAATGCGCCGCGCTGCCCCTATGCCAACAACCAGCGTGACGGGGCCATGAGATTCGATGGCAATGGCGGTTCCCAGCCGAACTACGAGCCCAACAGCTATGGCCATACGCCCAGGCAGGCGCCGCAATATCGCGAGCCGGCGCTGAATTTCGCCGGTCCGGCCGATCGCTACGACCACCGGGTGGACGAGGATTACTACAGTCAGGCCGGTGCGCTGTTCCGCCTGATGAACGCGGACCAGCAGGCGTTGCTGATCGACAATATCGTCGGTGCCATGGCTTCGGTGACCCGGGATGTCCAGCTGCGGCAGATCGGTCATTTTCTCAAGGCCGATCCTGCCTATGGCATGGGTATCGCCAAGGGGCTGGGGATGGATCCCAGCGAAGTGGCCTGACCCAAGGGGTAGAAGGAGCCCGGCGGATGCCGGGCTTTTTTTCGCCGCTAAAAAAGTGCGGGAAAGGCTGCCTCGGACGCCACTTGCGACGTCGCAGTGCTAAGGTTCGCATCAAGCGCGAAAACACGAGGCTCGCTCTCCCGTCATGACTGTGTTTGGAGTGTCTTTGCGCCAGCTCTGGGCGCACGAAAAGGCCAGCTATGGCGTTCGCGTCTTTGTCGCCCTGAGCGGCGCCATGGCTGTCTGCTGGTCGCTGGGCGATCTGCGCGCGTTGTCGCCGGTGTTTCTCGGCATCATCGCCAGCGCCCTGGCGGAAACCGATGACAGCTGGCTGGGCCGTCTCAAGTCCCTGGTGGTCACCCTGCTGTGCTTCGCGGTGGCCGCCTTCGCGGTCGAACTGCTGTTTCCCTATCCCTGGATCTTTGTGGTGGGCCTGGGCCTGGCCACCTTCAGCCTGACCATGCTCGGCGCCATCGGCGAGCGCTACGCGTCCATCGCCCAGGCTACGGTGATCCTGTCGATCTACGCCATGATCGGTGTGGATCAGCGGCTGGGTACCCAGGTGCCGTTGTGGTACGAGCCGGCGCACCTGCTGGCCGGGGCGCTGTGGTACGGCCTGCTCTCGGTGCTCTGGTGCGCGCTGTTCGCCCACCAGCCGGTGCGGCAGAATCTGTCCGCGCTCTATGGCGAACTGGAGACTCTGCTCCGGCTCAAGGCGGAGATGCTCGAACCGGTGCGCGGGGTGGATCTGCATCGGCGGCGGGTGCTGCTGGCCCAGCAGAACGGCAAGGTGGTGCAGGCGCTGAACCAGGCCAAGGCGACCATTCTCAATCGCTTCGGCCGCTCGGGGCGGCCGGGCGCACGTTCAGGGCGCTACTTCCGCCTGTATTTCATGGCGCAGGACATCCATGAGCGCGCCAGCTCCTCGCACTATCCCTACAGCGCCCTGACCGAGGCGTTCTTTCACAGTGATATCCTCTTTCGCTGCCAGCGCCTGCTCAAGCTGCAGGCCGCAGCCTGCCGCAACATGGGCGAGGCGATCCGACTGGGGCAGCCCTTCGAATATGGCCAGCAGAGTCAGCAGGGGCTGACCGATCTGCAGGCCTCGCTGGAGTATCTCAAGCAGCAGCAGAATCCGCGCTGGCGAGGCCTGCTGCGCTCCCTGGACCTGCTCGGGCACAATCTCTCGACCCTGGAGCGGCAATTTTCCGAGGCGGGCAACAGCGACTCGGGGGCGGCGGATCTGGATACCAGTCTGCTGGATCCGGCGGCGCGCTCGTTGCGCGAGGTGTTACAGCGTATCCGCCTGCAGCTGACCCCGACCTCGCTGCTGTTCCGCCATGGCCTGCGCATGGCGCTGGCGCTGATGGCCGGCTATGGGGTGCTGCACCTGATCCACCCGGTCAACGGCTACTGGATCCTGCTGACCACGGTGTTCGTCTGCCGCCCGCAGTACGGGGCGACCCGGGTGCGGCTGGTGCAGCGGATCGTCGGCACGGTAATCGGCCTGTTGCTGGGCAGTGCCTTGCTGGAGCTGTTCGCGCAACCGGAGATCCAGCTGCTGCTGGCGCTGGTCGCCGGTCTGGTGTTCTTCATCACCCGGACCGATCGCTACACCGTCGCCACCGCGGCCATCACCCTGATGGTGCTGTTCTGCTTCAACCAGGTGGGCAACGGTTTCATGCTGATCTGGCCGCGGCTGCTGGACACCCTGCTGGGGTGCCTGATCGCGGTGCTGGCGGTGTTCTTCGTCCTGCCGGACTGGCAGGGGCGCCGCCTGCACCTGGTGATGGCCAACACCCTGCGCACCAACGCCCTCTATCTGCGCCGGTTGCACGAGCAGTACCGCACCGGCAAGCGCGACGACCTCGATTACCGCGTGGCGCGGCGCAACGCCCACAATGCCGATGCGACGCTGTCGGCGGCGCTGGCCAACATGCTGCGCGATCCCGGGCATTTCCGGCGCAACCTGGAAGCGGGCTTTCGCTATCTGGCGTTGTCCAACACCTTGCTGGGTTATCTGTCGGCCTTGGGCGCGCATCGCCGCCAGCTGGAAGCGGCCGAGCACGATGCCCTGGTGGAGCGCGCCGTGACCCGTATCGCCGAGGGCATGGAGACCATAGCCGCCGCGGTGGCGGAGCGGCGCAGTCTGCCGCCTACCGCCGAAGAGGAAAGCAGCCTGGCCGACCAACTGGAAGCCGCGGCGGATGATAACGACGACGGCTATCGACTGGTGTGCACCCAGCTGGCGCTGATCTGCCGGCTGCTACCCAATCTCAAGAGCGCCGCCAACCATACCCTGCGCGAACAAACCCGCGAGGAACCGGCAGCGGTTGCCGCCGGTGCTTGAGCAAGGTTGGCGCGACGCGCTATGTTGACCGATGTCCGTCGAATCTTTCGACGCCTGTTTATGCTGGTTTGAAGGCTGTTCCAACACATGCGTATGCGTCTTCTAGTAGTGGGCGGGGAGAGCGCCCTGGGCAAGGCGCTACTCGCCGCCGGTGCCGAAGCGGGCATCGAATTCGTCGCCCCCGAGACTCCCGCGGAGGGCTGGTACGCTGCCGGACTGACCGAGGTCCTCGACCGGGTACGGCCGGGAGCGGTGATCAATCTCGCCTACTACCGCGACTGGTTGCAGGCCGCAGACTTCGATCCGGCCCTGATGCAGCGCCAGGCGCTGGCCGTGCAGCGCCTGGCAGGCCTCTGCCAGCACTATCAGATTCCGCTGATCCAACCGTCCAGTTATCAGCTGTTCGATGGCTCCCGCGTGGCCGGCTATAGTGAAAAGGATCTTCCGCGGCCCCCCGGGGCGCGTGGCGAAGCGCTCTGGCGGGTCGAGCAACTGGTGCGAGCGCTGTGCCCGATGCATATCCTGCTGCGCCTGGGCTGGGTGCTGGACGACTCCCGCGACGGGCGTCTGGGGCGTCTGCTGCAGCAGCTGGATACCGAGCAGGTGGTGCCGATGGCGGGCGACCGGCGCGGCAATCCGACCACCGTGGGCGATGCCGCGCGGGTGTTGCTGGCGGTGGTCAAGCAACTCGACTGCGGCGCGCCGCTCTGGGGGACCTATCACTATGGCGCCCAGGAAGCGGTATCGGAATTGGGCCTGGCCGAGACCGTCGCCCAGCTCTGGCAGGAGTTCGACCGGCCGGTGCGCTGCGAATGGCAAGAGGTGACGCACCTCGAGCGCGCGGATGCCGCGGAAGAGCCACAACAGGGGGTGTTGATCAGTCGCAAGCTGCTCAACACCTTTGGAATCAAGGCGCGGCGCTGGCAGCAGGAGCTGCCCGCGCTGTTGCAGGGCTTTCGGCAGGACGAGGTAGGTTTCCATGAGTGATGCGCCCATTCTGATCACTGGCGGTGCCGGTTTCATCGGCTCCCATTTGGCCGACGCGCTGCTGGCGCGGGGCAGGCGGGTGCGGGTGCTTGACGATCTGAGCACCGGCAAGCGCGAGAATCTGCCGCTGGACAACGAACGTATCGAGCTGCGGGTGGGCGACGTGGCTGATACCGCGACGCTGGAAGCCGCGGTGGCCGGCTGTGCAGCGGTGGTGCACCTGGCCGCGGTGGCCTCGGTGCAGGCGTCGGTGGAAGACCCGGTGGGTACCCACCGGGCCAATTTCATCGGCACCCTGAATCTGTGCGAGGCCATGCGCAAGGCCGGCATCAGGCGCGTGGTCTATGCCTCCAGCGCGGCGGTCTATGGCGCCAACGGTCAGGGCCAGGCCATCGACGAAGAGCTGCCCAAGGCGCCCCTGACGCCCTATGCGGCCGACAAACTGGCCGGCGAGTACTACTTCGACTTCTATCGCCGCGAGCACGGGCTGGAGCCGGCGATCTTCCGCTTTTTCAACATCTACGGCCCACGGCAGGATCCGTCTTCGCCCTATTCCGGGGTGATCAGCATCTTTACCGAGCGTGCCCGCCGCCAGACGCCGATCACGGTGTTCGGCGATGGCGAGCAGACCCGCGATTTCGTCTATGTGGCCGATCTGGTGGGCATCCTGGTGCAGGCGCTGGAAGCCACCGAAGTAACGGCCGGGGCGGTGAACGTGGGGCGCGGCGAGACCATCAGCCTGAACGGCCTGCTGGCAGAGATCGGCCAGGTGCTCGGTGGCCTGCCGAAGGTGACCCATGGGGCCGCGCGGGCGGGAGACATCCGCCATTCGAAGGCGGACAACCGTCGTCTGCGCGAGCGCTTCGACTTCAGCCAGCCTACCGCCATGGGCACGGGGTTGGCGGCGCTGCTGCGGGACTAGCAGGCGAGGCCAGGGGCAAGCCCTGGCCTGTTGAGCTTCGCCGCTGGAGCCGTCTCGGCGCCAACCTAAGGCGCGAGTGGCTGGCGGTGGCCTAGAAGCGATAGCCCAGGCCGACCATGTAGACCCAGGGATCCACGTCCAGATCGACCTTGGCGCGGGCGCCGAGGGCGGTGTTGTCGACGTGGGCGGTGGTGGCGATGTCGATGTAGCGGATCTGGGCATTGAGCATCACCCGGTCGGTGAGCATGAGATCGGCACCGACCTGGGCGGACCAGCCCCAGGAGTTGTCGGCGCGGAAATTGTCGAAGCCGGCCGCGCTGGCGCCGCTGCCGACGTGCTCGTCATAGATCCAGGTGTAGTTGAGGCCGGCGCCGACATAGGGCTGGAACGTCGCCTTGGCGTCCAGCGGGTAGTAGACCAGGCTCAGCGTCGGCGGCAGGTGCTTGAGGCTGCCCAGCTTGCCATTGGCGGCGTCGAGCCCGGTGCCCTTGATGTTGACCTGGTGCTCGAAGGGCGTGGCCGCGAGCAATTCGAGGCCCAGGTGGTCGTTCAGCATGTAGGCGACGTTCAGCCCCAGCTGGGTGTCGCTGTCCATGGTCGCCTTGCCGCCCAGATTGGCGCCACTCAGGGCGCCTCTGTCGATCTTGACGTCGGAGCTGCGCTCGTGGGGATCCACGGTGATGGCGCCGGCGCGCAGGATGATGTCGCCGGCCTGGTGGGCCTGGGCGAAGGGGGCGGCCAGCGCGAGGGCGAGCAGGCTGAGACGGAAGAGAGGATGCATGGCGAGGGCTCCGAAGGCATTGAAAAATGGCTGGGAGCAGCCTAGCGAAGCCGGAACGGCGGACTCTTGATCTCGCTCAAGGGCAGGGCAGATCCATCAGGAGCCGTCGCCCTTGAGGATGTAGGGCTGGATGCGCTGGGCCTGCAGCCAGTAGCCGGCGACGGCCATCTCGCTGCGCTGGGTGCCCACGCCCAGGCGGCCTTCCACCCAATAGGGCAGGTGCAGCTTGGACAGCCAGAGATCGTGGCTGCCCTTGACGTAGACGATCTGGTTGCCGGGCGGCGGCGGTACGTGGATGCAGGCGCCGTAATAGGGGACCAGCAGGAATTCGGTGACTTCGCCCTCTTCGGTGACCATCAGCGGCACCACGTAGCCGGGCAGGCGCACCTCCTGGCCGTCCAGGGCGGCCACCGTTGGCGCGTCCGGCCAGGGCTGGCTGGCGGCCGGGCCGTCTTCGCCGAGGCCGTGGTCGACGCTGCCGGGATTGAAGCGCGGCGCATCGGCCGGCACCAGTTCGCGCCAGGCGAGTTGGCGGGGGTCGGCCTGGGCCCAGGACAGCCAGCAGAGCAACAGCAGGAGCGCCAGGCGCATGGGGAAGCCTCGTCTACAAACGCACGGACAACCCGTCCGTGAGGGCCTGGCGACAGCCGCGCCAGGCCGGAATGCAGCCGAGCACCAGCGCCGCGAGCAGGATACCGCCGAGCAGTTGCCCATCGTAGAGCGAGGGCCAGTCCAGCGGCAATGCCAGGCCGTATTCCGCCAGCAGCCAGGGCCGGCCCAGCGCGATGGCGCCATAGAGCAGCGCCAGCCCGGCGAGACAGCCGGCCAGCGTAAGGGCCAGGGCTTCGGCCAGCAGCAGGCCGAACAGATGACGCGGCTGGGCGCCCACCGAGCGCAGGATGGCCATTTCGCGGCGTCGTTCGTTGAGACTGGCGAGCAGGGCGGTGAGCATGCCCACCAGCCCGGTGAGCACCACGCACAGCGACATCACCAGCAGCGCCTGTTCCGCCGTGCCGAGCAGGCCCCAGAGTTCCTGCAGGGCCACGCCGGGCAGGATGGCCAGCAGCGGCTCGCCACGGTACTCGTTGACCGCGCGTTGCACGGCAAAGGTGGCCACCCGACTCTTGAGGCCGACCAGGGCGGCGGTCAGGTCCTGGGGCGTGAGATCGCGCCGGCGCACCTCGGCGTCGCTCAGCGCAGGACCGGGCATGCCACCGCGCCAGTCCAGGTGCAGGGCGGTCATGCCGCTCAGCGGGATGTGCAGGGTGCGGTCGACGGGGGTACCGGTGGGGGCGAGGATGCCGACCACCGTGAAGGGGTGGTCGCTATGCTCGGTCAGGCTGATGGTGGCGACACCATGGGCCAGCACGACCCTGTCGCCCAGTTGATAGTGCAGCGCCTTGGCCACCTCGGCGCCCAGCACCACCTCGAAGACGTCGTTGAAGGGGCGACCCTGGGCCAGCCGCAGCGGCTGGTTGCGCCCGTAGTGATAGTGGGCGAAGTAGTTGCCGTCGGTACCCAGCACCCGGTAGCCGCGGTGGGAGTCGCCGAGGGACAGCGGGATGGTCCAGGCGACGCGGGGATCGGCGGCGAGCTTCTCGTAGCTCTCCCAGCGGATGTTGTTGGTGGCATTGCCGATGCGGAACACCGAGTAGAGCAGCAGATTGACCGCACCGGAGCGGGCGCCCACCACCAGGTCGGTACCGGCGATGGTGCTGGCGAAGCTGGCCTTGGCCTCGGTGCGCAAGCGTTCGACGCCCAGCAGCAGGGCCACCGAGACGGCGATGGTGAAGACGGTGAGGAGGGCGGTGGCGCGACGATTGCGCAGGCTGGCCCAGGCCAGTGGCAGAAGCGGCATCCTAGGTCTCCGGCCGGGCGGCGTTGAGTTGGGCCAGGGTCAGGTGGCGGTCGAAACGACTGGCCAGACTGCGGTCGTGGCTGACGAACAGCAGGCCGGCGCCGGCGGCGGCGCACTCGGCGAACAGCAGCTGCAGGAAGGCATCGCGGTGATCGGTGTCCAGCGCCGAGGTGGGTTCGTCGGCGATCACCAGCTCCGGCTGGCCGATCAGGGCGCGGGCGGCGGCGACCCGCTGCTGCTGGCCGATGGAGAGTTCGCGGGCTGGACGGCGCGGCAGCGCGGGATCGCTCAGCCCCAGGGCGCAGAGCAGGGTCAGGGCCGCACCCCGCGGATCGCCGTGCCGCGCGGTGGCGCGCTCGCGGCGCAGCGCCGAGAACTGGCAGGGAAGCAGGACGTTGTCCAGCACCGAGAGAAAGGGCAGCAGGTTGAATTGCTGGAAGAGAAAGCCGGTGTGGTCGACGCGAAAGCGGTCGCGCCGGGCGGTGGCGAGCGCTCCTAGATCCTGACCGAGCAGGCGCACCTGGCCGCGACCGGGGCGCTGCACGCCACCCAGCAGGCCGAGCAGGGTGGTCTTGCCACTGCCCGAAGGGCCTTCGAGGAACAGCGCCTCGCCGGGTGCCAGCTGGAAGTGCCGGATGTCCAGGCATTCCGCCTGGCCCGGCCAGGCGAAGCCGAGGTCCTGGATCTCGACCAGCGGGGCGGCGGTCACGACCGTCTTACCATTTCAGCTGCGGTTGCTTGGCGGTCAGTTCGGCGCCTTGCTGACCGCTGGCGACGATGGCCTGGACCTCGACACTGTGACTGTTGGGGAAGCGGGCGAACCAGCCGGAGAGATCCAGGCTGGCGAGCGCGCCCGGCTTGCTGCAGCTGAAGCTCATGCTGGCGTCCACGTCGAGATGGCCGCTCGCGCTGGCGTCCTTGGCGAACAGCGGGCTGATGGCGCTGGCTTCGGTCAGGCGGCAATCGGCTGCCGCGGGCAGCTTCACCAGCGCCTGGGGATTCTCCAGGCTTTGGCGCAGAGCCGCGACGGCGTCCTCTTCCTGCTGGTTGCGCGGGGCATGTTCGAAGCCCAGCAGATCGGCCGCCGGACTGCGCCACTGCAATTCCAGGCCGGTTTCCGTCTGGGCCAGGTCGAGGTGGGATTCGCCGTGCACATGGGCGCCCAGGGCACCGTGTTCGTGTTCGTCATGGTCACTAGCGGTGCCTTGGGCAAAGGCCGGTTGAGCGAGCGCGGCGGCGAGGCAGAGGGTCAGCAGGGGCAGGCGCATGGATGGCTTCCAGTGGGTGGAAAGGCGCTATGTTATGTTGTTGCATTTGCCTGTCGCAACCTCGGTTTGGCGTCGGCCGATGGCTGTGGGAGCATGGGCCTCTGCACGACGAGGAGAACACCATGGTACGCATTCGCGGAACCATCGGCAGCCAGCCCGTGGATCTCACGGTGGAACTGGACGAGACCGACTGGCAGCGCCTGGCCGCAGCCCTGCAGCCGACGGCGGCGTCCCTCCCTGCTGCGGCGGTGGCCGCCGCCCCCAGCGGGCCCAAGTCGGGCGGCGACATGCTCTGGGACCAGGTGGTGAAATTGCTCAGCCAGGCTGGCCGACTCAGCGGGCCGGACATCCTGGTGGCCCTGGAAAAGCTGACCGGCAATCTGGGCGTGGCCAAGCAGCTGCTGGTACGGCTGAGGCACAGTCCCCAGGTGCGCATGGAGCGGGTGGGGGAGGCGCAGTTCTATATCTGGCAGGGATGAGACTGGGGGTAGGTGAGTGGAAAACGCTGCGCGGTTTTCCACGCTACGAAAGGTCCGCAGCGCCAGGCTGGCGCCGGCTGTGGACAAGGCTGCGCCTGGGGCGACGCAGCCGTTATCAATAGGTGCCTAGTACAGTGCCTGGTACAGGCGGCGGCGATAGGTGGCGACCAGCGGGTGATCGTTGCCCAGCAGATCGAAGACCTGCACCAGGGTCTTGCGCGGCAGGTCGTCACCGTAGCCGCGATTGCGGCGGAACAGGTCCAGCAGACCATCCAGGGCGGGTTCGTATTGCTGGCGGGCCAGTTGTTGCACGGCCAGCTGGTAGGCGGCTTCATCGTCGCCGGCATCGCGCGCCAGGCGACTCTTGAGCTCGGCCACCTCGGGCAGGCTGGCGGCCTGCCGCAGGAAGGTCAGCTGGGCCCTGGCGCCGGCCAGCGCCTGCTTGTGCTCATCGCCCTTGACCGCGTCCAGCACGGCCTGGGCGTCGTCCAGTTCGTTGCGCTCGGCCAGGCAGCGGGCATAGAGGATCAGCGCCAGGGCGTCACTGTTGTCTTCTTCGAGCAGCGCCTTGAGCAGCGCCTCGGCCTCGGCGAAGCGGCCCTCGGCGAACAGCGCCTGGGCGGCGTCCAGCGAATCTTCCTCGGCCGGCGGCAAGGCCTGGACATGGGGTTCGATCAGGGCGCGGATGGCCGATTCGGGCTGGGCGCCGGCGAAGCCGTCCACCGGCTGGCCATCTTTGAACAGCACCACCGTGGGCAGGCTGCGGATGCCGAATCTCATCACCAGTTCCTGCTCGATGTCGCAGTTGACCTTGGCCAGGTGCAGGGCGCCGCCATAGGACTCGGTGATCTTGGCCAGCAGCGGCATCAGCACCTTGCAGGGCGCGCACCACTCGGCCCAGAAGTCCACCAGCACCGGGGTGCTGAAGGAGGCGTCGATGACCTGTTGCTGGAAGGTGTCGAGGGTGGCGTCGAAAATGTAGGGGACCTGGCTCATGGCGGACTCGGCAGACGAAAGATGCACTATAGGTGGGGACGCCGGGCTTGGAAACAAGGCGGGCCAGCTCAACCTTGATAGAGCGCCACGCGGCGGAATTCGTCCGGCTCGGCCAGATCCGGCAGGGTGCAGGCCTGGAGTTCGGTGATGCGGGTGAAGCCGGGGTGGGCCAGGTCGCGCACCCTCGAGTCGGCCAGCAGGATCCGTTCTGCACGCGTCTGCAGGAGCGCCAGTAGCGGCAGGTTGGCACGGTCGTAGAGCACATCGGCGGCCAGGATGAGATCGAAGCGCTCGGTGCTGGCGTGCAGATCGTCCAGCGTCTCGATCTGCACGGCGTTGGCCTGGGCATTGGCACGGCAGGCTTTCAAGGCCAGCGGATCCAGGTCGCAGCAGACCACCCGCGCCGCGCCGGCCCGCGCGGCGGCGAGTCCGGCGATGCCCGAGCCGCTGCCGAAATCCAGCACCTGGCGCCCGGCGACGTGCTCGGGATGGGCGACGATCCAGCGCGCCAGGGCCAGACCGCTGGCCCAGCAGAAGGCCCAGTAGGGCGGTGCCTCCAGCAGGCGCTGGGTTTCCGCAAGGGAAAAGGCCCGCGTCATGTTGGCCGGATCGATCAGCCACAGCGACAGGTCGCTGCCGGGCAATGCCTGCAAGGAGAGGCAGGCGTCGCCCAGCAGGGCCGTCAGGGCGGCAGCGAGATCGGCAGGGGGCGTCACGGGGTCTGGTTCAGCACCAGTTCGCCGAGATTCTGCGTGGTCGGTCCGCCGACATTCACCGGCGGCAGATAGCTGGCCAGTTGCCCGGCCTGGATCAGGCGCGCGTGGAATTCCACCTTGAGATCCGGGCGGGTGGGAAAGATCTCTGGATTGAAGGGCAGGCGGAAGGCCAGGGGCGCGCCCTTGCCGGTCACCGTCTCGCTGGCCAGCAGACGCTGGGGCAGGCCCTTGGCGTTGACCGCCAGCAGCGCGATCTCGACCTGGGCACCCGCCGGGACCAGACCCTGGGCATTGCGCAGCACCCCGGAGATCTCGCGCAGATTGGCCGGAGTGGGGGCACCGACCACCGGAACCGGTTCGTCGGCCGGGGTGGTGGGCTGCGGCGGCGTGGTTTCGGGTGGGCTGGAGCAGGCCGCGAGCAGACCGGTGAAGAGCAGGGGCAGGAGGGCGCGTGGGGTCATGGCGGGATCCGGAGGTCGCGGCCGGCGAGGGCTGCACGGGAGGCTGGAGAGGTCGTCGAACACAGGGCGCTCTTATAGCCCGGCGGCCCCTGGCTGTCGATTCGTCAGGCACCCGGAGGTTCCCGGCAGGGAGTGATCGGGTACCATGAGGGCTTTCCCTTCCGGCGATCGACTCTCTCATGCATTGTCCCTTCTGCGGCGCCCACGACACCAAGGTCACGGATTCCCGGCTGGTCGCGGCCGGTGAGCAGGTGCGCCGGCGACGTGAGTGCCTGGCCTGCCAGGAGCGCTTCACCACCTTCGAGACCGCCGAGCTGGTGCTGCCACGGCTGATCAAGCAGGACGGCACCCGCCAGCCCTTCGACGAGGACAAGTTGCGCGCCGGCATGCAGCGTGCCCTGGAGAAGCGGCCGGTCAGCGTCGAGCGTCTGGAAGAAGCCATCGCCCTGATCAAGCACCGCCTGCGCGCCACTGGCGAGCGCGAGATCCGTTCGCGGGTGGTGGGTGAACTGGTGATGGACGAACTGCGCAAGCTGGACCAGGTGGCCTACATCCGCTTCGCCTCGGTCTATCGGCAATTCCAGGACCTGGCCGAATTCCGCGACGAGATCGAGCGCCTGGCCCAGGATCCGGGCAAGCAGCCGGTATGAGCGCCATGGGGAGCGACGAAGTCTGGATGGCCCGCGCCCTGACGCTGGCCGCCTGCGGCCGCTACAGCACGGCGCCCAATCCGCGGGTGGGCTGCGTCATCGTCCGCGACGGCCAGGTGGTAGGCGAAGGCTGGCACCGCCAGGCCGGCGGTCCCCATGCCGAGGTGCACGCGCTGCGCCAGGCGGGGGAGGCGGCGCGTGGCGCCACTGCCTATGTGACCCTGGAGCCCTGCAGCCATCATGGCCGCACCCCGCCTTGCGCCGATGCCCTGGTAGCCGCCGGCGTGGCCGAGGTAGTGGCGGCCATGACCGATCCCAATCCGCTGGTGGCCGGGCGCGGTCTGGCGCGCCTCTCCGCCGCCGGCATCGCCACCCGCGCCGGAGTGCTGGAAGCCGAGGCACGAGCGCTCAACGCCGGCTTCATCCAGCGCATGCTCACCGGGCGACCCTTCGTGCGGGTCAAGCTGGCCCTGAGTCTGGATGGCCGCACCGCCATGGCCAATGGCGAAAGCCAGTGGATCACCGGCCCGGCGGCGCGCCAGAGCGTCCAGCGGCTGCGCGCCGAGGCGGGGGTGGTGATCACCGGCGCCGATACCGTGCTGGCCGATGGCGCCCGCCTGACCGTGCGTCAGGCCGAACTGGGCCTGAGCGGAGACGAACTGGAACTGGCCACCCTGCGTACGCCGCAGCGGCTGCTGGTGGACGGCCGTGGCCGGGTGCCGCTGGATGCCCCCTTCTTTCAGGCCGGCGCGGCACGGGTCGCCGGTATGGCCGCCGCGGCGCCCGGCTATGCAGCGGCCGGTCACGACTACCTGGCGCTGCCCGGTAGCCAGGGCCAGGTCGATCTGGCGGCCCTGCTGACCCGCCTGGGCAGCGAGCAGGTCAATGACGTTCTGGTGGAAGCCGGGCCGCGTCTGGCCGGTGCCTTCGCCCAGGCCGGGCTGGTCGACGAATATCACCTGTTCCTGGCGCCCAGGTTCCTCGGTTCCAGCGCCCGGCCGCTGCTGGACTGGCCGCTGGCGCACCTGGCCGAGGCCCCGCAGCTGGAGATCCTCAGCGTCACGCCGGTGGGCGCCGACCTGCACCTGATCGCCCGACCGGCCAGGGACGCCTGACGCCCCTGGCCCCGCGGCGGCGAACTGTGTTACAAAACCTGCGCTGCCCTCGGGTGGCGAGTTCTCAGGGCGGGGTGCAATTCCCCACCGGCGGTAACGCCCGATCAGTCGGGACGAGCCCGCGAGCGCTCTCTCGTCCTCTGCGGCGGGGGAGGTCAGCAGACCCGGTTGGATTCCGGGGCCGACGGTCATAGTCCGGATGAGAGAGAACGGGATAGCCTCGCCTGGCAGGGGTGCGAGCCCCTCGTCCGTCTGATTTCCCTTCTGTCCGTACGCCCTGTTTTTTCACCGAAACAGGAGTTCGTCGATGTCTAGCTGCACCGCCTTTCCGGCTCTACCTCGCGGAGGCCTGAGCTGATGTTTACCGGAATCATCGAAGCCCTCGGCGAGATCCGCGCGCTCACGCCCAAGGGCGGAGACGTGCGCCTTTATGTCGCCACCGGCAAGCTCGACCTTGCCGACGTCAAGCTCGGCGACAGCATCGCCGTCAACGGAGTCTGCCTTACCGCCGTGGACTTGCCCGGCGACGGCTTCTGGGCCGACGTCAGTCGCGAGACCCTGAGCCTCACCAGCCTGGGCGGCCTCAAGCCCGGCAGCAAGGTCAACCTGGAAAAGGCGCTGATGCCCACCAGTCGCCTCGGCGGCCACCTGGTCAGCGGCCACGTGGACGGCCTCGGCGAAGTGGTCTCCCGCACCGATAATGCCCGCGCCGTGCAGTTTCGCCTGCGTGCCCCGGCCGAGCTGGCCCGCTACATCGCCCTCAAGGGCTCGATCACCGTGGACGGCGTCAGCCTCACGGTGAACGCGGTGGACGGCGCCGAATTCGAGCTGACCATCGTCCCCCACACCCTCGGCGAGACCATCATGGCCGACTACCGCCCCGGTCGGCGGGTGAACCTGGAGGTGGACCTGCTGGCCCGCTACCTGGAGCGCCTGCTACTGGGCGACAAGGCCGCCGAGTCCAGCAAGGGCGGCGTCACCGAAACCTTTCTCGCCGAACACGGCTATCTGCAGCGCTAAGGACGACACCGTGGCACTTTCCAGCATCGAAGACATCATCCAGGACATCCGCGCGGGCAAGATGGTCATCCTCATGGACGACGAGGACCGCGAGAACGAAGGCGACATCATCATCGCCTCCGAATGCGTCACCGCCGAACACATCAACTTCATGGCCCGCCACGCGCGGGGCCTGATCTGCATGCCCATGAGCAAGGGCCTCTGCGAGCGCCTCAACCTGCCGATGATGGCCAGCCGCAACGCCTCCGGCTTCGGCACCAAGTTCACCGTCTCCATCGAGGCCGCCGAGGGCATCAGCACCGGCATCTCCGCCGCCGACCGCGCCCGTACCGTGCAGGCCGCCATCGCCAAGGACGCCAAGGCCGGCGACGTGGTCAGCCCCGGCCACATGTTCCCGCTGATGGCCCAGCCCGGCGGCGTGCTGGCCCGTGCCGGCCATACCGAAGCCGCCTGCGACCTGGCGCGCATGGCCGGTTTCGCCGAGAGCGGGGTGATCTGCGAGGTGATGAACGACGACGGCACCATGGCCCGTCGCGACGAACTCGAAGCCTTCGCCGAGCAGCATGGCCTCAAGGTCGGCACCATCGCCGATCTGATCCACTACCGCCTGCTCCACGAGCACACCGTCAAGCGCATCGACGAGCAGCAGCTGGAGACCGAGCTCGGTCCGTTCAAGCTGGTGACCTACCGCGACGAGGTGGAGGGCGACGTCCACCTGGCGCTGATCCGTGGCGACCTGGCCGGCCAGGAGCTGCCGCTGGTGCGGGTGCACAACATGGATCCGCTGCGCGACCTGCTGCAGGTGCAGCAACCGGGTCGCTGGAGTCTGCGTGGCGCCATGGAACGCGTGGCCCGCGAGGGCACCGGTGTGGTGCTGCTGCTCGGTCACTCGATCGAGGGCGACGACCTGCTGGCGCACCTGCGCGAGCCGCTGCCGGTGCCCAAGGCGCTGTCCACCTACAGCACCGTCGGTGCCGGTTCGCAGATCCTCCGCGACCTGGGCATTCGTCAGATGCGCCTGCTCAGCTCGCCGATGAAGTTCAACGCCATATCCGGCTTCGACCTGGAAGTAGTAGACTATCTGCCTCCTGAAGAATGACCCTTCCGCCTGGCGCGCCCCGCCCGGGTGGTGCGGCGCGCTTCACCTGGATTTCCACGGACGGCCTGGCACTGCCGGCCGTCCGGCTCTTTGACAACTGGACCCGCACATGAACATCAAGACCTTTGAAGGCACCTTCATCGCTCCCCAGGGCCGCTTCGCCCTGGTGGTCGGTCGTTTCAACAGCTTCGTCGTCGAAAGCCTGCTGCAGGGCGCCATCGACGCCCTGGTGCGTCACGGCATCAAGCCGGACGACCTGACCATCATCCGCGTCCCCGGCGCCTTCGAGATCCCGCTGGCGGTGCAGAAGATCGCCCAGCGCGATGAGTTCGACGCCATCATCGCCCTCGGCGCGGTGATCCGCGGCGGCACCCCCCACTTCGAATACGTGGCCGGCGAGTGCACCAAGGGTCTGGCCCAGGTCTCCATGGAATTCGGCGTACCGGTGTCCTTTGGCGTCCTCACCGTCGATTCCATCGAGCAGGCCATCGAGCGCTCCGGCACCAAGGCCGGCAACAAGGGCGCCGAAGCGGCCCTGTCCGCTCTGGAAATGGTCAGCCTGCTGGCGCAGCTGGAGGCCAAGTGAGCGGCGATCTGACTCCGCCCGCGGCCGGCAAGCCCGCGGGCAAGAAGGCCCCCACCGGCAAACTGGCTGCTCGCCGCGAAGCGCGCAGCCTGTCGGTCCAGGCCCTGTACCAGTGGCACATGGCGGGCCAGGCGATCAACGAGATCGAGGCGCAGTTTCGCGTCGACAACGATTTCGCCAAGGTCGACGGCGCCTACTTCCATGAAGTCCTGCATGGCGTCCCGGCCAACAAGAGCGAGATCGACGGTCTGATCCTGCCCTGCCTGGACCGCGCCATGAACGAGGTGGATCCGGTCGAGCTGGCCGTGCTGCGGCTGTCCTGCTACGAGCTGCTCAAGCGCATCGACGTGCCCTACCGGGTGGTGATCAACGAAGGCATCGAGATGGCCAAGATCTTCGGCGCCACCGATGGCCACAAGTTCGTCAACGGCGTGCTGGACAAGCTGGCGCCCAAGCTGCGCAGCGCCGAGTTGCGCGGCAAGCGCTGATTGCCCACGTCGGCATGGGTGAATTCGAACTCATCCGTCGCTATTTCGCCGCGGCGCCCTGCGCTCGCGGCGGTCCCGGCGTGGCGCTGGGCATCGGCGATGACTGCGCGCTGCTGGCACCCGCTCCCGGTGAGCAACTGGCGGTCTCCACAGACACCCTGACCGCCGGGGTGCATTTCCCCGATCCCTGCCCGGATGCCCATGGCCTCGGCCAGCGTGCCCTGGCAGTGAGCGCCAGCGACCTGGCCGCCATGGGCGCCGCGCCCCTGGGTTTCACCCTGGCGTTGACCCTGCCGTCCGTCGAGCCCGCCTGGCTGGAAGGCCTGGCGGCAGGCCTCGCGCAGATGGCCGAACAGTGCGAGCTGCGCCTGGTCGGTGGTGACACCACTCGCGGTCCGCTGTCCCTCACCCTCACGGTCTTCGGCCAGGTGCCGGCCGGCCAGGCGCTGCTGCGCAGCGGTGCCCACCCGGGCGATCTGCTGTGCCTGGGCGGTGCGCCGGGTGAGGCGGGCGGGGCCTTGCCCTTCGTCCTCGGTCAGCGTGCAGCGGAGGACGCCGCCAGTCGGCACCTGCTGGCGCGCTACTGGGCACCCCAGCCGCAATTCGAGCTCGGCCTCTGGCTGCGCGGGCGGGCGACGGCGGCCCAGGACGTTTCCGACGGCCTGGTCGCCGATTGCGGCCACATCGCCGCCGCCTCCGGCGTCCGCCTGGTCGTGGAGACGGCGCGGCTGCCGGTGAGTCCTGCGCTGACCGAACTCTTCCCCGCCGACGAGGTGCTGCGCCTGGCCCTGGGCGCCGGCGACGACTACCTGCTGGTCTTCACCCTGCCGCCCGAGCAGGCGCCGGCCCTGGCCGCCGCCTGGCCCCAGGCACAGGTGATCGGGCGGGTCGAGACGGGTAGCGGCGTCCAGGTGCTCGCCGCCGACGGTCAGCCGCTGACGCCGATACACACCGGTTTCCAACATTTCTAGCGCCCTGACGCGGAGTCCATCCTTGAGCGAACAGCAAGCCCCCGCCCAGCCGGTCCCCCTGTCGGTCTGGCGCGATCCCTGGCACTTCCTGGCCTTTGGCCTGGGTTCCGGCACCCTGCCCAAGGCGCCCGGCACCTGGGGGTCACTGATCGCCTTGCCCTTCGTGCCGCTCTGGCAGTTGCTCAGCGGCTGGAGCTATCCGCTGCTGCTGGTGCTGCTCTCCGTGTTCGGCTGCTGGCTGTGCGGCAAGGTCGCCCGGGAGCTGGGCGTGCACGACCACGAGGGCATCGTCTGGGACGAGATGGTCGGCATCTGGATCACCTTCTGGCTGGCGCCTCCGGGCTTGATCTGGCTGCTGGTGGGTTTCGTCGCCTTCCGCGTGCTGGACATCTGCAAGCCCTGGCCAATCCGCTGGCTGGATGTCAATGTCCGCGGCGGCGTCGGCATCATGGTCGACGATGTACTGGCCGGCATCCTCGCCTGGCTGGTGGTTCAGGGATTACACATCGGTTGGGGTCATCTCGTCGGCTGACGAGACGCAGGCCCAAGGAGCAGGGCAGTGAAGAGACTGGGCGCGTGCGGCCTCATCTGGGCCGTCGGTACGCTCGCCTGGGCGCAACCCCAGGTCAGGGTCGTGGGGTTGTTCAATGGCGCCGCGGTGGTCAACGTCAATGGCCAGCGCAAATTGCTGCGAGTCGGCCAGCGCCTGGACGACGTCGAGGTGGTCAGCGCCGATCCCCAGCAGGCGGTGCTGCGTATCGACGGCCGGACCCAGACCTTTGCCCTCGACCGCGAATACAGCGACGGCTACAGCGCTCCGCAGCGCCGAGAATTCAGCGTGCCGCGCAGCAACAACGGTCATTACCAGGTCACCGCCAACGTCAATGGCCGTCCGGTGTCGCTGCTGGTGGACACCGGCGCCACCAGTGTCGCCCTGAGTGGCGCCCAGGCCGATCAGCTGGGCATCAGCTATCGCGACGGCACCCCGGGCTGGGTGGAAACCGCCAGCGGTCATGCCCGCGCCTGGCGCACCACGCTCAAGCAGGTGCGCCTGGGTGATATCGAGGTGGTCGGGGTGGACGCCATGGTCCTGGAGGGCAACTATCCCAGCCAGGGCCTGCTGGGCATGAGTTTCCTCAATCGCGTGGGCTGGCGGGAGGCCCAGGGCATCTTCTACGTGCAGGCACGCTGATAGATCAGCGGGTATCGACGTCATAACCCCTGGCGATGACGCCGGGCCCGGGGAAAAGGTTACAATGTACGTCTTTCCCCGCCAGGAGCCCGCAGGTGTCCGTCGTCTTTGTCGCCGCCTCCCAATTGCCCACCCCCTTCGGCCTGTTCACCATGCACGGTTTCCTCGACGAGACCGATGGCAAGGAGCATGTCGCCCTGACCTTCGGTGACGTGGCCGATGGCGAGCCGGTGCTGGGCCGCCTGCATTCCGAGTGCCTGACCGGCGACGCGCTGTTCAGCCTGAGATGCGACTGCGGCTTCCAGCTGGAGGCGGCGCTGCGCGCCATCGCCGAAGCCGGTCGTGGCGTGCTGCTCTATCTGCGTCAGGAAGGGCGTGGCATCGGCCTGCTCAACAAGATCCGCGCCTATGAGCTGCAGGATGCCGGGGCCGATACCGTGGAAGCCAACGAGCGCCTGGGCTTCGGCGCCGACCAGCGCACCTATGCGCTGTGCAAGCCGATGCTCGACCACCTGGGGGTCACCTCGCTGCGCCTGATGACCAACAATCCGCGCAAGGTGAAGGCACTCGAGGTCCTGGGTATCCCGGTCGCCGAGCGAGTGCCGCTGCAGGAAGGGCTCAATCCGCACAACCGCCGCTATCTGCTGACCAAGGCCGGCAAGCTCGGGCATATGCTCGGCAATCTGCATCAGAACGAAGACGTGGAAAAGGCGCCCTAGGGCGCCTTTTTTCATCTCAGCCTGGCTGCCGCTCAGGCTTCCTTGCGCAGACCGGTCGGCGCTGCCGCAAGGTCCGGGAGGGCCAGGCGCTCGCGGACCGCGCGCTCAATGCCGGCTTCATCAAGGCCGCACTCGGCCAGCATGTCGGCCGGCTTGGCGTGTTCGATGTAGCTGTCCGGCAGGCCCAGGTTGAGCACGGGCTGGACCAGGGCACTGGCCTGCAGGAATTCGTTGACCGCACTGCCGGCGCCGCCCATGACGCTGTTTTCCTCGACGGTGACCAGCAGATCGTGGTCCGCGGCGAACTGGCGGATCAGGGCCTCGTCCAGCGGCTTGACGAATCTCATGTCGGCCACGCTGGCGTCCAGGCGCTCGGCGACCTGCAGGGCCTCGGCCAGTTGCACGCCAAACACCAGGAAGCCGACCTTGGGGCCGCTCTTCAGGCCGCTCTGGCGACGCACCACGCCCTTGCCGATGGGCAGGGGTTCCAGGCCCGGATCGAGGGCGGCGTTGGGACCGCTGCCGCGCGGGTAGCGCACCGCGGCGGGGCCCTGGTGGCGATAGCCGGTGGTGAGCAGGCGGCGCAGCTCGTTTTCGTCGCTGGGCGCCATGATCACCATGCCGGGGATGCAGCGCAGGTAGGACAGATCGAAGCTGCCGGCGTGGGTCGGGCCGTCTTCGCCGACCAGGCCGGCGCGGTCGATGGCGAAGAGCACGTCCAGGTTCTGCACCGCCACGTCGTGGATCAGCTGGTCGTAGCCGCGCTGCAGGAAGGTGGAATAGATGGCCACCACCGGCTTCATGCCATCGCAGGCCAGGCCCGCGGCCAGGGTCACCGCGTGCTGCTCGGCGATGGCCACGTCGAAGTAGCGCTCGGGATAGCGTTCGGCGAAGCGGATCAGGTCGGAGCCTTCCTTCATCGCCGGGGTGATGCCCACCAGCTTGGTATCGGCGGCGGCCATGTCGCACAGCCAGTCGCCGAAGATGTTGGAGTACTTGGGCGCGCCCGGGCGCTTGGGCTTGGCGTCCAGCGGCTCCAGCTTGGTGATGGCGTGGTAGCTGATGGGATCGGCCTCGGCGATGGACAGGCCCTTGCCCTTGCGGGTGATGACGTGGAGGAACTGCGGACCCTTGGCATCGCGCAGGTTGCGCAGGGTGGTGACCAGGGTCGGCAGGTCGTGGCCGTCGATGGGGCCGATGTAGTTCCAGCCCAGCTCCTCGAACAGGGTGCCGGGTACCAGCATGCCCTTGGCGGCCTCTTCGGTGCGGCGGGCGATTTCCCAGGCGCCGGGCAGCTTGGACAGGGCCTTCTTGCCGTTCTCGCGCAGGTGCTGGTAGGTACGGCTGGAAAGCAGCCGCGCCAGGTAGTTGGACAGGCCACCGACGTTGCGCGAGATGGACATGTCGTTGTCGTTGAG
Source organism: Pseudomonas sp. SORGH_AS_0199 (assembly GCF_031453735.1). Taxonomy (NCBI): domain Bacteria; kingdom Pseudomonadati; phylum Pseudomonadota; class Gammaproteobacteria; order Pseudomonadales; family Pseudomonadaceae; genus Pseudomonas; species Pseudomonas sp. SORGH_AS_0199. The sequence continues at coordinate 1,055,870 of NZ_JAVJAE010000001.1, forward strand.
TACCACCAGCATGTTGGCGCCGGTGTCCGAGGCGTGGTTGAGCGCCTCGAAGGCCATGCCGGCGGTCAGGGCGCCGTCGCCGATCACCGCGACCGACTTGCGCTCGAGCCCCTGCAGCTGGGCGGCGATGGCCATGCCCAGGGCGGCGCCGATGGAGGTGCTGGAGTGACCGACGCCAAAGGTGTCGTACTCGCTCTCGCTGCGGCGCGGGAAGGCGGCCAGGCCGTCCTTCTGGCGCAGGCTGGCCATGCCTTCGCGACGGCCGGTGAGAATCTTGTGCGGATAGGCCTGGTGGCCGACATCCCACACCAGCCGGTCTTCCGGGGTGTTGAAGACGTAGTGCAGGGCCACGGTCAGTTCGATGACACCCAGGCCGGCGCCGAAGTGACCGCCGGTCTGGCCCACGGTCCACAGGAGAAAGGCGCGCAGTTCGTCGGCGACGGCTTCCAGCTCGGCGTCACCGAGCTGGCGCAGCTGGACCGGCGAGTCGATGCGGTCGAGCAGGGGCGTCGCGGGACGCTGGCGGGGAATCTCGTGAAACGTCTTGGGCATCTGGCTGATCACTTTGCGCAGAGAATTAGGCAGTTTACCCGATGCCCGCGTGGCATCCCAACAGCGGGCAGGGCGTCTTGTTATGCCCCTGTGACAACGGACCCGGGGGCAAATGCGGCCCGGGGCACGAGTTTTTCCGCCGGAGGCGCGTCTAGCTACGTCGTTCCACGATGTAGCGGGCCAGGGCGCGCAGGGGTTCGGCCGGAGTGCCAAGCGGCTCGATGGCGGCCAGGGCGGTGTCGCGCAGCTCCAGGGCATAGGCCTTGGCGGCGTCCAGGCCGAGCAGCGCCGGGTAGGTCGGTTTGTCGCGGGCGAGATCGGCGCCCTGGCGTTTGCCCAGGGTCTGGGTATCGCTTTCGATGTCGAGCACGTCGTCCCAGACCTGGAAGGCCAGGCCGATGGCCTCGGCATAACGGGCCAAGGCGTCGCGCTCGGCGGCACCGGCGGCTTCGCTGGCCAGAGCGCCGAGTTGCACGCTGGCGGCGATCAGGGCGCCGGTCTTGTGCAGGTGCATGGTCTCCAGCGCCGGCTGGTCGATGCGCCGGCCGACCGACTCCAGGTCGATGGCCTGGCCGCCGACCATGCCCGCCGGACCGCTGGCGCGCGCCAGTACCGCGATCATCTCCAGCCGCACCGCGGCAGCCTGGGGTGCCGTCAGCAGGGTCTCGAAGGCCAGGGTCTGCAGGCCGTCGCCGGCAAGGATGGCGCAGGCCTCGTCATAGGCCTTGTGGGTGGTGGGCCGGCCGCGGCGCAGGTCGTCATCGTCCATGGCCGGCAGGTCGTCGTGGACCAGGGAATAGGCGTGGATCAGCTCCACCGCGCAGGCGGCCTGGTCGGCGCGCGCCGGATCGCCACCCAGGGCTTCGCAGGCGGCATAGACCAGCAACGGCCGTACCCGCTTGCCGCCACCCATGACGCTGTAGGCCATGGCGGCATAGAGCCGGGCGAGTTCGGCGCGGGGGGCGGTGAAGAGCGGGGCGAGGGCGGTATCGACGCGGGTCTGGCAGCGTTGCTGGTAGGCCTCGATCATGCGTCGTCCCCGACCGGGGCGAAGGGGGCGGCGGTGAGTTCGCCGTCCTTTTCCAGCAGGATCTGCACCTTCTGCTCGGCCTGGGCCAAGGCGCCCTGGCATTCGCGGGTCAGGCGGATGCCCTGTTCGAAGGCGCCGAGGGAGTCCTCCAGGGACAGCTCGCCGCTCTCCAGGCGTTCCACCAGGGTCTGCAGTTCGGCCAGGGATTGTTCGAAGTCGGGAGCTTTCTTGCGGGCCATCGGGATTCTCGGCAGAGGCGATCGGGTCGCGGGAAGTGGGCAACAGGTCGGCCATTGTGCCACAGCCATCGGCGCCGCTTGACGCCGTGCCCGGCCAGGCCCTAGGGTAGCGCTCATGAACACGCGCAGCCGCCAACGCCCCAGCATTATTACCGCCATTACCTGATGGCGGGACAGCGTTAGCTGCGCAACCAGACCCGCCCAAGAGGCGGGTTTGTACTTTCTGACTCCTGGGCCCCGACGAAACACCCCAGGAGCCCGCCATGACCGTCCAGGAACCCGCCACCGATCTCTTGCAGCGCTATGCCCGCAAGATCCTCGAAGCCCCCGTCTACGACGTGGCGATCGAAACGCCCCTGCAACCGGCGCGGGCGCTGTCCGAGCGGCTGGGCTGCCAGGTGCTGCTCAAGCGCGAAGACCTGCAGCCGGTGTTTTCCTTCAAGATCCGCGGCGCCTACACCAAGCTGGCCAGCCTCTCGGCCAGTGAGAAGGCCCGCGGGGTGATCACCGCCAGCGCCGGCAACCACGCCCAGGGCCTGTCCCTGGCGGCCCGCGAGCTGGGCGTGCGGGCGATCATCGTCATGCCGCGCACCACCCCCGAGCTCAAGGTCATCGGCGTGCAATCGCGCGGTGGCGAGGTGGTGCTGCACGGCGACGCCTTTCCCGAGGCCCTGGCCGAGGCCTTGCGCCTGGTCGAGGAGCAGGGCTACACCTTCGTGCCGCCCTATGACGATCCGGACGTCATCGCCGGCCAGGGCACCGTGGCCATGGAGATCCTGCGCCAGCATCCGGGGCGGCTCGATGCCATCTTCGTCCCGGTGGGCGGGGGTGGCCTGATCGCCGGCATCGCCGCCTATGTGAAATACCTGCGGCCCGAGATCAGGGTCATCGGCGTCGAACCGGACGACTCCAACTGCCTGCAGCAGGCCATGGCGGCTGGCGAGCGAGTGGTCTTGCCGCGAGTCGGGCTATTCGCCGATGGCGTGGCCGTGGCCCAGATCGGCCACCATACCTTCGAGATCTGCCGGCGTTATGTCGATGAAGTCATTACCGTCAGCTCGGACGAGATCTGCGCGGCGATCAAGGACATCTACGACGACACCCGCTCCATCACCGAGCCCTCGGGCGCCCTGGGCGTGGCCGGGATCAAGAAGTACGCCGAGCGCGCGGGCTCCGGCGGCCAGGTGCTGGTGGCCATCGATTCCGGTGCCAACATCAACTTCGACCGCCTGCGCCATGTGGCCGAGCGCGCCGAGCTGGGTGAGCAGCGCGAAGCCATCATCGCCGTGACCATCCCCGAGCGGCCGGGCAGCTTCCGGGCCTTCTGCGAAGCCCTGGGCCGGCGGCAGATCACCGAATTCAACTACCGCTACCACACCGGCGAAGAAGCCCATATCTTCGTCGGCGTCCAGACCCATCCGCAGCGCGATCCGCGCGAGGCGCTGCTGCAGGGGCTGCGCGACCAGGGTTTCCCGGTGCTGGACCTGACCGACAACGAACTGGCCAAGCTGCATATCCGCCACACCGTGGGTGGCCATGCCGCCCGGGTCGGCCAGGAGCAGGTGTTCCGTTTCGAATTTCCCGAGCGCCCCGGCGCGCTGTTCGACTTCCTCGAAAAGCTGGGCGGACGCTGGAACATCAGCATGTTCCACTACCGCAACCACGGCGCGGCGGACGGCCGGGTGTTCGCCGGGCTGGAAGCCAGCCAGGCCGAACGGCCGGAGCTGCTGGCGACGCTGGATGCCATCGGCTATCGCTACTGGGACGAGACCGAGAATCCGGCGTATCGATTGTTTATCAGGTGAGGGAAGTGTTGGGCTTCGCTGCGCTCAGCGCCAACCTACGGGGCATACGAGTAGGGTGGATAACGGCGCAGCCTTGTCCACCGTTGGTACCCGTGTGAGCTAGTGGAAAACGCTACGCGGTTTTCCACGCTACGGAATCCAATCGCCCCCCTCTCCCGCTGGGAGAGGGCTGGGGTGAGGGTGGCCAAACGCCAAAAATTAAGCTGTCGGGCTTCGCTGTGTTCAGCGCCAACCTACGAGAACTTCAATCCGCGTCATAGCGGGCGCTGAAGGCCCGTACGAAGGCATTGCGCAGGATATTGAAGAAGGCCTGCAGCGGGCTGATGTCCTGGTTCTTCACACTGCCGGACAGGTCGACCCGGGTGGCGAACTGGTCGCGGCGCTGATTCTTGAGCAGGGTCTGGGCGGTGCCGACCACGGCTTCCCAGGCGCTTTCCAGGGCGTTCTTGTTGCGATTCTCGACGTCCTGCTGCCAGTCGAAGATGTCGACGTTCTTCATCAGGGGTTTGACGTAGCCGCTGAGCTGGCCATCCACCGCCCTCGCTTCCACCACCACGTCGCCGCTGCCGGCGCGGAAATCGAACTTGCCGTAGGCACGGGCGAAGTCGTTGAGCTTGGGCAGGTCGATGTCGGTCACCCGCAGACGGAAGTCGAAGTCGGTGAAGTTCTTGAAGGGATCGAAACGGGCGCTGGCTTCCAGCGGCGCGCTGCCGAGCACGGCGGCCTTGCCTTCGAAGTGGGCGATGCGTTCGCCCTGGGCGTCGGCGGCGTTGGTCAGGTTGTAGAGGCTGGCGTTGACGTCGGTGGCCGCCAGATTCACCTGGGGCTTGGAGTTGAAGTTGCGAAAGGTCACCCGCCCATTGACCACTCGCACCTCGTCGAGGGTGATGGAGATCAGCTTGTCGACCTGATCCTGCCAGTCGGTGCCTGCACCGGTCTGCGACTGTTCCTTGCGCGTCCCGCCGTCGACGAAGTTGAGTTCGGGTCGATCGAAGACAAGGCGCCCTACGATGGCATGGTCCCGCCACAGCGAACGCCAGCTCACCGCGATGTCGATGCTGGGCGCCTTGAGAAAGGGCACCGGTACCTTGCCGTTGACCTTGACGATCTCCAGCCCCTCGATGCGATAGGCGCCGCGCCACCAGGCCAGGTCCACGTCGGTGATCTGGCCACGATAGTCGCCCATGTCCGCCAGCCTGTCGTTGAGGTAGTGGCGGATCAGCAGCGGTGCGGCCAGGTGCAGGCACAGCAGAAGGACGACCAGGCCGATGAGGAGGTAAAGCGGCAGACGCAGACGACGGGACATGACGGCGACTCGGGGCGGACTCGTCTCCGGTCGACCCTGAGTAACGGCCCTGAGTTTCTCGTGAGTTTGCCTGGCGGCCCGACGCAGGGCGCCGACATGGGCGAAAGGCTCTGCCTGGGCGGCTGGCATCCGTACCGGTCGTCGCTCCGCTGCGCCTGTTATGCGCTACTCGAACGGCAGGCGCAAAAAAGCCGGCTTGTGGCCGGCTTTAGAGGGCGGGTTGAGCTGATTTTTGGTGAGCCCGGCCCGCCCGGGTTGCCCTTGCCGGGCAGATGAGAAAGAGGCCTGGGGCCTCCGGCGGCGATCGGCAGATGGCGGATCGGCGCAGGGTCGCGGATGGCGACGAGGGGTGCAGGGTAGTCGCTTTGCCGCCGGATAGGAAGCCCGGTGTGCCCGGTGTGACGTCCGGAAACAGAAAAGCCCGGCGAGCCGGGCTTTTCGAAAGGCGCGTGGATCAGCCCTTGTAGGCGGCCACGGCCTTGGTGATCTCGGCGCGGGCGGCGTCGGCGTCGCCCCAGCCTTCGACCTTGACCCACTTGCCCTTCTCCAGATCCTTGTAGTTCTCGAAGAAGTGCTTGATCTGCTCCAGCAGCAGGGCCGGCAGGTCGGTGTATTCCTTCACGTCCTTGTACAGGACGCTCAGCTTGTCGTGGGGGACGGCGATCAGCTTGGCGTCACCGCCGGCTTCGTCGGTCATGTGCAGCACGCCGACCGGACGGGCGCGGATCACGGCGCCGGGAGCGACCGGGTAGGGGGTCACGACCAGCACGTCGAGGGGATCGCCATCGTCGGCCAGGGTGTTGGGGATGTAGCCGTAGTTGGCCGGGTAGAACATGGGGGTGGCCATGAAACGGTCGACGAAGAGGGCGTCGCTGTCCTTGTCGATCTCGTACTTGATCGGCGCGTGGTTGGCCGGAATCTCGATGGCGACGTAGATGTCGTTCGGCAGGTCTTTGCCGGCGGGAATCTTGCTGTAGCTCATGAACGGGTCCCTCTGGTCGGTTGGGAAAAGTGGCCGGGAGTATAGGCGCTTTCAGATCGGGGTTCGAGCCTCGGACCCCGGGGGTGTCGGCTGTTGCACGCTCGCCAGGCTCGCGGCGAGACGGCTGCGCGGGTCCTGGCGGAACAACTGCTGCAGCTGTCCGTAGACGGCCGGATAGTGTTCGCCGAGCAGGTCGGGCGCGCTGAAGAAATACTCGCAGGCGACAGCGAAGAATTCCTCGGGGCTTTCTGCCGCATAGGGGTCGAGGACAGTCTGCGCATCCGGATCGGCGTCGAGCTGGCGATTGAGGTCGTCATAGGCGCCTTGCAGGGCGCCGGTCCAGGCGGCCTGGGGCATGCCTTCGTGCAGTGGCGGCTGGCCGTTGCACAGACCGCCGGCGAGCAGATCGAGGAGGTGGGCGAATTCGTGGATGACCAGGTTGTAGGCCTCCCAGCCACCACTGGCCTGGATGCCGGGCCAGGCCAGCACCACCTGGCCGCGATCCCAGGCTTCGCCGTCGCGTTCCTCGTCCCACTCGTGTTCCAGGCCACCTTCGTCGCGATGGCGCTGCGGGCTGACGAAGGCGTCTGGGTAGACGACGATCTCGCGGACATTGGGATAGAGCGCCGCTTCCGGCAGGTGCAGCAGCGGCAGCAGGGCCTGGGCGGCCAGCAGCAGGCGATCGCCGTCATCCAGTTCCAGGCCCTGGAGCAGGGTCAGGCGCTTCTCGGCGAGAAACAGCACGCAGTGCTCGCGCAGCCAGGTGTCCTCCGCGGCACTCAGGCCATCGAGGATCGGCAGGCGCTGACGCAGGCGTGCCCAGAGCTCGTCGGCGATGGCGACCCGCTCCAGAAGGCGCCGTTCGCGCCAGGCGCGCCAGAAACCCAAGGACTCAGACTCCGCTCTGGACCGCGGCGCGCCGGCTCTTGATCAGGCCGAGGATCATCGGCAGCAGGGAGATGCCGATGATGGCCAGCACCATCAGGGTGAGATTCTGCTTGATGAAGGGCACGTTGCCGAAGAAGTAGCCCAGGCTCACCAGGCCGCCGACCCAGAGCAGCGAGCCGAGCACGCTGTAGGCGAGGAAGTAGGGATAGTGCATGCGGCCCACGCCGGCGACGAAGGGGGCGAAGGTGCGGATGATGGGCAGGAAGCGCGCCAGGGTGATGGTCTTGCCGCCGTGGTGCTCGTAGAAGGCCTGGGTGCGCAGCAGGTAGTCGCGGCGGAAGATCTTGGAATGGGGGTTGCTGAACAGCTTGTCGCCGGCGAAGCGGCCGATCAGGTAGTTGGTGCTGTCGCCCGCCACCGCGGCGAACATCAGCAGGCCGGCGAGCAGATAGGGGTCCATGTCGCCAAGGGCGGAGAGGGCGCCGGCGATGAACAGCAGGGAGTCGCCGGGCAGGAAGGGCATGACCACCAGACCCGTCTCGCAGAAGATCACGGCGAAGAGAATGACGTAGATCCAGGTGCCGTACTGGGCTACCAACCCGCTGAGATAGACGTCGAGGTGCAGGATCAGATCGATCGGGTTGAATTCCATGGAGCGTGCCTACCGTAGTTGCGAGGGTCCGGCGGCGATTATAAGGGCAGCCGGGGCCAGCGTTTGTGGCCTGGTCGAGATCGGCGCCGGGAAAAAACGCCAGCCGCTCAGAGGTCAGGGTAGGCGAAAGGTTCACTCCCGCGCCGGGACCGACGCGGGAGTGGCGCGCTGGTTCTCAGCCCAGCGCCATGTCGATCACCACCCGACCCTCGATACCGCCGCCGTGCATGCGGGCGAAGATGTCGTTGATGTTCTCCAGCGGCTCGGCGCTCACCGTGGCCTTGACCTTGCCTTCGCCGGCGAAGTCCAGCGCCTCCTGCAGGTCCAGGCGGGTGCCGACGATGGAGCCACGCACCGTGGTGCCGTTGAGCACCATGTCGAAGATCGACAGCGGGAAGTCACCCGGCGGCAGGCCGTTGAGGGCGATGGTGCCGCCGCGGCGGGTCATGCCGATGGCCTGCTCGAAGGCCTTGGGCGACACCGCCGTGACCAAGGCGCCATGGGCACCGCCGATCTCCTTCTTCAGGTAGGCCGCCGGGTCCTGCTCGCGGGCGTTGACGGTGACCTCGGCGCCCAGGCGGCGGGCGAGGTCGAGCTTCCGGTCGTCCACGTCCACCGCCGCCACGTTCAGGCCCATGGCTCGGGCGTACTGCACCGCCATGTGGCCGAGGCCGCCGATGCCGGAGATCACCACCCAGTTGCCCGGGCGGGTGTCGGTCATCTTCAGGCCCTTGTAGACGGTGACCCCGGCGCAGAGGATGGGCGCGATCTCGACGAAGCCGACGTTGTCCGGCAGGCGGCCGACGTAGCCGGCATCGGCCAGGGTGTATTCGGCGAAGCCGCCGTTCACCGAATAGCCGGTGTTCTGCTGGGATTCGCAGAGGGTCTCCCAACCGCCCAGGCAATGCTCGCAATGACCGCAGGTGGAATACAGCCAGGGCACCCCGACCCGGTCGCCTTCCTTGACATGGGTGACCCCGGCGCCCACCGCCACCACATGGCCGACGCCTTCGTGACCGGGGATGAAGGGCGGATTGGGCTTGACCGGCCAATCGCCCTGGGCGGCATGCAGATCGGTGTGGCAGACGCCGCTGGCGGCGATCTTGACCAGTACCTGGCCGGCACCCGGGGTGGGCACCTCGACTTCGCGGAATTCCAGGGGTTTGCCAAAGGCGGTGACGACAGCGGCTTTCATTGTTTTAGGCATGACGAGTCCCTCATGGAGGCATGATGCGTGGATGAAGCCAGACGGGGCCTGCGCCGGGACGCACCTGTCCACCACGGGCGGCCGCTGCGTCTAGCCTCGGCCACCCACGGGGCGGGGGTGTTTATCCAGGTCAGGCGGGAAGCGCGCCTCGACGTCCTGCTGAGGCGCGCGATCCAGGCGTCGTCTTCGCGGAGCGACCTTGACCCCGGGGTAGCGCCAGTGGCGGCCGCACCCCGAGGTCTACAGGCTGCCTCTAGAAGAAGCCCAGCGGATTGATGTCGTAGCTGACCAGCAGGTTCTTGGTCTGCTGGTAGTGGTCGAGCATCATCTTGTGGGTTTCACGGCCGACGCCGGATTTCTTGTAGCCGCCGAAGGCGGCGTGGGCGGGATAGAGGTGGTAGCAGTTGGTCCAGACGCGGCCGGCCTTGATGCCGCGGCCCATGCGGTAGGCGCGGTTGATGTCGCGGGTCCAGACGCCCGCGCCGAGGCCGAACTCGGTGTCGTTGGCGATGGCCAGGGCCTCGGCTTCGTCCTTGAAGGTGGTGACGCCGATCACCGGGCCGAAGATCTCTTCCTGGAAGACGCGCATCTTGTTGTGGCCCTTGAGCAGGGTAGGCTGAATGTAATAGCCGCTGGCCAGATCACCCTGCAGTTTCTCGACGTTGCCGCCGGTGAGGAATTCGGCGCCTTCCTGACGGGCGATCTCCAGGTAGGAGACGATCTTCTCGAATTGCTGCTGGGAGGCCTGGGCACCGACCATGGTGTCGGTGTCCAGCGGATCGCCGCGCTTGATCTGGGCGATCTTCTTCATCACCGCTTCCATGAAGGGGGCGTAGATGGATTCCTGCACCAGGGCGCGCGAGGGGCAGGTACAGACCTCGCCCTGGTTGAAGAAGCCCAGTACTAGACCCTCGGCGGCCTTCTCGATGAAGCTCGGCTCGGCCTGCATGATGTCTTCGAAGTAGATGTTGGGCGACTTGCCGCCCAGCTCCACGGTGCTGGGAATGATGTTCTTGGCCGCGCAGGAGAGGATGTGCGAGCCCACCGGGGTCGAGCCGGTGAAGGCGATCTTGGCGATGCGGGTGCTGGTGGCCAGGGCCTCGCCGGCTTCCTTGCCATAGCCCTGCACCACGTTGAGCACGCCGGGCGGCAGCAGGTCGCCGACCATCTCGACGAACAGGGTGATGGACAGCGGGGTCTGCTCGGCGGGCTTGAGCACCACGCAGTTGCCGGCGGCCAGCGCCGGGGCCAGCTTCCAGGCGGCCATCAGCAGCGGGAAGTTCCAGGGGATGATCTGGCCGACCACGCCCAGCGGCTCGTGGAAATGGTAGCTGGCGGTGTTGTCGTTGATCTCGGCGGCGCTGCCTTCCTGGGCGCGGATGCAGCCGGCGAAGTAGCGGAAGTGATCGGCGGCCAGGGGCACGTCGGCGTTGAGCGTCTCGCGCACCGCCTTGCCGTTGTCCCAGGTCTCGGCGACGGCCAGTTTTTCCAGATTCTGTTCGATGCGGTCGGCGATCTTGAGCAGGATCAGCGAGCGGTCCTGCACCGAGGTGCGGCCCCAGGCATCGGCGGCGGCATGGGCGGCGTCCAGGGCGCGTTCGATGTCGGCGGCGTCGGAGCGGGGGAATTCACCGATCACCGAGCCGTTCACCGGGGAGGTGTTGGTGAAGTACTGGCCTTTCACCGGGGCGACGAATTCGCCGCCGATGTAGTTGCCGTAGCGGGCCTGCAGGGTCAGCAGGGCGTCTTGAGTGCCGGGAGCTGCGTAGCGCATGGTGGGTCTCCTGTTTGTTCTTGTAGGAAGAGCGGCGCTCCGATCCTGAGCAAGGCGCGGGCCAAGTCGGGCGAACCCGCATGGTTGCGGCCTTGCAGTCTTTTCCGGGGAAAGCCGCCAGATGCCACTGTGACAGAGCTGTCACCCCTTGGCGTGACAGCTTGTCACCTGGGGGTGACAGAGTGCCCAGTCCGCCCGATTTGGCCTATGCTGGAGGCCGCGCAGACGCCCCGCGGAGGACAACGACAATGGCCGCTACCCCGTCCGATCGTCATGCCAGCCAGGTGCTCGAACTCGCCCGCGGCGCCGTCCTCGACGGCCCGGCCAGCGATCCGGCCATCGCCCGCTCCTGGCGGCGCTGTCTCGACGAACACCAGCTGGACCCGGCCGCGCCGGTAGCACCCTGGGTGCTGGAGCGCGCCCGCTTCGACGAGCACCGCCAGCGCCAGCAGCGGGTGCTGCAGATCGCTCGTGGGCAGATGAATTCCCTGCACCAGCAACTGGGCGGCGCCGGCCATGCCGTGCTGCTCACCGATGCCCGCGGGCTGATCCTCGATTGCGTCACCGCCGACGCCGAGCGCGCAACCTTCCAGCAGGCCGGCCTGTGGCTGGGCGCCGACTGGAGCGAGGCCTGCGAGGGCACCAACGGCATCGGCACCTGCGTGGTGGAGCGCCAGGCGCTGACCATCCACCGCGACGAACACTTTCGCAGTCGCCATACCCAGCTGACCTGCTCGGCCAGTCCGGTCTTCGATCCGGCCGGCGAGCTGCTGGCGGTGCTGGACGTCTCCAGCGCCCGCCAGGACGCCTCGCGCCAGGGTCAGTTCCATACCATGGCGCTGGTCAATCTCTCGGCCAAGCTGATCGAGAGCTGCTATTTCCTCGACCGCTACGCCAATGGCTATCTGCTGCGCTTCCATGCCCAGGCGGCCTATGTCGGCCTGCTCAGCGAGGGCCTGCTGGCCTTTGATGAAGAGGGGCGGATCAACGCCGCCAACGAGACCGCGCTGATGCTGCTGGGGCTGGCGCGCAGTGCGGTGCTGGGGCAGCGGATGGAAAGCCTGTTCGAGTTGCGGCAGGACGAGCTGCTGGAGCGCGCCCGCCCGCAACCCAGCGCCTGTTGGGCGTTGCGTGGCCGCCAGGGCCAGGGCTTCCACGGCCTGGTACGCGGTCCTCAGGTACGACCGGTTACCCCGGTGGCGGTGCCCAAGGCGCCCCTGCCCAGCGGCATCTGCCTGGCCGATCCGGCCCTGGCACGGGATTTCACCCGGGCGCTCAAGGTGCTGGAGCGTGACGTGCCGGTGCTGCTGCACGGCGAGACCGGCACCGGCAAGGAAGCCTTCGCCAGCGCCCTGCACCGCGCCAGCAGTCGCGCCGGCCAGGCGTTCGTCGCCCTCAATTGCGCGGCCATCCCGGAAACCCTGATCGAAAGCGAGCTGTTCGGCTATCGCGGCGGCAGCTTCACCGGAGCGCGCAAGGAAGGCATGGCCGGCAAGTTGCAGCAGGCCGATGGCGGCATCCTCTTTCTCGACGAGATCGGCGACATGCCGCTGGCGCTGCAGACCCGGCTGCTCAGAGTGCTGGAAGAGCGCCAGGTGGTCCCGCTCGGCGGCGGAGCGCCGCGCGCTCTGGACCTGCGCCTGGTGAGCGCCAGTCACCGGGATCTGGAGGCCCTGGTGGCGGCCGGCAGCTTTCGCGAAGACCTCTACTATCGCCTGCGCGGCCTGGTGGTGACCCTGCCGGCGCTGCGCGAGCGCAGTGACCGTGGCGAACTGCTCGATCAGCTGCTGGCCGAAGAGGCCCGCGGCGAGGCGATCGACCTCGATCCGGCCGCGCGTGCCTGCCTGCTGGCGCACCCCTGGCCGGGCAATGTCCGCCAGTTGCGTACCGTGCTGCGCACCCTGGTGGCCCTGAGCGAAGATGGCCAGATCGGCCTGGACGAGCTACCCGCCGACTGCCGTGGCGCCCGGCTGCCGCTGCCGTCCAGCGCGGTGCCGGTCGACAGCGCCCGCGAGGAACTGCGTGCGGTGCTGGACGACTGCCACTGGCAGATGACCCGCGCCGCCAAGCGCCTGGGGGTGAGTCGCAACACCCTCTATCGCTGGCTGCACCAGCACGGCCTGCAGCGCCCCCAGGACTAAGAGCCTGTTCAAAGTCTGCTGCGCGTCGGCCAAACGGCGTTGAAAATGGCCTGGAAGGCCAGCCCCGTCGGAATGCTCATTTACTCTTTGTAAACTCGAGCGCGAGTTCGATCCGCTTCCTCAGCTATTTTCGCGGGGCCGCCTAGGCCTTGTTTGACTCTAGCTCGCGAGCCTTTGAGCAGGCTCTAGCGCACCTGCTTGCACAGGTGGGCGATGCAGGGCGAGACGAACAGACTGCCGCGGTAGGCGCCGGCCAGGGTGCGGCTGGCGACCAGGGTCCACAGCAGCGCCAGCAGCAGCACCAGCACGGCGCCCAGGCCAGTAAAGAAGGGCGCCGCCAGGGCGTCGCCCAGGCGCAGGGTGGTCAGGGCATAGACGCCCAGGGGAAAGGTGAAGCCCCACCAGCCCAGGTTGAAGGGCATGCCGTCCCGGGCCTGGCGCTGGGTCACCAGCACCGCCAGCGCCAGCCACCAGAGTCCCAGGCCCCAGAGCAGCAGCGCACCCAGCAGGCCCAGGCCCCGGGCGATCTCGCCAATACCGACCAGGCCATGGGCGGCGAACACCGCGGGCGCAGCGCTGCCCAGCACCAGTAGCCCCAGGGCGCCGGTGGCGATCGGGCCCAGCGCCAGCCAGCTCGACGCGGCCATGCTGGCCGGCGGCAGTTTGTGCAGTGCCAGGCGCAACAGCAGGATCACCAGCAGGCTGAGGGCGACCGGGACCGAATAGGCCCAGAGCACATAGCTGGCGACGAGCACGCTGAATTGCTCGCTGACCGCCAGATGCGGCACCAGCAGGCCACCACTGGCCGCCGCCACCTCCGCGGCCACCACCGGCAGCAGCCAGACGGCGGTCATCTGGTCGATGCGATGCGCCTGGCGGGTAAACATCAGATAGGGGATCAGCACTCCGCAAGCCAGCGCCATGGCCGCATCCAGCCACCAGAGGCCGAGCGCCAGGGGCACCACCGCCGCGCCCCAGCGCGGCAGGCCGAACAGCAGCAGGCCGTTGATCAGCGTGGCCAGGCCCATGGGGATGGTGCCGATGAACATCGAGACAGTGGCGTGGGCGAAGATTTCGCGGGCCTCGTCGAAGAACAGCAACCAGCGCGCGGCATAGAGCCCGGAGAACAGACAGAACAGCAGTACAGCGAGCAGCCAGAGGCCCTCGGCGAGGACGGGCAATCCAGGAAACCGCCAGGGACAGGCGGCCAGGGCAAGGGCCAGCACGCCGGTGCCCATGGTCACGGCGAACCAGTTGGGGGTGAACTGGCGGATGACCTCCAATGGGCGGTCGAGCTGGCTGAACGGTCTGAGTGCCTGCTCGGGGACAGCGGCGAAAAGCGGCATGGCAGGGCTCCTGAAAGGGAAGGCCTTCAGGCTAAGCCTGCTCGCTTATCATTAAAAATGAATGATTATGAAATATTAAACTATTTCATAGATAAGGCGCTGCCCGTGTTGGGCAGGCAGCGCCCGGGCATCAGGGCTTGGCCACGTGCCAGACCTGATTGACCCCATCACCACTGGTATCGCCCGGCTTGCTGTCCTTGACCCAGGTGTAGAGCGGCTTGCCCTGGTAGGCCCATTGCTGGCTGCCGTCGTCGCGGGTCACCAGGCTGTAGCCATCGGCGGCCTTGGCGCCTGCTTCGGCTGTCAGCGGTGGCCAGTTCTGGGCGCAGGGACCGTTGCAGGCGGACTTGCCCGCGCTGTCCTTGGCGAAGGTGTAGAGCGTCATGCCCTTGCCGTCGACGAGCACCTTGCCCAGGGCGGTGTCGGCGACCTTGGTCGGCGCGGCGGCCAGAGCCAGGCTGGCGAAGGAGAGGGTTGCAGCGGTGATCAGCAGGTGTTTCAGCATGGTCGACCTCTTGTGCTTGTTATCAGGGCGAACGGACCTACGGCGATGCGGGCATCCGGAAAGCCAGGGATGCCTTGCGCACTCTAGTCGAAATCCTGCCGGCCGGGGCGGGCGCAGCGCCGGGTTATCCGCGACGGCCATCGCTCCGGCGGCGCGGCACCCCGTGCTAACCTTGCCGCCGTTAATTCTGCAGCGGAGCCCGCCTGTCATGCACATCCACATCCTCGGTATCTGCGGCACCTTCATGGGGTCGCTCGCGGTGCTGGCCAAGGAAGCCGGCCATCGCGTGACCGGCTCCGATGCCAACGTCTATCCGCCCATGAGCACCCAGCTGGAGGCCCAGGGCATCGAGCTGACCCAGGGTTACGATCCGGCCCAGCTCGATCCGGCGCCGGACCTGGTGGTGATCGGCAACGCCCTGTCGCGCGGCAATCCGGCGGTGGAATACGTGCTGGACCAGGGGCTGCCCTATGTCTCCGGTCCCCAGTGGCTGGCCGAGCACGTCCTGCAGGGTCGCTGGGTGCTGGCGGTCGCCGGGACCCACGGCAAGACCACCACCACCAGCATGCTGGCCTGGGTGCTGGAGCACGCCGGCATGAGTCCGGGCTTTCTCATCGGCGGGGTACCGCAGAATTTCGGCATCTCGGCGCGCCTGGGTGGCACGCCCTTCTTCGTGGTGGAAGCCGACGAATACGACAGCGCCTTCTTCGACAAAAGATCCAAGTTCGTCCACTACCGGCCGCGGACCACCATCCTCAACAACCTGGAATACGATCACGCGGACATCTTCCCGGACCTGGCGGCCATCGAGCGGCAGTTCCACCATCTGGTGCGGACCATTCCCAGCAGCGGCCTGATCATCCACCCCACCGCCGAAACGGCCCTGGTGCGGGTGCTGCAGATGGGCTGCTGGACCCCGGTGCAGACCACCGGCGCAGGTGGTCAATGGCAGGCCCGCCTGCTGGCCGAGGACGGCTCGCGCTTCGAGGTGCTGTTCGACGGCGAGGTGCAGGGCACGGTGAACTGGAAACTGACCGGCCAGCACAACGTGGCCAATGCCCTGGCCACCCTGGCGGCGGCTCGTCATGTCGGGGTGGTGCCAAGCATGGGCGTCGCCGCCCTGAGCGAATTCCGTAGCGTGAAGCGGCGTATGGAGAAGGTCGCCGAGGTGCGTGGCGTGACCGTCTACGACGACTTCGCCCACCATCCCACCGCCATCGCCACCACCCTGGAGGGGCTGCGCGCCCGGGTCGGCAGCCAGCGGATCATCGCCGTCATCGAGCCGCGCTCCAATTCCATGAAACTGGGCGCCCACCGTGACGGCCTGCCGGACAGCGTCATCGGCGCCGACAGCGTCATCTGGTACGCCCCGCCGAATCTGGGCTGGGACCTGGCCGGAACGGCCGAGGCCTGCGCCGTACCGGCGGTGGTCTGCGATTCCCTGGACGCCATCATCACGCGGGTCCAGGCCGAGCTGGACGGACCCACCCACGTGGTGATCATGAGCAACGGCGGTTTCGGCGGACTGCACGGCAAGCTGGCCGCGGCCCTGGAGCAGGCATGATGGCCGGCCCGGAACGCATCACGCTGGCGCTGACCGGCGCCTCCGGCTCCCAGTACGGCCTGCGCCTGCTGGACTGCCTGGTGCAGGAGGAGCGCGAGGTGCACTTCCTCATCTCCAAGGCCGCGCAACTGGTGATGGCCACCGAGACCGACGTGGTGCTGCCACCCAAGCCCCAGGCCATGCAGGCCTTTCTCACCGAATACACCGGTGCGGCCCCTGGCCAGGTACGGGTATTCGGCCAGAGCGACTGGATGGCGCCGCCGGCGTCCGGTTCCAGCGCTCCGGCGGCCATGGTGGTCTGCCCCTGTTCCACCGGCACCCTCTCAGCCATCGCCACCGGCGCCAGCAACAACCTCATCGAGCGCGCCGCCGACGTGGCGCTCAAGGAGCGGCGACAGCTGATCCTGGTGCCGCGCGAGTCGCCGTTCTCCAGCATCCACCTGGAGAACATGCTCAAGCTGTCCAACCTGGGCGTGACCATCCTGCCGGCCTCGCCGGGCTTCTACCACCAGCCGCAGACCCTCGACGACCTGGTGGACTTCGTGGTGGCGCGCATCCTCAATACCCTGGGCATCCCCCAGGACATGCTGCCGCGCTGGGGCGAGCATCACCTGTCCGGCAACGATGACTAGGGCGGTGCGCCTCGGTCTGCTGCTGACGGCCATGCTGCTCCTCGGCGGCTGCGCCACGGCACGCACCCTGGACGCCGCCAAGCCCGGCGCGCCGGTGGTCTATGCCGGTACCCGGCTGGATCTCTATGCGCTGCAGGGCGGCTGCTGCGCCCAGGAGCGCTTCGGTGCCGAGGCGCCGGCCTGGCCGGTGCTGGACCTGCCCGCCAGCGCCCTGCTCGATACCCTGCTGCTGCCGTTGTCCCTGCCTGCCGCCATCGGTGGGCGGGGCAGTGTGCGTGGCGGCCTCTAGAACGCCTTCAGCAACTCGCCAAGCCTGGCCATGGCCGCCTCGCTGCGGGCGTCCCAGGGATGACCGCAATTGAGTCTGATGCAGTGGCGAAAGCCCTGTTGCGCGGAAAAGATCGGCCCCGGCGCCAGGCTGATGCCCTCGGCCAGGGCCTGGCGGTAGAGCGCCAGGCTGTCCACGCGCTCCGGCAGTTCGAACCAGAGAAAGTAGCCGCCCTGGGGCCGGCTGACGTGGGTGTCGGCGGGAAAATAACGCCGCGCCGCGGCCAGCATGGCCTGGCGCTGGCGGTCGAGACTCAGGCGCAGGCGACGCAGGTGGCGATCGTAGCCGCCATGCTGCAGATAGTCGGCCAGGGCGGCCTGGGCCGGCATCGAGGGGGTGATGGTGGTCATCAGTCGCAGCCGGGAGACGGCGCCTGCCTGGCGACCGGCGGCGATCCAGCCGATGCGATAGCCGGGCGCCAGGCATTTGGAAAAGGAGCCGCAGTGCAGCACCAGGCCTTCGCGGTCGAAGCGCTTGACCGGGCGGTGCGGTTCGCTGCCGCTGTAGAGCTCGGCATAGACGTCGTCTTCCAGTAGCGGCACCTGATGGCGTTGCAGCAGGCCATAGAGGCGCTGCTGGGCGCGGTCGTCGAGACTGACCCCGGTGGGATTCTGCAGGCCGCTCATGAACCAGCAGGCCTTGATCGGCAGGCGACTCAGGGCCTCTTCCAGGGCATCGAGATTGAGGCCGTGCTCGGGGTCCACCGGGATTTCCACCGCCTTGAGCTGCAGCCGCTCCAGCACCTGCAGGCTGGCGTAGAAGGCCGGACTTTCCACCGCGACCAGATCGCCGGGGCGGGTCAGACTCTGCAGGCCCAGGTTGAGCGCTTCCAGGGCGCCGTGGGTGATCACCAGTTCTTCGCCGACCTCGGGCATGCCGGCCAGGCCGTAGCGCCGGGCGATCTGCCGCCGCAGTTCGGGATGGCCGGGGGTGACGTAGGCGGTGAAGTCCTGGGCGGGCAGGTCGCGCAGGCCGTGGGCCATGCTGCGGGCCAGGCGCGCCAGGGGAAAGAGATCGGGGCTGGGAAAGGCCGAGCCGAAGGGCACGATGTCCGGGTCCTGCAGCGACTGCAGCACCGAATAGACCAGGTCGCTCACCGCGACTTCGGTGCCCTCCAGGGGCGCCAGCAGTGGCGCCGCGTCCCGCGCCCGGGCCGGTTCGCGGACGAAATAGCCGGATCGCTCGCGGGCCTCGATCAGCCCGCGACTCTCCAGCAGGTAATAGGCCTGGAACACCGTGGAGGGGCTGATTCCGTGGGTCTGGCTGGCGTTGCGCACCGACGGCAGCCGCTCGCCGGGGGCGAGGACGCCGCGGATCATCAGGGTGGCGAGCTGGTCGGCGAATCTTTCGTAGCGCTTCATGCAGGGCCAGGGCAGGGGAGACCGTCACTATAGCGAGCACGGCGCAATCTGATCCGGTTTTTCCTGTGTCTACCTGCTGCTGTAACGCGAGCGCCTTGGGGCCTAAGCTTTACCCATCCCTTTCTGGCATCCCTCGGAGGCAGCCATGGACGATGGTATCTTCATGATTCTCTTCAGCCTGCTCGCGCTCATCCTGCTCGGCGGCGGCTACTACGCTTGCGTGGTACTGAACAAGGACCGGCGCGACGTGGAAAAGAACGATCAGCTGCGCTGATCGCCCAGCGCGCAGACATCCACCCAGCGCGCCTCGCTGAGGGCGGCCAGCCGCTCCGGCGTGAGGCGCACGCAACTGTGGATGGCACCCGCGGCCGGTAGCACCTCGTCGAAGGCTTTCAGCGATTCGTCGCAATAGACCGGCAGCGGGGTGGTCAGGCCGAACGGGCAGACGCCACCCACCGGATGCCCGGTGAGGCCTTCCACGGTGTCAGCATCGAGCAGCTTGGCCTTGCCACCGAAGGCGGCCTTGAGCTTGCGGTTGTCCAGGCGTGCATCGCCGCGAGCCACCAGCAGCAACAGCTGTTCCCCAACTTTCAGTCCCAGGGTCTTGGCGATCCGCCCCGGTTCCACGCCGTGGGCGGCCGCGGCGAGGGTGACGGTCGCGGTACTGGTGGTGGCCTCGAGGATCTCGAGGTCGGGAGCGATGCGGGCGAGGTGCTGGCGGACGGAGTCGAGGCTCATGGGCGTTCCTTGTGTCTAGGTCAGAGCCGACCGTGCCGTTTCAATCGGCTGCTGTCCAGTTCTCGCAGGCCAGATCGGCGACCCGGCTGAATTCCCGCAGATTGTTGCTGACCAGGATCAGCGCCCTGGCGCGGGCATGGGCGGCGATCCACAGATCGTTGTTGCCGATGATCTTGCCCTGGCGCTCCAGCTCGGCGCGGATGGCGCCATAGTGTTCGGCGCATTCCGTATCCAGCTCCAGCACGGCGATCTGCTGGCGGAGCTGTTCCAGGATCGTCCGGGTGTGCTCGGGTTGCTGACTCTTGGCCGCGCCATGACAGAGCTCACCCCAGGTGATCGCAGACATCGCCAGTTCATCGCGACCATGCCGGGCGAAGCGCTCACGGACCTGCGGCGGATTGTGCTTGGCGATGTAGATGCAGATTTTGGTGTCGAGCAGGTAGCGAGCAGGCACTAGAACTCTTCCCGCGCCTGGGGTGGGCTGTCTTCCCGTTCCAGGGTCGCCAATGACAGCGCGGCCAGGGTGTCGAAGATATCGGCGGCATCTGGCCGCAATTCCCGCAGGACGATCTCGTCGCCGCGGCGGAAGATTTCCACCCGATCCGATTCGAAGCGAAATTCCTTGGGCAGGCGCAAGGCCTGGCTGTTACCGGACTTGAACACGCGGGCTTCGGCCATGGACGTCTCCTAGAGGCGTATATACGCAGGAGTATATACGCCGCACTGGAGTGATCAAGCGCCTCTCAACACTCCACGAAGGTCACGGCCAGACCGCCGCGCGAGGTTTCCTTGTACTTGCTGTGCATGTCCGCGCCGGTTTCCTTCATGGTACGGATCACCTGGTCGAGGGAGATGAAGTGCTCGCCGTCGCCGCGCAGGGCCATCTGGGCGGCATTGATCGCCTTGACCGCGGCGATGGCGTTGCGCTCGATGCAGGGCACCTGCACCAGGCCGCCGACCGGGTCGCAGGTCAGTCCCAGGTTGTGCTCCAGGCCGATCTCGGCGGCGTTTTCCAGTTGCGCCGGACTGGCGCCCAGCACCTCGGCCAGACCGGCCGCGGCCATGGCACAGGCCGAGCCGACCTCGCCCTGGCAGCCCACCTCGGCACCGGAGATGGAGGCGTTCTTCTTGCACAGGATGCCGACTGCGGCAGCGGCCAGCATGAAGCGCACCACATCGTCGTCACAGGCGTCGGGATTGAATTTCATGTAGTACATCAGCACCGCCGGGATGATTCCGGCCGCGCCGTTGGTGGGGGCGGTGACCATGCGCCCGCCGGCGGCGTTCTCCTCGTTCACCGCCAGGGCGAAGAGGTTGACCCATTCCATGGCGGAGAGGGTGGAACCGATGACGTTGGGCTTGCCGATGGCCTGCAGACTCTGGTGCAGGCGGGCGGCGCGCCGGCGCACCTTGAGGCCGCCGGGCAGGATGCCCTCGTTGGCGAGACCGTTCTGCACGCATTCGCGCATCACGTTCCAGATGCGCAGCAGGCCGCTGCGGATCTCCTCCTCGGAGCGCCAGCTTTTTTCGTTGGCCAGCATCAGCTCGGCCACGCCCAGGCCATGGCTGCGACACAGGTGCAGCAGCTCGGCGCCGCTGGAGAAGTCATAGGGCAGTTCGGTGGTGTCGCTGTCCAGCACGCCGCTTGCGGCCTGGGCGGCGTCCACCACGAAGCCGCCACCGATGGAGTAGTAGGTGGCTTCAGCCACTTCACCGGTGGTGCCAAAGGCGGTCAGGGTCATGGCATTGGGATGGTAGGGCAGGCTTTCTTCCAGCAGCAGCATGTCTTCCTGCCAGTTGAAATGGACCGCCTGGCGGCCGGCCAGCAACAGCGTGCGCTCGTTGCGCAGGACCTCGATGCGCGGTTCGACAGCGGCGGGATCGACGCGATCCGGCCATTCGCCCATCAGACCGATCAGGGTCGCCCGGTCGGTGCCATGGCCGATCCCGGTGGCCGACAGTGAGCCATAGAGGCGCACCTCGACCCGCTTGACCTGCTCCAGCAGACCTTCGTCGACCAGGCGCTGGGCGAAGAGGGCACCGGCCCGCATCGGGCCCACGGTATGGGAACTGGACGGACCCACGCCGATTTTGAACAGGTCGAAGACGCTGATGGCCATGTCGGTAATCCCTGATTGAGCTTGAATGGTCGCCAGACAAGCTGCCGGCGGATGGCTCATAGTGGTGATAAGCCTTCAACTCGCACAAACGAAAGCTTCTAAGCGATCCTTTAGCGGAACTCATCGATGAGCCGGATCCTCAATGCTCAAACCCAGGCCTGGTTGCAGGTGTTCGTCTGCGCCGCTCGGCACCTGTCCTTCACGCGCTGCGCCGAAGAGCTGCATGTTACGCCTGGCGCCATCAGTCAGCAGATGCGCCAGCTGGAAGAGCGCCTGGGCTTCAAGCTGTTTCACCGGGTGGCCCGAGGCCTGGAGCTGACCGCCGAGGGCCAGCGCCTGGCGACCACCCTGAACCAGGCCTATGGGCTGATCGACGCCGAATTGCGCCGCCTCAATGCCGGTCAGTTCGGCGGCGTGGTGCGCCTCAGGTCGATTCCCTCGTTTCTGGGCAAATGGCTGACCCCGCGGCTGCCGCGGCTGCAGGCGCGCTTTCCCGACCTGCAACTGCGGCTGGTGGCCGAAGACAGCAGCTGGTCGCTGCGCGAGGGCGAATTCGACCTGGCCATCGATCTCAACGACGGCAGCTATCCGGGCCTGGCCTCGACGCCGCTGATGGCCGAAGAGATCTTTCCGGTCTGCGCCCCCAGCCTGCTGGTGGGACGACCGCCGTTGGAGCGGCCGGAGGACCTGGAATTCTATCCGCTGCTGCACGACATCACCGCCTGGCGCGGCAGTTACGAATACGCCGAATGGGAGTTCTATCTGGCCAGTATCGGCGCGCCGGCGCTGGATGTGCGGCGGGGTCACACCTTCAATCGCAACCACCTGACCATCGAGGCGGCCATCGCCGGCATGGGCGTCGCCATCGCGCGCCGCGCCCTGATCACCGACGAACTGGCCCGGGGCGTGCTGGTGGTGCCGCCCTTCGGGCGTTCGGTGCCGGCGCAAAAGAGATACATGCTGCTCTATGCCCAGGGCGCCCTGGCCGATCCCCGCCTGCGCGCCCTGCACGACTGGCTGGTGCAGGAGGTCGACCAGATGGTGCTGGTGCAGCCGGCCTGAAGGGCCGTGATAGCCACGTAGCGTGGAAAACGGCGCAATCTTTTCCGTTGGTGAGTTCTTCGTGAGGCGCGCCCTCACCCCAGCCCTCTCCCCAAGGGAGAGGGGGCTTTCCGAGCGGTTAGGGGCTTGTGCAGGCTTCGTAGCGTGGAAAACGGCGCAGCCTTTTCCACGGGTGAGTTCGTTGTGAGGCGTGCCCTCACCCCAGCCCTCTCCCGGGGGGAGAGGGGGCTATCCGAATGGGGAGTGGCGGTAATAGGTCTTGGAAACGCTTGATCGATCCGTGCGCGGCCTACCCGTAGGAGCGGCCGCATCGGCGGACCGCCATGACCGCGAGGGCTGTAACCCAGCCCCTTGAGCTACGCCTTCAACGTCCCAGCTTGCGCAGCTCGTCCGATTCCACCACCCGCACGCCCTTGCCTTCTTCCAGGGCCAGGCGCCACAGCGCGCGGGCCAGGACGGCGGCTTCGATGCCGTGCCATTTGCCGGGCAGCCACTGCGACAGGGGGGCGGCCAGGCGCTCGCCGAGGCGCTCTTCCTGGCGCTGGCCGATCAGCAGCGACGGTCGCGCCAGGGTCAGTTGCGTCCAGCCCTGGGCACGCAGGGCTTCTTCCAGCTCGCCCTTGACCTTGTTGTAGAAGATCGAGGACTGGGAGTCGGCGCCGATGGCGCTGACCACGATGTAGTGGCGGGCCCCCAGTTCCAGGGCGCGCTGGCCGACCGCCAGGGGCAGGCCGTAATCCACGGCGCGAAAGGCCGCTTCGGAGCCGGCCTGCTTCATGGTGGTGCCCAGGCAGCAGAAGGCCACGTCCAGCGGGCCTTCCAGGGTCGGCAGCAGGCTGTTGAGATCACCCACCGGATTGTCCAGCCGGGCGTGCTCCGCCAGGGGACGGCGCGTTGGCGCCAGCACCCGGGGGACCGTCGGCTCGTTGAGGAGGCGGTCGAGCAGGTGTTCGCCGGTCAGGCCGGTGGCGCCGGCGATGAGGGCATGCTGAGGCGTCAGGTACACGGGGCTCTCCTTGTAGCGGCGACCGCTGATGTCAGGTTGGACCTCAGACGTTCCGGTTGTTCGTCAAAGCCCTGGTCGAAGCCGGCAGTCAGCGACTCGCGCGCCAGGCGCGCCACTTCTGCAGGACGGCGGGCGGTGCCCACAGCTGGGGCTCGGACGGATCGAAGCCTTCGGTCTTCTCGCGTACCGACACGGTGTCGCGGGCACGATGGAAGGCCTGCTCGGGATCGTCGGTGTGCTGGAAGGCCTCGGCGAACAGGGCGCGGCCGAAATAGGTGAAGTCGGCTTCGTCGGTGCAGCCGAAGGAGGTGCGATCGGCCTTGGACGCGGTCATCACCAGGGTGTGGTCGTCCTGCAGTTGCGGGATGAAGCCGCCGCTGTAGCAGCTGGAGACGATGATCAGCTTGTCGCGGCCGCGCAGGGGCGCGAGCAGACGACCGAGCTCCGCTGCCGGCAGGCTGGAGAGATCCAGGCCCGGCTGGGAGAGCACCAGCTGATGGTCGGCCGAGCCGTGACTGGTCAGGTAGATGAGGATCAGGTCTTCGGGACCGGTGCGCTGGGCCAGCGCCTGCAGGCTCTGGTAGAGATTCTCGCGGGTGGCCAGCGGATGGTCGCTGCGGATGTCCTTGGCGTTGATCAGATGGACGACGTCGCGGGCGCCCCAGGTGGTGGTCAGGAAGTTGGCCACATAGTTGGCTTCGCGCTGGAACACGCCCTGGCCACCGTCACCGGCCAGGACCAGGCCATAGAGTTCGGTGGCGGGGGTGGACGCCGGGATCTGCTGCAATTCCTGGTCGAGCACCTTGCCCTGGTCGAGCAGGGCGCGTTCCAGGGGATCGGCGATGTACTGGCCCTGATCGTCGCGGATGCGCTTGCCGCCCTCCCAGAGACCCCGCTCCACCTGACCGTCGGCGCGGGTCAGGACGCCCATGCCGGCATAGACGCCGTCGGCGAAGTTGCCGCGGTAGACGCTGCCGTCGCTGTTGGTGAGCACGCCCTGGCCGTCGAACTTCCAGTTGCGGAAGGCACCGCGATACTGGCTGCTGTCGCTGCCGACGAATTCCCCGTTGCCGGTCAGCTCGCCGCCACTGAAGCGCCCGCGCCAGAGATCGCCGCCGGCACTGCGATAGACGCCGGCGCCTTCGAACTGGTCGTCGACGAATTCGCCGTCATAGCGATCGCCGCCCGGCTCCTGCCACTGGCCGACACCGTTGAGGTGGCCGTCGTTGAAGGTGCCGATGGTCTGGGTGCCGTCGCTGTCGAGCTTGGACCCCTGGCCCTGCATGCGGCCGTTGACGAAGCTGCCGTGGTATTCCCAGCCGCTGCTGCTGATCAGGTTGCCCTGGCCATGGTAGAGACCGCGGCGAAAGGTGCCCTGGTAGTAGGTGCCATCGGCGAATTGCTGCTCGCCAGGCCCCTCGGCCAGGCCGTCCTTGAAGCGGCCCTTGAGCCAGTTGCCGTTGGGCCACTCGATGCGTCCGCTGCCATTGAGCAGGCCGCTGACGATTTCGCCGGTATAGACCCCGCCATCGGGCAGTCTCACGCTGCTCGCGTTGGGCGCCGCCTGGACAGCGCAGGCCGCCAGCAACAGCGCGGCAAGGGCGAGACGGGGCAGGAGGGCGCTCATAGGTGGGGTCGGCGGGCGCGTTACCGCGCCTCGAGCCGGACCAGGTGACGCTCCAGCGTCGCGGAGTAGGGTTCCAGGAGACGTTCCACGCAACTGGCCCCGGCGGGGCTGGCGATGGTGCGGATACGGGCGCGTTTACGCAGCAGCTCGTCCTCGGCGATGCTCTGCTCGACCAGCAACAGGTTGCGACTGTGGCGACTCAGCGCCTGGGCATTGCGTACGGTGGTGTTTTCCAGCAATTGGGCAAGCTCCAGGCCGGCGAGGCGTTCGCCCTGCGTCAGACCCAGTTGCAGCTGCAGGGTTGCACCGCTGCCGACCACTTCCACCTGCAGCGCATGACCGAGGGCGCGCATGATCTCGCCGCAGCAGAGCGCGCGGGTCAGGTAGTCGTCGTCGTCACTGCGTTCGTGGAAGAGAATCAGGCTGCCGCCGTCCTTGAGGGTGTGGAGTTCGCCATCGTAGAGCTCGGTGGCCTGCTGCAGGCAGTCGCGATAGCGCTCCAGCAGCTGTTCGAGGCGGCTGCGTGGCAGCCGGCTAAGCTGGTCCTGGGCGCCGAGCTGGATGGACAGCACCGCCGAGGTGACGATGTCGGGCTCGGTGGGCACCGCCGGGGCCGGGGTGGGTGGCGGTTCGGTAAAGGACTCAGGCACCAGCTCGGCGAAGGCCTCGGCGTCCGGTTCGCTGTCGGCGCCCGCGGCGGGCGCCTTGCGCGCGGCCGGTTTGGCGGCGGCAGCCTTGCGTGCGGGCGGCTTGACGCTCAGGCCACCCTGCTCGTCGGCGAAGGGATCGTCGTCCTCGGCCTCAGCCACTTCCGCCTTGGGCGGCTTGGGCGGGACCAGGCGACTCTGCAGCTGGCGAGCCAGGTCGCCCAGTTCGTCGAGACGGCCGGCGCCCGGTGCGGGGTCATCGGGATCGCGCAGCCAGACGCGCAGCTCCAGCAGCGGAATCGACAGCTGACGACCGAGCCGCAGGCTGAGAATCAGCGTGAGCGCCAGCAGGATCAGGCCCAGCAGACCCATGTTCTGCAGGCTGATCATCATCGGCTGCTGGAACTGGTCCATGTCCAGCGCCAGGCGCACCTGACCGGCGGTGACGTCCTGGAAGCGGATCGGCGTGCTGTAGATGCCATCGGTGGCGGTCAGCAGGCCCTGGCTCGGGCGCGTGCCGGACTCGGCCAGCACGCGGTTGTCCGGGCTGTAGACCGCGGCATGGGCCACCAGCGGATTGCGCGCCAGGTTGCTCAGCAGCACGTTGAGGCTGAGATTGTCGTTGGCCACCAGCAATTCGGCGGCGGAATTGGCCGTCTGGGTCACCAGGCTCTGGCCGACGGCGTCGGCCTGCTGCTGCATGGCATGGCGGAACTGCATGCTCATGATGCCGGCATAGATCACCAGGGCAGCCGCCACCAGCAGCAGGCTGTGGGAAACGATGCGCAAGGCCACCGGCACACGACGCTGGCGCAGGGCTCGGTAGATCAGCAGGAAGAAATTATCGGGCTTGACGGTCGCGGGGCGGGTCACAGAAATCGTTTCTTTGGACAAAAAATGTGCGGCCAGTATAACCAGCGCGCCAGGGGTGCGAAAACGGCGAATGCAGGGCTTCGCCCGCAAAAGAGGCCGGCGGTGGACTCACTCCGCCAGCCGGTGCCCGCGGCTCGGCACCGCCGAGGCGAAAGGGTAGACTGCGCGCTTTTCCGCGAGGGGATCGCCATGCAAGACGTTATCGGACTCCAGGCCGTGGGCATCCTGCCCGCCGACTGGTTGGCTGCTCTCACCGGCGCCCTGGCCGCAGCCGGTGCCCGGCTGGAATCGCTGCAGCAGCAGGGTCTGGACAACAGTGCCGCGGTGACCCTGCTGGTCAGTCCGGCGAGTGCCGGCGCGGCGCTGGGGCAGGCGCTGCAGGCCCTGGGTCTGCAGGTGGCGCCCCTGGCGCAGCCCGCACCGGAGACCGGCGAAGCCCATGTCCTGACGCTGATGGGCCGCGCCCTGGCTGATCTGCCGCTGACCCGCCTGGCCGCGCTGTGCCGCGAGCAGGGCCTGAACATCCACGCCATCCGCGCCCTGAGCGAACCGGGCGCGACCGAACGGGCCGCCCTGGAGCTGCGCGTCACCGGCGAGCCCCACGAACCCCAGGCGCTGCGCGCGAGCCTGCTGGCGCTGGCCCAGGAAGGCCAGGCCGACATCGGCTGGCAGCCGGATGAGCTGCAGCGTCAGCATCGCCGGCTGGCGGTGTTCGACATGGACAGCACCCTGATCCAGGCCGAGGTCATCGACGAGCTGGCCAAGGCCGCTGGTATCGGCGAGCGGGTCGCGGCCATCACCGAGCGCGCCATGCGCGGCGAGATCGACTTCCGCGCCAGCTTCACCGAGCGCATGGCGCTGCTGCAGGGCCTGTCCGAAGAGGTGCTGGAGGACATCGGTGCCGGGCTGCGCCTGACCGAAGGGGCCGAGCGGCTGTTCGCCGAGCTGAAGCGGCTGGGCTACAAGACCGCCATCCTTTCCGGCGGCTTCACCTACTTCGCCCGCCAGGTGCAGGCACGGCTGGGCATCGACTACGTCTATGCCAACGAACTGGAGATCGTCGACGGCAAGCTGACCGGTCGCGCCGTCGAGCCCATCGTCGATGCCCAGCGCAAGGCCGATCTGCTGCAGGAACTGGCCAGCGGTGAAGGCTTGACGCTGGAGCAGACCATCGCCGTGGGCGATGGCGCCAACGACCTGCCGATGCTGGCCCTGGCCGGGCTGGGCGTGGCCTTTCGCGCCAAGCCGCTGGTGCGCCAGTCCGCGCGCCAGTCGGTGAGCGTGCTGGGCCTGGATGGCGTGCTCTATCTGCTCGGCGTGGAAGATCGCCTGACCCGCGGTTGAGTCCGCGCGCTACGAGTTCCAGGCCGAGCCCTAGTGCTCGGCCTGGAACTCGTAGTCCATCGCCTGGCTGGGCTCCTGCAGATAGTAGCCCTGGATGAAGTGCACCCCGACCTGCCAGAGCTGGGCCAGCACGCTGGCGCTCTCGACGAAGGGGGCGATGGTCTGGACGTTCTGCGCGCTGAGTTCGGCGACCAGGGCCTTGAGGCGCTCCTGATGGTCCGGTTGCGCCAGGTCCTTGATCAGCTTGCCCGACAGCTTGACGTAATCCGGTACCAGCAGGCGCAGCGCCGCCAGCGGCGGATCGCCGGCGGCAAAACCGCTCAGGGTGACCGGATGACCCTGGCGACGTAGCCGCTGCGCCATGGCCAGGGCCTGCTCCGGCTGGGCCAGCAGGTCTTCTTCGCTGAGCTGGAAGATCACCGCCTCGGCGTCCAGCTGCTGCGCCTGCAGGGTTTCCCGCAGCCAGGGCAACAACTCCAGATCGCCGAGGGTCGCCCCCGAAAGATGCACGAAGATGCGCGTGCCATGACCGCGGGCGCGGTGCTCGCCGAGCTGGCGCATGGCCTGGTGGATCACCCAGCGATCGATCTGGCCGCTCAGGCCGCTGTCGCGGGCGGTGCGGGCGAATTCGGCCGGTGAGACCTCTTCACCCTGGGGATTGATCAGGCGCAGCAGCGCCTCGTAGTACTCGTGGCTGCCGCCGCGCAGGCTGATCACCGGCTGGAACAGCAGGCGGAAGCCGTTCTGCTGCAAGGCCTGCTTGACCATCGCCACCAGATTGCCGCGATTGGCGGCGGCGGCCAGCTCTTCCTGGGGATCGTAGCGTTTGCAGGCATTGCCGCCGCGCTGGGCGACCTGGCGCGCGGAGCGGTGCGCGCGGTCCACCAGGTCGCCGGCGCTCTTGGTATGGCTGTCCAGGCTGACCACGCCGATGGAATAGCTGATGGCCAGGGTGCGCCCGGCCAGGGTCAGTGGCTGGCGCTCCTGGCGGCCGAGCAGGCGTTCGAAGGCACTGTCCAGGCTGGCGTCGGCCGCCTGCGGCAGGAGGGCGGTAAAGGCGTCGTCGGCGAAGCGCGACAGGGTCACCAGGGTGCCGAAATGCTCGCGCAGGCGCTCGGCCAGGACCACCAGCAATTCGTCCATGGCGCCTATGCCCAGCTCGGCCACCAGGGTCGGATAGCGATCGATGCTCAGGTAGGCGAAGCTGGCTGGGGCGCCGAGCCGAGCGCGTTCCAGGGCATCCTCGAGCAATTCGAGCATGCGGCTGCGATTGAGCAGACCGGTCAGGATGTCCTGGAAGCGCACCTCGCGCAGCTGTTCCTCGAGGGCCTCGGCGCCCGGGGCCGCGCGTTCCTCGCGCAGGTGCAGCTGCACGCAGGGTTCGTCGAGATAGATGGCCGGCGTCAGGCGCAGGCGCACACCAAGGGTGCTGCCGTCCGGACGGACGCAGCGGCAGTCCAGTTCGAGGGGGCGGGGATCGTCGCGCAACTGGCGAAAGGCCTCGCGCAGCGCCGGCTGGTCGGCGGCTACGATGAGGTCCATCAGCGGAGTGATTTCGAGGTCTTCCGCGGACGGATAGCCCAGCAGCTCCACATAGGCCGAGTTGACGTGGATATGCAGACCGTCGTGGACATAGGCGACCGCTTCCACGGCGTTGGCCAGCAGCAGCTGGCAGCGCTGCTCGGCCTCGGCCAGGGCCTGTTCCAGGCGCCGGCGTTCGTGGCGCTCGGCCAGGTTGCCGAGTTCGCGCAGACTGGCCAGCAGCAGGTGTTCGTCGTTGTCGCTGGCGATGCCGTCGCGGGCGCCCAGGCGCAGGGCGTCGAGCACCGCGGCGGGATCGTCCGGTGCCACCCGCTGGATGACGGCGAGCTGGGGTACGCGGCGGCGCAACTGGCGCAGGGCTGCCAGGCTGTCGAATTCCGGCGAGGGGGGGGCGAGGATGGCGAGGTCCCAGGACTGGGACAGCAGTTCGTCGAGACCCGCGGGGTCGGCCAGGCGCTGGGCCCGCGTCGCCCGTCCGGCATTGCGGAACAGGCTGACCAGGCGTTCCGCCTCGTTCTGCGATGCTTCGAGCAGTAACAGGCGGATCGCGCTGTGTTCGGCGGCCATGGTCTATTCGCGCCCTGGCGATAACGATGATTCAGCGAAGCTACAGAGACTTCCACAGCGAGTCAAAGTCTTCTTCCTGACGCGCGCCGCCGCCAGCGGATCCGCCGCTGGGCTGCGTACCGCTCTGCTCCAGCAGGTGATATTCGAAGACGCTGAAGCTGACCGTCATGCTGCGCCGCCGGTCGAGCATGCCGCGCTGCTCGTTGCCCTGCTGATTGATCTGCACCTTGCTGCCTTCCTGGAAGGGCAGTCGCGGCGCGATCAGCGTCGGCGCCTGGTCGATGGCCTTGATCTCCGGCAGGAGCAGGGCACGCAGGTACTGACTGTTCTGCTCGGCCTTGCGCAGCAGCTGCAGTCCACAGGGGCGCGCGGTGGGCGCCAGCAGTTCGACGCCCATCTGGGTCCCGCTGCCGGGCACCTGGCGGACCCAGCGCACCACCGCCGGGCCCCAGTTGTGATCCTCGGGCAGGCGCACGCCGAGCAGTTCGCCGGCCTGCAGTTGCTCGGGCACCTCGCCACTCCAGCTCAGGCAATAGCCGCCCGGACTGTGGTTGACCACCTGCACCGCATGGATCGGAAAGGCGGGACTGGCTGCCTCGCCGTCACCGGGCAGGACGTCGTAGTGGATCTCTTCCAGGTTCTCGGCGCTCCAGTCCAGGGCGTCGGGTGCCTGGGTGTCGGCATCGAAAGCCATTGACCAGACATCGTCCTTGGGCTTGGGCGCAAAGGCGTCCGGCACGACCGCGGCCGACAGGCGCAGGGTGTCGGCGAACACCTGACCACCCGCGAGCTGGTAGTGCAGGGCGCTCATGCCGATGCAGACCTGCACCTGACCCTGGCCGGGCATGCGCTGGAAGGCGCGATCCGCCTCCTGGCCCCAGGCCCCGACGAGGTGTTGCAGCAGATCCAGGGACAGATCACCGTGCACCGGCAGGCGCGCGCGGGGGCGCTGCTCCGGGGCCAGCGCCAGGTAGTCTTCGATGGCCTGCACCAGTTGCTGCGGGGCGAGGCCGAGAAGACCGCTGAGATTGGCTTCGCGCAACAGCGAGCGATAGCGCGGCGGGGCGTCGATCTGCGGCGCCACCACCATCAGGGTGCCGTTCTGCTCGGGACCTTGCAGGCGGATCAGGCTGGCCCAGTCGTCCAGGTGCAGCGTCAGCTGGGCGATGTGGCTCTGGCGCAACTGGTTGCAGCGCGCGGCGCCGAACAGCAGGGCGGCGCCATAGGCCTGGGTGATGGTCTGGCTGCCGTCGCCGGGCAGCAGTTCATCGCGAATCTTCTGGTTGTGCAGCCCGGTGGTCACCGCCAGCCGATAGAGCTGGTGCAGCTCCAGCCAGAGGTTGTCGTGCACCGGGGTGTAGAGCTGGGCGGCGCGGATCAGCGGCCCGAGCAGGGCGCGCAGGGCACGCTGGATGGCGGTCGCCAGCAGCGTGCTGCGTTCGCCACGGTCGCTTTCCTCGACCACGATCAGCTTGTAGCCGGCCGCCAGCAGGTTCTGCAGGGCCTGGCAGAGATTGGCCACCTTGCGCGACCGCTCGTCGAGCACGATGGCCTGGTTGAGCACATGGCGTTCGAGCAGCTGGCAGACCCGCTGCACGTCCGGGCGCAGGGATTCGAGCAGGCGCAGACGCGCTTCCGGCGTCAGGATCAGCCGATTGAGTTCCAGCAGACCCTGGTAGAGCAGCCGGGCGAATTCGCCCAGCTTGGCCCGCGGCAATTGCTCCAGCCAGCGCTTGAGGCCGGCCGGCGTGGCGTCACAAAACGTCAGGCTGCGCTGATCGGGTGTCGGTACCCGCAACATGAGCTGTGGCCTTTTGCTATCCATTCGCCGCGCACACTCCTGTTTCGATGGGCAATGAACCGCGCATCTAGGCGAGAGGCCCTGGCTCGGAAACGGTGGTCAAGGGGGCCGACGTGGTCGGAACCCCCAGCAGTTGCCCCATGTTGACGGTGGACAAGGCGCCGAGTTCAGCGGACCAGTTCACCGCTTCCGGGCCAAACAGCACGATGGCGGTGGAGCCCAGCTTGAAGCGACCCAGCTCGTCGCCGGTGCGCAGGGTGATGGGCGCGCGCGCGGCCTCGTCGTAGGCGAAGCGCTTGAGTTCGCGCTTGGGCGGCGTGACCAGACCGGCCCAGACCGTCTCGATGCTGGCGACGATCATGGCGCCGACCAGAATGACCGCCATGGGTCCCACGGCGGTGTCGAAGATGCACACCACCCGCTCGTTGCGGGCGAACAGCTCGGGCACGTTCTCGGCGGTGAGTTGATTGACCGAGAAGATGCGCCCGGGCACATAGACCATCTCCTTCAGGGTGCCGGTGAGCGGCATGTGCACCCGGTGGTAGTCCTTGGGCGACAGGTAGATGGTGGCGAAATGACCGCCCATGAAGGGCGCCGCGCGCAGGCCGTCGCCGCCGAGCAGCTCCAGCAGGCTGTAGCTGTGGCCCTTGGCCTGGAAGATGCGGCCGTGCTCGATGCGGCCGAGCTGGCTGATGGCGCCGTCGCTCGGGCTGACCACCACGTCGGCTGCGGCCGGCAGCGGACGGGCGCCGGGCTTGAGGGCGCGGGTGAAGAAGGCGTTGAAGCTCTCGTAGGCGGTGGGGTCTTCCACCTGGGCCTGGCGCATGTCGACGTCATAGTGACGGACGAACCAGCGGGTCAGCAGATTCTTGAACCAGGGCACCCGGCACTCGGCGAAGCCACCGATCAGCCGCGACAGCAGATGGTGCGGCAGCAGGTGCTGGGCAAGGATGAACAGACGGTCTTGCAGTTTCATGAGAGGTCCTTGGCAATCATTCGATGGGGGTGTCGGGGTGGTTGCCCCATTCGCCCCAGGAGCCGGCATAGGCTTTGACGCGCGGATAGCCCAGGGCCTTGGCCGCGAGATAGGTGAAGCCGGATCGGTGATGGGTCTGGCAGTGGGTGATGATTTCCTTGTCGCGGGTGATGCCCAGGCGCTCCAGTTCGGCGGCCAGGTCTTCACGGATGCGCAACTGGCGCTCGCGATCCATGCCGGCGGTCCACTCGAAGTTGATCGCCCCGGGGATGTGCCCGCCACGGGCGGTCAGCACCTTTTCGCCGCGGTATTCATCGGCGCCCCGGGCGTCCCAGATGGCCAGGTCCTCGGCGCCCAGCCGGCTCTGCAGATAGGCACGGCTGGCGGTGGGCTCCTCGTGCAGGGTCAGGGCGACCGGCGCGCTCGCCGCAGCCGGTACCTCGGTGCTCAGCGGCAGGCCGGCGGCGATCCAGCCCTGGCGTCCGCCGTTGAGGTAGTGATAGTGGCCATGCCCGATGACGTCCAGCAGCCAGATGAAGCGTCCGGCCCAGCCGCCGCCTTCATCGTCATAGACCACGTAGACGGTTTCGTCGCGTTGCCCCAGTTCGCCGAACAGCCGTTCCAGGTCCGGCTGGGCCGGCAGCAGGCCGGGCGCCGGCTTGCTGCCCAGCTGGGTGCGGGCGGGCGCGACATGGCGCGCGCCGGGCAGATGGCCCTCGGCATAGTGGGCGGCGCTGCAGAGATCCACTAGGATGAGTTCGGGCGCATCCAGGCGCGCCGCGAGATCGGCCGGTTCGATCACCAGGGGCAGGGCGGAAAAGGGCATCGCGGATTTCCCGTCGGTCCGTAGCAAAGGTGAAGTGTACCGAGGTTGACCGGCCAGCGTCAGGTCGGTCGTGCCCGCGGACGATTGGCAAAGGTGCCGATGGCGCGCTCGATGCAGGTGAAGGTCTTGTCCAGCGCGGCGCTGCGCCGCGGATCCGCCGGCTGCAGTTCGCTGTCCAGGATCGCCACCAGTACCACCCGTTCGCCAAAGCCCAGACTGCGCAGCCAGAGCCGCTCGTTGCTGAACAGCCGACGCAGATCGGCGGGCAGGTGCGGTGCGAAGCGCGCTCGGTTGTCGTCATCGATGCGCAACTGGCCGGGGCTGCCGAACAGCTTGGCCAGCAGCGGATGGCTGGCGATGTCCAGCTGCAGACCGGGGGCGTCGTCCAGGCCATGGTGCAGCTGGATATTGCCCTTCTGGCCGTTGCGATCCGGGGTCAGCAACAGCAGCCGCGGCAGGCCGCAGGCCACCAGCGCCTGGCGGGCGCAATCGAACAGCTGGGGCAGGGTGGCGAAGGCGCTGGGCGTGTGCAGCAACTGCTCGCAGAGTCCGCGCCAGCGCTGTGCCTGACTCTCGCTGGCGACCTGTACCCGGGGCACCGGCTTGAGGCGCCGTTCGCCCGGTGGCCAGACCAGGCCTTCCGCCGGATGCCAGAGGCCGGGTCGGGCATGGCGCTGGGCATCCTGCACCGCCAGTTCATGGCTGCGACTCTGCACCCGTGCCAGCGGCAGTTGCAGATAGAGGGCGCTGAAACGCTGCCAGCGCAGGGTATGAGGACCATCCCAGGCATGGTGACTGGCCAGGGCTAGGCCATTGGCCAGCAGGATGGTGTTGCCGGGATGGGTCAGCCAGCGCCGCAGATTGGGGTCGTCGTCGAGGCGCTGCTGCTGTTCGAGGGGATCATCGCCATGGGCGATGTGCAGCGCCCTGACCAGTTGCCGGCGATCCTGGTCCAGCAGGCGATAGCCTTCCACGATCCACTCGGGCAACTGCCAGTGACGGGCCAACGCCTGGCACAGGCGGATCGCCGGCACGCCGAGCAGTTCGCGCTCGACCTTGAGCGCCGGTTCGCCTTCGCCCAGCACCCGCCGTTCCCATTCCTCGAAGAGTTCCGGATAGCGAGTCGCCAGCGGCCAGAGTGGCGCCAGAAAGAGCAGGGCGGCCAGGCGGATGTCCGGCCACAGCCGTGCCAGGGGCACGCCGAACAGGCCCAGCCCCAGGGTCATGGCGTGCTGGCTGACCAGGCACAGCTGCCGCAGCGGACGCGGCAGGCGCTCCTCGGGCAGGGTCGGCTGGCGGGCGATCAGGTACTCCGCCGGCCCGAGACCGACGCGGCCGAGCACGGCTTCCAGACTGGCGGCCGGATCGCCAAGGCTGGCATGGCCGCGATTGGCCTCGCGCAGCAGGGCCAGCGCCAGGGGGGGGGACTCGCAGAGCCGTTCGGCGATCTCATGCAACGCCAGACGGCCATCAGCCAGGGCGCGGCGCAGACGCTCCGCGCTGGCGGTGGCCACCGGCAGGCATACGCCTTCCAGGTGTTTGACCCAGTCTTCGACGGTGTTCGGGCGGCTGGACATACGACGGTCGCCTTGAAATTTGATGAAAGGCCTTCAGTCCGGGGCGCCGGGTCCGATAAAGGGGACGTGAGGGCAGATCCCCGGCTCAATTTTCCTTAGCACACAGTATTCCCAACCATGGCAAAAATCATCGGCATCATCGTGATATTCGCGGCTGTCCTCGGCGGCTACATCCTCGCGCATGGCAAGATCGCTGCGATCATCCAGCCGCTCGAGGTCCTGATCATCGGCGGTGCCGCCCTGGGGGCCTTTCTGCAGGCCAACCCGGGCAGCACCTTCATGCAGGTGTTCAAGAAGTCGCTGAAGATGTTTGGCAACCGCTTCACCCACGCCTTCTACCTGGACGTGCTCAAGCTGCTCTACGAGATCCTCAACAAAAGCCGGCGCGAGGGCATGATGTCCATCGAGGCGGACGTCGAGGATCCCAAGGCCAGTCCGATCTTCAGCAAGTACCCGAACATCCTCAAGGATGAGCGGATGACCGCCTACGTTGCCGACTACCTGCGGCTGATGTCCTCCGGCAACATGGCCCCCCATGAGCTGGAAGGCCTGTTCGACATGGAGCTGGCCGGCATCAAGGAAGAGCTGGAGCATCCGTCCCACGCGGTATCGCGGGTCGCCGACGGCCTGCCCGGCTTCGGCATCGTCGCCGCGGTACTGGGTATCGTGATCACCATGGGCATGCTCGGCGAGGGTGACCAGGCGGCCATCGGTGGCCACGTGGGCGCGGCTCTGGTGGGTACCTTCCTCGGTATTCTCGCCGCCTACGGCTTCTTCGGTCCGCTGGCGACCTGCCTGGAGCACGACGCCAAGGAAGAGCTCAATGTGCTGGAGGCCATCAAGGCCTGCCTGGTCGCCGCCGCCAGCGGCATGCCGCCCACCGTCGCCGTGGAATTCGGCCGCAAGGTGCTGTTTCCGGCGCACCGGCCGTCCTTCAGTGAGCTCGAGCAGGCCATGCGGGGCAGCTGATGGACAACAACCAGCCGATCATCGTCAAGCGCATCAAGAAAAGCGCCGCCGGCCACCACGGCGGCGCCTGGAAGATCGCCTTCGCCGACTTCGCCACCGCCATGATGGCGTTCTTCCTGGTGCTCTGGCTGATGTCCTCGGCCACCCCGGAGCAGAAGAAGGCCATCGCCGGCTACTTCCAGGATCCGATCGGCTTCACCGAAAGTGCCAGCCCCTATGTCATCGACCTGGGCGGCACGCCGACGCCGGCGCCCGACCGCACCCTGAATCCCGAGATCCAGGCGCAACCGGATTCGACCCAGAACAAGGTCAATCCGGACGTGCAGGAGCGCGCCGACCCCAACGATTCAAACCGCGTCGCGCCCGATCCCACCCAGGCGCCCGATCAGTCCGACAAGCGCCAGCCCAACGACGCGGCCCAGCAGCAGAAGGATGCCAGCCAGGCGAAGATGGATCCGAGCCAGGCGGAAAAGATCGCCGAGCAGGTGGACAAGGAACGCCTGGAGCTGTTGCTGCAGGAGTTGCAGAACAAGATCGAGCAGAATCCGGAGCTGCAGAAGTTCAAGGACCAGATCCTGCTGGAGATCACCCAGGATGGCCTGCGCATCCAGATCGTCGATGCCGAGAACCGGCCGATGTTCGATTCCGGCAGTCCGCGGCTGAAATCCTATTTCGAGGACATCCTGCTGGCCATGGCCGACACCATTCGCCAGGTGCCGAACAAGATCAGCATCAGCGGCCATACCGATGCCGCGCGCTACGCCGGCAAGGGCGACTTCAGCAACTGGGAGTTGTCCGCCGGTCGCGCCAACGCCGCACGCCGGGCGCTGATCGCCGGTGGCTATCCGGAAGAGCAGGTGGCGCGGATCGTCGGCTATGCCTCTTCGGCTCCCTTCGATCGCGAACATCCGCTCAATCCGGTCAACCGCCGCATCGACATCATCGTGCTGACCAAGAAGGCCCAGCAGGCCATCGAGGGCCGCGCCGGTGGCAACCAGGCACCCAAGCCCGCGGCCGGCGCCGCACCGGCGGCGAGCCGCAGCGGAGTCTCCAGTGGCGGCGTCAGCGCCACCGGCAACCTGGCGCAACCCATCAACAACGCGGCTTTCAAGAATCAGGTCAATGCCTTCGATGCCGGCGTCATCCAGAGCAAGCCCTGAAGGGTGGCGGTGATCGATAGGA
Organism: Pseudomonas sp. SORGH_AS_0199; assembly: GCF_031453735.1. Classification (NCBI taxonomy): domain Bacteria; kingdom Pseudomonadati; phylum Pseudomonadota; class Gammaproteobacteria; order Pseudomonadales; family Pseudomonadaceae; genus Pseudomonas; species Pseudomonas sp. SORGH_AS_0199. The sequence continues at coordinate 1,093,039 of NZ_JAVJAE010000001.1, forward strand.
AAATTCGCTGCTAGCGTTCGGTTTTTTCGTCCGTTGGCCTGCGCAGGGCTGGTTAAGCTGCAAGGGTATTCATGCTGGATCGGGCACCTTGCGCCCTGGCGCGCGGTCTCCCGATCTCCGATTCCCTTGCAGGAGCCTTCCGATGAGCAACGCCTTTATCGACACCATCAAGCGCCGCCGCAGCCAGTACGCGCTGGGCAAGAATCTGCCACTGGCCCAGGACCAGGTCACCGCGCTTATCCAGGAAGCGGTCAAGCTGTCGCCCTCCGCCTTCAACTCGCAGAGCTCGCGCGCGGTGATCCTGTTCGGCGCCGAGAGCGACAAGTTCTGGGGCTTCGTCATGCAGGCGCTGCGGCAGATCGTGCCGGCCGACGCCTTCGCCGCCACCGAAGGCAAGATCAACAGCTTCGCGGCCGGCGCCGGCACCGTGCTGTTCTACGAGGATCGGCACGTCGTCGCCGGCCTGCAGGACAAGTATCCCGCCTACGCCGACAACTTCCCCATCTGGTCGGAGCAGGCAAGCGGCATCGCCCAGTTCTCCGTGTGGACGGCCCTGGCCAACGCCGGCATTGGCGCCAGCCTGCAGCACTACAATCCGCTGCCCGACGCCCTGGCCGCCGCCGAGTGGAAACTGCCGGAGACCTGGCACCTGCGCGCGCAGATGCCCTTCGGTTCCAACGAGGGCGACTTCCCGGAGAAGGGCTTCATGGACGACGCCGAGCGCTTCCGCGTCTTTGGCTGATGGTCGTCGACTGATACAAGAAAACGCCGGGCTTGCCCGGCGTTTTGCTTAGTAGCGTGACTCGCCTTCCAGGCTGGCCAGGATGTGCCGGTAACTGGCCATCCGCTGCGGATGGATGTCACCGCGCTCCAAGGCCGCGAGCAGGGCGCAGCCGGGTTCGCGCTCGTGCTTGCAGTCGCGGAAGCGGCAGTGGCCGAGGTAGTCGCCGAATTCCTTGAAGCCGGCTTCGACGTCGTCACGGCTGACGTGGCTGAGGCCGAATTCGCGGATGCCGGGCGAGTCGATCAGATCGCCGCCATCGGGAAAGTGGAAGAGCCGGGCGGTGGTGGTGGTGTGGGTGCCCTTGTTGGTCAGCTCGGACAGCGGTCCGACGCGGGTATCGACGCCCGGCAGCAGGGCGTTCACCAGCGATGACTTGCCCACCCCCGATTGACCGACGAAGACACTGACGTGCTCGTCCAGCTCGCTCTTGAGCTGGTCCATGCTCAGGCCGTTGTGAGCCGAGACTTCCAGCAGCGGATAGTCCAGCTCGCGGTAGACGCCCAGCAGCTCGTCCAGCGCCGGGCCGTTGTGCGCGTCGATCAGGTCGGCCTTGTTGAGCAGCAGCAATGGCTGGATGCCGGCATGCTCGGCGGCCACCAGGTAGCGATCGATGAGGTTGGCGTGAGGCGTGGGCAGCGGGGCGAAGACGATCACCAGGCGGTCGACGTTGGCCGCCACCGGCTTGAGCAGACCGCGCATGTCCGGCCGGCAGATCTCCGAACGCCGCGGCAACTGGGCGACGATGACGCCGTTGCCCTGGAGGCTGGGACGAAACACCACCCGGTCGCCGGTGACCAGGGTCGGCAGGTTGGCGCGCAGGTGACAGCGTTGCAGCTGGCCTTCGTCATCCTCGACCTCCACCTGAACGCCGAAGTGGGCGATCACCAGGCCTTGTTGCTCCGGTCCTAGATCGCCGCCTTCGAGTTCGTCGATCAGCTTGGATTCGCGCTTTTCCGCGCGGGCGGCGCGTTCGGTCTGGATTTTTTCGATCCGCCAGCTCTGGCGACGGGTCAGGTGGCGTTTGGCCATGGGATATCCGCGGGTTTCAGGACCGCTGAGTCTAGCATTGGCCGCCTCTCGCGGATTACCTAAACTTGGCGTACCTCGTCGCTCCGGAGCCCCCATGCTGGCCCATCTCGCCTCGCGCTATCCGCTGTTGCTGGCCGTGCTGGTGCAACTGGCCGCCCTGGTGGTCGCCGTCGTCGGCATCCGCCTGTGGGCCGGCTTCGCCGGCCAGCGCCCCTCGCTGCTGGCGCTGGTCTGCCTGCAGGCGGTACTGGCGGCCCTGCTGGGCGAGCTGCTGGGACTCGCCCGCTGGTGGGTGTTCATCAATGTGCTGTTCGCCCCGGCGCTCTACCTGGTCAGCGGTCGCGGGCTCTCGGCGGGCATCGCCGCGCTCGGCTTCCTGCTGCTCCTGCTGCTGAACTGGAACAGTCTGCGCGAGCGGGTACCGCTCTATCTCACCGGGCGCCAGACCCGCGAGCGGCTGGCCGAATTGCTCGCCGAGCACGAGCCGACCTTTCGCTTCGTCGACCTCGGCTGTGGCCTGGGCGATACCCTGGTCGATCTGTCCCGGCGCTTTCCCCAGGCCACCTTCGTCGGGGTGGAGACGGCGCCACTGAGTTTCGCCCTGGCCTGGCTGCGCTGCCTGCCGCGGCGCAATTGCCAGGTGCGCTATCGCGATCTCTGGCGGGTGGAGCTGGGCGAGTTCGACGTCGTCTACTGCTTTCTCTCGCCGGCGCCCATGCCACGCCTGGGCGACAAGGCCCGCACGGAACAGCGGGCCGGCAGCTGGCTGATCAGCAACACCTTCGAGATTCCCGACCAGCCCGCGGATCAGGTGCTGGAGGTAGGCGACCTGCGTGGCAGCCGGCTGCTGCTCTGGCGCCGGTAGGTACGCGGCAGGCGCGCTGCTACACTGGTGCCATCATCAAGGAGTTCACCATGACCGCCCCCAATCCGCAGCACCTGATCTGGATCGACCTGGAAATGACCGGCCTGGATCCGGATCGGGACGTGATCATCGAGATGGCCACCATCGTCACCGACAGCGATCTCAATGTGCTGGCCGAAGGCCCGGTGCTGGCCATCCACCAGTCGGACGAGATCCTGGCCGGCATGGACGAGTGGAACACCCGCCAGCACGGCGGCTCGGGGCTGACTCAGCGGGTGCGCGATAGCACCGTCGATACCGCCCAGGCCGAGGCCCTGACCCTGGAATTCCTGCAGCAGTGGGTGCCCAAGGGCAAGTCGCCGATCTGCGGCAACAGCATCTGTCAGGATCGCCGCTTCCTCTATCGCCGCATGCCGGAGCTGGAAGCCTACTTCCACTACCGCAACCTGGACGTTTCCACCCTCAAGGAACTGGCCGCGCGTTGGGCGCCCCATGTGCGTGACGGCGTAAAGAAGAGCGGCAGCCACCTGGCGCTGGACGACATCCGCGATTCCATCGCCGAGCTGCGGCACTATCGCGAGCACTTCATCAAGGTCTGACGGCCACCCGTCCGTGCTGCTGTCCATCCTCTATCTGGTCGCGATCACCGCCGAGGCCATGACCGGCGCCCTGTCCGCGGGGCGCCGCGGCATGGACCTGTTCGGCGTGGCACTGATCGCCAGCGTCACCGCCCTGGGCGGCGGCTCGGTGCGCGACGTCCTGCTGGGGCACTATCCGTTGGGTTGGGTAAAGCACCCGGAGTACCTCGCGCTCACCGTCGGCGCGGGCCTCGCCACCGTGGCCATCGCGCGGGTCATGCGCTATCTGCGCCGGCTGTTCCTGGTGCTCGACGCCCTGGGCCTGGTGGCCTTTACCGTGATCGGCTGCCAGGTGGCCCTGGAGATGGGCCTGAGTCCGGCCATCGTCATCGTCAGCGGCACCCTCACCGGCACCTGCGGCGGCATCCTGCGCGACATCCTCTGCAACGACGTACCCCTGATCCTCCGGCGCGAGCTCTATGCCAGCGTGGCGGTGCTCTCCGCGGGCTGCTACCTGCTCTGCCGCCCGTGGCTCGGCGAAGAGCAGGCGCTGCTCATCACCCTGGCCGCAGGGTTGCTGCTGCGCCTGCTGGCGTTGAGATTCAACTGGCAGATGCCGACCTTCACCTATCCGGACGATCCTCACGGTTGAGGCAGTGAGAAATTGCGCGGTATCGCCCTGAAAGGCTTGTCCTAGAGCCTTTTGTGCGGCATTTTTCAGGTCCCAGTTCCCGATAGGGAGATCGGTCGTGTCTGGAAAGCCTGCTGCTCGCCTGGGCGACGCCGTCGCCTGCCCCAAATGCGGTACCACCGCCCTGGTCCAGGGCTCCACCGATGTCGCTTTCGATGGCTTGCCCGCCGCCACCCTCGGCCATGCCTGCGGCTGTGGCGCGGTCCTGAGCGCCGCGGTCATCCCCACGGTCCTGATCAACGGCCGGCCTGCGGCGGTGCTCGGCAGCCTTACCAGCCATGGCGGCGTGATGATCGGCGGCTCGGGCAGCGTCATCATCGGCCTGGACGCCGGCGGCGCGGCCAAGGGCGCCTGCGCAAGCCATGCAGGCACTACCGGCCTGGCACCGGGGCAGGGCAAGCCTTCGGCACTTCGCTCCCGGGAACGACAGGGTATCGGGGAGCCTGCCAACCAACCGGAGAGCGCACCCGTTGCCAGGGATGAAGTCGCCGAACAGGCTGAGCGCCCGCTAGAACAGCGCATCACCCTGCGCATCGGCGTCTTCTTCGACGGCACCGGCAACAACCTCTTCAATGCCGCTACCGGTGCGGCTTGTCGGGCGGAAACCCAAGGGTTTGATGCCGATCAAGCCGAGAGCATCGCTCGTCACTGCCAGGCGTTCATGCGCGATCCGGATAGCAGTTATGCCAATGCCGATATGAACATCGTGCGGTTGTATCGGCTCTATCAAGACGATACTCAGCGTGCCGTCGAGCAGGATGAAAAGTCAGCGGCTATTCCGGTCTATATAGAAGGTATCGGCACTCGAGCCGGGCAACCTGATAGCGCCTTGTCCATGGGGACGGGCTTGGGTGCTAGTGGTGTGCTGAGTTGTGTTCAGACGTTTCCAGTCGCGTTCAGTGAGCGCTACGATCAATTCAAGCGCATCAACCCCGATGTCGTCGTTGAAGCCATCAAGTTCGATGTTTTTGGCTTTAGTCGCGGCGCCGCGGCCGCACGCCATTTCGCCAACGAGGTGCTCAAGGCCGGCGGCGGTATTGCTGCGACGGGTTTGGCTAAGTGCTTTTCGTGGCAGAGCGCTAAGGTCAGGCTCAACTTCATCGGGCTGTTCGATACCGTAACGGCGGTAGTAGACCCGAGGCGTGGCGACTTTACCCCGACTGATATCACCAACCCTGGCGTCAATCTCTATCTGCCTTCAGGGTGTGCAGACAAGGTGGTGCACCTGGTCGCCCGTGACGAGCACCGGCGCAACTTCGCCCTCACCAGTGTCGCGCCTCAGCATCAAGAGATCGCCCTACCAGGCGCCCATGCCGACCTGGGTGGTGGCTATGCTTCCGAGATGACCGAGCGCCTGCTCTTGACGCGACCGCACGCCTCGCGAGAGCGCTATGGCACCGATAGCCAGGCGGCCTGGAGCTATCGCCAAGCCCAGCGTGAGCTGGCGCAGTTGCAACGAGAGCCCTGGTACGACCCAGGTTCCACTACATTGGCAATCGACACCTGGCGCAATAACTTGCCACGTCCCCGCGGCGAGCTGCCGGAAACCGAGGTGATCGCCGCGATTCGCCTGGAACGTCAGGTGCGCGGTGAGCTGTCCTTGGTTTACTTGCGTGTGATGCATCGTCTAGCTGTTGCTCATGGTGCAGTCCTTTCCCCGATTCCTAGGTCGACAGACTTGGCAATTCCTGATGATTTACAAGGTGTCGCGGCTAAGCTGCAAGCCAACGCTCAGGGTGTTCCCCTACATATCGACCAAGCCGAAGCCCGGCTGCTGTTCAGTCGTTATGTGCATCTTTCCGCGCACTGGAACGCGCTATTGGGTAAAGACCTCAGCAACCTTGGCATCTTCTTCGTCAACGCTCCCACGGCCACTGGTCGGCGCAACGTCTATCCCAACCGCCCACAGCCAGGCTATCCCGAATGAGCCGTTGGCTGCTGTGCCTTATCCTTGTGCTTGGCCTGGTTGGCTGCCAAACCAATGCCACGCCCAAACCCAAGCTGCCCTATGACGCCTGGTACCTGGGTTTTCTAGCACCCAACTACATGCAGGTCTGGCTGGAACTGGCCAATGTCAGTGACATCGACGGTCGCTTTTTTCCCAATGCTATGGGCGGGGTAGTTGCCATGGGACAGCCAGCGAGTCTGTCAGCTACCGCCAAGGGCTGGCCTAGGAAAATCGGTTCGGGCAAAGGCCGCTACATGACCGGGCTAGATCTGCCCTATATGGTCGCTGTGCGCTGGCAATCGCTGGTCGAGCCCCAGACCTATCAGACGGTATTCGCCATTCCTGCCTGGGCGCGGAAGAAAATGCTCGAACGCCTGCCCGCTGACTGCCCGGTCAGTGGTCGCACTTCAGATTATCGCAAGGACCTGACCATCGGCTTGGCACCCGGTGGCGTCGTCAAGGTGTGGATCATGGGGCCTTGCCTAGATCCCATTGAGGTCTTGACTTTGCAAGCTGAGGTCGAGCCCAAAGGACCTGATCAAGGCCGCATGAGCGGCCAATATGCTCTGCCGCTGACCGAGGTCACCAAGGCTTATATCGACAAGTACGGCGTCCCCTATGGCAGCTGGTGGGCACCGATCCCCTACACCACGGTAGGGCCCTGAACGTCTAGCCTGCCGCTCAGGCCTCGCCGTGCCGCTGCAGCGCCCATTCCACGTGTTCGCGCACCAGGGGTGAGGGGTGTTCGCGCTGCAGCTTCAGGGCTTCCACAACCGGGATGCTGGTGGGGGCATTGCCCAGGCCGACGGCCAGATTGCGCAGCCAGCGCTCGTAGCCGGCACGGCGCAGGGGCGAGCCTTCGGTGCGGCTGAGGAATTCGGCTTCGGTCCAGCGGAACAGTTCGGCCAGGCTGGCGCTGTCCAGACTGTGACGCGGCTGGAAATCGCCTTCGGCAGTCGGCTTGGCGAAGCGATTCCAGGGGCAGACCAACTGGCAGTCGTCGCAGCCGAAGACCCGGTTGCCGATTAGTGGCCGCAGCTCCAGCGGGATGGAGCCCTTGAACTCGATGGTCAGGTAGGAGATGCAGCGCCGGGCGTCGAGCTGATAGGGGCCGATGAAGGCCTGGGTCGGGCAGATGTCCAGGCAGGCGCGGCAGGTGCCGCAGTGATCGCGCGGGGTAGGTTCGTCCACCGGCAGGGGCACATCGACGAAGAGTTCGCCGAGAAAGAACCAGCTGCCGGCCTTGCGATTGAGCACCAGGGTGTTCTTGCCGATCCAGCCCAGGCCGGCCTGTTCGGCGATGGCCTTTTCCAGCACCGGCGCACTGTCGACGAAGGCGCGATAGCCGAAGGGGCCGATCTCGCCCTGGATGCGCTCGGCCAGTTGTTGCAGGCGCTTGCGGATCAGCTTGTGGTAGTCGCGGCCCAGGGCGTAGCGCGAGACGTAGGCGGCCGCGCCGTCGGCCAGGCGCTCGCTCATGCGGGTGTCGCCGGGCAGGTAGTCCATGCGTAGGGAAACCACCCTCAGGGTCCCCGGGACCAGTTCGGCCGGTCGCGAACGTTTGCTGCCGTGCGCGGCCATATAGTCCATCTCGCCGTGGAAACCGGCGGCCAGCCAGCGCTCCAGATGTTCCTCGTGACGTGCCAGATCCAGCCCGGCGATGCCGGTCTGCTGAAAGCCCAATTCCCGACCCCAGGTCTTGATGAGGTCGGCCAGGGCGGCGAGATCGAGAGCGACAGCGGACATCGACGGGAACGCACAGGCAGGAGGGCCGCCTATTTTGCCAGACTCCGGAGGCTTTCCCAGCATGCACGACGAACTGCCGTTCCAGCTCTACAGCGCCCAGCAGGTACGGGATCTCGACGCCCAACTGATCGCCGGCGGTCTGCCCGGTCTCGAGTTGATGAGACGCGCGGCGGCCGTGGCCTGGCGCTCGTTGCGCCACGGCTGGCCCCATGCTGGCGCCCTCTGCGTGCTGGCCGGCGGCGGCAACAATGCCGGCGACGGCTATCTGGTCGCTGCGCTGGCGCGCAAGGCCGGCTGGCAGGCGCGGGTCTGGCACCTGGCCGAGCCGGCCGGACTCCAGGGCGATGCTGCCCAGGCCCATGCCGAGGCCCTCGCCGCCGGCGTGGATATCCAGCCCTGGCGCGCGGACGCTCCGCTGGAGGGGCTGGTGGTCGATGCCTTGCTGGGCACCGGGCTCAAGGGCGCCGCACGCGAGCCCTATGCCGCGGCCATCGAGCGGATCAACGCCAGCGAACTGCCGGTGGTGGCCATCGACCTGCCGTCCGGACTGGATGCCGACACCGGCGCTGCGGCGGGCGCTCTGGTGCGCGCAGATCTGACCATCACCTTCATCGGCCTCAAGCTCGGGCTGTTCACCGGCAAGGGCCCGGATCACGTCGGCAGTCTGGTATTCGAGCCGCTGGTGGAGGAGCCGCAGAATCCCGCCCATGCCACGGCCCAGCGCCTGGCGCCTGGCAACCTGCCACGCCTGGCGGCGCGCCCGCTCAATGCGCACAAAGGGCAATACGGTCATCTGCTGGTGATCGGCGGCGACGAAGGCACCGGTGGCGCAGCCATCATGACCAGCGAGGCGGCGCTGCGCTGCGGCGTGGGCATGCTCAGCCTGGCGACCCGGCCGTCCAATGTGACCGCGGTGCTGGCGCGGCGGCCGGAGGTCATGGTCGCCGGGGTGCACTCCAGTTTCGCCGTGCTGGAGCTGGCCAGGAAGGCCGATGTGCTCGCCGTCGGGCCGGGCCTGGGCCAGGGCGCCTGGGGCAAGGCCCTGGCCAGTGCCGCCGCGACGCTGGAAGTCGCCCAGGTCTGGGACGCCGATGCCCTCAATCTGCTGGCCGCCGGGATGGTCGAGGCGCCGCGCGGGCCCTGGGTGATGACGCCCCATCCGGGCGAAGCGGCGCGGCTGCTGGAGGTCTCGATCAAGGACATCGAAGCCGATCGCCCCGGCAGCGCCCGCGAACTGGCGCGGCGCTACGGCGGCGTGGCGCTGCTCAAGGGCTTCGGCACCCTGATCGCCCACCCGGACGGCCGCATGGCGCTGTGCGGAGAGGGGCATCCGGCGATGGCGACGGGTGGCCTGGGAGACATTCTCACCGGTATCATCGCTGCCCTGCTGGGGCAGGGGCTGGCGCCTTTCGAGGCCGCCTGTCTGGGCGCCTGGCTGCACGGCCGTGCCGGCGCCGAGCTGGGTCGCCAGGGCCGCGGTCTCGCTGCCAGCGATCTGCCCCCGGTCGCCCGCCAGTTGCTCGAGGAACTCCAGCCATGCCTGAACTGACCCTGCACGCCGCCGACGAAGACGCCATGTATGCCCTGGGTGCCCGCCTGGCCCAGGCCAGTGGCGGTCGCGGCGTGCTCTATCTGCACGGCGATCTGGGTGCCGGCAAGACCACTCTGTCGCGGGGCATCCTGCGCGGTCTCGGCCATGGCGGCGCGGTGAAGAGTCCGACCTTTACCCTGGTTGAACCCTACGAACTGGCCAGCGGTGCGGTCTATCACTTCGACCTCTACCGCCTGGCCGATCCGGAAGAACTGGAATTCATGGGGATTCGCGACTACTTCACACCCGAGGCCTTGTGCCTGGTGGAATGGCCCGAGCGCGGTCAGGGCTTTTTGCCAAAGCCGGACCTGGACATTACCATTACGCCACGCGCCGACGGCCGTGATCTACGCCTGGTCAGCCAGGGCGCTCACGGCGAGGCCTGGTGCGCCGCCCTCGCGCCCTAGGCGCCGATCCCTCGTTCTCCAGCTATACGGTCGCAGGCATGCGCAAGCGTTTTTTCAGGTCGGGACTCGGCCTGTTGTTGTTGATTCTCAGCAGTCAGTTGCTGGCCGCCACCCAGATCAAGGGCATGCGCGTCTGGCGCGCGCCCGACAATACCCGTCTGGTGTTCGATCTGACCGGCCCGGTCAAGGCCAGCGTCTTCACCCTCAGTGCCCCGGATCGCATCGTCATCGACCTGTCCGGCGCGCAGCTCGACGGTGGGCTGAACGAAAAGCCGCTGCGCAACACCCCCATCACCGGCTTGCGGGCGGCCCAGCGCTCGCCGGGCGAGGTGCGCCTGGTACTGGACACCAAGGGTGCCCTGACGCCCAAGAGTTTTACCCTGGCGCCCAACAAGGAATACGGCAATCGCCTGGTGGTCGATCTCTACGACCAGGGCACCGACCCTGCCGCCAGCGATATTCCCGCCACCGTCACGCCCAACCTGCCGGCCACCCCGGTGACCCCGGCCCAGCCGGCGACCCGTCTGCCCTCCAGCCCCAGCGGCAAGCGCGACGTGGTGGTGGTGATCGACCCCGGTCATGGCGGTGAGGATCCGGGCGCCATCGGCCGCGGCCGGCTGTACGAGAAGAACGTGGTGCTGGCCATCGCCAAGCAGCTGCAGGCCAATCTCAATCGGCAGAAGGGCTTTCGCGCCGAGCTGACCCGCACCAGCGACTACTTCATCCCGTTGCGCCAGCGACAGGTCATCGCCCGCAAGAAGGGGGCCGACCTATTCATCTCCATCCATGCCGACTCCGCGCCCAGCGCCAGCGCCGAGGGCGTCACCGTCTTCGCCCTGTCCCAGCGCGGCGCCACCTCCGAGGCAGCGCGCTGGCTGGCCGATGCGGAAAACCGCTCCGACCAGGTCGGTGGGGTGTCCGATGCCCTGGACAACAAGGACCCGATGCTCGCCGGGGTGCTCATGGACCTGTCCATGACCGCCACCGTGGCCTCCAGTCTGGAGGTCGGCCAGACCATCCTCGGTCAGGTCGGGCGCGCGACCAAGCTCCTGCATTCGCGGGTGGAGCAGGCCGGCTTCATGGTGCTGAAATCGCCGGACATTCCCTCGATCCTGGTGGAGACCGGCTTCATCACCAATGCCAACGAGTCGGCCAAGCTGGCCAGTCCGGCGCACCAGGGCCTGCTCGCCCGGCAGATCCAGGCCGGTATCGTGCAGTACTTCCAGCATCGTCCGCCGCCAGGCACCTACCTGGCCTGGCAGCGCGAGCAGCGGGGCGACAAGGTCGGCAGCGTGCGCGGCTTCGATCAGCACCGGGTGCAGCCGGGCGAAAGCCTGAGCCTCATCGCCCGCCGCTATGATGTCGACCTTTCCACCCTGCGCGCCGCCAACGGGCTGCGCGGCAATCGCATCCGCTCCGGTCAGGTGTTGACCATCCCCACCCACGAACTGGCGGCCAGCAATGACTGAACCCCGGCGCATCCAGCTGCTCAGCCCGCGGCTGTCCAACCAGATCGCCGCCGGCGAGGTAGTCGAACGCCCCGCCTCGGTGGCCAAGGAGCTGCTGGAGAACAGCCTGGACGCCGGTGCCCGGCGCATCGACATCGAGGTGGAGCAGGGCGGGGTCAAGCTGCTGCGCATCCGCGACGACGGGCATGGCATCCCGGCGGATGACCTGCACCTGGCCCTGGCGCGCCATGCCACCAGCAAGATCTATCACCTGGACGAACTGGAAAGCGTCACCAGCCTGGGCTTTCGCGGCGAGGCCCTGGCGTCGGTCAGTTCGGTGTCGCGCCTTACCCTGACCTCGCGTTTTCGCGGCGAGGACCAGGCCTGGCAGGTGGAGACCGAAGGCCGCGAGATGCAGCCACGGGTGCAGCCCGCCGCCCATCCCCAGGGCACCTCGGTGGAGGTGCGCGACCTGTTCTTCAATACCCCGGCGCGGCGCAAGTTCCTGCGCGCCGAAAAGACCGAATTCGATCACCTGCAGGAAGTGGTGCGGCGCCTGGCGCTGGCGCGCTTCGACGTGGGTTTTCATCTGCGACACAACGGCAAGAGCGTGCTGGCCCTGCATCCGGCGAGCGATCCCCAGAGCCAGGGGCGGCGCGTCGGCGCGGTCTGCAGCCCGGCCTTTCTCGAACAGGCGCTGCCGCTGGAGCACGAGCGCAACGGCCTGCGCCTGTGGGGCTGGGTCGGCCTGCCGACCTTTTCGCGCAGCCAGGCGGATCTGCAGTACTTCTATGTCAACGGCCGTATGGTGCGCGACAAGCTGGTCGCCCACGCGGTGCGCCAGGCCTATCGCGACGTTCTCTACAACGGCCGCCACCCCGGCCTTCGTGCTGTTCCTGGAAGTGGATCCGGCGGTGGTGGACGTCAACGTCCATCCCACCAAGCACGAGGTGCGCTTCCGCGACAGCCGCCAGGTGCACGACTTCCTCTACGGCACCCTGCACCGCGCCCTGGGCGATATTCGCCCGGACGACCAGCTCGCCGTGGTGGCGCCCACGGCGCCAGCGCCGCTGAGCGGTCCGGCCGCCGGTGAATTCGGCCCCCAGGGCGAGATGCGCCTGGCCGCCGCCATGTTGCACGACAGCCCTCCGCCGCCGGCCCAGCCCTTCGCCGGTGGCGGCTGGGCGGGCGGCGCCGCGCATTACGCGCCCACCCCGCAGCCCTATGCGGGCGCGCCGGTTGCCGAGGTGCAGAGCGCCTACAAGGCCTTCTTCGCGCCGCTGCCGGAGGGTGCCGAAGCCGCGTCCCTGCCGGTGGAGCAAGGCGACGTACCGCCGCTGGGTTATGCCCTGGCGCAACTCAAGGGCATCTACATCCTCGCCGAGAATGCCCAGGGCCTGATCCTGGTGGACATGCACGCCGCCCACGAGCGCATCACCTACGAGCGGCTCAAGGTAGCCATGGCCAGCGAAGGCCTGCGCGGTCAGCCGCTGCTGGTGCCGGAATCCCTGGCGGTCAGCGAGCGCGAGGCCGATTGCGCCGAAGAGCACGGCCAGTGGTTCGAGCGGCTCGGCTTCGAATTGCAGCGGCTCGGCCCCGAGAGCCTGGCCATCCGGCAGATCCCCGCGCTGCTCAAGCAGGCCCAGGCCGCGCGACTGGTGCAGGACGTGCTCGCCGACCTGCTGGACTATGGCACCAGCGATCGCATCCAGGCGCACCTCAACGAATTGCTCGGCACCATGGCCTGCCATGGCTCGGTACGCGCCAACCGGCGGCTGACCCTGCCGGAGATGAATGCCCTGCTGCGCGACATGGAAACCACCGAGCGCAGCGGCCAGTGCAACCACGGTCGGCCCACCTGGGCCCAGCTCAGCCTGGACGACCTGGACAAACTCTTCCTGCGCGGCCGCTGACCGCCCCGCCGTGTCCCGCCCGGCGCCCTTCGAGAATCCCTCATGACCGCCCCCCTGCCGCCCGCCATATTTCTCATGGGGCCAACCGCCTCCGGCAAGACCGATCTCGCCATCGAGCTGGCACGGCTGCTGCCCATAGAGCTGATCAGCGTGGACTCGGCGCTCATCTATCGCGGCATGGACATAGGCACCGCCAAACCTGACGCCGAGCTGCTGGCCGCCCATCCGCACCGGCTGGTGGACATCCGCGATCCCGCCGAGAGCTATTCCGCCGCCGAATTTCGTACCGATGCCCTGGCGGCCATGGCCGAGATCACCGCGGACGGACGCATCCCCCTGCTGGTGGGCGGCACCATGCTCTACTTCAAGGCCCTGCTCGAAGGCCTGGCCGACATGCCGGGGGCCGATGCCGGGGTGCGCGCTGAGATCGAGGCGCTGGCGGCCACGGCGGGCTGGGGCGAGATCCATCGGCAACTGGCCGAGGTCGATCCGGTGTCGGCCGCGCGCATCCATCCCAACGACCCCCAGCGGCTCCTGCGCGCCCTCGAGGTGTATCGGGTCAGCGGCCAGTCGATGACCGCGCATCGCGCGCTGCAAATGAGCGCCAATGCCGATTCGAACGGCGCGCGCCAGACGCAATTACCCTATACTGTGGCCCAATTGATCCTGGCGCCCGGTCGGCGTGAGGTGCTCCATGCGCGTATCGCCGAGCGCTTCAATCTGATGCTGGAACAGGGCTTCATCGACGAAGTTTCAGCCTTGCGGGAACGTCCCGATCTGCATCCTGGTCTGCCGTCCATGCGATCCGTAGGCTATCGTCAGGTGTGGGAGTTCCTGGAAGGGGAATGCACGCGGGAAGAGATGGTGGCGCGTGGCGTTGCGGCGACGCGGCAATTGGCGAAGCGGCAGTTGACCTGGTTGCGTGGCTGGCCCGCCGCGCACAGCTTCGACAGCCTGGCTTGTGACAATCTGCCGCGGATCTTGAAATGCCTGGCCGGTGACACCATATCGCTCCACAGCTGAATCGTTTTTGTCCGCGTGTCCATGGTGGGCAGCGGAAACTGGCATGTCGCCAGATCGGTATTTTCATTTCCTTAGGAGAGCGACACGATGTCAAAAGGGCATTCGCTACAAGACCCTTACCTGAACACCCTGCGTAAAGAGCGCGTTCCGGTTTCCATCTATCTCGTCAACGGTATCAAGCTGCAGGGTCAGATCGAGTCCTTCGACCAGTTCGTGATTCTGCTCAAGAACACCGTCAGCCAGATGGTCTACAAGCATGCAATCTCCACCGTGGTGCCGAGCCGCCCGGTCCGTCTGCCCAGCTCCGAGACGAGCGAGTCGGATAGCGAATAAATAACAAGAGGAGCGCCCTGTTGTTCTTCGAGCGTCACGAAGGTGGTGAGCGGGCCATTCTGGTCCATTTGGAAGGCCTGCATCCCGAGGCGCGCGAAGATCCTCAGGAGTTTCTCGAACTCGCGCGATCGGCGGGTGCGGAGACCGTGTCTTTCGTCACGGTGAATCGCAGTCAGCCGACCGCGCGTTATCTCATCGGTACCGGCAAGGTCGAGGAACTGCACGATCAGGTGCACGTCCATGCCGCCGATCTGGTCATCTTCAACCATGACCTCACGCCCAGTCAGGAACGCAACCTCGAAAAAGCCTTCGAGTGCCGCGTCCTCGACCGCACGGGCCTCATTCTCGATATCTTCGCCCAGCGCGCCCGGACCCACGAGGGCAAGCTGCAGGTGGAACTCGCCCAGCTCGAACACATGAGCACGCGGCTGGTACGCGGCTGGACCCACCTCGAACGGCAGAAGGGCGGTATCGGTCTGCGCGGTCCGGGTGAAACCCAGCTGGAGACCGACCGCCGTCTCCTGCGGATCCGCATCCGCCAGATCCGCCAGCGCCTGGACAAGGTGCGCAGCCAGCGCGAGCAGGCCCGTCGTGGGCGTCGGCGGGCCGAGATCCCCTCGGTGTCCCTGGTCGGTTATACCAACGCCGGCAAGTCCACCCTGTTCAACAGCCTCACCGAATCCGGCGTCTATGCGGCCAACCTGCTGTTCGCCACCCTCGACCCCACCCTGCGCCGTCTGGAGCTGCCGGATCTGGGGCCGATCGTGCTGGCCGATACCGTGGGCTTCATCCGCCATCTGCCGCACAAGCTGGTCGAGGCGTTCCGCGCGACCCTGGAGGAATCCAGCAACTCCGACCTGTTGCTGCACGTGATCGATGCCCACGAGGACGATCGCCAGCTGCAGATCGAGCAGGTCGAGGCGGTGCTACACGAAATCGGCGCCGATGAGCTGCCGATGCTGGAAATCTACAACAAGCTCGATCTGCTCGACGGGGTCGAGCCCCATATCCAGCGCGACGACGAAACCGGACGCCCGATCCGGGTCTGGGTGTCGGCGCGCGAAGGTCGCGGTCTGGAGCTGGTCGGTCAGGCCGTCGCCGAATTGCTTGGCGAGGATCTCTTCGTCGGCGTGCTGCGCCTGCCTCAGCGGCATGCCCGGCTGCGCGCGCAGCTGTTCGACCTGGGCGTGGTTCGCCAGGACGATCATGATGACGAAGGCAACATCCTGTTGTCTGTACGAGTACCCCGCGCCGAACTCAATCGACTGCTCAGCCGGGCCGGTGAAGAACCGGAAGTCTTTATCCAGCAACATGTTTTGCAATAAACCCCCGCTCGGCGCTTTTGTTCGGGCAGGGACCATCCGGTAGCATTGGTCGGCGCGCCATTTCGGCGCGTTTTCGCGTTATCAGTAGGGAGAGCGCTATGGCTTGGAACGAGCCCGGTGGCAACTCGAACAATCAAGACCCCTGGGGCGGCCGCAACAACAACGGTGGCGGCAATGGTGGACGCAAGGGGCCGCCGGATCTCGACGAAGCCTTGCGTAAGTTTCAGGACCGCATCAACCGCCTCGTCGGCGGCAAGAAGCGGTCCGGCGGCAGTGGCGGCGACAGTTTCGGCTCGGGTGGTGGCAAGGGTTTGCTGCTCCTGGGCGTACTGCTGGTCGGCGCGCTCTGGCTGTACAACGCCGTCTACGTCGTGGACGAGCAGGAGCAGGCGGTGGTGCTGCGCCTGGGCAAATACCATGAGACGGTAGGGCCCGGCCTGAACATCTACTTCCCGCCCTTCGAGACCAAGTACCAGGAAAACGTGACCCGTGAGCGGGCCTACAGCAAGCAGGGCGCCATGCTGACCCAGGACGAGAACATCGTCGAGGTGCCGCTGACCGTCCAGTACCGCATCACCAACCTCAAGGACTTCGTCCTCAACGTCGACCAGCCCGAGGTCAGCCTGCAGCAGGCGACCGACAGCGCCGTGCGCCACGTGGCCGGCTCCTCGACCATGGATCAGTTGCTGACCGACGGCCGCGAGCAGGTCGCCACCAATGTGCGCGAGCGTCTGCAGCGCTTCCTCGACACCTATGGCACCGGCATCACGGTGACCCAGGTGAACATCCAGAGCGCGGCGGCGCCGCGTGAAGTTCAGGAAGCCTTCGACGACGTGATCCGTGCTCGCGAGGATGAACAGCGCGAGAAGAACCAGGCCGAAGCCTATGCCAATGGCGTGATCCCCGAGGCTCGCGGTGCTGCCCAGCGCATCATCGAGGAAGCCAACGGCTATCGCGACGAAGTCGTGGCCCGTGCCCAGGGTGATGCCTCGCGCTTCAGCCAGCTGGCGGTCCAGTACGCGGCCAATCCGCAGCTGACCCGCGAGCGTCTGTACATCGAGACGATGCAGGAAGTGCTTGGCCAGTCGAGCAAGATAATGGTCACCGGTCAGGCCGGCCAGAATCTGCTCTATCTGCCGCTCGACAAGCTGATGCAGAACCGTGCCCCGGCACCGACCTCGGCCATCAGCAGCGGTGCTGCCCCGGCGGCATCGAGCGACACGGCGGCCTCGGTCATTCGCAATCTGCCGCAGTCCACCGAAGCGCGTACGAGGGAGAGCCGCTGATGAGCAACAAATCGCTGGCCGCGCTGATCGTCGTGGTCGTTCTGGGCCTTGCGGCCTGGAGCAGTCTGTTCGTGGTGAAGGAGACCGAGCGCGCGGTGATGCTGCGCTTCGGTCGTGTGGTCGAGCCCAACCTGGAGCCCGGTCTGCACTTCAAGATCCCGTACGTCAACCGGGTACGCAAGTTCGATGCCCGCCTGCAGACGCTGGATACCCCGACGCAGCGTTTCCTGACGCTGGAAAAGAAAGCGGTGATGGTCGATGCCTACGCCAAGTGGCGCATCTTCAATGCCGATCGCTACTACACCGCGACTTCGGGCCTCAAGCAGATCGCCGACGAACGCCTGCTGCGCCGCCTGGAAGCGGGACTGCGTGACCAGTTCGGTCGTCGCACCCTGCATGAGGTGGTCTCCGGTGAGCGGGACGCCATGGTCGGTTCGCTGACCGCGGCGCTGAACAAGATGGCCAACCAGGAGCTGGGTATCGAGGTACTGGACGTGCGCGTTAAGGCCATCGACCTGCCCAAGGAAGTCAGTCGCAGCGTCTATGAGCGGATGAGTACCGAGCGCGAACGGGAAGCCCGTGAGCACCGTGCCAAGGGTCGCGAACTGGCCGAAGGCATCCGTGCCGACGCCGATCGTCAGCGCCGCGTGCTGCTGGCCGAAGCCTATCGCCAGGCCGAACAGGCTCGCGGTGAGGGTGATGCCCAGGCGGCCCAGGTGTATTCCCAGGCCTACTCGAAGAATCCGTCGTTCTTCTCCTTCTATCGCAGCCTGCAGGCCTATCGCTCCAGCTTCTCCAGCAAGAGCGATGTCCTGGTGCTGGATCCGAAGAGCGATTTCTTCAAGTATTTCCAGAGTCCGGGGCAGTGAGGTCCGGGATGAACGACGGCTAGGCTTCGCTCGTCGTTCATCCCCGATCGCCGATTTTTTCGTGTTATCATGAATCAGCCGGGGCCATCCCCGGCTTTTTTGCGTCCGTACGAAACCCGTGGAAGGGCGACGCCCTGGCTGATCCGGGTAGCAATCCACGGCAGAGCGGCTTGATCCGGCGGCAGGATTCTCCAGGAATCCACTGCGCCGACCTCGGCAGCCGCGTGCCGATCCATGACATGGAGAAGAGGCCTAATGGCTACGGTAGACCGCTGGCTGCTGCCTGACGGTATCGAGGAAATCCTGCCGCCCGACGCGGCGCGCATCGAAGGCGCTCGGCGCCGGGTGCTGGAACTGTTCCATTGCTGGGGCTACGAGTTCGTCATCACCCCGCACCTGGAATTCCTGGAATCGCTGCTCACCGGCGCGGCCAAGGAGCTGGAGCTGCGCACCTTCAAGGTGACCGATCCCAGTTCCGGTCGCCTCATGGGCTTCCGCTCCGACATCACGCCCCAGGTGGCGCGCATGGAAGCCCATAGCCTCAAGCAGAGCGGCCCAAGCCGACTGTGCTATGCCGGCAGCGTGCTGCATACCCGTCCCCGTGCCCTGTCTACCTCGCGCAGCCCGATCCAGGTCGGCGCCGAGCTCTATGGCGTGCCCGGCAGCGAAGGGGATCTGGAAGTCATCAGCCTGATGCTCGATGTGCTCGAGCAGGCCCAGGTGCCCGATATCCACATGGATCTGGGGCACGTGGGAATCTATCGCGGGCTGTGCCAGGCGGCCGGCATCTCCGGCGCCAGCGAGCAGCAGCTGTTCGATGCCCTGCAGCGCAAGGCGGTGGACGAGATCGGCGAGCTGACCGCCGAGTTGCCCGCCGCCGAGCGCGGCTGGCTGCGTGCCCTGGTCGAGCTCAGCGGCGATGCCGCAGTGCTCGACCAGGCCCGGCAGCGGCTGGCGGGTGCGCCCGCAGGCGTCCTGCAGTCGCTGGACGAGCTGATCGCTCTGGCCGAATCGCTCAGGGGTCGTTTCCCGGGCGTGCCGCTGTATTTCGATCTGGGCGAGCTGCGCGGTTATCACTACCACACCGGGGTGGTCTTCGCCGCCTTCGTGCCGGGCACCGGGCAGTCCATCGCCCAGGGTGGTCGCTATGACAACATCGGTGCCGACTTCGGGCGTTCGCGTCCCGCCACCGGTTTTTCCACCGATCTGAAGACCCTCGTCGAGCTGGGCACCGCCGTGCTCGACGAACCACGTCGCGGCATCTGGGCGCCGGCTGGCCATGCGCCGGTGCTCTGGCAGGCGGTGCGCGAATTGCGCGCCGCGGGCGAGCGGGTGGTGCAGGCCACCGGTCATGACGACGCGGACCAGCTGCACAGCTCGGGTTGCGATCGCCGCCTGGTCGAGCAGCAGGGCGCCTGGGTCGTGGTGCCCTTGAATTCCTAAGCACCGGATCTGGCATCCGGGTGAACGTGAGCATCGTCGGCCTGGCCGACAGAAATCTTCCTGACAGGGGATAAGGTTATGGGTAAGAACGTCGTCGTCCTGGGCACCCAGTGGGGTGATGAGGGCAAGGGCAAGATCGTGGATCTGCTGACCGACCAGGCCGCTGCCGTGGTGCGTTATCAGGGCGGTCACAATGCCGGCCACACGCTGGTCATCGATGGCCAGAAGACCATCCTGCGGCTGATTCCCTCGGGCATCCTGCGCGCCGACACCCAGTGCCTGATTGGCAATGGCGTGGTGCTGTCGCCGGAAGCCCTGTTCAAGGAAGTCGGCGAGCTGGAAGCGCGCGGCGTGCCGGTGCGCGAGCGCCTGCGCATCAGCTCGGCCTGCTCGCTGATCCTGCCCTATCACGTGGCCCTGGATCAGGCGCGTGAGAAGGCCCGTGGCGAAGCCAAGATCGGCACCACCGGTCGCGGCATCGGCCCGGCCTACGAAGACAAGATCGCCCGTCGCGGTCTGCGTGTCGGCGATCTGTTCCACCCGGAGCGTTTCGCGGTCAAGCTCAAGGAAGTGCTGAACTACCACAATTTCGTCCTGCAGAACTACTTCAACGAGCCGCCGGTGGACTTCCAGAAGACCTACGACGAGGCGATGGAGCACGCCAAGGTCATGCAGCCGCTGGTCATGGACGTCGTCAGTCGTCTGCACGAGCTGCGCAAGGCCGGTGAGAACCTGATGTTCGAAGGTGCCCAGGGCACCCTGCTGGACATCGACCACGGCACCTATCCCTTCGTTACCAGTTCCAACACCACCGCCGGTGGCGTGGCGACCGGTTCCGGCGTGGGTCCGTTGTACCTGGACTACATCCTCGGCATCACCAAGGCCTACACCACCCGCGTCGGCTCCGGTCCCTTCCCGACCGAGCTGTTCGACGAGACCGGTGCCTACCTGGCCAAGCAGGGCCATGAATTCGGCTCCGTCACCGGTCGTCCGCGCCGTTGCGGCTGGTTCGACGCCGTCATCCTGCGTCGCTCCATCGAGATCAACAGCATCTCCGGCCTGTGCCTGACCAAGCTGGACGTGCTCGACGGTCTGGAAACCGTGCGCATCTGCACCGGTTACAAGGATGCCGCCGGCAACCTGCTGACCGAGGCGCCCACCGACGCCGACAGCTACACCGGTCTGCAGCCGGTGTACGAGGACATGCCCGGCTGGAGCGAATCCACCGTGGGTGCCCAGAGCCTCGAGGCGCTGCCGGCCAATGCCCAGGCCTACATCCGCCGTATCGCCGAGCTGGTCGAGGCGCCGATCGACATCGTCTCGACCGGTCCGGATCGCAAGGAAACCATCGTGCTGCGCCATCCTTTCGCCTGATGCGCTAAAAGGATGCAGCCTGAAAGCCCCGCCCCGCGGGGCTTTTCTGTTTTCGGGGTGCGAGAGACGCTGGTAGGTCGCGGACGGCCGCTGGTCCGAAATGGCCAGCATATTGCTATGACTATTTATCGCTGAGGCTCCAGCTCTTCTCGAGTTGGCCGACAGCCTGTAAATGTCCCTCGCCGCTGGAGACCCCCATGTCGTTTCTCTTGTCGCTGCTGCGCAGCCGCCTGTTGCTGCCGGTATTCATCAGCCTGTTGCTCGCCGTCGTTCTCCAGGTGGGTCTGGCGCTCTGGCTGACCCAGGATGCGGTGAAGGGCCTGCAGTCCGGTCTGGCCGCACGCCTGTCCGGTGAATCCGAGCAGCTCGCCCATACCCTGCGCCAGGCCGGTGGCGAGGTGGATGGCAGTCTTGCCGAGCTGGCCGGGCAGACCCGCACGCGACTGGCCGAGGGGCTTGCGCAACGCCTGGCGCGCGAGCGGCAGCAGGTGGGTGAAACCCTGACCGCTACCCTCAAGAGCAATGCGCAGAATCTGGCCGAGTTGCTGGCGGGTGTGGCGCCCAAGGCGATGTGGGATGCCGATGTACCGGCGCTGTCCGATCTGGCGCGCCGGGCGCAGGGCAATCCCGAGGTGCTGTTCGTCGTCTTCCAGGATGCCCAGGGCCAGAATCTGACCCGTTATCTCAATCGTCAGGATGAGCGCGTGGCGCGCCTGCTCGCCATGGGGCAGGGCGAGGGTGCCCTGGCCAAGGTGCTGGATGCGGCGACCCGGGATCCCTCGGTCTATCGCGTGGATGCCTCCATCAGTCCCAACGGCGTGGAAATCGGCAAGGTGGTGGTGGGCTTTTCCACTCAGGTCATCGAGCGTACTGGTGCGGCCCTGGACCAGAGTTTCAAGACCTTGGTCGACGACGCCGGTGGTCTGGTCTCCAGTAGCGTGACGGCAGCCGCCAAGGGCAGTGCCGCGACCCTGGCGACGCGTTTGGAAGGCACCCGCCAGGCCGCCCTGGCCATGAGTCGCAATGCCGGTGAGACGGTTGCCACCCTGGCAGGGGCGCTGCGCTGGCAGATCGCCCTGGGGCTGATCGCTGTTGGCGTGGTGATGGTCGTGGCCGTGGCGCTGGTGCTGGGTCGACGGGTGCTGCGCCGGATCGGCGTGCTGCAACGGGCGCTGGACGATCTGGCGGCCGGGGAGGGGGATCTGACCCGCCGCCTGCAGCTGGGGCAGGGCGATGAGATCCAGGCGTTGGGTGGGGCGGTCGATCGCTTCCTGGCCAAGCTGCAGCCGCTGGTGGGCGAGGCCCATGGCGTCGCCGCACGCACCGGCGAAGAAATCCGCGGCTTGGCCGGCAGCAGCGCCACCGCCGAAGCGGCAGCGCTGCGTCAGCGCGAAGAGGTGGCCCGCAGCCTGGAGGCCTTGTCCGGCATCGCCGCGGAGGCCGAGGGCGAAAGTCTGGCCATGCAGGGCGCGTTGCAGCAGGTGGAAGCCATCCGCAGCTCTGCCCAGAGCAATGCCCGGATCGCCACCGAGGTGGCTGAGGGTATCGAGGGGCTGGTGACCCAGGTCGAGTCGGGTGCCCAGGTGATCGAGCGGCTGGCCGCGCAAAGCGAGCAGATCGAGGTGGTGCTGGACGTGATCCGCGGGATCGCCGAGCAGACCAATTTGCTGGCGCTCAATGCGGCCATTGAGGCGGCCAGGGCCGGCGAGAGCGGGCGTGGCTTCGCGGTGGTCGCCGACGAGGTGCGGGCGCTGGCCAGCAAGACCCAGGAATCCACCGGCAGCATCCGGACGCACATCGCCGGACTGCAGGAAGGGGCGCGCGAGGCGGTCGCCGCCATAGGCGAGGCGCGGCAGCAGGCCGGCAGCGGGTTGGCCGTGCTGCGCGACAGCAAGCGCATCCAGCAGGATGTCCACCGCGCAGTGGATCAGGTGCATGCCAGCATGAGCACGGCTGCCCAGGCCGCCCAGCGCCAGGCGGCGGGTGCCGCGGCGGTGCGCCAGCGAGTCGAGGTCATCCATGGTGAGGCGCTGCGTGCAGCCGAGTCGGTGGCGGCCACTGCGGACAGCAGTCGCACCCTGGCGGAACTGGCCGCTCAGCTGCGCGGCAGTCTGGGGCAGTTCAAGGCGTAGGGGAGACCCGCGCCTTTTCGCGGGCAAGAAAAAACCGGCCGAAGCCGGTTTTTTCTGCTGCGTCCGATCTGGGATCGTCCGCTTGGTATTGGTGCCCAGGAGAAGACTCGAACTTCCACGGTGTTGCCACCGCTAGGACCTGAACCTAGTGCGTCTACCAATTCCGCCACCTGGGCCTGCAGCGCGACTTCTGATCGCTTCCCGTCACCCTTGCGGGTTTCAGGATTAAAAAACCGGCTAGCGCCGGCTTTTCGTCGACCGATCTGCAAATCGATCGACTATAATGAGTGGTGCCCAGGAGAAGACTCGAACTTCCACGGTGTTGCCACCGCTAGGACCTGAACCTAGTGCGTCTACCAATTCCGCCACCTGGGCACTCAAGGCGATGATTGCTCATCTCCGACGTCGCGATTGCTCACGGCGTCGTGGGGCGGCACTTTACTTAGGGGGCGTTTGCTTGTAAACCCCTGCTGTGAAAAATATTTTTATTGAGCATGCCAGGCTAACTATTGCGCGGTTTTCACGTTTCAATAGGCGTTATGGCAGTTCCTACCGAACCCAGACTTAGAAGGTAACCCCAGACTGATGGCCGATTGGCAATCCCTCGATCCCGAGGCCGCCCGGGAAGCGGAAAAGTACGATAACCCCATTCCGAGTCGCGAACTCATTCTGGCTCATCTCGCCGATCGCGGCGCCCCGGCCACACGGTCCCAGTTGGCCGAGGAATTCGGTCTCGTCACCGAGGACCAGCTCGAAGCCCTGCGGCGGCGCATGCGCGCCATGGAGCGCGATGGTCAGGTGATCTATACCCGCCGCGGCGCCTATGCGCCCATCGACAAGCTGGATCTGGTGCGCGGACGCATCGCCGGCCATCGCGATGGCTTCGGCTTCCTGATCCCGGACGACGGCAGCGACGACCTCTTCCTCAGCCCGGCGCAGATGCGCCTGGTGTTTGACGGTGACATCGCCCTGGCGCGGGTCGCCGGCCACGATCGGCGCGGTCGTCGCGAAGGCGGCCTGGTCGAGGTGGTCACCCGGGCACATGAATCCCTGGTCGGTCGTTTCTTCCAGGAGAGCGGCCTGGCCTACGTGGTGCCGGACAATCCCAAGATCGGCCAGCAGGTGCTGGTGCCCGAAGGCAAGCACGGCGGCGCCGCCCACGGCCAGTTCGTGCAGGTGCGCATCGACGAGTGGCCCACCACCTTCCGCCAGGCCCAGGGCGAAGTGGTCGAGATTCTCGGCGACTACATGGCGCCGGGCATGGAGATCGAGGTGGCGCTGCGCAGCTACGACATCCCCAACGAATGGCCCAAGGCCGTCGAGAAGGAAGCCGCCAAGCTCAAGCCCGAGGTGGAAGAGAAGGACAAGCAGAAGCGCATCGATCTGCGCCAGTTGCCCTTCGTGACCATCGATGGCGAAGACGCCCGTGACTTCGACGATGCCGTCTATGCCGAGGCCAAGAAGTCCGGTGGCTGGCGGCTCTACGTCGCCATCGCCGACGTCTCCCACTACGTCAAGGTCGGCTCGGCGCTGGACGCCGAGGCGGAGAAGCGCGGCAACTCGGTGTATTTCCCCGAACGCGTGATCCCCATGCTGCCCGAGGCCCTGTCCAATGGGCTCTGCTCGCTCAACCCCCAGGTGGATCGCCTGGCCATGGTCTGCGAGATGACTATCGCCGCGTCCGGGCGCATGACCGGCTACCAGTTCTACGAAGCGGTCATCCACTCCCACGCGCGCCTGACCTACAACAAGGTCTCCACGGTGCTGGAGCAGCCCAAGTCGGCCGAAGGCAAGCAGTTGCGCAAGCAGCTCGGCGAGGTGGTGCCGCACCTGGAGCAGCTTTACAGTCTGTACAGGGTGCTGCTGGCTGCCCGTCATGTCCGCGGGGCCATCGATTTCGACACCCAGGACACTCGCATCGTCTTTGGCGCCGATCGCAAGATCTCCGAGATCCGCCCGACCCAGCGCAACGATGCCCACAAGCTGATCGAGGAATGCATGCTGTGCGCCAACGTGGCCACCGCCAAGTTCCTCGAGAAGCACAAGGTGCCGGCCCTGTACCGGGTACACGATGCGCCACCCCTGGAAAAGCAGACCAATCTGCGGCAGTTCCTCGGTGAGATGGGGCTGTCGCTGACCAAGGGCAAGGCCAACCCGGTGCCGTCGGACTACCAGGCGCTGCTGCAGCAGATCCGCGAGCGGCCGGACTTCCGGCTGATCCAGACGGTGATGCTCAGGTCGCTGAGCCAGGCGGTCTACAGCCCGGACAACAACGGTCACTTCGGTCTCAACTACGAGGCCTATACCCATTTCACCTCGCCGATCCGGCGCTATCCGGATCTGCTGGTGCATCGGGCGATCCGCAGCGTCATCCGTTCCAAGCTGGAGACCAAGCACGTCAAGCGCGCAGGCGCGACGAGCATGGCCAAGGCGCGCATCTATCCCTATGACGAATTGCGCCTGGATCAGCTCGGCGAGCAATGCTCCATGACCGAGCGCCGCGCCGATGAAGCCACGCGGGACGTCTCCAACTGGCTCAAGTGCGAGTTCATGAAGGATCGCGTCGGCGAAACCTTTGCCGGCGTCATCACCGCGGTGACCGGCTTCGGCCTGTTCGTCGAATTGTCCGAGGTGTTCGTCGAGGGTCTGGTGCATGTCACAGCGCTGCCCGACGACTACTACCACTTCGACAGCGTCCACCATCGCCTCTCCGGTGAGCGCAGTGGTCGTAGCTATCGCCTGGGCGATCCCCTCGAGGTGGTAGTGGCGCGCGTCGATCTGGACGAGCGCAAGATCGACTTCGTACTGCCGGCCAGTGCCGGGGCGCCACGGGTGCGTGAAGAGCGCGAGCCGCGCAACAAGCGCGACAACCGTCGCCGCGGTGCGCCAGCGCCAGCGCAGGAGCCAAGCGCTGCTCCGGCTGTCGAAGCCTCGGGCGAGCCCGTCTCCCCGGCGCCAGAGCGAGGGTCTCGCCGCTCGCGTAACGGCCGTCGTCGCGGTGCGGCGGCGCAGGAATCGAGCGTCGTCCCAGTCGCCGAGGCTGCAGTCGAGACCGTTTCGGCGAAGCCTGAGCAGCAGTCCGACCCTTCGCGTAACGGCCGTCGTCGCGGTGCGCCGGCGCAGGAATCGAGCGTCGTCCCGGTTGCCGAGGCTGCGGTCGAGCCCGTTTCGGCGAAGTCTGAGCAGCAACCCAATTCTTCGCGTAACGGTCGTCGTCGTGGTGCGCCGGCGCAGGAGCAGGGTGTCGCCGCGGCGGTCGAGGCAACACCTGCAAGCGTTTCGCCAGAGTCGGAGTCCGAACCGCGGCGCTCGCGCAGCGCTCGTCGGCGCGCGGCCGCTGCGGGGCGAAAGCAGGACGCCGGGGCGTCTATGCCAGCCTCGGTTGAGGCGACTTCGCCAAAAGCGCCGAAGCAGGACGACCCGTTGTTTGGTAATACCGACGTCAGACGTAGTCGTGCGGTGAAGCAGGCGCTGCTGGCCGAAGCCAAGGTCGAGGGCGGCAAGCCCAAAACCCAAGGCAAGGCCAAGGCCAAGGCTAAAGGTAATAGCGACAAGGGCAAGGCCAGCGACACGGCCAAGAGCCGTACCGCGCCAGCACGTCAGGATAAAGGGGCGGCTGCCGAAGGGGCTGCGGCGGTGGATGCCAAGGTCAAGAAGGCCAAGGCTGCAAGTGCCAAGAAGAAATCGGCAGGCAAGTCCAAGGCCGAAGGCCAGACCAAGGCTACAGCCAAAGGCAAGACGAAGACCAAGGCGAAGAAGCCTCATCGCAAGGGTCAGTCGCGCCCCAAGGATGACGCATGAGCCAGCTGGAAACCGTCTACGGTATCCACGCCGTGGAAGCGCTGTTGCGCTTCCATCCGCGGCGGGTGAAGCAGCTGTGGATCGCCGAAGGGCGGCGTGAGCCGCGGGTCGAGGCCCTGCTGGAGCTGGCCGCCGGTCAGCGTCTGGCGGTGGAAAACAAGCCGCGGGCCTTGCTCGATGAGCTGGCCGAGGGTGTGCACCAGGGCGTGGTGGCCCAGGTCAGTCCGAGCCAGGTCTGGGGCGAAGCCATGCTCGAGGAGTTGCTCGACCGGGCCGAAGGGCCGCCGCTGCTGCTGGTGCTCGATGGTGTGACCGATCCGCACAACCTCGGTGCCTGCCTGCGCAGCGCCGATGCTGCCGGGGCCCTGGCGGTCATCGTGCCCAAGGACAAGTCGGCTACCCTGACCGCGGTGGTGCGCAAGGTGGCCTGTGGTGCTGCCGAGGTGCTGCCGCTGGTGGCTGTCACCAACCTGGCGCGGACCCTGGAAAAGCTGCAGAAGCGTGGCCTGTGGATCGTCGGGACCGCCGGTGAGGCGACCCAGGAGATCTACGATGTCGACATGAGCGGGCCGACCGTGGTGGTCATGGGTGCCGAGGGCAAGGGCATGCGCCGTCTGACCCGCGAGCATTGCGATCATCTGGCCCGGCTGCCCATGGGTGGCAGCGTCAGCAGTCTCAATGTCTCGGTGGCGACCGGGGTCTGCCTGTTCGAGGTCGTGCGTCAAAGACGCGCCTCTGCGCCCCGGTAGTCCACGGCAGGAAACGTCTGGGTACCGACGCAGCACGTATCGCACTATACGAATCGCGCCGCAGTGCGCAGAATACCGGCCTCGCCCCGGAAAAGCCCGGGGCGAGGCCTGTCAACAAGAGGATGCCCGCGTGAGTCAGGAGATCCAAGAGCCGGTAGGCTTGCGAGTGCTGCTCGTCGAAGACGATGCCACGCTGCGCATGCTGACCACCGAAGTCATCGAGGAGCTGGACCATCAGGTCACGGCGGTCGCCTCGGCAGAGGCTGCCCTGGAGTTGCTGCCGCAGCGCGAACACGATGTGCTGTTCACCGATATCGGGCTGGGCGGCATGTCCGGCATCGAACTGACCCGGCGCGCCCTGGCGATGGATCCGACGCTGCGCATCGTCGTCGCCTCGGGTTATGCCTTCGAGCGCGAGCCGGGCATGGAAGCGCGGGTCGGGGTGCTGATCAAGCCCTATGACCTGAACAAGATCCGCCAGGCCCTGGCCGACGTGCAACGCTGAGTGCCTGAGGTTGTCCGGCGGTCGCGCCGGACATGCCTGCGGTTGCGCCCTCCGGCGCCCTTCTCTAGAATGTTGCCCCTTGCCCGGAGTGCGTCCGCATTCCACAGGGCAAGTCATCCGAACTATTCACTCCTTGTCTGACCGCGTTTCCGCGGCAGGCTGCAACCCGTAAGGAGCATTAAATGCGTCATTACGAAGTCGTGTTCCTGGTTCATCCGGACCAGAGCGAACAGGTGGGCGGCATGGTCGAGCGCTACACCAAGGCTATCGAAGAAGACGGTGGCAAAGTCCATCGCCTGGAAGACTGGGGCCGTCGTCAGCTGGCTTACGCCATCGACAACGTTCACAAGGCTCACTATGTACTCATGAACATCGAGTGCAGTGCCAAGGCCCTGGCCGAGCTGGAAGACAACTTCCGCTACAACGACGCCGTGATCCGCAACATGATCCTGCGCCGTGACGAGGCCGTCACCGGTCAATCCGAGATGCTCAAGGCCGAAGAAAACCGCAACGAGCGTCGCGAGCGTCGCGAGCGTCCTGCCGAGTCCGAGTCCGCCGAAGGCAACTCCGACGACGCCGACAGCGCCGAGTAATCTGGATCTAGCGAGGAATCATTGTCATGGCACGTTTCTTCCGTCGTCGTAAGTTCTGCCGTTTCACCGCCGAAGGCGTGAAAGAGATCGACTACAAGGATCTCAACACCCTGAAGGCCTACGTCTCCGAAACCGGCAAGATCGTCCCGAGCCGTATCACTGGCACCAAGGCCAAGTACCAGCGTCAGCTGGGCGCCGCCATCAAGCGTGCCCGTTACCTGGCCCTGCTGCCCTACACCGACAGCCACGGTCGTTGATCGACGCCTGATCACGAATAACGGATAAACACGGCATGCGGCCTCTGGCTGAGTTCATCATGCGCGGCCGTACTCAAGCCACCCTCGTGGTGGTGCTGGGTGCAGTCGTGCCGCTGCTGTACTGGATGACCGCTGCCGGTGGCAGCCTGGTGCTGTTGCGCCGGGGACCTGCCGCGGCGGCCGGGGTGCTGGTCTGGGCCCTGCTGCCGGCGCTGTTCTGGCTGTATCTGGGGGATGCCAGCATCGTGCTGGTGTTGCTGGGTTCGACGCTGCTGGCGGCCATTTTGCGCCAGAGCCTGTCCTGGACACGGGTGTTGTTGGCCAGTGTCCCGCTGGGGTTGGTTTTCGCCCTGGTGCTGGGGCAGGTCTATGCCGAGGGCATCGCGCAACTGGCGGAGGAAATCCGCCGGCTGCTGCCCCAGGTGTTGGGCCCGAGCGCGGCGCAGTTGCCGCCGGAAAAGCAGGCGCAGTTGCAGCAGTTGCTGCTGCCCGTGCTGACCGGCCTGATGGCGGCGTTCTTCCAGATCACCTGCCTGCTGTGCCTGATGCTCGGGCGCTACTGGCAGGCGGCGCTGTACAACCCCCAGGGGTTCGGTCGCGAATTTCGCGTCCTGCGTCTGCGTCCGGCCATCGCGCTCGGCCTCTTGGCCCTGCTGGTGCTGGCGCCGAACCTGGGCAGCGGGCTTGGCCTGCTGACCCCGCTGTGCAGCGTGCCGCTGGCCTTTGCCGGCATCGCCCTGCTGCACGGGCTGGTGGCGGCCAAGCGCCTGGCAGGGATTCTGGCTGGTGGGGCTGTACGTGACGCTGCTGCTGTTCGGGCAGCTGATCTATCCGTTGTTGGTGATTCTGGCTGTGATCGATAGCGTGTTCGATTTCCGTGGGCGGTCTGCGCAAGAGCCGCAGGGGCCCGCGGACGGTGAAGGTTAAAAGTTAAGAGGAAAGACTCAATGGATGTCATCCTGCTGGAAAAGATCGCCAACCTGGGCAACCTGGGCGACAAAGTGAACGTCAAGGGCGGCTAC
This sequence comes from Pseudomonas sp. SORGH_AS_0199, assembly GCF_031453735.1. Classification (NCBI taxonomy): domain Bacteria; kingdom Pseudomonadati; phylum Pseudomonadota; class Gammaproteobacteria; order Pseudomonadales; family Pseudomonadaceae; genus Pseudomonas; species Pseudomonas sp. SORGH_AS_0199. The sequence continues at coordinate 1,122,751 of NZ_JAVJAE010000001.1, forward strand.
GCCCGTAACTTCCTGCTGCCGCAGGGCAAGGCTACCGCAGCCACCGCTGCCAACGTCGAGGCTTTCGAAGCTCGTCGCGCCGAGCTCGAGAAGCAGGCTGCCGAGAAGAAGTCCGAGGCTGACGCCCGTGCCGCCAAGCTGGCTGACCTGACCGTAACCATCGCTGCCAACTCCGGCGACGAAGGCAAGCTGTTCGGTTCCATCGGCACCCGCGACATCGCCGAAGCCGTCAGCGCCGCTGGCGTCGAGCTGGACAAGAGCGAAGTTCGCCTGCCCAACGGCGCGCTGCGCAGCGTTGGCGAATACGATGTCGAAGTGCACCTGCACACCGACGTCGAAGCTACCGTCAAGATCGTCGTCGTCGCTGAATAAGCGCGCCGTCGCCTGACTGGCGGACTTGCGCCCCGGCGCCGGTCTGTCGACAATCGGGCACGTCATTGCCAAGGCAGTGACGTGCCCTTTGTCTTTTCTGCCGTCCAAAAAATCATTTCGCCGCCCGCAATGGGGGCCCAAGACCTGCGCATGAACGAGATTTCCCTGCCCGAGCAGTACGATCTGCAGACCGCTGCCCTCAAGGTCCCGCCGCACTCCATCGAGGCCGAACAGGCCGTGCTGGGTGGTCTGATGCTGGACAACAATGCCTGGGAGCGCGTGCTCGATCAGGTGTCCGATGGCGACTTCTATCGCCACGACCACAGACTCATCTTCCGCGCCGTGGCCCGTCTGGCCGAGCGCAACCAGCCGTTCGACGTGGTGACCCTGTCCGAACAGCTGGACAACGAAGGCCAGCTGCCCCAGGTGGGCGGCCTGGCCTATCTGGCCGAGCTGGCCAGGAACACCCCCTCGGTGGCCAATATCAAGGCCTATGCGCAGATCGTGCGCGAGCGGGCCACCCTGCGGCAGTTGATCGGCATCAGCGCCGCCATCGCCGACAGTGCCTACAACCCGGAAGGCCGCGGGGCCAACGAGTTGCTCGACGAAGCCGAGCGCAAGATCTTCGAGATCGCCGAGGCCCGCCCGAAATCCGGTGGTCCGGTCGGGGTCAACGACATCCTGACCAAGGCCATCGACCGTATCGACACCCTGTTCAACTCCAGCGAAGCCATCACCGGGGTCTCCACCGGTTTTGCCGATCTGGACGAAAAGACCAGCGGCCTGCAGCCGGCGGACCTGATCATCGTTGCCGGTCGTCCGTCCATGGGCAAGACCACCTTCGCCATGAACCTGGTGGAGAACGCGGTGCTGCGCACCGACAAGGCGGTCCTGGTGTTTTCCCTGGAGATGCCCGCCGACTCCATCGTGCTGCGGATGCTCTCGTCCCTCGGTCGCATCGACCAGACCAAGGTGCGTTCCGGCAAGCTCGACGACGACGACTGGCCGCGGCTGACCTCTGCGGTCAACCTGCTCAACGACCGCAAGCTGTTCATCGACGATACCGCCGGCATCAGTCCTTCGGAAATGCGCGCCCGCACCCGGCGCCTGGTGCGCGAGCACGGCGACCTGGCGCTGATCATGGTGGACTACCTGCAGCTGATGCAGATCGGCGGCAGCAGCGGCGAGAACCGGACCGCCGAGATCTCCGAGATCTCGCGCTCGCTCAAGGGCCTGGCCAAGGAATTCAACTGCCCGGTGGTGGCGCTCTCCCAGCTCAACCGCTCGCTGGAACAGCGGCCGAACAAACGCCCGGTGAACTCCGACCTGCGCGAATCGGGGGCCATCGAGCAGGACGCCGACGTCATCATGTTCGTCTACCGGGACGAGGTGTACCACCCGGAGACCGAATACAAGGGCGTGGCGGAAATCATCATCGGCAAGCAGCGTAACGGCCCGATCGGCACCACGCGGCTGGCCTTCATCGGCAAATACACCCGGTTCGAGAATCTCGCGCCCGGCAGCTACGTTTTCGAGGACGAATGATGGTCAAGGACAAGCTGAAGATCGCGGTCCTGCTCGGCGGCACCAGCGAAGAACGCGACGTGTCCATCGCCAGCGGTGCCCAGGTGGTGGCGGCCCTGCGCCGGCGCGGGCACCAGGTGGTGACCGTGGATACCGCCCTGGGCCTGCTCGACGAGGATGCCGAGCGCGCGCTGCTGGAAGCCCGGGTCGGCCTCGAGCCGCCGGAGCGGACCGCGCTGGTGCGGATGCGCGGCCAGGACGCCGGCGCGCTGCTCAGCCGCGCCCAGCTGGGCGACCAGGATCTGCTGTTCCTCGCCCTGCACGGCGGCACCGGCGAGAACGGCACCCTGCAGACCCTGCTCGACCTGGCCGAACTGCGCTACACCGGCAGTGGCCGGGTGGGCAGCGCCGTGGCCATGGACAAGGACCTCAGCAAACGGCTGTTCCGCGCCGCTGGCGTACCCACCGCCGACTGGCTGATGGCGCCGGCAGATGCCGCGACCGTGGCCGCGACCCTGGGTTTTCCGGTGATCGTCAAACCCAGCCAGCAGGGCTCCACCGTGGGCCTGAGCAAGGTCAGCCGCGCCGAAGACCTGCAACCGGCCATCGAGCTGGCGCTGCGCTATGACCGCGAGGTGATGATCGAGCGCTTCGTCGCCGGGCGCGAGCTGACCGTGGGCGTGCTGGGCGACCAGCCGCTGGCGGTGGGCGAGATCGTGCTCGGCCAGAGCGGGGTGTTCGACTACACCAGCAAATACCAGCCCAAGGGCGCGGTGGAGGTGTTTCCGGCCGAGGTCTCGCCCGAGATCGCCGAGGAAGCGCGCCGCCTGGCCCTGGCCGCGCATCGGGCGCTCAAGCTCGACGGCTACAGCCGTGCCGACTTCCGCCTGGACGCCGAGGGGCGGCTCTGGTGCCTGGAGGTCAACACCCTGCCGGGGATGACCGCCACCAGCCTGCTGCCGCAATCGGCGGCGGCCATGGGCATCGACTTCGACGAACTCTGCGAGCGGATCTGCCAGCTGGCCCTGCAGGACTGACCCCCCACGCAGCCGGCGCCGCTATCGCTTCGGGTGGCGGCGGCTGCGTCTCCCGTCGAAGCCGGATTCGGATCCGCCGCCATGCCCCAGACGCTCACCCCGCTGCAGACCCGGGCGCTGTTCTTTTCCGCGCTGCTGCTGTTCGTGCTGCCCTTCATCCTGGTCGACTTCCCCTATGTCGATGACAACTGGCGCATCCAGCTGGAGAACGGTCCGGAGTGGCGGCAGCAGGGGCGGGTGCTTACCGAGGTCTTCTACCGGCTGCTGACCTTCAGCGGCAGCACCCTCAATCTCTTCCCCCTGCCACTGCTGATCGCCTGCGCCGCAGCCGCCTGGGCCCTGACCGACCTGGCCCGCCACTGTTTCGGCGCGCCGCGGCCGACCCAGTGCCTGGCCCTGCTGCCGCTATGGTTCTCGCCGTTCTGGCTGGGCAACCTGACCTACCAGTACGACGGCCCGACCATGGCCCTGAGCCTGGTGGCGGTGATCTATGCGGTGATCTATCGCAGTCGCCATACCGCGCTGGCGCTGCTGGTACCGGCGGCGCTGCTGGCGGCGGCCATCGCCTTCTACCAGGTGGCGTTCAATGTCTTCGTCGGCCTCTGCTGCTTGGAGCTGGTCCGCGCGGTGCAGCGCCGCGAGGCGCCCAAGCAGGCGCTGCGGCTGGTGCTGCGCCAGGGCCTGCAGCTGCTGCTGGGTGGCGTGCTCTATTGCCTGACGGCCTACCAGCTGATGGCGACCACGCGGCACGCCGGCGTGGGCGGCCAGGTGCTACCCGAGCTCTGGCACCGGCTGGGCGAGGTGCTGCACAGCGTCGGCCTGCTGGTCACCCCGGGCAATCTCTGGCTGTGGTGGCTGTTTGGCGGGCTGGCCGCGATCGGTTACGGCCTGGGGGCCCTGACCTATGCCCGCGCCTATGGCCGACGGGCGCTGCTGCCCCTGCTGCTGTACGCTGCGACCTTGCCGGTGCTGGCCTTTTGCGTGGCCGGCATCACCCTGCTGTTCAGCGATTTCATCCTCGAAGCCCGCACCCTGATGGGACTGGCGGTCGTCCTGACCCTGGCGCTGCTGCTGGCCCATGATCTGCTGGAGCGATTCCAGCCACGGCTGACCTGGCTGCTGGTGCTGCCGGTGCTGTGGATGCTGTCGCTGGCCTATGTCTATGGCCAGGTGCTGTCGGCGCAGAAGACCTTCGAGCGCGGTTTCGTCCAGGAGCTGCACCACGACCTCAGCAGTCGTCCAGAGCTGCGGCCGCTCAAGCGCCTGCTCTGGACCGGCGGTCCGCTGGAGGTGGCCTGGCTGCCGCTGGCGCAGAAGACCTTCGAGCAGGTGCCGGTGCTACCCTTCATCCTCGGCCTGTCGCCGGGCAACTTCATGATCGCCGAGCGGCTGCTGGACCTGGGGGTGATCGACGATGCCGACAGCGACAGCTGCAGCCAGCGGGTGGCCGTGCCGGGCGCCGCCACGCGGCTGGTGGACAACCGCTTCTACGACATCTGGGCGCTGGGTGAGGACGGCTGCATCATCATGAAGCCGCAGCGACCCTGGGTGCCGTTCGAGTAGCGGGGTAGGTTGGGCTGAGACGGTTCCCTCGTCGAAGCCCAACGAGCGGTGCCTGATGCAGGTATTGGGCTTCGCTCTGCTCAGCCCAACCTGCGGGGGCGAAGGCGATCAGTCCCGGCGCAGCTTGTAGCAGAGGAACAGGAAGGCCAGCCAGACCGGGATGGCGTAGACCGAGACGGCGATGCCGGGGATGCGCAGCATCAGCACCAGGATCATGCCGACGAAGGCCAGGCACAGCCAGTTGACGAAGGGCGACCAGAACGCCGGGAAGTGCGAGGTGCGCCCGGCCTGGCGCTGGGCAGCGCGGAATTTCAGGTGGGTCAGGCTGATCAGCGCCCAGGCGATCACCAGCGAGGCCACCACCAGCGACATCAGCAGCTCCAGGGCATTCTGCGGCAGCAGGTAGTTGACCACCACGCAGAGCAGGGTCACCGCCGAGGACACGGCGATGCCCAGCAGGGGCACGCCCTGGCGATTGGTGCGCAGCAGGGCGCGCGGGGCATCGCCCTGTTCGGCCAGGCCGTAGAGCATGCGGCTGGTGCAGTAGACGCCGCTGTTGTAGACCGACAGCGCCGCGGTCAGCACCACGAAGTTGAGCAGATGGGCGGCGGTGTCGCTGCCGAGCAGGGCGAAGGTCTGCACGAAGGGACTGCCGGCGTAGTCGTCGCCGCCGGCGCCGATGCTGCGCACCAGTTCGTCCCAGGGATGCAGCGACAGCAGGATGGTCAGGGCGCCGACATAGAAGATCAGGATGCGCCAGACCACCTGGTTGATGGCCTTGGGGATCACGGTGCGCGGCTGGTCGGCTTCGGCGGCGGTGATGCCTACCAGCTCCAGGCCGCCAAAGGAAAACATGATGATCGCCAGCACCGCGAACAGGCCGCTCCAGCCGTTGGGCAGGAAGCCGCCATGGTTCCAGAGATTGCTCACCGAGGCCTCGGGGCCACCGCTGCCGCTGACCAGCAGCCAGAGCCCGAAGGCCATCATGCCGAGGATGGCCACCACCTTGATCAGCGCGAACCAGAACTCGGTCTCGCCAAAGGCCTTCACGTTGAACAGGTTGATGGCGTTGACCAGCACGAAGAACACCAGGGCGCTGGCCCAGGTCGGCACCTCGGGCCACCAGTACTGCACGTACTTGCCCACCGCGGTGAGCTCCGACATGCCCACCAGCACATAGAGCACCCAGTAGTTCCAGCCGGAAAGAAAGCCCGGGAAACGGCCCCAGTAGCGACTGGCGAAGTGGCTGAAGGAGCGCGGCCACGGGCTCCTCGACGATCATCTCGCCGAGCTGGCGCATGATCAGGAAGGCGATGAAGCCGGCGATGGCGTAGCCGAGGATCATCGCCGGCCCCGCCGACTTGAGCACCCCGGCCGAGCCGAGGAACAGACCGGTGCCGATGGCCCCGCCGAGGGCGATCAGCTGGATATGACGATTCTTCAGGCCGCGCTGCAACTGGCCGGCGGCGGGTTGGGGCTGGGACATGGACGGGGGTGTCTCGGTGGTGAGGGGAGCGGGCGGCTATGGTAGCACTCCTGTCGCCAGGGGCCTGGTCCTGGGACGTTGCCCTCACCCCGGCCCTCTCCCGGAGGGAGAGGGGGAAGAGCGTAGCGGGGCAGGGGTCGCCGGTGAGTCTCCCTGTCGGCCCTCTTCCCCTGGAGAGGGGAACGAGCAGGTGCCTGAGGTGCTTTTGCCCCCTCTCCCCCGGGGAGAGGGTTGGGGGGAGGGCGAGTCCAGAGCCACCGTCGATAGCCAAAGGCAATCGATGTCCGGGGGCTGAACTGGTCATTTTTTGTGCTATTCTTCGCGCCCTCCTGAAAACACCCCTATCCCGGAAGCTGCCATGCAAGCCGCCACGCCGCTGTTCGACTATCCGAAATACTGGGCCGAGTGCTTTGGTCCTGCACCCTTCCTGCCCATGAGTCGGGCGGAGATGGAGCAACTCGGCTGGGACAGCTGCGACATCATCATCGTCACCGGGGACGCCTACGTCGATCACCCGTCCTTTGGCATGGCCATCATTGGCCGGTTGCTGGAGGCCCAGGGCTTCCGCGTGGGCATCATCGCCCAGCCGGACTGGCATTCGAAGGACGACTTCATGAAGCTCGGCGAGCCGAATCTGTTCTTCGGTGTGGCCGCGGGCAACATGGACTCGATGATCAACCGCTACACCGCGGACAAGAAGGTCCGTTCCGACGATGCCTATACCCCGGGCAACGTCGCCGGCAAGCGTCCGGATCGCGCCAGCCTGGTCTACAGCCAGCGCTGCAAGGAAGCCTACAGCCACGTGCCGATCGTGCTCGGTGGCATCGAGGCCTCGCTGCGCCGGATCGCCCACTACGACTACTGGCAGGACAAGGTCCGGCGCTCGATCCTGATGGACGCGACCGCCGACATCCTGCTCTATGGCAACGCCGAGCGGGCGGTGGTCGAGATCGCCCAGCGGCTGTCGCGTGGCGAGCGCGTCGAGGCCATCACCGATGTGCGCGGTACCGCCTTCATCCGGCGTGATACGCCCGCGGGCTGGTTCGAGGTCGACTCGACCCGCATCGATCGACCCGGCCGCGTCGACAAGATCATCAATCCCTACGTGAATACGCAGGACACCGAGGCCTGCGCCATCGAGCAGGCGAAGGGTGAGGTCGAGGACCCCAACGAAGCCAAGGTGGTGCAGCTGCTGGAAAGCCCGCGCATGACCCGCGACAAGACGGTGATCCGCCTGCCGTCCTTCGAGAAGGTGCGCAACGACCCGGTGCTCTATGCCCACGCCAACCGCGTGCTGCACCTGGAAACCAATCCGGGCAACGCCCGCGCGCTGGTGCAGCGGCATGGCGAGGTGGACGTCTGGTTCACGCCGCCGCCCATCCCCATGACCACCGAGGAAATGGACTATGTGTTCGGCATGCCCTATGCGCGCGTGCCGCACCCGGCCTATGGCAAAGAAAAGATCCCGGCCTACGAGATGATCCGTTTCTCGGTCAACATCATGCGCGGCTGCTTTGGTGGCTGCACCTTCTGCTCCATCACCGAGCACGAAGGCCGGATCATCCAGAATCGCTCCCACGACTCGATCATTCGCGAGATCGAGGAGATGCGCGACAAGGTGCCGGGCTTCACCGGCGTGGTCTCGGACCTTGGCGGGCCGACCGCCAACATGTACCGCATCGCCTGCAAGGACCCGGAGATCGAGCGCCACTGCCGCAAGCCGTCGTGCGTGTTCCCCGGTATCTGCGAGAACCTCAATACCGATCACTCCTCGCTGATCGAGCTGTACCGCAAGGCGCGGGCGCTACCGGGGGTGAAGAAGATCCTGATCGCCTCGGGGCTGAGATACGACCTGGCCGTGGAGTCGCCCGAATACGTCAAGGAACTGGTCACCCACCATGTCGGCGGCTACCTGAAGATCGCGCCCGAGCACACCGAGCGCGGTCCGCTGGACAAGATGATGAAGCCCGGCATCGGCAGCTATGACCGCTTCAAGCAGATGTTCGAGAAGTACACCAAGGAGGCGGGCAAGGAGCAGTACCTGATCCCCTACTTCATCGCGGCGCACCCGGGCACCACCGACGAGGACATGATGAACCTCGCACTGTGGCTCAAGCGCAACGGCTTCCGCGCGGATCAGGTGCAGGCCTTCTATCCCTCGCCGATGGCCACCGCCACGGCCATGTACCATTCGGGCAAGAATCCGCTGCGCAAGGTCACCTACAAGAGCGACGGCGTGACCATCGTCAAGAGCGACCAGCAGCGCCGCCTGCACAAGGCCTTCCTGCGCTACCACGATCCCAGGGGCTGGCCGATGCTGCGCGAGGCGCTCAAGGAGATGGGGCGCGCCGACCTGATCGGGCCGGGCAAGCACCAGTTGATCCCGGCCACCCAGCCGGTGGGCGACGCCGGCTACCAGAGCGCGCGGCGCAAGAACTCCACCCCGGTGGGTAGCAAGAAGGCCGGCACTGGCGGTGGGCGCATCCTTACCCAGCACACCGGCTTGCCGCCCCGTGCCAGCGATGGCAGCAAGGCCTGGGACAAGGGCCAGGAAGGCCAGGCCGCCGGCTACGCCAAGGGCGGTCCGCGCAAGAAATCGCGGCGCCAGCCGAACATGCCGCGCTGAGGCTATCGCGGCCATGGCAGTCCGCCGAAGCGGTCGCTCCTACGGGGTGCGATGCTTCTGTAGGAGCGGCCCATGGCCGCGATCAAGCCGCTACAAATGTTTAACTGGTCGTTTTCATCTCTCAAGGACGAGCGATGTCATCACGTCATGCGGCGTTGCGCAAGGGTCGTGTTTCTTTGCCCGGCCAGCTGTATCTCCTGACCACGACTACCAGCCAGCGCCAGGCGCTGTTCGCCGATTTCCCCGTGGCATGCACGGTGGCCCGGACCTTTAACGATCCTTGTTTGCTTGATGACGCCAGGCTGCTTGCGTGGGTGTTGATGCCGGATCACGTCCATTGGCTGGTTTCGTTGGGTGAGCGTTTCAGCCTGGACGAGTTGGTCCTGCACCTAAAGTCGGCCAGTGCACGTCGGGTCAATGCGATCCGCAATACCAAAGGGGCTGTGTGGGCGCCGGCCTATCATGACCACGCTCTAAGAGCCGAAGAAGATGTCCAGGCGGTGGCCCGGTACATCGTTGCCAATCCGGTGCGGGCGGGGCTGGTGAAGCGGGCGGGTGATTATCCGTTTTGGGATGCGGTGTGGTTGTAGATCGTGCCAGGAAAGCTGATCGCGGCATGGGCCGCTCCTACGGGGCATATCGGAGCCTATAGGAGCGGCCGCATCGGCGGACCGCCATGGCCGCGATATCAGCCGCGCAATTCGGCGAAGTGGGCCTGCATGCGGTCGGCGTCGGCGCTGCGGCCGCTGAAGAGTTCGAAGGCTTTGACCGCCTGGAACAGGGCCATGGTGCCGCCATCCAGGGTGCGGCAGCCGAGGGCGCGGGCCTGGCGCAGCAGTTCGGTTTCCAGCGGGAAGTAGATGATTTCGGCGACCCAGAGGCCGGGGTGCAGCAGTTCGGCCGGCAGTGGCATGCCGGGCAGCTTGGCCATGCCCACCGGCGAGGTGTTGACCAGGCCATCGGCGGCTGCCACGGCGGCAGCGCGATCAGTGCCGACCGCGGCGCGTCCGGGGCCGAAGTGGCGGGTCAGGTTGTCCACCAGTGCCTGGGCGCGCTCGGCCTCGACGTCGAAGATGAACAGCTGGTCGACGCCCTCGGCGAGCAGGGCGTGGGCCACGGCGCTGCCGGCGCCGCCGGCGCCCAGCTGCACCACCAGGCGCTTGGCCACGTCCGGCAGGCCGCGGCGAAAGCCTTCGGCGAAGCCCAGGCAGTCGGTGTTGTGACCCACGGTGCGGCCGTCGGCCAGCACCACGGTATTCACCGCGCCGATGCCGCGCGCCTCGGGCGAGAGATCGTCGAGCAGCGGGATGATCGCCTGCTTGCAGGGAAAGGTGATGTTGAGGCCGGTGAAGCCGGTGCGCTGGGCGGCCTGCAGCAGCTCGGGCAGGGCGTCGGCAGCGAGGCCGAGGGCATCCAGGTCGATCAGCCGATAGAGGTATCTGAGGCCCTGGGCGTCGCCTTCGCGTTCGTGCATGGCGGGCGTCAGCGAGGCCTGGATGCCGGCGCCGATGAGGCCGGCGAGGACGGATTTGGGTGCGGTCATGGAGTCAGTTTCCCTGGTGGGCGATGAGGGCGGCGATGGCGGCGCGATATCCCTGGCTACCGAGGCCGCAGATGACGCCGACGGCGATGCCCGAGACATAGGAATGATGACGGAAGGCTTCGCGACGGTGCACGTTGGACAGGTGCACCTCGTAGACCGGCAGCTCGCTGGCCACCAGGGCGTCGCGCAATGCCACCGAGGTGTGGGTCCAGGCGGCGGGATTGATCACCACCCCGGCATAGGCGCCGCGGGCCGCGTGGATCCAGTCGAGCAATTCGCCTTCGTGGTTGGTCTGGCGGAAGTCCACCTCGTAACCCCCGGCGGCGGCGCTCTCGGTACACAGCCGGGCGACGTCGGCCAGGGTCTCGTGGCCGTAGGTGGCGGGCTCGCGGGTGCCGAGCAGATTGAGGTTCGGTCCGTTGAGGACCAGGATGCGGCGGGAGGACATGACAGCCTTCTCTCTTGTTGTCTTGCCGGGCAGGCGCTGCCCGGCACTGGAGAGAAAATGTACCAGCCGGTTAATTCCGTCAATCGAGTCGGTCGGGCGGGTGACGGGGCAGGCTGCGGAAGCGTTCGATTATCGGCCCTGGTGACTCAGATCGCCACCAGTCCGCGCACCCCCTCGGCCTCCATGTCGACCCCGCGACCGCGCTGGACGATCTCGCCACGGGACATCACCAGGTAGCCGTCGGCCAGTTCGCTGGCGAAGTCGTAGAACTGCTCCACCAGCAGGATGGCCATGTCGCCGCGCTTGGCCAGGTGGGCGATGACGGTGCCGATCTCCTTGATCACCGAGGGCTGGATGCCCTCGGTGGGTTCGTCGAGGATCAGCAGCCGCGGGCGGCTGGCCAGGGCGCGGCCGATGGCCAACTGCTGCTGCTGGCCGCCGGAGAGGTCGCCACCGCGACGCTGGCGCATCTGCCGCAGCACGGGGAAGAGTTCGTAGATGGATTCGGGCACCTCGCGGGCTTCCCGGGCGGGAAAGCGCGACAGGCCCATGAGCAGATTTTCCTCGACGGTGAGGCGCGGAAAGATCTCGCGGCCCTGGGGCACGTAGGCGATGCCGGACTGCACCCGCTGATGCGGCTTGCGGGCGGTGATGTCCTGGCCTTCCCAGGTGACGCTGCCGCGCTTGGCCGGGATCAGGCCCATGAGGCAACGCAGCAGGGTGGTCTTGCCGACGCCGTTGCGGCCGAGCAGGCTGGTGACCTCACCGATGGGGGCCTCGAAGGACAGGCCACGCAGGATGTGGCTGCCGCCGTAGTACTGATGGAGTTCGTTGACCTGGAGCATGGGGGCCTCGGGGAGATTCTTTGATCGCGGCCATGGGCCGCTCCTACGTAGGAGCGGTCGCAGCGGCGAACCGCCATGGCCGCGATATGCATTCAGTTCGGCGCGGCGCTAGCGCCCCAGATACACCTCGATCACCTGGTCGTTGGCCTGGACCTGGTCCAGCGAGCCTTCGGCGAGGACGTGACCCTGGTGCAGCACGGTGACGTGGTCGGCGATGCTGCCGACGAAGCCCATGTCGTGCTCCACCACCATCAGCGAGTGCCGGGGCACCAGCGACTTGAACAGCTCGGCGGTGAATTCGGTCTCGGCGTCGGTCATGCCGGCGACGGGTTCGTCGAGCAGCAGCAGTTGCGGCTCCTGCACCAGCAGCATGCCGATCTCGAGGAATTGCTTCTGGCCGTGGGACAGCAGCCCGGCGGGGCGCCCGCGCGACTCCTGCAGGCGGATGGTGGTGAGCACCTCTTCCAGACGGTCGCGCTGCTCGCCGGAAAGCCGCGCGCGCAGACTGGCCCAGACCGACTTGTCGGTCCGTTGCGCCAGCTCCAGGTTCTCCCAGACGGTCAGGGCCTCGAACACCGTGGGCTTCTGGAATTTGCGGCCGATGCCGGCCTGGGCGATCTCCACCGGTTGCAGGCGGGTCAGGTCGAGGGTCTCGCCGAACCAGGCGCTGCCGCGGTCGGGGCGGGTTTTGCCGGTGATGACGTCCATCATGGTGGTCTTGCCGGCCCCGTTGGGGCCGATGATGCAGCGCAATTCGCCGACGCCGATGTAGAGATTGAGGTCGCGCAGGGCCTTGAAGCCGTCGAAGCTGACTTCGATGCCTTCCAGGCTGAGGATGGTGCCGTGACGGGTGTCCAGGCCCGTGCCGGCGCGATGGCCGAGACCGCTGGCCTCGGCGCCGATCCCGGGATCGAGCACTTCCGCGGCGGTGGGGGGGATGGGGGCGGCTTTCATGCGTCGCGCTCCTTCTTGATGAGGCCGATCACGCCACGCGGCAGATAGAGGGTGACGACGATGAACAGGGCGCCGAGAAAGAACAGCCAGTATTCGGGAAAGGCCACCGTGAACCAGCTCTTGGCGCCGTTGACGATGCCGGCGCCGAGCACCGGGCCGATCAGGCTGCCGCGTCCGCCGAGGGCGACCCAGATGGCCGCTTCGATGGAGTTGGTCGGGGCCATCTCGCTGGGGTTGATGATGCCCACCTGGGGCACATAGAGGGCGCCGGCCAGGCCGCAGAGCACCGCCGAGAGCACCCAGACGAACAGCTTGAAGCCGCGCGGATCGTAGCCGCAGAAGGTCACCCGGTTCTCGGCGTCGCGGATCGCCGTGAGGATGCGGCCGAACTTGCTCTGCGCCAGGCGCCAGCCCAGCCAGAGGCTGGCGGTCAGCAGGGCCACGGTGAGCAGGAAGAGCACCGCGCGGGTGCCCTGGGCGGCCACCGGAAAGCCCAGCAGGGTGGTGAAGCCGGTGAAGCCGTTGTTGCCGCCGAAGCCGGTCTCGTTGCGAAAGAATAGCAGCATGCCGGCAAAGGTCAGCGCCTGGGTCATGATCGAAAAGTAGACGCCCTTGATCTTCGAGCGGAAGGCGAAGAAGCCGAACGCCAGCGCCAGCAGACCGGGGGCCAGCACCGCCAGGCACAGCGCCCAGAGGAAATGGTCGGTGCCGGCCCAGAACCAGGGATAGCGGGTCCAGGAGAGAAAGCTCATGAAGGGGGGCAGCCCGTCGCCGGCGGCCTGGCGCATCAGGTACATGCCCATGGCGTAGCCGCCGAGGGCGAAGAACAGTCCGTGGCCGAGGGAGAGCATCCCGGCATAGCCCCAGACCAGGTCCAGGGCCAGGGCGACGATGGCGTAGCAGAGGATCTTGCCCACCAGGGTCAGGGTGTAGGCCGAGACCTGGAAGGCATTGTCGGCCGGCAGCAGGGACAGCAGCGGCAGGGCGATCAGCACGGCGAGGGCCAGGCCGAGCACGGCCAGGCTCAGGCGCGGGCCGGCCTTCTGCACAGCGGTAAGCGCGAGTGGCTGGTTCAATCGATGACCCTCCCCTTGAGGGCGAACAGGCCCTGGGGCCGCTTCTGGATGAACAGGATGATCAGGCCGAGGATGAGGATCTTGCCCAGCACGGCGCCGATCTGGGGTTCAAGGATCTTGTTGACGATGCCCAGGCCGAAGGCCGCCAGCACGCTGCCGGCCAGTTGGCCGACGCCGCCGAGCACCACCACCAGGAAGGAGTCGATGATGTAGCTCTGGCCGAGGTCCGGGCCGACGTTGCCGATCTGTGACAGGGCCACGCCACCGAGGCCGGCAATGCCGGAGCCAAGGCCGAAGGCGAGCATGTCGACGCGCCCGGTGGGGACGCCGCAGCAGGCGGCCATGTTGCGATTCTGGGTCACGGCGCGCACGTTGAGACCCAGCCGGGTCTTGTTCAGCAGGGCCCAGGTCAGGACCAGCACGAAGACCACGAAGCCGAGAATGATCACCCGGTTCCACGGCAGGAGCAGGTTGGGCAGCACCTGGATGCCGCCGGACAGCCAGGCCGGGTTGGCCACTTCGACGTTCTGGGCGCCGAACAGCACCCGCACCGCCTGGATCAGCATCAGACTGATGCCCCAGGTGGCCAGCAGGGTTTCCAGCGGTCGGCCATAAAGATGGCGGATCACGGTGCGCTCCAGCGCCATGCCGATGGCGGCAGTGACGGCGAAGGCTACCGGCAGTGCCAGCAGCGGATACCAGGCCAGCCACTCGGGGGCCAGGCGCTGCAGGGTCAGCTGCACCATATAGGTGCTGTAGGCGCCGAGCATCAGCATCTCGCCGTGGGCCATGTTGATGACGCCGAGCAGGCCATAGGTGATGGCCAGGCCCAGGGCGGCGAGCAACAGGATGGAGCCCAGCGACAGCCCGGTGAAGGCCTGGCCGAGCAGATCGCCCAGCAGCAGCTTGCGATCCACCTGGGCGAGGCCGGTAGCGGCGGCCTTGCGGACGTCTTCGTTGGCTTCCACCGCGGGATCGAGCAGGACCTGCAGGCGGGTCTTGGCCTGGGGCTCGCCGGATTCGCCGAGCAGGCGTACCGCGGCCAGGCGCACGGCGGGATCGGGATCGGTCAGCTGCAGGTTGGCCAGGGCGGCGGCGAGGGCGCCTTGCACTTCCTTGTCGGCTTCGCTCTGCAGACGTTTTTCCAGGAAGGCACGCTGCTCGGGCTTGGCCTCCTGGCGCAGGGCCTGGGCGGCGGCCAGGCGCACGCCGGCATCCGTGGACAGCAGCCCGCCGCTGGCCTGGGCAGCGCCGATGAGGATGCGCAGGCGGTTGTTCAGGCGGATCTGCTTGGGCGTGCCGGTCGGCGCCGTGGCCTCACCTTCGGCGGCGCTGTAGCGATCGCCGGTCTTGTAGAAGGGGCGCTTGTCTTCGTCGACATAGAAGCGGCCGTCCTGCAGTGCCTGGAGCACCGGCAGCTGGGTGGGATCAGGCGCGGCGGCCCAGTCCTGCAGCAGTTTGGCCTGGTCGTTGGCGCTGGCGGCGGCCAGTTCGGCGGCGGGGCCGGCCTGGGCGGTGCCCACGAGCAGCAACAGCAGGGGCAGAAGAAAAAGGCGTAGGGACATGCTCGGCCTCGTCGATGGGTAAAGGCTCCTGCGCGACGTCTCCCGGGGGAGGGCGGGCGTGGCCTCGTTTCTGGTGCCGGGCACCGAGCCGTGTGGCCGGGTGCGCTGGCGGGCCCTTACTCCGGCCCTCTCCCGGGGGAGAGGGGGGGCGGAGCGGTGGTGGTGCGGGTGCTTCCTGTTGGCTACGGAACGCCTTTTGCCCTCACCCCAACCCTCTCCCCGAGGGAGAGGGGGGAAGAGCTATTGGCCTCGGCACGGCTTTCGCCCTCAACCCAACCCTCTCCCCAGGGGAGAGGGGGTAGGAGCGGGGTGCCATCTTTCAGGCTTCGCTCCCCCCTCGGGGGAGAGGGGCCTAGGGTGAGGGCTGGCCGTTACTTGCCGCTCTTCACCGGTTCGTCGGACTTCTTGTCGTTGCCGGGGATATAGGGGCTCCAGGGCTGGGCGCGGACCGGGCCCTCGGTCTGCCAGACGACGTTGAACTGACCGTCGTCCTGGACCTCGCCGATCATCACCGGCTTGTGCAGGTGGTGGTTCTTCTCGTCCATCTTCACGGTGTAGCCGTCCGGTGCGGCGAAGGTCTGGCCGGCCATGGCCTTGCGGACCTTGTCGACGTCGGTGCTGCCGGCCTTTTCCACCGCCTGGGCCCACATGTGGATGCCGACATAGGTGGCTTCCATGGGGTCGTTGGTCACGGCGGTCTGGTAGTTGGGCAGGTTCTTGGCCTTGGCATAGGCCTTCCAGGCCTCGACGAATTTCTTGTTCACCGGGTTATCCAGCGACTCGAAGTAGTTCCAGGCGGCCAGCTGGCCCACCAGCGGCTTGGTGTCGATGCCGCGCAGTTCTTCCTCGCCCACCGAGAAGGCCACCACCGGCACGTCGGTAGCCTTCAGGCCCTGGTTGCCCAGTTCCTTGTAGAAGGGCACGTTGGAGTCGCCGTTGATGGTGGAGACCACCGCGGTCTTGCCGCCGGCGGAGAACTTCTTGATGTTGGCGACGATGGTCTGGTAATCGCTGTGGCCGAAGGGGGTGTAGACCTCTTCGATGTCCTTGTCCTGCACGCCCTTGCTGTGCAGGAAGGATCTGAGAATCTTGTTGGTGGTACGCGGATAGACGTAGTCGGTGCCCAGCAGGAAGAAGCGCTTGGCGCCGCCACCTTCTTCGCTCATCAGGTATTCCACCGCCGGGATGGCCTGCTGGTTCGGCGCCGCGCCGGTGTAGAAGACGTTGGGCGACATCTCTTCGCCTTCGTACTGCACCGGGTAGAACAGCAGGCCGTTGAGTTCTTCATAGACCGGCAGCACCGATTTGCGCGAGACCGAGGTCCAGCAGCCGAAGGTGACCGCGACCTTGTCCTGGGTCACCAGCTGGCGCGCCTTCTCGGCGAACAGCGGCCAGTTGGAGGCCGGGTCCACCACCACGGGTTCCAGCTTCTTGCCCAGTACCCCGCCCTTGGCGTTGATCTCGTCGATGGTCATCAGCGCCATGTCCTTGAGCGAGGTCTCGGAGATGGCCATGGTGCCGGACAGCGAATGCAGGATGCCGACCTTGATGGTGTCCGCGGCGTGGGCGGCACTCCAGGGAAACAGGCCGCTCATGAGCAGGGCGGACGCGGCAAGGGTGGTCTTCAGTAGGGGGCGGCGCTTCATGCGAAAGGCTCCTGAGCGAACGTGCGCTGTTGTTGGGCTGGACTGCGGGCCAGCCAGGGCGCCTTTTCAGGAACTGTGCCAGGCGTCGGCAAGGCGCATGGGGACTGGCGCCTTGCCGCCAGCCGCGGCTACGCGACCGGTTGTCCTGCACCAGCCTGGGGCCGAGCAGTGCCCTCGAATCGCGCCTTTGCACGATGCTGGTGCTCCCGCCTGACGTTGCCTTTTGCGCAACATGAAAGTCCGAATGCCGTATTGGTGGTGATGCCTGGGGCCTCCCATACTCGATCACAAGAGGTCGGCCACCGGGTCGGTCACCGCCAATTCGAAGCAGAGGAACAAGGCATGGGCAGGCAGGTCGGGGTCATCGGACTCGGCAACATGGGCGGCAACATGGCGATCACCCTGGCGCGCAAGGGCGTTGTCGTCACCGGGCTGGATCCCTCCAGCGCCGCCTGCGAGCGGGTCGCTGCCCAGGGCGTGGCCATCGCCGGTGATCTGGCGGCCCTGGCCGCCAGCAGCGACGTCATCGTGCTGTCGCTGCCCAAGGCCGAGCACGTCGAGGCCGTGTGCCTGGGCGAGGCGGGCCTGGTCAGCCGCGTGCGGCCGGGCACCGTGGTGGTCGACACCACCACCTCCACCCCGGAGACCAGCCGCCGGGTAGCGGCGGCCTTTGCCGAGGTCGGTGCCGATTTCCTCGATGCCCCGGTCTCCGGCGGCCCCGCCGGTGCCGCGGCCGGCACCATGACCATGGTCATCGGCGGCAGCGAGGCGGCCCTGGCCAAGGCGCTGCCGGCGCTGGAAGCCATGAGCGCGACCCGGGTGCACATCGGTGCCGTGGGCGCCGGCAACATCGCCAAGATCGCCAACAACCTGCTCGCCGCGGCGCACCTGATCACCACCGCCGAGGCGGTGACCATGGCTGCCCGTGCCGGCGTCGCCCCGGAGAAGCTGCTCGAAGGCATCAATGCCGGTTCCGGGCGCAGCGCCGCCAGCCAGGGCATGTTCCCTACCTGGGTGCTGAACAAGGCCTATGACTCCGGCTTCACCATGGGCCTGATGCGCAAGGACGTGGGCCTGGCCCAGCAGCTCATCGCCGAACTCGGCCTCGACCTGCCGCTGGCCGCGGCCACCGCACAGGCCTGGAAGGCCAGCGCCGAGACCCTGGCCGATGGCGAGGATTTCTGCGCCATCGCGCGACGCACCAGCGAAGACCTGTTCGGCAAGGGGGAATGATCATGATGAACGCCAAGACACTGGAATTGCTCAAGCCCTTCTGGGGCGACCGCCAGCAGGTCGCAAGCTTTGTGGACGGCGCCTTCGTCGATGGCAGCGGCGAGCGGATCACCGTGCGCAACGCCCATGACGACAGCCCGGCCTACAGCTACCCCGATGCCGACCTGGCCGTGGTCGAGCGCGCCGATACCGCCGCCCGCCGGGCGCGCGAGGAATGGCGCGCCCTGACCGCCCAGGCGCGCGGGCGCATCATCTACCGCGTCGGCGCGCTGATCCGCGAGGAGGCCGAGGCCCTGGCGCAGCTGGAATCGCTGACCGCCAACAAGCCGATCCGCGATGCCCGCGTCGAGGTGCTCAAGGTCGCCGAGATGTTCGAGTACTACGCCGGCTGGGCCGACAAGCTGCATGGCGAAGTCATCCCGGTGCCCACCAGCCACCTCAACTACGTGACCTACGAACCCCTGGGTACGGTGCTGCAGATCACCCCCTGGAATGCGCCGATCTTCACCGGCGGCTGGCAGATCGCCCCGGCCATCACCGCCGGCAACGCGGTGATCCTCAAGCCTTCCGAGCTGACTCCGGTGACCTCGCTGCTGCTGGGCGTGCTGGTGGAACGCGCCGGTGCGCCAAAGGGCCTGGTCAACGTGCTCGCCGGCCAGGGCCATACCGTTGGCCAGCAGGTGATCGCCCACGCCGACATCCGCAAGGTGGTCTTTGTCGGCTCGCCGGCCACCGGCCGGCACATCGCCGCCGCCGCGGCCCAGCGCTGCATCCCGGTGGTGCTGGAGCTGGGTGGCAAGTCGGCTAACATCGTCTTCGAAGACGCCGACCTGGACCTCGCCGTACGCGGCGCCCAGGCGGCGATCTTTTCCGGCGCCGGCCAGAGTTGCGTCTCGGGTTCGCGGCTGCTGGTGCAGGAATCCATCTACGAGCGCTTCATCCAGGCGGTGGCCCGCGCCGCCAGCCAGTTCAAGGTGGGAGATCCGAGCGATCCCGAGACCCAGATCGGCCCGATCCACAACGCCAAGCAATTCGCCCATGTGCGCAACATGGTGGAAGGCGCCCTGGGTGAAGGCGCGCGGCATGTCGCCAATGGCGTCGAGCCGCTGCCCGCCGGAACCGGCTACTACGTCAATCCCACGGTGCTGGCCGGTCACAACGGCCTGAGTTGCGCCCAGGAAGAGATCTTCGGGCCAGTGGTGGTGGCTATCCCGTTCAAGGACGAGGCCGACGCCATCCGTATCGCCAACGACAGCCGCTTCGGCCTGGCCGGGGCGGTCTGGACCCGCGACGTCGGTCGCGCCCACCGGGTGGCCCGGGGCGTGCGCGCCGGTACCTTCTGGGTCAACGGCTACAAGACCATCCACGTCAGCTCGCCCTTCGGCGGCTACGGCGAGAGCGGCTACGGTCGCTCCTCCGGCCTCGACGCCCTGCGCGAATACAGCGAAGTGAAGAGCGTCTGGGTGGAAACCACCGCGGTGCCCGCCGCTGGCTTCGGCTACGGCGCCAGCCTGGAGTAACAGATGACCATCCATCAAGCCTTGTTGGACGACGCCCGCAGCTGGCGTCGCGATTTCCACGCCCATCCGGAACTGGGTTTCGCCGAGCACCGCACCGCGGCGCGGGTGGCCGAGTTGCTGGAGGGCTTCGGCCTGGAGGTCCATCGTGGCCTCGGTGGGACCGGCGTGGTCGGGGTGCTGCGTCACGGCGAGGGCCCCAGCCTGGGTCTGCGCGCCGACATGGACGCCCTGCCGATGCAGGAGGTGGGGGATGTCCCCCACCGTTCCACCGCCGCCGGGCGCATGCATGCCTGCGGTCATGACGGCCACACCGCCATCCTGCTGGCCACCGCCCGCCACCTGAGCGAAAACCGCGATTTCCGCGGCACCCTCTATTTCGTCTTCCAGCCCGCCGAAGAGAATCTTGGCGGCGCCCAGAAGATGATCGAGGACGGCCTGTTCGAACGCTTTCCCATGGACGCCCTCTACGGCCTGCACAACTGGCCGGGATTGCCAGCCGGGCAGGTGGTGGTCAATCCGGGCGCCATGATGGCTTCGCTGGACACCTTCGCCATCACCCTGACCGGCAAGGGCTGCCATGCAGCCATGCCCGAGCGCGGGCGTGATCCCATCGTCGCCGCGGCGGACCTGATCCTGCAGCTGCAGACCATCGTCGCCCGGCGGATCTCGCCGCTGGCCGCCGCGGTGGTCAGCGTGACCATGCTGGAGGCAGGGGAGGCCATCAACGTCATCCCCGAGGTGGCGCGGCTCAGGGGCACGGTGCGCTGCCTGGATGGCGCGGTACGTGCCGAGGTGGAGCGGCTGATCGGCGAGATCGTCGCCCAGGCGCCGCTGGCCCAGGGGGTGCGCGGCGAGCTGGAATTCACCCGCGGCTATCCGGTGACCCAGAACCATCCCGAGCAGGCGGCGCGAGTACGTCAGGCGGCGGTGACCGCCTTTGGCGCCGAGCGGGTCAGCGATGGCGTACCGCCGTCCATGGCCTCCGAGGACTTCGCCTTCATGCTGGCGGCGCGCCCGGGGGCCTATCTCTGGCTGGGCGTCGACGGCGCCCAGCCCTCGGCACCGCTGCACAACCCGGCCTATGACTTCAACGACGCCATCATCGAGCCGGCCGTACGGCTGTGGGCCGAGCTGGTGCGCCAGGAGTTGCCGGTCTAAGTCTCTTGCAGCGAGCGCCGCCGACGCTCAGCGAAAGGCGGTCATCTGCTGCACCATGGCCGTGCGCAACTCGTCCGCGGCGCGACTGAGCTTGCGCCCCAGGCGGGTGACCAGTTCGACGTGGGCGCGGGCGAAACCCGGATCGGCCAGGGGCAGGGCGCGCAAGGCGCCGCTGTCCAGTTCCTGGGTGGCGGCGAACAGCGGCAGCAGGGTCACGCCGCCCTGCTGGGCGTAGTGCTTGAGCAGGGCGAAGGTGTTGCAGGTCAGGGTTGGCGCCAGGCGCTGGCCGGCGGCCTGCTCCACGGCGTCGAGCATCTGGCGGATGCCGTAGGAGATATCCGGCAGCGCCAGGCGATGCTCGCCCAGCGCTGCCAAGGTCACGGGGCCCTGTGTCGCGGCCAGCGGATGCTCGGGCGCCACCATGGCATACAGCGGCTGCTCGCGGCTGCCATGTACGCGCAGGTGCGGATCGCGCGGCGGATTGAACACCAGCCCCAGTTGCGCCTCGTCTTCCATTACCTGGCGAATCACCTCGTTGGTGCCCACCACATTGACCCTGACCTCGATCTCCGGATGCCGCGCGGAAAAGTCGCCCAGGCTGCGCGAGAGGTCGCCGATGAAGCCCTCGCCGATGGCCAGCACCACGCGGCCGGTGCGCAGGCCCTGGAGATCGGAGATAGCGTCTCTCAGGCCGTCGAGCTGGGTCTGGCGCTGGCGGAAATAGTCCAGCACCAGACGTCCGGCCTCGGTTGGGGTGATGCCACGGCGGTGGCGCTCGATGAGGTCGACACCCAGCTCCGCCTCGACCTGGGCGATCTGCCGGCTGACCGCGGAAGGGGCGATATCCAGGGCGTCAGCCGCGGCGCGCACGCTGCCCAGGCGCACCGCCTCGACGAAATAATGCAAGCGTTGTTCGTGAATTCCACGCATCCGTGTGTTCTCTTAAAGGCAACGGAAAAGGCCATTTCCAGTATTGGAGAGAGAACAGGCCGCTGTCCATACTCGGGCCAAGACCACGGCCGCCCCGGCCTGGCCAAGGCCCGCGACGCAGAGCTCCGGAACGGCGAGAAGTCCCAGGCGAGACCCTGTCCGCGTCGGGCTTCCTCCCTTCGGCACGCCAGGCGTGCGACCTCGACCAGGCCTCCAGAACGACCGGGTCCTGCTCCCTAGCGGAGCCCTTTTCTGCCCAGCGGGCCTAAGAGCGGCTAACAAAACGTAGCGAGCGGTTGTCAGGCGGGTGCGCGCGGCGCGCAGGAACCGGAGTGTACGAGCGGTACATGAGGATTCCGAGCACTGCACGCACGTGTCTGGCGGACGCGCAGTAGTTTTGTTGGTCGCTCTGAGTCGCTCGCGACTGCCAACCAGACCAACAACCGAGCCCGCGAGCGGGCCGCAGGGGGAAGAATGAGCGCCAATCCGACGCTGGCCGTGGGCCAGGACCGAGCCGTCAGCAATACCGTCAGACTCTACATCTGGGCAGCACTGGTGCTGCTGATCGCCGAGCTGATCGGCTCCCTCACCATACCGCTGGGGCCGGGCAAGGTGGTGCTGCTGCCGATGATCTGGGCGCTCTTGCTGGGTGCGGCGGTGGGGCAGGTCGGCAAGCGCATGCCGCTGGGGCTGGGGATCGACCGCGGTGCCCAGGTGCGCTCGGCGGCCATCCTGCAATACGCCTTGCTGGTGTTCATCGCCAAGCTCGGCCTGGTGGTGGGTGGCTCGCTGCCCACGGTGATCGCCGCCGGCTGGGCACTGGCCTTCCAAGAGCTGGGGCATTTCGTCGGCACCATCCTGCTCGGCCTGCCGGTGGCCCTGCTGCTGGGCATCAAGCGCGAGGCCATCGGTGCCACCTTCTCGGTGGGGCGTGAACCGAGCCTGGCGATCATCAGCGAACGCTATGGCATGGACTCCCCGGAAGGTCGCGGCGTGCTCGCCGAGTACCTGACCGGCACCCTGTTCGGCGCGGTGTTCATGGCCATCGTGGCCGGTTTCATCGCCAGCCTGAACATCTTCCACCCCTATTCCCTGGCCATGGGCGCCGGCCTGGGCTCGGGCAGCATCATGGCCGCCGCGGCCGGTGCCATCGCCGCCCAGCAGACCGCCGAGGTGGCCAAGGAGGTCATGGCCCTGGCCGCCGCTGCCAACCTCATCACCCTGACCCTGGGCACCTATTTCACCCTGTTCATCTCCCTGCCGCTGGCTGTCTGGGGCTACCGTGTGATGGAGCCGCGCATCGGCCGTACCACCAAGGCTTCCTTCCAGCAGAGTTCGGTGGATGCCGCCGTGGTGGACGAACCCGTGGAACTGGGCTGGTCGGCACGCTTCAGCGCCTGGCTGGCCTCGGGTGCCCTGGCGCTGCTGGCGACCCTGGTGATGAGCAAGACCCTGCCACCGGCTGCTTTCCTGGGCGTCGCGCTGATGATCCTGGCGGCCTTCGTCGGTGAACTGCTCTGCCAACTGTTTCGCCGCAAGGTGCCGGCGGTGTGCTGGGTATCGCTGGTGGCCATGTTCCTGACCTCGCCCTGGTGCCCGCTGGCGCCGCAGATCACCGCCGCCCACAACGCGGTCGGCATCATGGCGCTGATCACCCCCATGCTGGCCTTCGCCGGCCTGTCCATCGCCAAGGACATCCCGGCCTTCCGTCGCCTCGGCTGGCGCATCGTGGTGGTTTCGCTGATCGCCAGCTTCGGCACCTTCATCGGCGCGGCCTTCATCGCCGAAGTGTTTCACTGATCCTCGCGCGCACCGGGTCCCCGGTGCGCCGCTTCCCGCTGCCGTATCGCTCAGCCGCTTGATCTCTGCGCTTCCCGCATTTCGTGTCGCAGCTCCCAGCCTTGAGTCCTGGCGGCCCGGTGTCGTCCGTGGGCGATCACCGGCGCTTGAGCTGCGCCCCGAGTTGCAGTATCTATGATGGAAAATTAACAAAAACCGTTAATTTAATAACATCAAGAAAAACGGAGGCGCGCTCGGCATGGGCAAAATCGCGGTCATCGGCAGCAACATGGTCGATCTCATCACCTACATCGAGCGACTGCCCGTGCAGGGCGAGACGCTGGAGGCGCCGGACTTCGCCCTCGGCTGTGGCGGCAAGGGCGCCAACCAGGCGGTCGCCGCGGCCAAGCTGGGCAGCGAGGTGCTGATGGTGACCAAGGTCGGCGACGACCTCTTCGCCGACAACACCCTGGCCAACTTCCGCCGCTTCGGTATCGACACCCGTCACGTGATCCGCGCGCCGGGTCGCTCCAGCGGGGTGGCGCCGATCTTCGTCCAGCCCGACTCGCACAACAGCATCCTCATCGTGAAGGGCGCCAACGCCGCCCTCGGCCCGGCCGACATCCAGGCCGCGGAAGCCGATCTGCGCGATTGCGCGCTGATCGTGCTGCAGCTGGAAATCGCCCTGGAGACGGTCTACGCGGCCATCGACTGCGGCCAGCGCCTGGGCATCCCCGTGCTGCTCAATCCGGCCCCCGCGGTGGCCGACCTGAGCGCCGCGCACCTCGCCCGGCTGGATTACTTCGTCCCCAACGAGACCGAACTGGCCCTGGTCAGCGGTCTGCCCGTGCAGGATCGCGAGAGCGCCTTCGCCGCCGCGCGGGTGCTGGCCGGTCGCGGCATCCGCCACGTGGTGGTCACCCTGGGCGCCTCGGGCGCGCTGTACGTGGGCGAGGAGGGCGAATTCAGCCTTCCCGGCCAGCCGGTGGCGGCCATCGACACCACCGGCGCCGGCGATGCCTTCATCGGCTGCTTCGCCCATGGTCGCGTCCAGGGCCTCGGCCTGCGGGACGCCATGCAGCGGGCCGTGGCCTATTCGGCACTGTCGGTGACCGGGCGCGGCACCCAGACCTCCTATCCCGAGGCCGCGGTCTTCGAAGACTACCTCGCGTCCCTGGATCTCTGACGCAAGGTCGGCAATCCCTCACCCTGGCACCCCTACGGAGAACAACAATGAGCCAGTCATCCCTGCGGCCCAGCGCCGACGGCTACTACCTGAACCGCACGCCGTGGTTCGCCTTCATCCTGCTGTGCTGCATCTTCGCGCTCTGGGCCGCCGCGGCGAGCATGAACGACGTGCTCATCGCCCACTTCAAGAAGGCCTTCCTGCTCAGTGACTTCCAGACCGCCTTCGTCCAGTCGGCCTTCTACCTCGGCTATTTCTTCCTGGCCCTGCCGGCCGCGCTGATGGTGCGGCGCTTCAGCTACAAGACGACCATCCTCTTCGGCCTGTTCCTCTACATGGTCGGCTGCCTACTGTTCTTTCCGGCCGCCTCCATGGCCAAGTACGGCATGTTCCTGCTGGCGCTGTTCGTGATCGCCGCCGGGCTGTCCTTCCTGGAGACCGCCTGCAACACCTATTCGACCCTGCTCGGGCCGCGCGAGACCGGCACCCGCCGGCTGAACATCTCCCAGACCTTCCACCCCTTCGGCGCCATGACCGGCGTCTACGTGGGCAGCTTCGTGATGTTCAAGGACGGCGACGCCAGCCAGGCGCAGCTGCTGCAGATGAATCCCGCTGAGGCCGCCGCCCAGCAGCTGCAGATGATCCAGGCCACCCTGACGCCCTACCAGTGGATGATCGGCGTGCTGGTGCTGATCTTCGTGCTGATCGCCTGCACCCGCTATCCGGCCTGCAAGGGCAACGATGCCGTGCGCAGCGAAAGCGACGGTATCGCCGCCAGCCTCGGGCGGCTGCGGCGCAATCCGCGCTTCGTCTTTGGCGTGCTGGCGCAGTTCCTCTATGTCGGCGCCCAGGTCGGCGTCTGGAGCTTCACCATCCGCCTGGCCATGCAGCTCGGCGGCATGAACGAGCGCAGCGCCTCCTGGTTCCTGCTCACCACCTTCGCCGCTTATTTCGTCGGCAAGCTGATCGCCAACCTGCTGATGCGTCGCTGGCATCCGGCCAAGGTGCTGGGCGTCTACGGGGTGCTGTGCATCGCCCTGCTGGCCTACACCATCCTGGTGCCCAACATCACCGCGGTGTACGCCGCCGTGGGCGTGAGCATCTTCCTCGGCCCCTGCTGGCCGACCATCTATGGCCTGACCGTCGACGGCATCGGCCGCGACACCGAATTCGGCGGCTCGCTGCTGGTGATGAGCATCGTCGGCGGCGGGGTGATCCCGATCTTCCAGGGCCTGCTGTCGGACTACACCGGCGGCAACATGCAGCTGGCCTATTCGGTGCCGCTGCTGTGCTTCACGGTGATCGTCGCCTACGCCCTCTATTGCCTGCGTCATCCGGCCAGCGAGCGGCTGCCGGTGGGCGCCGCCCAGACCGCCTGAGGAGGGCACCGCCATGTCCGTACGCCTGCCCCTGCAGCCTGAGCAATTCACCGCGTGCGAGCGTACCCTGCTCGCCAGCGACGCCTTCCAGGTGCGCGCCTGGACCTATCCCTCCGGGGTGCGCGCCCTGGCGCTGGAGAATCGCCGTGGCCGGCTGATCGTACTGCCCTACCAGGGGCAGATGGTCTGGGACGCCAGCTTCGACGGCTGCCGCCTGACCATGCCCGGATTGTTCGACCAGCCGCGGCCAACCCGGCGGATCATCGAGACCTATGGCTGCTTCATGTTCCACGCCGGGGTGCTGCGCAACGGCTGCCCGGCGCCGGAGGACAGCCACGAGCTGCACGGCGAACTGCCCTGCGCGCCGCTGGACGAGGCCTGGCTGGAGCTGGGCCGGGACGCTGAGGGTGACTTCCTGCGCCTGGGCGGTCGCCATGACTACGCCATGGGCTTTGGCGATCGCTATCGCGCCCAGCCCAGGGTGACCCTGAGACCGGACAGCGCCGTGTTCGAGCTGGGCCTGGAAGTGGAAAACCAGGCCGGCCAGCCCATGGACCTGATGTACATGGCGCACATGAACTACGCCTACGTACCTGGCGGCCGCTTCCATGAGCCGCTCGGCGTGGCCCGCACCCGGGTGCGTACCAGCGTGCCGGCCCATGTGCGGCCGACCGCCGACTGGCAGGCCTTCATCGCCGAGCTGGCCGAAGATTCGGAGCGGCTGCGGGTGCTGGATGCGCCCGCGCGCTACCAGCCGGAAATCGTCAGCTTCATCGATGCCCCGGGCACCGACGCGGCGGGGGAAGCGCACTTCCTGCTGGAGCATCCGGACGGCGCCGCCTTCTACACGGCCTATCGCCCGGCGGCCTTGCCCCATGCCACGCGCTGGGTGCTGCACAACCCCGATCAGCAGGTGGCGGCCTTCGTGCTGCCGGCGACCTGTGAGCCGGAGGGCTATCTGGCCGAGACCGCCAAGGGCCAGGTGCAACAGCTGCAGCCGGGTGAACGGCGCGCCTTCAGCGTGCGTACCGGCTATCTCGCCGCCGCCGAGCGCGAGGCGCTGTTGGCGCGCCTGGCCGACCCGGCGCGGATCAGGTAAGCAGTTGCGCGCCGTTCGCCTCGATCCGCTCGCGATAGCTGCGCGGAATGCGCCCGTCGCTGACCACCAAGTCGAAGTCGTCGAGCGCCGCGAAATGCGCGGCGCGCACCACGTCGAACTTGGTATGGTCGACCAGCAGCAGCCGCTGCTGGGCCTGGCGCAGGACCTTCTGCTTGACCTCGACCTCGTTGAAGTTGAAGCAGGTGACGCCGAAGTCCTCGCTCACCCCGGCCGCCGAGACGAAGGCGTGGGTGAGGCGCACGCCATCGAGCACCCCGGTCTCCAGGCGACTCTCGAAGATCTGATTCTTGCGCTGGAAGGTCCCGCCGCACACCACCAGGGTGCAGTTGACCTTCTGCTGCAGCTTGAGCAGCACATTGAGCGAATGGCAGACGGCGGTGAATTCCAGGTCATCGGGAATGAAATCCACCACGAAGGGCGTGGTGGTCCCGCAATCGAGGAAGACGGTATCGCCGGCGCGGATCTGCGCCGCGGCCAGCCGACCGATGCGGCGCTTTTCCTCGACCTGGCGCAGGTCCTGTTCCACCACCTGATAGCCGGGCGCCTCGCTGCCGCCGACATCGCGGGTGACGTGACCGCCGAGCAGCCGCAGGCCGTCCGGCGGGAGCCGCAGGTCGCGTCTGAGGGTCATTTCCGAGACACCCAGCAGCTGGGCCATCTCGCGCAGGTGAATGGCGTGCTGATCCTGCAGCGCCTGGTGCATCAGCTTGAGCCGAGCGGCTTTCTTGCTATCCATGAGGGGTGCGCTACGGGAGTCCGACTAGAGGTGCAGGCCGCACCAACCAAGAATTCTGATCCGATCATACGCTACCCGTGCCTGAGGAGGCCCCATGCAGCTTGAACCCGGCGAACTCGCCAAGACCATCGACCACACCCTGCTCGCCGCCGATGCCCGCCGCGCCCAGATCGAGCGCCTGTGCCAGGAGGCGCGTACCCATGGCTTCTACTCGGTGTGCGTGAATTCCGCCCAGGTCCCCCACGCCGCGGCGCAACTGGCCGGCAGTGCGGTCAAGGTCTGCGCGGTGGTGGGCTTTCCGCTCGGCGCCGGGCTGAGCGCGGCCAAGGCCTTCGAAGCCGAGCAGGCCATCGCCGCCGGGGCGGGGGAGATCGACATGGTGCTCAACATCGGCTGGCTCAAGGATGGCCTGCTGGACGAGGTCTCCGCCGACATCGCCGCGGTCCAGGCCGCCTGCGGTGCGGTACCGCTCAAGGTGATCCTGGAGACCGGTCTGCTCGACGAAACCCAGAAGCGCCAGGCCTGCCGGATCTGTCGCGACCTCGAGGTCGCCTTCGTCAAGACCTCGACCGGTTTCGGCCACGGCGGCGCGACCCTGGAGGATGTGCGGCTGATGCGCGAGGAGGTGGGCCCGGAGATGGGCGTCAAGGCCTCCGGTGGCGTGCGCGATCGCGTCACCGCCCAGGCCATGCTGGACGCCGGCGCGACCCGCCTGGGGACCAGTTCCGGCGTGGCCATCGTCAGCGGCGGCGAGGGTGGGGCGGGGTATTAGAGCAGGACGCCTGTAGGTTGAATTGAGCGCAGCGAAGCCCAACGATGCCGCCTGGTGTTGGGCTTCGGCGGAGGAGCCGCCTCAGCCCAACCTACGCGTGCTACCCCGGTCCTTGCCGATACAGCTTGGAATCCTGGAAATCTCCCGGTGCCAGCACCTCGCCGACCAGGATCAGGGCAGTGCGGCGGAAATCCTTGTCCCGCGCCCGTTCGACGATGTCGGCCAGGGTGCCCTGGACGCTGTCCTGGTCCGGCCAGCTGGCGCGGTGGACGATGGCCACCGGGCAGGCAGGGCCATAGTGCGGCAGGAGGTCGGCGACGATGCGTTCCAGCTGGCCGACGCCGAGGTGGATGGCCAGGGTCGCGCGGTGGCGGGCCAGGTCGGCCAGCGCCTCGCCTTCCGGCATGGCCGTGCGACTGGCATAGCGGGTGAGGATCACCGTCTGGCTGACCCCGGGCAGGGTCAGTTCGCAACCCAGCAGGGCGGCGCAGGCGGCGGTGGCGGTCACGCCGGGAACGATCTCGTAGGGAATGCACAGCGCCTGCAGGCGGCGGATCTGTTCGCCGATGGCGCCATACAGCGAGGGATCGCCGGAATGCACCCGGGCCACGTCCTGGCCGCGGGCATGGGCGGCGGCCAGGTGGCCGACGATGGCCTCCAGGTCCAGGTAAGCGGTGTCGATCACCGTCTCGGCCTGGTGGCCTTCCAGCACCGCGGGCGGCACCAGGGAGCCGGCATAGAGGATCACCGGGCACTGGCGGATCAGCCGCTGACCCTTGACGGTGATGAGGTCGGGATCGCCGGGGCCGGCGCCGATGAAATGGACGGTCATGGGATTTTCTCGGCGAGGGCGGTGAGCAGGTCGGTGACACTGGCGAATTCGCGATCGACGCTAGGCAGGGCTGGGCGACGCAGGATCAGTACCGGCAGGCCCCGCTCGCGGGCGACCTGCAGCTTGGGTTGGGTAGCGGCGCTACCACTGTTCTTGCTGATCAGCACATCGAAGTCACCCTGGGCGAAGAGCGCGCGCTCGGCCTCCAGGGCGAAGGGGCCGCGGTCGGCGATGATCCGCGCCCGGACGTGACCGGGATGGGTATCGAGCAGGCGCAGGGTCCAGAACTGGTGGGGCGGGATCTCCTGGAGATGCTCCAGCGGCTCGCGACCCAGGGTGAAGAAGGGGCGGGCGAAGGGTGCCAGGGCTCGCTGCAGCTCGGCCCAGTCGGCCACCTCGCGCCAGTCGTCGTCTGGTCCGGCCTGCCAGCCGGGTCGGCGCAGCGCCCAGCAGGGGAGGCCAGCGTCAGCAACGGCCCGCGCGGCGTTGTGGCTGATCTGTGCGGCGTAGGGGTGGGTAGCGTCCATCAGCAGGTCGATGCCTTCACTGCGGAGAAAGGCGCTCAGCCCCTCGGCGCCACCATAGCCGCCGACTCGCACCTGGCAGGGCAGGTCCTGAGGCACCCGGCCGAGACCGGCTAGGCTGTAGATCGCCTTCGCCGGCAGTGTGCGGGCGATGGCCAGGGCTTCGGTGGTGCCGCCGAGCAGGAGGATCTTCATGGGCGGTCTTCCGTCAGAGTGGCGGAGGCTTCGTCATGCATGGCGTGCCCTCACCCCCGGCCCCTCTCCCGGGGGGAGAGGGGAGCAAAGCCAGTGCCTGGGATCGAGCGGCGGAATAGGCGTATTGGTCTCGTAGGCGGCTTTCCCGCCGGTCATTGCAGCGTGCTCAGCAAGCGTCGTGGGCGTCAGCCCGGACACCAGATTTCCAGGCCACCACCCAGCGACCCCCTCTCCCCCGCGGGGAGAGGGTTGGGGTGAGCGGGCCAGGCGCCGCTCACAGTCTTCAGGGATGAAGGAGGCACACCCAATCATCCTCTCTACTTGTGCCGAGCGACGGCCACTCACGGCTTCACCACGTCCAGCAAGGTGATAGGCAGCGCCGCGCGCCAGGTGTCGAAGGCGCCCAGTGGCTGGGCCTGGGCCACCTGCAGGCGGGTCAGGTCGCCGCCGTGGCGTTCGCGAAAGGCCACCAGGGCGGCTTCGGTCTGCAGGGTCACGGCGTTGGCGACCAGGCGACCGCCGGGGCGCAGCGCGGTCCAGCAAGCGTCCAGCACGCCCGGCGCGGTAAGCCCACCACCGATGAAGATGGCGTCCGGGGTGGCCAGACCGGCCAGCGCCTCGGGCGCCTGGCCGGCGACCAGTTGCAGCGCCGGGGCGCCGAGCTGGTCACGGTTGTGGAGGATATGGGCCTGGCGACCGGCGTCGACCTCGATGGCCAGCACCCGGCAGCGGGGATGGCTGCGCGCCCATTCGATGCCGATGGAGCCGCAGCCGGCGCCCACGTCCCACAGCAGTTCGCCCGGGCGCGGCGCCAGGCGCGCCAGGGTCACGGCGCGCACGTCTCGCTTGGTCAGCTGGCCGTCGTGGCGATAGGCGCTGTCCGGCAGACCGGGGGTGAGCGGCAGTCCCGCTTCGCCGGTCTCGCTCAGGACCTCGATGGCCACTAGGTTGAGCGCGGCTGCTTCCGCCAGCGACCAGTCCTGGGCGCGGCCGCTGATCCGTCGCTCCAGAGGACCGCCCAGGTGCTCCAACACCTGCAGCTGGCTGGCGCCAAAGCCCTGGTCCACCAGCAGCGCGGCCAGGGCGGCAGGGCTGTGGCCGTCATTGCTCAATACCAGCAGGCGTGCGCCAGGATGCAGGTGGCGCACCACCCCGGCCAGGGGCCGCGCCACCACCGACATCAACGCCACCTCCTGCAACGGCCAGCCCAGACGAGCCGCGGCCAGGGAGTAGGAGGAGGGCGCCGGCAGCACCTGCAGTTCGTCGGCCGACAGCTGGCGCGAAAGGCTCGCGCCGACGCCGAACAGCATGGGATCGCCGCTGGCCAGCACGCAGATCGGGGTGCCGCGGCGGTCCAGGACCGGGGCCAGGGTGAATGGTTGCGGCCAGGGCTCGCGGATGGCGCGAAGGCAGGGTGGCAGCAGCGCCAGCTGGCGTGGACCACCAATGATGACCTGGGCGTCCAGCAGCGCGCGGCGGGCCTGCTTGCCGAGGCCGGGGTAGCCGTCTTCGCCGATACCCACCACGGTCAGCCAGGGGATCATGAACACACCTCATCGAACGTCAGCCGACCGGGCGTTTTCAAGGGGTCGGGCAAAGCGGGCATAATAACGTCTTTCCCCGTTCAGCCCGACCTTCCGCCGTGAATCCTCCCTCTCCTTCCGCCCTCGTCCCGCGGCCTTCGGCCTGTCCGGGGCTGCTGCGCATCGTGCCCGCGCGCGATGGCGGCCTGTGCCGGGTGAAGTTGCCGGGCGGGCGACTCACGGCAGGCCAGGCGCGGGCCATCGCCGCCGCCAGCGAGCGCTGGGCGAACGGGGTACTGGAGCTGACCAACAGAGCCAACCTGCAATTGCGCGGCGTGCGTCCGGACGGCGCCGACGCCCTGGTGGCCGAGTTGCAGGCCGCCGGCCTTGGTCCGGCCGATCCGGCCGCCGACGACGTGCGCAATCTGCTGCTCAGCCCGGCGGCAGGCCGTGATCCTCAGCAGTTGCAGGATGTCCGTCCCCTGGCCGCCGAGTTGCTCGCCCTGCTGGAGGGTGACCGCCGACTGCATGGCCTGTCGCCCAAGTTCGCCCTGCAACTGGACGGCGGCGAAGCCCTGGCGCGGCTCGATCATCCCCATGATGTCTGGCTGTCGGCTCGCCCCGAAGGCTACCTGCTCGGTCTCGCCGGTATCCCGCTGGATGCGCCGGTTGGATTGATCGCCCCGGGCCAGGAGGTGGCGACCGTCGCGCGGCTGCTGCATCGCTTTCTCGATCTCGCCGGTCCCGAGCAGGGCCGCCTGCGCCAGCTGCTGGCGCAGTGCCCGGTCGCAGAGTTGCTGGCGGGGTTGGACCTGCTGCCGGTTCCACGCAGCCCACGCGCGGCGGCCGCAACCGCGCTGCGCCTGGGCAGCCATCCCCAGCTTCAGCCGGGTCGCTGCTGGGTCGGCGCCCAGCCCGCCCTGGGCCGACTGCCGGCAACCAGCCTGGCTGCCGTCGCCGACCTGGCCGAGCACCTTGGCGAGGGCGCGCTGCACCTGACCCCCTGGCAGGGCCTGCTGCTGCCCGATGTGCCGGTCGACAGGGCCTCCGAGCTGCTCGGCGCTCTGGCCACCCTGGAGCTGACCACCGATCCCGCCGCGCCCCTGGCCCGGCTGATCGCCTGCACCGGCAGCCAGGGCTGCGCCAAGGGCCAGGCCGACACCAAGGGCGATGCCCTGCGCCTGGCCGAGCGGCTGCCGGCGGACGTGGAGGTGCATCTCTCCGGTTGCCCGCGCAGTTGCGCCCTGGCCGGCCAGGCACCCCATACCCTCTTGGCGGTGGCTCCCGGCCGCTATGACCTCTTCGTGCGCGACGCCACCCAGCCCGGTCCGGGCCGGCGGCGCGCCACCCATCTATCCCTCGACGAGGCCGCCGCCTGGCTGGCCCGGAGTCCCAGTGATGCTTGAATACGAACGCGACGGCCAGGCGATCTATCGCCAATCCTTCGCCACCATCCGCGCCGAAGCCGATCTCTCGGCCATCCCCGCCGACCTGGAAAAGCTCGCCGTGCGGGTGATCCACGCCTGCGGCATGGTCGACGTGGTCCAGGACCTGGCCTTTTCCCCGGGTGCCGGCGCGGCCGGTCGCGCGGCCCTGGCGGCCGGCGCGCCCATCCTCTGCGATGCGCGCATGGTCGCCGAGGGCGTCACCCGCACCCGCTTGCCGGCCAACAATCAGGTGATCTGCACCCTGCACGACGAAGGCATTCGCGAACTGGCCGTGGCCCAGGGCAACACCCGTTCAGCGGTGGCCCTGGAGCGCTGGCGGCCGCACCTGGCTGGCAGCGTGGTGGTGATCGGCAACGCCCCCACGGCGCTGTTCTATCTGCTGGAAATGCTTGATGCCGGCGCGCCCAAGCCGGCGCTGATCCTCGGCATGCCGGTGGGCTTCGTCGGCGCCAGGGAGTCCAAGGACGCCCTGGCCGCCGACAGCCGCGGCGTGCCCTATGTCATCGTCCGCGGCCGGCGGGGCGGCAGCGCCATGGCCGCCGCCGCGGTCAACGCCCTGGCCACGGAGGTGGAGTGATGGCGGGCCGCCTGCTCGGCCTGGGCGTCGGCCCCGGCGATCCGGAACTCATCACCGTGAAGGCCCTGCGCCTCCTGCAGGGCGCGCCGGTGGTGGCCTATTTCGTCGCCAAGGCCAAGGCCAACGCGGGCCAGGGCGGCAATGCCTATGGCGTCATCGAGGGCTATCTGCTGGATGGCCAGCAGCGCCTGCCGCTGGTCTATCCGGTGACCACCGAGAAGCTGGCGCCGCCGCTGTCCTACGAGACGGTGATCGCCGACTTCTACGACACCGCCGCCGCCCAGGTGGCCGACCATCTCGACGCCGGTCGCGACGTGGCGGTGATCTGCGAGGGCGATCCCTTCTTCTACGGTTCCTACATGTACCTGCACGACCGCCTGGCCGAGCGCTACGAGGCCCAGGTGGTGCCGGGGGTCTGCTCCATGCTCGGCGGCGTGGCCATGCTCGGCCTGCCGCTGGTCTATCGCAACCAGACCCTCACGGTGCTCTCCGGGGTGCTTTCCGCCGAGGAACTCAAGGCGCGTCTCGCCAGCGCCGACGCGGCCGTGGTGATGAAGCTCGGACGCAACTTCGAGAAGGTGCGCCAGGTGCTGCGCGACCTGGGTCTGGACCAGCGCGCCCGCTACATCGAGCGCGCCACCATGGACAACCAGCGCATCGTCGCGCTGGATGCCGTCGAGCCCATGGCTTCGCCGTATTTCTCGCTGGTGGTGGTGCCGGGGGTGAAATGGAAGGGTTGAGCCCGGCCATCGTCATCCTCGGCCCCGGTGCCCTGGCCACCGCCCGCCGCCTGCAGGCTGGCCTGCCGGGTAGCCTGGTGCACGGCCTGGCCGGGCGGGTCGAGGGCGATGTCAGCTACAGCGCCTTCGGCGACCACCTGCGCGACCTCTATCGCCAGCAGCGCCCGCTGCTGGTGCTCTGCGCCGCCGGCATCGTCATCCGCAGCCTGGCGTCCTTGCTGGATGACAAGACCGCCGAGCCACCAGTGCTGGCGGTGGCCGAGGACGGCAGCGCCGTGGTGCCGCTGCTGGGCGGCCTGGCCGGTGCCAATCGCCTGGCTCGCCAGTTGGGTACCTTGCTGGACGTGGCCCCGGCCATCACCACCAGCGGTGAACTGAGATTCGGCACCTGCCTGCTCGATCCGCCGGCCGGCTATGCCCTGGCCGATGTCGACGTGGCCAAGCACCGGGTCGCCGATCTGCTGGCCGGCGCCCCGGTACGCATCGAGGGCGAGGCGCCCTGGCTAGATGAGGTGCCCCTGGCCCGCGATCCCGAGGCGCGGCAACGCATCCTGGTCTCGCCCCTGACCAGCGCCGACAACCATACCCTGCTGATCCACCCCCGCGCCGTGCTGGTGGCGGTACGCGCCGATGCCACCGCCGCCGCCATTACCGCGCTGCTCGCCAGCACCGGCTATGCCACCGGGGCCGTGGCGGTGCTGCTGGCTCAGGCGGCCGACATGGCCGCGCCCGGCCTGGCCGAGCTGAGCCAGACGCTGGAGGTGCCGCTGAGATTCGTCGACGCCCGTACCCCGGAATTCGCCCAGGCGGCCGTGGCACGGGCCCAGGCCCAGGGCCTCGCCCTGCACCTGCATGACCGGCCGCTGGACGCCGATGACCTCGGCCAGCGCCGTGGCCGCCTCAGTGTGGTGGGCCTAGGCCCCGGCGCGGCCGAACTCATGGCACCGGTGGTGCGCCGCGCCCTGGACCAGGCCGAGGACGTGCTCGGCTACGCCACCTACGTGCAGATGGCCGGTCCCCTGCGCCCGGACCAGCTGGCCCATGCCAGCGACAATCGCGAAGAACTGCAGCGCGCCCGCCATGCCTTCGAACTGGCCGCTAGCGGGCGCCAGGTGGTGATGGTGTCGTCCGGCGATCCGGGCGTCTTCGCCATGGCCGCCGCGGTGCTGGAGGTGCTGGAGGGCGCCGCCGACCCGCGCTGGGCGGCGGTGGAGCTGGAGATCCTGCCAGGCATCACCGCGGCCATGGCCAGCGCCGCCCTGGCCGGGGCGCCGCTGGGTCACGACTTCTGCCTGATCTCCCTGTCCGACAACCTCAAGTCCTGGACGGTGATCGAGCAGCGCCTGCGCCAGGCCGCCGCGGCGGACCTGGCCATGGCCTTCTACAATCCCATCTCCAAGGCCCGACCGCATCAGCTGGACCGGGCGCTGGACGTCCTGCGCAGCTGCCGCTCGGCAAACACCCCGGTGATCCTCGGTCGCGACGTCGGCCGTCCCGGTGGCGGTCTCGAATACACCAGCCTCGGCGCCCTGCGCAGCGAGATGGTGGATTCGCGCACCCTGGTGATCCTCGGCTCCAGCCATACCCGGCGCTTTCCGCGGGCCGACGGCGGCGAATGGGTCTATACCCCGCGCTGGTACGATACGGAATTGTTATAAAGTAACATTTAGTGCTTGAATCCTGGTCGCCGCTGGCTCACCCTCGGCGACCTTTCCGTTCCCTGGCGGGAAGCCGGTGCAACTCCGGCGCGGTCGCGCCACTGTGAGCTTCGCGAGAAGTGAGCCAGACCTTGCCAGGGGACATCCATCATCCACCAGGGACGCGTCATCCCAAGGAGAGTCCATGTTTCGCCATCTTCTGCCGCTGCTCGCCGCCGGCCTGCTGTCCGTAGCCTCCCTTACCGCCCAGGCGGCCACCCCCTATCCGCTGACCATCCACAACTGCGGCCGCGACCTGGTCTTCGAGCGCGCGCCTCAACGCCTGGTCAGTCTGGGCCAGGCCAGTACCGAGTTGCTCTTGCGCCTGGGCGTGGGCGCGCGGCTGGTGGGCACCGGCGTCTGGTTCGGCGGCTTGCCCGCGGACCTGCAGGCGGCGGGCAAGGGCATTCCGCGGCTGGCTGACAACGCCCCCAGCTTCGAAGCCGTGGTCGGCACCCGGCCGGATCTGGTGGCGGCCCAGTACACCTATCACGTCGGACCCGGCGGCGAGGTGGCGGACTTCCCCCGCTTTGCCACGCTGGGCATTGCTGCCTATGTGGCGCCCAGCGATTGCGAGGGCAAGGCGGTGACCGCCGACTCCAACAGCGACGGCAGCCGCAGCGCGCCCTTCGACATGAATCTGGTGACCCGCGAGGCTCAGGAACTGGCGGCCATCCTCGATGTGCAGCCGGCCGGCAAGCAGCTGGTCGCCGAGCTGGACCGCCGTATCGCCGCCGCTGGCGAGCAGGCCAAGGCGGCCGGGGTCCGGGGGCGTTCGGTGCTGTTCTGGTTTTCCAGTCCGCGGCTGGAAGGGGATCCCTGGGTTGCTGGCAACCTCGGCGCGCCGGCCTGGATCGCCCGCGCCCTGGGCCTGCGCAACGTGGTCGACAGCGCCGAGGAATGGCCGGCGGTGAGCTGGGAGCGCATCGCCAGTCTGGACCCCGACTATATCGTCGTGGCGCGCATGGACCGCCGTCTCTATCCCGCCGATGACGTGGACAAGAAGCTGGCCTTCCTGCGCAGCGATCCCCTGACCCGCGAATTGCGCGCGGTGCGCGAGAACCACCTGCTGGTGGTGGACGCCCCGACCCTCAATCCCTCGCTGCGGGTGGTGGACAGCGTCGAGACCCTGGCCGCCGACCTGGCCAAGCCGCAACCATGAGTCTGCCCCTGGCGGCCGAGGGGGCCCGGCCCTGGCGCTGGCTGCTGGGCCTGGCCGCGGTGCTGGCGCTGGCGGCGAGCGTGGTGCTGGCGGCGTCCTTCGGCGAGATGCCCATCGCGCCCCTGACCAGTCTGCAGGCCATCGCCAACGGCCTCGGCCTGGGGCCCTACCCGGTGGAACGCATCGTCCAGGGCATCGTCTGGGAATACCGTCTCAGTCGCGCCCTGGTGGCCGCCTGCTGCGGCGCCGGCCTGGCGGTCTCCGGCGCCATCCTCCAGGCGCTGCTGCGCAACGCCCTGGCCGAACCCTATGTGCTGGGGCTGTCGGCCGGCGCCTCCACCGGCGCGGTGCTGGTGATGCTGCTGGGGGTCGGTGGCGGCATGCTCGGCGTGTCCCTCGGCGCCTTTCTCGGCGCGGTGCTGGCCTTTACCGTGGTGCTGCCCTTTCTCGGCAGTGGCGGCAGCACCCGCATCATCCTCGCCGGGGTGGCCGCGTCCCAGCTGTTCAATGCCCTGACCGCCTATATCGTCGCCACCGCGGCCAATGCCGAGCAGGCACGTAGCGTGATGTTCTGGCTGCTCGGCAGCCTGGCCGGGGTGCGCTGGCCGGACGTCTGGCTGGCCGCCGGGGTGGTGCTCGCTGGCTTGCTGGTGTGCCTGGCCTGCGCCCGGGCGCTGGATGCCTTCGCCTTTGGCGAAGACGCCGCCGCCAGCCTCGGCGTGGCGGTGGGGCCGCTGCGCCTGCTGCTGCTGGCGGTCACCGGCCTGATCACCGCCTGCCTGGTCAGCCTGGTGGGTGCGGTGGGCTTCGTCGGCCTGGTGATCCCCCATGTGGCACGCTTCCTGGTCGGTCCGGGGCATGGCCGGCTGTTGCCCACCTGCGCCCTGATCGGCGCGCTGTTCATGGTGCTGGCCGACATCGTCGCCCGCACCCTGGTGGCCAAGCAGACTCTGCCCATCGGCGTGGTCACCGCCCTGGTCGGCGCGCCGGCCTTCGCCTTCATCCTCTACCGCGCGCGGGAGGTCCGATGAGCCTCGCCGCGCGGAACGTGGCCTGGAGCGCCGGCGGCCAGCCGATCCTCGCCGGGGTGACCCTCGCGGTGCCGCCCGGCGGGGTGCTCGGACTGCTCGGCCCCAATGGCTCGGGCAAGTCCAGCCTGCTGCGGCTGCTGGCCGGGCTGCGGCGGCCAGAGGAGGGCAGGGTCAGTCTCGACGCGACACCGCTGGCCGAGCTGCGCCGGCGCGACCTGGCACGGCGGGTCGCCCTGGTGGAGCAGCAGGCCGGTACCGAGGCCGATCTGTCGGTGGCCGAGGTGGTGCGCCTGGGGCGCACGCCCCATCGCGGCCTGCTCGATGCCTGGAGCGCGCGCGACGCCGAGATCTGTCAGCGCGCCCTGGCCCAGGTCGGCCTGGTCGACAAGGCGGCACGGCGCTGGCACAGCCTCTCCGGTGGCGAGCGCCAGCGCGCCCAGATCGCCCGCGCCCTGGCCCAGGAGCCCAGCGAACTGCTGCTGGACGAACCCACCAATCACCTCGACATCCAGCACCAGCTGGAGATCCTCGACCTGGTCCGCCGCCTGCCGGCCACCTGCGTGCTGGCGATCCACGATCTCAATCTGGCCGCGCTGTTCTGCGATCGCCTGGCGGTGCTGCGCGACGGTCGCCTGGTCGCCGAAGGCGCTCCGGCCGCGGTGCTGACGGCCGCGCTGATCCAGCAGGTCTGGGGGGTGAAGGCGCAGGTGACGCTGGACGGCCCCGACGGTCGGCCGACGATCCGCTATCGGCTGGGCTGACGGCGCCGCACCGGGCCGGCCCGCTCTTCGATCGCCTGCCTGAGCTGCGGGCGCCCCCCCAGCCAGAAGACCGCTTCGGTGGCGATGAACAGCGGGCCGATGGCCAGGCCGGCCAGGTCGTCGAGAAAGGCCGGCTTGCGCCCCTCGTAGTGGTGACCAACGAACTGGATGGCCCAGCCGACCAGGAACAGACCCAGCCCCCAGCCCAGCCAGACGCCCGTGGTCCGGGCCGCCAGCGCGGCACCCAGCCAGAGGGCAAGACCAAGCAGCACGCCCATCAGCAGCCCCAGCGGCCGATCCAGGCGCAGGTAGAAGACCGCCACCGCCCCGGCCACCGGTACCGCCGGCGACAGCGGCCAGCCGGCCAGGCTGAAAACCGGTCGCGACAGCAGGATGGCCACCGCCAGCACGATCAGCAGGATGCCGGGAAAGTGGCTGGCGATGTTGCGCGGATCGCGGTGGTAGCTCGCGTACTGGCTGAGATGATCTTCCAGGGTCTTCATCGGCAGGCATCCAGGCGGCTGGGCGGGAAGCCTCAGCATGCACCGGGAAGCTCCGGCGCGTCAGCGGGCACCAGGAGAAATGCGATTGCGATAATCGCCCCCTCGCTCGATAATCGATCAAAAGCCTGCCGAGGACCGGTCCGATGGACGATAACCGCACCGCTCACGCTACGGGCCTGCCGCCACTGGCCGCGCCGCCCATCATTGCCTCGCCGGCCAAGCGCATCGAAGCCTTCACCGGCGACCCGAACTTCATGACCTCCCTGGCCCGCGGCCTGGCGGTCATCCACGCCTTCCAGGAGCGCAAGCGCCAGCTGACCATCGCCCAGATCAGCCATCGCACCGAGATCCCCCGCGCCGCGGTACGCCGCTGCCTGCATACCCTGATGAAGCTGGGCTACGTCACCACCGACGGCCGCACCTATTCGCTGCTGCCCAAGGTGCTGACCCTGGGGCACGCCTATCTGTCGTCGACGCCGCTGGCGGTCACCGCCCAACCGGTGCTTGATCGCCTCAGCGAGCAACTGCACGAAGCCTGCTCCATGGCCACCCTGGAAGGCGACGAGATCCTCTATATCGCCCGCTCGGCGACGCCGCAGCGACTGATCTCGGTGGACCTCAGCGTCGGCAGCCGGCTGCCGGCCTATTGCACCTCCATGGGCCGCATCCTGCTCGCCGCCCTGGACGATGCCGCCCTGCACGACTACCTGGAGCACGCCGACCTGCAGGCCAAGACCAGCCGCACCCTCTATCAGCCGCCGGCGCTCATCGCGTGCCTGGGCCAGGTGCGCCAGCAGGGCTACGTCATCGTCGACCAAGAGCTGGAGGTGGGGCTGAGATCCCTGGCGGTGCCCCTGAGAGACGCCGCCGGCCAGGTGCTGGCGTCGCTCAACGTCGGCACCCACGCCAGTCGGGTCAGTCGCCAGGAACTGGAGACGCGCTTCCTGCCGGTGCTGCTGGCGGCCAGCCAGGAATTGAGCACCCGGCTGTTTCACTAGCGAATCCGGTCGATTATCGGCCATATCGCCGATAATCGAATTGTCAGCTGTTCGGGGTTGGGCTTAACGTCGGCGCAGTGGCGCACTACGCCGATAACAACAACACGAGCAGACCACCATGACACAAACCCTCGCGGGCGCCGTGCCCCTGGCCGATTCTTCGGCCACGGCGACAGCCGGCACCCTGGATGTCCAGCACTTCATCAATCGCCAGGCACTGTCCGCCTACCAGTGGCGCATCGTCGCCCTGTGCTTTCTCATCGTCTTTCTCGACGGCCTCGACACCGCGGCCATGGGCTTCATCGCCCCGGCGCTGTCGGTGGAGTGGGGCATCCCGCGGGCCAGCCTGGGGCCGGTGATGAGCGCGGCCCTGGGCGGCATGGTCTTTGGCGCCCTGGGCTCCGGGCCCCTGGCCGATCGCTTCGGTCGCAAGGGCGTGCTGGTGGTCGCCACCTTCATCTTTGGCGGCTTCAGCCTGCTCTCGGCCTTCAGCGCCAACCTCGAACAGCTGGTGATCCTGAGATTCCTCACCGGGCTGGGCCTGGGCGCCGCCATGCCCAACGCCACCACGCTGCTCTCGGAATACACCCCCGAGCGCCTCAAGTCGCTGCTGGTGACCAGCATGTTCTGCGGCTTCAACCTGGGCATGGCCGGCGGTGGCTTCGTCTCGGCCTGGATGATCCCGGCCTATGGCTGGCACAGCCTGCTGGTGCTGGGCGGCGTGCTGCCGCTGGCGCTGGCCGTGGTGCTGCTGCTCTGGCTGCCGGAATCGGCGCGCTATCTGGTGGTGCACGGCAAGAGCGCCGAGCGCATCCGCCGGGTGCTGGCGCCCATTGGCCGCGAGGCCGCCGAGGCCCGGCACTTCGTGGTGCCCGAGCAGAAGTCGGTCAAGACCGGCAACGTCTTCGCGGTGATCTTCAACCGCAACTACAGCGCCGGCACCCTGCTGCTGTGGCTGACCTATTTCATGGGCCTGGTGATCGTCTACCTGCTCACCAGCTGGCTGCCGACGCTGATGCGCGACGCCGGCGCCAGCCTGGAGCAGGCCGCCCTGATCGGCGCGCTGTTCCAGTTCGGCGGGGTGCTCAGCGCGGTGTTCGTCGGCTGGGCCATGGACAGATTCAATCCGCACAAGGTGATCGGCCTGTTCTATGTGCTGGCTGGGATCTTCGCCTATTGCGTGGGCCAGAGCCTGGGCCAGGTCGCCCTGGTCGCCACCCTGGTGCTGGTGGCCGGCATGTGCATCAACGGCGCCCAGTCGGCCATGCCGTCGCTGGCGGCGCGCTACTACCCGACCCATGGCCGCGCCACCGGGGTGTCCTGGATGCTCGGCATCGGCCGCTTCGGCGCCATCACCGGCGCCTGGATGGGCGCGACCCTGCTGGGCCTGGGCTGGACCTTCACCCAGGTGCTCACCGCGCTGCTCCTGCCGGCCGGTCTTGCCGCCCTGGCGGTATTGATCAAGGGCGTGGTCAGCCACGCCGATGCCACCTAGCGTCGACGGCTTCCCCTTTGCCGGTGGCAGGCGCTAGGCGCAGGCGCTGCCACCGCGTAAAGTTGCACCCTTTGCATGCTCCGCAGTCACCCGTTTAGAGCGGGTGCAGACGTCCAAGGGGTTCCATGAAAGGTTTCGCGCGCAGCGGGCAGTGGGCTGTCCGGCTGGTAACGCTTATCGCTTGCTTTCTGATTGCTCCGGCCTTTGCCGAGACCCGCCAGGTCACTGACGTTCTCGGGCGCACGGTGACGATCGAGGCACCGGCCAAGCGGGTGGTGCTGGGCTTCCACTATGGCGACTACCTGGCGGTCGGTGGCGAGCAGGCCTTCGATGCCGTGGTCGGTGTCTCCCGCGGCGCCTGGGAACGCAAGGTGCCGGCCAACTGGGCGCTCAATGTCGCCCACCGACCCTCCCTGGCCAGCCTTCCCGATGTGGGGGAGACGGAAAACAACAGCTTCTCGGTGGAAAAGGTCCTTGCCCTCAAGCCTGATCTGGTGGTGCTGGCCGCCTGGCAATTCCAGGCGCTGGATAGCGAGGTCAAGCGCCTCGAACAACTCGGCATCCCGGTGGTGGCGATCGACTACAACGCCCAGACCCTGGAGCGCCACCTGGCCTCCACCCGCCTGCTCGGCGTCATCAC
This sequence comes from Pseudomonas sp. SORGH_AS_0199, assembly GCF_031453735.1. NCBI lineage: Bacteria > Pseudomonadati > Pseudomonadota > Gammaproteobacteria > Pseudomonadales > Pseudomonadaceae > Pseudomonas > Pseudomonas sp. SORGH_AS_0199. The sequence goes on from NZ_JAVJAE010000001.1 coordinate 1,165,375, forward strand.
CGGCCAGGAGGCGCGCGCCGCCGAGCTGGCCGACTTCTATGCCAAGGTGGTGGAGGACATCCAGACCCGCATCGCGGCCGCTCATCGTCCGAAGCCGCGGGTCTATGCCGAGTTCGGCAACAAGGGGCCGGCCGAGTACTCCTTCACCTATGGTCGCAACATGTGGGGCGCCATGGTCACCATGGCCGGTGGCGACAACATCGCCGCGCCCTTCATCCAGTGGTGGGGGGTGATGAATCCGGAACAAGTGCTTATGGCCCAGCCGGAGGTCATCTTCATCTCCGGGCGCGAGGACAACAGCAATCCCACCGCCTTGCCCATGGGCCCTGGCGTCAGCGCCGACGACGCCCGCAGCCACCTGCGCGCCTTCATGCAGCGACCGGGCTGGGCCAATCTGCCGGCGATCCGCGACGGGCGTCTGTATGGCGTCTACCAGGGCGCCTCGCGCAGCCTGGAGGACTTCGCCATGCTGCAGTTCATCGCCAAGCAGCTCTATCCGGATCTGTTCCAGGACGTGGATCCCATGGCCAACTACCGCGACTACTATCGCCGCTACATGCCGATCCAGCCGCAGGGCACCTTCGCCATAGGCCTGACGCCATGAGTGAGGCCGCGAGCGCCAGCCACGGCAACGCCATCGCCGAGCAGCGCGCCCGCGAGCGTCGCCGCTGGCGCGCCTGCGCGGTGTTTCTGCTGTTGACCCTGGCGGCTCTGGTGCTGGACATCGCCACCGGGCCGTCGCTGCTCTCGCCGCTGGAGGTGCTCAAGTCGCTGACCGGGCTTGGCGAGCGGCAGCCGATGACCGACGCCATCGTCCGCGACCTGCGCCTGCCGGTGGCGCTGATGGCCCTGGCGGTGGGCGCCGCCCTCGGTGCGGGCGGGGCGCAGATGCAGACGCTGCTCAACAACCCCATGGCCAGCCCCTACACCCTGGGCATGGCCGCCGCCGCCGGCTGTGGCGCCGCTCTCAGCCTGGCACTGGGCAGCTTCGGCCTGGGCGCGCTGATCGGGGTGCCGCTGGGGGCCTTCGCCTTCGCCATGCTGGCGGCGCTGTTTCTCTTCGCCCTGGCCTCGCTCAAGCGCACCGGCAGCGACACCATCATCCTCGGCGGCATCGCCCTGCTGTTCCTCTTCCAGTCGCTGCTGTCGCTGGTGCAGTTCCTCTCCTCGCCGGAGCTCTCCCAGCAGATCCTCTTCTGGCTGTTCGGCAGCCTCGGCCGCGCCACCTGGACCACCCTGGCCATCGTCGCCGGAGTGACCCTGCTGTGCTGCCTCCTGCTCTTGCGCGATGCCTGGAAGCTGGCAGCCCTGCGCCTAGGCGAGGCCCGTGCCGAGAGCCTCGGCGTGGACATCCGCCGCCTGCGCCTCAAGGTGCTGATCCTGGTGGCGGTGATGACCGCGACGGCCACCAGCTTCGTCGGGGTGATCGGCTTCGTCGGCCTGGTCGCGCCCCATATCGCCCGTTGGCAGGTGGGGGAGGATCAGCGCTTCCTGCTGCCGCTGTCGGCCATCTGCGGCGCCCTGATGCTGTCCTCTGCCTCGGTGCTGTCCAAGTCGATCCTGCCCGGGGCGCTGTTTCCGGTGGGCATCGTCACCGCCATCGTCGGGGTGCCCTTTCTGCTCTGGCTCATCTTCGCCCCGCGCAGGTCCAGCCCATGATCCGCCTCCAGGACCTCGCGCTGAAGCGCGGCGACCGCACCGTGATCTCCGGACTCTGCACCGAGCTGCACGCAGGGCAGGTGCATGTGATCCTCGGCCCCAATGGCACCGGCAAGACCACCCTGCTGCGCGCCCTGGCCGGTGACCTGCCGCTGGCGGCGGGTCATATCGAACGCGGGGAAAGGCGGCTGGTGGCGGGGGCTTCGCTCCGCGCTCAGCGCGAGGGCTGGCGCCAGGGCGTGGCCTATATGCCCCAGGATTCCCATGCCGAGGCGGCGCTGTCGGTGCTGGAGACGGTGGCCATGGGCAGCCTGGAACGGCTGACCCTGCACCTGGACGATGAGCTGCTGGAGCGGGCGCTGGGCAAGCTCGACGAGGTGGGCATCGGCCATCTGGCCTCGCGTCAGCTGGGTGCCCTGAGTGGCGGTCAGCGGCAGCTGGTGTTCTTTGCCCAGGTGCTGATGCGCGAACCCGAGGTGATGCTGCTGGATGAACCGGTCAGCGCCCTGGATCTGCGGCACCAGATCAACCTGCTCGATCGGGTACGCCACGAGACCCGATTGCACAATCAGGTGACCGTGGTGGTGCTGCACGATCTCAACCTGGCCTGCCAGTACGCCGATTCGCTGCTGGTGCTGGTCAACGGTGGCCTGCTGGCCGCCGGCCGACCCGCCGCCATCGTCACCGCCGACCTGCTGGAAGCCACCTACGGCGTGGCGGTGGACATCCTCCACGACCGCCAGGGCCGCCCGGTGGTGCAGCCGCTGACCGGTCAGGCCTTCAGCGAGGCCTGATTTTCAATGGGTCGTAGAGCCTGTTCATAATCTCGCGAGCTAGAGCCAAACAAGGCGAGAAGGCCTGAGGAAGCGGAGTTTACATAGCGTAAATGAGCATTCCGAAGGCCTTCTCAACGCGGTTTGGCCGACGCGCAGCAGATTATGAGCAGGCTCTTAGAAGGTGTAGGTGAAACCGGCCTGTACCGTCCGCGGCTCGCCCGGATAGCTGTAGGCGTTCCAGGAACTCTCGTCGTAGCCCTTGTTGAAGACGTTGCGCACGTCCAGGTTCAGCCGCAGGTGCTCGTCGACCTTGTAGAAGCTCAAGAGGTCGGTGACCGTGTAGCTGTCCATCGTGTAGTCGCTGGCGATGGTCTTCTGGCCTTCGCGCTCACCCACGTACTTGAGGTTGGCACCCAGGCCCAGGCCGCGCAGTGCACCGTCGTGGAATTCGTAGACGTTGAGCAGGTTGACGGCATTGCGCGGGATGTTGGTCAGGCGCGTGCCGCGGGCCAGGGTGTTGTCCTTGGTGACCTCGGCATCGGTGAAGGCGTAGCCGCCGAGGATGCGCCAGCTGGGCGTCAGGTCGCCGGTCACGTTGACTTCGAAGCCGCGGCTGCGCACCTCGCCGGCGGCGATGTTGAAGTTTGTGTTGGCCGGGTCCGGGGTCAGGACGTTTTCCTTGACCGTATGGAAGATCGCCGTGTCGACGCTGAGGCGGCCGTCCAGTGCCGCCCACTTCATGCCCACCTCGTAGGCCTTGCCTTCCTCGGGATCGAAACCGCCGCCTTGGAACGCTGCGCCGGTGTTGGGCTTGAACGACTTGGAGGCGCTGGCGTAGAGGGCCAGTTCCGGGGTGAGGTCATAGCTGACGCCCAGGCGTGGGGTGACGGCGTTGTCGGCGTTGGACCAGCTCTGACCACCGGCGACGAAGTTATCGTAGTCATGCTCGAAGCGCTCCAGGCGCACGCCACCCAGCACCTTGAGGCGCTCGGTGAGGGCGATCTGGTCCTGCACGAAAGCCGCCCAGGTCTTGAGGGTCTCGTGGTCGTGGGTGGGGATGAGGGTCAGGGCCGGGCGCGGCTGACCGAGTACGGGGTTGCGCAGGTTAACTGGATAAGGCGAGACCGCTGGGTCAGAGCGCTGGATGATCGACTGATAGTCGTAGTCTTCCACCTCGATCCCGGTGATCAGGGTGTGGCCGAGGCCGAATGTGTCGAAGCGACCGGTCAGGTTCAGTTGCAGGTCGCGGTCGCTCCACTCCAGCTTGCGGTAGTTGAAGTTGCGTCTGAGGGTCACGCCGTCGGCCTGCACGCCGTTGGCTTCCACGGCATTGCCCTTGAGGCTGCCGTCGAGGTACTGGAAGCCGCCGGCCAGGGTCCAGGCGTCGTTCAACTGGTGCTCGAAGCGCAGCTGATAGGCCTCGCTGTCGCTGTGCAGCAGGTTGGTGGTGCCCTTTTCCCAGGCATTGGTGGAGCGACTGGCCTCGGCGTGCTGGGTCAGGTAGTTGGTGCGGCCGCGATCCAGCGGGGCATTGCTGCGGATGATGTCCGCCTCGAAGGTGATGAGGGTGGCGTCGGTGGCCTGCCAGCTCAGCACCGGGGCGACTTCGTAGCGCTCGGTGTGCACGTCGTCGCGGAAGGTGTCGCCGCCCTCGGCGATCAGGTTGAGGCGATAGGCCAGGCGGCCGTCCTCGTCCACCGGGCCGGTGGTGTCCAGGGTGCCGCGTTTCTGGCCCTGGTCGGTGAACTGGCTGCCAAGGGTGGTCTTGCGCTCGCCCAGCGGCTGCTTGGTGACCACGTTGAAGGTGCCGCCCGGATCGCTGCGGCCATAGAGGGTCGCGGCCGGTCCGCGCAGAACCTCGACCCGCTCCAGGGTGGCGGCATCCGGCGCGCTGGGATAGCCACGATTCATGGGGAAGCCGTTGCGGAAATACTCGGAGCTGGTGAAGCCGCGCACCGTGTAGCTGGTCAGGCCCTGGCCGCCGAAGTTGTTGCCGCGGCCGACGCCACCGGCCTGGTCCAGCGCCTGTTGCAGGCGGGTGGCGGAGAGGTCGTCGAGGGCTTCGCGGGAGACCACGCTCACCGACTGGGGCGTTTCGTGCAGCGGGGTGTCGGTACGGGTGGCACTGCTGGAACGCTCTGCCTTGTAGCCCTGCACCGGACCGGTGGGTGATTCGGCCGTGCCGACGATGGTGAGGTCGGACAGCGCCTGGGGCGAATCTTCCGTCTGCTCCTGCGCATGACCGGCGAGGGGGAGGGCACAGAGGGGCAGCAGATAGAGAGCAGGGGCCAGCCGGTGCATTGTTATCGTCCTGGGGTTCGGGGAGGCGGATTCTAGAGCGGCTTACAAAGTGGATACAACTGCGAGTCGTTACCGCCTGAGACATATTTTCATCGGACTGGTCGGTTCGTTGGCGACGGCGCGCCCAAATACCGTCGTAGCCAATCGCCGGCAGACACCTGGCGGGCCTGCGCCGGGAGGCGAGCCCGGTACTTTTGCCGTAGCATGCCGCTCCTTTGCCGTCGTGACCGCCCATGAATACCGCCACCCTTGCCCACCTCTCCGCGCTGCTGCTCGCCGCCCTCGATTCGCCACCCGCCGAGGCGCGCCGGCTGGTGCACGGCCGTGGCCGGCTGCTGCCGGGGCTGGAACAACTCACCGTGGACTGGCTGGAAGGCGTGGTGCGGGTAGGGCTGTTTCGCGAATTGCCCGCCGCCGAGCTGGATGCCCTGCGCACTACTCTGACCGTCCTGGGCGAGACCCCGGCGTGGCGCGCCAGCGGCGCCCGCAGCCTGCTCCTGCAGCATCGCTATCGCCTGGACGCGGCCAGCGAGGCGCTGATCGGTGCGCCGGTGGGCGAGCACGTCATCCATGAAGACGGCCTGAAGTTCGGCCTGGACCTCACCCGCCACCAGAACATGGGGCTGTTCCTCGACATGCGCCTGGGCCGCCGCTGGGTGCGCGAGCAGGCCGCCGGTCTGCGCATCCTCAACCTGTTCGCCTACACCTGTGGCTTCTCGGTGGCCGCCCTGGCCGGCGGCGCGGCCCAGGTGGTCAATCTGGACATGGCCCGCGGGCCCCTGACCCGCGGTCGCGAGAACCACCGACTCAATGGCCATGACCTGGGCAAGGTCAGCTTTCTCGGCCACGAACTGTTCAAGTCTTGGGGCAAGGTGCGCAAGCTGGGGCCCTATGACCTGGTGATCGTCGATCCGCCCAGCTTCCAGCAGGGCAGCTTCGCGCTGACCAAGGACTACGCGCGCATCCTGCGCCGCCTGCCCGAACTGCTCACCCCCGGTGGCCGGGTGCTGGCCTGCGTCAACGACCCCGGCGTCGGCGCGGATTTCCTCATCGCCGGCATGGCCCAGGAGGCGCCCGGACTGGCCTTCGTCGAGCGCCTGGCCAATCCGCCGGAATTCGCCGACGAAGACGCCGAAGGTGGTCTCAAAGTGCTGGTGTTCCAGCAGGACCAGGCGTCGTAGGTTGGGTTGAGCGTAGCGAAGCCCAACGGTGCCCGGTTTCGGCCCCGCCTTGTTGGGCTTCGACGATAAAGCCGTCTCAACCCAACCTACGGAATCCGCCCGTAGGTTGGCGCTGAGCGCCGCGAAGCCCAAAGGTGCCCAGCCTCGACCCCGGCCCGTTGGGCTTCGACGATGAGGCCGTCTCAACCCAACCTATGAATCCGCCCGCAGGTTGGCGCTGAGCGTAGCGAAGCCCAACAGTCCCCAGGTTCAACCCCAGTTCGTTGGGCTTCGACAGTGGCGCCGGCTCAACCCCACCTGCGCGACGGGGCGCCATTTCATCGGGCGCTCGGTACCACTCGGAGGCCCTGGTGGCGGATGAGCGCAGCAGCAGCCATGCTGTGGCGTTACCTGGAAGGAGCGGCAATGGACGTGCAATGGTGGTACTGGCTGGTGCTGGGCGTCGGCCTGATGCTGAGCGAATTGGTGGTGCCGGCCTTTTTCCTGATCTGGTTCGGCCTGGGCGCCCTGCTGGTCGGCGTGCTGCTGCTGGTACTGCCGGCCCTGGCGCTGGCCGTGCAACTGCTGGTCTGGAGTCTGGCCTCGCTGGTGGCGGTGTTTCTCTGGTTTCGCTATGGCAAGGACCGTGGCAAGCCCGGTGAAGACTGGAGCGCCGACGTCCATCTGGGCGAGATCGGCCTGCTGGTCGCGGCGGTCGGCCCCTTCGCCCGTGGCCGCGTGCGCTTCCAGAAACCCATCCTCGGCAGCGATGAATGGCCCTGCCTGGCCGACGCCGAGATCGCGGCCGGCGAGCGGGTTCGACTGCTCGCCTTCGAAGGCAACCTGGTCAAGGTCGCCCGTCAATCCTGACGTCTTCCATCCATAGGGACATCGTCCATGAGTGTCAGTCTTATCGTCGCCCTGCTGTTGCTGGTTTTCATCGTCGTCACCGTCGCCAAGGGCGTGCGCCTGGTGCCCCAGGGGCAGGAGTGGATCGTCGAGCGCCTCGGCAAGTACCGCACCACCCTCAAGCCCGGGCTGAATTTCCTCATCCCCTACATGGACCAGGTCAGCTACCGCCTCAGCACCAAGGACCTGATCCTCGATGTGCAGCAACAGGAGGTCATCACCCGCGACAATGCGGTGATCCTGGCCAATGCCCTGTGCTTCGCCAAGATCGTCGATCCGGCCAAGGCGGCCTATGGCGTGGAAGACTATGCCCAGGCCATCACCAGCCTGGCGATGACCTCGCTGCGCGCCATCATCGGCGAGATGGAACTGGACCAGGCACTGTCCTCGCGGGACGAGATCAAGGCGCGGCTGAGGGTCAGCATGGCCGAGCAGACCGTGGACTGGGGCATCACCGTCAAGGCGGTGGAGGTGCAGGAGCTCAAGCCGACCCCGTCGATGCAGGCGGCGATGGAAATGCAGGCGGCCGCCGAGCGGGAGCGCAAGGCGGTGGTGACCCGGGCCGAAGGCGCCAAGCAGGCCGCCATCCTGGAGGCCGATGCCCGTCTCGAAGCGGCCAAGCGCGACGGCGTGGCCCAGGTGACCCTGGCGCAGGCCTCCGCCGCCGCCCTGAGCAAGATCTCCGAAGCCGTGGGCAGCGAACCGACGCCGGTGCTCTATCTGCTGGGCGAGCGTTATATCAATGCCATGGAAAAGCTGGCCACCAGCGAGAACGCGAAGACGGTGGTCCTGCCGGCCGATATCCAGCAGACGCTGCGTGGCCTGCTGGGGACCAAGTCCTAGTCCGGCAATTGTCGCGGGCCTGCCCTAGCCCTGCTTCGGCAGGCGCCGATAGAGCTGCTCGACCTTTTCCCGCGCCCAGGGCGTGCGGCGCAGGAAGGTCAGGCTGGATTTGATACTGGGCTCATGGGTGAAGCAGCGCAGCGGGATGCGTCGGCCGAGTTCTTCCCAGCCATGATGCTCCACCAGGCGGGTGAGCAGGGCTTCGAGGGTGATGCCTTCGAGGGGGGCGCGGGGCTTGTCGGACATCGGCTGGGCTCTGGATGAGGGGAGGGCAGTGTAGCCGCTGCAACAGCGCGCCGCGCGTCGAAGCGGTCGACAGTCCACAAACGATGCTGTTCGATAATCGAACTGTTAGTCGATTATCGGATTGTTTGCGTGGGTAGGGCTTTGTAGTCTGGCTCCAGACCGCCGCACCGGGCGGCGCCGACAACAAAGACGCGAGTCGACAATCCATGGCCCAGATCCTGTCCCTGAGCGAAGCCATCCAGCGCTTCGTCCACGATGGCGAGACCGTCGCCCTCGAAGGCTTCACCCATCTCATTCCGACCGCCGCCGCCCACGAGCTGATCCGCCAGAACCGGCGCGACCTGACCCTGGTGCGCATGACCCCCGACCTGGTCTATGACCTGCTGATCGGTGCCGGTTGTGCCAGGCGGCTGATCTTCTCCTGGGGCGGCAATCCCGGGGTCGGCTCCCTGCACCGCCTGCGTGATGCGGTGGAAAAAGGCTGGCCGCACAAGCTGGAGATTTCCGAGCACAGCCACGCGGCCCTGGCCAACGCCTATGTCGCCGGCGCCTCCAACCTGCCCTTTGCCGTCCTGCGCGGCTATCAGGGCTCGGACCTGGCCAAGGTCAATCCGGACATCAGGTTCATCGCCTGCCCCTTCACCGGCGAGCAGCTCGCCGCGGTGCCCAGCGTGCGCCCCGACGTCACCGTCATCCATGCGCAGAAGGCCGACCGCCAGGGCAACGTGCTGATCCAGGGCATCCTCGGCGTGCAGAAGGAAGCGGCGCTGGCCGCCCAGCGCTGCATCGTCACCGTGGAGGAGATCGTCGACGACCTCCAGGCGCCGATGAACGCCTGCGTACTGCCGACCTGGGCGCTCAGCGCGGTCTGCGTGGTGCCGGGCGGGGCGCATCCGTCCTATGCCCACGGCTACTACGAGCGGGACAACCGTTTCTACCAGGCCTGGGACCCGATCGCTCGCGACCGCGACACCTTTACCCAGTGGATCGACACCTACATCCGCGGTACCGCGGACTTCGCCGCCTTCCAGGCGAAGCTGGCTGCGGAGGCCTGAATCATGAGCGACTTCACCACCAATGAAATGATGACCGTGGCCGCCGCACGCCGCCTCGGCAATGGCAGCGTCTGCTTCGTAGGCATCGGCCTGCCGTCCACCGCCGCCAACCTGGCACGCCTGACCCATGCGCCGGACGTGGTGCTGATCTACGAATCCGGCCCCATCGGTGCCAAGCCCTCGGTGCTGCCGCTGTCCATCGGCGACGGCGAACTGGCCGAGACCGCCGACACCGTGGTGCCCACCGGCGAGATCTTCCGCTACTGGCTGCAGGGCGGACGCATCGACGTGGGCTTTCTGGGCGCGGCCCAGGTCGACCGCTTCGGCAACATCAACACCACGGTGATCGGTGACTACCACCAGCCCAAGGTACGCCTGCCGGGCGCCGGCGGCGCGCCGGAGATCGCCGGCTCGGCCAAGGAGGTGCTGATCATCCTCAAGCAGTCGCACCGCAGCTTTGTCGACAAGCTGGCCTTCATCACCTCGGTGGGCTTCGGCGAGGGTGGCGATCATCGCCAGCAGCTGGGTCTGCCGGGCAAGGGGCCGACCGCCATCATCACCGACCTCTGCATCATGGAGCCGGAAGCCGGCACCCACGAATTCGTGGTGACCGCCCTGCATCCCGGAGTGACCCGCGAACAGGTGGTGGCCGCCACCGGCTGGGCCATCCGCTTCGCCGACCAGGTCGCCACCAGCGCGGCGCCGACGGCAACCGAACTCGCGGCCCTGCGTGATCTGCAGGCCCGGACCAATGCCGCCCACGGCGGCCAGAAAGGAGCTGAGGAATGAGTCGCCCCGTCTATATCTGCGACGCCATTCGGACCCCCATCGGCCGGCTCAACGGCGGTCTCTCGGCGGTGCGTGCCGATGACCTGGCGGCCATTCCGCTCAAGGCGCTGCAGGAGCGCAATCCCCAAGTGGACTGGACGGCGGTGGACGAGGTGTTCATGGGCTGCGCCAACCAGGCCGGGGAAGACAACCGCAACGTGGCGCGCATGGCAGTGCTGCTGTCGGGACTACCGGAAACGGTGCCGGGCGTGACCCTCAATCGCCTCTGCGCTTCGGGCATGGAGGCGGTGGGCCAGGCCTATCGCGCCATCGCCCTCGGCGAGATGGAGCTGGTGATCGCTGCCGGGGTGGAATCCATGACCCGCGCTCCCTATGTGATGGGCAAGGCCGACAGCGCCTTCGGTCGCGGCCAGAAGCTGGAAGACACCACCCTGGGCTGGCGCTTCGTCAATCCGGCGATGAAAGAGACCTACGGCGTCGACAGCATGCCGGTCACCGGCGACAACGTCGCCGCCGACTATGGCGTCAGCCGCGCCGACCAGGACGCCTTCGGCCTGCGCAGCCAGCAGCGCGCCGCGGCGGCCCAGGAATCCGGCTACTACGCCGAGGAAATCGTCCCGGTGACGATCAAGGGCAAGAAGGGCGACCTGGTGGTGGCGCAGGACGAGCATCCGCGTCCGGACACCACCGCAGAAGGCCTGGCCAAGCTCAAGCCGGTCAACGGCCCGGACAGGACCGTGACCGCGGGCAACGCCTCGGGTCTCAACGACGGCGCCTCGGCGATCATCCTGGCCTCGGCGGAAGCAGTGCAGAAGCACGGCCTCACGCCCCGCGCCCGGGTACTCGGCATGGCCAGCGGCGGGGTGGCGCCGCGCATCATGGGCGTCGGTCCGACCCCGGCAGTGCGCAAGCTGCTGCAGCAACTGGACCTGTCCATTGAGGCCTTCGACGTCATCGAGCTCAACGAGGCCTTCGCCGCCCAGGGCATCGCCGTCCTGCGCGAGCTGGGCGTGGCCGACGACAGCCCCAAGGTCAATCCCAATGGCGGCGCCATCGCCCTGGGTCATCCCCTGGGCATGAGCGGCAACCGCCTGGTGCTCACCGCGGTGCACCACCTGGAAAAGACCGGCGGCCGCCTGGGGCTCGCCACCATGTGCGTGGGCGTCGGCCAGGGGCTGGCGCTGGCGGTGGAGCGGGTGGACGGGATCTGAGGCTTTGGCGCTTGGGCGCTTAGGCAATCGCGGCCATGGCGGTCCGCCGATGCGGCCGCTTCTACAAGAGCTCGATGTACTTGTAGGAGCGGCCCATGGCCGCGATAAGCCTCTCACTGCAGAGCGGCTAGGCCGGAAAATCGCCCCGGTTTCACTTCTTCTACGCCCACACTTCCCTGTAACCGCGTGTGTCTCTCCTGGTCCGATGGCGGTAGGCTGTCCCCCGTCCATCCATACCTATAATTAAGGATCTCCATGAGCACTCACCCGCATTACAGCTTCGAGGAGCGCAAGAAGCGCATCTTCGCCATCGTCGGCGCCTCGTCTGGCAACCTGGTGGAATGGTTCGACTTCTACGTCTACGCCTTCTGCTCCATCTACTTCGCCGCCGCCTTCTTCCCGAAGAGCGATCCCACCGTGCAGCTGCTGAGCACCGCCGGCGTCTTTGCCGCGGGCTTTCTCATGCGCCCCCTGGGCGGCTGGATCTTCGGGCGCGTCGCCGACAAGTACGGCCGGCGCACCTCCATGGTCATTTCCATCCTGATGATGGGCGCCGGCTCCCTGGCCATCGCCTGCCTGCCCACCTATGCCAGCATCGGCGTCGCGGCGCCGGCCCTGCTGCTGCTCGCGCGCCTGCTGCAAGGCATCTCGGTGGGTGGTGAATACGGCACCACAGCTACCTACATGAGCGAGGTGGCCCTGCGTGGCCAGCGCGGCTTCTTCGCCTCCTTCCAGTACGTCACCCTGATCGGCGGCCAGCTGCTGGCGGTGCTGGTGGTGGTGATCCTGCAGCAGGTCCTGAGCGATGCCGACCTGCGTGCCTGGGGCTGGCGGATTCCTTTCCTGGTCGGCGCCGCCGCGGCCGTGGTCTCGCTGTTCCTGCGTCGCTCGCTGGAAGAGACCACCACCGCCGAGACCCGCGCCAACAAGGAGGCCGGTACCCTCAGCGGTCTGTTCAAGCATCACAAGGCGGCCTTCTTCACCGTGCTCGGCTACACCGCCGGCGGCTCGCTGATCTTCTATACCTTCACCACCTACATGCAGAAGTACCTGGTCAACACCAGCGGCATGGACGCCAAGACCGCCAGCGCCGTGATGACCTGTGCCCTGCTGGTGTTCATGCTCATGCAGCCGCTGTTCGGCATGCTCTCCGACCGCATCGGCCGGCGCGCCTCCATGCTGCTGTTCGGCGGCCTGGGCACGGTCTGCACCTGGCCGATCCTCACGGCGCTGGCCAGCGTCCAGAGTCCCTTCGTGGCCTTCCTGCTGATCTGCCTGGCCATGGCCATCATCAGCCTCTACACCTCCATCAGCGGCCTGGTGAAGGCGGAGATGTTCCCGCCGGAGGTGCGCGCCCTGGGCGTGGGCCTGTCCTATGCGGTGGCCAATGCCATCTTTGGCGGTTCGGCGGAATTCGTCGCCCTGAGCTTCAAGACCCAGGGGCATGAAGAAGTCTTCTACATCTATGTCTCGGTGATGCTGGCGGTGGCCTTCCTGGTCAGCCTCCGGCTGCCGCGGCAGGCCACCTACCTGCATCACGACCACTAGGAGCAACCAACAAAACTACTGCGCGTCCGCCAGGCGGGCGCGTGCAGTGCTCGGAATCCTCATGTACCACTTGTACATTCCGGTTCCTGCGCGCCGCGCGCACCCGCCTGACAACCGCTCGCTACGCTTTGTTGGCCGCTCCGCCACTTGAGGAAGCCCCATGTCCAACCTGCTATTCGACGCCTACTTCACCAGCGCCACCATGCGCGCGGTGTTTTGTGACCACGGCCGACTGCAGGGCATGCTGGACTTCGAAGCGGCCCTGGCGCGCGCCGAGGCGGCGGTGGGGGTGATCCCGCAGACGGCGGTGGCGCCCATCGCCGCTGCCTGCCGCGCCGAGCGTTATGACGCGGCCGAGCTGGCCCGGGCCGTGGTCAGCGCCGGCAATTCCGCCATTCCGCTGGTCAAGGCGCTGGGCCGGCAGATCGCCGCCCAGAACCCCGAGGCCGAGCGCCATGTGCATCGTGGCGCCACCAGCCAGGACGCCATGGACAGCGGCCTGGTGTTGCAGATCCGCCAGGCGCTGGACCTGCTGGACGCCGACCTGGCGCACCTGGCCGAGGCCCTGGCCGCCCAGGCCGAGCGCCATGCCGATACCGTGCTGGCCGGCCGCACCTGGCTGCAGCACGCGACGCCGGTGACCCTGGGCATGAAGCTGGCCGGGGTGCTGGGCGCCATCACCCGGCACCGCCAGCGCCTGGCCGAACTGCGGCCGCGGGTGCTGGTGCTGCAATTCGGCGGTGCCTCGGGCAGCCTGGCCGCCCTGGGCGCTGATGCCCTGCCGGTGGCCGAGGCCCTGGCCCGGGAGCTGGCGCTGAGCCTGCCGGAGCAACCCTGGCACACCCAGCGCGATCGCCTGGTCGAGGTCGGCGCCTGGCTCGGCCTGGTGGCCGGCAGCCTGGGCAAGCTGGGCCGCGATCTGTCGCTGCTGATGCAGACCGAAGCCGCCGAGGTCTTCGAGCCCTCGGCGCCGGGCAAGGGGGGCTCTTCCACCATGCCGCACAAACGCAATCCGGTGGGCGCCGCGGTGCTGATCGCCGCTGCCACCCGCGCGCCGGGTCTGGTCAGCACCCTGTTTTCCGCCATGCCCCAGGAGCACGAGCGCAGCCTGGGGCTCTGGCACGCCGAGTGGGAAACCCTGCCGGAGCTGTTCTGCCTGGTTTCCGGCGCCCTGCAACAGGCTCAGGCCATCGTCGCCGGGCTGGAGGTCGACGCCGCACGCATGCAGGCCAACCTGGAACTGACCCACGGCCTGGTGCTGGCCGAGGCGGTCAGCATCGCCCTGGCCGGGCGCCTGGGGCGCGAGGCCGCCCACCACCTGGTGGAGCAGAGCTGTAAGCGCGCTGTCCAGGAGGGTCGCCACCTGCGCCAGGTCCTCGGCGATACCCCCGAGGTCACCGCCGAGCTTTCCAGTGCCGAGCTGGATCGACTGCTGGACCCCGCCCATTACCAGGGCCAGGCCCGGGCCTGGGTGGCTCGCGCCCTGGCCGAACACCGCACTTTGCTTGCCCATTCCTAGACCAGAGGACTGCCTGATGCCCAGCGTACGTCTCGCCGATGGCGACCTGAATTACCAACTGGAGGGCCCCGCGGGCGCCCCCGTGCTGATCCTGTCCAACTCCCTGGGCACCAACCTGGCCATGTGGGACGACCAGGCCGCCGCCTTCAGCGAGCGCTTTCGCCTGCTGCGCTACGACACCCGCGGCCATGGCGCCTCCCTGGTGACGCCCGGCCCCTATCGCATGGACGGGAACGGTCGCGACGTCCTGGCCCTGGCCGACGCCCTAGGTATCGACCAATTCGCCTTCTGCGGCCTGTCCATGGGCGGCTCCATCGGCCAGTGGCTGGGCATCAACGCCCCCGAGCGGGTCACCCGTCTGGTGCTGTGCAACACCGCCGCCAAGATCGGCACCCCCGAGGTGTGGAATACCCGCATCCAGACCGTCGAAGCCGGCGGCGAGCAGGCCATGCGCGACCTGCGCGACGCCTCCATCGGTCGCTGGTTCACCCCTGATTTCGCCAGCGCCGAGCCGGACCGGGTCGACCGCATCGTCGCCATGCTCGCCGGCACCTCGCCCCAGGGTTATGCGGCCAACTGCGCGGCGGTGCGCGATGCCGACTTCCGCGAGGTGTTGGATGCCATCCGTGCGCCGACGCTGATCGTCGCCGGCAGCCACGACGCCGTGACCACCCCGGCCGACGGCCGCTTCCTGCAGGAGCGCATCCCGGGCGCCGAGTACGTCGAGTTTCCCGCCGCCCACCTGTCCAACGTGCAGATGGGCGCTGCCTTTACCCAGCGCGTGCTGGCCTTTCTGAGCGCCTGAAGGAGTCGATCTTGGACGAAAGAGAACGTTATGAAGCCGGCATGCAGGTCCGCCGCGCGGTGCTGGGCGACGCCCACGTCGATCGCAGCCTGGAAAAGCTGACCCCCTTCAACGAAGAATTCCAGGAGATGATCACTCGCCACGCCTGGGGCGACATCTGGACCCGCCCGGGCCTGCCGCGGCACACCCGCAGCCTGATCACCATCGCCATGCTGATCGGCATGAATCGCGAAGGCGAACTCCGCCTGCACCTGCGTGCCGCCCGCAGCAACGGGGTGACACGAGAGGAGCTCAAGGAGCTGATCATGCAGAGCGCCATCTACTGCGGCATCCCGGCGGCCAACGCCACCTTCCACCTGGCGGAGGCGGTGTGGGATGAGTTGGGGGTGGAGTCGTTGGAGGGGTGAGTTTTCCCTTGGGCCCCTTGGATGAAGCCCGCCGGTTTAGATTTGGTGGGCGTTATTGGTTTTGAATGAGGCGTATGGCGTAGGTTGGGTTGAGCGTTAGCGAAGCCCAACATCACGGGGTTAGCCCTCGATACCTGGCTTTGCCTGCTGGTGCCCTAGCTGCTTATCGAAGTCTAGAGGAGGTCCTTGTTTCGCCCCCTCGGGCGAGTCACTTTTGCCAATCGCGGCAAAAGTAACCAAAAACGCTTGCCCCACGTTTCGGCCCTGCGCTGCGCTCCGGGTCCCCTCGCTCCGGTGCCGCTCCAGGGGCACGGCACGAAGGGGCTTCCTGCCCCTCGCGCCTTGCTCGGCGTCCTGCCTCGCATCCCCCTCCGCGACACCTACACTCGGCCTCACTGACGGGGCGGGGCGACAGCCTGAGGCTTGGGTGTTTAAAGGTTTGTAGCGTGGAAAACCGCGTAGCGTTTTCCACTGATACGCATGGCCATGCTTAGTGGACAAGGCTTCGCCGTTGTCCACGCTACGGCTACGGCTACGGCTACGGCTACGGCTACGGCTACGGCTACGGCTACGGGCTTTTTGTGGCTCTTCAACCAACACTTTCAGGCTAGCGAATCGCCCCGTTCAGGAGGGCGAACGCCAGTGTCGTGGAGTGGGTCGAGCCGCATGGATGCGGCGAGAGGTCCAGTGGGCCATGGACGGCCCATCTGGACCGACCCCGGAACGGCGCTGGTGCGAGCGCACCCGGAGCGAAGCGGAGGGCCGGATGGTCGGGGCAAGCGTTTTTGCTTACTTTTTTCGCGTTTGAAAAAAGTGAGTCGCCCGGGTGGGCGAAACAAAAAGCATGAAGGCGTTTGATAAACAGCTGAGGCACCAATAGGCCAGAGAGTTGGGCTTCGCTATCGCTCAACCCAACCTACAAAAGCGGCCCCCAGCCTAAGACCGAGGGCGTAGGCTTGTTATTTCGCCATCACCCGCGTAATCCGATCCCCCTCGGCATCATCCTGCCCCTTGGCCTTGTTCACCGCGTAGACCACACCCTTGCCATCCACCACCGCGTGGTTGGGATAGGTACCCAGCTCCAGGTTGGCCTTGATGGTGCCGTCCGGGTCGACCACGGTCAGGGTGCCGGCGCCGCGGTTGGTCACGTAGGCCAGGCGCTTGACCGGGTCGAAGGCCACGTTCAGCGCTCCGGCGCCGGTGGTGACGTTGTGCAGGGTCTTGCCGGTCTTGGCGTCGACGATCAGCAGGTTGTCGCTGCCCTGGGCGGTGATGAACAGGCGATCGGTCTGGGGATCGTGGGCCACGCCCATGGGGGTCTTGGCGCCCTGGATCGGGAAGACCTTCTCGACCTGCTCGGTCTTGGCGTCGATCACCGCGGCTTCGTTGGTCTTCAGGCTGACGGCGTAGAGCTTGTGCACCGTCGGGTCCAGGTGCATGCCGACCACGGCGAACTGCTCGCCGCGCACGCCCGATTCGATGGTGATGTGCTTGCGCACGGCCGGGGTCTTGGCGTCGAAGCTGACGATGTCCGGGGTCATGGCCGCCGAGGCAAAGGCGCGTTCGAGTTTCTCGTCGACCACCACGGTGTGGGCATGGGGCACGAGGCCGGGTTCGAATTGCTTGACCAGACCCAGGTCGCTCTGGCGATAGACCGCCACGGTGTTCTGCCGGGTGTTGGTGGTCCAGACGGTGCCGTTGCGATCGTCCACGCCCACGCCGTAGACGGCGTAGACACCGGCCTCCGCGCCGGGGGCGGCGGCCGGGGTGAGCTGGCGTTCGATGGCCAGGTCCTTGGGATCGAGCTTGAGCAGCTGCGAGACCTTGACCGGTGGGCGGCCCACGGCCGAGGTGACGAAGAGGGCGCCGGTCTTGGCACTGCTGTCCACCTGGTAGAGGCCCGGGACCAGTTTGACCGCGGTGAGGCTATAGGCGTCGGCGCCGGATAGCGGCACCACCGGCGAGACCTTGAGCGGGAAGACCGCGGCGCCCGAGGGCTGGGCGGTGCTGATGACGATGGGGTGCTGGCCGGGGGCGGCGTCTTCGGGGATGCGCAGGGTCGCCTTGAAGTTGCCCTGGGCGTCGGCCACGTAGGCGGCGTCGGGGTTGAGCGCTACGCCGCCGCGGGACAGGGTGATCTGCTGACCGGGGGTGAAGCCGCGACCGTCCAGCGCCACCTCGCTGCCGGCCAGGATGGCGGTGCCGGTGACGGGGCTGGCCTTGATCTCGCCGTGGTAGTCCGGATCGGGGGCTTCGAAGCTGGAGCGCGCCTGGGCGGCTTGCCCACCCAGCGCCAGCAGGGTGGCCAACAAGGTAACGGAAAAGACGCGCCGGCCCTTGGCCGAAGACGCTGGAGCGATGTTCATCAGGGATTCCTTGTAGCGGCGATCAAGATACCCGCGCCAGAGCGCCGGGCGGCAGAGGCCCTCCTGGGCTAGGTCATGTTAAGGCGAAAGCGAAATACTTGCATTTAGATTTGCAAGGTTTAGGCGTGCTCGGCATCCGGGGTGTCGAGGGTGCGCTGCATCAGGCAGGCACCGGCGCCATAGCCGGCCAGCTTGGCCTTGAGCGCGGCATCGGCGGGAACCGGATGATAGTGGTGGCGCTGCCAGTAGCCGATGGCGTTGGACAGCGACACCAGCCGCCCCTGGCGCAAGCGGGCACGCCGGGCCTGGCCCTTGGCGTGGCGATAGAGGCGACCGGCCACCCCCTGGCCCTGGGCCTCGGGGTGCACCGCGCAATCGTGCAGGAACCAGGTGGAAGCCTCGCTCGGCAGCTGCTCCAGGCGAGCCCCCAGCACCGGTGGCAGGCCGTCGTCCCAGGGATAGGCGATCAGATAGCCGCGCAGGCGATCTTCGGCGTCGGTCGCCGCCCAGCAGTGCTCCGGGGCGAGCTCCAGGCGATTGACGTAGAAGGCGCGGTCTTCGAGCAGGTCGGCGGGGTAGGTGGCCGCCTGGATATCGAGAACGGCGGGGATATCGGCGGGGCG
This sequence comes from Pseudomonas sp. SORGH_AS_0199, assembly GCF_031453735.1. NCBI lineage: Bacteria > Pseudomonadati > Pseudomonadota > Gammaproteobacteria > Pseudomonadales > Pseudomonadaceae > Pseudomonas > Pseudomonas sp. SORGH_AS_0199. Next base: position 1,183,592 of record NZ_JAVJAE010000001.1, read on the forward strand.
CAGCGGGCGTATCGAGGGCATGACGACGAGGCGAAAAGGTCCGGCCGGGCAGTATGGTCACTGCCCGGCCGGGAGGCAAATGCCTCGGAGCCGTGGGTGGTGAGTCCCGCTGACAAGCCTGCACCCTGGCACGAGGAACCGGATTCCGCCGACGACCTTGGCATGTCTGGCGCCGCCGCTGGCTTCAAGCCTTGGCGATCAGCCGCGAATTGCGTTCGTTGCGGAATTGCAGGTCCTCGATCCGCTGGGTCGCGGTCTCGGCTTCCTGGCGGGCGGCGAGGATGAGGTCGTGGTGCGGCGACTTGGCGCAGACCGGATCGGCGTTGCGCGCATCGCCGGTGAGCATGAAGGCCTGGCAGCGGCAGCCGCCGTAGTCCTTTTCCTTCTCGTCGCAGGAGCGGCAGGGCTCGGGCATCCAGTCGTAGCCGCGGTAGACGTTGAAGCCGAAGGAGTCGTACCAGATGTGCCGCAGATCCTGCTCCTTCACGTTGGGGAAGGCGATGGGCATCTGCCGGGCGCCGTGGCAGGGCAGGGCGGTGCCGTCCGGCGTGATGGTCAGGAACAGCTTGGCCCAGCCATCCATGCAGGCCTTGGGGCGCTCTTCGTAGTAGTCCGGGGTGACGAAGATCAGCTTGCAGGGATGATTCTCGGCCTTGAGGCGCGCGCGGTACTCGTTCGTGATGCCTTCGGCGCGCTCCAGCTGGGCCCGGGTCGGCAGGAGACCGGCGCGATTGCGCTCGGCCCAGCCATAGAACTGGCAGGTGGCGAGTTCGACGAAGTCGGCCTCCAGGGCCAGGCAGAGGTCGATGATCTGGTCGATGCGATCGATGTTGTGCCTGTGGGTGACGAAGTTGAGCACCATCGGGTAGCCATGGGCCTTGACCGCCTTGGCCATGGCCAGCTTCTGGGCGAAGGCCTTCTTCGAGCCGGCGAGCAGGTTGTTCACCTGTTCGTCGCTGGCCTGGAAGCTGATCTGGATATGGTCCAGGCCGGCTTCCTTGAACTCGGCGATGCGCGCCTCGGTGAGGCCGATGCCGGAGGTGATGAGGTTGGTGTAGTAGCCCAGCCGGCGCGCCTCGCGGATCAGCTCGGCGAGGTCCTGGCGCACCAGGGGTTCGCCCCCAGAGAAGCCGATCTGGGCCGCACCCATCTCCCGTGCCTCGGCCATGACCTTGAACCACTGTTCGGTGGTCAGCTCGCGCCCCTGGGCGGCGAAGTCCAGGGGATTGGAGCAGTAGGGGCACTGCAGCGGGCAGCGATAGGTGACCTCGGCCAGCAGCCACAGGGGCAGGCCAATGCTGGGCGCAGCAACGGTGGGCGGCTGCGGCAACTGCATGGGCGTGCCCGGCAGGCTGGTGTCAGCCGAGCAGGAGCCAGTGCTCGGCACGGGCGACCTCCATGAATTGTTCGACGTCCGCACCCAGTTCGGGAACGCCGGGGAAGCGTTCGTCGAGGGCTTCGATGATGGCGGCCACGTCACGCTGGCCGTCGATCAGCCCGCCGATGGCGGCGGCGCTGTCGTTGAGCTTGATCATGCCCTCGGGATAGAGTAGCACATGGGCGTCCTGCGCCGGCTCGAACTGGAAGCGGTAGCCGGGACGCCAGCGCGGCACCTGGGTACGGTCGAAGCTCATAGGTCGATTCCTCGGTGCCAGCGACGCTCGGCGGTGACGCTGTGATAGGGCGGGCGATGCAGTTCGTAGGCCATGCTCATGGCGTCGAGCATGCTCCAGAGGATGTCCAGCTTGAACTGCAGGATCTCCAGCATGCGCTGCTGGGATTCCCAGGTGGTGTAGTGCTGCAGGGTGATCTGCAGGCCGTGCTCGACGTCGCGCCGCGCCTGGCCCAGGCGAGTGCGGAAGTACTCGTAGCCGGCCGGATCGATCCAGGGGTAATGGGTCGGCCAGGCGTCCAGCCGCGACTGGTGGATCTGCGGCGCGAACAGCTCGGTCAGGGAGCTGCTGGCGGCCTCCTGCCAGGAGGCGCGGCGGGCGAAGTTGACGTAGGCGTCCACCGCGAAGCGTACCCCGGGCAGCACCAGTTCCTGGGAGAGCACCTGCTCGCGATCCAGGCCGGTGGCCTCGGCCAGGCGCAGCCAGGCCTCGATGCCGCCTTCGCTGCCGGGCTCGCCGTCATGGTCGAGGATGCGCTGCACCCACTCCCGACGGATCTCGCGATCCGGGCAGTTGGCCAGGATGGCGGCGTCCTTGAGCGGGATGTTGACCTGGTAGTAGAAGCGATTGGCCACCCAGCCCTGGATCTGCTCGCGACTGGCGCGACCCTGGTACATGGCCACGTGATAGGGGTGGTGGATATGGTAGAGGTCGCCCTTGGCGCGCAGGGCGGCTTCGAATTCGGCGGGCGTGAGGGCGTTGGGCATGGCGTTCACAACTCGATGGACATCCCGTCCCAGGCGACTTCCACGCCCTGGCGCGCGACGATGGCGCGTTCGGGGGAGTCTTCGTCCAGGATCGGATTGGTGTTGTTGATGTGGATCAGCACCTTGCGCTGGCGCGCGAAGCCGGCCAGCACCTCCAGCATGCCGCCGGGACCGCTCTGCGGCAGGTGGCCCATCTCGGTGCCGGTCCGGGTGCCCACGCCGCGACGCTGCATCTCGTCGTCGGTCCAGAGGGTGCCGTCCACCAGCAGGCAGTCGGCCTGGCCCATCAGCTCCAGCAGAGCGGCGTCCGGCTGGCCGAGGCCCGGGGCATAGAACAGCTTGCCGCCGGTGTGTCGGTCATGAACCAGCAGCCCCAGGTTGTCGCCCGGGTGCGGATCGTAGCGATGGGTCGAATAGGGCGGCGCGGCGCTGCGCAGCGGAAAGGGCGTGAATTCCAGATGCGGACAGGCCGGAATGGTGAAGCTGCCGCTCAGGGCGATGGGCTGCCAGCTGAGCCCGCCGTTCCAGTGTTCGAGCATGTTGAACAGCGGAAAGCCGGTGGTGAGGTCCTGGTGGACCATCTCGGTGCACCAGACCTGGTGGGGGCAGCCTTCACGCAGGCTGAGCAGGCCGGTGGTGTGGTCGATCTGGCTGTCCAGCAGGACGATGGCGCGGATGCCGGTGTCGCGCAGGGCCCGCGCCGGCTGCAGCGGGGCGAAGCCGGCCAGCTGGGCGCGGATGTCGGGCGAGGCGTTGCACAGGATCCAGTTCACCCCGTCATCGGACAGGGCGATGGAGGACTGGGTACGGGCCTGGGCCCTGAGGGTGCCCTGGCGGAAGCCGTCGCAATTGACGCAATTGCAGTTCCACTGGGGAAAGCCACCGCCGGCGGCGGAGCCGAGAATCTGGATATGCATGGGAAAGGCTAAACCTGGAAAAAGTACGCCCCGGCGAACCGGGGCGTGGGGCGCATCAACGGTTGGCGAAGTACATGGTGACTTCGAAGCCGATGCGCAGGTCAGTGTAAGCAGGCTTGGTCCACATGGGAGGTCTCCTCTTTGACTGCGAAAGCCGGATGGATCCGGTCGTCAAGTCTAACAAATGTTATCTAGCTAAGGGTTTTTGCCGCGACGAATCGCTGGCGGTCCGGCGGACATAACAGTCTTACCGATCCTGCAACAGATTGACCGCCGGCAGCAGCCGACGCTCCCGGGAAAGTGTTGAAAGCTATGACATCCAGCCGGATGGCGCGTCGGCATTGGCCAGGGCGAAGCGCGGTGCGTCGCTGGCGATGAGTTGCTGCCAGGCCTGCTGCAGGGCCCTGTCGTCCAGGGCGGCCAGGGCGTGTTGCAGGGGCGCAAGATCCAGCGCACCGCTGCGCTGGAAGCCCCACCAGAGGCGCTCGGCCAGAGCTGCGCGTTGAGGGGTGCCGGGGCTGAAGTCGCGCACCAGTTGGCGGATGTTCTGTGAAAGCGTAGCGCCCTCGGCCTGTATGGCGGCCAGGCTGTCAGCCAGGCAACCCTCGATTTCCGCCAGGATCTCCGCCGCCCGGGCATGGGGTGACTGGACACCGATCAAAAGACCGGCCTGATCGCCCAGCTGGCGATAGGCGGAAAACACCGCATAGCCCAGTTGCCGCTCGCTGCGCAGGCGCTGGAACAGCGGTCCCTGCAGGCGCGCCGCCAGCAGCCGCCAGGCGGCTTCGGTGGTGGCGCGCGCGTCGGGTTGCGGACAGAACAGCAGCAGCGCCTGCTGGGCATCGGCGCTGGGTTCGGGGTGCCAGTGGCGACCGGTGAAGCTGGGCAATTCGCCCTGCGGCCCGGCCTGGGGCTGGGGCGGCGGGGTGACGGCAGCCAGGGATGCCTGCGCCGTCTGCGGCAGGCCGCAGGCCAGGGCTTGCCAACGCGGGCCTTCGGTAATCTCCGTCAGCGGCGTGACCGCAGTCAGTCGCTCGGGCAGGACCTTGAGCAACTGGCGGATCAGCATGGGCTCTGGCGGTACCGCGGGTGCCGGGCTGCCGTTATCCCGCTCCGCCGTCAGGCGGCCGAGCGCCTGCTCCAGCACCGCCGGCAGCGCCGCGGCCCAGCCTTGCAGTCGCAACTCCCAGGGCGCCCCCGGTGGACTCCAGCGCAGGTTGACGCCCGCCTCGGCGGCCCGCCGGGGGAGCGCGCCCAGTACCTGGGCATCGGGCGCAACCGGTCCCGGCCATCGCCAGCGCAGGAACAGCAGGCCTTCGCGCTGCTGCGGGGCAAGGGCCTGGCTGGTCGGCCAGGGTTGCAGCGCCGGGGCGCTCGAAGGTACGGGGTCAACGAGCAAAGGATTGGGCGGTGGCAGGGTAAAGGGAGCGGCGACGGGCGACGCCCGGTTCGCTGCATCGGCCAGGCCGGCGGCGAAACCGCTGAGGCGTTCCGGGACCAGTTGCGCGAGCAGCCGCGGCCAGGCGGCCTGGGCGGCGGGCGAGAGGGCCGGTTGTGGCCAGGCGTCTCCTCGTCGATCCAGCCAGAGGCGTTCAACCAGGCGTCTTGCCAGCGCCAGGGCGGGCAGGGTGGCCCAGACGCGCTGGATGCGTTCGGCGTGGCCCTGCTGCAGCGCGGCGAGAGGTGTCTGGCGCAGGGTGTCCAGCCAGGCGAACAGGAGGCTGGTCAGGTGGCCGGGGCTGGCCTGAGGACCGGGTGAGAGATCCAGCTGGAGCAGGCCCTGGCCTGCCTGGCGATAGGGCCAGGCGAGGCTGAGCCGTGCGGCCTGGCCCGCCTGGCGCAGGAGGGCGGGCAGGCCGCCGGGATGGTCGCCGAGCAGCAGGGTCTCCAGCAGCTCTGCCGCTTCCCAGCTGCCGGGCGGCAGGTCGTCGAGAGCGAATTGCAGCGCCAGCCTGGGCGGCGTGGCGGTAATGGTCTGCCAGTGTTCACCCCTGGCCGGGAGTGGCGGGGGCGTTGCATTTGCGGACGCAGAACCGGATGCCAGGACGGCACCCTGCTCGCGGGCCAGGTCTGCCAGTTCGGCCAGCGATTGTGGCCCGGCCAGCACCAGCAGAGCGTTATCGGCGCGGTAGTGCTGGTGCTGGAAAGCGCGCAGCGCCCTTTGGAAGGCAGGGCTCTGCAGCGGCAGGCTATAGCGATTGCCGGCGTGAAAGCCGGCGGCGGGATGGTCCGCGGGCAGGGCGGCCGCCAGGGCCAGGTCGCGGCGGGTATCGGCGCTGCGCGACCAGGCGATGAATTCGGCGTGCAGTACCTCGCGCTCGCGGCGCTGGGCGCATGGTGCCAGCAGCGGTGCGGCGAGCATGTCCAGCAGTCGGGCGAGCCCGGCGGCCAGATGCTCGGGGGCCAGGGCGAAAAAGAAGTCGGTGGTGGTCTCGCGGGTGCTGGCGTTGAGTTCGCCACCCAGGCGCTGCACCAGCGGCATCAGGCCGTCCGTCGCCGGATAGCGGCGGCTGCCGAGAAAGAACAGGTGTTCGAGAAAGTGCGCCAGCCCCGGAAAGGCCCGCGGTGCCTGATGGCTGCCGGCGCCGATGCGCACCAGGGCGGCGGCCTGGGGCAGCTCGGGGTCGTGCAGCAGGGCGACGGCCAGGCCATTGGCCAGGCGCAGGCGGCGGTGTTGGGAAAGAGAGCTGGGCATGGGGATAGCTTAACCGAGTCCAGGGGAAGGTAATGGAGCGGGGCGTGCCCTCACCCCGGCCCTCTCCCTGGGGGAGAGCGGGAAGAGCGAGAGCCGTGCCTGGTTTGGCCCTCACCCCGGCCCTCTCCCCGAGGGAGAGGGGGAGGAGCGGGTGGGGTGCCTGGGTTTGTCCTCCCCCTGGCCCTCTCCCAGGCGGAGACGGAGCGTTCGAGGCACGGTCTTGACACTGTAGCGTGGAAAACGGCGCAGCCTTTTCCGCTGGGCCTCAGGTGCCAGGGGCTCTTTTCATAGCAAGAAAAGCCCGGGTGAAAAAAATCCCGGCTGGGCCGGGATTTCGGGGTGGGGCGAGGGGGGTTCCAACAGGATGTCAAAAATGCTCGAAGCATCCTCGCCCCGAACCCTCTCCCGGAGGAGAGGGGAGCTCAGGCGCGGGCGCCCTTACTTCTTCTCGGGCAGGGTGAAGGCCATCACATAGTCACCCTGCTTGGTGCCCAGCGAGCCATGGCCGCCGGCATAGACCAGCACGTACTGGCGACCGTCCTTGCCGGTGTAGGTCATGGGGGTGGTCTGACCACCGGCCGGCAGGCGGCCTTTCCACAGTTCCTTGCCGTTCTTCACGTCATAGGCACGCAGGTACTGGTCCAGGGTGCCGCTGAGGAAGGCCACGCCACCGGCGGTGGTGACGGTGCCGCCCAGGCTGGGCACGCCCATGGGCAGGGGCAGCGGAACCGGCGAGTTGTCGCGCACGGTGCCGTTCTTGTGCTTGTAGACCAGTTTGCCGGTGGTCAGGTCGAGACCTGCCACATAGCCCCAGGCGGGTGCCTGGCAAGGCAGGCCCAGCGGCGACAGGAAGGCCGACAGGATCACGCCGTAGGGCGCGCCCTTGTTGGGCTGGATGCCCTCGGTCTCGCTCTTGCGCGCCGGCTGGTTGGCAATCTCTTCACGCGGCACCAGCTTGGAGGTGAAGGCCATGTAGCTGGGGTTGAGGAAGGCGATCTGGCGCACCGGATCGACCGAGAGGCCGCCCCAGTCGAACACGCCGAAGTTGCCCGGGTAGACGATCGACCCTTGCGTGGACGGCGGGGTGTAGATGCCCTCGTAGCGGTGCTCGCGGAAGGCGATGCGGCACAGCGCCTGGTCGAAGGGCGTACCGCCCCACATGTCGCTTTCCTTGAGGGTCGGCGCGGCCAGGTTGATCGAGGAGACCGGCTGGGTCGGCGAGGTGTGGTCGCCTTCCACCGCGCCCTGGGGCACCGGGGTTTCCTTGATCGGGTAGATGGGCTGACCGTTGGTGCGGTCCAGCACATAGATGCTGCCCTGCTTGGTCGAGGCCATCAGCGCGGGTTTCACGCCGCCTTCGGTCTTGATGTCCACCAGGGTCGGCTGACCGCCCACGTCCATGTCCCAGAGGTCATGGTGGGTGAACTGGTAGTTCCAGCGCACCTTGCCGGTGGCGATGTCGAGGGCGACCACGCCGGCGCTGTACTTCTCGGAGGCCGGGGTACGGTCACCGCCCCACTGGTCGGGCATCTGGTTGCCCATGGGCAGATAGACCATGCCGATCTTTTCATCGACGGCCATCATCGACCACATGTTGGGCGAGTTGCGGGTGTAGATGCCATCGGCGGCGATGGGCGCGGTGGCGTCCGGATTGCCGCTGTCCCAGTTCCACACCAGCTTGCCGGTGTGCACGTCGTAGGCGCGGATCACGCCGGACGGCTCGTCGGTGGAGACGTTGTCGGTGACGTGGCCACCGATGATCACCAGGTTGCGGGTCACCGCCGGCGGCGAGGTGGAGTAGTAGCCGCCGGGCGTGAAGCTGCCCATGTTGGCGGTCAGGTCGACCTGGCCGTTGTCGCCGAAGTCGCTGCACACCTTGCCGGTGTCGGCGTTGATGGCGATCAGGCGGGTGTCGGCGGTGGGCAGGAACAGGCGGCGCGGGCAACTGCTGGCGGCCGGGGTGCTCTGCTCGTCGACCGGGACGGCACTGCCGGTAGCCGGGCTCTGGCCTGCGGTGGTGGTGCCGGCGTAGGTGGCGTCGTCGTGGTAGGCCACGCCGCGGCAGGTCATGTGCGCCCAGCCCTTGAAGCTGTCGGCGTGCTGGGTGCTCAGCTTGGGATCGAAGCGCCAGATTTCCTTGCCGCTGTCGGGGTCCACGGCGATCACCTGGCTGTGCGGCGTGCAGACATAGAGCTTGCCGTTGACCTTGAGCGGGGTGTTTTCCGCGGTGGTCTCCTGGGGATCGTTCGGGCCGGGGATGTCGCCGGTACGGAAGGTCCAGGCCGGTTGCAGCTCCTTCACGTTGTTGACGTCGATCTGCTTGAGCGGCGAGTAGCGATCACCGAACGCGGTGCGGCCATAGGACGGCCAGTCGCCATCGGCGGCGGTCGGGGCGGCGCTTTCGACGCCAGCGGTATCGCGGCCCAGGTCACCGTCCAGACGGTTGTAGTTGACGAACTGGGCGATCAGGGCGACGACCGCGGCGATTACCAGGGAGCCGACCAGCGGCAGGCCGCCGCTACGGCTGTCCAGCGGACGGCGGAACATCGGGATCAGCAGCACCAGGCCGAGGACGAACCAGAGCGCCAGGCGCGGCACCAGTTGCCACCAGTCGAACTGGACTTCCAGTACGGCCCAGGCGGTGGAGACCACCAGGAAGAAGGCATAGACCCAGACCCCGCTGGCCCGCCGGATGCACAGCAGGTAACCACTCAGGGCGAGCAGCACGCCGCCGCCGAGGTAATACAGGGAGCCCCCGAGGGTGGCCAGTTTGATGCCCAGCCCCAGCAGGGCGAGGCCCAGGAGGATGAACAGGATGCCGAGTAACCTGGCAGGCAGGCCTCCCGGTCTCGCGTTGGAAGTGACAGTCATGGCAGCGCTCGCAATGCAATCGTGAAAAGAGACTTCGACTCGATCGACGACATCGCAAATCGGAACCGCATGCGGATCTGTCGTCTGCTACGTCTGAACCTGTTGTCTGTCTTATTGTTCCACCCCTTCGCCGGCTTCCCTGGCAGGAAGCTAGAGCGGTCGCGCTGAGGCGAAGCGGGGGATGGATCGGGGGCGTCGTCTGAATCGGGCGGGTAGATAGTAAGCTAAGCATTGACTGATGTCACTTCGCGATGACGGAAGGAAGGGACCCGTGGCGCGCCGTGCCTGCTAACATCGCGAGCCGTTTCCGCGATGCCTCCTGCCATGTCCGACGTGCTTGCCCTGGTCCAGGCGACCTTCGACGTCACCGCTCCGGTCTTCGCCCTGGTGCTGCTGGGCTGCGTGCTCAGGCGACTGGGCTGGATCGACACCCCCTTCATCAACACCGCCTCGGCGCTGGTGTTTCGCGCCACCATGCCGACCCTGCTGTTTCTCGGCATCCTCAAGGCCGATCTCGGCGAGGCGCTGCAGCCGCTGCTGCTGGGCTATTTCGCCCTGGCCACGGTGGCGAGTTTCCTGGCCGCCTGGGGCTGGGCGATCTGGCGCTGTCCCCATGCCGATCGCGGGGTCTATGTGCAGGGCGCCTTCCGCGGCAACTGCGGCATCGTCGGCCTGGCCCTGGCGACGACCCAGTACGGCGACTATGGATTGTCGGTGGGCGGGATCATGGCCGGCATGGTCATCCTCTTCTACAACGTGCTTTCGGCCATCGTGCTGGCGATCTACAGTCCGCACCTGGAAGCCAACTGGCGCACCCTCCTGCGCAGCATCCTCGGCAATCCGCTGATCATCGGCATCCTGCTGGCGATTCCCTTCGCCTATTTCCAGTGGCAGCTGCCGCGCTGGCTGGACACCTCGGCGCGCTACTTCGCGGGTCTCACCCTGCCGCTGGCGCTGATGTGCATCGGCGCCACCCTGTCACTGACCTCGCTGCGCGAGAGCAGCGGCCTGGCGCTGGGCGCCAGCCTGTGGAAGATCGTCTGGATTCCGCTGCTGGGCGTGCTGGGCGCCCTGGCGCTGGGCATCCAGGGACCGGCACTGGGCATCCTCTTTCTCTACCTGGGGTGCCCGACGGCCGCCTCGAGCTTCGTCATGGCCCGCGCCGCCGGCAGCAATGCCCAGCTGGCGGCGACCATCGTGGTGCTCAGTACCCTCGGCGGGATGCTGACCACCAACCTGGGCCTGCTCCTGCTGAAAGCATTCAGCCTGCTGTAGGGCGCGCCGGCCAGACATCGGCGTTGTGAGAACGTTTATCGGTTGGCGCCAGCTAAAAGTCAGATTTGAGCGTAATAGTGCGACGTCGCCCGTCCCAGGTCGTCTTGCCCTCTCTATACTTATCGCACTATCTACTTGCGAGGAGAGCGGCTGCTCACTACCCAAGCCCTACGCGTGGTATCCATGAAACGCTCGCTCCAATTCAGCCACAAGATCCTGCTGGCGGCCGCCCTGGTGGTGACCATCGCCCTGGCCGGCTTCGCCAGCTTCAATGCCTATCTGCAGCGTCAGGCGATCACCCAGAGTCTCGAAGCTTCGCTGGGCGAGATCGGGCGCATTACCGCCGGCAACATCGCCTACTGGCTGGACGCGCGGGTCAAGCTGATCGACAGCCAGGCCCAGGCGCTCAGCCGCGACAGCAGCCCGGCCAACGTGGTGGGCCTGCTGGAAGAGAAGCTCTATACCAGCAACTTCGACTCCACCTACCTGGGTGAGGTCGACGGTACCTTCACCGACCGCCCCCATACCCCCATGGAGGCCGGCTACGACGCCCGCCAGCGCGACTGGTACAAGGCTGCGGTCAGCGCCGGCGGCCCCATCCTCACCGAGCCCTATCTCACCGCGCCGCCGCAGAGCTTCCTGTGCATCACCATCGCCGCGCCGGTCCTGCAGAACGGCAAGCTGATCGGCGTGGTGGCTGGCGACCTGGTGATGGACAGCCTGATGAAGATGATCACCTCGCTGGACGCCGGCGGTCTGGGCGAAGCCTTCCTGGTGGACGGTGACGGCAAGATCCTGGTCAGCAGCCACGCCGACCAGGTGCTGAAATCGCTCAAGGAGGTCTTCCCGGAGCAGACGCCGAGCCTGGCCCCCGGTTTCCATCACGTGCTGCAGAACGGCAGCGAGCGCCTGGTGAGCTTTACCCCGGTCGCGGGCCTGCCCTCGGTCAAGTGGTACCTGGCGCTGTCCATCGACCAGGCCAAGGCCTATGCCCCGGTGACCCAGGCACGCAACCTGGCCATCGTCGCCACCCTGGTGGCGGTGGTCGCCATCATCCTGCTGCTGGGCTTGCTGATCCGCGTGCTGCTGCGGCCGCTGCACGACCTGACCCGCGCCATGGACGACATCGCCGAAGGCGAGGGCGACCTGACCCGCCGCCTGCCGGTGCAGTCACGCGACGAATTCGGCGCCCTGGCGGAAGCCTTCAACCACTTCGTGGCGCGCATCCACACCTCGATCCGCGACGTGGCCCAGAGCACCGGCGAGCTGAATCAGGGCACGCGCCGGGTGCTGGAAGCCTCGCAGTCGTCCATGCAGCAGTCCGATATCCAGGCCCAGCGCACCACCAGCGTCGCCGCGGCGATCAACGAACTGGGCGCCGCCGCCCAGGAGATCGCCCGCAATGCCGCCCATGCCTCGGGCGAGGCCAGCACCGCCCGCGCTCAGGGTGAAGAGGGTCGCGAGGTGCTCGACGAGGCCCTGCACGCCATGCAGGCGCTGTCGGCCAAGATCGGCACCAGTTGCGAGCATATCGAGGCACTCAACGGCAAGACCGCCAACATCGGCCAGATCCTCGAAGTCATCCGTGGCATCTCCGAGCAGACCAACCTGCTGGCGCTCAATGCCGCCATCGAGGCGGCCCGCGCCGGTGAGGCCGGGCGCGGCTTCGCCGTGGTGGCCGACGAGGTGCGCTCCCTGGCCAGCCGCACCCAGAGTTCGGCGCAGCAGATCCAGCAGATGATCGAGGAACTGCAGACCGGCTCGCGCGACGCCGTGGCGCTGATGCAGGAAAGCCAGCGGCAGAGCGCCCACAGCATGCAGGTGGCCAAGAGCGCCGGCGAACGGCTGGGCAGCGTGACCGAGCGCATCGGCGAGATCGACGGCCAGAACCAGTCGGTGGCCACCGCGACCGAGGAACAGACCTCGGTGGTGGAGACCCTGAACATGGACATCAGCGAGATCAACCTGCTGAACCAGCAGGGCGTCGACAACCTCCAGGCCACCCTGGCGGCCTGTACCGCCCTGGAAGCCGAGGCCGGTCGCCTGCAGCGGCTGGTGGGTGGCTTCCGCATCTAGCGCGGGCCCCCGAAAAGAGGTTGCCGCTCCGCTCAAGTCGTAACGTACGTGCCCGATAACGAGTGACCGCCATGCCCTGAATCCGGCATGGCTCCACCCTGGCCACGGACGCAGACCTGTATGAAGCGACACCTGAAATTCAGCCACAAGATCCTGCTGGTCGCGGCGCTGGTGATCACCACCGCGTTGGCCGCTTCCGCCGGTTTCAATGCCTATCTGCAACGCCAGGCCATCGACCAGAGCCTGAGTGCCAACCTCGCGGAAACCGGCCGGGTCACCGCCGGCAACGTCGCCTACTGGCTGGATGCGCGGGTCAAGCTCATCGAAGGCGAAGCCCAGACCCTGGCACGCGATCGTTCGCCCGACGGCCTGGTCGGTCTGCTGGATCAGAAGATCTACACCGGTACCTTCGATTCCACCTACCTGGGCGAGGTGGACGGTACCTACACCACCCGTCCGCTGCGCACCCTGCCGGCCGGCTACGATCCACGCAAGCGACCCTGGTACGCGGCCGCCACCGCCGCCGGCGCCACGGTGCTGACCCCGCCCTATATCTTCGCCTCTTCCGGCCAGTTGGGCGTGACCATCGCCACCCCGCTGCAGCGCGACGGCCAACTGGCCGGTGTGGTGGCCGGCGACCTCAACCTCTCGGCGCTGGTGGAGATCATCACCTCGCTCAACGTCGGCGGCCTGGGCGAAGCCTTCCTGGTCGACGGCGACGGCAAGGTGCTGGTCAGCAGCCATCCCGAGCAGGTGCTCAAGACCCTCAAGGACGTCTTCCCCGAGCAGACGCCGTCCCTGCAGCCGGGCCTGCATGCCGTCACCCAGAATGGCAGCGAGCGCCTGGTGAGCTTCACCCCGGTCGCGGGCCTGCCCTCGGTCAAGTGGTACCTGGGCCTGTCCATCGACCAGGCCAAGGCCTATGCCCCGGTCATCCAGGCGCGCAACCTGGCCATCGTCGCCACCCTGGTGGCGGTGGTCGCCATCATCCTGTTGCTGGGCTTGCTGATCCGCGTGCTGCTGCGGCCGCTGCACGACCTGACCCGCGCCATGGCCGACATCGCCGAAGGCGAGGGCGATCTGACCCGCCGCCTGCCGGTGCAGGCCCGCGACGAATTCGGCGCCCTGGCCGAGGCCTTCAACAAGTTCGTGGCGCGCATCCACACCTCGATCCGCGACGTGGCCCAGAGTACCGGCGAGCTGAATCAGGGCACGCGCCGGGTGCTGGAGTCGTCGCAATCCTCCATGCAGCAGTCGGATCTGCAGGCCCAGCGCACCACCAGCGTGGCCGCCGCCATCAACGAACTGGGCGCCGCCGCCCAGGAGATCGCCCGCAATGCCGCCCATGCCTCGGGCGAGGCCAGCACCGCCCGCGCTCAGGGTGAAGAGGGTCGCGAGGTGCTCGACGAGGCCCTGCACGCCATGCAGGCGCTGTCGGCCAAGATCGGCACCAGTTGCGAGCATATCGAGGCACTCAACGGCAAGACCGCCAACATCGGCCAGATCCTCGAAGTCATCCGTGGCATCTCCGAGCAGACCAACCTGCTGGCGCTCAATGCCGCCATCGAGGCGGCCCGCGCCGGTGAGGCCGGGCGCGGCTTCGCCGTGGTGGCCGACGAGGTGCGCTCCCTGGCCAGCCGCACCCAGAGTTCGGCGCAGCAGATCCAGCAGATGATCGAGGAACTGCAGACCGGCTCGCGCGACGCCGTGGCGCTGATGCAGGAAAGCCAGCGGCAGAGCGCCCACAGCATGCAGGTGGCCAAGAGCGCCGGCGAACGGCTGGGCAGCGTGACCGAGCGCATCGGCGAGATCGACGGCCAGAACCAGTCGGTGGCCACCGCGACCGAGGAGCAGACCTCGGTGGTGGAGACCCTGAACATGGACATCAGCGAGATCAACCTGCTGAACCAGCAGGGTGTCGACAACCTCCAGGCCACCCTGGCGGCCTGTACCGCCCTGGAAGCCGAGGCCGGTCGCCTGCAGCGGCTGGTGGGCGGCTTCCGCATCTAGTCCGCGCGACAGGTCCTTGAAAAGGGAGCGCCGACGTCAGGTCGGCGCTCCCTTTTTGCTGTCCGACAGGTCAGCAAATCGCCCCCGGACACTGATTGGGCCTAGACCACTCGTCAGAAACAGTAAAACTGATTAGCGCGTGAACTTGCTCTGGCCTGCCGCTTTGCGCGGATCGCCCACTGCGCCTCGGCCCGACGACCGATCCGCGGTATCAAGAAAGCCTTTTTTCCCGCCGATGGGCTAGCTGTTACCGCCAGGTCTGGTGGAGGCCCTGCTCCGTCCGCGCTTCCCGCTCCTGGCACCGCCTAACCTACGGCGTGGCACCCTTTGCCACCAGGGGCTTCATGTTCAGCAGGCTGTGCAAATCCTCTCGCGTACGCTGGAGTCTCGGCGTCTTTCTGTTCGGCGTTCTGCTGACCAGCCTGACCATGCGCCATCTGACCGAGCGCAATGAACAGCAGCTGCGCAGCGCCCTGGACGACGTCGCCGATGACGTTCGCGATCAGGTGCTGGATCGGCTGCGCATCTACGAATACAGCCTGATCGGCATGCGTGATGTGGTGGTGGTCGCCGGCGGCAACCTGTCGCGCGAGCTGCTCGGCGATTACGGGCGGGTCCATGACCTGGGCCAGGAGTTTCGCGGTGCCCGTGGCGTCGGCTTCATTCGCCGTGTGCCTCAGGCCGACGAGGCCCGCTTTCTGCGTGAGGCCCGTGCCGACGGCTGGCCCAACTTCAGCATCCGCGCCTTCGCGCCGCACGACGGCGATCGCTACGTCGTCCAGTATCTCGAACCCGCCTGGCGCAATTTGAAGGCCATCGGCCTGGATACGGCCTCCGATCCCACCCGCCGCGAGGCCGCCGTGCTGGCCATGCGGCATGCCGACATCCACCTGACCGGTCCGTTGCAGCTGCAGGCCTCCCAGCCCCCGGAACCGGGCTTTCTGATGCTGCTGCCCATCTACCAGGGCGGGCAGGCGCCGGCCGATCCGATGGCCCGCGAGGCGGCGACCATCGGCTGGTCCTATGTGCCCCTGAGCATCGATGAGATGTTCGGCAGCATGCGCCTGAACATCCCGGGGCTGATCATCCGGCTGAGCGACGTGACCGTTCCCGAGGCCCCCAGCCTGTTCTATCGCCAGGGTGAGGAAGAGGAGCAGGGCGCCGAGGCGCCGACCGAGCGGCGGCTGGTGCAGGAGGTCTATGGCCGCCAATGGCAACTGGCGCTCACCGCCACCCCGACCTTCGTCGCCGCCCAGCACCTCGTCTCGGTGCCGCTGGTGCATCTGTTCGGCAAGCTGTTCAGCCTGCTGGCCGCCGGCCTCACCTTCGCCGTGATGACCACGCGCCAGCGGCGCCGTCAGTATCAGCAGGACCAGGCCAACCTCACCGCGGTGGTGGAAAGCTCGTCCGACGGCATCATCAGCAAGGACCTCCAGGGCGTGGTGCTGAGCTGGAACCACGCGGCGGAAGAGCTGTTCGGCTACAGCGCCAGCGAAGCCGTGGGCCAGCGCCTGCTCGACCTGGTGGTGCCCACCGAGCTGGAGCACGAGGAATGGTCGGTGCTCGCCCGCATCGGCCGCGGCGAGCCGGTGCCGCACTTCGAGACCCGTCGTCAGCACCGCGACGGCCGCCTCATCGATGTCCTGGTCAGCGTCTCGCCCATGCGCGGCCGTGACGGCCGGATCATCGGCGCCTCCAAGACGGTGCGCGACATCTCGCTGCAGAAGGCCGCCCAGGCCGAGATCCTGGCGCTCAATGCCCGGCTGGAAGAGCAGGTGGCCCAGCGCACCGTCGAACTCAGCCAGACCAACCGCCTGCTCGGCGACGTGCTGCGCGCGGCCTCCGAGGTGGGCATCATCGCCACCGACCACGAAGGTCGCATCACCCTGTTCAATGAAGGCGCCGAGCGCCTGCTGGGCTACCGCGCCGCCGAGGTGGTGGGGCTCTGGCAGGCCAGCGACTTCCATCTGCCGGAAGAGTTGGCGACTCAGGGCGCGGCCCTGGAAGCCGAATACGGGCTGCCGGTCGCCGGCTTCCGGGTGCTCGTGGAGCGCTCCGAACGCGCCGGTGCCGACGCCCGCGAGTGGACCTTCGTCCGGCGCGACGGCGAACACCGCGACGTCAGCCTGGTGGTGACCACCATGCGCGATGTCTCTGGCCAGGTCAGCGGCTATCTGGGCATCGCCTCCGATGTCACCGAGCGCAAGGCCGCCGAGCAGGAGCTGGCTGCCAGCCTCGCCCTGACCCGGGCGATCCTGGACACCGCGGTCAGCCCCATCGTCACCGTGGACAGCAATGGCCTGGTGCGCTCCTTCAACCCGGCCGGCGAACGCATCTTCGGCTATCGCGCGGCCGAGGTGATCGGTCAACCCGTCCGCCGGCTGATTCCCGGCTATCTGGCCGGCTACGAGGCGCTGTTCAGCTGCTCGCAGGCGGTGCCCGACGACAATTCCGCTCAACAGGGCCAGGAAATGGAGGGGCGCCGGGCGGACGGCAGTGTCTTCCCGATCACCCTGAGCCTGGGGGTGATGTGGACCGATGGCGAGCGCCTGGCGGTGGCCATCATCGCCGACATCACCGAACAGAGTCGCCAGCGCCAGGCGCTCGTGCAGACCCGCGATCAGCTGACCATGGCCGCCGACGTCGCCCAGCTCGGCATCTGGTGCTGGCAGCCCGACACCGGCCAGGTGCAGTGCAACGAGCGGATGTTCGATCTCTACGAATGGAACGAGGAGCAGCGCACTCGCGGCATCACCTACAACGACTGGCGCGACCGCGTGCACCCCGACGACCTGGGCAGCGCCGAAGAGCGCCTGGGCGCCGCCATGGCCGGACGCGCGGTGTTCGATCCGGTGTTCCGCATCCGCCGTCGGGATGGCTCGCTGCGGCACATCATCGCTGGCGCCCGCACCGAGCGCGATCCGCGCGGCCGGGTGCTGCGGGTGGTGGGCATCAACCGCGACATCACCGAACAGCTGGAGCTGGAACACCGGTTGCGCGAGGAGCGTACCCGCGCCGACCTGGCCAGCCAGGCCAAGTCGTCCTTCCTGGCCAACATGAGCCACGAGATCCGCACCCCGATGAACGCCGTGCTGGGCATGCTGCAACTGCTGCAGCGCACCACGCTCGATGCGCGCCAGGGCGACTACCTGACCAAGGCCCAGCAGGCGGCGCGTTCGCTGCTGGGGCTGCTCAACGACGTGCTGGACTATTCCAAGATCGAAGCCGGCAAGCTGCAGCTGGATGTCCATCCCTTCAGCCTGGAGCAGGTGCTGCGCAACCTGGGCGTGGTGCTCTCCGGCAACAGTGGCGAGAAGAACGTCGAGATCAACTACCACCTGGATGCCGGGCTGCCCACCGCCCTGATCGGCGACAGCCTGCGCCTGCAGCAGATCCTCATCAACCTGGCCGGTAACGCCCTCAAGTTCACCGAGGCGGGGCAGGTGCTGGTCAGCGTGCGCCAGCTGTCGCGGGACGGCGGCCAACTGCGCCTGGAATTCTCGGTGCAGGACACCGGCATCGGCATCAGCCCGGCCCAGCAGGAACAGCTGTTCCAGGGCTTCACCCAGGCCGAGGCCTCGATCAGCCGGCGCTTTGGCGGGACCGGGCTGGGCCTGGCCATCTGCAAGCGCCTGGTGGAGCTGATGGATGGCCAGTTGCAGGTGGAAAGCGAGCTGGGGGTGGGCAGCCGCTTCTGGTTCGATGCCGCTCTGGCGGTGGACAGCCAGGGCGAGACCCAACTGGCGCCGGTATGCCGGCGGGTGCTGCTGGCCGACGACAACACCCTGGTCGGCGAGGTGCTGGTGGAAACCCTGGCCGCCCTCGGCTGGCAGGTGGACCTGGTCACCAGCGGCGCCGCCGCCCTCGCGCGGGTCGTCCAGGCCCAGCAGCAGGCGCAGCCCTATGAGGCAGTGCTCATGGATTGGCGCATGCCTGACGGCGATGGCCTGCTGGCGGCCCGACAGCTGCGCGAGCGGCAGGCCGACAACCGACCCAAGGTCATCATGCTCACCGGCTTCGGCCGCGACTTCCTGTCCGAAACCCAGCAGAGCGCCGATGCGCCCTTCGACGACTACCTGACCAAGCCGGTGACCCCGGCGCAGATCGTCGAGGTGGTGGAGCGGGCCCTGGGCGCCGAGATCCCGGCCGGGGTGCACGCCGCCGCGGTGGTCGACGAGAGCCACCGGCTGGCCGGCCTGCGCCTGCTGGTGGTGGAAGACAATGCCCTCAACCGCCAGGTGGCCGCCGAGCTGCTGCTGGCCCAGGGCGCCCAGGTGGAACTGGCCGAGGGTGGACTGGAAGGCGTCGAGCGGGTGCTCTCCGGCGCGCCGCTGGACGTGGTCATCATGGACATGCAGATGCCCGACATCGATGGCCTGGAAGCCACCCGCCGCATCCGCGCCGACGGGCGTTTCCGTACCCTGCCGATCCTGGCGATGACCGCCAATGCCTCCCATACCGACCGCGACGCCTGCCTGGCCGCCGGCATGGACGACCATATCGGCAAGCCCATTGACCTGGAATTGCTGGTCGCCCGCCTGCAGCGCCTGACCGGCCAGGAGGTCAGCGTCGCGCCCGTTGCCGCGCCGGTCGGCGAGGATCGCCAGGTGGAACCCCTGAGCCTCGTCCTGCGCCGCTTCGGTGGCGATGCCCGGCTGTTCGGCTCGCTGCTGGAGCGCTTTGCCGAGGACTCCGTCAGCCTGCTGGAAGGACTCGCCCGAGCCTGGCACGCCGCCGACAGCGAGGCAGCGGTGGCCGTACTACACTCCCTCAAGGGCAGCGCCGGCACCATGGGTGCGCAGCGCCTGGCCGCGCGCGCCGCCGAGGGCGAACGCGCCGGCAAGGCCGGAGCGGGTGTCCCCCCGGAGGTGGCGATGGAACTGACGACCCTGCGACAGCTGCTCGACGAAGCCCTGGTCGAATTGCGCAGCGCCCTGGCCGAGCTCCTGCCACCGCCCGCCATTGCCGCAACCGCAAGCGCAACCCACACCGACCCCCAGGTCGACTGGCGCGCCCGCCTGGACGAACTCGAACAGCTGCTCAGCCAGGGCAATCTCGACGCCCTGGAACTGATCGCCGAGCTGCCCGTGCACTGTCGCGCCGAAGCTCAGGTGCGCTACGACCTCTTGCGCGCCCAGGTCGAGACCCTCGACTTCACCGCGGCGCTCATCACCCTGCCTGATCTGAAGGAAGCCCTATGACTCCGCCGACCGCGCAGGCCGCCGGACGCAGCAAGCCCAAGCTGCTGATCGTCGACGACCAACCGCTGAACATCCGCATCCTCCACGAACTCTTTCGCCAGGATTGCGAGACGCTGATGGCCACCAGCGGCGCCCAGGCCTTGCAACTGGCCCTGGCCCAGCAGCCGGATCTGATCCTGCTCGACGTGATGATGCCCCAGCTCGACGGCCACGAGGTCCTGCGGCGATTGCAGGCCGAGCCCGCCACGGCCGCCATCCCGGTGATCTTCGTCACCGGCCAGGAAGGCCCCGACGAAGAGGTGACCGGCCTGGAACTCGGCGCGGTGGACTTCATCAGCAAGCCGATCAATCCGGTCATCGTCCGCGCCCGGGTGCGCACCCAGCTGACCCTCAAGGCGCAGCGCGACGCCCTGCGCAGCATCGCCCTGGTCGATGGCCTCACCGGCGTCGCCAATCGCCGCCAGTTCGACGAAGCACTGCTGCGTGGCTGGCGCCAGAGTCAGCGCGAAGGCACGCCGTTTTCGCTGATCCTCATGGATATCGATCACTTCAAGGCCTACAACGACCACTATGGCCACCTGGCCGGCGACCAGTGCCTGCGCCAGGTCGCCCAGGCGCTGGGGCAGGGCCTGTTCCGTCCCTATGACCTGCTGGCGCGCTACGGTGGCGAGGAATTCGGCTGCCTGCTGCCCGGGACCGACCTGGAAGGCGCCACCCAGGTCGCCGAGCGGCTGCTGCAGCAGGTGCACGACCAGCGCCTGACCCACGGCTATTCCTCGGTGACCGGCTACGTCACCCTGAGTCTGGGCGTGGCCACCGCGCTACCGCCCACCGCCGTCGATCCGGCCGCCCTGATCACCGCCGCCGATGCCCAGCTCTATGCGGCCAAGCACCAGGGCCGCGCCCGGGTCTGTGCCGCGGAACTGGCTGGCTGAGGCCATCCTTCGTAAGGCCCGTTCGGGTAACGCCGGGTAACAGAGGTCCGGCCTTTATTCGCTGTCTAGTATGGTGTTTCAGAAGTTCGCGCAGGAATTGGCGAGTGCTTTTTGTTCATGGGCTAGGCGCCGGGACGAGTCATGGCAGGGCTATGGCGAGCAGGGGCAACGACGTCCAGGGATAAAAGGCGCCGGCAAAATTGCCTAGATAACTTTTGAAACACCACACTAGGCTGGGCGGCGAGGCGGCAGACTGTCAGACTGCGGGCAGGGATTCTGCCGCCGGTAATCTATGTACGCCTTCACGCAACGCCAGGCCATCTTGGCCAGCTGGATCATCGTCTTCACCGCGCTCTATCTGGTTCTCCCGCTCAAGCTCCTGCCCAGCCTGCTGGCCGGCCTGCTGGTGTACGAACTGGTCAACACCCTGGCCGGGCGCCTGCAGCGGCAAATGCCCGGCGGCGGCGCGCGCTGGCTCGCCGTGGCCCTGCTCGGCGCCCTGGTGGTGAGCCTGCTGACGCTGTTCTTCGTCTGGTTCACCAGCTTCATCATCCAGGAAGTCCAGAACCCCGGACGCCTGCTGGACAAGTTCATGGTGCTCACCGAGCGCGCCCGTGCCCAGTTGCCGCCTTCGCTGGATGCCTACCTGCCGGCCAACGCCGACAGCATGAAGCAGGAGCTGGTGGAATGGGTGCGCGCCCATGTGGCGCAACTGCAGCTGTTCGGTCGCGACGCGGCACGGACCTTCGTCATCGTGCTGATCGGCATGATCCTCGGTGCCATCGTTGCCCTGCAGCCCACCCCCGATCCCGAGCGCCTGCGCCCGCTGTCCGGCGCTTTGCTGGTGCGTCTCGGCCTGGTGGCCCAGGCCTTTCGCAACATCGTCTTCGCCCAGATCAAGATCTCGCTGCTCAACACCACCCTGACCGGCATCTTCCTGCTCGGCGTGTTGCCGCTGTTCGATGTCCATCTGCCGCTGGCCAAGACCCTGGTGATCCTCACCTTCATCCTTGGCCTGCTGCCGGTGATCGGCAACCTGATGTCCAACACCCTGATCTTCATCGCCGGCCTGTCGCTGTCGATCTGGGTCGCGGTGGCGGCGCTGGGCTACCTGATCGCCATCCACAAGCTGGAGTACTTCCTCAACGCCCGTATCGTCGGCGGCCAGATCAGCGCCCGTTCCTGGGAGTTGCTGGTGGCCATGCTGGTGTTCGAGGCGGCCTTCGGCCTGCCCGGGCTGGTGGCGGCGCCGGTGTACTACGCCTATCTCAAGAGCGAGTTGAGGGCGGAAGGGCTGGTTTGATGAGCGGTCAGATTCGCGTCCTGGCACTCTGCATCCTGCGTCAGGGCAAGCGCATCCTGGTGCGCGAGACGCAGGATCCGCAGGATGGCCGAAGCTTCTGTCGGCCCCTGGGTGGTGGCGTGGAATTCGGCGAAACCAGTCTGGCGGCCGTGCGGCGCGAGATGCGCGAGGAACTGGGCGTCGAACTGGCCGAGGTGAGGCTGCTGGGCACCCTGGAATCGCTGTTCAGCTACGCCGGGCGGCCGGGCCACGAGGTGGTGCTGGTCTACGCCGCCGAATTCGTTGATCGGCAGCTCTATGCGCAGACCGAGCTGCCTGGTCAGGAGAGCGATGGTGAGGCCTTCATGGCTACCTGGCGCTCGCTCGATTCCTTCGACGACAGCTGTCGGCTGGTACCCGAAGGCCTGCTGGCGCTTCTCGCCTGAAGCCGCGGCCCCTCACTGACGATCCAGATTCGCCCACATGCGTTGCCAGAAGGCACCGGCCTCCTCATTGATGGCGCGCCAGCGCTGCTCCAGGCGTTCGCGCTCGGGCGTGCCCAGGTCCTCCGGGCAGGCCAGGTAGCGGTCGGCGGCGGCCTGGGCCTCGGCCTGCAGGCGGCGCCATTCGCGCACGTCATCCAGCCAGCAGCGGCCGGTGATGGTTTCGTAGTACTCGTGGGCGATCGCGTCTTTGCTCATAGGGCGTTCCAGGTAGGGGATACAGCCCTAGACCGCGCCTTACGCCCGGGGTGCCCGTCTCGGCGGTCAAAGGAGTCCAGGAGGCCCATTCGCCGGGGGCGGCAGGCGTCCGCTGCTCTTCGAGCGCCAGGTGCTGGACAGCAGGAAGCCGCGTCGAGACGCGGCTTCCTGGCGTGCCAGACAGGACTTACTGCCGCGCCAGCACCGTGCTGCGACCGGCCTTGGGCGCGCCCGGCAGGGGGCTCAGCGCGCCGGTTTCCAGCCAGCGGCGCACGCGGGTGGCGTCGGCCATGTGGGTGAACTTGCCGAAGGCGTCCATCACCACGAAGGCCACCGGACGACCGGCCATCACGGTACGCATCACCAGGCAGTGACCGGCCTTGTCGGTGTAGCCGGTCTTGGTCAGCTGCACGCTCCAGTCGGCGTTGTAGACCAGGTGGTTGGTGTTGCGAAAGCCCAGCACATAGTTGGGGTTGTGGAAGGCCTGGGTCTTTTCCGGGGTGGTGCTGAGCTGGCCGAGCAGCGGATAGTGCTCGGTGGCCTTGAGCAGGGTGACCAGGTCACGCGCGGTGGAGACGTTCAGCGGCGACAGGCCGGTGGGTTCGGCGTAGCGGGTGTTTCTCATGCCCAGGGCGCGGGCCTTGGCATTCATGGCGGCGACGAAGGCCCGCTGGCCACCCGGATAGTGATGAGCGAGGCTGGTGGCGGCGCGGTTTTCCGAGGACATCAGCGCCAGTTGCAGCATGTCGCGCCGGGTCAGCTGGCTACCCAGGCGCACCCGCGAGAAGATGCCACGCATGGCCGGATTCTCGCTGATGTCGATGTCGATGGTCTGTTCCAGCGGCAGCCGGGCATCGAGCACCACCATGGCGGTCATCAGCTTGGTCACCGAAGCGATGGGGGCGACCTGGTCGGGATTCTGGGAAAAGAGTACCTGGTTGGTCTTGAGGTCGACGACCAGGGCGTGGTTCGAAGCCAGGCGCTGGGCGGTGGCGGCAGCCGCGGCCTTGACCTTCGGTGGGGTCTGGGCCAGGACGGCCGGACTCAGCCCGACCAAGCCAGCCAGCAACAGGCCAGCAAGTTGATGACAGATCTTCACGGTGGCAGCTCTCAAAAGGGGGGCGGGGTTAGAACAACCGCGAACGGCAATGCCCCTTGCAGATCAAGGACATTGCTCAGAGATTTCACGTCTTTTATCACCCGGAATGTCGGCTGGGAATCCGACAAGGCAGCTTTTTACACAGCGCGCTGGCAAAAAGTCACAATAAGTTGCATATGGGCGACGGACGGCGGGGATGGCGGAGCGAAAGGGCGCCCGAGAGGCCTCGGACGCCTTGCCTTTCAGTCGTGGGCTTCCTGGGCGGTGGGGCCGAGCATGCTGCCGGTGACCAGGTAGCGTTCGTGCCAGGCCAGAGCCTCGGGCAGCAGGTGCGGGGTGTGCTTGCCGTGGCTGCCGGCCAGGGCGCGTTCGAAATAATCTTCCAGCGCCGGACGAAAGCTCGGGTGCACGCAGTGCTCCAGGATGGCCCGGGCGCGCTGCTTGGGGCTGAGCATGCGCAGGTCGGCCAGGCCCTGGTCGGTAACGATCACCGAGACATCGTGCTCGGTGTGATCGACGTGACTGACCATGGGCACCAGGGTCGAGATCAGCCCATTCTTGGCCATGCTCGGCGCCATGAACACCGACAGATAGGCGTTGCGGGCAAAGTCGCCGGAGCCGCCGATGCCGTTCATCATCCCGGTGCCCATCTGGTGGGTGGAGTTGACGTTGCCATAGAGGTCGGCTTCGAGCATGCCGTTCAGGGCGATGCAGCCTAGCCGCCGCACCAGTTCCGGATGATTGCTCACGCCCTGCTGGCGCAGGATGATGCGCTGGCGCAGCGACTCGGCGTGCTCGACGAAGCGCTCGATGCCCGCCGGACTCAGGGAAAAGGAGGTGGCCGAGGCCAGCTCCATCTTGCCGCTGATGAGCAGCTCCAGCATGCCGTCCTGGATCACCTCGGTGAAGGCGGTCAGCCCCGCGAACTCGCTCTCGGCCAGACCCTGCATGAAGGCGTTGGCGATGTTGCCGACCCCCGACTGGATGGGCAGCAGATTGGCCGGGATACGTCCCTGGCGTACCTCGAAGCGCAGAAAGTCCAGCAGGTGCGCGGCGATGGCCTGGGAGGCGGCGTCCGGGGCCTTGAACGGACTGTTGCGGTCGGGGGCATCGGTCTCCACCACGGCCACCACCTTGTCCAGTGGCACTTCCAGATAGGGCGAGCCGATGCGGTCGCCGGGGTGCGCCAGGGGGATGGGCGTGCGGTGGGGCGGCAGGGCGCCGTCGGTGTAGATGTCGTGCATGCCGTCCAGGGCGTCGGGCTGCCAGCGATTGACCTCGAGGATCACCGCATCGGCCATGTCCAGCCAGGTCTTGTTGTTGCCCACCGAAGAGGAGGGCACCAGCAGACCGTCTTCGCGAATGGCGGCGATCTCCACCACCGCCACGTCGATCTTGCCGAAGAAGCCATAGCGCACCTTTTCCGCCAGCTGGCCCAGGTGGATGTCCATGTACTCCAGGCCACCGGCGTTGATGCGACTGCGCAACTCCGGATCGGACTGGAAGGGCACCCGCAACTCGATGCCATCGACCCGCGCCAGGGCGCCGTCCAGCTCCGGTGCGGTGGACGCGCCGGTCAGCACCTTGATGCGAAAGGGCTCGCCGGCGCCGTGGCTGGCGGTGATACGCTGGGCCAGGGCGCCCGGCACGGCCTTGGGGTAACCGGCCCCGGTGAAGCCGCTCATGCCCACGGTCATGCCGTGACGAATGAACTGCGCGGCCTGCTCGGCGCTCTGGCGCTTGGCGGCGAAACCGGGATGGCGAATACGGTGGGACATGACGACCTCTGCGGGTGTTATCGAAAGCACACTAAGAATGTGGATTCTACGCCGAAGGGATGCTTAGGTCCCTAAGCAAAAGGTCGGGTGGGCGGGGAAATCTTTGGGAGTGGGGCGTAGGTTGGGTTCGGTAGGTTGGGTTGAGCGCAGCGAAGCCCAACGGTGCCTGGTCATCCCAAACATCGGCATTCGTAGGTTGGTGCTGAGCGTAGCGAAGCCCAGCCTATGGTACTCCGCCCGGGCCTCGGCCTCACACCACCATCATGATCCACGGCACCCCGATCCCCAGCAGCACCAGCAGGAACAGCGCGCCGAAAATGGTCCCCAGTCGCCAGTAGTCGGCGCTGGGCAGGTAGCCGCTGCCGTAGTACACCGGGCTCGGCCCGGTGCCGTAGGGCGTGATGATGCCCATCAGCCCCAGCGAGGTGCCCAGCAGCAGGGCGAATACCGGCAGGTCGATGCCGGGGATGCCCATGCCGGCGGCCAGCATCACCGGCAGCAGCGCCGTGGTGTGGGCGGTGGAGCTGGCGAACAGGTAGTGGGCGAGATAGAAGACCGCCACCAGCACCACCATGGCGGTACCGGCATGGAAGCCGCCCAGGTGGCCGGCGACCCACTGGCCGAACCAGGCGACGAAGCCGACCCGGGTCAGGCCGTCGGCCAGGGCTACCAGGGTGGCGAACCAGGCGAAGGTGTTCCAGGCGGCCTTGTTGCCCAGGGCATCGTTCCAGGTGATGACCTTCAGCAGCAGCATCAGCACGATCACCAGGATGCCCACCAGCGCCGGATCGGCCCAGGCGGCACCAAAGATCCACAGCGCCAGGGCACCGATCACCAGGGCCAGTAGCAGCTTTTCATCGCGGGTCAGCGGGCCGAGTGCGGCCAGTTCCTTGGCCGCCCACAGCGGCACCTGGTCGTTGCGCTTGATCTCCGGCGGATACAGCCAGTAGGCCAGCAGCGGCAGCAGGGCCAGCAGCAGGATGCCCATGGGCGCGGCGGCGATGAACCACTGGCCCCAGCTGATGTGCACCTGGGCGGTCTTCTCGATCAGCGCGGCGGCCAGCAGATTGGGGGCGAGGGCAGTGAGGAACAGGGTGCTGGTGACGCAGGTGGAGGAGATCGCCACCCACATCAGGTAGGAACCGATGCGCCGGGCGCTGGGGTCGTTGGGCTTGGAATCGTAGAGCAGCGGCAGGTTGCGGATCACCGGGTAGACGGTGCCGCCGCTGCGCGCGGTGTTGGACGGGGTGAAGGGTGCGAGGGCCAGATCGGCCAGCATCACCGCGTAGCCCAGGGTCAGGGTGCGCCGGCCCATGGCCTTGACCAGCAGCAGGGCGATGCGTCGCCCGAGCCCGGTCTTCTCGTAGCCCAGGGCGAACATGAAGGCGCTGAAGATCAGCCAGACGGTGTTGTTGGAAAAGCCCGCCAGACCCCATTTCAGCGCCTCCTGGGGGGCGCGAAAGCCCGGTGTTGCCAGCTGCGCCGGACTGAACAGCACCCAGGGCGCCAGCAGCGCCGCCACGGCCACCCCGATCAGGCCGACCACTGCGCCGGGCAGGGGTTCGAGGATCAGTCCCACCACCACGCCGGCGAAGAGGGCGAAGTACAGCCAGGCATGAGCGGGCAGGCCCTCCGGTGCCGGCAGCAGCGCCAGCAGTCCGGTGACGGCGAGGGGCAGCAGGAATTTCCAGGTGGTACGCATCGGGTGCTCGCAGATTCCGGTGGTCTCGGGAAACCGGCCTGGGCCGGGATGGCTGACGGTACTGTGCCAGAGGGCTGCGCGGTCAGCGGCAGCCAGCTTTGCAAAGGCCGGGCTGCTTTCCCAGCGCTCTGGCCGTGGTCATTCGTCGCAGTCCTGCGGTCTTAGGTTCCCTGAGGGCATTCTTTCGCTATCGAGAATGACTTGCAACAACGCGAAGACGCCGGTCGTTGCCGATTGCGCCCGTCGTTCACCTCGGCGAACAATCGGACTTTCCGCCAACCCTGACAACACGAGGATGACCGCCATGAAGTACCGCCTGGGAGAACACCGTGTCGACGCCCATCCGCACAGCTGGGTCGCGCCTACCGCTGCGGTGATCGGCAAGGTACGCCTGGAAGAGGGCGCCAGCGTCTGGTTCGGCGCGGTGTTGCGTGGCGACAACGAGCTGATCCATATCGGCCCGGACAGCAATGTGCAGGACGGCGCCGTGCTGCACACTGATCCCGGCTCGCCGCTGACCCTGGGGCGTGGCGTCACCGTCGGCCACCAGGCCATGCTGCATGGCTGCGAGATCGGCGACGGCAGCCTGATCGGCATCCACGCCGTGGTGCTCAACGGCGCCCGCATCGGGCGCAACTGCCTGGTGGGCGCCAATGCCCTGGTCACCGAGAACGCGGTGATTCCCGACGGCTCTCTCGTGCTCGGTTCGCCGGCCAAGGTGGTGCGCACCCTGAGCGAGGCTCAGCAGGCGCAGCTGGCGGCCAACGCCCAGGTCTATGTGGCCAATGCGCGGCGCTATCTGGAAGAGTTGTTCGAGCAGGGGGAGTAGGGCGATCGGGAGCCGCGCCCCGCGCTGGATGACCTTCTGCCTCCGAGCAAGGGCTGGGATGAGGGGAAAGCCGCTTCGGTCCGTTGGGCTTCGCTACGCTCAGCCCAACCTACAAGGCAGGTAGCGCCCTGGCCGAAGCCGTAGCGTGGAAAACGGCGCAGCCTTTTCCACCTGAAGAGTTGTTGCCAGACGTGCCCTCACCCCAACCCTCTCCCGGAAGGAGAGGGGGCTGTCCGAGCAAGCGTTTGGGTCTAACGGTCCAGATGGGCCGCGATCCGTTGTCGCCCGGCTATCCGTTAGCGCAGAGCCACCCCCTCTCCCCTTGGGAGAGGGCTGGGGTGAGGGAAAAGCCGCGACGGTCCGTTGGGCTTCGCTGCGTTCAACCCAACCTACAAGGCAGGCAAAGCGCCCCGGCCGAAGCCGTAGCGTGGAAAACGGCGCAGCCTTTTCCACCTAAAGAGTTGTTGCCAGGCGCGCCCTCACCCCAACCCTCTCCCGGAGGGAGAGGGGGCTGTCCGAGCGAACGTTCGTGTGCAGCGCCAAAGGCAGATTCGCGATTCATTGTCGCCAGGCTATCCGTTAGCGCAGAGCCACCCCCTCTCCCCTTGGGAGAGGGCTGGGGTGAGGGAAAAGCCGCGCCGGTCTATTGGGCTTCGCCGCGCTCAACCTAATACCGGCTGCGTAGCGTGGAAAACGGCGCAGCCTTTTCCACCTGAAGATTTGTTGCCAGGCGTGCCCTTACCCCAACCCTCTCCCGGAGGGAGAGGGGGCTGTCCGAGCGAACGTTCGTGTGCAGCGCCAAAGGCGAATTCGCGATTCATTGTCGCCAGGCTATCCGCTAGCGCGGAACCACTCCCTCTTCCTGTGGGGGAGGGAAGGCTAGGAACTGATCGCGGCCATGGGCCGCTCCTACAGGTGTTTCCCGGTATGTAGGAGCGGTCGCTACGGCGCACCGGCATGGCCGCGATGAGCATCTACCTCACGGCTTCTCGAACCGATAGAACAGATTGGGCTCGCTGACCACGTACAGCCGGCCCTGGTCGTCCATGGCGACGCCTTCCGCCTGGGGCACGCTGCGGCTCAGGCCGTGCTGGCCGCGCAGCAGCGACAGCGAGCTGATCGGCTTGCCGTCGTCGTCCAGTTCCAGCACCAGGCGCGACTGATCCGAGAGCGCCAGCAGGTGGCCGGTGCCGGGGTCGAATTGCAGGCTGGAGAGATCGCGCACGAAAAGGCGGCGATCACGCTGTGGATCCGTGCGCAGCGACAGCGCCTGCAGGCCTTCGAAGGCTTCGCTGCCCAGGCCGTCGATCTCGTAGATGCGTACCGGATCGCTTTCCTTGGCGACGAAGAAGCGCTCGCGGGCCGCGTCATAGGCCAGGCCTTCGTTGCCGCGGTTGTCGCTTTGCACATCGCTGAGGCTGAAGGGGTGGCTGACCTGGCGGTCGTCGACGTCCACCACCCGGGTGTCGGCGCCGATCCGTACCCGCACCAGGCGCTGGCGGCGCTCTTCGCTGATCATGTAGACACCTGGCTCGATGTACTCGATGGCTTCCGGATCGCTGAAGCCCCTGAGCTCCACCTGGCGCAGCAGCCGGCCATCCAGGTCCAGTTCGAGAAAGCGCGCCGGCTTGTTGGTGACACTGACCAGGGTGCGGCGATCCGGATCGAAGCTCAGTGCCGAGACATCGGTGATGCCCTCGCCAATGGGGCGGGCTTCGACGGTGACCCGGTAGCTCGGCAGCCACAGCGAGCGGGCCTGGCGGCTCTCGGCCTGAAGCTGGTTCTGGACGTTGAACAGGAGCCGCTCGAATAGCCGGTGCTGCTGGGCCACCAGGGTTAGGGCCAGCAGCAGGGCGCCGCTCAGCAAGGCGCCCAGGGTGCGAGGGGAAAACAGCGGAAACATCGACAGGGTCCTGAGGCGGTAATGCCGCGCAGCCTAAGGGCGCCACCCTGAATTCAAGCTGAATAGGCGCTCATTGCGCCGCTTTGGACGCCTTGTGAAACACGTGGAAGAGATTGGGTTCACCAATCAGGTAGAGATTGCCGGCTTCGTCGAGGGCCACGCCTTCCGGTTGCTCCATGGTCGCGTCCAGGCCGTGCAGGCCACGTCTCAGGCTGATGAAGCTGACCGGTTGTCCCTCGGCGGTCAGCTCCACCAGGGTATGGGACTGGTCGGACAACGCCAGTAGGTGCCCGGTGCGCGGATCGACCGCCACCGCGGAGTAGTCGATCACCAGCTGCTTCAGCGGAAAGGGTTGCAGGCTGCCGGTAACGCCGCGGCCGTCGCTGGCCAGGGTGAAGAGGGCGGCCGGGTCGCGCTCCTTGCTGAGGATCAGGCGCTGGTGCCGCCGGTCCCAGGCGATGCCTTCGAAGCCCTTGTTGCCGGCGTCGGGAAAGCCCAGGTCGTGGTGTTCGAAGGTGTTGGCATCCAGCTCCCGGGTGTCGTCCTTCAGCTGGAACAGCGACAGCCGCCGCTGGCGTTCGTCGACGATGGCCAGGCGCCCGTCTTCCAGGGCGGTCACGCCTTCCAGGTTGGAGACGTTGCGGATCGGGATGCGTCTGAGGATGTCGCCGGTCAGGCTCAGCTGCACCAGGTAGGAGGTGCTGCCGGTAACGGCGAAGAGGGTGCGGGTACGGGGATCGTAGGTGAGATCGGAGGTCTCGGCCTCGGCCAGCCCCGGCAGCTGCTTGCCCTGGATCACCGCCTGGTAGTCCGGCAGCCAGACCGCCTGGGCGCGGACTTCCGGCGGCGTGCTGTATTCCTGCCACCAGAGCAGGGCCCGGTCGTTCCAGTGCCAGACGAAGGTGAGGACGATCAGCACCAGCAGGACGAAGGCGGGAAGGAGGCGCGACAGGATGAGGCGGGGGAGTCTGGACATGCGGGCTCGTACGGCTTCTTGTTATGGCTTGTCTGCAAAGTCGCCGAGCGTAGGCACTTTTCAGGCAAGGCCTGGAGCATCGTGGCCGCGCCGGCACACCGTCGCCCGGCACCGGCCGGGAGACGGTGGGTGGCGGGGTTATAGCACGCGCGTTTCGAAGCGGCTAACGTCCGGCAACTCCAGCACCAGGTCATCGCCCACGTTGAGAGGTCCGACACCCACCGGCGTGCCGGTGAGGATGACGTCGCCCGGTTGCAGGGAGAAATGCCCGGCGATGGCCTGGATCAGCGGCAGGATGGGATTGAGCATGTCGCGGCTGTTGCCGTCCTGGCGCACCTCGCCATTGATGGTCAGGCGCACCGGGATGTCGGCCAGGTCCTCGAAGGCATCGCCCGGCACGAAGGGCGCGAGCACGCAGGCGCCGTCGAAACTCTTGGCGATCTCCCAGGGATAGCCCTTTTCCTTGAGCCGGCTCTGAACCTCTCTGAGGGTCAGGTCCAGGGAAGGGGCGAAGCCGGAGATGGCGTCGCGCACCTCTTCGGTCGACGGCTTCTTCGACAGCGGCTTGCCGATCAGCACGGCGATCTCGGCCTCGTAGTGCACCGAACCCTGATCGGTGGGGATGGCGAAGCCCTCGGCCACCGGCACCACGCAACTGGCCGGCTTGATGAACAGCAGGGGTTCGGTGGGAACCGGGTTGTTCAGCTCCTTGGCGTGCTCGGCGTAGTTGCGGCCGATGCAGACGACCTTGCCCAGGGGGAAGTGGATCTTGGTGCCATCGAGGTACTGGTGCTGGTAGGCCATCTGGTGCTCCTGGTGAGTGGCGTCTGCGGGCGATCTTGACCTCACGATCTTAACCAAAAGCGCGGGCCGCGGCGCGGTCCTGGTCGCAAGGCGCTCATGGTCGCCCTGAGAAAGCTTCAGGTCGCAACCGGACCTGCATGCGACGGCTCATGCTAAGATAGCGCCCCCTTTGCCGCTGGCTGAACTGGCCTGCGCCGCGCCGGCATCCTTCTCCCTGGACACTCTGGATTCAACGCAGATGAGCAAGACTTCCCTCGACAAGAGCAAGATCCGCTTCCTTCTCCTGGAAGGCGTCCACCAGTCCGCCGTGGATATCCTGAAGTCCGCGGGTTACAGCAACATCGAGTACGTCACCAGCTCCCTGCCGGATGCCCAGCTCAAGGAAAAGATCGCCGACGCCCACTTCATCGGCATCCGCTCGCGCACCCAGCTCACCGAAGAGGTGTTCGACTGCGCCAAGAAGCTGGTCGCCGTCGGGTGCTTCTGCATCGGCACCAACCAGGTCGACCTGCAGGCCGCCCGCGAGCGCGGCATCGCTGTGTTCAACGCGCCCTATTCCAACACCCGTTCGGTCGCCGAGCTGGTGCTGGCCGAGGCCATCCTGCTGCTGCGCGGCATCCCCGCCAAGAACGCCTCCTGCCACCGTGGCGGCTGGATCAAGAGCGCGGCCAATTCCTTCGAGATCCGTGGCAAGAAGCTGGGCATCATCGGCTACGGCTCCATCGGCACCCAGCTGTCGGTGCTGGCCGAGGGCCTGGGCATGCAGGTGTTCTTCTATGACGTCATCACCAAGCTGCCCCTGGGCAACGCCCAGCAGGTCGGCTCCCTGACCGAACTGCTCGGCATGAGCGACATCGTCACCCTGCACGTGCCGGAAACCCCCGCCACCCAGCTGATGATGGGCGAGCGCGAGATCCGCGCCATCAAGAAGGGCGGCATCCTGATCAACGCCGCCCGCGGCACCGTGGTCGACCTCGACGCCCTGGCCGCCGCCATCAAGGACGAGCACCTGATCGGCGCCGCCATCGACGTCTTCCCGGTGGAGCCGCGCTCCAACAACGACGAGTTCGTCTCGCCGCTGCGCGGCCTGGACAACGTCATCCTGACCCCGCACATCGGTGGCTCCACCGCCGAGGCCCAGGCCAACATCGGCCTGGAAGTGGCCGAGAAGCTGGTCAAGTACAGCGACAACGGCACCTCGGTGTCCTCGGTCAACTTCCCCGAAGTGGCCCTGCCGTCGCACCCGGGCAAGCACCGCCTGCTGCACATCCACCAGAACGTGCCGGGCGTGCTGTCGGAGATCAACCGCGTCTTCTCCGAGAGCGGCATCAACATCTCCGGTCAGTACCTGCAGACCGACGAGAAGGTCGGCTACGTGGTGATCGACGTCGACGCCGACTACTCCGACCTGGCCCAGGAAAAGCTGCAGAACATCAAGGGCACCATCCGTTGCCGCGTGCTGTTCTAAGCGTTAATGCACCACAAAAAAGCCCCGGTCGGGTTCGCCTGACCGGGGCTTTTTTGTGGGCTGAGAGCATGGGATCGTTGGGCTTCGCTTCGCTCAACCCAACCTACGGGAGCCCAACGCCGCGTAGCGTGGATAACGGCGCAGCCTTATCCACTGGCCGTGCTTGAGCTCACCTGTGGAAAACGCTGGCGCGGTTTTCCACGCTACGGGTGGCTTAGCTGCGCTCCAGGCGCTCCACGCCCTGGGCGGTGCCCAGCAGCAGCACGTCCGCCGGGCGGGCGGCGAAGAGGCCGTTGGCGACCACGCCGACGATGTTGTTGATCTTGGCTTCCAGGCCCACTGGATCGACGATGTGCATATTGTGCACGTCGAGGATGACGTTGCCGTTGTCGGTCACCACGCCGTCGCGGTATTCCGGGTCGCCGCCCAGCTTGACCAGTTCGCGGGCCACATAGCTGCGGGCCATGGGGATGACCTCGACCGGCAGCGGGAATTCGCCGAGCACCTCGACGCGCTTGCTGGCGTCGGCGATGCAGATGAAGGTGCGCGCCACGGCGGCGACGATCTTCTCGCGGGTCAGGGCCGCGCCGCCGCCCTTGATCAGGTTGAGGTGGCCGTCGGCTTCGTCGGCGCCGTCCACGTAGAATTCCAGGTTGTTGACACCGTTGAGGTCATAGACGGTGATGCCATGGCTCTTCAGCCGGTCGGCGGTGGCCTGGGAGCTGGCCACCGCGCCGTCGAATTCCAGCTTGTGCTTGGCCAGCAGGTCGATGAAGAAGTTGGCGGTCGAGCCGGTGCCCACGCCGATCACGCTGTCGCGGGAGAGTTGGGGAAGGATGAGGTCGACCGCGGCCTGGGCGACGGCCTGCTTGAGCTGGTCCTGATTCATGGGGGTATCCGCGAAACGGGTGGAGGGTCGCCGATTATAGCCGCTCGGACGGCCTGGCTAACCCACCCGGGGGTGCCCGTAGTAGACTTTTCGCCCCCGCCGCACCTACCGGATCGCACCGCCGATGCTCGAACAGTACGTGAAGAAGACCCTGCTCGCCCCCGTCTACGACGTGGCGATCGAAACGCCCCTGCAACCGGCGCGGGCGCTGTCCGAGCGGCTGGGCTGCCAGGTGCTGCTCAAGCGCGAAGACCTGCAGCCGGTGTTTTCCTTCAAGATCCGCGGCGCCTACACCAAGCTGGCCAGCCTCTCGGCCAGTGAGAAGGCCCGCGGGGTGATCACCGCCAGCGCCGGCAACCATGCCCAGGGCCTGTCCCTGGCGGCCCGCGAGCTGGGCGTGCGGGCGATCATCGTCATGCCGCGCACCACCCCCGAGCTCAAGGTCATCGGCGTGCAGTCCCGTGGCGGCGAGGTGGTGCTGCACGGCGACGCCTTTCCCGAGGCCCTGGCCGAGGCGCTGCGCCTGGTCGAGGAGCAGGGCTACACCTTCGTGCCGCCCTATGATGATCCGGACGTCATCGCCGGCCAGGGCACCGTGGCCATGGAGATCCTGCGCCAGCATCCCGGTCGGCTCGACGCCATCTTCGTCCCCGTGGGCGGAGGCGGTCTGATCGCCGGCATCGCCGCCTATGTGAAATACCTGCGGCCCGAGATCAGGGTCATCGGCGTCGAGCCGGACGACTCCAACTGCCTGCAGCAGGCCATGGCGGCGGGTGAGCGGGTAGTCTTGCCGCGAGTCGGGCTGTTCGCCGATGGCGTGGCCGTGGCCCAGATCGGCCACCATACCTTCGAGATCTGCCGGCGTTATGTCGATGAAGTCATTACCGTCAGCTCGGACGAGATCTGCGCGGCGATCAAGGACATCTACGACGACACCCGCTCCATCACCGAGCCCTCGGGCGCCCTGGGCGTGGCCGGGATCAAGAAGTACGCCGAGCGCGCGGGCTCCGGCGGCCAGGTGCTGGTGGCCATCGATTCCGGTGCCAACATCAACTTCGACCGCCTGCGCCATGTGGCCGAGCGCGCCGAACTGGGCGAGCAGCGCGAAGCCATCATCGCCGTGACCATCCCCGAGCGGCCGGGCAGCTTCCGGGCCTTCTGCGAAGCCCTGGGCCGGCGGCAGATCACCGAATTCAACTACCGCTACCATACTGGCGAAGAGGCCCATATCTTCGTTGGCGTCCAGACCCATCCGCAGCGCGATCCGCGCGAGGCGCTGCTGCAGGGGCTGCGCGACCAGGGTTTCCCGGTGCTGGACCTGACCGACAATGAACTGGCCAAGCTGCATATCCGCCACACCGTGGGCGGTCATGCCGCGCGGGTGGGCCAGGAGCAGGTGTTCCGCTTCGAATTCCCCGAGCGACCGGGCGCGCTGTTCGACTTCCTCGAAAAGCTGGGCGGACGCTGGAACATCAGCATGTTCCACTACCGCAACCACGGCGCGGCGGACGGCCGGGTGTTCGCCGGGCTGGAAGCCAGCCAGGCCGAACGGCCGGAGCTGCTGGCGACGCTGGATGCCATCGGCTATCGCTACTGGGACGAGACCGAGAATCCGGCGTACCGGTTGTTCCTGGGCTGAGATCTGGCGGTGTTGGGCTTCGCCAGGCTCAGCGCCAACCTACAGGGGCATACGGGTAGCGTGGATAACGGCGTAGCCTTATCCACCCTTGGTACTGGAGCCCGTTAGTGGAAAAGGCTGCGCCGTTTTCCACGCTACAGAGTTCAACCGCCCCCTCTCCCTCTGGGAGAGGGCTGGGGTGAGGGCGGCCAGACACCGCGGCTCCTGCCCGTTGGGCTTAGCTGTGCTCAGCGCCAACCTACGGGTAGGATGCCTTGTCCACTATTGGCACCGGAGCCCCTCAGTGGAAAAGGCTGCGCCGTTTTCCACGCTACGGTGATGATCGCGGCCATGGGCCGCTCCTACAGGGAATGACGCTGTTGTAGGAGCGGCCGCAGCGGCGAACTGCCATGGTCGCGATGCGCCCACAAGCCCACGCTGGACCAGACCGCCCCCTCTCCCTCGGGGAGAGGGCTGGGGTGAGGGTAGCCCCATACCGGAAGGTGCCACCTGCTGGACTTTGCGGCGCCCAGCGCCAAGCTACGGGTAGGGTGGATAACGGCGCAGCCTTATCCACCGTTGGCACCGCAGCTCGTCTGTGGAAAAGGCTGCGCCGTTTTCCACGCTACGGGTAAGCGCAATTGATCGCGGCCATGGGCCGCTCCTACGATCAAGCCTGTAGGAGCGGCCCATGGCCGCGATTGGTATTTGGCGCAAAAAGTGGAAAACGCTGCGCGGTTTTCCGCGCTACGCGCTGCGGAGCCCAACCGCCCCTTCTCCCTGCGGGAGAGGGTTGGGTGAGGATGACCACGCGCCAGACGCTCGACACCAACCTACGAAGCCAGCGGCTCCACTTGGATATCCGTCAGTCCATGCACCTCCGCCTGGCGCAGGATGGCCGCGGCGGGGGCATCGGCGGGCGGCAGCGCCAGGCTGTTCTCGGCGTCGGCGCGCAGCTGTTCCAGCACCGCCAGGGCGGCTTCGTGCGGGGCGAGACTGGCCTGCGGATGCTCGAGGTCGAGCTGGCGGGACTCGCCGTCCTTGCGGTAGTGGACGCGAAACGTGGGCATGGCGGCGGCCTCTAGGTAGGTCTCTAGAAAGACCCACCCGGCCGCGCCGCCGTTCCGAGCTACTTGAGGATGACCAGCTTGCCCTTGAGGGCGACACCGGCCATGAGGGCGCCGGCGTGGCACTCGTAGCGGGTGGGATCGCTCCACTCGTTCTTCTTGTAGTAGCTGGTGATGTCGGTGACCGCATTGGCACCGGCGGCCTTGGCCGCCTCCTGCAGGCGGATCAGCGCCGATTGCAGCACCCAGCGGCAGGCGACCTCGTCGGTCTTGTTGAAGGCGTTGGTCTTCTGGTTGGTGGTGATGCTGGAGTTGACCACCGTGGCCTTGCCCGGCACCGGGTTGCCGGCCAGGTAGAACTTCACGCTGCCATCCAGACGCTTGGCGGCCAGGGCTTCCTGGACGACTTCGGCGAAGGGCAGTTGCAGGGTGGTGTCGCGGGCCTGGGCGGCGCTGGGCAGCAGGGTGGCGAGGCTCAGGGTAAGGGCGAGGGTGGAGGCTAGGGTACGCATGGCGACTTCCTTGTGGTGGTGGGGATGACTGTTTAACCCAGAACGTCCGCGCCGTCAGCCTGGAGAGCGGCGTTCTGCGCTATCGCGCAGGCCACGGGCGGTCATTCCGCGTCGGCTGCGGGGGCGGGCAACTGCAATTGCCGGCGGATGTCGGCGTCGAGCAGCTGGACCCATTTGTTGTAGTTGCGATGGATGCGTTCGCCGTCGTAGTCGAGGCCGGCGCTGTCGCGGTAGCGGATCTGGTAGCCCTTGGTGCTGTAGGGGATATCGACCCAGGCCTGGTGGCGATCGCGCACCACGATGCTGGCGACCACCAGGCCGGGGCTCTCCTGGCCGACGCTCCAGCCACGGCGTTCGAGGGTGTCGACGATGGCGCGGCGGACATCGGCGGCGTTCTCCGTGCGGTCGGCGGGAAAGACCTCCTGGGGCGTCACCAGGGGCGCGCGGGTGCAGGCCGCCAGGAACAGCAGCGCGGAGACGAGCAGCAGGCGACGCAACATGGGAGTACCTCGGGCTATGGCCATCAGGACCAGCGACGGAAGATCAGCGAGGTGTTGACCCCGCCAAAGGCGAAATTGTTGTTCATCACGTGATCGGTACGCAGGGTCCGCGGTCCGTCACGCAGATAGTCCAGCTCGCCGCACTGGGGGTCCAGGTCATCGAGGTTGAGCGTCGGCACGAACAGCTCCTCGTTCATCATGGCGATGCTGAACCAGGATTCCAGGGCGCCGCAGGCACCGAGGGTATGGCCCAGGTAGCTCTTCTGCGAGCTGATGGGCATGCGGGCGCCGAACAGCGCCTGGGTGGCGCGGGTCTCGGCGATGTCGCCCTGTTCGGTGGCGGTGCCGTGACCGTTGACGTAGCCGATGGCCTCCGGCCTCAGCCCGGCGTCTTCCAGGGCCAGCTCCATGGCGCGCTGCATGGTGGCCTGCTCGGGGCGGGTGGAATGCTGGCCGTCGGCGTTGCTGCCGAAGCCGACGATCTCGGCGTGGATGTGCGCGCCGCGCGCCAGGGCGTGCTCCAGCTCTTCCAGCACCAGGATGCCGGCGCCTTCGCCGATCACCAGGCCGTCGCGTCCGCGGTCGTAGGGACGCGGCGAGGTGTGGGGGGCGTCGTTGCGCAGGCTGGTGGCATAGAGGGTGTCGAAGACCATGGCCTCGCTGGGGCAGAGTTCTTCGGCGCCGCCCGCCAGCATCAGCGGCAGACGGCCGAACTTGATGGCCTCGTAGGCGTAGCCGATGCCCTGGCTGCCGCTGGTGCAGGCGCTGGAGGTGGGGATCAGCCGGCCCTTGAGGCCAAAGAACAGACTCAGGTTGGCGGCCGCCGTGTGCGGCATCATGCGCACATAGGTGTTGGCATTGAGGCCCACCGCGGCGTCGCTGAGCAGCATGTTGGCCAGCGCCTTGATGTCGTCGGTGCTGCCGGTGGAGGAACCGCAGGCCACGCCCATGCGGCCGTCGGTGATGCGGGCGTCGTCCAGCAGCCCGGCATCGGCCAGGGCGCGCTCGCCGGCGGCCACCGCCAGCTGGGAGACGCGGCCCATGCTGCGCAGTTGCTTGCGCGTCCAGTGGCCGGGCACCTGGAAGTCGACGATGGGTCCACCCAGGCGGGTGTTCATCTCGGTGTAGCGATCCCAGGCGTCCATGCGGCGGATGCCGCTGTGGCCGGCGAGAAAATGGTCGCGGATGGTCGGCCAGTCACTGCCCAGGGCGGTGACGCCGGCCATCCCGGTGATCACGACGCGGCGGCCGTTCATCAGCACAGTCCTCCGTTGACCGCCAGCACCTGGCGGGTGATGTAGCCGGCTTCGGGGGCGAGCAGGAAGGCCACGGCGTGGGCCACCTCCTCGGGGGTGCCCATGCGCCCGGCGGGAATCATTTCGAGGATCTTGTCCACCGGTACGTGCTCATCGAGAATCTCGGTGTCGATCAGCCCCGGGGCCACGCAGTTGACGGTGATCCTGCGCTTGGCCAGCTCCACGGCCAGGGCCTTGGCGGCACCGATCAGCCCCGCCTTGGAGGCGCTGTAGTTGACCTGGCCGCGATTGCCGATCAGTCCGGAGACCGAGGTGATGCAGACGATGCGCCCTGGCGCGCGGCGGCGGATCATCGGCATGACCACCGGGTGCAGGACATTGTAGAAACCGTCGAGATTGGTGCGCAGGACCACGTCCCAGTCTTCCCCGGTCAGCGCCGGAAAGGCGCCGTCGCGGGTCAGGCCGGCGTTGCAGACCACCCCGTAGTAGCCGCCGTGGGCCTCGGTGTCGGCCTCCAGGATGGCGGCGCAGGCGGCGCGGTCGCCGACGTCGAATTGCAGCACCCGGGCCGTGCGGCCCAGGGCCTCGACCTCGGCGCGTACCGCGTCGGCTTCCTCGCGGCGGCTGCGGCAGTGCAGCACCAGGTCGTGCCCGGCGGCGGCCAGGCGCAGGGCGATGGCGCGGCCCAGGCCGCGGCTGGAACCGGTCACCAGGACCGGGGCGGGGGCGACGCTCATGGCGCGGGCTCCTCTAGGTACAGATCCGCCCGGGGCGGACGATAGACGTTCAGTCGGGCGCTGGCCTGGCAGCCAGGGCCCTGCAGGTGGCAGTCGAAGATGGCCATGCCATCGTCGTTTTCCAGCGCCGGCTGGGCGCGGATGCGCAATTCGCCACCGGCGGGAAAGGCCGGCACGTCGCAGGCGAACTGGCGGGTGCCGAGCAGGAAACCCAGGGCCGGGGCCTCGCCACGACGGCGCGCCTGGCAGCCAGCGAAGGCGGCCACGCTCTGGGCCATCAGCTCCACGCCGATCCAGGCCGGCAGGGCGCCGTCGGCGTCGGTGAAGAGGCCGCAACGCACCACCAGGCGGGTCTCGATGCCCTGATCGTCGCAGGCGAGGATCTCCTCGATCAGCAGCATGTCGCCGGCGTGGGGCACCAGCTCGGCGAGGGTCCAGGGGATCATGGCGTGGCTCCCAGGATGAGGCTGACGTTGCTGCCGCCAAAGGCGAAGCTGTTGCTCATGGCGTGGCGACGACCGTCCAGGCGACTGTCGGCGTGGGCCAGCGCCAGGCGTGGCAGGGCCGGATCGGCCTGGCCGTCCCAGCGCTGCGGCGGCAGCTGGCCGGCGGGGTTGAGCTGCGGGTCCAGGGTCAGCCAGGCGAAGGCGGCTTCCAGGGCGCCGGCGGCGCCGAGGGTATGGCCGGTCAGCGGTTTGGTCGAGGAGCAGGGCACCCCGGCCGGGAATACCTCATGGGTGGCGTGGCTTTCCATGGCGTCGTTGTGTGGCGTGGCGGTGCCGTGCAGGTTGAGATAACCGATGTCGCCCGGCTGCAGACCGCTGGCGCGCAGGGCCGCCTGCATGGCCTGGACGGCGCCGCGGCCGCTGGGATCGGGGGCGGAGATATGGTGGGCATCGGAGCTGGCGCCGCCGCCGAGCAGGGCGATGGGGCCGGGCTCGCGGGTCAGCAGGAACAGCGCCGCGCCCTCGCCGATGTTGATGCCGCAGCGATTGACCGAGAAGGGATTGCACAGCGACTCGCTGACCGCTTCGAGGGCGGCGAAGCCGTTCAGGGTCAGGCCGCAGAGGCTGTCGACGCCGCCGCAGAGCACGGCATCGCAATGGCCCTGGACCAGCAGCCGACGGGCGCTGAGCAGGGCACGGGCGCTGCTGGTGCAGGCGGTGGACAGGCCGTAGCAGGGGCCGCTCAGGCCCAGGTAGCGGGCAAGGAAATCCGCCGGCGCCACCAGTTCCTGCTGGGCGTACTGATAGCCCTCGGGCAGCTGGCCGCTGCGCTGGTGCACGGCGATGCCCTGGCTGGCCTCGTGAATGCCCGAGGTGCTGGTGCCCAGCACCACGCCGATGCGGGCGGGGCCATGGCGCTCGATGGACTGGCGCACCTGGGGCTCGATCTCGGCCAGGGCCGCCAGCAGGAGCTGGTTGTTGCGACTGAAATAGGGCGTCCAGGCCGCTGGCCAGGCCGGCAGCGGGGCGCTGACGGTGCCCACCGGTGGCTGGCGCGCGGGAATCCAGCCCGGGGTGGGCTGCATGCCCGCCGTGTCGCCGGCGAACAGACCGCGCGCCACCTCGGCCTTGCCCTGGCCCAGGGCGCAGAGCAGCCCCAGGGCGTTCAGGTAGGCGCTCAAGGCGCGGACTCCGGCAGCAGGGTCAGGCGATAGTGCGACCCGTCCGGCGCCTCCAGCTCCAGGCGCTCGGTAGCAGGGTAGCGCACCTGCCAGTCCTTGAGGCGGCGACTGCCGTCGGCGTCCCTGTGCCAGTCGCCCGCGGCATAGGCCCGCGGCAACTGGTCGGTCGGGGTCAGGGCGAACAGCAGCACGCTGAAGAAGGTGCGCGCCCGGGGATTGGGCGGCAGCAGGCCGTCGGCGTGCCAGGCGCCGTCGAGCAGCCGCTGGCGCGCCTGGGGCACGCCCAGGGGATCGAACAGCGAAAAGCGCAGGGCCTGACCTTCCGGCTGGATGGCCAGCAGCAGGGCGTCATTGCCCTCGGCGGTCTGACGCTCCACCTGGTAGACGAGGGCGCGCGCCAGCGGGGGCGGATTGCTGGGCAGTGGCGGCTGGCTGGCGCAGGCGGCGAGCAGCAGCAGGCAGGCCAGCGCGAAGACGAACGGACGGGGCAGGGTCATGCAGGATGGGCCGAATTCAGCTGGCAGAGCTCGACAAGCAGGCGCAGGCGCCGCTTGGGCTCCTTGACGAAGGGGTTGCGAAGGTCCCAGGCGTAGCCGGCGAGAATGGCGCAGATCATGCGGCGGATCTCGGGATCGGCGTTCTCGAAATAGATGACGTCCTGGAAGCTGCCATCGTACCAGCCCTCCACATAGGCACGGAACGTATCGACGCCCGCCTTGAGCGGTCGGGCGAATTCGCCCTCCCAGTCCACCGCCTCGCCACGCAGCTGGCGATCCACCAGCGGCGCGGCCAGGCTGGCCGAGCGCAGGGCGATGGTGACGCCCGAGGAAAACACCGGATCGAGGAATTCGGCGGCGTTGCCCAGCAGGGCGAAGCCAGGGCCGTGCAGGCGCTTGACGTTGGCCGCATAGCCGCCCAGTTCGCGCACCGGGGTATCCCAGACCGCATTGTGCAGCACCCGGGCCAGGCTCGGGGTCTCGGCCACCCAGTCGCGCAGACAGGTGGCGAGATCGGGGGCGCGTCCGGCATAGCGCTCGGCGGCGGCCACCACCCCGAGCGAGGTGCGGCCATCGCTGAACGGAATGGTCCAGAACCAGACGTCGCGCAGGGTCGGATGGGTGGTGATGAGGATGCGTTCGCGGTCGAAGCCGGGATCGTCGATGCGATCCTCGACATGGGTGAAGAGGGCGCGACGCACCGGGAAGTCCGAAGGGGCTTCCAGGTCCAGCAGGCGTGGCAGCACCCGCCCGTAGCCGCTAGCGTCGAGCAGGAAGTCGGTGGTCAGCGCATAGGCCTGGCCGTCGTCGCCCAGCACCTCGATCCGGGTCCTTTCACCGCCTTCGCCCAGGGTCACGGCGGTCACCCGCTGGCCGTAGCGGATCGCCACGCCCTGGCGCGCGGCGTCATCGGCGAGGATCTTGTCGAAGGGGCCGCGCTGGACCTGGAAGGTGCTGCGGCCACCGCTATAAGTGTCGCGAAAGTCGAAGTCGGTGTAGCGCTCGCCCCAGGCGAAGGCGGCGCCGACCTTGGTCTGGAAACCGGCGGCCTCGACCGCCGGCAGCATCCCGGCTTCCTCGACGAAGTCCAGGCTGTGGGAGAGCAGGCTCTCGCCGATGGAAAAGCGCGGAAAGTGCTGGGCTTCCAGCACCAGCACCGGATGGCCGCGACGCTTGAGCAGGGCGGCGACCACGGCGCCGGCCGGGCCGGCACCGATGACGACCAGGGGGTGATGTTCAACCATGACGAAGGTCCTTTTCGTGGGAGACGGGGGGCGAAGCCCAAGGCGCCAGCAGGAAGCTGAATACCAGCCCCAGGCTGATGGCCAGGCCGAAGTTGGCGATGGCCGGGGTGCTGCTGAGCATCAGCAGACCGAACGACAGCCAGCTGCCGACGCCGGACAGCAGGCCGCCGAGCAGACTGACCGCCGCGCCGCCGATGGCCTCGTGCATGAGGATGGCGTAGTCCACGCCGATGGCGGTGATGAGCAGCAGGGCGAAGAGGCTGAACAGGGTCAGCGGCTGGCCCAGCCAGCCCAGGCAGGCCAGGGCCGCGAGGGCCGCCAGGAGCGGCAGGCAGACGATGCGTAGCGCCGCGCGGCGACCGAAGGCCCAGAGCAGTAGGAGGAAGATGGCCCCCGAGGCCAGCAGCTTGAGTTCCACCGCCAGGCGCTGGGTATGAAGGAACAGTCCGCGCAATTCGCCGAGGCGATCCACCAGCTGCACCCCGGGCAAACCCTCGGCCACCGTCTGCAGCACCTGGGCGTTGCCCAGCCCTTGCAGGCTGACCAGGCCGGCTGCGTTGCCGTCGGCCGTGCGGCCCAGCCAGAGCGGTCGCCAGGGCTCGCCCAGCGGGCCGGCCAGGGCCTGGTCGAGACTCAGGTCGGGTAGCTGCTGCAATAGCTTGAGTTCGGCGTCCAGCGCCTCGGCCGGTATG
This sequence comes from Pseudomonas sp. SORGH_AS_0199, assembly GCF_031453735.1. NCBI lineage: Bacteria > Pseudomonadati > Pseudomonadota > Gammaproteobacteria > Pseudomonadales > Pseudomonadaceae > Pseudomonas > Pseudomonas sp. SORGH_AS_0199. The sequence goes on from NZ_JAVJAE010000001.1 coordinate 1,227,133, forward strand.
CCTACCGCCAGCAGGGGTTGCAGGCGCTCGCCCCAACCGGCCAGGGCCTGGCGCAATTCGGCCTGGGCTGCGGCAGGGGCGACCAGACCACTGAGGGCGCGATAGCCCTGCAGCTGACCCTGACTGACCAGGCTATCCAGGCGCTGCCCCAGGGCGGCCTGGCGGCGCAGCACCTCATCGGCATCCGCCCCGCGCACCAGGAAGAACTGGCTGGTGGGTTGCAGCCCGGTAAGGCGGGCGATGGCCTGGGCTTCGCGGGTCAGGGCCGGGTCTTGGCCAAGCCAGAGGCGCAGATCGTTCTGCAGGTGCAGTTGCCAGACGCCCGCGCCGCAAAAGGCCAGCAGCGCCAGCAGCAGCGGCAGGCTGCCGGTACGCGCCAGCAGGCGCAGCCGCAGGTCGAGCAGGCGCTGCATCAGCCGCAGCGGCGCGGCGGGCGGTGCCAGGTCCAGACGCTGCCACCAGGCCGGCAAGAGGCAGACGGTGGTGAGGTAGGCGCCGATCAGGCCGGCGGCGGAAAACGCCGCCACCTGGGTCAGCGCCGGAAAGGGCGTGCAGGCCAGCGCCAGGTAGCCCAGCAGATTGGTCGCCAGGCTCAGGGACAATCCCGGCAGCGTCTCGCGCAGGATGGCCGTGGCATTCCAGGGGCCGCCCTTCCAGCTCTTGCTCAGGTAGTGCAGCGGATAGTCGGCGGCCACCCCGGTCAGGCTGGCACCGAGGATCAGGGTGAGGGCGTTGATCTGGCCGAACAGCAGCACGCAGGCGGCGCTGCCGGCCAGGAGCGCCACGCCCACCGCCAGCAGGCTGAGCAGTACCCGCCAGCGGCGGAACAGCCCCAGCAGCAGGGCCAGGGTGCCAAGGGTGGCCAGGCCGCCGATCAGCGACATCTCGCGACTGGCGGTGGCCTGGCCGGCGGCGGCGTATCTCAGGCCGCTGGCGGCGAGTAGCTGACCGCCCTCCGCGACCACCTCACGGCGGGCGGCCTCGATCAGGGCTTCCACCCGGGGCGGGGCATCGAAGTCGAAGGCATCGGCGCGGGTACGTGCGCGGATCAGGGCCCAGGTCAGGTCGTCGCCCTGGGTCAGCAGCAGGCCGCTGCCGGCGTCGAATTGCACCTTGCTCGCCGGGGTGAGCTGGCGCTGCAGCAGCAGGCCGAGGCCGAACCAGTCCTGCTCCAGGGGCAGGGCGCCGGCGCCGGCGAAGGGATCAAAGAGGGCCGCGGCGCGGGCCTGTAGATAGCTGTTGGGCGTCTTGAGCAACTCGTCGCGCGCCGGCCCTGGTGCCAACGCCAGGCGACTGGCCAGGAGTTGCTGGCGCAGACCGGGCAGGTCCGGCGTGAGTTGCCACTGCACCTTCTCGAACAGCGGCTCCCGCGACCAGGCCTGGCCCAGGCGCTCGGTCAGGGCCGGCAGTCGCTCGCGCTGGGGATGGCCGACCAGCAGCAGGACCTCGCGATTGAGCGGCTCGGTCATGCGCGCCTCGGCCTGCAGGGTGAGGGCATCACCGGCGCCCTGGGGCAGCAGCGCCAGCAGGTCGGCGGCCACCGGCGGACCCTGCCGCCACTGCCAGGCGCTGAGCGCCAGCAGGGCGAGCAGGAACAGCAGGAAGGGGCGCTGCAGCCGGGTCACTGGAAGACCGCGCGCTGCTCGGCGCTCAGGGTGTCGCCAGGCTGGCCGTCCAGCTTGAGCAGGCTGCGGTCGCCCTGGGTCTCGCGGATCTCCACCTGTTCGACCAGGGCGCCGCCCTGGATGAGGATGCCGTCGAACACCTGCTTGAGCAGGGCGCCGCGCGGCGTCAGGCGCAGCTGCCAGTGGTTGGCGTCGCCGGTCAGGGCCAGCTCGAAGCCGCGTTCCAGGCCGCTGCGATCACCGCCGAGCACGGCCAGGAACAGCGCGCTCTGGCGCGCGGCCAGGTCGCTGCCGGGCAGGGGCGTCCAGCCCGTCGGCGTCTGCTTGGCGATGGCCCCGGGGGTGATGCGATAGGTCTGCGCCAGCGGCTTTTCCAGCCGCCAGAGCAGGCCCAGGCCGCGGGCCAGGGTGAAGTGACCGCTGCTGGTCAGCGGCTGCGGCAGGGCGCGCAGATAGCGCTGCTGGACGAAGCTGCCCGCGACCGCCGCGGGGCGCGCCAGCTGGGCGGCCAGGTCGTCGAGATCGAAGGCCTGGGCCAGGGGCGCGGCCAGGATGAATAGCAGAGCGATCAGCGTGCGCATGCCAGGGCCCTCTCCACGGCGTCGATGAAGACCCTGGGCGAGGCCAGCTGCATCTCGCGGCTGGCCAGGTCCACGGCGACCTGCACGGTGCTGGCGCGGGTCAGGCGCTCGCCGGTGGCGGCATCGCTGATCAGGTAGTTAAGCTTGAGGCGGTTCTCCCACTCCACCAGATCGGCCTTTACCCGCACGCGCTGCTGAAACAGCAGGGGGCGGATGTAGCGGATCTGCAGGTCGATCACCGGCCAGCCATAGCCGGAGTCGCGCATCTGCAGGTAGTTATGGTCAAGGCGGTCGAGCAGCGCGCAGCGCGCCACCTCCAGGTACTTCACATAATGGCCGTGCCAGGCGATTTCCATCATGTCGACGTCGAAGAAGGGGATCTGCATCTCCACCTCGACCTGCAGGGCACCGGTCTTACGCATAGAGCCTCCAGTGGCGGGCGCGAATCAGGGTCAGGGTCTGGCGCAATTCGGCTTCCAGGGCACGGTCTTCGATCAGCGGCGGGAAGGTCTCGCCCAGCGCGCGGTGCATGGCGGCCAGGGGTGCGGGCGGTTGCCCGCCCTGCTCGCACCTGAGCCAGACGCCCTGCTGGGCGGCCAGCAGGGTGGCGGCGGCCACCTGCTCGGTGAGCTCCAGCACGCGCAGGGCATCGCGGGCGGCGATGGTGCCCATGCTGACCTTGTCCTGGTTGTGGCATTCGGTGGAACGGGAGAAGACGCTGGCCGGCAGGGTGCCCTTGAGCGCCTCGGCGGTCCAGGCGCTGGCGCCGATCTGCACCGCCTTGAAACCATGGTTGAGCATGGCCCGCGCGGCCGGGGCGCCGGAGAGATTGCCCGGCAGGCCGTGGTTATAGCGCGCATCCACCAAGAGAGCGAGCTGGCGGTCGAGCAGGTCGGCGACGTTGGCCACCAGGGTCTTGAGACTGTCCATGGCGCAGGCGATATGGCCGCCATAGAAGTGGCCGCCGTGCAGCACCCGCTCGTCTTCGGCGTCGATCAGCGGATTGTCGTTGGCGCTGTTGAGTTCGGTCTCGATGAACTGGCGCAGCCAGGGCAGGCTGTCGGCCAGTACCCCCAGCACATGGGGCGCGCAGCGCAGCGAATATCTGTCCTGCAGGCGGTGCAGGGGCGCGGCCGGACCCTCTGCGGCCAGATCCGCGCGCAGCCAGGCGGCCACCTGGCCCTGGCCCGGATGGGGCTTGGCGGCGAACAGGCGCTGGTCGAAGTGCTCGGGGTTGCCGGCCAGGGCCACCACATTGAGCGCGGTGATGCGGGTTGCCAGGCGCAGCAGGTACTCGGCGCGGGAGAAGGCCAGGCAGGCCAGGCCGGTCATCACCGCGGTGCCGTTCATCAGCGCCAGGGCTTCCTTGGGTCTGAGCACCAGCGGCGTCCAGCCCAGCTCGGCATGGACGTCCGCCGCTTCCCGTAGCTCATTGCGCCAGAGCACCTGGCGCTCGCCGCAGAGGGCGGCGGCCACATAGGACAGCGGGGTGAGATCGCCGCTGGCGCCCACCGAACCCTCTTCGGGGATCAGCGGCAGGATGTCTTCGCGCAGGAAGGTGGTGAGGCGTTCGAGCAACTCGACGCGCACCCCGGAGACGCCCTGGCACAGCGACTGCAGCCGCGCTGCCAGTACCGCGCGGGTCGCCGCCGCATCCAGATGGCGACCCAGGCCGCAGCCGTGGAAGGTATAGAGCTGACGCGGCAGCGCCTCGACCTGGGCCAGGGGCACGGCGACCACGCAGGAGTCGCCATAGCCGGTGGTGATGCCGTAGACCGAGCCCTCGCGGGCCAGCAGCGACTCGACGAAGCGGGCACCGCGGGCGATGCCGTCGCGAAAGGCGGCGTCGTCCTGCAATTCGGCCTGGGCCCGGCCCTCGGCCAGGGCGACCAGGTCTTCGATGGCGAGGGCTTGGCTACCAAAGCGAACACTAGCGTTCATCGCGACTCCAGAAGGGGTAGAAGTTGAACCACTGCCGCGGCGCCTTGAGGCAATGGGCGGCAAGGCGCTCGGCATAGGCCTGGGCCAGGCCCTGGATGCCGGCGGCGCGCTCCTGGCGACGCCAGGCCGGGGCCGGGGCGAAGTCTTCCAGGTAGAGGTGGTAGCCGTCGGCTTCGCGCAGGCAGAACAGCAGGTTGGTCGGGCAGCGCAGCAGGTGCGCCAGCAGCCAGGGGCCCTGGGGGAAGGGCGCCGGGGCGCCGAGGAAATCCACCTCGACGGTCCGGCCGCCGTGCAGCGGCACCCGGTCACCGGCGATGGCCAGCCATTCGCCGCGCTCCAGGCGCTCGCTGAGCTGCAGCATCACCGCCGGGTCCAGCTCGCTGACCTGGATCAGCCGCAGATCACTGGCGCCGGCTTCCTCCAGCAGGCGATTGAAGGCTTCGGCATGGCGGGTGTGCACCAGCACATTGAGGCGCACCCGCCGCCCCAGCTGGGCCAGGGCGCGACAGACTTCGAGGTTGCCCAGGTGGGCGGTGACCAGGATCTCGCCGCGCGGCGCGTGCATGCGGCTGTGCACCTGATCCGGATCGTGCAGTTGCACCTGATCCAGGCCGAGACGGCCGTTCCAGGCATCGAGCTTGTCCAGCAGGGCTTCGGCGAAGGCCATGAACTGGGCGTAGCCGCTGCGCCAGCTGGGCTGCAGGTCGGGACGACCGCTCCAGCGGGCCAGGCGCTGCTGGTAGTCGCGGATGCCACGGCGGGCGCGGGCGCCGAACAGGAAGAAGTACAGCACGATCAGCCGCAGCAGCGGGGCGATGGCGCGGCGGCCCAGGTGCCGTGCCAGCCAGGCGGTGAGGCGCATCAGCAGGGGGCTGCCACGCTCGCGCTGCTGCGCCCAGTGGCCGCTCACGCGCGCACCCGGCGCCAGAGCAGGCGCGGCGCGCGCAGCAGCATGCCGAAGAACAGCCGGGTGTGCATGCGCGAGATCAGCACGTTGTCCTGCCAGAGGCGAAAGTGCGACCGGCCATCCAGCGGATAGTGCACCCGGGTCGGCCGCCAGCGCATGGGCTGCTCGCGCCAGGCCAGGCGCACCAGGATCTCCGGGTCGAAATCCATGCGCTTGCCCAGGCCGCCGGCGCGGATCACCGCCAGGGTCGGCGCCAGTGGATAGACGCGAAAGCCGCACATGCTGTCGCGGATCGCCAGCGACAGGCTGTTGATCCACACCCAGACATGGGTGAGGTAGCGGGCATAGAGCCGACCCCTGGGCACCGAGTCGTCGAATTGCGGATAGCCGCAGATCAGCGCCTCGGGATAGGCCTGGGCCTCGGCGAGAAAGGCGGCCACGTCGGCCAGGTCGTGCTGGCCGTCGGCATCCACCTGCAGGGCATGAGTGAAACCCAGGCGCTGCGCCTCGGCGAGTCCGGCCATCACCGCGCCGCCCTTGCCCTGATTGACCGGCAGGCGCAGCAGATGGACGTCGGCTTGGGTCGCCAGCTCGTCCATCACCTGGGCGCAGGCAGGGCTGGAGGCATCGTCCACCAGCACACAGGGCAGGGCGCTCTGGCGCAGCGCCTGGACCACCAGCGGCAGGGCGTGCTCATGATCGAACACCGGGATCACCGCGCAGGCGCGAAAGCTCATGGCTGCGCCTCCTTGAGCAGGATGCGCCCGGAGGAGCAGGCCGCGGTGCCCTGGCGAAAGGCGAAGTGCAGCTTGCTGCGGGTGGCGTCGAAGTGGAAGGTCAGGGTCACCCGGTCGCCGGGGCGCAGCAGCTGCTGGAATTTCAGCACCTCCATCCCGGCGAAGTCCACGGGTAGATCCAGGTGCTGACGGGCCAGGCGCTGGGCCCAGCCGACCTGCACCACCCCGGGCACCACCGGCGCCGTGGGGAAGTGGCCGGAAAAGAACGCCAAATCCGGGGCGACTTCCAGCTCCAGGCGCCAGCCGTCCGCGGTCCGCTCGACGTCGAGCGGTTCGATCTCCACTGGCCGTGGCTGGGCCAGCAGGCGTTCTACTTCGGCCTGGGCCAGCTTGCCCTGGGCGCTGTAGGGCAGCGCCAGCAGCAGGCGCCAGCGGCGCGGCAGGGCGATGGCCTCGCAATGGCCGACCAGGTGTTCGCGCAACTCGGCCACCAGGGCGCGGCGACCGCCATTGCGCAGCTGGTGCAGGCCGTGTTCGCTCAGGGCGACCAGGGCGCCGAGCAGGGCGCGACCCTGTTGCACCACGCCTAGGCGGACGTCAGCGACGGCGGGATGGTCGAGCAGGCGCGCTTCCAGTGCCGGCAAGGCGATGCGCTTCTCTTCCAGTTTGACGATGCGATCCAGGCGCCCGAGCAGTTCGAAGCGACCGTCATCCAGCAGGCGGACGCCGTCCATGGTCTGCTCGCGCACGCCCTGGGGCAGATAGGGCGAGGTCAGCCAGAGGGCGCCGTCAGCGTCCTGGCCCAGCTTCAGGTCAGCGAAGGCCTGCCAGGGCTGCGGGCCCTGGCGCCAGGCGATGCCGCCGGTCTCGGAGCTGCCATAGACCTCGGTGGGGTACTGGCCGAAACGGACCTGGCAGGCCGTCGCCGCCGCTTCCGGCAGCACGCCGCCAGAGGAAAACACCCGTACCACCTGAGCGAGGATGGCGTCGTCGAGGTTCTCGCCCAGGCGCTTGAGCAGCGCCGGGCTGCTGATCCACACCACACGGCGACCTTCGCGCAGCAGAGCGGCGGTCTCGCGCTGCAGTTCCTCGGTGAAGGGCAGCGCCTGGCGGGCGAAGGGGCGACCGGCGCAGAGCGGCCAGAGCACGCGAAACAGCAGGCCATAGATGTGCTGGGTGGAGACGCTGCCAAGGAGGGTCGCGTCGCCAAGAGAGCCACCCCACAGCCGCTCCAGGGCAGCGACCTCGTTGGCCAGCTGGAACAGCTGCTTGGCGATCAGTTTGGGTTCGCCACTGGAGCCCGAGGTGCTCAGGGTCAACAGCGGTGCCTGGAGGTCGAGCGCGGCGGGCGCCAGGGGCTCGGCAGCGGTCCAGCCGGCAAGATCGTCGAGCCAGGCATCGAGCGTAGGCATCAGCCGAGCACGGGTTGCGGGCTGGACGTCGGCCGGCAGGATCACCTCGATGCTGGCGCGCCAGGCACCGAGCAGGGCGCAGGCCAGGTCCTCGGCATCGTCCAGGTGCAGCGCCAGGCGCTTGAGGCCAGCGGTCTGGAAGGCCGCTGCCAGGCTCAGGGCGCGCTGCTTGAGGGCCGCATCCAGCGGGCTCGCGGCGCCCAGCAGCTCGGCGAGGGGGGTGAAGGTCATGGCAGCCTCCGCACGCGCTGGCGGACCAGCCATTCACCGGCGAACAGCAGGCCCATCAGGCCATAAGCGATGACGCCGGTATAGAGCGTCCACCAGGCCAGGGGCGCCCAGAGCGCCAGGGCAGCGGCGGTGAGCGCATTGAACAGAAAGAACAGGCACCAGACCTGGGTCACCCGGCGGGTGTAGCGCACCGCACGGGGTGGCAGCTCGGGTTCGCGCAGCCGCGCCAGGCGCTCGATCACCGGCTGGCCGCGCAGCAGGCTCAGGCCGAACACCGCCAGCAGGAAGAGGCTGAGCAGCACCGGATACCAGCGGAGCAGCACGGCGGCGTCGCTCAGGGCCAGCAGCAGGCAGAAGCCCAGGGCGACCAGGGCGGTGCCGCGCTGCAGGCCGTTGAGGCCGGGTTGCAGCAGGCGCAGGCCCCAGAGCACACCGAGACCGACCGCGAACAGCCGCGGCGACAGGTGCTGCAGGCCGAAGTACACGGCGAAGGGATAGGCCAGGCCGAGCAGGAGCAGCAGGGCAGCGGCGAGCAGGCCCAGCGGGGAGCGGGAAGGCAGGGCACTCATAGGCGGCGGATCAGGCGTCCGCCTGGCTGATGCGATAAACAGCCTCGACCACGTCGCCCACGGTACGCACCTGGCGGAATTGCTCGGCGGCGATCTTGTGGCCGGTCTGGCGGCGCAGGTGGTCGATCAGGTCGACGGCGTCGATGCTGTCGATCTCCAAGTCCTCGTAGAGGTTGGCCTCCAGGGTCACCCGCTCGGGCTCCAGTTCGAAGAGCTCGACCAGGGCGCTGCGCAGGGTCTCGAAGATGGCTTCACGGCTTTGCATGGCGATCTCCTCAGGCGGCGCGCTGGGCGGCCACGAAGGCCGCGAGGGCGTTGACGTTGGCGAAATGGGTGCGGGTGTCCTTGGCTTCGGCGTCGATGCGGATGCCGTAGCGCTTCTGGATCGCCAGGCCCAGCTCCAGGGCGTCCACCGAATCCAGGCCCAGGCCGTCGCCGAACAGGATCTGGTCGTCGCCGATATCGTCGACGGTGACGTCCTCGAGGCCGAGCGCCTCGATGATCAGGCTTTTGAGCTCAAGGTTGAGATCAGTCATGGTTGCCGGTTTCCTTCAGGTAGAGCTGGTGCAGCTGGTCGTTGAGTTCACGCGACGCCAGCGGCAGCGGCCGCCCGGCGAAGGTGGAGGGATCGATGTCGGCGCCGACGTCCAGCTGGAAGTCGAAGCGCCGGGAGGGGATGCGATACCAGGGCGTGGCCTTGGTCAGGGTGCTGGGCACCACGCGGATAGTGACCGGGGTGATGCAGCGGGCGCCGCGCAGGGCGATGGCCGCGGCACCGCGATGGAAACGCGGCGGCTCGCCGGGGGTGGTACGGGTACCCTCGGGAAAGATGATCAGCGTCTGGCCTTCGCGCAGGGCGTCGGCGGCTTCGTCGAGCATCTCGGCGCTGCCGTTGTTGCTGATATAGCCGGCGGCCTGGATCTGCCGCTTGAGATAGGGGTTCTGCCAGAGGCCCTGCTTGACCACGCAATTGGCGTCGGGCACCAGGCCGATGAGCACCACCACGTCGATCAGCGAGGGATGGTTGGCGATGATCAGCTGGCCCGGACGCCCCAGCCGCCCGCGGCCCTGGATGCGCAGATTCATCACCCGGGTCAGCACCATGAAGGCCACGAAGAAGCGGAACAGCCGGGCATTGGCCCGCCGCGCACGCTGGCGGCGGCGCAGGGGATCGCCCGGCAGCACCAGCAGGAGCGGCAGGATCAGCAGGCGAAAGACCAGGGCGCCGCAGCCGAACACCACGAAGTTGAGCCCCGTGGCCAGCAGTCGATAGCCATAGTCCAGGCGGCCGCTCATCCGCAGGCCTCCGCCTGCCAGTGCCAGGCGCGCCCGGCATAGGCGAGGTGCAGGGCGCCAGGCGCTTCCAGCAGGCGCAGCAATTCCAGGGCATGGGGCCAGGCACTGGTCGCGGCATCCGCCGGGGCCGGCTCGCCGCTCAGGCCATGGCCGCTGCCAGGGGTGAGCAGCAGGCCCACGGCATAGGGGAAGGGGACGTCGTCGATCTGCGGCGCATAGAGCGTCGGCGGCGCCTCTTCGGCGATCACCACCAGCACCCCGCTGGCGCCTTCGGCGAGCAGGGTGCAGGCTTCCAGCACGGCGTGTTCGAGACCGTCGCGGCCGGTGGCCAGGGCATTCATCTCGCTGTGGTCGCCGCGCAGGATCGACCATTGGCCGATGATGGCGTTGTGCACCGAGAGGCTGAACTGGGTCGGGGAGAGCGGCTCGCCGCGAGCCAGTTCCTGGAGGATGGCCAGGGTGCGCGGGGTCTCGCCATGACGCGAGGCAAAGATCAGCGGCAGCGGCTCGCCATGGGCGTCGGCCAGCGGCCAGGCCACCTGGAAGGTCATGCGCGCCAGCCGGCTCAGGCGGCGGCGCTGCATGGCCGGCAGGAAGCTGGCATCGGGTTGGCTGCCGTCGTCCGCCGGACGCCAGGGCGCGGCGCACCACTGCCGCCAGGCGTCCTGGTCGCCAAGACCAGGCGCCCAGGCGCGCCAATCGCTAATCTGGAAGTGCATGTTCACAGCCGAATCTACCCCGGAGCCTTGCGTGCTTGCCGTTTCATCTATCCCTGATGAGCAGGGTATTGCAGCGTTCGGCGCGCATTATCCAAGCGGCTCCCACCCTAGGCAAACATTTGTCTGAACTTTGCGAAGAGGTGACAGTCGCGCCGCCAAGCCAGGGACAGGCTAGCGTGGCGGGAGGCAGAGGGCCCCTTTTCAGGGCACGAAACGCCGCTCCGTGCGACGAGCGGCAGTAGAAACGGCGATTTAGGGAAGAGCGCTGAAGGTAAAGGTGAAGCTGTCGCTGACGGTTATCGCGATCATGGCTGCAGGGGGCCGCTCCACGGGCGTTTCAACCTCAAGGGAGCGGTCGAGGCCTGGCGTCACGCCGCTGGCAACGGCTGTAACCTGGACAGGCGGACCGCCACGGCCAGGGCCGCGAGCAGCAGGGCGCCGATGAACAGGCCGACGCCGGTCCAGCCCCCCAGGTGCCAGCAGACACCGCCCAGGGTGCCAGCCACGCTGGAGCCGGCGTAGTAGCTGAACAGATAGAGCGACGACGCCTGGCCACGCGCCTGGCGCGCCCGCCGCCCCACCCAGCTGCTGGCCACGGAGTGGGCACCGAAGAAGCCGAAGGTGAACAGCAGCATGCCCGGCAGCACCAGCCACAGCGGGGTGAACAGGGTCAGCAGCAGCCCGCACAGCTTGAGTACGATGGCGCCAGCGAATACCTGCCGCCGGCCGAAGCGATCGGCCAGGCTGCCGAACTTGGCCGAGCTGTAGATCCCCGCCAGATAGACCAGCGACAGCACGCCGATCCAGGCCTGGCTCAGATGGTAGGGCTCGGCCAGCAGGCGATAGGCGATGTAGTTGAACAGGGTGACAAAGGCGCCCATCAGCAGGAAGGCTTCCAGGAACAGCCAGGGCAGCCCGGCATCGCGAAAGTGCAGGGCATAGCCGGCGAGCAGGCTGCGTGGCCGCAGCGGCCGTGGCTGAAAGCGCTTCGAAGCCGGCAGGCTGCGCTTGAACAGCACCGCCGCCACCAGGGCCAGCACCCCCAGGGCGCCGAGGGCGATGCGCCAGGAGACGAAATCCACCAGCACCCCGCTGATCACCCGGCCGGACATCCCGCCCAGGGCGTTGCCACTGATATAAAGGCCCATGGCATAGCCCAGGTGTTCGGGATGCACCTCTTCGGCCAGGTAGGTCATGGCCACCGCCGCCACCCCGGCCAGCGAGAGCCCTACCAGGGCGCGGGTCACCAGGATGCCGTCCCAGGTGGGCATCAGGGCGCTGAGCAGGGTGAAGCCACCCGCGGCGAACAGCGCATAGACCATCACCGACTTGCGCCCGATGGCATCGGAAATCGGCCCGGTCACCAGCAGGCCGCAGGCCATCAGGCCGGTGGCCAGGGATAGCGACAGACTGCTGGCCGCGGCGGTCAGGCCAAAGGCCTGGGAAAAGATCGGCATCAGCGGCTGCACGCAATAGAGCAGGGCGAAGGTGGCGAAGCCGCCGCAGAACAGCGCCAGGGCGGTGCGCAGGAATTGCGGCGTCCCCTTTTCGATGAAGGCGTCCGGTGCGTGCTGCGGCTCATTGGCGGCAGGGCGGGTTTCCAGCGGCGGGGCAGGGGGCGTGGCGGACGACCGGGACGTGTTCACGGGTACCTCAGGGCAGGTCTGATCTCATCACCCTAGGCTGGTCGCTGTCATATATCCAATATATTGTCCGTCTCGATTGATAGGTTTTACGACTCAATGGAGACGACATGGAATTGCGCCACCTGAGGTACTTCGTGGCGGTGGCCGAAGAGCTGCACTTCGGTCGCGCCGCCCAGCGCCTGAATCTCTCCCAGCCGCCGCTCAGTCAGCAGATCCAGGCCCTGGAGACCGAACTGGGCACGCGTCTGCTGGAGCGCACCAACCGACGCGTCGCCCTCACCGAAGCCGGCCGGCTGTTTCTCGACGAAGCCCGGCAGATCCTCCTGGCCAGCGAGCGCGCCGCCGAACGGGTCCGCCGCGCCGGCCGTGGCGAGACGGGGCAGTTGCAGGTGGGCTTCAGCGCCTCTTCGCCCTTCGTCGCCACCATCCCCAAGACGCTGTTCGCCTATCGCCGCGCCTATCCCGAGGTGCGCCTGCAACTGCAGGAGATGAGCAGCCGTGAACAGATCGACGCCATGCTCGCCGGCAACCTGCAGATCGGCCTGATCCGCCCCATTGAATTGCCCGATGCTCTGGTGGCTGTCGAACTCTTCCGCGAACCCCTGGTGGTCGCCCTGAGACACGACCATCCACTGGCCCAGCAGGGCACCGCGCCGCTGCCCCTGGCCGCGCTCGCCGAAGAACCCTTCGTCTACTTCCCACGCAGCTTCGGCACCGGCCTCTACCAACAGCTCCACACCCTCGCCGCCCGCGCCGGCTTCACCCCGCGCATCGTCCAGGAGGCCAGCGAAGTCCTCATCATCCTCGGCCTGGTCGCCGCCGGCCTCGGCGTCACCGTGCTGCCCGCTACCTACCAGCGCACCCAGATGGAAGGGCTGGTGTATCGGGAGCTGGACGATCCCGAGGCGACCTCGGCGGTGTGGTTGCTGAGGCGTAAAGAAGAAAAGTCTCCGCTAGTTCGAGCATTTGAAACTCTACTTTTGGAGAGTATAAGAAAGTGAGTCAAGTGAGTCTTGATGGTTTCTTTATCTTTGGTTTTAGTTAAGATTTCCGAGGTTGAGGTTTAGGAGTGTGCGCCCCAGTTTCGAGCGATTATCCATTTTGGAGGCCACGTAACGAACTCCTTAGGATCGAATTTTTCGTTTAAGACTGTTATTTCTATTATTTGATTGGGTAGTAGGCTTAGTGTGTGATTCTGTTTGTCGCTCTCATAGTCCCATGAGTGAAAGCGGTCGGATTTGTTATGTGCTCGAGTGCTGGGGCCATAATCCATGGGTGCACATTTTCGCGTAATAGTATGTCCGTCCTCTTTTGAGTGAAAGGTAATGCTGATTTTATTTTTTGTGTGTATGGCTTGGATGAAGACTTCTTTCATTTAGGCTTCCTCTGGTTCTATATGGTTCTGATTTATACGTCAATCTGGTGTGTCCACCTCGGTACCCAGCCTTTTGCAAGATACTTAGTCAGGTTGGTATCCCCGTAGAAATGCACTCTTCCGCTTGACATGTATGCTAAAGCAGATTGATCTAGCTTTAGACCGGACAACCTTGCCGCATTGGTAAGTTGATATAGAAGCTCGTCGTTATTGCCTGTGGTTGATTTCGCGTCGAATACCGCAAAGTCTATCCATCCTCCTGTGGTCGAGCGTTCCCTTAAGTGCGCCATGTTTACTTTCATTTTCGTCTCTCTCTTCTGGTTTGTTGGGTGTGGTTGTTGATGTGTGTTGAGTTGAGCTAGGATTTGCCGACGTTTATGCGTGGGTTTGTAATGGTTGGTTTATGTAAGGACGTAGCTTTGACGTAAATGTCGAGCTGATTTGATAACTCATCACCAACCGATCAATCGCCCGCGTCATCGCCACATACAACAACCGCGCCTCATCTGCCTCCGGCTCGCCCTGCCTGGGCATTTCGCCTAGTCCTGGAATCAGCACCAGGCCGAATTCCAGCCCCTTGCTGGAGTGCATGCTGACGATCTTGACGCTGTCTTCGGCGTCGTAGAGTTGGGCACGGCCCTTGTTGCTGGCGCCGGAGCGGTAGGGGATGGCGACCTTCTTGAGTTCGTATTCGGCCTGGTAGGCCTGGCTGCTGCTGCGGTAGAGGATGGCCATGTCGCTGAGCTGGCGGCCGGCGGCCTGTTCGTCGCGGATGCGGGCGATGAGCAGGTCCCATTCCTCGCGGTCGCTGCCGCACTGGATGAGTTCGGGGAAGGGGCCGCGGCGACCGGCGCTTTCCGGGGCGATCAGGGGCACGCCGTCTTCGCTGGCGTCACGGCTGGTCAGCAGTTCGGTAGCGAAGGCGCGGGCCACGGCGAGAATTTCTACCGTGTTGCGGTAGTTGAGCTTGAGGATGGTGGTGCGGCCCTGTGCCTGGATGCCAACGCTGGCGAAGCTGAAGTCCAGCGCCTTCTTGCCGCCCTTGCCGCGGTAGATGGCCTGGGCGTCGTCATAGAGCACCAGCAGGGACTGGGTGCTGGGGTCGACCATCTGCACCACCAGCGTGAACCACTCGGGGGCGAAGTCGTGGCCTTCGTCGATCAGTACGGCGCTGTACTGGCCGCGGGGGATCTGGCCGCGGTCGACGCCCTCGATGGTGCGCAGCACGTACTGCTCCATCTTGGCCGCTACCGGCAAGCGGTGGTCCGGCTTGTCCACCTGGTAGGCGGTGAGCATCTCGGCGCACCAGGCGTGAAAGTTCTGCACCACCACCCGTTCGCCCAGGCCCTTCTGCTCGATCACCTGGCGTAGCCGCCCGGCCAGGGACTTGTTGTAGCAGAGCACCAGGATGGGTTTGACCGAGACCTTGGCCAGGTGGGCGCAGCGATAGCCGAGGATCATGGTCTTGCCACTGCCGGCGGCGCCATGGATGACGCGGTGGCCGTCGCCCAGGGAGCGGGCCAGCTGTTCCTGTTGCAGGTCCATGACCTTGATCAGGCTGGGCAGCGGCGCCTCGGCGGCGTCGAACAGGCCGAATTGGCCGGGCTGGCTGTTGACCCGCACCTCGGGGTAGAGGTGATAGCGCACCCGGTCGATCTGCGGCAGGCTGAGGGCGCAGGGGAAGACGTGGGGGAACATGTCCCAGAGGCGCTGCTGGAAGGCTTCCGGGTCGGCGGACTCGGTCATCTCGTCCTGGAAGAGCACGCGCTGGGGATCGAGGACGTCGGCGAGATCGGTCTGCTCGAACTGGCGACGGGTGATGCCGGTGAGCACCACGCCCCAGCCCCAGGGCATGATCAGCTGGCCCGGATGGGGCGAGCCGGCGCTCTGGCGCAGCAACGGGTCCTTTTTCAGCAGCAGGTCGACTTCGAGGATGTAGGAGCGGGCTTGCAGCAGGGGATTGGCGACGGTCTTGAGGCCGTCCTGGGTATGCAGGCGGACCTTGCCCTGGGTGACGGATTCCAGGGTGGCCAGCTTCCAGTCCTTGACCTCCAGCACCAGGATGCCGCGCCGTGGATGCAGTACGACGAAATCCGGGTAGCGCGCCTTGGGGCCGACCGGGACGTTGCTCCAGCAGAGGTAGTCGTCTTCGAGCAGTTTTTCCAGGCGTTCGGCGAAGCGGCGTTCACCGGGGGTATCGAACTGGCATTGGCTGCGAGCGGGGAAAAAGCGGGCCATCGGTCATCCATTCCGAGAGGCGGCAGGGCGCGGCAAAGCGAGACCTGGCGCACAAAAATCCTTTCGTCATACGTTAGTCAGGCAGGTGGGGCGGGTAAAGCACGAGACGGGTGTTGCCGGGCGATTGGCCGAGTTGGCCGACCGATGGTGGCTGGCAGGTGGCCGGTATTGGGCTGTTTTGGGGGGATAGCGGTACTTCGAGGTTTGGTTTGCCCTCACCCCGGCCCTCTCCCGGCGGGAGAGGGGGCGTTTGGGTGGGGGCGTTGCTTTTGGGTGTTGGGCTTCGAAGGTGGGGCTGTCTCAGCCCAACCTACGGGGTCTGGGTTGCCCTCACCCCAGCCCTCTTCCTAGGGGAGAGGGGGTTTTTGGGTGGGGTGCGTTGCTTTTGGGCGTTGGGCTTCGAGGGTGGGGCTGTCTCAGCCCAACCTACGGGGTCTGGGTTGCCCTCACCCCAGCCCTCTCCCGGAGGGAGAGGGGGCGTTTGGGGGAGGAGCGGTGCCTTGGGGTGTTGGGCTTCGACGGTGGGGCTGTCTCAGCCCAACCTACGGGGTCTGGTTTGCCCTCACCCCGGCCCTCTCCCTGGGGGAGAGGGGGCGTTTGGGGGAGGTGCGGTGCCGTGGGGTGTTGGGCTGAGCGCGGCGAAGCCCAACAGGCCCCAGGCCGGCTCAGTAGTAACTACGCATCACCGCGATTCCCGCTTCCAGCACGCCCTGCCATTCCTGGCGCAACGCTGGAGAGAAGTCAGCATCGTGTTGAGCCAGGGTGGCGAGCAGACAGTCGACCCAGAGGTCGTAGAGCTCGGGGTCGATGTCCAGCCTTGCGCGGCAATGGCTTTCGCCAAGCTGACGCAGCTTGGTGGTGGGCATGCCGCGGGCGACGAGTACCAGATTCATGATGCCGTGACGCAGCAGCAGCTTCTGCGCGGCCATGTCGGTGTGGGCGAATTTCTCCCGGACCCGGGGCGAGCTGGCCAGGAAGCGCTGGTAGAAATCATCGAAGAAGGCGGGGCTGGCGCAGCAGCGTCCATAGCTCAGCATCACGTTCTGGGCCGGCAGCATGCGGATTCCTGGGCGGGCATGAAGCGGCGCAGCCTGCCTGGGCGCGGGGCAGGCCGTGTTGATCCGGATCAGGTGACAGCCAGTTTGCCGCCCTGAAACATTTTGAACCAATTCACAGGGCCGCTTCTCTACCCTAGGCGCAGCGGTAGCCGAGAAACCCCTACTCCAGAGGGTCTGGTTCGTCGCGGCGCGACTAACGTACCCTGGAGAACCCCATGAGTCAGACTCCCCTGCTAATCGGCTTCGTCATCATGTCGCTGGCTTCCCTGGCCATCTATGCCAAGGGTGCGCACCGCGGACCGTTGCGCGGCCATACCCTGGTCCATGCCGCAGTGCCCTTCATCGCTGCTACGGCCTATCTTTCCATGTACCTGGGAGTCGGTAATCTGATCAAGCCCGATGGGAGCATCACCTATCTGGCTCGCTACCTGGACTGGACCTTCACCACGCCGCTGCTGCTGGCCGGAGTGGTCAGCTCGGCCTATCTGGGCGCACGCGAGCAGGAAGGCCAGGCCGGCTTCGTGGCCTCCATCGTCACCCTGGACGTGGTGATGATCGTCACCGGCCTGGTCGCCTCCCTGGCGCCCTACGGCACCCTCAAGTGGGTGTTCTTCGCCTGGTCCTGCGCGGCCTTCGTCGGGGTGCTCTATCTGCTGTGGAAACCGCTGGCGGCCCTGGCTGGGCAGCACGCTGCGATCGGCGCGGCCTATCGCAAGAATGTCGGCTTTCTCAGTGTGCTCTGGCTGATCTATCCGGTGGTCTTCGCCGTGGGTCCCGAGGGGATCTGGGCGGTGAGCGACGCCGCCACGGTCTGGGTCTTCCTGATCCTCGATGTGCTGGCCAAGGTGGTTTATGCCTTCACCTCGGAGCGCAATCTCAAGGCGGCCCTGGCGCGGCCTGGCGTCTAGGGATGAGCGTGAGCGGGCGCGGCTGGCTGGCGCTGGTGCTGACCGCCGGGCTCGCCAGTCTGGCGAGCGGGGCCGGGCAACTGGCCTATGCCCTGGCGGTAGGCCTGGGTCTGGGCCTGCTGCATGGGGCCAGCGATCTGCGCCTGGTCGCACCCGGGCGGCGCCTCGCCTTTCTCGGCTGCTATCTGGCGACAGCCCTGGCCTGCCTGCTCTGCTGGCAACTGGCGGGCACGGCAGCGCTGCTGCTGTTCCTGCTGCTCTCGGCCTGGCATTTCGCCCATGAAGACGAGCTGTTTCCCAATCGGCTGACCTCGCTGGCCCTGGGGCTGTTCATCATTGGCGGTCCGGCGGTGGTGCACGAAGCCGCCGTCGCCCGGTTGCTGGCTTTGGCCATGGGGCCGGCTGCCTCTCTGGCCCTCGCGGACTGGCTGGCCCGCGTGCTCGCCCTGGGTGGGCTGCTGGCGCTGCCGGTGCTGTTGCTGGCCGCCTGGCAGCAGCGGTGCCCCAGGTTGGCGGTGACGCTGCTGGCCGTGGTGCTGGCGCCGCCGCTGGTGGGGTTCGCCCTGGGCTTCTACCTGCTGCACGCCGCGCCCCAGACCGGGGTGCGCCAACGTTTGTTGGGGGCGGCCACCTTCAAGGCCTATCTGCGTCTGACGTGGCCGATCCTGCTGGGCGCTGCGCTGTTTACCCTGGCCGGTGGCCTGGTGTTCCTGCTGCAGGAGCGCACCGGCATCCGCGCGCTGTTCGCCGTGCTGGCTGCCTTCGCCGTGCCGCACATGCTGGTGTTGCCGCGTTTTCTCGAAGCCGGCGTCGAAGCCGCGCCGCGCTCAGGGCCGCAGGTGATTGAGCGGTAGCTCGGTACTGGCCAGGATCTGGTTGAGCACAAAGCTCGACCGCACGCTGGAGACGCCCTCGATGCGCGTCAGGGTGCCCAGCAGCAGCTGCTGGTAGTGCTCCATGTCGGGTACGACGACCTTGAGCTGATAGTCCGCATCCATGCCGGTGACCAGGCAGCACTCCAGCACCTCGGGGCACTGGGCGATGATCGCCTGGAAGTTCTCGAAGCGCTCGGGGGTGTGCCTGTCCATGCCGATCAGCACGAAGGCGGTCAGCGACAGGCCAAGTTTCTTGCGATCCAGCAGGGCGACCTGGCGGGTGATGTAGCCGCTGTCTTCCAGTTGCTTGACCCGGCGCGAGCAGGGTGAGGGCGACAGGCCAATGCGTTCGGCCAATTCCTGGTTGGAGAGACGCGCATCGCGCTGCAGTTCTGCCAAGATTTTCAGATCGAAGCGATCGAGTTTGTCCATTTTGTGTGCCTTGCGCTAGCCGATTGCGTTCAATCCTAGGTTTGTGGCCATGGATTGCGCAAGAGGCAGGAAAGAAGCTGCACAACGCAACCCGCTGCCGGCAGCAGGGGCGTAAGCTGAACTCAACTTCGATAGCCCGGTAGAGCTGTCCAACGAAGGCGCCCCAGGAGGGCCTTTCGCATCGTCAACGACGGTATCCCGTCCGCGACGCCCGGGCCCGCCCAGGTCACCATTCCTGGTCGATCGCAGCCACCGTCACGAGCGGTGCGAGAGGACAACGAATTCAAGGGGAGGCCGCAAGGTCTCCCCTTTTCTTTTGGGCGGAAGTTTTTGGCGTTTGGCTTACCCTCACCCCGGCCCTCTCCCAGGGGGAGAGGGGCATTTGGGGGAGGTTGGGTGGGAAGAGCATCGCGGCCATGGGCCGCTCCTACAACAGTGCATGCCTATAGGAGCGGACCGCCATGGCCGCGATTGGGGCTTACGCCTGCCCGGGCGGTTGCTTGTCCACGGTCAGGGGCGCGTCGCTGGCGAGGAATTCCTTGGCCTCCTCTTCGCTGGCCACTGAGGGCGGCGAGCCGCGCAGGGGCTGGCCGGCGGTTTCGCGCACGGTGAGCATGGTCAGGATGCCGATCACCGCCGCGGCCATCATGTAGTAGGCCGGCACCAGGGGGTCGCCGGTCTTTTCCACCAGCCAGGCGGTGACCAGCGGGGTGGTCCCGCCAAACAGCGACACCGAGATGTTGAAGGCGATGGACAGGGCGCTGTAGCGGATCGGGGTGTAGAACAGCGCCGGCAGGGTGGACGGCATGGTGCTGGTGAAGCAGGCCAGGGCCATGCCCAGGAGCATCAGGCCGAGGAAGATCAGCCAGTCGTGGCCGCTGCCGATCAGCTTGAGGCAGGGAATCGCCAGCACCAGGATCGCCAAGCAGGCACCGATGATCATCGGCTTGCGGCCCAGGCGGTCGCTGAAGAAGCCACCAAGGATGTTGAGCGGCATCATCACCACCATGACGATGAGGATCAGCAGCAGGCCCTTGGTCTCTGCATAGCCCATGGTCACGGCCAGGTAGCTGGGCATGTAGGTCAGCAGCATGTAGTCGGTGACGTTGAACACCAGCACCAGGCCGATGCACTTGAGCAGGGCGACGCGATGCAGGGTGAACAGCTCGCGCAGGCTGTGCGCCGGGCCGTCCGCCGCCTTGCCCTCGTTGGCCTCGGTATGAGCCTTGAATGCCGGGGTCTCTTCCAGCTTGAGACGCATGTAGAGGCCGAGCAGGCCGAGCGGGCCGGCGATGAAGAAGGGCACGCGCCAGCCCCAGTCGAGCAGCTGCTCCTGCGTCAGGGCCGCCGTGAGCGCCGTCACCGTTCCCGCGCCGGCGATGTAGCCGGCGAGGGTGCCGAACTCCAGCCAGCTGCCCATGCGTCCGCGGGTCTTGTCGGTGGCGTATTCGGCGATGAAGGTGGCCGCGCCGCCGTATTCCCCCCCGGTGGAGAAGCCCTGCACCACCCGCGCCAGCAGCAGCAGGGCGGGCGCCCAGATGCCGATGCTCTGATAGCTGGGGATGAGGCCGATGCTGAAGGTGCCCAGGGCCATCATGATCATGGTCAGGGCCAGCACCTTCTGGCGACCGTACTTGTCACCCAGGGGGCCAAAGACCATGCCGCCGATGGGGCGAACCAGGAAGGCCACGGTAAAGGTGGCGAAGGTGGCGATCAGCTGGGCCGCGGCATCGCCGTCGGGAAAGAAGACCTTGCCGAGGGTTACGGCCAGGTAGCCATAGACGCCGAAATCGAACCACTCCATGGCGTTGCCAAGGGCGGCGGCACCGACGGCGCGCTTGACCAGGGAATTGTCGACGATGGTGAGGTCGTCCGGTTTTACCTCATGGCGGCGCTTGAACCAGCCAACGTGATGATGGTGTTTCGACATGTGTTTTCCTCCTTGCGTGGGGCCATAGACCCGAGCGGACCGCTAGAAGTGCGATGACAGAGGGGTAGAAACTTCCCCGCTACCCTTAGGGATCGACCCCGGGAATGCCCGAAGCCCGAGATGATTGCAGGCGCGGACGTTCGCTCCGTCCTTGCGGGCTCCGGGTTTCTCGGCGTGCTCTCGGCACCTGCAGTGGCCGTTCGATGGCAGATCGGCGCGGGGCTAACAGCCAAGCTGGGGCAGGGTCCAAGCCTTGGGGTACTCTGGGTCATCCCCTCGTGGAGCCGTGCGATGAAATCGCCTGCCGTGCTGTGTGCGCTTGTCCTTTCCGGCGTTTCCCTGTGGAGCGCCGGGCCCGCCTGGGCCGATAACAACTATCGCCTCGGCGGCGGCTATGTCACGCCCCCGGCGGGCGCCCAGCCGCCACCGGTCATGCCCCCAGGCAATGCCGGACGCTGGCAGGGCGGAGGTCAGGGTGACTGGAATGGTGGCCCACCTGGGCGGGGCGACGGTCCCGGGCGCGGCAATGGTCCGGCCCTGGAGCGCTGGGAGCGCAACGACCCCCCACCACCGCGGCCGGGCTATCAGCCGGCCTGGCAGGATCGACCCGTCCCCGTGCCGCGTCCCGGCTACATGATGCCGGCGCCCGACCAGCCGGGTCGGAACTATCCGCCGCCCCCGCCACCGCGTCCGGAGCGGGATCCGCACTGGGCCGGCCAGCGTCCGGGTTGGGGCGCCAATCCCCAGTGGCGACCGGGTTTCGAGGTGCCGGGCGTGCCGACCGGCTTCACCCGCGTCTGGTATCGCGACAGCCAGTATTACTATGCCGATGGCTACTGGTATCGACCCCAGGGGCCGCGCTATGTGGTGACCCTGCCGCCGACCGGGGTGCGCGTCAGCGTCCTGCCGGCCTTCGCCGAGACCCTGTGGATGGGCGGCACCACCTACTACTTCGCCGCGGGTAGCTACTACCGCACCGATCCGGGCGGCGGCTTCGTCACCGTCGCCGATCCCAACGTGGCGGCCGTGCCGACTACGACGGCAGCGCCGGCAGGAACGGGTTACGACGCCTATGACGTCACCGCCTATCCCTTGCAGGGGCAGTCGCCGCAGCGCTACGCCACGGATCGCTACGACTGTCGGCGCTACGCCGCCGGAGAGTCGGGCTTCGATCCCGAACGCCCCGGCGCGGTCGCCGATCCCTATCTTGCCCAGCGCTTCCGCCAGGCCTTGGCGGCCTGTCTGGCGGGGCGTGGTTATCGCGTAGAGTAGCCGTCGCCTGGAGTAGTGCTCAGTCGTTGGTCAGTTGCACCAGGGTGAACAGTCCGAAGGGCGGCACGCTGCTGCGACTGGCGCGGCGCAGGTCTTCGCGGGAGAGGATGGAGTCCATGGCGAAGTCCGGGTGCCAGCCAAGCTTGCGCGAGGCCGGCGCCAGGGCTTTTTCCGCCAGCAGCCGCAGGCCGCTCTCGGCCTGGAAGTGATTGACCAGCAGGAGGTGACCGCCCGGCTTCACCACCCGCCGCATCTCCTGCATCAGCTTGCGCGGATTGGGCACCACGGAGGCCACGAACATGGCCACGGCGATATCGAAGGAGCCGGTGGGCAGCCCGGTGTCCTCGGCATTGGCTTCGAGCAGGGCGTCCACCGTGGTGATGGCGTCGCGGCTGACCCGCTCCCGGGCCTTGGCCAGCATGTCGGGCGAGAGATCGATGCCGGTGACGCGCTTGTCGGCGCTGTAGTGGGGCAGGGCCAGCCCCGTCCCTACCCCAACTTCCAGTACCCGGGTACCCGCCAGGGCGTTGACCGCTGCCACGGCGCGCTTGCGGCCGGGGGCGGAAACGCCGCCGAACACCCGATCATAGACATTGGCCCAGCGCCGATAGGCGGAAATGATGGCGGCATTGTCCAGCGCGGAGTGCGGTGCGGAGCTGTCGGCAGTATTCAGCGAATAATCGATTTTCTTCGAGTCGTGCATAGCGGCCTTGTCATTGTCGGTAGATGAAAGCAGCGGCGTTACGAAGCGAATTCGGCGCGGCGTCCGAGGGTGATAAGTGCGATCTATGAGTGGATAAAGGCGCTTCGCTATTTCGTCGTGCGGATTGAAAGATGGCCTGCCGCCTGACTGTCCACGGCCTGCAAGCCAGGCGTAGCGGCTGCTCGAGATAGGATTGTTACCGTTTTAGAACAATCTAACGGTGTTTGGCTAGTTATGTCTGGTGTTATCTCGCCTGGATGAGAAGTTGGTAATTTTAATTATTTTTGATTGTTCGTTCTTTCAATTTAAATATTATTTTATTATTTGTTCGTTCAATTAATGGACTTGACCAGTTACCCAGCGGCGCTCTTCCTGGCGCAGCTCCGGGTAGGAGAGAACGAGCACACCGCCGGGAGCGGCGGAAGGCGGGGAGGGTAGGGAAAGCCATGGTCAGCAGGCCGTGAGGCATCTCCATTAAAAGTCTTGCCTTTTCCAGAGCGTCAACCGATCAAGACCCGCGTTTCAGAGCATGCGAGCAAGCGACAGATGCTTAGATAGCATATTGATAGGTGGCTTTATTTACGTTATGCAAAGGAATCCGCCACGCTGCCATCACTCGTTTCGCTCATCTCCGCGCCGTCCAGTCATCCCGCCAAGATGGCCGAATATCCCGCTATTGCTGATTTACAGCCCGCTTGAGTGCAGCATCCTCGCCATTCCGTCACGCACAAGGCAGACCTGGCATGCAGAAGGCTGCGGGCTTCACTCTTACCGAATTGCTCATAGTCATGGCGCTGGTGGCGATTTTGGTCTCCATCGCAACCCCCGGCTTCGGCGCCATGACAAGAGCCAATCGCGTCCTCGTCGCCACGAATGAGCTGACTAATCTGCTCACCTATGCCCGGAGCGAAGCCCTGACCCGAGGTCTCAACGTCAGCGTCGAGGCTCCCGGTGTCAATAACTGGTCCGGGGCGCTCAAGGTCGCTACCGCCAGCACCACCGTGACCGGTGGCGTGGAAATCCTGAGGACCTTCGAGGGCACCGGCCTGGCGCCCAGCGGCCTCAACAGCACCGGGACCGCCACGCGCCTGACCTTCAGGCCCAACGGCACCCTGGCGAGTGCCTTCACCATCCGGCTATGCGCCAGCAACGACAGGAGCACCCCGGGCAAGGTCCTTACCGTCACCCAGGGTGGCCATACCGAAGTGGCCGACTTCACACCGACATCGGTAAGCACCGGATGCAGTTGAGTCGCAAGTCTTCCCAGGCAGGCTTCAGCCTGATCGAGGTGCTGGTCAGCCTGGTGATTATCTGCATCGGCGTGCTGGGACTGGTGGCGCTGCAGTCGCGCAGCCTGGTGCTGTCCCAGGATGCCATCCAGCGCAACAACGCCATCATGCTGGCCGGCGACCTGCTGGAGCTGATGCGCAGCAATGCCGGGGCCGCGCTGGACGGCAAGGGTCGATTCAGCATCGACAGCCCCTATGCCAAGCCAGTCGCTGAGGACTTCGCCACCCGGGCCCTGGAGGCGGCCGATGGCTCCTGCGCCACCCTCGCTCGCGGTCAGGGCGGGGAGGCCATCGCCGGCAAGGATCTCGCCTGCTGGCTGCAGCAGGTGCGGACGCTGCTGCCGGTCAGCGATGCCATCCTCAAGGCCAACTTCGCGGTATGCCCGACGCGCCAGCCGCCGCAGGTGGGCAGCGCCGCGCCCTATGCGGACCCCGATGCCTGCGTGTCACCCGATGCCTCCATGGTCATGATCGTCCTTGCCTGGCAGGACAAGACCGGCAACAGCGCCGGCTGCAGTGGCGGCCTGTGCTTCTACACCCTGAGGGGCGCGTTATGAGGGCAGAGCGCGGCCTGTCCATCATCGAACTGATGGTAGCCCTGACCCTGAGCAGCTTTCTCATCCTGGCGGTGACCCAGCTGTACCTGAACAACAAGCGACACGCGCTGTTCCAGGAAGGCCAGGTCAGCAACGAGGAAAACGGCCGGACCGCCCTGCTGCTGCTCGACCAGCAACTGGCGCGCGCGGGCTTCCGGGCCAATCCGACCCTGCAGACGACGCTGGAGACCGCCTTTGCCGCGCGTCCCGCTGCCAACGGCTGTCCGGCGATGAGCAGCGGCCAGGTCATCGCCCTGACCGACGACAAGACCGGGCTGTGCCTGCGCTACCAGGGCGAGACCAAGGGCAGGGACAGCGACTGCCTGGGCAGTCCCATCGCCGAAGATGCCAACGGTAACGGCACCGAGGTGCTGACCCGTATCAGCTACGTCGCCGATCCCAATGGCGCCCTTGGCCGCGGCACCCTGCAGTGCAGCGCCCAGGGCAGGCCGGCCCAGGTCATCGTCGCCGGCCTGGCGGATTTCGTCTGGTTCACACTGCCCACCCCCAGCCAGCCGAGTCAGGCCGTGCGCTATGCCGCGCTGTTTTCCAGTCGCGCCGTTCCCACCGAGGGTATGGCCAACGCCATGGCCGCCAACTGGAAGCCCCTCACCGGGCGCGAGTTGCCCGCGGGCGCCAGCACCCAGGTGCTGCAGATCGTCCAGGGCAGCGTCACCTTGCGGAATCTGATGCCATGACGTCCCGTTCACCCCGGAAGCAAGGGGGCGCGGTGCTGCTGATCGCCCTGGTCATGCTTCTGCTGCTCACCCTGCTGGCCGTTACCAGCATGCGCGAGACCACCTTGCAGAATCGGGTGGGTGGCAACGTCTCCGAACAGAAACGCGCCTACAACGCCGCCGAATCGGCGCTGCGCGAAGCCGAACGGCGGCTCAGCAGCCTGCGGGGGACCCTGGCCTTCGGCAATGCCAGCGGCGGCTTCGACTCCTGCACGACTAGTGCGAATGCTCTGGCGGCCACTGTCGAGAATCTGTGCATCCTCAGCGACAGCAAGGATCTGGACACCCAGGCCAAGGTCCAGGCCTGGGCCAAGGTCGCCCTGCAGACCCTGGACCCGGTACCAGGGGAAAACTCCGTGGGTTATCGCGGTTTCGATGGCCAATCCCGCTATCGCCTGGCGCCGCGCTGGGTGATCACTGCGATAGGCAGCTCCAGCAGCGAGCTCTACGACAGCACCTACTACTACCGCGTCACCGCCGTTGCACGCAGCGGTGGCGCACGCTTCCCGGTCATTCTGCAAAGCATCGTCAAGCTGGAGGTGCCATGAACCTTTCATCCCGTCTGGCGCTGCTAACCACGCTACTTGCTTCCCTAAGCGCCAGCGCCAGCAACTTGAACATCAGCCAGCAACCGCTGTTCCTGAGTACCGGTGTCGACCCCAATATCATCGTCACGCTGGACAACTCCAACAGCATGAAGTGGGGCTTCATTCCGGACTCATTGGGCTACAGCGCCAATGGCCTGCGCACCACGCGGCGGGTCAAGTCGGCCGCCTTCAATGCGCTCTACTACAACCCGGCGGTGAGCTATGCCGTGCCGAAGAAGGTCACCTTCAGCAATGGGGTTCTGACGACCTCGGACTATCCGGTCAGTAGCGGCACCGGCTTCGATTTCACCCGGGTATACGTGAACGGCTTCCGACCTGGGGCCGGCACCGTGGATCTGAGCCGGGACTATCGCGTCGCCTGGGAGTACGACACCGCTCGTGGCCAGGATACCAACTACAACGCCGGGACCAATTACGGTGGAAACACTGGGGTCATCTATTACCTGGCGGAAAATCCTCAAGCGGACTTCTATGATCGGCGGAACGATAGAACCGAGACCGGGGTGCCTGCCTATTATTATCGGTTCAACAGCGACAATCCGAATTGCAGGACCTGGGACGATAGCTGTTACGCCTTGGTGAATCCCACTTCCGCAGCGGATCGGCAGAACTTCGCCATCTGGTATGCCTTCTATCGCAATCGCGCCCTGAGCATGCAGTCGTCGGCCAATCTGGCCTTCTCGCAATTTTCCAGCTCGGTGCGGCTGACCTGGCAGGACCTGAGCAACTGTACCATCCTGAACTCCGGCACCGACTGTGAAGGAATCAGCTACCGCGGCAGCAATCAGCTGCGCACCTTCGACGGCCAGGCGCGGGCCAATTTCTTCCGGTGGCTGGGCGATATCAACTTCAATACCGGCACGCCGCTGCGCAGTGCCCTGGATCGTGCCGGGCGTTTCCTGCAGAGCAGCGGCAAGGACGCGCCCTACGCCAAGGACCCCGGGGTGACCCAGAGTCCCGAATACGCCTGCCGCCCGAGTTATCAGATCATGATGACCGATGGTAAGTGGAACTCGGACACCATCGGGGCCGGTAACGTGGATGGCAGTGGGCAGACGCTTCCGGACGGCATCAGGTACTCGCCGCGGGCGCCTTTCACCGACAGCGCGAGCAATACCCTGGCCGACCTGGCGTTCAAGTACTGGGCGACCGATGCCCAGCCAGGCATCTCGAACCAGCTTTCGCCCTATGTCCGCGACGCCAGCAGCAACACCGATACCCAGTACTGGAATCCCAAGAACGATCCGGCGACCTGGCAGCATCTGGTCACCTATACGGTCGGCTTCGGCCTGAGTTCATCACTGACCAATCCGGCCTGGGGCGGCAGCACCTTCGCCGGCGGCTACAGCCCCACCATGGGCTGGCCCGCTGCCAGCAGCGACAGCGACAACAACGTCTATGACCTCTGGCACGCGGCGATCAACTCGCGCGGCGACTTCTTCAGCGCCGACGATGCCAATGGCCTGGTCGACTCCCTGAATCAGGTGGTCAATCGTATCGCCCAGACCAATACGGCCAGTGCCGGCCAGGCCTCGTCGCCGCTGCTGGACAGCACCCAGAGCTCCAACTACAGCTATGTGCCCAGTTTCTCCAGCAGCGACTGGAGCGGCGACCTTGCCAAGTACCTGCGCACCTCGACGAGCACCACCAAGGTCTGGAGCGCCCAGGGTCGTCTGGATGCGGCTTATGGCACGGGCGCCTTTGCCGCGCGCAAGGTGTACATGAGCGTGGGCGGGGTGCGTCAGCCATTTATCTGGAGCAATCTGAGCGACGACCAGAAGGCGACGCTGAACCGCAACGCCAACGGTACCCGCGACAGCTATGGCGAGGCCCGGGTCAATTACCTGCGTGGCGATCGCAGCAAGGAAAGCCAGACGGCCACGCCGGCCCTGCGCATTCGCAATCATCTGCTCGGCGACATCATCGATTCCACACCGGCGCTGGTCAGTACACCCAGCAGTCCTGCTGCCAGGATGAATGCGCTCGGCGCTGCCGGCAGCTACAGCGCCTTCCAGCAAAAATGGGCGAAGCGAGCCACGCGGATCTACGTCGGTGCCAACGACGGCATGCTGCACGCCTTCGACGACAACGGCGACGAGGCCTTCGCCTTTGTTCCCAGTGCGGTCATCCCCACTCTCTACAAGCTCAGCGATCCGAGCTACACCAGCAGCACTCACCAGTTTTCGGTGGACGGCGCCCCGGTGGTGCAGGACGTCTACTACGACAATGACTGGCATAGCGTGCTGATCGGCACCCTGAGAGGCGGTGGTCGGGCGGTGTTCGCCCTGGATATCACCGATCCCGATAATCCCAGGGTTCTCTGGGAGCTCAGTGCCAGCGATCCGGATTTCAGCGAGCTCGGCCTGACCTACAGCCAGCCCGTGGTCGCTCGGCTGCACAGTGGCGACTGGGCGGTGCTGCTGGCCAACGGTTACAACGGTGCCAATGACAAGGCGGTGCTCTATGCCCTGGACGTCAAGACCGGCAAGCGCCTCGCCGCGCTCACGCCCGAGCCCAAGGACGGTCTGACCACCCCCAATGGTCTGGCTGCGCCGACGGTGGCCGATGTCGATGGTGATCTGATCGCCGACTACGTTTACGCAGGCGACCTGCATGGCAATCTCTGGCGCTTCGATCTGATCGGCAGCGATCTCAAGGCCAACGCCAGTGCGAGCGCCTTCAAGGTCGCCTTTGGCGGAGCGCCCCTGTATCGCGCCCGGGCGTCCCGCTACACCAGCGGCGACGCCAACCAGGTCCAGGCCATCACCGCGGCGCCGCGCCTGCTGCGGCATCCCTCGGGGATCGGCCATCTACTGCTCTTTGGCACCGGCAAGTACCTGGAGACCGGCGACGCCACCGCCGTCACCGGCAAGGCCATGAGCCTGTATGGCATCTGGGACCGCCAGACGGCAGGCAAGGCTGCCGACAGTACGCCGACCCTCAGCACGGCCAATCTGCAGGTGCAAACCCTGGGCAGCGACACTCAACTCACCTATACCAGTACGGCCCAGGTTTCGATCACCACGACGGCCAATACCCTGAGCACCAATGCGGTGGACTGGTACGGCGACAGCAACAGGACCGGCAAGTACGGCTGGTACCTCAACCTGCCGTCGACGGGGGAGATGATCGTCACCAAGCCGCTCTACCTGGCCGATACCCTGCTCGCCGCGGCTCTAGTGCCCAATGACAATCCTTGCGATTCGGGCGCGGTTACCTATCTTTATGCAGTGGATCCCTACACGGGTGGCGGGACCGATCACCTGCAACTGGGCAGCCAGCTCCGCTACGCCCGTCTGCAGATGGCCGGACTGCTGAGCGGACTGAACGCCTTTGTGTATGGCGATGGTCCTATCAGTGTGGGCGGTACCATCCTGCCAGGCAGTGTTGATAAGTCGAAGCCTGATGAGGTGCCGCCCGGTTCAGACGTTGGACTGGCCGGACTGCGCGAACGCCAGACCTGGCGCACCTTCTCCAATCAGAATCCCGATCCCTGAGGTAACGATGCGAGCACGAGGCTTTACCCTGATCGAGCTGATGATCGTCGTGGCGATCGTTGGCATCCTGGCGGCCATCGCCTATCCAAGCTATCAGAACTATGTGCTGCGCTCCAACCGCAGCGAGGGGCAGGCCCTGCTCAACGAGGCGGCGGCGCGGATGGAGCGTTTCTATGCGCAGAACAATGCCTATCCGACCAGCGTGGCCAATCTGAACATCGTCAACAACAGGACGCCGGCGGGCAGCCAGACGGTGACCTCGACCAGCGGCTACTACCAGTTGAGTGCCGCCATCTATGCCGCCAACAGCGCAGACTACGCCAGCAACGGTCCCTATCTGCTGACCGCTACCCGCAGTGGTACCCAGACCCGCGATACCCTGTGTGGCGATCTCACCCTCAATGCCCAGGGCGTGAAAGGGATCAAGGGTTCCGGCAATGCCGCCGACTGCTGGCGCTAATCCTCCCGCCCCTGTACCAGGCCGGCGTCCTGGTCCTGTTCCACGCGATAGCCGCCAAAGCCCAGGGTGACCCGCTGGGTGGCGTCGGGCTTGCCGGCGTCGCGGGCTTCGTGTTCGACCACCAGGCGGTTGAGACGGTTGAGCAGGTGCATGGATTCGTCGTAGGCGGTGCGATAGAGACTCAGGGTCGAGTCCTGGGTCAGGTTGTGGCCGTAGACCACGTGAAAGGTGAAGTCTGGTGCGGCGCGGTCCTGTAAATAGAGGCGCTCGAAGCCGGCCAGCAGGTCGCCGGTGAAGTGGGCCAGCAGCCGCCCCGCGCCTTCCTGGCTCTCGGTGCCGCGCAGCAGCGAGCGGGGCGTGAGCACCACGCGATCTTCCTCGTCGAGACGGGCGTACCCCTTGCGCAGCCATTCATCCAGCACGGTGCGGGCGCGGACGTCGCTGCCGACGCTGGCGACCAGGGCGTCGAAACTCTGTTCGCCGCCGCGCCGCTGGGTGCGGGGGAGGGGGCGCAGATTGCCCTCGGCATCGAGCAGATCCAGCCGTGAAGTCCAGGCGCTGAGCACCTGCCATTCCAGGCTGGGCGTACAGGGTGTGCGTTCCGGGCTGGCCTCGCGCAGGGCGCGGACCTCGCGGCGCGGCAGGCCGGTCAGCACCGAGATGCGACTGTCGGAATTGGGCTTGTCGCGGAGCGGTTCGAAATCCTGGGCGACCTCGAAATAGGTCTGGCGCAGCAGGCGATCGAAGGTCTGGTAGGTCACGCCGGAGGCGATGGCGATACGCACCAGCCGACCGATCAGGCTGCGCAGAAGCAGGGGAACCTTGGTGGAAAGCATGGGGGACTCGACGCGGCAGACGCCCGCCCATCTTCGCGGGGCCTCGGGCCCCCGTCAAACCAGCCGGTCACAAAGTGTCGCGGACGCCGCTCAGGCTGTCGTCCGCGGGTCAGGGCGCCAGTTAGCCAGGCGTGCCCGATTCGGTCGCGCCGGCCACGTCCGGATCGTCCGGAAATTCCTCGGGTTCCATGTCCGCATAGGGTAGTTCTTCAGGCGGCGGGGTGTTGCTGGGGTTGTCGTAGGTCTTCTGGTCGGCGTCGCTCATGGTGGCTCTCCGGGGTAGGTATAGAGATATCGAACCCCTCTGGGCGGGGCCGTTCCCGAACAGCTGTCGACAGCGACCTCAGGTCGGCCAGATGGCGAGGGGCCGAACGTCGTTAGCGCGATAGCGGTCCATTGGCTGACCGTCTCCTCCGAATGACGGCGCCCGAGGATTCCCGTGATGACCACGCCCACCGCTGTCCATCCGTTGCCGTTCCAGCCCGCCTTCGAACAGGTGCCGGATGATGAAGCCGCCACCATTCGCGAAATGGTGGCGGCCATGAGAGACATCACCGAGACCACCTACGCCAATGGTGGCCATGCCATCCGCAGCGTGCATGCCAAGAGTCATGGTCTGCTCACCGGCCAGGTGACGGTATTGGGCGGCCTGCCGCCGGCCTATGCCCAGGGCGCCTTCGCCGTGCCGGGCAGCTATGCCGCGGTGCTCAGATTCTCGACCAATCCGGGCGATATCCTGGCCGACAGCGTCTCCACCCCGCGGGGCCTCGCGCTCAAGCTGATCGACGTGCCGGGCGAGCGCCTGCCTGGCAGCGAAGGGCAGGTGACCCAGGATTTCGTCATGCAGAATGCCCCGGCCTTTACCGCGCCGGATCCCAAGACCTTTCTCAAGACGCTCAAGCTGCTGGCCAAGACCACTGACCGCGGCGAGGGCCTGAAGAAGGTCGCCTCGGCAGTGTTGCGGGGTACCGAGAAGGTGGTGGAAGCCCTTGGCGGCGAGAGTCCGACGCTGAAGAGCCTGGGTGGCCACCCGGAGACCCATCCGCTCGGCGAAACCTTCTACACCATGGTGCCCTTTCTCTATGGTCCCTATTTCGCCAAGCTCAGTGTGGTCCCGGTGGCGCCCGAGCTGACCGCCCTGACCGATGCCCCGGTCGAGGTCAACGGCAAGCCCGACGGCCTGCGCGAGGCGGTCAATGCCCATTTCGCCCGGCACGGCGGCGTCTGGGAGATCCGCGTGCAGCTGGGCGTCGATATCGAGCAGACGCCCATCGAGGATGCCTCGGTGGTGTGGCCGGAAGATATCAGTCCCTATGTGACCGTGGCGCGCCTGGAGGTCCAGCCGCAGCCGGCCTGGAACGAGGCGCGCTCGCGCGAGGTGGACGACGGCATGGTGTTCAGCCCCTGGCACGGTCTGGCCGCGCATCGCCCGCTGGGCGGCATCATGAGGTCGCGGCAGCCAGCCTACGAGATGTCGTCGCAGTTCCGCAGCGAGCGTAACGGCTGCCCGTTGCACCATCCGCGTGGACCGGTGGAGCTGTAGCCGCGGTACTAGTTGAGCGTGGCGAGCTCGGCGTCGTCGAGTTCGCGGGCGCGTACCGCGGCCGGGCGGCTTACCAGCCCGGCGACATAGCGCTCGAAGTGCGGACGTTTCTCGACGGTGCCAAAGGCCATGCCCCAGGCGAGATGAGCGCCGACATAGACGTCGGCGGCGGTGAAGCGATCATCCACCAGGTACTCGCCCGGGGCCAGGGCGGCGTCGAGGGTGTCGAGCACCTCGTCGAGACTGCCATAGCCCACCGCGCCGCGCCTTTGCGGGTCGTCGGGCAGGACGACGCCCAGCGCCTGGTTGGTGGTGGCGGCCTCCAGCGGACCGGCGGCGAAGAACAGCCAGCGGTAGTAGGCACCGCGCGCCGGATCGCTCAGCGGCGGCGCGAGCCCCGCGGCGGGAAAGGCGTCGGCGAGATAGGCGCAGATGGCGGCGGTCTCGGTCACCACGGCGGCGCCATGGCGCAGCGCCGGCACCTTGCCCATGGGATTGATGGCGCGATAGGCCGGGGATTTCATCGCCGGCCCGTAGTCGACCCGCTGCACCTCGTAGGGTTGTCCGAGCTCCTCCAGCAGCCAGCGCACGATGCGTCCGCGCGACATGGGGTGGGTATAGAGCACAGGCCGGTCGAACATGGTGAAGCTTCCTTGAGTTGTCGTACCCCTTAGCATAGGTAGCCCCTCATCCAGCGTCCATTCACAGGAGCCTGGGTACCCTTCTGCTAAACTGGTAAACCTTTACCAGCCGTTTCACAGGACTCCCGTGCCCTCATCCTTCGCTTCCCTGCCACTGGCCGAGACCATGCAGGCCAATCTGGCCGAGCTCGGCTACCTGAGCATGACGCCCATCCAAGCGGCCAGCCTGCCCATCATCCTCAAGGGCCAGGACCTCATCGCCCAGGCCAAGACCGGTTCGGGCAAGACGGCGGCCTTTGGCATCGGCTTGCTGACGGGACTCAATCCGCGCTATTTCGGCTGTCAGGCCCTGGTGCTCTGTCCGACCCGCGAACTGGCGGATCAGGTGGCCCGCGAACTGCGCCGCCTGGCGCGCACCACGCCCAACCTGAAGATCCTGACCCTCTGCGGCGGCATGCCGCTGGGGCCGCAGATCGCCTCCCTGGAGCATGGCGCCCAGGTGATCGTCGGCACCCCGGGGCGGGTGCAGGAGCACCTGCGCAAGGGCACCCTGGTGCTGGACGGCCTCAATGTTGCGGTGCTCGACGAAGCCGATCGCATGCTCGACATGGGCTTCATCGAGGCCATCGCCGACATCCTCAGCCAGACCCCGGCACGGCGGCAGACGCTGCTGTTCTCGGCGACCTATCCGGAAGGCATCGAGCGCCTGGCCCAGGACTATCTGCGCGCGCCGCTGCGCATCAGCGTCGAGAGTCAGCACAGCGACACCCAGATCCGTCAGCGCTTCTACGAGATCGCCGCCCAGGACCGCCTCGCCGCCGTGGTGCGCCTGCTCCGGCACCATCGCCCGGCCAGCGCCGTGGCCTTCTGCCAGACCCGTCAGCAGTGCCAGGAGGTGGTCGAGGCGCTGCATGCCCAGCGCATCTCCGCGGCTGCCCTGCATGGCGATCTTGAGCAGCGCGAGCGCGATCAGGTGCTGGCGATGTTCGCCAACCGCAGTCTCTGCGTGCTGGTGGCCACCGACGTGGCGGCCCGCGGCATCGACGTCGCCGGCCTGGAAGCCGTGATCAACGTGGAGCTGTCCCGCGATCCGGCAGTGCACGTGCACCGTATCGGCCGCAGCGGGCGGGCGGGTGAGCAGGGCCTGGCGCTGTCGCTGGTGGCACCGGCCGAGGCCAGCCGCGCCCAGGCCATCGAGGCTCAGCAGGGCTCGCCGCTGGACTGGCAGTCCCTCGGCGCCCTGCGCGATACCCCGGAGCCGCTGGTGCCGACCATGCACACCCTGGCCCTGGCGGCGGGCAAGAAGGACAAGCTGCGCCCCGGCGACATCCTCGGCGCCCTGACCGGCGACGCCGGCCTGCCCGGAGCCAAGATCGGCAAGATCACCCTGTTCGACAACCAGGCCTTCGTCGCCGTGGAGCGCGATATTGCCCGCCAGGCGCTGCAGCGGCTGAGCGAAGGCAAGATCAAGGGCCGGTCGATCAAGGTGCGGATGCTGTAGGGGCGAGTTGGCCCCTTCGCATCCTGGTTACATCTTTCGGCAGGGGCTTTATCGCGGCCATGGGCCGCTCCTACGGATAGATTGGATACCTGTAGGAGTGGTCGATACGGCGCACCGGCATGGCCGCGGGCCTGTCTCAGGTGAGTGGTAGCGCCGTAGCGTGGAAAACGGCGCAGCCTTTTCCACTGGGACTTCGCCGCGAGGCGCGCCCTCACCCCAACCCTCTCCCAAGGGGAGAGGGGGCTATCCGAGCAGGTGTTCGTCTCCATTAGCCTGCGTAAGAGTGGTCGCCCCGGCGCACTGTCATGCCCGCGATCACGGCGAAGACTGACCCTCGATCCCCATCCGCCGCCTGGCGCGATGGGAAGAGCCGTTGCGGACGGCCCAGCGCAGCACCGGGGCGGTGGCGCCGATACCGGTGCGAATCAGCTGCCGTTGCAGCGGACCCTGGTGGAAACCCAGTTCCGCGCTGGCCCAGCCGGGCAGCAGGTCGATGCCGGCCTGCATCATCAGGGCGCCGAAGGGCTTGGCCAGAGCGCTGGGCGCGGGCGCCTGCAGCAGCACCCGGCAGACCTCGCGGCTGCGTTCGTCGCAGACCAGTTGGGGGCGTATTGCCTGGTAGTAGGCGGCGATCTCCGCTCGCGAGCGGGGCACGTCGGTCGCGCCCAGGCGTTCGGCGACTAGGGCGATCTCGGCGTAGTAGCGATCCTGTTCGGCACCCGGCAGCTGAGGATCGAAATAGCGCAGATAGGCCGCGAGAAAATGGCTGACCTCGGCCACATGGACCCAGGTCAGCAGCGCCGGGTCTTCGGCGCTGTAGGGGCGACCGTCGGCGGCCTGGCCGCGGATATGCCGGTGGATGGCCTGGACCCGGGCGATCAGCCGCTCGGCATCGCCGCGGCTGCCGAAGGTGGTGGCGGCGATGAACTGGCCGGTGCGGCGCAGGCGGCCGAGCATGTCTTCGCGAAACTTCGAATGGTCCCAGACCCCGGCCAGGGCCAGCGGATGCAGGGTCTGCATGAGCAGGGCGGCGATACCGCCGATCAGCATGCAGGTGAAGTCGCTGTGTACCCGCCAGGGGATGCTGTCAGGCCCGAACAGCCCCGGATCGCCCGGCGGCTGCTCGTAGTCGACTTCGCCCAGGGACAGTCCGGTGAGGCTCATCACCTGCCGCTCGATACGGTTGCGGATCAGTTCCATGGGCTAGCGCGACAGCAGGTAGAGGGCGGCGTACTGCAGCAGCATGATGGTCTTGCCATCCAGCAGCCGACCGTCACGGGCCATGGCCAGGGCCTCGTCGAAGGGCAATTCCAGCAGCTCGATGTCCTCGCCTTCCTCGTGCAGGCCACCGCCGTCGGCGATGCGCTGGTCGGCGCGGTATTCAGCGGCGAAGAAGTGCAGCAACTCGGTCACCGAGCCGGGACTCATGAAGGCGTCGAACAGGTGCTGGACGTTGTCCAGGCGATAGCCGGTTTCTTCCTCGACTTCGGCCTTGATGCGCTCTTCCGGGGCGGCCGCGTCGAGCAGGCCGGCGGGGGTCTCCACCAGCAGGCCATCGGCCAGGCCGTTGCCCAGGGTCGGCAGGCGGAACTGGCGGATCAGCAGCACGGTGCGCCGTTCGCGGTCATACAGCAGGATGGTGGCGCCATTGCCGCGGTCGTAGGTCTCGCGGGTCTGGCGTTGCCAGCTGCCGTCGCGGCGCAGGTAGTCGAAGGTGGTCTTTTTCAGCAGGCCCCAGTCGGCGGAAAGGGTCTCGACCTGCTGGATGCGAACGCGCGGGGTATCGGGCATGGGGGCTCGTCT
This sequence comes from Pseudomonas sp. SORGH_AS_0199, assembly GCF_031453735.1. Lineage (NCBI taxonomy): Bacteria > Pseudomonadati > Pseudomonadota > Gammaproteobacteria > Pseudomonadales > Pseudomonadaceae > Pseudomonas > Pseudomonas sp. SORGH_AS_0199. The sequence goes on from NZ_JAVJAE010000001.1 coordinate 1,263,099, forward strand.
GGACGGGAGGCGTCGGGCCACGGTAGCAGAAGCGGTGCCTTTTTAAGGCACGCGCCGCGACCCCGGGTTCCACCCCGCCGTGAGGACGGCTGATAGCCGACGTCTAGAACCAGCGGTCGTTCTTCTTGCGACCCCGCGTCATGGACGGCAGGATCAGGCCGGCCAGCAGGCCGGCGCCGGCGATGCTGCCGCCGTAGACCATGTACTGCATCAGCGCCTGCTTGTTCTCGTTGCCGAGCTTGGCCTGGGTGCTGCGCAATTCCGACTGGGCCTGGGTGAGCTGGGCGTCGAGATCCTTGCGGCGGCTCTCCAGTTCGTCGATCTGCTTCTTGCGCGAATCCAGGGTCTCCTGCATGCCCTGGACGCGATTCTTCCAGCTGTCGTCGATGGTCTTGAGCTGGCCGCTCAACTCGGCCACCTGCTGTTCCAGCTGCGGCAGGCGCTCGGCCTGGCCGGGCTTGGCCTGCAGGTCGGCATTGGGGATCCAGACGGTGCTGCCGCCTTCGCCGCGCACCTGGCTGTAGTCGCCCTGGGTGCTGATCAGCTCGACCTTCTGCCCGGACTTGAGGGTGCCGACGATGCGATAGCCATCGGTGGGACCACTGCGGACATAGGTGGTCAGGCTGTCGCTGACCCAGCGGGCAGTGCCTTCCTGGGCCACGGCGGTGCCGGCCAGGGAAGCGAGGGAGGCGGCCAGGCAGAGGCCGAGATGCGGGAGGCGGGACAGCAGGCGAGATGGGGACATGGGCATGATCGGGTCTTTATGCATGAGCTGAAAAGATGAAGGCCGTGGTGAACAAGCCGGATTATTGTGGGGCAGTACCCTAGCAAGCTGCCGCGCTCTATCCGCCAACCCGTAGCGCCCGCTGTTCGAGACGGTGAAGCAGTTCAAGCTTTGGCGGCGGAAAGCGACGGCCAGTGTCATCTTGCCGCCATGCGGCGGCAGGCGAAAGCTGCCAGGTCATTCAGGATCTTGCCGGCGGCGCTTCAGAGGCGCTGCAACAGATCCAGACTCAGGGCCGCGAGTGCGCCCAGGCCGGCGCAGCCGAAGGCCAGCGCCTTGCCCCACCAGTGTTTCCAGGCGATGGCGCCAGCCAGCATGCCCACCCCGCAGAGCAGCAGGCCGGACTTGAGATAGAAGTCGGACCAGGCGAGCAGCTGATCGATGAAGTCGAAGAGTTCTTGGAATTCCTGCGGCATGGGGCCTCCTGGCGCGCTGGCGCTATTGAGTCGCCGGGGCCCCGGTCGTTCCCTGGCAGTCCGCCGCCAGCAGCCGCTCGGCGGAACCCTGGTCGCCCGGCTGGCTGCCTGCGCGGCCGGCCAGCAGCAGGAACTGGCGGCTGGCGTCCCGGCTCGGCAGCGCCATCACCGCCAGCGACAGCCGTGGGTCCGGCAGCGGATAGGGCGGCTGGCTGGCCAGGGCCTGGAAGAAATCCGCGGCCAGCAACTGGGCTTCGCTCAGCCGCCGCGCCTGATAACGACTGCCCGCCAGCGCCATGGGCAGCGTGCGCCAGTGTTCGTCCAGCTCGGGCACCAGTGGCGAGAGCTGTTCGCGCACCTCGGGCCGCAGGCAGGCCAGGTGCACATGCAGCTGATCCTGGCTGCGCCCGCTGGGGGCATTGAGGGCCAGGGCGATCCGCTCGTCCGCCACCGGCGCCTGGCCCCAGGCGCCCAGGTACCAGCGCTGGCGCCAGGCCAGACCGAACCAGTTGGGTTGGCCGGGCTGCCAGAGCGCCGGACTCTCCAGCCCGCGCAGGGGCCGCAGCGGCACTAGGATGAAATGCTGTCGCTCACCTGGCGCGCGCAGCACGGCGAAGCCGGAGTCCTTGACCACCTGGCGACAGGGGGTGGCCAGGCCGGTGAGGCGGGCATTGGGTACGCAGAGCCCGGTCGTGACCTGGCGCAGCAGGTCGCGGCTGGCACAGCCTGTCAGCGCCACGCCCAGCATCAGCAGCCAGAGCAGGCGCTGCCACGACGAGCGGATGCTGGGCGGCAGCGAACAACTGCGCGAACTGCGCTTCCAATGGCTATCAGGACAATGCAGCGGGAGATCAGCCATGGCCAATGGTTGGGCCGGAGACGGCGCGGTTCAGGAACAGATCGACAGCACGGTGGACGATGCGGTGCAACGCGCCCGCAGCCGTCTGCACCGAGGCGCGAGCCTCACCCATTGTGAGGAGTGCGGCGACGCCATCCCCGAGGCACGCCGCCAGGCGGTCCCGGGTGTGCACCTGTGCATCCGCTGCCAGTCCGAGCAGGACGCCGAAGACCAGCGCGCCGGCGGCTACAACCGGCGGGCGAGCAAGGACAGTCAGTTGCGCTAGGGGTGGATGGGGCAGTGGCATGGTGCGGCGACCTGGACAGGGCTGGACGTCTCGCAGGATCGAGGCTGCTAAGGGTTTGTACCATGCGGGCCTCACTCCAGCAGCTGGCATGTGACGTGCCAGCTGCTGGAGTGAGGCCGCCAGCAGGAATCAGTCGGGATGCACCGCATAGCCTCGCAGTCGGTTACCGTCAGGATCGCGTACGACGAAGCTGCGGCCGAACGGCAGGTTGGTTGGCGGTAAAAGCGCTTCGGCGCCCTGCATGCGCCAGCGATCGTACAGCTCATCCACCGCCGGCATGCTGGCCACCTTGAAGCCCAATTCACCCGTCGCGCTTCCCGCGCCAACCGCAGGAACCACGGCTTCCCTTGTCCACAAGCCCAGGGCGAGACCGGACGGAAGCACGAAGAGGGCGAAACCAGGGCCGTCCTCGACCGGGGTGAGGCCAAGCAATTCGGCGTAGAAATTCCGGCTGGTACGGACATCGGCAACATAGAACATCAGACTGGTGCTGTAGTGCATGGCGCATCTCCTCTGTGGTGATGCCGCCCAGTCTAAGGAACCCCACTGCCAGTTTCTGTCAGCATTCAGGCAGGCATGGAACCCTGGCGTTTCATCTGCCTTCGCCAATCTCTGAGCAGGCTCTGACGGCGCTGTGGATAGCGTTCTTCGCAGGCCTTTGCCGAGACGATGCGATCGGCGCGAAAGCTACGGAAGTCTTTACGCAACTCACACCAGCCGAGCAGCACCCGTGCGGCGTCGAAGTAGGCCAGCGCGAAGGGCCAGATGGTGCGCTGGGATTCGCTGTCAGTGGCATCGCGATAAACCAGGGTGAGCTTGGTTTCCTGGCGTATGGCTTGACGCAGGATCGCCGGATCGACCTGGTTGCGGGGTGTTTCCCGACTCGGTCCGATGAGCAGGGTGGTCATGGCCAATTCGTTTTGCAGCTCGCTCGGCAGGACCGCGGAGATCCGTGCCAGGGCATTGCTGGCGGCCGCTGCCAGGCTGCCATCGGTGCGTTCGGCTACCCAGCGCGAGCCGAGGACAAGGGCTTCAAGTTCTTCGGGGGTGAACATCAGCGGTGGCAGCAGAAAACCTGGCTTGAGGATATAGCCGACGCCCGGTTCACCCTCGATCGCCGCACCCAGCGCCTGCAGGCTGGCGATGTCGCGGTACAGAGTGCGTAGACTGACTCCCGTTTCTGCGGCCAAGGCGCGGCCACTCACGGCGCGGCGGTGCCTGCGCAAGGCCTGGAGCAGATCGAACAGCCGTTCTGAGCGTGACATCCGCGCAGTTTAATCTGGGAGCAGGTGATGCTCTAGCCGTGGCCAGGCGCGTTTAGGCTTCTTGATAGGGCAGGTCGGCTATAGAAAGTTACCGGGCTGACGCAAAAGCTCGTTGGCCATCTCTCTGAGGCGCGCGATCTCGATCCTTTGCGTCTGTTGCTCCTCTGGCCCAAGGTCTCGCTCGCCATATTCGCGGCTCAGATAGAGGATGGCATCGTTGCCATCCGGGTCGTCGCTGTAACTGGAGTGGGCTGCGATTTCGTTCAGCAGTGCGTGCGAAATCGGCGCAATGTGCACGTGCAGGGAGAAGCCTGCGGAAAAGCCCAGCTTGTAGAAGACCACCCTGTAGGGTGCATAACAGCGCTGCAGAAGTTTCTCGGCGAACCCCAGTTGCTGACCTAATTCGGCCAGACTAGGCGCGTCGAGTGTGTTGAAGTCGCTCACGGCTTGTTGACTGCTCAGGGTCAGAAGACCGGGATACCGAGAGTCCCGCCGATAACCCAGGCGCCAGTGGACTGTCTCGACTATCAGGGTCGCCTCGTGTGTATCCGGCCTTGCAGTCATCGGTACCGCTCTACCTTGGAGAAGGGGACAGTCTACTCAGCTGCGACGCGCGCGGCCGTCCATTGCGCCTGGCTCAGCCGAAACAGCCGATGCGGTCGAAGCGGATGGCTTGGTGGCAGACGCGGATGTTCGAAGTGACCGGCGTCGGCCATCGCCAGCCGGCGCATCACGGCCAGTGACGGCTGATTGGCTGCCGCGGTAAAGGCGACCACTTCGTCGAGTCCGAGAGTGTCGAAGGCGTGGGCCAGGGCCAACTGGGCACCGCGGCTGGCGTAGCCCTTGCCCCAATAGGGGCGATCCAGCCGCCAGCCGATCTCGACCGCAGGTGCAAAAGGAAGATCGGATGACACCGGGCTGATGCCGAGCAAGCCGAGCAGGGCGCCGTCGGTACGGCGCTCCAGCGCCCAGAACCCCCAGCCGCGCTCGGCAATGCCCTGCCGGCAACGCTGGAGCAGCGCATCACTGGCCGCCCGGTCCAGGCAGGCAGGAAAATGCCGCATCACCTCGGGATCGGCATTCAGCCTGGCGAACGCGGCGCCATCCTCCGCTCGCCACTGGCGCAGCCCCAGGTCGACGTCGGCCGGCATCAGGACGCAGCCGGGATCTGCAGGCCGCGTTGCACCGCCGGGCGGGCGAGGAAGGCGTCGAGGGCGCGACGGACCTTGGGAAAGTCCTGGAAGCCGATCAGGTCGGCCACCTGGTAGACCTCCAGCAGGGCGCGGATCCAGGGGAAGGTGGCGATGTCGACGAGGCTGTAGTCCTCGCCCAGGATCCAGGCGCGGCCCCCGAGCTGACCTTCCAGCACGCCGAGCAGGCGCCGGGCCTCGGTCACGTAGCGGTCGCGGGGGCGCTTGTCTTCGATGTCCTTGCCGGCGAACTTGGTGAAGAAGCCGAGCTGGCCGAACATGGGGCCGATGCCTCCCATCTGGAACATCAGCCACTGGATGGCCTGGTAGCGTTGCGCCGGCGCCTCGGGCAGCAGGCGTCCGGTCTTTTCCGCGAGGTAGAGCAGGATGGCGCCGGATTCGAACAGTCCCAGGGGTTCGCCACCGGGGCCGTCGGGGTCGAGGAGGGCGGGGATCTTGTTGTTGGGGCTCAGGGAGAGGAATTCCGCAGTGTGCTGGTCGTCCTGGCCGAAGTCGATGCGATGCACCTCGTAGGGCAGGCCGAGCTCTTCCAGCAGGATGGCCACCTTGAGGCCATTGGGCGTAGGCAGCGAATAGAGTTGCAGGCGCTCGGGATGCCGGGCGGGCCAGCGATGGGTGATGGGGAAGCGCGACAGATCGGCCATGGTGGACTCCGGAAAGGGGGTGGTTCTGGGTGAGACCGGCGAGCGCGGCCCGGGTTGCCGGGTCTTCAGCGAAGCGGAACTTCGCGCGATGCCTACCCCTCCATCTGAGACGTATCCGCCTTCAGCCCCGCACCGAGGATTTCCCATGCTTCCCCACAGTCAGCAGGGCAGCGGTTCGCCCACCTTCGTGCTCATGCACTTTCTCGGCGGCTCGCACCGCACCTGGTTTCCCACCGCGCCCTACCTGGATGGCGAACACCGTTGCGTGGCGCTCAATACGCCAGGCTTCGGCGATGCCGCCGCGGTCGAGGGTTACAGCGTCGCCGAGATGGCCGACCAGGTGGATGCCAGCATCCGTGCCCTGGGCCTGGAGCGTTGCATCCTGGTGGGCCACTCGATGACCGGCAAGGTGGCCGTGGTGCTGGCGGCGCGGCGACCGGAGTATCTGCTCGGGCTGATCCTGGTGGCGCCTTCGCCGCCCGGGCCGCAGCCCATGAGCGAGGCGGATCGCGATGCCCAGCGCGCCTATGGCAAGAGCCGGGCGGAGGCCGAGGCCTTTGTCGACGAATCCAGCGCCCATCGCCTGCCCGATGCCATCCGCGAGGTGGTGATCGCCGATGCCCAGCGGCTGAATCTGCAGGCCTGGCGGGCCTGGGTCGATCAAGGCAGTCGGGAGGACTGGAGCGACCGCATCGAGACCCTGGACTATCCGGTGCTGCTGGTCTGCGGCGCCGATGACCAGCAGGTGCCGGGTCCGGACGAACAGCGCCGCACCACCCTGGCGGCCTTCCCCAACAGCCGGCTGGAGGTCATTCCCGGTGCCGGTCACCTGATGCCGCTGCAGACGCCCCAGGCCCTGGCGCGGCTGATGCTCGACTTCGCCCGGGAGCTCTGACCGGTGGATTCGCTGACCCAGGCCGTGCTCGGCGCTACCGTCCAGACCGCACTGCTGGGTCGCTGGCAGGGTCGGCGCGCGATCCTCTATGGCGCCGCCCTGGCCACCCTGCCGGATCTCGATGTGGTCATCGACTACGGCGATGCCGTCAAGGAGATGACCTACCACCGTGGCTTCAGCCATTCGCTGTTCGTGCTGACCGGACTGGCCCTGCTGCTGACCTCGATCTGCAGTCGCTGGCGCGATCCGGGTTACAGCCAGGCACGCCTGTTCCTGACGCTCTGGCTGGTGCTCATTACTCATCCCTTGCTGGATGCCTTCACCACCTATGGCACCCAGCTGTTCTGGCCGCTGCCGACCACCCCGATAGCCTGGTCCAGCGTCTTCATCATCGATCCGCTCTATACCCTGCCGTTGCTGGTGGCGGTACTCGCTGGCCTGGTGATTGGCCCCCGGGGCCGAACCCCTCGGCTGGCCATGGTGGCCCTGCTGCTCTCCACGGCCTATCTGGGTTGGACCCTGGTGGCCAAATATTCCGCCGAGCGCCAGGTACGCCAGGCGCTGGCGGCCCAGGGGCAGGCGGATGCACGCCTGTTCAGCGCGCCGCTGCCCTTCACCAGTCTGCTCTGGCGGGTCATGGTGGATGACGGACCCGAACGCTACCGGGAAACCTGGGTGGGGCTGTTCGACGACCGCCCGCCCACCTTGGTCCCGCTGCCACGCGGGGGCGAACTGGCGCCGATCGTCGCCGACTCGCCGGCCGAACAGCGGCTGCGCTGGTTCACCGACGACTGGCTGCGCTATGACCGCCTGGGCGACGACCTGGTGGTGACCGATCTGCGCCTTGGCGCCACCGGCTACCACAGTTTCCGTTTCGCCCTGGCTCAGCGCGAGGCCAGCGGTTGGCGACTGGTCGCCGAACCCTCGCTGTGGCCGCGCGAGCGCGGCGGTCGCGAACAGCTGGCGGTGGTCTGGCGCAGACTCTGGCACCCGGAGTCGCCGGCACCGGTGGCGGACTGGGCGGCGCGGCTGTCGCGCCTGCCGGACTGACGCCAGGCCTCCAGCAGCAGCCGCCACCAGGGGCGCTGGGCCTCGTGCAGGGCGGTATGGCGATCCAGGCCGATATCGGCCAGTTCCCGGTCGGTAAGGTCCGGCAGGATGCGGCGGGTGGTCAGCTGGCGCTGGAACAGCAGCCAGCAGCCGCTGGCGCGGGTCTGATCGTGAAGGCTGGGGTCTCTGGGCATGGCGTCTCTCCTGGGCTGTCTCCATGCTCCGCCGCCACTACGGTCAGGGGCAGACCCAGGTCGATGGGTTGTCCGCCATACAGCCGCCTTACAGCGGTCAGCTGTATGGTGCAGGGCGTGGCCATCTGTATGGCGCGCGTTTCCTGTCTACGCCGCTATAGTCCGGGCATGAATCGCTATCAGCTGCTGGCCGATGCCCTCGGCCGTCGTATCGAACAGGGTCTCTATCGACCGGGCGAACGCCTGCCGTCGGTGCGCGTCCTGGCCCAGGAGCACGGGGTCAGTCTGGCCACGGTGCAGCAGGCCTATCGGCTGCTGGAAGATCGCGGGCTGGTGGAGCCACGGCCCAAGTCCGGCTATTTCGTCCGCCTGGAAAGACGCGTCATCGAGTTGCCGCGGGTGACCCGTCCGGCGCGCTGGCCGGTGGAGGTGTCCGGGTGGGAGCCGGTGCGCGAGCTGATGACCAGCACTCCGGATTCGGTACGGGTGCAACTCGGCCGCGGCCTGCCGGATACCGAGGCGCCGACCCTGGCCCCCTTGCTGGCCGGCATGGCGCGCCTGGCGCGGCGGCCGGGCAATGCCGGGCTGTCCTACGACAGCATCCAGGGCGTGGTGGCCTTGCGCGAACAGGTGGCCCGGCTGCAGCTGGATGCCGGCTGCGTGCTCACCGCCGATGACATCGTCATCACCAGCGGTGCCCACGAGGCCCTGGCCACGGCCTTGCGCGCCACCTGCCAGGAGGGCGACATCGTCGCGGTGGATTCGCCGACCTTTCACGGGGTGATGCAGACCCTCAAGGGTCAGGGCCTCAAGGCACTGGAGATCCCTACCGATCCGCGCACCGGCATCAGCCTGCCGGCGCTGGAACTGGCCCTGGAGCAATGGCCGGTACGGGCCATCCAGCTCACCCCCAGTTGCAACAATCCCCTGGGCTACTGCATGCCCGAGGCCAACAAGCGCCAGCTGGTGGCCCTGGCGCGCAAGCACGACCTGGCGGTGATCGAAGACGATGTCTATGGCGATCTGCTCTATGGCTATCCGCGGGCGCGAGCGCTCAAGGCCTTCGACGAAGACGATCGGGTAATCCTCTGCAGTTCCTTTTCCAAGACCCTGGCACCCGGTCTCCGGGTTGGCTGGGTGGCGCCCGGGCGCTATGCCGAGCGAATCCTGCACCTCAAGTACATAGGCACCGGCTGTACCGCTCCCCAGCCGCAGCTGGCCATCGCCGAATTCATCGCCGCCGGTCACTACACCGTGCACGTCCGCCGCATGCGCGCCCAGTACCAGCGCAATCGCGACCTCATGAGTGCCTGGGTGCAGCGCTACTTTCCCGCCGGAACCCGGGTCAGCCAGCCCCAGGGCAGCTTCCTGCTGTGGGTGGAGTTGCCCGAGGCCTGCGACAGCCATCGACTCAATCGCGAACTGCTCGCCCAGAGCGTGCAGATCGCCTGCGGCAGCATCTTTTCTGCCTCGGGCAAGTACCGTAACTGCCTGCGCCTGAACTATGCCCAGGCCCAGCGTCCGGGGATCGAGGAGGGCGTGCGGCGTGTGGGCGAGGCCGCCTGCCGCCTGCTCGACGAAGCGCTGCCGCGGTCGCTGGCCCTGCCGGTCTAGCCGAGTTCGGCGATCTCGCTGCAATTGCGCCCGCGATGCTTGGCGCGGTAGAGGGCGGCATCGGCCTGGGCCAGCAGGCGGACCGGGACGCCTTCCGCCAGCCGCGGCGTCACCGCCACGCCGAAGCTGGCGGTGACCGGCAGCGCCTCGGTCGGGCCGACGGCGAAGGGCGCCTCGGCGATGCCGCAGCGCAGGCGCTCGGCCAGTGCCAGGGCGTCGGTCGGCTGGGCTACATCGGCGAGCACGGCGAATTCCTCGCCACCGATCCGGGCGATGCGATCACCGGGACGCAGCAGCTCGCGGCAGCGCTGCGCCAGTTGCTGCAGCAGCAGATCGCCGGCGGCGTGCCCGTAGGTGTCGTTGATGCGCTTGAAGTGATCGATATCGAAGGCGATCGTCGCCAGCTGCCCGGTGGTGCGGGTCACCCCCTGCGCCAGCTCGCGTTCGAAGGCGCGGCGATTGGCCAGGCCGGTCAGGTAGTCGGTCTCCGCGCGGACCCCCAGTTCGGCGATCAGGGCATCACGCTCCTCACGCAGCCGGTCGGCCTGCAGCAACTCGTCCTCCAGCTGGGCGAAGGCGGCGAACAGGCTGCGCGGGTCGTCTTCGGCCACCGTCCCGAACGGTCGGGCGCGCCGGCTGAGGCTGAGCAGTCGCTGGGTATTGGCCAGCAGCGGCGTCAGCAGGCGCTGCTTGAGCAACAGCAGACCGGTACCCAGCGCCAGCAGGATGCCCACCGCCGCGGCGATGGTCAGCCATAGCCGCAGCTGGGCTTCGCGCGCCAGGGCATCGGCTTCGTCATGGGCCAGACTCAGCATCTCGTCGCGCAACTCCAGGATGCTGACCATGGTCGGGACATAGCCCTGGGCGAAGCTGGCCGCAGTGGGCGCCGTGCCGGTCGCCAGGGCGGCGAGGGTCTGGTGGTACCAGTCCAGGCCTTCGCCCAGGTAGCGCTCCTGCACCTGCACGAAGCGGTCGTGCTCGGGACGGCCGGGGGCCAGGTTGAGGTTGCTGCGCAGGAGATCCATCAGCTGGTTGATGCGGCCCTGGGTCTGCAGCAACTGGACCTGTTCCGCGCCGCTGGGCAGGCGCTGCGCCTGCAGCGCGGGGGTCAGCAGCGAGCCCAGGCGTCCGGCGGTGTCGCGCAGGCGGGCGGCCAGCTTGGCATTGACCAGGTAGATGGCCACGGCCGGGCTGCGCTGGATGAGGTCGTGCAGGGTGAGGTCGGCGGTGATGAAGTTGCTGTCGAGGGCGCGGAACATGCCCTGGACCAGGGTGGCGATGTCCTGGGTGGCGGGATCATCAGGCGTGGCCCAGAGGCGCTGATCGACCTGGGCACGGGCCTGCAGCAGCGTCTGATAGCCGTTTGCCGCCTGCTCGGCGGTCACGCTGCATTGCCGGCAGCCCTGCAACAGCACCTGTAGCCGGGCGAAGCGTTGATCGCTCAGGGTCCGGGCGCGCGCCAGCTCATGGCTATCGCCGCCGCGACCGCCGAGCAGGGCATTGGTCGGGCCACGCTCGGCGGAGACGGCTTCCACCAGCCGCAGCGCCTCCCCATAGACCGGCAACTGATCACGGGTCAGGCCCATGCTCGTCGAATTCTCATGGGCCTGCTGGACGAGCAGGGCCATGCCGCAGGCGGTGGCGAGCGAGGTCACCACCAGCAAGGCATTAATCAGTCGATTGAGATGAGCGGTCAGCAGAAAACGGCCAGACATCAGGCGACACCGAAGCGAGCATGCCCAGGAGGCGAGCCGATTCCGGACAGCGGAGGATTCAGGCTCTCAAGGTGCGCCGATGTTAAAAGGTCTAGCTTTCAAAACGTATACAGCCGGGGCCGGGCGGATTGGTTATTGCGTAAACGGTCATGCCGGCAGCACGAGTGGCAGGGCGCCCACGAAACCTCGTCAGGCAGACGGGGTATCGCCCACCCTCTACACTGGCCATTTCGCGAGGTCCTGCCATGCCACCCCGTATCTATCTTGCCGGTCCCGAGGTCTTCCGGCCCGATGCCGTCGCCCAGGGCGAGGCGCTCAAGGCGCTATGCGCCCGTCACGGCTGCACGGGGCTGTTTCCGCTGGACAACGCCCTTCCCCCGGGGCTGACCGAACCAGGGGAGCAGGCGGCCTGGATCTATCGGGCGAATCTGGCGCTGATCGAGCAGGCGGATGGCGTCCTGGCCAGCCTGGATTTCTTTCGCGGCGCCGAGCCTGACAGCGGCACCTGTTTCGAGGTGGGCTATGCGGTGGCGCTGGGCAAGCCGGTGGTGGGCTATGTCCCGGAGGCGGGCAGCCTGGCCGAGCGGATTCGCGCGCGACATCCCGAGTGGGTAGGCGTGGGGCTGCTGGACCGTGACGGCTGGACGCTGGAGGAATTCGGCCTGCCGCTGAACCTGATGCTGGCGGTACCGGCCAGCATCGTCGTCGGTGGGCCGGAGGTGGCCCTGGCGGTATTGCGCGAGCGGCTCGGCTAGCGAGTCAGGTGGGTACGACCCTCACCCCGGCCCTCTCCCAGGGGAGAGGGGGTGGTTAGCGGTCAGTCCAGTGGAAAAGGCTGCGCCGTTTTCCACGCTACGGAGTTTCGCCCCGTAGGGGAGAGGCGGTCTGAACGGAGTCAGCCGCGTGCCAGGGACGCCAGTTCGTCCAGTCCGCTGTTGCCGTCGGCATAGGCCGCGCGGAAGCTGTCGCGCTGCTGCCAGCGCGCCCAGAAGGCCGCCAGGTGCTCGAAGCGCTCGTCCAGCGGCGTCTGGTTGGTGGGGAACTTGGAGAAGGCGATGGCGGTGCACAGGGTGATGTCGGCAAAGGTCGGCGCCGCGCCGCCCAGCAGCCACTCGCGACCATCCGCCAGGTGCCGATCCACCAGCGCCGCGTGCATCAGGGCTTCCTTGCGGCAATGCTCGCCCCACTGCGGATTGTGGGTCAGCTCCAGCTTGTGGCCGAGGCCTTCGTGCTGCACATGGAACATGGTCACGATGCGATAGAGCACATGGATGAAGATGCGGTCATTCCACATGGCGTCCTGGCCCTGCTCCAGCGGCGTTTCGCCCATTACCTTGCGGCCGGGATAGCTGTTGTCCAGATAGCGGGCGATGGCCGCGCTCTCGGCCAGGTAGCCGCCGTCGGCGAGTTCCAGGGTCGGCGTCTCGCCCCAGGGATTGCGCTTGAGATGCTGCCACTGGCGTTGCTCGCCTTCGGGCGCCATCTTCAGGATGACCTCCTCGAATTGGTCGGCGATGCCCTTTTCCTGGATGAACAGCCGCAGCCGTTGCGGGTTGGGAAAGGCAGATGGCGAGGTGAAGAGACGTAGCTTGGCCATGGAGGACTCCGGAAGGGACAGTGACGAAGCATGTGACTGCGGGCAGTCGTGCCGCGTTCGTACGAGGTGACCAAGGATGCCGGGCCAGGGCCGGGGCGAACAGCCAAGCCGCTGTATGCCCTCCATGCAGAGAGTCGATTGGTCAGGCGGGCGTTCAGCTCACGAGGCTGGCGACGATCCGTTCGCGCAGCCAGGCATGGGCTGGATCGCGGTGCAGGCGTTCGGGCCAGAGCAGCAGCATGTCGAAGCCCGGGATGGCCAGGGGGGGCGGCTGGACCTGGAGACCGGGATGGTTCAGGGCGATCTGGGCGGGCAGCAGGGCCACCAGATCGCTGACCAGGAGGACACTGGCCAGGGTGGCGAAGTGGGGCACCGACAGCACCACCCGCCGTTCGCGGCCCTGTTCCGCCAGCAACCGGTCAGTGACGCTGGCGAAGCCGCCACCGCTCGGCGAAACCAGCGCCTGATCCAGTTGGCAGAAGGTTTCCAGGGACACAGGTTGCTGCAGCGCCGGATGGCCGCGCCGGCCCGCCAGCAGATAGTGTTCGGTGAACAGCAGCCGCTGACGCAGACCCGCTGCGGCGGTATCGGCCACGTCCAGCGCCAGGTCCAGGCGATCCCCCTCCAGTTGCTCGGCGAGCAACGCCGGCTTCTTGTCCAGCAGCGCCAGGCGGATGCCGGGCGCCTGCTGGCGCAGGTCAGCCAGCAGCGGGGTGAGCAGGGTGGTGGCACTGTGGTCGCTGGCGGCGATGCGCCAGGTTCGCTCGGCGCGAGCCGGTTCGAAGGGGGCGGCCGGTGCCAAGGCCTCGTCTAGGGCTGCCAGCGCCTGGCGCAAGGGTTCACGCAGCGCCGCCGCGCGCGCCGTGGGTCGCATGCCGCGCGGCCCAGGTAGCAGCAGAGGATCGTCCAGCAGCTGGCGCAGCCGACCCAGCTGCAGGCTGACGGTGGGCTGCGCCAGATTCAGGCGGCGCGCGGCGCGGGTGACGTTGAGTTCCACCAGGAGGGCGTCGAGAGTCACCAGCAGGTTGAGATCGAGGCGGCGCAAGCTATTGTGCATGGCAATGGCTACTGTTTCGGTAATTCATTTCCAGCATAACTCCGCCGTCACCTAGCCTGGCCACCTTTCCCTCGAGAGGTACGTGCCATGAAGGTCCTGCTGGTCTACGCCCATCCCGAACCCCGATCGCTCAACGGTGCGCTGCGCGACTTCGCCGTGGCCCATCTGCAGGCGGCCGGCCATGAGGTCCAGGTCTCCGATCTCTATGCCCTGCACTGGAAGGCCACCCTGGATGCGGCGGACGCGCCACACCTGGCGCCTGGGGCACGCTTCGATGCGGTCCTGGATTCTCGGCAGGCCTATGCCGCCGGCCAGCAACCGGCGGATATCGCCGCCGAGCAGGCCAAGTTGCTGTGGGCCGATGTGCTGATCCTGCAATTTCCGCTGTGGTGGTTTTCCTTGCCGGCCATCCTCAAGGGCTGGGTGGAACGCGTCTATGCCTGCGGCTTCGCCTATGGCGTCGGCGAGCACAGCGACACTCACTGGGGTGACCGCTATGGCGAAGGCACCCTGGCCGGCAAGCGCGCCATGCTGGTGGTGACCTGTGGCGGCTGGGCCTCGCATTACAGCGAGCGCGGCATCAATGGCGCGCTGGATGACATCCTCTTTCCCATCCAGCACGGCATCCTCTTCTATCCCGGCTTCAGCGTGCTACCGCCGTTTCCGGTCTATCGCACGAGCAAGCTGGACGCCGCCGGCTTCGAGCGACTGTGCCAGGCCTATGGGGCACGGCTGGATGGACTGGTCACGGACACGCCCCTGGCGTTCCGGCGGCAGAATGGAGGGGATTACGAGATTCCGGCACTCACCCTGAAGCCCGAGCTGGAGCCGGGGCGGACCGATCTGGGGATTCATCTGCGGGAGGAATGAGGGCTGGCGCGGCCATGGTTTCCATGGCTCGGGGCCCAACGGCGGGGCTGGGCCTTGGGTGGTGTTGGGCTTCGCTGGCGCTCAGCCCAACCTACGAAGCGTCCCTCACCCCAGCCCTCTCCCAGGGGGGGAGGGGGCGGTTACATGCGGTGTATGGACTGCAGTGAAGTTGACCTTATCAGTGGAAAACGCTCTGCGGTTTTCCACGCTACGGAGCGAGTCTACCGGGTTGAGCCGAAGGTTGGGTTGAGCGCAGCGAAGCCCAACGGTGCCTAGGATTGAACATCCTCGTTGGGCTTCGACGATGGAGCCGTCTCAACCCAACCTACGTGACTACGACGCTTCAGTGGAAAAGGCTGCGCGGTTTTCCACGCTACCGGCTGTAGGGTGGACGACGGCGCAGCCTCGTCCACGCGAATCATTCAAGGCAAGTCGCCTCAGTCGGCTCTCTTGCTGTCTACCTGATCCAGGCGGCCGCCGCGGAAGGTAAGGAAATGCAGCATGCCGTTCCAGGGACCGTAGGCCCATTCCTCGACGAATTCCACCTGGCGATAGCCATAGCCGTCGGTGACCTGGCGTTCGCCCAGGGGCGTGACGCTCAGCGGCTCGCCGCACTTGCCGCGAACCTCGTGGGTGGTGGAGCCGGTGGAGACCAGGGCGCTGCCGCAACGCAGCGACGCGGCCTGGCTGGTGCCGGTGGCGAGCAGGAGCAGCAACAGCAGGGGGCGCAGATTCATTGGCGCTGGAACTCGATGCGAGTGAGGCGGTTGGCTTCGAAGGTGAGGATGTAGTTGGCGCCGTTCTTCGGGCCGTACACCCATTCCTCGATCACCGCCTCGCGGCGTTCGTTGCGGCCCAGTTCGTAGCCCACCAGGTCGCGGTGGGCGGGTTCGCCGCATTTCTGCAGCACTTCGAAGGCGCGATCGCCCCGGCTGACCAGGGCGTTGCCGCACCTCATGGAATCGGCGGCGGCGCCGGTGACGACCAGCAGGGTGAGGGCGGCGAGTAGGCAACGCATGGGGGTCTCCTGACCGGTCAGAGCACCCCGAGCTGCAACTGCGCGGCCGTGGGCGATTCACCGGATTGGGCTTGAGTGCTGACGTCCAGCAGATAGACCCGCTGGGCATCCAGTTTCGCCGTGTCCACCAGATAGGTCTTGATGGCGCCCGCGCGCTGCTGGGCCAGGCTGCGCAGGAGGCCGTCGTTGCCACTCCAGGCTTCAAGCACCGCCTGGCGCAGGCGCGCCGTGCGGGGGGCATCGTCAAGACTATCCCATTCCTGCGGGGGTTGCGCCTGCAGTCGCAGGCGGTACAGGCCTTCCAGCAGGGGCGCGCGCATGGCGGCGGGTACCTGCAACTGGCTGGGATCGGCGGGGACCTTGTCGCCGCGACGCTGCAGCAGGTTGAAGTACTGGGTCTGAAAGTCCTTTTCCAGCTGGCTGGCGGCCAGGGCGCGACCATCGCTGGCGGCGCCGGCATGGCCCCTGACCTCCACCGTCAGCTGCGGCCGCTGGCGCAGGGCCGCGGCCAGTTTGTCCAGCTCGCCGCGGGCCTGGGCCGAGAGCGTGGTGCTGCCGGCGGCGAAGTCGATGGCGCTGAGATCCGCCTCGTGCCCGCCAACCAGTCCCGCCAGCATGCGGAAGGGCGCCTGGACGGCGCGGCTGAGCACATTGCGCAGGGTCTGCCAGACCACCGGCATGACGCTGAAGTTGGGATCAGCGAGATTGCCCGCCACCGGCAGGCGCAGGTCGATGCGACCGTGGCTGTCCTTGAGCAGGGCCACCGCCAGGCGCACCGGCAGGTCAACGGCGTCCTTGCTGTCCACCCGCTCGCCCAGTTCCAGCTGGTCGAGCACCACGTGGTTCTGCGCCTGCAGCCTGCCGTCGTCGATGCGGTATTGCAGGTCCAGGTCGAGGCGCCCCTTGCGCACCGCATAGCCGGCGAACTTGCCGGTGTAGGGCGACAGGGTGGTGAGTTCGACCTGACGGAAGTAGGCGGTCACGTCCAGTTGCTGCAGGGGATCGAGGGGATCGAGGCGGCCCTTGATCTCCACCGGGGCGAAGCGATCGACCTTGCCGGCGAGGTGGATGTCGGCCGGCTTGGAGGCGGCGGTGTCCAGGGTGCCGATGCCGCCTTCCAGCGACTGGATGTTGGTGGCGAAACCAGGTTTGAGGCTGTTGTCGGCGAAGTCGGCGCTGCCATCCTTGATGGTTACTCCGCCAATGCGGATCTGCAGCGGTGGCGAGCTGTCCTTCGACGCGGTTTTCGGCTGGGGGACCAGCAGGGCGCTGAAGTTGTTGCTGAGGTCTTCGTTGATCACCAGGGTGCCATAGGGCTTTTCCAGGTCGATCTTGTCGATGACCAGCTGTTTGCCAAGGGTGAAGGCGATGCCTTGCAGGTCCAGCAACTGCCAGCGCATGAAGTCCTGCTGGTGCAGGGTGTCGAGCACATGCACCTGGGTGACCTGGGCCGCGCCGCTGACGGTCAGCCCCAGCGGCTCGCCCGGGGCCAGGGCTACCTTGAGCCGGCTGGCCAGCTGGCCGCTGCGGATCTCCAGACGCACATAGGGGCTGAGATAGGGCTGGGCCTGACGCAGGTTGAGTTCGTCGATGCCGACGTCGAAGCTGCCCTGCAGGGGCGTCAGCGCCAGCTGGCCGCTGGCGGTGATGCGGCCGCGATCACCGAGGGTGGTCTTGAGCTCCAGGCCGAAGGGCTTGCTGCTGGCGGTGTCGAAGCCTTTCACCGCCAGGTCCAGGCCGCTGAAATAGAGACTGGCCGGCTCCTGGGGCACGCGGTCCACCAGGTGCAGCTGGTTATCGCTGAGCTGGGCGTCGTCGAGCTTCACGCGCCACGCCGGGCCACTGCTGGGGGCATCGCTGGTGGGGAAGAGCTGCTGCCAGTCGAGCGTGCCGTCCTGTTCGCGATTGCCCCAGGCATCCAGGCCGTTGCCGCGCAGGCGGGCGATGCTGACTTCGCGCTTCTGCAGATCCAGCCCGATACCCTCGGCGGCCAGGCGCTTGAAGCTGGCCTTGGGTTCGGCATTCACCGCCTGCACGGCGACGTCGTCCAGCGCCAGGCGGCCTTGGCTGAGTTGCAGTTGCAGAGTCTTGCTCAGGTCCAGGCGGTAGTGGGCGCTGGCTTCCAGGCGCCCCTTGCCCAGCGCCAGCGGCAACTGGTTGCGCACATAGGGCCACCAGGGCGCGAGGCTGACGCCCTTGAGGGTCAGGTCGCCTTCGCTGCGCAGCGGCAGGAGATCCAGGCTGCCCTTCCAGGTGAGCTGGCCGCCCTGGGCGGTGGTGGCGGTCATGGCCAGTTGGCCCGGGGTGTCGCCGCTGCGAGTGCGGAAATCCTGCAGGGTGGCATCCAGGGGGGTGAAGGTGGCTTCCACCGGCTGGGCGCCCTGGGCATCGAGGAAATGCAGCCGGCCACCGACCAGGGCAATGCGCTCGATGTGCACCGGGAAGGGCTGGCCCGGCTCCGCATCCGCCGGGGTCGGCGCGGCGGTGGCGGTGGGGTCGCTGCGCCAGAGCTGGGCCAGATTGACCTGGCCACCCTTGGCAATGCGCAGATCGACCTGGGGCTGGTCGAGGCGCACCTCGGTCAGGTGCAGGGTCCGTCGCCAGAGGCTGTCCCACTGCACATCGGCCGAGAAGCCTTCGGCCACCACCACGGGGTGCTCCGCCGGACCGATCAACAGCTTTTCGGCGTGCAACTGCAGGGTGAAGGGGTTGAAGCTCAGGGCCTGCAGGCTGGCCGGCTGGGTGAGACGCTCGGCCAGCGTCTGGTTGAGGTAGTGCAGGGCGAGGCGCGGTCCGGCCAGGAATCCGAGCAGACTGTAGAGGGCCAAGAGCACGAGCAGCACGAGGCTCGCTTTCACAATTCTGGGCATGCAGGCATCTAGGACGGCGAAGGTGCCCGGATTATGGCACGGCACCTTCGCCAACGAGGGCGGTGGCCGTCCAAAAGCACTGCTGGCTATGGGAGTCATCAGGGCCACGACTACAGGAGCGGCTGCAGAATCGCTCACAGTTTCGCCAACCCGGACGAGCGGAGCGGGCGCGCGACCGATCAGGGGTCAGGCGGACGGGAAGGCTTCTGGTAGAGGCGCCGAGGCCTGTGCCGAAGGCTCTAACACGGCACTTTGCCATGATCCGCCCGTCGCTCCGGATTAAGTTTGACTTAAGGACTGCCGACTAGTCTCGCGAACAGGTTGCATTCTCAGGGAGGGGGACACGGCGACGGGCTCAGCGGCTCGCGGCGTGACGACAGGACGGCCAGGGCAACCGCGAATCGAGAAGCCGCGCCGCCGGGAGTCGCAGATGTCCAGTCCGATCCAGCTCCATTCCATCCAGAAGAAGATCCAGTTCCTGCGCACCACCTTCAGCTACGTCGGCTGGTCGCTGTTCGGTCTGCTGCTGTGGGACGTGGCGGTGACGGTGGACGCCATGCTGTTCGTCGACGAGCGCTTCGACCTGCCGCTCACGCCCCTGACCCTGCTGTGCTCGGCGCTGGTGGTGCTGATCAGCTTTCGCAACAGCAGCGCCTATGCCCGCTGGTGGGAGGCGCGGACCCTGTGGGGCGCCATGGTCAACAGCTCGCGCAGCTTCGGCCGCCAGGTGCTGACCCTGATCGACGACCAGGGCAGGGCGCAGAACCGGGTCAAGGCCGTGCTGCTGCGTCGGCACATGGGCTATCTGCATGCCCTGCGCGCCCAGCTCAAGCGCCAGGACCCGGCCGCGGCGGCCGCGCCCTATCTGGCCCGCCACGAATTGGCGTTGGCCGACGGCAGCCTCAACTTCGCCAACGACATCCTTGCAGGCACTGCCGAGCTGATCGCCAGCGAATACCGCCAGGGCCGGCTGGACAGCATCCGCCTGGCGCGGCTGGAAGAGACCCTGGTGGACATGTCCAACTGGCAGGGCGGCATGGAGCGCATCGCCAACACCCCCTTGCCCTATCCCTATGTCTGCTTTCCGCAGCTGTTCAGCTTTCTGTTCTGCATCGCCATGCCGCTGGGCCTGGTCTCGACCCTCGGCTGGTTCACCCCGCTGGTGTCGACCGTGGTCGGCTTCATGCTGCTGGCGCTGGAGCGCATCGGCAGCGATCTGCAGGCGCCCTTCGCCGACAGCCAGCACCAGATCACCATGGACAAGCTGTGCGCCACCATCGAGGCCAACCTGCTCTCGATGCTGCGGCCGCGCAGCGAAGAGGGCAGCGCCGTGGCCCTGGCCCAGCCCGAAGTCGACGCCTTGCCAAGCCGACGGGTGGCCTGACCGGCGGCGTTACCCAGGAGGCGTCGGGTCGCCAGGCTGCAAAACGTGCGGAAAGTCCCGCGCCAGAGGCATTTCTTTCCTGAGGGCACGGCACTAGCGCCGCTTCGCTCCGGTCACATTTTGCAATCTCCCCTGGCAGCGGTGGTTGGCTGGGGCCCAGCGGGTCATGCCGTGGGTCGCTGGCGGGCCGGGGCGAGAGGTGCCGTGGGGCCTGCGTCCCGCGACCTATATCTCGCTACGGATGCCCGCTCATGTCCGAAACCCGTTCCCCGACCGCCGGGGCCAGCGCCGAACCCTCTCGCCGCGCGCGCCATGCCCTGGATGCCCTGAACTTCACCCTGGCCGACGTCCGCGACGGCCTGGGGCCCTATCTCGCCATCTACCTGATCGCCGTGCGCGGTCCGGGGGAGGGCTGGAACGAGGCCACCGCCGGTTTCATCATGACCCTGGCCGGCATCGCCGGGTTGATCGCCCAGACCCCGGCCGGCGCCCTGATCGACCGTACCCGCCACAAGCGCCTCATGGTCGGTGTCGCCGCCCTGGTGGTGACCGTCTGCAGCGTGCTGCTGCCCTTCGTCTCCAACTTCTATGTGGTGGCGGCCACCCAGTCGCTGGCCCATGCCGCGGCGGCCATCTTCGCCCCGGCGCTGGCGGCCATCACCCTGGGTATCGTCGGGCCCAAGGCCTTCACCCGGCACATCGGCCGCAACGAAGGCTTCAACCACGCCGGCAACGCCGTCTCGGCGGCGCTGGCCGGTGGCCTGGCCTATTTCTTCGGCCCCACCGTGGTGTTCTGGCTGATGGCGCTGCTGGCGGCGGCCTCCATCGTCGCCATCGTCCGGGTGCCCCAGGACGAGATCGACGATGACCTGGCCCAGGGGCTGGGTGACGAAGTCGGTGCCCGCGACGCCAAGCCGGTGTCGGCCTGGCAGGCGCTGCTGGCCAATCGCAAGTTGCAACTGCTGGCGCTGCTGGCCGCCATCTTCCACCTGGCCAATGCCGCCATGCTGACCTCGGTCGGCCAGCAGCTGACCCATATCGTCGGCAAGGACAGCGCCACCTCGCTGGTGGCCGTCTGCATCGTCGCCGCCCAGTGCGTGATGGTGCCGGTGGCCATCCTGGTGGGGCGCAAGGCCGACGTCTTCGGGCGCAAGCCGATCTTTCTCTTCGCCTTCGCCGTGCTGGCGATCCGCGGCGTGCTCTACACTTTTTCTGACAGCCCCTACTACCTGGTGGCGGTGCAGCTGCTCGACGGCATTGGCGCCGGGATCTATGGCGCCCTGATGCCGGTGATCGTCGCCGACCTGACCCGCGGCAGCGGACGCTTCAACGTCAGCCAGGGCGCCATCGCCACCGCCCAGGGACTGGGCGCGGCGATCAGTGCCACCATCGCCGGGATCATCATCGTCCGCTTCGGCTACGCGGCGGCCTTCACCACCCTGGCGGCCATCGCCGCGGTAGGCTTCGTGCTCTATCTGCTGCTGATGCCGGAGACCCGCGACGAGCACGTCGCCGGGGACGCGGCGCGGTCGAGCGGCTCGGTGGTGGGAGGCTGAAATGACACGCCAAGATGAGTTTCTTGCCTTCGCCCATATCGGCGATCTGCACCTGACCACCGCCGAGGCGGACAATGCCCGGGCGCTGCAGACCCTCCTGCAGCGCCTGCGCGGGCGCAGCGAACTGGATTTCGTCTATCTGCCCGGGGACAACGCCGACAACGGCACCGCGGAGCAGTACCGGCTGCTCAGGCGGTTGCTGGACGACTTTCCGCTGCCGATAACGGTGATCACCGGCGACCACGACATGGAGGGCGGCGATCTCGGGCCCTTCTACGCCGAGTTGCAGGTGCCGCAACTGCCTTATGCCAGGGAGGTGGGCGGCGTGCGTTGCCTGTTCCTCGACATGTGTGGACCGGGCACCGGCGGGCCGGATTTCCGCCTTGGCCGCGAGCAGGTGCAATGGTTGGAGCAGGAGTTGCACCAGGCGACCCGGCTGGAGCAGCGCTGCGTGGTCTTCATGCACAGCTATCCGGCGGACCTGCAGGGGCCCGGCGAGGCCGAGCGGGTGGCGCGGCTGCTGCACGAGGGCCCGGTGCGCCTGGTGGAGATCGGTCATACCCACTACAACGAACTGGCCCACGACGGCGGCGTGCTCTATGCCGCCTGCAGATCCACCGGCCAGATCGAGGAAGGCGGTGTAGGATTCGCGCTGGTCACCCTGGACGGTCCGGCGGTGAGCTGGCGCTTTCGCGAATTGCCCGACGGCTGGCCCTGGGTGCAGATCACCGCGCCCGGTGATGCCCGCCTCAACGGCGCCGGCGTGGCCAAGGTCCGCGAGTGCCGGGTGCTGGTGCTGGCCGAGAGCGACCTCACGGCCTGCGAGTGGCAATGCGACGACGGTCCCTGGTGGCCGCTGCAGCCGCTCGGCAAGGGCCGCTATCAGGGGGACCGACCCGTGCCGGAGGGCGTCCGCCGGTTGCGGGTCCGGGTCCGGGATGCGCAGGGCGGCGAAGACCGTGACGAGGTGGAGCTGAGCGCTCATCTCAGCCCCGTCGCCGCGCCCGCCGACTGGGGTTCGGATCGTACCCAACTGGGTGAATGGCGGGCCAGGGGCGTCCTGGGGACCCAGCTGGGGCCCAATCGCAATGGCCGCAAATGGTGAGGTCGGCCAGGCCGGCTTCGCGAATCGACTAGAAGGAACAGCGCTTTCATGGGGTCCATCATCACCACTCCCCACGTCCTGACGTGGGTCATCGCCGCCCTGGCCACCCTCGGGGTGGTCTCGCGGCCCTTCGGTCTGCCGGAAGCGCTGTTCGCCGTCGCTGGCGCCGCGCTGCTGGCAGTCTTCGGTCTGTTACCGCTGGACGGCGTCTGGCACGGGATCGCCAAGGGCACCGACGTCTATCTGTTCCTCATCGGCATGATGCTGCTGGCCGAGATCGCCCGGAAGGAAGGGCTGTTCGACTGGGTCGCTGGCCATGCGGTGCGCGCGGCCAAGGGGTCGGCGCTGCGGCTGTTCGCGCTGGTCTATGGCGTCGGCATCCTGGTCACGGTGTTCCTTTCCAACGACGCCTGCGCCGTGGTGCTGACCCCGGCGGTCTACTACGCCACCCGCGCGGCGAAGGTGAAGAATCCGCTGCCCTATCTGTTCTCCTGCGCCTTCATCGCCAACGCGGCGAGCTTCGTGCTGCCGATCTCCAACCCGGCCAACCTGGTGGTCTTCGCCGAGCACATGCCGGAGCTGAGCCGCTGGCTGGCGCTGTTCACGGTGCCGTCGATCCTGGCCATCGCCGCGACCTTCCTCACCCTCTGGGCGACCCAGGCCAAGGTCCTGCGTGCCGAGCGGTTGTCCGAGGGGGGCGCGGTGGAGGCGCTGCCCACCACCGGACGCATCGCCGGCTGCGGTCTGATCCTGACCATCCTGGTCCTGCTCGGCGCCTCGGCGCTGGATCTTGAGCTGGGTCTGCCGACCTTTCTCGCCGGCTTCGCCACCTTCCTGGTGGTGGTGGCCTGCAAGCGTGGCGGCGGCCTGGAGTTGCTCAAGCACATTTCCTGGGGCGTCCTGCCGCTGGTGGCCGGGCTGTTCGTGCTGGTGGAAGCCCTGGAGACCACCGGGGTGCTGCAGGCGCTGGCCAATCAGCTGCAGGCCGCCGCCCAGGCGACCCCGGAGCGCGCCGCCTGGGGCGCCGGGCTGCTGGTGGCCTTTGGCAGCAACCTGGTCAACAACCTGCCGGCCGGCCTGCTGGCCGGGGCGGCGGTGCAGACCGCCCATGTCTCGGAAAAGATCGCCGGTGCCGTGCTGATCGGCATCGACCTCGGGCCGAACCTGTCCATCACCGGCTCGCTGGCGACCCTGCTGTGGCTGGCCGCGCTGCGCCGCGAAGGGCTGTCGGTGAGCTTCTGGCAATTCCTCAGGCTGGGCGCCGTGGTGATGATTCCGGCGCTGGTGCTGGCGCTGGCTGCCCTGATCCATCTCTGACGGACGGTCACGGCTTATCCTCAGGCAAGGCGATTTTTGCCCTCTGCCTGGGGCACTATCGGCATACCTCTGCTACGAAGAGCTGCCCATGGCCATCGCGCGCTACACCGGCTTCGCCCAGGCCCTGCACTGGCTGACCGTCGCCCTGCTGTGCCTGCTGCTGCCCTTCGTCTGGGTGGCGGAAAACTTTCCGCCCGGACCGGTGCGGACCCTCTGGTACCTGCTGCACGAATCCACCGGGATCTCGGTGTTCCTGCTGATCCTGATCCGGCTGACCTGGCGCTGGCGGCATCCGGCGCCGCCGGCCCATCCCCGTGACGGTCGTCTGCTGCGGCTGCTCGCCGCGCTTAACCATGGCCTGCTCTATGCCGTGCTGCTGCTGATGCCGGTGACCGGCTACCTGATGGCCGGCCAGGGCCAGCCGGTACCGGTGTTCGGGCTGTTTTCCCTGCCGGGTTTTCCCCGGCATGAAGCCCTCGGCATCCTCGCCAATCGCATCCATGTGGCTGGCCAGTTCGCCGTCTATGGGCTGGTGATCCTGCACGTGACGGCGGTGGTCTGGCATGTGGCGATCCGCCGCGATGGCACCCTGGAGCGGATGTTGCCCGAGCAACGGCTTTAAGGCGTCAGCTCCCTTCCACCCGCTGCCGGTCGCGTTCCAGCAGGGCCGGCAGGGTCTCGCGCAGGTGGTCCACCAGGGTGCGGATCTTGGCGTCGAGAAAGCGCCGCGACGGATAGAGCGCATGGATGTCCAGGGCATAGAGCCGGTGCCCCGGCAGCACGCGCTGCAGGCGGCCACTGGCCAGGCCGGCGACCGCGGCGTACAGCGGCAGGGCGCCGATGCCCAGGCCGCTGGCCACGGCTTCGGCCAGGGCATCGGCGGTGTTGACCTGGAAGGGCGGTCGATCCACCGCCACCTCGGCTATGCCCTCCGGCCCTTCCAGCAACCAGCGATCCGGCGCCATGGCGCGATTGACCAGCCGCAGGCAACGATGCCCGACCAGCTCCGCCGGGGTGGTCGGCCGGCCCTGGCGCTCCAGGTAGGCGGGCGCCGCGCAGAGCACGCTGTGGGTGCTGCCCAGATGCGCCGAATGGAAGGCCGAGTCCGGCAGACCGTCGGCCAGGATCAGCGACAGGTCGTAGCCTTCCTTGAGGATGTCGGTGAAGGTGTTGGTCAGCTGCAGATCCAGGTCGACCTCGGGATAGCGCTCGCCGTAGCCGGCCAGGCTCTGGATCAGATAGTGCTGGCCGAGGCCGGTCATGGTGTGGATGCGCAGCCGGCCACGCGGCACGGCCAGGGCATGACGGGCCTCGGCATCGGCTTCATCGAGGTCGGCGAGGATGCGCTGGCAGCGCACCAGGTAGCGTTCGCCGGCTTCGGTCAGGCGCAACTGGCGGGTGGTGCGGTGCAGCAGTCGGGTCTGCAGGTGCTGCTCCAGCTGGCTGACCGCCCTGGATACATAGGCGGTGGTGAGTTCCAGCTGGCGCGCGGCGGCGGTGAAGCTGCCGGTCTGGGCCACGCAGGCGAAGGCGCGCAGATTGAAGAGATGATCCATGGACGGGGCAGGGCGGTGGAAAGGGCCATTGTGGGCCATTACCCGCCCGTTGGTTAAGGCTCTTTGCTGCCATACCCGGCTTAATCCGGGCGGGCGAGGCTTTCTAGAATGGCCGCCGAGGCGCTGCGCCTCCCCCCTTCCGCTCGCTCTCGTCGTTGCCCAGCATGCCTCTCGCCTCACCGCCACTCGCGCGGCCCGCCGCTGCCTTCTCCCGTACCCGCTGGCCGGGCCGCAACGCCTGGCGCCGTGCCGCTCGCGAATGGGTGCGTACCGATGGCCAGACCTGGGCCTTTATCGCCAAGGCGCTACTGGCCGCGGCCCTGGCGCTGTGGCTGGCCTATCGCCTGGAGCTGCCGCAACCGAGCACGGTGCTGGTCACCGTCTTCATCGTCCTGCAGCCGCAGAGTGGCCAGGTGCTGGCCAAGAGTTTCTATCGCATCCTCGGCAGCCTGGCCGGCCTGACCTTTACCGTGGCCGCCATCGCCCTGTTCGCCCAGGAGCGAGTGCTGCTGCTCGGCGCCCTGGTGCTGTGGATCGGCTATTGCACCCGTGGCGCGGCGCGCTATCGCGACTTTCGCAGCTATGCCTTCCTGCTGGCCGGCTATACCGCCTGCCTGGTCGGACTGCCGGCGGTGGCCCAACCCCAGGGCGCCTTTCTCCAGGCGATCTGGCGTCTGCTGGAGATCGCCTTGGGCATCTGCTGCGCCGGCGTCGTGAGCGTGGCGATCCTGCCGCAGACCACCCGCGGCGTCCTGCGCCGGACCCTGGCGCAGCGCCTGCGCGATTTCCTGGCCATGGCCCATGACGGTCTGCTGGGCCAGCTCGACGGCGAACGCTTCGCCGGGCTCAGTGCGCGTTTCGCTGCCGACTCCGTGGGCTTCGAAAGCCTGCGCAGCGCCAGCGTCTTCGAAGAGCCCTATCTGCGCCGACGCAGCGGACGGCTGGCCGCCCTGGGCAATCGTCTCATGCTGCTCAACACCCGCTTCCATGCCCTTCATCAACTGCTCGACCGTCTGGCCGGACGGCCACCGGCGGTGCGCCAGGCGCTGGCGCCCGCCCTGGGGCTGATCGCCGCCGCCCTGGCGCCGGGCCTGGGTCACCTGCCGGAAGAGCGTGACCTGCGCCGCCTCAGTGAGCGCCTGGCCGGGGAGCGCGAGATGCTGATGACGGCGATCCGCGACGGTCGCCAGCAACTGGGCCAGACAGCGCCTGGCGCCGCAGTCGATCGCCTCGACTACGACACCGCCGCCGAACTGCTCTATCGCTTCGCCGAGGACCTGCACCTGCTGCTGAATACCCAGCTGGAGCTGGACCTGCCGACCAGCACCGCGCCCAAGACGCGCGAGACCTTCACGCCGCTGGCCAGTCGCGCGGTGGCCTGGATGGCCGGGCTGCGCAGCGCCCTGGTGGTGCTGGGCGTGGGACTGTTCTGGATCGAAACCGCCTGGCCGAGTGGCGCGGCCTGCACCCTGGCGGCGGCGCTGATCTCGGCGCTGGCCTCCACCTCGGCCGATCCGCGCCGCTATTGCCTGCAACTGGCCGGTGGCACCCTGGTCGGGGCCCTGGCCGGTGGCCTGCTGCAATTCCAGGTGCTGCCCTGGATCGACGGCTTCGCCCTGTTGCTGCTGGTGCTGGCGCCGGTGTTCGCCGCCGGCGCCTGGCTGATCACCCGGCCACGCCTGGCCGGCTATGGCACCGGGCTGATGGTCTGGTTCTGCTCGGCGGCGCTGCCGGGCAATCTGCCGCGCTACGACGCCGACCTCTTCTGCAACACCTACCTGGCCTATCTGGTGGCCTGCGGCGTGGCGGTGCTGGCCGTCAGCGTGCTCTTGCCGCCCAGCCAGCCCTGGGTCTGGCGCCGGCTGGAGGCGGCCCTGCGCGAGCGACTGGTCCACGCCATCGGGGCACCCCTGGCTGGTTTGAGTGGCCGCTTCGATTCCGGCCTGCGCGATCTGCTCAATCAGGTACAGGTGCTCACCGTGGGCCAGCCGGTGGTGCAAAGGCAGCTGCTGCGCTGGACCTTCCTCAGTCTGGAGCTGGGCCACGCCATCATCGAGTTGCGCCTGGAGCAGGCCGCGCTGCCACCCTTGCCCTGGTATCGCGAACAGCGCGCCTGGCGCCTGGCGATCCGCGCCCTGGGTCGGGCGCTGGTGCGCCTGTTCCGCCAGCCCGATGCCGCCAACCTGGCCCGCGCCCTGACCGCCGTGGACCACGCCATCACCCTGGCGCACCAGGCCCAGCGCCACCTGGAGCCCAATCCGGGCGACTTCGATCGCTCGCCGCTGCGGCGCATCGCCAGCTACCTGCACTTCATCCGCACTTCGCTGCTGGCGCCGGATTCGCCCCTGGCCGGGTACCTGCCGCAGGCCCGGCCACCGGCGCGCGACGAAGGCTAGGCAGCAGGCCGCCAAAATCCGACTAGGCTTACGGACGGGGAGGGCCACAGGCCCTCTGCCATGCGACTTTCGGCACAACCAGAACAAGGCCCGCCTGCCCATGCCCGTCCGCTTCGTCCGTCCGCTGCTCTGTTCCGCCAGTTTTCTCCTGACGCCCCTGGCGTCCGCCCTGGAAGCCCCCGGTGCCCCCGGCGCCGCACCCTTCTGGTCCTATTCCGGCAAGACCGGCATCGGCACCAGCTACGAGGCCTATCGCGACGGCGCCTACAGCGACCAGGCCAGCACCGGCCGCGTCTCGCGGGTGTGGTTCTCCCTGGCCCAGGGGGTGGTCACCGAGACCATGCAGGGACTCATCCACGAGGCGCAACTGCGCGAGATGCAGCTGGTGATCCGCGGACCCGACTTCACCCACCTGGAGCGCGACGACACCGACAGCCGCATCGAATACCTGGCCACCGATGCCGCCGGCCGGCCCACCTCGCTGGCCTACAAGATCGTCAACCGCGACCGCCAGGGCCGCTACGAGATCGAAAAGCACATCTTCACCGACCCGGACCAGGACACCCTGGTCATGCGTGTCATCTTTCGCAGCCAGGACCCGCGCATCCAGCCCTATCTCTATGTCGATCCGGCGCTGGCCAACAGCGGCAGCCACGACCGCGCCGCGGTGAAGGGTGGGGTGCTCTACGCCAGCGAAGGCGAGCACGCCCTGGTGGTCAAGGCCAGCCAGCCGCTGCAGACGCCCACCGTGGGCTTCGTCGGCAGCTCCGACGGCCTCGACGACCTGCGCCGCAACGGCAAGCCGACCCAGACCTACAGCAGCACCGGCGACCAGGCCGGCAACGTCGCCATGCTCGCCAAGCTACCGCTCAAGGGCGCCGAGACCACCCTGGACGTGGTGGTGGGCTTCGGCGCCAATCCGCGCCAGGCCGAGGCGGCGGCGGATGCCACCCTGGCCCACGGTTATCAAAAGGTGCTGGCCCACTACAACGGCGAGGGCGACGCCATCGGCTGGCAGGACTACCTCGCCAGCCTCGACCAGCTGCCGCGTCTGCAGGCCCAGGCCGGCGACGGCGGCAAGCTGCTCAACGCCAGCGCCCTGGTGCTCAAGGCCCAGGAAGACAAGACCCACGCCGGCGCCCTGATCGCCTCGCTGTCCAACCCCTGGGGCGAAACGGTGCCGGCGGGCAAGGGCACCACCGGCTACAAGGCGGTCTGGCCACGGGACTTCTACCAGTGCGCCATGGCGCTGCTGGCGCTGGGTGACCGGCAGACGCCCAAGGTCGCCTTCAGCTACCTCAAGCAGGTGCAGGTGGATGCCAATACCGCGCACAAGCCGGCCGACAGCTCCGCCTTCATCCACCAGCAGAAACAGGGCGACGAGGTGCGGGCGCCGGGCGCCACCGGCTGGTTCCTGCAGAAGACCCACGTCGACGGCACCATCGAGTGGGTGGGCGTACAACTGGACCAGACCGCCATGCCGATCATGCTCGGCTATCGCCTCTGGCAGGGCGGCCTGCTGGGTGACGCCGAGATCGATCGCTGGTACCGCGCCATGCTCAGGCCCGCGGCGGATTTCCTCGCCCGCGACAGCCAGGTCAACCTGGGCTGGAACACCTGGCAGGTCAAGCCGCCGCAGACCCAGCAGGAGCGCTGGGAAGAGCAGTGGGGCTATTCGCCATCCACCACCGCGGCGGTGATCGCCGGTCTCGCCACCGCCAGCGAACTGGCGCGCCATGCCGGCGATGAGGCCAATGCCAGCCGTTACCGCGACACCGCCCGGCGCTATTCCGGCCAGGTGGAAAAGACCATGGCCACCACCCAGGGCAGCCTGGGCGCCGGCAACTACTATCTGCGCATCACCCAGAACGACGATCCCAACGACAAGGGCAAGCTGGTGGACAACAACAGCCGCCCGGGCCTGCCGGAGGACCAGGTGCTGGACGCCGGCTTCCTCGAACTGGTGCGCTACGGCGTGCGGCCGGCGAGCGATCCCCTGGTACAGAAGAGCCTGGCGGTGCTGGACGACGAAGGCCTGCCGGAGAATCTGCGGGTCAAGTACAGCTTCCAGTACCCGGGGGTGAACGGCACCTTCCCCGGCTGGCGGCGCTACGGCAACGATGGCTATGGCGAGAGCGAAAGCTCCGGCATCAATTTCCCCGCCACCGAGCAGCCGGTACCCAACTCCGGACTGCGCGGCCGGGTCTGGCCGATCTTCACCGGCGAACGCGGCCATTACGAGCTGGCGCGTCTGGTCCTGCAGGGCAAGCCGGATGCGGCAGCGCTGGGCAAGCTGCGTGACACCTACGTTCGCGGCCTGGAACTGTTCGCCAACGCCGGCCTGATGCTGCCCGAACAGGTCTGGGACGGCGTAGGTGACAACCGGCGCCACGGCTACACCCAGGGGCAGGGCACCGATTCGGCGACGCCGCTGGCCTGGTCCCATGCCGAATACGTCAAGCTGCTGCGCTCCCTGGCGGACGGCCAGGTATGGGATCGCTACCCGTTGGTGGCGCGGACACTGGCGCCCTGAAGCAAGCCAGTTGTCGGATCGCGAGCGCTGCTAGCGCTCGCGATCCGATAGCAGCTCTGGTCGATTTTGCTTCAGCCAATGCGTGACGTGCTGGAGCAGGATCTCGGCCTGCTGCAAGGCCTCCTGCGCCATCGAATCGCTGACTAGATCGCCCGAGTAGTCGATGACGTTGCGTTGCTTGCGCAAGGTATCCAGTACCAACATCGTCGCTGTATCAAGCTCGATGGTCCGGGGTAGTGACTGGATCATGGTCTGATGGTGACCGGGGCGGCTAGTGAGGGTCCGATAGCCATTGGCCTGAAGCGCTGCGTTCGCGCCCTGCATGATTGCCTTGTAGGCCAGATCGAAGCGGCTTTCGCTGCTCAGTATTGGCAGACAGGCATCGGTCAAGCTGCGTTGCGCTGCCTCCAGCAAGCGCTGGATGCTCGCAGGGTCCGGTGTGATCGCCTCAAGACTCTTGCCGAGCAGATTATCCAGGGTCATCTGTCTTTCCTTGTGACAGGTACGAAGCGTCGCCGATGACGAACACCTTGGGCTTTTCCAGCAGGTCCGTGATGAAGGCTCCTCCTTCCGCCAACAGCCTCTGCCATTCCTCTCGCTGGTATACCTTGGGATTGATCTCGCGCCCAAGCGTCTCCTGACAGGGATAGAGCACTGCCACTGCCTCGCGGAAGGTCACGGTACCCAGGATCATGAGGTCAATATCGCTTCCAGCGCTTGCTTTGCCGCTAGCCATCGAGCCGAAGACGAAAGCTGCCGATATTTGGTCTGCAATGGGGCTCAGCGCCTCGGCTAGAATATCGGTCAGGCCACTGGTCTTGCGCAAGATGCTCGCCAGCTCTTCGAAGATGGGGCACTCCCGATTGGCGCGATAGTGCTGTTGATTACCCACGCGCGTCTTCACGGCCAGACCTGCCGCGACCAGCTTGACGAGCTCACGGCTCAGGGTGCCAGACTGGGTCTCGGTCAAGCGCGCGATTTCGCGCTGATGGTAGCTGCTCTCCGGATGGAGCAGAAGAAGCGCCAGGACCTTGCGGCGATAGTCGGGAAATAGAACGGAAGCAAGGGACATAAGAAATTCGTTTGCTGCCTTTTGGGCTGCAATTGAAGCCTAAAAGGCAGCAAACAGCCAGTGCGATTGCCCTTGATGTATTCCAGCGCCTGAGCAGCCGACCAACGGTAGCGCGTTACCAATGCCTGTGCCAGGGCCGCTGAGCCAGGGCAACGAAACGTCGACCCCAAGGGAACGCCTGTAACAAGACTTGTCTGATGGGCGTTCTCGCGCTTTGCTGAGGCAGCGGATCCTTCCGCTCGTCGCTGTTCTCCTTTCTTTCCGGTCCCTCTGCCCTCGGTCGCGTACCGCGCGGTAGCGTGCCCGGCTGTCGCGCTTTTCTCTCGCTCGCTCCGGCGACCGCTCCGGTGGTCTGGGGGCGTGTCTTTGCCGGTTCCTGTCAAGAAGGTCACGGATATGACTGACGTCGCTCTCCCCATCGCCCTCTACCTGGGCACCCTGGTGCTGCTGGCTTTCGCCCTGCGCCGCAGCCCGCTGCTCACCGAGGAGACCCTGGCACGCTCCTCGCCGCTGGATGCCCTGCGCGGCATCCTCGCCACCGCCGTGGTCTGCCTGCATTTCGTGCTGACCTATCACCTCAAGGCCGAGGGCCAGTGGCGCGAACCCGACAGCGACCTGCTCTACAACATGGGCGTGGTGCCGGTCTCGCTGTTCTTCATGATCACCGGCTACCTGTTCTTCGGAAAGGTCTATCGGCGCACGCCGGACTGGAGCGAACTGCTCCGTTCACGGGTGCTGCGGGTCATGCCGCTGTATCTCTGCGTGGTGGCCGTGGTGGTGCTCTTCACCCTGATCCGCACCCACTTCGTCATCGCCGACGGCCAGCACTTCATGCTCGAACTGCTCAGCTGGGAGCTGTTTTCCGGCTTCAGTCTCAACGGCCTGGAAGAGAGCGGCTGGATGACCGCCGGCGCCCACTGGACGCTGCGCTACGAGGCGCTGTTCTACCTGGCGCTGCCGCTCATCGCCGCGCTGTTCAATCGCCGTGGCTTCGGCCTGCCGCTGCTGGTCTCGGCGCTGCTGGTGGGTGGCCTGGTCGCCGCCGGTTATCACTATCACGTGCTGGGCGCGCGCTTCGGCCTGCTGTTCCTGCTGGGGTTTCTGCCGGTGTTCGTCAAGGTCCATCGGCCGGCGCTGCTGGCACGCCTGCGCACGCCCCTGGTGGCCGCGCTGTCGCTGGCGCTGGTGGCTTACGCCATGACCCAGCCGGACTACAACCTCAGGCAGATGCTGGCGCTGGCGTTGCCCTTCGCCGCCATGGCCGCCGGCAACGACCTCTTCGGCCTGCTGCGCAGTCGCGGCCTCAAGGTGCTGGGCGAGATCAGCTACAGCCTCTATCTCACCCACGGCCTGCTGCTCTACGGCCTCTTCACCCTGCTCAACCTGGGTTCGGTCGAGACCCTGGGTACCGTCGGTTTCATGGCCCTGCTGCCGCCGGTGCTGGTGCTCGCCTGCCTGCTGTCGATGCTCAGCTACCGCTGGATCGAGCGTCCGCTGATGCACCTGGGAAGGGCGCCACGGCCTCGGCACGTGCCGGCGTAAGCGCCGGCGCTGCCCCGGGATACTCCAGCAGAAAGGCCAGTGCCTGGGCGCAGGAGGCTTCCACCTTGAGCGCCAGCAGGTCGTCCGCGCGGGTCCGCCCATAGCCCAGGGCGGCGATGGGCAAGCCGGCGCGGGCCGCGGCCTGGGCGAAGCGAAAGCCGGAATAGACCATCAGCGACGAGCCCACCACCAGCAGCGCATCGGCGCGGCCCAGGTGGGCGAAGGCGCGCTCCACCCGCGCGCCGGGCACGTGTTCGCCAAAGAACACCACGTCCGGCTTGAGCAGAGCCCCGCAGCGTGGGCAGTCGGGCACCCGGAAACTCATGAAGTCCACGCCTTCCAGATCGGCATCGCCATCCGGCGCGGTAGCCGCGTCCAGCGCTAGCCAGTCGCCATTGAGTTCGCCCAGCCACTGCTGGAATTCCTGGCGCGGCAGGCGTAGCTCGCAACCTAGGCAGCGGATCTGGTCGAGGCGGCCGTGCAGGTCGATCACCGCCTCGCTGCCGGCGGCCTGGTGCAGCCGATCGACGTTCTGGGTCAGCAGCATCTCCACCTGGCCACGCCGCTCCAGGGC
Organism: Pseudomonas sp. SORGH_AS_0199; assembly: GCF_031453735.1. Classification (NCBI taxonomy): domain Bacteria; kingdom Pseudomonadati; phylum Pseudomonadota; class Gammaproteobacteria; order Pseudomonadales; family Pseudomonadaceae; genus Pseudomonas; species Pseudomonas sp. SORGH_AS_0199. The sequence goes on from NZ_JAVJAE010000001.1 coordinate 1,296,479, forward strand.
CGCCAGGGCCTGATGGGTGGCGTTGGGCCGCGCCTGGCAGAAGCGCGGCCAGCCGATCAGGCTGCGCGCCCAGTAGCGGCGGCGCAAGAGTTCGTCGCCGACGAAGGCCTGCAGGGTGACCGGTTGCGGGCGCTTCCAGGCGCCGTCGCGGTCGCGGTAGTCGGGAATGCCGGAATCGGTGCTGCAACCGGCACCGGTGAGCAGGAAGATCCGCTCGTGCCGGGCGATAAAGGACTGGAGCTCGGGCAGGGACATCGGGCACCTGGAGTTGCGGACGATACCCCCAGCTTGGAAAGGGTTATGCCGGGAGGCAAGCCGCAGCTGACGAACGTCCTGCCCGTCGCGCGGCGCTCCGCCCGAAGGCAGCCTTGCTAGAACACCGGGACGTAGATGTAGATCTGCGAATCCTGGGCATCCACCCCGGTGAAGGCCTCGGTGTAGTGCTCGAAGCAGGCGCCCGGGCGGGGTTGCAGGCCGCGCGCCGGCAGCAGCTCGGCGAACAGTCGGCCGAGGCTCTTGGCCACGCTGGGCGCGGTGCCCAGGTGCACGTAGCGGGCATAGCGGCCTTCCGGCAGTTCCTGGCGCACCATGCCGGCGGGCAGGGGCGCGCCCGGCGCGGTGGCCACCGCGGCCAGGTAGTGCATGGCGCCGGCCTGACGCCAGCTCAGGCCATACCATTCGGCGTCGCCTTCGCGGCCGGTGATTTCCCCGGCGCGGTCGGCGAAGCGCCGCCAGAGGGCGGCGATGTCTTCGCCCTGGCCAGGCTCGAACAGCAGACCGGTCACTTCCAGGGCGGGATGGTCGACGATTTCCAGCGACATGGGACAGACTCTCTCGAAGATGCGATGAAGGCCGCCACCTTACTCCAGCGGCGCCTCGCGGTCAGCCTGGGCAGGGCATAAGCGGTCAGGCGAAAGGTCGCAGCGGACCCGTGGCGCCATTCCGGTTCGCCGGGTGTGTTCCTAACGGCTGCCCATTCGGCGAGTGCACCTGCTGCGCCACCCGGGCGCCAGGCTGGGGTTTAGCGGTCCTCGGCAAGCGCCTGGGTCAGCGCCAGGCCCGCCAGGCGCGCGCTGGCCAGCAACCGCTCCGGACTCTGCCCATGGCGGGCACTGGCGGAGAGCCCGGCCATGGTGGTGATGACGAAGTCGGTCAACTCCTGCGCCCGTTCTGGCTTGCAGGCGGCGACCCGGGTGCGGATGAGCGCCTGGGCCGCCTGGTGGTAACGGTCGGCCGCCGCGCGGGCCTGGGGATCGTCGGAATGGGTGCCCTCCAGCACCAGGCAGCCGGCCGCGCGGGGATCGACGGTATAGCTGCGCGCCACCTCTTCCAGCACCTGGGTCAGGACCTCCGCCAGGGATAGCTCGGCCTCCAGGATGTGCTGCAGCAGCACGGCGCCCGTCGCAATGTAGCGATCGAGCACCCGCTGGTAGAGCTCGAGCTTGCTGCCGAAGGCCGCATAGAAGCTCGGCGGCCTGATCCCGAGCGCCTCGGTCAGGTCGGCGACGCTCACCCCGTCGTAGCCCCTTTCATGGAACAGGCGCTGGGCCTGGACAATGGCCTCGTCCGGATCGAAACGGCGGGGCCGCCCACGGGGTGCGGATTTATTTGTAGTGTTCATTACAAAAATACTTTGACAGCAAACGGGAGAGGCTTATTGTAGCACTCACTACATTAATCAGGAGGCAGATCCATGAGCAATTTCGCAGGCAAGAAGATCCTGGTACTGGGTGGCAGTCGCGGCATAGGCGCCGCCATCGTGCGGCGCTTCGCCGCCGAAGGTGCCCGGGTAACCTTTACCTATGCCAGTTCCGCTGACGCCGCCCTGGCCCTCGCCGCGGAGACCGGGAGCACCGCCGAGCTGACCGACAGCGCCGACCGCGACGCGGTGATCGCCCGGGTGCGCGCCTGTGGTCCGCTGGACGTGCTGGTGGTGAATTCCGGCGTGGCGCTGTTCGGCGATGCCCTGGAACAGGATCCGGACGCCGTCGATCGCCTGCTGCGCATCAATGTCCAGGCGCCCTATCATGCGGCGGTCGAGGCGGCGCGGCAGATGCCGGCAGGCGGGCGGATCATCGTCATCGGCTCGGTGAATGGCGATCGCATGCCGTTGCCCGGCCTGGCCGCCTATGCCATGAGCAAGTCTGCCCTGCAGGGGCTCGCCCGTGGTCTGGCGCGGGACTTCGGTCCGCGCGGCATCACCGTCAACGTGGTGCAGCCCGGCCCCATCGATACCGAGATGAATCCGGCCGATGGCCCCATGAAGGAGCTGATGCACAGCTTCCTGGCGATCAAGCGCCACGGCAGCGCCGACGAGGTGGCCGGCATGGTCGCCTGGCTGTCCGGCCCCGAGGCCGGCTTCGTCACCGGTGCCATGCACACCATCGACGGCGCCTTCGGCGCCTGATCGAGCGTGCGACCGGCGCCGAGCGTGGCGGCTATCCTAGCCGTAGCGCTTGAACGCCTCGATGGCCAGGCCGTTGCCGATGTTGCCGAAGCGGTCGCCGTCCACCAGGCGGGCGCCGGGGAAGCGCCTGGCCAGGGCCTGGCGCAGCGCCGGGATGCCGCTGGAGCCGCCGGTGAAGAACAGGCTGTCGACCCGCGCGGGATCGAGGTCGGCGCGGGCCAGCAGGTCGTCCACGCCGCGGCTCAGGCGTTCCAGTTGCAGGGCGATGGCGGCATCGAATAGCGGCCGCTCCAGATCCGCGGCCAGGCCGGTCTCGATGCGATCCAGGCGCAGGGTGCGGCGCCAGTCGTCGGTCAGGGCGATCTTGGCGTCTTCCACCTGGATCGCCAGCCAGTGGCCGGCGCGCTGTTCGATGAGCTTGAACAGCCGATCCATGCAGCGGGTGTCCTGGGCGTCGTATCTCATGTCGCGCAGGCCCAGCACGCTCTTCTTGGCGTAGACGGCGTTGATGGTGTGCCAGGTCGCCAGGTTGATGTAGTGGCTGGTGGGCATGGTGGCGCCGCTCTTCATGGCGCTGCCGTAGCCCAGCAGCGGCATCACGCCTTCCAGACTCAGCTGGCGGTCGAAGTCGGTGCCGCCGACGTGCACGCCGCCGGTGGCGAGGATGTCGCCGGCGCGGTCGGCCAGGTTGCGGCGCTCCGGCGCCAGGCGCACCAGGGAAAAGTCCGAGGTACCACCGCCGATGTCGACGATCAGCACCAGCTCTTCGCGCTCGATGCTGCGCTCGTAGTCGAAGGCGGCGGCAAGGGGTTCGAACTGGAAGGAGATGTCGCTGAAGCCCACCTGGCGCGCCACCGCGGCCAGGGTGTTCTCGGCCTCCTGGTCGGCGACCGGATCGTCATCGACGAAATGCACCGGACGGCCCAGCACCACGGCGTCGAAGGGGCGATCGGCCTGCTGTTCGGCGCGCTGCTTGAGGGTGCCGAGGAACAGGCCGAGCACCTCGGTGAAGGGCAGGGCACTGCCGAGGATGCTGGTCTCGCCCTTGAGCAGGTTGGAGCCGAGCAGACTCTTGAGCGAGCGCAGCAGACGCCCCTCATAGCCTTCCAGGTATTCGTGCAGCGCCTGGCGGCCATAGGCCGGGCGGCGCTCCTCGGCGTTGAAGAAGATCACCGAGGGCAGGGTCGCCTTGCCTTCTTCGAGGGCCAGCAGGACCTCGCCGGAAGGCCTGAGCCAGCCAGCGGTGGAGTTGGAGGTGCCGAAGTCGAGGCCCAGGGCGCGGGCGGGTAGAGCAGCAGACATGTCAGGATCCGTAACGCGAGCAGCCGCGCAGTTTAGCCGAGACACGCGTGCAGGCGAACCCTGGCCGGATGCCAGCAGGGTTGGCCGGTGTCTTTCAGGCCCGCGGCGAGTGCGGGCGGTGATGTCAGCCCTTGCGCGAGCGGTCGCGCGGCTCTTCCACGGTGCAGACATCATCCTGGCAACGCCGACTGCCCTCCGGATGCGGCAGCCAGGTCAGACCCGGGCGCAGCTTGAGAAACAGGCGATAGCCCACTTCCAGCAACGGCCGCAGCGGTCGCCAGCCCAGCGGCCGCGCCCAGTGACCGAGACCGGCGGTGCGCCAGCTCCAGTAGGTGGCGTCCAGGCCCTTGAACCAGCGGCCATCGGCATCCCGGGCATGCAGCAGGTCGAGCATGGCCTGGCGCGGCGGGGCATCGGCCGGCGCCTGCGCGGGGTAGTCCGGCGCGGCCAGGTCCACCAGCCGCAGTTGGCTGGGGTCGGCATGGCGGCGCAGCCAGGCTATCTCGCGGGCGCACAGCGGACAGGCGCCGTCGTGAAAGAGGGTCAGGGGCAGGCGAGGTGCGTGCATCGTGATCTTCCCAGGGGGCTTGCCTATCTGGACCGGCAGGCAGGGCGGCCGTTGCGCTTTCCGCCGAACGGTAAGCGCAACGGCCTCTCGTGGCGAGTCGGAATCAGAGACGCCGGATCACGGCATGGTAAGCAATCTGATAGCGAGGTCGGTATGGATCTGGGAATCAAGGGGCGCGTCGCCCTCATCACGGGTGCCAGCGGTGGCATGGGTCTGGCCACGGCGAAGCTGCTGGCCGAGGAGGGCGTCAAGCTGGTGCTCTCCGATCTGGAGCAGGGCAAGCTGGAAGAGGCGGCCAAGGGCCTGCCAGGCGATACGCTGCTGATCGCCGCCGACATGACCGACCAGGCGGCGGTGGACCAGCTGGTGGAGCAGGGCGAGGCCCGCTTCGGCCAGATCGACATCGTAGTGCACACCGCCGGTGTCACCGGCGCCAAGGGCGATCCCCTGGAACTGGCCGATGCCGACTACGAGGAAGCCTGGGCCACCGACTTCTTTTCCGCCGTGCGCGTTGGCCGCGCCGCCATCCCGCGCATGCGCCAGCGCGGCTGGGGTCGCTTCGTCTGCATCACCTCGGAAAACGCCGTCCAGCCCTATTGGGAAGAGGCCGTCTACAACGTGGCCAAGGCCGCCCTGGCCGCCTTCATCAAGAACCTGTCGTACAAGGAGGCGGCCCACGGCGTGCTGTGCAATACCGTGTCGCCGGCCTTCATCGAGACCGGCATGACCGACGGCATGATGGAAAAGCGCGCCAAGGAAAAGGGCGTCTCCTTCGAGGAAGCCATCGAAAGCTTCCTCGACGAAGAGCGGCCCGGCATCGTGCAGAAGCGCCGCGGCAAGGTGGAAGAGGTGGCCGCGGCCATCGCCCTGCTGGTGTCCGAGCGCGGCTCCTTCATCAACGGCAGCAACCTGCGTGTGGATGGCGGTTCGGTCCAGGCGGTGCAGAACTAAGACGGGCGGGGCGGCTCCTCGGCCGTCCCGTTTTCCTGCTGGCGGCGCACGGCTTCTTCCAGAGGAATGAATTCCACCTGGCGATCCTTGACCACTGGCGGCAGGGTGATGCCCATGGAGACATAGATGCTGGTGAACATGTCGATGCCCATGTCCGCCGGTTTTACCCAGTCCACCGGGACATAGAGCAGCCCGCCACCCACCGGCACCGGCGCCGAGGGCACCAGCACGGCGTGATAGTGGCGACCCTCGATGTCGATCACCGCCGGATTGGGCAGCAGCGCCAGCACCGCCACGCCCTTGCCCCCAAAGAAGCACCACACCGGACTCATGGCGCGGATGTCCGCTCCACCTTCCTTGCGGTCGAGCAATTCGACGAAGCGCTCGGCCAGGCCATAGAGCTTGCCCACCACCGGAATGCGGCGAAAGGTCATGTCGGCGAACCAGCCCAGCGGCCGACGCAGCCCCAGCTTGACCGCCAGGCCCAGCGGATAGAGCAGCACCAGCAGCAGCAGGGTGCCGAGGCCATAGGCCGCCAGGGAATTGCCGACGAAGGGATGACCGACCGCCACGAACAACCGGCCCAGGGTGGTGTTGGGTCCGATCAGGCCATTGAGGAAACTGACGATCCAGCCGATCAGCGCCAGGGTCAGTACCAGCGGCAGGAGCAAGAGCAGACCGGCCAGCCAGGTGGAGACGATGCTTTCGATACCGCGGCGAACGAAGGGCATGCAAGAACTCGACGGCTAAAGCGCCATTCTATACGGGCCAGGCGCACCCAGCGTCGGCGCGGGCCGACTTTCTGAGCGCGCCTTCCTTACAGCCAGCGACGATAGAAGGCGGCTTCCTGTTCCAGGGCGTCCGCCTGGTTGACCGCCCGGCGAAAGCCATGGCCCTCGTCGGGATAGCGCCTGACCACCACCGGTATGCCGCGTGCCTCCAGCGCCGCAGCCATGGCATCGGTCTGGGCGGGGACCACCACGGCGTCCTTGAGGCCCTGCAGGAAGATCACCGGCGCCTGGATGCCCTCGGCATGCAGCAACGGTGTGCGTGCCTCGTAGCGCGCGCGATCGGCTTCGGGATCGCCGATCAGCCAGTCCAGGTAGTCGGCCTCGAACTTGTGGGTGGCCTTGGCCAGCGCCAGGGGGTCGCTGACGCCATAGAGGCTGGCCCCGGCGCGAAAGACGTCGCGGAAGGCCAGCGCGCAGAGCACCGTATAGCCACCGGCGCTGCCACCGCGGATAAAGGCGCGCGCCGGGTCCGCCAGGCCCTGGGCGCCCAGGTAGGCGACCACCGCACAGGCATCCTCGACGTCCACCTCGCCCCAGCGCAGGTGCAGCGCCTGGCGATAGGCCCGGCCGTGGCCGCTGCTGCCGCGATAGTTGAGATCGGCCACGGCGAAGCCCTGGCGGACCCAGAACTGGATGCGCGCATCGAACACCGGATAGGTGCAGGAGGTGGGTCCGCCATGGATGCTGACCAGCAGCGGCGGCGGACTCTCGCCCTGCCGTTCCGGCAGATAGAGAAAGCCCTGGGCCTGGCCGTCGCCACTGGGATAGCTCAGCGACCGGGGCGCGACGATGGCGCTGTCGCCGAGGGGCGCGACGCCACCGGTGACGATTTCCACCGCACCACTCCGGCGATCGATGGCCAGCACCGCCGAGGGGCGTGTGGGCGCCGCGGCGATGCAATAGCAATGATTGTCGTCCAGGGCCAGGCCACGGAAGCGGCTGAAGTCTGTGGCCAGGTGGCGGGTCTCGCCCGCGGCCCGGCGCTCGCCAAGCACACCGAAGCCGTCTTCCTGCCAGGTCGCCAGCCAGCCTTCCGCGGTCGGCAACCAGCTGCTACCGCCCAGCTGCCAGGGCGCCGCCGCGTGATCCGCCGCGGGTGCCTGCTGGGGCGCGAAGCCCTCCGCGGACGCGCACCAGGGCTGCCACCAGCCCTGGCGATCGCTCAGCGCCCAGAGCCGCTGCTCGCTGTCGAACAGCGGTTGTTGCAGCGATTCGTCGGGGTCGGCCGACACGACGGTGGGCGCCCCGGGGCGTCCTGCGGTATCCAGCGTCGCCGTCAGCAGCCGGGTGCGGGTCCAGGGCTGGTGGGGCCGGTCCCACTCGATCCAGGCCAGGCGGCGGCCGTCAGCGCTGGTGCGCGGTGCGGCGTAGAAGTCCGCGCCTTCGGCCAGCACCTGGCGCGCGCCACCGGCACGCAGGGCGACCAGGCGATGCCGCGGCGGCTGCTCGCGGCGATCCTCCTCGACCGCCAGCACCTGCTGCCGGACGCCATCCCAGTGCAGATCGCCGTAGCGCCAGGCCTCGCCCCCGGCCAGCCATTCGGGCGCGCCGCCCTCTCGCGGCTGGCGATAGACCGCCTGGTCGGCTTCGTTGACGAACAGCGGTCCCTGGTCACCCAGGCAAAGGGCACCGCCGCCGTATTCATAGACCTTGCTCCGCAGGCTGAAGCCCGCCGGCGTAAGGCACCGCGGCGCCGCGCCGGCCTCGCGAACCCAGAGGCGAGTAGCGCCGTCGGTGGGATCGTATTGGCTCCAGTAGAGGCCGCTGGCATCGACCTTGAGTTCGGCGAAGTCGATACCGGCGGCAACGGCCTGGGCTGGCGTGAGCGGGATAGGGGCGGTCATGGCGACTCCAGAGAGGGACACAGCCGTCTAGCCTAGCAGCTGGGTGGGAAGGGCTGGGTGAGGGATACCACGCTGTTGGGCTTCGCTGCGCTCACCCCAACCTACGGGGTGTGTGCCGCTTTTCCCCCTCTCCCTCTGGGAGAGGGTTGGGGTGAGGGGCAGTCCGTTCGGCGCCGGTGCTAGAACAACCCCAGCTGCTGCCCCGGCGGGGCGAACTGGCTGCAATCCAGGCCCTCGCCCTCGCGGCGCTCCAGGCCGAAGCGTCGGCGGGCCAGGCGAAAGCGCTGGGCCAGCAGTTCGGCGAACTGGCCTTCGCCCTTCATGCGGATGCCGAAGCGGCTGTCGTAGTTCTTCCCGCCGCGCGACTGGCGGATCAGGCTCATGACATGGGCGGCGCGTTCGGGAAAGTGCGTCTGCAGCCATTTCTCGAACAACTCGACGATTTCCAGGGGCAGCCGCAACAACGTATAGCCGGCCGAGCGAGCGCCGTGGTCGCGGGCCGCCTCCAGCAGGGCTTCCAGTTCATGGTCGTTGATCATGGGAATCATCGGCGCCAGCAGGGCGCTCACCGGCACCCCGTGCTCGTGCAGCGTGCGCATGGCGCGCAGCCGGGCCTGGGGTGCCGCGGTGCGCGGTTCGAGGATGCGCTTGAGGTCATCGTCCAGCGTGGTGAGGCTGAAGGCGACGCGCACCAGGTTGCGCTCGGCGAGCTGCACGAAGAGCTCCAGGTCGCGCAGGATCAGCGCGCTCTTGGTGATGATCGTCACCGGATGGCGATAGCGCAGCAGGATCTCCAGCGCCTGACGGGTCAGCTGGTACTGCCGCTCGATGGGCTGGTAGCCGTCGGTATTGATGCCCAGGGCGATGGGCTGCGGCTGATAGCCCGGCTTGCTCAGCTCCGCCTCCAGCCGCTCGACCAGATTGGTCTTGGCGATCAGCTGGGTCTCGAAGTCGATACCGGGCGAGAGGTCCCAGTAGGCATGGGAAGGACGGGCGAAACAGTAGATGCAGCCATGCTCGCAGCCGCGATAGGGATTCACCGAACGATCGAAGCCGACATCCGGCGACTGGTTGCGGCTGATCACCGTCTTGGCCGTTTCCTGGCGCACGCGGGTGGTGAAGGTCAGCGGGGTGGCTTCTTCGTACCAGCCGTCGTGCTCGCTCTCGCTGCGGGTCGCGGCAAAGCGATTGTGCGGATTGCTGGCGGTGCCACGACCCCGTGGCGGGCGTTGAGGCTGGGTCACGGGCAGACCTCGATGGCTGTATTTCTATACAGTATAGGGTCTGGTCGATCCGGGCAAGGGTGCGGCTGCCACCCGGGCAGCCGCACCGCGTTTCCTACAACACCGAGATCGGGTAGTTGAGGATGATGCGGTTCTCGTCGAAGGAGCCGCTGGCACTGTAGTCGCGTCTCATGCTGGAGTTGCGCCAGCGGATCAGCAGCTTCTTCAGCGGGCCGCTCTGCACCTCGTATTGCACCTCGGATTCGCGACCCCATTCCTTGCCGTCGGTGATGGTGCCGGTGTGCACGTTGTCGCCACTGAGGTAGCGGTTCATCAGGGTCAGACCCGGCACGCCGAAGGCGGCGAAGTTGTGGTCGTAGCGCACCTGCCAGGAGCGTTCCCGGGCGTTGTCGTAGCTGGAGTTGTAGCTGTCGTTGGCCAGGGTGCCGCCGCTGGTGCCGTTGACCCTCATCCAGGCGCTGTCGCCGCTGACGCGTTGCAGGCCGACATAGAAGGTGCCGCCGCCCTGCTTGGCCGAGAGCAGCGCATAGGCGGTGCGGTTGTCCAGGGCACCGGCGCGGGCGGAGCCGTCATCGTCGCCGATGAAGTAGCCGAGGTTGGCGCCCAGGGTCCAGCTGCCCACCGGCTGGTAGTGGATCAGGTTGATGAACTTCTGGTTGTAGATGTCTTCGAGCTGGGCGTACCAGAGGCCGATCTGGGTGCGCTTCTCGTTGAACTTGTATTCGCCGCCGACGAAGTTGAAGCGGTCGGAGGTGGCATTGGCGCGGCCCTGCATGAACATGTCTTCCATGCTGGCGTCGTTGCGCGGGCTGTTCTGCCGCATCTGGCCGCCCCAGAGTTCCAGGTTCTGGATCTCGGTGGAGTGGATCTGCGCGCCCTGGAAGGTCTGCGGCAGCGAGCGGCCGTCGTCGGACCTGAGGATCGGCAGCACGGCGAACCACTCGCCGACCTTGATATCGGTCTTGGAGACCTTGGCCTTGGCAGCCACCGCCAGGCGGCCGAAATCCTTGGCCGGTTCGTTGCCGGCATGGGTCGGCAGCAGCTGGGTGCCGTAGGTGCCGGCGCCACCGTCGAGCTTGACCGAATACAGCCCCAGGGCATCGATGCCAAAGCCCACCGGCCCCTGGGTGTAGCCGGAGGTCAGGCCGAAGATGAAGCTCTGGGTCCATTCCTCGGCCTTGTTCTGCGCGGTGTAGGCCGGATCGACGAAGTTGCGATTGAAATAGAAGTTGCGCAGGTTGAGCGTGGCCTTGGTGCCTTCGATGAAACCGTCCGCGGCCCACAGTGGCGTGGTGCTGGCGAGAGCGGCGAAGGCGGCGCAGGCACGGGCGAGCCGGCCGGAAGCGAGTCGAGTGCTCATGGTGTTCCTTGTTCTTGTAGGTAAGGGGTGCCCTGCCGGCGCGGAGGCGGCATCTGACGAGGGCGGGTAGGGCGGTGGTGCGAGGTACGGCTAGGAAGGTGCAGGCGACATGAGGGATTCCTTTCTTATTTGAATTATCGGAAAGCAGCGACCGAGGCGTTCGGTCGAGTAGTTATATGACAACGTATGTCTTACGGCAAGACTACCAAGGTAGCAGGGCGGAGCCCTCGCCAGGCGAGGGCTCGCGAGGGGTCAGACGCTGGCCTTGAGGCTGTCCTGACGGGCCGTGTCATAGGCGTGCTTGTCCATCTGCACGGCGCCCGGCTTGCCCAGGTCGCTCATCGGTACCCGGTAGGTTTCCGGCGACAGGTAGGCCGCCAGGGCCGACAGGCAGGTCACGCCGAAGGCCAGGCTACCGACCACCAGCCAGATGTTGTCGGTGCCGGGCGGGGCGACCAGGGCGAACAGGGCCGGCAGCAGGGCGGTGAGCATGGTGCCGATGTTCTGGGCGATGGCCATGGCCGAGACGCGGTAGCGGGTCTGGAACTGCTCCGGGTAGAAGCTGGGGAAGACCGCGTTGTAGCCCTGGTAGACCACGCCCCACATCAGCAGCGACATGAGGAAGGCCAGCGGCAGGTTGTGGATGCTGATGGCATAGAGATAACCGAAGGCCAGCAGACCCGAACCCAGGGCGCCACCGATCATGGTCGGCCGGCGGCCGATGCGGTCGGAGAGGTTGCCGACCAAGGGGATCACCAGCACGGCGACGATGTTGCCCACCACCGGTATCCACAGGTAGACGCTCTTGTCGAAGCCGATGCCGTAGGCCGGTTGCACCGCGTAGGCGGCGCCGAAGATGGTGGCCACCACCGGGATGACGTTCATCAGCGCCATCAGCGCGACCAGGATCATGGCCTTCCAGCTGGTGGTCAGGGCTTCGCCGATGGGCGAGCGTCTGGCCACGGTGGCGGTGCCGGTCTTGGCTTCTTCCTTGACGAAGGCGGGCGTCTCCTGGACTTCCCGGCGGATGATGAAGCCGGCCAGCAGGACGAAGGCGCTGAGCAGGAAGGGGATGCGCCAGCCCCAGCTGTTGAAGGCATCGGCGGGCATGAAGTAGGCCAGCGGCAGGAACACCGCGGCGGCCATCACCTGGCCGGCCTGCACCCCCTGCAGGGTAAAGCTCGCATAGTAGCCACGTCGGCCGAAGGGCGCGTGTTCGAGCACCATGGAACTGGCTCCGGAGATCTCGCCAGCCACGGCGAAGCCCTGGATCAGGCGCAGTACCACCAGCAGGATGGGCGCGAGGATGCCGATCTGGTGGTAGGTGGGCAGCAGGCCCACGGCCATGGTGGCGATGCCCATGAGGAACATGCACAGCAGCAGGACGTTCTTGCGGCCGCGGGTATCGCCCCAGTGACCGAGCACGAAGGCGCCGACCGGCCGCGCCAGATAGCCCACGCCATAGGTGGCGAGGGAGGCGACGATGGCCATCTTGGGATCGCTGGAGGGGAAGAAGATCTGCGGAAAGATCAGCGCCGCCGCCTGGGCGTAGATGAAGAAGTCGTAGTATTCCAGCGCCGAGCCGATCCAGCCGCTCGCGGTGGCTTTCTTGGCTTGGGAGCCGGGGGTGGGGGAGGCGGTAGTGGCCATGGTTGTCTCCGGAATTTTATTGTCAGGCCAGGAGGGTTTCAGCGCCGCGCACGAACTCGCTCGGACAGCGGGAGCCGAAGATGAAAAGGACGGGAAGACCTAGCCTGGCCGTCGCCGACTGAGCGCGGTGGGACTGCAGACGCGACGGGGGACGCAGGATAACGTGGATAGCTGAGGCATGGACGCACACTCTTGTTTGTCTTGTTATGGTCGACGCGGCGGAAGCGACGAGCGCTGGGCTCTGCGATCCATAGTGCGAGGCGCTGCTGGGGCGGGTCAATTCGCCGGATGACCAAATGTTCGATCAGCGAACAGAAACTAACCGGTTCGTACATAATCCATTGTTGGGCCACGCGGTGCCACGAATAATCGGTGCCAGACCCGACGAATCCGCGCCACCCGCCCGCATGTCCCGCGGCGTGGCCGTTCAACAGAGGAGCACCGGCATGCAGCGTTCCATCGCGACCGTATCCATCAGCGGCACCCTGACCGAGAAGCTCGAGGCCATCGCCGCGGCGGGTTTCGACGGTGTGGAGATCTTCGAGAACGACCTGCTGTATTCCGGGGCCAGCCCGCGGGAGATCCGCCAGCGCGCCCAGGACCTGGGGCTGGCCATCACCCTGTTCCAGCCGTTCCGCGACTTCGAGGGCAATCGCCGCGAGCGCCTGCAGCGCAATCTCGACCGCGCCGAGCGCAAGTTCGACCTCATGCAGGAACTGGGCACCGACCTCATCCTGGTGTGCAGCAACACCGCCGCCGACAGTCTCGGCGACGAGCGCCTGATCGCCGACGACCTGCAACTGCTGGCCGAGCGCGCCGCCCGGCGCGAACTGCGCATCGGCTACGAGGCCCTCGCCTGGGGGCGCCACGTCAACACCTGGCAGCAGGTCTGGCGCCTGGTGAAGGCGGTCGATCATCCCAATCTCGGCGTGCTGCTCGACAGCTTCCACACCCTGTCCATCGGCGGCGATCCGGCGGCCATCGCGCAGATCCCGGGGGACAAGATCTTTTTCGTGCAGATGGCCGATGCGCCGCTGCTGCAGATGGACGTGCTGGAGTGGAGTCGGCATTTCCGCTGCTTCCCGGGGCAGGGCGAATTCGACCTGGCCGGTTTCCTCGCGCCCATCCTGCAGACCGGCTACCAGGGACCGCTGTCGCTGGAGATCTTCAACGACGGTTTCCGCGCCGCCCAGACCCGCGCCACCGCAGCCGATGGTCTGAGATCCCTGCTCTACCTGGAAGAGCAGACCGCCGCGCGGCTGCAGCGCGAGGAGACCCCGGTGGCAGCGCCGCTATTCGCCCCGCCCGAGGCGCCGCGCCTGGAAGGCACCGAATTCCTCGAATTCGCCGTCGACGACGGCCATGGCGCCGAACTGGCGCGCTGGCTGGGCAAGCTGGGCTTCGCCCAGGCCGGCCGGCATCGCTCGAAGAACGTCACCCTGCTGCGCCAGGGCGAGATCAACCTGGTGCTCAACGCCGAACCCTATTCCTTCGGCCACAACTTCTTCGAGGCCCACGGGCCCTCGCTGTGCGCCATGGCCCTGCGCGTGCCGGACAGCCAGGCCGCCCTGGAGCGCGCCCAGCAGTACCGGGCGCAGCCCTATCGCGGCCTGGTCGGCCCCAACGAGCGGGAAATCCCGGCGGTGCGGGCACCGGACGGCAGCCTGATCTATCTCGCCGATCGCGGCGTGGATGGCCGCAGTCTCTACGACACCGACTTCGATGTCAGCGCCGGCGCCAGCGGAGGGCTCGGTCTGACCCATGTCGACCACGTGGCCATCGCCCTGCCGGCCGATGCGCTGGACAGCTGGGTGCTGTTCTACAAGAGCCTGTTCGACTTCAGCGCCGACGACGAGGTGGTGGTCCCGGACCCCTATGGCCTGGTCAAGAGTCGTGCGCTGAAGAATCGCGAGAGCAGCGTGCGCCTGGCGCTGAACATCTCGGAGAATCGCAACACCGCCATCGCCCGGGCACTGTCCAGCTATCGCGGCTCGGGGGTGCATCACATCGCCTTCGCCTGCCAGGACATCTTCCAGGCGGTGGAACAGGCCAAGGCCGCCGGGGTACCCCTGCTGGAGATCCCGATGAACTACTACGACGACCTGGGCGCGCGCTTCGATTTCGACGACGACTTCCTCAGTCGGCTGGCCTACTACAACGTGCTCTACGACCGTGACGCCCAGGGTGGCGAGCTATTCCATGTCTACACCGAGTCCTTCGCCGACCGATTCTTCTTCGAAATCCTCCAGCGCAAGGATTACAGTGGCTACGGCGCGGCCAACAGCCCGGTCCGCCTGGCGGCCATGCTGCAGGCCCGCCAGGGCCGCCCGGCACCCCTGGAATTCTGAGCCAGGCGGGCACCTGCGGGTGCCCGCGCCTCTCCTCCGACAAGAGTCAGCCCGATGCAGGACACCCCGGCGCTCGCGCCTACGCTCCGTACCCCGCGCAAGAACAATCCCGAGAAGACCCGTCAGGCCATCCTCGCTGCCGCCGTGGCCGAGTTCGCCGACCTGGGGCTGAGCGGAGCGCGGGTGGATGCCATCGCCGAGCGCACCCATACCTCCAAGCGGATGATCTACTACTACTTCGGCAGCAAGGAGCAGCTCTACCTGACGGTGCTGGAAAAGCTCTACAGCGACGTGCGCGGCAACGAGGCCGAATTGCCACTGGACCGCCTGCCGCCGCTGGAGGCGATCCGCACCCTGGCGGAATTCCTCTTCGAGCACCACCGCAGCCACGACGACTTCATCCGCGTGGTGAGCATCGAGAACATCCACCGCGGTCGCCACCTGGCGCAGTCCGAGACCATCTCCAGCCTCAACTCCTCGGCGCTGGAGGCCCTGCGCCGCATCCTGGCGCGCGGCGAAGCCAGCGGCGAGATCCGCAGCGGGCTGGACGCGGTGGATGTGCACCTGCTGATGTGCTCGTTCTGCTTCTATCGTGTCTCCAACCGCCATACCTTCGGCCACATCCACGACATCGACATGGAAGAACCGGCCGTGCTGCGCCGGCACAAGACCATGATCGGCGATGCGATGGTGCGCTACCTGCAGCCGTAGGGTATACGAGCGCCCCTCTCCCCAAGGGAGAGGGGCGTTTGACCGAGGCTTCCGGTCGCCGGCATGGATGCGTAGGGCAGAAAATTCCGTGGGTTGGACTGAGACGGCTCCATCGTCGAAGCCCAACGCTGCTGGATGTCCAACGTTGGGCTTCGCTGCGCTCAACCCAACCTACGGAGCTACCCCGTCTCCCTCCGGGAGAGGGCCGGGGTGAGGGCAAACCCAAGCACGCTAGCTCCGTAGGTTGGGTTGAGACGGCTCCATCGTCGAAGCCCAACATTGCCGGATATCCCGCGTTGGGCTTCGCTGTGCTCAACCCAACCTACGAAGCTACCCCCTCTCCCTCCGGGAGAGGGCCGGGGTGAGGGCGAGCCCAGGAACCCTAGCCTCGTAGGTTGGGTTGAGACAGCTCCATCGTCGAAGCCCAACGCTGCTGGATGTCTAACGTTGGGCTTCGCTGCGCTCAACCCAGCCTACGGAGCACGGAGTCCAATCGCCCCCTCTCCCTCCGGGAGAGGGCCGGGGTGAGGGCAAACCCAGGCACCCCAGCCAGAACCCTTAGAGCACCGGCATCCCGCCCGTCACCGGCAGCATGGCGCCGGAGATATAGCTCGCCTCGTCGGACGCCAGCAGCACATAGGCTGGCGCCAGTTCCACCGGCTGGCCGGGGCGACCCAGCGGCGTGCTGCTACCGAATTGCTCCGGCTCGTCCGGTTTCATGGTGCTGACGATCAACGGCGTCCATATCGGGCCAGGGGCCACGCTGTTGGCGCGGATACCTTTCTCTCCCAGCAGCTGCGCCAGACCCGCGGTGAAGTTGGCGATGGCGCCCTTGGTGGCCGAATAGGCCAGCAGGGTCGGCGGGGCGATGTCGGCGTTGATCGACGCGGTGTTGATGATGGAGCCGCCGCGTGGCATGTGCTTCAGGGCGGCCTGGGTGATGCGGAACATGGCATGGATGTTCACGTTGAAGGTATGCACCCATTCCTCGTCAGGGATCTCGTCGAGGCTGTCGCGCACCTGCTGGAAGGCGGCGTTGTTGACCAGCACGTCGATGCGGCCAAAGGCTTCGACGGTCTTCTGCACCACGTCCAGGCAGGTCTGGCGTTCGGCCAG
The DNA here is from genome assembly GCF_031453735.1 of Pseudomonas sp. SORGH_AS_0199. NCBI lineage: Bacteria > Pseudomonadati > Pseudomonadota > Gammaproteobacteria > Pseudomonadales > Pseudomonadaceae > Pseudomonas > Pseudomonas sp. SORGH_AS_0199. The sequence continues at coordinate 1,312,771 of NZ_JAVJAE010000001.1, forward strand.
ATCGCCCGGCAGCAGCACGGCCTGGCGCCCGGCTTCGGTGACCAGGCGGGCAGTCTCCTGAGCATCCTCGTGCTCGTCCAGGTAGGCGATGGCGACATCGGCGCCCTCACGGGCGAAGGCGATGGCCACGGCGCGACCGATGCCGCTGTCGGCACCGGTGATCAGGGTCTTCTTGCCCGCCAGGCGACCCGAGCCGCGGTAGCTCGCGGCGCCGCTGTCGGGTTGCGGATCCATGCGTGCTTCGGAACCGGGAAAGGTCTGGGGTTGGGGTTTCAGCGGGGGTTTGGGATGGTCGCTCACGAGCGGGCTCCGAATGCGGAAAAAGAAGGGCCGACCCCGGCCTGTGCCGGGGCGCAGGGCTGGTCAGAGGATCGGCTTGCCACCGGTGACGGCGATGCGCGCGCCCGAGGTGTAGCTGGATTCGTCCGAGGCCAGCATCACGTAGACCGGCGCCAGTTCCACCGGCTGGCCAGGGCGGCCGAGCGGGGTGTTGCCGCCGAATTCCTTGACCTGCTCCGGCGGCATGGTGGCCGGGATCAGCGGAGTCCAGACAGGGCCGGGAGCCACGCTGTTGGCGCGGATGCCCTTCTCGCCGAGTAGCTGAGCCAGGCCGGCGGTGAAGTTGGCGATGGCGCCCTTGGTGGTGGCATAGGCCAGCAGCGTCGGCCGTGGCATGTCCGAATTCACCGAGGTGGTGTTGATGATGGAGCCACCCGGGCCCATGTGCTTTATCGCGGCCTGGGTGATGCGAAACATGGCGGTGATATTCACATCGAAGGTGTAGACCCACTCGTCGTCGGGAATCTCTTCGAGGGTCTCGTGGGTCATCTGGAAGGCGGCGTTGTTGACCAGCACATCGAGACGGCCGAAGGCGGCCACGGTCTGGTCCACCACTGCCAGGCACTGCTCGCGCTTGGACAGGCAACCCGGCAGCAGCAGCGCCTCGCGGCCGGCTTCGCGCACTAGGCGGGCGGTGTCCTCGGCGTCTTCGTGCTCGTTCAGGTAGCTGATGGCGACATCGGCGCCCTCACGGGCGAAGGCGATGGCCACGGCACGGCCAATACCGCTGTCGCCACCGGTGATCAGCGCCTTCTTGCCGGCCAGCCGGCCAGAACCCTTGTAGCTTTGCTCGCCGCAATCCGGCACCGGATTCATGCGCGATTGCAGGCCGGGAACGGCCTGCTGCTGTTCCGGCATCGGGGCTTTGGGGAAGTCGGTCATGGAAGAATCCTCGTCGCGGTAACTTTTGCGGGCCTGTCAGTACCGACAGGCCACAAGCGGCGAGGGTTCGAGATCCGGGACGGGCGGTGTACCGGCGCTAGCGGGGTGCCGCTTCGGCCCAGCGCGGTGGCACCGTGGGTTGCCAGGCGGCGAGGGCGTCTAGCAGGGCCGTTGGTGAAGCTTCCACCTGCAGCATGGCGCGATGCGGCGCGGCGACGAAGCCCTGGGCGACCAGGTGATCGAGGAAGCCTTCCAGTTGGGCATAGAAGCCATCGACCTCCAGGAGGCCCATGGGCTTGGCGTGATAGCCGAGCTGAGCCCAGGTCCAGACCTCGAAGAGTTCTTCCAGGGTGCCCAGGCCGCCGGGGAGGGCGATGAAGGCATCGGCCAGTTCCGCCATTCGCGCCTTGCGCGCATGCATGCCGTCGACCACTTCCAGGCGGGTGCAGCCGGTATGGCCCAGCTCGGCGGTCTTGAGACTCTGGGGAATGATGCCGATGACTTCGCCACCGGCAGCCAGGGCGGCATCGGCGACCACACCCATCAGGCCGACCTTGCCGCCCCCATAGACCAGGGTGAGGCCGCGCTCGGCGAGGGTGCGCCCGAGGTGCGCCGCGGCTTCGGCGAAGACAGGCGAGGCACCGGGCTTGGCGCCACAGAAGACACAGACGGTTTTCAGCGACATAGGGACTCCTAGGCAGGCAAAGCGCCTAGCCTAGCCGCCCGCTCCGCCGGAGCAAAGCACCCTCATCGCGCGAGGAAAGCGACCTCCGGCGCATTGCCGCTGGCGGCCTGGGCATAGTTGGCGAACAACTCGTGCAGCAGGGCGGTAAGGGTCATGGCGGGCGTCCTTGGCTGGCGGATGATGGAGGGATAGTACCCAGAGCTAAGGTCCGGCGACCTGGCAAAGGTTTCGATGGAGGCGATAGAGCGAAGCCGTGCCCTTGCCATGGCCGCTGGAACCCGCCACCCTCGCATCGGTCTGACTGGCGACTTTCACGCATCCGGAGGGTTCATGAAATCCACGCTTTTCGCCGCCGCGCTGTTCGCCCTGGGAAGTACCGGCGCCTGGGCCGCCGACAGCTGTACCACCCAGATCGAAGCCGGCGACCAGATGACCTACAGCCGCGCCTCGATCCAGGTCCCGGCCTCGTGCAAGACCTTTACCGTCGAGCTGATCCACAACGGCAGCCTGCCGAAGAACGTCATGGGCCATAACTGGGTGCTGACCCGCTCCACCGACGCCTCGGCCGTCGACGCCGCCGGCATGAACGCGGGCGAAGCCAAGGGCTATCTGCCCGAGGGCGACGAACGCATCATCGCCCATACCCGCATGCTGGGCGGCGGCGAGAAGGACGCGGTGACCTTCGATACCGGGGCCCTGGAAGCGGGCAAGGAATACACTTTCTTCTGTTCCTTCCCGGGGCATTTCGGCTCCATGCGCGGGGTGTTGCAGCGGGGGTAAGGGGAAGGTTGGGTTGTGGCGGTCGACCGTCGCAATGCGACCTCTTGTGCAGAAGACGCCTGTAGGTTGGGTTGAGCGTTAGCGAAGCCCAACGGCTTCGAAGTTGTTTGCCCTAGCTGTTTACCGGCATTGCTGCTGCCCCTATTTCGCCTGGCCGGCGACTTACTTTTCTTTGCTTGTGCAAAGAAAAGTAAGCAAAAGAAAGCACACCCCACGTTTCGGCCCTTCGCTGCGCTCCGGGTCCCCTCGCTCCGGCGCCGCTCCAGGGGCACGGCACGAAGGGGCCTCCTGCCCCTCGTGCCTTGCTCGGCGTCCTGCCTCGCATCCCCCTGCGCGACACCTGCACTCGGCCTCACTGACGGGGACGGGGCGCCAGCCTGAGGTTGCGGTGTTTACAGGAGGAACCAGAGTGATTAGTTGCGTGGAAAACCGCGCAGCGTTTTCCGCTGGTGCGTAACGCGATCCCTGTGGATAAGGCTGCGCCGTTATCCACGCTACGGGGTACGAGCGGTTCATTGCTCTTCAACCAACACTTCCAGGCTGGCGAATCGCCCTGTTCAGAAGGGCGAACGCCAGTGTCGTGGAGTGGGTCGAGCCGCATGGCTGCGGCGAGAGGCCTACACGGGCCATGGACGGCCCGTGTAGGCCGACCCCGGAACGGCGCTGGCGTGAGCGGACCCGGAGCGAAGCGTAGGGCCGGATGATCAGGGCAAGCGATTTTGCTTACTTTTGCCGCGACTGGCAAAAGTGAGTCGCTCGGGAGAGCGAAACAAGAGGTGCCAGCAAAACTCGATAATCAGCTAGGGCACCAATATTGAAGGTTGGCCCTGGCAGTGTTGGGCTTCGCTGGCGCTCAACCCAACCTACGAATCAGGTCACGCCTCGCCATTTACCGGCAGGGCAGCTTCAGCCCTTCGCCAATTCCTTCTCGATGGCCGCCACCAGCCGCGGATCATCCGCGGTCACATCCGGTGCGAAGCGCCCCACCACCTCCCCATCCCGCCCGATCAGGAATTTCTCGAAATTCCACAGCACCTCGGGCTTGGGGTTGGGCGTGCCTCCACGGCTCAGCATGCGCTCGCGGAAGGGGCCGTCGCCGGTCGTCTCGGGTTGCGCCTGGGTCAGTTCGGCATAGAGCGGATGCTTGTCTTCACCCACCACGCTGAGCTTGGCGAACATGGGGAATTGCACGCCATAGGTGAGGGTGCAGAATTCCTTGATCTCGGCGTCGCTGCCCGGCTCCTGCTGCTTGAAGTCGTTGGCGGGAAAGCCGAGCACTTCCAGGCCGCGCTCGCGCTGGGCCTCATAGAGGCGTTCCAGGCCTTCGTACTGGCTGGTCAGGCCGCACTTGGAGGCAACGTTCACCACCAGCAGCACCTTGCCCAGGTAGCGCTCCAGGGTCAGGGTTTCGCCGTCGATGGATTGCAGCGGGAGTTTCATCAGGGTCGCGGTCATGGTCGGCTTCCTCGGAAAGAAGCGATCAGCCTAGCGCAAAAACGCCGCCTCGATGGGCGGCGTCGATCGGACGGCTGGGGCTCAGCGCTTGAGCTTGACCACGTCGCCGGAAACGGTGGTGGTGAAACCACTCAGCACGTAGGCCCAGAACCAGTTTTCCTGCACCTGGGCATTGATCAGCGCATCGCCGCCGCGGGACTTGATGGCGGCCTGCTGGGCGCGCACGAAGCGGTCGTTCTGCTGGACCGGAATGAAGCCCAGGATCATGAGGCCGGTCGCCTTGCCTTCGCCATGACCGACGACGGTGTACTGCGACGGATCCAGGTTCTGCGTCTTCATCGCGGTGCCGGTGCAGCCAGCGACGGCGGCGGTGAGGGCGAAGGAAGCGGCGAGCTTGGCGAAACGTTGCATGGAGTATTCCTTTTCTGATGTGGCAGGGCCGGGCGTCATTTCCCGGTTGGCTGAACTCTAGCAGCGCAACGCCCTGGACGAGCCCCGTTCACCCCGGCGATAGGACCGCTCCTCCCGTTATCAGGTGATAGCACCTCGATCTAAGCCGAGGCGGCCCGAGCTGCTACCATCGCCGCCTTTTCGTCCGGCGGTCGTGTCGGGCGCCGTTCTGGAGACCTCGTGTGAATCTGCCTCTCGTCCTCAACCTCGTCGCCTTCGCCGTGCTGCTCGGCCTGCTGGCGCGTACCCGCAACACCGGCTGGAGCCTGGCCGTGCGCGTCTTCATTGGTCTCGCCCTGGGCGTGGCCTTCGGCCTGGTGCTGCAATTCGTCTACGGGCATGACGCCCCAGTGCTCAAGACCTCCATCGGCTGGTTCAACCTGGTCGGCAACGGCTATGTGCAGCTGCTGCAGATGAGCATCATGCCGCTGGTGTTCGCCTCCATCCTGGCGGCCGTGGCGCGGCTGCGCGAAGCGTCTTCCATGGGGCGCATCAGCCTGCTGACCCTGGGTACGCTGCTGTTCACCACCGCCATCGCCGCCCTGGTCGGGGTGCTGGTCACCTGGCTGTTCGGCCTGAGCGCCGAGGGCCTGGTGCAAGGCGCCCAGGAGACCGCGCGCCTGACCGCCCTGCAGAACAGCTATGTCGGCAAGGTGGCGGATCTGTCGGTGCCGCAGCTGCTGCTGTCCTTCATTCCGAAGAATCCCTTCGCCGATCTCACGGGTGCCAATCCCACCTCCATCATCAGCGTGGTCATCTTCGCCGCCTTCCTCGGCGTCGCCGCCCTGCGCCTGCAGCGCGACGATCCGGTGCGTGGCGAGAAGGTGCTGGCCGGCATCGACGTGCTCCAGGCCTGGGTGATGAAGCTGGTGCGCCTGCTGCTGCAACTCACCCCCTACGGCGTACTGGCGCTGATGACCAAGATGGTCGCCACCGCCAGTCCCCAGGACGTGCTCAAGCTGGGCACCTTCCTGATCGCCTCCTACCTGGGCCTGGGCATCCTCTTTGGCGTGCATGCGCTGCTGCTGACCCTGAGCGGCCTGTCGCCCGCGCGCTTCTTTCCCAAGGTCTGGCCGGTGCTGAGCTTCGCCTTCACCAGCCGTTCCAGCGCGGCGACCATCCCGCTGAGCATCGAGGCCCAGACCGAGCGTCTCGGCGTACCGCCGGCCATCGCCAGCTTCGCCGCCTCCTTTGGTGCCACCATCGGCCAGAACGGCTGCGCCGGTCTCTATCCGGCCATGCTGGCGGTGATGGTCGCCCCGACCCTGGGCATCAATCCGTTCGATCCGCTGTGGATCGCCACCCTGGTGGGTATCGTCACCCTGAGTTCGGCGGGTGTGGCGGGCGTAGGTGGTGGTGCTACCTTCGCCGCCCTGATCGTGTTGCCGGCCCTCGGCCTGCCGGTCACCCTGGTGGCGCTGCTGGTGTCCATCGAGCCGCTGATCGACATGGGCCGTACCGCCCTCAACGTCAACGGCTCCATGACCGCCGGCACCCTGACCGCACGCTGGATGGGCCAGCTGGACAAGGCCACCTATGACCGCAACGACCGCGCCGAAGCCCCGGCGGCGCCGATCAGTCGCGGCTGAGTCCGTAGGTTGGGTTGAGCGCAGCGAAGCCCAACGGCGCCCGATGCCTGCTGCGGTGTGCTGGGCTTCGGCGGTGGAGCCGCCTCAGCCCAACCTGCGGGTGCCTAATGTTGACTGGGTACAACGTGGATGGTTGAACCGCGTAGGTTGGCGCTGAGCGCAGCGAAGCCCAACAGGCACGATCTATCCAACAGCCCTGAAAAAGGCTCTAGACTGCGACTTTCCATTCACCAGGGACGGTGATCTTGGACTATCGACGCAGCCGTGCCGCGGGCGGCATCTTCTTTTTCACGCTCAATCTCAACGACCGCTCGGCCACTCTGCTCGTCGACCATATCGGATCGCTCAAGCAGGCCGTGCGCGAGGTGAAGGTCCGGCATCCCTTCGATATCCTCGCCATGGTGGTCCTCCCCGATCACCTGCACGCGCTCTGGCGTCTGCCAGATGACGATGGTGACTATCCGCTGCGTTGGAGCCTGATCAAGGCAGGCTTCTCGCGTCAGTTACCGCCGTTGGAGACGGTGAATCTATCGCGCCGGCTGAAACGCGAACGCGGCGTCTGGCAAAGACGCTATTGGGAGCACCGAATTCGGGACGAGCAGGATCTGCAGCGACATTTCGACTACATCCATTTCAACCCGGTGAAGCACGGCCATGCGCCTAGGGCGGTGGAGTGGCCCCATTCGTCCATTCATCGCTATGTGCGAGCGGGCGTCCTGCCGGTGGATTGGGCAGGACAGCGCGATGAGGACTGGGCGGTGGGCGAGCGGTGAGAGTTGGTCGTGTTGGGCTTCGCTACACTCAGCGCCAACCTACGCGGTTCAACTCTCCACGTCGTGCCAAAGCGACGTTGGAGACCCGTAGGTTGGGTTGAGCGCAGCGAAGTCCAATAGGCCGTGCCTTTGGAACAGGCCTCGTTAGAACAGGAAATACCGCTGCGCCATCGGCAGCACCTCGGCCGGTTCGCACCAGAGCAGCTGGCCATCGGCCTTGACCTGGTAGTTCTGCGGATCGACCTCGATGGTCGGCAGGTAGCCGTTGTGGATGAGGTCGCTCTTCTGCGCGGTGCGGCAACCCTTGACCACCCCGATGCGCTTCTTCAGCCCCAGTTGCTCGGGTACCCCGGCGTCGAAGGCGGCCTGGCTGATGAAGGTCAGGCTGGTGTCGTGGAGCATGCCGGCGTAGCTGCCGAACATCGGGCGGTAGTGCACCGGTTGCGGGGTGGGGATGGAGGCGTTGGCGTCGCCCATCAGGCTGGCCGCGATGGCGCCGCCCTTGAGGATCAGCGTCGGCTTGACGCCGAAGAAGGCTGGGCGCCAGAGCACCAGGTCGGCGAACTTGCCCACCTCGATGGAGCCCACCTCGTGGCTGATGCCATGGGTGATCGCCGGGTTGATGGTGTACTTGGCGATGTAGCGCTTGACCCGGAAATTGTCGTTGCCAGCGGTGTCCTCGGGCAGTGGGCCGCGCTGCTTCTTCATCTTGTCGGCGGTCTGCCAGGTGCGGGTGATGACCTCGCCGACGCGGCCCATGGCCTGGCTGTCGGAACTGATCATGGCGAAGGCGCCGAGGTCGTGGAGGATGTCCTCGGCGGCGATGGTCTCGCGGCGGATGCGGCTCTCGGCGAAAGCCACGTCCTCGGCGATGCTCGGGTCCAGGTGGTGGCAGACCATGAGCATGTCCAGGTGCTCGTCGATGGTGTTCTTGGTGAAGGGCCGCGTCGGGTTGGTGGAGCTGGGCAGCACATTGGGGAAGCCGCAGGCCTTGATGATGTCCGGCGCATGGCCGCCCCCGGCACCCTCGGTGTGGTAGGTGTGGATGGTGCGACCCTTGAAGGCGCCCAGGGTGGTCTCGACGAAACCGGATTCGTTGAGGGTGTCGGTGTGGATGGCCACCTGGATGTCGAAGCGATCGGCCACCGCCAGGCAGTTGTCGATGGCGGCCGGGGTGGTGCCCCAGTCCTCGTGCAGTTTCAAGCCGATGGCGCCGGCGCGGACCTGCTCTTCCAGCGGCCCGGGCAGGCTGGCGTTGCCCTTGCCGGTGAAGCCGATGTTCATCGGGAAGGCGTCGGCGGCCTTGAGCATCTGCGCCATGTGCCAGGGACCGGGGGTCACGGTGGTGGCATAGGTGCCGGTGGCCGGGCCGGTGCCGCCACCGATCATGGTGGTGGTGCCGCTCATGAGCGCCTCTTCGATCTGCTGCGGGCAGATGAAGTGGATGTGCGAGTCGATGCCACCGGCGGTGAGGATCATGCCCTCGCCGGCGATGACCTCGGTGGCGGCGCCGATGGGCACGCTGACGCCGGGTTGGATATCCGGGTTGCCGGCCTTGCCTATGGCGTGGATGCGGCCCTGTTTGAGGCCGACATCGGCCTTGACGATGCCCCAGTGGTCGACGATCAGCGCATTGGTGATGACGGTATCCACCACCTCGGCCGCCAGCAGCTGGCTCTGGCCCATACCGTCGCGGATGACCTTGCCGCCGCCGAATTTCACTTCTTCGCCGTAGACGGTGTGGTCTTCTTCGACCTCGATCCAGAGCTCGGTATCGGCCAGGCGCACCCGGTCGCCGGTGGTGGGGCCGAACATGTCGGCATAGGCTTGGCGGGAGATTTTCATAGGTGTGAATCCCGAATAAAGGTGGTCCGGTTTGCCCTCACCCCGACCCTCTCCCGGAGGGAGAGGGGGAAGAGCGAGTGGCATCCTGTTGCCTCGTTCAGGGAGTTATTCCTGGACGGCAGGGTGTTCTGGTTTGCCCTCACCCCGCCCCTCTCCCAGGGGGAGAGGGGGAAGAGCGGGTGGCATCCTGTTGCCTCGTGCAGGGAGTATTCCTGCACAGCAGGGTGTTCTGTTTTGCTCTCACCCCGACCCTCTCCCAGGGGGAGAGGGGGAAGGGCGGGTGTTCCGGTTTGGCCTCTCGCTCCGCTCCAGTCTCGCGGACCAGGAGGAAAGCGCGAAAGGCACGGTGTCTGCTTTCAGCCCCCTCTCCCTGAGGGAGAGGGTTGGGGTGAGGGGGCTTGTTCCTACAACTTCCCCATCACCCGCCCGGCGAAGCCGTAGACGGTGCGCAGGCCGGCCAGCTCGACCAGTTCCACCTCGCGACTCTGGCCCGGTTCGAAGCGCACGGCGGTGCCGGCGGCGATGTTCAGGCGCATGCCGCGGGCCAGGGCGCGATCGAACAGCAGGGCGTCATTGGTCTCGTGGAAGTGGTAGTGGGAGCCCACCTGGATCGGCCGGTCGCCGCTGTTGGCGACGGTCAGGCTCAGGGTGCGGCGGCCGGCGTTGAGTTCGATATCGCCGTCCTGGATCTGGTATTCGCCGGGGATCATGGGCGCTGCTCCAGCATCAGTTGCATGAAGGTGAGATCCAGCCAGCGACCGAACTTGGTGCCGACCTGGGGCATCTGCCCGGTGGTGATGAAGCCCAGGCGCTCGTGCAGGCGGATGGAGGCCTGGTTGCCGCTCTCGATGGCGGCCACCATCACGTGCTTGTCGCAGGCACGGGCGCGCTCGATGAGCATCGTCATCAGGCGCGGGCCGATGCCCTGGCCGCGCTGGTCGGGGTGGATATAGACCGAGTGCTCGACGGTGTGGCGAAAGCCCTCGAAGGGCCGCCAGTCGCCAAAGGAGGCATAGCCCACCACCACGCCGTCGGCATTCTCGGCGACCAGGATGGGGTAGCCCTGGGTGGCGCGCAGGTCGAACCAGGCCTGGCGATTGGCCAGGTCTACCGGGGTCTCGTTCCAGATCGCCGTGGTGTTGCTGACGGCGTCGTTGTAGATGTGCAGCACGGCCGGCAGGTCGGCGGGGATGGCGTCGCGGACGATCAGACTCATGGCGGTCTCCCTAGGCGATCGGCTGGTGGACGGTGACCAGCTTGGTCCCGTCGGGGAAGGTGGCTTCCACCTGGATCTCCGGGATCATCTCCGGAACGCCTTCCATCACTTGGTCGCGGCTCAGCAGGGTGGTGCCATAGTGCATCAGCTCGGCGACGGTGCGACCGTCACGGGCGCCTTCGAGCAGGGCGGCGGAGATCAGCGCCATGGCTTCCGGGTAGTTGAGCTTCACCCCACGCGCCAGGCGGCGTTCGGCCACCAGGCCGGCGGTGAAGATGAGCAGCTTGTCTTTTTCGCGGGGCGTCAGGTCCATGGGTGTTCCGGTTGGCAGGTTCGGTCAAGGAAGGTCGATCATCGCGGCCGTGGGCCGCGCCTACAAGAGTGACGCGGCCTCAGGTGCTCCAGATCCGCGGTGGCACGGCGGCGCGGCCGAGCAGGGCCGGGCGCAGCAGGCGCCAGACCTCGATCAGCCAGGCGCGCGCCTGCAGCGATTCGGCGGCCAGGCAGCGGGCGACCACCAGTCCGGGCAGCTGGGTCAGGTCGCCGCGGACCGCCAGGCCGAGTTCGCGGCAACGCGCCAGGGTATCGGCGTCCAGGGTGCCGGTGATCAGCAGGGTGGCGAACACTGGCTGACCGGCGAGGCCGATGGGCGAGTCCAGCAACCGATCCGCACCGACCAGGCGCTGGCGCTCGTGCCATAGCGGAGTGCCATCGCGACGGATGTCCAGGTGCGCCTGGAACAGCCCCTCGGCGAAGCGCTCGGCACTGGCTGGGCGGCCCAGGGCGACGATGTCCCAGTAGCAGAGGCGAGCGTCGCCCTCCAGCTCGATGCGGGTGGCGAGACGGGCCTGGGCGCCGGAGAAGACGATGGTCTCCTGGGGCAGCCATTCCAGGGTGGCGCCGGCAGCGACGCGCAGGTCGATCTGCTGGTGGGCGGCGCTAGCGGCGCGATACCACTTGGCCGCCCCGGGGCTGGTGAGCTGGGCCCAGGCGGTCGCGCCGACGCTGACGTCGATGTCCAGCCGATCGCCTCCGGCGATGCCACCTGGGGGATGGACGATGATGTGCTGGCAGACCTCGGGACCTTCGGCGTGCAGGTGTTTCTGCACCCGCAAGGGGCCGAGGTGGCGGCGGGTGGTCGGCCGGGTCCAGTCGCCCTGGCGGGCATAGGCCAACTCCAGGCGCGCCAGCCAGGCGGGGGTGAAGAGGGCAGGGGGCAGGGCAGAGGTCATCGGGTTGGTCGTTGTTCTGGTTGGGCTATTTGGGGAGGGCCTTGCAAGAATCTGACCGGGTGGACATAGGTTGCCTTTCGGCTAGGTATGGTGGAGGTGTTTGGCTGATTCTCGCGTTTTGATGATGCTTATATTTCGCTCACCCAAGCGCACCACCTTCACTGCTTCGGTAGGTTGGCGCTGAGCGGAGCGAAGCCCAACGTTGCGATGGTGCAAAATTTATTGGTTCCTCAGCTGCTTACCGAGCTTTGCTGATCCCTCTTGTTTCGCCCACCCGGGCGAGTCACTTTTGCCAGTCGCGGCAAAAGTAACCAAAAACGCTTGCCCCACCATCCGGCCCTCCGCTGCGCTGCGGGTCCGCTCACGCCAGCGCCGTTCCGGGGTCGGTCCAGATGGGCCGTCCCTGGCCGACTGGACCTCTCGCCGCATCCCTGCGGCTCGACCCACTCCACGACACTGGCGTTCGCCCTCCTGAACTGGGCGATTCGCCAGCCTGAAAGTGTTAGTTGAAGAGCCATAACCGTCCGTAGCGTGGACAACGGCGAAGCCTTGTCCACTGTCCAAGGCCAGACTCACCCGTGGAAATCATTACTGGGGTTTGAGCCTGTTGAAATCGCGCCCATGCCGGTGCGCCGTAGCGACCACTCCTACAAGCTGAGTCCAACCCTGTAGGAGCGGCCCATGGCCGCGATAACACAGTTGCACCTATGGGCGCTGGGCTTCGGCGGTTGATAGCTGTCACAGCCTCAGGCTGGAGTCCCGTCCCCGTCGGTGAGGCCGAAACGTGGGGACAGCGTTTTTGGTTACTTTTGTTCGGGACGCGTAGTCCGGGGCGCGCAGCCGCGATTGGCAAAAGTGACTCGCCCGGGTGGGCGAAACAGAATCTTCCCCCAAATTCGATAAGCAGCCAGAACACCGATAAGCCAGACCTGACGCACCGCTCTGTTGGGCTTCGCTCCGCTCAGCACCAGCCTACGTCAGCCGGTCTTCGGCGCGCCGACCCTTCCCTACGAAATCCCCCGCCACTGCCGCGGACTCACCTGAAACCACCGCCGGAACGCTCGCGAAAAGGCACTCGTCTCCGAATAGCCCAGCAGCGGCGCCAAGTCGCTGACCGGCAGCCGCTGCCGCAGGTAGTGCTGAGCCAGGTCGCGGCGAACGCCCTCGACCAGCGCCGAGAAGCTCGCGCCCTGGTCGCGCAGGCGCCGTTGCAGCTGGCTGGTGGAAAGGTCCAGGCGCTGGGCGATGGACTCCAGGCTGGGCTCGCCCAGGGGCAGCGCCAGGCGCACCGAGGCACGGACCTCTTCGAGCAGCTCCATCTGCGGCAGGCGCTGGCCGAGTTGGCGGATGGCGTCCTGTACCACCAGCAGGAGCAGCGGATCATGGTCGGGCATGGCGCGGTCGCGCAGGTCGGCCTTGGGCACCAGCATGGCGTTGCAGGGCTGGCCGAAGCTGACCGGGGCGTCGAATAGCCGGCGGTGCTCGTGCCAGCCCTCGGGGCGCGGGTGTTCGAACTGCACCGTGCGCGGTGCCCAGGTAGCGCCGAGTACATGGCGCAGCAGGTTGAGCAGCATGCCCAGGGTCAGCTCGGCGTCCTGGCGGCGGGCGACGATGGCGCCGTGGCGTACCTGGTAGTCGAAGCGCCAGCACTCACCGGCGTCCACCAGCTGGATCAGGGTGCTGTGCTGGTGGAAGGGAAAGGCGCCGGCGAAGTTCTGCAGCGCCGCCTCGGCAGTGGGCGAACAGAGCCCCACGTAGCCCAGCAGGCCGAGCATCTGCGGCTTGAACTGCCCGCCGTAGTGCAGGCCGAAATTGTCGCAGCCGGACTGGGCGGCGGCCTCTTCCAGGACCCGGCAGTAGTTGCCCAAGCCGAGGCTCAGCGTCGGGTGCTGCAGCTGTTCGGGATCGATGCCGGCGGTGCCGAAGATGCGGTCGACGTCACCGCCGTGGCTGGTGATGACGGCGTCCAGGCCGCTGGCGGCGGCGGAGAGCACGCCAAGGTTGCGCGACGGTGCGGTCAGGGCGGCAAAGCCGGAGGCGGCCAGGGGCATGGTGCGGGTCCAGGGAGGAGATCGGCATGAATGAAGCAAAGGCTGTGCCCCGGGGTGGAAAGCGGTCCTCCAGTGCGGCTGGAACGCCGAGGCCTTCACGTTATCGAGCGCCTTGGCGTGCTTCATCGCGGGGCGAGTGGTCGGGCATCGCACCAGCGTGGTGCGGTCTCGGGTAGCACTCTGGGAAGAGGGGTAACGCCGACTTGACCCGAGGTCACGGCGACCGTGCCAAGCGGTCAAGTCGGCACGGCCCCGAGCTGTTTAAGCTCGAAAAAGCCGGGCGTCGCGGGATCGCGGTGACCCATTCGGATCACGTCGCTACACGGGGAGTGGCCTGTCATGACCAACGAGAAACTCAAGCCGACCCTCGGCACCCTGCACCTCTGGGGCATCGCCGTGGGGCTGGTGATCTCCGGGGAATACTTCGGCTGGAGCTACGGCTGGGGCGTCGCCGGGACCCTGGGCTTTCTGATCACCGCGCTGGTGGTGGCGGTGATGTACACCTGCTTCATCTTCAGCTTCACCGAACTGACCACCGCCATTCCCCATGCCGGCGGGCCCTTCGCCTACAGCCGGCGCGCCTTCGGTCCTACGGGGGGTACCATCGCCGGCATCGCCACCCTGATCGAATTCGTCTTCGCGCCGCCGGCCATCGCCATGGCCATCGGCGCCTACCTCAACGTGCAGTTTCCCACCCTCGATCCCAAGCTTTGCGCGGTGGCGGCCTATTTCATCTTCATGACGCTGAACATCCTCGGGGTGAGCATCGCCGCCACCTTCGAGCTGGTGGTCACGGTGCTGGCGGTGATCGAGCTCTTGATATTCATGGGGGTAGTGGCGCCGGGCTTCAGCCTGACCAACTTCACCAGCGGTGGCTGGGCTGGCCAGGATCAGTTCTCCCTGGCCGCGGTGGGTGGCATGTTCGCCGCCATTCCCTTCGCCATCTGGTTCTTTCTCGCCATCGAGGGCGCGGCCATGGCCGCCGAGGAAGCCAAGGATCCCAAGCGGACCATTCCCAAGGCTTACATCGCCGGCATCCTCACCCTGGTGACCCTGGCCATCGGCGTGATGATCTTTGCCGGCGGGGTGGGCGACTGGCGCGCCCTGTCCAACATCAACGACCCGCTGCCGCAGGCCATGAAGGGCGTGGTGGGCGAGGGTTCGGTGTGGCTGCACCTGCTGGTGGGCATCGGCCTGTTCGGCCTGGTGGCCAGCTTCCACGGCATCATCCTCGGCTATTCCCGGCAATTCTTCGCCCTGGCTCGTGCCGGCTTCCTGCCCCGCGGCCTGGCCAAGCTGTCGCGCTTCCAGACCCCGCACCGGGCGGTGCTCGCGGGTGGCGTGGTGGGCATCGCCGCCATCTTCAGCGACGGCGTGATCAGCCTGCAGGGCCTGACCCTGACCGCCGCCATGATCACCATGAGCGTGTTCGGCGCCATCGTCATGTACATCATGAGCATGCTCAGTCTGTTCAAGCTGCGCCGTAGCGAGCCGAACCTGGAGCGTACCTTCCGCGCCCCGGGCTATCCGGTGGTGCCGGCCATCGCCCTGGTGCTGGCGGTGGTCTGCCTGGTCGCCATGGTCTGGTACAACCCGGTGATCGCCAGCGTCTTCGTGGTGCTGATGGTGATAGGCGCGCTGGTCTGCGGTCTCAGCCGTAGACAGGGCGACATTGCACCCGACGCTGCCTTCGGCGAGGCCTGAGCAGCGCAACCCGAGGAGGTAGCATGAGCGGTTTCCAGCACAGCGTGGGCGGCCAGACCTGGCGTTTCGCCGATCTCAAGGAGCTGCTGGCCAAGGCCACCCCGGCGCGTTCCGGGGACGTCCTGGCCGGGGTCGCCGCCGGCAGCGACGTGGAGCGGGTGGCGGCGCAGATGGCGCTGGCCGAAGTGCCGCTCAAGCACTTTCTCAGCGAGGCGGTGATCCCTTACGAGGCCGACGAGGTCACCCGGCTGATCCTGGATACGCACGATGCCCAGGCCTTCGCCCCGGTCGCCCACCTCACCGTGGGCGGCTTCCGCGACTGGCTGCTGGGTGCGGCGGCCGACGAGACCAGTCTCGCCGCCCTGGCCCCGGGGCTGACCCCTGAGATGGTGGCCGCGGTGTCCAAGATCATGCGCATCCAGGACCTGATCCTGGTGGCGCAGAAGGTTCGGGTGGTGACCCGCTTTCGCAATACCATCGGCCTGCGTGGACGACTGTCGACCCGGCTGCAGCCCAATCATCCCACCGACGATCCGGCCGGCATCGCCGCCAGCGTTCTCGACGGCCTGCTCTATGGCAACGGCGATGCGGTGATCGGCATCAACCCGGCCACCGACAGCACCAGCGGCATCTGCGAACTGCTGAAGATGCTCGACGCCGTGATCCAGCGCTACGAGATTCCCACCCAGTCCTGCGTGCTGACCCACGTCACCACCAGCATCGCCGCCATCGAGCGCGGCGCGCCGGTGGACCTGGTGTTCCAGTCCATCGCCGGGACCCAGGGCGCCAACGAGAGCTTCGGCATCAGCCTGGCGCTGTTGCAGGAAGGCTACGAGGCCGGGCTGTCGCAACGCCGTGGCAGCCTGGGCGACAACCTCATGTATTTCGAGACCGGGCAGGGCAGCGCCCTCTCGGCGGGGGCCCACCATGGCGTCGACCAGCAGACCTGCGAGGTGCGCGCCTACGCCGTGGCCCGTCAATTCAAACCGCTGCTGGTGAATACCGTGGTCGGCTTCATCGGCCCCGAGTACCTCTATAACGGCAAGCAGATCATCCGCGCCGGGCTGGAGGATCACTTCTGCGGCAAGCTGCTCGGCGTGCCCATGGGTTGCGACATCTGCTACACCAACCATGCCGAGGCCGACCAGGACGACATGGACATGCTGCTGACCCTGCTGGGCGCGGCGGGCATCAACTTCATCATGGGCATCCCGGGGTCGGACGACGTGATGCTCAACTACCAGACCACCTCCTTCCACGACGCCCTCTACGCCCGCCAGGTGCTGGGCTTGCAACCGGCGCCGGAATTCGCCGCCTGGCTCGACCGCCTGGGCATCCTGCGCCTGGAAGACGGCCGCTTTCGCCTGGGCGAGGGCTTGCCGGCGCCGTTCCAGCGGGCGCTGGCGCAGATTTAGGGAGGATCGCGGCCATGGCGGTTTGCCGATGCGGCCTTATCGCGGCCATGGGCCGCTCCTACAGGGATAGATGCTCTCGTAGGAGCGGCCCATGGCCGCGATGAACCTAATAGCTCAGGAGTCTTGCCGATGAAGCCTAACGACACCGCCCGTCCCGACCCCTGGGCCGAATTGCGTCGCCTGACCCCGGCGCGCATCGCCCTGGGCCGCGCCGGCACCAGCCTGCCCACTGCCGCCCAGCTGGACTTCCAGGCCGCCCATGCCCAGGCCCGCGATGCCGTGCACCTGGCCTTCGATCACCAGGCGCTGCGCGAAGGCCTGACTGCCCAAGGCCGCGAGACCCTGGTACTGAAGAGCGCCGCGCCGGATCGCCACACCTATCTGCAGCGCCCCGACCTGGGACGCAAGCTGTCGGAGGAATCCGCCCACGAACTCCAAGCCTATGCCGCCGAGCATCCCGAGGGCTTCGACGTCGCCGTAGTCATCGCCGACGGCCTCTCGGCCCTGGCGGTGCATCGCCATGCGCTGCCGTTCCTGGAGCGCCTGGTCGACCAGGCCGGGGCCGAGGACTGGCGCTGGGCACCGGTGACCCTGGTGGAGCAGGGCCGGGTAGCCGTGGGTGATGAAATCGGCGGGCTGCTCAAGGCGCGCCTGCTGGTGATGCTGATCGGCGAGCGCCCTGGTCTGAGTTCGCCCGACAGCCTCGGCCTCTACTTCACCTACGGCCCGCGCCCGGGCCTCAACGACGCCTATCGCAACTGCATCTCCAATGTGCGGCTGGAAGGCCTCGCCTATGGCCTGGCGGCGCACAAGCTGCTCTACCTGATGCGCGAAGCGGATCGCCGCAAGCTCTCCGGCGTGCAACTCAAGGACGAAGCCGAGGTGCCGCTGCTGGAGGGTGACGAGGAGAACGCCCGGATCGGCAACTTCCTTACCGCTCAATGAGCGGGACTGGCCGTCATCCTGCCTTGAGCGTCTTGCGCAGGAAGTACCGCGCAAAGCCCGGCGGATAGTCCGCCAGTTCGCCGAACACCTCGTAGCCCAGCCGCTCGTAGAAGCCGCGGGCCTGGAATTCGTGGGTGTCGAGCCAGGCGCCGTGGCAGCCGCGGGCCAGGGCTTCGGCCTCGGCGCGCCGCAGCAACTCGCGGCCGGCGCCCTGGCCGCGAGCGGCTTCCTCCACCGCCAGCAACTGCACATAGAGCCAGCCATAGCTGGTGTAGCCCCAGAGTCCGCCGAGGGATTCGCCGCCACGGGTCAGGCTGATGACCAGGGCCCGGTAGCCGCTCGGGCCAGCCTGGCTGTCGTTGTAGCGTCTCAGCGGCGCGGCGATGGCCTGGCGCAGGTCTTCGCGCGCTTCGTCGGTCAGGTGGTAGTCCAGTAGCGCTGCGGGCATGGCGATGGTCTCTGGAAGGGTCTGCCCGAGCATAGCGCAGCACCGCTGCGTGACCGCCGGGTTCTGCCGCTTTCGCCGCGCCGGCCTTGGGGTAGCATGACCCTTTGCCCATTTCGCGGGGGAGCCATGGACATACGTGAAGGTCGCGCCCGGGTCGGTGCTCTCGAACTGGCCTATGAGGACTGGGGCGATCCCGCCGATCCGCCGCTGCTGCTGATCATGGGCTTTGGCGCCCAGCTGCTGCTCTGGCCGGAAGGCTTCTGCGAGGCCTTGGTACGCCGGGGCCTGCGGGTGATCCGTTTCGACAATCGCGACGTCGGCCAGTCCTCGCGGCTGAGCTGGCCGGGTGGACGGCCGCCTTCGCTGTGGCCGGTGCTGGGGCGGGCGCAACTGGGCAAGCCCAGTGCGGTGCCCTATCACCTGGAAGCCATGGCCGCCGATGCGGTCGGGCTGCTCGATCACCTGGGGCTGGAGCGCGCCTTCGTGCTGGGCGGCTCCATGGGCGGCATGATCGCGCAGATCCTCGCCGCCGACTGGCCGCAGCGGGTCGCGCGGCTCGGCATCCTGTTCTCGTCGACCAATCAGCCGCTGTTGCCGCCGCCCTCGTTCAGGCTGCTTGGCAGCCTGCTGCTGCGGCCGCCGACCGATCTGCCGGCGGAAGCGGCGCTCGCCCGGCAGAAGGCCCTGCTGCGCGGTATCGAGAGCCCGCGCTATCGGCAGCGCGAGGTGGATCTCGAACGACTGGTGCAACGGATCCTGGCGCGCGGGGTGGATGTGGACGGGGTGCAGCGGCAGCTGTTCGCCCTGCTCGGCAGCGGCGATCTGCGGCCCTTTGCCCGGCGCATCCAGGCGCCGACCCTGGTGGTCCATGGGGCGCGGGATCCGCTGTTGCGTCCGGCCTGTGGCCGCGCCGTGGCCCGGACCATTCCCGGTGCCCGCTTCGAGTTGATACCCGACATGGCCCACGACCTGCCGGCACCGCTCTGGCCGAGACTGAGCGAGCTGTTCGCCGACTTCTTCCTGGCGCCCTGAGCCGGGCTTCAGCCTCTGAGGCGCGGGCGCAGCCCGTCGATGAGCAGGGTTTCCAGGCCGCGCAGAACCTCGTCGAAGAAGGCTGGATCCTGCAGGGTACGGCCACAGAGTGCCTGCACCTGGACCCTGAAGTCCGCATAGTGTTGGGTGGTGGCCCAGAGGCTGAACATCAGCTGGTACGGGTCCACCGGTGCCAGCCGGCCGGCATCGATCCAGGTACGGATCACCCGGGCCTTCTCGTCTATCAGATCGTGCAGGCTGCCCTGCAATTCCGGCAGCAGCAGCGGCGCGCCCTGGACCATCTCCAGGCAGAACAGCCGGGACTCGGCGGGATAGTCGCGGGACATCTCCAGCTTATGGCGCAGATAGCCGCGCAGGGCGTCGAGGGGATCCTGGTCTTCGCTGAAGGTGCGCAGGGGACTCAGCCAGGTCGCCAGCAACTGGCGCAGCACGGCGACATAGAGCTCTTCCTTGCTGCTGAAATAGTAGAGCAGGTTGGTCTTGGAGACGTCTGCCTGCAGGGCCACCTGATCCAGGCTGGCGCCGTGCAGGCCGAAGCGGGAAAAGATATCGAGCGCGGCGCCGAGGATCTGGGCGCGCTTGGCTTCTATCTGACGCTGCCGGCGTTGCTGGGCGGCAGGGCTGGGTTGACGCGGCTTGCGTGGCGGAGGATCACTGGCCTGACTCACGAACTGCTCCTTGGGCCTTCTTGGACATCTGACGCGGACCGACCGCTGGACGAGCAGGAGGGCCGGCTTCAGGCGCGGTCGTTGAGATTCGCACCTTCCTGGTGACGAATCGTCGGCGGACGCCAGAGGGTAGCGCGCCGGTCTCCAAACTCTAGCATGGCCCGACATCCTGCATGCCCCGGATTCGGGCGCCTTGCACAAACTAGGTGCTCTGATCTGGACCAAATGGTCTGGATATATTTCTAGATTTCCCCCAAGTGTTTGATTGGCTTGAAATTTCAAGACTTGGCAAGCTTTCTGCTCCGATCCTGCAGCCACGGCGCATCTCGATGCGCCTCGATTCCTGACTGCGGGAGAGTGCGAGCGATGAACATCGGTGTCTTCATTCCCATCGGCAACAACGGCTGGCTGCTGTCGGAAAACGCGCCCCAGTACCGGCCCACCTTCGAGCTGAATCGCGAGATCGTGCAGCGCGCCGAGCACTACGGCTTCGACTTCGCCCTGTCGATGATCAAGCTGCGCGGCTTCGGCGGTAAGACCGAATTCTGGGACCACAACCTGGAGTCCTTCACCCTCATGGCCGGGCTGGCGGCGGTGACCTCGCGCATCAAGCTGTTCGCCACCGCCGCGACCCTGACCCTGCCGCCGGCCATCGTCGCGCGCATGGCCGCCACTATCGACTGCATTTCCGGTGGCCGCTTCGGCGTCAATCTGGTCACCGGCTGGCAGAAACCCGAATACAGCCAGATGGGGCTCTGGCCGGGGGATGAGTTCTTCGCCAGCCGCTATCAATACCTCGGTGAATACGCCCAGGTGCTGCGCGACCTCTGGGGCACCGGCCAGTCGGATTTCCAGGGCGCGCACTTCCGCATGGAGGACTGCCGGGTCAGTCCCCAACCCCAGGCGCCCATGGAGATCGTCTGCGCCGGGGCGAGCGACGCCGGCCTGGCCTTTGCCGCCGAACACGCCGATTACAGCTTCGTCTTCGGCAAGGGCGTCAACACGCCCAAGGCCTTCGCCCCGGCGGTGGAGCGGCTGCAGGCGGCCACCGCCAAGACCGGGCGCGAGGTCTCCTCCATCGCCCTGTTCATGATCATCGCCGCCGAGACCGACGAGGCCGCCCGCGCCAAGTGGGAGCACTACAAGGCCGGTGCCGACGAGGAAGCCATCGCCTGGCTGGGCGCCCAGGCCGCCGCCGACACCAAGTCCGGCAGCGACACCAACGTGCGACAGATGGCCGATCCGACCTCGGCGGTCAACATCAACATGGGCACCCTGGTGGGTTCCTTCGCCAGCGTAGCGCGGATGCTCGACGAGATCGCCGAGGTGCCCGGGGCCAGCGGGGTGCTGCTGACCTTCGACGACTTCGTCCAGGGCGTGACCGACTTCGGCGAGCGCATCCAGCCGCTGATGCAGAGCCGCCGTCACGTCGACCTGCTCAAGGAGAGTGCCTGATGAATGCCGTGGAAACTCTGGCGGGCTATGCCTTGCCTGCGAGCGACACCGAAGCCGTGACGCTGCCGGCGCGACCCGAACCGCTGCGGCTCAAGGCCAGCGAGACCGCCCTGATCGTGGTGGACATGCAGAATGCCTATGCCAGCCAGGGTGGTTACCTGGATCTGGCCGGTTTCGATGTCTCGGCCACCGGCCCGGTGATCGAGAACGTCGCTGCGGTGGTGGAGACCGCCCGCGGCGCGGGTATCCAGGTGGTCTGGTTCCAGAATGGCTGGGACCCGGAGTATCGCGAGGCGGGCGGGCCGGGTTCGCCCAACTGGCACAAATCCAATGCCCTCAAGACCATGCGCAAGCGACCCGAACTGCAGGGGCAGCTGCTGGCCAGGGGTGGCTGGGACTATGCCCTGGTCGACCGGCTGCAACAGGCGGCTGCGGACCTGGTGGTGCCCAAGACCCGCTACAGCGGCTTCTACAACACCCACCTGGACAGCCTGCTGCGCGCCCGTGGCATCCGCAATCTGGTGTTCGTCGGCGTGGCCACCAATGTCTGCGTGGAGTCGACCCTGAGGGACGGCTTCTTCCTCGAATACTTCGGCGTCTGCCTGCACGACGCCTGCCATCAGGCCGGGCCCCGTGCGGCCCACGAGGCCGCGCTGTTCAACATCGAGACCTTCTTCGGCTGGGTCGCCAGCTGCGCCGACTTCCACACCACCTTCGCCAAGGACTGAGCCACCATGCCCAAGCAAGCCGTGATTCCCGCCGGTACCGGTACCCCCATCGCCCCCTTCGTGCCCGGCAGCCTGGCCGATGGCGTGCTCTATGTCTCCGGCACCCTGCCGTTCGATGCCGAGAACAACGTGGTCCACGTCGGCGACGCCGCCGCCCAGGCACGCCACGTGCTCACCACCATCCAGGGCGTGGTGGAGGCGGCTGGCGGCAGCATGGCCGACGTCACCTTCAACATGATCATGCTCACCGACTGGGCGAACTACGCCGCCATCAACGCGGTGTACGCCGAATTCTTTCCCGGCGAGAAGCCGGCGCGCTATTGCATCCAGTGCGGCCTGGTGAAGCCCGACGCCCTGATCGAGATCGCCAGCATCGCCCATGTCGGCTAGCTCCCGCTCCGTACCTACCCCCTCTCCCCTTGGGAGAGGGTTGGGGTGAGGGCCGCCTCAACCAACCAACCTTCAAGGACCGCCCATGCACTTCGAACTCCATGGCCGCCAGGACCCGGCGGCCGAGACCCTGCTGCTCAGCTCCGGGCTGGGCGGCGCCGGGGCCTTCTGGGCGCCGCAGCTGGCGGCCCTCGGCGAAAGATTCCGGGTGGTGGTCTACGACCAGACCGGCACCGGCAGGAGTCCGGCCGAGCTGCCGGCGGATTACCGCATCCAGCATATGGCCGAGGACCTGCTGGCCCTGGCCGATCGCCTGGAACTGCGCGAGTGCCTATTCATGGGCCATGCCCTGGGCGGTCTGGTGGGCCTGCAGGCCAGTCTGCTGCGTCCGGGCCTGATCCGCCGCCAGGTGCTGGTCAATGCCTGGAGCCGACCCAATCCGCATACCGCGCGCTGCTTCGCCCTGCGCCAGCGCCTGCTGCGCGACAGCGGCGCCGCGGCATATGTCCAGGCCCAGGCGATCTTTCTCTATCCGGCCACCTGGATCGCCGAACACGGCGAGCGCCTGACCGCCGACGAAGCCCATGCCCTGGCGCACTTCCCCGGCGAGGCCAATGTGCTGCGGCGCATCGGCGCGCTACTGGCCTTCGACCTGGACGCCGAGCTGGCGCGCATCCCGGTGCCGACCCTGGTGCTGGCCAATCGCGACGATGTCCTGGTGCCCTGGACCTCGTCCCAGCGGCTGGCCGCGGGTCTGCCCCGGGCCAGCTTCCAGTTGCTGGAGTGGGGCGGCCACGCCTCCAGCGTCACCGATTCCGCCACCTTCGACCGGGTGGTGCTCGACTATCTCAGCCAAGATCTGGAGGCGTAACGCCATGTCCGTTGCCCATGCCTTGCCCCTGTCCGCCGCCAGCCCCGCCGCCCCGGTCGAACGCGATCTCTTCCGCGGGGCCATGGCGCGCCTGGGCGCTGCGGTCAACCTCGTCACCACCGATGGTCCGGCCGGCATGGCCGGCTTTACCGCCACCGCCGTGTGCAGCGTCAGCGATACCCCGCCGACCCTGCTGGTCTGCCTCAACCGCAGCGCCTCGGTGCACCCCGCCTTCAGTGCCAACGGCGTGCTCTGCGTCAACGTCCTGGCCGCCGGCCAGCAGGCGCTGGCCAACCTCTTCGGCGGCAAGACCGCCATGGCCGAACGCTTCGCCGCGGCGCGCTGGACCCGCCTCGCCACGGGGGCGCCGGTGCTGGACGGTGCCCTGGTGGCCTGCGACTGCCGCATCGCCGAGGTGCAGTCGGTGGGTAGTCACGATCTGCTGCTCTGCGAGGTGCTGGGGGTGGCCGAGCCGGGTGGCGAAGGCGGATTGCTGTACTTCGACCGGCGTTATCACGAGCTGGCTTAGCCAGGGCTGCCGGACTTCGGCGCTGGCGCCGTTTCAGCGCCAACCTGCGTCAGAACGTCCGACGAACCCGCTCCTCAGGCGCGTACCAGCAGCGCCTTGTCGCCCCCTTCACGCACCCAGAACAGCGTCGCCCCGGCCACGGCGGCGGGCATGAACAGGGCGTTCAGGCCGGGCACCAGCAGCGCCAGGTAGGTCACCCCGCCAAAGCCCAGGCAGCGCAGGCGGCGGGGTGCGCAGCCAGGCGAGCATGCTGCGGAAATCCAGCTGGTGGTTGTCGGCGGGGAAGTCGATGTACTGCACCGCCATCATCCAGACGCCGAACAGGATCCACAGCGGCGCGGCGATCAGGTTCAGACCGGGGATGAGGGTCAGCACCAGCAGGCCCAGCGCACGCGGCAGGTAGTAGCCCAGCTTGCGCAGTTCACGCTGCAGGGTACGCGGCACCATGGTGACCAGTTCAGCGAGATTGAACGGTGGGAAATCGTCCTGGCCGCGTACCATGACCTCGACCTTTTCCGCGAGAAAGCCGTTGAAGGGCGCTGCCACCAGATTGGCCAGCATCGTGAAGGTAAAGAAGATGATCGCCAGCAGCAGGAGCACGAACAGCGGCCAGAGCAGCCATTCGACGAAGCTCGCCCAGGCCGGCAGGCTCGGCATCAGCTGCTCCAGCCAACCCTCGAAGCCGCGCACGGCAAAGGTGAGGATGGCCGCGTAGAGCAGCAGATTGATGGTGAGCGGGATGACCACGAAGCGGCGCATGCCGGGGCGAGTCACCAGGCGCAGCCCTTCGGCGAAATAGGCGGAGCCGGACAGCGGAGCGACAGCCATGAAGATTCCTGACGGGGAGCGGGAATGCACAGCTTACCTCAGGGCTCGATTGCCGCAGCGGTCGACATAGGCGCGCCCTATGGTCTGGATTTAGAATGGTCGCTTCTGTGGAGGGGCGGTACCCGTTAGGCTGAGCCCCATCCCTGGACCCGGTGTCCGCCTATCGGCGCCGGTCGCGCCGTCGCCAGGAGCGACCGGCGCTGCGGAACGGCTCCGCACGCACACCGGCCGGCATGCCCATGGGGCGCGCCGGCCTCTCTACTCTTAGGTCTGCCGGAGATCCCGGCAGGGAGAATGTCATGTCTGAAGCCAGCACCTCGCGCCATTCGCGCCTCATCATCCTCGGTTCCGGTCCGGCCGGTTACACGGCTGCGGTCTATGCCGCCCGCGCCAACCTCAAGCCGCTACTGATCACCGGCATGCAGATGGGTGGCCAGCTGACCACCACCACCGAGGTCGACAACTGGCCGGGCGATCCCCACGACCTGACCGGTCCGGCGCTGATGGAGCGGATGCGCGAGCACGCCGAGCGCTTCGAGACCGAGATCGTCTTCGACCACATCAATGCCGTGGACTTCGGTGGCAAGCCCTACACCCTCAAGGGTGACAGCGCCACCTACACCTGCGACGCCCTGATCATCGCCACCGGCGCCAGCGCCCGCTACCTGGGCCTGGCCAGCGAAGAGGCCTTCATGGGCAAGGGCGTGTCCGCCTGCGCCACCTGCGACGGCTTCTTCTATCGCAACCGCGAGGTGGCGGTGGTCGGCGGCGGCAACACCGCAGTCGAGGAAGCCCTGTACCTGGCCAACATCGCCAGCAAGGTGACCCTGATCCACCGCCGCGAGACCTTCCGCGCCGAGAAGATCCTGCAGGACAAGCTGCGCGCCCGGGTCGCCGAAGGCAAGATGGCGCTCAAGCTCAATGCCAGCGTCGACGAGGTGCTGGGTGACAACATGGGTGTCACCGGGGTACGGATCAAGAACAACGATGGCAGTACCGAAGAGCTGCAGGTGGCCGGTCTGTTCGTCGCCATCGGCCACACGCCGAACACTGGGCTGTTCGAAGGCCAGCTGGACAGCCACGACGGCTACCTGGTGGTGAAGGGCGGTCGCGAGGCCAATGCCACCGCCACCAACGTACCCGGCGTGTTCGCCGCCGGCGACGTGGCCGACCACACCTATCGCCAGGCCATCACCTCGGCCGGTGCCGGCTGCATGGCCGCCCTGGACGCCGAGCGCTACCTGGACGGCCTGGGCGATCTGCAGGTCCTCTGAGGCCTGAGCAGCGTCTGACAAAGAAAACCCCGGCACTGGCCGGGGTTTTCGTTTTCGGGGGCTTCCGGCGTGCGCCAGGGTCCGGCTTGGCGGCCTTGACGACCCTGCTGGAAATGCAGCGAGCCCCGGCCGATTGGTCGGGGCTCGTTGTTTGGGGTTTTTCCTCACCCCGGCCCTCTCCCAGGGGAGAGGGGGAAGGCGGACCTCTTACTTGCCGTATACCGGCAGGCGGGCGCAGACGGCCTGGACCTTCTCACGCACGGCGTCGATCACGGATTCGTCGCCCATGTTGCCGAGGATGTCGCAGATCCAGCCGGCCAGCTCGCGGCACTCGGCTTCCTGGAAGCCACGAGTGGTGACGGCCGGGGTGCCGATGCGCAGACCGGAGGTGACGAAGGGCGAGCGCGGATCGTTCGGCACCGAGTTCTTGTTCACGGTGATGAAGGCGCGACCCAGGGCGGCGTCCGCGTCCTTGCCGGTGATTTCCTGCTTGATCAGGCTGAGCAGGAACAGGTGGTTGTCGGTGCCGCCGGAGACGACGTCGAAGCCGCGCTCGATGAACACGCCGGCCATGGCCTGGGCGTTCTTGATCACCTGCTGCTGGTAGGTCTTGAACTCGGGCTGCAGGGCTTCCTTGAAGCACACCGCCTTGCCGGCGATGACGTGCATCAGCGGGCCGCCCTGGGCGCCGGGGAAGACCGCCGAGTTGAGCTTCTTCTCGATGGCTTCGTTGGCCCTGGCCAGGATCAGGCCGCCGCGCGGGCCGCGCAGGGTCTTGTGGGTGGTGCTGGTGACCACGTCGGCGAAGGGTACCGGGTTCGGATAGACACCGGCGGCGACCAGGCCGGCGAAGTGGGCCATGTCGACGAACAGGTAGGCACCCACGGCATCGGCGATGGCGCGGAAGCGGGCGAAGTCCAGCACCTGGGAATAGGCGGAGTAGCCGGCGACGATGACCTTGGGCTGGTGCTCGCGGGCCAGGCGCTCGACTTCGGCGTAGTCGATCAGGCCCTGCTCGTCGATGCCGTACTGCACGGCGTTGTACAGCTTGCCGGAGGAGGACACGGTAGCGCCGTGGGTCAGGTGACCGCCGTGAGCCAGGCTCATGCCGAGGATGGTGTCGCCGGCTTCGATCAGCGCCAGGTACACGGCCGAGTTGGCCTGGGAGCCGGAGTGCGGCTGGACGTTGGCGTAGTCGGCGCCGAACAGTTGCTTGGCGCGGTCGATGGCCAGTTGCTCGACCACGTCGACGTATTCGCAGCCGCCATAGTAGCGCTTGTGGGGATAGCCTTCGGCGTACTTGTTGGTCAGCACGCTGCCCTGGGCTTCCATGACCGCCGGACTGGTGTAGTTTTCCGAAGCGATCAGCTCGATGTGATCTTCCTGACGCTGGGCTTCCTGCTGCATGGCGGCATACAGGTCGGCGTCGAAGCGGGCGAGGGTGGTTTCACGGCTGAACATGGCGGCAGGGTCCCCTGAGGCATGGCGAAGAGCGAGCCCGATCGGGCTCGTGAGGGGCGACATTCTACCCCATCGCGGGAACTCTGAGGTATGAGCGCCGGTCATGCGCCGCCGCCATCGGTCTCATGTCAGGACGGGGAACAGCCCCTGGTGCTCCAGCCGCTCGCGCAGCAGATCCGGCGGCAGCGGACGGTCGAAGAGGAAGCCCTGCACCTCGTCGCAGCCATGGAGGCGCAGGAATTCCAGTTGCGCCGGCTCCTCGACGCCCTCGGCGATCACCGAGAGATTGAGGCTGTGGGCCATGGCGATGATGGCCCGGGCGATCTGCGCATCCTGCTCGCCGTGGGGCAGGCCGTCGACGAAGCTGCGGTCGATCTTGAGGATGTCGATGGGGAACTGCTTGAGGTAGTTGAGCGAGGAATAGCCGGTGCCGAAGTCGTCGACCGCGATGCACAGGCCCAGGCTCTTGAGTTCGCCCAGCAGCTGCAGGGCCTCGCCGACGTCGCGCATCAGGATGCTTTCGGTCAGTTCCAGCTCCAGGCAGGCCGGCGCCAGGCCGGTCTCGGCGAGGATCTCGGCGATGCGCTGGCCGAGCTGGCCATCGCTGAACTGGCGGGCGGAGAGATTCACCGAGACCTTGGGAATGCGCACCCTGGCCGCGTGCCATTCGCGCATCTGCCGGCAGGCTTCGCGAATCACCCAGTCGCCGACCTGGACCACCAGGCCGATCTCTTCCAGCACCGGGATGAATTCCGCCGGCGAGACGTGGCCGCGCACCGGATGCTCCCAGCGCAGCAGGGCCTCGACCCCGGTCAGGCGCCGGTTGTCGCAACGGTACTGCGGCTGGTAGTGCAGGCGGAATTCACCCTGCAGCAGGGCGTGCCGCAGATCGGCTTCCAGTTCCAGGCGCTCCAGGGCGCGGGCGTTCATCTCGGCCTGGTAGAACTGGAAGTTGTTCTTGCCCATCTCCTTGGCGTGGTACATGGCGGTGTCGGCGTTCTTCATCAGCTGGCTGAGTTCATGGCCGTCCTGGGGCGAGAGGGCGATGCCGATGCTGGCGGAGACGAAGAATTCGCGGCCTTCGAGCACGAAGGCCTCGGACAGCTGGGAGAGGATCTGCTCGCCGACGCGGATCGCCTGGGCCAGGGCGACCTCGCGGCTTTCCAGACCGGACAGCAGCAGGGTGAATTCGTCGCCACCCATGCGCGCCACGCTGTCCTCGGTGCCGACGCAGGCGGTCAGGCGCATGGCCACGTCCTTGAGCAGGCGGTCGCCGGCGGCGTGGCCGAGGCTGTCGTTGATCGGCTTGAAGCGGTCGAGGTCGAGGAACATCAGCACCACCCAGCTGCCGTTGTGGCGGCTCTGCTGCAGGGCGTTGTGCAGGCGATCCTGGAACAGGGTGCGGTTGGGCAGCAGGGTCAGGGCGTCGTAGTAGGCCAGGCGGTGGATGCGCCTTTCGCTGGCCTTGCGCTCGCTGATGTCGACGAAGAAGCAGACATAGCTCATCAGGTCGCCGTCGTCGTCGCGGATGGCGGTGATGCCGACCCAGGAGGGATAGGGCTCGTTGTCCTGGCGGCGCTGCCAGAGTTCGCCTTCCCAGCTCTCCTGGGTACGCAGCTGCTGCATCACGTGCTGCAGCTGGTTGGCTTCCTGCTTGTCCGCGCAGAGCATCATCGGCTGCTGGTCGAACACCTCTTCGGGACTGAAGCCGGTGATGCGGGTGAAGGTGCGGTTGACCCGCACGATGTAGCCGGCCGGGTCGGTGACCAGGATGGCGCCGGCGGAGTGGTCGAACACCGTGGCCGCCATGCGCATGTCCTTTTCCGTGCGGCGCTGGGCGGAGATATCGCGGCAGATGCCGAGCAGACCGGCGAAGCGCTCGTGGTCGTCCCACAGCGGCTTGAGGCGCAGCTCGATCTGCAGGGTGTGGCCCTGGGCGTGCAGGCAGTCGAGCAACAGGGGCGCGAAGTGTTCCCGGCGCAACTCGGCCAGGGCGCGCGGATTGTCGAGGCTGCGCAGCAGCCGCTGCAGGGTGCGGCGCACCTCCTGCCACTGGCGCGAGTGCACCACCAGTTCGGCCAGGGTGCGTTGTTGCAGCTCGCCGACGGGATAGCCGAGCAATTCCTCCACCGAGGGACTGATGTAGTTGAGCACCAGCTGGGCGTTTCGGTGGTGAAGATGACGTCGCTGATGCTTTCCGCCAGCTGCCGGTAGCGATTCTCGCTTTCGCGCAGGCGCTCGCTGGCCCGCACCATGTCGGTGACATCCAGGGCCAGCCCGACCACGCTCGCCGCGGTGCCGTCCGCCGCACGGGCGAGGCGCTGCTCGCGCACGTCGAACCAGCGCCAGCCGCCGTTGCGGTGCTGCCAGCGCAAGAGGCTGCTGCTGGGCTGGTCGGAGAGCGTCGGCCGCATGCTCACCACCCGCTCGTGCAGTTCGAGGTCATCCGGGTGCAGGCGCGCGCGCCCGAGGCTGGCGAAGGCTTCCGGCGGATAGCCGAGCTTGAGGGCCAGCGAACGACTCTCGTAGGTCAGCTCGCCGCTGGCCACGTCATAGGTATAGAGGGTGTCGGGGATGGCGCTGATCAGATTCGACCAGAAGCTGTCGCGCTCGAGCAGGCGCAATTCGCCGAGCTTGCGCTGGGTGATGTCGTTGAGGCTGAGCAGGGTCGCGTCGAGGTGCCGGGGGTCGGCTGGCAGGTGCATGGTCAGCCAGAGGTGCCGTTCGCCCTCGGCAGTGCCGATGCAGGTCTCGAGTTCCAGTACCTGCTGGCCGGAGAGCAGGCCGGCCAGCAGGCGGTATCTCTTGCCACCGAGCTGGACGCGGGAGTCACCCACCAGCCGCGCCCAGGCCTGGTCGAGGTGCTCGATGCCGAGCATTTCCAGGGCGCGCTGGTTGATCTCGGTGATGCGCACCTGGCGGCCCAGGCTATCCAGGACTTCGGGCTCGCGGGCGAACAGCTCCCCCAGTTGCTCGGGGCGCTCCAGGCCGAGGGCCTGCATGTGCGGCTGGACGGCGCTCAGATCCACCACGCAGATGCCGGTGTGCACCCCGTTGAAGATGCTTTCGTAGCGCTGCCGGGTGGTCTGGATGGTCTCCAGGTTGCGCTGCTGTTCGGTGACGTCGCGCAAGACCCAGACGAAGCCATCCTGGGTCTGGGTGCGGTCGCGCAGGACCCGGGCACTGGGCTGGCTGTCCGCCAGGGCGTGGCAGCTGACCGCGAAGCGCCGCGGCTGGCCTTCCACCGCCAGGGTGACCAGGGCGCCGCTGTCACGCTCGGCGGCCGTCAGGGCGACCAGCTCGGGCAGCAGGCTGGCGAGGAAGAATTGCTGGGCGTCATTGGCGGCGATGCCCAGCAGCCGCGCGGCGGTGGCGTTGACATGCACCAGGCGACCATCGGCCTGGGTCATGCAGACGGCTTCCTCGATCCCGTTGAGCGCGATGCCGGCCAGGCGCAGGCCGCGTCGCGAGGCGAGGGTGAGGGCGCGCAGGCCACGTTCTTCGCGCAACAGCAAATAGAGCAGGATGACGGCCACCAGGCCGGACAGGCTGAACAGCGCCAGGCGGCCGAAGGAGGCCCCCAGCAGCGTGGTGCCCATGTCTTCGGCGGGATGGCTGCCCACTACCTGCCAGTTGCTGTAGGCCAGCTCCTGGCGTACCTCGTCGACGCTGTTCGCCGCCGGGGCTTCTCCGCCGCGGAACAGCAGGGTGCCCTGGGAGCGATCTTCCAGACGCCAGTCGAGGCCGGACGGTACCCGGGTCGGCCGCCACAGGGGTTCGAGCAGGGGGGCGCTGGTCAGCACCCACCAGCCATTCTGCAGTTGTGGATCGCCGGCCAGCAGCACATAGAGGGGCGCCGCGGTGGCCTGACCGTTGTAGCCGTAACGGAAGTCGGCCTGGCCGGCGCGCGCGATCAGTTGCTGGATGAAGGCGGCGTCCGGCGTATCGCCCAGGCGCGCACTGCGCAGGTTGGCGTTGGCCGGCAGCCAGCGTACCTGTTGCAGTCCGGGAAAGAAGTCCTTGAGGCCGAGCAGCAGATTGGGGGCCAGCGGCAGGGTGGGGTCCAGCGACCAGCGCAGGGTGCTGCGCACCGCCTGGGCCTTGAGCGCCAGCCCGAATTCGACGGTGTTGGCCAGCTGTCGGGTCAGGCCATCCAGCTGTTCGCGCCGCAGCGTCTCGCGCTCGGCCACGCTGGCGAGGGCCTGCCAGAACATCAGGGCCAGCATGGCCACCAGCGAGAGGATCAGCAGACCGCGGGTCAGGCGTCGCGAAGCGGGGGCGAGCGGCTCTTCCGGCAGCGAGGAGGGCGGGCTGTTCACGACGGACTGCGTTCCTGCAGAGACGATGGCCGTTCGGCTGCGCCCGATTCCGCGGGGCAGGGATGGCCTATGATAAGGGACCGGACGGTGTCTCCGCCGGTTTTTTCCGCGTGATCAGCACCGGCGCTTTCGTCGCGCGGGGTTTCGACAGCGTTCGCTGCTGACGCCATACTGTGTCCCCTGTTTTTCATTCCGGTCCCAAGGTCCCACCATGGCTCAATACGTCTACACCATGCACCGGGTCGGCAAGGTCGTGCCGCCCAAGCGTGAAATCCTCAAGAACATCTCCCTGTCGTTCTTTCCCGGCGCCAAGATCGGCGTGCTCGGTCTGAACGGTGCGGGTAAATCGACGCTGCTGCGCATCATGGCCGGCGTCGATACCGAGATCGAAGGTGAAGCGCGGCCGATGCCCGGTATCAATGTGGGTTATCTGCCGCAGGAACCGAAACTTGATCCCGAGCAGACAGTTCGTGACGTGGTCGAGGAAGCGGTCGGTCAGATCAAGCAGGCCCAGGCCCGGCTGGACGAGGTCTATGCCGCCTACGCCGAGCCGGATGCCGACTTCGACGCCCTGGCCGCCGAGCAGGCCAAGCTGGAAGCCATCCTCCAGGCCGCCGACGGCCACAACCTGGAGCGCCAGCTGGAAGTCGCCGCCGATGCCCTGCGCCTGCCGGCCTGGGACGCCAAGGTCGGCGTGCTCTCCGGTGGCGAGAAGCGCCGCGTGGCGCTGTGCCGCCTGCTGCTGTCGGCCCCCGACATGCTGCTGCTGGACGAACCCACCAACCACCTGGACGCCGACTCGGTCGCCTGGCTGGAGCACTTCCTCCACGACTTCCCCGGGACCGTGGTGGCCATCACCCACGACCGCTACTTCCTCGACAACGTCGCCGGCTGGATCCTGGAACTGGACCGCGGCCAGGGCATCCCCTTCGAGGGCAACTACTCCGGCTGGCTGGAATCCAAGGCCGCGCGCCTGACCCAGGAAGCCAAGCAGGAAGCCGCCCACGCCAAGGCCATGAAGGCCGAACTGGAATGGGTGCGCTCCGGTGCCAAGGCCCGCCAGTCCAAGTCCAAGGCCCGCCTGCAGCGCTTCGAGGAAATGCAGTCCCAGGAATTCCAGAAGCGCAGCGAGACCAACGAGATCTACATCCCCGCCGGCCAGCGCCTGGGCGACAAGGTCATCGAGTTCAAGAACGTCAGCAAGGGCTATGGTGATCGCCTGCTGATCGACGACCTGAGCTTCGTGGTGCCCAAGGGCGCCATCGTCGGCGTCATCGGCGGCAACGGCGCCGGCAAGTCGACCCTGTTCCGCATGATCATGGGCAAGGAGCAGCCGGACGTCGGCAGCATCGAGATCGGCGATACCGTGCAACTGGCCAGCGTCGATCAGAGCCGCGAGAACCTGTCCGACACCAAGACCGTCTGGGAGCAGGTCTCCGACGGCTCCGACGTGATCAAGATCGGCAACTACGAGGTGCCTTCGCGCAGCTACGTGGGTCGCTTCAACTTCAAGGGCGCCGACCAGCAGAAGTTCGTCAAGGACCTCTCCGGCGGTGAGCGCGGTCGTCTGCACCTGGCGCTGACCCTCAAGCAGGGCGGCAACGTGCTGCTGCTGGACGAACCCTCCAACGACCTGGACGTGGAAACCCTGCGCGCCCTGGAAGACGCCCTGCTGGACTTCCCCGGCGCGGCCATCGTGATCTCCCACGATCGCTGGTTCCTCGACCGCATCGCCACCCACATCCTCTCCTACGAGGACGATTCCAACGTGGTGTTCTTCGAAGGCAACTACACCGAGTACGAAGCCGATCGCAAGAAGCGCCTGGGCGAGGCCGCGGCCCAGCCCAAGCGGGTCAAGTACAAGAAGCTGGCCTAAAAAGCTCTCCACGATCTGCTGCGCGTCGGCCAAACGGCGTTGAAAATGCCCTGGGTGGCTAGCCCCGTCGGAATGCTCATTTACCGGTGTGGGCTCCGCTTCCTCAGGGGTTTTCGCGGGGCCGCCTAGGCCTTGTTTGTCTCTAGCTCGCGAGATCGTGAATAGCTTCTCAAGCGCCAAGCGAAACGCCGGCAGGGAAACCTGCCGGCGTTTTCTTTTGTCTCACGCTATATACTTTAGGCTATAACGCCCTGGCGGATCGGATCCGCCGCCCCCAGGATCAGGCCGGGACCCCCAGGATCACATGAGACGCCTTGAACACCGCCGTGGCGGCCACGCCCGGTGCCAGCTGCAGCTCCTGCACCGCGTCACGGGTGACCATGGCCACCACGCGGCTGCCACCGGGCAGGGCGATGACCACCTCGGCGTTGACCGCGCCATCGCTGATGCTCTCCACGGTTCCGGCCAGGCAGTTGCGCGCCGACAGGCGCAGTCCGCTATCGGCGCTCATCACCATCACCCAGGGCGCCTTGACCAGGGCCACCGCCGACGTGCCCGGCGCCAGTTCCAGGCTCTTCACGCTGTCCAGGGTAACCACGGCCACCAGCTCGGTACCGCCGGTCAGGGTAAGGGTCACCTCTGCATTCACCGCGCCTTCGCGCACCTGGCTGACGGTTCCCGGGAAGACATTGCGGGCACTGACCTTCATTGGATATCGCTCCTGAACGTTGGGGAAGAGGCAGGGGGCGCCACTCTAGGTCGGAGCGTTGTAGTCATACAACCCGGACGCCGGGAGTCCCTGACATGAGCGCCTCGCCCTTCATTGCCCACCTGTCGCTGGAAAGCAGTGTCGGCGCCGAGCTGACCCAGACCCGCATTCGTCTGCTGGAGGCCATCGCCGCCACCGGCTCCATCAGCCAGGCGGCCAAGCGGGTGCCACTGTCCTACAAGGCGGCCTGGGACGCGGTGGACCAGATCAACAACCTCTCCGCCCAGCCCCTGGTCGCCCGCAGCGCGGGGGGCAGCGGCGGCGGCGGCACCCGGCTGACCGCCTATGGCCAGCGTGTGGTGGCCTTCTATCGGGCGCTGGAGCAGCACTACCAGACGACCCTGGACCAGGTGGCGGCCGGACTGGACGAGGCCAGTCGCACCGAAGTGGCCGATTTTCGCCAGTTGCTGCTCAACCTCAACTGGCGCAGCAGCGCCCGCAACCAGTTTTCCGGCGTGGTCGAGGCGCTCGAACAGGGCGATGTGGAAAGCGCCGTGGTGCTGCGCCTGGACGATGCCACGCGACTCACTGCCCTGGTCACCCGCGACAGCGCCGCGCAGCTCGGCCTGGCGCCAGGTCGCGCCGTGGTGGCCCTGGTCAAGGCTTCGGCAGTGCTGATCGGCACCGATCCGGGGCTGCGCCTGTCGGCGCAGAATCTGTGGTGGGGAGAGGTCGAGCGCGTCCATGAGGGACCGATCAACCACGAGGTGGTGCTGGCGCTACCGGCCGGTCGCCGCGTCACCGCCACCCTGACCGCCACTAGCAGTCGCCAGCTGGGACTCGTCCCGGGCCTGGCCGCCTGCGCCTGTTTCAGCTCCGCCAGCGTCCTGCTGATGAGCGCATCCTGACCATCCCAAGGAGCCCGATCCGATGACCACCAGCCGTTCCCGCCTGTTGCTTTCCCTGCTCACCGCGACGCTGGCCGCGCCCGCCCTGGCCGACGAGGTCCAGGTGGCCGTGGCCGCCAATTTCAGCGCACCGCTCAAGGCCATCGGCGAGCAGTTCACCCGGGACACCGGCCATCAGCTGGTGATTTCCAGCGGCGCCACGGGTCAGCTCTACACCCAGATCAGGAATGGCGCCCCCTTTGCGGTCTTCCTCTCCGCCGACGACAGCACCCCGGCCAAGCTGGAAAGCGAGGGCGCGGCGGTCAAGGGCTCGCGCTTCACCTATGCCATCGGCACCCTGGCGCTCTGGTCGCCCAGGACCGGCTACGTGGACAGCGAAGGCGCGGTGCTCAAGCAGAACGCCTTCGCCCACCTGGCCGTGGCCAATCCCAAGACCGCGCCCTATGGCCTGGCCGCCACCCAGGTGCTGGCCAAGCTGGGCCTGACCGAGGCGGTCGCGGCCAAGCGGGTGGAAGGTCAGAACATCACCCAGACCTACCAGTTCGTCGCCACCGGCAATGCCGAGCTGGGTTTCGTTGCCCTGTCGCAGATCTATCAGGACGGCAAGGTCAAGGAAGGCTCGGCCTGGATCGTACCGGCCGAGCTCTATGCGCCGATTCGCCAGGACGCCGTGTTGCTGGACAAGGGCCAGGATCAGCCGGCAGCCAAGGCGCTGCTGGCCTATCTCAAGGGACCCCAGGCGGCCACGGTGCTCAAGGCCTACGGCTACCGGCAGTGATCCCATGAGCCTGAGCGCGGCGGACTGGGCGGCGATCCGCCTGACCCTGGAACTGGCCAGCGTGACCACGCTGCTGCTGCTGGTGCTGGGTACGCCCCTCGCCTGGTGGCTGGCGCGCACCCGCTCCTGGCTCAAGGGGCCGGTCGGTGCCCTGGTGGCCCTGCCGCTGGTGCTACCGCCCACGGTGATCGGCTTCTACCTGCTGCTGGCCATGGGGCCGGAGGGCTGGGTGGGACAGGCGACCTCGGCCCTGGGGCTGGGGCGGTTGCCCTTCACCTTCGCCGGGCTGGTGGTGGGCTCGCTGTGCTATTCGCTGCCCTTCGTGGTGCAGCCGCTGCAGAACGCCTTCGAGGCCATCGGTCCGCGCCCCCTGGAGGCCGCGGCCACCCTGAGGGCCAGTCCCCTGGATACCTTCTTCCACGTGGTGCTGCCGCTGGCGCGGCCGGGCTTCGTCACCGCCGCCATCCTCGGCTTTGCCCATACCGTGGGCGAATTCGGCGTGGTGCTGATGATCGGCGGCAACATTCCCGGGCGGACCCAGGTGGTCTCCACCCAGATCTTCAATCACGTGGAAGCCATGGAGTATCCCCAGGCGCATCTCCTGGCCGGCGGCATGCTGGCCTTTTCCTTCGTGATCCTCCTGCTGCTCTATGGCCGTCGCGGGCGGTCGGCCTGGACATGAGTCTCGCCGCGCGCTTCGAACTGCGGCATGCCGACTTCGTGCTGGCTGTGGACCTCGCCCTGCCAGGCAGCGGCGTCACCGCCCTGTTTGGGCCCTCGGGTTCGGGCAAGACCAGCTGCCTGAGGTGCGTGGCCGGACTCGAACCCGCCGCCCGCGGGCGTCTGGTGGTGGCCGGGGAGACCTGGCAGGACAGCGACCGCGGCCTGTTCCTGCCGCCGCACCGACGCGCCCTGGGCTATGTCTTCCAGGACGCCAATCTGTTCGAGCACCTGGACGTGCGCCGCAACCTGCTGTTCGGCTGGCAGCGGGTCGCGCCGGACGAGCGCTGGCTGGCGCTAGAGCAGGTCATCGAGCTGCTGGGCATCGAGGGACTGCTTTCGCGGATGCCGGCGCGCCTGTCCGGCGGCGAACGCCAGCGGGTCGGCATCGCCCGGGCGCTGCTGACCAGTCCGCGGCTGCTGCTGATGGATGAACCCCTGGCGGCGCTGGACGCCGAGCGCAAGGCGGAGATCCTGCCCTACCTGGAGCGCCTGACCCGTGAGCTGGCGCTGCCGATCCTCTATGTCAGCCATGCCCCCGACGAGGTGGCGCGACTGGCCGATCACCTGGTGCTGCTGGAGCGGGGTCGGGTGCTGGCCAGTGGGCCGACCACCGAGGTACTGGCGCGCCTCGACCTGCCCATCGCCCTGGCCGATGACGCCGGGGTGGTGCTGGAAGGGCGGGTGCTCGGCCATGATCCGGACTACGGCCTGCTCAGCCTGGGCTTGGCCGGCGAGCAGCGCGTGCTGCTGGCCCATGCCCCGCTACCGCCCGGCCAGGCGCTGCGCATCAAGGTACTGGCGCGGGATGTCAGCCTCAGCCTGGAGCGCCAGCACAGCAGCATCCTCAATGTGCTGCCGGCAACCATCGCCGAGATCGCCCCGACCCGTTCGCCGGCCCAGGTGCTGGTGCGCCTGGACCTGGGCGGCGCGGCGCTGCTGGCACGGATCACCCGCTATTCGCTGGAGCGGCTGGCGTTGCAGCCGGGGAGCCGGGTCTGGGCGCAGC
Organism: Pseudomonas sp. SORGH_AS_0199; assembly: GCF_031453735.1. Classification (NCBI taxonomy): domain Bacteria; kingdom Pseudomonadati; phylum Pseudomonadota; class Gammaproteobacteria; order Pseudomonadales; family Pseudomonadaceae; genus Pseudomonas; species Pseudomonas sp. SORGH_AS_0199. The sequence continues at coordinate 1,350,156 of NZ_JAVJAE010000001.1, forward strand.
TCAAGTCGGTGGCGGTCCTGGCTTGATGCCTTACATAGGCGTTCCCATATGTAAGAAAAAACCTCTGCTCTTACATATGGGGACGCATATGTAAGAGCAGGACATCAGCGCATGAACAGGCGGAAATAGCGCTCGAAGAGGAACAGGCGATTGCGTCCATAGCCTGTTGTCTCGACCAGTACGCCTAGCTCTTCGAGCTTACGAATCAGAATATTAGCGCTCTGGTGGGTAACGCCCAGATGCTCGGCTGCTTCGTTCACACTGAGCATGGGGCGCTGGTACAGATACAGCAGTAGACGCTTGGCATTTTCCGCACGGCCACCCAGGGCGAGGATTTGATGCTCGACACCCTGGCGTAACGCCATGATTTCCATGAAGGTGTTCTTGCTGCTGGTGGCGGTCTCGGCAACGGCTGTCAGAAAGAAACGTAGCCAATGGAGTAGGTCGTTGGAGCTGCGGACCACCGTCAAGGCGTCATAGTAGGCACCACGATTGCGTTCGAAGAAGTCGGACAGGTACAACGCGGGCTTATGCAGCAAGCCTTTGTCTACCAGGTAGAGCGTGATCAGCAAGCGACCGATTCGACCGTTGCCGTCTAGGAAAGGGTGGATAGTCTCGAACTGGTAGTGGCTCAGTGCAATACGTATGAGATCGGGTACCAGGATCTGCTCGTTGTGCCAGAACTTCTCCAGATCACCCATCAGCTCAGCGACCTGATCGGGATGAGGGGGCACGAAGACAGCGTTGTTCAGGTTGCTGCCGCCAATCCAGTTTTGCGAGCTGCGAAATTCGCCAGGTAGCTTGTGCGCGCCGCGTACGCCCTGCATCAACACTGCATGGGTCTGTTTGAGCAGGCGAATGGATAGCGGCAAATGCTCCAGGTCGGATACTGCAGTGTTGATGGCCTCGATGTAGTTCTGCACTTCCTGCCAGTCGTCGCGCTTTTCGGGCGCCACTTGTTCCCGACGCATGATGGCTTCGTCCATCTGCGTTTGGGTCCCTTCGATACGACTGGAGGTATTGGCTTCCTTGGCAATGTGCATGCGGATGAAAAGATCCACGTCCGGCACCATCAGGGAAAGTGCATTCAATTCCGCCAGTGACCGAGAGGCTCGCTCCAGAAGGGTATTGAGTTGAGGATCCAGCCATTGCCATTCGCAGTTGATCGGAGCAGGGGAAAAGCTCTTGTATTGATACTGCTGCAGCCAATGGCCGGACACGAACTGTTCGACTTGCATCCTGCGAGGATCCTCATGGCGATTGGGGGCCTGGCTGTACCAGGGAGTAGGAAGAATCCTATTGCAAAGCAAAATGAACGGGTTGAGTAGGGGTATCTGAAGGGACTGCTATCGGCCTGCTCTAGAGCTGGACAGCCGCTCCAGCAGGAAATCCACCAGCACCCTGACCGCCGCTGGCAACTGGCGATCCGGCGGATAGAGCAGCCAGGCGGTGCCCTGGTAGGGGCCGAGGTATTGCCAGTCGGGCAGCACCCGCCGCAGACTGCCGGCGGCCAGGCCGGCTTCGGCGGCGAAGGCCGGCAGGCAGGCGATGCCCAGATCGGCGAGGGTCGCCTCCAGGCGCACGCCGCTGTGGTTGCAGGCCAGGCGGCCGCGCACCGTTACGCTTTCCACCCGGTCGCCACGGCGCAGTTGCCAGCGCTGGTCGCCCGGGGTTTCGCCGAGGTAGAGGCAATCGTGCTCCGCCAGCGCCTGGGGCTGCTGCGGCGTGCCGCGGCGCTGCAGATAGGCCGGGCTGGCGCAGAGCACGAAGTCCATCTCGCGCAGTGGCCGGGCGACGAAGCCGGCGGGTGGCTGCTCGGTGATGCGCACCAGCAGATCCTGGTCGTCGGCGATAGGATCCAGCGGGCGATCGTCCAGGCGCAGTTGCAGATCCACCTGCGGATAGCGCTGGAAGAATTCCGGCAGCAAAGGGGCGATCAGCCGGTAGCCGACCGCCTTGGGCACCGCCAGTCGTACCTGCCCGCGCGGTTCCTCGCTGTGCTGCAGGCCACTGTCCAGCGCCGCACCGGCGGCGGCCAGCAGCTGACGGCAGTGGCCGAGTACCTCGCGGCCGGCTTCGCTCAGCCGCAATTGGCGGGTGGTGCGCTGCAGCAGACGCACCCCCAGCTCCCGTTCCAGCCGCGCGACCTGACGACTGACCGCCGAGGGTGTGGCGTCCATCAGCCGGGCGGCCGCGGTGAAGCTGCCGGTCTCCACCACCTTGGCGAAGGCGACCATGCAGGGCAGCAGGGGGAGGGCGCGCAGGAGATCCATGCCGAAGTCCGCCAGAAGCAATAGGGCTGGAAAGGCTGCCATTGCTTCCCCGGGGGAACAAGAGCTATGCACGCTGGCGGGCTTATCGTGCTGGTCAGGGGCGGGCACACTGGCGGCCTGATTCAGGGAGAAGCTGTCATGTCGCAACGCCCCACCTTCGGTCTCGCCGAAGGCCTGCTGCTCGCTACCGCCCTGGTCTGGGGGACCAGCTACGCCGTGGTCAAGGACGCCGTGATGCTCTATCCGGTGCTCGGCTACCTGGCGCTGCGCTTCTGTCTCACCGCGGCGCTGCTACTGCCAACCCTGAAGGGCGAGGGCCGGCGGGCCTGGCGACCCGGGGTGCCGACCGGGCTGCTGCTATTGGCGATCTTTCTCGCCGAGACCTATGGCGTGGCCCTGACCAGCGCCAGCAACGCCGCCTTTCTCATCAGCCTCTGCGTGGCCCTGACGCCCTTCGCCGAGTGGTGGCTGCTCGGTCAGCGCCCCGAGGCCCGCGCCCTGGGCGCCGCGGGGCTGGCGGTGGCGGGCGCCGGGCTGCTGACCCGTGGGGTGACCCTGAGCTTCAACCTGGGTGACGGCCTGATCCTGCTGGCGGCCGTATTGCGCGCGGTCAATGTCTGCGTGGTGCGTCGGCGTCTGCAGCAGGCCAGTGCCCCGGTGCCGGCCCTGGCGCTGACCGCCGTGCAGACCGGGGTGGTGGGCCTGGCCTGTCTGCTGCTGTTCGCCCTGGGCCCGGGCCTGGCACCGCTGCCCATGCAAGCGGGCTTCTGGCTCGCCACCGGCTACCTGGTGCTGTTCTGCACCCTGGGCGCCTTTCTCGCCCAGAACTTTGCCCTGGGCCGCACCAGCGCCACCCGCGTCGCCCTGCTGATGGGCGCCGAGCCGCTGTTCGGCGCGCTGTTCGCCAGCTTCTGGCTGGACGAACGCCTGGGCCTCTGGGGCTGGCTGGGCGGCCTGCTGATCGTCATCGCCTCGCTGTGGGGGACGTTGCCGCGGCGGACGCCAGACCGTTCGGCCCCGGCTATTCGAACACGATCCGCGGAAAATAGAAGCTGACCACCCAGTTGGGCACGTCGACGATCTCGCTGATGCGCAGATCGCCGCAGACCGAGCAGAGCAGATAGGCCTGCTCCGCCGGCAGGTTGCGGGTCTGCCCGAGCCAGTCGATGGCGCCGCTGACGGCCATCCGCGCCGCGGCCAGCAGGTCGGGTCCGACACCGGTGAAGACCTCGTAACCGGCGCCGTCGAGGTGTCGGGTGACCGGCCCCGGGGTGCTGAAGCGGGGCATGGCCAGCGGTCGCCCCTTGATCAGCTCGAAGGTGGCGGTGACCGCCATGGCGCTCTCGATGGCGGTGCCGCAGACCTCGCCATCGCCTTGGGCGGCATGGGTGTCGCCAATGGAAAACAGCGCCCCGGCGACCTCCACCGGCAGGTAGAGGCTGGTGCCGGCGGCCAGGTCGCGGATATCCAGATTGCCGCCCACCCGTCGCGGCGGCACCACCGAGTGCAGACCCGGCGCCGCGGGCGCCACCCCCAGGGTGCCGGCGAAGGGCTTGAGCGGGACCCGCGCCAGCTCGCCGAAGGCGGCCGGCATCTGACCGCTGCGGTCGTAATGCCAGAGCTGCAGCACCGGGTCCGGAAACTGGTCGGCGAGCAGGCCGAAGCCGGGAATGTTGGCGGTCCAGCCAAAGCCGCTGGGGGTGAAACTGTCCAGCGTCACCTTGAGCACGTCGCCCGGCTCGGCACCCTCGATCCACAGCGGACCGCAGACCGGATTGACCCGCTCGAAGGGCAGGGTGGCGATGTCGGCGGCGCTGGAGTGGCCGTGGAAGTGGCCGTCTGCCGCGTCGCGGCAGGCAAAGCTGACCGTCTCTCCCGGCGCGACCTCCAGCGCCGGGGGGAGGCTGTGATCCCAGCCACAATGGCAGTGCTGGCTGTGCAGGGTCTTGATCATCGGGAGCCTCCGCGGCGGGTCTGTGCCTAATGGACGGCGTCGTTCGCCTTGAATTCCGTGGTCCGGCCGCTGAGCCTGAGGAAGGCCAGCACGGCCAGGCCCAGCACCATCCAGCAGCTGCCGCCGACCTTGGCGTAGACGTCGGCGTTGAACAGCACATAGGCGAGGATGATGAAACCGACCAGCGGGACCAGTGCATGCAGCAGCGGGCGACCGGCGCCGCGGTGATGCCAGGCCACTGCCACATGCAGGAGCAGGAAGGCGGTCAGCGCACCGAAGTTGCACATGGAGGCGAGCAGGTTGATCTGGCCGACAAAGAACAGCCCCAGCACCAGGCTCAGGGCCGCCACCAGCAGGATGGCGCGCTGCGGCACTTGGGTCACGGGATGGATCTGCCGCAGGAACTGCGGCATCTGGCGATCACGGGCCATGGCGAACAGCAGGCGCGACGTGGCGGCCTGGGCCACCAGGGCGTTGGCGATGGCGGCGCCGATGGCCACCGCCAGGGCGATCACCACCTGCAGCCAGGGGCCGGCGATCAACCGACCGATCTCGTAGAAGGCGTTGTTCGAGGCATCGGCGTCGGGGTACTGGATCAGGTTGGGTTGCAGCAGGGCGGCCAGCCAGGTCTGCACCATGAACAGCGCGGCCACCAGGGTCAGGGCCAGCAGCGTGGCGCGACCCACTACCCGGCTGCCGCCGCGGGTTTCCTCGGAGAGGGTGGAGATGGCGTCGAAGCCGAGAAAGGACAGCACCGCCACCGACAGCGCGCTGAAGATCAGTGGCAGGGAGAATTCCTGGGGGTTGTACAGCGGCTTCAGGCTCCACTCGGCGCCATTCACGCCGCGGCTGATGGCCAGCGCGGCCAGCACCACGAACACCAGCAGCACCGCCAGCTGGCCGTAGAGGAACAGCCGGTTGGCGCGGGCGGTGGTCTCGATGCCGCGCAGGTTGACCAGGGTGTTGAGGCCGACGAAGAAAACGATCCACAGCGGCTGGGGAATGACCGGGATGACGTTGGCCATGGCGTTGGCGCCGATCACATAGAGCAGGGTGGGCACCAGCAGGTAGTCGAGCAGGATGGCCCAGCCGGCGAGAAAGCCCAGCGCCGGGTGCAGGCCGCGACCGACGTAGGCGTAGACCGAACCGGCCACCGGAAAGGCGCGCGACATCTGCTGGTAGCTGACCGCGGTGAACAGCATGGCGACGAAGCCGATCAGGTAGGTGAGGGGCACCATGCCGTGGCTGGCGTCGAACACCCCGCCAAAGATGGAGAAGGGCGCGATGGGCACCATGAACACCAGGCCGTAGATGAGCAGGTCCTTCAGCCCGAGCTGGCGCTTGAGTTCCTGGGTGTAGCCGAAGCGAGCGAGGTCGGCGGCGTCGCCGGACGGAGCGTGCTGAGTCATGGGGCTTCCTCGAAGGGGCGGGGTAGGCTCGACTCTAGGCCAGGGTGGGGCCTGGCCCCATCCACAAAAGTGCTAGGTTTGCAGCAGGCCGGGGGCGACTGGCAGAGCCTTTGCTTCGCTTTCCCCATCGCCATCAGGGCAGGAGCTCCAAGATGCATGCCGATCTGCTCACCGTCAGCAGCCGCCTCGCCGGGCTGCCCACGCTTGACGCCTGTCTGGATGCCGTCCAGGCCAGTGCCGGCCACCTGGGCTGCAAGGCGCTGATCTACGACTACGCCCCGGTGCCCCTCAGTCACGACGGGGTACTCATCACCCCCTCGGTGTTCAAGGTACGCAACGCCCCGGCGGACATGCAGGCCTTCTGGTGCGAGCGCGGCTACTACCAGATCGACCCGGTGCAGCAATGCGCCAGTCGGCGTGCGGCGCCCTTCGTCTGGTCGTTTCGCAGCGAAACCCGCAGCGCCCTGCGCGAGTACCTGGGTGACAGTCATCGCCCGGTCACCTGCTATGTGCGCGACAGCGGCCTGGCCACCGGGGTGACCGTGCCGCTGCACCTGCCGGGGGGCGCCTTCGCCACCCTGACCGGCATCCTCGATGCCGAGGCCCCGGACGCCGAGGCCGCCGGCGAAGCCTGCCTGGGCGCCTTCCTGGTGCTGGCCCATGCCTTCCAGGCCCGCGCCGACGAATTGCTCGCGCCCGCCGAACGGCGCTGCGGCCAGGTCCGCCTGACACCGCGCGAGCGTGAATGCCTGCAATATTCCGCCAAGGGGCTGACCGCCAAGCGCATCGCCGCGACCCTCAACCGCTCTACCGCCACGGTCAACCTGCACCTCAACTCCGCCGCCCGCAAACTGGGCGCACGCAACCGGGTCGAGGCGGTGGTGCGGGGATTGCACTATCGCCTGGTCGAGGTCTGAGAGCCTGTTCAATGTCTCGCGAGCGAGAGCCAAGCAAGAAGCAAAGGGCTGAGGAAGCGGGTCGGACCCGCGCTCGGGTTCACGAGTGGTAGATGAGCATTCCGACCGGGCTGGCGACCCAGGCCATTTTCAAGGCAGTCTGGCCGACGCGCAGCAGCCGTTGAACAGGCGCTGAGCAACTTGGCCGGATCCGTGGGCCGTTCGACCTTGTGCCACCCCCGCCACGGCCCGACACTGGGGCCTCATCTGCCCAGGAGAGTCCCATGAGCGCTGCCCGTCCTCCCGTCCCGCCGTTCACCCTCGAATCCGCCCAGCAGAAGGTCCGCGCCGCCGAAGATGGCTGGAACAGCCGCGATCCCGCCAAGGTGGCCCTGGCCTACACCGTCGACAGCCGCTGGCGCAATCGCGCCGACTTCCTCCAGGGCCGCGTCGCCATCGAGGCCTTTCTCACCCGCAAGTGGCAGCGCGAGCACGAGTACCGGCTGATCAAGGAACTCTGGGCGCATGACGGCGCGCGCATCGCCGTGCGCTTCGCCTACGAATGGCGGGACGAAGACGGCCAGTGGTACCGCGCCTACGGCAACGAGAACTGGCACTTCGACGACCAGGGCCTGATGGCCGAGCGTCACGCCAGCATCAACGACCTGCCGATCACCGCGGCCGAGCGGCTGTTTCACTGGCCCCAGGGGCGGCGGCCGGATGACCATCCCGGCTTGAGCGACCTGGGTCTCTGACCGGAGGCGGGCGGCTAGCCCGGGCGGGCCTGGTCCTGTACAAGGACCTCTGGCCGCCAGGACCGCAAGACGATGCACTACCGCAACCTGCTCCGCCGCCTCGACCTGGTCTCGCTGCAGCTGCTGCTGGCGGTGCACGAGGAGGGCACCCTGACCCGCGCCGCCGAGCGCGAGATGATCGCCCTGTCCGCCGCCAGCAAGCGCCTGCATGATCTGGAGCGGTCGCTCGACATCGAACTCTTCGAGCGCAACGCCAAGGGCACCACCCTTACCCCGGTCGGCGAGACGCTGCTGCATTACGCCAAGCGCATCCTTGCCGACGTCGAGCGCATCAGCATCGACGTCGGCGAACACCTGCAGGGCGTGCGCGGCTACGTGCGGATGATGGCCAACATCTCCGCCATCATCGAATTCCTCCCCGAGGACCTGCAGGCCTTCACCGTCGGCCATCCCCAGGTCAAGATCAGCCTGGACGAGCGACCCAGCGCCGGGGTGGTGAAGGGCGTGCTGGAAGGCGCCGCCGACCTGGGCATCTGCTCCTCGGACACCGACACCCGCGGCCTGCTGGCCGTGCCCTACCGGCAGGACACCCTGGTGGTGGTGATGCGTCCCGATCATCGCCTGGCCGCCCGCGCACGGCTGGCCTTCGCCGAGACCCTGGACGATGACCACGTCGGCCTGCACGCCGACAGCTTCATCAACCTGCGCACCAAGGCCGCCGCCCGCAGTCACGGCAAGGCCTTGCGCCTGCGCATCCATGTACCCGGCTTCGATGCCGTGTGCCGCATGGTGCAGGCGGGTTTCGGGCTGGGCGTGCTGCCGCTGCAGGCCTTCGAACTCATCGGGCGACCGCTCGGACTGATCGCCGCGGCGCTGGATGACGACTGGTCCCAGCGCAGCCTGGCGCTGGTGGTCCGCGACGTCGAGACGCTGTCGCCGGTCAGCCGGCTGCTCTACGACCACCTGCTGGAGGTCTGAATCCGGGTCTTCGCGATTCGCGAAGACCCCTTGCCGAAAGACGTTAACCACCGGCTGCTCTATTGTCCTAGCATCGGCCTCATTCCAATAACAAAGAGGCTCGCCCGCCATGACGGCTCTCACCGGACTCCGTGTCATCGAGATCGGCACGCTCATCGCCGCCCCCTTCGCCGCCCGCCTGCTGGCCGAATTCGGCGCCGAAGTGATCAAGATCGAAGCCCTGGACAAGGGCGATCCCCTGCGCAAGTGGCGCAAGCTGCACGAGGGCACCTCGCTCTGGTGGTACCTGCAGTCGCGCAACAAGAAGTCCCTCGCCCTAAATCTGCGTTCCGCCGAAGGCGTGGCCCTGGTCAAACAGCTGGTCGAGGGCGCCGACGTGCTCATCGAGAATCTGCGCCCGGGCGCCCTGGAAAAGCTCGGCCTGGGCTGGGACGTGCTGCACGCCCTCAATCCCAAGCTCACCCTGGTGCGCATCTCCGGCTACGGCCAGACCGGCCCCTATCGTGATCGCCCCGGCTTCGGTGCCATCGGCGAGGCCATGGGCGGCATCCGCTACACCACCGGTACTCCGGGCGTGCCGCCGGCGCGGGTCGGGGTCAGCCTGGGCGATTCCCTGGCTTCCATGCACGCGGTGATCGGCGCCCTGATGTCGGTGCTGCGGGTCAAGACCGGCCAGGGCGATGGCCAGGTGGTTGACGTCTCCCTGGTCGAGAGCGTCTTCAACGTCATGGAAAGCCTGGTACCCGAATACTCCATGCTCGGCCATGTGCGCGAGCGTACCGGTGGCGCCTTGCCCGGTATCGCCCCGTCCAACACCTATCCCACCGGCGACGGCGGTTTCGTGGTGATCGCCGGCAACAGCGATCCCATCTATGTGCGGCTGATGCAGGCCATCGGCCGACCCGATCTGGCCGAGCGCCCGGATCTGGCGCAGAACGACGGGCGCGCCCGCCACTGCGAGCTGATCGACGAGGCCATCGCCGCCTGGACCGGCAGTCGCGGCATCGACGAGGTGCTGGAGATCCTCGAAGGTGCCGAGGTTCCGGCCGGACGCATCTATTCCGCCGCCGACATCGTCACCGATCCCCATTACCAGGCGCGGGAGATGCTGCTGGACACCACTCTGCCCGACGGCGCCACCCTGAAGATGCCGGGCATCGTACCCAAGCTGTCGGCCACCCCGGGCCAGGTCAACTGGCAGGGTCCGACCCTCGGTGAGCACACCGATGGCCTGCTGGCCGAACTGGGGCTGAGCGAAGCGGATATCCAGCGACTCAGAAAGAGCGGGGTGGTGCAATGAGTAGCGAACGCCTGATCGTCCAGGAAGTCGCGCCCCGTGACGGCTTGCAGATCGAGCCGAGCTGGGTGGAAACCGCCGACAAGATCGCCCTGATCGACGGGCTCTCCGCGCTGGGTTTCTCGCGGATCGAGGCCGGTTCCTTCGTCTCGCCCAAGGCGGTGCCCATGCTGCGCGACGGCGAGGCGGTGTTCCAGGGCATCGCCCGCCGGGCCGGGGTGACCTATGTCGCTCTGGTGCCCAATCTCAAGGGCGCCCAGCGCGCCCTGGCGGCAGGCGCCGACGAGCTGAACCTGGTGCTCTCCGCCAGCCAGACCCACAATCGCGCCAACATGCGCATGAGTTGCGAGCAGTCCCTCGCCAGCTTCGCCGAGGTGGTGCAGCTGGCCAAGGGGCAGGCGGTCTCGCTCAACGGCACCGTGGCGACCACCTTCGGTTGCCCCTTCGAAGGACGCATCGACGAAGGCTGGGTATTCGAACTGGTGCAGCGCTATCTGGCGCTGGGCATGACCGGCATCACCCTCGCCGACACCACCGGGATGGCCAATCCGCGACAGGTTGCGCGGATCGTCCGCCAGGTGCTGGAACTGATCCCGGCGTCCGCCCTGACCCTGCATTTCCACAACACCCGCGGCCTGGGCCTGAGCAACGTCCTGGCCGCCTACGAAGCCGGCGCCCGGCGCTTCGACGCCGCCCTCGGTGGCCTCGGTGGCTGCCCCTTCGCCCCGGGCGCCTCCGGCAATATCTGCACCGAGGACCTGGTGAATCTCTGCGCCGAGATCGGCGTGGAGACCGGCATCGACCTGCAACGGCTGATCGAGTTGTCGCGCACCCTGCCGGCGCTGCTGGGGCACGACACCCCCGGCCAGGTGGCCAAGGCCGGGCGCAATTGCGATCTGCATCCGCCGCCCGCGACCGCTGGCTGAGCCGCACCCGCTTTCATTCGTTCGCCCTGACTACAACAACAAAGGAGCGCCAGTCTGGCCGCTCCCGGGAGACCGCTATGCCCTTATCCGCAACCTCCGCCGCCGCCGTGGCGGCCGCCGAACAGGCCATCGTCCGCAAGGTCGCCTGGCGGCTCATGCCGCTGATCATGATCTGCTACCTGTTCGCCTTCTTCGATCGCATCAACATCAGCTTCGCCAAGTTCCAGCTGCAGGCCGACCTGTCGCTGAGCAACACCGCCTATGGCCTGGGCGCGGGACTCTTCGTGGTGGGCTATGTGCTGTTCGAGGTACCCAGCAACATGATGCTGTACAAGGTCGGCGCTCGGCGCTGGATCGCGCGCATCATGATCTCCTGGGGCATCGCCACGGCGCTGATGATGTTCGTCACCTCCGAATGGCAGTTCTATGTGCTGCGCTTCCTCATCGGCGCCATGGAAGCCGGCTTCGCGCCGGGGATACTCTACTACCTGACGCTGTGGTTTCCGCAGAGCTATCGCGGGCGCATCACCTCGACGCTGTTCCTCGCCTCGGCCTTCGCCGGGCTGATCGGCGCCCCCGTCTCCGGGATGATCCTCGGCCAGATGGACGGCCTGCTCGGCATTCGCGGCTGGCACTGGCTGTTCCTGGCGGGTGGCATCCCCTGCGTGCTGCTGGGCGTGCTGGTGCTGCGCCTGCTGCATGACCGCATCGCCGATGCGCCCTGGCTCAACGCCGACGAGAAGACCTTCCTGGCCAGCCGCATCGCCCGTCATGAAAACAACAGCCATGGCTCGCTGCTGGCGGCGATCCGACTGCCGGGCTTCCTGCTGCTCGCGGTGATCTACTTCCTGATCCAGGTCGCCTCCTATGGCCTCAACTTCTGGGCGCCGCAGCTGATCCGCAGTGCCGGGACCGAGAGCCCCACCCTCATCGGCCTGCTGACCGCCGTGCCCTACGTCTTCGGCGCCATCAGCATGGTGGTGGTGGGCCGGCTGTCGGACGCCAGCGGCGAGCGGCGCAAGTTCGTCTGCGGTCTGGTGATCGCCGGCGCCCTGGGGTTCTTCAGCGCGGGACTCTTCGCCGACCACACCACCTTCCTGATCCTGTCCCTGGCCCTGATGGGCGCCGGCATCATCGCCGCCATCCCGACCTTCTGGTCGCTGCCGCCGAAACTGCTGGCCGGCGCGGGCGCAGGGGCCGCGGGGGGTATCGCCCTGATCAACACCCTGGGGCAGCTCGGTGGCATCGTCAGTCCGGTGATGGTGGGCTACATCAAGGACATGACCGGCAGCACCACCCCGGCGCTCTATCTCATTGGCTGCACCAGCCTGCTGGCCGCCGGCCTGATGTTCTGGGCACTGCCGCAGAGCCTGCGGACCTCGGACAAGATCGGCGCCCGCCCGCCGGAGCCCGCGCCGGTCGAGGATGCCGCGCTGCTGGGCGACAAGCGCTCCCTCAACTCCTGAGGCTAGAGTTCCGGCGCGTGCCAGCGCCGGACCAGCCGCAGCACTAGCACGAAGAACACCGGCACGAAGACCAGCGCCAGGGTGGCGCTGAGCATGCCGCCGATCACCCCGGTGCCCACCGCCTGCTGGCTCGCCGAGCTGGCACCGGTGGCCAGGGCCAGGGGCACCACACCGAGAATGAAGGCCAGCGAAGTCATGACGATGGGTCGCAGGCGTAGCCGGGCGGCGCGACAGGTGGCCTGGTACAGGTCCAGGCCGCCATCGTGCAGGCGCTTGGCGAATTCGATGAGCAGGATGGCGTTCTTCGCCGTGAGACCGATCACCGTGATCAGGCCGACCTTGAAGAAGACATCGTTGGGCATCCCCCTCAGGGTCACCGCCAGCACCGCGCCGAGTACGCCCAGGGGCACCACCAGCAATACCGCGGTGGGAATCGACCAGCTTTCATAGAGCGCCGCCAGACAGAGGAACACCACCAGCAGTGACAGCCCCAGCAGCACCGGTGCCTGGCCGGCGGAGAGGCGTTCCTGCAGCGACAGCGCCGTCCATTCCAGGGCGAAACCACGCGGCAACTCGGCAGTCAGGCGCTCCAGTTCGGCCATGGCCTCGCCGGTGGTGTGACCGGGCAGCGGTTCGCCGGACAGGCTGATGGCGGGATAGCCGTTGTAGCGCGACAGCTGCGCCGGGCCCTGGGTCCAGTCGGCGTTGACGAAGGCGGACAGCGGCACCATGCGGCCGCGCTCGTTGCGTACCTCCAGGCGCAGCAGGTCGTCCACCTGGCTGCGGCTGCCCAGCTCGGCCTGCACGATCACCTGCTGCATCCGGCCGCGATTGGGGAAGTCGTTGACATAGCTTGAGCCCAGGGCAGTGCCCAGGGTCTCGCCGAGGGCGGCGAAGCCTACCCCCAGGGCGGCGGCCTGGCGGCGATCCACCACTAGCTGCACCTGGGCGCTGTCGGCCAGGGCGGTCTCCCGCACGTAGGCGATGATCGGATTGCCCGCCAGCCGGGCCTGCAACTCATCCCGCGCCGCCTTGAGCGCCGCCTGGCCGCGATTGGACCTGTCCTGCAGGCGCACCTCGAAACCGCTGGAAGTGCCCAGGCCTTCCACCGGTGGCGGCAGCACGGCGAAACCCTGGGCTTCGCTCTCGCCGGCCAGGGCGGCGTTGGCGCGTTCGGCGATGGCCGCGGCGGAGTCGGTCGGGCCGCGGGCGGACCAGTCCTTGAGGGTGGTGAAGGCCAGGGCGGCGTTCTGGCCGCTGCCGGAAAAGCTGAAGCCGAGCAGCACGAGGTCGTTGGCCACCCCGGGTTCGGCGGCGTAATGGCGTTCCAGTCGCTCGAGCACCTTGAGGGTGCGCTCCTGGGTGGCGCCGGGCGGCAGCTGGATGTCGGTGATCAGATAGCCTTGGTCCTCGGTAGGCAGAAAGGCGCCGGGCAGGCGGCCATAGAGCGCCACCAGGGCCACCAGCAGGACGGCGAACAGCAGGAGATTGGGCAGCAGCCGGCGGATGGCGCGGGCCACCCAGCCTTCGAAGCCGGCGGTCAGCCGCTCGAAGCCCCGGTTGAAGGCGCCAAAGAAGCCGCCGCGGGCATGGGTACCTTGGGGAATCGGCTTGAGCAGGGTGGCGCACAGCGCCGGGGTCAGACTCAGGGCGAGAAAGGCGGAAAGGAGGATGGCCACCGCCATGGATGCCGAGAATTGACGATAGATGACGCCCACCGAGCCGCTCATGAAGGCCATGGGCACGAAGACCGCGGTGAGCACCAGGGTGATGCCGACGATGGCGCCGGAGATCTCGCCCATAGCCTTGCGGGTGGCGGCGCGCGGATCCAGTCCCTCCGTGGCCATGAGCCGCTCGACGTTCTCCACCACCACGATGGCGTCATCCACCAGGATGCCGATGGCCAGCACCATGCCGAACAGGGTCAGCACATTGATTGAATACCCTAGCGCCAGGAGCACGGCGCAGGTGCCCAACAGTGCCACCGGCACCACCAGGGTCGGGATCAGGGTGTAGCGCAGATTCTGCAGGAACAGGTACATCACCGCGAACACCAGCGCCATGGCCTCCAGCAGGGTATGGATGACCTGGGTGATGGAGATCTCGACGAAGGGCGCCGTGTCGTAGGGGATGTCGTATTTCATGCCCGGCGGAAAGTACCGGGACAGCTCGGCCAGCTTGGCGCGCACCGCCTTGGCGGTGGCCAGGGCGTTGGCGGTGGGTGCCAGCTGCACCCCGACCGCCACCGAAGGCTTGCCGTCCAGCCGCGTGCCGAAGTTGTAGCTCTGGCTGCCCACCTCGACCCGGGCCACGTCGCCCAGGGTCACGCTGGAGCCATCGGCCCCGGCACGCAGCAGGATGCCGGCGAACTCCGCCGGGTCGCTCAACTGGCCCTTGATCAATACCGGCGCGCTCAGCTCCTGGCCGGCGGGGGCGGGCAACTCGCCAAGGCTGCCGGCCGCCACCTGGACGTTCTGCTCGGCGATGGCGCGGGTCACGTCCGCCGGGGTCAGACCGACCGCCACCAGGCGACTGGGATCGAGCCAGACGCGCAGGGCGTGCTCGGCGCCGAACAGCTGGGCCTTGCCCACGCCGTCCAGGCGGCGCAGCTCGTTGACCACGTTGCGCGCCAGATAGTCGCTCAGGGCGGTGGTGTCGAGGCGCTCATCGGTGGCGGTAAGGGTGACGAACAGCAGATAGCCGGCGGAGGTCTCCTCGATCTGGATGCCCTGCTGGGTGACCGCACGCGGCAGGCGCGGCTCCACCACCTTGAGGCGATTCTGGATGTCCACCTTGGCCAGCTCCGGATCGGTGCCGGGCTGGAAGGTCACGGTCAGGGTGGCGCTGCCCTGGCTGCTGCTGGAGGAAAAGTAGAGCAGATGGTTGACGCCATTGAGCTCCTGCTCGACCAGGCTGACCACGCTCTCGTCCAGGGTCTGCGGCGAGGCGCCCGGATAGCTCAGGGTCAGCTCGATCTGCGGCGGTGCCACGTTGGGATACTGGGCCACCGGCAACTGCGGCAGGGCCAGCAGGCCGGCGAGCAGGATGAACAGCGCCACCACCCAGGCGAACACCGGGCGGTCGATGAAGAAGCTGGCCATCAGCGCACCTCCGCCGCGGTGGCCTGGGCTTCTTCAGGCTCCACCACCAGGCCCGGCTGCGCCTGTTGCAGGCCGGAGAGCAACACCCGCTCACCGGCGGCGAGACCGGACTCCACCACCCAGCGCCCTTCGACTACCGGGCCCAGACGCACCTCGCGCAGGGCCACCCGGTTTTCGGCGTCCACCACCCAGACCTGGGCCCCACCATCGACGCTGCGCTGCACCGCCCGCTGCGCCACGCTCAGGCCCCGGTCGAGGCGCGCCTGCTCCAGGCGCACCCGCACGAAGCTGCCCGGCAGGAGGTCGTGCCGCGGATTGGGAAACTGGCTGCGCAGGGTGATCTGCCCGGTGCTGGCGTCCACCGCCAGATCGGCGAACAGCAGGCGGCCGCTCTCGGGATAGGGGCTGCCGTCCTCCTGCAACAGGGTCACCCGGGCCTGATCCGGCGCCACCTGCTGCAGACGACCGTCCCGCAGCGCATCGCGCAGGGTCTTGAGCTGGCGGGTCGACTGGGTGACATCGGCATGGATGGGGTCCAGTTGCTGGATGATCGCCAGGGGCGTGGCATCGCCCTGGCCGACCAGGGCGCCTTCGGTGACCAGGGCCTTACCGATGCGCCCGGCGATGGGCGCTTTGACCGTGGCATAGCCCAGGTTCAGTCGCGCCCGCTTGAGCGCTGCCCGGGCCGCTGCCACCTCGGCCTGTGCCTGCAGGCTGGCACCGCGGGCGTTGTCCTGCTCCTGGCGACTGATCGCCTCGCTCTCCACCAGCGCCGCATAGCGCTCGGCCAGCCGCTGCGCCTGGAAGGCGCTGGCCTCGGCCTTGCGCAGGGCGGCCGCGGCGCTGTCCACCTCGGCCTGCAGCGGCGCCGGATCGATACGGAACAGCACCTCGCCGGCCTTGACCTCGCTGCCCTCGCGAAACACCCGCTGCAGCACGATGCCGGCGACCCGTGCCCGCACCTCGGCGCTCCGTGGCGCCACCAGGCGGCCACTGAGTTCGCTGGCGATGGCCAGGGGCGTCGGTTGCAGTGTCTCCACCTGCACCCTGGGCGCGGGCGGGGCGGCGGCGTCCGGGGCCGGACGGTCGCAGGCGGCGAGCAGCAGGCAGAGCAGCACGAGGCTGCCGAGGGCAGGGCGGGACAGGGACATCGAGGCTTCCTCCAGGAGAGCGCCATGGTAGGCGTCTCGCTCAAGCCACCCTGTAAACGTCTGTAGGTCTCTTGTGAAAGAGTGTTAAGCCGTGCGCCCGCCCGCCCGGGGCTCGGCTATGCTCGGCACTTGCCCGCCACGAAGACCTGCCGTGATCCCCTTGCTCATCGTCGAAGACGACACCGCCCTGGCCGAGCTCATCGCCACCTACCTGGGTCGCCAGGGCTATGCCGTGACGGTGATCGGTCGCGGCGACGAAGCCCTGGCCGCGGTGCAGCGACTGCGCCCACAGCTGGTGGTGCTCGACGTCATGCTGCCCGGGCTGGACGGCCTGCAGGTCTGTCGCCAGCTGCGCGCGACCCAGCCGAGCCTGCCGATCCTGATGCTCACCGCCCTGGACGACAGCCACGACCAGGTGCTGGGGCTGGAGATCGGCGCCGACGACTACGTCAGCAAGCCCTGCGAACCGCGGGTGCTGCTGGCACGCATCCGCACCCTGCTGCGCCGCTGCCAGCTGGTCGAGGCGCCTGCCGATGACCGTCTGACGATCGGTCAGCTGCAACTGCTGCCGGGCGAGCGTCAGGTCTGGTGGCGCGACCAGCTGGTGGAGGTGTCGTCCACCGAATTCAACCTGCTGGCGATCCTCATGCGCCATGCCGGCGAGGTACTCAGTCGCGACCAACTGATCCAGCAATTGCGCGGCATCGAATTCAACGGCGTCGACCGTTCGGTGGACGTGGCCATCTCCAAGCTGCGCCGGCGTTTCGAGGAGCATCCCGGCGAAGCCCGGCGGATCAAGACCGTCTGGGGCAAGGGTTATCTGCTCTCCCGGGCCGAGTGGGACTAGTGTGGTGTCTCAGAAGTTAACTGCACAATTTTGGCGGCGCTTTTTGATTCTGAGCGTCGTTGCCCCTCCTCGCCATAGCCCTGCTATGACTCGTCGCGGCGCCTAGCCCATAAGCAAAAATCACTCGCCAATTCTTGCGCGAACTTCTGAGGCACCACACTTGATGCTCAAGATCCTCGTCCGCCTCTACCTCATCCTGCTGGTGACCTACGGTGCCGCCAGCTACCTGGTGCCCGAGGCGCTGATCAGGGTGTTCGACGAACGTTACAGCCGCTACGCCCTGGAGCAGTTGCACGGCCCGCTCAGCCTGGCGCAGCGCGCCTTCGTCACCACGCCGCCGGAGCGCTGGCCGGCGGTGCAGCAGGAACTGGCCACGGATCTGGCGCCCATCACCCTGCGCCTGGTCGCGCTCGAGGATCCGGTCTTCACCGTTGCCGAGCGCAGGGCGCTCGAAGCCGGCGAGCGGCAGGTGCGCCTGGGCGACTATGGCGAGCCCAGCGCGGCCCTGGTGCCGCTGCCGGCGGCTCAGGTGCTCTGGGTCGGCATCCCCGAGGCGCCCACCGACATCGCCCTGACCTACTGGGCCATGAACGCCCTGATCGGCGCCGCGCTGCTGGTCTGTCTCTACGTCTGGCTGAGACCGCACTGGCGTGACCTGGAACGGCTGCGGCGTACCGCGGCGCGCCTGGGCAAGGGCCATCTGGGCGAACGCACCGCCATCTCGCCGCGCTCGGACATCGGCGAGGTAGCGCGGGCCTTCGATGACATGGCCCAGGAGCTGGAGGCGCTGATCGTCCAGCAGCGCGACCTGCTCAACGCCGTCTCCCATGAATTGCGCACACCGCTGTCACGCCTGGAGTTCGGCCTGGCGCTGCTGCAGGCCGATCCGCTGCCGGCCGAGACCCAGCGGCAGCTGGAGCAACTGGTGCGTCACGTTCGCGAACTGGATGCCCTGGTCGACGAATTGCTGTCCTTCGCCCGCCTGCAGAGCAGCCAGCAGCCGCCCGAACGCCTGAATCTGGAACTCGAGGCCTTTCTCGACAGCGTGCTGGCCGACTTCGCCGAGGAGCAGGAGCGCCGCGGACTCGAGGTGCACCTGGACGTGACGCAGGCGCCCAGGCGAGTGGAGCTGGCGCCTCGCCTCACCGCCCGTGCCCTGCAGAATCTGCTCGGCAACGCCCTGCGCTATGGCCAGCGCGAGGTCTGGGTAACGGTCCGCGGCGACGGCGAAGAGCTGCTGATCGCTGTCGAGGACGACGGCGAAGGCATTCCCGCGGTGGAGCGCGAACGGGTCTTCGAGCCCTTCTACCGGCTGGATCGCAGTCGCGACCGCGCCACCGGCGGCTTCGGCCTGGGCCTGGCCATCAGCCGTCGCGCAGTGGCAAACCAGGGTGGCCGCCTGGACCTGAGCACCGGCGCTGGGTGTGGCGCCCGGTTCGAGATCCGCCTGCCGCTGCAGCCGCGCCTGGGGCTCGCCTGAGGCCGCCGCGGCCCCTACACTTGGCGCCCCCGCCCGTTTCGGAATCGTCATGGCAGAGCCCTTCGACCGCCAGCCGCTGCAACCCCTGCTCGACCGTATCGCCGCCGCCGCGCCGCGCCATTTCGGCGAAGGCGCGGTGGCCGACTACATCCCGGCCCTGGCCGAAGTGGCACCGGATCAGTTCGGCATCGCCGTCTGCGACGTCAAGGGCCAGGTCTGGCGCGCCGGGGCGGCCGACACGGCCTTTTCCATCCAGTCCATCTCCAAGGTACTCAACCTGGTGATCGCCATGCAGCGCCTGGACGAGCCGGACATCTGGACCCGCGTCGGCCGCGAGCCCTCCGGCCATGCCTTCAATTCCATGGCGCAGCTGGAAGAAGAGAAGGGCGTGCCACGCAATCCCTTCATCAACGCCGGCGCCGTGCAGGTCTGCGAACTGCTGGTGTCGCGCATCATGTCGATCCACTGGATGATGCGCGAGCAGGCGCGGCGCCTGGCCGGCAATCCGGCGATCAACTTCGACGACCGCGTGGCCCGCTCGGAGATGGACCACAAGGCGCGCAACGCCGCCCTGGCCTATCTGATGAAGGCCTACGGTAATTTCCATAGCGAGGTCGATGACGTCCTCGACGTCTATTTCCACGGCTGCGCCCTGGCGATGAGTTGCGTCGACGTGGCCCGCGCCTTCGCCTTTCTCGCCAACGGCGGGGTCAATCCCCAGGATGGCCAGGCCGTGGTGACGCCCCAGCAGACCCGCCAGCTCAACGCCCTGCTGCTGACCTGCGGCCTCTACGATGCGGCGGGCGACTTCGCCTGGCGCGTCGGCCTGCCGGGCAAGAGCGGGGTAGGGGGTGGCATCGTCGCCATCGTGCCCGGGCAGATGAGCATCTGCGTCTGGTCGCCCCGGCTGGACAGCTACGGCAACTCGGTCGCCGGCCTGCGCGCCCTGGAGACCCTGGTGGAAGGGCTGGGCGTGGCGCCGCTGGGCTAAGAAGCTATTCACGATCTGCTGCGCGTTGGCCAAACGGCGTTGAAAAGCCCCTGGAAGGCCAGCCCCGCCGGAATGCGCATTTACGACGAGTAAACTCGAGCGCGAGCCCGGTCCGCTTCCTCAGGCCTTTTCGCGGGGCCGCCTAGGCCTTGTTTGGCTCTAGCTCGCGAGATCGTGAACAGCTTCTAATAGGCCATGGATAGACTGAGGGTCACCTGGGGCACCACGCCGTCGGTCTCGCCCTCCGGACCGCTCAGGTCGCGCAGGGCGCCGTCGCGATAGAGCGCCAGGGCTTCGGCGCGAGCGCTCCAGCGCGTCTCGCCCCAGCGAAAGGGCTGTTCCAGGGCCAGGCCGGTGCGCGCATAGAGGCGGTCGCCGGAGTCCGCTCCATAGAAGCCGTTCCAGCCCACCCCCAGGGCGCTGGGGAAGCTCAGACGCAGGCCGCTGGCCGAGAGATCCAGGCCTGGTTCCAGGCTGCCCTGGGTGTAGAGACCGCTGTCACCCTGGGTGCGGGTGGTCACCGCAAGTCCCGGGCGCCAGGCACCCAGGCCCGTATCGGCCTGGTAGGCCAGGGTCAGGCTGGCCTCTTGCGTGGTGGCGGCGACGTCGTTGGGGCTGCTTTTGACCGTGTAGACGAAGCCGACCCTCAGACCCTCGGCCGGTGACACCACCAGGCCCACCAGGTTGTTGCTCTCGTACCAGCGCCGCGGGCTGACCCGTTCCTCGCTGGACGGGCTGTGCAGGCCGTTGCTGCTGCTGAACACCAGCCAGGCATCGGCTACGCCGTCGCTTCCCTGGTGCAGATCCAGCGCGAAGCCCGCCTGCAGGTGCAAGGGGATGCGGTCGAGGCTGGCTGCGTCGTCATCGTAGTTGCCGCGGGAGAAGTCGCCGTTGCGCACGTCCAAGCCCAGTTGCGGATGGAAGCGCCCGGAGTTTTCGCTGACCTCCACGCTGCCCAGGGCGGCGTCTTCGCTTTCGATGGAGGGCACGCTGCGCGGCGCGGCGGTGGCCGTCAGAGCCAGACCACCTGCCAGCAGGCAGACGCAACGCAGGGGCGAAAAGAATGGCATGGCAGGTGACTCCGGGGGCGCTCCGGGCGTGGCGCCATGAGCTATCGGACCGAGCCGTCGCAGAGCGGGTTCCGAGGCCCTAGAGCACCGGCGAAAACACCCGCGCCACCCGCATGGCCACCCGCCGCCAGCGGCGCAGGGCGGTGTTGTCCTCGGGGGTGAGTTCGCGGGAGCGACTGAAGTCCTGTTCCAGCATCTTACGCACCTCCCAGGCGAAGGCGACGTCCATCACCATCACCATGACCTCGAAGTTGAGGCGGAAGGAGCGGTTGTCCAGGTTGGCGCTGCCCACCGCGGCCACGTCCTCATCGATCAGCACCACCTTCTGGTGCAGGAAGCCCGGTCCGTAGCGGAACACCCGCACCCCGGCATGCACCGCTTCGAAGGCATAGAGGTAGGAGGCGGCATAGACCACCTTGTGGTCCGGTCGCGAGGGCAGCAGGATGCGCACGTCGACCCCGCGCAGGGCAGCCAGGCGCAGCGCGGCCGAAACGGCTTCGTCAGGGATGAAATAGGGCGTGGTGATCCAGACCCGGTGGCGCGCCGAGTGGATGGCCTCGACAAAGAACAGCGAGCAGGTCTCCTGGTCGTCCGCCGGCCCGCTGGGTACCACCTGGCAGAGCACACCGCCCTCTTCGTAGCGTTCCGGCAGCAGCAGGGTGGGCAGCCGCCGGGTGACCCAGTACCAGTCCTGGGCGAAGGTCTCCTGCAGGGTGGCCAGGGCCGGGCCGCGCATTTCCAGGTGGGTATCGCGCCAGGGCGCCAGGGGCGGCTTGAGGCCCATGTATTCGTCACCGACGTTGAGCCCGCCGGTAAAGCCCACCTCGCCATCGACGATGACGATCTTGCGGTGATTGCGGAAGTTGACCTGGAAACGGTTGATCAGCCCGCGTCTGTTGCTGAAGCCCTTCACCTCGCAACCGGCCTCGCGCAGCTTTTCCACATAGGCGCGCGGCAGGGCATGGCTGCCGATGGCGTCGTACAGCAGAAAGACCTGGACCCCGGCGCGGGCCCGGTCGAGCAGGGTGTTCTGCAGGGCCAGGCCGAGGGCGTCGTCGTGGATGATGAAGAACTGCACCAGCACCACCTTCTGTGCACCGCGGATGGCCGTGAGGATGGCGGCGAAGGTTTCCTCGCCGTTGATCAGCAGGCGCACCTGATTGTTGGCGACGCAGGGGGTACCGGTGAGGGCGGTCATGGCCCTGAGCTTGCGATTGGCCGCGCTGCACTGCTGGGCGGCCATGGCCTCGGCGATCCAGGGCCGCCAGTCCAGCTCGGCGGCCTGCCGCGCCATCTCCTCGTCGGCCTGGCGCCGCGCCTTCACATAGCTGTCGAAGCGCCGCCGGCCAAAGACCAGATAGGGGATCAGGCTGAGGAAGGGCATGAACACCAGCGCCATGGCCCAGGCCATGGCGCCCTGGGCGGTACGCACCGTGATGATGGCGTGGATCGCCGCGCTGATGCCGATCAGTTCGAGGACCAGGGCGATGTAGTGGAGATCGAGGGGCAGGGAAGGCACGCGGGCAGCTCTCGCTCCGGGGTGGATGTCAGAGAGGTTGGACCGCCCTGAGCACCACGAATTTCGGGGTGGCCGCGATCTGTTCGACGCGTCTGAACAGCCGCTTGAGTTTGGCGTGGTAACCCAGGTGGCGATTGCCCACCAGCCAGAGTTCGCCCTGCTCGGTCAGCGCCGCTCGCGCCTGCTGGAACATGCGCCAGGCGAGGAAGTCACCCACCACCTGCTGCTGGTGGAACGGCGGGTTGCAGAGGATCAGGTCCAGCGACCGCGGCGGCTGGTCGGCCAGGCCGTCGGCCGCGCGGATCGCCACCGGCCGGTCGCCGAAGGCCGCGGTCCAGTTCTCCCGTGCCGACTGCACCGCCATGTAGGACTCATCCACCAGGGTGAATTGCGCCTCCGGATTGGCCAGGCCACAGGCCAGTGCCAGCACGCCGTTGCCGCAACCGAGATCGGCTATCCGGGCCTGGCCCAGTTGCTGAGGCAGGTGCGGGAGGAAGGCACGGGTGCCGATATCCAGACCCTCGCGGCAAAAGACGTTGGCGTGGTTGACCAGGGTCAGCGGCGGTGCATCCAGGCGATAACCAGTCGGGTAGGGCGAGGTCACCGCTGGTCGCGCCTCGGGCGTGGCGGTCAGCAGCCGCGCCTTCTTCACCGCCAGCGACGCCTGCACCGGGCCGATATGCCGCTCCAGCAGGTCGCCGGCGGCGCGGGGCAGGTGCTTGAGCATGCCGGCGGCGATCACCCGCGCACCGGGCGCCAGCTGGCCGTGCAGGCGGATCAGTTGTTCCTCCAGCAACGCCAGGGTCTTGGGCACCCGTATCAGCACCAGATCGAAGGGACCGCCGGTCGCCTCGCTGGCCGGGACGAAGGTCACCGCCTCGGCGGCAAGGCCGTTGCGCGCCAGGTTGGCTACCAGCGCCAGGGCCGCCAGGTGCGAGTCGCCACTGGAGGTCACCCGGGCATGAGTGGCGAGGCTGGCGGCCAGGGCGCCGAAGCCGTCGTTGAGCACCAGCACCCGGGCGGCGGGGTCCAGGCCATCCTCCGCGACCTGTTGCAGCAGGTATTCGTCGGCGGCGTCGAAGGCCTGCAGGGGATCGTCGCGGCGTGGTGGCTGGCGGTCGAGTTCTAGGGTGGCGAAGGGCGAGACGAGAGAAGGCATGGTTTCTGTCGGTGTTTATCGGCGGCTCACTGCGGGACAATGGCGCCAGGCAATCGGGAAAAAGAGGCCAGTATGACCGCCACCGAAGACAAGTTCACCCGCGAGACGATCACCGCCGTCTGGCCCTGGAGCGATAACCTCTTCAGCCTGAGGACCACCCGCGACCCGCGCTATCGCTTTCGCGCCGGCCAGTTCGCCCGGCTGGGCGTGCGCAAGGCCGATGGCGACATCGTCTGGCGGGCCTACTCCATGGTCTCGGCACCCCACGACGACTTCCTCGAATTCTTTTCCATCGTGGTGCCGGGCGGCGCCTTCACCAGCGAGCTGAGCCGCCTGCGCGAGGGCGACGAACTGCTGGTGGAAAAGCAGCCCTACGGCTATCTCACCCTGGAGAGATTCGGCGGCGGTCGCGACCTCTGGCTGCTGGCCACCGGCACCGGTCTGGCGCCCTTCCTGTCGATGCTGCAGGAACCCGACACCTGGGAGCGCTTCGAGCGCATCGTGCTGGTCTACAGCGTGCGCGAAGCCCGCGACCTGGCCTACCAGGCCGTCATCCGCGGTTACGGCGAGGTGGAACACCTCGAAGGCCTCACCGACCGCCTGGTCTATGTACCCGTGGTCACTCGCGAGGAGCATCCCGGCGCCCTGCGTGGCCGCATCACCACCCTGATCGAGAACGGCGAGCTGGAACGCGCCGCTGGCGTCGAACTCTCGCCCGAGCACTCGCGCATCCTCATCTGCGGCAATCCGGAGATGGTCGACGACACCCGCCAGTTGCTCAAGACCCGCGATCTGCAGCTGGCCCTGAGTCGCCGACCCGGCCAGGTGGCGGTGGAGAACTACTGGTAGATAGGGTGCGGTGTTTCAGAAGTCACTGCACAATTTTGACGGCGATTTTTGCGTGTACTTCTAAAACACCACACCCGGCGCACCGGCGTCTTTACGTTTTCTTCACAATTGGAAAAGGTTGGGCCTTTAGTTTTGGGCCCGCCTTGCTCTAGGATCGGAATTTCCAAGGCTACCTTTCGAGTTCCGATGAGCAGTGACAGATCCGAGCCGCCCCCGGCCCCTGTGCCAGGTGCGGCTGACACCCCCTCCCGCCTTATCCCCTCCGTGGCCGTTCGGCCCCTTCAGACGGAGGTCCGCTGCTGATGGAATGGATCGCCGATCCCACCGCCTGGTTGGGACTGCTTACCCTGATCGTCCTGGAAATCGTCCTGGGCATCGACAACCTGGTCTTCATCGCCATCCTCGCCGACAAGCTGCCGCCCGCGCAGCGTGACAGGGCGCGGGTGATCGGCCTGTCGCTGGCGCTGATCATGCGCCTGGGCCTGCTGGCCAGCATTTCCTGGATGGTGACCCTCACCGAACCGCTGTTCGAGGTCTTCGGCAAGGCCTTCTCCGGTCGTGACCTCATCATGCTGTTCGGCGGTATCTTCCTGCTGTTCAAGGCCACCACCGAGTTGCACGAACGGATCGAGGGCCATACCCACAAGACCGGGGGCAATCGCGCCTACGCGGCCTTCTGGCCGGTGGTCGCGCAGATCGTGGTGCTCGACGCCGTGTTCTCGCTGGACGCCGTCATCACCGCCGTGGGCATGGTCGAGCACCTGAGCGTGATGATGATCGCCGTGATCATCTCCATCGGTCTGATGCTGGTGGCGAGCAAGCCGCTGACCGCCTTCGTCAACGCCCACCCCACGGTGATCATGCTGTGCCTGGGCTTCCTGATGATGATCGGTCTGAGCCTGACCGCCGAAGGCCTGGGCTTCCACATTCCCAAGGGCTATCTCTATGCCGCCATCGGCTTCTCGATCCTCATCGAGCTGGCCAACCAGGTGGTGCGCTGGAAGCGCAAGCGCCAGTTGCACGAGCGCCTCGGCATGCGCGAGCGGACCTCCCAGGCCGTGCTGCGCCTGCTGGGCGGTCGCCTGCGCGAAGACGAGGTGGACGAGGACATCGCCGAGTTGATGGACGGCGAGAAGGGCGAAGGCCCGATCTTCGATCGCCGCGAGCGGCTGATGATCAGTGGTGTGCTGCAACTGGGCGAGCGCCCGGTGCGCACGGTGATGACCGCCCGCGCCGACGTCGACATCCTCGATGCCGATGCCGCCCCGGAGCGCCTGCGCGAGCAGTTGCTGGCCTCGGCCCACTCGCGCCTGCCGCTGGTGGTCAACGGCAATATCGATGAACCCCTGGGCTACGTGCACAAGAAGGAGTTGTTCACCGACATCCTGCAGGGGCAGACCCCCGACCTGCGCAATCGCGTACGTACACCCATCCATCTGCCGGCCCAGGCCTCGGTGCTCAGCGCCCTGGAGCAACTGCGTGCGGCCTCGACCCACGTGGCCTTTGTGGTCAACGAGTTCGGCGGCTTCGAAGGCTTGCTGACCCTGACCGACATTCTCGAGGCCATCGCCGGCGAACTGCCGGATGCCAGCGAGGACAGCCTGCCGGAGCTGGAAAAGGTGGAAAACGGCTATCGCGCCAGCGGTGGCCTGACGCTGCATCCACTGGCGCAGCGCACCGGCTTCCAGATCGCCGAAAACGAGGACTACCAAACTCTCGGCGGCCTGGTGGTGGACCTGCTGGGGCGCCTGCCGGTGGCCGGCGATCGCCTGGAATACCAGGGCTGGCAGCTGACGGTGGAGTCGGTCAAGGATCGGCGGATCGGCTGGATCCGCCTGGAGCGACCCGCCTCCTAGCGAGGCGGGCGTTGTGTAAGCCTGTTCAAAGGCTGCGAGCTAGAGTCAAACAAGGCGAAAATGGCTGAGGAAGCGGAGTTTACAAGTCGTAAATGAGCATTCCGACCGGGCTGGCGACCCAGGCCATTTTCAACGCAGGTTGGCCGACGCGCAGCCGCCTTTGAAAGGCTTACAGCGGGTTGACCGGCGGTTCCTGCTTCACCACAGGGGCCGCGGTCGCCTGGCTGTTCTGTTCCTTCAGCAGGTCACGGATCTCGGTCAGCAGGACTTGGTCCTTGGTTGGACCGGACGGGGCGGCCTCCTGATGCAGACGCAGGCGGTTGAGCACCTTGATCGCCATGAAGATGGCGAAGGCGATGATCACGAAGTCGAAGATGGTCTGCAGGAACTTGCCATAGGACATCACCACCGCCGGCTGGTCGCCCATGGCCGCGCGCAGGGTGATCGCCAGCTGCGAAAAATCCACGCCCCCCAGCAACAGGCCCAGCGGCGGCGTGATGATGTCGGCCACAAAGGACGACACGATCTTGCCGAAAGCCGCGCCCAGGATGATGCCGACCGCCAGGTCGACCACGTTGCCTCTCATGGCGAATTTCTTGAACTCGGCAATGATGCTCATGCTGCACTCCTTTGGATGGTTTCGAAGAGACGATAGACGATTGTGCTCGCTTCGCTCGGGTTTGGAACCCTGCGAGCGGTCCGGAGGTTCCCCGGCAGCGGCAAATCGCCGCGAAATCGGCAGCTGGTCTTGGCTGTCGCACTTTGTCGAAGGGGCCGGGTCCACCCTTGTACGCCGAGGGCTGCAGCCCTCGCGACTTCCACTTCTCGCCCCCAAGGAGCCCCTGATGGTTGCCAAACACGACCTGCACAAAGACTTTCCCGAATACGCCGAGCAGCTGGACAGCCGTCCCCAGACCGATGCGGCCTTTGCCAAGCTGCTGGAAGACTACGCCAAGCTCGACCAGCAGATCCTCGATCTGGAGGAGGTGGAAGAATCCAGCGGCGACGAGGAACTGGGTCGCCTGCGGCGCGAACGGGTCCTGCTCAAGGACAAGATCGCTCAACAGCTGAAATACCCGTCCTAGCCGTGCCGGGCTCGGCCCTTGGTGCCGAGCCCACGTTTATGCGATTGGCAAGGGCCGCCGGCGTTGCCATCATGGCCTCCCAGGAGAGGACCGATGACCGACGAAGTGGCGATGTACCAGCAGTGGCACCTGTGGATTACCGAGGCGGCCGTGGAAGCCCAGCGCCGTCGCGTACAACTCGAATTCGCCGAATACAGCCGCCTGCTGGCCAACCTGCAGCTGCTCGAACAGGAGCGCTGGCAGCAGGCATTGCCGGTCTGGCTACGGGGCGACGTGGAGATGGTGTCGACGCTCAAGCACTAGCGCCAGAACCTCGCGGCAGACACTGATGACCAGGCGCTGAACGACCGGCGGTACCTGGCGGTCAATGGGGTACCCCAGGCGAATTTCGCCGGGTGAGCGAGGTTTATCCGGCCTACCTGGCCCTCCCAACGAGGATGTCCCCATGAAGCGTACCGCCCTGATCGCCCTGATGATGTTCGCCGCTGCACCCGTATTCGCCAAGGATCTGTGCGCGGTCCAGCTGCAGAAGCTGGACGATGCCAGCAAGATGAAGACCAGCATGATCGGCCCGGGCAGTTCCCAGGCCCAGCAGATCGCCGGTTTCCGCAAGAGCGCCATGGAGGCACAGAAGGCCGGCGACGAGAAGAAGTGCATTGCCCAGGCCAACCAGGCCCTGACCATGCTGCGTCAGCCGGGTGGCGAGGGCAACTAAGGCTCAAGCCCGCTTTTGAGAGAGGCGCGCTCCCCCGGGATCGCGCCTTTTTACTGTCCATGCATCCAGTCGTGATATGCTGGGAATCTTCCTTTCTCGACTGGAGAACTTCGCCATGGCCAAGGCCAAGCGTCTCTACGGCTGCACCGAATGCGGCGCCACCTTTCCCAAGTGGGCGGGTCAGTGCGGCGAGTGCGGTGCCTGGAACACCCTGGTGGAAACCGTCGTCGAGACCTCCGCCGTCCCTTCCGGTCGCGCCGGCTGGGCCGGGGCGCAGGCGACCATCAAGACCCTGGCCGAGGTCAGCGTCGAGGAGACCCCGCGCTTCACCACCGACTCCACCGAACTCGACCGGGTGTTGGGGGGCGGCCTGGTGGATGGCTCCGTGGTGCTGATCGGCGGCGATCCCGGCATCGGCAAGTCCACCATCCTGCTGCAGACCCTCTGCCACCTGGCGGCGCGCATGCCGGCGCTCTATGTCACCGGCGAGGAATCCCAACAGCAGGTGGCCATGCGCGCCCGCCGCCTGGGGCTGCCGGAAGACAAGCTCAAGGTCATGACCGAGACCTGCATCGAGACCATCGTCGCCACCGCCCGCCAGGAAAAGCCGCGGGTCATGGTGATCGACTCCATCCAGACCATCTTCACCGAACAGCTGCAGTCCGCTCCCGGCGGCGTGGCCCAGGTACGCGAGAGCGCGGCGCTGCTGGTGAGATTCGCCAAGCAGACCGGCACCGCCATCTTCCTGGTCGGCCACGTCACCAAGGAAGGCGCCCTGGCCGGGCCGCGGGTGCTCGAGCACATGGTCGACACCGTGCTCTATTTCGAGGGCGAGTCCGACGGCCGTCTGCGCATGCTGCGAGCGGTCAAGAACCGCTTCGGCGCGGTCAACGAACTGGGCGTGTTCGGCATGACCGACAAGGGCCTCAAGGAAGTCTCCAACCCCTCGGCGATCTTTCTCAACCGTGCCCAGGAAGCGGTGGCCGGCAGCGTGGTCATGGCGACCTGGGAGGGCTCGCGGCCGATGCTGGTAGAGGTGCAGGCCCTGGTGGACACCAGTCACCTGGCCAATCCGCGCCGGGTCACCGTGGGCCTCGACCAGAATCGCCTGGCCATGCTGCTGGCGGTGCTGCACCGCCATGGCAGCATTCCCACCTACGACCAGGACGTCTTCATCAACGTGGTCGGTGGGGTCAAGGTGCTGGAGACGGCGGTGGATCTGGCACTGATGTCGGCGGTGATCTCCAGCCTGAGAGACCGCGCCCTGCCGCACGACCTGCTGGTGTTCGGCGAGATCGGCCTGTCCGGCGAGATCCGCCCGGTGCCCAGTGGCCAGGAGCGCCTCAAGGAAGCCGCCAAGCATGGCTTCAAGCGTGCCATCGTACCCAAGGGCAATGCTCCCAAGGATCCGCCGCCCGGTCTGCAGGTAGTCGCGGTGACCCGCCTCGAGCAGGCGCTGGATGCGCTCTTCGAATAGCCCTGGGCAGCATTTGTAATATTTTTTAAAACTCTCGGCGGGGCAGGGTGGTCTATCGGGCGCTTCCACGAACCCGGATACCCGCCATGCCTCGTCTGCTCCCGCTTTCCCTGTTCCTTGCCACCCTTGCCACCAGTGGCCTGGTCCAGGCCGCCGATCCCAGCAGCTCCGCCCCGGCCAGCCTGGAGGTGGATCAGCTGGAGTGGCAGCATGCCGACGAAGGCAGCGTCTTCAATTGGGATCTGGAGGGCTGGGCGCTGGGCGGTGGTGCCAATCGCCTGGATTTCCGCAGCCAGGGCGAGCGCAGCAACGGCCACACCGAGCAGGCCGAGGTGCAGGCGCTCTGGGGACACAGCCTGGCCAAGGGCTGGGGCAGCGTGGCCGGCATTCGCCAGGATTTCAAACCCGGCTCGCCACAGACCTGGGCCGCCCTGGGCATCCAGGAGCACGATCCCGAGGATCTCGACATCGAGATCACCGCCTTCTTCGGCGAGAACAGCCAGACCTCCCTGCGCCTGGAAGCCGAATACGACTGGGCCCTGACCCAGCGGCTGATCCTCCAGCCCCATACCGAGCTCAACTTCTACGGTCGCAACGACGAGTCCCGCGGCCAGGGCGCCGGCTTTGCCGAAAGCGAGGCAGGCTTGCGCCTGAGATACCAGGTGACCCCGGAGGTCGCGCCCTATGTCGGGGTGTCCTGGAACGCCACCCATGGCAATACCGCCGCCATGGCGCGGGAAGAGGGCGAAGACACCCACGACGCGCGCCTGGTGGTGGGTCTGCATCTGGAGTTCTAAACCCGTTGGACTTCGTTTTCGCTCAACCCAACCTACGAGGCTACCGTGTAGGTTGGGTTGAGACGGCTTCATCGTCGAAGCCCAACAGCCAGGGCTGAGCCTCGCGCTCCGTTGGGCTTCGCTTTCGCTCAACCCAACCTACAAGGCTACCGTTACAGGTTGGGTTGAGATGGCCTCATCGTCGAAGCCCGACAGCCAGGGCTGAGCCTCGCGCCTTGGGTTTCGCTTTCGCTCAACCCAACCCACCCAGGTGCTCAGGGCGTGCCCAATGCCGCCAGCTCGCGCTCCAGCAGGGTCTCGTCGCCCAGGTTCAGCTCCACCAGGCGGCGCAGGTGGCTGATGGAATCCAGGTCGATCTGGCGGCAGGCGAAGGCCAGCTGCTCGGGAGTTTCCCGCACCAGCTCCACGCCCATCTTCACCTGGGCCTCGTCGTTCAGCAGGACGCGCAGTTCATAGGTGGCGCTTGGCTGGGCCGACCAGTCGGCGGGCCGCGCCAGCAGCACGCCCTTGAGCGAGATGTCGTCGACGGGCGCTGCCCACTGGTGCTCACCCTGGTGCAACTGCGCAGGGGCATCGAAGGTGAAGCGGGTAAAGCGGCGACGCTCGTTGGTGTCGTTCATGGAAAGGCTTCCTGAGGTTTCCTGATCACTGTAGACGACCGTGGCCGTCCCGTATCGACTGCGCCTGGAAGGGTAGCCGGCTGCGGCCAGCGGAGCCACAGCGAGAGGGCTCATTGGTCGCCAGGATGCGAGCAGTGGCCTTGGTCAGACGCTGGACGTGCCCTCGGGGCGCCAGCCGTACTCACGTGCATGGCGGACCAGGTCGGCCGGCTTCTGGATGTCCAGCTTGCGGCGGATGCTCAGGCGATGGGTCTCCACCGTGCGCACGCTGAGCCCCAGTTGCTGGGCCATGGTCTTGTTGTTGAGACCCTGGGCCATCAGCAGCAACACCTGGCGTTCCCGCGGCGTGAGGTCGCCCTCGCTGGCGCCCCCTTCGCCCAGGCGGGCGGCGATGGCGCTGCTGTAGAAGCGGCCGCCGACCGCCAGGGCTTCCACCGCAGCGATGATCTCCTCCGAGGGTGCATCCTTGAGTACATAGCCGGCCGCGCCGACCCGCAGCGAGGTGCTTACGTACTCGCGATTGTCGTACATGCTCAGGATCAGTACCCGGGCGCGGGGTGCGCGCTCGGCGATCAGGGCGGTCAGCTCCAGGCCATTGATGTCCTTGAGGCCGATGTCCACCAGCAGGATGTCCGGATCGAGGCGCGCCAGCAGGTCGAGGGCCTCCGCGCCGCTGCCGGCCTCGCCGACCACGACGAAGCGCTCGATGGTTCCCAGCAGCGCCCGCACGCCGGCGCGGACCAGGGCATGGTCGTCGACCAGGAGGATGCGGATGGGCGTCATGTCGGGCTTTCCTCGTCGGCCGGGAGGTCCGAGCGTAGCAGAACCACGTCGAGGGTCGTGCCGCCGGGTCCGGACTGGATGGCGCAGCGACCCCCGAACAGCTCCACCCGCTCGCGGATGTTGCGCAGGCCGATGCCGCCGCTGAGGCGCTCCACCTGGCCGGTATCGAAACCGCGGCCGTCGTCGTGCACGGTCAGGCAGATCCAGCGACCGCGGCGTTGCAGGTCGATGACCACGCGCCGGGCCGCGGCGTGGCGCTCGATGTTGGTCAGCGCCTCCTGGACGATGCGAAACAGGGCGACGTCCATGTCGCCGCCGGCGGGACTGTCGTCCAGGGTCTGCCGATAGTCCACGTCCAGGCCGCTGCGTTGGCGGAATTCCTCCACCAGCTGGCCGAGTGCGGCAGGCAGGCCGAGGGTGTCCAGCAGGGAAGGGTGCAGGTCGTGGGAGATGCGGCGGATCTCGCCGATGGCGGCGGCCAGGCGCTGGGTGCCCTCGCGCAGGGTCTCGCCGGCGCCGGACTTGCCCGCGCCCAGTTCGCGGCTGGCCAGTTCGAACTGGAACTTGATGGACACCAGCAACTGGCTGATGCCGTCATGCAACTCGCGCGACAGCCGCGACCTTTCCTCTTCCTGGGAGGTGATGAGTCTCTGGGTCAGCTGCTTGAGCTTGCGATCGGCCAGGCGGTGCTCGCTGACGTTGAGCGTCAGGCCGCCGGCGAACACCAGCAGCACCGCCACCAGGGCCACCCCGGCGCTGGCCAGCAGGGTGGTGCGGATGCCGGCGGCCACGTCGTGGCGGACCTGGGCGAGGGCGGCGTCCACGTCGTCCAGGTAGAGGCCGGTGCCCAGCACCCAGCCCCAGCGTTGCAGCTGGGTCACGTAGGCGAGCTTTTCCGCCATCTGCCCGCTGGAGGGCTTCTGCCAGCCATAGCGCTGGAAGCCATCGCCTTCCCGGGCGCTCCTGAGCAGCGCCTGGATCACCAGCAGGCCGGTACCGTCGGTCAGTTGCCAGAGATCCCGGCCGACCAGTTCGGGCTGGCGTGGATGCATGAGATTGCGGCCATGCTGGTCGTAGACGAAGAAATAGCCGTCGCTGCCGAAGTTCAGACTGGCCAGCAACGCCAGTACCCTGGCCTTGGTCTCCTCGTCGTCGCGACCGCTGCCGTACAGCGGCTGGATGGCGCTGACGCCCATCTCCACATAGTTGCGCAACTCGGTCTTCTTGCTGCCGAGGATGCTGTGTTCGAGCAGCCGGGCCTGCTGCTCGCCCAGGCGCTGGCTCTGTTCCAGTACCACCAGGCAGACCGCGGCCACCGCCAGCAGCAGGGGCAGCAGTCCGAGGGCAACCATCTTGTATTTGAGCTGCATCGGCACCTGTCCGGACTGCCCGCTACGTAGAACTACGTAGCGGGCCTTGGGTAGTTCTGCGAATTTCGCTGTCGCGTCGAGCCGCCGATAGTAATATGGCTCCGCTGTGGGCTCTCACAATAACAAGTATCGCCGCGGCCACTGGTGCGCGGCAGGAGAACAAGCATGACCCGAATGGCCAGCCATCTTGCCTGGTTCGCCGTTGCCGTACTGGGCGCCTTCGCGCTGGGTACCGTGGCGCTGAGTCGAGGCGAAGCGATCAACGCCCTCTGGATCGTGGTCGCCGCCGTGGCGATCTACCTCGTTGCCTACCGCTACTACAGCCTGTTCATCGCCACCAAGGTGATGGGGCTCGACGCCAAAAGAGCCACGCCCGCCGTCCTCAACAACGACGGCCTGGACTACGTCCCCACCAACAAGCACATCCTCTTCGGCCACCACTTCGCCGCCATCGCCGGCGCCGGTCCGCTGGTCGGTCCCGTGCTCGCTGCCCAGATGGGCTATCTGCCCGGCACCCTCTGGCTGATCGCCGGGGTGGTCTTCGCCGGCGCGGTGCAGGATTTCGTGGTGCTGTTCCTCTCCACCCGCCGCAACGGTCGCTCCCTGGGCGACATGGTGCGCGAGGAGATGGGGCGCATCCCCGGCACCATCGCCCTGTTCGGCTGCTTCCTGATCATGATCATCATCCTCGCGGTGCTGGCGCTGATCGTGGTCAAGGCCCTGGCCGAGAGTCCCTGGGGCATGTTCACGGTGATCGCCACCCTGCCGATCGCCATGTTCATGGGCGTCTACATGAGATACATCCGCCCCGGGCGCATCGGCGAGATCTCGCTGGTCGGCGTGGTGCTGCTGCTGGCCTCCATCTGGGCCGGTGGCGTGGTCGCCGCCGATCCGGTGTGGGGTCCGGCCTTCACCTTCACCGGCGTGCAGATCACCTGGATGCTGATCGGCTACGGCTTCGTCGCCGCGGTGCTGCCGATCTGGCTGGTGCTGGCGCCGCGTGACTACCTGTCCACCTTCCTCAAGATCGGCACCATCATCGCCCTGGCCATCGGCATCCTGGTGACCATGCCGACGCTCAAGATGCCGGCCCTGACCCAGTTCGTCGACGGCACCGGTCCGGTGTGGAAGGGCACCCTGTTCCCCTTCCTGTTCATCACCATCGCCTGCGGCGCGGTGTCCGGCTTCCATGCCCTGATCAGCTCGGGCACCACGCCCAAGCTGATCGCCAAGGAAACCCACGCCCGCTACATCGGCTACGGCGCCATGCTGATGGAATCCTTCGTCGCCATCATGGCCATGGTCGCCGCCTCGGTGATCGAGCCGGGCGTCTACTTCGCCATGAACAGCCCGGCCGCCGTGGTCGGTGCCGACGTGGTGTCGGTCGCTGCCAAGATCAGCACCTGGGGCTTCGTGGTAACGCCCGAGATGCTGCAGGCCACTGCGACCGAGATCGGCGAGCACACCATCCTGGCCCGTGCCGGTGGCGCTCCGACCCTGGCGGTGGGGATCGCCCAGATCATGCACAACGTGCTGCCGGGCGAGAACACCATGGCCTTCTGGTACCACTTCGCCATCCTGTTCGAGGCGCTGTTCATCCTCACCGCGGTGGATGCCGGTACCCGCGCCGGACGCTTCATGCTGCAGGACCTGCTGGGCAGCTTCGTGCCGGCGCTGAAGAAGACCGACTCCTGGACCGCCAACGTCATCGGCACCGCCGGTTGCGTCGCCCTCTGGGGCTGGCTGCTGTACCAGGGCGTGGTCGATCCGCTGGGCGGCATCAACACCCTCTGGCCGCTGTTCGGCATTTCCAACCAGATGCTCGCCGGTATCGCTCTGATGCTGGGCTCGGTGGTCCTGATCAAGATGAAGCGCCAGCGCTATGTCTGGGTCACTCTGGTACCGGCCGTCTGGCTGCTGATCTGCACCACCACCGCCAGCCTGATCAAGCTGTTCGATTCGAATCCGGCGGTCGGCTTCCTGGCCCTGGCCAAGAAGTACAGCACCGCCATAGCCCAGGGGCAGGTGATCGCCCCGGCCAAGAGCATGGAACAGATGCAGCACATCGTCTTCAACGCCTACACCAACGCCACCCTGTCGGTGCTGTTCCTGGTGGTGGTGATGAGCATCCTGTTCTTTTCCATCAAGGTCGGTCGCGCCGCCCTGGCCAAGCCCGAGCGCAGCGATCGAGAGACCCCCTTCCAGCCGGTAGCGGGTTCCTAAAGGAGCACTCTCATGTTCAATGACCTGGGTCGCATGGGCAAATACCTCGGGCAGGCCGCCAAGATGCTGGTGGGCATGCCCGACTACGACACCTATGTCGAGCACATGCGCGGCAAGCATCCGGACCAGCCGGTGATGAGCTACGAAGCCTTCTTCCGCGAGCGCCAGGAAGCGCGCTACGGTGGCGGCAAGTCCGGCGCCATACGCTGCTGCTGACCCAGGGTCTCCATTGGAACCTGTTCATGATCTGCTGCGCGTCGGCCAAACGGCGTTGAAAAGGCCCTGGAAGGCCAGCCCCGTCGGAATGCTCATTTACCACTCGTAAACTCGAGCGCGAGTCCGATCCGCTTCCTCAGGCCTTTTCGTGGGGCCGCCTAGGCCTTGCTTGGCTCTAGCTCGCGAGATCGTGAGCAGGTTCCAAGGCCGGGCTCCATGCCCGGCCTCTTTCTGTCTGGAGTTTTCCATGCGTGAACCTATTCCCGTCACCGTCCTGACCGGCTTTCTCGGTGCCGGCAAGACCACCCTGCTCAAGCACATCCTGCAGGCCGAGCACGGCCTCAGGATCGCCGTGATCGAAAACGAATTCAGC
Organism: Pseudomonas sp. SORGH_AS_0199; assembly: GCF_031453735.1. Lineage (NCBI taxonomy): Bacteria > Pseudomonadati > Pseudomonadota > Gammaproteobacteria > Pseudomonadales > Pseudomonadaceae > Pseudomonas > Pseudomonas sp. SORGH_AS_0199. Next base: position 1,385,792 of record NZ_JAVJAE010000001.1, read on the forward strand.
GCCCTCGACGTCGACGGCGAACTGCTCGAAGACGCCGGCGCCGTGCAGCTGATGAAGGTCGCCAACGGCTGCGTCTGCTGCACCGGCAGCAAGGACCTGGCCTATGCCCTGACCGTGCTGCTGGAGCGGCTGGACAGCGGCGAGCTGGATTTCGAGCGGCTGGTGGTGGAGTGCACGGGTCTCGCCGATCCCGGTCCGGTGGCCCAGACCTTCTTTACCGACGAGCTCCTGCGCGAGCGCTATCTGCTCGACGGGGTGCTGACCCTGGTGGACGCCGTCCACGCCAGCGAGCAACTGAGCGATCCGCTGCTGCAGGCGCAGATCGGGTTCGCCGATCGCCTGCTGCTGACCAAGCTCGATCTGGCCGAACCGGCGGCGATCGAGGCGCTGGAGAATCGCCTGCAGCGCATCAACCGCCGCGCGCCGATCCGCCATGTCGACCATGGCCGCATCGACCTGGCCGAGTTGCTGGATATCCGCGGCTTCAACCTGCACGACGAGGACCTGGCGCCACCGACGCTGTTCCGGCCGCTGCGACCGGTGTCGGAAGCCGTCAGTCTCACCGAGCGCATCCAGTCCATCGCCATCCGCGAGTCGCGCCCCTACGACCAAGACAAGATCGGCAAGGTGATGGAGATGCTGCTCGACACCCTCGGCTGCGACCTGCTGCGCTACAAGGGCCTGCTCAACATCGCGGGCGAGGAGCGCCGCCTGCTGTTCCAGGGCGTGCAGCAGATCTATGCCGCCGACTGGGAGCGCGACTGGCTGGCCGACGAGGAGCGCGAGAGTCGCGTGGTGCTGATCGGCATGGACCTGCCGGAAGAGCGCATCCGCGCCGCCTTCGAGCGGGCAGTGGCGCGCGCCTGAGGCGGGCTGGGTCACCAGCAACAGAATCAGGGCGGGTAGCGCCGTGGGACGCAGAACCCTAAGGCGCCTTCGATATGGGCTTCAGCGATCCGGGCTTCCGGCCATGCCTGAGCGCGGTGTCGGCGCCAATGGGATGGCGGCAATCCGGTCGATGACGCCGGACGAGGCGTAGCGCCACCGAACCAAATATCCCTCACCGAGGACGCTCTGCATGCTCCTGCTATGGCAAGCCCTGGTCACTGGCGGCCTGATCCTGCTAGGCGCGCTGCTGATCGATCACCTGCTGCCGCACCGGGAGACGCGCGCACGGCGCTGGTGGCGGCGAATTGCCCTGGTCGTCATGGGCAGTCTGGCCGGTATCGCTGGTCGGCTATTGGTGGGCTGGCCCTAGACGTCGCTATCCGCGGCCTGGCCGGTACGACTGGCCAGTCGCTCCAGGGCCGCCTTGAGCTTGGGGTCGCGGATGCCGGCCGCGACTTCGCGCAGGCTGTCGGCGCCGACCTGACTGACCTGGCGCAATGGCCGGACACGGGTGGCGACGCCAGGGTTCGGCTGCATCTTGAACTGCAGGCGCGTCAGTCCGGCGAACTCCGGCGCCTTCTGCAAGAAGCGCAGTAGGCGCGGCTGCTGGTAGCGCAGTCGCGTCGCCCAGTGGGCGTCGTTGACCACCAGCAACAGCGTGCCCTCGCGCCAGCTGGCCACCCGGCAATGAGGTCGGGCGGCGGGTTGCAGCTGCTCTTCCAGCAACTGTTGCAGCCGGCCCAGCCGCTCGGCCTCGCGAAACAGCGCCTTGAGCGGTTTGGCCTGGCGCAGCAGGGCGGCGGGAGCGACGGCGGAGAGGGGGCGAAAGGCCATGCGCAGGACTCGCGATGGGCGAAGAGGAGACGCCGATGGTAACAGATCGCTCTGGCGTCCTGGCGGCCAGGGGGCCGTCGTTCTTTCCTCATCGGCATTTCCGAGTAGAATGCCCGATTACCATCGCGGGACACCGCGGGTTTCAACCCCCGCGCCCAGGCGTCTGGCCAGGCTCTGCAGAGGCCTTGCCGCCCGTTTCGCTCCCCTCATTCCAGCGGAAGAATTCCAGTCGATATGTTTGCGCCTTTGTTGAAGAAATTCTTTGGAAGCAAGAACGAACGAGATGTCAAACGCCTAGGCAAGGTCGTGGTGGCCACCAATGCGTTGGAATCCCAGATTGCCTCCCTGAGCGACGAGCAACTGCGCGCCAAGACCGAGGAATTCAAGCAGCGCGTCGCGCAGGGCGAGTCCCTCGACGTGCTGATGCCCGAGGCCTTCGCCGTGGTCCGCGAGGCCGGCAAGCGGGTCATGGGCATGCGCCACTTCGACGTCCAGCTGATCGGCGGCGCCGCGCTGCACGAAGGCAAGATCGCCGAGATGCGTACCGGTGAGGGCAAGACCCTGGTGGGCACCCTGCCGGTCTATCTCAACGCGCTGTCCGGCAAGGGCGTCCACGTGGTCACGGTGAACGACTACCTGGCCCGCCGCGACGCCAACTGGATGCGGCCGCTGTACGAATTCCTCGGCCTGTCGGTCGGCATCATCCTGCCGTTCCAGCCGCCGGAAGAGAAACGCGCCGCCTATGCCTCGGACATCACCTACGGCACCAACAACGAATTCGGCTTCGACTACCTGCGCGACAACATGGCCTTCAGCATGGCCGAGAAGTACCAGCGCGAGCTGAACTTCGCGGTGGTCGACGAGGTGGACTCCATCCTCATCGACGAAGCCCGGACCCCGCTGATCATCTCCGGCCAGGCCGAAGACAGCTCCGAGCTCTACCAGAAGATCAACCTGCTGATCCCGCGTCTGCAACAGCACATCGAGGAAGAGGAAGGCAATCCGACCCAGGTCGGCCACTACACCATCGATGAAAAGACCCGCCAGGTGGAGATCACCGAGCTGGGTCACCAGTTCATCGAGGAGATGCTCACCGAGACCGGTCTGCTGGCCGAGGGCGAGAGCCTCTACTCCGCGCACAACCTGGGCCTCTTGACCCACGTGTTCGCCGGCCTGCGCGCCCACACCCTGTTCCATCGCAACGTCGAGTACATCGTCCAGCAGGACCAGGTGCTGCTGATCGACGAGCACACCGGCCGGACCATGCCGGGTCGTCGTCTCTCCGAAGGCCTGCACCAGGCCATCGAGGCCAAGGAAGGACTGCCGATCCAGCCCGAGAGCCAGACCCTGGCCTCGACCACCTTCCAGAACTACTTCCGCCTCTACAACAAGCTCGGTGGCATGACCGGCACCGCCGACACCGAGGCCTTCGAATTCCGCCAGATCTACAACCTCGACGTGCTGGTGATCCCGACCCACCGCGAGATCGCCCGTAAGGACTTCAACGACCTGGTCTATCTGACCCAGGCCGAGAAGTACCAGGCCATCATCGAGGACGTGAAGCAGTGCCAGGCCGAAGGCCGTCCGGTGCTGGTGGGTACCGCCTCCATCGAGAGCTCCGAGTACGTCGACCAGCTGCTGACCCAGGCCGGCATCGAGCACAAGGTGCTCAACGCCAAGTACCACGAACGGGAAGCCGAGATCATCGCCCAGGCCGGTCGTCCGGGCGCCGTGACCATCGCCACCAACATGGCCGGTCGTGGTACCGACATCCTGCTCGGCGGCAACTGGGAAGTGGAAGCCGCGGCCCTGGAGAATCCCACCGCGGAGCAGATCGCCGCGATCAAGGCCGCCTGGCAGGCGCGCCACAAGCAGGTCATCGATGCCGGCGGCCTGCACGTGATCGCCTCCGAGCGCCACGAATCCCGCCGGATCGACAACCAGCTGCGCGGTCGTGCCGGCCGCCAGGGCGACCCGGGTTCCAGCCGCTTTCTACCTGTCGCTGGAAGACAGCCTGATGCGCATCTTCGCCTCCGACCGGGTGAAGAACTTCATGAAGGCCCTGGGCATGCAGGGTGGCGAGGCCATCGAGCACCGCATGGTCACCAACGCCATCGAGAAGGCGCAGCGCAAGGTCGAGGGTCGCAACTTCGATATCCGCAAGCAGCTGCTGGAATACGATGACGTGGCCAACGAGCAGCGCAAGGTGATTTATCACATGCGCGACACCCTGTTGGAAAACGAAGACGTCGGCGACACCATCAAGGGCTTCCGCGAGGAGACCCTGACCCAGGTGGTCAACGAGCACATCCCGCCGCAGTCGCTGCCCGAACAGTGGGACGTTCCCGGCCTGGAAGCCGAGATCTACAGCGTCTTCGGTCAGCAACTGCCCATCGGCCAATGGCTGGACGAAGACGACAAGCTGTACGAGGACACCCTGCGGGTGAAGATCCTCGAACAGCTCGAAGCCGCCTACCTGGAAAAGGAAGACATGGCCGGTCGCGAAGCCCTGCGCAACTTCGAGAAGCAGATGCTGCTGCGGGTGGTCGACGACCTCTGGAAAGACCACCTCACCACCATGGATCACCTGCGTCACGGCATCCATCTGCGCGGCTACGCCCAGAAGAACCCAAAGCAGGAATACAAGCGCGAGTCCTTCAACCTGTTCCAGGAACTGCTGGACAGCATCAAGCGCGACACCATTCGCGTGCTGTCCCACGTCCAGGTACGCCGGGAAGATCCGGCCGAGGAAGAAGAGCGCATGCGCCGCGAGGCCGAGGCCCTGGCCGAGCGCATGCAGTTCCAGCACGCTGAGGCCCCTTCGCTGGTCGACCCCGAGGTGCTCGAGGACGAGCAGGGCGAGGACACCGTGGTGCCCTTGCAGCCCCAGCGCAATGACCAGAAGATCGGTCGCAACGAGCCGTGCCCCTGTGGCTCCGGCAAGAAGTACAAGCAGTGCCACGGCAAGCTCGACTGAGGGCCGGTCCGGGCAGCCGCGGCGACGGCAACCTGTCGGCATAGGCGCCGACAGGTTGTAAACTCCACCCGCTAGGCTGTCTGCGCCCCTTGCCCAGGCTGGGCGAGGCGAGCGCGGGAAGGCTGCTTTCCACGCCGCGACCGGTTTTCCGCTCGCGGCGTTTCCTTTTCTTTCACTGGAGTTTTCCCATGGCTGTCGGTCTCGGTCCGCTCTCCACGCTGCACCCGGTTCCCGGTTTCGAACTCGGTATCGCCTCCGCCGGCATCAAGCGTCCCGGGCGCAAGGATGTGGTGGTGATGCGCTGTGCCGAAGGCTCCAGCGTGGCCGGGGTCTTCACCCTGAACGCCTTCTGCGCCGCGCCGGTGATCGTCGCCCGCCAGCGCTTTGCCGGTCCCGTGCGCTACCTGCTGACCAACACCGGTAACGCCAACGCCGGTACCGGGCAGCCCGGTCTGGCCGCGGCCGAGCGCACCACCAAGACCCTGGCTACCCTGGCCAGCGTCGGCGAGGAGGCGGTGCTGCCGTTCTCCACCGGGGTGATCGGCGAACCGCTGCCCGTGGAGAAGATCGAAGCCGCGCTGCCGGCCGCCCTGGCCGATCTTGCCGAAGACAACTGGGCCGCTGCCGCCACCGGCATCATGACCACCGACACCCTGCCCAAGGGCGCCAGCCGCCAGTTCCAGGTGGACGGCATCACCGTTACCGTGACCGGTATCAGCAAGGGCGCCGGCATGATCAAGCCGAACATGGCGACCATGCTCGGCTACGTGGCCACCGACGCCAAGGTCGCCCGGAGCCTGCTGCAGGATCTGCTGGCCGACGCCGCCAACCGCTCCTTCAACCGCATCACCATCGATGGCGACACCTCCACCAACGACTGCTGCATGCTGGTGGCCACCGGCCAGGCGGCCATGGCGGAAATCACCCAGCCCAGCGGCGGCGCCTTCGAGCAACTGCGCGAGGCGGTGTTCGCGGTATTCGCCGAACTGGCCCAGGCCATCGTGCGTGACGGCGAGGGTGCCACCAAGTTCGTCACCGTGCAGGTCAATGGTGGCGGCAATGCCCAGGAGTGCCTGGACGTCGGCTACGCCGTGGCCCATTCGCCGCTGATCAAGACCGCGCTGTTCGCCTCCGATCCCAACTGGGGCCGCATCCTCGCCGCCGTCGGCCGGGCCGGCGTGCCCCAGCTGGATGTCAGCCTGATCGACGTCTTCCTTGGCGGCGTGCAGATCTGCCAGCAGGGCGGTCGCGCGGCCACCTATACGGAAGAGCAGGGCGCGCGGGTCATGGCCCAGGCCGAGATCGAGATCCGCATCGAGCTGGGTCGCGGCAGCCATAGCGAGACCATCTGGACCACCGACCTGTCCCACGACTATGTGAAGATCAACGCCGAGTACCGTACCTGACGGCTACCCGACGCCTGGGCGTCCGCTCCGGCGGGCGCCTGCGGCGGTCCTCGCGGGCCGCATCGTTTCGAGGAATCCCCGCATGTCCCAGCTGCAACTCGTGATCGGCAACAAGAATTTCTCCTCCTGGTCGTTACGGGCCTGGCTGGCCATGGAGCTCAGCGGCGCCGCCTTCGAGGAGGTGTCGATCCCGCTCTATACCCCCAACAGCCGCGCCCTGCTCAAGGCCCAGTCGCCTACCGGCAAGGTGCCGGTGCTCAAACTGGCCGAGGGCACCATCTGGGATTCCCTGGCCATCGTCGAGTATCTCGCCGAGGCCTATCCCGATGCCGGGCTGTGGCCGACGGACACCCTGGCCCGCGCCCATGCCCGCGCCCTGTGCGCCGAGATGCACAGTGGCTTCCTGGCCCTGCGCCGCGAGCTGCCCATGGATCTGCGTCGCCGCCAGCGGCTGAAGTCGACCACCGCCGAGGCGGTGGAAGACATCCAGCGCATCCAGCGCCTGTGGCGCGAATGCCGCGAGCGCTATGGCCAGCAGGGCCCCTACCTGTTCGGTACGCCGACCATCGCCGATGCCTTCTATGCCCCGGTCGCCAGCCGCTTCCGCAGCTACGGGGTGGAACTGTCGGCCGAGGCGGCCGCCTATGTCGAAACCATCTACGCCTGGCCGGCCTTCCAGCGCTGGCTGGCGGAGGCTGAAACGGAGGAGCAGAGCGCATGACTCGTCTGCATGTCGTCGCGGCGGTGATTCGCGACCCCCAGGGGCAGATCCTTATCGCCCAACGCCCCGCGCACAAGCACCAGGGCGGCCTCTGGGAGTTTCCGGGAGGCAAGGTGGAGGCCGGTGAAGCTCCGGCCGTGGCCCTTGCGCGCGAACTGGCCGAAGAGCTGGGTATCCAGGTGACAGCGGCTCGCCCGCTGCTGCAGGTGCGCCACGACTATCCCGACCAGGCGGTACTGCTGGATGTCTGGCAGGTGGACGCCTTCAGCGGCGACGCCCATGGCGCCGAAGGCCAGCCGCTGGCCTGGGTGGCCCCGCGTGACCTGGTCAACTACGACTTCCCGGCGGCCAATCGGCCCATCGTCCAGGCGGCGCGTCTGCCAGACCGCGCTACCTCATCACCCCTGGCGAATTGACCACTGCGGAATTGCTCAACGGCCTGCACCGGGCCCTGGACAGTGGCATCCGCCTGGTCCAGCTGCGCACGCCGGACAACTTCGATCCGCAGTACCGCGACCTGGCGGGCGACGTCCAGGGGCTCTGCACCGGACGCGCCCAGCTGATGCTCAAGGGACCGCTGGAATGGCTGGGCGATTTTCCTGCCGCCGGCTGGCACCTGACCGCCGAGCAACTGCGTCGTTATGCGCCCAATGGCCGACCCTTCCCGGAGCAGCGCCTGCTGGCGGCTTCCTGCCACGACGCCGAGGAGCTGGCCCTGGCCCAGCAGATGGGGGTGGATTTCATCACCCTGTCGCCGGTGATGCCCACCGCGAGCCATCCCGGCGCCCCGACCCTCGGCTGGGTCAAGGCCCAGCAACTGCTGGCCGACTGCAACCTGCCGGCCTATCTGCTGGGGGGGCTAGGCGATGACGATCTCGCCGGCGCCTGGCAGGCCGGCGCCCAGGGCGTGGCGGCGATCCGCGCGTTCTGGCCTACACCGGCGTAGGTTGGCGCTGAGCGTAGCGAAGCCCAACAGGGACGAACGGAACTCGTGACCCTGGGCTTCGTCGGTAGAGCTATCCCAGCCGCCTGCGAAGCCCAAGAAAAAGCCCGCCAATTGGCGGGCTTTTCCTAACGGCGAAGAAAATTACAGCCGCGGATAGTCGATGTAGCCCACCGGGCCCTTGCTGTAGAAGGTGTCCGGGTGCGGCTCGTTCAGCGCGGCGTCCTGTTCCAGCCGTTGCGGCAGATCCGGGTTGGCGATGAAGGGCACGCCGAAAGCCACGGCATCGGCCTTGCCTTCGTCGAGCCAGGCATTGGCCTTGGCCTTGTCGAATTTCTCGTTGGCGATGTACACGCCACCAAAGGCCGCCTTGAGGTCCGGGCCGAGGCTGTCGCTGCCGGCCGCTTCGCGGATGCAGATGAAGGCGACCTGGCGCTGGCCCAGCTCGCGAGCGACATGGCCAAAGGTGGCGGCAGGGTCGCTGTCGCCCATGGTGTGCATGTCGCCACGGGTGGACAGGTGCACGCCGACGCGATCGGCGCCCCAGACATCGATGCAGGCATCGGTCACTTCCAGCAGCAGCCGGGCGCGATTCTCGATGGAGCCGCCATAGTTGTCGGTACGCTGGTTGGTGTCGCTCTGCAGGAACTGGTCGAGCAGATAGCCGTTGGCCCCATGGACCTCGACGCCGTCGAAGCCGGCGCGCTTGGCGTTCTCGGCGCCATGCCGATAGGCGGCGACGATGCCGGGGATCTCGGCGGTTTCCAGCGCCCGCGGGGTGACATAGTCACGCTTGGGGCGCAGCAGGCTGACGTGACCCTGGGCGGCGATGGCGCTTGGCGCCACCGGGAGTTCGCCGTCGAGGTAACGGGGATCGGAGATGCGGCCCACATGCCAGAGTTGCAGCACGATGCGGCCACCGGCCTTGTGCACGGCAGTGGTCACCCGTTGCCAGCCAGCCACCTGCGCGTCGGACCAGATGCCGGGGGTGTCGGGATAACCCACGCCCATGGGGTCCACCGAGGTGGCCTCAGTGATGATCAGTCCGGCGGACGCGCGTTGCACGTAGTACTCGACCATCAGGTCGCCCGGGACCCGGCCCGGTTCGGCGCGGCAGCGAGTGAGGGGCGCCATGATGACGCGGTTGGGCAGTTCCAGGGCGCCGATCTTGATCGGCTCGAACAGCTGAGTCATGGCTAGCTCTCTTGATTAGCTGGCGGTCGCCAGGCCGCTCTTGCGGGCCTGGCTGGCGGTCAGCAGGGTGGCGATGAGGGCCAGCAGGGCGAGCCCGCTGGCGGCAAGGGGTACCGCGGTAAGACCCAGGCCGTGGTCGATCACCAGGCCGCCGACCCAGGCGCCGAGGGCATTGCCCACGTTGAAGGCGCCGATGTTGAGGGTCGAGACCAGATTCGGCGCGTCCTTGCCGAAGGTGACCACGTTGATCTGCAGGGCCGGCACGGCGGCGAAGGCGGCCGCGGCCCAGAGGAATAGGGTGATTTCCGCCGGCAGGAAAGCGTGGCCGGTCCAGCGCAGCGCGGCGGAGGTCAGCGCCAGGGCGACGAAGATGCCTACCAGGCTGGTAGCCAGGCGCCAGTCGGCCAGGCGGCCGCCGATGAAGTTGCCCAGGGTCAGGCCCAGGCCGATCAGCAGCAGGGTGCCAGTGACGCCGCGCGGCGAGACACCGGTGACTTCCTGCAGCAGCGGCGCCACATAGGTGAAGAGGGCGAACATGGAGGCGGCGAAGAACACCGTCATCGACAGCGCCAGCCAGAAGCCCAGGCCGCGCAGGGCGAGCAGCTCCCGGCGCAGGTCTGCGCGCGGCTGGTTGCGGTCGGCCGGCAGTACCCGCCAGAGCCCGATCAGGGCGACCACGCCGATCACCACCACCGCCCAGAAGGTCGAGCGCCAGCCGGCCGCCTGGCCCAGGGCGGTACCCAGGGGCACGCCCAGCACATTGGCCAGGGTCAGACCGGTGAACATCAGGGCCACCGCCGAGGCGCGGCGATTCTCCGGGACCAGGCTCGCGGCGACGACCGCGCCGATACCGAAGAAGGCGCCATGGCAGAGGGCGGTGACCACCCGCGCCAGCATGAGCATGTTGTAGCCGCTGGCCACCGCGCAGAGCAGGTTGCCGACGATGAAGATGCCCATCAGGGCGAGCAGGGCGCGCTTGCGCGGCCAGTGGGCCGTGGCCAAGGCCATGAAGGGCGCGCCGACGGCTACACCCAGGGCATAGCCGGTGACCAGCCAGCCGGCGCTGGGGATGGACACGCCGAGATCGGCGGCGACGTTGGGCAGCAGGCCCATGATGACGAATTCGGTGGTGCCGATGGCGAAAGCGCTCAGCGCCAGCACGATGAGAGAAGCGGGCATCAGGATTCCTTGCAGACTAGAGTTCGCGAGCGAGACGTTGCACAAAGGCCTGGATGGCGGCCTCGTCGCGTTGATAGAACACCCATTGGCCGATGCGCCGCGTAGTGACCAGGCCGGCCCGGGTCAGTACCGCCAGGTGCGCCGAGACCGTCGACTGCGACAGCCCGGCACGGGCCTCGATCTGCCCGGCGCAGACGCCCGTGCCCAGGTCATGGTCCTGGTGCGGGAAGTACCGTTGGGGATCGCGCAGCCAGTCGAGGATCTGGCGGCGCAGGGGATTGGCCAGGGCTTTGAGGATCTCGTCCATCACGGTCGCATCGTCATATTGGGTGGTAGCGAACCTTAGATCGTAAAAAACCGATATGCAAGCTATCCATCTTCGATTCTGCCTATCGTGGACTTAGAGGCTCACTATCGCGATAAGTGTCCAGGGGCGCCGCTTCGTTCAGTTGCGATTCAGATCACGCGGCTAGAATTGCCAGGTGCGGCCCCATTCGCCGCAATGGATCTTCAAGGAGTAAAGACATGGCGCTGCCCACCCGTATCCTTCTCGCCAGCCTGGCCCTGGCCACCCTGGCTGGATGCGCTTCCCCCAATCCCTACGAAAATCAGGGTCAGGCCAGCGGTGGCACCTCCAACACCGCCAAGTACGGTGGCCTGGGCGCTCTCGCCGGCGCCGTCGCCGGTGCTGCCATCGATCACAATCATCGGGGCAAGGGTGCGCTGATCGGCGCCGCGGCCGTGGGCGCAGCGGCAGCGGGCTATGGCTACTACGCCGACCGCCAGGAAGCCGAATTGCGCCGGCAGATGGAAAACACCGGCGTCGAGGTGCAGCGCCAGGGCGATGACATCAAGCTGATCATGCCCGGCAACATCACCTTCGCCACCGACTCGGCCGACATCGCCAACAGCTTCTACAAGCCGCTGAACGACCTGGCCAATTCCTTCAAGCAGTTCGATCAGAACAGCATCGAGATCGTCGGCTATACCGACAGCACCGGCAGCCGCGCCCACAACGTCGAGTTGTCCCAGCGCCGGGCGCAGAACGTCGCCGGCTACCTGACCGCCCAGGGCGTACCCGCGGCGCGGCTGAGTACCCGCGGCGCCGGTCCCGATGCGCCCATCGCCAGTAACGCCACCGCCGACGGCCGGGCGCAGAATCGTCGCGTCGAGGTCAATCTGCGTCCCCTGCCCGGAGCGACCGGCACCCCCGCCCAGTAATGACCGCTCGTCGCCCGTGAACCGCAGTTTCCACGCCCTCGTGAAGGGCGGCGGAAACTGCTTTTCCATTTTGCGCTCTGATAGACGTCGCAAAGGCCCCCTCCTGTCAAATGGCAGGCGGCAGGCGCCTGTCCGGCTGCTACGCTAGTAGGGTTGGAGCGACACATCGCATAACGGACACGAAGGGAAGGGGTAGCCAGCCGCATATGGCTGCTGCACGGCGGCAGAAGCCGCGGGGAGAAAAGGCTTGATGGAGTGCCCGTTACCGCAGTCAGAGCAAGGCCCGGTGTTGCTGGTGGTGGACGACCGCCAGGAGAACCTGTTCGCCATGCAGGCCGTGCTGGAGGTCGGAAATTGGCGAGTGATCACCGCTGCCTCGGGTGAGCGTGCCCTGCAACACCTGCTGGACGAAACCGTGGACCTGGTCCTGCTCGACGTCCAGATGCCGATCATGGACGGCTTCGAGGTGGCGCGCATCATGCGCAGCAACCTGCGTACCCGCTTCACCCCGATCATCTTCGTTTCCGCCGAAGCCCACTCCTACGAATCGGTGCTGCGTGGCTATGCCACCGGCGCGGTCGACTATCTGCTCAAGCCCGTCGATCCCAATATCCTCCGCCACAAGGTGCGCTCGCTGCTCGATCACGAGCGCAATCGTCGCGAGTTGCTGCAGGCCACCCAGCAGCTGGAGCTGGCCAAGTCCTTCAGCGACTCGCTGCTCGACAATGCCGCCGAGGGCATCCTCACCGTCAACGAGCAGGGCCGGGTGACATTCGCCAACGCCGCCATCGCCCGCATGTTGCGCTGCAGCGTCAGTGACCTGGTGCATGCCAACTTCCTCGACTTCCTCGAAGGGGGCAGCGGTCTCGACGACTGGCAGACCTCGCCCTTCATGGAACACTACGACCGCCGCGAGACCTATCGCCTGCACGACGCCCGCCTGCGCACCAATCGCGGCGACAGCCTGCCGGTGGCGCTGTCCTGCGCACCGCTGCCGCGCATGCAGCGGGCCATGGTCATCATCGCCCTGGACATGTCGCGCATGCGCGAGTTGCAGGACCAGCTCGAATCCCAGGCCGTCACCGATGCCCTGACCGGGCTGCTTAATCGCCGCGGCTTCAACCAGACCCTGGAAGCGGCGCTGGCGCGCAGCGGCCGCAACGGCAAGCGCATGGCCGTGCTCTACATCGATCTCGACGGTTTCAAGCGCATCAATGATTCGCTCGGCCACGAGGCCGGGGATCGGGTGCTGTGCATCGTCGCCGAGCAGCTCAAGAGCTGCATGCGGCCCTACGACATCCTGGCCCGCATGGGCGGCGACGAATTCACCGCGCTGCTCGATTCCCTCGAACATCCCGAGGATGCCGCCCGCGTCGCCGAGAAGCTCCTGGAGCTGCTGGCCACGGTGCATCGCATCGACGGCATGGAGGTCAGCCTGGGCGCCAGCATCGGCATCGCCAGCTATCCCGATTGCGGCCATACCGTGGACGGCCTGCTGAGATCCGCCGACATCGCCATGTACGAGGCCAAGCGTGGCGGGCGCCAGCAGTATCGCTTCTTCTCGCCGGAAATGAATGGCCGTGCGCGTTCCCGGCTGATGCTCGAAGAAAGCGTGCGCAATGCCATCGACAACAAGGATTTCGTGCTTGCCTACCAGCCGCAGGTCTATCTGCGCGATGGTCGCCTGCGGGGCTTCGAGGCGCTGCTGCGCTGGGAGCACACGGTGGCCGGCAAGGTCTCGCCCAGTGTCTTCATCCCGCTGCTGGAAGAGACCCGGCTGATCAACCGCATCGGCGACTGGATCTTCCGCGAAGGCGCCACCAAGCTGCAGTCCCTGCAGGAGATCTACGGCGACGAACTGTTGCTGAGCATCAACCTCAGCCCCGTGCAGTTCGGCATGCCGCAATTGGCGGAAAGCCTGCGCCAGATCATCGAGACCCATGGGCTGCAACCCAGGCAGCTGGAAATCGAGGTGACCGAGTCGGCGCTGATGCACGACATCGACTACACGCGGGCGCAGCTGTCGCAACTGCGCGCCCTCGGTGTGCGCATCGCGGTGGACGACTTCGGCACCGGCTATTCCTCGCTGGCGTACCTGCGCCACTTCGAGCTGGATACCCTCAAGATCGATCAGCTGTTCATCGCCAACATGCTCGATTCCTCGCGCGATGCCGCCATCGTCAGCACCATCCTCGAGCTGGGCCGCAACCTGGATCTGGAAGTCATCGCCGAAGGCGTGGAGACCCTGGAGCAGCGTGACTGGCTGATCGAGCACGGCTGCGAGATCATGCAGGGCTTCCTGGTTTCCCGACCGCTGAGCGCCGAGGTGACCGGACGCTTCCCCCAGCAGGTGGACTGGGCCGCCAAGCGGCCCGAGCCAACGCTCTAGGCGCCCTGAGGGCCTGCGCCAGCAGCGAGCAGCCGCCGTCCATCGGCGCAGGCCGCGGACCAGGCGGCGTGCCAGAGCTGGCGGGACTTCCCGGGCCGGCACCTGGCCAGCCAAACCACGCACGCCACTGAACGAACACCCGTCCGTGCCTTCTTATGCAAGGGCCACAGGCACGGAGTAGGAAGCATGCGGGGCGCCGTCTTTCCATGGCGGGAAAACAACAGGTTCGAATTGCTGGTGGACGGCGGTCGGTTCTTTCCGGCCATGCTCGAATCCATCGCTGGCGCCAGTCGCCAGATCGATGTCGAACTCTATCTGGTGGAAGCCGGCAGCTGCTCCGAGCAGCTGCTCGTGGCCCTGACCGAGGCGGCCCGCCGCGGCGTCGCGGTACGCTGCCTGTTCGATGGCTTCGGTACCCTGCGGATGGATGCCGGCTTGCGCCGTCAGCTGGAGGAAGCCGGCGCCGAGCTGCGCGTCTTCAATCCCGTGCGCTTCGGCCACGGCCTGCACAACCTGCACCGCGATCATCGCAAGATCTTCATCATCGACGGCGCGGAAGCCTTCGTCGGTGGTAGCGGCGCGACCGACGACTTCTGGGATCCGGCCAAGAGCGACTGCAACTGGCACGAGGTGATGGTGCGCATCCAGGGGCCGCTGGTGGAAGACTGGCTGGCCCTGTTCGAGCGCCAATGGGAAGCGGTCGGTCGCCGCCGCGCCTGGAAGCCGCGTCCGCGGCGCGGGCGCGAGCGTCCACCGCCACCACCCGCTGCCCAGGAAGGGCAGGGCCGGGTGGCCTATGCCGACGCCCGCCAGCACCGAGACATCCTCCAGGCACTGATTCGGGCCCTGGTGGGCGGCCAGCAACGCATCTGGTTCGCCACTCCCTATTTCCTGCCGACCTGGCGCGTGCGCTGGGCGCTCAGGCGCGCGGCGCGCCGCGGCGTCGACGTGCGCCTGCTGCTCACCGGTCGGCACACCGATAATCCGCCGGTGCGTTTCGCCGGGCAACGCTACTACCGCAGTCTGTTGCGCGCCGGTGTACGCATCTACGAATACCAGCCGAGATTCATCCACGCCAAGATGGTGCTGGTGGACAACTGGGTCAGTGTCGGCTCCTGCAACTTCGATCACTGGAATCTGAGGTTCAACCTGGAGGCCAATGTCGAAGCGGTGGATCGCGGCCTGAGTCAGGCGGTGGCGGCCAGCTTCGTCAAGGATTTCGCCCAGAGCCGCGAGATCACCCTGGAATTCTGGCGCAGTCGCCCCTGGTGGAGACGGGCGCGCGAATGGCTGTGGGGTTCGCTGGATCGCCTGGTGATCGGTGTACTGGGTCGCGGTTAGCAGCCCCGGTTGTCAGGTGCGGGTAACATAACCGATCCGGCGCTGTTGGCCGGACCCATCGTCCCGCGGACGAGGCCAGACGAGTAACGCCTTAGTGCAGACTTTAGATAAACACCGCTTCATCGGTCTGGAGTGGCTCAGGTTCCTGATGGGTTTCTATGTGGTCGTCTACCACACCATCCATTTCTATCCCGAGCGCAAGACCATCCCCCTGCTGGACGAGATCACCAGCATGGGCTTCTTCGCCACCAGCACCTTCTTCGTGCTCTCCGGCTTTCTGCTCGCCCATGTCTATTGCGGTCGCGGCAGCCTGCGCGAGCCGGCGCGCAGCTTCTGGGTCAAGCGTTTCGCCAATCTCTATCCGATCCACATCTTCGCCCTGCTGCTGGCGATGGCGGTGGTGACCTGGATCGGCAGTCTGGGTATCCCGCCGGGCGCCGCCACGGCCAGTATTCGCTTCGTGGTGTTCGACACCAACGAACCCCTGGCGCGAACCAACCCCGAACTGTTCCAGCACTTCATGAGCAACGCGGAGCTCGCCTTCAACGCCGTGCTGCAGCTGTTCATGCTGCAGGCGTGGAATCCCTATTACCTGACCTTCAACGCGCCCCTCTGGTCGATCTCGGCGCTGTTCTTCTTCTATCTGACCTTTCCCAAGCTAGCCCCGCGACTGATGACCAGCGAGCGTCCCTGGCAGTTGTTGCTGCTGGTCTGGGTGCTCTATCTGATTCCGCCGCTGCTGGTGATCGCCAACCAGAACTATGGCATGCCCTTCACCGGCCTTCTGCAGCGGGTGCCCCTGTTCCGCTTGCCGGAATTCCTTGCCGGCATCCTGCTGTATGCCGTCTTTCGTCGCCAGCACGCGCGGGGCTGGGCGCCGTCGGAACGGCAGCGGCTGTTGCTGGCGAGCTACCTGATCCTGAGTTTCGCCCTGGGTACGGCACTCTTCACCCATGGGCCCAAGTTCTGGTACTTCCTGTTCCATAACGGCCTGTTCCTGCCGTCGCAACTGATCCTGGTCTATCTGGCCGCGCTGGCCCAGGAGCCGGCCAGCGAGCGCATCCGCCACTGGTCGCCGCGACTCGGCGGCGCTTCGCTGTCGATGTTCGCCCTGCATGTGCCCCTGTCGGGAATCTACATGACCCTGGAGCAGCTGATCGGCGGCGATCTCAAGGCCTGTCTGAGCGGCAATCACGAGGTCTGCATCGCCGCCGCCGGGGCCTATACCAACTCCATCGAATGGTACTGGCTGTTCCTGCTGGCAGTGGTGGTGCTCTGCGTGCTGTTCCAGGAGCGGCTGGTGGTGCCGACTCGCAAGCGCATTCTCAAGGTGCTGCTGCCGCGCCTGGCGCCGCAGCAGCAGCCGCCCCAGGCTAGCGGCGGAAGCCTTCGGCCATGACGAAGAAGCGCGCATTCAGCGCCGCCAGCGGCGCGCGTAGCTGCTCCAGCTGATCGGCCGCACCGAACACCTCGAAGCGTTCCAGGGTGGCGATGGCCTGGGCCTGCTCCAGCAGGTCACCGACGTTGTCCAGGTGGGCCAGCAGCGCCTGGGCATCGCGATAGCCTTCGCGGCAGCGCGCCGTGGTACCGTCGTAGCAGAAGCCATAGTAGAGGCAGCCGGGTTCGTTCCGGGTGCGCTGCAGCATGGCCTCGCCCAGGCGCTTGAAGGCCTCGAGCTGATCGGGTTGGACGGCGAAGACGGGGGCCAGGCTGCAGACGGAATCGCTGGGAAGAGTGGGCATGGAAACTCCTGGGTCAGGGGTGGTCTCCATGCGACCCCTGCCGAGGGGAAGGCGCTCCCGTCAACTGACGGACGTCAGCCGCCGACCTGGGCGATCCAGTCGTTTAGGTTGTAGTAGTTGGTTACCCGCGCCACCTTGCCGTCGCGGATCTCGAAGAAGGCCCCCACCGGCAGGCGATAGGTCTGGCCGTTGGCCGGCGGCAGGCCTTCATCGCTGGCCAGGTATTCGCCATGGATGACGAATTCGGCGGCGGCGCGGCGCCCGCTGGGTTCGGCCATGACGACCAAATCGGTCAGGCGTTCGCGATAGCAGCGATTCATGTGTGCCATGAAGGCCGCGAAGGCGGCCTTGCCCACCTGACGCTCGCCCTGGTTGATGTCGTGGACCACATCATCGGTGAGCAACTCCAGAAAGATGTCCATATCGCCGGCATTGAAGGCGGCGTAGTAGGCGTCGATGAGGTCGGTCGTGGTCATGGCGGTTCCTGTCGTGAACGAAAAAATGGCCTTGTCTGCACATGGTAGGGTGCCGCTACGCGGCCGACATAGCCATTCACGTCTCCTGCTTAACCAGAAGAGTCCATGGACATCCAACTCCTCCACGGCGCTGCCATCACCCCACGGATTCCCGAACTCGCCACCCTGCGCATCGCGGTCTTTCGCGAATTTCCCTATCTCTACGACGGCACCCTGGCCTACGAGTCCCGCTATCTGCAGACCTACGCCCAGTCGCCGGACAGCCTCTGCGTGCTGGTCAGCGACGCCGGCCGCGTAGTGGGCGCTGCCACCGCCTTGCCGCTGGCGGACGAGACCGCGGAATTCCAGCAGCCCTTTCTCGCCAGTGGCTGGCCAGTGGAGCGGATTTACTACTTTGGTGAGTCCCTGCTACTGCCGACCTACCGCGGCCGGGGACTTGGCCGGCGCTTCTTTGCCGAACGCGAGGCCCGGGCGCGGCAGCTGGGGCGCTTCGCCTGGTGTGCCTTTTGCGCCGTGCAGCGCCCGGACGACCATCCTCGGCGACCGCCGCACTACAGACCGCCACACAGCCTCTGGCAGCGTCAGGGCTTCACCGAACAGCCGACGCTGACCACCCAGTACCGGTGGCAGGATCTCGACGAAACGTTCGAGTCGCCCAAGCCCATGACCTTCTGGCTAAAGGAGTTGCCATGATCCGCCTCGCCGCCTGTCAATACGCCATCGAGCTGCTGGAGTCCTGGGACGCCTACGCTGCGCACCTGACCGACCTCTGCGAGGAGGCCGCGGCCGCAGGCAGTCAGCTGCTGCTATTGCCTGAATACGCCGGCCTGGTGCTCAGCGGCCAGCTGCCTCCCGACGAGCGCAGCGACCTGCAGGGCTCCATTGCCGGCATCCAGCCCCTGATTCCGGTCTGGCGCGACCTCTGCGAAGGTCTGGCGCGCCGGCTGCAGCTCTATCTGCAACCCGGCTCGCTGCCAGTCCTCGACGACGACGACGGCCGGTATCGCAACCGGGCCTGGCTGTTCGGCCCCGAGGGCTGCCTGGGCCATCAGGACAAGCTGATGATGACCCGCTTCGAGCGGGAGGAGTGGCACATCGTCGGCGGCCGCGAAGGCCTGCGGACATTCGATACGGCCCTTGGGCGTCTCGGCATCCTGATCTGCTACGACAGCGAATTCCCGCTGCTGGCCCGCCACCTGGCCGAAGCGGGTGCGGACCTGATCCTGGTACCGAGTTGTACCGATACCGTCGCCGGCTTCCACCGGGTTAGGGTCGGTGCCCAGGCCCGGGCGCTGGAAAACCAGGTCGCCGTGTTGCAGTCGCCGACGGTGGGTTTGGCACCCTGGTCGCCGGCGCTGGACGAAAATGTCGGTCGGGCCGGGCTCTTCGTCCCGCCGGATCGTGGCCTGCCCGCGAACGGCGTGATCGCCCAGAGCGCAGAACTCTGTCCGGACGTCAGCCAGTGGCTCTATGCCGACCTCGATCTGGACGAGGTGCGACGGGTGCGGACCCATGGCCAGGTGTTCATCCGCCATGACTGGCTGGAGCAGTGGCAAGTACTGGAACCCAGGCGCTGAATGAAAAAAGCCCAGCACTGAGCTGGGCTTTTTCGTGGGACGGAATCTAGATCTCGACGGCGAGGCTGTCGGCGATCTTCTTCTGCCACACCTGCGGGCCGGTGATGTGCACCGACTCGCCACGGGTGTCGACGGCCACGGTCACCGGCATGTCCTTCACCTCGAACTCATAGATGGCTTCCATCCCCAGTTCCGGGAAGGCCAGCACCTGGGAGCCCTTGATGGCCTGGGCCACCAGGTAGGCGGCACCGCCGACGGCCATCAGGTACACCGCCTTGTGGTCCTTGATCGCCTCGATGGCGATGGGGCCGCGCTCGGACTTGCCGATCATGCCCAGCAGGCCGGTCTGGTCGAGAATCTGGCGGGTGAACTTGTCCATGCGGGTCGCCGTGGTGGGACCGGCCGGGCCGACCACCTCGTCGCCCACCGGATCGACCGGGCCGACGTAGTAGATGAAGCGACCCTTGAGGTCCACCGGCAGCGACTCACCCTTGTTGAGCATGTCGACCATGCGCTTGTGGGCCGCATCGCGTCCGGTGAGCATCTTGCCGTTGAGCAGCACGGTCTCGCCCGGCTGCCAGCTCTGCACCTCTTCCGGGGTCAGGGTGTCGAGGTCGACGCGACGGGCGCTCGGACCGGCTTCCCAGACGATTTCCGGATAGGCGTCCAGCGGCGGCGCTTCCAGACTGGCGGGACCGGAGCCGTCCAGCACGAAGTGGGCGTGACGGGTGGCGGCGCAGTTGGGGATCATGCACACCGGCAGGGAGGCGGCGTGGGTCGGGTAGTCCTTGATCTTGACGTCCAGCACCGTGGTCAGGCCGCCCAGGCCCTGGGCACCGATGCCCAGCTGGTTGACCTTGTCGAAGATCTCCAGGCGCAGCTCTTCCAGGCGATTCTGCGGACCGCGGGCCTTCAGCTCATGGATGTCGATCTCGTCCATCAGCGATTCCTTGGCCAGTACCGCGGCCTTCTCGGCGGTGCCGCCGATGCCGATGCCCAGCATGCCCGGCGGGCACCAGCCGGCGCCCATGGTCGGCACGGTCTTGAGCACCCAGTCGACGATGGAGTCGGACGGGTTGAGCATGGCCATCTTGGACTTGTTCTCGGAGCCGCCGCCCTTGGCCGCGACATCGATCTCCACGGTGTTGCCGGGGACGATCTGGTAGTGGATCACCGCCGGGGTGTTGTCCTTGGTGTTCTTGCGGGCACCGGCCGGGTCGGCCAGGATCGAGGCACGCAGGACGTTTTCCGGCAGGTTGTAGGCGCGTCGGACACCCTCGTTGATCATCTCGTCCAGGCTCAGGGTGGCGCCGTCCCAACGCACGTCCATGCCGACCTTGGCGAAGACGGTGACGATGCCGGTGTCCTGGCAGATCGGCCGATGGCCGGTGGCGCACATCCGCGAGTTGATCAGGATCTGGGCGATGGAATCGCGCGCGGCGGCGGATTCTTCGCGCAGATAGGCCTCGTGCATGGCCTGGATGAAGTCGACGGGGTGGTAATAGGAGATGAACTGCAGGGCGTCGGCAACGCTCTGGATCAGGTCATCCTGCTTGATCACGGTCATGTACGCGCTCCTCTTGGCGGTTTCTTGCGTCCCGGCCACGGGCGGTGGCGAGACGGGCGCGCAATTCGGGTCGCACGGACCGGGCCGCGAAGGAGCCCGATCGGAGGGGTGGCCTGACACACTGAGAAAGGCCCACCCGGCCAGGGCGGCCGACCCGAGAGCGGCGCGGCAGTATAGCCTTTAAGCGGCCGGACGGCACGCCACCTGGGTCGACGGTGGGCGATCAGCGCCTAGCGGCGGTCCAGGGCCGCCGGATTGACCAGATCGGTCGGCTGCTTGCCTTCGAGGGCAGCGATCAGGTTGTCCACCGCGCGTTCGGCCATGGCATAGCGGGTCTCGTGGGTGGCCGAACCTATGTGCGGCAGGGTGACCACATTGGGCAGTTCGAACAGCGGCGAGGCTTCCAGCGGTTCACGGGTATAGACGTCCAGACCCGCGCCGCGGATCTGGCCCTGGCGCAGCGCCTCGATCAGCGCCGGCTCGTCGATGACCGGGCCACGCGCCAGGTTGATCAGGATGGCGCTGGACTTCATCAGCCCCAGTTCGCGTGCGCCGATGAGGCCTTCGGTAGCGGCCGACAGGGGCACCACCAGGCAGACGAAGTCGGCTTCCCTGAGCAGGTCGTCCAGCTCGCGGCGCTGGGCACCCATCTGCTCTTCCAGCTCGGGCTTGGCGCTGTTGGCGGTATAGAGAATCGGCATGTCGAAGCCGAAGTGGCCCCGTTTGGCGATGGCGGCACCGATGCGACCGGCGCCGACGATGCCCAGCGTACGGCCATGGATGTCGGTGCCGAAGTGTTCTTCGCCGATGCCCTTGCGCCAGTGTCCGGCCTTGACGAAGGCATCCAGCTCCGGCACCCGCCGGGCGGCGCTCACCAGCAGGGTGAAGCCGAGGTCGGCGGTGGTGTCGGTGAGCACGTCCGGGGTGTTGGTGAGCAGGATGCCGCGCTCGGTCAGGTAGTCCACGTCATAGCTGTCGTAGCCGACCGAGACGCTGGCGATGGCTTCCAGGGTGGTGGCCATTTCCAGCTCCTTCTCGCCCAGCTTGCGACTGGCGCCGATCAGGCCCTGGGCCTTGGCTGCGGCAGCGGCGAAGAGATCGAGGTTGGCACTGAAGGGGATCACCTCGACGGTGAAGTGTTCGCGCAGGCGTTCCACCAGCTGTTCGGGCAGGCGGTTGAAGACCACTACGTGCTTCTTGCTCATCGATACCTCGGCGTGTGGAAAAAGGGGTCAGGCCAGGCCGGCTGCCGCGAAACGCGGCAACGCGGGATGCTGCTCCAGCAGGGCGGCGAGACCCTCGCGGGTGGGCTCCTGATTGAAGTCCAGGCCCAGGGCCTCGCGGTGGATGCCGGTGGCGGCCAGCCACAGACAGTCGATGTCCGCCGCCACCGCGCCGGGCACGTCGGTCACCAGGGAATCCCCGACGAACAGCAGGCGCTGGGCACCGCGGGTGGCCAGTTCCTCGGCTGCGCAGCGGAAGGCATAGGGATCGGGCTTGCCGTACCAGGTGACCTCGCCACCCAGGGCGGCAAAGCGATCGGCCAGCTTGCCGGCCGCATAGAAGGGTAGACCCCCGGACACCACGTTGCGATCCGGATTGGCGCAGAGAAAGGGCTTGTCCAGGGCGGCGGCCAGGGGCGCGAAGCGGGCTTCCAGCTCGTCCTCGGGGAAGCTGCCGACGCCGAGGATGATGGCCGCCTGGTCGATATCCTCGACGAAGCGCGCGCGGATCTCCGCGGGCCAGCCGGCCTGGCCGGTGCCAGGACCGGAGAGGTAGATACCGCCTGCGCGGAATTTCGGATCCTGCTGAAAGGCGTCGATGGCCAACTGACCCGAGGTGGTGATGCCGGCAAAGAGTTCGCGCGGCACGCCCAACTTGCCCAGTTCTTCGACCATGCCGTCCGCATCGCGAGAGGCATTGCTGAGAAACCACACCGGCTTGCCCTCGGCGGCGCGACGCTCCAGCCAGGCGCGGGCACCGGGAAAGGTCTCGTAGCCGTCGATCAGCACGCCCCAGAGGTCGAGGATGAAGCCGTCGTAGGCGGCCAGCGCCTCGTCCAGTTGATCGAGGCGGAGCAGGGTGGGAGCGGTCATGCGGCGGATCCGATGGCGAAAAGGGAAACGACAAGCCTAACCCGTTTTGCCGAGCGGCTGCCGAAAACACAGACACCGGCCTGAGCCGGTGTCTGTTTGGTGCCTGTTGGCAGTGCTTAGCGCGTGGGCGCCTTGCCGGCCTTGGCGACTTCCAGGGCCTGGGTGTCGACGCGGCCGTAGATGTCTTCGAAGCGGACGATGTCGTCTTCGCCCAGGTAGCCACCGGACTGCACTTCGATCAGCTCCAGCGGTACCTTGCCGGGGTTGGCCAGGCGGTGCACGGAGGTCATCGGCAGGTAGGTGGACTGGTTCTCGGTCAGCAGGAAGACCTTGTCGTCACAGGTGACCTCGGCGGTACCGGAGACCACGATCCAGTGCTCGGCACGGTGGTGGTGCATCTGCAGCGACAGCTGAGCGCCCGGCTTGACGGTGATGCGCTTGACCTGGAAGCGCTGGCCCATGTCGATGGAGTCGTAGGAACCCCAGGGACGGAAGACTTCCTGGTGTGCCTTGACCTCGTTGCGGTTCTGCTTCTCGAGGGCGTTGACCAGCTTCTTGACGTCCTGGACCTTGTCCTTGTGGGCGATCATGACCGCGTCCTTGGTTTCCACCACGACCACGTTTTCCAGACCGACCAGGGTCACCAGCTTGCCGTTGCCGTGCACCAGGCAGTTGCGGCTGTCATGCAGGACGACGTCGCCCTTGATGACGTTGCCGTTGTTGTCCTTGGCATGGACGTCCCACAGCGCGGACCAGGAACCGACATCGTTCCAGCCGGCGCTCATGGGCACCACGCAGGCGCGGGTGGTCTTTTCCATCACGGCGTAGTCGATGGAATTGTCCGGGCAGACGGCGAAGGTGGCGGCGTCGATGCTGATGTTGATGCCGTCGATGCTGCTGCGCTCCAGCGCCAGCAGGCAGGTGTCGTAGATATCGGTGTCGTGCTTCTTCAGCTCTTCCAGGAAACGGCTGGCGCGGAACAGGAAGATGCCGCTGTTCCAGCAGTAGTCGCCGGAGGCCACGTATTCGGTGGCGGTGACGGCATCGGGCTTCTCGACGAAGCGCTCGACGCGGGATACGCCCTGGGGCAGACCGTCGTTGGAGCCGGTCTTGATGTAGCCGTAACCGGTCTCGGGCGCGGTGGCCGGAATGCCGAACAGCACCATCTCGCCACGCTCGGCGGCGGCGGCGGCCTGTTGCAGGGCGGCCTTGAATTCGGCTTCGTCCTCGATCACGTGATCGGCGGGCAGCACCAGCATCAGGTCGTCCTTGCCGTCAGCGACCAGTTGCATGGCAGCGATGGCCACGGCCGGCGCGGTGTTGCGACCGAAGGGCTCCATGATCAGCGCCTGCGGCTTGCACTCGACGGCCTTGAGCTGCTCTTCCACCAGGTAACGGTGTTCGGCGTTGCAGACGATGATGGGGCAATCGATGCTGCCCTCGCAGCCCAGGCGATTGATGGTCTCCTGGAACATGGTCTGTTCGCTGGTCAGGGCCAGGAACTGCTTGGGGTAAAGCTTGCGCGAGAGGGGCCAGAGTCGCGAGCCGCTACCACCGGACAGGATGACGGGAATCATGGGCGTTACTCCTTCAGCGTCTGCTGATTTGTGGCCGCTGTCCCTGAGGTCGGGACGAAGCGTCCATGCTTCGAAAGATCAACCGGCCGAAAGGTCGACCGGTACAAATTGAACGTGCGGACTGATTGCCATTGGCCAGCATGACCCGGGGCAAGGACCAGACAAAGACAGAATCAAACGAAAGTGGTTCTCAGCGAATTTTCCTTTTTTCGGAAAGGCAGCGGTTTTGAGAGGTCCGGCAACTTTTCGCGCCTAGAACGTCTCCGCCACGGGGCTGAAACCTTTTTTATTGGAGGGAGATGACAGTCTTTCACGGATGGCGGGCACCGAATGTGACCCTCTAGCCAGTTCGATGGCCCAGCGTGTGGGCAATTGTGCCATCCGTCGATTCGCTCGGCTAATTCGGCGGTGTATCGCGCAGAAACACCAGCTTGTCTGCCGAGGAACGCTCGGTCGAGTAGTGATAACCCTGGTCATCGAAATCGCGCAGGTCGTCCACCGTGGAAACGCGTTGCTTGATCACGTGCCGTGCCATCAGGCCCCGTGCCTTCTTGGCGTAGAAGCTGATGATCTTGTAATCGCCATTCTTGAGATCGCGAAACTCCACATCTACGATCCGGGCCTGCAGGCGCGCCCTGCGCACCGCGCTGAAATACTCGTTCGAGGCCAAATTCAGCAGGACGTCGTCACCCTGGGCCGCAAGATCCGCCTTGAGCCAGTCACTGATACGGTCGCCCCAGAAGGCATAGAGGTCCTTGCCGCGCGGATTGGCGAACTTGGTACCCATCTCCAGGCGATAGGGCTGCATCAGATCCAGCGGACGCAACAGGCCATAGAGTCCGGACAGCATGCGCAGGTGCCGTTGGGCGAAGTCGAAGTCGTCTTCCTCGAAATCCTCGGCGGCCAGGCCGGTGTAGACGTCGCCTTTGAACGCCAGCAGCGCCTGCTTGGCATTCTCCGGTGTGAAATCCGAAGTCCAGCTGCCGAAGCGGGCGACATTGAGCGTGGCGATCTTGTCGGACACCCCCATGAGCGCGGCGACCTCAGCCGGGGCGAGCTGGCGGAGCCCGTCGATCAGTTCGCGGGAATGCTCCAGGTATTGCGGCAGGGTATGGCGGGACGTGCTCGGCGGTGTGCTGTAGTCCAGCGTCTTGGCGGGTGAAATCACCATCAGCATCGGCTTGGCTCCTCTTGGCGAGGCGCCATTCTAGAAGTCTCCGCCGCCGGGCTCCAGTGGGCCGTGCCGATGGGATCAATAGGTATTGACCACGTTCCCGGGGCGAGGTTGCCGGGTCAGGCGGCAGGAAACAGGGACGCGCGAAAAAAATCGGGTACGGCCAAAAAAAGCTTTTGTGCCTCAGGTCTTTTGCGTTATTACCGAAGTGTCCGTCGCATCTCCCGGGTCCCGTGCCCTCATGTTGGCCGGTCCGTGAACCCGTTGCTGGAGCGACGGCACCTTTCGCAGCGGAGCGTCGTCTGGCGCTCCGTCGACAGGCTTGCGAGTCAAGCGTTTCTACGAGGTGACCGAGTATGGATGATCACGGACGTTCCCGCCCCACCCAGCCCACCCTCTATGTGCTCGACACCAACGTACTGATCCACGACCCGAACGCGCTGCTCAATTTCGAGGAGCACCACGTTGCCATTCCCATGACGGTCCTGGAGGAACTCGACAAGCTCAAGACCGGCAAGCACAACGTTGCCGCCGAGTGCCGGCAGGCGATCCGCCTGATCGACAGCGTGCTCGCCGAATCCTCGCCCGAGGACGTCGAGCGGGGCGTACCCATTCCCCGCGGCAAGGGCGAGGCCAAGGGGCGACTGTCCATTCTCATGGGCCGCCGCGCCGGCCCCATGGCCTGCCTGCCCGACGACATCAACGACAACCGCATCATCAACCAGCTCGTCGAATTGCGCACCCAGCATCCCCAGGAGCGGGTCGTGCTGGTGACCAAGGACATCAACATGCGCCTCAAGGCGCGTGGCTGCGGCATCGCCGCCGAGGACTACCAGACCGACCAGCTGCTCGACGACGTCTCCCTGCTGTCCCAGGGTTATCACAATCTGCCGGGATCCTTCTGGGATAACGTGAGCAAGGTGGAAAGCCGGCAGGAGCTGGGTCGCGTCTGGCACCGGGTACAGCTGTCGGCCGAGATGCCACCCTTCAACGTCAATGACTTCGTGCTCGACGAGCAGGGCTTCGTCGGCTGGGTCAAGGCGGTGCGCGACGGCGAGGTCATCCTGCTCGACATGCATCAGGAACCCCTGATGCACCAAGAGGCCTGGGGGCTGAAGCCGCGGGACATCTACCAGGCGCTGGCGCTGTTCGCCCTGCTGGAGCCTGACATTCATCTGGTCAACCTGACCGGTGCGGCAGGCTCGGGCAAGACCATCCTGGCGCTGGCCGCGGCCATCGAGCAGACCATGGTCACCAAGAGATACCGGCGGATCATCGCCACCCGCAGCGTCCAGGGTCTGGACGAGGACATCGGCTTCCTGCCCGGCACCGAGGCCGAGAAGATGGAGCCCTGGCTGGGCGCCATCACCGACAACCTCGAAGCCCTGCACATGGACGACCACAACCCCCACGGCAGCGTGGACTACATCCTCAGCAAGGTACCGCTGCAGTTCAAGTCGCTGAACTACATCCGCGGCCGCAGTTTCCAGCAGAGTCTGATCCTCATCGACGAATGCCAGAACCTCACCCCGCACCAGATGAAGACCATCATCACCCGTGCCGGCAGCGGCTCCAAGGTCATCTGTCTGGGTAACCTGGCGCAGATCGATACGCCCTATCTCTCGGCCACCAGCTCCGGCCTCACCTACCTGTCCGAGCGCTTCAAGGGCTTCAACCACGGAGTGCACATCACCCTGCAGGGCGTACCCCGGTCCATCCTCGCCGAATACGCAGAGTCCCATCTGTAAGTGCCAGGACTTGTCTGAAAAGTAGCCGAGCGAAGGTCAGGCAAGGCAAGAATCCGTGAGGAAGCGGAGTTTACGAGTGGTAAATGAGCATTCCGAACGAATTTTTAACGCAGCATGACCGAGCGCAGGCACTTTTCAGACACAGCCCACGATCCCCGTCCGGTCACGGGCGGGGATCAAATTCCCAGCCGCAGGTCTACAATGGCAGGTCCTTTCCAGGAGTCATGCCGTGCTGACCCATCTCGATTCCCAAGGCCGTGCCAACATGGTCGATGTCACCGACAAGCAGGTGACCTTCCGTAAAGCCACCGCCGAAGCCCGGGTGCGCATGCGTCCGGAAACCCTCGACCTGATCCAGAGCGGCGGCCATCCCAAGGGCGACGTCTTCGCCGTGGCGCGTATCGCCGGCATCCAGGCAGCCAAGAAGACCGCCGACCTCATCCCGCTCTGTCATCCGCTGATGCTGACCGGTGTCAAGGTCCAGCTGGTCGCCGAAGCCCCCGATGGAGTACGGATCATCGCCACCTGCAAGCTGTCCGGTCAGACCGGCGTGGAAATGGAGGCCCTGACCGCCGCCAGTGTCGCGGCCCTGACGCTTTACGACATGTGCAAGGCGGTCGATCGCGGCATGACCATCGAGGCGGTGCGGCTGCTGGAAAAGAACGGTGGCAAGAGTGGCCACTTCCGCGCCGAGGAGCAGCCCGCATGATCCGCGTGCAATTCTTCGCCCGCTATCGCGAAGTGCTGGGCCTCGCCGAGGACAGCCTCGCCTGGGAGCCTGGGCTGGCCACCGTTGGCGACCTGCGTGAACACCTGGTCCAGCGCGGCGGGATCTGGGCCGAGACCCTGGGCGAGCGCGGTCTGATGTGCGCGCGCAACGAAGAGCTCTGCGGACTGGCCGAGCCTTTGCGCGAGGGTGACGAGGTCGCCTTCTTTCCGACCGTGACCGGAGGTTGAGCATGACGATCCGTGTGCAGGCCGAGGCCTTCGATCCCGGCCAGGAACTCAACGCCCTGCATGCCGCCAACACCGGTATCGGTGCCGTGGTGGGCTTCGTGGGTTACGTGCGGGATTTCAACGACGGCCGGGACGTCGGCGGGTTGTTTCTCGAGCACTTTCCCGGCATGACCGAAAAGGCCCTGGCGCGCATCGTCGAAGAGGCGAACCAGCGCTGGCCACTGCTCAGGGTCGATATCCTGCATCGCATCGGCCGACTGGAGCCAGGCGAGCCCATCGTCTTCGTCGGCACCGCCAGCGCCCATCGCCAGGCGGCCTTCGAGGCCTGTAACTTCGTGATGGACTATCTCAAGACCCGCGCCCCCTTCTGGAAGAAAGAAGATACGTCCGAAGGACCGCGCTGGGTGGAAGGCCGCACCAGCGATCAGCATGCTGCGGGGCGTTGGGCGAAGGGGTAACGGAGCAGGGTGGAAAACCGCGTCAGCGTTTTCCACCTGCTGCCTCAAGGCTGGCGGTGGATGAGTTTACGCCGTCATCCACCCTGCGACGGGTTACTTCCAGCAGCTGGCAATCACCGCGCGTGCACGCCGGTAACACTTATCGCGGCCATGGGCCGCTCCTACAGGGGCGCGATACAGGTGTAGGAGCGGCCCATGGCCGCGATAAGAGAGGTTCAGCAAGCGGTCGCGTTGATAGGCCGCTTAGAGTGGCGTTCCAACGCGTCTGCCTCAACGCTGCCGCGGCACCGGCTTGAGCAACTCGGCTGGCGGCATCTCGCAACCGATCTTGCGGCCCAGCAGGGCTTCAATGGGCGGCAGGGCGAAGGAGTCGTCCTCGCCGGCAAAGCTGATGGAAGTACCGGTGGCGCCGGCACGACCGGTACGGCCGATGCGGTGCACGTAGTCGTCCGGGTCTTCCGGCAGGGTGAAGTTGATCACGTGGCTGATGCCGTCGACGTGGATGCCGCGGCCGGCCACGTCGGTGGCTACCAGCACGCGGATCTTGCCGGCACGGAAGCCTTCCAGGGTCTTGATGCGCTTGTGTTGGGGCACATCGCCGGACATCTGGGCGGCGCTGATGCCGTCCTTGGTCAGGCGCTCCTCGATGCGGCGCACCTCGTCACGCCGGTTGGCGAACACCATCACCCGCTCCCAGTTGTTCTGGGCGACCAGGTTGTAGAGCAGGCGGTACTTGTCGCTGGAGGACACGGCATAGACGTGCTGCTCGACGGTGTCGCTGGCCACGTTTTCCGGCTCGATCTCGACGATGGCCGGATCGGTGGTCCACTGCCGCGCCAGATTCATCACGTCGTCGGTGAAGGTGGCGGAGAACAGCAGGGTCTGGCGTTCGCTCTTGGGCGGGGTCTGGCGAATGATCTGGCGAACCTGGGGGATGAAGCCCATGTCCAGCATGCGGTCGGCCTCGTCCAGCACCATGACCTCGACCATGTCCAGGTGCACCTCGCCGCGCTGGTTGAAGTCCAGCAGACGGCCCGGGGTGGCGACCAGGATGTCGCAGTAGCGCGCTTCAAGCTGCTTGAGCTGCTTGTCGAAGTCCATGCCGCCGACAAAGCTCATGACGTTGAGCCCGGTGTACTTGGCCAGGTCCAGGGCGTCGTTGGCGATCTGCACCACCAGTTCGCGGGTCGGCGCGATGATCAGCGCCCGTGGCTCGCCCATGTATCTTTCCTTGGGCGGCGGCGTGGTCAGCAGCTGGGTGATCGTCGAGATCAGGAAGGCGGCGGTCTTGCCGGTGCCGGTCTGGGCACGGCCGATGGCGTCCTTGCCCTTGAGGGTGAAGCCCAGTACTTCCGCCTGGATCGGCGTGCAGTAGGGAAAGCCAAGGTCATGGATGCCGTGCATCAGCCGCGGATCCAGCTTGAAGTCATGGAAGCGCGTCTTGCCTTCCTGCGGTTCGACCGCGAAGTCTTCCAGTTTCCAGGTGTCGACCGGCTTGGGCTTGCGCGGGCTGCGCTCGCGGCGCGGCTTGGCGGATTTTTCCGCCTGGGCGCGAGGTTCCTGTTTTTCGGCCTGGGCACGCGGCTCATGGCTACGGGATTCGCCTGAGGTGCGCGGTTTGCGTGGCACACGCTCGGCCTGAGGCTCGGGCGCGATGGGTGCAGGAGAGGAGGGGGCTGCAGGAGCGACGCTGGGGGTAGCTTGGGGCGCAGGGGAGGGAGTCGGCTGAGCGACCTCCTGATCCTTGCCCAGAAATTTTTTGAGTGCCTTGAGCACGGAGGGTCTCGATCATCGAAAGCGGAATGAGACCGCAGTGTAAAGCAACCGACGTGCCCGGCAACAACTACCTGCCGAACGCAGGCGCAATCCGGTCAGCCACTGATCCGATTGCGCCCGGCATCCTTGGCCTGGTAGAGCGATTTGTCCGCACGTCCGACCAGTTCATCCAGGGAGTCGGCCTTGCGCATCTGCGCCAGGCCGATGGAGACGGTGACCCCCGGCAGCCTGCCGCAGGGCGAATAGAAGTCCTTGATCTCCGCCAGGCTCTGGCGCAGGCGCTCGGCGATGGCGATCGCTTCGTCGCGATCGATTTCCGGCAGCAGGATGACGAACTCTTCACCGCCATAGCGCGCCATGCTGTCCTTGGGCCGCAGCTGGTCGCGCAGGGTGTTGGCGACCAGGCACAGGGCATAGTCGCCCGCCAGGTGGCCATGGGTATCGTTGTAGCGCTTGAAGTGATCGACATCCAGCATCAGCAGGCTCAGCGGCTGCCGGTTGAAGGCGCAACGGGTGCTTTCGCGCTCGAACAGCTGCTCGAGACGCCGACGGTTGAAGAGGCCGGTCAGGGTGTCGACGTTGGCGTTGCGTTCGGTGTCGACGATGAGCTGATTGCCACGACGCATCCGCTCGCAGAGGATGCCGAGCAGGTTGTGCATGGCCTTGGAAGAGCGTTCGATCAGCTCCAGCACCAGGTCGCGATGCAGGCAGAGCACCAGGGTATCGGCTTCGGCGATGACATGGGCGCTGGGCCGCTCGCTGTCCATGAAGCTGATTTCGCCCGAGCACTCACCCGGACCGAGCAGATAGATGGGCGGATTTTCCGGCGAACCCAGGTGGACCCGCAGGCGACCTTCCAGCACGAGGTACATGTACTGGTTGATCATGGCGGGCGAGAGCAGGCACTCACCGGCGACCAGGCTGCGGGTGGCCGAGCGGGCGATCAGGGCTTCCAGCAGATGGGTCTCCACGCCCTTGAACAGGCGCAGGTCCTTCAGGGAAGCGACCGGGACTTCGGCCAGCCAGGCCGACAAGGGGGCGGCCATCAAAGGATCACCCCGGGGGCTGAAAGGAAAACTCGGGCCATAGCTGCTCCATGCACATCACGACCTTCAGGCACCCCTACTGGACCGGATGGGTACCCCAAAGTTCGTTCGCTTTGCCCTTTCCAGGCCTCCCTTCGCCCCCAGATTCCGCAAATTGTCGACCGGTTTCCAAAAACGAAGCGGTCCGCTGATTCGCGCTTTATTTTCCGCCGAGACGTGCCAGCAGCCAGTCCCGGATATCCTGGATTTCCGCCGGAATCACCTCGTGGCGCATGGGATAACTGTGCCAGAGCGCTTCCACGCCCGCGGCCACCAGCGCCTCGTAGGCGGCGCGCCCGAGGGCCAGGGGAACCACATCGTCCTGGTCGCCATGCAGGCACAGCGCCGGGGTCGCCCCACCGCGATTGACCTGGGCGTCTTCGAAGCTGGGCGCGTAGGTCGACAGCGCCATGACCCCACCCAGGGTGGGGCAGGAGGTGTTGTAGGCGGTATGCAACACCACGGCGCCACCCTGGGAGAAACCGGCCAGCACGATGCGTTCGGCGGGAATGCCCTGGGCCTGCTGGGTCTCGATCAGGCCTCGTACCGTGGTGGCCGATGTTTCCAGCTGGGCGCGGTCGATGGCCCGGGCAGGATTCATGGCCAGGATGTCGTACCAGGAGGGCATGGCCCAGCCGCCATTGATGGTGACCGCCTGGGTCGGTGCCTGGGGCAGGACGAAACGGGTCGAGCTCAGGCTGCGCTGCAACAATTCGGCAACGGGTTCAAAGTCATGCTGGGTTGCCCCCAGGCCATGCAACCAAATGACGCAGCTATCGGCGGTTCCGCTGGGCGATTCCAGCACAAGAGGCGAATTTTCCAAGGCTTTGCTCCAGTTTGGTGCCACTAAAAATGGGTGTGGTAACAGATGGTGCACAAAATGCGTGTCGCATTTTCGTAATTTAGTTGTCCGGCTTTTTGCTCGAAGTCTCGCGATTGCCGGGTTTGAGCCAAGTGAGCATCTGTCGCATTCACTGGTCCGCAAATTGCCTCATCTAGGCTGCGGCCAGGTAGTGCACTAACAGGTAACACTGACTCACTGCTTCGTCATGCCTTCCAGTGCGTCTCCTTCTTCCCTTGATGAAGGACGCCCAGGGATCGGGTGGGCGGGTTCCACGGCAATCAGGCGAGAGACATCGTGCTGCCGTGCGACTGGAACGTAATTCATAAACAAAGTGGAGCTTATCGATGAAGATGGTGAAGTCTACCCTGGCAATTCTGACCACCGCCGCTGCTCTTGGCCTGTCCGGCATGGCTCACGCAGGCGCTACCCTGGATGCGGTGAAGAACAAAGGTTTCGTGCAATGCGGCGTCAGCGATGGCCTGCCGGGCTTCTCCTACACCGATTCCAAGGGTGACTACAAGGGCATCGACGTCGACGTCTGCCGCGCCGTGGCCGCTGCGGTCTTCGGTGACTCCACCAAGGTTCGTTTCACTCCCCTGACCGCCAAGGAGCGCTTCACCGCGCTGCAATCCGGCGAGATCGACGTGCTGTCGCGCAACACCACCTGGACCAGCTCCCGCGATGGCGGCATGGGCCTGATCTTCGCCGGGGTCACCTACTATGACGGCCAGGGCTTCCTGGTGAACAAGAAGCTGGGTGTGAAGAGCGCCAAGGAACTGGACGGCGCCACCGTGTGCATCCAGGCCGGTACCACCACCGAACTCAACCTGGCCGACTACTTCCGTTCCAACGGCATGAAGTTCACCCCCATCACCTACAGCACCTCGGACGAGAGCGCCAAGTCGCTGGAAGCGGGTCGTTGTGACGTCCTGACCTCCGACCAGTCGCAGCTGTACGCCCAGCGCAACAAGCTGTCCAAGCCCGACGACTATGTCGTGCTGCCCGAGGTGATCTCCAAGGAGCCCCTGGCACCGGCCGTCCGTCGTGGTGACGAGGACTGGCTGACCGTGGTCAAGTGGTCGCTGTTCGCCCTGGTCAACGCCGAAGAGCTGGGTCTGACCTCCGCCAACGTCGAGGCCCAGGCCAAGGACTCCAAGAACCCTGACGTACGTCGTCTGCTGGGTGCCGATGGCGAATTCGGCAAGGATCTGAAGCTGCCGAAAGACTGGGCGGTGCAAATCGTCAAGCAGGTCGGCAACTACGGCGAAGTCTTCGAGCGCAACGTCGGCATGGGCAGCGATCTGAAGATCAAGCGTGGCCTCAACGCCCTGTGGAATGCAGGCGGTCTGCAGTACGCCCCGCCGGTCCGTTGATCTCGGCGCCTTAGTCGCCGACCACCTTCCGGATGTGCAGATTCTCGCCCTGCAGCGTTCCCCGCGCTGTGGGGCGAGAATTTAATGAGGCTTCTAGTAGATGCAAAACGTTAGCAAACCGTCCTCGCCGGTCCGTGGGTCTCTGCTCACCGATCCGCAGGCACGCTCCTGGCTGTTCCAGATCGTGGCCGTGATCGCCGTTGTGGCCTTCGGCTGGTTCCTGTTCACCAACACCCAGGCCAATCTCGCCAACCGGGGTATCACCTCCGGCTTCGGCTTCCTGAACAATACCGCCGGCTTCGGCATTCCCCAGCACCTGATTCCCTACAGCGAAGGCGACACCTACGGGCGGGTCTTCCTGGTCGGACTGCTCAACACCCTGCTGGTGTCGGTCATCGGTATCTTCCTGGCGACCATCATCGGTTTCACCGTGGGTGTGGCCCGGCTGTCGAACAACTGGCTGCTGCGCAAGGTCGCCACGGTCTACATCGAGACCTTCCGCAACATTCCCCCGCTGCTGCTGATCTTCTTCTTCTATTTCGCCGTGCTCGCGCCCCTGCCAGGTCCGCGCCAGAGTCTGAGCCTGGGCGAAGCCTTCTTCGTCAACAACCGCGGTCTGTACATGCCCGCGCCGATCGCCGATGCCGGGTTCCTGCCCGGCTTGATCGCGCTGCTGATCGCCATCGTCGCCAGCGTGGTGGTGGTGCGCTGGGCGCGCAAACGGCGGCATGCCACGGGCCAGCGCTTCCCGGTGCTGTGGACCGTACTGGCGCTGCTGATCGGGATCCCGCTGCTGGCGGCCCTGGTCTTCGGCAGGCCGTTGCACTGGGAGGTGCCGGAACTGCAGGGCTTCAACCTGCGCGGCGGCTGGGTGATCATCCCCGAGCTGGTGTCCCTGGCGCTGGCCCTGTCGGTCTACACCGCGGCCTTCATCGGCGAGACGGTGCGTGGCGGCATCCAGGCGGTCAGCCACGGTCAGACCGAGGCGGCCAGTTCGCTGGGGCTGCGTCCGGGGCTGACCCTGCGGCTGGTGATCATTCCCCAGGCCTTGCGGGTGATCATTCCGCCGCTGACCAACCAGTATCTGAATCTGATGAAGAACTCGTCGCTGGGTGCCGCCGTCGGCTATCCGGAGATGGTGGCGCTGTTCGCCGGCACCGTTCTGAACCAGACCGGTCAGGCCATCGAGACCATGGCCATCACCATGAGCGTCTACCTGGCCATCAGCATCAGCATCAGCATCCTGATGAACTGGTACAACAAGCGCATCGCGCTGATCGAGCGTTAAGGAGCGCGTATGAGTAACCAGACCCATACTTTCAAACCGGACCTGCCGCCGCCGCCTTCCAGCGTCGGTGTCCTGGCCTGGATTCGGGGCAACCTGTTTTCCAGCATCGGCAATACCCTCCTGACCCTGTTCGGTCTCTACCTCGTCTGGCTGATCGTGCCGCCGGTGGTGAACTGGGCCTTCATCAATGCCACCTGGAGCGGCAGCACCCGTGCCGATTGCGTGCCAGGCGGTGCCTGCTGGGTGTTCATCAAGGAGCGCTTCGGGCAGTTCATGTACGGCTTCTACCCTGGCGATCAGCGCTGGCGCGTGGATCTGACCGTGGTGATCGCCGTGATCGGGGCGATTCCGCTGTTTCTCGACAGCTTCAAGCACAAGGCCCGCTACGGCCTGGCCCTGCTGGTGATCTATCCGCTGGTGGCCTTCTGGCTGCTGTATGGCGGTCTCGGTCTGCGCGTGGTGCCCTCCAGCGAGTGGGGCGGCCTGATGCTGACCGTGGTGATCGCCGCGGTAGGCATCGTCGGCGCCTTGCCGCTGGGCATCCTGCTGGCCCTGGGGCGCCGCTCCAAGCTGCCGGCGATCAAGGTCATCTGCGTGACCATGATCGAGTTCTGGCGGGGGATCCCGCTGATCACGGTGCTGTTCCTGTCGTCGGTGATGCTGCCGCTGTTCCTGCCCGATGGCATGAACCTGGACAAGCTGCTGCGCGCCATCGTCATGGTGATCATCTTCGAGGCGGCCTATATCGCCGAGGTGGTGCGAGGTGGCATGCAGGCCATTCCCAAGGGGCAGTACGAAGCCGCTGCGGCCATGGGCCTGGGCTACTGGCGGACCACCGGCCTGGTGATCCTGCCGCAGGCGCTCAAGCTGGTGATCCCGGGCATCGTCAACACCTTCATCGCGCTGTTCAAGGATTCGAGCCTGGTGGTCATCATCGGCCTGTTCGACCTGCTCAACAGCATCAAGCGCGCCACCTCCGACCCGGCCTGGCCTGGTCTGTCCACCGAAGGCTATGTGTTCGCCGCCCTGGTCTTCTGGATTTTCTGTTTCGCCATGTCCAGCTACTCCGCCCGTCTGGAGCGCAAGCTGAACACCGGCCACAAGCGTTAGGAGTCAATAGATGAATGTAAGCAACAAGCAGCCGGTCGACAGCAGCAAGGTCATGATCCAGCTGAAGGACGTGAACAAGTGGTACGGCCAGTTCCACGTGCTCAAGGACATCAACCTGACCGTTACTCAGGGCGAGCGTATCGTGCTGTGCGGACCGTCCGGCTCGGGCAAGTCCACCACCATCCGCTGCATCAATCGCCTGGAAGAGCACCAGAAGGGCCAGATCATCGTCGACGGTACCGAGCTGACCAACGATCTCAAGCAGATCGAGACCATTCGCAGCGAAGTCGGCATGGTGTTCCAGCACTTCAACCTCTTCCCGCACCTGACCGTGTTGCAGAACTGCACCCTGGCGCCCATGTGGGTGCGCAAGCTGCCGAAGAAGCAGGCCGAAGAGATCGCCATGCACTACCTGCAGCGGGTGCGCATTCCCGAGCAGGCCAACAAGTTTCCGGGCCAGCTGTCCGGCGGCCAGCAACAGCGCGTGGCCATCGCGCGGGCGCTGTGCATGCAGCCGCGCATCATGCTGTTCGATGAGCCGACCTCGGCGCTCGATCCGGAAATGGTGAAGGAGGTGCTGGACACCATGATCGGCCTGGCCCAGGACGGCATGACCATGCTCTGCGTGACCCACGAGATGGGCTTTGCCCGCACCGTGGCCAACCGGGTGATCTTCATGGACAAGGGCGAGATCGTCGAACAGGCCGCGCCGGACCAGTTCTTCGACAACCCGCAGAACGAGCGCACGCGGCTCTTCCTCGGCCAGATCCTGCACTAGGAAGCGACCGGGGCGGACGTGCTCCGCCCCGGTCGTCCTGCGAACCCAGTCACGGGCGTTCGGCGGGAAGGCGGGCAAAGGACGGCAAGGCGCGGTATCCTCGATGTTTGGCGCCCGGTTTCCGGGGTCGGCGGTCAAGGCCCGCCTTGCCGTTCACCGGCTTCATTGTCGATTTCGTAGCGTATTGCCAGAACAGGCGGTGCGCTGGACAGTCGAAGCCGTCATCATAGAGAGACGCCCGTGAACTCCATTTCCCATCCGCTCATGCTGACAAAAGCCAAGGCCTGGGGCGCCCATGCGGTGACCTCCAGTGGTGTGATCCTCGCGCTCCTGGCGCTGCTCGCTCTGGTCGACGGTCAACCCAAGGGTTGCCTGATGTGGCTCGGCATCGCCCTGCTCGTCGACGGGCTCGACGGTACCCTGGCGCGCAAGTTCGAAGTCAAGCGGGTCCTGCCCCATTTCGACGGCTCGGCGCTGGACCTGGTGGTCGACTACCTGACCTATGTGTTCATTCCGGCGATCTTCATCTATCGCTTCGTTCCCTTGCCGCCGCACTTCGAGCTGGTGGCGGTGGGCATCATCCTATTGTCGTCGCTGTTCTGTTTCTGCAATGTGAACATGAAGAGCGCCGACAACTATTTCGTCGGCTTTCCCGCGGCCTGGAATGTGGTGGCGCTGTATTTCTACGTGCTGGACCTGGCGCCCTGGTTCAGCATGGCGGTGGTGCTGGTGCTGGCCGCCCTGACCCTGACCCGGGTCAAGTTCCTGCATCCCTTCCGCGTGCGTCAGCTGATGGCCTTGAACATCGCCGTGACCTCCATCTGGCTGCTCAGCAGCGCCATGATGGTGTTCGTGCATCCCGACAAGCCGCTGTGGCTGATGGTCCTCTGGTTCGCCAGCGGCATCTATTTCGTCGGCGTGTGCGTCTGGCGTACCGCCCGGGAGTGGTTCGCCTGACGGTGAGCGACGATCCCCTGCCACCCGCGCGCACCTGGTATGTCTACCTGGTGCGCGCCGAGAATCAGGCGCTCTATTGCGGCATCAGCGATGATCCCGAGCGCCGTTTCGCCCAGCACCGCAGTGGCCGCGGTGCCCGCTTCTTCGCTTCCAGCCCGGCCCAGGCGCTGGTCTATGTGGAAGCCTGCGGCGACAAGTCGACCGCCCTGCGCCGCGAAATCCAGATCAAGAAGCTACCCAAACGAGCCAAGGAAGCCCTGGTGCTGGCCCTGTCCGGCACCTCGCCCGTGGCTGATTCAGGAGTGCTGTCATGTCCGAGCTGATTCTGCATCACTATTGGCAATCGCCCTTCGCCGAGAAGGCGCGCCTGCTGCTGGGTTTCAAGGGGCTGGCCTGGCGTTCGGTGATCATTCCGCGGATGCTGCCCAAGCCCGAGCTGGTGGCGCTCACCGGCGGCTATCGCAAGACCCCGGTGCTGCAGGTGGGGGCCGATGTCTATTGCGACACGGCGCTGATCGCCCGCCGGCTGGAGGCGGAGAAGGCGGTACCGGCGCTGTTTCCGGAAGGTCAGGAAGCGGTCGTGGCCGCCTTTGCTGGCTGGGCGGATTCGGTACTGTTCCAGCATGCGGTGGCGCTGATGTTCCAGCCGGAGATCATGGGGCCGCGCCTGGCAAGTCTGCCGCCGGAGCAGGCCCAGGCCTTCATGGATGACCGCAAGGCGCTGTTCAGTGGTGGCAGCCTGAGTCGTCTGACACCCGAGCAGGCCCGGCAACAGCTGCCAACCCTGCTGACCCGGCTGGAAACCCAGCTCAGGCGCAGCGCTGGCGAATTCCTGTTTGGCGCGCCTTCGCTGGCCGACATCGCCCTGGCGCACAACTTCTGGTTTCTCAAGAGCACACCACAACTGGCGCCCCTGATCGACGAGCGTCCCGAGATCGCCGCCTGGTTCGCCCGGGTGCTGGGGTTCGGTCATGGTACCCATGAGGAACTCGGCGCCGCCGAGGCGCTGGAGATCGCCAGGACCGCGGAGCCGCTGGCCTTGCCGAGCGACCAGGCCGTTGCCGTGGAAGGCTTCGCCTGGGGTGACCGGGTGAGCGTGGCGGCGACCGACTATGGGGTGGATCCCGTGGTGGGCGAGCTGGTGCATGCCGACAGCGAAGCCCTGGTGATCCGTCGCCACGACGCGCAACTGGGGGCGCTCCAGGTGCATTTCCCGCGACTGAATTTTCGCGTCAGCGCCGCAGGCTAGTGAGCCTGGAATGCAAAACGGCGCCCTGGGGCGCCGTTTTGCATTCCAGGGCCGACCGCTCAGTCGGGGCGACGCATGCGGAACAGTGCGGCCTCGGTGATCTCGAAATAGTCGGCCGGGCCACCGCCGCGCACGATGGGGCGGGCAGCCGCGGTCTGGTAGATGCCATCCTTGAGCAGGCGCTTGTCGATATGGGCGGCGACCACCTCACCCAGCACCAGCCACTGATCCAGTTCGTCCCCGGCAGCGGTCTTGAGGCGGACGACCTGGCTCAGCTTGCACTCGAAGGCCACCTGGGCCCGGGCGACCCGCGGCACCTTGACGACGCTGGAGGGTGCAGGCTCGAGGCCGGCCAGAGCGAATTCGTCCACCTCGGGTCCGACCATGGCGCTGCTGGTGTTCATCTCCTCGGCCAGTTCACGGGTGGCCAGGTTCCAGACGAACTCGCCCGTGCGCTCGATATTGGCCACGCTGTCCTTGTAGCCCTGGCTGGAAAAGCCGATCAGCGGGGGCTTGTAGTTGAAGGCATTGAAGAAGCTGTAGGGCGCCAGGTTGAGAACGCCGCTTTCGCTATGGGAGGAGATCCAGCCGATGGGACGGGGCGCGATGATGGCGTTGAAGGGATCATGGGGCAGGCCGTGGCCCTGGCTGGGTTCGTAGAAGTGGTAATCGATGCTCATCGGGATTCCTTCAGGGGGTGAGTTCCAGGATCTCGGCCTGGAGCTGGCCGGCATCCAGGGTCAGGCGGCCGACGCTGATCGGCAGCCGAAAGCGCCGCGGGCCAGCGCTGCCGGGGTTTATGTAGAGTACGCCAGCCCGCTCTTCGATCAGCGGCTTGTGCGAATGGCCGCTGACCACCACCCGCACCTTGGCACCGGCGGCCGCCAGATCCAGCTCGGGCAGGATGTGCAGCATATGGATGTCGACGTCGGCCAGGGTCAGGGTGACGCGCTCCGGGATGTCGTCGGCCCAGGGCAGGTCGTCGTTGTTGCCGCGGACCACCGCCAGCGGCGCCAGCTCGCGCAGGGCGTCGAGGATCTCGGGCTTGCCGATGTCACCGGCGTGCAGGATGAAGTCGCTGCCGGCCAGGGCTTCCAGCGCCTGGGGGCGAAGCAGGCCATGGGTATCAGCGATCAGGCCGACGCGATAGGGACGAGACGCGGGGGGTAGGGGGGCGTTCATGGGGCTCGGTATCTCTCAAGGCCTTCAGCGGGATCGCCATCGATCACGGGGCTGACGCTTCAGTTGAGAGGTGTCCGGACACCCAGGAGTTCTATGCGGAAGCGAAACGCTGGGTGATGCTCGGCGCGAATCGAGGAACGGCTGTCCTGACCCAGGCTCAGCACGCCGTGGCGCCCGGCTGGGCAAAAGGCTGGCGGCAGAGACGCCTCATCGAAGAGCGTCCGGTAGGGCGCCTTCACGGGACCGAAGCTGCTAGAGGTCGAGCACCAGATTGGACGTGGGCCTGCTGCAGCACAGCAGTCGCAACCCGCGGTCGATCTCGCGCTGGCGAATGCCACCGGCATGCCGCATCTCCACCTGGCCTTCGAGCAGGGCCGTCTTGCAGGTACCGCAGAGGCCTTGCCCGCAGGAGGAGGGCACGATGGCGCCCGCGCGCCTGGCGGCGCTGAGCACAGTCTGGTCGCCCGCCATGCTGAACACCTTGCCCGAGCGGGCCAGGGTGACGGTGAACAGGGCCTCGCCGACCGCGGTCGGCGCGGTTTCGGCGGGGGCCGCCGGACTGCCGATCGTGAAGCTCTCCTGGTGAAAGTGGGCAAGATCGAAGCCGCCTTCCTGCAGGGTGCGCTGGACGGCGTCCATGTAGCCCTGGGGGCCACAGATAAAGACCTCCCGTTCGCGGAAGTCCGGCACCAGTCGCTCCAGCAGGGGCAGATCCAGACGGCCGAGCGCGCCCTGCCAGTCCGCTTCGGCGCCGGGTGCCTCGCAGATGGCGAATACCCTGAGGCCAGGTTGTGTGGCCTGCAGGTGCGCCAGTTCGTCGCGGAAGATGATATCCCGGGGGGTACGGGCACTGTGGACGAAGGCGATGTCCGGATCGCTACCCAGGTCGAAGGCGGCGCGCGTCATGGCCATCAGCGGCGTGACCCCCGAGCCGGCGGACAGATAGAGCAACCTGCGCACCGGATGTCCGACCGGGGTAAAGATGCCTGCCGGGCCGGAAGCCTGCAGCCGGCTGCCAACCTCCAGGTGATCGTGCAGCCAGTTCGACACCGGCCCGCCGGGTACGCACTTGACGGTGATGGCAAGGCTGAAGGGGCGGGTCGGCGTGGAGGACAGGGTGTAGCAGCGCGACAGCCGCTGGCCGTCGATGGTCAGCGACAGGGTGATGAACTGACCCGGCTCGAAGGCGAGGGCCACGAAGTCGGGACAGCGAAAGACGAAGGTCTTGACGTCGGCGGTCTCGACCCGAATGGCGCAGCATTCGAGGGTCTTCTGTTCGGCACTGCTCCAGGCCGCGCCGAACGCCAACCAGGTCCGGGCGTCGTTGAAGCGGCTGCCTTGCGCGGTGGCCAAGGGGGTGAGCGCGGTCATGGTCATTCCTCACACCCCGTGGGCCGCGAGGCGGGCGGCGTACCAGCGGGTGAATTGCTCGACGTAGGTCTCGGTGAAGGTCGAGAAGGGGCCGGGCACGTAGGCGGGATCCTGGGTGCCGCGCTGGGTGAGGGCGACGAGCCCGGCGTCCTGCAGATTGGTCGCCTGCCAGACCTCGATCAGGGTCTGGAGGTCGTAGTCGACGCCTTCCACGGCCTCGGCATGGACCAGCCACTTGGTCCTGACCAGGGTCTGGTCCGGGCCGAGCGGGATGAGGTAGGAGACCACGGCGTGATCGCTCATCACGTGGGTCCAGGAGTTATGGGTCCAGAAATGCACATCGCCCAGGTCGCGGCGCTGCAGGTCGCCCAGCAGCCGGGTGCAGGCCACGCGGGTGGTCAGGGTCTGGGATTCGCCGTGGTTGGCGATGACCAGGCGCTGCGAGCGGAACTGGGTGACGCTGTCTTCTTCCAGGTGCTCCACGGCGGCGCAGAGATGGCCCTGGTCTTCCCAGTCCTGCCGGGCCGCGGCATTCTTCGCCTGATACTCCACCAGGGCCTGGAGCGATTCCGGACTCATGCCGTCGGTGCAGACGCCGAAGTCTTCCGGCAGGAAGGAGGCGTTCAATTCCGGATGGCCCGCAGCACAGTGATAACACTCGCGATTGTTCTCGATCACCAGCTTCCAGTTGCCGTTCTCGATGATCTCGCTCTCGTGGGCGATCTTGCTGAGCTGCAGGGCGTAGGGCGCGAAGCGGGACGTCATCTCGGACGCGAGCGTAGCGATGTCCTGGGGTGAGTCTTCGCTCAGGCAGACCAGGATATGGGCACCCACCACCCGTACCGCCACCGGCAGGAGGCTGCGACAGCTGGCGTCGAAGTCCTGGCCCATGTGCGCGGCATGCTTCAGTTGGCCGTCGAGGTCGTAGGTCCACTGGTGATAGGGGCAGACCAGCATGCCTACGGTGGACTTGCCCGCCTCCCTGAGCCGCGCGCCCCGGTGCCGGCAGACGTTGCGAAAGGCCCGGATGTTCTCGTCGTCGTCGCGCACCAGGATGATGGAGGCCTTGCCGATGTCGAGGGTGGAGACATCGCCCGGCTCGGGGATGTCCGCGGTCACGCCGACCACGATCCAGTGCCGGTTGTAGAAGATCTCGAGGTCCGTGGCGAAGACGTCTTGCCGGCCATACAGCTCGCCGGGTAGACCATGACCCGGCTGGCGCTGGGCGAGCAGGTCGCGATGGCTCCTGGCAGGGGCGTTATCCATGGGGCACCTCAGGGGAGACGTTGGCCGGGGGTAGGTGGCCGCAGTATCGAAGCACCCCTGGAAGGGGTCAACGCGCTTTATTGTTAAGCTGGCATGAGTCTGGGTTATGCGATGAAAGCCTTGCTCTAGAGCGGTCCATGGGCGCCTGGCTCGTCGCGTAGCCAGGTCGGCAGCAGCTCGCCCACCACCGACTGGCGACCATGGGGCACCACCAGGTAATAGGCATCGCGCGGCTTGACGATGAAGTCCGTCACCCGGACCAGTTGGCCGTCTGCCAGCAGTGGGGCGACCAGACGCTGCCAGCCCAGGGCGATCCCCAGGCCCTGGGTCGCCGCCCGGATGGTGTCGGCATAGTGGGTACAGCGCAGGCCGATGCGTAGCCGTGGTGGGGTATGGTCCAGGGCGCGGAACCAGGTGCTCCAGGTCATCCAGCCTTCCAGCGTGGCGTCCGAGTCGATCAGCGGACTCTGGTAGAGGTCCGCGATGGAGTGCGGTGCGG
This sequence comes from Pseudomonas sp. SORGH_AS_0199, assembly GCF_031453735.1. Classification (NCBI taxonomy): domain Bacteria; kingdom Pseudomonadati; phylum Pseudomonadota; class Gammaproteobacteria; order Pseudomonadales; family Pseudomonadaceae; genus Pseudomonas; species Pseudomonas sp. SORGH_AS_0199. Next base: position 1,429,035 of record NZ_JAVJAE010000001.1, read on the forward strand.
CATGGCTCACCAGCCACTCGGGGGCGCAGACCGGAAAGACCTCTTCGTCGAACAGCAGGGTGGCCGTGCCATCATCCCAGCTGCCATCGCCGTAGCGGATGGCCAGATCGGCCTCGCGATGCAGCGGCGGGACCAGGCGCAGCTGGAGATCGGGCAGCAGTGCCTGCAAGGCCGGCAGGCGGGGCATGATCCGCAGATGGGAGAAGGCGCTGGTACAGGCCAGGACGATTTCCTGCTCGGCCTGGCCGTCGAGGATCTTGTCGAAGGTCGCCGCGATGCGCTGCAGGGAATCACCCATGACCAGAAACAGCGCGCTGCCGTGGGGGGTGAGCTGGATGGCCCGGTGCAGGCGATGGAACAGGCGGGTATCCAGCAGTTCCTCGAGAAAGCGGATCTGCTTGCTGACTGCGGCCTGGGTCACCCCGAGTTCCTGGGCGGCCAGGGTGAAGCTGCCAAGGCGAGCGGCAGCCTCGAAGACCAGCAGGGCGTTCATGGACGGGATGAGCCGGCGATAGCCTTTGGAACGTCGCATGGATTCGGAGCGCTGCATGGGAGCCTGCCTTCGCCGGGGCTATGCCTTCAGTCCCGATTCGTCACGGCGGACGCCGTCGAGAAGCAGGAATCCACCTGGGTGCGCAGAGAAAAGCGCGGTGCTGTACAGTTGCTGGACAGTATTGCACGGGATAAGCGGTTGATGGCGCGACAGAGCAAGGCGCGGGACAGGGAAAAGGCCGCCGACAGTGGCTGGCGCGGCTCGGCCGATGGCTGGCTGGAGGCAGCCTACGAGGCCCTGAAGGAATCCGGCATCGATGGCGTCAAGGTGATGCCGCTCGCCAAGCGTCTGAAGCTGTCGCGTACCAGCTTCTACTGGTTCTTCGAGGATCGGGAGCAGCTGCTGGCCGCGCTGCTCGATCGCTGGCGCGACAAGAACACCGGCAATCTGATCCGGCAATGCGAGAGCTATGCGGAAAGCATCGCCGAGGCGATCCTCAATGTCTTCGAGTGCTGGTTGAACGCTGAGCTGTTCGACTCCCAGTTCGAGTTCGCGGTACGCAGCTGGGCGCTGCAATCCGCGGAAGTGACGGAGGCCATCGCCCTTGCCGATCGCACGCGCATGGCGGCGCTTTCCAGCATGTTCCAGCGCTTCGGCTACGACGCCGATGCGGCCGACACCCGGGCGCGGACGCTGTACCTGACGCAGATCGGCTATATCTCGATGAAGACCGCCGAGGGGCTGACCGAACGCTTCCGGCGCATTCCGCACTACACCAGCATCTTTACCGGTGAGCGCCCCACCCAGCGTGAACTCGACCGCTTCTTTGGCAAGTTCGGTTATGCCGAAGCCGAGCCCGGGGTCTTCGTGCCGCTCAGCGAGACCTTCCGCCAGACGCCGGCAGCGGACGAGCTGTAGGGCTGTAGGCAGCTAACCCTGGCCGGCGACCAGGGCGGCTCGCTGGGCTACAGATCCTTCATCAGGCGCAGCGCATCGTAGATCGCCGCATGGGTATTGCGCGCGGCCACGGCATCGCCGATACGGAACAGCTGGAAGCGCCCGGCCGGGTTGGTGACGAGGTTCTGCGGCTTGCCGGCGATCAGGTCCTGGTGCTCCACGGCGCCGTCGTTCTTCGACTGTGGCCGCAGCTCGAAATAGAGATCGTCCAGTGGCACGGTCCCGTGGTTCACCACCACCTGATCGATCACGCGTTCCTTGTGCACCGGGCCGTAGTCGCTCTTGAAGGTGGCGACCAGCCGACCTTCGCGCCGTGCGACCCGGTCGACGCGGTAGGTCACCGTGAAGGTCACGTCGAGGTCCTGCAGCGTCCTCATGTAGGGCACCAGGTTCATGGCCATGACTTCCGCGGAAAAGGCCCGATCCGGGGTGACGATCTCCACCTGGGCGCCGCTCCTGGCGATGACCTCGGCGGCCTGCAGGGCGGCATGATCGCCGGCGTCGTCGAAGATCAGCACCTGACGACCGGGTTTGACGTCGCCGGAGATGATGTCCCAGGTCGAGACGGTGAGGTCGTTGCCCTGGCTGAGGATCTCGGTGTGGGGCAGGCCGCCGGTGGCGACGATCACCACGTCGGGTTCTTCGGCCAGCACCGTGTCGGCCTCGGCCCAGGTGTTGAAGGCGAATTCCACGCCCAGGCGTTCGCACTGGGCCATGCGCCAGTCGATGATGCTGATCATCTCGCGCCGCCGTTCGCTCTGGGCGGTCAGGCGGATCTGGCCGCCGGGGCGATCGGCGGCTTCGAACACCTTGACGCGGTGGCCGCGCTCCCCGGCTACCCGCGCCGCTTCCAGACCGGCCGGGCCGGTACCTATGATCACCACCTTGCGCGGCAGCGCCGCCCTGGGGATGTCGTGCGGCATGGTGGTCTCGCGGCCGGTGGCGGCGTTGTGGATGCAATAGGCCGCGCCCCCCTGGTAGATGCGATCCAGGCAATAGTTGGCGCCGACGCAGGGGCGGATCTCTTCTTCGCGCTTCTCGATGATCTTGCGCACAATATGCGGATCGGTCATGTGCGCCCGGGTCATGCCGATCATGTCGACCTTGCCCGAGGCGATGGCGTGGCGCGCGGTGGCGACGTCGGGAATCTTCGCGGCGTGGAAGGTCGGAAAGCCGGTGGCCGAGCGGATTTCACCGGCGAAATCCAGGTGCGGCGAATTGCGCATGCCCTGGATCGGGATGACGTCGGTCAGGCCGGCATCGGTTTCGATATGGCCGCGGATCACGTTGAGGAAATCCACCAGGCCACTGTCCTTGAGCAGTCGGGAGATGGTCATGCCGTCGTTGGCGTCGATGCCGCCGGGCAGGGTCTCGTCGCCGGTGTAGCGAATGCCCACCAGGAAGTCTTCGCCGCAGCGCTGGCGAATGCCGCGCAGGATCTCGAAGGTGAAGCGCATGCGATTTTCCAGCGAGCCGCCATAGGGGCCGTCCAGGGTATTGGTCAGCGGCGACCAGAACTGATCCATCAGATGGCCGTAGGCCTGCAGCTCCAGGCCGTCGAGGCCGGCGTACTTCATGCGCTCGGCGGCGTCGACGTAGTCCTTGATGATGCGCTCGATATCCCAGTCTTCGATCTGCTTGGGGAAGGCCCGGTGCGCCGGCTCGCGCTCGTGGGAGGGCGACACCACCGGCAGCCAGTCCGCCTTGTCCCAGCGGGTGCGGCGGCCCAGGTGGGTGAGCTGGATCATCACCGCCGCGCCATGCTCATGGCATTCGTCCGTCAGGTCCCGCAGCCAGCCCACCACCTCGTCCTTCCAGGCCAGCACGTTGTTGAACACCGGCGGGCTGTCGCGGGAAACGGCCGCCGACCCGGCCGTCATGGTCAGGGCGACCCCGGCCTTGGCGCGCTCGACGTGATAGGCGCGGTACAGCGCCTTGGGCATGCCGTCCTCGGGATAGGCCGGCTCGTGGGACGTGGTGATGATGCGATTGCGCAGGGTCAGGTGCTTGAGCTGGTACGGCTGCAGGAGCGGATCGGTGGACATCTCGGGCTCTCCGGGCTGAAGACATCAGGCGTGTTTTCACTCAATCTGGGGTGAATGTACATTAGTGTCAATAAATAAATCCATCGTGTACATTTCTCTTGCCGACGACGCCGAGCCATGGCTAGGATTGGCCCATCTCAGGTGGTAGCCACGGCCCCAGGGGCCCCAGGAGAGACGATGAAAGTGCTGGTCGCGGTGAAGCGCGCCATCGATCCGAACATCAAGGTGCGGGTGAAGACCGACGGTTCCGACGTCGAGCTGGCGGGCGTCAAGATGGCCTTGAATCCCTTCTGCGAAATCGCCGTCGAGGAAGCCATCCGCCTCAAGGAGAGGGGCATCGCCCAGGAGGTCGTGGTGGTGACGGTCGGCGGCAGCGCCGCGCAGGAGCAATTGCGCGTGGCCCTGGCCCTGGGAGCGGATCGAGCGCTGCTGGTGGAGCTGCCGGGCCCCCTGGAACCCTTGAACGTGGCCAAGGCGCTGACCCGGGTCGTCGAGCGCGAGCGTCCGGACCTGGTGCTGTTCGGCAAGCAGGCCATCGACCAGGAAAACAGCCAGACCGGCCAGATGCTGGCGCAACTCGCCGGCCTGCCCCAGGCCACCTGCGCCTCGTCGCTGAGCCATGCGGCGGGTGAATGGATCGTCGAGCGTGAGATCGATGGCGGGCGCCAGACCGTCGCGCTGCGCTCACCCGCGGTCGTGACCTGCGATCTGCGGCTCAACGAGCCCCGCTATGCCTCGCTGCCCGCGATCATGAAGGCCAAGAAGAAGCCGCTGGAGATGCTTGACGGCACGGCGCTGGGCATCGCGACCAAGACGCATACCCGCTTGCTGGGCGTGCAGCCTCCCATCCAGCGCTCAGCCGGCATCCGGGTCCAGTCCGTCGATGAACTGGTGAGTCACCTCAAACAGCGTGCGGGAGTGCTCTGATGGCTACCTTGATCCTCGCCGAACAGCACCAGGGCCAGCTCAAGGCTGGCACGGCGAACGTTGTCATGGCGGCCAGGGAGCTGGCGCAGCCCATCGAGTTGCTGTTGATCGGGCCAGGTGCTGCCGCGGCGGCGGAGCAGGCGGCGGCCCTGGTTGGGGTGGACCGGGTGCTGGTGGTCGAGACCGCCGCGCCGTGCGCCCCGGAAAGCCAGGCCGAGCTGATCGCCGGGCTGGCGGGCCGGCAGCCCGGGCAGTTGTTGGCCGAGGCCAGCGTCCAGGGGCGTAGCGTCCTGCCGCGGGTGGCAGCCTTGCTGGATGTGGGGATGATCGCCGAGGTCATCGGCATCGACAGCCCGACCGTGTTCCGCCGGCCGATCTATGCCGGCAATGCCATCGCCCGAATCGAATCCCTCGATGAGGTGCAGGTCCTGACGATTCGCGCGTCCGCCTTCGCCCCGGCGGAGCAGGGGGAGCCGCCTTGCCCGATCGTGCGCCTGGAACAGGCGTTGCTACCGGCGGCGAGCCGCGTCGTCAGCGAGGTGCTCAGCACCAGCGCACGGCCCGAGCTGGGCAGTGCCCGCGTGGTGGTATCCGGCGGGCGTGGTCTGGGCAGCCGGGAGAACTTCGCCCTGGTCGAGCGGGTGGCCGATCGACTGGGTGGCGCCGTCGGGGCCTCGCGCGCCGCGGTGGATGCCGGCTTTGCCGGCAACGACCTGCAGGTGGGCCAGACCGGCAAGCATGTCGCGCCCGATCTCTATGTGGCCGTGGGGATCAGCGGCGCCATCCAGCATCTGGCGGGCATGAGCGGTTCCAAGGTCATCGTCGCCATCAACCAGGATGCCGAGGCGCCCATCACCCAGGTGGCCGACTACACCCTGGTGGCCGATCTGTTCCAGGCCCTGCCGGATCTGGAGCGGGCGCTCTAGCGGACGCTTTCTACTCAACAACAACACGTTCTTCGCCTTGAGACTGCCAGCAACAACAACACTACAAACGCCGGAGATAGAGCTGATGAATGTCGTACAGAACATGAAGCGCAAGGTGCTGGGTCTGGTCGCCGTGGTGGGCCTGACGATCGCCAGCCAGGTAGTCCAGGCCGCCCAGGGACCGGTCCGCATTGGCTGGGTCAACTGGTCGGACGCGGAAATCACCGCGAAGCTTGCCCAGGTCGCCATCGAAGACCAGCTGAAGCTGCCGGTGAAGCTGGTGCAGGCCGACATCGGCATCCAGTTCCAGGCCATGGCCAATGGCAGCATCGATCTCATTCCCATGGTCTGGTTGCCCACCACCCATGCGGTGTTCGTCGACAAGCACAAGGACCGGCTCACCGATCTGGGCGTGCTCTACGAGGGCAAGCTGGGGATGGCGGTGCCGGAGTCCGTTCCCCAGGGCGAACTCTCCAGTATCGAGGACCTGAAGAAGCCGGAAGTGCGAGCCAAGCTCGACGGCAAGATCCTTTCCTCGGAAGTCGGCAATGGCCAGTACAAACTGACCGAGAAGGCCTTCGACGTCTATCAGCTCAAGGGCTACAAGATCGTCGCTTCGTCCGAAGTCGGCATGCTCACCGAGATGGATCGCAATCTGAAGCGCGGCAAGTGGTCGGTGATCAATGCCTGGAGTCCGCACTGGATGTTTTCCAAGTGGAAGCTGCGCTATCTCGACGATCCCAAGGGGGTCTTCGGCACGGCGGAGCAGATCCATGCCATGGCGCGCAAGGAATTTCCGGCCGAGTACCCGCAGGTTGCCACCTTCTTCGCCCACTACCACCTGCCGGCCGGCGACTTGCAGCAGCTGATGCTCCAGGCGCGTGACAGTTCCGCCGACAAGGTCGTGGCCGATTACTACGCGGCCCACAAGCAGCTGTTCAGCGAGATGTTCAACGCGAAGAACTGAGGCGCCTCGGAGCGACCGGAACGCCCCTGTCCCGCAGGTGCGTCCGGGTCGTTCCCGCTCAGGACGTTGCCAGGACGTCCAGGGCACGTGCGCGTGATAGCGGCTGGCGCATGAGCTGGCTCAGCACCGCGGTGGCGTGCTCCCGCTGGCAAGCCACGACGCCGACCACCCGGTCTTCGGCCAGCAGCAGGGCGACGAAGGTCTGGTCGCCCAGGCTGCCGTCGAGGTGCATGTCGTCCCACTGGCGGGGATGACCGAGGTATTCGTAGCGCTTGCCGTGATGCAGGGTCCAGAAGAAGGGCACGTCCGTGTAGCGTTCGGCGTGGCCGAGCAGATTGCGCGCCGCCAGGCGGCCGTGTTGCTGGGCCAGGCGCCAGTGTTCGATGCGGGTGGGTTGGCCGGCATGGGGAAAGGTGGCCAGATCGCCGACGGCGTAGAGGCCCGCGGCGGCCTGGAGCTGGGTATCCACCGGGACGCTGCCGTCATCCGCCAGGGGCAGATTGGCCAGGAAGGCGGTCGCCGGGGCGATGCCGGTACCCACCAGGACCAGGTCGGCGGGCAGGTGGGTACCGTCCTTGAGGCTGACCTGGCGCACCTGGTCGTCGCCGGCAAAGCCCACCACCTCGCTGGGAGCATGGAAGGTCACGCCATTGGCTTCATGCAGGGTCTTGAAATGCTGGCCGAGGGTCTCGCCCATCTGCTTGACGAAGGGCAGGAAAGCGGGGGCGACCACGTCCACCGCCAGGCCCTGCTTACGCAGGGCGGAGGCGGCTTCCAGGCCGATGAAACTGGCACCGACGATCACCGCGCGGCCCTCTGCAGGCAGATTGGCCAGGATGGCGGCCGCGTCGGCGCGGGTCCGCAGCAGGTGGACGCCCTTGAGCCCGGCACCGGGCACCTCAAGGGGCCTGGGTTCGCCGCCGGTGGCGAGCACGCAGCCGTCGTAGCTCAGGGTCTGGCCGTTGGCGAGTTGCAGCTGGCGGAGCTGGGGATCCAGGCGCGTCACCTCGGCGTGCAGGCGTTCGATGCGCTGCTGGCGGAAGAAGTCGGCCTCGCGCAGCGGTGGGGCTTCATCGGGGGCCTTGTCGCCCTGGAGGACGAATTTGGACAGGGCGGTCCGGTCATAGGGCTCACCCGGTTCGCGGCCGATCAGCAGCAGGCGGCCGCCAAAGCCGAATTCTCGCAGGGCCGCCGCTGCGGCGGTGCCCGCGGCGCCCGCACCGATGACGATGAACAGGCGATCGTCGGACTGGGGCTCCGCCGTCTGCGCGGGCAGGGGCTCGGTCCCGACCAGCACCTCGCCGTCGCGCACGTCCACCGGATAGCGTTGCAAGGCATCCAGCGCCGGTGGTTCGCAGAGGTGGCCATCGTCGACGGCGAAACTCGCCTTGTGCCAGGGACAGACCAGGCGGCCCTGACAGACCGCGCCCTCGGCCAGCGGCGCGCCGGCATGGGGGCACTGCGCTTGGAAGGCACGTACCTCGTCACCGACGCGCAGCAGCAGGATTTCGGTGCCTTCGATCTCGACCGCGGTGCCGCGGTCTTCGCGCAGGTCGGCAAGGCGCGCGACCGGGTGCATGGTTTTCATGGTGGACTCCGGCGCCGTCTGGGGCGCTCTCTCGAATCAGGCTCAGCAGATTCGAGAGAGCGCAACGGCGCCAGGTTCCGCTCAGGAGGCGGGCGGCAACGGATGACGGTGCGGAACGTCGGGTGCGTCCAGCGGATCGGCGTGGACCAGCACCTCGGCCTGGGGATACTCGGCGCGGATGGCGGCTTCCACTTCGTCGCACAGCACATGGGCACGGGACAGGCTCATCTCGCCCGGCAGCTCCAGGTGCAGTTGCACGAACCAGTGATTGCCGGAGAGGCGGGTGCGCAGGTCATGGGCACCTTCCACCCCCGGAACCTGGCAGGCCAGCTGCAGCATGTGTTCGCTGATGTCGGCGGGCAGTTCCTGGTCCATCAGCACGCCAAAGGAATCGCGGGCGATGCCGTAGGCGCTCCAGAGGATGTAGAGGGCGATGGCCAGGCCGAACAGCGGATCCAGCCAGTACCAGCCGAAGCCGGTCAGCGCCAGGGCGATCAGGATGCCGACATTGAGCAGCAGATCGGAGCGATAGTGCAGGGCGTCGGCGCGGACCACCGTGGAGTCGGTGAGGCGGATGACGTGCTGCTGATAGGCCACCAGCACGGCGGTCAGGGCCAGGGAAAACAGGGTGACGGCGATGCCCAGGGCATGGGCGCCCAGGGGTTCGGGTTGCTGCAGCCGCCCGATGGCCTGCCAGGCGATGAGCACGGCGCTGACGCCGATGAAGACCGCCTGGGCGATGCCGGCCAGGGACTCGGCCTTGCCATGGCCATAGCGGTGGTCGTCGTCCGCCGGCTTGAGGGCGTAGTGCACCGCCAGCAGATTGAACACCGAGGCCAGGCCATCGAGCAGCGAGTCGGTCAGGCCGGCAAGCAGACTGACCGAGCCGCTGAACCACCAGGCCACGGCCTTGGCCAGGATCAGCGTCGTCGCCACCGCCACCGAGGCGGCAGTGGCGCGACGCAGGAGCCGCTCGGTGCCGTGCGGGTCGCTCATCAGGCGCGCGGGGCGAGGCCCAGGCTGGCGAGCTGCTCGTTGCTGCCGCTGCGCTGCAGCAGGCGCGGATCGTCCAGCGGCAGGTTGTGGCCGGTGGCCTGCTGGATGATGGCCTTGAGGCGCGCGCGATCGACGCTGCCATCCGGGTTGACCGCCTTGTTCAGCTCGCTGGGATCAACCTCGGCGCGCTTGTTGTCGGGCAGGTAGATGGCGCCGGTGGCGAAGTCCACGCCAAAGGCGATCAGGCCGGGAATGATGTAGAACAGCAGGCCGATGGCATCGAGGGCGACGATGCCCGGATCGATCCGGCCACTGCCGGTGATCTGGCCGCGGCGCTCGGGATAGAACAGCGAACCGCAAGCGGTCAGCTGGGTGAACAGGGCTGCGGCGAGGACGCCACACACCGCGCGGGTACGCATCGACATAGACAACCTCCGGTTGGATGAGGCCGCCACTATAGCGGCCGGAATCACGGCGGGCGAGACGCTTTGGAGCGACAAACAAAACTACTGCGCGTCTGCCATACAGGCGCGTGCAGTGCTCGGAATCCTCATGTACCACTCGTACACTGCGGTTCCTGCGCGCCGCGCGCACCTGCCTGACAGCCGCTCGCTACATTTTGTTAGCCGCTCTTATACTGCCCGCCCCGTTGAGACCACCGGCCGTGCCCAATGACGCCCTTGCCCATCGATGTTGTCCTGCCCGAGCTGCGCCAGGCCCTCGCCCACCGCGATGACTGCGTGCTGGAAGCGCCGCCGGGGGCCGGCAAGACCACCCGGGTGCCCCTGGCGCTGTTGCATGAGCCCTGGCTGGCCGGTCAGCGCATCCTGCTGCTGGAGCCGCGCCGGCTGGCGGCGCGCGCCGCCGCCGAGCGCCTGGCCGCGGAACTGGGCGAAGGCGTTGGCGAGACGGTGGGCTATCGCATCCGCCTGGAAAGCCGGGTAGGCCCGCGCACCCGCATCGAGGTGGTCACCGAGGGCATCCTCACCCGACGGCTGCAGGACGATCCGGCGCTGGAGGGCGTCGGCCTGGTGATCTTCGACGAATTCCACGAGCGCAGCCTGGACGCCGACCTGGCCCTGGCGCTGACCCTGAGCGGCCGCGAGCTGCTGCGTGACACCCCGCTCAAGCTGCTGGTGATGTCGGCAACCCTGGAAGGCGAACGCCTGGCTGCCTTGCTGGGCGGAGCGCCGGTGGTGCGCAGCGAAGGGCGCATGTTTCCGGTGACGACCCGCTGGAGCCGACCGCTCGGCCAGGACGAACGCCTGGAGGCGCGGGTGGCCGCCACGGTGCTGCAGGCACTGGACGAGGAGACCGGCAGCCTGCTGGTCTTTCTGCCCGGCCAGGCGGAGATCCGCCGCACTGCCGAGCGCCTGGCGGAGCAACTGCCCGCGGGGGTATTGCTCTGTCCGCTGCACGGCGAGCTGGAGCTGGCCGCCCAGCGCGCGGCCATCGAGCCGGCGCCGGCGGGTACGCGCAAGGTGGTGCTGGCCACCAACATCGCCGAGACCAGCCTGACCATCGAAGGGGTGCGGGTGGTGGTGGACGCGGGCCTTGCGCGCGTGCCGGCCTTCGATCCCGGCAGCGGCATGACCCGCCTGACCACCCGCCGCATCTCCCGTGCCTCGGCGACCCAGCGCCAGGGTCGCGCCGGCCGCCTGGAACCGGGGGTCTGCTATCGACTCTGGTCGGAAGAGCTGCATCAGCAGCTGCCGGCCTATGACAGCGCCGAGATCCTCCAGGCCGATCTGGCCGGTCTGGCCCTGCAACTGGCGCGCTGGGGCATGAACGCCGAGGAGCTGGCCTGGCTCGATCCCCCGCCCGCTGCCGCCCTCGCCCAGGCCCGCGATCTGCTGCTGCGGTTGGGCGCCCTGGACGACCAGGGCGTGCTCACGCCTCACGGCCAGGCCATGAGCGGCCTGCCGGCCCATCCGCGGCTGGCCCACCTGCTGTTGCGCGGTCAGGCCTGGGGCCTGGCCGAGCGTGCCTGCGAGATCGCCGCGCTGCTGGGCGAGCGCGACCTGACCCCGGGGCAGGGCGCCGATCTGCACACCCGTCTCCTGCTGCTGGCGGGCGAAGGCCGGGGGCCGCGCGGCGGCGTGGCGCGCATTCGTCAGCTGATCCGCCAGTATCGCGGCCTGTTGCGCGGCCCGGCCGGGCAGCCGGTGGCCGATCCCGAACACCCGCGCTGGACCGGCGCTTTGCTGGCCTGCGCCTATCCGGATCGCATCGCCCAGCAGCGCAAGGCCGGCGGCCAGGACTATCGCCTGGCCAATGGCCGGGCCGCCAGCTTTGGCGAGCCGGATGGGCTGATGAAATCGCCCTGGCTGGTGGTGGCCGACCTGGGCAGTCGCCAGGGGCAGCGCGAAGAGCGCATCTACCTCGCCGCCGAACTGGATCCGGCGCTGTTCGAAGGGCCGCTGGCCGAGCAGGTGGTGAGTCACGACGAACTGGACTGGGATGAACGCGAGGGGGTGCTGCGTGCGGAACGCCAGCGGCGGATCGGCCAACTGGTGCTGAGTCGCGAGCCGCTGAAGAATCTGGACGCCGCCGCCCGCAGCCGGGCGCTGCTCGGGCTGGTGCGGCGCAAGGGCCTGGAGTTGCTGCCCTGGACGCCGGACTTGCGCCAGTGGCAGGCGCGGGTGGCGCTGCTGCGCCAGCTGGACCTGCAGCAGAAGCAGACGAGCGACTGGCCGGATGTGAGCGACGCCGCCCTGCTGGTCAGCCTGGAAGACTGGCTGCTGCCCTATCTGGAGCGCGTCACCCGGCTGGCCCATTTCGCCACTCTGGACCTGGCCACCATGCTGCAGGGCCTGCTGCCCTGGCCGCTGCCGCGGCAATTGGACGAGCTGGCGCCGCGCAGCCTGGCGGTGCCCTCCGGTTCCAGCATCCGCCTGGACTACAGCGAGCAGCCGCCGGTGCTGGCGGTACGGCTGCAGGAGCTGTTCGGCCTGGCCGACACCCCGCGCCTCGCCGGTGGACGACTGGCGGTCAAGCTGCACCTGCTCTCGCCCGCGCGGCGACCGGTGCAGGTCACCCAGGACCTGGCCAGTTTCTGGGCCAATACCTATGGCGAGGTGAAGAAGGATCTCAAGGGTCGCTATCCCAAGCACTACTGGCCGGACGATCCCTTGATCGCCGAACCCACGGCGCGAGCCAAGCCGCGGGGAACCTGACCGAAGCCTCGAGCGGAACCGCCTGGACGTAGGCCCGACCTGACTGGCCTGGCGTTCCGCACGCTCAACCGTTGCTGCCGGCCGGACGCTTTCGCAGATGATTGGTGGGCAGGGCCGTGGTGTATTTCACCTGGCTCAGGGCAAAGCTCGATCTGATGCTGGCCACGACGGGGATGGACGTCAGGCAGTCGAGCAGGAGCGTCTGGTATTTGCTCAGGTCTTCGCTCACCACCCGCAACATGAAGTCCGCCTCGCCGCTCATGAGGTAGCACTCCATCACTTCCGGGCGCTCCTTGATCGCATTGGTGAAGATCTCCAGGGACTGCTTGTCCTGAAGCTTGAGCGACACATGCACGAAGACGTTGATGGCCAGGTTGAGCGCTGCCGGATCGACCAGCGTCACAGCGCCGCGCAGGACGCCACGCTCCTTCATTTCCGCGACGCGTCGCCAGCAGGGTGAAGCGGAAAGGCCCACGATGTCGGCCAGCTCCGCATTGCTGAGCTCCGCATTTTCCTGAAGCGCATCGAGGATACGCAGGCTGGCCTCATCGAGCGTCGCTCGGCTCATGGTGAGATTTTCCTATGCTGCTCATTTTGTGGGTAGAACTTACCTATCTTCTCTTTTTAGAGGAACAGATAGGTGCGTTTTTTCGCTGGTATCGCCGCATCATGACCCTGGGAAATCTGCTTGCGACAGGGTGGCACCATGAGCGTTTCAATCCAGCATCTGGCGAAAAGCCGCATCAAGGGCCGGGGCATCTCCTCCACCTACCTGTGCCTGGGACTCATGGTGCTGCTGTGGGGCAGTAGCTGGCCGGTGACGAAGCTTGCCCTGCACAGCGTGCCGCCGCTCTGGCTGGCGACCCTCAGATTCGCCAGTGCCGCGCTCTGCCTGTTCGCCTATCTCGGCGTGCGCGGGCAACTCAGGCGGCCCACCCGGCAGGACCTGCCCATCGTCGCCAGCGTTGGCCTGTTGCAGATGATGACCTTTACCGGACTCGGCATGGTGGCGATGGTGCATGTCGACACCAGCAAGGCCGTGCTCCTGGCCTACACCACGCCGCTGTGGTGCGTGGTCGTGGCCTGGGTGCTGTTTCGTGAAGTGCCGACCCGGCTGCAGCTTGCCGGGCTGCTGGTGGGGATGGCGGGCGTCGTCGCGGTCTGCTCCCCTGGAGAGCTCGACTGGACGCAGCCGGACACCCTCGTGGGGGCGGCCTTCCTGCTGCTGGCGGCGGTGAGCTGGGCGTTCGTCATCCTGCATGTGAAGCGCCACCGCTGGGTAACCCCGGCCCTGCTCCTGGCGCCCTGGCAGATGCTGTTGGCCACCATTCCCCTAGCCATTGCCGCCTACCTCGTCGAGGGGCCGCCGGTCGCCATCGTCTGGGATCGAACGCTGGTCGAGGCACTGTTGTTCATCGGTCCGATCGCGACGTCGGCCTGCTTCGTCATCTCGGCGGAGCATGGGCGGAGGATCTCCACGTTCGGCATGTCGAATTTCACCCTGGGGGTGCCACTCGTGGGTACCGCCTTCTCCTGTCTGGCGTTTGGAGCGACCGTCTCCCCGCTGTTTCTCACCGGGCTCGGTCTGGTGATCCTGGGGGTCGGGGTCTCGGCCCTGGCTACGCGGACCGGGCGTCGCTAGCGGGGTGTCTCCGCAGTCGCCAGCACATCGTTGGCTGGACGCCTGCGGCCACGCAGCCAGGGAGCCCCAGCTACCCCACAGGATCACTGGGTCTGCCAGGCCTTCTGCAGGTTGGACCAGAAGGCCCCGCCATCCTTGAAGGGTACGTTTGCCGCGCCAAAGTCATAGCTGTTCAGGGTGTTCTTGGCGGGTACCGGCATCCGGCTCCAGCTGATCAGTGGCTGGCTACGCCCCATGTCGTTGGTGGCATCGGGAGAGTGGTCGGCGAAGCCCTTGTAGGTCGCATGATAGGTAACCTTGGGATGGACGCCCTGGGCAAGATAGCCGCTGCGGCCGCGCCAGACGGGCGGATTGAAATTCACCTGGTATTTGCCGTGGGTGGAATAGTCTATCTTCAATATGGGCGAGCCGACTTTGCACTCATTGGTCCAGACGACGATATCTTCCCAGTCATGGCGATGACCGCCGGCGGCGCCCAGATAGTTCGGCGGCTGATCCTTGGGGAAATACCAGGAATACATGATCGCGCAGTGTTTGAAGTATTCGGCCATGCGCGAATAGACCTGGCCATTGGTGCCGCGACAATGTCCATCCGGAGCGCCCGAGGGATGCAGGCCGCCGCTGACATTGCCCGCGGAATCCACCGCCGGATAGTTGTTGCAGGAGTCCGGACCGTCGGCAATCATCGGCTGATAGTAGTATTCGACGGCGGTGGCGTCGGCACGGATCTGTTGTACCTGATCGTGGTTGATAACGGCGGCGAATACCGGTGACGTCAGGCAGAGTGTCGTTGATACCATCAATAGCGAGATCTTACTGCTCATGAAGAATCTCTCCGCTAAGTAGTAGGGCTGGCGTTCATTCGAAGGCGTGGTGCTTGCCGAAAGTTGCTGTATCGGCAACCAAGTCGAACTTGGTCCGCTGGGATTTTCCCTGGCGCGCTTGTTGGTTTTATTTAACGGCGGTGACACTTGAATGGCAGGTGCGGCCTAAGAAAGGGAGCGTTGGCATAAGGCGACAGGGGGATGACCGATCTGCATGAGTGCAGGTCATTTCCACTGAACGCCCTCCGTCCGAAAAGCCCGGTCGCGGCCGCTGCGCCGGAACCAAGCGGCAGCCGCCCCCGGTCTGAATGCAGACGGGCACTGCCTGCCCGCCCAACCGGAGCGACCCCCATGGCCGACAAGACCCTGCACGACCTTTCCAAAGCGATGCGCGATCTGGATTTCTGCATGCTGACCACCGGCACCGGGCGTTTGACCAGCCGGCCGATGAGCAACAACGGCGACGTCGAATATGACGGGGACTCCTGGTTCTATGCCTACGAGGACTCGGCCAAGATCCGCGACATCGAGCAGGATCCGGCGGTGGGGCTGAGCTTCAGCGAGGGCAAGAGTCTGCTCGGCAAGCCTGGCATCTTCATCGGCATCGAGGGGCATGCCGAGCTGATCCGCGACAAGGCGCAATTCGAGGCTCACTGGACCAAGAGTCTGGACCGCTGGTTTCTCCAGGGTACCGACACGCCCGGCATGATCCTCATCAAGGTGCATGCCGAGCGCGTGCGTTACTGGGATGGGGAGGAAGAGGGTGAGCTGCGCCCCTAGGCTTTGTCTGAAAGGTGCCTGCACTCGGTCATGCTGCGTTAAAAATCTGTTCGGAATGCTCATTTACCATTCGTAAACTCCGCTTCCTCACAGATTTTTGCCTTGCCTGACCCTCGTTCGACGACCTTTCAAACAAGCCTAAAAGCAGGTCGCGAAGGTCTCCACGACCTGCAGACCTTCGACGATGCAGCCCTGGCGCCACTTGTCGAAGGTCAGGCAGGGGTGGGAGGTGCCCAGGGCGATGATGTCGCCGATGGCCAGTGCGGTCCCCGGGGCCACCACCATGAAGGCGTGCTGGTCCATGATGGCCGTGACCGTGCAGCCGCTGACGTCTACGGCGTCGGCAGCGGTCTGGTCCGGTCGGTAGCGGCGCAGTGGCAACGGCAGGCCGGCATCGTGGGCGATGTCGCGCTTGCCCAGCGCCAGGATGGCGAAACCGGGTTCGGGCATGGACTGCACATGAGCCCAGACCTCCAGCGCCGGTTGCAGGCCCTCGTTCAGACCGGTGCGGGCCAGGACGCCACACTGGGCATCGCGATAGATCCCGTGGTCATGGACCACATAGCTGCCGGGACGCATGACGGCGAGAAAGCGCTCGCGCACTTCCAGCTGGTCGAAGGCGGCGGCGATCAGGTCGTACCAGGCCGAACCCGAGGCGGTGACGATGGGGCGGTCGAGGGCGAAGGCGCCCTGGCCGCGCAATTCCTCCGCCAGGCGCACCAGGGAATCGGCGAAGGCGCGGATGTCGGTGGCCGCCTCGGCGCCATGGATCACCCCCTCGTAGCCTTCGATGCCGGTCAGGCGCAGCGCCGGTTGCCCGGCGATGGCGCGGGCCAGTTCACGGACCTCGGCTTCGCTGCGGCAACCGCAACGGCCGCCAGGTACGCCGTATTCGATCATCACCTGCAGCGCCAGGCCGCGTGCGCCAAAGAAGACACCCAGGGCGGTGACCTGGTCGGGATGATCCACCAGGCAATGGAAGTCGAAGTCCGGATCGGCGGTGAGCAATTCGGCGATCAGCGCCATGTTCGGCGCGCCCACCAGCTGATTGGCCATCAGTACCCGGCGCACGCCATGGGCCTGGGCGGCGCGGGTCTGCACCGCGGTGGCCAGGGTCATGCCCCAGGCACCCGCGGCCAGTTGTCGCTGGAACAGCGCCGGCGCCATGCTGGTCTTGCCATGGGGCGCCAGTTCGGCACCGCGCTCGCTGGCGAAGGCCTGCATCCAGGCGATGTTGTGGTCGAGTGCGTCCTGGTGGATGACCAGGGCGGGCAGGGCGATGTCGCTGAGCAGGCTGGCGCCAGGACTGGCGGCGCCTTTCTCGGGGGCGTTGAGAGGGGTCATGGATTCTCCTGGCCGCCCAGGCGCTGGGACAGGCGGCGGGCGCTGTCGACCAGCACCTGGCGGTACTCGGCATGGTGGGCCTGGGCGTCGGCGCGGGGCGCCACGATGCACAGGGTGGCGATGCTCAGGCCGCTGGCGTCCTGCACCGGGGCGGCGAAGCAGTGGGTGTAGGTGTCGGCGATGCTGTCGAAGGAAAAGAAGCCTGCGGCGCAGGCGCTGCGGATCTCGGCGATAAAGGTCGCCGGGGCCAGGCGGCTGCCGTCGGGCAGGATGAAGTCGTCCGGATCGATCAGGGCGAGGATCTCGGCATCGCTCAGATGACCGAGCAGCAGTCGTCCGGAAGCGGTCCAGGGAATGGGCGCGTCCTCGCCGACATTGGACGAGATACGAAAGGCGCGGGCGCCTTCCTTCATCAGCGAGACGGTGTACTTGCGGCCGTTGAGCTGGCACAGCTGGGCGGTCTCGCGGGTCTGGGCGACGATGTCGTCCAAGAGCAGCCCGGCCTCGCGGGCCAGATCGAAGTGGCGCAGGTGCGCCTGGCCGAGAAAGTACAGCTCGCGGCCCAGGTAGACCTGACCGTCGTGGCCCACGGCATCGAGCATGTGCCGCTCCAGCAACAGGCCGACCAGGTCGTAGACGGTGGACTTGGGAATGCCCAGGCCGGCGGCGATCTCGTTGGGTCGCAGCGGCCGACCCACCCGCTTGAGGTGATCGAGGATATCGAAGGCGCGGTCCAGGCCGCGGGCGCGCTGGCGGGTAGGTTCGGTCATGGCTCCGGGTTGTCTCAGCTCTTGGGTTTGTAGGCGATGCAGTCGATCTCGACCTTGCAGTCCACCATCATGGAGGATTGCACGCAGGCGCGCGCCGGGGCGTTGCCGGCGAAGTACTCGGCGAACACCTTGTTGAAGCTCCAGAAGTCGCGCGGATCGTCCAGCCAGACGCCGGCGCGCACCACGTGTTCCAGACCGTAGCCGGCTTCGTGGAGGATGGCGATCAGATTCTGCATGGTCTTGTGGGTCTGGGCGACGATGCCGCCGTCGATGATCTCGCCATTCTCCATGGCCACCTGGCCGGAGACGTGCAGCCAGCCATCGGCTTCCACCGCGCGGGCGAAGGGCAGGGGTTGGCCACCTGCGCCGCGTTCGCCGGCGCCGTATCGAGTGATGCTCATAAGGTTGCTCCTGTTACGGGGGAAGGATTCAGAAAGAGGTCCGGCCGAGGAATTCGGCGAGACGGGTGGAGCGCGGCCGCTCGAACAGCTCGCGGGGCGGACCCTGCTCCTCGATGCGGCCCTGGCTCATGAAGACGATGCGATCGGACACCTCGTAGGCGAATCTCATCTCGTGGGTCACCAGCAGCATGGTCATGCCGTCCTGGGCCAGGTCCTTGATCACCGCCAGCACCTCGCCGACCAGCTCCGGGTCCAGCGCCGAGGTGGGTTCGTCGAACAGCATCAGACTGGGATTCATGGCGATGGCGCGGGCGATGGCCACCCGCTGCTGCTGCCCGCCGGAAAGCTGGCCGGGATGATAATCGCGGCGCTCGATCAGGCCGACCCGGCGCAGCCACTGCTCGCCGATGGCCACGGCTTCGTCCTTGCCCATCTTCTTGACCTTGCGCAGGCCGAGGGTGACGTTTTCCAGGGCGGTGAGGTGGGGAAACAGATTGAATTGCTGGAAGGCCATGCCGGTGAGCGAGCGCTGGCGGGCGATCTCGCGCTCCGGCAGGCGCTGGCGGCGACCGCCTTCCTCGCGATAGCCGATGGCCTCGCCGGCCAGCCGGATGCTGCCGCCCTGGAAGTCTTCCAGCAGGTTGACGCAGCGCAGCAGGGTGGTCTTGCCCGAGCCGCTGGAGCCGATCAGGGTGACCACGTCGCCGCGATCCAGGGACAGGTCGATGCCCTTGAGCACCTCCACGGCGCCAAAGCTCTTGTGCAGGTCATTGATGCTCAGCAGGGGGACGTTGGAATCGGTCATGGCAGGGTCACCCGTTTTTCCAGATAGCGGCCGAGCCGCTCGATGGCGAAGTTGATGAGAAAGAACAGCAGCCCGGCGAACAGATAGAACTGCAGGGTCATGAAGGTGCGGGCGATGACCTGCTGGCTGCTCAGGAGCAACTCGGCCACGCCGATCACCGAGAGCAGGGTGGAGGCCTTGACGATCTCGGTGGAGGCGTTGACCCAGGTCGGCAGGATCTGGCGCAGCGCCTGGGGCAGGAGCACCTCCTTGAGACTCTGGGCGAAGGTCAGGCCGATGGCCTTGGCCGCCTCGTGCTGGCCACGCGGAATGGCCTGCAGGGCGCCGCGGACGATCTCCGCCACATGAGAGCCGCAGAACAGCAGCAGCGCCGCGGTGCCGGCCTGGAAGGGCGTGGGCCGCAGGCCCAGGGCCGGTGCCATGTAGTAGCAGGCCAGCACCAGCACGAACACCGGGGTACCCCGGATCAGGTCGGAATAGATGCGGAACGGCAGGCGCAGCGGCCAGCGCCCGTAGGTCAGCGCCAGGCCGCCGAGGGTACCGAGCAGGGTGCCGCCCAGTACCGCCAGCACGGAGCAGGCCAGGGTGGTGGCGAAACCGGCGGCCAGGGTCTGGCGGGCGTTCCACAATTCCAGGAACCAGGAAGGGGCTTCGTACACGATCGGGCTCCTAGCGGGTCAGGCTCAGCCGCCGCTCCAGCTGGCGCAGCAGCAGGGCGATGACGTAGCAGGTGAGGATGTAGAGGGCGCTGGTCACCAGCCAGGTCTCGATGACCCGGTAGCTTTCCAGGTTGATCTTGCGCGCCTGGTAGGTCAGTTCCGGCACGGCGATGGCCGCCGCCAGGGAGGTGTCCTTGAACAGCGAGATGAAGCTGTTGGACAGCGACGGCAGCACGTTGCGCAGCATCACCGGAATGATGACGTAGGCCTTGATCTGCCATTCGCGCAGGCCGATGGCCAGACCCGCCTCGCGTTGGCCCTTGGGAATGGCCATGAGGCCGCCGCGAAACACCTCGGCCAGGTAGGCGCCGGCGTAGAGCGCCAGGGTGATGAGAAAGGAGCTGAGCTTGTCCAGGCGGATGCCGATGCTGGGCAGGGCGAAGTACAGCAGGAGGATCAGCACCAGGATCGGGGTGTTGCGCACCAGGGTGACGTAGCCCGCCGCCAGCCAGCGCAGCGCCCGCACCGGCGAGAGCAGGGCGAAGGCCGTGGCCAGGCCGATCAGGCAGCCGATGGCGATGCCCACCAGCGCCAGCTGCAGGCCGAGGGCGAGCCCGGCCAACAGGTGGTCCAGGTTCTGCCACACGGGGGCGAAGTTGAGGGTGTAGTTCATGCTCGACGTCTACCTAGAGGGCGCGGACGGGCCGCGCCAGGGCCAGGATCACTTGAACTCGACGGGGAAGCCGATCGCCGGGGACGGCAGCTCGACGCCGAACCACTTCTTGAAGGAAGCCTGGTAGGTGGGGAATTCCACACCGGTCATGGCCTCGTGCAGGGCGGTGTTGACGAAGTTCAGCCAGTCCTGGTCGCCGCGCTTGACCGCACAGGCGTAGGTCTGGGGACTCCAGGCGTAGTCGGGCGAACGGTAGCGACCGGGATTCTGGGTCATCAGGTACTTGACCGAGGACTGGTCGGTGGCCACGGCGTCGGCGCGACCGGTGCCCAGGGCCTGGTAGAGCAGGTCGACGCTGTCGTACTGGTCGACCTTGGCGCCGGGCAAGGCCTGGTGCACCAGTTCCTCGGCATAGACGTTCTGCAGCACGGCCACGGTCAGGTCGCTCTTGGCCGCCTTGAGGTCATCGATCTGCTGGTAGCGGCTGTTGGCCGGCAGGAGCAGGGCCACACCCTCGCGGTAGTAGGGCAGGGTGAAGGCGACCTGCTGGGCGCGGCTGGCGGTCACGGTGATGAACTGGCAGCTGATGTCGACCTTGTCGGTGAGCAGGTTGGGAATGCGCGCATCCGAACCCTGCACGACGAATTCGACCTTTTCCGGATCGTTGAACAGGCCCTTGGCGATGACCTTGGAGATATCGATATCGAAGCCCTGCAACTTGCCGTCGGCGCCCTGGAAGTGCCAGGGGGCGTTGGTGCTGCCGGTACCCACGACCAGATGGCCGCGCTTGAGCACGTCATCCAGCTTGGCCGCCTGGGCGCCGGTCATGGCGACCAGGCCGACCAGCAGCGCCAGCGTTTTCCACCCCTTCGTCTTGCCTGTCATAGCGTCTCTCCGTTTCCGTTATAGCGGAATTGTGTTCGTAACAACGGAATAGATTGCAGTGACTGTGCCAGCTATTCGCCCGGCGTTGCAAATCAAGGGCTTGGCTTGAGCGACAGGCAGCAGAGGGTGCTCCCGGTGCCTCAGAGGGCACCGGGAGGTGGCGGAAGGTAACGAGGGCGCACCAGGGCGAGGCGTTACCCGGTAGCGCTCAGGCCGGGCGCGGGAAGCCGTGCCGCAGATCGCCGGCGCGTGGCAGGAAGCGCCCATGGCGTTCGCCAATGGCCTGGTCCGGGACATAGGCCAGGCGGCCATTCACCCAGACGGCGTGGATGCCTTCGGCAGGCCGTTGCGGGTCGCTGAAGTCGGCCACGTCGCGGATGCGCCGGGGATCGAACAGCACCAGGTCGGCCTGGGCGCCCGGCTCGATCAGGCCGCGCCCGCTGAGGCCGAAGCGGGCGGCGGACAGGCCGGTCATCTTGTGCACGGCGGTGTGCAGCGGAAAGAGGCCGAGGTCGCGGCTGAAATGACCCAGCACCCGCGGGAAGGCGCCCCAGAGCCGCGGATGGGGGAAGGGATCCTCGGGCAGGCCGTCGGAACCGATCATGCTCAGCGGATGAGCGAGGATCAGCTGCACATCGGCCTCGCTCATGCCGTAGTAGACGGCGCCCGCCGGTTGCAGGCGACGGGCGGCTTCCTGCAGATCCAGGCCCCAGTCGGCGGCGATGGCGGCCAGGTCGCGGCCGCCACAGTCGGGATGCGGGGTGGACCAGGTGATGGTGATGCGGTGGCGATCGGTGACCTGCCTGAGATCCAGGGTGGAGGAACTGGCCGCATAGGGATAGCAGTCGCAGCCGACCGACTGACGATGGGCGGCCTGCTCCAGGGCGCCGAGCAATTCCGGCGCGCGGCCCCAGTTGTCCACCCCGGCGCACTTGAAGTGGGAGACCACCACCGGCGCCCGTGCCTGCCGACCGATGTCCAGGGCTTCGTCCAGGGCCTCGTGCACCGCGGCGAATTCGCTGCGCAGGTGGGTGGCATAGAGTCCGCCCACGGCGTCCAGCTCCGCGGCCAATTCGACTACCTCCGCGGTCGGCGCCGCCGCGGCGGAGGCATAGGCCAGCCCGCTGGAAAGCCCCAGGGCGCCAGCCGCCAGACTTTCACGCAATTCGAGGCGCATGGCGGCGATTTCGGCGGGGGTGGCGGCACGCTGGAGATCGTCCAGATGATTGCTGCGCAACGCCGTGTGGCCGACCAGGGCGGCCACGTTGACGCCGGGCCGCGCCTGCTCCACCGCCGCGCGGTAGGCGGCAAAGGTGGGGTAGCCGAAGACCGCGGCCGGGCCGAGCAGATTCAGCGGATCCGGCGGTTCGCCGCGCAGCCGCACCGGGGCGGCGCTGATGCCGCAGTTGCCGACCACCACGGTGGTGACCCCCTGGCTGAGCTTGGGCAGCTGCTGTGGCCGGCGGATGACCATGGTGTCGTCGTGGGTATGCACATCGATGAAACCGGGGGCCAGCACCAGGCCGCTGCCATCGCGGACCTCCCGTGCCGGTTGCCCGGCCAGTTCGCCCAGCGCCTGGATGCGCTCGCCGGAAATCGCCACGTCGAGTACCCGGCCCGGACGGTCGCGACCATCCAGCACAAGGGCATTGAGAATCACTACATCATGCATGCTAGAGCCATCCTGCAACCGTTGAGGGGCACGTTTCGACCGTCGGGTGGCAAAGCGCCATATAAGCGAAGCGGCAGGCCGATAGCGATAGAACTGTTACAGAATACTTTGTCTATTGGGTCACAAATTGGGCGGTACAGCCCGAGTGACCCCTTCTGCTGCCCGTGAGCTCGCCATGAATCTGTTGACCCCTGTCGTAAGTCTAATGAATCGCTTGAGATTCCCCGCCAAATTCGCCTGTCTGGCGGCCATCGTCTTGGTGCCGCTGGTATTCCTCAGCGTCTATCTCTATCAGGATATCCAGGAGCAGCGCGTCGGCCTGGCCCAGGAAATCGACGGTCAGCGCTATCTGACGCAACTGACCCCGGTCGCTCGCCTGAGCATGTTGCAGCGCGCCCTGACCAAACGGCTCCAGGATGGCGATGCCTCCGCCCAGCAGGACTGGCAGAGCAACCGTGACAACCTGCTCAAGGCTTATGACGATCTGGGCCGGCTGGACCGCGAACTCGGCACCCAGCTGGAAACCGGGGATCGCCTGAGCCAGCTGCGACGGGGCGCCGAGCGCCTGATGCAGGGGACTACGGGCACCTCACTGGAGGTGTTCGAGGCCTGGAACGAGCAACTGACCCAGACCCTGAATCTCTTCTATTACGTCTCGGCCACCTCCGGCCTGGCGCTGGACTCGGATTACACCAGTCTCTTTCTCATCGACATCACCTCCGTGCGCCTGCCGCGGGAAATCAACCTCATCGGCCAGCTACGTGGCCTGGCCTTTGGCCTGAGCGCCAATAATCGCTTCGATCCCGCCAGTCTGAATCTGGCGCGCAGCGTGGTGAGCCAGGAACGGCAGAGCGCCGACGAACTGGAGCAGGGTCTCAGACTCCTGGCACGTCAGGCGCCGGAGCTGGCCCAGCGCCTCAAGGGCTCCCTGGCCCAGGCGGCGGATGACTATGCCAACTTCCGCCAGGGCATGCAGGCGGCCATGACCAACGAGGGTACGGTCTCCGGGCGCGCCCTGGGTACCCAGGGCAATGCCGTGGTCGCCCGCTATTACAAGGTGCAGGAAGAGGCGCAGGGCCAGCTCTCCCAGTTGCTGGCCGAGCGACTGGTCCATGCGACCACGCTGCGTAATCTGGTAGTGGGCCTGATCCTGGGTGCCCTGCTGCTGCTGATCTACACCTTCGCCGGTATCTACCAGGCGCTGCGCCAGGGGATCGCCGAACTGGTCGGGGTGACCGCCGCCGCTGCCCAGGGCGATCTGAGTCGCCGCGCCGCCCTGCGCGGACGTGACGAGATCGCCGACATCGGCCGTAGCCTGGACGCGATGCTGGAGGCCTTCGGTCGTTCGCTGCGGGAGGTCGATCAGGCCTCCAACGCGGTGGCTGAGGCCTCGGGATCTCTGGCTGGCTCCATTGGCCAGGCGCGTTCGACCATGCAGACGCAACAGGGCGAAACCGACCAGGTGGCCACCGCCATCACCGAGATGACCGCCAGCGTGGCGGACGTCGCCAACAACACCGAAGGTGCCGTGGCCGCCGCCCAGCAGGCCGATCAGGCCACCCGGGAAGGCACCCGGGTGATGCAGCAGACGCAACAGGCCATCGAGGCCCTGGCCGCCGAGGTGGACCTCAGCGCCACCAAGGTCGCGGCCCTGGAAAGCCACAGCCAGGCCATCGGCGGGGTCATCGCGGTAATCCGTACCATCGCCGAGCAGACCAACCTGCTGGCGCTCAACGCCGCCATCGAGGCCGCCCGGGCCGGCGAGCAGGGCCGTGGCTTCGCCGTGGTGGCCGACGAGGTCCGCACCCTGGCCTCGCGCACCCAGACCTCCACCGAGGAAATCCGCCGCATCATCGAGCAGTTGCAGGCCGCCACCGGCGAGGCCGTCGGGCAGATGCAGGCCAGTCGCGGCCATGCCCTGACCGGCGTCGCGGCGGCCGAGCAGGCCAGCGTCAGCCTGACCAGCATCGGCGCCGCCGTGGAGCGCATCGTCGACGTCAACGTGCAGATCGCCAGCGCCGCGGAACAGCAGGCCGCGGTCTCCGAGGACATCAACCGCAACACCACCGGCATCCGCGCCAGCACCCTGCAGGTCCTGGGCGGGATCGAAGCCGATGCCGGCACCGCCGAGCGTCTCGCCGGTCTCTCCCAGGACCTGCGCGGCATCGTTTCGCGCTTTCGCCTCAGCGCCTGAGGGCGCCGCTCATCGGCGAGGGTTAGGTCGGACTTTACAACACGGCAGCTGCGGATAACTGTATAAATAGACAGTTATCCGCAGGAGCGCCTTGTCATGTCCGTTACCGTCCTGGGTTGCCTGGAGTCGTCCGAGACCCGGCTGCCGCTCTATGATTTTCGCCTGCCGTGCGGCTTTCCCTCGCCGGCCCAGGATCATCTGGAGCGCCAGGTCTCGCTGGACGAACTGGTCGACCTGCGCGCGCCCCACACCTATGTCATCCAGGTCAGTGGCGACAGCATGACCGGCGCCGGGATCTTTGCCGGCGATCTGGTGATCGTCGATCGCGCCAGGCCGGCACGGGTCGGCGACATCGTGGTGGCGGTGCGCGATCGCGAACCCACCCTCAAGCGCCTCGGCCGGCGCGGCGCCCATTTCGTCCTGCTGGCGGAAAATCCCGCCTATGCGCCCCTGGTCATCGGCGAGCGCGATGACTTCGAGGTCTGGGGCGTCGCCACCCACAGCCTGAGGCGCTTCGGCCATGGCTGAGTCGGTGCTGGCGCTGATCGACTGCAACGCCTTCTATTGCAGTTGCGAGCGGGTCTTCCGCCCCGATCTCGCGCAGCGGCCGGTGGTGGTGCTGTCGAACAACGACGGCTGCGTGATCGCCCGCTCGGCCGAGGCCAAGCGCCTGGGCATCGCCATGGCCGCGCCCTGGTTCCAGGTCCGCGAACTGGCCCGGCGCGGCGAGGTCGAGGCCTTCAGTTCCAACTACGCCCTCTATGGCGATCTCAGCGATCGGGTGATGCGCACCCTGGCGACCCTGGTGCCGCGCCTGGAGCGCTACAGCATCGACGAGGTGTTCGCCGATCTGGCCGGCCTGCCCGAACCCCTGGATGCCCTCGGCCAGCGTCTGCAGGCGCGGGTGCAGAAGTGGACGGGTATCCCGGTCAGCGTCGGCATCGCCGGCACCAAGACCCTGGCCAAGCTGGCCAATGCCGCCGCCAAGCGCTGGCCGGCGCGCACCGGCGGGGTGCTGGATCTGCGCGACCCGGCAGTGCACGACTGGGTGCTCAAGCATTCGCCCATCGAAGACGTCTGGGGGATCGGCCGGCGCCTGGCCGCGCGCCTGCGCGGGGAGGGCGTCAGCACCGCCTGGGAATTGGCCGGGCAGGACGCCTGGTCGCTGCGCCAGCGCTACAGCGTGGTGCTGGAAAAGACCGCACGGGAATTGCGCGGACTGGCCTGCCTGAGCCTGGAGGAACTGGAAGCGCCACGGCAGACGATCTGCAGCAGTCGCATGTTCGGGCGCCGCCAGTACCAGTTCGGCGCCCTGGCCGAGGCGGTGGCCAGCTACACCGCCCGCGCCGCGGAAAAGCTGCGCGCCCAGGGCTCGCTCTGTCGCACCCTGAGGGTCAGTATCCAGACCGGCATGCACGGCGCCGACGACGGCCGCTACGCCAATGCCGCCCTGCTCAACCTGCTGGCGCCCAGCGACGACACCCGGGTGCTCAACGACCAGGCCCAGGCGGGCCTGCGCGAGATCTTTCGCGACGGCTTCGGCTATGCCAAGGCCGAGGTGCTGCTGCTCGATCTCTGCGGCCGTGGCGAGGTGGCGGCGGATCTCTTCGCCGCCGCCCCGGATCCGGCCGCTGCCCGACTGATGGCGACCCTGGACGCCATCAACGGCCGGTTCGGTCGCGAGACCCTGAGACCGGCACGGATTCCGCGCGATCCCGCCTGGCAGATGCGCCGCGACCTGCTCAGCCCGCGCTACACCACCCGGCTCGATGAACTCTGGACGGTGGGCTGAGCGCCCAGCGCCGGTCTAGCCGGCGCGTACCGCCCGCCGCCTGCGCCACCAGTAGCCCACGCCCAGCAGCAGGAACCACAGCGGACTGGCCAGCAGCGCCTGGCGGGTGTCGTCCTGCAGGGTCAGCAGGACCAGCACCGCGGCGAAGAAGGCCAGCACCCCGTAGCACACCCAGCGTCCGCCGGGCAGGCGAAAGGCCGAGGCGGCATGGCGCTCCGGACGGTTGCGGCGGTACGCCAGCCAGGCCAGCAGGATCAGCGACCAGACGAACATGAACAGCACCGCGGCCAGGGTGGTGACCAGGGTGAAGGCGGTGACCAGGTTGGGGATCAGGTAGATCAGCACCGTACCCAGCAGCAGGCACAGGCAGGACAGCACCAGCCCGCGCGCCGGCACCGCCGCCCGCGAAAGGCGGGTGAGGCCGCGTGGCGCATGACCTTCGCGGGCCAGGCCATAGAGCATCCGGCTGGTGGAGAAGATGCCGCTGTTGGCCGAGGAGGTGGCCGAGGTCAGCACCACGAAATTGATCAGGCTGGCGGCCATGGGCACGCCGGCCAGCACGAAGAGTTCGACGAAGGGGCTCTTGTCCGGCACCACCTGGCGCCAGGGCGTCACCGCCATGATCACCACCAGCGCCAGCACATAGAACACCAGGATGCGCAGCGGAATGGAATTGATCGCCCGCGGCAGGTTGCGTCGCGGATCGGCGGTTTCCGCGGCGGTGGTACCCACCAGTTCGATGCCGACGAAGGCGAAGACGGCGATCTGGAAACCGGCGAAGAAACCGCCCAGCCCCATGGGAAAGACGCCGCCGTCGTTCCACAGATTGGCCAGGCTGGCGACGTTGCCCGAGGGCGACTGGAAGCCCCAGAGCACCAGGCCGAAGCCGGTGACGATCAGCGCGCAGATGGCGACGATCTTGATCAGCGCGAACCAGAACTCCAGCTCGCCGAACAGCCGCACGGTGACCAGGTTGAGCCCCAGCAGGAGCAGCACGCAGAGCAGCGCCGGGATCCAGGGGGCGAGGCCTGGAAGCCAGAACTGGGCATAGGCGGCGATGGCGATGACATCGGCGATGGCGGTGACGATCCAGCAGAACCAGTAGGTCCAGCCGCAGAAGAAGCCGGCCCAGGGGCCGAGCAGATCGGTGCAGAAGTCGATGAAGGACTTGTAGTCCAGGTCCGACAACAGCAGTTCGCCCAGGGCGCGCATGACAAAGAACAGGGCGCTGCCGATGATCAGATAGACCAGCAGGATCGAGGGGCCGGCCAGGGCGATGGTCTTGCCCGAGCCCATGAACAGGCCGGTGCCTATGGCGCCGCCGATGGCGATCAGTTGCAGATGGCGATTGGACAGGCTGCGTTGCAGCCCCTCGGGCGGGGTGGAAGACGCGGACATGACGAGCGGATACCTGACAGCGACAGCGGGGGCCACACGGTAAGAGATGCACGGCGGACGTGCCAGTCGTTTCACCGGGACAGCATGCCGCAGGGCCGGCCTGCCACTGATGGGGGCGGCGGCGCCGTCGGTCACCTGGAACTCTGGCAGGCAGGCTCGTACCTGCCTATCATGGCCATCCGGGCTCCTGCAGCGGACCCGGACGGCCACGAGATCCCTCAGTGCCTCTGCCAGTGAGTCGTCCCTTGTCCTATCTCGAAAGTTTCGCCTGGGAAACCACGCCACTGGGCGCGCGCGCCAGCTGGCCCGTGGCCCTCCGGACTACCTACGACCTGCTGATGGCGTCCCCCTTCGCCATGTGCGCCACCTGGGGCGCGGAGCAGACGCTGATCTACAACCAGGCTTACGCCCCCTTTCTCGGCGCGCGACATCCTGCCGCATTGGGGCAGCCGATCGATAAGGTCTGGGCGGAACTGTGGGACGAGATCGCGCCGCTGATCGAGCGGACGCTGTCCGGCGAGGCACTGCACTTCGTCGACAAGCACTTCGTGATGACCCGCAACGGCTATCCCGAGGACACCTACTGGAGCTTTTCCTACAGCCCGCTGCGTGACGGCGAGGCCATCGTCGGCATGCTCAACATCACCACCGAGACCACCGCCGGCGTCCAGGCCCACCACCAGCGCGATGTGGCCGAGGCCGCCCTGCGCCGGCACAACCTGACTCTCGAACAGGAACTCTCGGCGCGCATCGACGAGCGCGACAGTGCGCGCGCCGCGGAGAGCAGCGTGCTGGCCGCCGCCGAGCGCGTGCAGCTGGCCCTCGCCGCCGGTGCCATCATCGGCACCTGGTACTGGGACCTGCCCACCGACAGATTCACCGTCGACGAGGCCTTCGCCATCAACTTCGGCCTCGACCCGGCGCTGGGCCGCGATGGCCTGAGCCTGGCGCAGGTGGTGGCCACCGTCCACCCGGACGACCAGGCCGGCCTGGCCGCGGCCATCGCCGACGTCATCGCGCGCGGTGGGCGCTATGCCTACCAGTACCGGGTCCGCCGCAGCGACGGCCGCTACTACTGGCTGGAGGCCAATGGCCACGTCGAACTGGCGCCGGACGGTACCCCGTTGCGCTTTCCCGGCGTGCTGCTGGACGTGGATGCCCGACGTGCCCTGGCCGACGAGCGCGACCGCGCCCTGGCGGAGTTGCGCGACCTGACCGCCACCCTGGAGCAGCGCGTCGAAGAGCGCACCGAGGAACTGCGCCGCTCGGAAGAAGCCCTGCGCCAGTCGCAGAAGATGGAAGCGGTCGGCCAGCTCACCGGCGGCCTGGCCCATGATTTCAACAACCTGCTCGCGGGGATCTCCGGCAGCCTCGACCTCATGAGTCTGCGCATCGGCCAGGGGCGCTTCACCGAGCTGGAAAAATACCTGCTGGCCGCCCAGGGCAGCGCCAAGCGCGCCGCGGCCCTGACCCACCGGCTGCTGGCCTTCGCCCGCCGCCAGACCCTGGCCCCGGAGGCCACGGTGGTCAACCAGCTGGTGGGCGGCATGCTCGACCTGGTGCAGCGCACCGTGGGGCCGGCCATCCAGGTGCACTTCACCAGTCTGCCGGACGACCAGCCGCTGCTGGTGGACCAGTCCCAGCTGGAAAACGCCCTGCTCAATCTGTGCATCAACGCGCGCGACGCCATGCCCAACGGCGGGCGTATCCTCATCGCCGCCAGTCATCGCACCCTCGGCGAAGGGGACAGCCGCGATTTCGAACTGGCCCCCGGGCGCTATCTGCACCTGAGCGTGACGGATACCGGCAGCGGCATGCCGCCGGAGGTCGCCGCCAAGGCCTTCGAACCCTTCTTCACCACCAAGCCGATGGGGCAGGGCACGGGCCTTGGACTGTCGATGATCTATGGCTTCGCCCGCCAGTCGGGCGGCCAGCTGCGGCTGCGCTCGATGCCAGGCGAAGGCACTACGGTCTGCCTTTACCTGCCCCTGCGACCGGTGGGGCGACCATGCGGCTCGCCTCTGGCAGCGGGCCAGCCCGATCTGCTGGAAGGTGCCCATGCCACGGTGCTGGTGGTCGACGACGAACCCACGGTGCGCATGCTGGTGACCGATCTGCTGCGCGAACTGGGCTACGTCATCATCGAGGCCGCCGACGGCGCCGGCGGCCTGGAAGTGCTGCACTCCGATGCCCGTATCGATCTGCTGGTCACCGACGTCGGCCTGCCCGGCGGCATGAATGGCCGCCAACTGGCCGACGCCGCCCGGGTCCAGCGTCCGGCACTCAAGGTGCTGTTCATCACCGGCTTCGCCGAAACCTCGCTGCTCAGCGACGGCCACCTGGAGCCCGGCATGGCGATCCTCACCAAGCCCTTCGCGGTGGAGGCCCTGGCGCAGCGGGTGAGGAGCCTGGTAGCGGGGTAGGTTTCGCGCACGCAAAACCCCTTGGCAGAGCCCGGAAACGCAACGGCCCCCAATCAGCGTGTCCGCAAGGACTGATTGGAGGCCGCCTGAAATCTGGAGCGGGCGAAGGGAATCGAACCCTCGTCATGAGCTTGGGAAACTGCTCCGCCTAGAATCTCAGGTTGATTCATGAAGTGTCAGATTGGCGCTGGAAGCCAGTAGAATTGCGGGTTTCCATACCCATGGGCCGTCTCACCTCGTCTCAGGTGAAACCACCTTGATTCCGGCGAACGGCCCCCAGAAACGGACCCCAAACATGCTCACGGAAAAGCAGATCCGCGCCCTCAAGCCGCGAGAGAAGGAGTACTCGGTTTCAGACGGCCGCACTGCCCGGGGCGAGGGTGTCCTGGTGCTCCGGGTGCGGCCCAACGGCTCTAAGGAGTTCTATTACCAGCGCCGAATCGGCGAGCAGAAGACCAAGCGCAAGCTGGGTAACTGGCCGGCATTGACGCTGACGGATGCGCGCGATCGCTGCCGGGACGAAAAGGAGCTGGTGGCGGCCGCTGGCACCTTCCAGGAGCTGCTGGATTCGTACCTGGCGAAGCTGGAAGGGGAGGGGGCGGCCTCGGCTGGCAATGTGGCCTGGTCGTTTCGGCATTATGTCTGCGAGCCGTTCCCGGGACTGGTGAAGCGGCCGGCTTCGCTGATCGGTCCTGCGGACATTCGGGACATCATCAGCCGCATGATCGATAACGGCGTCACTACCTACTGCAACCGAGTGCGATCGCAGCTGCACGCAGCATTCCAGGCAGGGCTTGAGCAGGAATACAACCCGCGTAGCTATCTGCAGGTGAAGGTGCGCTTCGGCCTGCAGAGCAATCCGGTGGCCAGCATCCCAGTGCAAGAGGACTGGGAGCAGCCTGGAGACCGGGCGCTGTCGAAGGTCGAACTCCGGACGCTCTGGCAGCTGCTGCCGGAGAAATTGTCTCTTACCACCGCCGAGCTGCTCCGCTTTCTCATCGCCGCCGGCGGTCAGCGACCAGAGCAGCTGCTCGCGTCTGATCGGTCGATGTACCACGACGACCACCTGGTGATTCGCAGTGCGAAGGGCAGGGTCCAGGGAGAGCGGCAGCTGCACGTGGTGCCGTTCAACGAGCCGATGCGGCAGGTGCTGCACACGATGGCAGAGATCGATGAGCAGAGTCCCTATCCGTTTCAAGGCCGGGTCCAGGGCCGGCCGCTCAACGTGCAGTCACTGTCCAGGGCGGTGACAAAGCTCTATCAGCGGCATGAGAAGGCATTCGCCGGGCCATTCACGCTGCGCGACCTGCGGCGGACCTGTAAGACGCTGATGGCCAGCGCCGGGTTGAGCAAGGAATTGCGGGACCGGATCCAGGGGCACGCCTTCAACGACGTATCGTCGAAGCACTATGACCGCTATGACTACTTCGAAGAGAAGCGGGCCGGTCTGCAGGTGTGGGCTGAGTGGTTGGAGCGGAACGTCAGCAAGTAAAAGGGGCTGCTCACGCAGCCCCGCCTTGCCATCTCATTGGGTCGCTCTGCCACCCGGCAATGGCCGACTCACGCCAGCCGACCCGGCCAGGGGTAATGTTGACCGGCGGCGGAAACTGGCTGGCCTTCACCAGTCGCCAGATGGTAGCGCGAGAGAGGGAGGTCACCGCGACGACCTCTTCCTCGCGCAGAAATCTATCCAGCTTGCTGGCCATTGGTCTCTTCCTCACGTAGGCGCCGGTACTGACGGCGCATCTCTTGAATCAGTTTCTCAGCCGCGGCTGCGCCGCGGTGCTTGGTGATGGTTGCCCGCAATTCTTGGATCCGCTCGGGCGAACTGTAGCCCTTACCGATCCAGGCGCGCGCCTCGGCCTCGAGGAGCTGTTGGACGTTCTCGATCGTCATTACCCGGCCTGCTGGTCAGTGGGTTGCTGGTGCTCCAGCGATGCCACCCGGCTTGCCTCCGCCTTTGCGCAGTCCAGGCGGAGGGCATGG
Source organism: Pseudomonas sp. SORGH_AS_0199 (assembly GCF_031453735.1). Classification (NCBI taxonomy): domain Bacteria; kingdom Pseudomonadati; phylum Pseudomonadota; class Gammaproteobacteria; order Pseudomonadales; family Pseudomonadaceae; genus Pseudomonas; species Pseudomonas sp. SORGH_AS_0199. The sequence continues at coordinate 1,461,358 of NZ_JAVJAE010000001.1, forward strand.
ACGGACAGGGCCTGGATCAGCTGATGCGCTTCATGGCGGGCATCGTGCAGAGCGTGGTGACGGATACCATTGAAGTGGCGCGGCTTGGCGGCCGGATACAGGTCCAGCAGCGTCCGCAGGTCGCGCTCTTCCCGGTGATGCCAAGGCACCAGGTTGCCGCCGATGCGGTAGGCGTTGCCCAGGATGACGCAGTCGAAACTAGGACTGTTGCCCCAGATCCGCCGCTCGACATCGGCGAGACAGCCGTCCTGGTCGGGCTGAGGCTCGGACTGCTGGAGCAGCCAGTTGGAGAAGAGCACCAGCGCGGCCCGGATATCGTCCCGATCGCGGCTGCCGTCGATCTCGGCCCGGGCTTCGGGCGTCTGCTGCCACCACCACTCGATGGTTTCGCTGTCAGGCACGGCGCCGCGGGCAATGGCGGATTCCAGGTCGACGCGGCTATAGAACTCGCCGGCGATCGCCGCGGCGGCTGTGCCGGCACCAGTCACGGCAACGGCGCCGATGGACAGGATTGGGGCATTGTTTCCCTGACCGAGGGTCTCCAGGTCGATGACAATATCGATGCGGCGGCTCATTGAATGAACCCCTTCCTACTGGCACGGGCGCCGTCATAAGCCGCTAGCGCGAAATCAAGGCTGACAAAGAGCCCATGTCTCACCTTCTGAGTGCCCTTGGCGAAGGCCTCATCGTTTATTTTCCTCGCTGCGGCAATCACGTACTGGGTTGACTGCCGAACCTCCTCTTCCTCCTTTGAGGCGACGTAGAGCAAGCGAACCTCTTTGCCTTCTGAAACGGCGTCCACGAAGCCTTGCTGGGAAACTTCCACCCAGCACTCCTCATCACCCCGCTGCGACCCCGAATTACCCTTGATCTGATACACCGGCTCACCAGCTGCGGGCAGGGTTGTGTAAAGCGGAGGTGCAACTGGCTCCGGCTGGGATTGCTCTTTGCTCGACGTGAACGTCTGCGAGCCCTTCAGACAGTCAGGATCACCGCACTCGCAGATGGGCTTGGGGCGTTTGTCGTTGATGGTCATACGGATGCTCCGATGTGCTGTTGGGCCGGCTTGGCCAGGGTGGTTTCGATGACCTCGGCATCCTCGGCGGTCAGGGCGCCGAGGGTGTTGGCCATGCTGGCCAGGGCGAGGAGGTGGATGCGATCGCCGCTGGAGCGGCTGACCTGGTAGCGGATGACCGCCTCGCCCAGGAGGGCGGTGGCCTGGCAGCGTTGCACCAGGGCCGGGTGGAGCGTGATAGGCTGAGCATTGCTACTGCGCTGGTTTACGTTAGGCATGATGTTTCTCCAGTGGTGGTGGTCGGCCTGGGCGAGTTGCTGCTCCCCAGGCCTCTTTTTTCCGGTGTCCCGTCAGCGGATCCGGATCTTCTTCTCTCCCTCGATCACGAACAGCTGGACGTCCTCGAGGCGGTACTGGCCGCCAGGTCCGCCCTGGACGACATAGCCGCCGAATTCGTCAGAACTGATCGACACAGGAAAGGGCGAAGGCCAGCCGGCAAAATCACGCTGGTATGCGTACTGGCTGCTTTTCTTGATCTCGGCGTAGAGCTGCTGGCCGGTAGGTTCGGTTGCTGCTGCAACCTGCCAGAACTGCCAGAGCACCTCGACCGGCCGGCGAACGTAGACGCCGTCGACGTGCTCGAGGTCGTTCTCGCCGGTGAAGCCCTGCTGAAAAGCTACTTCCTCGAACCGAGCGCGTCGGGCTGCCAGATCCAGCTGCTTGGCGTTCATGCGGCCTCCCGGTTGTAGTCGCGGCGGGCGGCGTCGTAGTGGCTAGGCAGGATCTCCTCAGCGCCCTCGATCCAGCCGGCGCTGGGCTTGCCCGCGGCGACGTTGGCCAGGTGGCTGGCGTGGTCGATGGCGAAGCCCAGGCAGAAGTAGGCCGAACCGTGCTGGGTGAAGAACAGGCCGCCGCTGAGCAGCAGGTTGCCGGTGTTCACGCCCAGGCGATCCCAGAACGCATGCACGTCGAGCGACGCCGGGCAATGCTCCTGCCACAGCTGGACCAGACGCTGGTGCTCGACCTGGAGGGCTTCGCGTTCTGCCTTGGGCGTGCCCTTGGCCGTCTTCGGCTTGACGCGCAGGCGGCGGAAGCCCCACTGATCAGGTCGGCACCAGTGGACGTCCAGCTCCTGGCCACCCTTGAGCTTTATGCCGCCGGGCATGACGTCGGTCGTGGATCGCAGCAGGGCGACCTCACCCCCGAAGGCCTCGCCCAGACGATCAGCAGCGAGCCGCAGAGCTTGGCGTTGGTTGAAGCAGTCCTGGACGATGGCGACGACGGCAGGATCCGTGGAGCGGTAGTGGTATTGCTGCATGGCGTTTCTCCTTGGGTGGGTGGATCAGGGCTTGAAGTGCCAGCACTTCACGTTGGGTTCTTTCTTTTGGCTCAGGGGGTTACACCGCATTTCGCGGGTACGAATTTCACTGGAGGTCGAGATGTTGATGCCCACCAGCTTGTGCCGGCGGCAGTCGGGCAGCATGCGGCGCAGGGTGTTGAGGTCCGGGATCTTCTGCTTGAACTCAGCGGCCTTCTCGGCGAACTGGTTGAGGTTGATGGCGATGAGTTCGTCGGGCTTCTTGGCGTGGTTGACCATGGCGTGGTCGCCGCGCGATTCCAGGTAGTCGTACACGGCCCAGAATTCGTCCAGCTCGGCCGGATCGGCGCTGATCGCGCTCTGGCGCTCCATGGCCATCTGCAGCAGCTGCTGATCACAGGCAGCCAGCTGGGTCTCGCTCAGCGGCAGGATCAGGGCCAGGCAGTCCACCAGGGCCAGGATCATGGCGTGGTTCTTCACCACCCGAGCCGAGCGCAGGGCGCTCATCTTGCGCAGCCGCTGGCGGTGGTGCGGGTAGCGCTCGGCGAATAGGGCCATGACCTGGGGCTCGGCCTTGATGGCCTTGACCAGGAAGTGGCTCAGCTCCTCGATCTCCATCAGGTTGATGGCGTCTGCGGCCGCGCTGCTGGCCTCGGTGATCTTGGGCTTGGTGAAGTGCAGCTTCACGATCCGCGAGAGGATGGCTTCGTGGCCGGTTACCGGCGCGTTCTGGCTGATGACGATGGTCCCGCGGAAGGGCGGCTCGTAGGTTTCGTTGGTGTTGTTCTTGACGCCACGGGTCCGCAGCAGACCGCCGCCGAAGAAGTCCTTCAGCTCGTCCCAGTCAAAGCTCTTGGTGTTGGCGGCATCGCTGTTGCGGTCGCCCTCGAGGAGCACGACGGGCATGCCGGCAACCTGGCCCATGGCGCGGCTGCGGCCAGAGGCCGAGCCCTTGGTCGGGTCGAAACCTTCGTAGTTGCGGCCGAACAGCTTCCAGATGAAGACCAGCAGGGTGGATTTGCCGGCGTCGGGCTCGCCGGTCACTTCCAGGAAGGGAAAGCTCTCGTACTGGCCGCGGATCTGCTCGGCGAAGAGGGAGCCGAACCAGTAGGTGAGGGTGATCAGGCCCTTGGCACCGAAGCAAAGCCAGAGCTTGGGCAACCAGTCTTCGCGGTAGCCGGTGCTATCGGGCTGCGCCTTGATCTTCAACAGCGACGGCGACTTCACCCGGCGCTTGCCCAGTTCGAAATAGTCCTCGCTGTTGGCCTTGACCACGTTGCCGTTGTGGCAGGCGATGTCGTTGAAGATGTAGGCCTGGTGGTCCTTGCTGTAGCCCATGAAGTCGATGGTCTCGACGGTCTTCACGCCCTCGGTTTGGGTGATGACGATCTGGTCCAGGTGCTTCTGGGTGCCGAGCCAGGTGGCGCCGGCGTGCAACAGCTTGGCCTTGAATTCACCGCTCGAGGCCATCTGCTTGGGCGTGAAGGCCAGCTTCTCGGCCGGGCCGTCGTGGGGCGGGTTGACGCGAAGGTAGTACCAGGCCTCGCCGGTGGATTCGCTGATCTGCTTGTAGAGGGTCTCGAAGTTGCAGTTGGCCAGCAGCTTGAGCGAGCAGACATTCTCCAAAGCGCGGCGGCGGGCGCTGTTCTCGTTGAGCATCCGGTCCTCGGGCTCGTCGCTGTCCAGGATGGCGCGCTGCTCTTCGTCCAGCTTGCTGAGGTCGAACTTGGCCCAGTACATGCGGTTGCCGAAGTCGAAGTAGAACTCGCTGCTCGCTTCCTCGAAGCCGTAGATCCGCAGCGCCTTCTCCTTGGGGGAATCGGCCAGCAGCAGGGTGCCCTGGTAGTGGGCTATCTCCAGGTCGCGCTCGATGCGGCCTTTGCGCTTGTCCTCTTTCTCGAACATCCAGCGCTGGTGCAGATCGTTCCAGTCGACCTTGCGGCCACCTGGTTGCGGAATTTGAGCGGCTTCCTGGTTGCGATAGCCCAGGTCCTTGGCCAGGCGTACCCACTTGCGGATGTTCTCCCGGGCGGTCGGCTCGTTATCCAGGGCCCAGACCAGTTTCGGCAGCTTGGGGCCGCGGGTACGGGCCAGCTCCTTGAGAGCTTCCTCGGGAAAGGGCGCGCTCGACATCATGGAGACGGCCTGGATGCCGTGATGCAGCAGGGCGATGGCGTCGAAGATCCCCTCGACGATCCACAGCTCCTGGACCTGCAGCAGGTCGACGGTCGGCGGCACCCAGAGCTTGCCCTTGTAGCTCCAGGCCGGCTTGAAGCGGGCCTTCTTGCTGCCGAATCGGTTCGGGCGGTCGATCAGCCGTTCCCAGTAGCCGCCGGCGGGCATTTCAAACCGCACGGTGGCCGAGCCGATGCCGAGGTCGCGGTCCCAGTAGTTCTCCTGGGTGTACCAGCCTTTGATCAGGCCCAGATCGAAGCCGCGGGCGAACTGGAGGTAGCCATCAGCACTGGCGGCCGGGGCTTCGTTGGTCGGCTTGAAGCGCTCGGACCAGTCCTCAAACAGGTCGCTATAGAGCTCCTTGACGTGCCAGGTCTGGCCACACTTCGCCTCGCGGCCGCATTTCACCACCCAGGGATTGGCATGGCTGGTGAAGAGCTCGGTCTTGTGGCACGCCGGGCAGGTACCCTTGCGCATGTAGTCCGTGCCGTTGATGTGCCGCAGGCCGAGGTCAGCCTCGAGGCGCTGCAGCACGTCGGCGCGGAGTTGGTGATCCATTTGGTACATGCTCAGAACTCCGCCGCGTGGCCGGTACCGAGCTCGCGCACCAGGCGCAGGTCGCTGCCCTCATGGCGTTCGGCGTCGGTGGCTAGGATGTTCAAGGCGCGGGCGAGCTCGCGCAGATCGGCGGGGGTCCAGAAGTCCTCCTTGCCCAGGGCGCCGTCATTGGAAACGACCAGGGGCTGGCCGGCGTTGCGGTGAAGGGTGACATCGAGCTGGCGGCGCATCAGTTATCCCTCTGCGCTGCAATGACCAGATCGGCGTACTCGTTCAAGGTCCAGAGCTCGTTAAAAGCATCATCGGCGTGTTCGGCCTGGAGCTGTTTGGCATTCACCAACGCAGCCATGTACCCCTTGATCAGCCCCATTTCGAAGGCACGGTCTTTGGTGTTGCAGCTATCAAAGCGAAGCAGCGACCGCCAGATAGCGGGGTAGCCTTCGGCTAGGATGGAGAGCTTCGGACAGGTGAGGACGACGACCGGATTGATCTGTTTCATGTTCATGCGGAAGCCTCCGTAGCGGAGAGCTGAGCGCGGATCTGGGCGGCGGTCTGATGGGCGGCGAGCATGGAGGGGAAGCGCTGGAGAATGGCGGCGCGGCGCTTGTCCGTGTTCTCGATCCGGACGTAGCGCGGCTCGTTCCAGTGCTGGTTGACGATGTAGTCGGCGCGGCCCTGGAGCCAGCGGGCGTAGGTCTCAGCGACTGCCGGCGGCAGTTCGATCTGGAGGGAAAGGGTGTTCGGCATGATGTTTCTCGCTGCAAAAAGGCGCAGTTCACCCATACCCACGCAAGGCGGGCATGGATCAGGTATTCAGGGGCTTAGCGGAAGGCGTTCTGTCGCGTGCCGGGGTCTTCGTCGATCAGGGCGTCGAAGATTTCCACGACCGGAATGCAGTAGCGCAGGCCAGTGGCCGGGTTGACGAGGACGACGACGTCGCCGGTGCTGGCGTCGATGTCCAGGAAGCGGTGGCCCTTGAGGGCTTCGAGTTGATCATTAGCGCGAGTGACCAGGCGCTCGGCGGTGTGCTGGGGCACGCCCATCAGCTGCAGGTGCGCGGCGGCAGCATCCTGCAGGGCCTGGCTGCGGCCGAGGTGCTTGGCTTCGTGGTTGCGCAGGTAGGCCAAGGCAGCGGCCTGCATGGTGTCGAGGTAGTCGGCGGGGTGGTTGGTGGTGGTCACGATGCGATGTCCTCTCTGACGTGCTGCTGGTCTTCTTCGTGCTCTTCCTGGAGCAAATTGAGCTGCTCTTCACGGACAGCTTTGTTGTTCTCGTATACCTTCTGCGCCATGGCAGTCAGGTGGCTGTTGCTTGGTGGCAACTCGCACGCTGGCGCATTGGGCAAACCACTCGGGCTGGCCAGGTGAGTCAGCTCGGTGTGGGCATAAAACGACGCGCTGCAGGGCGCGAAGTGACACTGGAACACCTGTTGCCGCAGGAACACGTGGGCAAACCAGCTGGTCCGGCAGACCAGGGGCGCACCACAGAAGCAGCACCAGAATTGCCCCTTCTTCTGTTTCTTGAACAAAGACATCTATCTTCCCTGCCGCCTGCGGCGGCTCCGGTCTAGCCGGTTTCTGGCGCTCCGCGCCGACTACGTGCCCGCTGTCCTGGCAAGCTTTCAGGGTTCGCCCTTCGGCTAGTGTTTTCGGCCAGATGACCTGGCCGCGTGCAGCGTGATCACAGCCCAGACCTCTTCCTCACGTGCCGCCATATGCCGGCGATGCGCGCCAAGGATTTGCTCGATCTCCTTCTCATCGATGACGCCATCCTCGAGCGCTTGGCCGATGATCTGGTCCACCAGGCCACGCTTGACGGCGGTCTTCACCGAGCGGGCGTAGAGGTCCAGGTTGTCCAGGTCGCCGATCTCGGCCTGGCGCACGAAAAAGCCGCCGTACTGAGAGGCCAGGTAGTCCACCAGGTGGGTGGTGCCGGTCTCCTGCTCGAGCAGCAGGATCTGGGCATCACTCAGCGGGCGGCAGCCGGCAGTTTCGTAGGCGTGGTTATCGAACTTCTTGAGCGGCAGGCCGAGGCGGGCTGCGGCGCACTCGCGACCACCGGGATATGCGCAGATCACGGCGCTGATGACCTGGCGGCGAGTTTCTAGGGCGGGGCGTTTCATCTTCCAGTATCTCCCTGGGCCATCCGGCCCTATCTTTCAGCTGCAGCCAGCGCCGGGATGGCTCCCTGCTTGATACCGAGCAGGACAGCAGCTCGATGCGCTTCGCCGCGGAGGCACTTTTTTTGCCCGTTGATCACCGCATAAACGGTGCTCGGGCTCAGCTGATGCCGCAGCGCGAACTCCTTCACGGAAATGCCCTGCATTTCGAGACGAGAACGGGCGTCCTTACAGGCTTGCTCGGTAGCGTAGGTGTCGGCCATAGTTAACATTCGTGTGATTTCGAGTGAACAAGGCGGACAATATTCAACATACGTTGAATCGTCAAGCGCTAAGGGGTCGTTCTGTTGAAAATTGGCGATAGGCTGCGCTTGGAGCGCCTCAGGCTGGGTTTAAACCAGGCTGACTTCGCTGCTTTGGCCGGAGTGACCAAGACCAGCCAATTCAATTATGAGAAGGGTGAGCGAAGCCCCGATGCCAACTATCTAGCTGCGATCAAGCAGCATGGGGCAGACGTCTATTTCATCCTGACGGGGGATCCGCTTCCCATACCGGAGGCTGCACTCTCGCCGGTGGAGGCGGAGATCGTTGGCTACTTCCGGTCTATGCCCGATTTCAAGAAGGAGTCTTTACAGCGGGTCGCGTATGCGATGTCCGTATCTGATGGCGCTACTGATTCCAGCGCGTCGTAGGAGCATCAACTGCTTGGCGTCTGGCCAGGCTTTAACACGGAAGATTCAAGGAGCCTTTCATGGCGCAGTTCCTGCCATTTCTATCTCGCCCTCTCCTGGGTATCTCTCTAGCCGCTGCACTGGTGGGGACATTGATCCCAGGATCAGCCAGCGCTGCGAGACTCAATGACGGCTATATCGGCTGCATCAGCAAGGATGCCCTCAGCGAGTTCACTCAGGCGCTGATCAAGAAGGACGAACGCGCGCAGAAATACCTGCTTGGGACGTCCTGTGTGCCTACCAGTAGCAAATTCCCCATCACCGTGCTGGATCGCGGAATCATGCGGACTCAGTACCGGGTGTACGTCGGCAAGGATGCTCTGGAGCTCTGGAGCCCAAGCGAAGCGATCAGCAACTGAGGGAAGCCCGGCCAAGTGCCGGGCTTCTTGCTTCTGCAATCAGGCGTAAAAACGCAAAAACGTAAAAGCTTGGCGACGTGCGTCACAGTATGTACTGTATACAAATACAGTAATTTGAGTCTGTGAAGTCCATGGAACAGGTAAAGCCCGCGGTTCTGCATATCTTCGAGCGACAACCAGTGGCGGCAGCCATTGATGCGAAAGAGGCGGCAATGCTGCGCCTATACCGAAGTCTCTCAGCGCAGGACCAGGCCACCTTACGGATGATCGCCGAGGACTTGCGGCGGGTTTCTGGCCCGATCCGGTAGGCTGTGGCCGAGTTGCCGAGGGCAGGCCGAGCTAACCTATTTTGGTCTGGATATGGTTTCCCATCGCTTTTTTCAGCCTATGCGAAAAACAGGGTGCTCCCAGGGGTTGCGTTCTGGAAAAGTCTGTTACCGAGGGTAGGCCGCGCTAACCTATTTCGGTCTGAATATGGTTTCCCATCGTTTTTTTTCAGCCTATGCGAAAAATAGGGTGCTCCCAGGGGTTGCGTTCTGAAAAAGCCTGTCAGGGTGGATCAGCAACCCCATCATCCAGAGGAGCAGTAGATGGCGAGAAGAAACGGGTGGCTGTGGTCGACACGCAGTGAGCGGCTGATGGTGAGGCGGATCCGGCAGCTCAGCGATAGGGATCAGGAGACGGTAAGGATCATTGTGAGGGACCTATGTAGCGCCGGCCCTCAGAAGCGATAGGAATAGCCCCGGAGCGGAAGCGCCCGGGGCTTTTTCATGCTTGGGCCTTCTCGGCCTGCAGCTTCTTCCATTCTCGCTCCACCGCCCGCTTCGCCGTCGCCTTGGTGGCGTAGAGGTGCCGCAGCCGTCGCGGCTTGCTCTGGTCGCCTTCGGTGAGGGTGTGCTCCTTGCCGGTCTTCGGGTCGCGGTAGTAGGCGATGATGCCGGTGTAGTCGCCCTGGATCTCGTCGACCAGGTCGGCGACCAGGTCTTCCGGCAGCTTGGCTTCCAGCTCCAGGCGCGTGGTGTAGCCGCCGTCCGCGGTGAGGCTGTGCTGCACGTTCCCCCCGTACCAGATGATGGCGTCGATCTCGGCCTTCACGCCCTGCAGGGTGTAGGTGAGCTCGGGCATGAGCTCAGGGCGGCCCAGGGCGAGCTGGTAGGTGAGGGTGGCGGTACCGCGCTGCAGGCGGTTCCACTCGGCCCGGGCGGCGCGCAGCGCGGAGAGCTCATCGGCGTAAGTGTGGCGCAGGTCCTTCACGTTCTCGCCGCCGCCGGCGATGGCCTCCTTCTTCTTCGCACTGTTGACGTCGTAGTAGAAGGCCCGCACGGCGTCGTAGCTCTCGCGGTCGGCCTGGAGGTAGCTGTGCTGGTCGCCGTCCTTGCGGGTGAGGGTGACGTGGCCCAGGTCGGCGCCGCTGACCGACTTGCCGCCGCCGGCTGGGAGGAACAGCAGCCGGCCCGCTTTCACGGTGGCCACCGCGTCGTAGTCTTCACCCAGGCGGGTGAGGAGGTTGGCGTCCGATTCGCCGGTCTGGTCCAGCTGCAGGACCTGCTGCGCTTCGAGGGCGGGCGCGATGAGCGGGGTGAGCCCCTGGCGCGCGGCCAGGACGCGCAGTACGGCGCCGAGGGTGGTGGCGCTGTAGCTCTGGTCCCGCTTGGTCTTGAGGCCCTTGCGCAGGTCGGCGCTGCGGGCGCGGATGCTGAGCACGTCGGGGGCGCCGCTGTGCTCGGTCTCATCGACGACATAGCTGCCCTTGTCGATCAGGCCGGTGGTGGACCAGCCCAGCCAGAGGCGAATCTTGGCGCCCCGGGGCGGGATGGCCAGCAGGCCGTCGTGGTCGGACAGCACCAGGCTCAGCTGGTCGGCCTCGAGGCCGCGGTTGTCCGTCAGATCCAGGCTGATCAGCCGCGGCGCGATGAGGGCGCTGATGTCCTGGCCGTCGACCAGGATCTGGTAGCGCGCCTGGGCATAGGTAGCGCCCTGCACCAGGTCGCGGCCGAGGGTGCGCAGCTGGCCGGTGGCGGTGTCGAGCAGCTCCTGGATCACAGCAGTTTCCTCAGCAAGGTACCCATGCCGGCCATGCCGGCGCCGAGCAGCTCGCGGCCGGTGTCGTCGTCGACGCGCTTGAGGGCGATGCTGAACTCGATCCGGCGCGGGGTGCCGTCCGAGAAGAAGAGCGTCTTGGTCTCGGTGATGCTCTCGATGACCCAGAGCCCGTAGATCCGCCCGCTGCCCTCGATCAGTGGCCAGGCGCCGCCGGTGCCGGCCATGTAGCGCAGCACGTCCAGGCTGCTGGGCGTGCCGGCAAGCTCCGGGGCGAGCCAGCCGGGCAGGGTGATGCTGTCGTCGCCTTTGCCCAGGAACTGGCGCGCCGGCGCGGCGCCCACGCGGGAGCTGGTGGCGTGGCGGTAGTCGGTCTGCCGCTGGAGCTCCTGGTAGGCGAGGGTGTAGAGGCTGAAGATGAAATTGCCGAGGGCCATCATCATGGTGGTCAGGTCCTGTCCTTGAGGCTGCTGCGGCTGCGGGCGGCCTTCTGGCTCTCGATGCGGGCCAGGGCGGCCTGGACCTCGCGGGCGATCGCCTGGGCGTCCGTACCGGCACCCGCGTTGATGGTGATGTGGTAGACGTCGCCGCCTGCCGGCGCAGCAGGCGCGGCGGCGGACATCGCGGGTCGGTCGTCAAAGGTGATGCCGTTGGCTAGCGCCGGGGTGGCGGCAGTACCGACGCCCAGGGCGACCGCGCCGGCGCTGGCGATGCGCTTGGCGGTATCGGCGATCTGGGCCAGCGGGCTGCCTTCTCCCTTGCCCAGGCCGATGGCCAGGCCCTGCATGGTGAACTCACCCAGGGAGGCGAAGACGCGGGAGGGCGAGTGGATGTCCAGCTTCTCCTTGAAGAAGTTGATCGCGCTCTCGCCGGCGCCCATCACCGCGTTTTTCACCGCGCCCAGGCCGCTGGTGATCCCGTTGACCAGGCCCTGCATCATCATGCCGCCGAGCTCGGTGAATTTGGCCGGTAGCTCGAAGCCGAAGTAGTTCATCACCGCGGCGAAGGCGCGGTAGAAGAGGCCGATCGGCGAGAAGTCCAGGATCAGCTTGGCGATCCCGGTAATACCACCACTGGCTCCCAGCTTCATCTCCTCCCAGATCCCTTTGAACCAGGGCCCGATGGTGCTCCAGTTGGCGTATAGCAAAGCGCCGGCGGTGACCAGGCCGAAGATGATCGCGGCGATGGGGTTGGCCATCACGGCGGCGCCGAGCAGCCTGAAGCCGGTGGCCACCAGGGGCAGGGCGGTCTTACCGAGGTTGAACAGCAGGCCGATGAGGCTCGGCAGGCGGATGCCAACCTGGGCGAGCATGAAGCGCAGCGCGAGGAAGGGGCCGAGCACGCCGGCGACGCCCAAGGCGACGGTGCCAAAGGCGATCGAGACGGCAGACAGCACTGCGGCCACCTTGACCAAATTGCCGGCGAGGACCGGATTCTCGCGGGCCCAGGCGCCCGTCTTGCCGGCCAGGTCGCCCAGCCAGTTGATGATTTGCTTGAGCTGGGGCGCAATGGCGGCGCCGAATTCGGACTGGGCGTTGGTAAAGGCGCCCGTCGCGGCCTCCCAGGTGTTGGACAAGGTGCCCAGCTGCTCATTGACGCGCATCTGCAGGTCCGCCTGGGCCTTCATCTTGCCCTGGACTTCCTGGTAGCCGGCCAGTCCCTTGGACATCATGGTATTGAGCGCGGTGAGGGTCTCGGAGTCGTCGCCGAAGACCTGTTTCAGCACACCCAGGCGGGTCTCGGTGTTGAGGGCCTTGAGCTTGTCCAGCTGGGCATAGAGCTTCTCCATGCCGCCGAATTCGCCCTTGCCGTCGGTGAAGTCGAGCTTGATGCCCTTGTCCTTGAGGCCCTTGTTGGCCTTGCCGACCTTGGTGGTATCCATGCCCATCTGGAAGATCTTGCGCAGGGCGTTGCCGGCGGCGCCGCCTTCCATGCCGGTCTGGTCGAGCTGGATCAGCAAGGGCGCCAGGGCATTGGCTGCCTCGAGGCCTTCCTTCTTGATGATGTCCAGCGCCGGGCTGATCTTGCTGAAGCCCTCGAGCATGTTGTTGGAGTCGACGCCCAGGTAGAAGCCGCGCTGGATGGTGTCCATCAGCCCCATGAGGTCCTTCTCGCTGGTGCGGGTAGCGTCCTGCATCTTGGCGGCGAACTCAGCGGCCTCGGTGACCGGCATCTTGAGCTGGACGCCCAGGTAGGCCGCGGCCTCGCCCATGCCGCCGAGGATGGTCTTGGCCGACATCCCCTGGCGCACCAGCATGGTCATCATTTCCTGGAATTCGGCTGTGGTACCGGGCAGGCGATCGCCCAGGCGCGTGGCCAGGTCGGAGATCTCCTTGAATTCCTTGGGGGCGGTGCCGTCGCTCAGCATCAGCGAGGCGCGCAGCTGGGTGGCCGCATCTTCTGCCGGGGCGAAGGCCTTGATCATGCCCAGCACCGGGCCGCCGATCGCGGCGCCGGTGGCCGCCGAGCTGGCGCCGGCCATGGCGGCGTTGCCGGCGAGCTCCTGGCCGCGCTTGAGCTTGCCGCGGGCGCTGGCCAGCTTTTCCTGGGTGCGATTGAGGCGATCGAGCTTGCCCCGTTGGGTGTCGATCGCGGCATTGGCGCTGGTGATCTGCGCCTGCAGCCGCGCCTGGGCGCCACCGAGGTCGCGGGTATCGACGCCACTGGCGCGCATGATGGGCAGCAGGCGCTGCAGCTCGGTGCGCTGGGCGGTGTGTTTGGCCTGCAGCTTGTCGACGGCTGCGGCCGCGTTGGCGAAGGTCTTCTGGAAGGCGGCGGACGGCGCGTCCATGGCCTTGAGCTGCTCGCGGTAGGACCGCAGCTTCTCCTGGCCCTTGGCCAGGGCCTCGGCGCTCTGGCGCACGGCCTCGCGCTGGCGCTGGTAGGCGCTGATGTCTTGCTGCTGCTGGTTGAGCTCTTTGACCCGGTCCCGGGCAGCCTTGAGCGCCCGGGCGGTCGCGTTGCCGCCCCCGGCGATGCGTTTGAGCGGGGCCGTGACCTTGTCCAGGGCGGACAGGAGGACGCGGATCTGCAGGTCATTGGCCATCGGGGGAGACTCGCTTGCGGGCGCGTTCGCGCCAGTCCATCAGTTCGGAAACGCTCAGCTGATCGAGCTGAGCGGGGTGCCAGTGGAAGGTGATGGCGAGGTCTGCCATCGCATCCTCTACGTGGCGGGGAAGAGATCCGCCTTCATGGACTTCTTGAGCAAAAAACTCGCGACGACACTCCCGGCGTCGACCAGGTCGGCGGGGTCCATGGCGCGGACCTCGGCCTCGGTGAGGGTCGGGGTGCTGATGCGCGGGATCACGCGGACGATGGCGTTGACATCCATCTGCAGCAGGTCGGACAGGGTGATGCCACGCAGGGCGCCGGCGTTGGGCTTGCGCAGGGCGATCTGGGCAATGGTGGTAGCGCCGCGGACGATGGGCTGATCCAGGACGACTACGTTTTCCGGTACCGGCTGCGGCGCGTTGTGGCTGTTGCTGCCGGCCTGGTCGACGTTGTAGGTGTGGGTGTGGTCGCCTGCAGGAACAGCGTTGGTGGTGTCGCTCATGGTGGTACTCCAGGTAATAGGCTTGGGAGATCAGGTGGCCCGCCTGAGCGGGCTGGAAAAGGGGAGGGATCAGATGCCGAGCGAGGCGCGCTGCTTGGCCAGGCGGTCTTCGCCGCCAACGATCTCGATGAAGTTGAGGAGGTCGATCTCGATCACGGTCTCGCCGTCCACGATCAGCTTGTAGTAGCTGCCCGCGGTGGTGATCTTGTGCTCGGTGTCCTCGCCGGCGCTGGCTTCACCCATCTCGATGGTTTCGTGGCGGCCGCGGACGACGATCTCGACGGCGGTCTCTTCGCCGGTGTCGTCCTGCTGGTAGCTGCCGGTGAAGCGCAGGGGCACGGCTGCAGCGCCCACGGCGCCGAATTGCTTGAGGACGGTGAGGTCCAGGCCGCCGAGGGACCATTCCAGCTGGATACCGTCGTCGGACATACCCAGGTCAGCTTTTACGGGGCCGTTCATGCCGGCGCCGCGGAAGGCTTCCATCTTGCGGCCGAGGGTCGGCAGGGTGACGGACTTGGCGACGCCCAGGTAGGAGTGGCCGTCGTTGAAAAGCATCATGTTCTTGAGTTTGCGGGGCATGGCCATGGGGCAGCTCTCCAGTGGGCGCCCATAGGGGCGCCGGGTGATCAGGATCAGGCGTTTACGCGGGTCGCGAAGTCGGCCAGGTAGCGGTCGGTGATGCGCTGGCGCAGGGTCATGTCTTCCAGCGGCGGGACCGGGGTGTAGTCGTAGTCCAGGAAGAGCTTGCCGGCCTTGAGGGTGCTGGAAGCGTTGGCGTCGGCGTCGTACCAGCACTCGCCGCCCAGCAGGTAGCCCTGGCGGGTCAGCTCGCGGAACTTGGCGTTGATGCCTTCGACGATGTCGCGCACCAGGCTCGGGTGCATCGGGCGATCGACCGCCCAGAAGTGCGCCTCGGCCATGGTGTCCGCCAGCACCTGGGCGGTGCGGGTGTAGTTCTCGAAGGTGAAGAGCGCGTCGTCGCTGCAGGTGCGCGAGCCCCAGAAGCGGTAGCCCTCGTGGTTGATCAGCGTGGTGATCTGGTTGCCGTTGAGGTAGTCGCTGTCGGTGGCGGTGTTCTGCAGGTCCCAGAAGACATCCTTGGACACGCCGGTGACGCCGGCCACGGCGACGTTGGAGAGGGTCTTGTGCCAGCCCGTCTCTTGGTCGATCTGGGCACGCAGGCCTAGGGCGCGGGCGGTGGCTGCCGCGGTGACGGTCTTGTTGTCGGTGGTCGACCAGGCCAGGAAGTCCGGCCAGTGGAGCATCAGCTCGCGGGCGCTGAACTGGGTGCGGTAGGCGACGGCCTCTTCCTTGGTGGCGCAGCCATAGCAGCTGGCGTAGACGAAGGCGCGCAGCTGCTTGGCGATCGGCAGCAGGGCGGCGGTCACGGCCTGGGTGTCGAGCCCGGGAATGCCGAGGATGCGCGGCGTCACGCCGAGCTTGGCCTTGGACGCGAGCAGGGCCTTCATGCCGGTGTATCGGCCGGCGACGACGCCACCGATCAGGTTGGATTGCAGCTCGGCCGCGCTGGCGCCGTCTGCGACTCGGACCACAACCACGACGGGCTTGGACTGGTCGGCGATCGCCTGCAGGGAGGTGGCCAGCGTGCCCTTGGTGCCGGCCTTGCCGACAGCGGCCTGGACGTTGGTCAGCAGAACGGGCGTGTCGACCGGGAAGGCGGTGGCATCGGCATCGCTGCCGGTGCAAACCATGCCGATAACGGCCGTGGAAACGGTGGAAATGGAGCGGGTGCCCTGATTGATCTCGAGGACACGCACGCCGTGATGGAAGTCAGCCATGGAGGGTAAGCCTGCGCAGGTGGGTAGGTGACGCTGCACAGGCTGGCGGATCCGCGCGCGCGGGTCGCGGGGCGGGAGTTGTAGCGGGCGCCGCTACAAAATCAGGCGGCGGTGATGAGGCTGGCCACGTCTGGGTTGGCGGCGAGGAAGGCCTTGAGCTTGTCGACCGGATCCTCAGCGTCGAAGGCCTTGGGGCGATTGACCAGACGCCAGGCGGTGCCATCCCAGCGCGGCCACTGGTTGTCCTCCCAGGCGGCTGGCGGCGGCGTTTCCACGCAGCGCGCCGGCAGGTGATAGACGCCAGGCTCGAGCGGCGACTCATCGGCGGAGGTCTGCCCCTGGTAGAAGCCGGCCTGGTCGGTTTGATAGACGATCTTGTCCATGGGACACCTCAGTACTTGATGATGGCCAGCAGCGCGATGTTGCGCGGGCGCGCCTCGCTGCCGCCGCTCGGGTCAATGGTGACAACGTGGGTGTGGTCGCCGTTGGTGCTGGTGTTGTAGCTACTCGTGCGGTCGGTAAAGTTGTTGCCGCCGGACAAGCCACTGCTGCTGGTTTCGTAGGTGTCGGTGTCCGAATAGACGTGCGAGTGCGCGCCGGCCTGAGAGGTCTTGCCGGTGTGGACGTGCTCCTGGTTCTGGCTCGCCTGCGCTGTCCCCAAGCCACGCCCCTTGTCGACGCCGCGGCCGTCGTCCACGCAGCGGATGAATTCGCCGCGCAGATCCGGCAGGTTGAAGGTGGTAAAGCCATCACCCGCGCCGTGATAGGTGCCCAGCGCGGCGAAAAGCTCGGCGTAGGCCGTACGCGAGATCGCAGCACCGTTGGCCTTGAACCAGCCAGCCGGGGCGGTGGTACCGGCGAAGTAGCCGACCGTACCGGCCGGCACCCGCGTGATCATCGCGTCCACCTCGCCCTTGCTATAGAGCTCCATGTTGGCTCGGGCCTTGGCCTTGTCCGGCACGTCGGCCAGGTTCTGGGTCTTCATCAGCGGATCGAAGAAGGTGCCGAGCGGGTCGTTCTGGGCCAGCACGATCTTACTGCCGGCGGCGTAGCTGCTGGTGAGCTTGAGTGCGGTGGTGCTGGTGGCGTTCCACTCCTCGCCGGCACGCAGTCGGGTACCGCCCACGTAGACCGCCAGGCCCACGGTGGTGGTCTTGGCCAGGTTGACCACGGTCTGGTTGGCAGCCAGCGTCTGGATCTCCTCGATCGAGCGCACGACAACGTTGGTTTCCGTGGGGTCCTCCCAGCCGTATTCGCCGGGGCCGTTGCCCCACTTGGCCAGTACCTGGCGTACGGTCCCGCCAGGGATGATCAAGGCCTTGGCGAAGGTGTTGAGCACCCAGGTGTGGCTGGCCACCGCAAGGTTCGGGTCCACCTGCAAGTTGATCACCGAGGCGTTCGAGGCCAGGAATTGCACGCGCAGCACGGCGTCCGAATAGGCCCCTTCGCCGGGGAGCGGTTTGTAGGTGTCCGGCAGGTTGCCGACCACGAACAGGCTGCCCTGGTCGTCGTAGAGGCCGACCTCACGCAGGGTGAAGCCGCCGGTAGCCGCTGGGATCACGATCTCGGCGATGAAGCCGCGCGGTTCGTCCGGATCCTGGTAGACGCGGTTGATGGTGGTGCGATAGCGCTCGCGTACCAGTTGGGTCATACCCTCGGCCGGGGTGACGGCGTTGCCGTTGCCATCGCCCACGGCGGCCTGGGTCAGGTTGATGGCGACGCCGGCAGCCTCGGCCTGGGCCAGGCGCTTGAGCCCGTAGGCGGTGTGTATCGTGTGGAAGTCCATGATCAGCCCTTGCTGCCGGTGTGGTAGTGACTGGCCCCGCCGAGGCGTGGCCCGATCCAGAAAATGAATGCTCGCCAGCGCGCTTCACCCTCAGCCCGGCAGGCGCGGTACAGCACCGCGTCCGCCGCAGCGCGCGGCAGCTGGCCAGTGCGGTAGAGGAAGTCGTGGACGAAGGCGGCCAGCACGGCGTAGCCGGCCAGAGCGGCGTAGATGCCGGTGGCGCCGATGCTGGTCCACAGCAGCGGATCCGCGGCCGCCTGCAGGGGCAGCAGCAGCGCGCAGACTGCGCCGGCCACCCAGGCTACAGCCGCCAGGATCAGGGCCCAGCGCGCGACCTCTCGCAGAAAGCGGATCGATGCCAGGTCGCTGCGCTCGCCAGTGGGCACGACAATCCGGCCGTAGACCGGGTCGACGAAGACCAGCGGCTCGACAAGCTCCCAGGTCCAGCGGTCCACCTGGCGCATGGCCGGGCGGTTCTCGAAGTAGCCCTTGCTCATACCGGCCACCACTTGTCGGCGGCGAAGTCCTGGGGGATGGGCACCATCGCCTTGAGGTCGCTGCCAGCCTGTACCAGTGCGCTCTTGCGGGCCGTGGCGGCCTGGCCCAGGGCGAGGGCTGTCTGGGCATCCATCGGCACGCGGGTGTTGTCGGCGGCGATCCAGAAGAAGTCCTTGGCCGCGTCTGCCCAGCGCAGCTCGCCGACCTTGGCGCCGTTCATGATGGCCGCGAGCGCGTTGTTCATGGCGCCCAGGATGTTCTCTCGGTCGCCCGCCTCGCGGGTCTGGTAGTGCTTGCCCTGGAACTCGAAACCCAGTTCCACGCGGCGGTCCCGCTCGGCGTCGACCTGGTCAGCAGTAACCACCGGCAGCGGCTGCTCTGGCGCCTTGTCGGCGGCGATCCAGCCCTGACCATTCCAGACTGCCACTTGGCCAGCCTTGAGCTTGGGCGGCGCGGTCGGCGTGCTGCGCTCGGGGATGCCCGTCATAGGGTCGGCCTGGATGGATCCAGCCAGGACGCCATCGGCGCCCCATTGGTAGAGGTTGATGGGGTCCATGGTCATTTGGCCTTGACGAAAGTTGCGTAGGGCGCCACTTGGGCGAGTGATTTCGGGACTTTGAAGGCGGTGCGCACGTCGTATACCGGAACGCACTTGTTGATGACGTAATTGCTCCCGCCCTGCGCGTACCAGGTTCCCAGGCCGTCGGTACAGACGTTAACCGTCCAGCTCTGGTTGGTTGGCGCGGCGCTAACAGCGACGTTCGTCACGCCCGTCGTGTCGGTTGTTACGACAAACCGCATCGCGCCACTGGTAAAGCAACCGGCGACGCCTATCCCGTAGGAGTCAAGTGCAACCGTGTACGGATTCCCGGAACCGTACATGTTCAAAACGCCGTATTTCCAATTAAGGCCGTCGGTAGTACAGGCCATCACCTGGTAATAGCTGCTACTAATCACGTAGGTCCCGGCCAGGACCATGACGCCATTACTTGAGGCGGCGCAGTAATAGTCGGCCGAGCCATAACCCATTGTGATCTGGGTCCAGGTCAGGCCGTTGTCCGCACTTCGGAAGGCAATATTTTGCTGCCCCGCAATCGCCAGCCACACGCCCGCGCCATTTGTGGCAGTTCCCCCTCTGCTATTGTTTGGCGTCGTCACCTTTGCCCAGGTCAGGCCGTTATCCGTCGAGCGCATAACAAAAGCGCCGTTGGAGCTAGCGATCCAGGTGCCCTTGTTGTCGGTGCCGACGCCCAGCAGGTTCTGTCCTGCCCCGGTGTTGATCGCGGTCCAGGTCAGGCCATTGTCCGCCGAGCGATAAACGTAGCCCGAATAACAAGTGACGACGAAAACGCCCTTGCCATCTGTACCGCCGCCCGTAATGGTTGCGGTTCCCGGCGCGTTGATCGTGGCAAAGGAGGCGCCGCCGTCCGTGCTGCGCCGGAATACGGGAGCGCTACTGGAGCCATCACTAAAAACAAGGACGCCATCCTTTCCGACCGCCATAAAAGCGGCTTGCGTGGCCGGAACGGTTGAAATCTGCGGCCAATTCGCGGCGCCCGTCGCGTCAAATCCCGTGAGCCCGACCTTTGCGAACAGGTCCGGGTAGCTCGCCTGTAAATAGACCGCGCCATCAGGAATCCAGGTTGCATCGGGGGCGCCGCGCAGGGTCGCGAGAACATCCCCAATGCCCGGCTTCCAGTAGGTTCCGATCAGGGTCTCCGCCCAGCCTTTCGGGACCGCATGGAGCGGGTCGGTCGGGGCGCCCGACAGCTTGAGCGGGCCGGTCATGGTGCCGCCGCCCTTGGCGAGCTTGGCGGTGTCCAGGTCGGTGATGGCCTTCGCGTTGTCGGCGATCTCCTTCGCCTGGTTGGTCAGGGCGGCATCGACCGTGACTGTTCCGAACCCGATCAGCTTCGCGCCGCCGGTGCCCTTGAGAGTCTCAGCCGTAGCGCTGGCCGCTGCGATCGCAGCTGCAAGGCGGGATACCACGCTGGGCAGCGTCTCGACCTTCTTGCCGTCGACGGTGATGTAGTAGCCCGCGGCGTTGCCGTTGGCGAAGTCGGCGACGCGCGCCTCATTCCCCCGGAAGCGGGTGATTACCTCGGGTAGGGTCAAGTCAGCCATTTTTCAGTTCCAGCGCCTGGACCAGGTCCACGTTGGTGAGTTGGTGCAGCCCGGACTCAGCCAGGACGAAGCCAGGCTCCAGGGCGGCGTATTGGGTGTCGGAGGGGCGGACGGTCAGCTCGAAGCCGGCCGCAGTGACGGCGCCGCGGTAGGCGCGGGTCTTGGTGGCGACGCGCAGCTCGATGGTGTCCAGGTGCGAGCGCAGGTTCTTGGCTGCCTCGACGACGGGCATAAAGCGCAGGGCGCTGCTGTTGGGCACGCCGATCTGGTCGACGTCGATCAGCAGGCGGAAGGTGCCGGGCTTGCCGGGCGGATCCTGCTGGTACCACTCCTGGACGCGGATCGGGAAACCCAGCGCGGCCAGGGCGTCCTTGATGGCGCCGAAGGTGCCCTTGGTGCGGTGGACCTGGATGCTCGCGCGGATGGTCTGGCGCTTCTGGTTCTCGCTCCACAGCGGATCCCAGGCGTCGACCGACAAGGCCCAGGCGAGCCAGGGCAGCTGCTCGGCCGGGGCGGTGTTCGGGTCCCAGACCGACCGGGTAGGCACCGGCACGTCGCTGATGGCGCTGCCGGTTTCAGCCAGGCGCCGCTCCAGGTCCGTGCTGTTGGGTGGCAGCAGCTCAGACATTGGTAGCACCCGCCACGGTCAGGGTGACGCCGGTCAGGTTGCTGGCTTCGCCGTTGCCCAGCACCAGGCTGGCGGCGGGCTTGGTGAGCTTGACTGCCTGGACGCCGGACTGGTGCAGGGCCTTGTACAGGCCGGACAGGGCGACGTCATAGCCGATCTTTTTCACGCTGGCGGCGTAGTCCTCGACCGCCTTGTAGGCAGCAGCGACCACGACATCGGAATCCGGGCCGTCGTAGAGGGTGAGCTCGGCGTTGACCTGGTAGTCCACGATGTTGGCCGACAGCACGGTCACCTTGTCGGTGAGCGGCCGGACCTTCTCGGCGTTGAGGGCGGCGGTGACTTTGGCCAGCAGCTCGGGCGAGGCCAGGCCGGTGCCCAGGCGCGACAGCACGTAGACGGTCACCTGGGTCGGCGCCGGACTGATGGCCTGGACGTCACGGACGTTGCCATCGGCGGACAGGCCGTGGAAGACGTAGCTGCCTTGGCTGCCGGCGGTGGTGTAGCCCTCGGGGGACAGCTGGATCCGCGCGCGGAAGTCGTCGTCGGATTCGTAGACGGCAGCGGTGGGCGGCACGGCGTTGGGGTTGGCGGCCTTGAGCAGCAGGCGGGTCACGCTGAAGTTCGCGCCGAGCTGGTCCAGGTCGGTGCCAACGGCGAAGGCCAGCATCACGCCGCGGGTGGCATCGTTGACCCGCTGGCGCAGCACCAGCTCCCGGTAGGCGTTCTCCTGGAGCAGCTTGTTGACCGGGTCCGACTCCAGGGCCAGGCGCTCGCGAATGGCGGCGCGCTCGGCCGCGGGGTAGAGGCTGATGAGCCGTTCCTTGCGGGCGGTGAGCAGGGTCTCGAAGTCCAGGGTCTCGACGATGGTCGGGGCTGGCAGCTGGCTGAGGTCGATAGGGCTGAAGGTGTCGACCATTACAGGCCTCCCAGGGTGAGCGGTGCGCGGAGGCTGACGGCGGCGTCGTTGACGGTGCTGTAGCCCTCGAGGTCAACGAAGGCCTGGCCCGGGGCGTCGCCCAGGCTGATGCCGATGTAGGTGAGGTTGAGGCGGGGCTCCCAGCGCAGCAGGGCCGTCACCGCGGTGGCCTTGGCCTGCAGGGCGAGGGCAGGGTTGAGCGGCTGGTCGAGCAGGCTGAACAGGTCGCAGCCGTACTCGCGGCGCATGGTCCGAGTGCCGATCGGCGTGGTGAGAATGTCGGCCACCGACTGCTGCAGGTGCTCGAGCTCGGTGACGGTCAGGCCGGTGGTGCGGTTCATGCCGGCGCTCCTGTCTGGGCGCCGCCACTCTGGACGCCGCCATGCTTGTGCTTGACCAGGCTGATGCCGGCGGCGACCACGTCTTCGCTGACGGTCACCTTGCCGGTGACGTTCTGGTTGCCGGTCTGGGTGTAGTCGCCCTGGTGGTTGATCGGGCCGACGATGTTGATGCCGCCGGGGCTGGTCAGGTCGGTGACGCCGGCGGCGGGCAGGATGGCGCGCAGGCGATGGGCCACGCTGTCGTACTCGACGACGGCGCCGTCCGGGTAGGTGCGGCGGTGCAGGCCGGCGCGATCGCCGTTGGCGGGAATGAGGGCGCTGAACAGGCCGGTAATGGCGATGCCCTGGGCGGTCTGGCCGCTGGGACTGAAAACGACCACCTGCTCGCCCACGGTGGGTGGATCCCAGTCGCGAGTGGTGCCAGCGCGCAGGGCGGTCCAGGGCAGCCAGCCGGTCAGCAGCTCGCCGCTCTGAACCCGGACCCGGGCAGGGCGTTTGTTTGGGAGACTGCCATGGTCGACCTCGGCAACGGTGCCGAGGCGGATCAGGTTCTCGATGAGGCGGGAAAGGGCGGCGATGTCGGTCATGCGGGCGAGGATGGCGACCGCGGTAATGCGTTGCACTGGACTAGAGTTGTAGGCGGTGCAGGTACAAATTTTGGTTCAAGGGATAGGAGCTGATGATGGATAGCGGGAAGAAGATTCAACTGATAGTAAAGCGAGGGGTTGAGCTGGCAGGCGCGGCGGCTGGGCCAGCTATATCACTTGCGTTAGGTGATCCGTCTGGTGCCTCTGGTGCTTTTCTTGCCCAGGCGGGGGTTGTTATCACCCAAGAGCTAACTGACTTTGTTGATAGACAGCAGTCTGATCGAGAGCTTGTAAGAGCGGCCGGGGCAATCACCCTGGCGGTGCACCGGATCCAACAGAGAAGGGAGCAAGGCGAAGAAATCAGAGACGATGATTTTTTTAGAGTCCGCTCAGGAACAGTTCCAGGTGGTCGTGTGATCTTGGACGGTGTCTTAACAAAGGCTAAGCATCAATACGAAGAGCAAAAGGCACTAATTCTAGGTGAGGTTTTTACCTCTACCGCCTTCGATTCTACGATTTCAGCAGCTGATGCGTCTTGGCTTATCAGTTGTGTCGATCGGCTAACTTACAGGCACCTTCTTATACTTGCTCACTTCGCAAGTATTGATCCGCCGATTTGGCATGATAATAATTTGAAGTATATAGCGGCTAGAAGTCCTGTTGTTGTAACTCAGATTCGCGAGTTGCGATCTGCCTCTTTGCTTTCGCATCAATCAACTTACGCTGCTGATGTTGTAATAACAGAGGCGGGTAAAAAGTTAGTTGAGGCTGGTAATTTGCGCCACTACCTAAGAGAGGATGGAGCAGAGCTTGAGCAGCCACTCGCACCGCCTCCTATTGATTGGCAAAGTCGATAGCATTCAAAGCCCCAAGCCATCCAATAGCGAGTCGCGCAGCTGTTGCAAGTCTTGGTCAGACAGGCCGAGCAGTTCGCGGCGGGCATAACGGACCTCGGGGGCTCCACGCTCGGCGCGGTCTTTCAGGCCGTACTGGTGAACGCGGGCGATGCGAGAGACGCGGCCAGCGAAGCCGATCACCGCCTGCTGCGGCGAACCCTTGGCCTTGAGGTAGCGGGCCATCTTGAGCTTCTCGAACATGCGCCGCTTGATGCGCCCCTTCTTGCCGCGTAGATCCCGCGGTTTGCGTGCGTCGAACGGCGAGCCGTCCGGGTTCACCTGGGCGCGGATCCGCTGCTGCTGGCTGCGGCGCAGCTGCTGGGCAGCCTTGCGGGCCAGTTGAGCCCGGCCGCGGCCGTCGAGCTTCTGCAGGAGCGGCGAGAGCCAGGTCTCCAGCGCCTCGAGGTCAGCCACGGCTGCGGCCCGGGTGCGGTGTCTCCAGGGCGAGGGCGTCGCCAGCGGATCCGGACTGCCACTCGGCCAGCAGCTCGCCACCGGCGAAGACCTGCCAAGTGCCTGGCTCCTGGTACTCGGTGTATTTCGATTCTGGAACGTGGCTCAGCTGATAGGTGCCGTCTGGCTGGCTCTTGACGACCACGCGCTCGGTGAGGGGCAGCGTGATCGCCAGATCCACCTTGGAGTTGTCCAGGATGTCGGCCTCGAAGCCGATGCCCTGGGCGGACTTGTCCAGGTTGACCAGGAGCTCGGACTGGTTCGTCCGGACCCAGGCCAGCAGCGGCAGCATCACGGCGTCTGGGTGGCCGGCGAAGTCGGTCAGGATGATCTGCAGCTCGTAGCCGTACTCCCAGGACAGGCTGGCCGCCGCGGTGCAGCGCAGCTTGCCCTTGTCGATGAAGACCAGCAGCCGATCAGGGCTGTGGCGCAGCTCCGGCACTGCAGCGAGCAGGTGGGCGCGGAGGCTTTCAGGCTTGTTCATGGGTGGACCTGCTGGGCGTCATAGACCATATCGACCTGGGCGGCGCAGTCGGCCCAGGCAGCTTCCAGGGCCTCGCTGTCGTCCAGGAGCTCGCCGTTATTGCGCGGGGCGGTCGACGGCAGCTGGCAGCGCGTTACCACTGGACAGCCACTCACGGTAAGCCGTGGCTCCGGTGAGGACGGGCCGCTGGCGCAGCCGGCGAGCAGCAGCAGGCAGAGGCTGGCCAGCCCAAGCCTTGAAGTCGGCGTTTTCATCTTCGAGCTCCTGGATCCGGCGCTTGCGGACATCGATCTCGCGGCGCAGGTCTGTCTGGGTGGTTTGCAGCTGGGCCTGGGCGGCCCGCTGCTGGGTGAGGGTGGCGGTGAGGTGGTCGCGCTCGCCGGTCAGCTGGGTGACCTGGTCCTCGGCGGCCTCGCGCTTCTGGTTGGCCTGGTCTATGCGCAGGCCCTGCGCATAGAGGGTCAGGCACAGCACGGCGATCGTCAGGGCCAGGGCGAGCGCGAAGAGCGCCTTCTCCTTCCAGCTGATCATTGGCGGTACCAGCCAGCGCGGTTCATCGCCGCCTGGTCCAGGTGCTCGAGCTCGCCGATCACCACGACAGCCCGCACGCCAGGCTTGGCTGTCTGGATGGCTTCGCAGAGGCGCTCGGCTTCTTCAAAGGACGCGCCGGCCGGCAGGATGAAGACCTCCCCATCCTGCGGATCCAGGCGCTGCACGTCGGTGACGGGTGTCATGCGGCGTCCTTAGCCGGGGCGGCGGTGCTGTAGCGGGCGAAGGCGCGCTCGAGCTTCACGTCGTAGAGGTTGCGGGCGTAGGCAGGCCCGTTGTAGCCGCGGGCGAAGTCGGCCCACTTGCCGGCCTTGAGCGCCTTGAGCAGGGCGGGCTCCGCCTTGATGAAGCGGACGAAGGCGGCGAGCTGCTCGGCTTCGCTCGCGCGCATGCGGGTGACGAAGTCCTGGACGCTGGCATAGCCCAGGTCCTGCCAGTGGTAGCCCATGACTTGGAACAGCCCCCAGCTGCACGACTCCAGCGCGCAGGCCTCGTCGATCTGCCGGGCCAAGGTAAGGCGCTGCCACTCGGCCGCACCGCCCGCATAGCCGCCGGACTTCGGGTTGATCAGGTTCGGATTGAGGGCTGCCAGGCGATCGGCCTCGGCCTGGCCGTGGGCTTTCACCAGTCGCTGGTAGAAGACGTGGCGCTCGAACAGGATCACCACTAGGCCGTTATCCAGGAAGCCTTCGCCCTTGGACTCGACCTCATTGACCGCCTGGACGGCTGCGACGGGGACGCCCAGGGTCTTGGCGGCGAGCTCGAGGTCGGCGTAGCCCAGGTGCAGCGGGTCGCGCTTGCCGAGGAGGGCGGCGAAGGTCTTCGGGCCGGCGATGCCATCGGCCACCAGGCCGACAGACCGCTGGAAGGCTTCGACGGCCTGCTCGGTGCCTTCGTCATAGTCGCCGTCCAGGTCGACGGTGAAGCCAGACGCGGCCAGGGCTTTCTGCAGGTCGCGCACAGCCAGGCCGTGGGCGCCGAGGATCAGGATCTTGGGCTGGTTCATTGCGTTTCCACCTTGCGTTCGACGAAGCGTTTGGCCGCGGCGCGAGTGCCCTCGACGCCCAGCAGTCCGATGATTCCGCCCCAGAAGGGGCCGGTGCTGGCAGGGATGCCCAGCAGGGAGAGGCCGTGGCTTGCGGCCAGGGCCAAGGCGCCGCAGAGCGGGGCCTCGAGCAGCACGCGACGCAGGGTGCCGCCGCTGTAGGCGATCCGGAGACCCGCGATGACGCAGGCGACCATGGCGGCGTAGAGCGCGGGCCAGTTGTGTTCGAGCCAGGTGGCGAACCAGGCCCAGGAGTCAGGACGGTCAGGCATGATGTTTCTCATCTAGTCCCAGAGGCTGACCGGCTGCTGCGCGGCGATGCCGGCAGAGACCTGGGCAGGGGCGTCTGGGAGGGTGATAGGGGTGCCAATCGGCAGGATGGGGCCCAGCTCTGCCAGGCCCGGGTTGGCTTCGAGCGCGGCCTCGGTGACGTCCTGGGTGCGCCCGTAATGCCGCAGGCAGATCCGGTCCAGGGTGTCGCCTTGCTGGGCGCGCACGACGGTGGCCATCAGATGAGCTCCACGGTGGTGCGGGCCAGGCCCAGGAAGTCGCGGATGGCCCAGCGCTGATCGCGGCGGTAGTCGTCGATGGTGGGAGTCTCCGCCTCGGCGTCCTTGTCGCCCTTGGCGGTGCTGTCGTAGCTGCGGTACCGCTCGGCGACCTCGGCCGCGGTGGCGGCATCGATCGCACGCAGGTACAGGTGGGCACGCTCGCTGACGCCGTCGACCAGTAGCCCGGGCACGGCGGCCAGGGTGGCGTAGCCGCTGGTGGCCTGGGCGAAGCGATAGCCGGCGAGCTCGCGGTTGACGGTGATCGCTGCGGCGATCACGGCGGCCTTGAGCTTTTCAGTGCTGACGCTGCTATCGATCCGCAACCGCGCGCGGACCTGGTCCAGCTCGATCGCGGGCCAGAAAGGGTCGGACACCACCTGACCGCTGGCGACGGTGCCGCCTGCAACGAATCCGCTCATGGTGCTGCTCTCGAATGAGTCGCCGGTGGTCGAGGCTTCACGGTCCAGGCTAGGCCTGTCCGATCCGCCCCGAGCCGGCGGGGTTGCGGGGGACCGCTCGGTTAGCCGCCAGGGGCGGCATGTTTCTTGGCCAGGCGCTCGGCCCGTTCCAGGTCTTTCTTGCCGCCGCAGCGGTCATGCAGGCTGATGGCGCGCTGCAGAGCAGCGATGCCGCGAGCCAGCTGGCCCTCGGCGCCCGGCCGCTCTTCATCGATGCCCTCGAGCTCGGCCCGGCCGATGGCCAGATAGAGCTTGGCGCGTGCCTCGTCGGGCATGTCCTGCTCGACGGTGAGCGCATCGGTGTAGAACAGGAGGTCCGGCTCGAACGGCTGACCGGCTTTCTGGGCGTTGAGAGCGGCGGTGGCCACCTCTTCAGCGATCAGGCAGCCGGTGGTCCGGGCGAAGCGATCCGGCATCACCAGACCGTGCTTGAGCACGTAGGCGGCGATATGCAGCGCACCCCAGAAGTCGCCGGCATCGATGCGCCAGATCATCACGGTGACCAGCACCTCGTCCTGGGCGCCATTGCCGCCCTCGAGCACGCCTCTGACGTAGTCGGCATAGGCGCCGAGCAGCTGCCGCTTGAGCTCGGCCTTGGCCTGGGTGGATTGCACCTGCTTGAGTCGCAGCCGGTCCTGCAGCAGCTGAGCCAGCTGCTGCTCGTACACGGTACGGCCCGCCATGCTGTCGGCCGGCCCGACCGCTGCTGCGGCGAGTGCCGCTGCGGCTGCCAGGAAGTGCCGTTTCGCGGGAGAGGAGGCCATGGCTTATACGCCCGTCACGATGTTTTCGATCAGGCAGCCGAAGCCGTAGTCCTCGACCACATAGGCGTCGTTGCTCGACTCGTAGTTCTCGATGCGGTTCTTCTCCGGCGCTTCCTTGACGAAGCGGCGGCGGCCGCCGGTTTGGTAGTAGAGCGACAGGTTCTGCAGCGAGGTGATGAAGAGTGCGTTGTCGGGGATGTAGGGCACCTCGACTGGCTGCAGGCCACCCATACGGTTAGCGGCCAAGATCAGGTCAGTGGCCAGCTTTTCAGAGGCCGCCTGTTCCTTGTTCACCAGCGGGAAGTACTTGTCGTGGACCAGGTCGCGACCGACGATGACGACCAGGCCCGGATCCTTGCGGTGCCAGGGGTCGATCAAGTTGCTGATGGCGTCGAATACCAACGAGTCCAGGTTGTTGTAGTCGGCGTCGGTGCCAGCGCCAATCACGATCTTGCCCGCGGCCTTGCCCGTCTTTAGCACGCGCTGGGGCGCGTTGTTGCGGTACTGCTGCAGCCAGCCGATGTTGACGTCCTGCAGCAGCGGGTTGGTGGCGCGGTTGGTGGTGGCCGCAGCGCTGATGCCGTTGAAGCCGATCATCAGGCGGTCCAGGGCCTGACGCTTGACGATGGCGTCACGCAGGCGCGCCTGGAAGTCCGGGAACTTGGCCCAGGCGTCCAGCAGGGAGTAGGGGATTGCAGTGTCGAAGTCGGTCTTCTCGCACTTGTAATCCGACTTATCGGTGCTGGACACGTCGCGGGGGCTGCGGCTGGCAGTGCCGGTGGTGTCGGTACGGCTGGCGATGGTGCCAGAGACGCCCAGACCGACCTTTTGGCCGAGCAGCTCGTCGACGGGAATGTTGTTGATCTTGCTCAGGAAGTCGCTGGACTCCTGGATGCGGGTTTCCAGCTTTTGCTGGACGGTGGGGTCGACGGCGAAGGTCGCGCTCGCCGAGGACACACCGCTCAGGGCGGCGACTTGGGCCAGGTATTGGTTGAACAGGGCACGAGTATCGTTACGCATGGATCTCTCCGGGAAAGTGAACGGCTGATCAGCAGTCGGTCAGGTTCTGGCCATCGCCGCCGGTGACCGGAGGGCGCTTGGTTTGGTTGGGGTCTTGGGTCTGGCTGAGTTGCACCTGCAGGGCGGTAAAATCGGTCTGCAGCTGCGCATGCTTGCCGGCCAGTTCGGCGAAAGCGGTTTCGGCGTTGGTAAAGCGGCTGTCCTGCTCGCGGACGTGCTCGGCCACCGCGGTCACGGCAGCGCCGAACTGGGCGAACTCGCCTTCGGTGCGTGCTTCCTTGCCCTTGAGCAGCTCCTGGACCTTGGCGAAGAGCAGGGCGCCCAGGCCGGGCTTGTCATCAACTTCGGCGAAGGTGAGGACGGTCTCGTCAGCCACGGTGAAGAGGTTGTCGGCGTGCAGCTTGCGGCTGGCATAGGGATTGACCGCCGGATTGGCCGCGGCGAAGGACAGCACGTCGGTACCCAGGCTGGCAGGGCTATCAGTGATGCCCAGGCCGACCAGGTAGGCGGCGCCGGTGTCGGCGAACTTGGGCGAGATCTCGACCGAGGTGTAGATCTTCTGCTTGGCCTTGTTTAAGGCCACCAGGTCGGCGGTGGGCTCGATCTGGGCAAACAGAGCCAGCTTCTTCTGGCCGTTGATCTCGACTTCCTCAGCCTTGACGGCGATCACGTCGCCATAGGCGCGGAAAGGGCTGTCTGCCAGCGAGCTGCGGATGTGCTCCATCCAGATGCGGGCGCCGTAGGTCTTGGGGTCGTAGCTGGCAGCCATCTGCTCGATCTGGCTGCGCTCGATCTGGCGGCCATCGCTGGTAGCGCCTTCGACGGCGACACGGAAGAAAGGAGAGCGGAGTTTGGGGGTCTTGGGGTCGGCCATGCCGGGGATCCTCAGAGGCTTAGCGGGAGTGCTTGGGCGATGAGGGGCATGGTCGGGACGCGCGCGCGTCCCAGCAACGAGAGGGTTTTGTAGGCGCGCTCGGTACACGGTCGCGCGCTATGGAGGAGGGGATCAGGGCGGCAGTCTGGCGGCCATGAAAAGCCTATCCGATTCCTCGCCCCTGCCAAGCCCGGCCGAAACGCCGGCGGCCGCCCCGTCCACCGACCTGCTGATGGACGTGCGGCGGCGCGCCAAGCATCTGTACTGGATGGGCTGGCGGGTGACGGAGATCGCCGAGGCGATCGGCGAGAAGGAGAAGACCGTCCACAGCTGGAAGGCCCGGGACGAATGGGATCGGGCGGACAACGTCGAGCGGATCGGCGGCGCCCTTGAGGCGCGCCTGGTGCAGCTGATCCTCAAGGACAGCAAGACCGGCGGCGACTTCAAGGAGATCGATCTGCTGCACCGCCAACTGGAACGCCAGGCGCGAATCCAGCGCTTCCAGGGCGGCGGTACCGAGGCCGAGCTCAATCCCAAGCTGGACAACCGCAATGCCGGTCCCAAGAAAAAGGCCGCGCGCAACGAATTCACCGAGGAGCAGATCGAGGCCCTTGAGAGTGCCTTCCGTGATCAGTGTTTCGGCTACCAGCTGGACTGGCTGCGGGCCGGCGGTCAACGGACCCGGGCGATCCTCAAGAGCCGGCAGATCGGTGCCACCTTCTACTTTGCCCGGGAGGCCTTCCTGGACGCCCTGATCACTGGGCGCAACCAGATCTTCCTCTCAGCCAGCAAGAACCAGGCGCATATCTTCAAAGCGTATATCCAGGCCTTCGCCCGGGAGGTCTGTGGTGTCGAGGTGACCGGGGATCCGATCATCCTCGCCAACGGCGCCGAGCTGCACTTCCTGGGCACCAATGCCCGCACCGCCCAGGGCTACCACGGCAACTTCTACTTCGACGAATTCTTCTGGACCTTCCGCTTCGAGGAGCTGAACAAGGTCGCCAGCGGCATGGCCATGCAGAAGCAATACCGCCGGACCTACTTCTCGACGCCGAGCTCAATGGCCCATGAGGCCTATACCTTCTGGACCGGCGAGCGCTTCAACAAGGGCAAGCCGGTCGCTCAGCACCTCAAGCTGGACGTCTCCCATGAGGCCCTGCAGGAGGGGCGGCTCTGTGAGGACCGGATCTGGCGACAGATCGTCACCATCCTGGACGCTGAGTCTCGCGGCTGCGACCTCTTCGACTTGGAGGAGCTCAAGCTCGAGTACTCGGCCGAGGCCTTCCAGAACCTGCTCATGTGCCAGTTCGTCGATGACGGCGCGAGCATCTTTCCGCTGGCCATGCTGCAGCCGTGCATGGTGGACAGCTGGGTCGAGTGGGCCGAGGACTACAAACCCTTCGCCACCCGGCCGCTGGGCGAGCGCCCGGTGTGGGTCGGCTATGACCCGGCCGAGACCGGCGACACCGCTGGCCTGGTGGTGGTCGCGCCGCCGCTGGTACCGGGCGGCAAGTTTCGCGTGCTCGAGCGCCACCAGTTCCGCGGGATGGACTTCGCCGCCCAGGCCGAGGCGATCCGCCAGGTCTGCCAGCGCTACTGGGTGACCTATATCGGCATCGATGTCACCGGCATGGGCAGCGGTGTGGCCCAGCTGGTGCGCCAGTTCTTCCCGAACCTGACCACCTTCAGCTACTCGCCCGAGGTCAAGACGCGCTTGGTGCTCAAGGCCTACGACGTGATCAAGAACGGCCGGCTCGAATTCGACGCCGGCTGGACCGACGTCGCCCAGTCGCTCATGGCCATTCGCAAGACCACCACTGCCAGCGGCCGCCAGTTCACCTACACGGCCGGACGCAACGACACCACCGGCCACGCGGATCTCGCGTGGGCCCTCTTTCATGCCCTGCACAACGAGCCGCTGGAAGGGCAGACCGCCCGTAATACCGGCGTCATGGAGATTTTTTGATGAGCAATTCCACCGAGCTGGCCGTTTCGACGCCTGGCCCTATCGAGGCCTTTACCTTCGGCGATCCCATGCCGGTGCTGGAAGGCCGCGAGGTCTTCGACTACCTGGAATGCTGGTTCAACGGCCGCTACTACGACCCGCCGCTATCGCTTGATGGCCTGGCCAAGGCCACGCGGGCCAGCGTCTATCTGGACTCCGGGCTCAAGTTCAAGCGCAACATGCTGGCCCGCACCTTCATCCCGCATCGCCTGCTGAGCCGCGCGGCGTTCGAGCAGTTCGCCTTGGACTGGCTCTGGTCGGGCAATGCGTACCTGGAGCGCCGGCAGTCGCGCCTGGGCACGCCGGTCAGTCTGCAGCCGGTGCTGGCCAAGTACATGCGCCGCGGCGAGGACAACCGCTTCTTCCAGGTGCGCGGGTGGCGAGACGAGCACGAATTCACCCCGGGCACCATCTGCCACCTGCGCGAGGCCGATATCAACCAGGAGATCTATGGCATGCCCGAGTGGCTCGCGGCCATGCAGTCGGCGCTGCTCAACGAGTCGGCCACGCTGTTCCGGCGCAAGTACTACAACAACGGCAGCCACGCCGGCTTCATCTTCTACATGACCGACCCGGCGCAGAAGGAGGAGGACATCGACAACGTCCGCACCGCGCTGCGCCAGTCCAAAGGGCCGGGCAACTTCCGCAACCTCTTCGTCTATGCCCCAGGCGGCAAGAAAGACGGCATCCAGCTGATCCCGGTCAGCGAGGTGGCGGCGAAGGACGAATTCAACGCGATCAAGGGCATCACCCGCGACGACATGCTCGCTGGCCTGCGGATCCCACCGCAGCTCATGGGCATCGTGCCGCAGAACGCGGGTGGCTTCGGCTCGATCCGCGATGCCGCCCTGGTCTACGCCGCCAACGAGCTGGAGCCGCTGCAGGCTCGCCTGGCCCAGGTCAACGAATGGCTGGGGGAAGAGGTGATCCGCTTCCGGTCATACGAACTCACGCAACTCCCACAGTAATGAAGAAGTTGTTCAAACTCAAAGCTCCTTCGGGGGCTTTTTTAATGATGAGCAGTATTCGGATGCCCAGGTATGATTACTTTGTATTCGGTAGGGGAGAGCTCCGATTTGAATATAGGTATTTTCTTTTTGCAGTCTTTCTCTGCTGTTTTAACTGCGCGTTTTAATGTCTTGAAATTGTCAGGGCTTATTTTGCTTCCGGAGATCACACAGTTTAAGAATGCTTCTCTGTCGTAGCTGTGTATTCCGTGGCCTTCGTTCGTTGTAACAACTCTTTCCTCTTGTTCGTAGGCCCATTTTAAGGATTTCTTTAGGAAATACTCTTCTACTTCCAATGTGGTTCCAAACTCTAGAACGGGACGAGTTTCAGAGTAAATTACCGGGTGTGGCATCATCAGATCGTGTTTGCCCTCAATGTAGTTTTTGAGGTCAATCTTGAACTCTACTACGAATCCTTGATGATGCTTAGTGTAGTGTGACCACATTAATATTTCAGTCGGTATTCTACTCAGCGATAAAACACCCACTGTAGAAACCAGTCCCTTGATGAAAGCACCGCTTTCGACCAGGCTCTTTGTTCTTGCGACTATTCTTTGCTTGCCAGTGATTCTTGCCGCCGGTGTGCTTTTGCTCTTGGCAAGCGCAATTTCCAGATACTCAGGATGTTCGTTGAGGTAGGTTGCTATGCTGGCAGTGTTGTATGCAGGCATGCAATCAAACGGATCATTAAATTCAAGTGGGCATGTATACTTTAATGTCCCCTCGGTGATTACCTTCAAGCTTCCCTCTTCAAAAGGCATGTACTTATATCGGTACAATATCTTTTCGCTATCCATGGGTTTCAGACTCCTGGGTGCCTATCTATAGTTCAATATCAGTTTGTTCTTTGATCTTTTTCTTAATGAAGCCGAGCGCTAGGTCTTTCATGAGTTCAAGAGTGAATCCGCCGGCTTGGCGGGCCCCTGATTTTGCTTTAGACCAGACCTCGGGATCTCTAACTGAATCTACAAAGTCGTGGCCAGACCACGAAAGCCCTTGGAAATACATCCCGCGAGTCGTTCCACCCTTATCTGGAAGTATAAGTCTAGCTTCGCGAAGCAGCGAAAGGTGGTATCCGATTTGTTCGCTGTTATATCCGTCGACTTGTAATTCCTCAGAGTCCTTCTTGATAACCAATACACTATCGGCTTTCTGACATAAGTCTTCGAGCTTCAGCAGAAGCTCTCGTATCAGATCCATGTCCCTTTTCATCTTTGGGCCCACCTCGGCTCAAATCCGTTTGCATGTTAGTACGACAGAGAATTCTAGACGGTTGCCGGCGCTGCGCGCGCCGTCGTCCCCCCGCCACGCCCGCGGTCTAAATGTGTCGCTTTTTCTGCAGCCCTGCACCAGGCCCCGTTCCGCGCCGCTACTGGGGCTGTACGGGGGTTGGCAGGCCTGAAAAACCCTGCGAATCCCTGCACCACCAGCCTTTTTTCAGACGGCCAAATGCAGCCCCAGGCCGTTGAGTGCTTGAGGACTTTTTCAGGTCGCCGAAAAAAGTAGGTTACCGAGGGTAGAGGGGGCGCTTGACAGGGCTCCAGGCCGCGTCATTGCTGGGTTTCGCCGGTAACCTGGGTGAGGTTACTTCAGGTTTTTTCCGAGGTTACTTTTTCTAGAACCGCTCTAGATCAAGGGTTTCAGCATGGAGGGAAGTAACCTGTCTGGAAAGTTACTAATAACCTCAAATAACCTGGAAAAAACTTTTGGCTAAACCGCTGGAGGCCTTGTCTGGCAAGGGATAGAGGGTGATTAGAAAAAAAAGTAACCTCAGTAACCTACTTTTTTCGCCAACCTGAAAAATTGCTTTCGCTACCGGGGGGAGGGATTCACGGCCGAGACTCTCGCCGTCACTCTCTAACGCTCTGACAGTCTCTCTGCCACTTGGACAGATACGGCCCCCAAAACGGCCCCCGGCACTTCCGCGTAACGCTAATGCAGCCCTGAAAGCCGCATGAATTCTGGAGCGGGCGAAGGGAATCGAACCCTCGTCATGAGCTTGGGAAGCTCAGGTAATGCCATTATACGACGCCCGCGTGGGGTGCCTTTGTACCAGAAGCCTGCCTCCGGGTGAAGAGGCGGGAGTGGTCCGGCTGTTTCGTGGTCCAACGGACAGGACCGCACGCTGCGGTGATCGGGGACCTTTGTCCCCCAGAGGAGGAGGTCGCGCATGTCTCGTTATCCGGGCACCTACCAGGGAGTGATTCCCCCCTACATTCTTGGCCGCATCATCGATCATGGCGATGAACACCAGCGTTCCTGCGCCCTGACCACCCTGAGCCACGTCCAGAGTCTGTTGCACAATCCCGGTCGGCCCGGGGTGCGCCAGGCGCCGATCGGGCCGCTGCCGCGTACCGATGACGCCAGTCCGCAGCGCAGCATCTTCGATGCCGGCAATGCCATGCAACTGCCCGGGCGCCTGGTGCGCCAGGAAGGCCAGCCGGCGCTGAGCGATGTGGCGGTGGACGAGGCCTACGACTACCTGGGCGCCACCTTC
The DNA here is from genome assembly GCF_031453735.1 of Pseudomonas sp. SORGH_AS_0199. Classification (NCBI taxonomy): domain Bacteria; kingdom Pseudomonadati; phylum Pseudomonadota; class Gammaproteobacteria; order Pseudomonadales; family Pseudomonadaceae; genus Pseudomonas; species Pseudomonas sp. SORGH_AS_0199. Next base: position 1,496,508 of record NZ_JAVJAE010000001.1, read on the forward strand.
ACCTTCTTCAACGAGGTCTTCGGGCGCAATTCCATCGATGGCCAGGGCCTGCCGCTGGCCGGCACCGTCCACTATGGCCAGGACTATCAGAATGCCTTCTGGAACGGCGAGCAGATGGTGTTCGGCGATGGCGACGGCGAGATCTTCAACCGTTTCACCATCGCTCTCGACGTCATCGCTCATGAGCTGGTGCACGGCGTCACCGAGAGCGAGGCGGGGCTGGTGTACTTCAACCAGTCCGGCGCACTCAACGAGTCGGTCTCCGATGTCTTCGGCATCTTGGTCAAGCAGTACAAGCTCAAGCAGACGGCTGCCGAGGCCGACTGGATCATCGGCGCCGGGCTGCTGACCAAGAAGATCAAGGGCAGGGGCCTGAGGTCGATGGCCGAGCCGGGCACCGCCTACGACGATCCGACTCTGGGCAAGGATCCCCAGCCTGGCCATATGCGCGACTACATCGAGACCCGCGAAGACAATGGCGGTGTCCACCTCAATTCGGGCATTCCCAACCGGGCCTTCTACCTGGCCGCGCTGGCCCTGGGCGGTCACGCCTGGGAAAAGGCCGGGCCGATCTGGTACGACACCCTCTGCGACAGCCGCCTGGCCAACGATGCGGATTTCGCCGCCTTCGCCCGCCTCACTGTGTCCAACGCCGGGCGCCGTTTCGGCGCCGAATCGGCCGAGGTCCGCGCGGTCGAGGAGGCCTGGGCCGGCGTGGGTGTCACCCTTAGCTAGAGGAGCAGGGCAATGCGCGAACTTCCCCCGCTGGGCAAGGACACCGTGGTGCGGCTCTCGCGACAGGGGGGCTTCGCCCCCTTGCATGCGTTGAGCAAGCCGCGGGAGATCGAATTCGGCCAGTACGACAGCGCCCAGCGCGGGCGCATCTGCTCGGTGCTGGAGCGCTGCCTGCCGGAATCCGGCGAACCAACCCAGGTCGGGCGCGGCGATCAGCGCTACTTCAAGGTGGAGCTGCGCTTTCGCCCGCAACCCGCCGAGCAGGAAGACGAACTGACCCTGCTGATCCCCGAAGACCGGGCGCCCAGCGAGCTGGTGCGGCTCTGGGACAAGGGGCTGGTGGAGTAGCGTCCAGCCCCCTTTCGTCTTGAACCTAGGGCACCGACCAGGCCTCGCCCGGCGCCAGTGTCCGGAACGCCTCGTCGGCCAGGCCATGCAGGGCGCGGGCATGGGCCAGGTCGCGGGGCGGAGCGAATTGTCCTTCGTCGCTCAGGGAAAAGGTGCCGAAATGGATGCCCAGACTGCTCACGGCGCCCAGTGCCTGATGAGCGCGTACCGCATCGTCGGGATTCAGATGGCTGTCCCGCATGAACCAGCGCGGTTCATAGGCGCCGATGGGCAGGGCGGCGAAGCGCGGCGCGCCCAGGCGTTCGCGGATCTGCGCGAAGTGCGGGCCCCAGCCGGTATCGCCGGCGAAATAAACCGGTCCGGTCGGCGCTTCCAGCACGAAGCCACCCCATAGCCGGCGATTGGTGTCGAAGCGGCTGCGTGCCGACCAGTGCTGGCCTGGCACCAGGTGCAGGCGCATGTCATCCTTGAGCGGCAGACTCTGCCACCAGTCCAGTTCGCTGACGGTGACGAAACCGGTCTCGCGGCGGATCAGCTCGGCGTTGCCCAGGGGCGTCACCACCGGCGTCAGGGGCGCGCGCTCGGCCAGGCGCCGCAGGGTCGCCAGATCCATGTGATCGTAGTGGCTGTGGCTGACGAAGATCAGGTCCAGCGGCGGCAGGTCGTCCAGGGCCACGCCGGGGGCGTGATAGCGCCGCGGACCGATGAAGCTGAAGGGACTCACCCGCTCCGACCAGACCGGGTCGGCGAGGATGTTGAGGCCCTGATGCTGGATCAGCAGGGTGGCATGGTTGACGAAGGTCACCCGCAATTCGCCACCCTCGACCCGGGCCGCTGGCCGCGTCGGCACGGCCGGCCCTTCCTGCCAGGTCCACTCGGGACGGGTGCGGGTGAACTGCCATTTCAGCACCGTCCAGAGACTCTTGTCCTCGCGCGGCGCCAGGTTGTGGAAGCGCTCGCCGTCGAAGTGATCGGAGCGCGGGCCTTCGTAGGCGGACGAGGCGCAACCGGCCAGGGTGAGCAGGTGGATCAGCCACAGCGGACGAAAGATGCGCATGGGACCTCGGACGAATAGACTGGGCGGTCCAGATTACCCTTTGGCCAGCCGCCGTCGATCCCCATGTCGCGAAATACCCGTTCCACCCCCGGCCAGCGGCCCCGTCGCCAGGCCAAGGCGCCGCCGATCACGCCGCGGCTGCTGCTGCTCAACAAGCCCTTCGATGTACTCACCCAGTTCGCCGACGCCGATGGCCGCGCGACCCTGAAGGCCTACGTCGCGGTACCAGGTGTCTATCCGGCTGGCCGTCTGGATCGTGACAGCGAAGGCCTGCTCCTGTTGACCAACGATGGCCAGCTGCAGGCGCGCATCGCCGATCCCCGGCACAAGCTGCCCAAGACCTACTGGGCCCAGGTGGAAGGCACCCCCAGCGAAGCGCAATTGCAGTGCCTGCGCCAGGGGGTCGAACTCAATGACGGCCCCACGCTGCCGGCCGAAGCCCGTCTGCTGGCCGAGCCGCCGGTGCTCTGGGAGCGTGATCCACCGGTGCGCTTTCGCAAGAGCGTGCCGACCGCCTGGATCGAGCTGACCATCCGCGAAGGGCGCAATCGCCAGGTGCGGCGCATGACCGCCGCGGTGGGCCTGCCGACCCTGCGCCTGGTGCGCGTACGCATCGGCCCCTGGACGCTGGACGATTTGGCGCCGGGCCAATGGCGCGAGGTACCGGCGCAGCTCTAGCGCCGCCGCTCAATCCTGCCGCTGGCTGGCGGCCTCCTGCAGATCGCCGGCGATGTCGGCGAGGCGACGGCTGACCTCTTTCAGGACCTGCGGATCAATCGCGCGCGCGGGCTGACCCGGTTCGGTCAGCAGCTGACTGGCAAGCAGGGCGCTCAGGGCGCTGACCTCGCTGGCCTGATGGCGCAGCTCATGGGTGTGCTGCACGGCGGCGTCGCGCAGGAGATTGGTGCTGAGGGTCAGGCGGCCCAGTTCGTCATCGCGCCCGCCGGGCAGGCGCTCGCCGAAGCGCCCGCGCGCCAGCAGCCCCAGTTGCCGGGCGCAGGTCACCAGCGGGTCCACCAGCCGGCGCTCCACCAGCCTGACCCCCAGGAACAGCAGGCCGCCGCCGCAGAGCAGCAGGGCCAGACCGGCGAGCAGGATGTCGCGCTGGGCCTCGGCGCGGATGGCGGCGATCTGCTCTGCGGTACGGCCGTGCAGTTCATCGACCAGGGCGGCGAAGCCCTCGGCGGTCTCGCGGTCGATACCCCGGACCTCGGCATCGCCGCGGCGTGGATCGCGATCATGGGCGAGATAGGCGGCATGGCCGGCGCGATAGCGCTCGCCCAGACGCCCGTGCTGGGTCCGCAGCGCCTGGAGGCGCGGTTGCAATTCGGGGTCGACGCGGGTGGCCAGCTGTTGCAGTCGCTGATCGACCTCGGCTTCGCGGGTCAGAAAGGCCTGCCAATAGCGCTCGGCGGTGTCGGCATCGCCACCGCGCAGCAGAAAGTTCTTCCACTCCTGCACCTGGATCTTGAAGGTCAGGTGGGTGTCATCGATCTCCACCAGCCGCTCCAGCGGGCCCTCGATCAGGTGCTGGTAGCGGTGCAGTTCGCGGGAAAGCAGGCCGAAGCCGGCCAGGGCGATCAGCAGCATCAGCAGCAGACTGCCGCCGAACAGGAGCAGGCTCTGGCTGCGGAGCGAGCGGGCGAAGGGCATAGGGACTCTCGACAGGAAACGCAGAGCCGCAGCTTAGGGCGCTCGCCGGGCGAAGGCCAGCCTCAGGTCGAGACCAGCAACTGCACCGCGACGGCAAACATCACCCCGGCCACCAGCAGATCGATCAGTCGCCACACCCCCGGACGGGCCAGGTAGGGTGCGGCCCAGGCCGCGCCCAGGGCGAGTCCGAAAAACCACAGCATGGAGGCGGTGGCGGCGCCGAGCACATAGGCCAGGGGCGCGGCCTGCTGGCTGCCCAGGGAGCCCACCAGCAGCACCGTGTCCAGATAGACATGGGGATTGAGCAGGGAGACGGCGGCCGCGGCGAGCAACGCCTGCCGCCGGCTGCGCGGACTCGTGGTCTCCAGCTTGTCGATGGCCGCCGGCCGCCAGGCCCGGCGTAGCGCCTGGGCGCCGTACCAGAGCAGAAAGGCCGCGCCGCCCCAGCGCAGGATGACCACCAGCAGCGGGCTGTGCTGGATCAGCGCGGCCAGGCCCAGCACCCCGGCGGCCACCAAGATCACGTCGCAGGTGAGGCAGAAGGCGGCGATGGCCAGATGGTGCTCGCGGCGCAGCCCCTGGGCCAGCAGATAGGTGTTCTGGGCACCCAGCGCCATGATGAGACTGGCCATGGTCAGGAGGCCGGTGAAGTAGCTGTTCATTGCAAGGGTGTCGCCTTGTGGTGCGGGAATGGCTGCCACCTTGCCGGGTCCGGGTGTATAAGAAAAACCAATATTCCTTATGCAGCATTAGCTGAATCGATGATCGACTACAAGTTGCTGGAAGCCCTGGCGGTGGTGGTGGAAGAGGGTGGCTTCGAACGGGCGGCGCGCCGGCTGGGCCTGTCGCAATCGGCGGTGTCCCAGCGCATCAAGCTGCTCGAAGCCCGGGTCGGCCAGGCGGTGCTGGTGCGGGAGACACCGCCCCAGCCCACCGCGCCGGGGCTGCGGCTGTTGCGCCATATCCAGCAGGTCCGCCTGCTGGAAGCCGACCTGGGCAGCGAGGTGCCGGGACTGGCCGAAGAGGTGCCGCAGCGGCTCCGTATCGCCCTGAACGCCGACAGCCTGGCCAGCTGGTGGCCGGCCGCGGTCGGCCCCTGGCTGGTGGAGCAGGGGCTGCTGCTGGATCTGGTGGTAGAGGATCAGGACGTGGTGCTGCGCCGCATGCGCGCGGGCGAGGTGGCGGCCTGCCTCTGCGCCAGCGGTCAGCCCCTGGCGGGCGCCCGGGTGCGATCCTTGGGCGCCATGCGTTATCGCGCCGTGGCCAGTCCGGATTTCTGTGCCCGCTGGCTGACCGGGCGGCCGATCGCCCAGGCCTTGGTGCGCGCGCCCGCCATTGTCTTCGGTCCGGACGACCGCCTGCAGCACCGCTACCTGGAGCAGCTCGGTGTCACCGCGCCCTTCGACTACCACCTCTGCCCGTCCGCCGAAGGTTTCCAGCAGATGGCCCTCAGTGGTATCGGTTGGGGTCTGCTGCCCGATATCCAGAGTGCGGCCGCCCTGGCCAGTGGTGCCCTGGTGGATCTGGCGCCCGGTCACTGGGTGGATGTCCCGCTGTTCTGGCATCACTGGCGCAATGGCGGTGTCGCCCTGCAGGCGCTGACCCGCCATCTGGAGGGCGTCGGCGGCCAGTGGCTGGTGCGCGACTAGCGGCGCCTGTCGAAGGCTTTGGTTACACTGGTCTCTGGGTCGTCCTCGGCGACCGCGGACAGGTTCGGGAATCCCAGCGACATGCGTATCTTGATCACGGGCGCCAGCGAGGCGCTCGGTGCGGGTCTGGCCTGCGATCTGCTCGACCGCGGCCAACTGGTGCGGGTGCACGGCCGCCCCGGCGCGACCCTGGACGCCCTGGTCGAACGCGGCGCCGACTACCACCCGGCCTTGCTCGACCAGCCCGCGCAGGTGGTGGCGCTGTGCGACGACATCGACGCCATCGCCCACTGCACCGACGTGGCCGGCGTGCCGAGCGCCGCCGATCTGGATCATGGTCAGGTGCTGATCGAAGCCGCCCTGCAGCAGCAGGTCGCGCAATTCGTCTATGTGTCGTCCGCGCGCCTCTACGAGAGCGGCGGCGAAGCGCTCAAGGAAGACCAGGTGCCGACCAAGCCCAGGAGCCGCGAGGCCCAGCGCCGTCTGCAACTGGAGCGCCTGGCCCTGGCCGCCGGTGAATTCGGCCCCCAGGTCACGGTGTTGCGGCCGGCCCAGGTGCTCGGCCTGGCCGATCGCGACTGGGCGCGTTGGTTGTTGGAGCGGGCCAAGGCCAGGCAGCTGGGGCGCAGCGGCAACGGTCTCAATCGCTGGGACTTCACCAGCGCCGGCAACCTGCGCAAGGCCCTGGTGACCTTGCTGCTCAGGCAACCGGCCGCCACCCACGGCAAGGTCTTCAACCTCAGCGATGGCCAGCCCCTGGTGTGCTGGGATGCGATCAACTTCCTGCTGCGCCGCTTCGAGCTGCCGCCGGTGGTCGAGCGCAAGGCCTTCGATCCCCGGCGGCTCTATGCCCGCTTGCGCACCCCAGGTCATGAATCCTGCTGGCCCGAGTTGCTCGACAGCGCCTTCACCCTGGACATCCGCGCCGCCCAGGAGGCCTTCGGCTACCTGCCCGAGGCCAGTTCCTGGAGCGCCCTGGAAGAATATCGCCCGCGGGCGCCCCAGGCCCATAGCGGACCGGTCTAGCGGCAATCCTCAGCGCACCCAGGGCAGGGCATGCTGGCGCTTTGCTATCGACGCAGACTGCGTTTCGGCGCACGCTCCCGGGGCCAATCCGCGTGCCGGCTGCCTCGCGTCCATGGCGACGGCCGTTATACTGGCCGCGATTCCGTCTTCTTGCCTCTGCTCACAGGTCTGCCATGCGCAACGATCTTCTCGATGAAATGGATAACGTCCCGAGTCTGACCCCGGAGCGCGACGATCGCCGTCCCGGCAGTCGGCGTCCGGTCGAAGCCGAAGAGGTCTATCGCGAACCCGCTGCCGGTCACTCCCGCCCGGTACGCCGCGGACCCTCCACCGCGCCGCTGTGGGTGCTGGTCGCGGCCCTGACCCTGGCCCTGGCCGGGGTCGCCTGGTGGAGTCATCAGCAACTGGTGCTGATGCAGGAGCAGGTGGTGGCCACCCAGGAAAACTTCGCGCGCATCAGCGAAGACGCCCAGGGTCGCCTGAGGGACATCTCCGGCAAGCTGGTGGAGAGCGAATCCTCCGGCACTACCAGTCGCGAGGCCCTGCTGCTGCAGGTCAAGACCCTGCAGAGCAAGGTCGCCGAACTCACCCGCCAGCAGCAGGGGGTGACGGACAACCAGCAGGCCCAGGACAACCGCCTGCAGAATCTCTCCACCGCGGTGCAGACGGTGCAGACCGGCAGTGGCGAGGTGGATACCCGACTCAAGGCCCTGGCCGAGGAGCAGACCACACTGAAGAACGGCCTGGCGCAGACCGCCAGCCTGACCGAGCAGGTCGCCAGCCTCACTGCGCAGAACAAGGCGCTGCAGGCCGACATCGCCGCGCTGAAGAAACCCAGCGCCCAGAACCAGGCCCTGGGCGAGATGCAGCAGGACCTGCTGGTATTGCGCAGCGAACTGGACGCCCGCCCGGTGGGCCCGGACAGCAAGGAATTCGACGCCTTCCGCCTGCAGACCACCCGCAACATCACCACCCTGCAGACCCAGGTGCAGAATCTGCAGCAGCAGATCAGCGCCGGGGCGCGTTGATCGGATCGATCTCGCTGCGCTGCCAGTCCTGCGGCCAGAGCTCGCCGTCGAGCTGATCGAGCCGGCGCTGCAGGACCTTCTGCTTGAATACCTCGAGGATCTCCACCAGCACCTCGTCCAGGGCATTGTCCTGGGCGCCGCTGGGCAGACTCTGATCGAAGCCGTGATCGGCCAGGCGACTGGCCAGGGCGCGGAAGTCGCGGGTGCGCAGACTGGCCGCTGCTTCCCGGACCAGGCCGTTGACGATGTCGGTGAGCACCCCGTCCAGGGTATCTGCCAGGCGCTCACCCATGGGCAGGCGCTTGAGCCGGGCCAGGTCGGGATTCTCGTCCAGCGCGCCCTGCACCACGTCGCCGACCAGGCGTTCCAGGGTGGCGCGATTCTGGCTGTAGCCCTGCTCCACCATCGCCTGGATACGCAGCGCCATGCCGTCGATCAGCCGCTGCTTGCGCGGACGGATGACGCGGTCGATCACGCTCTGGGAGAAGTCGTCGCGGGTGTTGAGTTCGTCCTGCAATTCGCCGCAGATCTTGATCATCACCCGATCCGACAGGTCTTCCATGAGCAGCTGGTAGTAGTGGTTGAACAGCCGATAGGGCCGCCAGCCGCGCATGTCGATCAGCCCCAGGCGCTGCAGGCGCAGGAGCAGCGAGACGATGCGCAGCGCCCGCAGCAGGCGGAAGCCGCCCAGGGGAATGCAGCCGAGCACGTCGTACCAGTGGATGAAGGGATAGTGGTACCAGCGGGCATGGCGGCGCTCGACCACCGCCACCAGCCAGCCGAGCAGCACATCGGCGAGGAAGAAGGCGACGAACACCAGGTCGATGCGGGTGAAGTGGGCGTGGATGCGTTCGCCGTAGAAGGCGTGGAAGCCGGGCAGCATGGCGGCCAGGGCCTGGTTGAGCGGCCCCAGGGCGTAAAGGCTGTCGAACAGGATCAGCGCCAGGTTCACGCAGACCAGGATCAGGATCAGGCCGTCCCAGAGCGCCAGCAGGCCCTCGTGGCGGCGCGGTGGTGGCGCGGTTGGTGCCGCCGGCGCGCTCATGGCCGTGCGGCCTGCCAGAGCACCTCGCTCACCCCCTGGCGCCGGGCGACGATGCGGGCGGCGACGAACAGCAGGTCGGACAGCCGATTGAGATAGGGCAGGCCCTGGCCTTCCAGCGGCTCCACCGCGTGCAGACTGCGGCAGCGCCGCTCGGCGCTGCGGGCCAGGGTGCGGCAGACATGGGCCTGGGCCACGGCACGCGAGCCGCCGGGCAGGATGAAATTCTCCAGCGGCCCCAGCTCGGCGTTCCAGCGGTCGATGGCGCCTTCCAGACGCTCGATCTCCCCCGCCTGCAGGGCGCGATAGCTGGGCATGGCCAGTTCGCCACCGAGGTCGAACAGCCGGTGCTGGCAGGGTGCCAGGGCGTCGCTCACCTCGGCCAGGCGGGTATCGTCCGCCAGCTCGGCGAGCAGCAGACCCAGGGCACTGTTGAGTTCGTCCACCGCGCCGATGGCCTCGATGCGCGGATGATCCTTGGGTACCCGGCTGCCGTCGGCCAGGCCGGTATCGCCGGCGTCGCCCTGGCGGGTGTAGATCTCGGTAAGGCGAAAACCCATGGCGCAGCTCCTGTGAAGTCCTAGGCCGCGTCGAAGTCGGCCTGGATAAGGGGCAGCCGCAGGGTGAAGCAGGTCCCTACGCCGGGCGTGGAGTGCACCTCCATCTGCCCCTTGTGGTTGTTGGTGATGATGAAGTACGACACCGACAGGCCCAGACCGGTGCCCTGGCCCACTTCCTTGGTGGTGAAGAAGGGCTCGAAGATGCGCTTGCAGATGTCCTCGGGGATACCGATGCCGTTGTCTTCCACCTGGATCTCCGCCCAGCCGCCGCGCAGCCTGGTGCGCAAGGTGATGCGGCCGTATTCGCCTTCTTCCTCGTCGTCGCGCAGGTGGATCGCCTGGGCGGCGTTCTTCAGCAGGTTGAGCAGCACCTGCTCAAGTTCATTGCCGATCACCGGCACCGGCCCCAGTGCCGGATCGAATTCGCGGATGATCGACAGGGTGCGGAAGTCGAAGCCTTCCGCCAGGTCGAAGTCGTTGCCGGCGATCTCGATGGCCTGGTCGATCAGCGGCGGCAGTTCGCTGGCTTCCATCTTGCGATTGCTGCGCCGGCTGAAGGCCAGCATGTGGCTGACGATCTTGGCCGCGCGGCTGCCGGCCTGGTGGATGCCGTCGAGCAGCCGCGGGATCTGCCGGCTTTCCAGGTAGCAATTCACCGCATTGAGTTCGACGCCGGATTCGGCCGCCTGCTCGAGATTCTTCGGCAACTCCGGCGACAGCCGCCGGCGGATGTTCTGCACGTTGTGCAGGATGGCGCCCAGGGGATTGTTGATCTCGTGGGCCATGCCGGCGGCCAGGCCGCCCACCGAGAGCATCTTTTCCGACTGCACCATCATCTCTTCCATGTTGAGGCGCTGGGTGATGTCGTCGATGCGGATCACCACGCCACGTCCGGCGCCGCCCATCAGCGGGTAGAAGGTCAGGGTGTAGTGGCGCGGGGTATCGGTCAGCGCCCAGGTCACCCGCTCCACCTTTTCCACCCGCAGCAATTCGGCGGTGCGACTCAGTTGCGGCAGGAACGGCTTGAGCGAGGGAAAGGCGAGAAACACCGGCTGGTTCAGGGCTTCGTCCAGCTGGGTGCCGGAGAGGTGGGTGGCCTCCTGGTTCCACTGGGTGACGTAGAACTGCTCGTCCACCGCGATCAGGGCCGAGGGCATGGAGTCGATGATGCTGTTGAGGTAGTTCTGGAAGCCGGTGAGCTTCTTCTCGATCTTGCCGCGGACCTGTACCTCCAGTTCCAGCTTGCGGTTGGAGCGGCGCGTCTCCTCGGCCAGGCTCTGGGCCTGCAGCACCGCGTACTGGGCGTCGTCGCGGGCGCGCTTGAGTTGCTGCTCGCGGCCCTGGATGCGGCCGAGCATGGTGTTGAAGGATTCCGCCAGGCGACCCAGTTCGTCCTCGCTGCCCTTGCTGGCGCGCAGCGAGTAGTTTTCCTCGCGGGTCACCTGGCGGGAAAGTTCTTCCAGCTCGCGGATCGGCAGGGTGATGAGTCGCTTGATCTGCCGCGCCACTACCAGCCAGAGCAGGATGCTGAAGGTCAGGATCGCCAGGCTGGCGGTCAGGGTGCCGCGGTAGAAGGCGCCCGGCAGCTCGCTGCTGGCCACCAGCAGCAGATGCCCGGGCGGGCCCTCGGGGCGCGGCAGTTCCACCAGCAGGTTGGTGCGGAATTCCCGCAGGCGCCAGGTCTGCAGCTCTTCGAAGCGTGCGGGTACCTGCAGGCGATCGCCGTTGTGCAGCTCGGCCAGGCGCTGGCCCTGGCTGTCGTAGACCGCGGCCAGGCGCAGCGGCGCATAGCCGTCCAGCTGGCGCAACTGCACCTGGGCCGCCTCCGGCGAGGCCAGCACCTCGCGACTGAGCACCGGGCTGGCGAACAGCCGGCCCAGGGTCTGCAGCGCCTGGGGCGCCACGCTTTCCTGGGAGATCCAGTAGGCGGCACTGATGAAGGTCACGTTGGCCACCACCAGCACCGCGATCATCATCACCAGCAGGGCGGCCAGCAACTTGCGGCCGACCGGGAGATTCTTCAGGCGTTTGGCGAGGATCATGGCGCAGCCGCGGCAACAGGGAAGCGGGCAGGGTAGCCCGCAGCTAGTCCTCGGGCAATCCGCGCTCCGCGAGCCGGGTCCGCAACCGCTGCTGGAGGTCCGTCAGATGCGGCACCGGCAGGCGCAGCCGTCCGGCGATCGGCAGGGCATGACCGAGCAGATGGCTCACCTCGGTGCGCTGGCCGCGCTCCACGTCCTGCAGCATGGAAGAGCGGTTGTTGGCGGTGGCGGCGATCACCGCCTCGACCTCCTGCTGCAGCCCCTGGGCCGCCGGGGCGAGGCCCATGGCTTCCAGCAGGGCCGTGAGTTCGTCGCAGAGCGCCGCTACCTCCGCTGCGTGCTGGCGCAGCTCGCCGTTGCGGCAGCGATGCAGCACGGTCAGCGGATTGATGGCGCAGTTGATCGCCAGCTTGCGCCACAGCCGGGCGTCGATGTCTTCGGTCCAGCGCACCGGGAAACCCAGCTGGGTAAGGGTGTCCAGCCAGGGTGGCGGGGTATGGCTGCCGAGCTGGTCGCCGATCCAGATCTGCCCGGCGCCGGCCGCCACCACATGGAAGTCGGTCTCGCGATAGGCCCCCTCGGTGGTGCTGGCTCTCAGGCAGCGCGCCCGCGGGACCCGGGCGGCCACGGCATCCTGGCTGCCCAGGCCGTTCTGCAGCAGCAGGATCTCGGCCTCCGGTTCCAGGCGCGCGGCGACGCTGGCGATGGCTTCTTCGGCGTCATAGCTCTTGCAGGCGAGGATCAGGCGGCGGATCGGATTGCCGGCCTCGGGCGTCTCGGCCGGCAGCGGATAGAGGCTGGTGGTGTCGCCTTCGCTGAGTTGCAGTCCGCCGCCGGCGCGATACTGCGCCAGGCGTGTACGGTCACGCAGGATCAGCCGCACCGGTTCGCCACCGCGAAACAGCCGCGCCGCCCAGAGTCCGCCGAGACTGCCGGCACCCAGTACGTGCCAGCTCACAACTGTGACTCCAGGGTGGATTCGCGGGGCATGGTTGGATTCCTGCAAGGCTAGGGTCAGTCGTTATAATGGTCGGTCATGCCGCAGCGTCAAGGCTGCCCCATCGCAACCGAGGAGAAAATCCATGCCTTCCTTCGACGTGGTATCGGAGCTGGACAAGCACGAAGTCACCAATGCCGTCGACAACGCCATCAAGGACCTTGATCGCCGCTACGACCTGCGCGGCAAGGGCAGCTTCGAAGCCAAGGACCTGACGGTGACCCTCACCGCCGATGCCGACTTCCAGCTCGAACAGATGCTGGAGATCCTCAAGGTCAACCTGGCCAAGCGCAAGATCGACGTCCAGTGCCTGGAGGTCAAGGATGCCTATGCCTCCGGCAAGTCCGTCAAGCAGGAGACCGTCCTGCGCGAGGGGATCGACAAGGAGCTGGCGAAGAAGATCGTCGCCCTGATCAAGGACAGCAAGATCAAGGTTCAGGCCGCCATCCAGGGCGAGCAGGTGCGCATCACCGGCAAGAAGCGCGACGAGTTGCAGGAGGTCATCGCCCTGCTGCGCGGCCAGTCCCTGGACATGCCGCTGCAATACCAGAACTTCCGTGATTGAGCTGACTCCCTTTAGGGTCGCCGCCGAGCGCGGCGGCATCTGACTGAAGAGGTAACAGGAGACGCCGTTTGGATATCGAAAACCAATACAACCACCTGCTGGCGATGACCGCGGGCTGGCTGCCCATTGTCCTGCAGTATTCCGGCCGGGTGCTGCTGGCGCTGCTGACCCTGGCCATCGGCTGGTGGTTGATCAATAAGGTCTCGGCCAAGGCCAGCGGCCTGGCGGCCCACCATGGCGCCGACCCGGCGCTGCTGAGTTTCCTCGGCAGCCTGGTCAGCATCATCCTCAAGATCCTGCTGGCGGTCAGCGCGGCGTCCATGATCGGCATCGCCACGACCTCCTTTGTCGCCATCATCGGTGCGGCCGGTCTGGCCGTGGGTCTGGCACTGCAGGGCAGCCTGTCGAATTTTGCCGGCGGTGTGCTGATCCTGACCTTCCGCCCCTTTCGCGTCGGTGAATTCATCGAAGCCCAAGGCGTGATGGGGACGGTGAATTCCATCCAGATCTTCCACACCATCCTGCTGACCGGGGACAACAAGACCGTCACCATCCCCAACGGCAATCTGTCCAACGGCATCATCACCAACTACTCGCGCCAGCCCAAGCGCAAGGTGATCTTCGATGTCGGCGTGGATTACGAGGCCGATCTGCAGAAGGGCCGCGAGGTGCTGCTGGCGCTGGCGGAAGACTCGCGGGTGCATCGGGATCCGGCCGCCGAGGTGGTGGTATCGGCCCTGGGCGACAGCGCCATCACCCTGTCGCTGCGCTTCTGGACCGACAGCGGCGACTACTGGCCGCTGATGTTTATGCTCAACGAGCAGGTCCGCGACCGTCTGGGCGCGGTGGGTATCGGCATTCCCTTCCCGCAGCGAGTGGTGCACTTCGCCAACACTGCACCGGTCGCTGAGGCGCAGGGCGAGTCCAGCCCCGCCGCCTAGGTCCCGCTCAGCTCCCGCCGGTCTTGACGACGGCGGGATCGCGCCGCTGACGCAGCCAGAGCACGGCGATCAGCAGCAGCGTCGGCACCCCCATCAGCGCGGTCAGTGAGAAGAACGAGCTGTAGCCGACGTGCTCGACCATGGCCCCCGAATAGCCACCCAGCAGGCGCGGCAACAGCAGCATCAGCGAGCTGAGCATGGCGTACTGGGTGGCCGAGAATCTGAGGTTGGTCAGACTCGACAGGTAGGCGACAAAGGCCGAGGTGGCCATGCCGCCGCTGACGTTGTCGGCGCAGATCGTGGCGATCAGCAGCGGCACGTTGGCGCCGGTGGAAGCGATCACCACGAACAGCAGATTGGTCAGCGCCGAAGCGGCGCCGCCGAGGAAAAGGATCGGCAGGATGCCTACCCGGGTGATCAGCACGCCGCCCAGGCCCGCGCCGAACAGGGTCATGAACACCCCGAAGATCTTGCTGACTCCGGCGATGGTTTCCTTGCTGTAGCCCACGTCGATATAGAAGACGCTGGCCATCACCCCCATGACCGTGTCGGACAGCCGATAGGTGGAGATCAGGCCGAGCAGCAGCAGCGCCTGCCACTGGTAGCGCTGGATGAATTCGGTGATGGGCGTCAGCACCGGTGCCATCAGCCGGCGCCCCGGCGCGGTCAGGCACAGCCAGACGATCAGGCCGTACATCAGACCGCGCGGCCAGTAGCCGCCGGCCAGGGCCGACAGGCCGCCGGTGGCGGCCACGATCAGCACGATCAGCAGGATCACCGAGACCATCTGGTGGACGAAGTCGAAGCGTGGCAGTTCTTCGGCATTGGCCGCATCGCGCAACCGCAGGGGCTCGCGCATGCGGCGCATGAGATCGCTCAGCGGCTTGGAGCAATAGCGGCCCCAGGGCGACAGGCAGCCGACGATGAACAGGCTGTAGAGCAGGGCGCGTGGCCAGGCCTGGGCGATGGCGGCATTGATGGCGGCGGGGATGGAGATCAGCATCACCAGCAGCAGGGCAACCGCCACCAGCTGGTGATTGAAGCCGAAGCGCGATTCCGCCATGGCCATGGGCGCTACCGGCTCGGGTTCGCGAATCAGCACGCTGGTCACCAGGCCCGGCAGCACCAGGAGGGCGAACAGCATGTAGGTGGTGGCCCAGGCGCTCTGGCTGTAGCCCAACCGGGACGAGCCCAGCTCCTCGGCGAGAAACAGCGCGCCGGCGCTGGCCAGCAGGGCGGCGATGCGATAGCCGGTCATGTAGCAGGCGGCCAGGGCGGCCTGGCGATCGTCGTCGGCGATTTCCAGGCGATAGGCGTCCACGGCGATGTCCTGGGTGGCCGAGGCAAAGGCCACCAGCACGGCCAGGGCGATGAGTTGCTCCAGGTGCTGCTGCGGATTGCACAGCGCCATGCCGATCAATCCCAGGCCCACCAGGATCTGCGACAGCACCAGCCAGGAGCGTCGCCGCCCGAGCTTGCCGATCAGCGGCAGCTTCCACAGGTCGAGCATGGGTGACCAGACCCACTTGAAGGCATAGGCCAGGCCGATCCAGCTGGCATAGCCGATGGTCTCGCGACTCACGCCCGCTTCGCGCAGCCAGACCGACAGGGTGGAAAACACCAGCATGGCTGGCAGGCCCGCAGCGAAACCCAGCAGCAGCAGGGCCAGGCAGGCCTTTGACTTGTAGGTGGTGACGGCTTCACGCCAGAAACGTGCAAACATGCCCTTGGGCTCGGAAAAAACGCGCACTCTACTCGACACTCTCAGCTGGATTCCACCGGTACCGACGCATGTCCACCCGGTCCTCGTGCAGCAGTACACCCTCGGCCCGCAGCCGCTCGCGTTGCTCCCGGCCAGAGGGGCTGTCCTGGGTCAGGCTCGGCCGGCCATCCGCCGCGATCACCCGATGCCAGGGCAGGGCACTGCCCTCCGGCAGACGCCCCAGCACCCAGCCCACCCAGCGGGCTCCGCGACCGAGCCCGGCGAGTTCCGCCAACTGGCCATAGCTGACCACCCGCCCCGCGGGAATGGCGGCCAGTGCCAGGAAGACGGCCTGGCGACGGGATTCGAGGGGAGGGGGTGCACGCATGACGCCCTGCTGCTCCGGGGGAGAAGAGTGCCAGTGTGCCGAAAAGTTTGGTTACGGTGGTGCTGAAACGTGTCGAGCTGCCGCATTCTCCCAAGACGTCCGACCTTTGGGCAGTATTTCCGGAAACTTGCCTAACTTTTACCCAGGAACGGTTGCGCGAGCCTCTGGCACCCGGATAATCGCGCCCCTCTCGTTTCGTTACCTTTCCACCCAAGTCCACCCAAAGGTGTCCTGGTGCCCATGCGTTTTCGATTGCTCTCCTCGCTCGCGCTGTTGTCACTCGCCTCTTTCGCCCATGCCGACACCGTCTGGCTCAAGAATGGCGATCGTCTGACCGGAACCATCAAGCTGCTGGACAGCAAGAAGCTGCTCTTGCAGACCGAATACGGCGGCAACATTCCCCTGTCCTGGGACAAGATCAAGACGCTGCAGCGTGACAAGCCCGTCATCGTCCAGCGCGGCAAGTACGAACCCGATTTCCCGGTGGAAAGCCTCAAGCCGGCCGACGACGGCCAGGTGGTGGTCACCACCACCGATGGCCAGCAGACCGTCCCCCTGGCCAGCATCACCCAGATCGTGCCGCCGCGGCCCTTCCTGCGCGACTTCGCCTGGAAAGGCAACATCGACGCCGGCCTGGACTACATCAGCTCCTCCGAGGACAGCCAGAAGTACGACATCGACTTCAAGACCCAGGCGCGGCATGGCATGTGGCGGCACAACGCCAACGGCAGCTACGACCGCTACAAGGCCAACGATACCGTCTCGACCAACAAGTACGATCTGCAATACGCCCTGGATCGCTTCTTCGACGAGAAATTCTTCTGGCAGGGCCGCGCCGAATACAAGCGCGACTGGATCCAGGCGCTGGCCAAGCAGCGGACCCTGGGTACCGGTCCCGGTTACCAGTTCTGGGACAACGAACTGGGTGCCTTCTCGCTCACCGGGCTGCTCAACCACAATCGCTACCAGTATGCCGACGGCGGCTCCGACCAGTTCCTCTCGGCGAGCATGAAGTGGGACTACAACCGCTATCTGTACGGTCAGACCATCCAGTTCTTCACCACGGGTGAACTGGGTCGTCCGCTGGACAACACCGCCAACTTCACCTTCGACGGCGATGTCGGCCTGAGATACAAGGTGACCAACTGGGCGTCGCTGAACCTCAAGGCGTCCAAGGAACTGACCAGCGGTGCCGAGGGCAACGTCAACCAGACCGAGTACACCGCCGGCGTCGGCGTGTCCTGGTAACCCGATATTTCCCTGACCCTGTGCAACCCCCTCAAGGCCGCGACTTTCGCGGCCTTGTCGTTTGTGCCGGGCGCCTGGCGGCGACCTTGAAATCGGCTCGACCGCCTCCATCTCCTGTCTTTCAACCGGCTTCCACCGTGAAGGACCTGAGATGCGCGTGACCGCCTTACTCTTCTTGCTGTTTCCCTTTGTGGAACTGGCCGTACTCATCAAGATCGGCAGCGAAATCGGCGTGCTCGCCACCTTCGCCCTGCTGCTTCTGAGCTTTCTGGTCGGCGTCGCCCTGCTGCGTGTCGCCGGCTTCACCACCCTCTGGCGCATCCGCATGCGCCTGGCCCAGGGGCAAATGCCCGAGCAGGAAGTCATCCAGGGCCTGACCCTGGCGATCGCCGGCGCCCTGCTGATCTTCCCGGGCTTCATCAGCGACGTTCTGGCGCTCGTCTGCCTCTTGCCGGTGACCCGCAAGGCCCTGCTGGGCGCGGTGATCGGCCGGGTGACCCGGCGCAATCCCGGCGCCCAGGGCTATCAGCCGGGCGCCGGTCAGGGCGCGCCTCATCGCCCCGAGGTGATCGAGGGTGAAGTGGTGCACCGCGACGAGCAAAAACGCTAAAAATTTTGTCCTCCGCCCTTGAAATGCCTGGCGACAACCTCATGTAGCGGACACCGCAAGGTTGTCGCCGCAAGGCGAGCAGGTTTCGCGTCCTGTCATGCACGGGGCGCACCCGGCGCAGCCGGTAAAAACAAACTGCCGATGCAGTCATCGGCGCTGGAAACACTTAGAACTTTGGGAGATACGACAATGGCGCTTCGTCCTCTGCATGATCGCGTTGTGATTCGTCGCAGCGAAGAAGAGACCAAATCCGCTGGCGGCATCGTGCTGCCGGGCTCGGCTGCCGAAAAGCCGAACCGCGGTGAAGTGGTTGCCGTAGGCACTGGACGCGTGCTGGACAACGGCGACGTCCGTGCTCCGGCGGTGAAAGTGGGTGACAAGGTGGTTTTCGGTCCCTATTCCGGCAGCAACGCCATCAAGGTCGATGGCGAAGAACTGCTGGTGATGGCTGAGTCCGAAATCCTGGCCGTTATCGAAGGCTGATCCCCGCTCACTTTTCGAATTTCTTAGAGGAAACAGAACATGGCTGCAAAAGACGTCAAATTCGGTGACTCCGCGCGCAAGAAGCTGCTGACCGGTGTCAACACCCTGGCCGACGCCGTCAAGGCCACCCTGGGCCCGAAAGGCCGTAACGTGGTTCTGGAGCGTAGCTTCGGTGCTCCCCTGATCACCAAGGACGGCGTGTCCGTCGCCAAGGAGATCGAGCTCAAGGATCGCATCGAGAACATCGGCGCCCAGCTGGTGAAAGACGTGGCCTCCAAGGCCAACGACGCTGCCGGCGACGGCACCACCACCGCCACCGTGCTGGCCCAGGCCATCGTCACCGAAGGCCTGAAGTCCGTGGCCGCCGGCCTGAACCCGATGGATCTGAAGCGCGGCATCGACAAGGCTACCGCTGCCGTCGTCGCCGAGCTGAAGAACCTGTCCAAGCCCTGCGCCGACAGCAAGGCCATCGCCCAGGTAGGCACCATCTCCGCCAACTCCGACGAAAGCATCGGCAACATCATCGCCGAAGCCATGGAGAAGGTTGGTAAGGAAGGCGTCATCACCGTCGAAGAAGGCTCGGGCCTGGAAAATGAACTGTCCGTCGTCGAAGGCATGCAGTTCGACCGTGGCTACCTGTCGCCCTACTTCATCAACAAGCCCGACACCATGTCGGCCGAGCTGGACAGCCCGCTGCTGCTGCTGGTCGACAAGAAGATCTCTAACATCCGCGAACTGCTGCCGGTGCTGGAATCTGTCGCCAAGGCCGGTCGCCCGCTGCTGATCGTCGCCGAAGACGTCGAAGGCGAAGCCCTGGCCACCCTGGTGGTCAACAACATGCGCGGTATCGTCAAGGTCGCTGCCGTCAAGGCGCCGGGCTTCGGTGATCGTCGCAAGGCCATGCTGCAGGACATCGCCATCCTGACCGGCGGTACCGTCATCTCCGAAGAAGTCGGTCTGAGCCTGGAAAGCACCACCCTGGAGCACCTGGGTCAAGCCAAGCGTGTGGTCCTGAACAAGGAAAACACCACCGTCATCGACGGCGCTGGCGTGGAAGTCGACATCCAGGCCCGCATCAAGCAGATCCGTGCCCAGGTCGAAGAAACCTCTTCCGACTACGACAAAGAGAAGCTGCAAGAGCGTCTGGCCAAGCTGGCCGGCGGTGTTGCCGTGATCAAGGTTGGCGCTGCCACCGAAGTCGAGATGAAAGAGAAGAAAGCCCGCGTTGAAGACGCCCTGCACGCTACCCGCGCTGCCGTGGAAGAAGGCGTGGTGCCTGGCGGCGGTGTCGCCCTGGTCCGTGCCCTGGACGCGCTGAAGGACCTGAAAGGCATCAACGAAGAGCAGAACGCCGGTATCAACATCCTGCGTCGCGCCGTCGAAGCCCCGCTGCGCCAGATCGTGGCCAACGCCGGTGACGAAGCCTCCGTCGTGCTGGACAAGGTCAAGCAGGGCAGCGGCAACTACGGCTACAACGCCGCCACCGGCGAATACGGCGACATGCTGGAATTCGGCATCATCGACCCGGCCAAGGTGACCCGCAGCGCGCTGCAGGCCGCTTCTTCCATCGCCGGTCTGCTGATCACCACCGAAGCCATCGTGGCCGAGCTGCCGAAAGACGACTCCGCTCCGGCCATGCCCGACATGGGCGGCATGGGTGGCATGGGCGGCATGATGTAACACCCGCTCCGGCCCCCGGGCCGAGCCCAACCCCGGTGCTCCTCGCGGACACCGGGGTTTTTTATGGCCGGTCGCCGGCCCGCCCGCGCTGGTCGAGGCCGCCGGGGCCGGTTAGGCTCTGTGCCGAACAGACGACAACGAGGCCCGCGGTGGGCTCGGGCAAGAGGTCAGCGACATGCGTATCCTGGTGGTGGAAGACAACCGCGACATCCTCAGCAATCTGCTGGACTACCTCAGTCTCAAGGGCTACAGCGTGGATTGCGCCCAGGATGGGCTGTCGGGCCTGCACCTGGCCGCGACCGAGCACTATGACCTGCTGATCCTCGACATCATGCTGCCCGGCATCGATGGCTACACCCTCTGCCAGCGGCTGCGCCAGGATGCCCGCCGCGACACCCCGGTGATCATGCTCACCGCCCGCGATCAACTCGACGATCGTCTGGAAGGCTTTCGCTCCGGCGCCGACGACTATCTGGTCAAGCCCTTCGCCCTGTCCGAATTGGCCGCCCGCGTCGAGGCGGTCATGCGCCGGGCCAAGGGCGGCGGGCGGCGGCAGCTGCAGGTCGCCGATCTCAGCTATGACCTCGACACCCTGGAGGTCAGTCGCGCCGGCAAGGCGCTCAAGCTCAATCCCATCGGCCTCAAGATTCTCGCCCTGCTGATGCAGAAGTCGCCCCATGTGGTGCGGCGCGAGGTGCTGGAGGAAGCGGTATGGGGCGAGGACTACCCTGATAGTGACAGCCTGCGCAGCCACGTCCACCAGTTGCGCCAGGTGATCGACAAGCCCTTCGAGCAGCCGCTGCTGCGCACCATTCACGGCGTGGGCTACAAACTGGTCGAGCAGGACTAGCCATGGAATATCACCTGAGCCTGTCGCGACGGATCGTCATCGCCTTCGTGCTGATGACCTTTCTGGTGGGTGGCGTCTTTGCCCTGGGGATCGTCGCCGCGGTGCATACCGTCGAGGAACGCCTGATCTCCACCGATCTGCACAATGAACTGGAGCGCATGGTGCAGCGCGACATGAAGCGCGGCGGCCAGCCGGTGCTGGACCCGGACATGCGCCTGTATTTCGTGCCTCTCACCGAGGTGGCACAGCTGCCAGCGCACCTGCGCGAGCTGCCGGCCGGCTTCAGTGAAGTGGAGGAGGATCAACAGTACTTCTATGCCTATGTGGCCGAGCTGGAGGGCAATCACTTCGTCCTGCTGCAGAACCAGAGCGATTTCGAGGCGCGCGAACGCCTGCTCTACAAGGTGGTGCTGGTCGGCTTCCTGATCAGCGTGGCCCTGGCCTGGCTGCTGGGCTGGGCCCTGGCGCGGCGGGTGATCGCCCCGGTCGTACGGCTGGCGCGTCAGGTGCGCCGGCGTGACCAGTTGCTCGATGTAACCCCGCCCCTGGCGCCGGACTACGCCAAGGACGAGGTCGGCGAGCTGGCCGGGGCCTTCGACGATGCCCTGGAGCGCCTGCGTGCTGCCCTGGCCCGGGAACGGCTGTTCACCAGTGACGTCAGCCACGAATTGCGTACTCCGCTGATGGTGATCAATTCCTCCTGCGAATTGCTCGAGGCCACGCCGGATCTGCCAGCGCGGGCGAAGGGTCCGCTGGAACGGATGATCCGTGCGGCGCGGGAGATGCAGGAACTGGTGCAGACCTTTCTGGCCCTGGCGCGCAACCAGGGCGACAACGACACCCAGGCCCCGCGGGCCACCCTGGCCGACGTGGCGCGGCGGCAAACGCAGGAGTGGCAGGCGGCGGTGGAAGCCAAGGGCCTGCAGTGGCGGCTGAGCGTGGCGCCGGGGGCTGACCAGGCGCTCTGGCACGAGCCCTTTCTGCGCTCGGTAATGAGCAATCTGTTGCGCAATGCGCTGCATTACACCGAGCGGGGTTACATCGGCCTGCATGTCGGGACGGACGGCTTCGTGGTGGAAGACAGCGGCGTCGGCATCCCCGAGGAGCAGCGCGAGGCGATGTTCCAGCCCTTCGTGCGGGGCGCGGAGGGGCGTGGCGAGGGCCTCGGGCTGGGCTTGTCGCTGGTGCGCAGGATCTGCCAGCTGCAGGGCTGGCACGTGAACCTGGGTGAAAGCACGGCGGGCGGTTGCCGCTTCGAGATAGCACTCGGCACCGACAGACTAGCGGACTGAGGTTACAGAAATTTCACAAAGGCTTGACCGGGGTTTGACAGGGGGCCGGGTAGGGTGGCGGCACTTCTCCACTCCCTCAGGAGCCGCCTCCGTGAAAGCGCCCATCGACCTGCCCTTTTCGCAAAAGTACGACGCCGACCACGCCCGCCAGTATTACCTGAAGCATCAGGACGGTCTGGCCCGGCGTCTGTCCAACTGGCGCGACCAGCAACTGGCGCGGCAGGCCCTGAGCATCGCCGGCCAACCCAATCTGGTGCTGGATCTGCCCAGTGGGGCAGGGCGCTTCTGGCCGCTGCTGGCGGAAAAGCGCAATCGCCTGATCATCGGTGCCGATTACTCGGAAAACATGCTGGCCACCGCCCGCGATCAGCAGCCGGCGGACGTCGTGGCCCGAGTGAAGACGCTACAGACGTCGGCTTTCGCTATCGACCTGTCTGACAATTCTGTAGATTGCATTTTCTGTATGCGCTTGTTTCACCATGTGGGCGAATCGGCGGACCGACTGGCACTGCTGCAGGAGTTCCACCGGGTGACCCGCGACAGTGTCATCCTGTCGTTGTGGGTGGATGGCAACTTCAAGGCCTGGCGGCGTCAGGCGCTGGAGCGCCGTCGCAAGGCCCAGGGCCGCGACCGTGGCGGTTATCAGAACAGATTCATCGTCGAGCGCAGCCAGTTCGAGGCGGAGGTCGCCCAGGCCGGCTTCGTCGTCGACCGCGCTCTGGATTTCCTGCCGGGCTATGCCATGTGGCGGGTCTATGTCCTGCGCAAGGCCAATTGAAGCTATCTAGAATAAGAGAGGCAGCTGATGGGAGCCGTAACGCAAGGCGAAGAGCGTTTCGATCGCTGGTGGAACACCGCGGGTGATTGGGTGGAAGCCCCCAACGTCCGCCGCGGTGGCGAAAGCGGTGTTCAGCGCCTGCAGCTGCCCGACGGTACCCTGGCCTACGTCAAGCGCCAGGTCGGCCATCTCTATCGCAGCCTGCGTCATCCCCTGGGACGTCCCACCGCTCTGCGCGAGCGCGATGCGCTGATCGCCTTTCGCGACCTGGGCATTCAGGTTCCCGAACTACTGTTCTGCGATGCCCAGCATGCCCAGGGCGGCTGGCGCGCGCTGCTGGTGAGCGCCGCTCTGGAAGGCTATCAGGACCTCGATCAGTGGTACGCCGAAGGTGGCGGCCAGTCTCTCAGCGAAGCCGAGCACGAGCGTTTCCTGACCACCCTGGGCGAGGTGCTGGCGCGCATGCATCGGCACCGCTGGCAACACGGTTGCCTCTATCCCAAGCACATCTTCGTGGCCGAACGAGTCGGCCCTCAGGGCAAGGAATTCTCCGTCGCCCTGCTCGATCTGGAGAAATGTCGCCAGCGCATCGGTATAGACACGGCCGCCCGTCGGGATATGCTGCAATTACGCCGCCATTCGTCGTGGAATGCTGCGCAATGGCGAACTCTCCTCTACGTTTACCAACAGGCGTTGGGACGGAAGATCAGAGGGTTAGAGCCATGACTTCACAAATTACTCGAGGTTTGCTGATCGCGGCTTTCTGTGGGGTCACCACATTGGCCTATGCGAGCTGGCTGCGGCCGGCGGCGGTGGTGGTCGGCAGTGAAGGCCTCGAGTATTGCCAGACGCCGGTGGCTCGCAGCCTGACCACCTCCAGCACGGGTAGCCAGGACCTGCTGCTGTTTCTCTTCGGCATGACCCAGACCCACAACCGCTAGGCCCTCGGGCGGTCAAGCGCCTTTCGCTTCCTCGGCAAGTTGGGCATCCTGTCGTCTGACTTCTAGCTGCCGAGCCCCCGCCGATGATGGCCGATAGTTTTTCCGAGCAGGCCGTGCAAAGCCTGCTGGACACCGACTTCTACAAGCTCACCATGATGCAGGCCGTCCTGCACAACTATCCCAATGCGGAAGTCGAGTGGGCCTTTCGCTGCCGCAACGACGAAGACCTGCGGCCCTATCACGCGGCCATCCAGGCCGAGATCGATGCCCTCGCCGATGTCGCCATCAGCGACGGTCAGCTGGCCTTTCTCGAGCGCATCCCCTTCATCACCCCGGACTTCATCCGCTTCCTGCGGCTATTTCGCTTCAATCCGTCCTATGTGTTCCTGGGCGAGGAAGAAGGGCGCTTCACCCTGACCCTGAAAGGTCCCTGGCTGCACCTGATCCTGTTCGAGGTGCCGATCCTGGCGCTGATCAGCGAGGTGCGCAATCGCCAACGCCATGCCGATCTGCCGCTGCAGGTGGCGCAGGATCAGCTCTATCGCAAGTTCGACTGGCTGGCACGAGAGGCGGGCGCCGATGAACTGGCCGAGTTCAAGATGGCCGACTTCGGCACCCGGCGGCGTTTCTCCTATGGGGTGCAGGAGATGGTGGTGCGCAGCCTGAGGGACGACTTCCCCGGTCGCTTCGTTGGCACCAGCAATGTGCACCTGGCCTGGAAGCTGGATGTCGCGCCCCTGGGCACCATGGCCCACGAGTGGCTGATGGCGCACCAGCAACTGGGGCCGCGACTGATCGACAGCCAGATCTCCGCCCTCGACTGCTGGGTGCGCGAGTATCGCGGTCAGCTCGGTATCGCCCTGACCGACACCATCACCATGGATGCCTTCCTGCGCGATTTCGATCTCTACTTCGCCAAGCTGTTCGACGGCCTGCGGCACGACAGCGGCGATCCCCTGCAGTGGGCGGAAAAGGCCATCGCCCACTACCAGCAGCTGGGCATAGATCCCCTGACCAAGACCCTGGTGTTCTCCGACTCGCTCAACCTGGAAAAGGCCCTGGCGCTGTTTCGCGCCCTGCGCGAGCGGATCAACGTGAGCTTCGGTATCGGCACCCACTTCACCTGCGACATCCCCGGGGTGCAGCCGATGAACATGGTGCTTAAGATGAGTCGCTGCAACGGTCAGCCGGTGGCCAAGATATCCGACGCCCCGGGCAAGGCCCAGGGCGGCGAGCCGGACTTCCTGCATTATCTGCGGCACGTCTTCCAGGTCAACGGCGCCTAGATACGGTCAGCTCTCAGAGCCTTTTTATAATCTCGCGAGCTAGAAGCAAACAAGGCCTGGGCGGCCCCACGAAAAGGCTTGAGGAAGCGGACCGGGCTCGCGTGCGAGTTTACGAGTGGTAAATGAGCATTTCGACGGGGCTGGCCTTCCAGAGCCTTTTCAACGCAGTTTGGCCGACGCGCAGCAGGTTATAAATAGGCTCTCAGGACGAGCAGCTGATCTCCAGGTGCTTGCCCCAATCCGGCGGCCGCTGGGCGAAGCGCTCGCGTCCCGGCTGGGCCTCGAAGGGGCGTGACAGCACCTCGTGCAGCAGGCGCACCTCGCGGTAGTCGCCCGCTTCGGCCTGCTCGATGGCCTGCTGGGCCAGGTAATTGCGCAGCACATATAGCGGATTGACCGCATTCATGCGTGCGGTGCGGTCGGCTGCGGTACCGCCTTCGGCCTCCAGGCGCGCGCGATAGGCCTGGCCCCAGTCGTCGAAACCGCGCAGGTCGATGAAGTCCTCGCGCACCCGGGCCAACGCCGCGGCAGGTTCGTCTTCGCCCAGGTGACGGAAGAACAGGTGATAGTCCACGCCGCCCTGCTGCATCAGGGCCAGCAGGCGCTCGACCAGCTCCTGGTCTTCGTCCCGCGCCTCCTGCAGACCCAGCCGATGGCGCATCAGGTCGAGATAGTGCGCCTGGTACAGCGGCAGGAAGAGGGCGATGCTCTCCTGCAGCGTCTCCACCGCCACCTTGGGCGTCAGCGCCTGGGCCAGGGCCGCCAGGTTCCAGTGGGCGATGGGCACCTGGTTGCTGTAGGAGTAGCGCCCGGTGTGATCGGAGTGATTGCAGATGAACTGGGCGTCGAAGTCGTCGAGAAAGGCGAAGGGGCCGAAATCGAAGGTGAGCCCCAGGATCGAGAAATTGTCGGTGTTCATCACCCCGTGGCAGAAGCCATAGGCCTGCCAGTGGGCGATCAGCCGGGCGTTGCGCTCCACCACCTCGCGGAACAGCGCGGCCCAGGGCTCAGGCGTCGTCAGCAATTCGGGGAAGTGCGCGGCCAGCACATGCTCGCCCAGCTGCGCCAGCAGCTGATGCTGGCGGGTGTAGTAGAAGTATTCGAAATGGCCGAAGCGCACGTGGCTGGGCGCCATACGTAGCAGGGTGGCGCCGGTTTCCAGTCGTTCGCGCACCACCTGGGTGGCGGAGCCGATCACGCACAACGCCCGGGTGGTGGGGATGCCCAGAGCGTGCAGGGCCTCGGAAGCGAGGAATTCGCGGATGGAGGAGCGCAGCACGGCGCGGCCGTCGCCCATGCGCGAGAAGGGTGTGAGACCGGCGCCCTTGAGGTGCAGGTCCCAGTGTTCGCCGCGGTCGTTGACCGCCTCGCCCAGCAGTAGGCCGCGGCCATCGCCGAGGCGGGGGTTGTAGGAGCCGAACTGATGGCCGGAATAGACCATGGCCCGGGGTTCGGCGCTGTCCCAGAGCTGGGCCCCGGCGAACACCTGGGTGAATTCGGGCGTCTCGGCCACTGCCGGGTCCAGGTCCAGCAGCGCCATCGCTGCCGGCGAGGCGACCACCAGCCGCGGATCGTCCAGCGGCCGGGGGTCGATATGGGTGGAGAAGTCATCGCCCAGGCGGGCGAATCTGTTGTCGAAGGTCAGGTCGAGCAGCTGTTTCATGGGTATCCCAGGGGCTGTAGAGCCTGTTCATAATCTCGCGAGCTAGAGCCAAATAAGGCGAAAATGGCGGAGGAAGCGGATCGGACTCGCGCTCGAGTTTACGAGTGGTAAATGAGCATTCCGAAGCCATTTTTAACGCAGTTTGGCCGACGCGCAGCAGATTATGGACAGGCTCTTGGGGGCCGTCAGGCCTTGGATGGCTTGGGATCCTCGGCCTCCTGCTGGGCATCCCCTTCAGATAGGAGAGGCTTTTTGCCCAGTTGTTTCTCCGCACCGTGACGATTCTTTAGGGTGATCTCCATCTGCGGCGTCGACAGCAGGTTGATGCCGGCCTCGCGCAGCAGCTGGTCGACCCGGCGAATCAGCTCGTCGGTGGCGGCGCTGCGATCGCCCAGTTCCCGGACATAGATGCGCAATTCGTGATCGAGGGTGGTGGCGCCATAGTGGGTGACGAACAGCGAGGGTTCGGGGTCGTGCAGGACGCGAGTATTCTCCTTTACCGCCTGCATGATCAGCTGTTGCGCCTGGGCCAGGTCGCTGCCGCGATTGACCCCGAAGGTCAGCACGATACGGGTGACGGTGTCGGTCAGCGTCCAGTTGATCAGCTGGCTGGTGACGAAGGTCTTGTTCGGCACCACCACCGACTTGCGGTCGGCGTCGGTGATATGGGTGGCGCGGATGCGGATCTTGTTCACCGTACCGGTCACGTTGCCGATGGTGATGAGATCGCCGACGCGCACCGGGCGCTCGAAGAGGATGATCAGACCGGAGATGAAGTTACCGAAGATCTCCTGCAGACCGAAACCCAGACCGACCGAAAGGGCAGTGGCCAGCCACTGCAGCTTGTCCCAGCTCACCCCCAGGGTCGCCAGGGTGGTCACGGTGCCGAAGCCGACGATGACATAGGACAGCAGGGTGGTGGTGGCGTAGGCGCTGCCCTGGGCCAGATTCAGGCGTGACAGCACCAGCACCTCCAGCAGGCCAGGCAGGTTGCGCGCCAGGGCGACGGTGAGGCCGGCGATCACCAGGGCGATGATGAACACCCGCAGCGTCAGGGGGACCTGGGTGGCGGCGGCGCCGGTGCCGCTGGTGTACTGGTAGAGGGTGACGTTGTCCAGGTAGGAGAACACCGCCACCACGTCGGCCCAGACCAGGTAGAGGACGCCGAGGAAGGCCAGCAGCAGGGTCAGGCGCAACAGCCGCGAGGACTGCTGGTTGACCTGTTCCATGTCCAGGGTCGGCTCCTGCACCACCTCGACGCCCTCGGCGTCCTCCTGCTGCGCCTGGCGCTTCTGGATGGCGCGCTGGTAGGCCAGGCGCCGCGCGGCCACGCTCAGGCCGCGGGCCAGGGTGGCTTCGAGGATGATCCAGGCCATCAGCACATAGAGGGTGTCCACCAGGCGATCGGTGAGCTTGAGCGCCGTGTAGTAGTAGCCGAAGAGCACGGCGAAGAACAGCACGGCCGGAATGGCGGTGATCATCAGGCCGAGCAGCAGGCGGAAGAACGGCAGGCGCTCGCGGGCGGTGGCATTGAGCAGGGAGCGACCGAGCATCCAGGCCAGGCTGGCATAGGCGACCAGCACGATGAGGATGCCGAGGACGTCGTCGGCGAGGCCAGCCAGCTGGCGCTCGGCGATGGCCACCACCGCCATCAGCGCCAGGGCCAGCAGCCCCACCCGTCTGACCAGCCGGCGCAACGACTGCGCCTGGGGCCGGGCCCAGCGGAAATGGGTCTCGGCCACGCCGCCGGAGGCCAGCAGGCGATACACCGTGTAGAACACCAGCCAGCCGGCGGCGATCTCCAGCAGGGCCGCGCCGATGGCGGCGTTGACCCCGCGTTCGTCACCTTCCAGGGCCACGCCGCCCAGCCAGAGCACCAGGCTCGCCGGCAGGCCCAGCAGGATGGTGAGCAGGATCGCCTGGGGCGTGTGCAACTGGCTGTCGCGCTGATAGTGGCCGATGTCCTGGTTGAGCTTGTGGACCCGGCCATAGAGGCGTGGGCGCTGCCAGATCAGGGTGGCGAAGGCCAGCACCAGCGGCAGCAGCAGCAGCGGGCGCTCGGCCAGGCCGACATAGAGTTCATGCAGGCTGGAGCCCCAGGGCACGTCGCGCAGCTGCTGCAGCAGCTTGCGCGGCGCGGTCTTGACCCAGTTCCAGTCCAGCGGCTTGTTGCTGGGAATCCAGAACATCTGCTCGTCGAGGGTGCCGCGCAGGCTGGTGATGGTGCTGCGCAGCTGGTTCTGGTTGAGCTGCAGATCGATGGATTCGCTGAGCAGGGCATTGAGTTCGGTGTTGAGGCGCTCCTGCAGTTCGCTGCGGGTCTTGAGCAGGTCGAGCAGTTGCTGACGCAGCTGCGGGGTGGCCTTTTCCGGCGGCTGCTGGGCCAGCAGATTGTCGACGTAGCCTTCCGGATTGGCGATCTGGGCGCGCTGCTGATTGAGTTCGAACTGATAGAGGCGCAGATCGGCGATGTCGTCGGTGAGGTCCTTGTTGACCTTGACCGAGGGCAGTGCCGCCCGCTGCTGATAGAGCAGCTTGGACAGCAGCACGCTGCCCTTGAGCACGCCGATCTGCTGCTCCATGTTCTCGGTGGTCTGCTTGAGCTGGTCCAGCTGCTGACGCGACTCGAGATTGCGGCGGTTGAGGTCGTTGAGGCGATCGGTGGCGCGCAGCAGGTAGTCCGACAGCTGCAGATTGAGCCCGGTCTCCTGGGACAGCACATCGTCCCCGGCGGTCTTTTCCGATTCGCGGGAGGCTTCGGCCAGGGTCTTTTCCGATTGCTGGCGGCGCTTGCCGCTGATCAGCGTCTGCAGGTCCAGGGTCTCCTGCTCGTAGCGCTTGACCTGTTCGGTGAAGAGTTCGCGGCGGATGGCCCCCAGATCCTGCAGCACGCTGTTGCCGCCCAGTTCCTGGCGCAGCAGCTGGATCTGCGCATTGGCGGCCGCCTGTTCCGCCAGCAACTGACCGCGTCGCTCGGGCGTAATTGGCTTGGCGTTCTCGCGCCCGTTCTTGAGCAGATCGGCGATCTGCTGCAGGCGCGTCTGCAGATTGGCGATGTCCACCTGGGCGCGTTCGGGACGGGTCTGGGCATTGATCACCAGACTGTTGGCCGCATTGAGGTCGTCCTGCACGCTGTTGAGCGCCAGGCTGGTCTCGCTCAGACGCTGCTCCAGGGCCTGGGGCGTGGCGCCGGCATAGCGCTGTTCGGCCGGTTTGATAGGCTCGGCGCGCAGTCGCGCCAGTTGCCGCTGGGCATCCTTGATCTGCTGCGGCGCCTGGGCCAGCTGCTGGCGCAGATCGGCCAGCTGCTTGACGTACTGGTCACGCTGATCGAGCAGCTTGAGGGTCTGCTGCAGACTGTCCTGGGCGGCGCTCTGCTCGGGGGCGGGCAGCTTGCGATCGGCCAGCCCGGTCAGATTCTGCTGCACCTGCTGGGCATCCGGCGGCCCGGAATCCTGAGCCACGGCGGGAAGGGTGAACAGGCAACCGCAGAGAGCGGCGGCGCGAAGCAGAGCGGACAGGCGGTGCATGCGGCGAGCGTCGGGCAGTGGAAAGGCGCGAGGTTAAAGCCAGGCTGCCATGGGCGCAAGATAGCGCTTTCCAGGGCGCGAACCCTGTTCATCCACCGTTAAAGAAAGAGCGCGGGCCCGCTGCTGCGGCCTTCGGGAAACTTCACGCCGACCTTGCGCACGCGCTTGTTCTCGATGGCCGCGACGATCCAGACCAGGCCATTCCATTCCACCAGGTCGCCGACGATGGGTTCGCCGCCGATCTCGTGGGTGATGAAGCTGCCGAGGCGCTGGTTGCCGTCCACCTCGCCCAGTTGCAGGCCGTACAGCGCGGCCACGGCGCTGAGTTCGGCGTCGGCTTCCAGGACGAAGTCGCCGAAGAATCTCTGGGTCTGCTGCGGTGCCTGGCTGAACAGCCGGCCGAGGGCCGGCAGATCGTGCTCGTGGCCGACCACACAGAGGATGTCGCCGGCTTCCAGGGTGGTACTGCCGGAGGGGTGCAGCAGGGTCTCGCCGCGGAACAGCGCGGCGATACGGGTGCCTTCGGGCATCTTCAGCTCGCGCAGGGCGGCGCCGATGCACCATTTCTCGGCGCCCAGGCGATAGATGAACAGCTCCCATTCGCTGGTCGGATGGACCTGCAGGCCGGCGCGGGAGAAAGGCGCCGGCTCCGGTGGCACCGTCACCTTGAGCAGCTTGGCGGCCAGCGGCAGGCTGGAGCCCTGCACCAGCAGCGACACCAGCACGATGAAGAAGGCCACGTTGAAGAACAGCTGGGCCTGGGGCAGCCCGGCCATCATTGGGAACACCGCCAGGATGATCGGGACCGCGCCACGCAGCCCGACCCAGGCGATAAAGGCCTTTTCCCGGTCGTGGAAGGCGCGGAAGGGCAGCAGGCCGATGGCCACCGACAGCGGGCGGGCGACCAGGATCATCCACAGGGCAAGGCCGAGGGCGGGCAGGGCGATGGGCAGCAGGTTGTGCGGCTCCACCAGCAGGCCCAGCACCAGGAACATGCCGATCTGCGCCAGCCAGGCCATGCCGTCGAGCATGTGCAGCATGCCGTGGCGACTGCGGATCGGCAGATTGCCCATCAGCAGACCGGCCAGGTAGACCGCGAGGATGCCACTGCCATGGGCGGTGTTGGTCAGGGCGAAGATCAGCAGGCCACCGCTGATGGCCAGTAGTGGATAGAGGCCGTCGGCGAGATGGATGCGATTGATCAGCTGCAGCAGCAGCCAGCCGCCGCCCAGGCCGATCACCCCGCCGATGGCGAATTCGCTGACGAAATGCCCGAGCAGGCTCCAGGAAAAGCCGCTCTGGCCGCTGGCGAGCATCTCGATCAGGGTGACGGTGAGAAACACCGCCATGGGATCGTTGCTGCCCGATTCGATTTCCAGACTGGCGGTGACCCGTTCGTTGAGGCCCCGGCCGCCGAGCAGGGAAAACACCGCCGCAGCGTCGGTGGAGCCGACGATGGCGCCGATCAGCAGGCCCTGCAGCAGGCTGAGATCGAACAGCCAGGCGGCGGCGACCCCGGTCAGGCCGGTGGTGATCATCACCCCCACGGTGGCGAGCGACAGCGCCGGCCAGAGCGCCACCCGGAAACTCGACACCCGGGTGCGCATGCCGCCGTCGAGCAGGATCACCGCCAGCGCCAGGTTGCCCACCAGGTAGGCCATCGGATAGTTGTCGAAGGCGATGTGACCGGGACCGTCGATGCCGGCGAACATGCCGACCACCAGGAAGATCACCAGAATCGGGATGCCGACCCGCGAGGAAATCGAGCTGACCAGAATCGACAGGCCGATCAGCACCGCACCGATCAAGAACAAGCTGTTGATGGTGACAGCGTCCAAGCGTGACTCCTGGGGTAAAGAATTGAAGAACCTGGGGATTTAACCCGCTGGGTGGCCGGGGTGTCAAAGCGCGACGCCGCTGGCGCCCGAGGAAGACGGTACACTGTAGGGCTGACGCTGGAGTATCCCATGAATTACCGACACGCCTTCCACGCCGGCAATCACGCCGATGTCTTCAAGCACGCCACCCTGTTGCGCCTGGCCGCGCTGCTGGCGCGCAAGGAGACGCCCTTCGCCTATCTGGACAGCCATTCCGGCGTCGGTCGCTATGACCTGGCCGGCGATCAGGCCAGTCGTACCGACGAATGGCGCGAAGGCATCGGACGGCTGTGGGCCCTGGAGTCCGCGCCGGCGGCCTTCGTCGGTTATCGCGAGGCGGTGGCGGCGCTCAATCCCGACGGCGCGCTGCGCTACTACCCCGGTTCGCCCGAGCTGATGCGCCAGGCCCTGCGTCCCCAGGATCGCCTGCTGCTCAACGAGCTGCACCCGGAGGATGGCCGCCTGCTCAAGGAAAACATGGCTCGCGATCGCCGGGTCGCGGTGCATCAGAAGGATGGCTGGCTGCTGCCGCGGGCGCTGCTGCCGGTCCCCGAACGCCGGGCCTTGCTGCTGATCGATCCGCCCTTCGAGAAGGCCGACGAGCTGGAGCGTTGCGTCAAGGCGGTCGCGGAGGCCATCGGCCGGATGCGCCAGACGGTGATTATGCTCTGGTATCCGATCAAGGATCGCCGCCAGCTCCGACGCTTTCATGCCGGTCTGCAGGCCAGCGGCGCGCCCAAGCTGCTCAATGTCGAATTGCTGATCCGTGCGGCGGACGATGCCACCCGGCTCAATGGCTCGGGGTTGGCCATCGTCAATCCGCCATGGGGACTGGAAGAAGAGTTGCGCGACCTGCTGCCCTGGCTGGCCGAGCATCTGGCCCAGGGCGAAGGCAGCTGGCGGCTGGACTGGCTGATCGCGGAATAGCGAGGCCCGGCGCTGTTGGGCTTCGCTGCGCTCAACCCAACCTACGGGAAAGGTTGGCGTAGGTTGGATCGAGGCGGCTCTACCGCCGACGCCCGACAAAAGAGAGCCGCGGCAGCGGCTCGGGATCAGACCGCCAGGCTGGGCGGCAGGCAGACGCCGGTGCCGGCCAGGCCGCAATAGCCGTTGGGATTCTTCGCCAGATACTGCTGGTGATAGGCCTCGGCGTAGTAGAAGGGCGGCAGCGGGGCGATCTCGGTGGTGATCTCGCCATAACCGGCCTCGGCCAGTTGGGCCTGGAAGGCGGCCTGGCTGGCTTCGAAGGCTTCCTGCTGATTGTCGTCGGTGTAATACAGCGCCGAGCGATACTGGGTGCCGACGTCGTTGCCCTGGCGCATGCCCTGGGTCGGATCGTGGGCTTCCCAGAAGATCTTCAGCAGCGCCTCCAGCGAGGTCTGGGCCGGATCGAACACCACCAGCACCACCTCGGTATGACCGGTCAGGCCGGAGCACACCTCTTCGTAGGTCGGATTGGGGGTATGGCCGCCGGCATAGCCGGCCGCGGTGGTCCAGACGCCTGGCTGTTGCCAGAAGCGCCGCTCGACGCCCCAGAAGCAGCCCATGCCCACCACCAGACTCTGCAGACCGGTGGGGAAGGGGCCTTGCAACGGATTGCCGTTGACATAGTGGGCCGCGGGCACGGCCATGGCCGTCTCCCGGCCGGGCAGGGCCTGCTCGGCGGCGGGCAGATGAGTCTTCTTGGTCAGGATTTCGGAACGCAGGACCATGGGATACCTCGTGGGAAAGGGCCAGGCGAAAAGCTCAGTGTACGCAAAATCGCAGCAGCGGGGTCGAGTCCGCGCGGCGGGTCAGCGCGTCGGCAGGTAACGCGCCAGGGCGGCGTCGAGCTGATCGGCCGGGATGGGCTTGTCGAACAGATAGCCCTGGCCGATATCGCAGCGATGGTGGCGCAGGAAAGCCAGCTGTTCGGTCGTCTCGATGCCCTCGGCAACCACCTGCAGCCGCAGGTTGTGGGCCATGGCGATCACCGCGGAGGTGATTTCCATGTCGTCCTGGTTGTCCGGGATGTCCTTGATGAAACTCCTGTCGATCTTGATGACGTCGATGGGGAATTTTTTCAAGTAGCTGAGCGACGAATAGCCGGTGCCGAAGTCATCCATCGCCAGGCTCATGCCCAGGCGCTTGAGGGCTTCGAGGGTGTTGCGGGTGGCGTCGGTGGCATCCAGCAGGAGGCTTTCGGTCAGTTCCAGCTCCAGACGCTTGGGCGCGATGCCCTCCTCGTCGAGGATGGTGACGAAGGACTGCACCAGGTCGGGATCGGTGAACTGCTTGGGCGACAGGTTGATGGCGATCTGCAGATCGTCGAAGCCGGCGGCGTCGAGGCGATGCAGCTGGCGGCAGACCTCGCGGATGACCCATTTGCCGATGGGCACGATGAGCCCGGTTTCCTCGGCGATGCTGATGAACTGGTCCGGGCGGATCATGCCCTTTTCCGGGTGCTGCCAGCGGATCAGGGCTTCCAGGCCGAGCAGCTTGGCGCGTTTCAGGCAGACCTTGGGCTGGTAGTGCACCAGCAGTTCGTTCTGTTCCAGGGCTCGGCGCAGGTTGTTCTGCACGAACAGCTTGTTGCTGGCTTCGGCGATCAGCGCCTCGGTGAACACCTGGACCTGATGGCCGCCGGTAGCCTTGGCCCTGTGCAGGGCGAGGCCGGCGTGCTTGATCAGGGTCTGCGGATCGGTCTCGTGCGGCCGCGCGGTGGTCAGGCCGATCGAGCAACTGATCAGGGTCGGGTGGCCTTCCACATAGAGTGGCGGATCCAGGGCCACCAGGGTGTCGCGGGCCAGGCTGTCAGCGGCGACCGCATCCATGCCTTCGAGCAGCACGGCGAATTCGTTGCTGGCGATGCGGGCGATCAGTGCGCCCTTGCCCAGGGCGCTGCGCAGGCGCCGGGCCAGACCCACCAGCAACTGGTCGCCGATGCGATGACCGAGGCTGTCGTTGACTCTCTTGAAATTGTCGACGTCCACCAGCAGCAGCGAGTGTTCGCGGCTTGGACTGGACTGCTCCAGGCGCGCTTCCAGGCGGGCGATGAAGTGGCTGCGGTTGGCCAGCCCGGTGAGGCTGTCGCGAAACACCAGTTCGTCGTTGTGCTGCTGGGCGAAGCGGGTCTTGCTGGTGTCCTGGAAGATGCCCAGATAGCCCTGCAGGTCGCCATTGGGCTGCTGGATCTTGGACAGCGACAGCTGGCCCCAGTAGGTCTCGCCGTCGCGACGATAGCAGCGCAGTTCGCCTTGCCAGCTGTCCTGGTGCGCCAACCGCTGCCAGGCTTCGTAGAGCAGCTCGCCCCAGTTTTCCAGGGCTGGCAGGGATTCGACGTGCAGGCCCTGCAGCTTGCCGATGGGGTAGCCGGTGATCCGCGCGAAGCTGTCGGTGGCGTGCTCCAGGCAACCGCTGGCATCCAGCAGCAGGAAGGCATCGTTGCTGGCCTCCATCACCCGGGTCAGGGGATGGGCGACCTTGGGCAGGCGCTCCGGCTGCTGGAGGAGGGCGGCCAGGCACTCGGCCAGGCTGCGGGCGAAGGCGACGTCCTCGGCTTCCCAGGTGGCCGCGTGGTCCCGGCGCAGGCAGAGCAGACCGATCAGCTGATTGTCATGCAGCAGCGCCACGTCCAGCGCCGTTCCGCCCCCGGTATGGGGCGGGTGCAGCACCTGACTGGCGTCTTCGATCACGCCCTGCTCGCGCAACCGGCGCCGATGGTCGCTGCACAGCGTTGGCAGGCGCTCTTCCTTGCACAGGGTGACGAGGCCATTGCCCTCGTAACGCCACAGGCTGAGTTCGTCCGCGGCAAAGGCGGCCGGGCCCTCGGCGCGCAGCAATTGTACCAGTTCGTCGTCGACCGGTGCCTGGCGCAGAGCCAGCCGGGACAGTTCGAGCAGCAGGGTCTGCCGCGCCTGGGCCATCCCCAGCCGTTGCTGGCTGTGGTCCTGGCTGTCCTGCAGGAGCGCCAGGGTGGAGCGCAGGGCCAGGTTGTGGGCTTCCCATTCGCCGGCCAGGCCGTCGTCGTTCATCACTCGCAGCAGATAGCCGCGCAGCAGGGGGCGGCCATGGCGCTGCAGGCTTTCGCCCACCTCGACCACCTGGTACGGAGCCGCAGGGGAGTGGAACAGGTAGCGCACCTGATAGCTGCCGTGCTCGGCGAGTTGCAGCTGGATGTCTTCGTGCAGGCGATGACGGACGCTGGGCTCCATCAGGCTGGCATAGGGGGCATCGATGAGCGAGCACAGCGCCTGGGCAGGCAGGCCAAGGCTGGCTTCACAGCGGGAATCGAGATAGAGCATCGCCCAGGAGGCTTCATTCAGACGCTCGAAACGCAGCAAGCCCAATCGGGCAGGAGCGCTGAGCGCGCCCGCCTGATCGGCTACCGCGGCATCGGCAGCATCGGAGTGAATACTCATGCGAGGGTCCGCGTCCTTGTGAAGACGGAAAGATGTCCTAGGTTTATCGGAAAGGACAGACAAATCATTAATCCTTTTTCCTCTCCGCCTCGCCAGCACCCTGGGATGGCTGTCAAGGTTGCCCGATAGAGGTCGACCCATGCAAGGGGCGGCGCTCGGGGCGCCCATCCTACCTTTTTCCTGGATCTTTCGGTTGATCTGGCAGCAAAAACCCCGCCTGAGCGGGGTTCTTGCGCTACACCAGAAGACGGTAGCGGGAAGCCGTTACCATCCTGTGGCGGCTTACAGCAGCAGGCCGCGGATTTCCGCCAGCAGATCGCCCAGGCGCTTGGTGAAGCGCGCGGCGGCCGCCCCGTTGATCACGCGGTGATCGTAGGACAGCGACAGCGGCAGCATCAGGCGCGGCTGGAAGGCCTTGCCGTCCCAGACCGGCTGCATGCTGGCCTTGGACACCCCGAGGATCGCCACTTCCGGAGCATTGACGATCGGCGTGAAGCCGGTACCGCCGATGTGACCCAGGCTGGAGATGGTGAAGCAGGCGCCCTGCATGTCGTCACCGCTGAGCTTCTTGGTCCGCGCCTTTTCCGCCAGCTGGGCGGCTTCGGCGGCGAGTTGCAGGAGGCTCTTCTGGTCGACGTTGCGGATGACCGGGACCAGCAGGCCGTCCGGGGTGTCCACGGCGAAGCCGATGTGCACGTACTTCTTGCGGATCACCGCCTTGCCGCTGGGGGCCAGGGAGGCGTTGAAGTCCGGCAGTTCCCTGAGCACATGGGCGCAGGCCTTGAGCAGGAACGGCAGGATGGTCAGCTTGACGCCGGCCTTTTCCGCCACGGCTTTCTGGCCGACCCGGAAGGCTTCCAGATCGGTCACGTCGGACTGGTCGAACTGGGTAACGTGGGGCACGTTCAGCCAGCTGCGATGCAGGTTGTTGGCACCGACCTGCATGAGGCGCGTCATCGGCACCTCTTCGATCTCGCCGAACTTGCTGAAGTCCACGGTGGGGATCGGCGGGATGCCGGCGCCACCGGTGACGCCCGCGGCCGCGGCCGGAGCCGCCTTGCTCTTCTGCAGCTGATCCTTGACGTAGGTCTGGACGTCTTCCTTGAGGATGCGACCCTTGGGACCGGTCGGGGTGACCTCGCCCAGATCGACACCGAACTCCCGGGCGACCATGCGCACGGCCGGACCGGCATGGACCTTCTTGCCCTTGCCGGCGGCAGGGGCGCTGGCGGGAGCGGCGGCCTTGGCCGGAGCCTCGGCTTTCTTCTCGGATGCCTGAGCGCTGGCGGCGGCATTGCCGGCAGCCGGCTTGGCCGCCTGCTTGGGCGCGGCACCGGCCACCTTCAGGGTCAGGATCAGATCGCCGGTCTTGGCCTGGTCATTGACCTTGATGGCGACGCTTTCCACCACGCCCGCCTTGGGCGCCGGAATTTCCATGCTGGCCTTGTCGGACTCCAGCACGATCAGCGACTGCTCGGCCTTGACCTGGTCACCGGCCTTGACCAGCACCTCGATGACGTTGGCACTGCCGGTGGAGCCGATGTCGGGGACCTTGATCTCCTCGACCGATTCACCGGCCGGCTCGGCGGCGGCTTCCTCGTGCAGCTCGGGCTCGGCGGCTTCCTTGGCGGGCTTGTCGCCGGCCTTGGATTCGACGCTCTTGCTCGGCTTGGCATTGGCGGCGCCCTTGAGGACCAGGATCAGATCGCCGGTGCCCACTTCGTCGCCGACCTTGACGGAAACGCTCTCCACCACGCCGGCGGCGGGGGAGGGGATTTCCATGCTGGCCTTGTCGGATTCCAGGGTGATCAGCGTCTGCTCGGCGGCGATGGTGTCGCCAGGCTTGACCGCCACCTCGATGATGCTGGCCTTGCCGCTGGAGCCGATGTCCGGAACGTGAATTTCCTGGGACTCGCCTTCGCGGGCGGACGCCGAAGCGTCCTCGTCGCCGGCCGGCGTCGGGGTTTCGCTTTCCTCGACCTGGGTCTGCTTGGACTCGGCCTTGGGCTCGGCGGCGGGTTCGCTGCCGCTGGCGGCGTCCTCGCCTTCCAGGTCGATCAGCAGATCACCGGTCTTGAGGGTGTCGCCGACCTTGATGTGCAGGGCGGCGATCTTGCCGGCCTTGGGGGCCGGAATCTCCATGCTGGCCTTGTCGGACTCCAGCACCACCAGGCTCTGTTCGGCCTCGATGGTATCGCCGACCTTCACCAGCAGCTCGATGACTTCGCCGTCGCCACTGCCGATGTCGGGTACGCGGATGGTCTCGCTCACAGTTGTTTCCTCTTATCCGTGTGCCGCATCAGCAATCCAGGGGATTGCGCTTCTCGGTGTCGATGCCGAACTTGGTGATGGCGTCGGCCACGACCTTGCGTTCCAGCTTGCCTTGGTTGGCCAGCGCCTGCAGAGCGGCGACGGCGACCCAGCGACGGTCGACCTCGAAATGATCACGCAGCTTCTTGCGGCTGTCGCTGCGACCGAAGCCGTCGGTACCCAGCACCTGGAATTCGGTGGGGACCCACTGGCGGATCTGGTCGGCGAACAGCTTCATGTAGTCGGTGGAGGCGATGACCGGACCCTGGCGCTCGCCCAGGCACTGCTCGACGTAGGTCAGGCGGCGCTCTTCCAGCGGGTGCAGGCGGTTCCAGCGGTCGACGGCCAGGCCTTCGCGGCGCAGTTCGTTGAAGCTGGTGACGCTCCAGATGTCGGCGCCGACACCCATCTCGCGCAGGAGGCTCGCAGCCGCGCGGACCTCGTTGAGGATGGTGCCCGAGCCCAGCAGCTGGACGCGGTGCTTGAAGTCGCCTTTTTCTTCTTCCAGCAGGTACATGCCCTTGATGATGCCTTCCTCGACACCCTGGGGCATGGCAGGCTGCTGGTAGTTCTCGTTCATCACGGTGATGTAGTAGAAGACGCTCTGCTGCAGTTCCATCATCTGATGGATGCCTTCGCGCATGATCACCGCCAGCTCGTAGGCATAGGTGGGATCGTAGCTGCGGCAGTTGGGGATGGTGCCAGCCAGGATGTGGCTGTGACCGTCCTCGTGCTGCAGACCTTCACCGTTCAGGGTGGTACGGCCGGAGGTGCCGCCCAGCAGGAAGCCGCGGGTCTGGGCATCGCCCGCCGCCCAGGCCAGGTCGCCGATACGCTGGAAGCCGAACATCGAATAGAAGATGTAGACCGGCAGCATGGGCTGGTTGTAGTTGCTGTAGGCGGTACCGGCGGCGATGAAGGAGGACATGGCGCCGGCCTCGTTGAGGCCTTCCTGGAGGATCTGGCCGTCCTTCTCTTCGCGGTAGTACATCACCTGGTCGCGATCGACCGGCTCATAGAGCTGACCGTGGGGCGAGTAGATGCCCAGCTGGCGGAACATGCCTTCCATGCCGAAGGTACGGGCCTCGTCGGCGAGGATGGGCACGATGCGCTTGCCCAGGTCCTTGTCCTTGACCAGTTGCGACAGGATGCGGCCGAAGGCCATGGTGGTGGAGATCTCGCGATCGCCGGAGCCGTCCAGCACCGCCTTCAGGGTTTCCAGGGGCGGGGTGGGGATGCTCAGGCTGCGCGCGCGACGCTGGGGCAGGTGACCGCCCAGGGACTCGCGACGGCTCATCAGGTACTTCATCTCGGCACTGTCGTCGGCCGGACGATAGAAGGGCAGTTCGCTGAGCTGGGAATCGTTCAGCGGGATGTCGAAGCGATCGCGGAATTTCTTCAGCGACTCCACATCCACCTTCTTGGTGTTGTGCGCGGTGTTCTTGGCTTCGCCCGCACCGGTGCCGTAGCCCTTGATGGTCTTGGCCAGGATGACGGTGGGCTGGCCCTTGTGGTTGACCGCCTGGTGGTAGGCCGCATAGACCTTGTAGGGGTCGTGACCGCCACGGTTGAGCTTCCAGATCTCGTCGTCGGACAGGTCCTCGACCATCTTGAGCAGCTCGGGGTTGGCGCCGAAGAAGTGCTTGCGCACATAGGCACCGTCCTTGGCCTTGTAGTTCTGGTATTCACCATCGACCACGGCGTCCATGCGCTGCTGCATGCGGCCTTCGGTGTCGCGGGCGAACAGCGGATCCCACATGCGGCCCCAGAGGACCTTGGTGACGTTCCAGTCGGCGCCACGGAAGATGCCTTCCAGTTCCTGGACGATCTTGCCGTTGCCACGGACCGGGCCGTCGAGGCGCTGCAGGTTGCAGTTGATGACGAAGATCAGGTTGTCGAGGTTCTCGCGGCCGGCCAGGGAGATGGCGCCCAGGGTTTCCGGCTCGTCGCACTCGCCGTCGCCGATGAAGCACCAGACCTTCTGCTTGCCGGCGGGGATGTAGCCGCGGTTCTCCAGGTACTTCATGAAGCGGGCCTGGTAGATGGCGGTGATCGGACCCAGACCCATGGACACGGTCGGGAACTGCCAGAAGTCGGGCATCAGGTGCGGGTGCGGGTAGCTCGACAGGCCCTTGCCGTCCACTTCCTGGCGGAAGTTGTTCATCTGGTCTTCGGAGAGGCGGCCTTCCAGGAAGGCACGGGCGTAGACGCCGGGGGACGCGTGGCCCTGGTAGTAGATCAGGTCGCCGCCGTGCTCTTCGTTGGGCGCCTTCCAGAAATAGTTGAAGCCGATGTCATAGAGGGTGGCGCTGGAGGCGAAGGTGGAGATGTGACCACCCAGATCCGGATCCTTGAGGTTGGCGCGCATGACCATCGCCAGGGCGTTCCAGCGAACCAGCGAGCGGATGCGTCGCTCCATGAACAGGTCGCCCGGCATGTGGGCTTCCCGGGTCACTGGAATGGTGTTGCGATAGGGGGTATTGATGGAGTAGGGCAGCTGGGTACCACTGCGGGTAGCCAGTTCGCCCATGCGGGTCATCAGATAATGAACGCGCTCCTCGCCTTCGTGGTCGAGGACGGACTCCAGGGCGTCCAGCCATTCCTGGGTTTCGACGGGATCGAGATCTTGCATGGCTTGCTCCAGGGCGGAAAGGCTTCCAAAATCGGTCGCCTCAGGGTCGCCGCCGGCCTCTTGGGGGCAGCGAAAATTCTTGGATTTATGACCGGACGGTTCCGATCGGCGTGTAGTTTTACTACAAATTCAAATCCGTTTCAGCTCCGAGCTGTAATGCGATAAAAAACAATTCGACGTTTGTCGAACGCGCTGCTCGAGGGCTCGCGAACTCCGAACCGCGGACGAGAAAACGGTTCCCGCTCGGACCAGGTGGTCCGTCGGAATGTCCCGGGTAGGGGGTTCGCGGCAGGGTGGTGGGGTTCGACCGTCCCTGCGCAGGACTGCCCATGATACCCCTCCTTCGTCCCGAACTGCCTCCGACTCTTGTCGCCTGTGCCGAGCTCGCCGACCGGCGTCTGGCCGACGCCCTGTCCCCGCTGCCCGCGGCGGCGGCCCGCCAGGCGAACTGGCCCGCGCCGCTGCGCGCCGAGTGGCGGCGGGTGGCCGCCCTCAGCGATTTCGTCGTCGAGCAGTTCTGCCGCCTGCCCGAGCCTTGCCTGGCGCTGGTCGACAGCGGCGATCTGGAGCTGTCGCTGGCGCCGGGGGCGATGGCGCAGCGCCTGCGCGAGGCCCTGGCCGACTGCCCGGACGAAGCCGAATTGGGGCGCCGGCTGCGGCGTTTTCGCATGCTGCAGCAGGTGCGCGTCGTCTGGCGCGACCTGACCCGGCGCGCCGATCTGGTGGAGACCTGTCGGGACCTCAGCGACCTGGCCGACGCCTGCATCGACCAGGCCTGCGCCTGGCTCTATGCCCAGCAGTGCGGCCAGTTCGGCGTGCCGACCGGGCGCCACAGCGGTCAGCCCCAGCAGCTGGTGGTGCTGGGCATGGGCAAGCTGGGTGCGGGAGAGCTGAATCTGTCCTCCGATATCGACCTGATCTTCGCCTATGGCGAGGGCGGGGAGACGCGCGGCGCGCGGCGCGAGCAGGACAACCAGGAATTCTTCACCCGCCTCGGACAACGCCTGATCAAGGCGCTGGACGCCACCACGGTGGAGGGCTTCGTCTTTCGCGTCGACATGCGCCTGCGGCCCTATGGCAGCGCCGGCGCCCTGGTGCTGAGCTTTGCCGCCATGGAGCTCTATTACCAGGACCAGGGCCGCGACTGGGAACGCTACGCCATGATCAAGGCACGGGTGGTCGGCGGCGACCAGGCCAGCGGCGCCGAGCTGCTGACCCTGCTGCGGCCCTTCGTCTATCGGCGCTATCTGGATTTCTCCGCCATCGAAGCCCTGCGCAGCATGAAGCAGCTGATCCGCCAGGAGGTGCGCCGGCGCGGCATGACCGACAACGTCAAGCTGGGCGCGGGCGGCATCCGCGAAGTGGAATTCATCGCCCAGGCCTACCAGCTGATCCACGGCGGGCGCGATCCGGCACTGCAGCAGCGCCCGCTGCTCGGGGTACTGACCAGTCTGCGCGAGCGCGACTATCTGCCGGCCGCGGCCGAAGCGGAGCTCCGCGAGGGCTATTGCTTCCTGCGCTATGTGGAGCACGGGCTGCAGGCCATCGCCGACCAGCAGACCCAGACCCTGCCAGTGGACCCTCAGGGTCGGGCGCGGGTGGCCTTCCTCATGGGGTATGCCGACTGGGATGACTTCAGCGCGGCGCTCGACGGCTGGCGCAGCCGCATCGACTGGCACTTCCAGCAGACCATCGCCGATCCAGAGGAGGAGACCCAGAGCGCCGAGCTGGAAGACAGCTGGCTGCCGCTGTGGGAAGACCTGCTCGATCCCGAGGAGTCCCTGGCGCGACTGCGCGCGGCGGGCTTCCAGGCGCCGGAGCAGGCGCTGGAATTGCTGGCCAGTCTGCGGGCCAGTGGCCAGGTGCGGGCCATGCAGCGCGCCGGTCGCGAGCGCCTGGATGCCTTCATGCCACGGCTGCTGGATGCGGTCAGCGCCGACGAGCAGCCCGATCGGGCGCTGGAGCGGGTGCTGCCGCTGGTGGAAGCCGTGGCGCGACGCTCCGCCTACCTGGTCCTGCTCAGCGAGAATCCGCCGGCCCTGGCGCGGCTGCTGGAGCTCTGCGGCGCCAGTGCCTGGGTGGCCGAACAGATCACCCGCTATCCGGCGCTGCTCGACGAATTGCTCAACGAGGGCCGGCTCTATCATCCGCCGCAGAAACCGGAGCTGGCCGCCGAATTGCGCGAGCGCCTGATGCGCCTGCCCGAAGAGGATCTGGAGCAGCAGATGGACGTGCTGCGTCACTTCAAGCGCGCCCACAGCCTGCGGGTGGCGGCGGCGGAGATCGCCGGGAGCCTGCCGCTGATGAAGGTCAGCGACTATCTCACCTGGCTCGCCGAGGTGATCCTCGAAGAGGTCTTCGGCCTGGCCTGGCGCCAGCTGGTGCAGCGCCATGGCACGCCGCAGCGACGCGACGGCTCGCCCTGCCAGCCGGACTTCGTCATCGTCGGCTACGGCAAGGTCGGCGGCATCGAGCTCGGCCATGGTTCGGATCTCGATCTGGTGTTCATTCACGACGCCGATCCCCTGGCCGAGACCGATGGCGCCAAGCCCATGGATGGCGCCCAGTTCTTCAATCGCCTCGGCCAGCGCATCATCCATCTGCTCACCACCACTACCCCGGTGGGCACCCTCTACGAGGTGGACATGCGCCTGCGGCCGTCCGGCGCGGCGGGGCTGCTGGTGAGCTCGCTGGAGGCCTTCGAGCGCTACCAGCAGAGCGAGGCCTGGACCTGGGAGCACCAGGCGCTGGTGCGCGCGCGGGTGGTGGCGGGTTGCCCGCGGCTTGGCGCGCGCTTCGACGCGGTGCGGGCGCGCATCCTCGGTCGGCAGCGGGAGCTGGCGACCCTGCAGGCCGACGTGGCCGGCATGCGCGACAAGATGCTCGACAACCTCGGCACCGCGGTGACCGCCGGCGGACTGGGGCCGAACGCGCGCCGGCCGGAGCAGCGCTTCGACCTCAAGCAGGATGCCGGCGGTATCGTCGATATCGAATTTATGGTCCAATATGCCGTTCTGGCCTGGTCGTGGCAGCATCCCGAATTGCTGCGTTTTCCCGACAACATCCGCATCCTGGAATCCCTCGAAGCGGCTGGTCTGGTACCGGCCACGGACGCCATTGCCCTGCGCGAAGCCTACAAGGTCTACCGCGCCGCGCTGCACCGCCTGGTGCTGCAGAAGCAGCCGGGCAAGGTGCCGGCCGACGGCTTTCTCGCCGAGCGCGACGAAGTGCGCCGTATCTGGCACGGCCTGGGGCTGGACACGCCGTCCGGCAATCCGGCCACCTTTTAGGCCGTCATCAGTAAGGAGAGGCAAGATGTCGATGTCCGTGCGCGAGCTTTCGATCAGGCCGGGCCTGAGGGAGTGGGAGTCGGCCACCCGCTAGGTGCCGATCGCCTTCCAGCATGAATATTCTGATCATCGGACCCAGTTGGGTCGGCGACATGGTGATGGCGCAGACCCTCTTCGTCTGCCTCAAGCGCCAGCATTC
This sequence comes from Pseudomonas sp. SORGH_AS_0199, assembly GCF_031453735.1. Taxonomy (NCBI): domain Bacteria; kingdom Pseudomonadati; phylum Pseudomonadota; class Gammaproteobacteria; order Pseudomonadales; family Pseudomonadaceae; genus Pseudomonas; species Pseudomonas sp. SORGH_AS_0199. Next base: position 1,541,310 of record NZ_JAVJAE010000001.1, read on the forward strand.
CGACTGCCAGATCGACGTCCTCGCCCCCGAGTGGAGTCGCCCGCTGCTCGAGCGCATGCCCGAGGTGCGCGAAGCCCTGAGCTTTCCCCTCGGCCACGGCGCCTTCGAGCTGGCCACCCGCCGGCGCATCGGCCAGCAGCTGCGCGGTCGCTATGACCAGGCGATCCTGTTGCCCAACTCGCTGAAGTCGGCGCTGGTGCCCTATTTCGCCGGCATCCCCAAGCGTACCGGTTGGCGCGGCGAGATGAGATTCGGCCTGCTCAACGACATCCGCACCCTCGACAAGGCGCGCTATCCGCTGATGATCGAGCGCTTCATGGCGCTGGCTTACGCGCCCGGTGCGGAGTTGCCCAAACCCTATCCCAAGCCACGGCTGGCCATCGACCCGGCCAGCCGTGACGCCGCCCTGGAGCGCTTCGGCCTGAGCCTGGACCGGCCGGTGCTGGCGCTCTGCCCGGGCGCCGAATTCGGCGAGGCCAAGCGCTGGCCGGCCGAGCACTACGCCGCCGTGGCCGATGCCCGGCTGCGTCAGGGCTGGCAGGTCTGGCTGTTCGGCTCGCAGAAGGACGCCCCCGGTGGCGAAGAGATCCGCGAGTGGGTCACCCCCGGTTTCGAGGAGGATGTCTACAACCTCGCCGGGCGTACTTCCCTGGCCGAGGCCATCGACCTGCTTTCCTGTGCCAGTGCGGTCATCAGCAACGATTCCGGTCTGATGCACGTGGCCGCCGCCCTGGATCGCCCGCTGGTGGCGGTCTATGGCTCCACCTCGCCGGGCTTCACGCCGCCGCTGGCCAGCCAGGTCGAGGTGGTGCGCCTGGGGCTGGAGTGCAGTCCCTGCTTCGACCGTACCTGCCGCTTCGGCCATTACGATTGCCTGCGCCTGCTGCAGCCGAGCCTGGTGCAGGAGGCGCTTGGCCGCCTGGTCGCCGATCCGGTCGAGGTGGGCTAGATGCGCGTGCTGCTGATCAAGACCTCCTCCCTTGGCGATGTCATCCATACCCTGCCGGCCCTGACCGATGCGGCGCGGGCCATCCCCGGCATCTGCTTCGACTGGGTGGTGGAGGAGGGCTTCGCCGAGATTCCCGCCTGGCACCCGGCCGTGAGCCAGGTGATCCCGGTGGCCCTGCGCCGCTGGCGCAAGCAGCCCTTTTCCGCCTGGGCCAGTGGCGAGTGGGGCGAATTCAAGGCGCGCGTGCGCGAGCAGCGCTATGACCGGGTGATCGATGCCCAGGGCCTGCTCAAGAGCGCCTGGCTGACCCGCTACGCCGAGGCGCCGGTGGCCGGTCTCGACCGCAACTCCGCCCGCGAGCCCCTGGCCAGCCGCTTCTATGACGAGCGCTATCATGTCGCCAAGGGGCAGCACGCCCTGGAGCGGATCCGCCAGCTGTTCGCCCAGGCCCTGGACTATCCGCTGCCGGCGGGCGTGGGTGACTACGGCCTGGATCGGCAACGCCTGGCCGGCCCCAACGAGACGCCCTATGTGGTGTTCCTGCACGGCACCACCTGGGTCAGCAAGCACTGGCCCGAGGCCCACTGGCGCGAATTGGCCGAGCGCATGAGCCAACTGGACTGGCCGGTGCGACTGTTGTGGGGCAACGAGGCGGAACATGCCCGAGCCGAACGCATCGCCGACGGCCTGGATGGCGTCCAGGTGCTGCCGCGACTGAATCTCGCCGGGGTGGCCAAGGTGCTGGCCGGCGCCCGTGCCTGCGTGGCGGTGGATACCGGCCTCGGCCATCTGGCCGCGGCCCTGGACGTGCCCACCGTGTCGCTCTATGGCCCGACCAGTCCGAAGAAGGTCGGCGCCTATGGCCGCTCCCAGGTGCACCTGAGCGCCGTGGGGCTGGACGGCACCGACGAGCCGCGCGATCAGCCCGCGGCCAGTCTCGCCGCCCTGACCCCGGAGCGGGTTGAACTGGAACTGGAAACCCTGCTGTTGGAAGACCTCCCCGCATGACCCTGGCTTTCGTGCTCTACAAGTACTTTCCCTTTGGCGGCCTGCAGCGGGACTTCCTGCGCATCGCCCAGGAGTGCCAGCGCCGGGGCCATGCCATCCGCGTCTACACCCTGATCTGGGAAGGCCCGGTGCCGGAGGGCTTCGACGTGCGGGTGGCCAGGGTCAGCGCCCTGTTCAATCACCGACGCAACGAGAAATTCCACGCCTGGCTGCAGGCCGACCTCGCCCGCGATCCGGTGGACCGGGTGATCGGCTTCAACAAGATGCCGGGGCTGGACGTCTATTACGCCGCCGATCCCTGCTTCGAGGACAAGGCCCAGACCCTGCGCAATCCGCTGTATCGCCAGTGGGGTCGCTATCGCCATTTCGCCGAATACGAGCGCGCGGTGTTCGCGCCCGAGTCGTCGACCGAGATCCTGATGATCTCCGAGGTGCAGCAGCCGCTGTTCGTCAAGCACTACGGCACGCCGACGCCGCGCTTCCACCTCCTGCCGCCGGGCATCGCCGCCGATCGTCGCGCGCCGGCCAACGCCGCCGAGATCCGCGCCGACTTCCGGCGCGAATTCGGGCTGGAGGAGGGCGAGCTGCTGCTGGTGCAGATCGGTTCCGGCTTCAAGACCAAGGGCCTGGATCGCAGCCTGCGCGCCCTGGCCTCTTTGCCCAAGGAGTTGCGCAAGCGCACCCGGCTGTTCGCCATCGGCCAGGACGATCCCAAGCCCTTCCTGCTGCAGGCCAAGGCGCTGGGCGTGAGCGAGCGGGTCGAGATCCTCAAGGGGCGCAGCGACATCCCGCGCTTCCTGCTCGGCGCCGATCTGCTGATCCATCCGGCCTACAACGAAAATACCGGCACCGTGCTGCTGGAGGCGCTGGTCGCCGGGCTGCCGGTGCTGGTCACCGATGTCTGCGGCTATGCCCACTACATCTACGAGGCCCGCGCCGGCGCGGTGGTGCCGTCGCCCTTCGTCCAGGAGACCCTGGACCGGATGCTCGCCGAGCTGCTGGCCGATCCCGAGCGCCGCGCGGTGCAGGGCCGCAATGGCCTGGCCTTCGCCGCCAGCGCCGATCTCTATTCGCTGCCCGAACGCGCCGCCGATGTCATCCTGGGGGTGGCATGACCCTGCAATTGCGTGAGCCCTTCGCCAGCCGCTGGGCCGGCCAGGATCCCTTCGTCGCCGTGGAGGCCCTGCAGGGCCAGGTCTATCGCGAGCTGGACGGACGCCGCACCCTGCGCACCGAGGTGGCCGGTCGTGGCTACTTCGTCAAGATCCACCGCGGCATCGGCTGGGGCGAGATCGCCAAGAATCTGCTGCAGGCCAAGCAGCCGGTGCTGGGTGCGCGCCAGGAATGGCAGGCCATCGAGCGGCTGCACCAGGTCGGTGTGCCGACCATGACCGCGGTGGCCTTCGGCGAGCGCGGCGCCAATCCGGCGACCCAGCACTCCTTCATCATCACCGAGGAGCTGGCGCCCACCGTCAGCCTCGAAGACTTCAGCCTCGACTGGCTCCGCCAGCCGCCCGAGCCCCTGCTCAAGCGGGCGCTGATCGCCGAGGTAGCGCGCATGACCGGGGCCATGCACCGGGCGGGCGTCAACCATCGCGATTGCTACATCTGCCATTTCCTGCTCGACACCGCCCAGCCGGTCACCGTGGCCAATCTGCGACTCTGGCTGATCGACCTGCACCGCGCCCAGTGCCGCACCCAGGTGCCCCGGCGCTGGCGCGACAAGGACCTGGCCGGGCTGTATTTCTCCGCCCTGGGCATCGGCCTGACGCAGCGCGACTTCCTGCGCTTCCTGCGGGGCTACTTCCAGCGGCCGCTGCGCGAGATCCTGCGCGACGAGGCGCCGCTGCTGGCGCGTCTGGAACGCAAGGCCGCCGCCTTGCTGGAGCGCAAGGAACGCTACGGGGACCGGCTCTGATGGCTGACTGGCGCATCGATTCCAGCGTTGCCCACCTGCCCGAATTCGCCACCCTGGAAGCGGTGTTCGCCCTCGACGGCGAACGCCTGACCAGCGATCCGCTGTCGGAAGTGGTGCGCATCGAGCGCGACGGCATCCGCTACTACGTCAAGCGCTACCACGGCGCCGGCAAGGGGCTGCGGCGCTATGTCGGGCGGCCGCGGGTCAAGGCCGAATGGCAGAATCTCAAGCGTTTCGCCAAGTGGGGCATCGCCACCGCGCCGGTGGTGGCCTGGGGGATGGAGCGCTCGCCCCGGGGCTTCGCCCGCGGCGCCATGATCACCCGCGAGATTCCCGACACCCTGGACCTCGCCGAGCTGGCCAGGCGCGAGGATCCGCGGCTGCGCGACCGGGTGTGGGTGGACAACGTCAGCCGTCAGCTGGCCGCGGCGACCCGTACCCTGCACGACCACCATTTCGTCCATAACGATCTCAAGTGGCGCAACCTGCTGGTGGATGGTCAGGGCGTGCTCTATCTCATCGACTGCCCGGCCGGCGCCTTCTGGGTCGGCCACTGGCTGCGCTGGCGCATCGTCAAGGACCTCGCCTGTCTGGACAAGGTGGCCAAGTACCAGCTGTCGCGCACCCAGCGCCTCAGGTTCTATCTGCAATACCGCGGTCGCGCGCGCCTCAGCGACAACGACAAGGGGCGCATCCGCGAGGTACTGGACTATTTCAAGGGGCGGGAATGAACGAGGTGTGGGCGGCCGAGGATCGGGCCGTGCTGGCCGGCCAGGGCCTGGACAGCTTCGCGGCGCTGTGGGCGCTGGAGCTGACCGCGGTGGACGAACCCAACCAGGGACGCGGCGGTTTCAGCCAGGTGTTTCGCCTGGACGTTGGCGGCCATGGCTACTACCTCAAGCGCCAGCGCGACTACCTGACCCGCACCCTGGCCCGCCCGCTGGGCGAGCCGACCTTCGCCCGCGAGAATCGCAACATCCGCCGCTACGCCGAGCGCGGCATCCCGGCGCTGGAGCTGGCCTATTACGGCGAGCGCCGCGATGACCAGGGTTGGCGTGCCATCCTGCTGACCCGGGCGCTGGATGACTGGCGCGATCTCGACAGCTGGCTGCGTGTCTGGGCGCACCTGGCCCCCGAGGAGCGCCAGGCGGTGCTGGTCGCCGTCGGCGAACTGGCTCGCCAGCTGCACGGCGCCGGCCAGGTGCACGGCTGCTTCTATCCCAAGCATCTGTTCCTGCAGCGTCAGGGCGAAGGCCTGGCCGCGCGGCTGATCGATCTGGAAAAGACCCGGCCGCTGCTGTTCGGCCGGCGCGATCGCCTGCGCGATCTCGAACCCCTGCTGCGCCGCGCGCCGCAATGGCGCGAGCAGGACATCGCCCGCCTGCTGGCGAGTTATCTGGATCAGCCGCTGGACAGCGTCGCCGTGCGCGGCTGGAGTCGGCGTCTGGCCGGGCGTCGCCGCCACAAGGAGCGCAAGGCATGACCCTGGAGCAACTGACCAAGGCCGGTCGTGCGCCGACCCTGCCGTTGCGCATCGAACTGCCCAGTGGCGAGTTGGAACTGCTGTCGCTGCTCAGGGTGCTGCCCGGTCAGCGCTATGTCGGCGAGGCCCGCTGGCAGGGCCGGCAGGTGCTGGCCAAGCTGCTGGTCGGCGAGCGCGCGAGTCGGCAATTCGCCCGCGAGCGCGAGGGTTGCCGCCTGCTGGCGGTCGCCGCGGCGCCGACCCCCACGCTGCTGGAGAGTGGCGAGGCGAGCGGGCAGGGCGCCTGGCTGCTGTTCGACTTCATCGCGGCGGCGCCCAGCGTCGAGCAGCTCTGGCAGCCGCTCGTCACCGAGCCGCCCCTGTCGCCGGCACAGGACGCGTTGCTCGGCGCGGCCCTCGCCACCCTGGCGCGGCTGCATGCCCAGGGGCTCTGGCAAGCCGATCTGCACCTGGACAATCTGCTGGTCAAGGACGGCGCCGCCCTGGTCATAGACGCGGCGGACATCCAGGCCGAGACCGTTGGCCAGCCACTGTCCCAGGCGCGGGTGCAGGAGAATCTGGCGGTGTTCTTCGCCCAGTTGCCGGCCGCCCTGGATGCTCAGCTGGAAGAGCTGCTGATCCACTACCTGCTGGTCAATGCCGAACACGCCCTGCGCCTGGAAGCTCTGCTGGCGCGTATCGCCGAGATCCGCCGCTGGCGCCTGGCCGACTACCTGAAGAAGAGCGGCCGGGAATGCACCCTGTTCGCCGTCACCCGCAGCGCCTTTGGCCTGATCGCCGTGCGGCGCACCTGGCTGAGTCGCCTGGAAGGCCTGCTGGCCGATCCCGACGCCGCCCTGGCCGGCCTGCCGACCTTCAAGGACGGCGGCGCCGCCACCGTGGCCCGCGTGCAGTGGCAGGACCAGGACCTGGTGCTCAAGAGATACAACATCAAGGGCTTCGGCCATTGGCTGACGCGCTTCTGGCGACCGAGCCGAGCCTGGCACAGCTGGCGCGAAGGGCATCGGCTGCGATTCCTCGGCATTCCCACTCCCGAGCCGCTGGCCGTGCGCGAGCGCCGCTTTGTCGGCCTGCGCGGGCGCGCCTATCTGGTGACGCCCTTCGTCGACGGGCCCAATCTGCTGGAGCGCTTCGCGCCCTATGTGCAGTCGGCGCCACCCGCGGTCGAGCTGGAGGCCCTGCTGGCGCTGGTCGACGCCCTGCGTCGCGAGCGCCTCGGCCATGGCGATTTCAAGGGCACCAACCTGATCTGGCATGAAGGTCGCTGGCTGGTGATCGACCTCGACGCCCTCCAGGCCCATGGCAGCGACCGTGCCTACGCCGCCGCCTATGCCCGCGACCGCGCCCGGCTGCTGCGCAACTGGCCGGCCGACAGCGCCCTGCATCGCCTGCTCGACGAGCGCCTGCCGCCAGCCTGAGCGCCGACCCGCCATCTGTACCGGGGCTGAATCGCCGTGCGCTAGGCCCCGCTCCGGCGTGCGGCCATTACCCGTGGCCTGCCTGAACGGCTATAATTCGCCGTTTTTGAGGCGAGGCGGGCCTGCAGCGGCCTCGCGAAACCCCGGCGAACTCCTCTGGCTTCGCCCTGTACAGAGGCTTTACCTGTGTCCCTGACCGTCCTTGGCCTGTCCGGCGCCCTCAGCCACGATCCCTCCGCCGCGCTCTATATCGACGGCAAGCTGATCGCCGCGGTGGAAGAAGAACGCTTCGTGCGCGACAAGCATGCCAAGAATCGCATGCCCTACGAGTCGGCCAAGTTCTGCCTGGAACAGGCCGGGATCAGCCCCGCCGATGTCGACGTGGTGGCCATTCCCTATGCGCCCATCAGTCTCTTCGGCGAAGCCCGCTGGCACTACGCCAAGCGCTATGCCTACGCCCCGGATCGCGCCCTGGACGCCATCCTGTTCGGCAATCGTCGCTACCACCGCTACCAGAAGCGCATCGAGTGGTGCCTGGTGCAGCTCGGCTTCGACCTGAAGAAGGTCAAGCTGGAAGCCGTCGAGCACCACCTGGCCCATGCCTCCAGTGCCTACCACTGCTCGGGTTTCAGCGAAAAGACCGCGATCCTCGGCATCGACGGCAAGGGCGAGTACGCCACCACCTTCTTCGGCTACGGCGAGAACGGCAAGATCCACAAGATCAAGGAGTTCTACGACCCGGACTCCCTGGGTGGCCTCTATGGCGCCCTCACCGAATTCCTCGGCTTCGAGATGCTCGACGGCGAATTCAAGGTCATGGGCATGGCGCCCTATGGCGATGCCAGCAAGTACGATTTCTCGCGCCTGGCGAAATTCGAGAACGGCGAGCTGATCATCAACACCGACTACGCCAACGTCATCGGCTTCCGCCGCTACAAGGAAAAGGGCAAGGGCTACTACTTCTCGCCCAAGCTGATCGAGTGGCTGGGGCCCAAGCGTGAAGGCGACATCGCCGACGATCCCTACATCCACTATGCCGCCAGCATGCAGGCACTGTTCGAACGCCTGGCGCTGGAGATGATGGACTACTACCTGGGCGACATCATCCGCCAGACCGGGAAGATCGCCTTTGCCGGCGGCTGCGCGCTCAACGTCAAGCTCAACCAGAAGATCATCGCCCGTCCCGAGGTCAAGGAGCTGTTCGTCCAGCCCGCCTCGGGCGACGCCGGCACCGCCGTCGGCGCTGCCGCCTACGTCTCCCACGCCCGTGGCGTGCCGGTGGAGAAGATGGAGCACGTCTATCTCGGCCCCGGCTACAGCAACGAGGACGTCATCGCCGCCTGCGCCCGCCATCCCAACGCACCCAAGTGGGAGCGGATCGACAACATGCCCCAGCGCATCGCCGAGATCATGGTGGCCGGCAATCCGGTGGCCTGGTTCCAGGGCCGGCTGGAGTTCGGTCCGCGCGCCCTGGGCGGTCGCTCCATCATCGGCTGCCCCAGCGTGCCGGGCGTGGCCGATCGCATCAACGCCCAGATCAAGTTCCGCGAGCGCTGGCGGCCCTTCTGCCCGTCCATGCTCGATACCGTGGCGCCGCAGATGCTCAAAGTCGACCATCCCTCGCCCTTCATGACCTTTACCTTCGAGGTCAATGACGAGTGGAAGAACCGGGTGCCCGAGGTGGTCCACGAAGACGGTACCTCCCGCGCCCAGGTGCTGGAGCGCCGGCATAATCCGCGCTGGTACGACCTCATGGTCGAGCTGGAAAAGCTCACCGGCAACGGCGTCTCCCTCAATACCTCACTCAACCGCCGCGGCGAACCCATGGTCTGCTCGCCCACCGATGCCCTGAACATGTTCTTCGGCTCGGACCTGCAGTACCTGATCATGGAAGACGTCCTGGTGATCAAGGAGGGGGGCCGGCCTATGACGCGTTCCGCCGAACCGCGGGTGCTGCAGTTCTGTCATGGCTACGACGGTCCCTTCCTCGACTGCGCTCGCCAGACCGCCAGCCTCTTCGCGGGCAGCGGCTATCGCGTCACCACGGTCTTTCTCACCGGCACGGCCGATGCCGAGGTGGCCGCCGGCTGCGGTAGCGACGAGGTGCTGTTCCTCGAGTATTCCTCCAAGGACGTGCGGGGCCTCAAGCTCGGCGCCATCCAGGCGCTGCGCGAGATCGTCCGCTCGCGCGGTATCCGCTTCGTCATCGCCCATAGATTCAAGCCGATCTGGATCGCCTGCCTGGCCACCAATCTGCCGGTGATCGGCGTCCACCATGCCTTTGGCGACTACGACCGGCTCGGCCGGCGGCTGTTCGCCAAGCTGATGAGCAAGCGCCTGACCCTGCTGGGCGTCTCCGACGCGGTACGCGACGAGTTGCGCCAGCGCCTCAAGGACTGGCCGGCCGAGCGCATCGAGACCCTCTACAACCGTCTGGACGTCGAGGCGGTGGAACGCGAACTGCTGCCGGCCGACGAGGCCCGCGCCGGGCTCAAGCTGCCCCAGGACGCCTGGATCGTCGGCAACGTCGGTCGCCTGCATCCGGACAAGGACCAGGCCACCCTGCTGCGCGGCTTCGCCGCCGCCCTGCCGAATCTGCCGGCCAATGCCCTGCTGGCGATCCTCGGCAAGGGCCGCCTGGAAGAAGACCTCAAGGACCTGGCCCGCGAACTGGCCATCGCCGACCGGGTGCTGTTCCTTGGTCAGGTGGACGGCGCCCGGCGCTATTTCAAGGCTTTCGACGTCTTCGCCCTGAGTTCCGACCACGAGCCCTTCGGCATGGTCCTGCTGGAGGCCATGGCCGCCGGCGTCCCGCTGATCGCCACTTCCTGCGGTGGCGCGCGGGAGATCGTCGAGGGGGTCGGCTTCCTCTTTCCCCTCGGCGACGCCGAAGCCCTCGGCCAGGGCCTGCAGCACCTCGGCCGCCTGGCGCCGAGCCAGCGACGCGCCTGCGTGCAGCACATGCGCGAGCGCCTGGCCGAACGCTTCTCCGACGAAGCGGTGCGCCGTGACTTCTGGCGCCTGCCGATGGTCGCCGCCTTCAAGGCCCCGGCTCCGTGAAAGTCCTGTTCCTGGTCCAGAAGGAGCAACGCATCCTGCTGGACCACTTCTATGCCAGCATCGCCGCCCACTGCGAGTGCGACCTGCGCTGGCTGAGTGACGAGGAACAGGCCGATCTGCGCGGCTATTTCCGCCGCGCGGTGCCCCAGCCCGAGCAATACGATCGCATCCTGCTGTTTCTCAGATTCAAGAAGCAGCTCAGGCAGGTCGCCTTCATCCGCAGCCTGCCCAATCTGGTGGAGCTGGAGCACGACGCCTACCAGAATTTCATCCCCTGCAAGTACACCGGCAAATTCAGCCGCTACTACCGGGCCATGCCCCACGTCCGGGTGCTGGTCTCCGGCGCCGGCGTGGCGCGGCGGCTGCAGGAGGAGGGGGTGGACGCCCACTTCGTGCCCAAGGGCTACGACGACAGCCGGCTGCGCGACCTGGGGCTCGAGCGCGACATCGAACTGGGCTTCGTCGGCAGCCTCGGCAGCGTGGCCTACAGCGGGCGCAAGCAATTGCTGGAAGACCTGGCCAAGGTCGAGCCGCTGCTGATCACCAAGACCCGCTCGGGCGACGAATACCTGCAGACCCTCAACCGCATCCGCTACTTCGTTGGCGCCGATGTCGGCATGGGCGAATACATGATCAAGAACTTCGAGGCCATGGCCTGCGGCTGCGTGCTCTTCACCTTCGATCAGGGTGAAGAGGAGAACCGCGCCCTGGGTTTTGCGGATGGCGTCAACGTGGTGCTCTATCGCTCGCTGGACGAGTTGCGCGAGAAACTCGCCCGGCTGCGCGGCGATCCGGCGCACGCCGCGGCCATCGCCAGGGCTGGAGAGGCCCTGGCGCGTCACTCTTTCGCTTTCGGCCACTTGGGTGAGCGCATCGTTTCGGCTATAACCCCAGCGCTGCGACCGGCAGTCGCTCCGGGGTTCCTGCACCGCCTGCTCGGCAGGCTGGGACGCTGATGCGCTGCCCGAGGTCCGGCTTTCGACTCAACTGGCAGAAAGGGTAGAACGTGCAGTTTTCCGCCGACAGCGACATCTCCGTGGTCGTCACCAGTTGCGGGCGCTTCGACCTGCTGCGGCAGACGCTGGCGACCTTCGACGAATTCAACACCGCGCCCATCCGCCGCGTCTTCATCACCGAAGATTCCGGTGACGAGGCGGTACGCGACTGCATCCCCGCCCATTGGCGCGAACACACCGAGTTCATCGTCAACAATCCCAAGCTTGGCCAGATGCGCAGTGTCGACGCCGCCTATGCCCGGGTCGAGACCAGCTGGATCTTCCACTGCGAAGACGACTGGGCCTTCTATCGCCCGGGCTTCATCGAGGACTCCCAGGCGCTGCTGGAGGCCGATCCCCAGGCGCTGCAGGTCTGGCTGCGCAGCCATGCCCATGACCTGGCGATCCACAGCCCCTACGTCTATCTCAAGTCGCGGCAGGTGCATGCCGGTATCGCCTTTTACGAAGTCGGCTCGCACAAGCCCGAATGGCAGGGCTTTTCCTTCAATCCCGGTCTGCGCCGGCGCGCCGACTACCTGCTGCACGCCCCCTATGGCGACCTGAGCGGCGAGAAGGAACTGTCCCGGCGCTATGCCGACGCCCAGCGCCACGCGCTGATCCTGGAAAACGATGCCGTGCTGCATACCGGCTTCGGCCAGCACGTGGTCAGCGACAAGGACCGCAACGACAAGCAGAAGCGCCGGCGGATGGAACGCATCAAACTGGCACTGGCCTTCCTGGTCGGCGCACTCCTGGGAGCCCTGTTGTGGTGACACCCTTGCTCGATCGCCTGCAGCAGAGTCGTTATTTCACCCTGGCGGTGCTGGTGTTCATGGCCGCCTACCTGTGCATCCCCACGGCCAAGTGGATCAACAGCTACTTCTATGCGGCGATCGCCCTGCCGGCGCTGATCCTCTTCGTGCTGCGGCCGCGGCTGATCGACTGGCGCTCGCCGCTGCTGCTGCTCTGGCTGGTGTTTCTCGCCTGGTTCATCGTGCCGGGGGCACGGGCCGAAGAGGGGCAGTTCTTCAAGCACATCCTCTATGTGCTGCTGTTCGTGCTGACCGTGGCCTGCCTGGTGGATGGCGACTTCTTTCGTCGCCCCGGCCTCGTACGCCTGGCCTTCTGGGTGGTCTGCGCCTATGCCGTGGGCTCCAGCCTGGTGTTCTGGCTGACCGGCCACTATGCCGTCGGTCAGCGGGTCATCCACCTGCCGGGACGCATCTCCAATCCCATCTATGTGAGCATCTGGATGGTCTGCCTGGGCGGCCTGGCCGCGCCCAGCTGGATCCGCGAGCGGCGCTGGATCGAGTTGCTGGCGGCGGTGGTGGTCAGCATCGTCGGCATCTCCTTCGCCCTGCAGACCCGTACCGGCCTGGTGGGCATCGGCTTCCTGGCCGCCCTCGGCGTGCTCTTCGCCTTTCCGCGCTTTCCGCTGCGCACCCTGGCGCTGGTCGTCCTGGTCAGTGCCCTGATCGCCGGAGTGGTCCAGGTGGTGCATACCGAAGCCTGGTTCGTCGCCTTCTGGGGCCGGGCGGATTCCGGACGCATCGAGCTGTTCCACTTCATGATCAAGGACTGGGAGTCCTGCGGCTGGTGGCTGGGCTGCGGCCTGGGTTACCAGAGTCACGACCTGCTGCATGGCACCGAGGCCATCCAGCACCCGCACAACATCTTCGTCTCCTTCGGCATCTACACCGGCCTGGTATCGCTGCTGATCTTCGGCGTGCTGATGCTGGCCAGCCTGGGCGCGGCTCTGCGCCAGCGCGATCCCTGGGGACTCTATCTGGCCGTGGCCCTGCTGATGCTCAATTTCGACGGCGCCAAGCTGATCGGCAATCCGGACGAGTTGTGGCCGCTGGTGCTGTTGCCCGCGGCGATGATCGTCGGCGCCGAGGTGCAGCGCCGGCGCAAGCTGGCGCTAGGACAGGCGGTGCCGGTCCAGTCCTGATCTAGTCCTGCAGCTGCCGGTCGAGTTCGCGCCAGTCCAGGGGCTGGCGGCAGGCTTCGGCATAGGCCCTGAGGAAGGGTTCGCGACCGGGTTCGAACAGCCAGTCGCGGTCTTCGCCGTAGCGCAGCAGGTGATGGAAGTTGCGCACCCGCAGGCGCAGCGGCAGACGCCGCGCATGACAGCGCAGATCGGCGATGTCGATCAGGCCCAGTTCGCCTTCTGGCGTCAGCACCACGTTGCCCAGGTGCAGCGAGCGGAAGTAGACGCCACTGTCGTGCAATTCGGCTATGAAGCGACCCAGGGCGGGGCGCAGCGCCGCGGCCTCGTCCGAGGTGCGCAGCTGGCGCAGGGTGGCACCCGGCAGCGGGCTGTAGTGCACCAGATCGCGCTGCAGCGAGGCGGCGCGATAGACCTCCAGCACCTGCGGACAGGGAATGCCGCGCTCGGCCAGTTGGCGGGCGTTGTCGGCAAAGCGCTGGGCATAGGGAAACAGCGCCGCCGAGGTCAGCAGCCGCTTGCGGCGAAAGAGCTTGAGATAGCTGCCATCGGTGAGGCGCAGGACCTTGTCGCCATAGTGATCGGCTTCCACTACCTGGGCGGCGTCGCGCAGTTCGAGATAGCGCGAATGTTCGAGAGGCTTCATGCAGGACCCGTCAACGTCAGGGCGTGCATGTTACCCGAAGGTGGCAGGCTGTGAAGTGACCCCTGCGACCTATCCGGCCGCTTGTTGCTAGAATCAGATTTTTGCCGGCAGCTTTACATGCGCCCCACACGCCAACTCCTGTATTTCGTCTACGGCGGTGCCCAGGCCTATCGGCAGGAGCTGAAGTTCAGCCTGCTCAGCGCCCTGCACTGGCGGCAGGGCCAAGACATCGCCCTCCGTATCCTGACCGATCGGCCGCAGGACTATCGCGGCTGGCCGGCGGAAGTAGTGGCCATCGAGGCCGCGACGCTCAGGGAGTGGCAGGGGCAGCATGGCTATCTGCACCGCAGCAAGGCCTGCGCCATCGCCTGGGCCTTGCCGCGGGCCGACAGGACCCTGTTCCTGGACAGCGACACCGTGGTCCAGGCGCCGCTGGCGTCGTTGTTTGACGGCATCGACAGCGGACGCGGGCTGCTGGACATCGAGGAGTGGTCCTGGCGCAAGGCCCGTACCCGCCCGGAATTCGCCCGCTTCGCGGCAGCCCTGGCCGCGCGTGGCCAGGAGCCGGCGGAAGAGACCCGGCTCTACAACAGCGGCGTCTGTGGTCTGGCGCGGGTCCATCTGCCGCGGGTCGAGCAGGCCATCGCCCTGATCGACGACTGGCATGGCCACGACGAGGAGGTCCATACCTTGGAGCAGATCGCCCTGTCGTTCAGCCTGGCGGATCTGGCCATCGGCGAGGCGCGCGGCCCCGTGCGCCACTACTACGCGGAAAAGCGCTTTCTGCACTTCATGCTGGCGCACTTCTTCGAGCGCTATGGCGAAGACTTTTCGCCGGTGCTGCAGCAGCACTGGCAGGAGGTGCCCCTGACCAAGCCGCTGCCCGATGTCTGGACCCGGTTGCGGGTGAAATGGCAACTGGCCGGCCTGGACAAGCAGCGGGCGAGCCTGGGACGCAAGCTGCTCTATGGCTGCCTGGCGCCCCAGGACAGCTATGCCCGTGCCTGTCGCCACGTCTGGTGGGAGCGGGCGCTGAGCGAGCGTCTCGGCGGCGGCGATCGCCAGGCCTTCGCCGAAGGCATCTGGCCCAACGACCTGCCACGTCCGCACCTGGCCGACGAAGCTGGCGCGGCCCTCGACTATCTGCGCAAGCGGGTGCGCGGCTAGGCCGCGATCCCCAGGGAAGTCCATGCGAACGCTCTTTCTCGTTGTCCTCTATGGCTTGCGTCCCGCGGAGTCGGCCACCCTCGACAGCCTGCTGGCCCAGCCCCCGGCCAGCCTGCCGGCCGACAGCGCCCTGCTGGTCTGGAACAACGGCCCCCGGACGCTGGAGGACGCGGAGCGCCAGGCGCTGCTGGCAGCCCCGGGTTGGACGACGGTCCTGATCGAGGAAGACCTCGGCAATCCGCCCCTGAGTCGGGTCTACAACCAGGCACTGCGGCTGGGCGCCGAGCGCCTGGTGATCTTCGACCAGGACACCGTGGTGGACGGGCGCTTTCTGCAGGCGCTTGGCCAGGGCGCCGAGTTGCTGGTACCCCTGGTGCTGGGGGCGGGCACCATCCGCTATCCCCACCAGTACAAGGCGGTGGTGACCGCGGAAGGGCCCCTGGATCCCCAGGCCACCGTGACCATCAGTTCGGGCCTGTGCCTGACGCAGGGCCTGGCCGCGCGTATCGCGGCTCGCTACGGCGATGTCTTCGACGAGCGCTTCGCCCTCTATGGCGTCGACGTCTCCTTTTTCCTGCGGGTACAGGCGCTGGCGCGGGACGAGCCGGTGGCGCTGCGCTGCGCGGGCATCCTCGACCATTCGCTGTCCGAACTGGAAGCGGAAACTCCGGCCCAGCGGCGCTTTCGCGACATCGAGAAGTTCTATGTCGCCCTGCTGCTGCGCCTGCACTACAAGGGCGCCTCGCGCGGCAAGGTGCTGCGCTACCTGGGGCGGCAGCTGTTGGGCAATCGGCCGTATTTGTACAGCGTGCTGCCGCAGATGCTGCGGACCATCCTCAGCGGGCGCCATCCCCGGGCGTAGCGCCCGGCAGCGGACGGATCACCGCCTCGTGGCGACTGTAGTAGAGGCTGTCGGCGGGGATGTCGCGCATCACCAGGGCGCCGGCGCCAACCACCACGTTGTCGCCGATGGTCAGGTGGTCGCCGACGATGCAGACGTGGGCGCCAAGGCTGACATTGTCGCCAATGAAGATGCCGACCAGTTGCGCCGGATCGTCGCTCTTGATGCCGATGGTGGTGTGCTGGCGGATCATCACGTTGCGGCCGATCACCGCCAGATTCGACACGCAGATACCCATGCGATGGGGCAGGCGCAGCCCGGGGCCGATACGGGCGCCCAGCAGGATCTCGATATTGTGCCGACGGATCAGCCGGCGATTGATCCGCTCCGCCAGCTTGCGGTAGTTGAGCAGGCCGCGCGGGCGGCAGTAGAGGAATTGCGCCAGGCGATACCAGAACAGGAAGCTCGGACTCTCTCCCGCGGTGACGCGCCGGAGCAGACGCTTGAGTCGCAAGGGCTTGCCGGGTGCGTCCAGCACCTCCAGGCGCCAGTAATCCTTGAGTTCGGCGAAGGTGGCGATCAGCGGCGGCATGATAGGTGTTCCGGGGCGGGGGAGGGCAAGTCTGGGCTCTGTACGAAAAGAGTCTGCGCTCGGTGATGCTTCGTTGAAAAAGACATGCGGAATGCTCATTTACCGCTCATAGACTCCGCTTCCTCGGCCTTTTTCGCCTCGCCTGACCTTCGCTCGACGACTTTTCGTGCAGAGCCTAGCGGAAAATCCCGCCGCTGGGTCGGCGGCGGGTGCGTGTTAACATGGCGCTTTTGCGTCACGACGAGACCATGAGCCAAGACTCCCCTGCGCAGACCTCCAGTCTGAAGATCTATTTCCGCCTGCTCGGCTACGTGCGGCCCTACATCGGCATGTTCGCCCTGAGTATCGTCGGCTTTCTGATCTTCGCCTCCACCCAGCCGATGCTGGCGGGCATCCTCAAGTACTTCGTCGATGGCCTGAACAACCCCAACGCCTCCATGTTCCCGGGCTGGCCCATCGTCGGTGGCCTGCACCTGGTGCAGGCGGTGCCGCTGATGATCATCCTGATCGCCGCCTGGCAGGGGGTCGGTTCCTTTCTCGGCAACTACTTCCTGGCGCGGGTCTCCCTCGGCCTGGTGCACGACCTGCGGGTGGCGCTGTTCAACCACATGCTGCGCCTGCCCAATCGCTACTTCGATGCCAACAACTCGGGTCACCTGATCTCGCGCATCACCTTCAACGTCACCATGGTGACCGGCGCCGCCACCGAGGCGATCAAGGTGGTGATCCGCGAAGGCATGACCGTGGTCTTCCTGTTCGCCTCGCTGCTGTGGATGAACTGGAAGCTGACCCTGGTGATGGTGGCCATCCTGCCGCTGATCGCCCTGATGGTGACCAGCGCCAGTCGTAAGTTCCGCAAGCAGAGCAGCAAGATCCAGTCGGCCATGGGCGACGTCACCCACATCACCTCCGAGGCCATCCAGGGCTATCGGGTGGTGCGCAGCTTCGGCGGCGAGACCTACGAGCAACGGCGCTTCCTCGATTCCAGTCTGGCCAACACCGACAAGCAGCTGACCATGACCAAGACCGGCGCGGTCTATACGCCCATGCTGCAGCTGGTCATCTATTCCGCCATGGCGGTGCTGATGTTCCTGGTGCTCTGGCTGCGCGGCGAAGCCTCCGCCGGTGACCTGGTGGCCTACATCACCATGGCCGGCCTGCTGCCCAAGCCGATCCGCCAGCTCTCCGAGGTCAGCTCCACCATCCAGCGCGGCGTGGCCGGTGCGGAAAGCATCTTCGAGCAGCTCGACGAGCCCGCCGAACGCGATGAAGGCCGTGAAGAACGCGAGCGCGTCCAGGGTCGGCTGGAGGTGCGCAATCTGACCTTCCGCTACCCGGGCACCGACAAGCCGGTGCTGGAAGGCATCGACTTCGTCGCCGAGCCCGGCCAGATGGTGGCCCTGGTGGGCCGTTCCGGCAGCGGCAAGTCGACCCTGGCCAACCTCATCCCCCGTTTCTACCAGCACGAGCAGGGCGAGATCCTCCTCGACGGCCTGGAGATCCAGGACTATCGGCTGACCAACCTGCGCCGGCACATCGCCCTGGTGACCCAGCACGTCACCCTGTTCAACGACAGCGTCACCAACAACATTGCCTATGGCGATCTGGCCGGGGCGCCGATGGAGCAGGTCAGGGCGGCGGCCGAGGCGGCCTATGCCGACGAATTCATCCAGCGCCTGCCGCAGCAGTACGACACCCAGGTCGGCGAGAACGGCGTGCTGCTCTCCGGCGGCCAGCGCCAGCGCCTGGCCATCGCCCGGGCGCTGCTAAAAAACGCGCCGCTGCTGATCCTCGACGAAGCCACCTCGGCGCTGGACACCGAATCCGAACGCCACATCCAGGCGGCGCTGGATCGCGTCATGCAGGGCCGGACCACCCTGGTGATCGCCCACCGCCTCTCCACCATCGAGAAGGCCGACCTGATCCTGGTGATGGACCATGGCCGCATCGTCGAGCGCGGCAGCCACAGTGAGCTGCTGGCGCTGAACGGCTACTATGCGCGCCTGCACGCCAAGCAATTCGAGGAGGTCGTGCCGCCGGCGCCGACGATCGAATGCTGAATAGATTCCGTTTCTGGCGTGAGCGCGGCTGGACGACCATTTCCGCCGCCGACTACGCCGCCGCCTGGCAGTGCCATGGCGGCAGCGTCGCCAGCCACCCCGAGGTGGTCGACCGGCTGGCCGGACTGGCCGGGATTCCGGTGCGCTACCTGGGCTGGCCCGGCGCGGATGGCCTGCAGGCCGCGGTGCCCTGCTGGGGGCGCGAGCTGGCGCTGTCACGTACGGTGCTGAAGAAGCGCCGCCAGCGTGCCCTGTTCGACCTGGGCAACGCCGAGATCATCCTGCCAGCCGCTCCGGGTAGCGCAGCGCCCCTGCGGCAGCGCGCCCGCTATCTGTCGCCCCTGTGCGACGAGCGTTTCGCCGGTCTGCGCCGGCAGAGCGAAGAACTGGCCATGCTCCGCGAGCCGGAAGCCTGGTCGAAGAAATTCCGCTACAACCAGCGTCGCGAGCAGCGCCTGTTCGAAGACGCCGGTGGGCGCGTGGTCCCCATGGCCGAGCTGGACAGCACCGAGCAGGCACGGATCTATGCCGAGCTGTTCGAGGCGCGCTGGGGCTTCGAGGTGCCGGGCAAGGCCCGGCTGGCCGAGGTGTTCGGCCTGCTGCGGGAATTCATGACCGGCTCGCTGCTCATGCTCGGCGAACGTCCGGTGGCGATCCAGGTGCTCTATCGGGTGGAGGCGCCCGAATGGATCAGCGTCGAATACGTCAACGGCGGTGTCGATCCGGCTGCCAGCGACCTGAGTCCCGGCAGCGTCCTCACCTATCTGAACACCCAGGCCGCCTGGCAGGATGCCCGCGCCCTCGGCAAGGCGTTGCGCTATTCCTTCGGCCGCGCCGATCGCGACTACAAGGACCGCTGGTGCCACCGCGTCACCGTCTTCGAGAGCTGAGATGACCGCCCGCAAACAAACCCTGCTCAAGCGTCACCGCCGTCACAAGCGGCTGGTCCTGGTGGTCATCGCCGTCGTGCTGCTCGGTTGCCTGGCGCTCGGGCCCTGGTGGAGCGCGCCGCTGCTGGCGCTGCTGGTCTGGCTCGGCCACGAGGCCTGGTTCGCCGACCATCTCTTCTATTCGCCGCGCGACAACTACAGCTACCAGTTCCCCGCCGACACCCTGGTGCTGGGCCTGCATCTGGAGCACGGTCGACTGGCCGCGGTGGAATTGCCGCCGGGCGAGCTGACGCTGTTCCTGGAAGGTCGGCTGCGGGCCGGCTGGCTTGGTCGCCTGCTGGATCCCCGGGTGCACCTGCGCGCTGGTGACGAAGGCGATCGCCAGGACTTCGAGCGCGGCGTGGCCGGGCGGCGCTATGTCAATCTCAGTGGCTACGCCGAAGCCCTGCGGCGTGGCGAGTTGCACCTCTGGACGCGCTTCTGCCGGTTGCAGGGCGAGTTGCGTCTGCACGTCTTCGCCCAGCCGGATTTCCGCAGCAAGAGCGTCATGGTCATCGCGCCCCACGCCGACGACGCCGAACTGGCGGCGTTCGGCCTCTACAGCCAGGCGCGGGAAGCCAGCATCGTCACCCTGACCCAGGGCGAGATCGAGGCCGGGCACTATCAGCGCCTGGGCCTCGATCGCCAGGCCGCGGCCCGGCTCAAGGGGCGGCTGCGCACCTGGGACAGCCTAGTCACGCCGCTGTGGGGTGGGGTACCGCCGGAGCGCTGCGTGCAGTTGGGTTACTACTGCCTGCAATTGCCGGCCATGCGCCAGGCGCCGGAAGACACCTTCGGCTCCCGCGAGTCCGGCGACAGCGATGTGCATAGCGCCCGGCGCCACAATCCCCTGCAACTGCCCGGCGATGTCGACGGCGCCCCCACTTGGCGCAATCTGGTGGCCGATCTGGTGGCCCTGCTGGAGCACTTCCGTCCCGAGGTGGTGGTGCTGCCGCATCCGCAGATCGATCCCCATGCCGATCACGTGGCCAGTACCCAGGCCCTGCGCGAAGCCCTGACGTTGAGCCAGTGGCAGCCCGAACTCGAACTGCTCTACGCCAACCACCTGCACGACAACGACCGCTGGCCCATGGGCCCGGCCGAAGGCGGCATCGCCCTGCCGCCGGCCATCGAGACGCCCGCGCCCCTGGTGCCCTGGAGTCCGCTGCTGACCCCCGAGCGACGGCTGGACAAGGCCATGGCCCTGGGTATGCAGCACGACCTGCTGGTGCCGCTGCCGGCGAAGAAACGCCTGCGTCGGGCCATCCAGTGGCTGCTGGCCGGACGCCGCTGGCCGCGCACCGGCGAAGACGAGTTCTTTCGCAAGGCCGTACGCCGTCACGAGCTGTTCTGGATAGACCGCCGCGACGAGCTCTGAACCCGGCATCTCCCGCTGGCAGGCGCTTCCGGGACGCCTGGGCCCCTATGCTATGATCGCCGCCATTTTCGCGCTTTGGAGCCTGTCCCTATGAAGCTGACCATGCCTCGCTTCGATCTCGCGCCGGTCCTGGTGGTCGGCGACGTGATGCTCGACCGCTACTGGCACGGCACCACCTCGCGGATCTCGCCCGAGGCACCGGTACCCGTGGTGCGCGTTGACCAGCACGAGGATCGTCCCGGTGGCGCGGCCAACGTCGCCCTCAACATCGCCGCCCTGGGCGCGCCGGCCTATCTGGTCGGCGTCACCGGCCAGGACGAAGCCGCCGATGCCCTCACCGACAGCCTGAGAGCGGCCCATGTGCAGGTGCGCTTCCAGCGCATCGCCCAGCAGCCGACCATCGTCAAGTTGCGCATCATGAGTCGCCATCAGCAACTGATCCGGGTCGACTTCGAAGAGCCCTTCGACACCGATCCCCAGGCGCTGGCCTCGGACACCGCCGCCATGCTGGCCGGGGTCAAGGTGCTGGTGCTGTCCGACTACGGCAAGGGCGCGCTGAAGAACCACCAGGCGCTGATCCAGCTGGCCAAGGCCCGCAACATCCCGGTGCTGGCCGATCCGAAGGGCAAGGATTTCTCCATCTATCGTGGCGCCAGCCTGATCACGCCGAATCTGTCCGAATTCGAAGCCATCGTCGGTGTCTGCGCCGACGATGCCGAGCTGGTCGCCAAGGGCAACGAGCTGATGGCGCGCCTGGAGCTGGGCGCCCTGCTGGTGACCCGTGGCGAGCACGGCATGACCCTGCTGCGTCCCGCCCAGCCGGCCCTGCACCTGCCGGCCCGGGCCCGCGAGGTGTTCGACGTCACCGGCGCCGGCGACACCGTGATCTCCACCCTGGCCGCCGCCCTGGCCGCCGGTGAAGACCTGCCGCAGGCCGTGGGGCTGGCCAATCTGGCTGCCGGTATCGTGGTCGGCAAGCTGGGCACCGCCGCCATCAGCGCCCCCGAGCTGCGTCGCGCGGTGCAGCGTTCGGAAGGCTCCGAGCGTGGCGTCCTGTCCCTCGAACAACTGCAACTGGCCATCGAGGACGCTCGCGCCCATGGCGAGAAGATCGTCTTCACCAACGGCTGCTTCGACATCCTCCACGCCGGTCACGTGACCTATCTGGAACAGGCACGCGCCCAGGGCGATCGGCTGATCGTGGCGGTCAACGACGATGCCTCGGTGACCCGGCTGAAAGGCCCCGGTCGACCGATCAACAGCGTCGACCGGCGCATGGCGGTGCTGGCCGGCCTCGGCGCGGTGGACTGGGTCATCCCCTTCAGCGAGAACACCCCGGAGCGCCTGCTGGAACAGGTGCGCCCGGACGTGCTGGTCAAGGGCGGCGACTACAAGAGCGTGGACGAGGTGGTCGGCGCCCAGATCGTGCAGGGGTACGGCGGCGAGGTGCGCATCCTCGGTCTGGTGGAGAACAGCTCCACCACCGCCATCGTCGAGCGCATTCGCAACCGTACCTGAGCCCGGACGCTCGGGTTAAGCTGGCGCAGAACTGCTACGGAGCTGCGCCATGTCCTCGACGCCCCTGCTGATCCTGGGTACTGCCGTTTCCAATGACCAGAGCGCTGGTCAACCGCTCGGCCATCCACTCAAGCTGGCCAACCGCCACGGCCTGATCGCCGGCGCCACGGGCACCGGCAAGACCGTGACCCTGCAGCGCCTCGCCGAAGCCTTCAGCGATGCCGGCGTCGCGGTCTTCGCCGCCGACATCAAGGGCGATCTCTGCGGCCTCGGCGCGGCCGGCGCGCCCCAGGGCAAGCTGGCCGAGCGCATCGCCGCCCAGGGCCTGCCGCACCAGTCCCAGGCCTATCCGGTCACCCTCTGGGACGTCGATGGCCGGAGCGGTCATCCGCTGCGCACCACCCTGAGCGAGATGGGCCCGCTGCTGCTGGGCAATCTGCTGGAGCTGACCGACAGCCAGCAGGCCGCCTTGCACGCCGCCTTCAAGGTGGCCGATCGCGAAGGCCTGCTGCTGCTCGACCTCAAGGACCTCAAGGCGGTCCTCAATCACCTGCGCGAACAGCCCGATGCCCTGGGCGAGGACCGTGCCCTGTTCACTGGCGCCTCGGCCCAGGCGCTGCTGCGCAGGCTGGCGACCCTGGAGCAGCAGGGCGCCGAGGCCTTCTTCGGCGAGCCGGCTCTGCAACTGGAAGACGTGCTGCGCCCCGAGCCCGACGGCCGTGGACGCATCCACCTGCTCGACGCCAGCCGCCTGGTGCACGAGGCGCCCAAGGTCTACGCCACCTTTCTGATCTGGCTGCTGGCCGAGCTGTTCGAGCAGTTGCCCGAGCGCGGCGATGCCGATAAGCCGGTACTGGCGCTGTTCTTCGACGAGGCCCACCTGCTGTTTGGCGACACCCCCAAGGCCCTGCGCGAGCGCCTGGAGCAGGTGGTGCGGCTGATCCGTTCCAAGGGCGTCGGCGTCTATTTCGTCACCCAGTCCCCCGCCGATCTGCCGGATACCATCCTGGCCCAGCTCGGCTTGCGCATCCAGCACGGCCTGCGCGCCTTTACCGCCCGGGAGCAGAAGGCGTTGCGCGCGGTGGCCGACGGCTTCCGCCCCAATCCGGCCTTCGACAGCCTGGAGGTGCTGACCGAGCTGGGCATTGGCGAGGCCCTGGTGGGCAGCCTGGAAGACAAGGGTACGCCGGCGCTGGTCCAGCGCGTGGCCATCGCCCCGCCGCAATCCCGGGTCGGCCCGCTGAGCGAAGCCGAGCGCCAGACGCTGATCCGTCAGTCGCCCCAGGCGGGTCGCTATGACCGGGCGGTGGATCGCGAATCGGCCTACGAGATCCTGCGGGATCGTCAGGCCGAGCGGGTCCCGGCGCAGGCGCCGGTAGCGGAAAAGACCCAGAGCGGGCAGGGTGGTGCCCTCGGCGATCTGGTGGGCGAGCTCGCGGGCAATGCGCTCAGAAGCGCGGCGCGCCAGGCGGCCAATCAGCTCGGGCGGCAGCTGGTACGGGGACTGCTCGGCTCCCTGCTGGGTGGCAAGCGCCGCTAGCCGATCCGCCGGCAAAAAAAGACCCCGCCTGGGCGGGGTCTTCTAGCTTCACGCAGTCGTTACATGCGCGGGGCGACGGGGTTGGCGTCGTTGGAGATGGTCACTTCCACGCGACGGTTCAGGGCGCGGTCGGAGGCGTTGCTGTTGCTGGCCACCGGGAAGTTCTTGCCATAGCCACGGGCCTGGATGCGGCTCGGCTCGACGCCAGCGCTGACCAGGGCGGTCTGGATGGCCTGGGCGCGACGCTCGGACAGCTGCTGGTTGTAGGAGTCGCTGCCGACGCTGTCGGTGTAGCCCTCGACGATCACCTTGCGCTCGGGATTCTGCTTCAGGTAATCGGCCAGCTTCTGCGCGTTGGCATAGCCCTGGGGCTTGAGTTCGGCCTTGTTGAAGTCGAACAGCACGTTGCCGAAGGTCACCACGGTGCCGCGCTCGGTCTGCTTGGCCTGCAGGGCGTCCTGCAGCTGCTTGAGCTGGGCGGTACGGGCGTCCAGGCGGGCCTGGGTGCGCTCGGCATCGACGCCCTGCATCTGGGCTTCGGTCATGCGCAGCTTGATGGTCTGCATGGCCGTCTGGATGCGCTGGTTGGTCAGGTAGGCCAGCTGGTCGACGGTCTTCTCGTTTTCACCGTCCTTGTAGGCCTTCTCGGTCTTCTGCAGCCAGGTACCGGCGTCCTTGGTCTCCAGGGCGGCCAGCTGGGCGGCCTGCGGCTGGGATTCCAGGGCGGAGTAGTCGGACTTGGCCTTTTCCAGGTTGGGGTTGGGCGGCGTGGAGCACGCGGCCAGGGCCAGGCTGAGCAGCGACACGGCAGGGATCAGAATGTGTTTACGCATGATGGTCGTCCTTTTAATTCGTGAAGGGAGGAAAGGGGCGGTCGCTTACTGCTGGACCTTCTTCTGCAGGTTCTGCTGGAGCTGCAGGTTGATCTGACCTTCCTCACGGATCTGCTGGATGCTGTTCTGGGCATCCTTGAGCGCGGCATCGGCCTTGGCGGCCTGGGTCTTGCGGGTGGCCAGGCGGGCATCCCATTCGGCCTGCTCGGCCAGTTGCTTGGCTTCGTCGTACTTCTCGTTGGAGAGAGCGGTCTGGGCCTGGGTCCACTTGTCCTGGGCCGACTTGGTCTCGATGGGCGCGAACTGGTTGCCACCGGAGCTCACCGCCTCGTTGACGGCGGACTGGGTCACGGCCATCTGGGCGGTCGGCGGATTGCCGGCGCAACCGGCCAGCAACAGCGAGCTGCCCAGGGCAAGGGCTGCAAGTTTCAGGGTGCAGGCTTTGGAAAGGGACTTTTGGGCAGTGGCACTCTTCATGGATTCAAGCTCCGTTGTTGATCCGAAAAGCGCGCCGCCGGCACGGGCAGGGCGGGCGCCTGGTCAGTTGAAAGCCGCACGTGGAAGCAAGTCCGATCCGTCCCCAAGGGGCCGTGACGGGTACTGGTAACCAGCCCTCGTCCAGCGCTGCGGTCTGACTCTGTGACCGCTCATCCGGCAAAAATGTTCACTGGCTATCGAATTTCGCCATGCGCGGAGGCCCTTGGCAGAGCGGTAGCGGCGTAGGTAAAGCTGCAGGTCGGCGGCTAGCCGGCCGTTTCGGACTGCAGGCGATGCAGGTGCTTGCGCGCCAGTTCCAGGAAGCGCGGCGTGGTGCCGGCATCGGCATAGAGGGGGTCGCCGAGTTCATCGGTGGCCACCACTTCCTCGCCCTGCACGTAGGGGAAACTGGCTTCCAGTTCTTCGAAGGCGGCCGCCAGCAACTCGCCGAGCAGGGCTTCGGGCGTGCGCTGGGGATAGAGTTCGCAGAGCGCCTCGAGACGGGCCGCGGTCTCGACTTCCAGGTCGAGGCGGTAGCTGCGGGTGGTGCCGGAGGTGGTGGCCTGCTGCTCCCATTGGTGAGCGAGTTCGCGAATCTTCATGAGCATCTCCCGTGGCTTAGGCAAAGGTCGGATATTCAGGTTGAGCGAGGCTGGGCACCCTGCAACAGCCGGGGCTTGCAACCGTGACAGCAGGGTGCTGTCCTCTGCGCTAGACCGCAGCGGTTGCCGTGAGGTCCGAACCGGTACTTTCGAGGAGCACGAGATGGTGGAAATCGACGTTCGCCTGCGCGAGCAGGTGCGGTTGCTGGGCGATCTGCTGGGGCAGACCATCGCCGACCAGCATGGCGCGGCCTTTCTCGACAAGATCGAGCGGATCCGCAAGGGCGCCAAGGCCGCCCGTGGCGGCTCCGCGGAGGGTGCCCGCCAACTGGGCGACACCCTGGATACCCTGGCCGAAGACGAGCTGCTGCCAGTGGCGCGGGCCTTCAGCCATTTTCTCAACCTGGCCAACATCGCCGAGGAATATCATCGGGTCAGACGGCGCACCGAGGACGAGCCGCCACCCTTCGAGCAGCAGGTGCTGCCGGAATTGCTGGAGCGTCTGGGCGCGGCCGGGCACTCCGGCCAGGCGCTGGCCGAGCGGGTCGCGGCGCTGGACATCGATCTGGTGCTGACCGCTCACCCCACCGAGGTCTCCCGGCGCACCCTGATCCAGAAATACGACGAGATCAGTGCGCAACTGGCGGCCCTCGATCATCGCGACCTCACCGCTGCCGAGGTGGCCGCCATCGAGGCACGGCTGCGCCGGCTGATCGCCGAGGCCTGGCACACCGAAGAGATCCGCCGCCAGCGCCCGACGCCGGTGGACGAAGCCAAGTGGGGCTTCGCGGTGATCGAGAATTCGCTCTGGCAGGCGATACCCAGTCTGCTGCGCAAGCTGGATGCCGGCCTGCTGGAACGCACCGGCCAGCGGCTGCCGCTGACGGCGGCGCCGGTGCGCTTCTCGTCCTGGATGGGGGGCGACCGCGACGGCAATCCCAATGTCACCGCCGCCATTACCCGCGAGGTGCTCCTGCTGGCGCGCTGGATGGCCGCCGATCTCTATCTGCGCGATGTCGATCGGCTCGCCGCCGAGCTGTCCATGCAGGCGGCGAGTCCGGCCCTGCGCGAGCAGGCCGGCGATCACCCGGAGCCCTATCGCAAGGTGCTCAAGGTGCTGCGCGAGCGGCTGCAGATCACCCGCAGCTGGGCGGCCCATGCCATCACCGATCCCCATGCCGGCGCCCGCCATGTCCTCAGCGACAACGCCGAGCTGATCGCGCCGCTGCAGCTGTGCTACGACTCCCTGCAGCGCTGCGGCCTGGGGGTCATCGCCGACGGTTCCCTGCTCGATACCCTGCGGCGGGCCCGCACCTTCGGTCTCTATCTGGTCCGCCTGGACATCCGCCAGGACGCCGCGCGCCATGCCGCAGCCATGGCCGATATCTGCCGCTACCTCGACCTGGGCGACTATGCCGCCTGGAGCGAGGCGCAGCGCCTGGAATTCCTCCGCGGCGAGCTCGGCAGCCGGCGCCCCCTGCTGCCGCTGGACGCCGAGCTGGAGGCCGATACCCGGGAGGTGCTCGCCACCTGCCGCGTCATCGCCGCTTCGCCGCCTGACGCCCTGGGTTCCTATGTCATCTCCATGGCCGGCGCCGCATCCGACGTGCTGGCCGTGCAGCTGCTGCTGCGCGAGTGCGGGGTACGGCAGCCGATGCGCGTGGTGCCGCTGTTCGAGACCCTCGACGATCTGGATCACGCCGGCACGGCCATCGCCAGCCTGCTCGATCTGCCCGACTATCGCGAGCGTCTGGCCGGTCCCCAGGAGGTCATGATCGGCTATTCCGACTCGGCCAAGGACGCCGGCACCCTGGCGGCCGCCTGGGCTCAGTACCGTGCCCAGGAAGCCCTGGTGGACATCTGCGCCAGTCGTGGCGTCGAACTGCTGCTGTTCCATGGCCGTGGCGGCACCGTGGGGCGTGGCGGTGGCCCGGCTCACGCGGCCATTCTCTCGCAACCGCCGGGCTCGGTGGCCGGGCGCTTCCGCACCACCGAACAGGGCGAGATGATCCGCTTCAAGTTCGGTCAGCCAGCCATCGCCGAGCAGAATCTGGCGCTGTACCTGGGCGCCGTGCTGGAGGCCACCCTGTTGCCGCCACCGGCACCCGAGCCGGCCTGGCGCGAGCAGATGGATCGCCTGGCCCGCGACAGCCTGCAGGCCTATCGCGGGGTGGTGCGCGAGGATCCGCATTTCGTCAGCTATTTCCGGCAGGCCACGCCCGAGCAGGAGCTGGGCCGCTTGCCCCTGGGCAGTCGCCCGGCCAAGCGCCGCGAAGGCGGCGTGGAAAGCCTCAGGGCCATCCCCTGGATCTTTGCCTGGACCCAGACCCGGCTGATGCTGCCGGCCTGGCTCGGCTGGGAAAGGGCGCTGGAAGAAGCCGAGCGCCGTGGCGAATCGCCGCTTTTGCGCGAGATGCGCGAGCGCTGGCCGTTCTTCCAGACGCGCATCGACATGCTCGAAATGGTGCTGGCCAAGGCCGAGGCCGAACTGGCGCGGCTCTATGACCAACGCCTGGTGGAAGCCGATCTGCAGGTGCTCGGCAGCCAGTTGCGCGAGCGGCTGCGCCAGGCCGGGGTGGCGGTCCTGCGCCTGACCGGACAGGCCGAATTGCTCGAGCACCATCCGGAAACTCTGGTGTTCATCGCCGTGCGCAATACCTATCTCGATCCGCTGCATCTGCTGCAGATCGAGTTGCTGGCCCGCGCGCGAGCGGCGGGCGAAAGCCAGCCGGCCGCACTCGATCAGGCCCTGCTGGTGAGCGTGGCCGGGATCGCCGCCGGACTGCGCAATACCGGTTGAACAGACTGTCGCTTTTGCCGGGGTCCGCCGTCGTCTGGACGGCCCCGGCACCTGCGACGCTTGGTAACTTGTGCGGCCAGGGGGCGCTGTGTATGGTTGGTCCCTTTGGCCGTCTCGTGTCGTCGACAACAATCATCGCGACAGCGCCCCGCGCGGGCTGCCAGTCCGAGACCATTCTAAGGAGCAACAGATGCGCGTAATCCTGCTGGGAGCGCCCGGTGCCGGCAAAGGTACTCAGGCCCGGTTCATCACTGAGAAATTCGGCATTCCGCAGGTTTCCACCGGCGACATGCTGCGTGCCGCGGTCAAGGCCGGCACGCCCCTGGGCCTGCAGGTCAAGGACATCATGGACAACGGCGGCCTGGTCTCCGACGAGATCATCATCGCCCTGATCAGCGAACGCATCCTCGACGCCGATTGCGCCAAGGGATTCCTGTTCGACGGCTTCCCGCGCACCATTCCCCAGGCCGAGGCCCTCGAAGCCGCGGGCGTCAAGATCGACCACGTGCTGGAAATCGCCGTCGACGACGAGGAAATCGTCCAGCGCCTGTCCGGTCGCCGCGTGCACCCGGGTTCGGGCCGCGTCTATCACGTCGAGCACAATCCGCCGAAGGTCGCCGACACCGACGACCTGACCGGCGAGCCGCTGGTACAGCGCGAAGACGACCGCGAAGCCACCATTCGCAAGCGTCTGGACCTCTATCATTCCCAGACCAAGCCGCTGGTGGATTTCTACCAGAAGCTGGGCGCCGCCCAGGGCACGCCGAAGTGCAGCCGCATCGAGGGCGTGGGTTCGGTGGATGCCATCACCGCCAAGGTGCTGCAGGCCCTGAACTAAACGCCGGTAACGGCCGCCTGTGCCTGCAGGCGGTCCGGTCAAGGCGCCGTCCTGGCGTCATGACCGATGGGCGGGTCCCCTCGCGTCCCGTCTTCCTCTAGAATGCGCAGCCCTTTTCCTCGTCGCGGATTCGCCCCCATGTCCATCCTGCTCGCCCTCGACACCGCCACCGAAGCCTGTTCGGTCGCCTTGCATCTGGGCGACGAGATCATCCATCGCTACGAGATCGCGCCACGCCTGCATGCCCAGCGGGTCCTGCCCATGGTGCAGGAGCTGTTGGCCGAGACCGGTCTGAGTCTGGCGCAGGTGGACGCCATCGCCTTCGGTCGCGGTCCGGGCGCCTTCACCGGCGTGCGCATCGCCATCGGCGTGGTGCAGGGCCTGGCCTTCGGTCTGGAGCGACCGGTGCTGCCGGTGTCGAATCTGGCGATCATCGCCCAGCGCGCCTGGCGCGAGCGTGGCGTGACCCAGGTGGCCGCGGCCATTGATGCGCGCATGGACGAGGTCTACTGGGGCTGCTATCACCTCGCCGACGACGCCATGGTGCTGGCAGGAACGGAAGCCGTGCTGGCCCCCGAAGCCGTCGTCCTGCCGGCTGCCGCCACCGGCGACTGGTTCGGTGCCGGCACCGGGTGGGGTTACGGCGATCGCATGGCTGTGCCCCTGATCGAGCGGGATGCCAGCCTGTTGCCCCATGCGCAGGATCTGGCGGTGCTGGCGGCCTCGGCCTGGCAGCGCGGCGAAGCCGTGTCGGCCGAATCCGAAGCGGCGCAACCCGTCTATCTGCGTGATCGGGTCGCCACTCCCAAGCAGTCGGTCTGACGTCAGGAAACCCGACGTAATAGTCTGACGTCCAAGCTGTATATGCCGCTCGTCCGCCGGTCGCGACGGGCGTCTGGCCGTTGATTGTCATAGCTTTCGACCCTACTTAGAGTAGTGCCATCCGTTCGGGACCTGCCATGCGCATTGACAGCGGCTATTCCTCCTCTGCTTATCCCCTGAATCGTTCCTCGCGCGCGGTCACGCCCGTACGCGAGGTGGCGAAGGACGAGGACGCCCGTCAGAACGCCATCGCCCGCGAGGCCACGGGTAATTCCCGGTCCGACGTCGCGCCCGTCCGCCGCGTCGAGGCGACCGCGGCAACCGATACCGGCAACGGCGGTGGCAATGGCCTGGTGCTCAGCGAGCGGGAAGGGCGCTTCGCCAGTCAGCTCACCGCGCGTGCGCAACAGGCGCTGGCCAGCTACGGCAGCACCGCCGCCCTCGGCGCCGAGGCGGACGGCTCCTCCAGCGTCGTGGGCCTCGATCTCTACGCCTGATGCTGCCGTACTTTCTCGGCTGCCCTTCCTGGAACGACAACGCCTGGCGTGAAAGCCTCTACCACGGCCTGCGCCCGGGAGATTTCCTGCCGCGCTACGCCCAGGTGTTCAATGCCGTGGAAGGCAATACCACCTTCTATGCCTGGCCCGCGGCGGACACCATCCGCCGCTGGGCCGAGCTGATGCCTGCCGACTTTCGCTTCTGCGCCAAGTTTCCCCGCGACATCAGCCATGCCGAGGATCTGCGCGTGCAACTCGCCAGCGCACGCACCTTTCTCGACTTGCTGGCGCCCCTTGGCGAGCGCGCCAGTCCGTTGTGGCTGCAACTGCCCGCCGGCTTCGGGCCCGATCGGCTCAAGGAACTACAGGTCTTTCTCTCGGCCATGGCGCCGCGTTGCGCCCTGGCCGTGGAGGTCCGGCACCTGGCCTTTTTCGACAAGGGCGAGTCCGAGCGGGCCTTGAACCGCCTGCTCATGGACCTGGGCGTGGAGCGCGTCGGCCTGGATTCGGCTGCCCTGTTCAGCGCCGATCCGAGCGAGCCGGCCGTGCGCCTGGCCCAGGCCAAGAAGCCGCGGGTACCGGCGCGTGCCCTGGCATTCAGCGAGCATCCCCAGGTGCGCTTCATCGGCCGCCTGGAGCTCGCTGCCAACGACTATTACCTGGCCAAGTGGGTCACCCGGGTAGCCGACTGGATCGAGGCGGGCAAGGTGCCCTATGTCTTCCTGCATACCCCGGACAACCGCCAGGCGCCCGAGCTGGCCCTGAGATTCCACGCCCAGCTGCGCGAGCGCCTGTCCGGCTTGCCCGCATTGCCCGAGTTGAGCACCGCTGATACCGAACAACTCGGCCTGCTCTAGTCCGCGCCGTCCACCGCGATACGTTTGGCGACGTTTTCGCCGGCATTCCCGTGGTCCGCTCCGGTCAGATGAAGTCTCTCGCTTGACGATCCTCTTCGGCGCGCCGCATGAAAGCCAGACACCTGCTCGGTCTCGTCATCCTGCTCTATGGCGGTCTGCACACCGCCTTCGACCAGGGCTGGCTGCGCATTCCGCCTGCCTACAACCCCTGGGCGCCGCTAGACATCCAGGCACCCACCACTGCCGTCACCCGACTCAAGCTCTGGCGCCTGCAGGCCGATGCCGACTATTGCGCGGCGTCCCTGGCCACCTCGGCGCTCAACTATCGCGAATTACGTGGCAATGCCGGTTCGGCCGACTGCCCGCTGGAGCGGACGGTGCGCATCCAGCGCGGCGAAGGGGTGAGACTCAGCGGCAGCTTCCTCGCCAGCTGTCCCCTGGCCGTCAGCTTCGCGCTGTTCGAGCGGCAGGGCCTGCAGCCGGCGGCCGAAGCCGTCTATGGCCAGCGGGTGGCCGAGGTGGAGCACTACGGCAGCTTTGCCTGCCGCAACATCTATGGCCGCGCCAGCGGCCGGCGCAGTCAGCACGCCACGGCCAACGCCCTGGACATCGCCGGACTGCGCCTGGCCGATGGCCGCCGCATCAGCGTGGCACGGGACTGGAAGGGCGATCCCCAGGCCCAACGCTTCTTGCGGCTGGTACGCGATGGGGCTTGCCGGTCCTTCAATACCACCCTGGGACCGGACTACAACGCGGCGCACCGCGATCATTTCCATGTCGACATGGGTGGCTTTCGCGTCTGCCGGTAGAATGGCCGGTCCTTTCGCCAGCGAGTCGCCCATGTCCACCGCCCGCCCCGCGCTTATCGTCGAAGCCCTGGAACCCGCCTTCACCGAGGCCGCCGCTGCCTGGGCCGCGCGCCTTGACCTGCCCCTGGGCACCGCCACGACCGAGGAATTCGCCCTGCAGGTCGGTATTCAGGGCCTGCAACTGGTGCAGCGCGGCCCGGAGGCACCGGGTCCGGTACGGGTGGACTTCGTCGAGGGCGCGGCGGCGCACAGGCGCAAGTTCGGCGGTGGCGCCGGCCAGATGATCGCCAAGGCCATCGGAGTCGGACCCGGCGTGCGCCCGCGCGTGCTCGACGCCACCGCGGGTCTGGGCCGCGACGCCTTCGTGCTGGCGACCCTGGGCTGCACGGTGACGCTGGTCGAGCGCCAGCCGCTGATCGCCGCCCTGCTCGAAGACGGCCTTGCCCGCGCCGCGCGGGATCATGAAGCGGCCGGCATCGCCGCCCTGATGACCCTGGTGCAGGCCGACTCCACCGCCTACCTGCAAGGCGGGGAAGGCGAGGCGCCCGAGGTGATCTACCTGGATCCCATGTTCCCGCACCGCGACAAGAGCGCCCTGGTGAAGAAGGAGATGCGCCTGTTCCGGCCGCTGGTGGGCGACGACCTGGACGCCCCGGCACTGCTGGCCGCGGCCCTGGCCCTCGCCAGTCACCGGGTGGTGGTCAAGCGCCCGCGCAAGGCGCCGGCCATCGAGGGGGTGAAGCCGGGCTATGTGCTGGAAGGCAAATCCAGCCGCTACGACATCTATCCGAAGAAGAGCTTCAAGTCCTCCTAGAGCAGCTAACAACCCTACTGCGCGTCCGCCAGACGGGCGCGTGCAGTGCTCGGAATCCTCATGTACCGCTCGTACACTCGTGCGCGAGCCCGGTGCGGTTCCTGCGCGCCGCGCGCACCCGCCTGACAGCCGCTCGCTACGTTTTTTTAGCCGCCCTGAACGAAAACGCCCGCGGGCGGAAGGACTCCGGCCGCGGGCGCTGGTGTCACCGACTTCAGACGGTCGCGGGCTTGGGCGCGCGACGCTTGCGCCAGGCCCGGTAGAAGGGCAGGGCCACCATCAGGATGCAGACGATCCAGATGACCTGGCTGATGCCGCTCTGCCAGAGAATGCCCACGTCGCCGTTGGAGATCGACAGCGCGCGTCTCAGGCTGGTCTCCATCAGCTCGCCGAGGATGAAGCCCAGCAGCAGCGGCGAGAGGGGGAAGTCCAGCTTGCGCATGATGTAGCCGAAGATGCCCACGCAGACCATCAGCACCAGATCGAAGGTGGTGGCGTGCACCGCGTAGACGCCGATGCCGGTGATGATGGCGATGGCCGGGGCCAGCGACCAGTTCGGCACATCGAGGATCTTGGTGAACATCTTCACCATGGGCACGTTGAGGATGAGCAGCATCACGTTGGCGATGAACAGCGAAGCGATCAGGCCCCACACCAGATTCGGCTCGTTCTGGAACAGCAGCGGGCCGGGGGTGATGTTGTACAGGGTCAGGGCTCCGATCATCACCGCGGTGGTGCCCGAGCCGGGGATGCCCAGGGTCAGCATGGGAATCATGTTGCCGCACACCGCCGCGCCGATGGCGGTTTCCGGCGCGGCCAGGCCACGCAGGTCACCTTTGCCGAACTTGCCATCGGCACCCGCCAGACGCTTCTCGGTGGTGTAGGCCAGGGCGCTGGGCCAGGGTCGCGCCAGCACCTGGCAGGACGCCGATGATGAAGCCGCTCACCGAACTGCGCATGTTGACCATGAATACGCTGCGGGCTTCGCGCACGTTGAACAGCATGCGCCCGGTGGCCTTAACCGCGACCTGGCCATGATGGGTCTGCTCCAGCAGCAGGAGCAGTTCGCTCACCGAGAACAGCCCCAGCACCAGGATCACGAAGTCGATGCCGTCGGCCAGGTGCACGTTGTCGAAGGTGAAGCGATAGACGCCGCTGTTGGCATCGATGCCCACGGAGGCGATGGCCAGGCCGAAGAGCGCGGCGACCAGGGTCTTGACCGGCTTCTCGGCGGCCATGCCGGAGAGGCTGAGGATGGCCAGGGCCATCAGCGCGAAGTATTCCGCCGGACCGAAGGCGATCGCCCACTTGGCCAGCAGCGGCGAGAACAGCACCATGCCGCAGGTGGCGATGAAGGCACCGATGAAGGAGCTCCAGGCCGACAGCGACAGGGCCACGCCCGCCATCCCTTGCCGTGCCAGCGGATAGCCGTCCAGACAGGTCATCATGGTCGCGGCTTCGCCGGGGATGTTCAGCAGGATCGAAGAGATCCGGCCGCCGTATTCGCAGCCCAGATAGACCGCCGCCAGCAGGATCAGCGACGTCTCCGGCGGCAGGCCCAGGGCGAAGGCCACCGGGATCAGCAGGGCGATGCCGTTGATCGGCCCGAGACCCGGCAGCAGACCCACCACGGTGCCGATCAGGGTGCCGATCAGCGCCACGATCAGGTTGGTCGGCGTCATGGCGACGCCAAAGCCCTGCATCAGAAAATTCAAGGTTTCCATGTCAGCCTTCCAGGAATTCCAGCACGCCAAGGGGTAGGGGGACTTCCATCACCCGGTCGAACAGCACATAGAGACTTATCGAGAGCAGCAGGCTGACCAGGGCACAGGGCATCAGGCGACCGCCATAGAGCAGGCCGCACAGGGTGGCGGTAAGGAAGGCGCTCAAGGGGA
This sequence comes from Pseudomonas sp. SORGH_AS_0199, assembly GCF_031453735.1. Lineage (NCBI taxonomy): Bacteria > Pseudomonadati > Pseudomonadota > Gammaproteobacteria > Pseudomonadales > Pseudomonadaceae > Pseudomonas > Pseudomonas sp. SORGH_AS_0199. The sequence goes on from NZ_JAVJAE010000001.1 coordinate 1,576,004, forward strand.
AGCCCAGCGGCTGGAAGGTCAGGGCGTAGCCCAGCAGGATGACGCAGCAGGCCACCACCTTGCGCAGCGACGAGGCGTCCAGCGGCTTCTGGTCTTCGCCATCGCCGATCGGCGTGGGGCGGATGATCAGATAGGCGAGGCCCAGGCTCATCAGCCCGAACATCAGCATCGGATAGGCCCGCGGACCGACCGGTTCGTAGGAGAAGGGCGCCTGGTAATCCCGGGCGATGAACAGCATGACGAGTCCGGCCACCAGCCAGACCGCCATGAAGGCGCGTTGGAAGATCATGTCGACATCCTCGAAGGCGCCCGGAGGGGCGCCAGGGGCGGGGGCTCTGTTACTGGATCAGGCCGAATTCCTTGGCCATGCCGCGATAGCGCGCGACTTCCTTCTGCACATAGGCGTCCAGTTCGGAACCGGTCATGGCGAAGGGGAAGAGCTCGCGCTGATCACGCAGCTTGGCGAAGTCGTCGGACGCCAGCAGCTTGTCGAAGCTGGCTTTCCACCAGTTGTACTGCTCGTCGGTGACCTTCGGGCCGACATAGAAGCCGCGGACCACCGGCCAGACGATGTCGTAGCCCTGCTCACGTGCGGTGGGGATGTCCTTCATCGCCGGTTCGTCGAAACGCTGCTCGGCGAAGACCGCCAGGAGGCGCATGTTGCCGGCCTCGACATGGGGCATGGAGTCGGAGATGTCGGTGCTGCCGACCTGGATGTGGCCGCCCAGCAGCGCGGTGGCGATCTCGCCGCCACCTTCCAAGGCCACGTAGCGCAGGTCCTTGGGATTGATGCCGGCGGCCTTGGCGATCAGCGCCGTCTGCATCCAGTCCTGGCTGCCGACGGTGCCGCCGGAACCTATAACCACCTTGCTCGGATCCTTCTTCAGCGCCTCGACCAGATCACCCAGGGTCTTGTAGGGCGAATCGGCCTTGACCGCGATGGCACCGTAGCTGGCACCCACCGCCGCCAGCCAGCGCACGGCCTTCTCGTCGAAGCGACCGAACTTGCCCTGGGCCAGGTTCAGCAGCGAACCGCTGGAGAAGGCGACGATGGTGTCGCCATCCGCCGGACGCTGAGCCACCACGGTGTTGTAGGCCACCGCGCCGACGCCGCCGGGCATGTAGGTCACGCGCATGGGCCTGTCCAGCAGCTTGGCTTCCACCAGGCCGCTCTGGGCCAGCTTGCAGGTCAGGTCGAAGCCACCACCCGGCGAGGCTGGGGCGATGCATTCGGGACGCTTGGGTTCGGCCATGGCCTGGGCGGACAGCAGCATGGAGGCGGCCAGGGTCAGGGTGAGGGTGCGCAAGGTGGTGCTCATCGACGTCTTCCTTTTGTTGTTATTTCAGAAGCTGACAGGCGGACACGGCTCAGGCTCGCCAGGGCGGCGATCGTTCGGAGAGGTAGCACGGGAGCACGTGGAGCTGCGCGAGGGCGAGCATGGATGTCGTTCCGCTTGTTATTGTTGTTGGCCAACCAGGGGTGGCGCTTGGGCAAGCATCATGCGGTTCTGGGACCGCTACCTTTCACTCTAGACCGCCAAGCTTTCAACAGCCTTTCAGTCGTGAAAGGCAACGAATGTGCGGGGCGGGCAACGGGTCAAGGGGCCACTATCCGGTAAACTCGGGCCTTTTAGGCAGGAGCTGTCAGCGTGCGCATCCTACTGGTCGAAGATCATCCGCCTCTGGCCGAAAGCGTCGCCCAGGCGCTCAAGAATGCCGGTCTCAACGTCGATCTGCTCAACGATGGCGTGGCCGCCGACCTGGCCCTGCAAAGCGAAAGCTATGCCCTGGCCATTCTCGACGTCGGCCTGCCGCGCATGGATGGCTTCGAGGTGCTGGCGCGCCTGCGCGAGCGCGGCGATCGCCTGCCGGTGCTGATGCTCACCGCCCGCGGCGAGGTCAAGGATCGGGTCCAGGGGCTTAATCTCGGCGCCGACGACTATCTGGCCAAGCCCTTCGAGCTCACCGAGTTGGAAGCCCGGGTCAAGGCCCTGCTGCGCCGCAGCGTGCTGGGCGGCGATCGCCAGCAGCGCTGCGGTCCGCTGATCTACGACCTCAATACCTCGCGCTTCACCCTGGGCGATGAGGCGCTGTCGCTCACCTCCCGCGAGCACGCCGTGCTGGCTGCGCTGATCGCCCGTCCCGGACGGGTCATGAGCAAGGAACAACTCGCCGCCCAGGTCTTCGGCCTGGACGAAGAGGCCAGTCCCGAGGCCATCGAGATCTATGTCCACCGCCTGCGCAAGAAGCTGGAAGCCGGCGCGGTACGCATCGTCACCTTCCGCGGCCTGGGCTATCTGCTGGAAGAACAGCATGGCTGAAGTGGCGAAGGCGGCGGGCAGCCTGCGTGGCCGCCTGCTGCTGCGAATGGTCATCCTGCTTGCGGTGATCCTGGCAATCAGCAGTCTGGCGGCCTATCTCAATGGCCGGCGCCTGGCCGACGTGGCCTATGACCGGACGCTGCTGGCTTCGGCCCGGACCATCGCCGCAGGCCTGTCGGCGTCCAACGGCACCCTGCGCGCCGATGTGCCCTACATCGCCCTGGACAATTTCGCCTACGACAACGTGGGGCGCATCTTCTACCAGGTGCTGGATACCCGTGGCCGGCTGATTTCCGGCTATGAAGAAATCCCACCGCCACCGCCAGGCACCGCCCTGACCCGCGAATACCCTGCGCTGGCGCGCTTCTACAACAGTACCTATCGCGGCAAGGACGTGCGGGTGGTCAGTCTGGCCCAGCCGGTCAGCGAGCCGGATCTCACCGGCATGGCCGAGATCCGTGTCGCCGAGACGTCCGAGGCACGTGAAGAGGTGGCCCGCAGCCTGCTCACCGATACCCTGATCCGTCTCGGCCTGCTGGGTCTGGGCGCCATCCTGCTGGTGTGGATGGCGGTCGGCGCCGCCCTGCGGCCCCTGGAGCGCCTGCGCCAGGCCGTGGAAGAGCGCGGGGTGGACGACCTGCGCCCGCTGCCCGAGGTGCGGGCGCCCCAGGAACTGCTGCCCTTGGTGCATGCCCTGGAGGGCTTCACCCTGCGCCTGCGCCGCCTGTTCGAGCGCCAGGCCGACTTCATCGCCAACGCCGCCCACGAATTGCGCACCCCGCTGGCGGCGATCAAGGCGCGAGTCGAACTGGGCCTGCGTGAACGCGAGCCCCAGGCCTGGTACGCCACCCTGGAAGAGACCCGCGCGAGCACCGATCGCCTGGCGCGCCTGGCCAACCAGCTGCTGTCGCTGGCACGCATCGAGAGCGGCGCCCAGGCCATCGCCGAGGGTGGCGCCGAACGGCTGGAACTCAGCGAACTGGCCAGGGAGCTGGCCATGGCGCTGGCGCCGCTGACCCATGCCAAGGGCGTCGCCCTGGCCTTCGAGCCCTTCGCCAAGGCGCCGGTGATCGGTGAGCCGACGCTGCTCAACGAGCTGCTCTGCAACCTGGTGGAAAACGCCCTGGCCCACAGCCAGCCAGGTGGCAACATCGTGGTGCGGGTGCTGGCGCCGGCGGTGCTGGAAGTCGAGGATGACGGTCCCGGCATTCCGGCCAATGCGCGGGTCAAGGTCTTCGAGCGCTTTCAGCGCCTGGATCCGCAGTCCGGGGGCGCCGGTCTGGGATTGGCCATCGTCGGGGAGATCTGCGCCGCCCACCGCGCGCGTATCCAGTTGCTGGACGGCGCGCTTGGCGGGCTACGGGTGCGGGTCGAATTTCCCGCCGAGGAAGCCTAGGCCTTGTCTAAAAGTGCCGGACCTTCGCTAGGCGACGTTTCAGCCAAGCCCGATGCTCAGCCGAGCAGGGTGCGCGACTGTTCCACCGCGTCCCAGAAGGACTGATCCTGGGCGGGGTCGGGCTGGTTGTTCAGCCCCAGGCGGATGCCGGCCGGCAGTGTCTGCACCGCGATCTCCTGCTGACCCTGGCGCTGCGCGTGCAGCTGGGTAGCGATCTGCACGATATCGGCATAGTCGGCCGCCGCGGGCTGGCGTTCCAGCACCAGATACTCCCGGGGCACGCAGGCGATGTCGGCCGGGAAGTCCCAGACCTTGAGAATGCGTTCGCCGATCTGCGGATGGATGCGCGCCGTCACCTGGTCGAGGGTGATGGCGTTGGCCAGCAGCTCTTCCTGTTCTTCGGCATAGGTAAGGATCGGCAGCACGCCGATCTGGTGCACCAGGCCGGCGAGCAGGGCGCGGTCGGCCATCAGGCGCGTGTACTTCTTGCACAGCGCATGGCTGATGGCGGCGATCTCGGTGCCCTGGCTCCAGACCTCGCGCATCTTGCGATCCACGGCGTCGCTGGTGGCCTGGAACATCTGCTGCATGGCCAGGCCCGTGGCCAGGTTCGCCGTGTAGTTGATGCCCAGGCGCCCGACCGCCATCTGCAGGTCGGTGATCTCCTTGCTGGTGCGCAGCAGCGGGCTGTTGACCACCTTGATCAGGCGCGCGGTCAGGGCGGCGTCCATGGCGATCACCCGGCTCAGCTCGGCGACACCCACGTTGGGGTCTTCGGCCGCTTCTCTGACCTTCAGCGCCACCTCGGGAAGGGTGGGCAGCACCACGCGATCCGTGTCTATCGCGTGCAGAAGATCCTGGACAACTTTTTCGGCAAGAGGAGTCATGACGTACCTGTGTGAGGAGCGGAAAAGGCGATCCCAACCTTCAGCGCTTTATTTCACGATCGCTATCGAGTGAGTAGGGCAAATCGAGTAAACGGCAGTTTGGCCCGCCCGAGCTGCCCACCGAGACGCGTCCATCCTCGGCGGCATCGCCCTGCAGCACCGCCAGGAATTCGCAGCCCTCGGCGCTAGACGCGGCGAGCACCACCTCGCCCACGCTGCTGCCATGCACCGGCGAGAACAGCTCGGTACCCACGGCGGGGGGCTGGTCGCTGCCGGCGAGCCGATAGAGGCGCCGCTTGAGCTTGCCCAGGTACTGCATACGCGCGACGATCTCCTGGCCGGTGTAGCAGCCCTTGCGAAAGCTCACGCCATCCAGCGCCTGCAGATTGATCATCTGCGGGACGAACAGCTCGCGGGTCGCGCCGAACACCTGGCCCACGCCGGCCCGCACCTGGGCCAGCAGCCACTCATCGAGCGCGACCTCCGGCAAGGCTGGCGCCGCTGCGTCCACGGCGCGCCAGGTCTCGACCCGGCCATCCTCCAGCCGCAGGGCGAAGCCGCCATCGAGCGGTGCCACGGCATTGGCCTGGTCACCCAGCACGACGTCGGGATAGGCGCTGGCGAAGCCGGCGGCAGAGAGCCCCAGGCGTTGCCAGTGGCTGCTTTCATCGGTCAGCGTCGACTTGGAGAAGACCGCATACTTCTTCAGATCGGTCAGCAAGGGCTCGACCAGCTCCGCGGCCATCGCCAGCAGATAGCCGTCGGCCTGCTTGACGATGCGGAAGCTGGACACCAGGCGCCCCTTGGGCGTGCAGCGACCCCCCAGGCCGGCCTGGTCGTCAGCGAGATAGTTGAGGTTGCAGGTCACCTGCCCCTGGAGAAACTTGGTCGCATCGACCCCGCGGAGGGCCAGGACGCCTTCGTGGGTCAAGCGGCAGAAATACGGCGAGTCGGCCATTGCGGCAGCAGCTCCGTGTCGAGTGAAGCCGCTCATCATAGGCGTGCCCGGGGTGAATGTCAGGCGCACTGCGCGGCGGGGCGCTTCGGGCTTATACTGCGCCGATTGTCGCAGGAGTCCCCATGAGTACCGAAGCTACCGAACTCAACAGATTGTACTGGCACAGCCGTCGCGGCATGCTGGAACTGGATGTATTGCTGGTGCCCTTCGTCAAGGAGGTCTATTCCTCCCTGGGCGCGGAAGACCAGGCGCGCTATCGCAAGCTGCTCGAGTGCGAGGATCAGGACATGTTCCACTGGTTCATGCAGCGTGGCGAACCGGAAGACGCCGATCTGCAGCTCATCGTGCGCATGATCCTGGACCGTGTCCAGCCGGCTTGAGCCCCTCGAATGCCGCTGGAGCGCCTCTGCCGGCCTCCTGCGGCTGCACGCCTTGGCCGCCTTCGGCGCGGGGATCTGCCCCTGGCTGGCGGCCATTCCCTGGACGCTCAAGCCCCTGCTGACGCTGCTGGTGCTCTGGTCCTGGCAGCGCGTGCGCCAGCGCCAGCTCCAGCAGCGCTACCCGGGCGTGCCACGGCGGCTGCGGCATGGCGCCGAGGGTTGGCAGCTCTGGTCGCCAGCGACCGGTTGGCAGGCCATCCAGGTGCGCCCGGACAGCCTGGCCCTGGCGCGGTTGGTGGTGCTGCGTTATCGGGTGCCGGACGAAAGACGCACCCGCAGTCTCTGCATCGCCCGCGACAGCCTCACCGCGGACGCCCATCGCCGCCTGAGAGTCAGGCTTCGCTTCGCGCCGCGTCGGTTCGCGGCACCAGAATAGTGTCCCGGGCCGTGCTGGCGAGCTGCGGATAGTCCAGGGTGAAGTGCAGGCCGCGACTCTCCTGACGGGCGAGGGCGCTCTCGATGATCAACTCCGCGACCTGCGCCAGGTTGCGCAACTCGATCAGATCGCGACTCACTCTATAGTTGCTGTAGAACTCGTCGATCTCGTCCATCAGCAGCCGAATCCGATGGCGGGCGCGCACCAGTCGCTTGGTGGTGCGCACGATGCCGACATAGTCCCACATGAAGCGCCGCAATTCGTCCCAGTTGTGCGCGATCACCACGTCCTCGTCCGAGTCCGTCACCTGGCTGGCATCCCAGTCGGGCAGGTCGCGCGGCATGGCGATCTCGGCCTCTTGCGCCTGAATGTCCAGTGCCGCCGAGCGCGCATAGACGAAGCACTCCAGCAGTGAATTGCTGGCCATGCGATTGGCGCCATGCAGACCGGTACAGCTGGTTTCGCCGATGGCGTAGAGGCCGGCGAGATCCGAGCGTCCGTGCTCATCGACGCGCACCCCGCCACAGGTGTAGTGCGCGGCCGGCACCACGGGGATCGGATCGCGGGTGATGTCGATGCCCAGTTCCAGGCAGCGGCGATAGACCGTCGGGAAGTGCTCCTGCACGAAGTCCGCCGGCTTGTGGCTGATGTCGAGAAAGACGCAGTCGATGCCCAGGCGCTTCATCTCGTGGTCGATGGCTCGCGCCACCACGTCGCGCGGTGCCAGGTCGGCGCGGGGGTCGAAGCGCGGCATGAAACGCTCGCCATCGGGCAGGCGCAATACGGCACCCTCGCCACGCAGGGCTTCGGTGATCAGGAAGCTCCGCGCATGGGGGTGATAGAGGCAGGTAGGATGGAATTGGTTGAATTCCAGATTGGCTACCGAGCAGCCGGCGCGCCAGGCCATGGCGATGCCGTCACCGCTGGCGCTGTCCTGGTTGGTGCTATAGAGGTAGGCCTTGCTGACGCCACCGGTGGCCAGCACCGTGAAACGCGCGTGCAGGGTATCCACCTGGTCGCTGGTGCGGTCGAGCACATAGGCGCCCAGGCAGCGCGTACCCGGCCGGCCGAGTTTTTCCATGGTGATCAGATCCACCGCCACGCGCTGGCTGAGAAGCTGGATATTGGGACGGCCTTCCGCGGTCCGCAGCAGGGTGTCGAAGATCGCCATGCCGGTGGCATCGGCGGCGTGAATGATGCGTCTGTGGCTGTGGCCGCCTTCCCGGGTCAGGTGAAAGCCCAGGCCACCCTTTGCGCCGTCCTGCTCGCGGGTGAAGGGTACGCCCTGGTCGATCAGCCACTGCATGGCCTCGCGGCTGTGCTCGACGGTGAAGCGCACGGCGGCTTCGTCACACAGCCCGGCGCCCGCGACTAGGGTATCCTGCACGTGCGCCTCGACGGTATCGCCCTCGTCCAGCACGGCGGCGACACCCCCCTGCGCCCAGTAGGTCGAGCCATGTGCCAACTCGCCCTTGCTCAGCACCGCGATCGACAGCGTCGCGGGCAGATTGAGCGCAAGCGTCAGGCCCGCGGCGCCACTGCCGATTACCAGGACATCGAATTCCAGATGACGCGCCATGACGTTTCCTTCTCACCGAGACGGCGAGTATAGGAACACGGCGACTGATGGCATAGCCATCGATGGCAAGGGGGCAGGGAACTCGCGGGCGTCAAACGGGGTCTATGTACAGATAATCGCTCATCCGTGCGGCCGGAGTGCCTGGACGAGAATGGGCCATCTGCCAAAGCTAAATCAGTGATACCCAGGAGCGATTAGCAGCCATTTCAGTGCTCGCTCATCAACTGCTGTGGAGGGGAGAAACTTCGTGCAACAGCCCAGTCTAGCAGCGCGCGTCGATAGTGAAGGCAAGGACGATACCGAGCTGCAAGCCAAGGATAGCAAGCAAGTCCTGCCCACTCAGGAGCAGGATCAACAACTGGTCGAGCGCGTACAGCGCGGCGACAAGCGTGCCTTTGACCTGCTGGTGCTCAAGTATCAGCACAAGATTCTCGGTCTGATCGTGCGTTTCGTCCACGATACCCAGGAAGCCCAGGACGTCGCTCAGGAGGCTTTTATCAAAGCCTATCGCGCCCTCGGGAACTTCCGTGGCGATAGTGCTTTCTACACCTGGCTCTATCGCATCGCCATCAACACGGCAAAGAACCATCTGGTTGCCCGGGGTCGTCGTCCACCGGATAGCGACGTCAGTGCCGAAGATGCGGAATTTTATGAAGGCGACCATGCTCTAAAGGATATCGAGTCCCCGGAGCGGTCCCTTTTGCGGGATGAGATCGAGGCCACCGTGCATCGGACCATCCAGCAACTCCCGGAAGATCTGCGCACCGCGCTGACTCTTCGCGAGTTCGAAGGCCTCAGCTACGAGGACATTGCCAATGTGATGCAATGTCCGGTGGGAACGGTCCGGTCCCGGATTTTCCGGGCTCGGGAAGCGATAGACAAAGCATTGCAGCCTCTGCTGCGTGATGCATAGACAGCGGCGACAGCTTTTAGAGAGGTAATACGTATGAGTCGTGAAGCCCTGCTGGAATCCCTGTCCGCTGTTATGGATAACGAAGCGGACGAATTCGAAACCCGGCGCGTCATCGCCGAGGTCAGCAAGGACCCGGAATTGCGCGCCACTTGGTCGCGCTACGCCATGGTCAGCGCCGTGATTCGCGGTGAGCCCATGCTGCCGAATCTGGATATCGCCAAAGGCGTCACCACCACGCTGGAGCGTGATGAGATCGCCACAGCGCCAGTAGCAGCACCTGTTGCTGCTCAGGCGAGCAAGGGTCGTTGGTCGAGCCTGGGTCGTGTCGCGGTCGCCGCGTCCGTGACCTTCGCCGTACTGGCGGGCGTGCGGATGTACAACCAGTCCGACGTCTCCACCCAGAGTCTGGCCCAGCAGGCGCCGAGCCAGTTGACCGTGCCACAACCTGCACGTAGCCCGGCTGTATTGGCCAGCTTCAGCGAAGAAAGCACCAAGGCCAACGCCCAGGGCAAGGCTGATCAGCCTGCAGCAGGTGAAAAGCAGGACGCTCCTGCCCAGCGCTGATCCGCTGGCTTCACCTCGAAACGGCGCCCGGAGCCCAACTCCAGGCGCCGTTTTTTTTGCCCTGGAGATTTTCGACCAGGTCGCAAAAAAGCTTCGAAAGCTATCGTTCAGCAAGGGCGTGGTATTTCTGCTGCCAGTCGTCACTGACAGTGCCTCCGATCCCGGAAAGGCAGGTCGCCAGCGATGTGTTTAAGTCATTGGATAGAGTGGAGCTGCATGCGCATGCGCAATCTAAAGCATTACACGGCTGCCCTGATGGGGCTCTGGCTGATGGGAATGACGGCCATGGCCCGGGCCGATCTGCCGGATTTCACCGGTCTGGTCGAGGCGGCATCTCCCGCGGTCGTCAACATCAGCACCCGGCAGAAAATTCCCGAAGGTCGCGGCGCCGGCGCCATGACCATGCCCGACCTAGAAGGCCTGCCACCGGGTATCCGTGAATTCTTCGAGCGCAGCATTCCGCAGATGCCGCGCAGTCCCCGGGGCAAGCAGGAGCAGGCCCAGTCGCTGGGTTCCGGCTTCATCATCTCGCCCGATGGCTACATCCTGACCAACAATCATGTGGTCGCCGATGCCGACGAGATCCTGGTGCGCCTGTCCGACCGCAGCGACCATACCGCCAAACTGATCGGCGCGGATCCCCGCACCGACGTGGCCCTGCTGAAGATCGACGCCAAGGACCTGCCTACCCTCAAGCTGGGCAACTCCGACCAGCTCAAGGTGGGTGAATGGGTGCTGGCCATCGGCTCACCCTTCGGCTTCGATCATTCGGTCACCGCCGGCATTGTCAGCGCCAAGGGTCGCAGCCTGCCCAATGAAAGCTACGTCCCCTTCATCCAGACCGACGTAGCCATCAACCCGGGCAACTCCGGCGGCCCCCTGTTCAACCTCAAGGGGGAAGTGGTCGGGATCAACTCGCAGATCTTCACCCGCTCCGGGGGCTTCATGGGGCTGTCCTTCGCCATCCCGATCGACGTCGCCATGAACGTGGCCAATCAGCTCAAGACCGAAGGCAAGGTCAGTCGCGGCTGGCTCGGCGTGGTCATCCAGGAAGTGGACAAGGACCTTGCCGAATCCTTCGGCCTGGATCGTCCGGCGGGTGCCCTGGTCGCCCAGACCCTGGACGACGGTCCCGCCGCCAAGAGCGGCATCAAGGTGGGTGACGTCATCCTCTCGGTCAATGGTCAGAAGATCGAGGAGTCCGCCGACCTGCCGCACCTGATCGGCAACCTCAAGCCGGGTGCCAAGGCCGACATGGAGATCATCCGCGAAGGCAAGCGGCAGAACCTCAGCGTTACCGTGGGCGACATGCCGAAGGATGACCAGGCCGCTTCCGGTGGCGAGCGTGGCTCCGACCGCGCCAGCAATCGCCTGGGCATCGCCGTCGCCAATCTGACGCCCGAGCAGAAGAAGACCCTGGATATCCAGGGCGGTGTGGTCATCAACAAGTTGAGTGGCGACGGTCCCGCTGCGGCCATCGGCCTGCGTCCGGGCGATGTCATCACCCACCTGAACAACCAGCCGATCGAATCGGCCCCGGCCTTCGAGAAGATCACCTCGGCGCTGCCGGCGGGTCGTTCCATCTCGATGCGCGTGGTGCGCGACGGTCGCGCCAGCTTCATCACCTTCAAGCTGCCGGGCAAGTAACGGCAAGGCAGGCGCGTAGGGGCGGGCGACCGCCCCTTCTTTTTGTCCGCTCGAACGGCGCGAGTCCCCTTGTTTGCCGCATTCAGGTAAACTCCCCCGCTATTTTCCCGGCGGATGTTCCGCCGCTGGCTATTCGAGTGCTGATTCGTGAGTGATCTGAGCCATATCCGCAATTTCTCCATCATCGCCCACATCGATCACGGCAAGTCGACGCTTGCGGATCGGTTCATCCAGATGTGTGGTGGTTTGAGCGACCGAGAAATGGAGGCCCAGGTCCTGGATTCCATGGATCTCGAGCGTGAGCGCGGCATCACCATCAAGGCCCACAGCGTTACGCTGTACTACAAGGCCGAAGACGGTAAGACCTACCAGCTCAACTTCATCGATACCCCTGGCCACGTCGACTTCACCTATGAGGTCAGCCGCTCGCTGGCCGCCTGCGAAGGCGCGCTGCTGGTGGTGGACGCGGGGCAGGGCGTGGAAGCCCAGTCGGTCGCCAACTGCTACACCGCCATCGAGCAGGGCCTCGAGGTCATGCCGGTGTTGAACAAGATGGATCTGCCCCAGGCCGATCCGGACAAGGTCAAGGCCGAGATCGAGCACATCATCGGCATCGATGCCACCGACGCCGTGCCCTGCAGTGCCAAGAGCGGCATGGGCGTACCCGAGGTGCTCGAACAACTGGTCAAGGTCATTCCGCCGCCGGAAGGCGAGATCGACGCACCGCTTCAGGCCCTGATCATCGACTCCTGGTTCGACAACTACCTGGGCGTCGTCTCGCTGGTGCGCGTCAAGCACGGTCGGGTCAAGAAGGGCGACAAGATCCTGGTCAAGTCCACCGGCAAGGTGCACCAGGTCGACAGCGTCGGTGTCTTCTCGCCCAAGCACACCGAGATGCCTGACCTGAAGGCCGGTGAAGTAGGCTTCATCATCGCCGGCATCAAGGAAATCCTCGGTGCTCCGGTCGGTGACACCCTGACCCTCAGCGCCACCCCTGACGTGGCCATGCTGCCGGGCTTCCAGCGGGTCAAGCCGCAGGTCTACGCCGGTCTGTTCCCGGTCAGCTCCGACGACTTCGAGGACTTCCGCGAAGCGCTGCAGAAGCTCACCCTCAACGACGCGGCCCTGCAATACGAGCCGGAAAGCTCCGAGGCCCTCGGCTTCGGCTTCCGCATCGGCTTCCTCGGCATGCTGCACATGGAGATCATCCAGGAGCGCCTGGAGCGCGAATATGATCTCGACCTCATCACCACGGCGCCGACCGTGGTCTTCGAGGTGGTGCTCAAGGATGGCAGCACCATCTATGTCGACAACCCCTCGAAACTGCCGGACCTGGCCTCCGTCGCCGAGATGCGCGAGCCCATCGTCCGCGCCAACATCCTGGTACCCCAGGAGCACCTGGGCAACGTCATCACCCTGTGCATTGAAAAGCGTGGCGTCCAGCGCGACATGCAGTTCCTCAGCAGCCAGGTGCAGGTCAGCTACGACCTGCCGATGAACGAGGTGGTACTGGACTTCTTCGACCGCCTGAAGTCGGTGAGTCGCGGCTATGCGTCGCTCGATTACAGCTTCGATCGCTTCGAGGCGGCCAGCCTGGTCAAGCTCGACGTCCTCATCAACGGCGAGAAGGTCGACGCCCTGGCCCTGATCGTCCATCGCGACAAGGCGCACTACAAGGGTCGCGCCCTGACCGAGAAGATGAAGGAGCTGATCCCGCGGCAGATGTTCGACGTGGCGATCCAGGCAGCCATTGGCGGTCAGATCGTCGCCCGCACCACCGTCAAGGCGCTGCGCAAGAACGTCCTGGCCAAATGCTATGGCGGTGACGTCTCCCGTAAGCGCAAGCTGCTGGAAAAGCAGAAGGCGGGCAAGAAACGCATGAAGCAGGTTGGTAGCGTAGAGATTCCTCAAGAGGCCTTCCTGGCCGTGCTCAAGGTGGATAGCTGAAGCCCATGTCCTGGAACTTCCCTCTGTTGCTGGTTCTCGCGGTCGCCGTCTGCGGCGCCCTGGCGCTCATCGATCTGCTGGTGCTCGCACCGCGTCGTCGCAAGGCGATCCAGACCTACGGGCAGCAGGTCAGCGAGCCTGATCCCGTGGTCCTGGAGCAGTTGAACAAGGAACCGGCGCTGGTCGAGTACGGGAAGTCCTTCTTTCCCGTCCTGGCCATCGTGCTGATCCTGAGATCCTTCCTGGTGGAGCCGTTCCAGATTCCTTCGGGCTCCATGAAGCCGACCCTGGAAGTGGGCGACTTCATCCTGGTGAACAAATTCGCCTACGGCATCCGCCTGCCGGTGATCGATCTCAAGGTCATCCCGATCGGTGATCCGCAGCGTGGCGACGTCATGGTGTTCCGCTATCCCAGCGATCCCAGCGTCAACTACATCAAGCGCGTGATCGGCGTGCCGGGCGATACCATCCGCTATACCAGCGACAAGCAGCTGTACATCAACGGCCAGCGCGTCAGCGAGGAGCTGGTAGGCGACGAGCCGGGTTCGCTGGGCAGCGTCAAGCTGTTCAAGGAACAACTGGGCAAGGCCGAACACCTGATCCGCGAAGAGATGACCCGCTACCGCATGGAGCCCGACCACGAGTGGAAGGTGCCGGCCGGTCACTACTTCATGATGGGTGACAACCGCGACAACTCCAACGACAGTCGCTACTGGGACGATCCCAACATTCCCCGTGATCTGCTGGGCATGGTTCCCGACCGCAACATCGTCGGCAAGGCCTTCGCCGTCTGGCTGAGCTGGCCGGAGCCCAAGCTGCAGAGCATGCCCACCCTGTCTCGCGTAGGTATCATCAGATGAATGAACGCAGAGTGCCCGGTCTCCCGTCGCGTCAGCAGGGTCTGTCGTTTCTCGGTGGTCTGCTCGGACTCTGCGTCATCGCCTTCCTGGCCAGCACGGCCATGAAACTCGTTCCGCATTACCTGGACTACAATGCTCTGACCAAGGTCATCGAATCCATCGGCGACAACCCCGATAACCAGATTCGCAGCGTGTCCGACGTCTACAACTACGTGGGGAAGGGTATGCAGGTGAACGACATCCGTGATCTCGATCTGCAAAAGGCCATGCGCGTCGAAGCCGACGGCAACCACCTGCAGATCCACCTCGACTATGAAAAACGTGAACACCTGATCCGCAACATCGATCTGGTCGTTCGTTTCAATCGTGATTTCCGTATAAATCTCCCGTGACTTTATCTCTAGATCGCCTCGAGCGTCGGCTGGGTTATACCTTCCAGGACCCGGACCTGATGCTGCTCGCCCTCACGCACCGCAGCTTTGCCGGTCGCAATAACGAACGCCTGGAATTTCTCGGCGACGCCATCCTCAACTTCATCATCGGCGAAGCCCTCTACGATCACTTCCCCCAGGCCCGCGAAGGCCAGCTGTCCCGCTTGCGGGCCAAGCTGGTGAAAGGCGAGACCCTGGCGCTGCTGGCCCGCAGCTTCGAACTTGGTGACTACCTGCGCCTGGGTTCCGGTGAGCTGAAGAGCGGCGGCTTTCGTCGCGAATCCATTCTCGCCGATGCCATGGAAGCCCTGATCGGCGGCATCTATCTGGATGCCGGCATGGACGCGGCGAAAGACCGGGTCATGGCCTGGCTGGGGCCGCAACTGCGCGAGCTGACGCCGGTGGATACCAACAAGGATCCCAAGACGCGGCTGCAGGAGTTTCTCCAGGCGCGCGCCTGCGACCTGCCGCGCTACGAGGTGGTCGCCATCGAAGGAGAGCCCCATTGCCGGGTCTTCTTCGTCGAATGCGAGATCGCCATGCTCAACGAAAAGACGACGGGGCAGGGCGCCAGTCGCCGCATCGCCGAACAGATAGCGGCCTCGGCGGCCTTGATCGCCCTGGGCGTGGAGAATGGTCATGAATGATGAGCTGAAGGCATCGCGCTGCGGCTACGTAGCCATCGTGGGTCGCCCCAACGTTGGCAAGTCCACGCTGCTCAACCATATCCTGGGGCAGAAGCTGGCCATCACCTCGCGCAAGCCGCAGACCACCCGGCACAACATGCTTGGCATCAAGACCGAGGGTGAGGTCCAGACCATCTATGTGGATACCCCCGGTCTGCACAAGGAAAACCAGAAGGCGCTCAACCGCTTCATGAACAAGACGGCCGTCACCGCCCTGCGCGATGTGGACGTCGTGGTGTTCGTGGTCGATCGCACCCGCTGGACCGACGAAGACCAGATGGTGCTGGAGCGAGTGCGCTTCGTGAAGTGCCCGGTGCTGCTCGCCGTCAACAAGATGGATCGCCTGGAAGACAAGGCCGACATGCTGCCGCACCTGCAATGGCTGCAGGAGCAGTTGCCGGAAGCCGCGCTCATTCCCATCTCCGCCCAGCATGGTCACAATCTCGACGCCCTCGAAGAGCTGGTCGCCGAACGTCTGCCGGAAGGTGACCACTTCTTCCCCGAGGACCAGATCACCGACAGATCCAGCCGCTTTCTCGCGGCCGAGCTGATCCGGGAAAAGATCATGCGCCAGCTGGGGGCGGAGTTGCCCTATCAGGTCGCGGTCGAGATCGAGGAATTCAAGTACGACAACGGCGTGCTGCACATCCACGGCCTGATTCTGGTCGAGCGTGATGGCCAGAAGAAGATCCTCATCGGCCAGGCCGGCGAGCGCATCAAGCGGATCGGCCAGGAAGCCCGCCACGACATGGAAACCCTGTTCGACGCCAAGGTCATGCTCAACCTCTGGGTCAAGGTCAAAGGCGGTTGGTCCGATGACGAGCGTGCCCTGCGCTCTCTGGGTTACTCCGACCTCTAGCGATGCAGGCGTCCGAGCCGCTGTTCGTCCTGCATTCGCGCCCCTACCGGGAAAGCAGTGCGCTGGTGGATGTGTTCGGCGCCTTTGGCCGGGTCCGTACCGTATTGCGCGCGGCCCGCTCCCGCTCCGGAAGTCTGGCCAGACCCTTCATTCCGCTCGAAGCCCAGCTCAGCGGGCGAGGGGAGTTGAAGAATCTGCAGAAGGTGGCGGCCCTGGCGCCGCCCTTTCTGCTTCAGGGACAGGCCCTTTTCAGTGGCTTCTATCTCAACGAACTGCTGGTCCGGCTGCTACCCGCCGAAGATCCCTATCCCGCCCTCTTCGAACTCTATGGTCTGACCCTGGCCGCCCTGGTCCAGGGCCGTCCGGTCGAACCCCTGTTGCGTACCTTCGAATGGCGTCTGCTTGATCTGCTGGGCTACGGTTTTTCGCTGGCCCAGGCCCTGGATGGTCGGGCCATCGAAGCCCAGCGTCTCTATCGCTTCATTCCGGATCAGGGCTTCGAGCCCGTCGACGAGGTTCGCCCGGGCTGTCTGGCCGGCGCGGAAATCCTGGCACTGGATCGTGGCGAATGGGACGATCCCACGGTAGTCCGCGCTGCCAAGCGCCTGATGCGTCAGGCCCTGGCGCCGCACCTGGGCAGCAAACCCCTGATGAGTCGCGAATTGTTCGCCAAGCCAAGTGAATAAGCCATGAAAGAGTTCAGTCGTGTTCTGTTGGGCGTCAACATCGATCATGTCGCTACCCTGCGCCAGGCCCGGGGTACGAGATATCCGGATCCGGTCAAGGCAGCACTGGACGCCGAAGAGGTAGGGGCGGATGGCATCACCCTGCACCTGCGTGAGGACCGTCGCCATATCCAGGAACGGGATGTACGCCTGCTGCGCGAGCTCCTGCAGACCCGCATGAATCTCGAAGTCGCCCTAACCCCCGAGATGCTGGACTTCGCGCAGGAGATCCGTCCCGAGCACGTCTGCCTGGTGCCCGAGCGCCGGGAAGAGCTGACCACCGAAGGTGGTCTGGATGTCCTGGGGCAGGTCCAGCGCATCCGCACTGCCATTGCCGCGCTGCCCGCTTCGGAAGTGTCCCTCTTTATAGACCCGGATCTGCAGCAGATTCAGGCGGCCAAGGACTGCGGCGCCCCGGTGATCGAACTCCACACCGGTCGCTATGCCGAGGCAGACACCCAGCACGAGCAGACCCTGGAGCTGCAGCGCCTGGCCAAGGCCGTGGAATTCGCCACCGGCCTCGGGCTGGTGGTCAATGCCGGCCATGGCCTGCACTACCACAATGTTCAGCCGATCGCGGCCCTGCCAGGTATCAACGAGCTGAACATCGGTCACGCCATCGTCGCCCAGGCAGTCTTCGTCGGCTTCAAGCAGGCGGTCAGGGACATGGCCGAATTGATCCGCTGCAGCTCGGTCGTAAAATAACTGTTGACCTGTCCTGAAACTCCCCTATAATGCGCCCCACTTCCGGCGCAGACGCTGAAGCGGCTTGAAAATCAAGCACTTAGGTCTGAGCCGGGCGAGGGGTCCACGGATTCTTCGCTGTTTGGTCTTCACCTCCGGGTGATGACGGGATGAAGCGGAGGGGGTTGACAGCGTCTTGGGATGCTGTAGGATTCGCCTCCCGCTGTCGAGATTGGCTAGACCAGTCAGGCAAGCGCAAGTGGTTGAGTTGAAACGAAAAAGTTCAAATCAACGCTTGACAGGATGTGAGGACAGCGTAGAATGCGCGCCTCGGTTAGCGACACGGTCGCAACCAACTGCTCTTTAACAAGTTGAATCAAGCAATTCGTGTGGGTGCTTGTGAGATAAGTCTGATGTCGCAAGATTATCAGCAACACAAGTAACTCGTGAATTCATGAGTTTTTTGCGATTGCTGAGCCAAGTTTAGGGTTTTCTCAAAACCCGATCAGTATACTCAACTGAAGAGTTTGATCATGGCTCAGATTGAACGCTGGCGGCAGGCCTAACACATGCAAGTCGAGCGGATGAGAGGAGCTTGCTCCTCGATTCAGCGGCGGACGGGTGAGTAATGCCTAGGAATCTGCCTAGTAGTGGGGGACAACGTTTCGAAAGGAACGCTAATACCGCATACGTCCTACGGGAGAAAGTGGGGGATCTTCGGACCTCACGCTATTAGATGAGCCTAGGTCGGATTAGCTAGTTGGTAGGGTAAAGGCCTACCAAGGCGACGATCCGTAACTGGTCTGAGAGGATGATCAGTCACACTGGAACTGAGACACGGTCCAGACTCCTACGGGAGGCAGCAGTGGGGAATATTGGACAATGGGCGAAAGCCTGATCCAGCCATGCCGCGTGTGTGAAGAAGGCCCTCGGGTCGTAAAGCACTTTAAGTTGGGAGGAAGGGCTTACAGCGAATACCTGTGAGTTTTGACGTTACCGACAGAATAAGCACCGGCTAACTTCGTGCCAGCAGCCGCGGTAATACGAAGGGTGCAAGCGTTAATCGGAATTACTGGGCGTAAAGCGCGCGTAGGTGGCTTGATAAGTTGGATGTGAAATCCCCGGGCTCAACCTGGGAACTGCATCCAAAACTGTCTGGCTAGAGTGTGGTAGAGGGTAGTGGAATTTCCAGTGTAGCGGTGAAATGCGTAGATATTGGAAGGAACACCAGTGGCGAAGGCGACTACCTGGACTAACACTGACACTGAGGTGCGAAAGCGTGGGGAGCAAACAGGATTAGATACCCTGGTAGTCCACGCCGTAAACGATGTCAACTAGCCGTTGGGATCCTTGAGATCTTAGTGGCGCAGCTAACGCATTAAGTTGACCGCCTGGGGAGTACGGCCGCAAGGTTAAAACTCAAATGAATTGACGGGGGCCCGCACAAGCGGTGGAGCATGTGGTTTAATTCGAAGCAACGCGAAGAACCTTACCTGGCCTTGACATGCTGAGAACTTTCCAGAGATGGATTGGTGCCTTCGGGAACTCAGACACAGGTGCTGCATGGCTGTCGTCAGCTCGTGTCGTGAGATGTTGGGTTAAGTCCCGTAACGAGCGCAACCCTTGTCCTTAGTTACCAGCACGTTATGGTGGGCACTCTAAGGAGACTGCCGGTGACAAACCGGAGGAAGGTGGGGATGACGTCAAGTCATCATGGCCCTTACGGCCAGGGCTACACACGTGCTACAATGGTCGGTACAAAGGGTTGCCAAGCCGCGAGGTGGAGCTAATCCCATAAAACCGATCGTAGTCCGGATCGCAGTCTGCAACTCGACTGCGTGAAGTCGGAATCGCTAGTAATCGTGAATCAGAACGTCACGGTGAATACGTTCCCGGGCCTTGTACACACCGCCCGTCACACCATGGGAGTGGGTTGCTCCAGAAGTAGCTAGTCTAACCTTCGGGAGGACGGTTACCACGGAGTGATTCATGACTGGGGTGAAGTCGTAACAAGGTAGCCGTAGGGGAACCTGCGGCTGGATCACCTCCTTAATCGAAAGATGTCAGCTTGCTGGCAAGCACCCACACGAATTGCTTGATTCACTGATAGAAGAGCAATTGAGTTAGTTAGACTCAAGGTAAGACGATTGGGTCTGTAGCTCAGTTGGTTAGAGCGCACCCCTGATAAGGGTGAGGTCGGCAGTTCGAATCTGCCCAGACCCACCAATCGATGGGGCCATAGCTCAGCTGGGAGAGCGCCTGCCTTGCACGCAGGAGGTCAGGAGTTCGATCCTCCTTGGCTCCACCATCTCCACCTACCGCTAACGCGATTGCTTGAAAAGCTCAGACATGAGCGTTTGATGCGCCTTCCGGTGCAGCCCAAACTCTGATGTCTGGTCTTTGATCAGAACTGTTCTTTAAAAAATTGGGAAAGTGATAGAAGTAGACTGCATTAACTGTTTTCACTGGCAGTTAGTGTCGTCAAGGTAAAATCTTGCGAACTCAAGCGCAAGTTTTCGGCGAAATGTCGTCTTCACTCATGTAACGCCTGCAGATCGGTAGCGTCCTTGGATGCCAGCGAGATTGCTTGGGGTTATATGGTCAAGTGAAGAAGCGCATACGGTGGATGCCTTGGCAGTCAGAGGCGATGAAAGACGTGATAGCCTGCGATAAGCTTCGGTGAGGTGGCAAATGACCTGCGACCCGGAGATCTCTGAATGGGGAAACCCACCTAGCATAAGCTGGGTATCTTAACCTGAATCCATAGGGTTAAGAGGCGAACCAGGGGAACTGAAACATCTAAGTACCCTGAGGAAAAGAAATCAACCGAGATTCCCTTAGTAGTGGCGAGCGAACGGGGACCAGCCCTTAAGTTGATTTGAGAGTAGCGGAACGCTTTGGAAAAGGCGGCCATAGTGGGTGATAGCCCTGTACGCGAAACGCTCTTATCAATGAAATCGAGTAGGACGGGGCACGAGAAACCCTGTCTGAATATGGGGGGACCATCCTCCAAGGCTAAATACTCCTGACTGACCGATAGTGAACCAGTACCGTGAGGGAAAGGCGAAAAGAACCCCGGAGAGGGGAGTGAAATAGAACCTGAAACCGTATGCGTACAAGCAGTGGGAGCCTACTTTGTTAGGTGACTGCGTACCTTTTGTATAATGGGTCAGCGACTTATTTTCAGTGGCGAGCTTAACCGAATAGGGGAGGCGTAGCGAAAGCGAGTCTTAATAGGGCGTTTAGTCGCTGGGAATAGACCCGAAACCGGGCGATCTATCCATGAGCAGGTTGAAGGTTAGGTAACACTGACTGGAGGACCGAACCCACTTCCGTTGAAAAGGCAGGGGATGACTTGTGGATCGGAGTGAAAGGCTAATCAAGCTCGGAGATAGCTGGTTCTCCTCGAAAGCTATTTAGGTAGCGCCTCATGTATCACTCTGGGGGGTAGAGCACTGTTTCGGCTAGGGGGTCATCCCGACTTACCAAACCGATGCAAACTCCGAATACCCAGAAGTGCCGAGCATGGGAGACACACGGCGGGTGCTAACGTCCGTCGTGAAAAGGGAAACAACCCAGACCGTCAGCTAAGGTCCCAAAGTCCTGGTTAAGTGGTAAACGATGTGGGAAGGCTTAGACAGCTAGGAGGTTGGCTTAGAAGCAGCCACCCTTTAAAGAAAGCGTAATAGCTCACTAGTCGAGTCGGCCTGCGCGGAAGATGTAACGGGGCTCAAACCAGGCACCGAAGCTACGGGTATCACCTTTGGTGATGCGGTAGAGGAGCGTTCTGTAAGCCTGTGAAGGTGAGTTGAGAAGCTTGCTGGAGGTATCAGAAGTGCGAATGCTGACATGAGTAACGACAATGCGAGTGAAAAACTCGCACGCCGAAAGACCAAGGGTTCCTGCGCAACGTTAATCGACGCAGGGTGAGTCGGTCCCTAAGGCGAGGCTGAAAGGCGTAGTCGATGGGAAACGGGTTAATATTCCCGTACTTCTAGTTACTGCGATGGGGGGACGGAGAAGGCTAGGCCAGCTTGGCGTTGGTTGTCCAAGTTTAAGGTGGTAGGCTGACTGTTTAGGTAAATCCGGACAGTTAAGGCCGAGAGCTGATGACGATCCTTCTTTTAGAAGGAGAAGTGGTTGATGCCATGCTTCCAGGAAAAGCCTCTAAGCTTCAGGTAACTAGGAACCGTACCCCAAACCGACACAGGTGGTCGGGTAGAGAATACCAAGGCGCTTGAGAGAACTCGGGTGAAGGAACTAGGCAAAATGGCACCGTAACTTCGGGAGAAGGTGCGCCGGTGAGGGTGAAGGGTTTACCCCGTAAGCTCATGCCGGTCGAAGATACCAGGCCGCTGCGACTGTTTATTAAAAACACAGCACTCTGCAAACACGAAAGTGGACGTATAGGGTGTGACGCCTGCCCGGTGCCGGAAGGTTAATTGATGGGGTTAGCGCAAGCGAAGCTCTTGATCGAAGCCCCGGTAAACGGCGGCCGTAACTATAACGGTCCTAAGGTAGCGAAATTCCTTGTCGGGTAAGTTCCGACCTGCACGAATGGCGTAACGATGGCGGCGCTGTCTCCACCCGAGACTCAGTGAAATTGAAATCGCTGTGAAGATGCAGTGTATCCGCGGCTAGACGGAAAGACCCCGTGAACCTTTACTGTAGCTTTGCACTGGACTTTGAGCTTGCTTGTGTAGGATAGGTGGGAGGCTTTGAAGCGTGGACGCCAGTCTGCGTGGAGCCATCCTTGAAATACCACCCTGGCAATCTTGAGGTTCTAACTCTGGTCCGTTATCCGGATCGAGGACAGTGTATGGTGGGCAGTTTGACTGGGGCGGTCTCCTCCTAAAGAGTAACGGAGGAGTACGAAGGTGCGCTCAGACCGGTCGGAAATCGGTCGTAGAGTATAAAGGCAAAAGCGCGCTTGACTGCGAGACAGACACGTCGAGCAGGTACGAAAGTAGGTCTTAGTGATCCGGTGGTTCTGTATGGAAGGGCCATCGCTCAACGGATAAAAGGTACTCCGGGGATAACAGGCTGATACCGCCCAAGAGTTCATATCGACGGCGGTGTTTGGCACCTCGATGTCGGCTCATCACATCCTGGGGCTGAAGCCGGTCCCAAGGGTATGGCTGTTCGCCATTTAAAGTGGTACGCGAGCTGGGTTTAGAACGTCGTGAGACAGTTCGGTCCCTATCTGCCGTGGACGTTTGAGATTTGAGAGGGGCTGCTCCTAGTACGAGAGGACCGGAGTGGACGAACCTCTGGTGTTCCGGTTGTCACGCCAGTGGCATTGCCGGGTAGCTACGTTCGGAAGAGATAACCGCTGAAAGCATCTAAGCGGGAAACTTGCCTCAAGATGAGATCTCACTGGAGCCTTGAGCTTCCTGAAGGGCCGTCGAAGACTACGACGTTGATAGGTCGGGTGTGTAAGCGCTGTGAGGCGTTGAGCTAACCGATACTAATTGCCCGTGAGGCTTGACCATATAACACCCAAACAATCTGACCGTGGTCAGAGCGTGAGGAAGACGACGCCGAAAACAGGCGCGTGGGTTCGCAAGACCCCAAAGACGAGTTGTCTACTTCGATCACAGACCCAATTGGGCCAGCTAGGCAGCCTCATCGCCTGGTCAGCCAACCGAATTGCTTGACGAACATAGAGCATTGGAACCACCTGATCCCTTCCCGAACTCAGAAGTGAAACGATGCATCGCCGATGGTAGTGTGGGGTTTCCCCATGTGAGAGTAGGTCATCGTCAAGCGCCTAACACCCAGCACCCCCGCTCAGTTCACTCTGGCGGGGGTGTTGTCTTTGGGGCGGAAGAAAGTCGAACGGAGCCTGGGAATGCCGTTGCTGAAACTGCTGAGTGATGGAAAATTTCATTCCGGCGTCGAGCTTGGTGAGGCCTTGGGCGTCTCCAGAAGTGCCATCTGGAAGCGGCTGAAGACGCTGGAAGATGACTTGGGCGTCGAGGTGTTCAAGGTGCCGGGCCGGGGTTACCGCCTGGAAGAGCCCCTGTCGCTGCTCGATGCCGAGCGGATCGCCCAGGAGGGCGGTTGGCCGGTAGCGGTCCTGGCTTCCATCGACTCCACCAATGCCGAAGCGCAACGGCGTTTGCATCAGCAATTGCCTCCATTCGCCTTGCTGGCCGAGCATCAGCAGGCTGGCCGCGGCCGTCGTGGGCGCGCCTGGGTCAGTCCCTATGGCAAGAATCTTTATCTCACTGCTGTGGTATCCAGTCAGGGCGGGATCCAGAAGCTGCAGGCCCTGAGCCTGACCATGGGCCTGGCGGTCATCAGGACGCTGCAACAGCTGGGCGTCGAGGATGCCTGCCTGAAGTGGCCCAACGACGTCCTGGTGCGTGGCCGCAAGCTGGCCGGCATCCTCATCGAATTGTCGGGTGATCCGCAGGACGTCTGTCAGGCCATCATCGGCATCGGTATAAACGTCAACATGCGTCTGGCCGACAACATCGATCAGCCCTGGATCTCCATGGCCGAAGCCCTGGGTGGTCTGCAGGATCGCAACCAGGTTGCCAGCCTGATGCTCCGGGAGATCGATAACCTGTGGCAGATTCACCGCCAGGCCGGATTCGCCGCCCTCCGCGACGAGTGGGAGCGTTATCATGGCTGGCAAGGTCGAGCGGTAACCCTGTCTTCGGGGGTTCGCTGTATTCAGGGCACAGTGGCAGGAGTTGCCGAAGATGGGGCTATCCTCATGCATGTAGACGGTCAGACACAGGCCTTCAGCGGTGGCGAATTGAGCCTGAGCCTAGATCATGATTCTTGAACTCGATTGCGGTAACAGCCTGATCAAATGGCGACTGCTTGCCGCAGGCGCCGAAGTGGCCGCTACGGGCATCGTCGACAGCGACGAGGCCCTGGTGGCGGCCTTGTCCCAGCCGGATACACCGCCACTGGCGGCTTGTCGCCTGGTCAGCGTGCGTAGCGACGAAGAGACCCAGCAACTCAAGGAGCTGCTGACCGCTACCTTCGGCATTCCCTGTCACCAGGCCGTCCCGATCGAGGCCTGGAATGGCGTACGTAATGGCTATCGTGATTATCAGCGCCTGGGCATGGATCGCTGGCTGGTGATCCTGGCCGCGGTACGGCTGGCAGAGGGAAAGGCGTGCGTGGTCCTGGATCTGGGCACCGCGGTCACTGCCGATCTGGTCGACGCCCAGGGCGAGCATCAGGGAGGGTTCATCTGTCCGGGGATTCCGTTGATGCGTCGGGAACTGCAGACCCATACCCGGCGGATCCGCTACGATCCACATTGGGCCAGTGGTGAACGCTACGAGGCGCCGGGACGCACGACCAGCGAGGCCGTGGAGCGTGGGTGTCTGTACATGCTCAAGGGATTCGTCCGTACCCAGTACGAACTGGCTCAGGAGATGTTCGCCGAAGGTTGCGAGATCTTTCTGACCGGGGGTGACGCGGAACTGGTCAAACATGTCGTTCCGGGCGCGCGAATCGTGCCCGATATGGTGTTTGCTGGATTGGCTTTGGCGTGTCCGCTCGAGAACGAATGATGCGTTGGTTGTTTCTGCTATTGGTGGTACTGAACGTTTTCTACTACATATGGCACCAACAGCAGGTGCCATTGCTGGGTAAGGAAATCGCCCCTCTGGCGCTGTACAAAGGCGAGCGTGAAAACATTCGTCTGTTGAACGAGACGGCATCTGGTGACGCTGCACGGCGTCAGTGACGGCGGTACCCTTCGATGAGGAGCGAAGATGCTGACGCTAGGTAATCTCAGCCTGTTACTGGGCGCAGTCGGCATTGGCCTGTGGTTCTGGCACGCCCACGGCATTCGCGAACGGGCGCTGTTGCTGGCCGAGCAGGAGTGTCGTCGCCGCAAGGTCATGCTGCTCGATGGCGCCGTGGCCTTTTCCCGCTTTCGCTGGCTGGCCGATGCCAAGGGGCGCAAGCGCCTGGCGCGGTTGTTCGCCTTCGAGTTCACCGTGACGGGCGAAGAGCGGCTCGATGCCTCTCTGGCCCTGTTCGGCAAGACCCTGGCCAAGGTCGAGTTCGCGCCCTTCCTGGTACCCGAGGTCGAGCGCCCGGCGGCAGATTCGGTGGTGGCTTCGGCCCCTGCCTATCAGGCCAAGCCCGAACACGGCCAGGTGGTCTATCTGGATCAATGGCGGCAGCGCCAGCGTACCGAGACCAGCAGGCGCCAAGAGCCGGAGTGATTTCCGGCGCTATCTCCTAAAGCTTTTCCTTCCGTAGTCCCGACGATCAGCTCCGGCTGGTCCGTTCCGGCTTTCCGCTTCTTTTCATGTGATCCCTGATGTTCAGCCCTCTCGTTACCTTTCCTGCACTCTATTTCGCCACTCTCCTGATGCTGGCCGGCTCCGGCCTCTTCACCACCTATATCGGTCTGAGACTGACCGGCGAGGGGGCGGGGGATCTGTGGACCGGCGCCCTGATGGCGGCCTACTACTTCGGACTGGTCTGCGGTGGCAAGTTCGGTCATCGCCTGATCGCCAGCGTCGGCCACATCCGTTCCTATGTGGCCTGCGCCGGTGCGGCCACGGTCACGGTGCTCATCCATGCCCTGATCGATGACCTGAACGTCTGGATCGCGCTGAGATTCGTCATGGGCGTGGTGATGATGAATCAGTACATGGTGATCGAGAGCTGGCTCAACGAGCAGGCGGAGAATCATCAGCGCGGCAAGGTGTTCGCCGGCTACATGGTGGCGGTGGACCTGGGGCTGGTGATCGGTCAGGCGCTACTGGCCTGGCATCCGCAACTCGACTACAAGCCGCTGCTGCTGGTCGCCATCTGCTTCGCCTCCTGCCTGATTCCTCTGGCCATGACCCGCCGGGTGCACCCGGCCAAGCTGGTGGCGGCGCCGCTGGAGATCCGTTTCTTCTGGCAGCGGGTACCCCAGTCGCTGGTCACCATCTTTACCGCGGGCCTGCTGGTGGGCGGCTTCTATGGCCTGGCGCCGGTATTCGCCAGTCGCAGTGGCCTGGATACGGCGCAGTCGAGCTTCTATGTGGGGTTGTGCATCGTCGCGGGCTTCTGTGCCCAGTGGCCGCTGGGCTGGCTGTCGGATCGCCTCGATCGCTGCAAGCTGATCCGCGCCAATGCGGTGTTGCTGTGCCTGGCGGCGGTGCCGCTTTGGGGGCTGATCAGCTTGCCCTATCCCTGGCTGCTAGCCGCGGGCTTCGTCTCGGGAATGCTGCTGTTCACCCTCTACCCGCTGGCCACGGCCTTCGCCAACGACCACGTCGAGCCCGAGCGGCGCGTGGAATTGTCGGCGATGCTGCTGACCACCTATGGCGTCGGTGCCTGTATCGGGCCGCTGCTGGCCGGTGCGGCGATGGAGCATTTCGGCCCCGGCACCTTCTATGTGCTGACCTCGGCCTATGCGCTGATCCTGATCGTCTTCGTGCAGCCCCGGTTCGTCAGTGGCGAGCACCGGCTGGACGCGGCGCCACTGCATCACGTGGCCATGCCGGATTCTGTGAGTCCGATGGCAGCGGCGCTGGATCCGCGCATCGACGAGGTGCCGCAGGAGATGGTGGTGGAGGCCCCCGCCAGCATTGGGCCGGGTAGCGAGAAGACCTGATTAGGCGAGCCCGGCGCAAGGCCGGGCAGGAAGGGACGGGTAGGACTCAGGCCTGACGGGTCTGGCCGGCCCTGATCAGGCGGTCGAGGGTCTGGGCCGAGCCATTTTCGGCCAGGGCGTCATCCTGCAGGCGATGCTGCTGGCGGTCGATGAGTCGACCCATGGGGCGCTGGCTGGATTCTTCGGCCACTGCATCGTCACCGAGACGCTGTTGCTGGTCTTCGATCACCTGTCCCAGGGGGCGCAGGCTGGATTCCTCGGCGATCCGACGTTCCTGCAGCTGGCGTTGCTGCTGCTTGATGACCCCACCCAGGGGACGCAGGCTGGATTCTTCGGCCAGGGTACGTTGCTGCAGGCGCTGCTGCTGTTGCTTGATCAGCTGGCCCAGTGGGCGTTGGCTGGATTCCTCGGCGATCTGGGTGGCAGCGTTCGGGGTGAAGGCGAAGTCCTGGGCGAAGGTGTTCAGAGCCAGGGCGGTCAGGGCGAAACCGAAGGCGATACGCAGGTTCATGGTGGTGTCCTCTGGGGAAACTGTGCTGGAGTGCGTTCAGTATCCCGAGCAGGACCGCCCAGAAAAAATAGACTGGCCAGATAGTGACTATCAGCGCCGTCGATGCCTTTCAGAAAGTCTCTAGCTTCCCGTCGATGATTGCCCCTTTTCCGCTTCACTCAGTTGAGCGCCGCCGAACAGTTCGCGCAAGGCGGCAGCGTAGTCGCGCGTGCCTATCACCATGCTGTTGGAGTGAGTCCCACCGGGGATCAGCAGCAGGCGCTTGGGCGGCCGGGCCGCCGCATAGAGGGCTTCGCTGAAGCGAGGAGGGACATAGCGATCGTCGCTGCCGTGGACGATGAGCACCGGGATATGGATGTCCGGGATCTTGTCCAGGGAATCGAATTTCTCCGACATCAGCCAGCGCAGGGGAAAGCGGGTGTCGACCACTGCCGTGGCGGCATCGGCCAGGGTGGTGAAGGTGGACTCGATGATCAGACCGGCCGCGGCGGGGTAGTCGCCGGTGGGATTCCCGTCGCGGGCGATGCGCCAGGCCAGGTCCACCGCCACGGCGCCGCCCAGGGAGTGGCCATAGAGGTATCTCTTGCGGGGATCGGGCTGCAAGCTCTGCAAGTACTTCCAGGCGACCCGGGCATCCTGGTAGACGCTGCGTTCGGAGGGCACGTCGCCCGGACTTTCGCCAAAGCCGCGATAGTCGATGGCCAGCACCGAATAGCCGAGTTGCCGCAGGGTGGCGATGCGCCGGACCTGGGCGGTGAGATTCCAGCGGGTGCCGTGCAGATAGAGAAGGGTGGGGGCGTCTGGCCGGCGGGCGGGCCACCACCAGGCGTGCAGGTAGTCGGTGCCGGTCAGGCCGTCCGGCACTGGCAGGTTGAACTGGCGGACGCCTTCCGGCACGCCGGTGAACCAGCTGGCATTGCCCGGTTCAATGCTGAACACCCACTGGCGTTCGCGATAGGCCAGTTCCGAGCAGCCATAGGGGACCCCGACCCCGACCAGCAGGGTGACGAAGAGCAGCGGGATCAGGCGGCGGCGGAGCAGGGTGGCGAGGGACATGGCTTTCTCTGGATACCGGAAGACGCAGGGTAGGGGCATCCGTCGCCTGGCGCGAACCCCCGTTTCGGTTGGACAGTCATCCTAGAGACAGCGACTGCAGTGACCCCCAATCCGAGGTGAGCCATGAGTGCGACGGCCAAGAAGAGCGATCCCGAACTCTGGGAAAAGGTGAAGAAAGAGATTACCAAGGGCGACAAGGGCGGCAAGCCCGGTCAATGGTCGGCGCGCAAGGCGCAACTGGCCTCCCAGGAGTACCAGAAGCGCGGTGGTGAATACCAGGGCGGCAAGGGCAAGGACAATCATCTGCAGCAGTGGACCGACGAGAAGTGGGACACCCGCTCCGGCAAGAAATCCGAGGACACCGGCGAACGCTATCTGCCGGAAAAGGCCCGGGACTCCCTGAGCAAGGAAGAGTACCAGCGCACCACGGCCAAGAAGCGCCGTGACACGCGCCGGGGCCAGCAGCATTCCAAGCAACCCGCCGATGTGGCACGCAAGACGGCCGCGGCGCGTGAGTCGGGCCTGGCCGGCCTGACCAAGGACGAGCTGATGAAACGAGCGGCGCGCCGCGAGGTGCGGGGGCGTTCGCGCATGAAGAAAGACGAACTGGTCAAAGCGTTGCAAAAGGCAGGTGAAAAATGAGCACCAAGAAGGCTTCCAACGACGACAAGAAAGACGACAAGAAAGAGGTACGCAGCGAGTTCAAGCAGGTGGTCAACATGACCCCGAGTCAGCTGCGTAAATGGCTCAGTGGCGACACCAGCAAGGGCGTGGGCATGACCAAGGGTGGCAAGAAGGTCACGGCGGCCAACGATGGCAAGGCGGTCGGCCATGCCATGGGCGAACGCATCCTGGAGCTCAAGGGCAAGCGTCAGGCTGAGCTGGAAGACGATGACTACCAGGCCATGCGCAAGGTCATCGGCTATGTGCATCGCCATCTCAAGCAGCGACCGGACGGCGACATAGAAGACTCGCGCTGGCGCAAGTCGCTGATGAACTGGGGTCACGACCCCCTGCGCGACAAGCGCAGCGCCTGATCCCGACGAACCGCAGCCCAGGCTGCGGTTTTTCTTTGGCAGAGAGTGACTGGCCGAATTTGTGGGCAACTGTGACGCCGCAGCGCGGACACAAAGGAGTAGGGTAGCCGCCTATCTATCTGAACGCGTTCAAGGAGTTGTCGATGGCACCCCGGGATCTGTTGCTGGCACTGGTCGTCATCCTGGCCTGGGGGGTGAACTTCGTGGTCATCAAGGTTGGCCTGCATGGCGTGCCGCCCATGCTGCTGGGAGCCCTGAGATTCTGCCTGGCGGCCTTTCCGGCCATCCTCTTCGTGCGCCGCCCCCAGGTCTCCTGGCGATTGCTGCTGGCCTACGGCCTGACCATTTCCCTGGGCCAGTTCGCCTTTCTGTTCTCGGCCATGTACGTGGGCATGCCGGCGGGCCTGGCCTCGCTAGTCTTGCAGGCCCAGGCCTTCTTTACCCTGGCCTTCGCCGCGACCTTCCTCGGGGAAAAGGTGCGCCGGGCGAGTCTGGCCGGGCTGCTGGTGGCGGCGCTCGGCCTGCTGCTGATCGGCACCGAACATGGCGTCACCATGACCCTGGCCGGTTTCCTGCTGACCCTGGCGGCGGCGGCCATGTGGGGGCTGGGCAACATCGTCACCAAGAAGATCGGCAAGGTGGACATGCTCGGTCTGGTGGTCTGGGGCAGCCTGATTCCGCCCATTCCCTTCTTCATCCTCTCGCTGCTGCTGGAAGGCCCGCAACAGATCACCACGGCGCTGACGTCGCTGTCGGGCGGGTCGGTCTTTGCCATCGTCTACCTGGCCTTTATCGCCACCCTGGTCGGTTATGGCATCTGGAGCCGGCTGCTGTCGCGTTATCCGGCCGGCCAGGTGGCGCCCTTTTCGCTGCTGGTGCCGGTGGTGGGGCTGAGTTCGGCCGCCGTGCTGCTGGGTGAGCAGATGACCGTTCAGCAGGAAGTGGGCGGCGTGGCAGTCATGCTCGGGCTGTTGATCAATGTCTTTGGCGGCCGCTGGCTGGATGCCCGGAGCAAGGCGTCGCCCGGTGCATGATATTGCACGATCATAAATGATTGTGCATGATGTGCTGGTCCTCTTGGAGTATCAGCATGAATGCAGCAGCCGTCCACCTTCCCGAAGAACGCCAGGCCGCGATCCTGGCCCTGTTGCGCGAACAAGGCCGGGTCCTGTCGGCTGAACTGGCCGCGACCTGGGGCATTTCCGAAGACAGCGTGCGTCGCGACCTGCGCGAACTGGCCCGCCAGGGCCTGTGCCGTCGGGTGTACGGTGGGGCGCTCTCGCTGCTGACGCCGCCGGAGGCGCTGCCGGCGCGTATCGGTCAGGACGAGGCGGCCAAGCAGACACTCGGGCAGGCCGCGGCCAGGCTGGCGCAACGGGGGCAATTGCTGCTGCTGGACGCCGGCTCGACCAACCTGGCCATCGCCCAGGCGCTGCCCATGGATCTCGACCTGACCGTGGCCACCAATGCACCGGTGATCGCTGCGGCACTGCTGCAGCGCCCGGGGATCCGGGTGTTGATGATCGGCGGCCTGGCCACGCCGGAGTCGGGTGCCTGTCTGGGCGCCCGGGCGCTGCGTGACCTGCGTGGCGTGCGCGCCGACCTGGCCTTTCTCGGGACCTGCGCCCTGGCGGTGGAGACCGGCGTGACCGGCTTCGACCTGGAAGAAGCCGAATTCAAGGTGGCCGTGGCCGAGCAGAGCAGCCAGGTCGCCGTCGCGGTGACCGCCGAGAAGCTCGACAGCGTGGCCTTCTATCACGTGCTCCGACTCGATCAGCTGAACCATCTGGTGCTGGAACCGGGGCTGAGCGAGGAGCGCCTGCAGCCCTATCGTGACGCCGGGCTGCAGCTGCATTCGCTCGATCGCTAGACTCGCGTCCAAGGATCGCCATGACTTCTGCCGTATTGCGGCGCCAACGCCGCGCCACCTTTACCGTCTTTCTCGCCAACGGTTGCGGAATCGGCGGCTGGGCGGCGGCCATTCCCGAACTCAAGCGCGATCTGCTGCTGGGCGACGGTCAGTTGAGTCTGGTGCTGCTGGCGGTCGCCCTGGGCGCCCTGCTGACCATGCCCTTCGCCGGGGTGCTGGTGCCGCGCCTGGGCGGGACCGGACGCCTCACCCGCCTGAGCATCCTGGCCTTCGTGCTGGTGCTGAGCTGGCCCGGGGTGGCACCGTCCCTGGGCTGGCTGCTGCCCTGCGCGCTGCTGCTCGGCGCCTGTAACGGGCTGATCGACGTGGCCATGAACGCCCATGCCAGCGATGTCGAAAGCCGCTGGAACGGCCCGCTGATGTCGTCCTTCCACGCCGCCTTCAGCCTGGGCGGATTTCTCGGCGCCGGCCTGGGGGCGCTGGTGCTGCACCTGGGCGCCTCGGCGCTGGCGGTGCTGCTGACTGCTGCCCTGGTGGCGCTGCTGCTGGCGCTGCCCGCCGCCCTGGCCCTGGACGAAGGTGATCGCAGTCCGGTGAGTCAGGCCCTGCGGCTGCCGGATCGGCGGGTCCTGGCGCTGGGACTGATCGCCCTGGGCTGCCTGATGCTGGAGGGCGCCATGACCGACTGGAGCGCCGTCTACCTGGGCCAGGTGGGCGGCGCGAGTCCGGTGGTGGCGACCCTGGGCTATGCGGCCTTTTCGCTGACCATGCTGGTGGGACGGCTGTTCGGCGACGGTATCCGCGGCCGCTTCGGTGGTCCCCAGGTGATCGTTGGCGGGGCCCTGCTGGCGACCCTGGGACTGGCGCTGGCGGTCCTTCTGCCGGCGCCCTGGACCGCGATCCTGGGCTTCGCGCTGGTCGGCCTGGGGCTGTCCAATGTGGTGCCCGCAGCCTTCAGCGCCTCTGGCCAGGTGGCCGAGACGCCGGCTGCGGGTATCGCCATGACCGCCACGGCCGGCTATCTCGGTTTCCTGCTCGGCCCACCGCTGATCGGCGCCGTGGCGGGGCAGGTGGGCCTGCGTGGCAGTCTGCTGCTGCTGACTCTGATCGGGGTGGCGGTGGCACTGCTCGCCCTGCGCCAACGCACGGCATGATGGCTGTCCAGGGAACCCCGCTGCGCTGAGCAGACCCAAGAGGGAACGGAAATCCAAGGAGGCGGCCATGACGCGCCCACGCAAGATCCTCGCCTGGCTGCTGGGAATCATCCTGCTGCTGTTCGTCCTGCTGGTGGTGGTGCTGGCCACCTTCGACTGGAATAGGCTCAAGCCGACCCTCAACGAGCAGGTGTCGAGCGCCCTGCACCGGCCCTTCGCCATCGAGGGCAACCTGGGGGTGGTCTGGCACCGCGAGCCGGATCAAGGCGGTTGGCGCGCCTGGATTCCCTGGCCGCACATCGCCGCCGAAGACCTGACCCTGGGCAATCCGGAGTGGGCGAAGGAAAAGACGTTCGTTCACCTCGACCGGGTGCAGTTGCGGATCTCGCCGCTGGCCCTGCTGGCCAAGCAGATCTATATCCCGCGCATCGACCTCAGCGGACCGGTGGTCAATGCCCAGCGACTCGCCGATGGCCGCAACAGCTGGACCTTCGCGACCGCCGAGAAGGACCCCAAGGCCGAGCCTTCGGCCTGGACCGTCGACATCGGCACCATCGGCTTCGACGCCGGCCAGGTCGGCTTCGACGATGCCCAGACCGCTACCCGGCTGCGCGCGCGGATCACCTCCCTGGACGCTCCTATCGCCTATGCCGATCTGGTGGGCAAGCAGGGCACTTCGCGCCAGCGCTCCAACGTCAGGCAGACCCAGTCCTTCCAGTTCGCCCTGGCGGTAGAGGGCAGCTACAAGCAGGTGCCGGTCAGCGGCCGTGGCCAGATCGGTGGCCTGCTGGCGCTGCAGGACGCCGATGTGCCTTTCCCCATCCAGCTCGATGCCCGGGCGGGCGAAACCCGTGTTCAGGTCTTTGGCACCCTGACCGATCCGCGGCGCCTGGGCGCCCTGGATCTGCACCTGGTGCTGGAAGGCAAGAGCCTGGCGCAGCTCTATCCGCTGACCGGGGTCACCCTGCCGGAGACGGCACCCTATGCCACCGACGGCCATC
The DNA here is from genome assembly GCF_031453735.1 of Pseudomonas sp. SORGH_AS_0199. Taxonomy (NCBI): domain Bacteria; kingdom Pseudomonadati; phylum Pseudomonadota; class Gammaproteobacteria; order Pseudomonadales; family Pseudomonadaceae; genus Pseudomonas; species Pseudomonas sp. SORGH_AS_0199. Next base: position 1,609,495 of record NZ_JAVJAE010000001.1, read on the forward strand.
TCACGGTCAAGCTCAACGATCCGGCGGGCGCCCGCTTCAGCTATGAAGACTTCAATGGCCGGGTCGGCAAGAGCGATCTGCATGGCGAGGTGCTGTTCACCGGCGGCAAGCCGCGACCCAAGCTCAGTGGCACCCTGCGCTCCGATCAGTTGCTGTTCGAGGACCTGGCCCCGCTGATCGGTGCCGATACCAAGGAGCAGCAGGTGGCCAAGGGCGAGACCAGCCAGCAGCCGGCGGACAAGGCGCTGCCGGTCTCCGAATTCCGCACCGAGCGCTGGCGTGCCATGGATGCCGATGTGCGCTTCACCGGCAAGCGCATCGTGCAGAACGCGCAGCTGCCGATCACCGATCTGAATACCCATGTGCGCCTGACCGATGGGGTGCTGCTGCTCGATCCCCTGCGCTTCGGCGTGGCCGGGGGCGATCTGAACACCACGGTGCGCCTGGAAGGCGACAAGACGCCGCTGCAGGGGCGGGTCGATCTGCACGTGCGGCGGGTCAAGCTGAACCAGCTGTTCCCCACCGTGGAGGCCATGAAGCGCAGCATGGGCGAGCTCAATGGCGATGCCACCCTGAGTGGCACCGGCAACTCGGTGGCTGCGCTGCTTGGCACCAGCAACGGCGAACTCAAGCTGCTGATGAACGACGGCCGTATCAGCCGCAGCCTGATGGAGCTGGCCGGACTCAATGTCGGCAACTACCTGGTCGATCGGCTGTTCGGCGATGACGAGGTGGAAATCAACTGTGCGGTCGCCGACCTCGACTTCAAGAAGGGCCTGGTGCAGCCCCAGGTCTTCGTGCTCGACACCGAAAACGCCCTGATCAACATCACCGGCACCATCAACCTGGCGAGCGAGCGCCTGGATCTTACCGTCGATCCGCACAGCAAGGGCCTGCGCATCTTCTCGCTGCGCTCGCCGCTCTATGTGCGCGGCACCCTGAAGAGTCCCTCGCCGGGGGTCAAGGCATTGCCATTGGCGGCCCGCGGCGCGGCGGCGGCACTGCTCGCCACCTTCGCAGCGCCGGCCGCCGGTCTGCTGGCACTGGTGGCGCCCAGCAACGAGCAGGGCGCCCAGTGCAGCGCCCTGTTGCAGCAGATGCGGGCAGGGCGTTGAGCTCGTGCGCCAGAGCCGGTTCGCGGTACTTGACAGACGACCGTTCGGCGGCGTCTGACGGGCGGAAAAGAACCGCTCTGGTTGCCCAGGCTCTATAGAAATAACCCGAGTCGGGCAGCCTTTTCGCGGAGATCCCTCATGCGTGACGACACCGATAGCCACTACGAAATCCACTACAAATTGCTGGGCGAAAGCTATACCGACCGTATCAGCAACCTGGACGTACCCATCACCGACGTGGTCCGCGAACTGGCCTGCCGGCACCTGGACGCGATCAACGACGAGCGCTTCCACCTCGCCGACATCGAGTCCGGTCAGGCGCTGGTGGCACTGCACGATGTCTCCATCCATCGCGTCGCACCGGAAGCCCCATGAAACGCCTGCTGAGCGGTGGATTGCTGACCATGACCCTGCTGGGCCTTGCGGCCTGCTCCACCGAGACGGTGGTGACCCTGCAGGACGGTACCCAGTACATCACCGAAGATAGGCCCAACACCAAGACGGCCGATGGCTTCTATGAATTCACCGATGTGGCGGGTCGTCATGTGCGGGTGAAGGCAGGCGATGTCGCCACCATCAAAGCGGAAGACTAGGCCTTGCCTGACCTTCGTTCGGTGACCTTTCAAACAAGTCCTTCCCAGGAGACTGCCATGCCCCGCGGCGACAAATCCACGTACAGCGACAAGCAGGTACGCAAGGCCGAGCACATCGAGGAGAGCTACGAGAAAAAAGGCGTCTCCAAGGATGAAGCCGAGGCGCGGGCCTGGGCGACGGTGAACAAGCAGTCCGGCGGTGGCGAACAGAGTGGCTCCGGCAAGTCCAAGAGCGGTACCGCCAAGCGCGCGGATCGCAAGGATTCCGCTCGGCGTGCGGTGGCGACCAGGCAGGGCCAGTCGCCCAACAGCGGTCGTGCCGCGGCGCGACGTTCGCCTGGCAGCAGCACCTCGCTAAGCGACATGACTCGCGATGAGCTGGTCAGGAAGGCGGCCGAGCAGAACGTTCGCGGTCGGTCGCGAATGAAGAAAGACGAGTTGATTCGTGCCTTGAGTTGAGGCATTGGAGATACAAAAAAGCCAGACAGTGTCCGGCTTTTGTCTGCCTGGCGTTCAGCTGGGCAGCAGACGGCAGGTGAGGCTCTTGATGTAGCGAGTCTCCGGGATGGCCGGGTGCACCGGGTGATCCGGGCCCTGGGCACCGCGTTCGAGGATCTGCAGGTTGCGATCCAGATGGCGGGCGCTGCCGAGCAGGATGTTCTGCAGGTCGTCTTCGGGCAGGTGCATGGAGCAGGAGGCGCTGACCAGGATGCCGTCTTTGTTCAGCAGGCGCATGGCCTGTTCGTTGAGACGACGGTAGGCGGCCTCGCCATTCTTCAGGTCCTTGCGCTTCTTGATGAAGGCCGGCGGGTCGGCCACGATGACGTCGAATTTCTCTTCGCCGGCCTTGAGTTCCTTGAGCGCCTCGAAGACATCGCCCTCGACGCACACCAGCTTTTCCGCCAGGCCGTTGAGGGTGGCATTGCGCTCCACGCCGTCGAGGGCGAAGCCCGAAGCGTCCACGCACATGACCTCGCTGGCGCCGAAGGCCGCAGCCTGCACGCCCCAGCCGCCGATGTAGCTGAACAGATCAAGCACCCGCTTGCCTTCGACATAGGGCGCCAGGCGCGCACGGTTCAGGCGGTGGTCATAGAACCAGCCGGTCTTCTGGCCTTCGCGGACCGGCGCCTCGAAGCGCACGCCGTTCTCTTCCAGCGCCACCCAGTCGGGGACCTCGCCGTAGGCCACTTCCACGTAGCTGGAGAGGCCTTCGGCGGCGCGGGCGCTACCATCGTTCTTCCAGAGCACGCCCTGAGGTTTGAACACCTGCAGCAGGGCGGCGAGGATGGCGTCGCGCTGGCGCTCCATGGTGGCGGAAGCGATCTGCACCACCAGGATGTCGTTGAAGCGATCCACCACCAGGCCGGGCAGGAAGTCCGAATCGCCGTAGACCAGGCGATAGCAGTGGCTGCCGAACAGCCGCTCACGCAGGCTCAGGGCGACCTTGAAACGGTGCACCAGCAGCGACTTGTCCAGCGGGTAGCCGGTGTCGCGGGAGAACAGGCGGGCGCAGATCAGGTTGTTGGGCGACAGCGCTACCAGGCCCAGCGGTTTGCCGCTGGTGGTTTCCAGGATGGCCTGGTCGCCCGGCTCGAAGGCGGTGAGCGGGGTGGCGACGACGTCCACCTCGTTGCTGTACACCCAGAGGTGCCCGGCGCGCAGACGGCGGTCGGCATTGGCTTTGAGGCGCAGGCGGGGCAGGGTCATGAAGGTCTCCGGCGAAGGGGGCAAAAGCGCGGAATTATAGCGCAAAGCCACCTGCCTGGGCCGGCCGTCAGTCCCGCTGGCTGACCTCGATATCGCTCAGCCCGGCTTCCTGGGCGCGGCGGGCGATGCTCGGCTGGGCATGACGCTCCCAGGGTGCATCGACCACTACCTGGGGCTCCTCGACGTGCTTGATGAGCAATTGCAGCAACGCTTCTTCCTCGGTGACCGGCTCGAAACTCTCCAGCTCGTGGGTAAGGGGCTCGCCATTGAGGCGATAGTGGATCTGGTAACGGTGCAGGGTCTGCATGGGGGTACCTCGGCAGCGGGGGATAAGCGATGGACCCCGCGAGGCGGCAGCGGTTGCGTCAGCCGCCCAGGCTATCGAGGATCGGGCACTCGGGACTGGCGTCGCCATGGCAGCAGGAGACGAGTTCGCCCAGGGTCCCGCGCAGGCGGGTCAGCTCGGCGATCTTCAGATCCAGCTCGGCGATGTGCCGCTTGGCCAGCGCCTTGACGTCGGCACTGGCGCGCTGGCGATCCTGCCAGAGGCTGAGCAGCTGGCGGATCTCCTCCAGGCTGAAGCCCAGCTCCCGCGAGCGGCGGACGAAGGCCAGCACCCGCAGGTCTTCCGCGCCATACTGGCGATAGCCGCTGTCGGTGCGCCCGGCGGGCGCCAGCAGGCCGATGCGCTCGTAGTAGCGCAGCATCTTGGCGGTGAGCCCGCTGGCCTTGGCGGCCTGACCGATGTTCATGACAGGGAGTCTCCGGACGGGCGCCAGCGGCCGAGCAGCAGGGCATTGGCCAGGACACTGACGCTGGAAAAGGCCATGGCGGCGCCGGCATAGACCGGATCGAGCAGACCCAGGGCGGCCAGCGGCAGGCCGATGACATTGTAGACGAAGGCCCAGAACAGATTCTGGCGGATCTTGCGCTGGGTGCGCCGGGCGATGTCCAGTGCCGCCACCACCTGGCGTGGGTCCTCCTGCAGCAGGGTGATGCCGGCCGCATGGCGCGCGGCGGCGGTACCTGAACCCATGGCGATGCCCAGTTCGGCGGCGGCCAGGGCCGGGGCGTCGTTGAGGCCGTCGCCGACCATGGCGACGCCGCCCCGGGTCGCCTGCAGCCGGGCCACCACGGCGGCCTTGTCGGCAGGCAACACCTCGGCCTCCCATTGCTCGATGCCCAGGGCGGTAGCCACCTGGCGGGCGCTGCCGCGGTTGTCACCGGTCAGCAGCCAACTGTCGATGCCGTCGCGGCGCAACCGGGCGATGGCCTCGGCAGCACCCGGACGGATCTCGTCGCCAAAGGCCAGCAGCCCCAGCACCCGCGCCGGGGCACCGGTCTCCAGCAGCCAGGACAGCGTAAGGCCCTGGTCCTCCCAGGCGCGGGCGGCGTCGGCCAGCGGGCCGGCGTCCAGCTGCTGTTCGGCCAGGAGTCGCGCATTGCCCAGCAGCAGGGAGCGCTCCTGCCAGCTGCCCTGGAGGCCTCGGCCGGGCAGGGCGCGGACGTCCCGGGCGGGTGGGGTGTCCAGGCCGCGGTCGCGACAGGCCAGGAGGACCGCCGCGGCCAGGGGATGCTCGCTGCCGCGTTGCAGACTGCCGGCCAGGCTCAGCAATTCGGCTTCCTCGATGCCGGGTGCCGTGGCCAGCTGGCGCAGGCGCAACTGGCCGGCGGTCAGGGTGCCGGTCTTGTCGAAGACCACGCTGGTGATGCCCTGCGCGCGCTCCAGGGTCTCGGCGTCCTTGATCAGGATGCCGTGGCGCGCCGCCACCCCGGTGCCGGCCATGAGGGCGGCGGGGGTGGCCAGCCCGAGGGCGCAGGGGCAGGCGATGACCAGTACCGCCACGGCGGCGAGCAGACTGGGCTCCAGGGCGTGGCCGCTCAGCAGCCAGCCGAGCAGGGTGACCAGGGCCAGGGCCACCACCACCGGGACGAACACCCGGCTGATGCGATCCACCAGCTGCTGGATGGGCGCCTTGGTGGCCTGGGCGTCTTCCACCAGGCGGATGATGCCGGCCAGCACCGTCTCGCCACCCAGGGCGGTGACCTCGATCTGCAGATTGCCCTCGCCGTTGATGGCGCCCCCCACCACCTCGTCGCCGGGACCCTTGGCGACCGGGCGGCTTTCGCCGGTGAGCAGGGCTTCGTCCACCTGGCTTTCACCCTGGAGGATGCGGCCGTCGGCGGGGATGCGTTCGCCCGGCCGCAGCTGCAGGCGATCGCCCAGGCGCAGGCGATTCAGGGCGAATTCTTCTTCCTCGCCGTTCGCGTCGAGGCGCCGGGCGCTTTCCGGGCGCAGCGCTTCCAGGGCGCGCAGCGCCGCGCCGGTGCGGCGCTTGGCGCGGGTTTCCAGGTATTTGCCCAGGCGCACCAGGGCGATGACCATGGCCGCCGTCTCGAAATAGAGGTGCGGGCTGCTCTTGACCAGCCAGAGATAGAGGCTGAGGCCGAAGGCGGCACTGGTGCCCAGGGCGACCAGCACATCCATGTTGCCGCTGCGCGCGCGCAGGGCATGCCAGGCGCCGCGATAGAAGCGCGCGCCGACCAGGAACTGCACCGGCGTCGCCAGCAGCAATTGCAGCCAGGCGGGCGGCATCAGGTGCCAGCCGAAGGGCGTCAGCAGCATGGGCAGGATCAGTGGCGCGGCCAGCAGCAGCGCCAGGGCCAGCTCCAGACCCTCCCAGGGCACGCCCTGACGGGCCGGCGCTGAACGCTCGTCTTCGGCGTGGCGATCCTCGGCGCCGTAGCCCGCGGCTTCCACCGCGGCGATCAGGGCTGGCGTCTCGACCGCGGCCAGGGTCTTCACCCGGGCTCTTTCGCTGGCCAGGTTGACCTCGGCGGCCAGCACCCCGGGCACCGTACGCAAGACCTTTTCGATCCGCCCGGCGCAGTTGGCGCAGCTCATGCCGGACAGCGCCAGGTCATGCTCGGCTTCGGCCACCCGGTAGCCCGCCGCGCTAACCGCCTCGGCCAGCGCCGGCGCCGCGTCGACCGGCGCGCTGACGCGGGCCTTTTCGCTGGCCAGGTTGACACCGGCCGCGCTGACCGCCGGGACCTTCTGCAGGGCGCGCTCGACCCGACCGGCGCAGGCCGCGCAGGTCATGCCACTGATGGAGAGTTCGAATTCGTGCATGGGCACCTCCTGAGCCCAGTGTTGACCTTGACCTCGGGTCAAGGTCAACACTGGAACCCGAGCCTGGCGCTGGCGTCAGGAGAAAGAGGTCAAGACCGACAGGAGCAGACCATGCATGTCATCAAGGTGATCGGAATGAGTTGCGCCCATTGCGTGAGCGCCATCGAATCCGCGGTGCTCAAGGTGGACAGCCGCGCCCGGGTGGAGGTGGACCTGCAGGCGGGCGAGGTGCGCATCGACAGCGTCGAGGTGAATGCGCCCTTCCGCCAGGCCATCGAGCAGGCGGGCTATACCGTCGCCGACTGAGTCCAGTCGCGCACGATGGCACGGAAGAAGGTGGTGAACACCTGATCGGCGGCCAGCAGCGGGGCGAAGGTCTGTTCGTCGCGCAGCAGATCGGAGAGGGTGCCGAGAAACAGGCTGTGCAGCATACGGCTGGCCAGCTGCGGCGTCACGCCCGGTTGCAGGCGGGCGGCCTGGGCGGTGAAGAGGGCGTCGGTGATGCGGATGAACTGCCGCAGGAACTGCAGATCGCGCTCCTCGGCCTCGCGCAACTCTTCGGTGAATTCGCAGCGGTGCAGCAGGATGGTCATCACCCGCTGCTCCCGGCCGGGCTGGGTGAATTTCGCCATGCCTTCGATGCACAGTTTGAACAGCCGCTGCAGGCTGTCTTCCTCGCCGTCGACGCGCAGGCGCTCGGTCAGTTCGTCGGCCGGGATCCTTATCTGGCTAAGCATTTCGTGGAACAGGTGGGCCTTGTTCTGGAAATGCCAGTACACTGCACCCCGGGTGACGCCGCATTCGCGGGCGATCATTTCCAGGCTGGTACGCGCCACGCCATTGGTCAGGAACAGGGCTTCCGCCGCATCGAGAATGGCTTGGCGGGTCTGTTCGGCTTCTTCTTTCGTACGACGCATGGGTGATCTGACTGGCAGTGGGTCTGCCACGCAGTCTAGCTCGCCTCGCCGCTTTTACAAACATGATTGTATGTAACTGCGTGACATTTCCGCTTCCATCGGATCAGGCTTCATGACCTTTCGCTTATTGTTGATTCTCGGGGCCCTCTCGGCCTTCGCTCCCTTCGCCATCGACATGTACCTGCCCAGCTTCCCCTCGCTGGCACGGTCGTTCGCCACCGATATCGAACACGTGCAGCTGAGTCTGGCGGTGTATTTCGCCGGTCTTGCCAGCGGCCAGCTGTTCTATGGCCCCCTGGCAGACCGCTTCGGCCGCCGCCTGCCGCTGCTGATCGGCATCGGCCTGTTCTGCCTGGCCTCGCTGGGCTGTGCCCTGGCGCCCAACCTGCCCTGGCTGATCGCCGCGCGCTTCGTCCAGGCCCTGGGCGGTTGCGCCGGCATGGTGATCGCGCGGGCCGTGGTACGCGATCTCTGCGAGCCGATGGCCGCGGCGCGGGCCTTTTCGCAGATCATGCTGGTAACCGGGATCGCCCCCATCATCGCGCCCTTTGCCGGCAGCCTGCTGCTCAGCACCTTTGGCTGGCAGGCGATCTTCGTCAGCCTGGCGCTGTTCGCCGCCGCCTGCGGCACCGCGGTGGCGCTCTGGCTGCCCGAATCCCTGCCGGCGCACCATCCGCGGCCGCCGCTGCGGGGGGCCTTGCGCAACTACCTGCGGCTGCTGCGCGATCGCACCTTCATCGGCCACACCCTCACCGGCGGCATCGCCATGGCCGGAATGTTCGCCTACATCTCCGGTTCGCCCTTCGTGCTGATCGAACTCTATGGCGTCAAACCCGAGCACTACGGCTGGGTATTCGGCCTCAACGCCGCCGGCTTCATCCTGCTCGGACAGCTCAATGCCCGCCTGGTGGTCCGCCAGGGCCCGGCCTTCTGGCTGCGGCGCGCGGTGGTGGCCTATGCCGCGGCGGGACTGGTCCTGCTGCTGGTCGGCGCCTTCCAGCCCAAGGCGCTGCCGGTGCTGATGATCCCGCTGTTCTGCGCCATCGCCCTGCTCGGCGGCATCGTGCCCAATGCCTCGGCCTGTGCCCTGGCCGGGCAGGGCGCCAATGCCGGCAGTGCCTCGGCGCTGATGGGCAGCCTGCAATTCATCCTGGCGGCGCTGGCTTCCAGCAGCGTGGGCGCCCTGCACAACGGCACCGTGGTGCCCATGTGCGCGGTGCTGGCGCTCTGCGCGGTGGCGACCGCGCTGATGGCGCGCTGGACCCACAGATCCACAGCCGTCTGAGGTAGAGTGGATTTTTCCCGGCGCGGCAGGTCAGATAGGCGAACCCTCATCCTTCCAGGGACGCCGACATGACCTTTGCCTACTGGTGCATCTTCCTCGTCTACCTCGTGCCCTATGGCGCGGCCTACTACGCCAAGTTCAAGGGCAGCGGTTTCACGCCCGAGGACAATCGGGATCCGCGCAGCTTTCTCGGCAAGCTGGAGGGTGCCCGGGCGCGGGCCAACGCTGCCCAGCAGAATGCCTTCGAGATCAATCCGCTGTTCGCCGCGGCGGTAATCGTCGCCCACGTCACCGGTGGCGCCGACCAGGGCACCATCAACTTCTGGGCCTTCCTCTTCCTGCTGAGCCGCATCGCCTATACTTGGCTGTATATCCGTGACCACGCCACCCGCCGTTCGCTGGCCTGGGTCGGCGGGATATTTTGCTGCCTCTGCCTGTTCATCGCCGCGGCCTGAGTGCAACGTCGCTGCCGGTCTTGACCGGCAGCGACGGCTGTAGCTTCATTAGCGCCCTGTCTTTCCCGGCTGGCCGCCTGCATGACGTCTCCTTCGCCCGCCCAGCAGGTGCTGGGGCACTTCGCCGAGCTCGCCCAGGGCCGCGGCTATACCCTGGATGCAGCGCAACAGGCCGCCATCGACCGTTTTGCCCAGCTCGCTGACGAACTCCTGCGCCCGCGCCTGTTCCGTCGCCAGGCGCCGCGCAGTCTCTATCTCTGGGGCCCGGTAGGGCGCGGCAAGAGCTTTCTGCTGGACGGTTTCTTCGCGCCGCCCTGCCATTCGCCGAGAAGCGCCGGGTGCACTTCCATGCCTTCTTTCGTGAACTGCACGAGCGGATGTTTCGCCAGCCGCCGGGTGGCGATGCCCTGGCCGCCAGCCTGGACGAACTGCTCGCAGGTTGCCGACTGCTCTGTTTCGATGAATTCCATGTGCATGACATCGGCGACGCCATGCTCATCACCCGGCTGTTCAAGGCGCTGTTCAGCCGCAGCGTGGTGCTGATCACCACCTCCAACTATCCGCCGGAAGGACTGCTGCCCAATCCGCTCTACCACGAGCGCTTCCTGCCGGCGATCCGGTTGATCGAGACGCGCATGGACATCCTCGCGGTGGCCGGTACCCAGGACTATCGCGGCGCCAGTCCTGCCGAGCCCGATCCCTTCGGTATCGGCGCCTATCTCTGGCCGGGCAGCCTGGAACAGCGCCAGGCGCTGGGGCTGCCGCCGCTGGCGGAGACCCGGATCGAGGTGCCGGTAGGCCATCGCAGCCTGCCCGCCATCAGCGCCGCGGAGGGGCTGCTGCACTTCAGCTTCGCCGATCTCTGCGAAGGCCCCACCGCGGTCCTCGACTACCTGACCCTGAGCGAAACCTGGCAGCGCTGGCTGCTCGATGCCGTGCCGCCGCTGCGCGACGCCAGTCCCGCCGCCCGCCAGCGCTTCATCAACCTGGTGGACGTGCTCTACGACCGTCGCCTGGCGCTGTTCCTGGTCAGCACCGCGCCCCTCGACGAGACCCTGGCCGACAGCGAGATCGCCGACATGTCGCGGACGCGCAGCCGGCTATCCCAGCTGCGGCAGATCGGGCCGGACTAGCACTGTACGAAAAGTGCCTGCGCTCGGCGACCTTTCATACAGAGCCTAGCGCTCGGCCTTCAGCTTCGCACTGCCCAGGTGCCAGCGGCGCTGCTCGGCCGAGGCGCCGTCGACGTCGTTGACCCGGCGTAGCTGATAGCGGCCGCTGAAGGTCTGGCGGGTACCGTCGGCGAGGCGCGCCTTGACCGTCACCGGGATGCTGACATAGCTCGAACCCGCCGCACCCTCGACCGGGCCAGGTTGACCGAGGGTCACCTGGACGCTGCGAGTCCTAGCATAGCCCTGGCGGAATTTCTCGTAGCTGTTGCCGGGCTGGCCGTCGCTTCCCCATAGCTGCCAGGCGGTGCCGTAGTCCCGCGCATCCAGCGCCCGGTAGTAACGCCGGACCACGGCCGCCGCCGCCTCGGCGCTGCTGGGCAGCGGACCGCAACCGGGTTCCTTGGCCGCCTCGCCATCGCCGAACAGGGCGCAGCTGCGGGCGATCTCGTCCTGCATCAGGGCGCAGCTGTTGGCCGCGTTGCAGGGCGGTCGCGTGGCGGGGGAAAGCGCTCGGCAGGTGGTGGCCAGGGCCTGAGCGGGCCGCTGTCCGATTTCCTGGGCGCAACTGCGCGGTGAAGGCTCCGTGGCGGCCAGGGCGCCGGTGACGAGGGGCAGCAGCAGGGGGCAGAGCAGCCAGCGCGGGGACATCGGCGAGATCCTTGAGCAAAGTCCCAGCCTAGCAGGGCAGGCACGACGTGGAAAAAAGCCCGCGACGGTCATCCGTCGTCTGGCCACCTCGCTGACGTAAAAGCGTCATGTGGCCGGCGCAGGGTAGGCAAATCCCGTGTCGGAGTTCGCCCCATGCCTTCGTCCAGTCCAGTCGCCTCCCTGTCACCGCTGTCCCATCCCCTGCACAGTTCGCGCAAGCCCGGTCCGCTGCGGATCGTGCTGTTCATCGCGCTGCTGCTAACCGGTCTGGCGGTAACCCTCGGCGGTATCCACAACGATGTCAGCGATGCCCAGTCGCCGCCCACCACCTGGCTGCCCTTCGCCGGTCTGGCGCTGGCGCTGGTGATCGCCCTCGGCTTCGAATTCGTCAATGGCTTCCACGACACCGCCAACGCCGTGGCCACGGTCATCTACACCCACTCGCTGCCGCCCAATGCGGCGGTGCTCTGGTCCGGCTTCTGCAACTTCCTCGGGGTGCTGTTCTCCAGCGGTGCGGTGGCCTTCAGCGTCATCGCCCTGCTGCCGGTGGACCTGGTGGTGGAAATGGGCGCGGGCAAGGGCTTCGCGATGATCTTCGCCCTGCTGATCGCCGCCATCATCTGGAATCTCGGTACCTGGTGGCTGGGCTTGCCGGCGTCGTCCTCCCATACCCTGATCGGCTCCATCATCGGGGTCGGTCTGATGCATGCCTGGCTGGGTGGGATGGATGGCAGCAGCGGCGTGGACTGGGGCCAGGTGGCCAAGGTCGGCTATGCGCTGCTGTTCTCGCCGCTGATCGGCTTCGCCTGCGCCGCGCTGCTGCTGGTGCTGCTCAAGCGGATCGTGCGCGACCAGACGCTCTACCAGGAGCCGAAGAGCGCCGAGCCGCCGCCGCCGTGGATCCGCGGCCTGCTGATCCTGACCTGCACCGGGGTGTCCTTCGCCCATGGTTCCAACGATGGCCAGAAGGGCATGGGCCTGATCATGCTGATCCTGGTCGGCGCCCTGCCGACCGCCTATGCGCTCAACCGAGCCGTGCCGGCCACGGCCACGCCAGCCTTCGCCGCCGTCGCCGAGGTCACCGCCAGCGGCCTGCGCCAGGCGGCGCCCCAGGCCGCACCGGCCGATCCCCACGGGGTGCTGCTGGAATTCGTGCGCAAGCGGCAGAGCAACCCCAAGGTGCTGCCCGCGCTGGCGGCCATCACCGACGACATCGCCCGCGAGGTGCGCCAGTACGGCGCGCTCAACAACGTGCCGGCGCAGAGCATGCCCAACGTGCGCAACGCCATGTACCTGGCCTCGGAATCCATCCGCCTGCTGGAAAAGGAGCACCTGCCGGGGCTGGCGCCCAAGGCGCAGGAGGATCTCAAGGAGTTCAAGCGGCAGATCGACCAGGCCACCCGTTTCATCCCGCTGTGGGTCAAGGTGGCAGTGGCCATCGCCCTGGGGCTGGGGACCCTGGTCGGCTGGCGGCGCATCGTCATCACCGTCGGTGAACGTATCGGCAAGACCCACCTGACCTATGCCCAGGGCGCCTCGGCCGAACTGGTGGCCATGGGCACCATTGGCGCGGCGGACGCCTTCGGCCTGCCGGTCTCCACCACCCATGTGCTGTCGTCCGGGGTGGCCGGGACCATGGCCGCCAACGGCTCCGGACTGCAGTGGGCGACGGTACGCAATCTGGCGCTGGCCTGGGTGCTCACCCTGCCGGTGGCCATGGCGCTGTCCGCGTCACTCTACTGGCTGCTGGTGCACCTGTTCTAAGAGCCTGTTCAAAATCTGCTGCGCGTCGGCCAAACTGTGTTGAAAATGGCCTGGAAGGCCAGCCCCGTCGGAATGCTCATTTACCACTCGTAAACCCGAGCGCGGGTCCGATCCGCTTCCTCAGCTATTTTCGCGGGGCCGCCCAGGCCTTGTTTGTCTCTAGCTCGCGAGATTTTAACCAGGCTCTGACACGGCTTCGGTCAGGCAGCGGCGGAATAGCGCCACGGCCGGCAGGTCGCGCCCGGCGTGGCGAGCGATGATCTGCAGTTCGCGGTGGAAGGTGAGGGGGCCCAGGGACAGCCGGCGCACCCGGGGATGCTCCAGCCAGAGGCCGGCGCAGGGCACCAGGGCCACGCCCAGGCCGTGTTCCACCATCTTGACGATGGCATCGAGTTCGTCCAGTTCGAGCACCTGGCGCACCGCCAGCCGCTGCTCGCGCAGAAAGGCGCTGACCCGGCGCCCGCCAAAGGAGTGGCGGTCGTAGCGGATGAAGGGCTGGGTTTCCAGCAGCAGGCGCGGATCATCGCCGGGCAGGTCCGGCGGCGCGATCAGCACGAAGGGTTCCTGCAGCAGGGTGGTGGCGTGCAGCTCCTTGGGCAGTTCGAAGGGCGGGCGGATGAGGATGGCCAGGTCCAGCTCGCCGGCATCCACCTGGCTGAGCAGCGCCAGGGATACGCCCGGCACCAGCCGCGGTTCCAGGCGTGGCGCCCGCTGGCGCAGCCGTACCAGGGTGCCGGGCAGCAGGCCGGTCTGGACGCTGGCGATGGCGCCGATGCGCAATTCGCCCTGGATCTCGTCACCGGCGCCGGCCATGCGCGCATAGGTGGCGAGGATCTCTTCGGCCAGCGGCAGGGCCCGGCGACCGGCGGCATTGAGCAGGGCGCTGCGACCATTGCGGTCGAACAGGCTCACGCCCAGATTCTGTTCCAGGGTGCGGATCTGGGCGCTCACCGCCGAGGGCGTGAGGCCCACGTGCAGACCGGCCGCGGCAAAACTGCCATGGCGGGCCACGGCGAGCAGGGTCTTGAGTTCGCGAAGCATGATGGTGGCCTGAAGTCAGGAGAGGCCACTGTAGCGAGCCCCAAAATTTTTGTCGCTCGGGGGCAGTAAAATACGCTTTATGCACAGGAAAACCTGGGGTGAGAATGGCTGCATTCCCCCTCAGCAGGATTTCCCAGCATGGCCCTGTCGCCCTTTCACCTCGCCATTCCCGTTTACGATCTGACCGCCGCCCGGCACTTCTACGGTGATGTCTTCGGCCTCGCCGAAGGTCGCTCCAGTGACCACTGGGTCGACTTCGACTTCTATGGCCATCAGCTGGTGATCCACGAGCACCCCAAGACCGCGTCCCAGGACGAGGCCCATACCAACGCCGTGGACGGGCACAACGTGCCGGTACCGCACTTCGGCATCGTGCTGGGCTGGGACGAGTGGGAAGCCCTGGCCGAGCGTCTGCGCGCCCGGGAAACCCGGTTCGTCATCGAGCCCTATATCCGCTTCCAGGGCCAGGTCGGCGAGCAGGCCACCATGTTTCTCTTCGACCCCTGCGGCAATGCACTGGAGTTCAAGGCCTTCAAGGACATGAGCCAGCTGTTCGCCAAATAGGGCGACTCGGCAGGTCTGATGTCACGCAACCTAGGCAAAAGACGCGGCAGCGGCCATCCTTGCAGCCTTGCCCGTCGCCCGGTTGCCGTCATGAATGCCCGCCAGCCCTTTCTCGATCCCTATCACCAGACCATTCGCCAGCTGTCCGATCGCATCGTCGCGGCCCAGGCGCCGATCCGCATCCTTGATGCGGTGAAGTGGGACGACGGGGTGCGCCAGGGTTTCCTGGAGGGCAAGGGCAAGCGCCTGCCGGCGGTGGATCGCGCCTTCTACGAGGGACGCCCGCTGGGCTTCGACGGCGATGCGCTCAAGGGCGAATTCCAGAGCATCGAGCGCGAGGTCACCCGCCAGCTCGGCCAGTTCAATCCGGTCGGCCAGATCATGAGGCGCATGTGCCGCGAATACCGCATGGTGATCCGCATGCTGCAGGCGCGCGGTACCCCGGATTTCGGCCTGATCTCCCAGGAGCTCTATGGCGCGGCCTCGGACGCCTTCCATGCCGGCGATCCGACCCTGGCCGACCTGGGCATGATGATGTCCAGCTACCTGGACAACATCGCCCATCGCGGCGCCCTGGAAGACGAACCCAAGACCCTCACCGCCAAGGACGCCGTACCCATCCTGCAGGCGCGCCTCAATCGGGTGTTCGGTGAGACGGAAGGCACCATCCGGGTGTTCGAATCCGATGGCATCGTCGCCGACGCCGCGGCCGGCGCCGACTATATCAAGGTGCGCGCCGACGCCCTGTTCAACGAACGCGACGTCCGTGCGCTGGAGGTCCACGAGGGCCTGGTGCACGTCGGCACCACCCTCAATGGCCAGAACCAGCCGATCTGCACCTTCCTGGCCAAGGGCCCGCCGTCGTCCACCGTGACCCAGGAAGGCCTGGCGATCCTCATGGAGGTGATCGCCTTCGCCTCCTATCCGACCCGGCTGCGCAAGCTGACCAATCGCACCCGCGCCATCCACCTGGCCGAGGACGGCGCCGATTTCCTCGAGGTGTTCCGCTTCTTCCAGGAGCAGGGCTACGACCTGGAGTCGGGCTACCAGAACGCCAGCCGGGTGTTTCGCGGCTCGACGCCGACGGGGCTGCCCTTCACCAAGGACCTGTCCTATCTCAAGGGCTTCATCCTGATCTACAACTACATCCAGCTGGCGGTGCGCAAGGGCAAGCTGGAGCAGATCCCGCTGCTGTTCTGCGGCAAGACCACCCTGGAAGACATGCGCATCCTGCGCCAGCTGGTGGATGAAGGCGTGGTGGTGCCGCCCAAGTACCTGCCGGCGCAATTCCAGGACCTCAACGCCCTGGCGGCCTGGATGTGCTTCTCCAACTTCCTCAACCACCTGAGCCTGGATCGGATCGAGGCGGATTACGCCAATATCCTCTAAGAGTCTGCTCAGGCGCTGACATGAAAAAGCCCCGGCAGGCCGGGGCTTTTTCGTTTCAAGGCGTCGTGGGCGTCACTCGCCCTTGAAGGCCGCCGCGATGCTCGGCTCGCTGTCACCCGCGCGCGAATCAGTCGAACGCTCCGGCACGAAGGCCAGGGCGCGATTGAGGGCGCCGCAGGCTTCCAGGCCGCTGGCGCGGGCGATGGCTTCGGCCACGGCGCTGCCGGGGATGGTCTCGTCGCGCAGCAGCTGGTCGGTGATGTCGTCCAGCGCCGGCTTGAGTTCGGTGATCAGCGCCAGGCAGCGGTGATCCAGGCTGTGCAGCAGCTGATCGGCAGAGGCGATGCTGGGCCCGGCGTCGAACTCGATGCCGGCGTCGCGCAGGGCCTGCAGGCTGAGCAGCGAGCCGCTCGGGCCCATGCCCAGGGAGGCGACCATGGACAGCGCCAGCTTGGAGGCTTCCTGCAGATCCTGGGCGGCACCCGAGGAGACCTCGTTGAAGTACAGCTGCTCGGCGCAACGACCGGCCAGCAGCATCTGGATGCGGCCTTCGAGTTCCGACTTCAGGTGCAGGCGCTTGTCTTCGGTGGGGGTGATCAGGGTCACGCCCAGGGCCTGGCCACGGGGCAGCAGGGTGACCTTTTCCACCCGACCGACGTTGAGCACCGCGGCGACCAGGGCATGACCGGCTTCGTGCACGGCGATGCGGGTGCGCTCGGCCGAACCCAGCGGGGTGACGCCGACCGGTTGCTCGCCGATGCGGCAGGTCTCGATGGCCTCGACGAAGTGCGCCATGGTCACGGCGCTGGCGTTCTCGCGAGCGGCCAGCAGGGCGGCATGGTTGCTGATGTAGGCGATGGCCGCCGGGGTCAGGCCCACGGTGCCGCGGGAGAGGGCGGCCAGATCCAGCTCGCCTGCGCAGGGCAGCTTGCCGGCATAGAGTTCGAACAGCGCACGGCGGTCTTCCAGACTCGGCAGCGGCACGGCGATGGTGCGGTCGAAGCGACCTTCGCGGCGCAGCGCCGGATCCAGGGAATCGGCGAAGTTGGTGGCGCCCAGCACCAGCACGCCGCTGGTGCCGTCAAAGCCGTCCAGCTCGGTGAGGAACTGGTTGATGATGCGGTTGGCCTCGGCATCGCTGGAGCGCGACTGCTCGGCGCGGCGGCCGATGCCGTCGATCTCGTCGATGAAGATGATGCAGGGCGCCTTCTTGCGCGCGGTGCGGAACAGCGACTTGACCTTCTGGATGCCGACCCCGAAGAACATCGAGGAGAAGTCACTGCCGGTCACCTGGATGAAGTGGGCGTTGCACTCGGTGGCCAGGGCCTTGGCCAGCTGGGTCTTGCCGGTGCCGGGCTCGCCGGTCAGCAGCACGCCCTTGGGCGGACGGGCACCCAGGGCGGCGAAGGCTGCGGGATTGCGCAGGCAGGTGGTGACGTCTTCCAGCGCCCGCTTGGCTTCGGCGGCGCCGACCACATCCTTGAAGGAGATGCCGGTGCCCTTGCGATGCAGCTTGAAGGGGCTGGCGAATCTCAGGGCCAGGGGGATGGCCAGCAACAGCAGGAGCAGGTAGCCCGGCAGGTTGATCAGCAGGGCGTCGAGCCAGGGATGACGCTGCCCGGATTCGCTCCAGGTGGCCACCGGGAACAGCGGTTCGGCCTGGGTGGCGTAATCGGCCAGCAGGCGATCGGCGATGCGCCCGCCGTTGTCGGCCACGGCGTAGTGCTCGCCGCGATTGGTGTCTATGTAGAGGGTGTGATCACCGATCACGGCGCCGGTGATGGCCTTGGCGCGCAGATCGCCCAGCAGCACGGAGAGATCACGTGGCTGCTGGGTCCAGTGTTCGGGAGCCTGCTGCACGCTGGCGAGCATGGCGGTGGCGGTAGGCGCCGGCGTGCTGGGCGTGAGCCACAGCCAGCTGGCCAGGCTGAGGACGGTGACGAGGGCCAGGGCGCCGGCGATGAGCAGGCGCGGATATTTGGAAACGACGGACTTCTTCATTCACATACCGTTAGGGTAGGAGCGACATCGGACGCGGACTCCCGGATTATCGGCCTGTGGCGAAAAGGGTGAACCTCAGTTCCCCGGAAAACGATGAGTGGACTCACCATCCGTCGAGTAGCGTCACACTTTCGGTCTTTTTCGCGGTCCGCAAGACCCTGTTGTTTTGCCGCAGATGTCAGGAGTCAACGCATCCATGCCCAATCCCATCGACTGTCGCGACGGTCTCGCCGCGTTGCCGCCGGTGCTGCTCGAACACCTGCGCCAGGCCGACGAGGTGCTGGTCCTGACCGGTGCCGGCGTGTCGGCGGAAAGCGGCATCGCCACCTTTCGCGAGGCCCTGACCGGGCTCTGGGCGCGCTTCGATCCGGCGCAACTGGCCACGGCCGAAGCCTTCGTCGAGGATCCGGTGCGGGTCTGGAGCTGGTACGAGTGGCGACGTGCCCAGGTGCTGGCGGCCCAGCCCAATCCCGCGCATCGTGCCCTGGCGGACTGGGGCCGGCAGCACGGGCGGTTGCGCCTGGTCACCCAGAATGTCGACGACCTGCACGAGCGCGCGGGCAGTCGCGAGGTGATTCATCTGCACGGCAGCCTGCATGCGCCGCGCTGCTTCGCGTGTGCGCGGCCCTTGGCAGCGCCGGCGTTGCCGGAATCGGCGGAGCAACTCGTGGCGCCGCCGCTCTGTCCCGCCTGTGGCGGTCTGGCCCGGCCTGGGGTGGTCTGGTTCGGCGAGGCTTTACCGGCAGAGGCCCTGGCCAGCGCCTGGGCCCTGGCCGAGCGCTGTGACCTCTGCCTGGTGGTCGGTACCTCGGGGCTGGTGCAGCCGGCGGCCAGTCTGCCCGGGGTGGCGCGCCAGCAGGGCGCCACGGTGGTGCGCATCGATCCGCAGCCGGCGGCGGATTTCAAGGGTGACTGGCAGCTGCTGGGCGCAGCCGGGATGATT
Source organism: Pseudomonas sp. SORGH_AS_0199 (assembly GCF_031453735.1). Lineage (NCBI taxonomy): Bacteria > Pseudomonadati > Pseudomonadota > Gammaproteobacteria > Pseudomonadales > Pseudomonadaceae > Pseudomonas > Pseudomonas sp. SORGH_AS_0199. Next base: position 1,628,222 of record NZ_JAVJAE010000001.1, read on the forward strand.
CTGCCGGCGCTGCTGGAGCGCCTCTAGCCTTTAGTGCAGCGCCTGGCCACCGGTCCCCAGGGCATCCAGGGTGCGCTTGAGGGCGGTGTAAGCCTGACGCTGCTCGTCGTCTTCGGTCAGCAGGCCGTCGAACAGGGTGGCGACCAGCGCCGGATCCTGGGCGACGAAGCGGTCGATCAGGACGTCGTTGTCCTGGCGCCCGGCGGTGATCAGCAGCACGGCGAGCTGGGCGACATAGCGCGCCGCCAGCGGATAGGCCTTGAGAAAGACCTTGAAGGGCGCATCGGCCAGTCCCGGCGCGAAACCCTTGGCCAGGCCCTGCTGGGCCGCGGCGATGGCCTGGCGGACGGCGTCCTGCCAGTTGCCGGCGGTCACCGCGCCCGCCGGCAGGGCGCGGCGCATCTGGCCGAGCAGGCTGTTGAGGAAGATGCGGCGGTTGGTCTGGTAATCGTCGTCGGTATCGAGCAATTCGCGGCGAATGCGGACCAGGACGCGATCGTCCTCGGCGTCGGCGGTCACCGCCTGCTTGAAGGCCAGGGTCAGTTCGCGGTCCAGCAGGCCGGGCTTGCGACCTTCCAGCTCGGCCTGCAGCAACGGACCGCTGGAGTCGGCGAAGAAGAAGCGCTCGGCGTGGGGCGCCAGGCGTTCGCGCAGGCGCGGCCAGAGCTCCGCCGCGAACAGTTGCTCGGCCGTGCTGCCGGAAACGATGACGCGGTGCTGCGGCGCCTCGGCCAGATAGTCGAACAGCGCGGGGGTATCGAGCGCGGTGCGATCGACGATGAGGTAACGGTGCTTCACGGCAACTCCTGAATGCGACGGCCGCACCTGTCGGGGTGCGGCGGGATGGCCGTTAGTCTATAGGAAGGCGGGAACGCTTGGCCCGGGCTTTGGCCTAATCAACCAGGGTGCAGCCCGCGACACCCTTCCTTTCGCGGCCGGAGGACACCAAGATGCGCAAGACCCCGCTGATCCTTGCCCTGAGCGCTGCCCTGGCCCTGGTGGCCGGTCCCAGCCTGGCCGCCAGCAGCAACAACGACGCCGGGGTGACCGGCAACGGCATCGGCGCCCCGGGCAGCTCCAACACCAGCAACAGAGACAGCGCGGACGATACCTCCAGCGCCACGCCGTCCACCCAGAAGAAGGCCGACAAGACGCCTGCCACCAAGGGCCAGGGCAGCCAGCAGAAGCGCGTGCTCAACGATTGATGGTCAAACAAAAGGCGCCTTTCGGGGCGCCTTTTTTCGATCACAGCCTGTGACGGCGGAAAAGCCTCAGCAGGCGCGGGTGTAGCGGACCTGCCAGTCGAGTCGCTCATGGGTGGCCCGCTCGATACGGGCGCGACTGTCGCAGATGAAGGCTTCCAGCAGGGAGTTGTCCAGCAGATCGACCCGCGCGATGCGGCGTTGCAGGAGCGCCGTACCGTTGGGCGCATAGACCTCGACGTTGAAGGTCGCCTGATCCTGGGCGGTCATGGCGCACAGCATCGGTTGAAAAGCGCCCTTGATAATGGTGTTCGCATCCGTGAACTTCAGCGGCTCGGCCATCGCAATCACTCCTGTCAGCTATAACGCTTCGACCGATTCTTGGGCTACCCGTTCGACTTTTGCCATGACCGGCTGGCAGATTTGTGATGCAGGCGGTGGCGCTGCCCGTGCAGGGGACGGCCGGTCAGTTGATCAGGGTACCGAAGGCCTTGTCCGCCTCTATCACCTCGGGCAGTTCGCCCAGCAGAAGCTCCAGATCCACGCCTTCCAGCAGCGGATTGGCCAGCGCCGCCTTGGCCTGGTCGTTGATGCCGCCGTGCCGCCGCAGGACAAAGGAAATCAGGCGCGCCTGGGCAACCATGCGCGCCGGAGCGGAATCCTCGGGCGCATCCTGGGGATGCAGCTGGTAGGCGATGGCATGCTGGATCACCACCGGCAGCTGCCAGCGGCGGGCCAGCTCGGCGCCCACCTCCGGATAGCCGAAGCCGATGGCCTGGTCGGCCGGCACCGGGGCGCGCTGCTCGGCGTCGATGCGCACGGCGATGTCGGGCGCCGCGGTCCTGATCAGCAACTCGCCGATGCTGTGCAGCATGCCGCAGGTGAAGGCGGTCTCGGGATCGGCACCGGCCTGGCGGGCGAGGACGCGGCAGATGCTGGCCACATCGAAGCTGTGCTGCCAGAAGTCCCGCGGATCGAAGCTGGGGTTGTGGCGGAAGGCCGCGGTCACTGCCGAGGCCAGCACCAGGGTGCGCAGGGCGTCGAAGCCCAGGCGGATGGCGGCGCCTTCGATGCTGGTGGACGGTCGCACGCCACGAAAACGCACCGAGTTGGCCAGGCGCAGGACCTTGGCCGAGAGCACCGGATCCAGCGCCAGGTTGCGAGCGACGTCTTCGATGCTGCTGTTGGGATCGTCGAACTGCTGGATCAGCTCCTGAGCCACCTTGGGAATGCTGGGAAGGGTATGCAGGTGATCGAACAGAGCATCGATTTCCATGATGGCGCCTGGTTTGTTCTATACCGAAGGTGGGAACTGATAAGTCGCTGAAAGCATGAACGACGGCCTGGGCGCTGCCAAGCCTAGCCGAGAATCCGCAGCGATGAGCTTAGCGGGCCGGGCGCTGCGGGTTGCAGGATGAGCTGACCGGTGGCGTCATTTCGCCGCCGTCCGTTGGCTCGATCCGTGCGTGGCCGTGGTCCTATGCGTTCCAGTGATGGGCGAAGCGATAACCAGACGTCTATTGTCTTGCTTGAGTCCGCTTTCCGCCGACGACGGGCCACGAATGGGATAGCATCCAGTGATATCAGTTGGCCACTAAATTTGGCGTTCGAGTTGTGCAATGACTTATCAGACTCACATTCGCCAGATGCTGCAGTTGCCCAATGTGCTGGCGCAGAGCACCGGCATCCTGGGCTGGTTGATCAGCACGCTGATCAACCCCTTCCTGACCGCCGGGGTGCCGGCCTGGGGCTGGCTGGCCTTTGCCGGCATGATCGGCTCCTGCCTGGCCATGACCACTGCCCGGCGTTTTGCCGTCTGGCGCCTGTTCGCCCTGGTATTCGTGCTGTTCGAGGCCCTGGCCTTTCGCTTCCAGATCCTCGGCATGGGCGAGGCTGGCCATGCCTGGATGATTCCCATGGCCATCGTCATCATCCTCGGCTCGACCATTCTGTTTTCCCATGTGCTCGACTACGGCATCGCCGCCGCGGCGGTCTGGTTGCTGCTGTTCTATGGCGAACTGGACACCATCACCGCGGCGGCCCTGCCGCTGTTCGTGGTCATGCTGGGGGCCAGCCTGGCATTGGGGCTGTTGCTCAATGCCACCTTCGTCCGCATCGTCGCCAGCACCCTGGAACTCAAGGAAAGCTATCGGCTGCAGGCGGAAACCGATGCCCTCACCGGGATCAGCAACCGCCGCGCACTGATGCTGGACATGGAGCAGGTCTGCCGAGAGGGATCGCCGTCCTGGTATTTCGTCATGCTCGACATCGACGACTTCAAGCGGATCAACGACAGATTCGGCCACGACGTGGGGGACCAGGTGCTCAGGGAGATGGCCGTTACCCTGGGCAGGCACTTCCCGGGTGGACGCTTCGGACGCCTGGGCGGCGAGGAATTCGGCGTGCTGTTGCAGGCCGAGGATGAGCGCCAGCTGGCGCAGCGACTGCAGGCGCTGCTGGACGATATCCGCAGCAGCACCTGTACCGGCAGCTGTTTTTCCTTCAGCGCCGGGGTGGCGCGCCTCGCCCCGGGCTATCAGCCCTCGGAGCTGCTCAAGCAGGCCGATGGCGAGCTCTATCAGGCCAAGCGCGCCGGCAAGGACCGGGTGCACTACCGCGGCGGCATGATCTGCGGCTAGGCCCGTCCGCACGGCGCCCGGGCCACGCCTAGAGCCCCTGATCTGCCAGCGGCGGATGGGTGCGATTGCGGCCCAGGTGCTTGGCGCGGTAGAGCGCGGCATCGGCGCTGGCCAGCAGGTCGGCGGGCTGGGGCGGCGGGGTCTGGCCGGGCGGCTGGACGGCGATGCCGAGACTGACGGTGATGCGACCGAAGGGACTGGTGGCATGGGCCACCTCCAGTACCTGCAGGCGTTCCTGGACCGTGGCGGCCACCCGCTGGGCGCCGCTTTCGTCGCAGTTGGGCAGCAGCAGGACCATCTCCTCACCGCCGTAGCGCGCCGCCAGGTCGCCCGGGCGGCGCGCCGCCGAGGCCACCACGCCGGCCACTGCCTGCAGACAGCGATCGCCCGCGGGATGGCCGTAGTGGTCGTTGTAGGCCTTGAAGTGATCGATGTCGATCATCAGCAGGCTGAGCGACTGGGCGTTGCGTTGCGCCCGGGCCAGCTCCACTGGCAGCAGGTTGTCGAACTGCCGACGATTGCCCAGCCCGGTCAGGCTGTCCTTTAGCGTCAGCAGGTGCAACTCGTCATGGGCCTGGCGCAGGGCCACGGCGTTGCGTTCGCCGGCGCGGATCTCGCGCAGCAGGCTGAAGCCGAAAACCAGCATGCCGACGATGATGAGGCCCACCACCGTCACCGATCTCAGCATGTCCTGGCGCCAGCTGGCGAGGATGTCGCTCCGGGAGATACCGGCCAGCGCCACCAGCGGATAGCCTTCCAGATGCTGGAAGGCATAGAGGCGTTCACGGCCGTCGAGCATGGCGCGCACTAGGGCGGTACCGCTGGGGGCCTGGGTCACGTACTGGCGAAACAGCGTGCTGCTGGCCAGCGGGGTGCCGACGTGCTCGGGCACATAGGGCCGGCGGACCATCAGGGTGCCATCGTCCTGCGCCAGGGTGATGGCGCCGCGGGCGTCCAGTTTGAAGCGCTCGTAGTAGTCGACGAAGTACTGTAGGCGGATGGTGGCCAGCAGGACACCGGCGAAGCGACCGTCGCGGTCTTCCAGCCGGCGTGATACCGGGATGATCAACTCGTGGGTGCTGCGACTCTCGATCACCGTGCCGACGTGCAGTACGTCGGCGGCGTGCTGGCGGTGAAACTGGAAATACTCGCGATCGGCATTGTTGGCCCGGGGCGGCTCGCTGCTCTTGTCGGTCACCCGCCATTCGCCATCGCGACCGTAGATGAACAGCCCGTGCAGTTGCGGCAGGAGGGCGGCCTGGCGCGCCAGCAGGCGATGCACCCGGGGGCGGTCCAGGTGATCGAGGGGTTGATCCTCCAGGCGGTCGCGGATGCTGACCAGCAGCGAATCCGCTTCCTTGATGGCGTCGTCGGCATGCTGCGCCGCCGCCAGGGCGATGTTGCCGACGTCGCTGCGCGCGCTGGCGAAGGCGTTCTGGTAATTGCGCCATACCTGCCAGGACTCCAGCGCCAGGATCACCGCGACGGCACAGACCAGCAGCCACAGCGCCCGGCGCTGGGTGGCCGGGTTGCGCGGCGGGAGGGGAGTATCGTCGGCGTCGACCATGGCGGGAAAGCTTCCTCGTCCTCGGTGTGCAGGAGACCGCGCGCCGGGCGATTCAGGCCACTACACGGGGATAAAAGTCAGACAAGTCTACAGTTTCGTCGGAATCTTGCAGAGCGTACGAATCCTCGCGCCACAGCCGTGGTCACTAGCGATATAGCTGTCCTTGGGATGGCGCCCAGCCAACTGCCCGACCGGGAGGTCAAAGATGTCGCAGATCGCCGAACAGATCGTCGAAGACGCCATGCAGCGCATCGAGGAGAACGAGCCGCAGCATGCCGCCGATCCCGTGCGCAACTTTTCCCTGACCCTGACCGATCCCGCGGAGATCCGGGTCGGCGCGGAAATCTACTTTCTCTTCGAACAGCGCCTCAAGGGGTTCTATCCGGACGCCCGGGTAGTAGTGCGCGGCCATGCCGCCGAGGGCTACAACATCACCGCCCAGGTCGAGCGTCGCCGCTCGGCCTGATGGCCGCGCCCTCAGCTCGTGCTAGCTGGGGGCCAGCTTGACCAGTTGCCGGGCCAGCAACGGCCCGGTCAGCACCACCCCGATCAGGCGCAACGCCTGCATGGCCAGCACCAGGCCGACATCGGCATGGGCATCCACCGCGATGATGGCCATGGAATCCAGTCCGCCCGGACTGGTCGCCAGGTAGGCGGTAAGAAAGTCCACGTGCATCAGCTTCGCCATCAGCAGGGCCGAGAAGGCACAGAGCGCGATCAGCAGCAGTGAGGCGAAGATCATCTTGGGCAGGGCGCGCCAGACATAGGCGACCGTGGCCCGGTCGAATCTCAGGCCGACATAGCAGCCCATGGCGCCATAGGCCGCCGCGAGCAGCAGATGGGGCAGGGTGATGTCCAGCCAGCCGTTGAGTTGCAGCAGGGTGCCCAGGGCGATCGGCAGCAGCAGGGCACCGGCAGGAAACAGCCGGCCGCCCAGCCAGCTGCCGGCGAGGGCCACCGCCAGGGTCAGGGCCAGGTTGAAGGCGAAGTGGCCGTCCAGGCTGACCACCGTCGCCTGATGCCCGGTGCCGCTGCCTTCGGCGCCCAGCAACCGGCCGACCAGGGCACTGATCAGCACCACGCAGACCACCCGGACATATTGCATGGTGGCGACGATGCGGGGGTCGGCACCGTATTCCTCGGCCATGGCCACCATGGCGGCCGCGGCGCCAGGCGTGGTGCCCCAGGCAGCGGTACTGCCGGGCAGACCACCGAAGCGCACCAGCAGGGCGCCGGTGAGCAGGCTGAGCAGTACGGTCAGGGCGGTGGCCAGCAGCATCACCGGCCAGTGTTCGGCGACCGTGAGCAGCACCGCGGCGGTCATGGCATGGGCGATCAGGCAGCCCACCACGCCCTGGCCGGTCTGGAACAGCCGTCGTGGCAGGCGGATGGAGGCACCGCAGACGCCAAAGCCGATGGCCACCAGCATGGGGCCGAGAAAGAGCGCCGCGGGTACTTGCAGCCAGCTGAGTCCGCCGCCGACCAGGGCGGAGCAGAGGATCAGGGCCAGCCATTGCAGCAGTGGAGGATAGGGCGAGGGGGCAGGCGGGGTGGGCAAGGCGGTCTCCGGACGGCGGGGGACCGGCGCAGCGTACCGACCCCGGGGCCGACACGGGGTCGACCCTGGAGACGATTATACGACCTTTGTCGCTTTCAATGGCCTTTCAGTCACTGAAAAAACCGTTGGCTAGCGCACCAGGTGCAGGAACTGCAGATGGCGTTCGTACTGGTCGAGCATGTCGTTGAGGATCTGCTCGCGGTTGTAGCCCACCAGGTCATAGTCCTGGCTGCCTTCGGTGAGGTGCACCTCGGCGCGGTAGTAGCGCCGATTCTTCAGGTGCAGGCCGCCGATGCCGGCGCGGGCAAAGGAGGGCGTGAAGTAGCCCTGCATGATCACCTGGTAGATGAAGGGGTGCTCTTCGCCATGGCCGATGATGAGTTGCAGGTTGGCGTTGGTGGCGTCGAATTGGGTCTCCACCACCAACCCTTTCTCCCGCGAGACCTCGACCATCTCTTCCATGGCTGGCCGCACGGTACTGTCCATGAAGCGATAGACCTCGTCCCGCGAAGGGAAGTACACCGCCTGGGACAGCCGCTGGCGCCAGCCGCCATGGCGGGCCTTGCCATTGGTCGCCACCGGCGCCAGCGAGTGCAGCCGCGCCCGCTGGCGCTGGGATTCCAGGTGCAGCGCCTTGTGCAGGCCCCACATCATCAGCAGCACCACCACCGAGAAGGGGAGCGAGGTCAGCACCACCGCTGATTTCAGCGCATCCATGCTGCCGGCGAACAGCAGGCCGCCCGTGACCAGGGCCACGGCCGCGCCCCAGAACACCCGCAACCACTTGGGACCGTCTTCATCGGCCTCGCCGCCGGTGGACGACAGGGTCGAGAGCACCACGGTGCCGGAATCGGCCGAGGTGACGAAGAAGACGAAGCTCACCAGCACGGCGACGCTGATCACCACGCGGCTGGCCGGATAGGTTTCCAGCACCTGATAGAAGACCATGGCCGGATCGGTGAGAGCGGTCTGCGCCAGGCCGGTCATGCCCTGGCCGAGGACCAGCTCCAGGGCGCTGTTGCCGAAGATCGACAGCCAGGCCAGGGTGAAGCCCAGCGGGATGAACAGCACGCCGAAGACGAATTCGCGGATGGTGCGACCGCGCGAGATGCGCGCGATGAACAGCCCGACGAAGGGCGCCCAGGCGATCCACCAGGCCCAGTAGAACACCGTCCAGCCACCCAGCCAGTCGGACGGCTCGTCATAGGCATAGAGATCGAAGCTCTTGCCCGGCAAGGCCGAGAGATAGTCGCCGATGTTCTGGATCAGGGTGTTGAGCAGGTGCTGGGTCGGACCGGCGAACAGCACGAACAGCAGCAGGGCGACGGCCAGCACCATGTTGATGTCGGACATGATGCGCACGCCCTTGTCGACGCCGGACACGGCCACGGCGATGGCCGCGCCCATCATCAGTACGATGAGGATCAGTTGCACCCAGTGGCTGTGGCTGATGCCGAACAGGTAGTCGAGGCCGGCATTGAGGTGCAGCACCCCGAAGCCCAGGTCGGCGCCGAGGCCGAAGATGGTGGCGATGATGCCGAAGGCGTCCACGGCGTGGCCGATGGGCCCGTTGATGCGCTTGCCGATCAGCGGATAGAGCGCCGAACGCAGTGCCAGCGGCAGGTTGTGGCGATAGGCGAAGTAGGCCAGGGCCATGGCCACCAGGGCGAACACGCCCCAGCCGTGCAGGCCCCAGTGCAGGAAGAGAATCTGCATGGCCTGGCGCGCGGCTGCCGGATTGCCGCCTTCACCGGCCGGGGGCTGGGCGAAGTGGGTCAGGGGTTCGGATACGCAAAAGAAGAACAGGGTGATGCTGATGCCCGCGGCGAACAGCATGCCGGCCCAGGACAGATAGCTGAACTCGGGTTGGTCGTGGTCGGCACCGAGCTTGATCTTGCCGTAGCCGGACAGCGCGGTGACCACCACGAACACCAGATAGAGCGACATGGCCAGCAGGTAGTACCAGCCGACCGTATTGGCGGCCCAGGTCTGGGCCTGCAGCAGCCAGGCGCCGGCCTGCTCGGGACGGCCGATGACCACCAGGGAAAACAGCAGGATCACTGCGGCCGCACAATAGAAGGCGGGAGGATTCAGCTTTACGGTGCCGGATGAGGGCGTTGCACTCATGAGGACTCCTTGCAGACTGCCAAAGGGAGAATGCTTTTTTAATTGATCGTTCGATTAAAAAAGAATACCACAGGAGGTCCCCGAGGTGAACGCTTCGAGTCAGCGAGGCGTTGAAAGTTGCCGCTTAGAGGGCTTGCTTATGCCGGTGGTCGACTTTGGTCGAGCCAGGGCCGAATGGTCAGAACCGTGACCTCTTGGCAAAGTCTGTTGGGTATGACTCAGGCATCTTCTCCCTTCGGCTCCTATCGTCCACTACTGCTTCTGGTAGAGGACGAACCCTTGCTGCGGGAATTGGCCACCGAGGCCCTGGAGTCGCTGGTGGACCTCCAGGTGGTGGCCATGTCGACCGCCGATGCGGCGCTGAGCTATCTGGAACAGAACGGTGCCCGCATCGACGTGCTCTTCACCGACGTGCGCATGCCGGGACGCCTGGATGGTGAGGCCCTGGCCCAACTGGTCGCTCAGCGCTGGCCGCACATCCCGGTGATCCTCACCTCCGGCGATCGCCTGACCGTTCCCCGCGGCGCCGGCCGCACCCGCTTCATGCCCAAGCCCTGGCATATCGACGACATGGCCAATTGCGTCAACGAGGTGCTGGGGCCGAGTCGGGTGGCGTGAGGGGGCGGTTGAAAAGTCGGGACCTATGGCCGACTATTCGAGGGCTGATCCAGCTTGAGTCATGCCATGCGACCTTCCTTAGCCCTAGACCTCAAACGCGCAGTAATACGAGACGCTGCAGCGCGTTTTCGCGTGGCCAATCCGCGGGTATTTGGCTCTGTCCTGGACGGTACCGATCAGGACGGCAGCGATCTCGATCTGCTGGTAGACGCATTGCCGGGGGCGACATTGTTTGATCTGGGAGGCCTGCAGGATGAGCTGGAGGAGTTGCTGGGCGTTCCTGTGGATCTGGTGACCCCTGCCGATCTGCCCGGATCTTTTCGCACTCAGGTCCTGCTGGCAGCACGACCGATATGAATCGCACAGCGGACTATCTGGTTCATATGCAACAGGCGGCCGGCGAAGCCGTAGGCTTTATCGAGGGCCTCACTCGGGAAGACTTCCTCGAGGACCGCCGGACACAGCAAGCGGTGGTCATGAGCCTGATCATCATTGGCGAAGCGGCGACCAAGATCATGATCGCGGACGAGGCTTTCACCCAAATGCATCCGCACCTTCCATGGCGCAGCATGAGGGGTATGCGCAACCGTATCGCCCATGGCTATTTCGACATCGATCTCGATGTCGTCTGGGAAACCGTCGTTACCGCTCTACCGGAGCTTCTGGAGCAACTGCGTTTGTTACCGGGAAAGTAGCCTGGTAGCTCGCTGTGCCCTCACCCCAACCCTCTCCCAGGGGGAGAGGGGGCTGTCCGAGCGGGTTTCCTGCTTTATCAGCTCCAGCGAGCAAGATCGCGATCCGCTATCGGGCGGGCACCCGCAGGGGCGGCCGCATCGAGGACAGCCATGGCTGCATCGGCTCGCCCTACGGCTGCCATTGCGGATCCTTGCCGCTCAGCTTGCGATCGAGGAAGAAGGCGGTGCTGATCAGGGCCAGGTGCGACAAGGCCTGGGGCAGGTTGCCGAGGGGATAGCCGCGCTTGTCCAGTTCCTCGGCGTACAGGCCCAGCGGATTGGCGTAGCCCAACAGCTTTTCGAACTCCAGGTGGGCTTCGTCGACACGACCGGCGCGGGCCAGGCATTCGACGTACCAGAAGGAGCAGGCGACAAAGGCGCCTTCTTCACCCTTGAGGTTGTCCGCCGGGGTGTCGACCGGGTTGTAGCGGCGGATCATGCCGTCGTAGGCCAGGCTGGTCTTGATGGCGTCGAGGGTGGACAGCCACATGGGGTCGGTGGCGCTGACGAAGCGTACCAGGGGCATCAGCAGCAGGGCGGCGTCCAGACTCTTGCCGTGGCGGGTCGAGGTGAAATGACCCAGTTCGGCGTTCCAGAAGTTGTCCCAGATGTCTTCCTGGATGGCGGCGCGCGCGGCGTACCAGCGTTCATAGGGCATCGGCAGCGAGCGCTTGACCGACAGCCGCATGGCGCGGTCGATGGCTACCCAGCACATCAGCCGTGAATGCAGGAAGTGCTCGGGATCGCCGCGCATCTCCCAGATACCGGCATCGGGCTGGTTCCAGTGTTCGCAGACGTGATCGATCATCCGCACCACGTCCTTCCAGCCATGGTGGGAGATGGCTTCGCCATACTTGTTGGACAGGTAGATGGCGTCCATCAGCTCGCCGTAGATGTCCAGCTGGACCTGCTTGTAGGCCTCGTTGCCGATGCGCACCGGACTCGAGTTTGCATAGCCCGCCAGGTGGTCGAGGGTTTCCTCGGGCAGGTCCAGCCCGCCGTCCAGGCGATACATGATCTGCAGCTTTTCCGGGGCGTTGTGGCTGTTTTCCACGCACTGGCCCACCCAGTGGGTGAAATCCTTGGCTTCCTGGGTGTAGCCCAGGCGCATGAAGGCGTAGACGGTAAAGGAGGCGTCGCGGATCCAGGAGGCGCGATAGTCCCAGTTGCGCTCGCCACCCAGTGCCTCGGGCAGGCTGAAGGTGGCGGCCGCGGCGATGGAGCCGTGCTTGCAGGAGGTCAGCAGCTTCAGCGCCAGGGCCGAGCGGGTGACCATCTCGCGCCAGCGCCCCTGGTAATGGCTCTTGGCGGCCCAGGAAGTCCAGTAGGAGAGGGTGTCCTCGAAGCAGAGATCGCTCTGGCCGGCGACGACCTTGTCGTCTTCCTTGCAGCCAAAGACGAAATCCAGTTGCTCACCCTGTTCCAGTTCGAACTCGGCCGATGCGGCATTGCCGTCGACCCGCAGGGTGACGCTTGACGCCAGGCGCAGGGTCGGCTGGCCAGCGGCCTCGAACAGGGCGCCGCCGTCCACCAGGCGGGCGCGGGTCTCGGCGCGGGCATAGTCGTGGGCCGGCGCGCAGACCAGGCGGAAGCGGCAGCGGCCGGCCACCACCTGTACGCGGCGGACGATACGCGGCTTGGTATCTTCGCTGCTGCACACCGGCATCAGGTCGGTGATCTCGGCGACCCCTTCCGCCGACAGCCAGCGGGTCTGCAGGATGTTGGTATCCGGCAGGTAGAGCTGTTGCTCGCGGGCGTCTTCCCAGACCGGCGCCAGGCTGAAATAGCCGGCCTTTTCCGAGTCGAGCAGGGCGGCGAACACCGAGGGGCTGTCCAGATTCGGCCAGCAGAAGTGGTCGATGGTGCCGTCGGTGGCGACCAGGGCGCAGGTACGCAGGTCGCCGATGACACCATGGGCGCCGATACTGCGACGACCCTGTACGGAGGTGGAATCAGCCATTGTCTTCGAATCCCGGATAGAGGCACATGCCGCCGTCGACGAACAGGGTGGTGCCGACGATGTAGTCGGCCAGGTCGCTGGCGAGAAAGACCGCCGCGTTGCCCACGTCGTCGACATGGCCGACGCGCTTGTAGGGGATCAGCCTGAGCAGTTCGCGGGCCTTGGCCTCGTCGCCGGTCACCTCTTCATTGATGGCGGTGGCGATGGCGCCCGGGGCGATGCTGTTGACGCGGATGCCCTCGGCGGCGACTTCCTGGGCCAGGCTGCGCATCAGCAGATTGACCCCGCCCTTGGAGGCGGCGTAGTTGACGTGTCCAGCCCAGGGAATGACCTCGTGCACCGAGCTCATGTGGATGATCTTGCCGAGGGCGCGGGAAATCTTCTCGTCGCGGCCCTGCTTGCGGAACTGGCGGATCGCCGCCTGGGCGCAGAGAAACTGGCCGGTGAGGTTGGTGTTGATCACCGTGTTCCAGTCCTTGAGGGACATGTCGGCCACCGCCGCGTCCTTTTGCAGACCGGAGTTGGCGACCAGGATGTCCAGGCGGCCGAAGGCTTCCAGGGTGCGCTCGAACAGGGCCTTGACCGCGTCCTCGTCGCCGACGTCACCGCCCACGGCGATGGCGCGGCCTCCAGCGTCCTGGATGCGCCTGGCCAGTTCTTCGGCAGGTTCGGCGTGGGAGTGGTAGTTGATGGCGACGGCGGCACCGGCCTTGCCCAGGGCTTCGGCAACGGCGGCGCCGATCCCGGAGCTGCCGCCGGTGACCAGGGCGACCTGGCCGTTGAGGGAAAGCTGCATGTCCAGACTCCTGCGCAGAAAAGGTGTCTGACTGCTGACCGTTGCGCTCGCGTCTAGGTTCAGCCCGCGAGCGTTGCCGGATGTTCAGGCACGGGTGGTGCGGAACAGACTCATGCGGCGTTCCAGGTCTTCGGCCAGCTCCGCCAGCTGACGACTGGCCCCGGCGATCTGCTGCGACCCACTGGCGGTTTCCAGGGTGGCCGCATGGATGCGATTGATGTTTTCGTTGACCTCTTCGGCCACGGCGGTCTGTTGCGCCGCGGCGGTGGCGATCTGCGCATTCATGGCGTTCACCGAGCCGACGTCCGCCTGGATGGCTGCCAGGGCCGCGACGGCGCGCTGGGTCAGCTCGGCGGTCTCGTGGGCCTGGCCGCGACTCTCTTCCATCTGCGCCGCGGCGCGTCCGGCTCCTTCTTGCAGGGTGGCGATCATGCCGCGGATCTCGCGGGTCGATTCCTGGGTACGGGTCGCCAGGTTGCGGACCTCATCGGCCACCACGGCGAAACCGCGGCCCTGCTCTCCGGCGCGGGCGGCCTCGATGGCGGCATTCAGCGCCAGCAGGTTGGTTTGCTCGGCGATGCCGTTGATGACGGCGACGATGTTCTCGATGCTGGCGCTGTCGCTGGAGACCTGCTGCACGGTGACGCTGGCCTGCTCCAGGGCCTGCACCAGCTGACCGATGGCCTGGCCGGAGCTGGCGACCAGCCGGTTGCCGGTGTCCACCTGGGCACTGGCATTGCCGGTGGCCTGGGCGGCCTGGGCCGCGTAGCCGGCGACCTCGCCGATGGTGGCGGCCAGCTCGGTGACGGCGGCGGCCATGTGCTGGGCCTGGTTGGACTGCACATCGGTGTGGCGCTGGTTGGTCTGGGCGGTGTCCTGCAACTGGGCGGCAGCGGCGGCGACCGAACTGGCGGTATGGCGGACCTGGACGATGGTCTCGCCCAGGTGCGCGGTGGCGCTGCCCAGGGTGCCCATCACGCTGTCCGGATGACGGGTGGCGGGGCGCTCGTCCAGGCGGCCCTCGGCCAGCCGGCGGATGGCGGCGGCCACGACATGGGGTTCGCCGCCCAGGGTCGCGCCCATCTGGCGGATGATCAGGATGGAGACGGTCACGCTCAGCAGCAGGGCGAGGGCGCAGGTCACCAGCATCAGCCAGCGGAAGCCACCGGCGATGCCGCGGACCTCGGCCAGATGGCCGCTGGCGATGGCTTCCTCATGATCGATGAGCGCATTGATGCGCTTGAGCCACTCGACATAGGCCGGCGAAACGCGCTCCAGCAGGAACATCCGGGCGCCTTCCAGATCACCGGCCTGGCGCAGTTGCAGCAGGCGATCGGTCAGCGGCAGGGCGGTGCCTTCTATGTCCTTGATGGCCGCCAGCAGGCGCTGTTCCTCGGCAGTGGCGCCCTGGCTGGCATACAGCTGATCCATGGGCTCGGCGGACTGGCGATAGAAGGCCTTGAGGCGATCGATGTCGGCCAGGCGGCTGGCCAGGGGCGCGGCGTCGTGGATCAGTACCGTATCGCGAATGGCGATGGCGCGGTCGTGTACGCTGCCTCGGAAGTTGATGGCGTAACGCTGCTTGACGCTGGCGCCCTGGCTGACGGCGGTCAGGGTGTCATCGATGACGCCGACCCGCTGGACGCCGACGAGGGTGATCAGCAGCATCAGCACCAGGATCAGGCCGAAGCCCAGGCCCAGGCGGGCGGCCATGGAAAGAGGGGTGCGCATGGGAACCTCAGGAATCTATCGGAATGTGATATGGATCACATTTTGTGGTAAAGGTTTGCGCGATAACTCTTTTCCGGGGCGAGCGGTCATGGCCTCGGGATGAGTGGCCGTGTCAGAGCGACTGGCCAGGATTCAACCGTCGTCGCGTGGCTCCGTCAGCCGGTCGCGCCTGGCCAGGCCCGGGAACAGCTTCATCCAGACCCCGGTGATCACCAGGGTGCCGACGCCGCCCAGCACCACCGCCGGCACGGTGCCGAAGAAGTGCGCGGTGACCCCCGATTCGAATTCGCCGAGCTGGTTGGAGGCGCCGATGAACAGCCCGTTGACCGCACTGACCCGGCCGCGCATTGCATCCGGGGTTTCCAGCTGCACGAAGGAGCTGCGGATCACCACGCTGACCATGTCGGCGGCGCCCAGCACCACCAGGGTGGCCAGCGAGAACCACAGCGAGGTGGATAGCCCGAAGGCGATGGTGGCGACGCCGAACAGCGCCACCGAACCGAACATGATGCGGCCCACGTGACGATTGAGGCTGACGTAGGCGAGCAGAAAGGACATGCCCAGGGCGCCCACCGCGGGTGCCGAGCGCAGCAGGCCAAGGCCCCAGGGCCCGGTGAGCAGGATGTCGGCGGCGAACACCGGGAGCAGGGCGGTGGCGCCGCCCAGCAGCACGGCGAACAGATCCAGGGAGATGGCGCCGAGTACGTCCGGGCGACTCCTGATGAAGCGGATGCCGGCCAGCAGGTTGTTCAGGGTCGGCTTTTCCTTCTGGCTGGGCGTCTGCCGCGCCGGCAGGCTGGAGACCAGCAGGATGGCGATGCCATAGAGCACCAGCGCCGGGCCATAGACCCAGGCGGCGCCCAGGGCATAGAGCAGCCCGCCCAGCGCCGGGGCGATGATGGTGGCGCCCTGCATGGCCGAGGCCGCCGCGGCGATGGCGCGGGGAAAGATCGAAGGCGGCACGATGTTGGGCAGCAGCGCCTGGGTGGTGGGCTGCTCGAAGGCGCGGGCGGTGCCCAGGCAGAACGCCAGGATGAAGATCAGTTCGCGGGTTACCGCGTGATTGAGGCTGCCCACCAGCAGCACCAGGGCGATCAGTCCCTGGCCGCTCTGGCAGAGGGCGGCGACCCGACGGCGGTCGTAGCGATCGGCGACATGTCCGGTGTGCAGCATGAACAGCACCCGCGGCAGGAATTCCACCAGCCCCACCAGGCCGAGGTCGAGCACGTTGCCGGTGAGGGAATAGAGGTGCCAGCCGATGGCGACGGTGAGCATCTGGAAACTGCCGGCGGTACAGATGCGGGCGAACCAGAAGGCGACGAAGGGACGGTGGTGACGCAGCTGCAGGGTATCGCCGGACATGACTGGGGCTCGCGAGGGCAGAGGCGGCATCTTAAGCCACCCCGAGGCTGATCGTCATACAACTGCGGGGTGCGACAGCCTGCCCGATGCGACATCGAACCACGTAAGCAAATGTATCGAGGAGGACTATCCTAAAGCCTGACGTTGATCCACGTCAGCTTCCGACCTGGTCCTTTGGGCTAGCGGCGGCGGCGCCTTTTTAGCGTCCCGCTCGAACCCCAGGCGACGCCGGAGGTTCGAACCTCGGTCAGCGTCAACTCGACCGGCTGCTCTCGACGGCCGGCGTGCCTGAGAGGAATAGCTATGTTCGGCCTCGAAGCCCTGGATCTCGCCCGGATCCAGTTCGCCTTCACCGTGTCCTTCCACATCGTCTTTCCGGCGCTGTCCATCGGTACCGCGAGCTTTCTTGCCGTGCTCGAAGGGCTGTGGCTGAAGACCGACAACCACGTCTACAAGGATCTGTATCATTTCTGGCTGAAGATCTTCGCGATCTTCTTCGGCATGGGCGTGGTGTCCGGTCTGGTGATGGCCTACGAGTTCGGCACTAACTGGAGCGGCTTCGCCGACTATGCCGGCGCCGTGACCGGCCCGCTGCTGACCTACGAGGTGCTCACCGCCTTCTTCATCGAGGCCGGCTTCCTCGGCGTCATGCTGTTCGGCTGGAATCGCGTGGGCCGCGGCCTGCACTTCTTCTCGACGGTGATGGTGGCGATCGGCACCCTGATGTCGACCTTCTGGATCCTGGCCTCCAACAGCTGGATGCACACCCCGAGCGGCTACGAGATCGTCGATGGGCGCATCGTCCCGGTGGATTGGCTGGCGGTGATCTTCAACCCGTCGTTCCCCTTCCGCTGGGCGCACATGACCATCGCCGCCTACCTGTCGGTGGCCTTCCTGGTCGGCGCCTCGGCGGCCTGGCACCTGCTGCGCGGCAACGACAACCCGGCGGTGCGCAAGATGTTTTCCATGGCCATGTGGATGGCCCTGCTGGTAGCCCCCATCCAGGCCTTCGTCGGCGACGCCCACGGCCTCAACACCCTGGAGCACCAGCCGGCCAAGATCGCCGCGATGGAAGGCCACTGGGAGAACCCCCCAGGCGAGGCGACCCCGCTGATCCTGTTCGGCTGGCCGGACATGGAGCGCGAGGAAACCCGCTTCAAGCTGGAGATCCCGGTGCTCGGCAGCCTGATCCTCAAGCACAGCCTCACCGAGCCGATCCCGGCGCTCAAGGACTTCCCCAAGGAAGACCGGCCGCCGGCCTATGTGGTGTTCTGGTCGTTCCGCATCATGGTCGCCCTCGGCATGCTGATGATCGCCGCCGGCCTGTGGAGCGCCTGGCTGCGCTGGCGCGGCAAACTGTTCGAGACCCGCGGCTTCCTGCGCCTGGTCACCTGCATGGGGCCGGTCGGCCTCATCGCCCTGCTGGCCGGCTGGTTCACCACCGAGGTGGGCCGCCAGCCGTGGATCGTCTACGGCCTCCTGCGCACCAAGGACGGGGTGTCCAACCACAGCGTCACCCAGCTGAGCATCACCCTGGTGGCCTTCGTGGTGGTCTACTTCGCCGTGTTCGGCATCGGCACCCTCTATGCGCTGCGCATGATCGGCAAGGGTCCGCACACCGGTGAAGGCGACCTGCCCACCTCCGGCGGCCCGGGCACCGATCGTCATCCCAAGCGTCCGCTGTCCGGCGCCGATGGCGGCCTGGAAGAAGACAATCCCAATGACCAGCTGACCGGAGACCGCACATGAACGGCATCCCTGGCATCGACCTCCCGCTGATCTGGGCGATCATCATCATTTTCGGCCTCATGATGTACGTGGTCATGGACGGCTTCGACCTGGGCATCGGCATCCTCTTCCCCTTCGTCAAGGGCAAGGAAGATCGCGACGTCATGATGAACACCGTGGCGCCCATCTGGGACGGCAACGAGACCTGGCTGGTGCTCGGCGGGGCGGGGCTCTATGGCGCCTTCCCGCTGGCCTACGCGGTGATCCTGCCGGCGCTCTACCTGCCGCTGATCTTCATGCTGATCGGCCTGATCTTCCGCGGCGTGGCCTTCGAATTCCGCTTCAAGGTCCAGGAAGGCAAGGAAGCCCTGTGGGACAAGTCCTTCATCTTCGGCTCGCTACTGGCCAGCTTCTGTCAGGGCGTGGCCCTGGGCGCCTTCATCGAAGGCTTCCCGGTGGAGAATCGGCAGTATGTCGGCGGTCCGCTGGACTGGCTGACGCCCTTCTCGATGTTCTGCGGCCTGGGCGTCATCGCCGCCTATGCGCTGCTGGGCAGCACCTGGCTGATCATGAAGACCGAGGGCCCGCTGCAGGCCACCATGCGTCGCCTGACCAAGCCGCTGCTGTTCCTGCTGCTGGCCTTTACCGCGGTGGTGAGCATCTGGACCCCGCTGAGCCAGGCGGCCATCTCCGCCCGCTGGTTCAGCATGCCCAATCTGGTCTGGTTCCTGCCGGTGCCGATCCTGGTGGGCGTGGTGACCCTGGCCCTGCTGCGCGCCATCCTGCGCGAGGACTCGCACCACGCGCCCTTCCTGCTGACCCTGGCGCTGATCTTCCTCGGCTACAGCGGTCTGGGCATCAGCCTCTGGCCGAACATCATCCCGCCGGGCGTTTCCATCTGGGAGGCCTCGTCGCCGCCGCAGAGCCAGCTGTTCCTGCTCATCGGCACCCTGTTCATCATTCCGATCACCCTGATGTACACCTTCTGGGGCTACTACGTGTTCCGCGGCAAGGTCCGCGCGGGGGAGGGCTACCACTGATGGTCGGCCGCTCGCGCGAACCCAATCCCGCCGATAACAAGCCGCTCTGGCAGCGGCTCGCCTGGATGGCCGCCATCTGGGCCTGCAGCCTGGTAGCACTCGGCGTGGTGGCCTGGGTGCTGAGATTGGTGCTGACGGCGGCGGGGCTCAAGTCGCACTGACCCTTCCGTGTGTTGGTAGATGAGGCTGCGCCGTCATCCACCCTACGCAGGGCACGATCCTGTGCTGGAAAGCTACCCTTTACGCCAGACGCCCCCTCTCCCGCTTGCGGGGGAGGGTTGGGGTGGGTCAACCTGCCGAGCTGATTTGCGGTGTGCTCGGTAGGCTTTTGTTCCGCCCTCGCCGGGCGGGTTACTTTTTTCAGTCGCAAAAAAAGTAACCAAAAACGCTCGCCCTGGTCATCCGGCCCTACGCTGCGCTCCGGGTCCCCTCGCTCCGCCGCTCTTCCGCCGGGCCGCCGTCGAAGGGCCGTCCTGGCCCTCGACGCCTTTCGCGGCATCCCTGCCGCTCACCCGCCTCCAGAGTGGCTGCGTTCGGCCTACTGAACAGGGCGCTTGGGTGCCGGCTGAAAGTGTCTTTTTAAAAGGCTGATCAGTTCTTCTCTTCTCTTCTCTTCTCTTCCCTTCTCTTCACATGTTTCTTGGCGGCACTGATTCAGTAGATCAGCAGGTTTGGAACGCAGGTCTGCTCTATGACGCCCAACTCTCAGCCGGCACCCCAGTGCCCCGTTTGGCCGGTCGAACGGCAGTGTCGCGGAAGTGGGTGAGCGGCATGGATGCCGCGAAAGAGGCCGAGGGCCAGGACGGCCCTTCGGCCACGGCCCGCTGGAGCGGCGCTGACGTGAGGGCATCCTGCGCAAGGCGCAGGACCGGCCAGTCGGGGTGAGCGTTTTTGGTTACTTTTTTGGCAATTGAAAAAAGTGACCCGCCCGGCGGGGCGGAACAAGGATCGTCAGCAGATTCCTAAAATCAGCTTGGCGGCCTGAGCAAAAGCACTACCCCCACCCCAACCCTCCCCCGCAAGCGGGAGAGGGGGCAGTCCGGCGTGAACGGGTCAAACGCCGCGCATCAGCCGCGGAGCTGATTAAAACTGCAACGCAGCCCACTCCCCAAACCTACAACTTTTCCCAGTTATCCCGCTCCCGCCCGCCCGCTAGCCTGACTCCGTTCCCATCGCGACGAGGAAGGCATCCATGCAGGTTCAAGAAGGCTACGCCGATTTCCAAGGCCACCAGACCTGGTACCGGGTCACCGGTGAGCTGGCCAGCGGGCGATTACCGCTGGTGGTGGCCCACGGCGGTCCCGGTTGCACCCATGACTATGTCGACAGCTTCAAGGACCTGGCCGAGCACGGCTGGCCGGTGGTGCATTACGACCAGCTGGGCAATGGCCGTTCCACCCACCTGCGCGGCATCGATCCGGGATTCTGGACGGTGGAGCTGTTTCTCGACGAGCTGAACAACCTGCTGCGCCACCTGGGTATCGGCCAATACGCGCTGCTCGGCCAATCCTGGGGCGGAATGCTGGCTGCCGAGCACGGGGTGCGTCAGCCTGCAGGACTGCGGGGGCTGATCATTGCCAATTCGCCTGCGTCGATGGCGCTCTGGCGCGCGGCTGCAGCAGGGCTGCGGGCCGAGTTGCCGTCCGCGGTGCAGGCCACCCTGGAGCGCCACGAGGCCGCCGGCACCACCGACTCGCCCGAGTATCGCGCCGCCAGCCAGGTCTTCTATGACCGCCATGTCTGCCGGGTGCAGCCGCTGCCGGCCGAGGTGGTGCGGACCTTCGCCGCCATCGACGCCGATCCCACCGTCTATCACGCCATGAACGGTCCTACCGAGTTCCATGTGATCGGCAGTCTGCGGGACTGGAGCGTGATCGAGCGGCTGGCGCGGATCCAGGTGTCGACGCTACTGATCTCCGGGCGTCACGACGAGGCCACGCCGGCCTGCGTGGAGCCCTTCGACCGGCTCATCCCGGACGTGCGCTGGCGCATCTTCGAGAATTCCAGCCACATGCCCCACGTGGAAGAACGCGAGGCCTGCATGGCCATCGTGGCGGACTTTCTCGCCGAGGTGGAGCGCGGTTAGGCCTCGGCGTCGAGGGCCGCAGCGATCTCGTCGATGCGGGTCTGGCGGTCGTCGGCCTGCAGGCGCGACCGCGGATTGAGCGCCGACCATTCCGGGTGGGCCCGGGCTACCTGCACGGCGGCGGGCAGCTTGCCTTCGCGCCAGCGCTGCTCGTCAGGCGCGGCCACTTCGATGGCACCCTGGGCGGCGTGGCCGCGGATTTCCAGCGCCGCCAGCAGCTGACGCTGCCGCAGCGCCAGCAGGCGCAGCACGGCGTCGTCGATGGACAGTTCCCGTCCGCCGCGCAGCTTGCCGAACAGCCGCCGGCCATAGTGGCCGCCGGTCTGGGCCAGGCCACCGGCCAGGGCGCCCAGTACCGTGGCGGCGCCCAGGGTCAGGCCGCCGGCGAGCAGGTCCAGACCGACCCCTGCAGCCGCCCCGGCCGCCACGCCGCCGCCCAGGCGGATGCCGAGCAGGCGCAGGGTTTCCGGATTGAACAGGTCATCGCCCCAGCGGCCGTCCAGCAGCGGCAGGTCGCTGGCATGGGCATCGCCCGGGCGAAAGCCGAACAGCCGCAGGAGTTCTTCCACACAGCGTTGTTCACGGGTGCGCAGGGCGTCGCGCAACTCGGCGGTCGCGGTACTGACCTCGGCTTCGCCCGGCGCCACGCTGCGCCGGGCGGCGGCGGCGTCCACCAGCAATTCGGCGATCAGCCGCACGCCTTGCTGATGGCGGCGGCGGGCCTGCTCGGCATGGTCGGCGATCAGCCGTTGCAGCGCCGGGCGGCCGCTTTCCAGCAGGGTCGCCAGGCTTTCGTAGAGACGCGCCTCGCCATCCGCCGGCGGGGCGACGCTGTCGAAGCGCACCAGGGCGTGCAGGCCGAGACGGGCCAGGATGGCGCGCCAGTCGTCGGCGCGGTGACCGTCGGCGGCGACGAAATTGAGCACCGGCACCAGCGGCCGCCCGCAACCAGCCAGCACCGCCAGTTCGTCGCGGTACTTGGCCAGCACCGGCTCGCGGGCGTCGATCACATAGAGCCCGGCATCGGAGGCGCGCAGCTGGCGAATCACCTTGGCCTCCTGCTCGAATCTCTGGCGGGCTTCCACGCTGTCGAGAAAGCGATCGAGCAGGGTGGCGGCGTCCAGGCGTTCGCCGGGTCTTTCCAGTTGCTCCAGGTAGTCGCGCAGGGCGATGGCGTCCTCCAGGCCGGGGGTATCGTAGAGCTCCAGCAGGGCCTCGCCGTCCACCGACAATCGGGCACCCTCGACATGGCGGGTGGTGCTGGGACGATGGGAAACCTCGCCGAAGTCGATGTCGCGGGTCAGGGTGCGCAGCAGTGAGGTCTTGCCGACATTGGTGTGACCGACCAGCGCCAGGCGCAGGGGGCCGCTCATGGATTCGTCTCCAGCCAGGCCAGTTCTTCGAGATCGCCGGCGCAGTGTGCCAGACGCAGGGCGTCCAGCGCCTGCCGCCAGTTGTCCAGGCGGACCGGATCGAGCTTGCTGCCCAAGGGCGCGGGCAACAGCCAGACGCGGGTCGCCGTGGCACAGCGCGACAATTCTGCTAGCAAGGCCAGGGTACCGCGATCCGGCGACCGGCGCGGATCGCAGGCGATCAGCAGGCGGCGCGCCGGATAGCGGGTCAGCTGTTCGAGCAGATGGCGCCGGCCCTGGCCATCGTCAAGGATGCCGGCATCGCGCACGCCCTCGGGCAGCGGCGGCGGCCAGGTATGGTCGGTGAGTTCGATGCCCACCAGCAGCGCCTCGTCGCCGGTGCGGGCGAGACCGCCGGCGTCCTGCTGGGGCAGGTGGGCGGGGGCGGCGTCGTTGACGCCCAGGCGTTCGCTGGTGGGTAGCAGGCGTTCGCGCAGTTGCAGATAGCCCGGGCGCTCGACGTCCAGCCGCAGCCGTTGGCGACCGCGTCGCCAGCGCCACAGGCAGAGCAGGGTCAACAGCAGCCGTGGCAGCAGGCCGTAGACCAGTACCACGCCCAGCAGCCAGCCGGCCCAGGCCTGCCGTGCCGTGGCCAGGGGGCTGCCAGCATCGCCACTGGCGGCGATGCTGGCCGGATCGGGCAGCGGAAAACCCAGCAGCTGGGGCAGGGCGCCGAGTACCTGGGTGAGCAGCACGAAGGTGTCGCTGCCAAGCAGGGTGGTCTCCCAGACGAACAGATAGCTGCGCCCGGAAAGCAGGGCCAGCAGGGTGGCCAGGGCGCTGCCGAGGATCAGCAGCCAGAGACCGTGCACCAGCCCGCCCAGCGCCCAGGGCAGCAGACGGGCGCGGCCGAGCAGCCCGACCAGCGCGGGCCCCAGGTGCAGGGCGCGGGCATCGCGCGCCAGGCGGCCGGAGAGCCACAGCCAGAGGCGCGCCAGCGGCGAGGCCAGCTGGCGGCCGCCGCCCAGCAGGCCGAGGGTCCAGACCAGCAGGCTGAGCAGGTTGATCCCGAGCAGACTGCCCAGCGCCCAGAACACATTGACCGGGCGACTGCCATCGCCCAGGGCCCCGGCGGCGAGTCCCGCGCCGCAGAACAGCGCCACGATGCCCAGCAGCCAGGCGGCCAGCAGCGCGCCCTGGCGCCAGCGACGCCGTGCCGCCAGCAGACCGTCGCGCTGACCGAGCAGACGGGCGCGCGTCACCAGTCGCGCCTCGAAGGGACCGCCGGCCGCGCGTGCCTGGCGATTGGCCTCGGCGTCTTCCAGCGGGCCGCTGTCTTCCTCGGTCAGGCGCAGGGCTTCGGTGAGCCAGAGATCCTCGAAGGCGGGAGAGGGGAGTGCGGTCACGCGTCGACGCCCTTGCGGCAAAGACGCCGAGCATAGTCCCTGGCGCCCTGGCTGTTAACGCCTCTGTTATGCTCTGTCACCATGAAAACCTCTCTCCCCCTGAGCCTGATCGTCGCCGTGGCCGACAACGGCGTCATCGGCATCGACAATCGTCTCCCCTGGCACCTGCCGGCGGAGCTCAAATATTTCAAGGCCGTGACCCTCGGCAAGCCGCTGGTCATGGGTCGCAAGACCTGGGATTCCCTGGGCCGCCCGTTGCCGGGCCGACTGAATCTGGTGGTCTCCCGTCAGACTGATCTGGTGGCCGAAGGTGCCGAGGTGCGGACCTCGCTGGCCGCTGCCGTGGAGCGCGCCGAGGCCTGGGCCCGGGAGCGCGAGGCCAGCGAGATCATGCTGATCGGTGGCGCCCAGCTGTTCGCCGAAGCCCTGCCGGTGGCCCAGCGCCTTTACCTGACCCGGGTCGCCCTGGCGCCGGCCGGGGATGTGTTCTTTCCCGATTGGCAGGAGGCGGAGTGGGAGCTTGTCTCGCGCCAGGAACATGCGGCCGAGGACGACCGTCCGGCCTATGCCTGCGAGGTCTGGGAGCGCCGGGCCTAGGGGCGGTCGCCTGCAGCCTTCCCGCCTGGCTCCGGTCATTGTTTCGACCTTAAGTAAAACCTAAGACGGGTATGGCATAAAGACGCTGAGGCAGGCCGCCTGGGCGGCCGGAGGGCACGACCATGAGGGCGATCGACAGCCAGACTTCGACGGCAATGGCAGGGACTCAGCCTGCCAATCCGAGCGTTACCGCCAGTCAGGGCGCATCCGCCAGTGACTCCACCAGCGCGGGGGGAATCCCAGCCGGCACCGATGTGGCGGTGGATCTGTCGCCCGCCGCCCAGCTCATAGCCGGATTGCTGCCGGGCCAGTCGAACGGTAACAGCGATCTCGATGGCTTCATGCAGATCCTCCAGCAGCAGATCCGCAGCCAGGGCACCGATGCCGCCGTGCTCGGCGAACTGCCCCAGGATGCCAGTGCCGACCGCGTGCAATTGGCCAAGCAGGCGGCCAATCACCTGCTGGTGAGCTATTACCATGACGACAGTCGCTATGCCGACGCCTCTACCCAGGATCCCTTCGCCAATCTGGACAGCGACAGCCTGACCCGGATCGCCAGCGACGATTCCGGCACCTTTACTTCGGCTGAGCGTCAGCTGGCCTATTTCGAAGGGGCGCAGCGCGGTACCGATGGCGCCAACGTGGCCTTTTCCGGTCTCTCCACATCAGGCCAGGGCGCCGCCGTGTGGAACTGGGCACCTGCCGCCACCGAGGATGCCGGCATTCTCGGGACCCTGAATCCGGGCGCGCCGGACTGGCAGTCGGGTCAGTTGAACAGCCAGCTCATTGATGGCCTGAACCCTGGCGGGGTGGCGACTGCGGCGGCTCAGGAAACGGCCGCGTTGGCGGCGCCGACCTTTGGCGTCACCACCGGGGCGGATGGCGCACCCCAATGGACGATGCAACCGGCGGACGGGCAGGACGCCGAAGCGAGCACCGTACTGGATGGCAGCATCCTCACCCAGATGACCGGCGCGGCGGCGGCGCCTTCGCTGTCGCTCTATCGCCAGATCGCCGCCTTTGGTTGAGTGACGCTGTTGGGCTAAGACCTGCTTGTTGGGCTTCGACGATGGAGCCGTCTCAACCCAGCCTACGTCAGAGCGGTAGGTTGGCGCTGAGCGCAGCGATGCCCAACATCGTGTCGCTCAGACCTGTCTGTTGGGCTTCGACGATGGAGCCGTCTCATCCCAACCTACGCGGTCGGTAGGTTGGCGCTGAGCGCAGCGAAGCCCAACATCGTGGCGCTCAGGTCTATCTGTTGAGTTTCGACGATGAAGCCGTCTCAACCCAATCTACGTCGGAGCGGTAGGTTGGCGCTGAGCGCAGCGAAGCCCAACGCCAAGATGCCCTCAGATCGCCCGCAGCTTCTTCGCCGGCAGGTAGTCGCGGTGGACGCGCTCTTCCACCAGGTACAGCCAGCAAGGGCCTTCCACCTGGGGAAAAAGGCGCACTTCCTGAATGCTGCTGGGCTTGGGTTCGCCATTGCCGACCTGCACGGCCACCGTCTGGCCCAGGCGGAAGCGCGGGACCACGCCGGCGTCCACCACGCTCTGCTCGGCCTTGGTCGCCGGACGGCCCAGGTATTCGCCCAGGTCCACCGGACCGGAGGGGCCTTCGGCGACGGTGTCCACATGGAAGCTGTAGGCGGTGGCCAGGCCTTCGTCACCACCGTGGATCTCGCCCTGCTTGATGCGCGACACGGCCTGGTCGAGGGCGGCGTCGAGCGTCAGTTCGTTGTTCGATTGCAGGGTGATGACGATGCGGCGTTCGAAGGGGTACTGGCTCATGGTTTCGACTTTTTCGGCAGATAAGGAAAAGAAGGGACATCTTGTGCCCCCTTTGGCCGGCCGCTGTCCAGCCGGGGGCGCCCGATCGGTGATCGCGTTTGCAACCCCAGGTGTCCAGCGGCCCGGCGGTCACCGGGGCCTGGCTGAAAAGTGCCTGCGCTCGGCCAGGCTGCGTTGAAAAGCCGTTCCGAACGCTCATCTACTGCTCGTAAACGCCGCTTCCTCACGAATTTTCGCCTTGCCTGACCTTCGCGCGGCGACTTTTCGGACCAAGCCTAGTCATTGCGCCGCTTGAGCTGGTCTTTCAGCTGGGTCGGCACCTCGCGAATGATCAGCAGATCCTGGCCTTCGTCGTATTCGATGCGCGAGCCCAGCAGGTGCGCCTCGAAGCTGATCGACAGCCCCTCGGCACGGCCGGTGAAGCGGCGGAATTGATTGAGGGTGCGCTTGTCCGCCGGGATCTCCGGGGCCAGACCGTAATCCTTGTTGCGGATGTAGTCGTAGAAGGCGCGTGGTGCCTGGTCATCCATCAGCTCGGAGAGGGCGTCCAGGGCCATGGGCTCGCCGCGCTTGGCCTGGCTGCTGGCGTAGTCCACCAGGGTGTCGGTCTTTTCCTTGGCGGCTTCTTCCGGCAGGTCCTCGCTTTCCACGTAGTCGCTGAAAGCCTTGAGCAGGGTGCGGGTCTCGCCCTTGGCGTCGACGCCTTCCTGGCAGCCGATGAAGTCGCGGAAGTAATCCGAGACCTTCTTGCCGCCCTTGCCGCGAATGAAGGAGATGTACTGGCGCGACTGCTTGTTGTTGCGCCATTCCGAGAGGTTGATGCGCGCCGCCAAGTGCAGCTGGCCCAGGTCCAGGTGCTTGGCCGGGGCCACTTCCAGACTCTCGGTGACGGTCACCCCCTCGCTGTGGTGCAGCAGGGCGATGCTCAGGTAGTCGGTCATGCCCTGCTGGTACTGGGCGAACAGCACATGGCCGCCGGTGGAAAGGTTGCTGCTCTCCATCAGCCCCTTGAGGTGCTCCACCGCCTGGCGACTGAAGGCGACGAAGTCCTGCTCGCCTTCCAGGTAGGCATGGAGCCAGCCGCTCAAGGGATAGGCGCCGGATTCCTCGTGGAACAGGCCCCAGGCCTTGTTGGGCTTGGCGTTGTAGCTGTCGTTGAGATCGGCCAGCAGATTCTCGATGGCCTGGGAGTCGGCCAGTTCGGCGTCCCGCGCGTGCAGGGTCGCGGGCTGGCCGTCGGGCTTCTTGTCGATCAGATGGACGATGGCGTGACGGATCGGCATGACGGCCTCGGGTAACGGAGAAAAGTCCGCCAGTCTAACGCCCCCGCGCCCTGGCGGGCAGGCCCTGGGCGCCGCAGGCTCAGCGCGCCGCCGTGGCCTGCTTTTCCTGCAGCGCGTTGCCCAGGTGGCGGGTCATGAAGACCGCGGCTTCTTCACGGCGATCCTCGAGCAGCAGGTCGATCAGCTGCAGGTGCTCCTGACAGCGGCGCTGGGCCTGCTCGCGATCCACCGACTTCTGGTATTCGATCAAGCGGCGCAGGCGATTGAGCCGGCGCAGTGCATCGAGGATGAAGGCATTGCCCGAGCAGCGGACGATGGTCTCGTGCAGGCGGGTGTTGGCGTCGAAGATCTCCGCGGGCGAGGCCTCGAACACCCGGCCCGCGGCCAGCAGCGCCTGCTCGTCGCGGCAGCGCCGCAATTCGCCGGCATCCAGGGTGAAGCCGGCGTCGCGGATGCCAGCCGGCTCGATCAGCAGGCGGAAGGCATAGCTCTGGGCATAGGCATCCGGCGAGGTGAGACCTTCGACGAAGCTCCAGCCGTAGCCCGGCAGGCGCTCCGCCCAGCCTTCCTGGACGATGCGCCTGAGGATATCGGCCAGTTGCCCACGGGTGACCTGGTAGCGGCGGATCAGCTCGTTTTCCGTGACCTTGAGCGGCAATTCGCCCTCGATGCGGTCGCGGGCGATGGTCAGGTACAGGCGTTCGCTGGCGGACACCTCTTCGCGCGCCTGGGGCGTGGCGTCCAGGGCCGCGGCGGCCACGGCGAAACCGCCCTCGGGATGCCGCGCCAGCAGGCTCTGGTCGGCCATCTGCTGCAGGGCGCTGCGCACCGGCGAGCGCGACACCCGCAGCCGCTCGGCCAGGGCGCGCTCGGGCAGCCGGGTGCCGACCGCCAGCTGGTGCGAGGCGATGTAGGTGAGGATGTCGGGAATCAGTTGGGAGGCGAGGGTGGTGCCCATGGCAGCGCTGGCGAGTCGATCGGAAAGATCCGGGATGCTAGCACGGGACCCGCCGGGCGCAGCCGGCGGGTCCCGCGGGCGAGCGCTCAGTCGCCGCTCGGGCTGACGTCCATGTCCTTGAGCTTAACCAGCCGGCTGCCGTGCTTGCAGCGATAGCCCAGCCAGACGGCGAGAAACAGCGGCAGGCTGATGTAGGTGGCGGCCAGGCCCAGCCAGTCGACGCCGTGCGGCCCGAACAGGGCGGCATAGTTCTGCCCCAGGGTGATCACCAGGCAGAGGGCGAAGGCCAGCAGCGGCCCGAAGGGAAACAGCTTGGCACGGTAGGGCAGGTCTTCCAGCCGGCGACCCTGGGCCAGGTAGCCCTGGCGGAAGCGATAGTGGGACACGGCGATGCCCAGCCAGGCGATGAAGCCGCACATGCCCGAGGTGTTGAGCAGCCAGCCATAGAGCGCCTTGTCGCCCACCAGGGAGGTGAAGAAGCACAGGGCGCCCACCGCGGTGGTGGCCAGCAGGGCGTTGCGCGGCACGCCATTGCGCGAGACGCGGGCGAACAGCCGCGGCGCCTTGCCCTGTTCGGCCAGGCTGTGCAGCATCCGCGTCGAGGCGTACATGCCCGAGGTGCCGGCGGAGAGCACCGCCGAGAGGATCACCGCGTTCATCAGGCTGGCGGCGAAGGCCAGGCCGGCGCGCTCGAACAGCAGGGTGAACGGCGAGACGGAGACGTCGGTGGCATCGTTCTGCAGCAGGCGCGGATCGGTATAGGGGATCAGCATGCCGATGACGAAGATCGCCAGCACATAGAACATCAGGATGCGCCAGAACACCTGGCGGATGGCGATGGGCACGTTCTTGCGCGGATTTTCCGATTCGCCGGCGGCGATGCCGATCAGCTCGGTGCCCTGGAAGGAAAAGCCGGCGATCATGGCCACCCCGACCATGGCCTGCAGGCCGCCGACGAAGGGCGCCTCGCCCTGGGTGAACACGGACAGCCCAGGCGGCTCGATGCCGCTGAAGATGCCGAGGATGGCGGCCAGGCCCAGGCCGATGAAGACCACCACGGTGGCCACCTTGATCAGCGCGAACCAGAATTCGCTCTCGCCGAAGCCGCGCACCGACACCGCATTGAGCAGGAACATCAGCGCGAGGAACAGTGCGCTCCAGATCAGCCCGGGCACCTCGGGAAACCAGAAGCCCATCACCAGTTGCGCCGCCACCAGTTCGGCGGCGATGGTCACCGCCCAGTTGTACCAGTAGTTCCAGCCGAGGGCGAAGCCGAAGCCGTCCTCGACGAAGCGACTGCCATAGATGGAGAAGGAACCCGACACCGGCTGGTAGGCGGCCATCTCGCCGAGGCTGGTCATGAGGAAGTAGACCATCAGGCCGATCAGCGCATAGGCCGCCAGGGCGCCGCCCGGGCCGGCAGTGGCCACGGTGGCGCCGGAGGCGACGAACAGCCCGGTGCCGATGGAGCCGCCGATGGCGATCATGTTGAGGTGGCGGGGCTTGAGCCGGCGCTGCAGACTCGGAGAGGCAGTGGACATGGGGTTTCCAGCTGGCAGTTTAACGGGGGCCGGCGCTGGCTCTGGCGGCCAGTCGCGGTCGTCGAATGAAGGGTGGTGTGCGGAACGCCCGCGGCCGTCGGCGCGGGCAGCGCCAAAAAAGCCGCGAAGCTTAGCAGGCCAAGGGCGCCAGGTGGGATGGCGGTCGTCGGTGCGCGACTGTCGCAGTCCGATCAACGCCGGGCCGAGCTTCGGCTAGCATGGCCCAAGGTCGGAGAAGGCAGCGCAGCGTGATCGATTCGAGAACCTTTGGCAGCGGTATCCAGGGCAAGAACTACCTGCAGTTGCAGTCGACGCGGCCGCGGCCGGAATTTTCCCGGCTGGTCGGCTTCATCCTGCTTGATCACTTTTCCCTGCCGTCCTTCACCCAGGCGCTGGATACCCTGGTCACCGCCAACCTGCTGGCCGCCGGGACCTTCGCTACCCGGACCTACAGCCCGACCGGCGCCGAGGTGCTCAGTGACCTCGGCATCGTCATCCGTCCGGACGGCGACTACCGCGCCGCGGAGAGCGCCCGCTTCGATCTGCTGGTGGTCTGTGGTGGCCTGCGGACGCCGCTGGAGCTGGACCCGCGGCTCAAGGCGCTGCTGCTGCGCGCGGCCAAGCAGCAGGTGACCCTCTGCGGCCTGTGGAACGGCGCCTGGCAACTGGGTCAGGCCGGGATGCTGGACGGCTATCGCTGCGCCATCCATCCCGAGCAGCGCAGCGCCTTCAGCGAACGGGTGCGCGGTTGCAAGACCTCCGCGGAAAGCCATGTGCTGGATCGCGATCGCCTCACCGCGGCCAGTCCCAGCGGCGCCTTCCATCTCTTTCTCGAATGGATCGGCGCCCAGTGCGGCAGCGCCCTGGCCGATGGCCTGGTCAACATTCTGGCCTTCGAGGAGTCGCGCTTTCGCCAGGTCAATCCGACGCTCAAGGTGCAGATGACCCCGCCGCTGCGCGAGGTGGTGACCCTGATGGAGGCCAACATCGAGGAGCCCCTCACCATCGAGCAGCTGTGCGACTACGCCGGCCGCTCGCGGCGCCAGGTCGAGCGGCTGTTTCGCGAGCAGCTCGACACCGCGCCCATGCGTTATTACCTGGAGCTCCGCATCACCGAGGGCCGCCGCCTGCTGCAGCATTCCACCCTGTCGGTGCTGGAGGTGGCGGTCGCCTGCGGCTTCACCTCGGTCACCCACTTCAGCAAGAGATATTCGGCCTACTTCGGCTATCCGCCGTCCAAGGAGCGGCGGTTGAAGTACTGAGCCGCCTGGCGCTGCGCTCGGGGCAAAGGGCAAAGGGCAAAGGGCAAAGGGCAAAGGGCAGAAGGCAGAGGGCGCGCCCCAGAGCGTTTCGTCGGCGCACAGGAACGGCTGCCTGCCGTCCCGCTCGAAGCCTTATCCCGGCGCGACACGGCTTGCGTGACGCGGCGACGGATAACCTGATGACCTACCGAGCGAGGATGTCCCATGACTGACCCACGTAACGTCGCCCACGACAAGAAAGTGCAGCAGGAAAAGAAGCATCAGGGCGAGGACATCGCACCCGATGCCGAGCACGCGCCGCAACCGGGCAAGAAACCCGCGCTCAAGGACCACGACGAGCAGGCCGACGACAAAGCCTGACCCTCTGCCAGCCTCGCAGCACGCGAGGCCTCCCGGTGCTGACGACCGTCAGTATCGCACCTTCCCGCCAGAGTCAGCTGCCCGATGCCAGCGCCGGCTCCGGCTGCCGGGGCCGCTCCGCCGCATTCAGGCACAGCAAGCCCGCCAGGGCGAACAGCAGGCCGAGCAGCATGCCCGGCGCCAGCGGCTCGTCGAAACAGGCCCAGGCCCACAGCAGCGCCACTGGCGGACTCAGGTAGAGCGCGCCACTCACCGCCTGGGGGCTGCCCTGGCGCAGGCACAGCCAGTAGAGGCCGAAGCCGAGCAGGGTCGGGATCAACAACCAGAGCACCGCCAGGGCGAAGCCGAGGGTCAGCGGTGGGGTCAGCGGACCTTCCACCCCGGCCACCCCCAGCATCACCAGACTGCTGGCCGCCAGCTGGATGAACAGCTGCGTCCGCAACGCCAGTCGGCTCGGCGGCACGCGACTCTGCACCAGGGTCGCCAGCGCCAGGGCCAGGGCGCTGCCCAGCGGCAGGGCGTAGGCCCAGCCGGGGGCCACGCCCAGTCCCACGCCCGCGCCGGTGGCCAGCAGGACGCCCGTCAGGCCCAGGCCCAGGCCGAGCCACTGGCGCCCGTTGGTGCGCTGGCCCGGCAGCAGGCAGCAACCCAGGGCCACCAGCAGCGGCGACAGATCCGACAGCAGCGCCGCCAGCCCGGGTGAGACGCCCAGTTCGATGGCCTTGGCGGCCGGCCCTGCCGCTCCGGCGAAGGCCAGCACGCCGATGCCCGCCTGCTGGCCGATGATCTTCAGCGGCAATCGCCGCACCTCGGCCCAGGCGAAGGGCAGCAGCAGCACGGCGGCCAGCAGCAGGCGCCAGAAGGTCACCAGCAGGGTAGGGGCCTGGTCCGCTGCGTAGCGATAACCAACGAAACCGGCGCTCCAGCACAGCACCAGGGCGAGCTGGCGCAGCAGCGGGGAAGACAGGATGGCAGGCATGGCCGGGCTCCAGATGACGGGATGCCTTGAGCCTGGCCCAGGGTAGTAATACACTCAAACGACATTATCGGTAGCTATGGTTCGATAAAAACGCATCATGCCTGCACCTCTCGATATCGACGTCCTGCGTACCTTCCACACCATCGTGCGGCTGGGGCAGTTTCGCGCCGCCTCCTTGCAGCTCAATCGCAGTCCTTCGGCGGTGAGCAGCCAGATCCGCCGACTGGAGGAGCAGACCGGCGGCCGGCTGTTCGAGCGGGACAACCAGGCGGTGACCCTGACCCCGCTCGGGCGCCGCGTGCTGCTGGAGACCGCCGACCTGCTGCAGGCCCATGACCGCATCCTCGCCGGTCTCACCGGCCAGCCGGTGGTGGGCGAGGTGCGCCTGGGCGTGGCCGAGGACTATGCCGCCCGCCTGCTCAAGGCCGTGCTGCCGCGCTTGCAGGGCGAGCATCCCGGGATCGTCCTGCAGGTGCTGACCGGCAACAGCAGCCAGCTCCGGCGCTGGCTCGGCCAGGGCCTGCTGGACCTGGCGCTGCTGGTGGGACCGCCCCGCACCGATCGGGCGGACGGCCAGAGGTTCGGCCATACCCAGCCGGTGTGGGTCGCCGGTCCCGGACTGCAGCTGAGCCCGGACGCCAGCGTGCCCCTGGCGCTGCACGGCGAGGGCTGCAGCTATCGCGAACTGGGCATCGACCTGCTGATCCGCCAGGGCCGGCGCTGGCATGCGGTGGTGACCAGTGCCGCCTCTTCGGCATTGGAAGCGGCGGTCGAGCTGGGCCAGGCCGTGGCCATCACCGACCGGGCGCGCATGACCCCGCCGATGCGCGAACTGACGCCGGAAGAGGGCTTTGCGCAACTGCCGGTGCACGAGCTGCGGCTGGCCTCGCCGCCCGGTGAGCGCAGCCCCGCCTGCGCCTCTCTGGCCGGGCTGATCGCCGAGGATTTTCGCCTCTAGCCAGGCGGCGCGAGGTTTGACCGGGCGACCGCGCAGCCACTAAGGTGCCGGCCCTGGCGCGCGACCTGCCGCCTGTCGATTCGTCGTTCCGCCTGGAACGGACACCTCCCGAGACCACTCGGACCCTCTGCGACCGCCTGAGCTGTTGCCTCCCGAGATATCCGGGATCGGCCCCTACATCCGGCCCGTTACCGCCGCTCCTGTCCGCTTTTTCTGGAATATCCCGCTGTCATGACTGCCCCACCCGCCATCCCCCGTCTCATCTATCTGCTGGCCCTGACCATCTTCGCGCTGACCACCGCCGAATTCATGGTGGCCGGCATGATGCCGGCGCTGGCCGCCGATCTCGGCGTCTCCATTGGCCAGATCGGCTATCTGATCTCCTGGTATGCCCTGGGCATGGCCCTGGGCGGCCCGCCGCTGACCCTGTTGCTGCTGGCCCTGCGCTTGGCGGAAAAATCGGCGCTGCTGTGGCTGCTGGCGCTCTATCTGGTGGGCGCCGTGGTCGCCGCGCTGGCGGCCAGCTATTCGGTGATGGCGGCAGGGCGGGTGCTCATGGGCATCGCCAGCTCCGCCAGCATCGGCCTGTGCCTGACCCTGGGCGCCAACCTGGTCACGCCGGATCGCCGCGGCCGGGCGGCCTCGCTGATCCTGTCCGGCCTCATGCTGGCGCCGGTATTCGGAGTGCCGGGCACGGTGCTGATCGAGCAACTGGCCGGCTGGCGCGCCAGCTTCTGGGCGGTCGCCCTGCTGGCGGCCTGCTGCACCCTGCTGGTCGGCCTGTGCGTGCCGCGCACGCCGGCGCGCGTGGCCGGGCAGTTGGGCGGTGAACTGCGCACCCTGGTCAGCGCCCGGCTCTGGGCGGCCTACCTCACCAGCGGCCTGATCATCGGCGCGACCTTCGCCGGTTTCAGCTACTTCTCGCCCATCCTCATCCAGGTGACGGGCTTCGCGTCCACCACCATTCCCTGGTTGCTGATGGGGTACGGCCTCGCCAACGTGCTGGGCAATCTGCTGGTGGGCCGCCTGGCCGATCGCTACACCCTCAAGGTGCAGGGCGTCGGGCTGGCGGTGCTGGCGCTGGGCTTCGCCCTGTTCGTCAGCTGCGCCGAGAATGCCGCGGCCAGCCTCCTGGCCCTGGCGCTGATCGGCCTGACCGGAGTGGCGCTCAACCCGGCCATGGTCGCCCGGGTCATGGCCGCGGCCACCCCAGGGCCCCTGGTCAACACCCTGCATACCTCGGTGATCACCGCGGGCCTGGCAGTGGGGGCCTGGGCCGGCGGCGCGGCCATCGATGCCGGCCAGGGCCTGCGCGCGCCCCTGTGGGTTGGCCTGGGAATGGCGCTGCTGGGTGTGCTGAGCCTGGTGCCCAGCCTGGTGCAGCGGCTGACCCTGGCGCCGCCGCCCGCGAGTCGCTGCTAGCGCCTGGCAGCTGGCCGCGCCAGGCTGCCGCCGCGCTGCCAGGGGTTTTGCCCGCGAAAGGCTCTACGACGGTCCTTTCGGCGGGACCGTGCGTGCTGTCTTCGCTGTAGCCTGACTGTCATCTCTGCCTGGCATGTTGCCTTTCGAACAGGAAGGCGCGATTTCGCGCCTTCGATCCTCAGGCTATCGATAAGGGCGGCACAGACATGCAGGCTTCGCTTCGCGGTATGACGTTGGGATTGGTACTCGGGCTGGTGAGTAGCGGCCCGGTGTGGGCGGCGACGCCCATTCCCTTCTGGCATTCAATGGATGCGGAGCTTGGCAAGGAGGTCGATTCCCTGGCCCAGCGCTTCAACCAGGCGCACCCGGAATTCCAGGTACAGCCGGTGTACAAGGGTGACTACGAGCAGAATCTGGCCGCTGGCATCGCGGCCTTCCGGACCGGCAAGCCGCCGGCCATTCTGCAGGTCTACGAGGTGGGCACCGCGACCATGATGGCCTCCCGGGCCATCGAGCCGGTCTACCAGGTGTTCAAGGACGCGGGCCTGAAGCTGGATGAAGCGGGCTTCGTACCCACCGTCGCCAGCTACTACAGCGACGCCAAGACCGGTCAACTGCTGTCCATGCCGTTCAACAGTTCCACCCCGGTGCTCTACTACAACAAGGCCGCCTTCAAGCAGGCCGGCCTCGATCCGGAAGCGCCGCCCAAGACCTGGAAGGACCTGGCGGAGGACAGCGCCAAGCTGCGCGCCGCCGGTCTCAAGTGCGGCTACACCAGCGGCTGGCAGAGCTGGGTGCAGCTGGAAAACTTCAGCGCCTGGAACGGCCTGCCCTTCGCCAGCCGGGACAACGGCTACCTGGGGACCGATGCCGTGCTGGACTTCAACCAGGCGCCCCAGGTCAAGCACATCGCCCTGTTGCAGGAGATGGGCAAGCGCGGTGACTTCACCTACGTCGGCCGCAAGGACGAACCCACGGAGAAGTTCTACAACGGCGACTGCGCCATGCTGACCACCTCGTCCGGCTCGCTGGCCAACATCCGCCACTACGCCAAGTTCGACTTCGGCGTGGCCATGATGCCCTACGACGGCGACCTCAAGGGCGCTCCCCAGAACGCCATCATCGGCGGCGCCAGCCTCTGGGTGTTCAAGGGTCAGGATGCCGCGGTGAAGCGCGGCGTGGCCGAATTCCTCGCCTTCCTGGCGCAGCCGGAGATCGCCGCCGAATGGCACCAGCAGACCGGCTACCTGCCGATCACCAAGGCGGCCTACGACCTGACCCGCGAGCAGGGCTTCTACAGCAAGAATCCGGGGGCGGACATCGCCACCCGGCAGATGCTGAACAAGCCGCCACTGGCCTTCACCAAGGGCCTGCGCCTGGGCAACATGCCGCAGATCCGCGCGGTGATCGACGAAGAGCTGGAAAGCGTCTGGACCGGCAAGCAGGCCCCGCAGCAGGCGCTGGATACTGCCGTGCAGCGCGGCAACGTGCTGTTGCGCCGCTTCGAGAAATCCACCCAGTAAGCCTGGGGTCCGCCCTGGCGGCGCCTGCCGACGAGTGCCGGCGCCGCTCCTCTTTTCGCGACGATGCGTGCGCCTATGTCCACATCCCGTCAGGTCTTTCCTTCCGGCTGGCTGCCCTATGCGCTGCTCGCGCCGCAGCTGGCGATCACCGCCGTGTTCTTTCTCTGGCCCGCCGGCAAGACGCTCTGGTACTCGTTGCAGAGCGTCGATCCCTTCGGCCTGTCCAGCCAGTTCGTCGGCCTCGACAACTTCCGTCAGCTGTTCCAGGACCCGCTGTATCTGGCCTCCTTCTGGACCACCCTGACCTTCAGCGCCCTGGTGACCGGCTGCGGCCTGCTGGTGTCCCTGGTCCTCGCCGCCCTGGTCGATCTGGTGGTGCGTGGCAGCCGGATCTACCAGACCCTGCTGCTGCTGCCCTATGCGGTGGCCCCGGCCATTGCCGCGGTGTTGTGGATCTTTCTGTTCAACCCCGGTCTCGGTCTGCTCACCCTGTTGCTGGAGCGCTACGGCTATCACTGGAACCACGCCCAGAACGCCGGTCAGGCGCTGTTCCTGGTGGTGCTCGCTTCGGTGTGGAAGCAGATCAGCTACAACTTCCTGTTCTTCTTCGCCGCGCTGCAATCCATCCCGCGCTCGCTGCTGGAAGCTGCCGCCATCGACGGCGCCGGGCCGCTGCGCCGCTTCCTGCAGCTGTCGCTGCCGCTGATCGCGCCGGTCAGCTTCTTCCTGCTGGTGGTCAACCTGGTCTACGCCTTCTTCGACACCTTTCCGGTGATCGACGCGGCCACCGGCGGCGGACCGGTGCAGGCCACCACCACCCTGATCTACAAGATCTATCGCGAGGGCTTCACCGGACTCGATCTCGCCGCCTCCGCCGCCCAGTCGGTGGTGCTGATGCTGCTGGTCATCGTGCTCACGGTGGTGCAATTCCGCTACGTCGAACGCCGGGTGCGCTATCAATGATCGAGAATCGTCGCGGGCTGACGCTGCTGTGCCACCTGATGCTGGTACTGGGCATCGGCGTCATCCTCTTTCCGCTCTATGTGGCCTTCGTGGCCGCCACCCTCGACGACCGGGCGGTGTTCGCCACGCCCATGAGCCTGATTCCGGGGCGCCATCTCTGGGACAACCTCAGCCTGATCTGGACCCAGGGCGTGAGCAACAGCACCGCACCCTTCTGGCTGCTGCTGCTCAACAGCTTCCTGATGGCGCTGGGCATCACCCTGGGCAAGCTGTCGGTCTCCATCCTCTCGGCCTTCGCCATCGTCTGGTTCCGCTTTCCGCTGCGCCCCCTGGCTTTCTGGCTGATCTTCATCACCCTGATGCTGCCGGTGGAGGTGCGCATCTTTCCCACCGTGGACACCATCGGCCATCTCGGAATGCTGGACAGCTACGCCGGTCTGACCCTGCCGCTGATGGCCTCGGCCACCGCCACCTTCCTGTTCCGCCAGTTCTTTCTGACGCTGCCCGAGGAATTGCTCGAAGCGGCGCGCATCGATGGCGCCTCGCCGCTGCGCTTCTTCCGCGACATCGTCCTGCCGCTGTCGCGGACCAACCTGGCGGCGCTGTTCGTCATCACCTTCATCTACGGCTGGAACCAGTACCTCTGGCCGCTGCTGATCGTCAGCAACCCCGACCTCGGCACGGCCGTGGCGGGCATTCGCGGCATGCTCTCGCTCGGCGAACGGGTGCCGCAATGGAACCAGGTGATGGCAGCCATGCTGCTCACCCTGATCCCGCCGGTGGCGGTGGTAATGGTCATGCAACGCGCCTTCGTGCGCGGTCTGGTGGATAGCGAAAAGTAACCATGGCAAACCTCGAACTCAGGACCGTTTCCAAGAGCTGGAACGGCGGCAAGACCCAGGTCATCCAGCCCCTCGATCTGCAGGTGGCGGATGGCGAATTCATCGTGCTGGTGGGGCCTTCGGGCTGCGGCAAGTCCACCCTGCTGCGGCTGGTGGCCGGGCTGGAGCGGGTCAGCGCCGGCAGCATCCATATCGGTGGCCGGGACGTCACCGCGCTGGAACCCAAGGCGCGCGGCATCGCCATGGTGTTCCAGAACTACGCCCTCTATCCGCACATGAGCGTGGCCGAGAATCTGGCCTGGGGTCTCAAGATCGCCGGACTCGGCCGTGCCGAGATCGCCACCCGGGTCAAGGAGGCGGCGCGCATTCTGGAACTCGATGGCCTGCTCGAACGGCGGCCGCGAGAGCTGTCCGGCGGCCAGCGCCAGCGGGTGGCCATGGGCCGCGCCCTGGTGCGTGATCCGGCGGTGTTCCTGTTCGACGAGCCGCTGTCCAACCTGGACGCCAAGCTGCGGGTGCAGATGCGCCTGGAATTGCAGCAGCTGCACCAGCGGCTCAATACCACCAGCCTCTATGTCACCCATGACCAGGTGGAGGCCATGACCCTGGCCCAGCGGGTGGTGGTGATGCAGGCGGGGGTGGTCGAGCAGCTCGGCACCCCGGTGGAGGTCTACGAACGTCCGGCCACGCGCTTCGTCGCCAGCTTCATCGGCAGTCCGGCGATGAATCTGCTGGACGGCCAGGTCGACGCCGCTGGCAGCCACTGCGAAGTGCCGGGCGGTCTGCGCCTGCCGCTGGGGCCGGGCTATCACCATCTGGCCGGACGTCCGGTCTGCCTGGGCATCCGGCCCGAGCACCTGCAGCCCTGCGGCGTTTCGGAGCAGGGCCTGCCCCTGGTGGTCCGCACCCTGGAGATCCTCGGCGCCGACAACCTGGCGCATGGGCGCTGGGGCGAGCAGGCGCTGGTGGTGCGCCTGCCCCATCAGCAGCGGCCGGCGCCGGGCCACGTCCTGCAGCTGCGCGCGCCGGAGGAGCACCTGCACCTGTTCGATGCCGCCTCCGGTCAGCGCCTCGATCCCCGGCGCTAGGCACGCCGGTCCGGTCAGGGCGCGGGGCGGTTTCCCTCAGGCGCCCCGGAGAGGATACTGCGCCCTTTGCCGCTCTGACCGCCGATACCCATGGAAAACCTCCCGCTGTTCGATCTGCCCGCCGCTGCCCCCGAGGAAAAACCCAAGCCCAGACGTGTTCGAAAGTCTGCTTCCGCGAGCGGTCTGCGTCTGCTGCACACCTCCGACTGGCACCTGGGGCAGCATTTCCTCGGGCGCACCCGCGAGGCCGAGCATCGCGCCTTTCTCGCCTGGCTGGTCGACCAGGTGGCGGAGCAGGCGGTGGACGTGGTGCTG
Organism: Pseudomonas sp. SORGH_AS_0199; assembly: GCF_031453735.1. NCBI lineage: Bacteria > Pseudomonadati > Pseudomonadota > Gammaproteobacteria > Pseudomonadales > Pseudomonadaceae > Pseudomonas > Pseudomonas sp. SORGH_AS_0199. The sequence continues at coordinate 1,668,006 of NZ_JAVJAE010000001.1, forward strand.
GTGGCAGGCGACATCTTCGACACCGCCACCCCGCCGAGCTATGCCCGCGAGCTGTACAACGGCTTCATCGTCGCCCTGCGCGGCACCGGCGCCAGCCTGGTGGTGCTGGGCGGCAACCATGATTCCGCTGCAGTGCTGGCCGAGTCCCGCGAATTGCTGGCCTGCCTGGACACCCGGGTGATCCCCTGCGTCAGCGAGACGCCAGCCGACCAGCTGCTGGAATTGCGCCGCCGCGACGGCGAGATCGGCGCACTGCTCTGCGGCATTCCCTTCGTGCGACCGCGTGACGTGGTGCAGAGCCAGGCCGGACAGAGCGCCGAGGAAAAGCGCCAAGCGCTGCAACAGGCCATCCAGGGGCACTATGCCGAGTTGTACGCTCTGGCCGAGGCGCGCCGCGCCGAACTGGGCGTTGCCTTGCCGATCATCGCCACCGGCCATCTGACCACCGTGGGCGCCAGCACCAGCGAGTCGGTACGGGAGATCTATGTCGGCAGCCTCGACGCCTTTCCCACCAGCGCCTTTCCGCCGGCGGACTACATCGCCCTTGGCCATATCCATCGCCCCCAGCGGGTCGGCGGCCTGGAGCAGGTGCGCTACAGCGGCTCGCCGCTGTGCCTCAGCTTCGATGAGGAGCGCGCCAAGGAGGTCCTGCTGGTGGAGTTCGGCGCGACCCTGGAGCGGGTGACGCCCGTGGCGGTGCCCTGTTTCCAGCCGCTGGCCGTGGTGCAGGGCACCCTCGACACCCTGGGCGCCGCCCTGGTCGAGGCAGCGGCCGACGGCCGCCCCGAGTGCCCGGTGTGGGCCGAGGTGGTGGTGGCCGGTGACGACTACCTGGCCGATCTGCAGCCGCGCATCTCCGCGCTGGTGGCCGAGTTGCCGCTCGACGTGCTGCGGGTAAGGCGCGCGCGCAGCGCCATCGCGCCCACCCTGCAGGGTACCCAGCGCGAAACGCTGGAAGAGCTCAGCCCGCTGGATGTCTTCAGCCAGCGCCTGGCCGAAGAGACCCTGGACGACGACCTGCGTACCCGGCTGGAAAGCCTTTATCGCGAGGTTCTCGGCGAGTTGCCCGCCTGATCGCAGCGAAACGCGTCCATCGGACGGTATTTCTCCTCCGGAACAAGGCCCGCTGCCCCGGGGTCACCCTCTCTATGTAGCCCATATCGGAGGAGACCCCAATGCACGACCTGTCGCAACCCCTCGCCGCCACGCGTCACGCACGTTCCGACAACCAAGTTCCCAATGTCCAGGGCACCGAACGCCTGGTGTCCCTGCTTGGCGGTGGTCTGCTGATCCTTGGCGGCCTGCGCCGCGGTGGCCTCACCGGCTGCGTGAAGCTGGCGCTGGGCGCCATGGCCCTCAGTCGCGGCGTCCGCCAGCGTTGCGAGCTCAAGGCCGCGCTGCAGCCATCACCTTTCGAACAGGCCCTGGCCGAGCGCTGGGGCTGGCGCAATCCCACCGCCATCCAGCGCAGCGTCACCATCGCCAAGCCGCGTGAGGAGGTGTTCGCCTACTGCACCGACCTGCAGCACCTGCGCGCGCTGCTGCCCTTCGTCGACCGCATCGAGCTGGGCGCCGATGGCGACAGTCACTGGCATGCCTCCGGTCCCCTGGGGCGCACCCTGAGCTGGACGCTGGAGCAGAGCGAGCGCCGCGAGAACGAATTCCTGCTGTGGAGCACCGTGCCCGGCACCTTCATGGCGCACAAGGCCAGTCTGACCTTCAGCGACGCACCCCAGGGCCGCGGTACCCTGGTCCAGGCCGTACTGGCCTGCGAAGCCCCGGTCGGCCTGCTCGGTCATGCCGTCACCGAAGGGATCAGCCGCTTCACCGGCAAGGCGGTCAATCTCGGCCTGCGCCGGCTCAAGCAGCAACTGGAAACCGGCGAGATCGCCACCCCCGAGGTCTCCCGCAGCGGTCGCCCGTTGGCGCCGCCTCATCCGCCGGTGACTCGCCCGGCCGACGAACCCCAGGCCGACATCAATGCCGGCCTGGGCACTCAGGCGAGGTCCGAATAATGCGTGCCCTGACCTGGCAAGCCCCCAATCGTCTGCAGGTGGAAACCGTCCCGGACCCGGAGATCCTCAATCCGCGCGACGCCATCGTGCGCATCATCATGTCCTCGGTGTGCGGTTCGGACCTGCACCTGCTGGGCGGCTACGTCCCGGCGATGAAGCCTGGCGACATCATCGGCCATGAATTCCTCGGCGAGATCGTCGAACTGGGCAGCAGCCTGCGTAACCAGGGCCTGGCCGTTGGCGACCGGGTGGTGACCGTCTCCATCATCGGTTGCGGTGACTGCGAGCACTGCCAGCGCGAGGATTACAACTGCTGCGACAACAGCAACCCCAAGCCCGAGATGACCGAGCTGGCCTATGGGCAGCCCTGTTCCGGCATCTTCGGCTACAGTCATGCCTTCGGCGGCTATGCCGGCAGCCACGCCACCTACGTGCGGGTGCCCTATGCCGACGTCAATCTGTTCAAGGTGCCTGACGGCGTCAGCGATGCCCAGGCGGTGTTCGTGTCCGATGCCGTGCCCACCGGCTACTACGCCGCCGACATCGCCGACATCCAGCCTGGCGATACCGTGGCGGTCTGGGGGTGTGGCGGCGTTGGCCAGATGGCCATTCGCAGCGCCTACCTGCTGGGCGCCGAGCGGGTGATCGCCATCGATCGCTTCAGCGATCGCCTGCAGCTGGCGGCCGAGAAGGCCGGCGCCATCGTCCTCGATTACGAGACCACCAACATCCATGAGGCGCTGCTGGAGCTGACCGGTGGCCGTGGCCCGGATCGCTGCATCGATTGCGTCGGCATGGAGGCCCACGGTACCCAGGTCGACTATGCCTACGACAAGACCAAGCAGCTGCTGCGCCTGCATACCGAGCGCGGATCGGCGCTGCGCCAGGCCATCCGTGCCTGTCGCAAGGGCGGTACGGTGTCGGTAATCGGCGTCTATGGCGGGGTGATCGACAAGTTTCCCATGGGCGCCATCGTCAACAAGGCCCTGACCCTGAGATCGGGCCAGCAGCCGGGGCAGCGCTATGTGGAGCGGCTGTTCGAACACATCCAGAAGGGCGAGCTGGATCCGTCTTACCTGCTCACCCATCCGATGAGCCTGGAAGAGTCGCCCTACGGCTACGAGCTGTTCAAGTCCAAGGACAGGAACTGCATGAGGGCGGTGTTCATGCCGTGAGGGGCAGCCCGGCGATCCCAGGATCGGCGGGCTCTTTATCCGCTAGACCAGCCAGGTCGCCAGCGGCTGCCACAGCGCGGCGACCTTGTGGCCGCCACTGCAGCTGACCAGCGCCAGGGTGCCCACACCGACCAGCAGGGGCATGCCGAGGAAATCGAAGGGAGAGAGGGGCGAGCGCACGACGGATCCTCCGGGAAACGTGATTGCAGAGCGATACCTTGCAGTTGAGAGCGGGGGGCGAAGCAAGTTCAGCGGTGGGCACGACCATAGGTCGAGTGGTCGGTTGGCATGGGCGAGCGGGCCCAACAATGCCAGAATTGGCGGTTCGCCGAGTCGTCCTGGAAAAGCCCGATGAAGATCCTCACCCTGCGCCTGAAGAACCTCAATTCCCTCAAGGGTGAGTGGAAGATCGACTTCACCGCCGAACCCTTCGCCAGCAGTGGCCTGTTCGCCATCACCGGACCGACCGGGGCGGGCAAGACCACCCTGCTGGACGCCATCTGCCTGGCGCTCTATCACCGCACGCCGCGCATGAGCAAGGTGGGTGGGGAGAGCAACGAACTCATGACCCGCCACACCGGCGACTGCCTCGCCGAGGTGGAATTCGCCGTGCGTGGCGAGCGCTATCGAGCCTTCTGGAGCCAGCGACGCGCCCGCGACCGCGCCGATGGCGCCCTGCAGCCACCCAAGGTGGAACTGGCCAGGCTCGACGGCAGCATTCTCGCCGAAAAGACCGGCGACAAGCTCAGACTTACCGAGGAACTCACCGGCCTCGACTTCGAGCGCTTCACCCGCTCCATGCTGCTGGCCCAGGGGGGCTTCGCCGCCTTTTTGGAAGCCAGTGCCAGCCAGCGTGCCGAACTGCTGGAAGAGCTGACCGGCACCGCCGTGTACGGGCAGATCTCCCAGCGGGTGTTCGAGCGCGCGCGGGAGGCCAAGGGCGTCCTGGAGGGCCTGCGCCAGCGCGTCGCCGGGGTCGAGGTGCTGGACGCCGAACGCCGCCAGGCGCTGGCCGCCGAGGGCAGCGGCCTGGCGCAGCGCGAAGAGCGACTGGGCGCAGACCTCAAGACCTGGCAGGCCCAGCGCCAGTGGCTGTCCGCCGTGGAGCAGACGGCGGCGGACGAGCAGCAGGCCCAGGCGCGCCTGGCCGCGGCGCAGCAGGCCTGGGAGGCCGCCGAGCCGCAACGTCAGCGGCTGGCGGCGGCCGAACCGGCGGCCCGGTTGCTGCCCGTCGAGCAGGCCTGGCGCGAGGCCGCGGCACGTGAACAGCGCAGCCGGGACGAACTGGCACAGCTCGATCAGCGGATCCAGACCCTGGCCAGTCGCCGCGACGCCGCCCTGGCCCAGGCCCTGGGAGCCAGTGGCGAACAACTGCGCCAGGCCGAGGCGGAGCAGGCGCAGGCGCTGGACGAACAGCAGCATCTAGAGCTGAGCCTGGCCGAGCGCAGTAGTCATGCCGAACTTGGCGAACGCCTGGGCGACTGGCGCAGCCAGCTGGCCCTGCGCGACGAAAGAGCCGAGGCCCTGGCGCGCCTGACGCGCCGCCAGGAGGAGCAGACCCGGCAGCTGCAGCTGCTGGCCGAGGAACGCGAAGCCCAGCAGGAGGCGGTGACGCGGGCACGCGAGCAGGCCGCCCAGGCCCAGGCGACGGAGCAGGCCCAGCGCGAACGCTGGCAGGCCGCGCTGGACGGCCGCGACGAAAAGGCCTGGCGTGCCCTCTGGCAGGCCACGCTGGGCCGGGTCAACGAGGTGGATCAGCTGGATCAGCTGGTCGAGCGCCGGCGCCAGCTGCAGACCCAGGTGGAGCGTCTGGCCCGCAGCCAGGATGAGCGTCAGCGCCAGCATGGCGATCACCAGGTGCGCCTGGACGCCCTGCGCGGGCGCTATCGCGAGGTGGCCCAGCAGGTGCGCGAGCGCGAGAAGCTGCTCGAACAGGAAAGGGTCATCCGCAGTCTCGAGGCCCAGCGCGCCGAATTGCAGCCCGACGAACCCTGTCCGCTGTGCGGTTCCCGTGATCACCCTGCGGTGGCCGACTATGCCGCGCTGGACGTCTCCGCCACCCAGACCGCCCTGCAGGACGCCAAGACCGAACTGGAGCGCCTGACCCAGGAGGGCAAGGAGCTCAGCGAAGCCCTGGCCGCGCTCAAGGCGCAACTGGATCAGGCCACCGAACAGCAGACCGAGGCCAGTCAGCAGCTGGAGCAACTGGGCGAACTCTGGCGTCAGCGTTGCACGGCCCTGGGTGCCGATCCTGAGGTGCCTGGCGCGGTGGCCGAATTGCGCCGCCGTCAGGACCAGGAGCTGGCGCGCATCCAGCAGGTGCTCGCCACCCTGGATGGCCTGCGTCAGCAAGGCGAGGAAGGCCGCAACGAAGCCCAGCGCCTGGCGCGTCAACAGGCCGATGCCGAACAGCGCCAGGCGCTGGCCGAGGCGGCCTGGGAGCGAGCGCAGCAAAGTCTGGCGGAGGGTGCCAGGGAACAGCGGGAGGCCGAGGCGCAACAGGCCACGGCAGAGCGCCAGTTGGGCGCGGAGCTGGCGCGCTGGGGACATGAGGTGCCCAGTCGTGCCGGCGAATGGCTGACGCTGCGCGAGCAGGAGTGGCGCCGCTGGCAGGCCGATCGCCAGCGAGCGCAGGAACTGCAGCAGCACCTGAAGGACATTGCCCAGCGCCTGGCCACCCTCGTGCCGCTGGTCGAGACCTGGCGCCAGCGCGCCGGCGAGGTCGCCGCCGTCCCGGTAGCGCCGGAGGCCGCTGCGGCCGTGCTCGCGGAGGCGACCGCGACCTGGGAAGACTGCCGTGAGCAGGGTGCGGCGCTGCAGGGCAGCCACCAGGCGCTGCACGAGCGACTGGCGGGCGAGGTGCAGCTGGCCAGCGAAGCCGGCGTCCGTTGGCAGACCGCTCTGGCCGCCAGCGCCTTCGCCGACGCCGACGCCTGGCGCGCCGCACAACTGGACGACCACGAGCACAGCGCTCTGACGCTGGAGCGCACCCGTCTCGAGACCGGTCTGACCGAGGCGCGCGCCCTGGCCGGTGCGGCGCAGGAACGCCTGAACACCCTGAACGCCGAGCCGCAGACCGAGCGCAGCGCCGCCGAGCTGGATGCCGAACTGGCCGCCGCCGGCGCCGAATTGCGCGCCCTGGGCCAGCGCCAGGGCGAGGTCAACGCCGCCCTGCGCGAAGACGAGCGCCGCCGCGATGGTCTGCAGGCCCTGCTCGGCGAGATCGCCGCCCAGGAGCGCGATCACGACCTCTGGCAGCACCTCAACGGTCTGATCGGCTCGGCCGACGGCGCCAAATTCCGCAAGTTCGCCCAGGGCCTGACCCTGGATCACCTGGTGCATCTCGCCAATGGTCAGCTGATGCGCCTGCACGGTCGCTATCGACTCTTCCGGCGCCAGGCCGCCGAGCTGGAATTGCAGATCCTCGACACCTGGCAGGCCGATGCCCTGCGCGACATCCGTACCCTCTCCGGTGGCGAGAGCTTTTTGGTGAGCCTGGCCCTGGCGCTGGCCCTGTCGGATCTGGTCAGCCAGCGCACCGGCATCGACTCGCTGTTTCTCGACGAAGGCTTCGGTACCCTCGATGGCGAAACCCTGGAGGTCGCCCTGGATGCCCTCGATCAGCTCAATGCCAGCGGCAAGACCATCGGCATCATCAGCCACGTGGAGGCGCTCAAGGAGCGCATCCCGGTGCAGCTCAAGGTGCGCAAGGGCGTCGGTCTGGGCCATAGCGGTCTGGAGCGGCGCTATGCCGTGGAGAAAAACGCGACCGAGTGAGTAATTTTTCCGGCGCAGTGGTCGAAGCCCAGCGCGAAGCGAAACGATGAAACTGTTAACGTAGACAGGTTCGTCGTTTCTGCTGGCGTTATGACATCTCCTTCTCCTACCGGCCACCTACCCACCATGTCCCAATTTCTTGCCGTCGGCCTGTTCGAATACGATCCCAGCCGCGCCGAGTGGCGCGCGGATGCCGCGTGTGCGGCCATGCTGGAACGGGACGCCGAGGCGCTGGCCCGGGGCCTTTCGCCCGCCGAGCTGCTCAGCGGGCTGCAGAGTCGCAGCGCACCGCCCGAGGGGCTGCTGCCCGCCGCGGGCCAGGTCTGGGAGGCCTGGCGCCAGGGCACCGATGGCCAGTTGCGCTGCCTGCAATTCCAGCGGCGCGAGGCCGGTGGCGTACTGCTCGACATCACCGCGCAGCGACGCCATGAAGCCGAGCTCTGGCAGGGCGAGGCCTTCAAGCGCAGCGTCATGGTCTGCAGCGTTGACTGCATCAAGCTGATCGATCTGGAAGGGCGTCTGGAATACATGAATCCGGGCGGCCTGGTGGTCATGGAGATCGACGACTTCATTCCCTTCCAGGGCCGTCCCTGGGCCGAACTCTGGCCCGAAGGGCAGCGCCATGAGGTGACCGCCGCCATCGAGGCGGCGCGGCAGGGCGGCATCGGGCGCTTCACCGGGCTGGCACCCACGGCGAAGGGCACCCGGCGCTGGTGGGACGTGGTGGTCACGCCGATCCTGGGCGATGACGGCCAGCCCCTGAGATTCCTCTCCATTTCCCGCGATGTCAGCGAAGCCGTCCACACTCGCGAAGCCCTGGACGAACTCAATCGCAACCTCGAGGAGCGCATCGAGATACGCAGCCAGGAGCTGATGGCCCTGGAAGAGGAGCTGCGCCAGGCGCAGAAGATGGAGGCCATCGGCCAACTCACCGGCGGCATCGCCCACGACTTCAACAACCTGCTGACCGGCATCGTCGGCTCGCTCGATCTGATGCGTCGCCGGGTGCAGCAGGGGCGCATCCAGGAGCTGGAGCGCTACCTAGACACCGCCACCCGCTCGGCCGAGAACGCCGCGGCCCTGACCCAGCGCCTGCTGGCCTTTGCCCGCCGTCAGGTACTCGAACCCCGTCCGGTGGATGCCGGCCAGCTGGTGCAGGGCATGCACGAATTGCTGCGTCACAGCCTGGGCAAGAAGATCCGCAAGGACGTCCAGCTCGACGCCGACCTCTGGCTGCTGCACTGCGATCCGCATCAGCTGGAAAACGCCATCCTCAACCTGGCCATCAACGCCCGCGATGCCATGCCCGAGGGCGGCAACCTGAGCATCCGCGTGGACAATGTCAGCGGACCGCTCAGCATCGGCCTGCCGATCGAGACGGTGGCCGGTGATTTCGTCCGTATCCAGGTCTGCGATACTGGCACCGGCATGGACGCCGATACCCTCAAGCGCGCCTGCGAACCCTTCTTCACCACCAAGCCCAGCGGGCGTGGCACCGGACTCGGGCTGTCGATGATCTATGGCTTCGTCCGCCAATCGGGTGGTCAGGTGGAGATCCATTCGGTGGTGGGCGAGGGCACCTGCATCAGCCTCTATCTACCGCGGCTACTGGCTCAGCCCGTGGTGGAGCCCGCGCCCAGCGAAGCCGAAGGTCCGGTCCTGCCGGAGGTCTCCGGTGACTGCGCGCTGATCGTCGAAGAAGAGCGTGAAGTCCGCGTCATCATCGGCGAGGTGCTGGCGGAGCTGGGTTACACGCCCCTGGCTGTCGCCGACAGCGCCACCGCCGTGGCCCTCATCGCCTCGGGCAGCCTGCGTATCGATCTGCTGGTGACCAGTCTCGGCCTCTCCGGGCTGGACGGCCGGCAACTGGCCGAGCAGGCGCGGGCCACCAGCCCCGGGCTGCCGGTGCTCTATCTGTCCGGTCAGGCGGACCCGGCGTCCCTGCCGGAGCTGGCGGAAGAGGGCGTCGAACTCATTGGCAAGCCCTTCGGTCTCGAAGAGCTGGCACGCTGCGTAAGGCGTCTGCGTCCGGGCGGCTGAGCCGATTGCGGCGAACTGTCGCGGCGCTCCAGGGTCGATCCTTTCGTGTCGCAACGTCCGTTGCGGCTGCTGTCGTGTCGACAAGAAAAGGAGCGCTTCATGAAACGCCTGCCACCTGCGCCACCCGCGCGGATGCTCGTCCTGTCCCTGTCCATCGCCTTTCTCGCCGCCTGCGCCCATGAGGGCAGCAAGCCGGAAACCCCGACCTGGAGTTGGCGCGACGCCAGCAACGCCCGCGCCGTGCCGCCGGACCAGGCCTATCCCGAGCTGTTCGCCGCCGTGCAGCAAGGCAAGCTGTTCAGCGACCAGAAGCACTTCGTCGATGCCCTGCCCACGCGCAATCCGGCCGACATCCGCCAGGACTACCTGGCCCAGCGCGACAAGCCGGGCTTCGACCTCAAGGCCTTTGTCAGCGCCAACTTCGAAGAATCCGATCCGATCAAGGCCGCACCGCCCAAGGCGGGGGCCGACCTGCCGACCCACGTCAAGGATCTCTGGCCGGTGCTGACCCGCCACTACGAAGAGGTGCCGGCCTACAGCAGCCTGCTGCCGCTGCCCAAGCCCTATGTGGTGCCGGGTGGACGCTTCCGCGAGGTCTACTACTGGGATTCCTACTTCACCATGCTGGGACTGGCCAAGGACGGGCGCACCGACCTGGTCCGCGACATGGTGGACAACTTCGCCCATGAGATCGACGTCTACGGCCACATCCCCAACGGCAATCGCAGCTACTACCTGAGTCGCTCGCAGCCGCCGTTCTTCGCCTACATGGTCGATCTGCAGGCCAGCCTGGAAGGCGACTCCGCCTATCGCCGCTACCTGCCGCAACTGCAGAAGGAATACGCCTACTGGATGGCCGGGGCCGAAGGCCTGCAACCGGGCCAGGCCAATGCCCATGTGGTCAGGCTGGCCGACGGCACCCTGCTCAATCGCTACTGGGATGCTCGCGATACCCCGCGCCAGGAGTCCTACCTGGAAGACCTGGCCACCGCCGCCCAGGCCAAGGGCCGACCGGCCGGCGAGGTCTATCGCGATCTGCGCGCCGGAGCCGAGAGTGGCTGGGACTTCTCCTCGCGCTGGCTCGGCGATGGCAAGACCCTGGCGACCATCCGCACCACCGCCATCGCCCCGGTGGACCTGAACAGCCTGCTCTATCACCTGGAACAGACCATCGCCAAGGCCTGCGAGAAGACCGGCGAGGCCAGTTGCGTCCAGGCCTACAGCCAGAAGGCCAAGACCCGCCAGCAGGCCATCGACCGCTACCTGTGGAATCCGGCCGGTTACTACACCGACTTCGACTGGCAGGCCAAGCGCCGTACCGACAAGGTTTCCGCCGCTACCCTGTTCCCGCTGTTCGTGGGCGCCGCCAGCCAGAGCAGCGCCGACCAGACCGCCGCGACCGTGGCCAACCAGCTGCTGCGTCCGGGTGGCATCGCCACCACCACGGTCAAGACCGGCCAGCAGTGGGACGAACCCAATGGCTGGGCACCGCTGCAGTGGGTGGCCGTGGACGGCCTGCGTCGCTACCAGCAGGACAAGCTGGCCGCCGACATTGGCACCCGCTTCCTGACCCAGGTGCAGAACCTCTACGCCCGCGAGCAGAAGCTGGTGGAGAAATACGACCTCACCGGCGGCCAGGGCGGCGGCGGCGGCGAGTACGAGCTGCAGGACGGCTTCGGCTGGACCAATGGCGTCACGCTCAAGCTGCTCGAACTCTACAAACCGCAACCCGGCGCGAAATAAGGCCAAAGAAAAGGTCCGCCACGGCGGACCTTTTTCATGGTGTGAACATTTTCAGCTTGGGCTTCGTTACGCTCAACCCAACCTACGGGCTGCTCTTTCCCCCTCTCCCTCCGGGAGAGGGCTGGGGTGAGGGCAATCCCTATGCCAGCTCCATCCGGATACCGACTCCAGGCGTCAAAGCGGATCCACCGGCGGCGCATCGTCCTCGTCGGCCGGCAACTCCGCCGGATGCAGCCCCTCCGGATCTCCGTCCTCGGGCAACGGCAGGATGGCGTTCATCAACTGTACTCCGAATTGCGCGGATTCTTCTGCGGCAGGCGTTCCTCGATCGGCTTGTCATCCGGATCTTCGCCCACGGGCTCTTCGGGATCGGGCGCAATGTCCGGATCGATGTCCAAGTCGTCGGGGTTTTCCTTGATCTGATCGTTCATGCGGCCTCCGCGAGTGGTTGTTAAGCGTTGGGCATAGCCCTCCACGCGAAGTTCGCCACCGGCGATCAGCGATAGCCTCTGGCCTGCAGATCGAACAGCTGGGCATAGCGGCCGCCGCTGGCCAGCAGCTGCTCGTGATCCCCTCGCTCGCGGATCTCGCCGCCTTCCAGCACCAGGATCTGATCGGCATTGCGCACGCTGGAGAAGCGGTGCGAGATCAGCAGGGTCATGCGCTGCTGTGCCTGGGCGCGAAAGCGCTCGAAGATCACCGCCTCGGCGGCGGCGTCCAGCGCGGCGGTGGGTTCGTCCAGCACCAGGATGTCGGCGTCTTCGCGCATATAGGCGCGTGACAGGGCAATCTTCTGCCACTGGCCGCCGGACAACTCCTGGCCGCCCATGAACCAGCGTCCGAGCTGGGTCTCGTAGCCCTCGCGCAGACCGGCGATGACTTCGTCGGCCAGGCCCTGTTCGGCCGCCTTGCGCCAGCGCGCCCCGTCGTTGAAGGCCGTGGTGTCGCCGACCCCCAGATTTTCGCCAGCGGTGAGCTGGTAGCGGATGAAATCCTGGAAGATGACGCCAATGCGCCTGTGCAGGGCGGCCGGCTGCCACTCCTGCAGATCGCTGCCATCGAGCAGGATGCGTCCCTGGGTAGGCGCATGCAGCCGGGTCAGCAGCTTGATCAGGGTGGTCTTGCCCGAGCCGTTGGCGCCCACCAGGGCCAGGCTCTGGCCCGGCGCCAGGTGAAAGCTGATGTCCTTGAGCGTCGGTGCGGTCGCGCCCGGATAGGTGAAGCCGACCCCGTCGAATCTCAGGCCATCTCCGGGCTGGCTGCCGGCGGTGAGGCTGCCGCCCTCGGCGCTGGTCGGCTGGCCCAGGTAGTCGTAGAGATTGCTCAGGTAGAGGCTGTCTTCGTAGAGTCCGCCAAGGGCCGTCAGGCTGGCGCTGACCGCGGCCTGGCCCTGGCGGAACAGGGTGAGATAGAGGGTCATCTGGCCCAGGCTCAGACGCCCGCGCACGGTATCGAGCACCACCCAGGCATAGGCGGCATAGAAGGCGAGGGTGCCCAGCAGGCCAAAGACGAAACCCCAGCCGTCACGTCTCAGGGTCAGGCGACGGTCCTCGGCATAGAGCTTGGTGAAGGTGGTGCGATAGCGCTCCAGCAGCAGCGGCGCCAGGCCGAACAGCTTGACCTCCTTGATGTAGGCCTCGTGGGAAAGCAGTGTCTCCAGGTAGGTCTGGCGGCGCGTCTCGGGTGCACGCCGACTGAACAGGCGAAAGGCATCGCCGGAAAAGCGCGCCTCGGCCAGAAACACCGGCATGGCACCCACCACCAGCAGCAACAGCGCCCAGGGCGAGAAATGCACCAGCAGCACGGCGAAGCTGACGAGCGAGATCAGGTTCTGCAGCAGGGTCAGGGACTTGGTCACCAACGCCAGGGGCCGGATGGACGCCTCGCGCCGGGCCCGCACCAGCTTGTCGTAGAAATCCGCGTCTTCGAATTGTGCCAGCGACAGGGTCTGGGCCTTTTCCAGGATCAGCAGATTCACGGTCTGCCCCAGGCGTACCCGCAGTAGCGATTGCTGCACCGACAGCAGCCGCTGGGCTCCCGCCAGGGCGGCCAGCACCCCGGCTTCGGCCAGCACGAACTTCAGCACTGGCCACAGCGGCGCCTGGCCCTGCTCGGCATGCAGCCGCATGGCCGCCACCACGGCATCGACGATGCGCTGCCCGAGCCAGGCGGCCAGGGCCGGCAGCAGGCCGGCGACCAGGGTGGCCAGAACCAGGCCGATCATCAGCGCGGGAGAGGTACTCCAGACCAGGCCGGCAGCGCGGCGCATCTGCTGTTGCACGATAGCGAAGGAAGTCGAGAGGGCCATGGCGGATCTTCGGCGAGGTTCAGTATTAGTCGAGGCGGCGGTCGCCGTGTTCCCGAGGGGATGGCGAAAGGCTTACACGCACTGGTGTCACCTGGCCATGTTGCCATCTCGGCAGGCTGCGTAATCTACACCTATCAGCGGCGCAGGATGCGCAGCTCTGAGGTCACGGATGAAGACCAGGCCAGGATGGCGCCCGACAGGATGTTGGGGTGGTCGCAACAAAGAACCCGCTTCGGCGGGTTTTTTGTTGGGCGTGATTTGAGGCCGGCAGGCGGACCGGGCAGGGTATGGCAAAAGGCTTACACGCACTGGTGTCACCTGGCCATGTTGCCATCTCGGCGGGCTGCGTAATCTACACCTATCAGCGGCGCAGGATGCGCAGCCTTGAGGTCACGGATGAAGACCAGGCCAGGATGGCGCCTGACAGGATGTTGGGATGGTCGCAACAAAGAACCCGCTTCGGCGGGTTTTTTGTTGGGCGTGATTCAGGGTTGGCGGGCGCACCGGGCAGGGTATGGCAAAAGGCTTACAAGGACTGGTGTCACCTGGCCATGTTGCCGCCCCGGCGGGCTGCGTAATCTACACCTATCAGCGGCGCAGGATGCGCAGCTCTGAGGTCACGGATGAAGACCAGGCCAGGATGGCGCCTGACAGGATGTTGGGATGGTCGCAACAAAGAACCCGCTTCGGCGGGTTTTTTGTTGGGCGTGATTTGAGGCCGGCAGGCGGACCGGGCAGGGTATGGCAAAAGGCTTACACGCACTGGTGTCACCTGGCCATGTTGCCATCTCGGCGGGCTGCGTAATCTACACCTATCAGCGGCGCAGGATGCGCAGCTCTGAGGTCACGGATGAAGACCAGGCCAGGATGGCGCCTGACAGGATGTTGGGATGGTCGCAACAAAGAACCCGCTTCGGCGGGTTTTTTGTTGGGCGCGATTCAAGGACAGCGGGCGATTAAGGTCCGGGTTCCGCAGCGATGCGGTTGCGACCGGCGTTCTTGGCCGCATAGAGCGCCCGGTCGGCGCCTTCGGTGAGGGTGTAGGCATCCATCCCGGTCCTGTAGGTAGCGATACCAACGCTCAGGGTCACCGCGCGCCGTGACCAGGCATGGTTGGCGACGGCAGCCCGACAACGCTCGGCCACCAAGTGGGCCGCGGTGAGATCGGCACCCGACAGCAGGATGGCGAATTCCTCGCCGCCGTAGCGAAAGCAGGCGTCATTGTCGCGACAGCTTTGTAGCAGCAGCTGACTGACCGTCTGCAATGCGGTATCACCGGCCTGGTGGCCAAAGGCGTCGTTGTAGGTCTTGAAGTGATCGACGTCGATCAGCAGCATGGACAACGGCGTGCCCTGGTCCTCGGCGCGCCGCAGATGCTCCGCCAGGCGCAGGTCGAAGGCGCGTCTGTTGAACAGACCGGTCAGGGCATCGGTGACGCTGCGTTGCTCGGCGGCCTGCATCATGTCCAGCAGTTGGCGCTGCGAGGCCTCCAGCATGTGCTGTTGCTCGATATGCTCGGTGACGTCCACCGACAGCCCCGCCAGGGCGATGCCCTGCCGCGTGACCAGGGGAAACTTGTAGGACTGCCAGAAGAGGCGTCGACCATCCGGGGCCGTCATGCGCTCGACGAGTCGGCTCGGCTTGAGTTCGTTCATCACCTGCTCGTCGACCTGGCGGAAACGTGGCGCCGCCTCTGGCCAGATGGTGAAGTCGTCCTGGCCGAGGACCTCGTCACGGGTCAGTTCCAGCTGCTGCAGGAAGGGCTCGTTGACATAGCGGTAGCGCCAGTCGCGGTCCTTGATGTAGGCGATGAAGGGCCCGTTGTTCATGAAGGCGGAAAAGTTGATGTCCAGCTCTTCCAGCTGGCGCAGGGTCTCGCGCTGTTGCAGCAGGATGATGACCTGCCGAGCCAGCCGTTGCAGGTTGTCGACCTGAGCCGCCTCGAACCGCCGGACCCGGTCGTCCATCACGCAGAGGGTGCCGAGGGCGACCCCGTGCCGGTCGAGCAGGGGAATGCCCAGGTAGGCGCGCATCCGCTCCAGCCCGGGTGCCGCCCTCAGGTGTGAAACGCGCGGGTCCCTCTGCAGATCCTCCACCAGAAAAGGCTGGCGAGGGGTGCGGATCGCCAGGTGGCAGAGCGAGGCGTCGGCCGGTACCTCGGCCACCGTCATGCCCTGGCAGGCCTTGAACCAGAGACGCTGCCGATCGGCCAGGGTGATGAAGGCCACCGGCGCCCGGGTCAGTTGGCAGGCCAGGGCGACGATGTCCTCGTAGGCGGCTTCGACACCGCTATCGAGAATCTGCAGCTCGCTCAGGGCTTGGAGACGCTGGGCGTCATCGGGGTGAGTCATGCGGGCTCGCGAAGGCGGGGTCTCTGGCTAGAGCATAGTATCCAGGGCGACAGAGGAAAACTGTAGCCTTGCCGCAGTTCGCCCAGGCGCCGGTCGCTCCCGGCGCCTGGGCGTTAGCGGACTAGCGGCGGGGTTGCAGCAGCAGCGCCACCAGGGCGCTCCAGCCAGTCTGGTGGGAGGCCCCGAGTCCGCGGCCGTTTTCGCCGTGGAAATACTCGTGGAACAGCACCAGGTCGCGACTGCGCGGATCGTTCTGCAGTTGTGGATAGTCGACCATGCTCGGGCGTTTGCCGTCGGCGTCCTTGAGGAACAGCCGCGTCAGGCGCTGGCTGAGGCCGTCGGCGACCTCTTCCAGATTGGCCAGGTAGCCGGAGCCGCTGGGGTATTCCACCGAGAAACTGTCGGCGTAATAACGGTGGAACTCGTGCAGCGACTCGATGAGCATGTAGTTGATCGGCATCCACAATGGCCCGCGCCAGTTGGAGTTGCCGCCATAGAGGCGCGAATCCGATTCCCCCGGTTGATAGCGGGCGCTGAGCAGGTTGCCGTCGGCCTGGCGCATCTCGAAGGGTTGCTGTTCGTGGGCCTTGGACAGCGAGCGGATGCCGTATTCGGAGAGGAATTCGTTGTCATCCAGCATGCGCTTGAGCAGCAGCTTGGTACGGTGGCCGCGCAGCAGCGAGAGCAGGAATCTATTGCCCTGGCCGGGTTCGGTCCAGCGCGAGACCAGTCGGGCGAGATCCGGACGCTGGCGCAGGAAGCCGCGCAGTCGTCCGCCGAGGCCGGGGAGGCCTTCGTGCTCGCGCTGTTCCAGCACCTGCACCGCGAACAGCGGGATGAGGCCGACGATGGACCTCAGGCGCAACGGCTCGGCACTGCCATCCGCCTTGTGCAGGACGTCGTAGAAGAATTCGTCCTGTTCGTCCCAGAGGCCGTCTTCGCGATCATCGCTGTGGTTGATGGCGCCGGCGATGTGCAGGAAGTGCTCGAAGAACTTCACCCCGAGATCGACGTACACCGGATTTTCCTTGGCCAGCTCCAGGGCGATGCGCATCAGGTCCAGCGCATAGGCGGCCATCCAGGCGGTGCCGTCGGC
This sequence comes from Pseudomonas sp. SORGH_AS_0199, assembly GCF_031453735.1. Lineage (NCBI taxonomy): Bacteria > Pseudomonadati > Pseudomonadota > Gammaproteobacteria > Pseudomonadales > Pseudomonadaceae > Pseudomonas > Pseudomonas sp. SORGH_AS_0199. The sequence continues at coordinate 1,684,511 of NZ_JAVJAE010000001.1, forward strand.
CTGGTCCAGGTGATAGCCCTCCGGCAGGGGGGCCGAGCGGTCGAAGAGGGCGATGTTGTCCAGGCCGAGGAAACCGCCCTGGAAGATGTTGCGACCCTCGGTGTCCTTGCGGTTGATCCACCAGGAGAAATTCAGCAGCAGCTTGTGGAAGACGCGTTCGAGAAAGACCCGGTCGCCCACCCCGGTCAGAGACTTTTCCTGCAGGTAGACGTGCCAGGTGGCCCAGGCATGCACCGGCGGATTGGCGTCCTCGAAATTCCACTCGTAGGCCGGCAGCTGGCCATTGGGATGCATGAATCTGTCCTTCACCAGCAGCAGCAGCTGCTGCTTGGCGAAACCGGGATCGATCAGGGCGTAGGCCACCGCCTGGAAGGCCAGGTCCCAGGAGGCGTACCAGGGGTACTCCCATTTGTCCGGCATGGAGACGATGTCGAAATTGAGCAGGTGGCGCCAGTGGCCGTTGCGGATGCGCTGGCGCTGCGCCGGCGGCGTCGGCTGGGCCGGATCGCCATCGAGCCAGCGATTGACCTCGAAGTAGTAGAGCTGCTTGGACCAGAGCAGGCCGGCCAGGGCCTGGCGCTGCACCAGGCGCGCATCGGGATCGGCGATCTTTTCCTGCAGGGCGGCATAGAAGGCATCGGCCTCGGCGATGCGCTCGGCAAAGATCGCATCGGCATCCACCGACAGCGCATTGGTCGGCGCCAGGCGCAGGTAGACCACGGTCTTGGCGCCACCCTCCAGCTCCACGGCGAAATGAGCGGCCGCCTTGCTGCCGAAGTCGCGGCGGATCGCCTCGCGGGCGCCGCGCACCACGTAGTCGTTGATGCCGTCCTTGAAGGGGCCCTCGGCAGCTTCACCGGTCAGGCGGGGCAGGTTGGTTTCGTTGTTGCAGAACAACCACTCGGCCTCGCGCGGGCCCCAGGCGCTGACCACCAGGTCGGGCCGGTCGAAATAGCTGGCGCGGACCTGGTCCCCCTCCAGGCTGAGCATGGAGCGCGGCGGGGTGCCGGTCCAGGCCCAGGTGTTGCGAGACCAGATCTGCGGCAGCACTCGCAGGCTGGCGCGCTCGGTCCCGCGGTTTTCCACGGTGACCCGCATGAGGATGTCGTCGGGGGTGTGCTTGGCGTATTCGACGGTGACGTCGAAATAGCGATCCTCGGCGAAGACGCCGGTATGGAGGATCTCGTATTCGCGATCCTCCAGGCCGCGTCGGGCGTTTTCCTCAGTGAGCTGGGCATAGGGAAAGGCGGCGTGGGGATACTTGTAGAGCATCTTCTGGTAGGCATGGCTCGGTACCCCGTCCAGGTAGAAGTACAGCTCCTTGACGTCCTCGCCATGGTTGCCTTCGGCGTTGGTCAGGCCGAACAGCCGTTCCTTGAGGAAGGGATCGCGCTCGTTCCACAGGGCGATGCCCAGGCACCATTGCTGAGCCTTGTCGCAGAAACCGGCGAGGCCGTCTTCGCCCCAGCGATAGGCGCGGCTGCGCGCATGGTCATGGGGGAAGTAGCGCCAGGCGTCGCCATCGGCGCTGTAGTCTTCACGGACCGTGGCCCACTGGCGCTCGCTCAGGTAGGGCCCCCACTGCCGCCAGGCGGCGGCATCGGTATCAGCCAGGCGCTGGCCTTCTCGGGTATGCAGGATGCCCGGGGCGGGATGTGCCGTCATCGTGTCTCCAGATTCAGGTAACGGTTAAGGCTCGAGGATAGATCACCATTGTGGCGTGCAACGACCTGCCTTGGCGTATCGCTGCAGTTTTTAGTGCCTGTCTGACCGGAAAAAATTCACGCCGTTGCGGTTTTCGTCACAGGGCCTGAGCGGGCGCAAGGGCTCTATCCCGGGCAAGCGGCGGACGAAAAAAAGCCCCACGCCGGGTCGGGGTGGGGCCTTCTGGTCATCGCGAAGCGCCCGCCGCTCGCGCAGCGGGCCTGGCAGCGATCTACAGCGCCATGTCGTTGGCGGCCTTTTCGGCGCGCGGGGCGCTGGCGGTGGCCTTGGCGTTCTCGGTGCCGGTGGCGACCGGCGGGGTGGCCAGTTGCAGGACTTCGGCGGTGTAGTTCCACTCCTGCTGCACGCGCGCTGGGTCGCTGTTCAACTTGGTGCCGTAGCTGGGCACGATCTGGTGCAGCTTGGCTTGCCACTCAGGGGTCGCGACCTTGTCCTTGAACACCTTCTCCAGCACGCTCAGCATGATGGGCGCGGCGGTCGAGGCACCCGGGGAGGCGCCCAGCAGGCCGGCGATGCTGCCATCCTTGGCCGCGACGATCTCGGTGCCCAGCTTCAGCACGCCACCCTTGTCGGCGTCGCGCTTGATGATCTGCACGCGCTGACCGGCCTGCCACAGGCGCCAGTCTTCCTTCTTGGCGTTGGGGAAGTACTCGCGCAGGGCGGCCATGCGGTCGTCATCCGACAGCATCAGCTGACCGGCGAGGTATTCCACCAGCGGGTACTCGGCCACGCCCACGCGGACCATCGGCCAGGCGTTGTGGGTGTTGGTGCTGGTCAGCAGGTCCAGGTAGGAACCCTGCTTGAGGAACTTGGTGGAGAAGGTGGCGAAGGGCCCGAACAGGATCACGCGCTTGCCGTCGAGCATGCGGGTGTCCAGGTGCGGTACCGACATCGGCGGTGCGCCCACCGACGCCTTGCCGTAGGCCTTGGCCAGGTGCTGCTGGGCGATCTCGGGGTTGTCGGTGACCAGGAAGGAACCACCCACCGGGAAGCCGGCGTAGTCGTTGGCTTCGGGGATGCCCGACTTCTGCAGCAGGTGCAGGGCACCGCCGCCGGCGCCGATGAAGACGAACTTGGCGTCGGTTTCGGTCTTCTTGCCGTCCTTGAGGTTCTTGTACTCCACGCGCCAGCTGCCGTCGGCATTGCGGGTGATGTTCTCGACTTCGCTGGACAGGTTCAGCTTGAAGTTCGGCTTGGACTGCAGGTTGGCGGCGAACTGGCGGGTGATCTCGCCGAAGTTGACGTCGGTGCCCAGCGGACTCCAGGTGGCGGCGATCTTCTGCTTGGGATCGCGACCTTCCATCATCAGCGGAACCCACTGCTTGATCTGCGCGGGATCTTCGGAGAACTGCATGCCGGAGAACAGCGGGCTGGCCTTGAGCGCCTCGTAGCGCTTCTTCAGGAAGGCGATGTTCTCGTCACCCCAGACGAAGCTCATGTGCGGGGTGCTGTTGATGAAGCTCTTCGGGTCCTTGAGGACACCGTTCTTGACCTGCCAGGACCAGAATTGACGGGAGATCTGGAAGGCTTCGTTGATCTCGATGGCCTTGGCGATGGTGACCTTGCCGTCCTTGTCTTCCGGGGTGTAGTTCAGCTCGGCCAGGGCGGAGTGGCCGGTACCGGCATTGTTCCAGCCGTTGGAGCTCTCGTCGGCGACCTGGTCCAGGCGCTCGACCATTTCCATGGTCCAGTTCGGCTCCAGCTCGTTCAGCCAGATGCCCAGGGTGGAGCTCATGATGCCGCCGCCGATCAGCAGGACGTCGACCTTCTTGGTGTCTTCGGCCTGTGCGGTGCCCAGGGCGGAGGCGATGGCGACGCCGAGCAGCGCGCCAGTCATTTTCTTCAGCATGTGATCTCTCGTTCGATAGAAGCTGGGTCTGCTTATCGAGTTTCGGTGCGGTGCGGCACCATGGCACATGGGGGGATGTGCAGTGGGCAAGGCAGAATGCAGCCGGAAACACGCAAGGGCAGGTTCTTTTCCCTCCACCGCCCCTCTCTCATGAGTCACCGGAGGAGTCGGAGCAAAAACGCAAGACGCGGCCTTGGCAGCGGCTGACCGGAGACAGAGGTCTCGGGCGCGGCTGCGTGCGCGTGGCGTAATTGTTGCCGGACATTTTAAAGGGAAGGGTTAGGGCTGCCTAGCCCGTAATTCATTGGCTTTGCCTATTAGCCTTTAGTCTAATCCTCTGTGACGACAGTCAAAGTCCCGCCAGCTGCCGCTCCGGGCGAACCGGAGCGGTCTGGACGGCTTTCCGCGAGCCGCCGGCGGCACCGACGAAAGCGGCCGGAAAGCCGCCGGAGGGTCGTCGTTCAAGTGTGGAGAGGTCGATCAGGCGAAGCGCCAGGCGAGAAAGCGACTCTGCTTCTGGCCCTGGGCCATGGCCACCACGCGACTTTCACCGACCTGTTCGCGGCGCAGTGCCGCCTGCAACGGCGGCAGATTGCTGACCTTGGACACCAGGCAGGTGAACCAGCCGACCTGACCGGCAAAGGCGCGACTCTCGCGGATCATCCGCTCGACAAAGACGGCCTCGCCCCCGGGGCACCAGAGTTCAGCCGCCTGGCCGCCGAAATTGAGCAGGGGTACCTGCTTGCCGGTGGTCTTGCCCAGGTTCTTCCACTTGCGCCGGCTGCCGCGCACGGCATCGTCGGGGCTGGCATGGAAGGGCGGATTGCACAGGGTGGCGGCGTAGCGCTCACCGGGTTGCAGGATACCGGCGAATATGGCCTGGGGATCCGGCTGGCGGCGCAACTCGATGGCGGCGGCGCAATCCGCATTGGCCGCCAGGGTGCGGCCGAAGGCAGCCAGCGCCGCCGGGGCGATGTCGCTGCCAACGAAATGCCAGCCATACTCCTTGAAGCCGATCAGCGGATAGACGCCATTGGCGCCCGTACCCACGTCCAGCAAGCGCGTCGTCGCACCCCGGGGAATCCGGCCGCCATTGCCCTCGGCCAGCAGGTCGGCCAGGTGGTGCAGGTAATCCGCCCGGCCGGGAATCGGTGGGCAGAGGAAATCGGCGGGGATGTCCCAATCGCGCACGCCATGGTGCAGCGCCAGTAACGCGCGGTTGAGCGCGCGGACGGCCTGGGGATCGGTGAAGTCGATGGACAGATTGCCCCGCGGCGTCGGCGCCACGAACGGCCTGAGCGCCGGGCTCGTGCGCATCAGCGCTGGAAAGTCGTAGCTGCCCTGGTGGCGATTGCGTGGATGCAGGGGCGCAGGGCGGCCAGGAAGGGGGCGGCGGGGCGAGGTCATGAAGGCAGGCAGGGTGGAAAAGGGGCGGCGAGCCTAGCACAGCCACCCTTTTAGAGCCTGTTTTAAGTCTCGCGAGCCAGGTACAAACAAGGCGAAAATGCCTGAGGAAGCGGAGTTTACAGTCGGTAAATGAGCATTCCGGAGGCATTTTCAACGCCGTTTGCCCGACGCGCAGCAGGCTTTAAACAGGCTATACGGCTCACGCGGGCGTCGGGGCGTCTTCCGGCAGCACGCCGATCTCGCGCAGGTTGCGCCAGAAGGCGGCAGGGATGGGCGCCCGTAGCAGTTCGGCGTTCTGCCGGGCCCGCTCTGGCGTGCTGCTGCCGGGAATGGTGGCGGCCACCGTGGGATGGGCCAGGCAGAACTGCAGGGCCGCGGCGCGGATGTCCACCCCGTGATCCTGGCAGACGCCCTCGATTAGCTCGACCTTGCGGCGCAGTGCCGGCTCGGCTTCGGCATAGTTGTAGTGCTTGCCACCGGCGAGCAGGCCGGAGTTGTAGGGCCCACCCACCACGATGCCCACGCCGCGGCGTTCGCATTCGGGAAAGAGCGTGTCCAGGGCTTCGCGATGATCCAGAAGGGAATAGCGACCGGCCAGCAGGAAGGCATCGGGATCGCTCTGCTCCAGCGCCAGGCGGCAGGGTTCCACCAGGTTGACGCCCAGGCCCCAGCCCAGGATCAGCCCTTCCTCGCGCATCTCGGTGAGGGCCTTGGCCGCACCCTGCATGGCCTGGGCGAAGTAGTCGCGCCAGGCCGGGCCATGCTGGTCCTCGGACAGATCGTGGATCCAGACCAGATCGAGGCGGTCGGTCTTGAGGCGTTCCAGACTGGCCTCGATGGAGCGGCGGGCGCCGTTGGCGGAATAGTCGAGCACCCGCTTGAAGGGCAGTTCGTTGACGAACGGCGGCGCATTTTCCGGCCGGTCGGCCGGTTCCAGCAGGCGGCCGACCTTGCTGCAGAGGACGAAGTCGTCGCGCGGCTTGTCGGCCAGCACCTCGGCGAAACGTCGCTCCGACAGCCCGGCGCCATAGTGGGGCGAGGTGTCATAGAGGCGGATGCCGGCGTCCCAGGCGGCTTCGAGCGTCGCCCGGGCGTCGGCGTCGCCTACCTCGCGGAACATGTTGCCCAGCGGGGCGCCGCCAAAGCCGAGGGAGGGGATGTCGATACGCATGGGAAGTCTCCAGGGTGGTGCGTGTCTGTACCCCGACCGGTGTCCCCGGGCTCCTGTTCCCCTAGTCCGCCGGACGTAGCAGGGCCACCTCGGCGCGGGTGAGCGGGCGATAGGCACCCTCGGCCAGGGCGGGATCCAGCGCCAGCTCGCCGATGCGGTCGCGATGCAGGGCGATGACCTCGATGCCGAAGCGGCCGAACATGCGCTTGACCTGGTGATAGCGGCCTTCGACTAGGGTCAGGAAGGCGTTGTGGTCGTCCAGCAACTCCAGCTGCGCCGGTTGGGTGGTGAGGTCCTCATAGGCGAAGTAGAGCCCTTCGGCGAAGGCGGCCACCAGCTGCGGCGGGATGACCTCGGCGGTGGTGACCCGGTAGCGCTTGGTCTGCCTGTGACGCGGATGACTGAGGCCGCGCGACCACTGGCCATCATTGGTGAGCAGCAGCAGGCCGGTGGTGTTGAAGTCCAGCCGTCCGGCCAGGTGCAGATCGGCGCGCTGGTCCGGGGCGAGGCAGTCCAGCACCGTGGCATGGCGGGCGTCGACGGTGGCGCTCACGCAGCCGCGCGGCTTGTGCAGCATCAGGTAGCGACCGCCGGGGCCGTCCTGCAGCAGGCGCTCGTCGGCCTCGATGCGGTCGAAGGCGAACACCTCCTGCTCGGCCCGCAGGGTGGTGGTGCCGTTGACCCTTACCCGGCCCTCGGCGAGCAGGCGCCGCCCCAGTTGTCGGCCCAGCTCGGGTCGGTTGCCCAGCCAGCGGTCCAGGCGCATCAGCGAGGTTCGCTCGCGACGCCTGCCGCGCAGGCCGGGCAGAGGCAGCGGCGATCGCGCTCTTGCGCGGGCAGGCGGTCCAGGACGGCGGGATCGATCGGCGTCTGCAGGCACCAGCAGTCGCGGATCTCGCCCCCGGCCGCCAGGACGCAGCTGTTGGCCTGGCCGCACAGCGGGCAGCGGGTGGGATCGAAGGGGATGGGCGATGCGGCCATGGTGATCTCGTCGGGCGAAGCGGGCGGCAGAGTACCGGGAATTGCGACCTGGGTAACGTCCGCTACGCTGGGGGTCTGCGTACTGTTGCAACCAGGGTGCAAGCTGCATCCTAGCTCCGATCGTCGGACCACCCGAGGAACCCATGACAATAACTGCTCTGCGCACCCTGATCCGTACCCTCATTCCCGGCACCCTGCTAGTCAGCCAACTGGCGCTGGCCACCGAAGCCGATGTCGGCCAGACCCTGGCCCGCCAGGCCGGCATTCCCTGGCCGGCGGTGATCGCCCATCGCGGCGCCTCCTTCGACGCCCCCGAATCCACCGCGCCGGCCTATCTGGTGGCACGGGAGCTGGGCGCCGACTACCTGGAGCTCGACCTGCAGCGCACCAGGGACGGCCAGCTCATCGCCCTGCACGACGACACCCTGGAACGTACCACCGATGTCGCCAAGCGCTTCCCCGACCGCGCCAAGGCCCCGGTCAGCCAGTTCACCCTGGCCGAACTCAAGTCGCTGGACGCCGGCAGCTGGTTCAACCAGGCCCATCCCGACCGCGCCCGGCCAAAGTTCGCCGGACTCAGGATCCTTACCCTCGACGAGGTCATCGACATCGCCGAAGGCGGTCGCAACAAGCCGGGTCTCTACATCGAAACCAAGCAACCCAAGCTGTTCCCCGGCATCGAGCGCGACCTCAAGGCCAAGCTGACCCAGCGCGGCTGGCTCGGCAAGCCCAAGCCGGGTGCCACCGGCGTCGCCGCCATGCCCGGGCGGGTGATCCTGCAGACCTTCGAGAAGAGCAGCCTGGAGCTGTTGCAGAAGGAGATGCCGAAGACGCCGAAGATCCTGCTGCTGTGGCTGGGCGACGACTACATCCCGGCCAAGCCCGGGCCGAGCTACGCCGAGTCGGGCGAGGCCAGCAAGGCGGCCTACTACGCCAAGCAGCAGGTGCGCTCCGAAGGCGATTTCACCGCCTGGATCGAGTGGGCCAAGGCCCATGGCGCCATCGGCATCGGCCCCTCGGCGGCCCTGGAGGAGGGTGGCGACCAGAGCTATGCGGACCTGGTGAAGCCCTGGATGAACGACGTCGCCCACGAGCGGGGTCTGCTGGTGCATGCCTATACGGTGGACTCGGCGGTGGACTACGCGCGTCTCGCGCCCCGTGGCGTGGATGGCTTCTTCAGCAATCGCGCCGCCGAATTGCTGAAGTTCTATGAGCGTCCGGCCAAGCAGGCACCCGGTGCCCTGCTCAAGCAGCTGGGTTATTGAGTCCAGGCGGGGAGGCCTGCCGGTCTCCCCGTCGCCAACGGAGGCCTCCTCATGTCCCGCCATGCCTTCAACGGTGCCAAGCTGGCGCTGCTCTGCGCTGAGCAGATCCTGGTCTATCAGCGTGATGACAAGCCCGACATCCCCTGGCCGGCCCTCTGGGACCTGCCCGGCGGTGGTCGCGAAGACGGCGAGACGCCCGAGCGCTGCGCCCTGCGCGAGCTGGAAGAAGAATTCGGCCTGGTGCTGGACGAGGCGCGGCTGATCTGGGGGCGTTGCTATCCGCCGCGCCAACCCGGCTATCTGCCCAGCTGGCTGTTCGCCGGGCAATTGCATCCCGCCGAACTCGCCGCCATCCGCTTTGGCGACGAAGGCCAGCACTGGCAGCTGATGAGCATCGCCGACTTCCTCTCCCATCCCCAGGCCGTACCCCATCTGCAGGCGCGGCTGCAGGACTACCTGGGCGAGCGGGAGGAGAGCCGACCGGCGTCTCTTAATCCCGGCTGAATGAACGCGCGATAACCGGGCGCGGCGCCTGGCCAGGGCTTAAGCTTTGTCCAGGCCCATCCGGGCCGTTCTGGAGATATTCCCCATGCGCCATTTCCTCTTGGCGTCGCTCTGTGCCCTGACCTTCACCGGCTGCACCGTCTACGACACGTCCCCGCGCTATTACAGCCGTCCGGCCCCTCCTGCGGCGGTCTTCTACGGTACGCCGGCCTATCCGCCGCCCGTGGTCATCGTGCGACCCTATGGCTACGGCTATTACTATCGGCCGGCACCGCCACCACCGCCTCACTGGGGTCCGGGTCCCGGTTGGGGACCGCCGGGCTGGGGGCCGCGTCCGGGTTATGGTCCGCCCGGCTGGGGCCCGCGCTACGGTCCGCGCTGGTAGCGGGTTTGACAGGGGCAGCCGGCTTTTCTAGGGTGCTGCCCTTGTCTTGACCAGGAAGCCTCGAATCGTGGACGACGATCGCATCAAGCTCGACCCCCAATGGAAAGCCGCGCTGCGCGACGAATTCGAGCAGCCCTACATGCGTCAGCTGAGCGAATTCCTCAGGCGCGAGAAGGCGGCGGGCAAGGTCATCCATCCGCCCGGGCCGTTGATCTTCAATGCCCTCAATACCACCCCTCTGGATCAGGTCAGGGTGGTCATCCTCGGCCAGGACCCCTATCACGGTCCGGGTCAGGCCCATGGGCTGAGCTTCTCGGTGCAGCCTGGGGTACCGGCGCCGCCGTCGCTGCAGAATATCTTCAAGGAACTCAAGCGCGACCTGAACCTGCCCATTCCCAACCACGGCTATCTGCAGCACTGGGCCGAGCAGGGCGTGCTGTTGCTCAATACCTCGCTGACCGTGGAACAGGCCAACGCCGGTTCCCACGCCAAGGCCGGTTGGCAGAGATTCACCGATCGCATCATCGAGGTGGTCAGCGCCGAGCGGGAGAACCTGGTGTTCCTGCTCTGGGGCAGCCATGCCCAGAGCAAGCAGACGCTCATCGATCCCCAGAAGCACCTGATCCTCAAGTCGGCGCATCCCTCGCCGCTGTCGGCCCACCGCGGTTTCATCGGCAACGGCCACTTCGGCCGCACCAATGAATTCCTGCGCAACGCCGGCCTCACCCCTATCGACTGGGCGCTGCCACCGCTGGCGTAGGAGGGCGCAGCCGGCCACGACCCTCGCGTTCAGGTCGCCCCTGCCGCGACTGTCCGAGACGGGCGCCGGTGGCACTGCAGGCACCAGCTCGTCCCGAGCATGAGCAGGAGAATCGCCAGGGATTCCAGGCGAGTCGGCCAGCGCCCGCTCCAGAGAAAGCCATAGGTCAGCGAGGCCAGGGTCTCGATGACGATGGCCTGACCACTCAGGGTCAGGGGTAGCCGGCGGCTGGCCTGATTCCAGCAGGCGCCGCCGATGACCGAGGCAAGCAGCGCCACGCCGGCAGCCACCAGCAGCGGCTGCAGCCAGTCCGCCGGTGCCCGCAACGCCAGCTCTTCTCCCAGCAGCCAGGGCGCGACCAGCAGTGCCTGGGCACCGGTCATCCCGCCCAGCAGCAGGCCCCAATCGTGAGCGCCGATCGGCGTCCTGGTCAGAAAGCGCGTGTTGACCACCGCGAACCAGCTCCAGGCCAGCAGGGCGCCACAGGCGCACAGCAGGCCCAGGGCAGGCCGCTCGCCAACCGCGGTGGTGGTCAGCGTCTCGTAGCTGATCAGGACCACGCCGAGCAGCGCGCAGCAGAGCGATGGCCAGAGGCGACCGAATCCCACAGCGCCCGCGTCGCGCTGCCCGGCCAGGGCCACCAGCAGCGGGATCAGGCCGACGATCAGGGTGGTCGCCGCGATACCGGCCTGCTTCACGCCCACGCCGACCAGGGTGTAGTACGCCAGGTTGCCGATCAGGCTGAGCCAGAACAGGCGCGTGCCGTCGGCCCAGGTCAGCTGCCTGCGCAGTCGGCGCCAGCAGGGCAGCAACAGCCCGAGTGACACCAGTCCGTAGCAGAGAAAGCGCAGCACGGCGAATTGGGCGCCGCTCAGGTCAGGGACCAGCGCCGGGGCCAGAAAGATCACGCCCCAGCACAGGCCTGCCGCCAGCCCGTAGCCGATACCCACTGCCGACAGTTCTCGTTCCTGCATCGCGCCGTCTCCACCGATTCGACACCAGTGTGGTGACGGCGACCTGGACCGGTCTTGCGCGAGACTGCGGGGTTTTTTACCTGGACTGCGTACCTGGACTGCCTACCCCGGCAGTCGCTGACCGCGCCGCCAGGCGGCCGGGCTGATGCCCTGGCGGCGGGTCATGGCGCGGGTCAGGGCGGCTTGGTCGGAAAAGCCGACGCGCAGGGCGATGTCGGCGATGGGCAGGCGGCTGTCGGCGAGCCAGCGCTGCGCCTGGCGCAACCGTAGGTCGGTGAGCCAGGCCTGGGGCGTCTGGGCGAAACGCTGGTGGAACAGCAGGTGCAGCCGGGTCAGCCCCAGGCCCGCCAGGCGGGCCATGGCCGCATTGTTCCAGTCCCCTGCAGGCTGGGCCTCCACCTGGACCAGCAGGCGGTCGAAGGCCGCGCTGGCGGTCGCGGCGGTGAGCGAGGCGAGCAGCAGACGGGTGAGTTCGGGCGCGTGTTGGTCGAGGGTGTCAGGCGAGGTCAGCTCGGCGAAGGCGATCAGCTGGCGGGTCGCAGGCGGAATCGCCAGGCCCGGCTGCCGTAACGCGCGATCCAGGAGCGGAGCAGGCACCCAGTCGGCCGCGCAGTCGATCACCAGAAAGCGGCTGCCTGGCTCGGATTGCTGGGCATGACCGCAATCGGGCGCCACCAGGGCCGCGAGACCGGTATGCAACCGCGTCCCGCTACGCCCGGCGAGCTCCAGCTCCATGCCGCCCTGGATGGGCAGCACCAGCTGCGCGAAGGCATGGGCATGGGGCTGGTGTTCGCCCTGATAGCGCTTGATGGCGAGACGGGGAGTCAAGGCGCACCTCGGTGGCGAAGCGGGGGGTCGAGAGCCTTGATCCTAGCATGTCGCCCCGGGCCCTACGGACCTCAACGCACCGGCTGCAGCGGCAACTCCACTTCGCCACCATTGCTCAGGTCCACGGCCACCGGCTCCTGGCTCAGATACAGCGGGCGACCGCCGAGGAGGATGCGCCCGCTGAGCAGATAGCGCTCGCCGCTCTTGACCTTGGCCGGGGCGTAGTCAAGGCGGAAGGGCACCTGGCCGGGCTGCTTGACGAACAGGGTGCGCTGGGCCAGGCGACCGGCAGGGGTGTCGCCGGCACTGGCGCTGTAGAGGCTGACGGTGAGCTTGGCGGTGGGCGGCACCGGCTCGTTGGCGGTAAAGGTGGCCTGGCCGCTGAGGCTGGTCATGCTCGGCTGGGCCGGCACGCCAGGCGTGGTGGTATGCGGCTGCTCGGTGGGCGGCAGCGGCTGGCCGGCGGGCGGCGGTGGCGTCGCGGGACCGGGGCGCAGCCCGCTACAGGCGCTGAGCAGCAGCGAGGTGGCGAGCAGGGTGGCGATTCTTTTCATGGGTAGATCCTGGACTGAAATCGACTGCTGTGACCCATGGACGCCGGCTTAGTTGCCGGCGACCGCAGGGGATTCGGGATCCGGCAGGTCGGGCGCATCGGGTCGGTCCAGCGCCACCTGACGGATCGACAGGCGGATCTCCGCCGGCAGCACCCGCTTGCCGGCGCCTTCGGCCAGTTCGCCGAGCAATTCGTGATGGCCCAGGGTGCCGTCGTCGGCCTTGCGCAGCACACCCTCGGCCAGCAGCGTCTGGATGAAGTGGCGAAACAGCGACTTGTCGAAGAATTCCGGCGCATTGAGGCCATGCAGCACCGACAGCCGCTGGGCCATCACGGTGCAGAGTTCTTCCAGTTGCGGCGCGGTCAGGCTGTTCTGGCCGTGGTTGAGGATCAGCGCGGTGGTCATGTAGTAGCGCTGCAGGGTCTGCAGGATGGCCCGCGCCAGCAGGGTGAGGCGGACGAATTGCCGCGAGCTGGGCGCCGCACGCACGAAGACGTCGTCCTCGATGCGCAGCAGGCCGCGCTCCACCATGGCCTCCAGCCAGCTGTCCAGCACCAGCGGCAGCTCCTCGCGCTCCCAGTGGATGAACAGCTCGGCCTGCAGATAGGGATAGAGCGCCAGGGCGAATCTGTGGATCAGCTCGCGGGTCATGCGCCCGGTGTTCTGGAAGAAACTGGCGATCAGCGCCGGGATGGCGAAGAGGTGCAGGACATTGTTGCGGTAGTAGGTCATCAGCACCGCGTTCTGCTCGTCCAGGTAGAGGATGCGTCCCAGAGCGTCCTGCTGCTCGGAGAGGAAACCCAGGGCGCGCACCTCTTCGATGATCGCCTGGCCGTCGCCCTCGGGCAGGGTGACGCTGGTGGAGTAGGGCACCCGCTTCAGCAGATCCAGATAGAGGTCGATGGCGCGTACCAGGGCGCCTTCGTCGAGGGCCTGGCGGTTGGTCGAGAGCAGCGCCAGGGCCACCAGGTTGACCGGGGTGACGGCCGCCGCGGCATTGATGCGGCGGACCACCCGCTCGCCCAGTTCGTGGGTGACCGAATTGAACCAGGCGGGCTTCAGGTCTTCGTCGAGGGGTTCGTCGCGCCAGCCTGGACGGCGGGCATCGAGGAAGCCTTGCAGCGGGATGGGCTCGCCGAAGTTGACCCAGACCCGACCGAAGCGCTGGCGCAGGGCGCCAAAGACCTTGACCAGGTCGAAGATGGATTCCTTCTTCTTGGCCGCGCCGCGCAACTCGCCCAGGTAGGTGTGGCCCTCGAAGACCTTCTCGTAGCCGATGTACACCGGTACGAAGACGATAGGGCGCCGCGAATCGCGGAGGAAGCTGCGCAGGGTCATGGCCAGCATGCCGGTGCGTGGCTGCAGGGTCCGTCCGGTGCGCGAGCGACCGCCCTCGACGAAGTATTCAGTGGAGAAGCCGCGGCTGAACAGGCTGTGCAGGTATTCGTTGAACACCGCCGCATAGAGGGCGTTGCCCTTGAAGCTGCGCCTCATGAAGAAGGCCCCGCCACGGCGCAGGATGTTGCCCACCACCGGCATGTCCAGGTTGATACCGGCGGCGATGTGCGGCGGGGTCAGGCCGTTCTGGAACAGCAGGTAGGACAGCAGCAGGTAGTCGATGTGGCTGCGGTGGCAGGGGACGTAGACCACGGTATGACCGGGCGCCATCTCCTGGATCCGCTCGATGTGGCTGACCGTGACGCCGTCATAGATGCTGTTCCAGAACCAGCGCAGGCCGACGTCCAGGCAGCGCACCACCGGATAGGAGAAGTCCGAGGCGATCTCGCGCGCATAGTGCGCCGCCTCGTCTTCGATGCGCCCGGGGGTAGCCTTGCGCTGGGCGATCTCGTGGGCGATGGTCGCCCGTACCTGGGGCGCGCGGAGCAGGCCGCGCAACAGGGTACGGCGGTGCGACAGGTCCGGGCCGATCACCGCCTGGCGCACGTTGCGGAAGTGGATGCGCAGCTGCCGCATCACCAGGCGCTCCAGGCGTTGCGGATCGGGACGCTGGCTGGCCAGTTCGCCCAGCGACAGCGGCTTGGAGAATTGCACCCGGGTCAGCCGGCCCAGCACCAGGATGCGCGCCAGCTTGCGCAGCCGTCCGGTCACCACCCAGTTGTCCGCCCAGAGCAGTTTCCAGGGACTGGTCTCGCGATCCGGCGACTGGCCCCAGAAGACGCTGACCGGTACCAGCTGGACGTCTTCCAGCTGCTGCTCGGTTACCGCGGCCACCACCCGGCGCAGGGTAGGGGGTACCGAGCGCCGGGCTGGGCGGCCGCGCCAGTTCGCCTTGCCGGTGGCGTTGAAGTAGGCCAGTGGCTCGGTCTTGCTACCCAGCACCAGCGGGCGTAGCGGTCGCGGCAGGCCGGCCTTGCGGCATTCCCGGTCGAGCACCGCCAGATCGCTCAACGAGGCCTCGGGGAGGACATAGAGCACCGGCCTGGCGGGATCGATGCGGCTGAGCAGGCTGGCCGCCTGGGTGGTCTCGGAGCGGACCCAGAGATAGAGCAGGCGCTTGAGCAGCGAGAAGGCCAGCAGGCGCAGCGGCGAACGGGTCATGGAGGGCTACCGGAGTGACGGGGCGGCAGTGTGCCGGATGGCCTGGCGGGCGTAAAACCGCCCGTGTTGTTCTCTCTTCGACCCGGTAGTCGGCGGCTTGTCCCCGTTGTCGAAAAAATGCCGCTCAGATCGTCGAAAACCCGGCATTGGCGCGGCTTTCAGCCATGCTGGCACTTTGCGTAAAGAACGTTGCTTTTACTGGGAAAGCCATGCTTCATAAGGCATCGGCAGGTTCTTGCCGATGGTCGGAATCGGGCTGCCAGCCTGGCGACCGGTCCGGCGAGCGATCTGTACCGATACAACAAAGCAACCCGAGCGCCCAGCTTGTGGCGAGCGGGGATAGGAAATCCAGAAAGCTTCGGAGAGATGTGATGGGTGAGCAACGCGAAACCGGGACCGTCAAGTGGTTCAATGACGCCAAGGGATATGGATTCATTCAACGCGAAGGCGGTGCCGACGTGTTCGTTCACTACCGCGCCATCCGCGGTGAAGGTCATCGTTCCCTGAACGAAGGCCAGCAGGTGGAGTTTTCGGTGATCGAGGGCCAGAAGGGTCTCCAGGCCGAAGACGTCGCCCAGGTCTAGATCCGTTGCGCGAGGAGCGCAAGGCTCCTCGCGCCTTCAGTTCACTCGGTGCGCCAGACAATCTCTTCGACGCCCGCGTCCGTCACCTTCAGCCAGCGATCGGCGGCTTCTTCCTCTTCTTCCTCGCTCCAGCCGCTCGGGGCGCAGCGCACCTGTACCTGGAGGGCTGCATAGGCATCGCGGGCGCAGGCCAGGTCATCCACCCAGGGCGACACATCGCTTTCCAGCAGCAGGCTGTGCCACTTGCCGACTGCCTTCGGCAGCCAGGTCACCGGAATCGACTCGCCGCCATAGCGCAGGGTGCATTTGAAGGTCTGTCCGTGCGCCTGCCAGACGCAGGGCATGGCGAACACCTGTTCGAGCCAGGCCGAGATGGCGTCCTGATCGACGTCCTTGAGGTAGATTTCGATATCGGGCTGGCGCATGGGGCTTAGGCTCCGGATTTGATGATCCAATCGTAACGTACTGCCACCCGCACCTCGAAGGGCTCGGCCAGGACCCGCTCGCGGCGCTCGGCGTTGACGCGCCAGCCGTGGGGCGTCATGGCCAGCAGGTCTTCGCGGGTCTGGCGCTCGGCCAGTGGCAGCACGAATTCGAGCCCCTCGCTGTGAGCCAGTTCCAGGTCCGGCGGCAGATCCTGGAGGTGCTTGTCTTCGGCATAGTCGCGCACCTCGTCATAGAGCCGCTGGCGCAGCTCCAGCAGGTGGGCGCTGGCCGGCCCCAGGCGCAGGATGCCGCCGCCGGGTGTCAGCACGCGCCGGGCTTCGCTCCAGTCGATGGGGCTGAAGACGCTGGCCAGCAGCTGGCAACTGGCGTCCGGCAGCGGCAGGCGCGCCATGCTCGCCACCAGCCAGGTCAGCGCCGGGGTACGCCGGCAGGCGCGGCGCACCGCCTCGCGGGAGATGTCCAGGGCATAGCCGTCGGCGGCGGGCAGGGCCTGGGCCAGGCGCGCGGTATAGAAGCCTTCGCCGCAGCCCACGTCGATCCAGCGCCGGGGCGCGCGTTCGGCGGCCAGGTGCGCCAGGCGCTCGGCCAGGGGCGCATAGTGGCCGGCATCGAGAAAGCGTCGGCGTGCCTCGACCATGGCGGCGTTGTCGCCCGGGTCCAGGCTCTTCTTGTGTTGCACCGGCAAGAGATTCAGATAGCCCTGGCGGGCGCGGTCGAAGCGATGGCCTGCGGCGCAACCGACGCCACCCTCGAGTTCGGCCAGCGGGGCCTGGCAGAGCGGACAGGTCAGCTTCATGCCAGCAACCGTACCAGGGTGCCGTAGTACACCTCGGTCAGCAGATCCAGGTCGCTGGCCAGGACGTGCTCGTCCACCTGGTGAATGGTGGCGTTGACCGGACCCAGTTCCACCACCTGGGCGCCCAGGGTGGCGATGAAGCGACCATCCGAGGTGCCGCCGCTGGTGGAGGCTTCGGGGCGATAGCCGGTGACCGCTTCCACGCTGGCCGAGACGGCGTCGAGCAGGTCGCCCGGCTCGGTGAGGAAGGGCAGGCCGGACAGTGACCAGTCGATGTGCCAGTCCAGGCCGTGGCGATCGAGGATGGCCTCTACGCGGGCCTGCAGGCCTTCCACCGTGGATTCGGTAGAGAAACGGAAGTTGAACAGCGCCTGCAGCTCGCCCGGCACCACGTTGCCGGCGCCGGTGCCGGAATTGAGGTTGGAAATCTGGAAGCTGGTGGGCGGGAAGAAGGTGTTGCCCGCATCCCACTGCTCGGCGGCCAGATCCGCCAGGGCCTGGGCCGCCAGGTGGATGGGGTTGCGTGCCAGATGCGGATAGGCCACGTGGCCCTGCTTGCCGCGCACGGTCAGGCGGCCGTTGAGCGAGCCGCGGCGACCGTTCTTGACCACGTCCCCCAGCAACCGGGTGCTGGAGGGTTCGCCGACGATGCACCAGTCCAGGCGCTCGCCGCGCGCGCGCAGGCGCTCCACCACGGCGCGGGTGCCGTGCAGGGCCGGGCCTTCCTCGTCGCTGGTAATCAGGAAGGCGATGGCGCCATGGTGCTCGGGATGGTCGGCAACGAAGCGCTCCACGGCGATGATCATGCTCGCCAGGCTGCCCTTCATGTCGGCGGCGCCCCGACCGCGCAGCATGCCGTCGGCATCCACATGGGCATTGAAGGGGGCCTGCTGCCAGGCCTCCAGCGGGCCGGTGGGCACCACGTCGGTGTGACCGGCGAAGCACAGCACCGGACCCTCGCCCCCACGCCGCGCCCAGAAGTTGTCCACCTCTTCGATGCGCAGGGGTTCGAGGGCGAAGCCCAGGCGCTCCAGGCGCTGCATCATCAGGGCCTGGCAGCCTTCGTCCAGCGGCGTGACCGAAGCCCGGCCGATCAGGTCGCAGGCGAGTTCCAGGGTGGGGGTGAGGGCGGTGGTCATGGCGGGTCCCGGGAGGCAGCTAGGGTTCAGGGGGAGCGGTATGGTAAAGGAAAACCTATACTGTGGCTTTTGTGGAAAGCCTTCATGACGTTCGATGAACAACGCTTCGGCGGGATCGCCCGGCTCTATGGGCAGGAGGCCGTCGAGCGCCTGGCCGTCAGTCACGTCGCCGTGGTCGGCATCGGCGGGGTGGGTTCCTGGGCCGCCGAGGCCCTGGCGCGCAGCGGTGTCGGTCGCATCAGTCTGTTCGATCTGGACGACGTCTGCGTCAGCAACACCAATCGGCAGGTACATGCGCTGGAAGGGCAGGTGGGGCGGCCCAAGGTCACGGTGATGGCCGAGCGCATCCAGGCCATCAACCCGGCCTGCGCGGTCAAGGCGGTGGCGGACTTCGTCACCCGCGAGACCATGGCCGACTACATCACCGAAGAACTCGACCTGGTGCTGGACTGCATCGACAGCGTGGCCTCCAAGGCGGCGCTGATCGCCTGGTGCAAGAGACGCAAGATCGCCATCGTCACCACCGGCGGCGCCGGCGGTCAGATCGATCCCACCCAGATCCAGGTGGTCGACCTCAATCGCACCTACAACGACCCCCTGGCCTCGCGGGTGCGCTCGCTGCTGCGCCGCGACTACGGCTTCTCGCGCAATCCCAGCCGCCACTACAGCGTGCCCTGCGTCTTTTCCACCGAGCAGCTGCGCTATCCCAAGCCGGACGGCAGCGTCTGCCAGCAGAAGAGTTTCGTCGGCGAAGGCGTCCGCCTGGACTGCGCTGGCGGCTTCGGCGCGGTGATGATGGTCACCGCCACCTTCGGCATGGTCGCCGCGGCCCGCGCCGTGGACAAGTTGATCCAGAAGCCCAGGGGGTAGGGCTTTTCGTCGGTTGGGTGGAGCTCGGCGAAGCCCAACCTACGTTCAGCTGTGTAGATACCGTCTTCGCCCCTCAGTGTGCAATCGCTAAAGCAGGGTCGAAAGGCTTGCCTGATTTGAGCACGCCATAGGCGATGGTCAGCAGCTTGCGCATGGCGGCGCAGACGGTTTGTTTACCTTTCTTCCCCCTGGTTTTCAGACGCTCGGCTTGCGCCTTGATAGCCGGGTTGTAGGTCAGCGCCACGACGGCGGGTAGGTATAGCGCACTTCGTAAGCGGACCGATCCCATGCGCGAGATGCCGGTATGGCCGCGGTAAAGACCTGATTCCTGTAGGCGTGGGTTCAAACCGGCAAAGGCGGTCACGGCGCGGGCATCGGCGAAGCGACCGATATCGCCGAGCTCCGCCAGGATCAGGGCGGCGGTCTTGTCGGCGATGCCGTCTATGCTCACCAGCAGATCACGTTTGCCGCTCAGGTCCGGGTCATCGTCGATATGCCGTTTGATCTGTTCGAGCGTCCAGGCGATCTGCTCATCGAGCCGCTGCACGACCGCCTGGATCGAGTTTTGGACTTTTTCCGGGCTGACCTCGAGCCGATTGAGTTCCATCTGCCGTAGCGATTGGAGATCCTCCAGGCGCCGGGTCAGCGCGCGAAGCGTGCGGATGGACACAGGCTCGGGGTGCCAGGCCCGCAGGCTGTCTTCATGCCGCTGGCCATAGGTGGCGATCAGCTTGGCGTCGAGTTTGTCCGTCTTGCTGCGCTGCAACTGGCTTTGCGCATAGCGAGCGATCTGTGCCGGATTGAGCACGGCGATTCGGTAGCCCAGCGCATGGAAATGTTCGGCGAGCGCTTCGTGATAGGTGCCCGTGGCCTCCATCACGATCCAAGCGCCTGGCTCGGCATGCTGTTGCAGCCAGTCGGCAAAGACCGCGAAGCCTGACGGATCATTGCTCAGCCTGCCCTTGGTCCGGTGCTTGCCATTGGATTGCAGGACCGCCAGATCGAAGCTGCGCTTGGCGATATCAACACCGATTACGGCCATGATGTCTCCTCCTTCAGATGCGACACGATCACGTCATCCCGTCCAACCTTGTGCAATACGAGCTCTGGAGGCTCTAGATACCGTTCGGACTCGGGGATGGGTGTGGAGGAGGCAGCCTATCTACGTTGCAAGCTCAAAGGCTTAAGGGTGGACACGGCCTGCCATCCTCCCCCGATGATCAGCCGGGGACTATGCCCCCTGAGGAGGCTGTCGTCGAGATACAAGGGTGGACAACGGCGCAGCCTTGTCCACGCGGGACGGTGCCGGAGGTTGCCGGTGGAAAACGCTGGCGCGGTTTTCCACGCTACGAGGGTTCGAGCGCGGCGGCCCTCACATATCCTGGGGCGTTTCCCGGGCGGGGCGGTCGTCGGCGATGGCGGGGACGTGCAGGCCGGTCTTGGCCAGTTGCTGACCTTCCATCTGCGGCTGGGTGGTCCAGGTGAGGATGTCGTAATAACGGCGCACGTTCTGCACGAATTCCACCGTCTCGCCGCCGCGGGCGTAGCCGTAGCGGGTCTTGCTGTACCACTGCTTCTGCGCCAGGCGCGGCAGCATCTTCTTCACGTCCAGCCAGCGATCCGGGTCCAGGCCCTGGGATTCGGCCAGCCGGCGGGCGTCGAGGATATGGGCGATGCCGATGTTGTAGGTGGCCAGGGCGAACCAGGTGCGATCCGGTTCGTGGATGCTGTCGGGCAACTCGTCGCGGATCTGGTCGAAGTACTTGGCGCCGCCGGTGATGCTCTGCTCCGGATCCAGGCGGTTGGCGACGCCCATGGCCTGGGCCGTGTTGTTGGTCAGCATCATCAGGCCGCGCACCCCGGTCTTGGAGGTGGCGTCCGGGGTCCACAGCGACTCCTGGTAGCCCATGGCGGCGAGCAGGCGCCAGTCCAGCTGATGCTTCTGCGCCACCTTGCGGAAGTGCTTCTCGTACTTGGGCAGGCGTTCCTGCAGGTGCTGGGCGAAGGTGTAGGCGCCAACATAGCCAAGGACGTCAACGTGACCGTAGTAGCGCTCCTTGAGCTGCTGCAGGGTGCCGTCGCGGCGGACCTTGTCCAGGTAGGCGTTGACCGCATCGAGCAGGCTGTTGTCCTCCCCGGGTTGCAGTGCCCAGGCCTGGCCCTGGTTGTCGCCCAGGTCGAAGGCCACCCGCACGTTGGGAAAGTACACCTGGTTCATGGCCAGTTCGTTGGAATCCACCAGGGTCAGGTCGATCTGGCCTTCGTCGACCATGCGCAACAGGTCGCTGACCTCCACCTGATCGGATTCGTCGAAGGTGAGTCCCGCTACCTGAGCCTGCAACGCCCTGAGCTGCTGCGCCTGGCTGCTGCCTTTGAGCACCAGGATGCGCTTGCCGACCAGATCCTTGGGGGTGCTGGGCCGGACGGTGCCGTTGCGGTAGATGACCTGGGGCACCACGTCCAGATAGCTGCGGGAAAATTTCAGATTCTGGCGATTGACCGAGGGCGTGAGGCCGGCCGCGGCGATCACCGGGCCGTCCGGCGCGGTCAGGCGATTGAAGAGGTCGTCGAGGTTGTCGGCGGTGCTGATTTCCAGGCGCACCTTGAGGGATTCGGCGAAGCCCTTGACCAGTTCGTATTCGAAACCGGTCTCGCCGTTGCGGTCCTGGAAGTAGGTCGCCGGACTGTTGCGCGTCACCACGCGCAGCACACCCGCCTGCTGCACCTGCTCCAGCGCGGTCGGCTTGGGCGGCGCAGGCACGTCGGCCTCCCCGCAGCTCATGAGCAAGGCGAGGAAGGGCAGGGTAAGCCAGGCGAATCGCTTGAAGGCTCTATTCAAATGGGCTAGCTCGGCCATACGGCATCAAAACGGCACTGGCGCCTTGCTGACGCGCCTCATCGGTCGGCCCCTCCGGGCACTCGTTATGGTCGGGACGCTCCGCGCCACCGGTCCGGCCAAAGGCTCTATCCTGAGCCCAATGGGGAGCCGCGTCCATGGGGCGCGGCAGGCCGTAACGGCGGGCAGTATACGCGAGAAGTGGCACAGCGCCCATTTTATACATACAAGAGTGGTGGTAAGGCTGCATGAACCCTCGTCGCCGGAAGGTGTCCCCGGCGCGCCTTTAGGCTAGAATGCACGGCCCCAAAGTGACTTGGCCCCGAGGCTGTCCCCGATGCTGATCCTGCGCGGCGCTCCCGCTCTATCTTCGTTCCGTCACGGCAAACTTCTCGACCAGCTGACTCGCCTGGTTCCCGGTGTCTCCGGGCTCTATGCCGAGTTCGTTCATTTCGCCGAAGTCGCCGGCACCCTGAGCGCGGAGGAAGAGGGCATCCTCGGCCGACTGCTGCAATACGGCCCCAGCGTCCCCCAGCAGGAACCCAGCGGCGCGCTGTTCCTCATCGTGCCCCGCCTGGGCACCATCTCGCCCTGGTCGAGCAAGGCCACCGACATCACCCACAACTGTGGCCTGGCGCAGATCGAGCGCCTGGAGCGCGGCGTGGCCTACTATGTCGCCGGCGAACTGGACGCCGCTGCCCACGCGCAGCTGGCCGCCGCCCTGCATGACCGCATGACCCAGCGCGTGCTGCCGACCCTGGACGCCGCCGCCGACATCTTCAGCCATGCCACGCCCAGGCCGCTCACCGCGGTGGACGTGCTCGGCGGTGGTCACGCTGCCCTGGAGCAGGCCAATCTCGAGCTGGGCCTGGCCCTGGCCGATGACGAGATCGACTACCTGGTCAAGAGCTTCACCGCCCTGGGGCGCAATCCCCATGACATCGAACTCATGATGTTCGCCCAGGCCAACTCCGAGCACTGCCGGCACAAGATCTTCAATGCCAGCTGGGACCTCGACGGCGAGAGCCAGGAGAAGTCGCTGTTCGGCATGATCAAGAACACCTTTGAGCTGAACCGCGCCGGCGTGCTGTCCGCCTACAAGGACAACGCCGCGGTCATGGAAGGCTTCACCGCCGGGCGCTTCTACCCCGACGCCGAGTCCCGCGAATACGGGGCGCACAGCCAGCCCGTGCACATCCTGATGAAGGTGGAGACCCACAACCACCCGACCGCCATCGCGCCCTTCCCCGGCGCCTCCACCGGCTCCGGTGGCGAGATCCGCGACGAAGGCGCCACCGGTCGCGGCTCCAAGCCCAAGGCGGGCCTGACCGGCTTCACCGTCTCCAACCTGAACATCCCCGGTTTCGCGCAGCCCTGGGAGCAGCCCTACGGCAAGCCCGAGCGCATCGTCACCCCGCTGGACATCATGATCGAGGGCCCGCTGGGTGGCGCCGCCTTCAACAACGAATTCGGTCGCCCGGCCCTGGCCGGCTACTTCCGCACCTTCGAGCAGCAGGTCGAGACCCCCCGCGGTCCCGAGGTGCGTGGTTATCACAAGCCGATCATGCTCGCCGGCGGCCTGGGCAACATCCGCGCCGACCACGTGCAGAAGGGCGACATCTCGGTGGGCGGCAAGCTCATCGTGCTGGGCGGTCCGGCCATGCTGATCGGCCTGGGCGGCGGCGCGGCCTCGTCCATGTCCACCGGCGCCAGCTCCGCCGACCTGGATTTCGCCTCGGTGCAGCGCGAGAACCCGGAAATGGAGCGCCGCTGCCAGGAGGTCATCGACCGCTGCTGGCAGCTGGGTGAAAACAATCCCATCACCTTCATCCACGACGTGGGTGCGGGCGGCCTGTCCAACGCCTTCCCCGAGCTGGTCAACGATGCCGGTCGCGGTGGTCGTTTCGAATTGCGCAACGTGCCCAACGACGAGCCGGGCATGAGTCCGCTGGAGATCTGGTGCAACGAGTCCCAGGAGCGCTACGTGCTCTCCGTGGACGCCGAGAACTTCGAGACCTTCAAGGCCATCTGCGAACGCGAGCGTTGCCCCTTCGCCGTGGTCGGCGAAGCCACCGAGGAGCGCCAGCTGACCGTGGCCGACAGCCACTTCGGCAACAACGCCGTGGACATGCCGCTGGACGTCCTGCTCGGCAAGCCGCCGCGCATGCACCGCAGCGCCACCCGGGAAGCCGAACTAGGCGACGCCTTCGACGGCGCCGGCCTGGACCTGACCGAGTCGGTGGAGCGCGTCCTGCGCCACCCGGCCGTGGCCAGCAAGAGCTTCCTGATCACCATCGGCGACCGCACCATCACCGGCCTGGTCGCCCGCGACCAGATGGTCGGCCCCTGGCAGGTGCCGGTGGCCGACTGCGCCGTGACCGCCACCAGCTTCGACGTCCACACCGGCGAAGCCATGGCCATGGGCGAGCGCACCCCGCTGGCGCTGCTCGACGCGCCTGCTTCCGGCCGCATGGCCATCGGCGAGACCATCACCAACCTGGCCGCCGCGCGCATCGAGAAGCTCGGCGACATCAAGCTGTCCGCCAACTGGATGGCCGCTGCTGGCCACCCCGGCGAAGACGCGCGTCTCTATGAAACCGTCAAGGCGGTGGGCATGGAGCTGTGCCCGCAGCTGGGCATCACCATCCCGGTCGGCAAGGACTCCATGTCCATGAAGACCCGCTGGCAGGACGGTGGCGAAGACAAGAGCGTCACCGCGCCGCTGTCGCTGGTGATCACCGGCTTCGCCCCGGTGCAGGACATCCGCCGCACCCTGACCCCCCAGCTGCGCCTGGACAAGGGCCAGACCGACCTGATCCTCATTGATCTGGGTCGCGGCCAGAATCGCCTGGGCGGCTCCATCCTCGCCCAGACCCACGGCAAGCTCGGCCAGCAGGCCCCCGACGTCGACCAGGCCGAAGACCTCAAGGCCTTCTTCGCGGTGATCCAGGGGCTCAACCAGGACGGCCTGCTGCTGGCCTACCACGACCGTTCCGACGGTGGTCTCATCACCACGGTGGTGGAAATGGCCTTCGCCGGTCACTGCGGCCTGGCCCTGCGCCTGGACGCCCTGGCCGCCGACCGCGACGAACTGACCCGCGCGTTGTTCGCCGAGGAGCTGGGCGCCGTCATCCAGGTGCCCCAGGACTTCACCCACGAGGTGCTGGCCCAGTTCAGCGCGGCCGGTCTGGAAGACTGCGTGGCGGTGATCGGCAACCCGGTCAACGGCTACGAGATCAACATCCATTACCACGACGAGCACCTCTACCGGGCCGAGCGGCGCATGCTGCAGCGCGTCTGGAGCGAGACCAGCTTCCAGATCCAGCGCCTGCGCGACAACGCCGAGTGCGCCCAGCAGGAATTCGATGCCCTGCTGGAAGAGGATCATCCGGGGCTGTCGGCCAAGCTGGCCTACGACCCCAACGAAGATATCTGCGCGCCCTACATCAAGAAGGGCGTACGGCCGCAGGTCGCCATCCTGCGCGAGCAGGGCGTCAACGGTCAGGTGGAGATGGGCGCGGCCTTCGATCGCGCCGGCTTCGCCGCCATCGACGTGCACATGAGCGACATCCTCGCCGGTCGCATCGACCTGGCGGACTTCAAGGGCGTGGTCGCCTGTGGCGGCTTCTCCTATGGCGACGTCCTCGGCGCCGGCGGTGGCTGGGCCAAGTCCATCCTGTTCAATGCCCGTGCCCGTGACGGCTTCCAGCAGTTCTTCGAGCGCACCGACACCTTCACCCTGGGCGTGTGCAATGGCTGCCAGATGGTCGCCAACCTGCGCGAGCTGGTGCCCGGCAGCGAATTCTGGCCGCGCTTCGTGCGCAACCGCTCCGAGCAGTTCGAGGCGCGGGTGGCCATGGTCCAGGTGCAGGATTCCCCTTCGCTGTTCCTCGCCGGCATGGCCGGGTCGCGGCTGCCCATCGCCATCGCCCATGGCGAAGGCTTCGCCGAGTATCCGAACCAGCAGGCGCTGGTCGCCGCTGACGTCTCCGGCACCGTGGCGCTGCGCTATGTCGATGGCCACAGCAAGGTCACCGAGACCTATCCGGCCAACCCCAACGGCTCGCCGCTGGGCATCACCGGGCTGTCCAGCCAGGACGGTCGCGTCCTGCTGATGATGCCGCACCCCGAGCGCTGCTTCCGTGCCGTGCAGAACTCCTGGATTCCCGCTGACTGGCAGGGCGAGGACGGCGGCTGGATGCGCCTGTTCCGCAATGCGCGGGTCTGGGTCGACTGAGGGTTCGGCGTCTGGCCAGGCTTGCTCGACCTGCGGTCGGGTGAGCCTGGCTCATAGGCTCTCTTCCAAACCGACGGCGAGCCACCCGGCATCCGCCGCTGCGCTCTTACCCCCTCTCCCTCAGGGAGAGGGCTGGGGTGAGGGTCGCCCAGCCGGAGAGCGTCACCATGCTCAAACTCTGCTTCTATGTCCCCGACTCCCACCTGGAAGCCGTCAAGCAGGCGATCTTCGCCGTGGGCGCTGGCCGCATCGGCCTGTACGACAGCTGCTGCTGGCAGGTCCAGGGCCTCGGCCAGTTCCGTCCACTGCCAGGCAGCCAGCCGCACCTGGGCGAGCACGGCAGTCTCGAACAGGTCGCCGAATGGCGGGTGGAACTGGTACTGGCCGACGAGCAAGTCGCCCGCCAGGCCGTGGCGGCGCTCAAGGGGGCGCATCCCTATGAGACGCCAGCCTATGACGTGGTGCAGGTGCTGGATTTCTAGCCGTCAGGGATAACCCAGAACCGTCCTGATCCGCGGCAATTCACACTCGACCCAGCGCGGATCCACCGCGCCCCAGTCGCGGATCTCGTAGCCACCGGCGTTGTTGCGCGCGCCTTCGCCCTGCACGAACTGACAGTCGATATCCAGATCGGCCAGCGCCAGCAGGGTGTCCTGGGCCGTGCGCCTTGGCATCCCGGTAGCGGCCATCAGCGCGGGTACGCTGGTGGCGGTGCCGCTGGCCACCAGCCAGGCCACATAGAGCCGGCGATAGAAGCTGGTCTTGGTCTTGCTCACGTCCATGAAAATCTTCCGGTCAAGAAAAAGCCCACCGCGAGGGTGGGCTTCAGGGGCATCAGAGGGTGGCGATGCGCTGCCGCTGGTCCACCATCTTGGCCAGGGCCTGTTCGGCCTCGGCCAGTTTGGCGCGCTCCTTCTCCAGCACCTCGGCCGGGGCCTTGGCGACGAAGCCTTCATTGGCCAGCTTGCCGCCGACGCGCTTGACCTCGCCTTCCAGGCGGCCGATCTCCTTGTCCAGGCGCGTAAGTTCCGCGTCCTTGTCGATCAGGCCGGCCATGGGCACCAGCACTTCCATCTCGCCTACCAGGGTGGTGGCGGACATCGGTGCTTCCTCGCCGGCGGCCAGGACGCGGACCGATTCCAGCTTGGCCAGCTTGTTCAGCAGCGGCTCGAAGTCGGCCAGGCGGCGCTGGTCCTCGGCACTGGCATTGGCGACGATGATGTCGATGCGCTTGGCCATGGAGATCTTCATCTCGCCACGGATCTGCCGTACGCCCAGCATCAGCGCCTTGACCCACTCGATGTCGCCTTCGGCGGCGGCATCGATGCGCACCTCGTTGGCCACCGGCCAGGGTTGCAGCATCAGGGTCTCGCCCTGGACACCGGCCGGCGCCTTGAGGCGCTGCCAGATTTCCTCGGTGATGAAGGGCATGAAGGGATGCGCCAGGCGCAGCACCACTTCCAGTACCCGCGCCAGGGTACGGCGGGTGCCGCGCTGACGCTCGATGGAGGCGTTCTCGTCCCACAGCACCGGCTTGACCAGTTCCAGGTACCAGGCGCAGTACTCGTCCCAGACGAACTCGTAGAGCGCCTGGGTGGCCAGGTCGAAGCGGAAGGCGTCGAGCTGACGGGTCACCTCGGCCTCGGTGCGCTGCAGCTGGGAGATGATCCAGCGATCCACCGAGGACAGCTCGACCGGTTCGTCGTTGACGCCGGTATCCTGGCCCTCGACGTTCTCCATGACGAAGTTCGCCGCGTTCCACAGCTTGTTGCAGAAGTTGCGGTAGCCCTCGACGCGACCCATGTCGAACTTGACGTCGCGGCCGGTGGTGGCCAGGGAGCAGAAGGTGAATCTCAGAGCATCGGTGCCGTAGCTGGCGATGCCGTCCGGGAATTCGGCGCGGGTCTGCTTGGCGATCTTCTCGGCCAGCTTGGGCTGCATCAGGCCGCTGGTGCGCTTCTCCAGCAGGGTGTCCAGGTCGATGCCGTCGACGATGTCCAGCGGGTCGAGCACGTTGCCTTTGGACTTGGACATCTTCTGGCCCTGGCCATCGCGCACCAGGCCATGGACGTAGACGGTCTTGAACGGGATCTGCCCGGTCAGGTGGGTGGACAGCATGATCATCCGGGCGACCCAGAAGAAGATGATGTCGAAGCCGGTCACCAGCACGTCGGTGGGGTGGAAGGTCTTCAGCGCCTCGGTCTGCTCGGGCCAGCCCAGGGTGGAGAAGGTCCACAGGCCTGAGCTGAACCAGGTGTCCAGCACGTCGTCGTCCTGACGCAGGGCGATGTCACCCAGGTTGTGCTTGGCGCGTACCTCGGCCTCGTCGCGACCGACGTAGACGTTGCCGGCCTGGTCGTACCAGGCGGGAATGCGGTGGCCCCACCAGAGCTGGCGGCTGATGCACCAGTCCTGGATGTCGCGCATCCAGCTGAAGTACATGTTCTCGTACTGCTTGGGCACGAATTGCACCTCGCCGCTCTCGACCACGGCGATGGCCTTCTCGGCCAGGGGCTTGGTGGAAACGTACCACTGGTCGGTCAGCCAGGGCTCGATCACGGTGCCGGAACGGTCGCCCTTGGGCACCTTGAGGGCGTGGTCGTCGATCTTTTCCAGGCGGCCGGCGGCCTCCAGGTCGGCGACGATGCGCTTGCGCGCCTCGAAGCGGTCCAGCCCGGCGTAGGCGGCGGGGAGGGTGGCGTCGAACATGCCGTTGACGCTGCCGTCCAGGTTGAACACCTGGGCGCCGGGGAGGACGGCCGCGTCGGCATCGAAGATGTTGATCAGCGGCAGGTTGTGTCGCTTGCCGACTTCATAGTCGTTGAAGTCGTGGGCCGGGGTGATCTTGACGCAGCCGGTGCCGAATTCGGGGTCGCAGTAGTCGTCGCCGACAATGGGGATGCGCCGGCCCACCAGGGGCAGCTCGACGTACTGGCCGATCAGATCCTTGTAGCGCGGGTCTTCCGGGTGCACGGCCACGGCGGCGTCGCCCAGCAGGGTCTCGGGGCGGGTGGTGGCGACCACCAGATGGTCCATGCCCTCGGCGGTGCGGGCGCCATCGGCCAGCGGATAGCGCAGGTGCCAGAGGTGACCCTTCTCGTCATGGCTTTCCACTTCCAGGTCGGAAATGGCGGTGTGCAGCTTGGTGTCCCAGTTGACAAGGCGCTTGCCGCGATAGATCAGGCCGTCCTCGTGCAGGCGCACGAAGGCTTCCTTGACCGCCTCGGAGAGGCCCTCGTCCATGGTGAAGCGCTCGCGCGACCAGTCCACCGAGGAGCCCAGGCGGCGGATCTGCCGGCTGATATTGCCCCCGGATTCGTTCTTCCATTCCCAGACCTTCTCCAGGAATTTCTCCCGGCCCAGGTCATGGCGCGACAGGCCCTCGGCGCCGATGCGGCGTTCCACCAGCATCTGGGTGGCGATGCCGGCGTGGTCCGTGCCCGGCTGCCAGAGGGTGTTGCGACCCTGCATGCGGCGGAAGCGGATCAGGGCGTCCATGATGGCGTTGTTGAAGCCATGGCCCATGTGCAGGCTGCCGGTCACGTTCGGCGGCGGGATCATGATGGTGTAGGGCTCGCCCGACCCCTGGGGCGCGAAATGGCCCTGGCGTTCCCAGGTCTGGTACCAGGAGGTTTCGATGGCGTGCGGCTGGTAGGTCTTGTCCATGGAGGGGGCTTTTGTCGCTGGAAGAGGAAAGCCTCCGAGTATAGCGACTCCGGCCCGCCGACGGCAGGGCGCCTTGGCGCCCCGCGCTCAGGGACGCTGCAGCAGTTCTTCCAGCCGCTGCTGGAGACGGCGCTGCAATTCGGCCTCCAGGCGTGGCAACTGCTCGTCGAGCAGTTCCTGAAGAATGGCCGGTGCTTCCTGGCGCAGGCGCACCTGGGCCAGGTCTTCATGGGGCGCGCTGGGCGTCACCTCTTCGATCACGTCCGGCACGATCTGGTCGAGCAGCGGCGGAATGGCCTTGAGCCGCTCAGCGCTGGGCGCGATGACATCGGAGAGGATGGGAATGCCATCGGCGCTGCTCGGATGGACCGTGTTACGGCTCTTGTCGAGCACCTGGCGGATGGCTTCGAGGTCTTGCAGGACGTGCGCGGGAGGCTTGGTGCTGGTCATGAAATCAGACACGTGACAGCTGATGGTCCTGTAGAGCATAGCCAAGCTTGCGGTAGAAGCGAAAACCTTCGCGCATCGCCTGGCGGACTTCGGGGGCTTCGACGACCACTTCGGCGATCCGAGCGAAACCCGCATGGCAGGGCGGCGGCGCCAGACTGAGGTTGATCAGCAGCTCACCCCTCTGCTCGGCGGGCGTGGTCAGGCCGAGCACCACCGGGCTGTCGCTGGATGTTTCCGCAAGATCATGGGGAATGAAGCTGTCCGGGCGGAAGGCCCACAGCTGGTCATCCAGGCGCTGGCGCTGCTCGGCGTCGGCGAAGTGCACATAGACCGGCATGCCCTGCTTCCAGGCCTTGTCCACCAGCCGACAGGCGAAGGCCAGCCGCGCCGCGGGATCGGTGGAAGGCAGAACATAGAAGTCGACACGGGTCATGGCGGATCACGAAGAAGGGGAGGGAAACGGCAAGGCCGCGACGTAGGGCGTCGCGGCCTTGGGCAGAGGCTTAGGCCTCGGCGGTGCGGTCGAGCAGGTACTGCACCAGCAGCGGGACCGGACGACCGGTGGCGGCCTTGTCCTTGCCGCCGCTGATCCAGGCGGTACCGGCCACGTCCAGGTGCACCCAGGGATAGGCCTTGGCGTAGCGCGCCAGGAAGCAGCCCGCGGTGATGGTGCCGGCCTTGGGGCCGCCGATGTTGGCCATGTCGGCGAAGGGACTGTCCAGCTGCTCCTGGTATTCGTCGTGCAGCGGCAGTTGCCAGACGCGGTCGTCGGCGCGATCGCCGGCCTGCTTGACCTGGTCGATCAGGGCGTCGTCGTTGCCCATCAGGCCCGAGACCAGCGAACCCAGCGCGGTGATGCAGGCGCCGGTGAGGGTGGCGATGTCGATCACCGCCTTGGGCTGGAAGCGCTCGGCGTAGGTGAGGGTATCGCACAGCACCAGGCGGCCTTCGGCGTCGGTGTTTAGGATCTCGATGGTCTGGCCGCTCATGCTGGTGACGATGTCACCCGGACGGGTAGCGGTGCCGCTGGGCATGTTCTCGGCCAGGGCCAGGAGGCCCACCACGTTGATCGCCGGCTTGAGCTCCATGAGGGCGCGGAAGGTGCCCAGGACGCTGGCGGCGCCGCACATGTCGTACTTCATCTCGTCCATGCCGGCGCTGGGCTTGATGCTGATGCCGCCGGTGTCGAAGGTGATGCCCTTGCCGACCAGGGTGTAGGGCTGGGCATTCTTGGACCCGCCCTTGTATTGCAGCACCACCAGGCGCGGCGGCTGGGCGCTGCCCTGGGCCACGGCGAGGAAGGAACCCATGCCCAATTCGCGCATCTTCTTCTCGTCGAGCACCTCGACGGAGAGGCCGGCGTCCTTGAACTGCTTGCCCAGGACCTTGGCCTGATCGGCGACATAGACCGGATTGCAGACGTTTGGCGGCAGGTTGCCGAAGTCCTTGGCGTAGGCGGTGCCGTGGGTGATCGCCAGGGCATGGGCCAGGGCACGCTCGGCCTCCGGCTGGGAGGCCTTGGTGGTGACCAGGGTCAGCTTCTTCAGCGGCCGCGGCTCGGCCTTCTTGCTCTTGAAGCGGTCGAAGACGTAATCGCCATCGGCCAGGGTCTCGGCCAGCAGGCGCAGGCGGGCGTAGCCGTCGCGATTCTTGACCGGCACATCGCCCAGGGCGATGGCGGCGTCGCTGCCGCCCAGGCTCTTGAGCACGCCCAGGGCGCCACTGGCCAGCTTGCGGTACTGACGGTCGGAAAGGCCTTCGGTAGCGCCGCTACCCACCAGCAGCACGCGCTCGGCCTTGATACCGGAAAGATTGGTAAGCAGCAGGGTCTGGCCGGCCTTGCCGGCGATGTCGCCGCGCTTGACGGCCGCGCTCAGGGCGCCGGAAGTGGCAGCGTCCACGGCGCTGGCCGCTGCGTCGAGCGCACCGCCTTCACCGACGGCCACGACCAGCGTGGCGGTTTTCAGGGTTTCCGGACGAGCGTTTTTGACGACGAATTCCATTAGGAGAAGCTCCCCAAGACAAACACATGAGTTCGCAGGATATAATGCGGGGCTTTCGCCAGGGCCTTTCCCGGCGATCGGCCTTCAACGGGTGGGCCTTGCAACGCAAGCCATGCAGC
Organism: Pseudomonas sp. SORGH_AS_0199; assembly: GCF_031453735.1. NCBI lineage: Bacteria > Pseudomonadati > Pseudomonadota > Gammaproteobacteria > Pseudomonadales > Pseudomonadaceae > Pseudomonas > Pseudomonas sp. SORGH_AS_0199. The sequence goes on from NZ_JAVJAE010000001.1 coordinate 1,716,620, forward strand.
CGAGCTAGTGTGAGCGTTCGCGCCAGAGCCTGACAACCCTGGAGAATCCTGTTTGATCGTCTTCCGCTATCTGTCTCGAGAAGTTCTCACCACCCTCGGTGCGGTCAGTGCCGTGCTGCTGGTGATCATCATGAGCGGCCGCTTCATCAAGTACCTGGCCCAGGCGGCCCAGGGCCTGCTGGATCCGGGTGTGCTGCTGCTCATCATGGCCTACCGCATTCCGGGCTTCCTGCAGCTGATCCTGCCGCTGGGGCTCTTTCTCGGCTTCCTGCTGGCCTATGGCCGACTGTACCTGGATAGCGAGATGACCGTGCTGACCGCCACCGGCCTGAGTCCGCGCCGCCTGCTGGCCTACAGCATGGCGCCCGCCGCGCTGGTGGCCCTGGTGGTCGCCTGGCTGAGTCTGTCGCTGGCGCCCCTGGGCGTGCAGAAGGTCACCACCATCCTCAACCAGCAGGACGCCATGACCGAGTTCGACACCCTCGAACCCGGCCGCTTCCAGTCGCTGCGGGACAACTCGCGGGTCACCTACACCGAGCGCCTCTCGGCGGATCGCAGTCAGCTGGGCGGCGTCTTCATTTCCGAGCGCAATACCTCCACCGTGGGTGGCAAGGACCGTGGCGTAGGCGTGCTGGTGGCCGACACCGGCCGGCAGGAAATTCACCCGGACGGCAGTCGCTACCTGATCCTGCAGAACGGCTTCCGCTACGACGGCGTCCCCGGCCAGGCCGACTACCGCGCGGTGCAGTACGACACCTATGGCGTGCTCCTGCCCAAGCCCGCGGTCAGCGAGGACATTAGCGAGCGTGACGCCGTCACCACCGGCGAACTCATGCGCAGCAACGAGCTGCAGTATCGCGGCGAACTGCAATGGCGGCTGTCGCTGCCGATCCTGGTGTTCATCGTGACCCTCATCGCCGTGCCCCTGGCCAAGGTCAATCCGCGCCAGGGCCGCTTCCTCAAGCTGCTGCCGGCGATCCTGCTGTACATGGCCTACCTGTCGCTGCTGATCGCCGCCCGCGGTGCCCTGGACAAGGGCCGCCTGCCGCCGGCCATCGGTCTGTGGGGCGTGCACCTGCTGTTCCTGGTGCTGGGCCTGCTGCTGGCCTTCTGGGAACCGCTCACGGCGCGTCTGCGCGGTCGCAAGCCGGAGGTAGCGGCATGAACAAGCTCGACTGGTACATAGGGCGCACCGTCTTCGTCAGCATCCTCTCGGTGCTGGGCGTGATCGTCGGTCTGGCCCTGCTGTTCGCCTTCATCGACCAGCTGGGCGACTTCGACGACAACTACGGCGTCGCCGAGGCCCTCAAGTTCGTCCTGCTCACCACGCCGCGGCGGGCCTACGAGATGCTGCCCATGGCTGCGCTCATCGGCTGCCTGATCGGCCTGGGCACCCTGGCCAGCAGCAGCGAGCTGATCGTGATGCGCGCCGCCGGCGTTTCCCTGGGACGCATCGTCTGGGCGGTGATGAAGCCGATGTTCGTGCTGCTCATCGCCGGCATCCTGGTCGGCGAGTACGTGGCGCCCTGGTCGGAGAACCTGGCGCAGAGCGGTCGCGCCCTGGCGCAAAGCGCTGGCAAGGCGCAGAGCTCGCGGCACGGCCTCTGGCATCGCCAGGGCCACGAGTACACCCACGTCAACGCCGTGCAACCCAACGGCCTGCTGCTGGGCGTGACGCGCTACGAATTCGACGACAATCGCCACCTGCTGCAATCCAGCTTCGCCCAGCGCGGTATCTATCGTGGCGATCACTGGGAGCTGGAAAACGTCAGCATCACCGACTTCGGCAATCGCCAGACCAGCGTCCGCCAGGAGCCCAAGGTGATCTGGAACGTCGAGCTGACCCCGCAGGTGCTCGACACCGTGATCATGGAGCCGGATGCGCTGTCGATCTCCGGGCTGTGGTGGTACATCCACTACCTGGCCGACCAGGGTCTGAGCAACAAGAGCTACTGGCTGGCGTTCTGGTCGAAGATCTTCCAGCCGCTGGTGACCGCCGCCCTGGTGCTGATGGCGATCTCCTTCATCTTCGGCCCGCTGCGCTCGGTGACCCTGGGTCAGCGGATCTTCACCGGCGTGATCATCGGCTTCGCCCTGCGGATCTTCCAGGACCTGCTGGGACCGTCCAGCCTGGTATTCGGCTTTTCGCCGCTGCTGGCCGTGCTGGCGCCGGCGCTGCTCTGCGCCGTGGCTGGGGTGCTGTTGCTGCGACGGGCCGGCTAGCGCCGCCCGGCGGCGCCGCTCGCTAGGCGGCGCCCTTGCTCGCTGCCGGCTGCGGCTGCAACCAGCCGGCGTGCGCTTCGCAGAAGTTCAGGATCCGCTGCACCCGGCGGATCTGATCCCGGTGGCGGCATTCGCCCACCACGGTACGCACCAGCAGATCGACGTTCTGCATGTGGATCAGGCGCAGATCCGCGCTCATGTCGGGGCAGGCTTCCATCTCGTCAATGCGCGTCTCGCAACGCGAGAGCAGCCGCTCGATGAAGGCCGGAGAGAAGCGGGCGGGGGGCTGGGCCGTTTCCAGGTCCTTGACCGCCACCTGGGAGAGGGGGGAGAGCGTTTCCATGCACAAGATCTCGCGTCCGTATCGATGTCTTACTATTGCATGCTTTGCCCCTGCGTTTCAGCTGCCGGTGGTCAGCTGGCTATCCGGTCATTTGCGGGGCTCAGCGCGGATGTCCGGGCACTTCTGTCGCCACGTCGAGCAGCGCTGAACGCGCCTTAAGATAAGACTGCTTCTGCTGCAAGTCGGCCGGATGATCGATGGTGAGCCCGGCCAGATAGCTCTGCCAGGCGGCCAGATAGGCCTTCTGCGCATTGCGCAGCAGTCGATCCTGGCCGGCGGGTAACTGGTCCGTAGCAGACTTCTCTTCGGCAGCGGCCCGGGTCTGGCAACTGCTCAGCCGCTGACGAAAGTCCGCCAGCCGCCCTTGCTCGCCCGCCAGGCGAGCGTTGTTGCCATGCAGCACCAGCAATTCGCAACCATAGAGCGCACTGTGCAACCGGGCCTGCAGCGTCCAGCTGGGCGAGCGATCCAGGTCGATAGCTGCACCGGCTGGCTGGGCCGGTTGCTGCACGGCGCAGCCACCCAGGATCAGCAGTAGGACGAGCAGCAGGGGAGGGCTCAGACGCATCTTCCGGTCTCGGTAAGCCTTTGGCAGGCGCCAGCCTAGTGGTAACGCTGCCATTCCCGATACTTGTCCATCAGATAGTTGCCGACAGGCTGCCGCTTCTGGCAGTCCTCGCCGCTCAGCGGACTCGGCTCGCAAAGCGGGCCGGCATCGCTGTAGTGACTGCAGCCGGACAGCAGTAGCGCAAGGCCAAGCAATATCCATTTCAAAAGGCATCCTTCCCTACGATGAAAGCGGGAGTGGGGTGATCAAGAGCGTGCCCGATCAGTGGGAGTCGGCGCATTGGAAGGTACAGGAACCGCACTTAATGCAATGCTGCGTACCTTCGGAATTCGTCCAATCTGTATCGCTTGGCCGTCTTGCCGCCCGGGTAACATACCCTTCCTGCCCCGGGTAATGGCCGTCATGCAACTGAGCGACATTCCATTCGGGACCACTGACTGGTCGAAAATCGAACCTGTAGTCCATGTGGGAACGACCGGCTTGGCGCTTTGGCGTACCTGCCAGTTTGGGGCAATACGAGTCCGCATGGTCGAGTACAGTGAGGGTTACCTTGCCGATCACTGGTGCAGCAAGGGACACATCCTGCTTTGCCTGGAGGGTCGGCTGGATACCGAGCTGGCCGATGGTCGCGTCTTCACCTTGACCGCCGGCATGAGTTACCAGGTGGCCGACAATGCAGAGGCTCACAGATCCTCGACCGCGATTGGGGCTAGGTTATTCGTCTTGGATTGAGGCTCGTATCGACGCCGCGACCAGGGCGCACCAGGCACAAAAAAACCGCCTCAAGGGGCGGTTTCTTCAGTTTCCATGCCTTTCAGAGGCGGCCTGGAAGGTACAACTTGGTGCCCCGGGGGAGACTCGAACTCCCACTCCTTTCGGAAACGGATTTTGAATCCGCCGCGTCTACCGGTTCCGCCACCGGGGCAATGGCGGCGGAGTATAGGGACGCGGGCAGGCCCGGTCAATCCAAAGTGCTTTGGTGAAAAAGGTCGCTTCCGGTAAGCTGTGCGGCCTTTCGAGATCTACCTGCCATGCACGTCGCCGACTTCCATTTCGACCTCCCCGAATCCCTCATCGCCCGTCATCCGCTGGCCGAGCGCCGCGGCAGTCGATTGCTGGTGCTCGACGGCCCCAGCGGTGAGCTGAGTCATCGCCACTTCGCCGATCTGCTGGGTTATCTGCGACCCGGCGACCTGATGGTGTTCAACGACACCCGGGTGATACCCGCGCGGCTGTTCGGCCAGAAGGCCAGTGGCGGCAAGCTGGAGATCCTGGTGGAGCGGGTGCTGGACGAAGAGCGGGTGTTGGCCCATGTGCGTTCCAGCAAGTCGCCCAAGCCGGGCAGCCGCCTCCTCATCGACGGCGGCGCCGAGGCCGAGATGGTGGCGCGCCACGAGGCGCTGTTCGAATTGAAGTTCGCCGAGCCGGTGCTGCCGCTGCTGGAGCGGGTCGGTCACATGCCGCTGCCGCCCTATATCGACCGGCCCGACGAAGCCGAGGATCGCGAGCGCTACCAGACCGTCTATGCGCGCAATGCCGGCGCCGTGGCCGCGCCCACCGCCGGGTTGCACTTCGACGAGCCGCTGTTGGAGGCCATCCGCGCCAAGGGCGTGGCGACCGCCTTCGTCACCCTGCACGTCGGTGCCGGTACCTTCCAGCCGGTGCGGGTGGAAAAGATCGAAGACCACCACATGCACCGCGAGTGGCTGCAGGTCGACCAGGCCGTGGTGGATGCCGTGGCCGCCTGTCGCGCCCGTGGCGGCCGGGTGGTCGCGGTCGGCACCACCAGCGTGCGTTCGCTGGAGAGCGCCGCCCGTGACGGCGAGCTCAAGGCCTTCGCTGGCGAGACGGACATCTTTCTCTATCCCGGCCGGCCCTTCCACGTGGTCGATGCGCTGGTGACCAACTTCCACCTGCCCGAGTCGACCCTGCTGATGCTGGTGTCGGCCTTCGCCGGTTACCGCGAGACCATGGCCGCCTATGCCACGGCCGTGGCCGAGGGCTATCGCTTCTTCAGTTATGGCGACGCCATGTTCATCACCCGCAATCCCGGGGCCCAGGGCCCGGAGAGCTGATATGAGTTTCATGAATTTCGAATTGCTGGCCACCGAGGGCAAGGCCCGTCGCGGTCGCCTGACCTTTCCCCGCGGCGTGGTCGAGACCCCGGCCTTCATGCCGGTCGGTACCTACGGCACGGTCAAGGGCATGCTGCCCGACAGCGTCGCCGATATCGGTGCCCAGATCATCCTCGGCAACACCTTCCATCTCTGGCTACGGCCTGGGACCGAGGTGATCCAGCGCCATGGCGACCTGCACGACTTCATGCAGTGGCAGGGGCCGATCCTTACCGATTCCGGCGGCTTCCAGGTGTTCAGCCTGGGCGCGCTGCGCAAGATCAAGGAGGAGGGCGTCTACTTCGCCTCGCCGGTGGACGGCGCCAAGGTCTTCATGGGCCCCGAGGAATCCATGGCGGTGCAACGCGCCCTGGGCTCGGACATCGTGATGATCTTCGACGAGTGCACGCCCTATCCGGCGGACTTCGACACCGCGCGTCGTTCCATGGAACTGTCGCTGCGCTGGGCCAAGCGCTCCCGCGAAGCCCATGGCGACAATCCCTCGGCGCTGTTCGGCATCGTCCAGGGCGGCATGCACGAAGAACTGCGCCTGAGATCCCTGGAGGGGCTGGAAGGCATCGGCTTCGACGGCTATGCCATCGGCGGCCTGTCGGTGGGCGAGCCCAAGGAAGAGATGATCCGGGTGCTGGACTTCCTGCCACCGCACCTGCCGGCGGACAAGCCGCGCTACCTGATGGGCGTGGGCAAGCCGGAAGACCTGGTGGAAGGCGTACGCCGCGGCGTCGACATGTTCGACTGCGTGATGCCCACCCGCAACGCCCGCAACGGCCATCTGTTCATCGACACCGGCGTGCTCAAGCTGCGCAACGCCGTGCACCGTCACGACGAGACGCCGCTGGATCCCACCTGCGACTGTTACACCTGCAAACATTTCTCCCGGGCCTATCTGCACCATCTGGATAAATGCGGGGAAATGCTGGGGAGTATGCTGAATACGATCCACAACCTGCGGTATTACCAGCGCGTGATGGCCGGTTTGCGCCAGGCTATCCAAGAGGGTAAATTGGCCGACTTTGTGGACGCCTTCTATGCACGGCGCGGCCTGCCTACGCCGCCGCTCGACCGCTGAAAGCCCCTGTCCGATCGTCCAGGCGAAACGGCGCTCGCGCGTCCTTCGCCGGGTGCGTGAGCGGGGTCCCGAGGCGGTCGGAACGGCTGCGAGCGACCCCCGGCATCTCTTCTTTTTCCGTCATCCAACTCTGCAAGGAGTAGTGCAATGAGTTTTCTGATTTCCACGGCCCAGGCCCAGGAAGCTGCCGCGCCGGCCGCCAACGCTGCACCGGGAGGTGAATACATTCAGTTCATCTTCCTGATCGGCTTCGTGGTGATCTTCTATTTCCTGATCTGGCGTCCCCAGGCCAAGCGCACCAAGGATCACAAGAACCTGATCGGCGGCCTGCAGAAGGGTGACGAAGTGGTGACCACCGGTGGTATCGCCGGCCGCATCAACAAGGTCACCGACGAGTTCGTGGTGCTGGAAGTGTCCGACAACGTCGAACTGAAATTCCAGAAGGGCGCCATTGCCGCGACCCTGCCGAAAGGCACCCTGAAGGCGCTCTGAGCCTTCCTCAATCTAGCTAACACCGGGGCGCGCAAGGCGCCCCGCCTTTATCTCGGGCGGTGTCATGCTCAACAAATATCCCCTCTGGAAGTACCTGCTGATCCTGGCCGTACTGGTCGTGGGCGCCATCTATTCGGTTCCTAATCTGTACCCCGACGATCCGGCCCTGCAGATCAGCGCTTCCAGCACCGAACGCGCGGTGACCCCCGCCGAGGTCCAGCGTGTAGACGCGGCCCTGGCGCAGGCGAAGCTCGCCGTGAAGTCCAGTGATCTCAACGCCAATGGCAGCCGGGTGCTGATCCGCCTGACCCGCGCCGATGATCAGCTGCCGGCCCAGGAAGTGGTCCGGCGTACCCTCGGCGACGACTTCGTGGTTGCCCTGAACCTGGCTCCTACCACGCCGCAGTGGCTGCGCAAGCTGGGCGCCAGCCCGATGAAGCTCGGCCTGGACCTGTCCGGCGGTGTGCACTTCCTGCTGGCGGTTGACATGGACAAGGCCGTGGATGCGCGCCTGAAGGTCTATGACAACGAGGTCAAGACCCTGCTGCGTCGCGAGAAGGTGCGCTATCGCAGCATGCCCGACCAGAACGGTGCCCTGCAGCTCGGCTTCACCGACGCCGCCGACCTGCAGCAGGCGCAGAGCCTGATCCGCAAGAACTACACTGATTTCGAGCTCACCACCGATACCCGGGGCGACCTGCAGGTGCTGCGTCTGCAGCTGACCGAGGCCAAGTTGCGCGAGATCCGCAACTATGCCGTCACCCAGAACCTGACCACGGTGCGCAACCGGGTCAACGAACTGGGCGTGGCCGAGCCGCTGGTGCAGCGTCAGGGCGCCGACCGCATCGTGGTCGAGCTGCCGGGCGTGCAGGACACCGCCGAAGCCAAGCGCATCCTCGGCAAGACCGCCAACCTGGAATTCCGCCTGGCCGCCACCGCGGACACCCCGCGGGCCTCCACCGAGAGCTTCGAATTCCGCGAGCCCGGTCGCCCGGCGGTGCCGCTGGAGCGTAACGTCATCATCACCGGTGACCAGGTCACCGACGCCTCGGCCAGCTTCGACGAAAACGGCCGGCCCCAGGTCAACATCCGTCTGGATGGCCATGGCGGCGATCTGATCAACCGCGCTACCCGCAGCAACGTCGGCCGCAGCATGGCGGTGGTGTTCATCGAGCAGCGTCCGGTCACCCGCTACACCACCCAGACCGTGGATGGCGTGCAGAAGGAAGTGGCGGTGCCCGGCTTCGAGGAAGAGCGGCGCATCATCAGCCTGGCGACCATCCAGTCGGCCCTGGGCAACAGCTTCCGCATCACCGGCCTGAACGGTTCGGGCGAGGCCTCGGAACTGGCGCTGCTGCTGCGTGCCGGTGGCCTGGCCGCACCCATGTACTTCGCCGAAGAACGCACCCTCGGCCCGAGCCTGGGCGCCGACAACATCGAGAAGGGCATCGACGCCTCGCTGTGGGGCATGGTCTTCGTCTCGCTGTTCCTGATTGCCATCTACCGCTTCTTCGGGCTGCTGGCGACCATCGCCCTGGGCTTCAACATGGTCTTGCTGATGGCCTTGATGTCCATCCTGCATGCCACCCTGACCCTGCCGGGTATCGCCGGTATCGTCCTGACCATGGGCCAGGCGGTGGACGCCAACGTGCTGATCTTCTCGCGGATCCGCGAAGAGATCGCCAACGGCATGCCGATCCAGCGCGCCATCCATGAGGGCTTCAGTCGCGCCTTCACGGCGATTCTGGACTCCAACCTGACGACCCTGCTGGTGGGCGCCATCCTGTTCGCCATGGGCACCGGGCCGGTCAAGGGCTTCGCCGTGACCATGTCGCTGGGTATCTTCACCTCCCTGTTCACCGCCATCTTCGTGACCCGTGCCATGGTCAACCTGATTTATGGCGGCCGGAACGTCAAGAAGCTGTGGATTTGAGGACGCGGCGATGAAAAAGACCATCAATTTCATGGGCGTACGCAATATCGCGTTCGCCATCACCGCCCTCCTGACCGTTCTGGCGTTGTTCAGCTGGTTCTACAAGGGACTGAACTTCGGCCTGGATTTCACCGGCGGTACCCTGATCGAGCTGCGCTACGAGCAGCCCGCCGACCTTGGCAAGATCCGTCAGGAATTGCAGGGCGCCGGCTTCGGAGAAGCCGTGGTGCAGAGTTTCGGCGCCACCACCGATGTGCTGGTACGGATGCCGGGTGACAACCCGCAGCTGGGTCAGCAGGTGACCGGCGCGCTGCAGAAGGCGAGCACCGAGCGCTTTTCCCTGACCCGCACCGAGTTCGTCGGTCCGCAGGTGGGCGCGGAGCTACGTGACCAGGGCGGCCTGGGCATGCTGCTGGCCCTGGGCGGGGTGCTGCTCTACGTGGCCTTCCGCTTCCAGTGGAAGTTCGCCGTGGGCGCCATCATTTCGCTAGTGCACGACGTGGTGGTGACCCTGGGTCTGTTGTCGTTCTTCCAGATCACCTTCGACCTGACGGTGCTGGCAGCGGTCCTGGCCATCATCGGCTACTCGCTCAATGACACCATCGTGGTGTTCGACCGGGTGCGGGAAAACTTCCGGGTGCTGCGCAAGGCCAGTCTGATCGAGAACATCAACGTCTCGACCACCCAGACCCTGCTGCGTACCCTGGCGACCTCGATCTCGACCCTGCTGGCCGTGGCGGCGCTGCTGTTCTTTGGCGGCGACAACCTGTTCGGCTTCTCGCTGGCGCTGTTCATCGGCGTGCTGGCCGGTACCTACTCGTCGATCTATATCGCCAACGTGGTGCTGATCTGGCTGGACCTGAAGAGCGAAGACCTGATCCCGCCGCAAGCCAAGGAACTCGACGAGCGTCCCTGATGTCCCAGGCATGGCAAAGGGCCAGGTGCCCGCTATGACAGAGTAGTCAGGAGGTTGTAGTGAACAAGTCGATGCTCGTAGGTACGGTTCTGGGAGCCATCGTCGCCACCGCAGGTGGCGCCGTGGCGTACAGTTTCGTCGACCGCGGGCCTCAGTACGCCGAGGTCGTCGCCGTCCAGCCGGTCAAGGAAACGGTCAAGACCCCGCCGCGAGGTCTGCAAGGAGGTCGCGGTAACTCACCGTCGGCCGGTTCAGGACCAGCACCAGATCGCCGGGACCGCCGTAGGCGCGGTCGTCGGCGGTCTGCTGGGCAACCAGGTCGGCAACGGCAGCGGCAAGACCCTGGCGACCATCGCCGGTGCCGTTGGCGGTGGTTACGCCGGCAACAAGGGTCAGGAATACATGCAGAACCGCGACACCTACACCACCAGCCAGACCCGCTGCAGCACGGTCAATGATAGCAAGGACCAGGTGGTCGGCTATGACGTTAAGTACCTGCTGGATGGCAAGATCGGCCAGGTCCGCATGGACCACGAGCCGGGCAAGCAGCTGGAAGTGAAGAACGGCCAGGTGCTGGCCAGCCAGTGATCCGCGCCAGCGGCTGAAGTCGCCAGGGCTTCAGGCACAAAAAACCCGCTACCAGGCAACTGGTAGCGGGTTTTTTGTTGGCGCTCGCGCGGTGGTTCGAGAGGGCTGTCGCTCCGGCCGGGCGCGCCGGGCGCCCTGGCCGGTGCCATCACTCAGACGGCGGGGCGGGGGGTTTCTGCTTTGGGCCGAAGCCACCGCCGGGCGGAGATCCACGCCGGCGCCTCGAACAGACCGTTGATGCCGCGCGCTTCCAGCAGCTTGGCGATGGCCACCGGCACCAGGATGCCGAAGGCGCAGCCGGCGACGATATGCAGCAGGCCGTCGTTGATATGCAGGCCCTTGCTCAGGATGATGCGGGCGCCGCTGCCGCTCAGTACGTGCATCACGTAGATCGGCATGGACAGCGCGCCCAGGGTGAGTACCCATTGCAGCGGCCGCTGCGCCAGCACCATGCAGGTGGCGCTGACGAAGACGATGCCGTTCAGCGCCAGCACCAGGGTGGCCAGGCCGCGATCGGTGTAGACCAGGCCCAGCAGGCCGTGGAACCAGTATTCGAGCACCACGAACAGCAGACCCGAACCCAGCATCACGCGGCCGGCCTGCTCCTCGATGGCCTGCTTGAAGTTGTTGAACCAGACACCGAAGGCGAAGAACACGAAGTTCTGCGCGGTGAAGGTGAAGAAGAAGTCTTCCGGGCCGGCGTTCTGGAACAGATAGACCAGGGCGCCAAAGGCGAACACGGCGAAGAAGGCCAGCGGCTTGGCCCAGCGATAGGCGAGCATGGCCAGGCAGAACACCAGGAACAGCGCATAGAGGAACCAGAACTGCTGGCGTGGCTCCCAGACCGTCAGGACTTCGCTGAAGCTCACGCCGCCGTTGGTGTAGCGCGACATCAGCGCCTCCACCGAACCCTGCAGCAGCGACCACACCAGGAAGGGATAGACGATGGTGTCGATCTTGTTCACCAGCAGGCCGCCGGTGCCGCGCTTGACGAAGGAGTTGTAGAAGAACAGGCCGGACAGGAAGAAGAACAGCGGCATGTGGAAGCTGTAGATGACGCTGTCCACCAGGCCGTGGAATTCGGCGTCCTGCAGGATGCCGGCGTTGAGCAGGCCGCGGACGACATGGCCATAGACGACCAGCACGATGCCTATGGCTTTCGCATAGTCGACCCAGAGATTGCGAGTGTTCATTGAATGATCCTTTTCAAAAGAGAACCTGTGCAGCTGAGGCCAAAGCACTGGGGCAAACGAAAGCAGGGACGCTGCGGCGCCAGGGCGCGCGTGGCGACAGGTTCGGTCATGGTAGGACTCCCGAAGGAACGACGTCCGTAAGTAGCCGGTTACAGGAAGGGGCTCCTTGCCCGCGTTCTGACCGTGGCTATCTGCCATTGTTCATGGCCTGTTTCCGGCGATGCGTGACCGGGACGACACTTTGGCCGCCCGAGGGGCAATTGTCCGACGAGCTGTAACCGGATGTTTAAAGGGAATCTTTGACGAACTGCAGCTGCTTCTCCTTGAGCAGGGGCTCGTAGCGCGGCGAGGTATAGATCAGCAGGACCTGCTTCTTGCGCGCCGCCTGGGCGCTGAACTTGTAGACGACGGTGTCGTGATCGAAGGCCAGATAGGCCTGGGCGTCGTCGTCCTGGTTCAGACGCTCGAAGGCGGCGGCCGACGACTGGGAGGAGGGTTTGCCGTACTTCTGGGTGAGGCCTTCGGCAATCAGGAAGGACTGCGCCAGGGGCGTGACGATGGACAGGCGCAGGAAGCGGCCATCGATGAAGAAGGCGCCGGCCTCGACCTTTTCACCGGCGAAGCCGAGGTCAGTGCATTCGAAATACTCGACGCCGACCACATCGATCTTGCGCGGCTGGAAGGTGCAGAGCTTTTTCGCCAGAAAGGCCTTCTGGTCAGTGCCGAAGGCAATGCCGGCGTAGCCGTCCACGGCCCTGGCCGGCGCGGGGACGAGCACCAGCAGCGCCAACAGGGGCGCAAGGAGAGGCGACAGGTAGGACCTGACGGTCATGGTGATCTGGATTCCCTTCACGAAGGCCCGCAGGCCCACTCAACCCGACGGATGCTAAGAGCTCCGCCGGGGCTTTGCCACCGCTGTCGACGGCTTTTGTCGAGGGGTTCAGGGTTGGCGTCAGGCGATGCCGGGCGGAATCTGATCCTTGCCGTAGTCCTTGAGCTTTTCCAGATTTTCCGGCTTCTGGTGCTCGGGGACGTCGTCGCCGTCGGCGGGGGTGTCCAGGGGTTCCTGATCGCGGGTGTCTTCGCTCATGGCAGCGCTCTCGGCAGGGGATGTCCGACTTTGAGGGGAGCGCCGCCCCGGCGGTTCCGCAGGATCAGCCGCCGCCGCCGTCGTCGCTGAGCCAGCCTTCGCGGCGGGCCAGGCGCCAGGCGAGCAGCGCGGAGATCAGGCCACGCAGCGCCATGAAAGCGAGAAAGGCCAGCCACAGGCCGTGATTGCCGAGGCCGCGCAGCAGGCCGCCGAGCGGCAGCGCCAGTAGCAGGGCCAGCAGCATCGAGTTGCGCATCTCCCGGGCGCGGGTGGCGCCGATGAAGAGGCCGTCCAGCAGGTAGCTGACCATGGCGATCAGCGGCAGCACGGCCAGATAGGGCAGGTAGGCGTGGGCCGCCTGGCGCACCTCGGCGATGTCGCTCTGCAGGGCGACGAACAGATCGCCGCCGAGGGCGAAGGCCAGGGCGAAGCCGAGGCTGGCCAGCAGCGACCAGCCGCCGGCGATCACCAGCACCCGGCGCAGGGTGGCGCCTTCGCGGGCGCCGAGGGCATGACCGGCCAGGGCCTCCACCGCATGGGCGAGGCCGTCGAGGGCGAAGGCGGTGACCAGCAGGCCATTGAGCAGCAGGGCGTTGACCGCCACCGTGGTCTCGCCCAGCTGGGCGCCCTGGGCGGCGAACAGCAGGAATACCGCCTGCAGCGCCAGGGAGCGGATGAAGATGTCGCGATTGACCGCCAGCAGCGGCCGCCAGCTGGCGAGGCGACGCAGCGCCAGGCGGTCGATCCGGCCGGGCCACAGCCGCAGACGGCGCAGCACCAGCCAGAGGCCGAGCAGCATGCCGCTCCATTCCGCCAGGACCGAAGCCAGCGCGATGCCCTGTACCCCGGCGCCGAGGCCGAGCACGAAGCCGGTCACCAGCAGCAGATTCAGGGCATTGGTGGTGAGCAGCAGCACCAGCGGCGTGCGCGCATCCTGGGTGCCGAGCAGCCAGCCGATCACCGCGTAGCTGAGCAGCGCGGCAGGCAGGCCGAGCAGGCGCAGGTGCAGGAAGCGCGCGGCCAGGTCGGCGAAGGCGGGATCCAGGCCGAGCCAGCCGAACAGCGGTTCCAGCGCCAGGCTGGCGGCCAGCAGCAGGAGCAGCGACAGGCCCAGCCCGAGAAGGCCGGCCTGCAGGAGAATCTGGCGCAGGGCGGCGCCATCGCGCCGCCCGCTGGCCTGGGCGGCGAAACCGGTGGTGCCCATGCGCAGGAAGCCGAGGATGCCGAGCAGGGCGGTGTAGAAGGCGCCGCCCATGGCCACCGCGGCGAGCTGGCGGGCTTCGGGCAGATGGCCGGCGATGGCGCTGTCGACCAGGGTCACCAGCGGCACGCTGAGATTGGACAGGATCATCGGCGCGGCCAGGGCCCAGACGCGACGGTGCAGCAGGGGATGACGCCAGTCGGCAAGCAGGGTGGACATGGGCTAATCGCAGCGGCGGCGGAGGGCGCATTGTAGGCCAGCCGGACCGGGTGGTCCTCCGCCGCCGCGCCTGCGGGTGTCAGTCCAGTTGCCCGCCACCTTCGCGCAGGTCCGCCTGGGTGGTCGCCGCGCAGGTGAGCGCCAGGCGCAGGCCGGCGACCAGGGTCTCCAGGGCCATGGACGGCGCCCCGGGCTGGTGTGCGGCCTGGGCCGGCAGGTAGGGGATGTGGATGAAGCCACCGCGTACCCCGCTGCCCTGCAGGCGATGCTGCAGGCCGTAGAAGACGTGGTTGCAGACGAAGGTGCCGGCGGTCTGGGACACCGCTGCGGGGATGCCGGCGTCGCGCAGGACCCGGGTCATGGCCTTGATCGGCAGGGTGCTGAAGTAGGCCGCGGGGCCGCCGGCCACCACCGGCTCGTCGATCGGCTGGCGCCCGGCATTGTCGGGAATGCGGGCATCGTCGACATTGATGGCGATGCGTTCCAGCGACAGCTCGGCTCGCCCGCCGGCCTGGCCGACCGCCACCACCAGGGTCGGGCGATGGCGGTCGAGCAGCTCATCCAGGACCCGGAGCGCCGCGCCGAATGCGGTCGGCAGCTGCGCCGCGACCACCGGTAGATCGCCGAGACATTCGCCATCCAGGCGGCGCACGGCTTCCCAGGAGGGGTTGAGGGCCTCGCCGCCAAAGGGGGCGAAACCGGTGAGCAACAGGGTCATGGGACCTCACATCAGCAGATAGAGCAGCACCACGTTGCAGGCCAGCACCGCCAGGGCGGTGGGGACCTGGGCCTTGATCACGGCGTTTTTGTCGTCCAGTTCCAGCAGGGCCGCCGGGACGATGTTGAAGTTGGCCGCCATGGGCGTCATCAGGGTGCCGCAGTAGCCGGAGAACATGCCGATGGCGGCCATCACCGCCGGATCGGCATGGTAGACACCCACCAGCACCGGCACGCCGATGCCGCCGGTCATCACCGGGAAGGCGGCGAAGCCGTTGCCCATGATGACGGTGAAGGCGGCCATGCCCACCACATAGACCACCACCGCCACCAGGCGCAGGTCGAGGGCCACGTAGGCGGTGGCCAGGTGCGCCACCGCCTTGCCGACGCCGGCATCGGTGAAGACCAGGCCGAGCATGGCCAGGGCCTGGGGCAGCACCAGCGACCAGCCCAGGGCATCGGTCAGGCGGCGCGACTCGCGCATCGCCTGGATCGGGGTGTCACGGGTCAGCCAGCAGGCCAGCGCCAGGGCCACCAGGGCGCCCAGGCCGAGGGAGACGAAGGTGACGTTCTTGGGATCGAGCAGTGGCAGGCCGGCGATCTGCACGTCCTTGAGCAGCACGCTGCCGATCACCGTCACCACGGGAATCGCCAGGGCCGGAATGAACAGGCGATTGCCCAGGCGGCCGGCGCTGGCACGGGGTCTCGCGTTCCGGGCGCGTCACGTGGTGACCACTGCCCACCGCGCCGCAGCCGGCCAGCACCGCCATCAGCAGCACCCCGGCGCCCACCCAGGCCGGCGGCAGGCGATCGCCGATCAGGAAGACCAGGCTGAACAGGCTCCAGAACAGGCCGCTGGTCCAGCGCTTGGGATGCTGACGATCGGCCAGGGTCATGACCGCGGTCAGCGCCAGGATGGCGCCGGCCAGCCAGAACAGATACTGGATCGACAGGATCATGGCTGCACCTCCTTGCGCGCGGTCAGCTCGCGGTAGAGCTGGCGATCGAAGCGGTGCAGGCGCAGGGCATGGATGAAAAAGGCGCAGAGCGCCGTGGGAATGCCCCAGAGGGCAATGTGCAGGGGTTCGACATCGAGTCCGGCGCCGAGCAGAAAGGTGTGCATCAGGGCGATGGCGCCAAAGGCGACAAAGATGTCCTCGCCAAAGAACAGCCCGATGTTGTCGGTAGCGGCGCAAAAGGCCAGCAGCCGCTGGCGCAGGGCCTCGGGCAGGCGGCCGTGGATCTTTTCGGCGGTGCCTTCGGCCATGGGCGCCAGCAGCGGCCGCACCATCTGCGGATGGCCGCCGAGGCTGGTCAGCCCCAGGGCGGCGGTGGTCTCGCGGACGAAGAGATAGAAGATCAGCAGGCGGCCGACGGTGGCGTTGCGAAAGCGCGCGATCCAGTTCTGCGCATGCAGGCGCAGGCCGTGGCGTTCGAGCAGGCCGATCACCGCCAGTGGCAGCAGGATGATCAGCGGCAGGGCGCGCGCCTTGATGAAGCCGGTGCCGATGGCGGCGAGCAGCGCCTCGGGGCTGAACTGGGCGGCGATCCCGGTGGCCACGGCGGCCAGGGCCACCACCAGCAGCGGATTGAATCTCAGCAGGAAGCCGACCACGATGACCAGCACGCCCAGCAGCGGCCAGAGGTTGACGGTGGTTTGCATGGGTGGATGTCTCCAGCGGGTCCACCGCGCTCCGGGCAGACGGTGCGGCGGACGGTAGGAAGCCGCGGACGGCTTCGGCTGATCCAGGCAGTGCCCCAGGCACGGCTCGTTATTGTTGTCAGGCGTCATGTGGCATAACGCCGGCTGGCATCTTTCGCCGCCGGTGGAGGTGGCGTCCAGCAAATAAAACTGTTCGCCGCCGATAGGGAAAAGCGGGGCAGACAAGGCCGCTGGTGGGGGTAAAGTGGCGGGATAGCCTTGTCGAGGTCCCCATGAATCTGCGCTTTCTCGATACCTTCGTCTGGGTCGCCCGGCTGGGCAGTTTCCGTCTGACGGCGGAAAAGCTGTCCACCACCCAGGCTGCCATCTCCAGTCGCATCGCCGTGCTGGAGAGCGAACTGGGCGTGCAGCTGTTCCTGCGCGATTCCCGCGGCGTGAGCCTGACCGCCGAGGGTCATCGGGTACTGGGCTACGCCGAGCGGATGCTGGCCACCCAGCGCGAGCTGCACGAGGCCCTGGGCCATGGCCAGACCCTGGAGGGCCGCCTGCGCATCGGCGTGATGGATACGGTGATCCACAGCTGGCTGGATCAGCTGATCGCCGCCGTCACCCAGACCTATCCGGCCATCGAGCTGGAACTGACCGCGGACACGGCGCTGAATCTGGCCGAGCAACTGGCGCGCGGGCAGCTCGACCTGATCTTCCAGACCGATCTGCTGCGCGCCGAGGGCATCCGCAATCTGCACCTCGCCAGCTATCCGGTGCGCTGGCTGGTGGCCAGTGACAGTCATCTGGCGCGACCCTACGCCAATCTGGCCGAACTGGCTGGCGAGCGCCTGATCACCTTTTCCCGCCATTCGCGACCGCACCAGGACATCCTCGGCCTCTTGCAGCGCGAGGGCATCGCCGAACCACGGGTCTGCTGCATCAACTCGGTGGCGGCCATCATCAAGCTGATGGGCGAGGGCTTCGGCATCGGCGCCCTGCCGCCGGCCCTGGTGATCGAGGAATTGGCCCGTGGCAGCCTGATGCCCTTGCCACTGGCCGGGCCGCCGCCCTTCGATGTCCAGGCCAGCTGGCATGGCGGCGCTGGCCTGGCGCTGAGCGAGGCGGTGGTGGCCCTGAGCCAGACGGTGGTAGCCGACTGGTGTACGCGGCTGGGCCCGGAGCGCGCCTTGCCGGTGCTGGTCTAGCCCGGGTGTTTCAACGGCTTCTTATCGCCAGCGCCCGGAATCTTTTGTTGGACAGCGGCGCCCCGGCTTTCCGACACTCCAGCTACTTCCTCAGAGGATCCTGTCATGTCCGCTCGCCTGCTCCTCAATTGCGATTCCGGTGAAAGCTACGGTGCCTGGTCCATGGGCGACGACGCCCATGCCATTCCCCTGGTCGACCAGGCCAACCTGGCCTGCGGCTTCCACGCCGCCGATCCCCTGACCATGCAGCGCGCCGTGACCCTGGCGGTGGCCAATGACGTGCAGATCGGCGCCCATCCGGCCTATCCCGATCTGGTGGGTTTCGGTCGGCGGCCCATGGCCTGCACCCCGGCCGAGGTGGAAGCCATGATCCTCTACCAGATCGGCGCCCTGGACGCCTTCTGTCGCGCCGCAGGCGTGCGCGTCGAGTACGTGAAGCCCCATGGCGCCCTCTACAACGCCCTGGTCAAGGATGATGCCCTGCTCACCGCCGCGCTCGCTGCCTGCGCCCGCTATCGCCAGGGGCTGCCGCTGATGGTGCTGGCCAAGGCCGACAATGACCGCGAGCGCCGACTGGCCGAAGCCGCCGGGGTGCCGTTGCTGCTGGAAGCCTTCGCCGATCGCGCCTATCTGGCCGACGGTTCCCTGGCGCCGCGTGGCCAGGTTGGCGCCGTTCACCATGACCCCGAGCGCATCCTGGCCCAGGCCGTCGCCATCGCCCGGGGTGAGGACTTTCCCGGCTTCGATGGCCAGCCCATGCGGCTGCAGGCCGACAGCCTCTGCGTGCATGGCGACAATGCCGAATCCCTGGCAGTGCTGCGTCGGCTGCGCGCCGCACTGGATGCCCTATGATCGTCGGCAAACCCTTTGGCGTCGCGGCGCTGCTGCTCGAGCTGGCCGAGCATCCCGACGCCGAGCTGCCCCCGCGTATCGCCCGCCTGGGCGAACGGATTCGCCAGCGCTTCGGCCTGGCGGTGACCGATCTGGTGGCGGGCTGGACCAGCCTGCTGGTGCACTACGATCCCCTGCAACTGACCCTGGTCGAGCTGCAGGCCGGCCTCGCCCCCCTGCTGGCCGACTGGCCGGGCGCCGCGCAGGCGGGCGAGGGCGGGCGTCTGCACCAGGTGCCGACGCTCTATGCCGGACCCGATCTGGCCGAGGTGGCCGAGCGCTGTGGCCTGAGCGCGGCCGAGGTCATTGGCCTCCACAGTGGGCGTGACTATCAGGTGGGCGCCATCGGCTTCATGCCGGGCTTCGCCTTTCTCGGCGAGCTGGACGAGCGCCTGGCGCTGCCCCGGCGCAGCACGCCGCGTACCAGCGTGCCCGCCGGCAGTCTGGCCATCGCCGAGCGCCAGACAGCGGTCTATCCGCAGGCCTCGCCGGGCGGCTGGAATCTCATCGGCCGCTGCCTGTGGACGGTCTTCGATGCCCAGGCCGAACCGCCGTGCCTGCTGGCGCCCGGGGATCGGGTGCGCTTCGTCCCGGTGGACGAAGCCGCCTTTCGCGCCCAGGGAGGTCAGCCATGAGCGGTCTCAAGGTCATCAAGTCCGGTCCCCTGACCCTGTTGCAGGACCTGGGGCGCCAGGGCTGGCAACACCTGGGCGTGGCCCCCTCGGGACCCATGGACGGCCATGCCGCGCGCTGGGCCAATCGCCTGGTGGGCAATCCGATGGCAGCGCCGCTGCTGGAGATCGCCCTGGGCGGTGCCGAATTCGAAAGCGAGACCGACACCTGGCTGGCGCTGACCGGTGCGCCGCTGGACGCGCGGCTGGATGGCGAGCCGCTGCCGGCCTGGTCGTGCTTTCCGGTACAGGCTGGCGCGCGCTTGCGCCTGGGCTTCGCCCAAGCCGGGCAGCGCGCCTACCTGGCCGCCGCCGGTGGCGGTTTCCAGGCGCCGGCGACCCTGGGCAGCGTGGCCAGCAATCGCCGCGAAGGCCTGGGCGGGCTGGAGGGCAGGGGCGCGCCGCTCGCGGCCGGTCAGCGGCTGACCTGTGCGGCGGTGAGCGAGCTGCATAGCCACGGCTGCGGTCCGGCTGCGCGCTTCGTGCCGGACTATCGCCAGGTGCCGACGCTGAGGGTGATCCTTGGCGGCGACGCCGAGGCCTTCGGACCGGCGCAGCAGCGGGCGCTGTTCACGCAACCCTGGCGGATCAGTCCGCAATCCGATCGCATGGGTATCCGCCTGGCTGGCGACGTACCCCTGGCGCCGCCCCGCCGCCAGTGGTCGCTGGGGGTGGTGACCGGTGCCATCCAGGTACCGCCCGACGGCCAGCCTATCGTGCTCATGGTCGATCGCCAGACCATGGGTGGCTATCCGCTGCTGGGCTTCATCCATCCACTGGACCTGGCGCGCCTGGCCCAGTGCCCGGCCCATCACGAGGCTCGCTTCGCCCCGGTGGAACTGGCCGTGGCCCAGGCCGAGTGGCGGCGTTTCCTGGCCTTCTTCGGGGGTTGAACACGCAGTCGGTCACGGCCGAGGAATCTTGTCCGCTTCGATGAGTCGCACGCTCAGGGGCGACGCCGACTTCCCTTTCTCGGCGTCTGGCTTGAAACTTGCCTCATACGTCCCCCTGTGACGACCGACAAGAAGGAGCTGGAACCGGCGATGAAAACTCCCAAACGCATCGAGCCGTTGATCGAGGACGGCTTGGTCGATGAGGTGATACGGCCCCTGATGAGTGGCAAGGAGGCGGCGGTCTACGTGGTGCGCTGCGGCAGCCAGGTGCGCTGCGCCAAGGTCTACAAGGAGGCCGACAAGCGCAGCTTCCGCCAGGCCGCCGAGTACCAGGAGGGGCGCAAGGTGCGTGGCAGCCGAGAAAACCGCGCCATGGCCAAGGGCTCCAAGTTCGGTCGGCGCGAGCGCGAGGACAACTGGCAGAACGCCGAGGTGACGGCGCTCTATCGCCTGGCCGACGCCGGGGTACGGGTACCCAAGCCCCACGACTTCCTCGACGGCGTGCTGCTGATGGACCTGGTCACCGACGGCAATGGGGAGGCCGCACCGCGGCTCAACGACGTGACCCTCACCGCCGAGGAAGCGCTGCGCTATCACGAGCTGATGATCGGCCAGATCGTGCGCATGCTCTGCGCCGGACTGGTCCACGGCGACCTTTCCGAATTCAACGTGCTGCTGGCCGAGGACGGCCCGGTCATCATCGACCTGCCCCAGGCGGTGGACGCGGCCGGCAACAACCACGCCTTCCGCCTGCTGGCGCGGGATGTGGAGAACATGGCGCTCTACTTTGGCCGCTTCGCGCCTGAGTTGCGCACGACCCGCTATGCGCCGGAGATGTGGGCGCTGTTCGAGAAGGGCGAGTTGTTCGCCAATACCCGCCTGACCGGCGAGTTCGCCGAGCGCGAAGACCAGGCCGATGTCCATGCGGTGATGCGCGAGATCGAGGCGGCGCGGCGTGACGAGGAACGACGGCAGGCGGCGCGTCGCGAACAGGATGAGCCCAGTGTGCGCGAAGAGCCGCCACCGCCGTGGCTAAGCTGATCGTGAAGCAGAACGATTAGCGCTGCGATGAGACGAACGGCCCCAGTGGTCGGGCGATGAACGGCGTCCTCTGGGCGCCAGCGCGCTAAACTGGGCACTGAACAGCACAGGACTCTTTTCATGCAAGGCCATCCGGACGTCATCAATTACCTCAACCAGCTGCTGCGCGGCGAGCTGGCGGCGCGCGACCAGTACTTCATCCATTCGCGGATGTACGAGGACTGGGGCCTGATGCGCCTGTACGAGCGGATCGGCCACGAGATGGAAGAGGAAACCCAGCACGCCGATGCGCTGCTGCGCCGCATCCTGTTCCTCGAAGGCACGCCGGACATGCGTCCCAATGCCATCACCGTCGGCCAGACCGTGCCGGAGATGCTGCGCGCGGACCTGGCGCTGGAATACGAGGTACGGGAAGCCTTGGCCCAGGGCGTGGCCCTGTGCAACCAGCACAAGGACTTCGTCACCCGCGAGATCCTGGTGGTCCAGCTGGAAGACACCGAGGAAGACCACGCCTACTGGCTGGAGCAGCAGCTGGGCCTGATCGACAAGATCGGCCTGCAGAACTACCTGCAATCGCAGATGAAGGGCGGCACCACGCCCCATGGTGCCGGCCTCTAGCATCGGCTGAGCGGCGCCGCCAGGCGTCGCTCAGGACGTGCGGGCGTCGTCCTCCGGCGCTCGCGGCAGATAGAGCGAGATGCAGGTCCCCACGCCAGGCGTGGTATCGACCTGGATCTGGCCACCCGACTGGTGCACGAAGCCGTGCACCATGGACAGGCCCAATCCGGTGCCTTGACCCGGCGGCTTGGTGGTAAAGAAGGGATCGAAGATCCGTTCTAGGATTTCCGGCGCGATGCCGCTACCGGTGTCGCTTACCTTGACCCGCACATAGTCTCCGGCAGGCAGATCGTCCGGTCGCTCAGGCGCGTCCTCGGGCAGATTGGCCGTGGACAACCGCAGCTGTCCTCCGTGGGGCATGGCATCCCGGGCATTGATCGCCAGGTTGAGCAGGGCGCTTTCCAGTTGCACCGCATCGATCACCGTGGACCACAGCGGTTCCGCCGGCTCGGCCTGGACGTCGATCGCCGGGCCGACGCTGCGGCGGATCAATTCCTCCATGGCCAGCATCAGCTCGTTGACGTCGGTGGGCTTGGGTTCCAGGGTCTGCCGCCGGGAAAAGGCCAGCAGCCGCTGGGTCAGGGAGGCGGCGCGTGCGGCATAGGCCTGGGCGCCACCGAGCAGCCGGTCGAGCTGGTCGGTACGCTGCTGCTGCAGACGGCGCTCGATCAGTTCCAGGCTGCCGATGATGCCGGCCAGCAGGTTGTTGAAGTCATGGGCGATGCCACCGGTCAACTGGCCGATGGCTTCCATCTTCTGCGCCTGATGCAGCGCCTGCTGCGCCTGGGTCAGCTCGGCGGTGCGCTCGATGACGCGCTGTTCGAGGGTCTCGTTGGCGGTACGCACCGCCTGGAACAACTGGGCCTGCTCGATGGCGATGGCCGCGCGAGCGGCCAGGGCCGCCATCAGCCGTTCATGGCGAAGGCTGAAACGCCCTGGTTCGGCATGGCCGAAGAAGAGTCCACCCAGCACCGTCCCGTCACGGGCCACCACGGCGACGGCCAGATAGCTGCGCACCGGCGGACGTCCAGGCGGCAGGCCCTGGTGCAGTGCGGACTGGCCATAGCGCGGATCGGTAGCCACATCGTCGGCTCGCACCACGCCCGCGTTCTCCAGGGTGGGGGCGAACATGGCCGTGGCGCCGGGCTCGCCAAGGCACTCGAAATCGACGCGCTCGGCACCGGATAGGGTGAAGAGACGCAGGGAGCCGCCGTCCTCGGCGGCCTGATGACTGAAATAGGCGCCGAAGCGGGCGCCCGTCAATTCCACCCCGGCATCGGTCACGGTCTGCACCAGATGCGCCAGATCCAGCTCGCTGGCCAGTTCCGTGTCGATGCGCTTGAGGGCTTCCAGGGTGCGGGTTTCCTCGCGCAACTCGGCTTCGGCCTGCTTGCGGTCGCTGATGTCGACCAGGAATTCGAAGGCGCTGCCATCAGGCAGGCGCTTGGCGGCCACGAGAGCCCAGCCGGTCGAGTCGTCGCGGCGTCGATAGCAACGCTCCTCGGGCGGCGCCTGGGCGTCGGCGCGTGGCAGTCTCGGTGCCGGCCAGGCGATGCGCCCGGCAGCCAGGTCCGCGCGGTCATGGCCGCTCATGCGCAGGAAGGCGTCATTGGCATCGATCAGCCGCCCTTCGGCATCGAAGCAGAGGGCGCCCACCGTCTCGATTTCCAGGGCGGTGCGAAAGCGTCGTTCGCTGGCTTCCAGGGCAGCCCGGGCCAGATGGGCCTCGGTGACGTCCTGCCCCTGGCAGAAGATGCCGATCACCTGACCGGTTTCGTCGGTCAGGGGTTCGTAGATGAAATCCAGATACAGTGTGCGGACCGGCTCGCCCACGGTCTCCAGGCGCAGGGGCTGGTGCTCGGCGACAAAGCGGCGTCCGCTGCGATAGACCTGTTCGAGCCACTCGAGGTAGCCCTGACTCTGCAATTCGGGAAAGACTTCGCGCACCGTGAGGCCTTCGCGGGGCCGGCCATCGAACAGGCGGCTGTAGGCGACATTGACGAAGTCGAAGACGTGGTCCGGCCCGCGCACGATGGCGACGAAGCCGGGCGCCTGCTCGAACATCCGCCGCTGGCGCGCGGCCTCGGCGGCGCGCCGGCGCTCGTCGAGGATGCGCTGGGTGGTCTCGTGGCCCTGGTTGAAGATCCCGGCGATCTCGCCGCCCTCACCGCGAATCGCCGTGAAGCTGTAGTTCCAGTAGGTCTCGCTGGCCACGCCCTGGCGCACCATCGGCAGCAACTGGTCGAAGACCGAAAAGCCCTGGCCGCTGCTCAGGACCTGCTCGAACTGCGGTCCGACCACCGGCCAGATGTCCTGCCAGACCTCTTGGGCGGGACGTCCGAAGGCCCAGGGGTGGCGTTCCGCGGGAATCGGTACCCAGGCATCGTTGTAGAGCAGCAGCAGGTCGGGGCCCCAGTAGATGGCGGTGGGAAAGCTGGAGTTCAGGCAGATGCTCAGTGCCGAGCGCAGCGATTGCGGCCACTGCGACGGCGGGCCCAGGGGCGAATCCGACCAGTCGTGGGTGCGCAAGCGGGCACCCATCTCGCCGCCGCCGGCGAGAAAGTCCAGTTCGTTCCAGTCGGCAATCTGCGTTGCCATCTATCGAGCCTCCCCCGGCCACCTCTGCAATTCCAGGCGTTCAGACCACAAGAGAGGCGAAACTGCAGGAACCTGAGCGGATTTTTTGGCTAGCGGCGGCCTTACAGCCGGGGCGCATAGCGCTCGATGGCCTCTGGCAGGGCCCAGCCGGCGGCGAAGGCCAGCACCAGCACCACCATTGGCAGCAGCACCCACCAGGTCCGCGTCGGAATCGGCTCCAGGCGATTGCCGCCGGTCTTCTGCAGCAGCGCCAGGCTCAGGCCACAGAAGCCCCCGGCGAGCAGGGCACCGGCGAGGACGTCGGTGGGCCAGTGCACGCCCAGGTAGACGCGGCTGAGGGCGATGAGTACCGCTGGCAGGGCAGCGATCACCAGCCAGGCGAGGCGCCCGCGCGGACCATAGCGGCGCCCGACGAGGATGCCCAGGGTCAGGAAGAAGGCGAAGGAGGCCGAGCTGTGGCCGCTGGGCAGGCTGTAGGTGGTCAGCGGCTCGGCGAGCACGTCGGGGCGGGCGCGGGCCAGCAGATTCTTCAACTGGCCGTTGGCCAGGGCGGTCCCCAGGGTGGTGCCCAGGGCGAACAGCAGCGGGCGCCACTGGCGGTAGGCGGCCAGCACCAGGATCAGCACGGCGGCCAGGATCAGCTGGGTGCGGAAATCGCCCATGCGGGTGATGACCACGGCGACCAGGTTGAGCCAGCCTTCGCGATGCTCCTGGACCAGCGCCATCAGGCCTTCGTCGAAGGCGCGCAGGTGATGCCAGCCGAACAGCAGCGCCAGCAGCCCGGCCAGGCAGAGGGCGCCGCTGATCAGCGTGGTGCCGGCGCGCTCGCGCCAGGCGCCATGGGCCACCACCGTCAGCAGCACCGCCGCACCACCGAAGACGATGCCGGCCTGTTGCCAGAAGCCCTCCGGCAGCGGCAGGCGGAAGGCCGCGCCGGTCACCCAGCCCGGGCCGAGATAGGCGATGGACCAGCCGGCGGCGGCCACCAGGCTGACGCTGACGAATTTGACCAGGGGCATGTCGAGCATGCCGGCGATCAGCGGCAGCAGCGGGCGCAGCGGACCGATGAAACGACCCACCAGCAGACTGGCCACGCCGTATCTGTGGATGAAGCCCTCGGCCGAGCCGATCCATTCCGGATGGGTGCGCAGTCCGGGCAGGCGGCGGATGCCTTCATGGAAGCGCCGACCGATGAAATAGGACACCGCGTCGCCGAGGATGCCGCCGAGAAAGCCCAGCAGCAGGGTATCGAAGAGGTTGAGCGCGCCATTGCCGGCGGCGATGGCCACGGCGAACAGGATCACCGTGCCGGGTACCACCAGCCCGGCCAGGGCCAGGCACTCGAGAAAGGAGATGATGAAGATGGCCACGCCCAGCCACTGGTGGTGCTGGTTGATCCACTGGGTCAGGCCGTCTAGCAGTTCCGTCATCGAAAGGCTTCCTGGGGCTGGGGGTTGCGTCCTCAGACCCATTGGGAAAGCCTTGGTTGCCTCAAGGACGCGGATCGAGACGCAAC
The DNA here is from genome assembly GCF_031453735.1 of Pseudomonas sp. SORGH_AS_0199. Lineage (NCBI taxonomy): Bacteria > Pseudomonadati > Pseudomonadota > Gammaproteobacteria > Pseudomonadales > Pseudomonadaceae > Pseudomonas > Pseudomonas sp. SORGH_AS_0199. The sequence continues at coordinate 1,742,391 of NZ_JAVJAE010000001.1, forward strand.
GCCTCGGGGCCGGGGGATTGTAAATCGCGCTCGGGAATTTCCCAGACCAATAACTGTGGCGGGGTTTGTCGGAAGGCGGGACTGGCGAAGTAGTCGCGCGCCGCGCCGGCGAAATGCCCGCCGTCCTTGGCGAAGCGCCCGACGCTGGCGCCCAGGGCCTGCTCCAGGAGCGGCAGGAAATTGGAATTGCGCGAGAAGGAAGTGCCGATCACCGCGACGTTGGGCAGGTCGCCATCGCCGAACAGGTCATCGCTGGCCTCGGCCGGGGCGCGGCTGTCGACCTGGGTCAGGCGCAGCACCTCGGGGGCGGTTTGCAGGCGTGGCGGCAGCCAGTCCAGGCCGGCCAGGCGCACCAGGTCTCCGGGGCGCGGTGCCGGCGCCAGCAGCGTGCGAGCGAATGTCCGTGCCGGGCTGGCCTGGAAGGGCAGCGCCTGGATGCGCAGCGCCAGGGCGCGGGCCGCGGCCTCGGCACCGGCCTCGTTCCAGTGGGTATCGGTGCGCAGGAAGGCGGCGCTGCCCAGGGGCGTGAGTGCCGTGGTCAGGTCGAGCACCGGCACGCGCGCGGCACTCAGCATCCGCGTCCAGTCGGCGACCCGGTTGGCGAAGGCAGCGGGGCGTCGCAGTCCGCACCGCTGGTCGGCGGCGATGCGACTCTTGTCCGGCACCACGGCGACCAGCAGCTGGATGTCCCGGGCGGCCAGTTGCTGGCGTAGCTCGATCACCGTCTGGGCGCGGGCCCGGGCATTGGCGTCGGCGTGGCGCGGGACCTCGAGTTCTTCGGCGAGAAACAGCCACCCGGGGCAACCCTGGCGCACCCGCGGTCCGCTGTCGCCCAGCAGCAGCCAGCTGGCGCCGCGTTCCAGGCGGGCGGCCGCTTCCGGCAGCGGCGCCTTGGCCAGCTCCTTGGCGATGTGGTGGGTGAGCTCGCCTTCGAGCAGGGCATGGCGATCCACCTGTTCCGGCCAGAGCGAGAGGCGATCGGTCAGCAGCGCCCAGGCGCAGGACAGCAGGCCGATCGCCAGGAACAGGGCGAAGACCACCCCGGCGAGCGGGGCCAGTCGCACGCTGCTGGCGCTGGGCGGCTGGGGTGCGGGTGAGGACGGCAGGGCGGGAGCGCTCATGGCGGCGGCCTCAGAACTGGAAGTAGAGGAAGGGCACGGCTTCGCGGCTGGCGATCAGCGCGAAACAGAGCAGGAAGCCGGCTACCGGCCAAAGGGCACCGACACCGCGCAGCAGGGCGCTACCGGGCAGACGCGCCTCGATGCGCGCCTGCCACAGCGGGGCCAGGACGCAGGCCACGCCCAGGGCGGCGGCCAGGCCGTGCACCGGTCTCAGGGTCACGGCCAGGGCATCGCCCAGGGCGAAGCCGTGCAGGCCGAACTGGCCGGCGTACATGGACAGCGCCGTGGCGAAGTCCGGCGCGCGGAACAGCGTCCAGGCCAGGGCCACGAACAGCAGGGTCAGGCCATGGGCCAGGAGCCGCGGCAGCGGGCGGCCGCCGAGTTCGTCCCAGAGGCGATCCAGGCACAGCGCCAGGCCGTGCAGCATGCCCCAGAGCAGGTAGTTCCAGCTGTCGCCGCCGTGCCAGAGACCGGCGATGGCCATGGTCACAAAGAGGTTGCGATAGGTGCGCCAGCGACCGCCGCGGTTGCCGCCCAGGGAGATGTAGAGGTAGTCGCGCAGCCAGCTGGACAGCGACAGGTGCCAGCGCCGCCAGAAGTCCTGGATGCTGCGGGCGAGATAGGGCCGGTTGAAGTTTTCCGGGAAGTGGAAACCCAGCATCAGGCCCAGGCCGATGGCCATGGCGCTGTAGCCGGCGAAGTCGAAGAACAGTTGCAGCGAATAGGCCAGGCAGCCGATCCAGGCGTCGGCGAAGGACGGCTGGTCAAGGTGGAAGGCCACATCCACCAGTGGCGACAGGGTGTCGGCCACCAGCACCTTCATGCACATGCCGATCATGAAACGGCGCGCGCCGAGGGCGAAATTCTCGCGATTGAACCAGCGCTGGTTGAGTTCGCGGCGCACCCAGTCGTAGCGGATGATCGGCCCGGCGATGGAATGGCCGAACATGGAGATGTAGGTAGCGTAGTTGACGAAGCTGCGCTCCACCGGGACCACGTGACGATGGACATCCACCAGGTAGGAGATGGCCTGCAGCACGATGAAGGACAGTCCGGCCGGCAAGGCCACCTTCTGCCAGTCCAGCGGCAGGGCGCCGGCGCTCACCAGCACCTGGCTCCAGGTGGCGGCGACGATGTTGGCGTACTTGTACCAGCAGAGCACCGCCAGGTTGATCACGATCAGCCCGGCGAGCAGCCGCAGCCTTGCTCGCGAGCCTTCGCGCGCGCCATCCACCAGCAACCCGCCGACCCAGGCCAGCAAGGCCAGGGCCATGTGCAGCAGCAGGAACAGGGGACTCAGCCAGCCATAGAACAGCCAGCTGCCCACCAGCAGCACCCCGTTGCGCCCGCCGGGCCGCGCCAGGGCATAGACCAGCAGGAACAGCGGCAGGAAGAGGGTGAGGAATTCCAGCGAGGCGAAGACCATCGAGCGGCTGTCCTTAGTGGGCGATAGCGTCCTGGGTGGCGAGCAGCCGCGGACCGCTGGCGCCGGGCAGCAGCAGCACGCTGTAGCGCTCGCCGGCCTTGAGTTCGCCCAGGTCCAGCGCCTCGCCCGTGGCCTGGCCGGCACAGGTCAGCTGCACCTTGAGCGCCACGGCGTTGAGGCTGCGGCGCTGCAGGGTGCCGTCGACCACGTTCTTGAAGATCTCGGCATTGCGCCCGACCGCCTGCAGACCCGGGCTCGCGCACTGCGGATCCAGGCTGTAGAAGGCCAGCGAGGCCTTGAGGGCGTTGAAGTCGTCGGGTTGCTCGCGCACCAGGCGTTGCGCCAGCGGCGTGCCGGGCAGGACCACCAGGGTGGCGAATTCACCGGCGGCCACGGTCAGCTCAAGCGGCGCCTTGGCCGCGCCCTGGACCAGTTCGCCCTTGATCGTCTTGGTCGCCGGCACGGTCAGGTAGTCGGAGACCGGCTTGCCGGCCTCCAGCTGCAGCCGCGCGGCGGAGCCGGAGGCCTGCAGCGCCAGGGGCTGGCTGCCGGCGTTGACGAAGCGGAGGAAGGCCGAGTCTTCGCTGGGACCGGTGGGGTAGAGGGACACCTCGGCCTGGGCGATCCCGCCCACCAGCAGGCCGAGCAGCAGCAGGGCCTTCACTGGGCGGCTCCCTTGAGCTTGTCGGCGGGCAGCTTGTTGAGGGCGTCGACGATGGCCGAACTCCAGGACTTGTAGCCCGGACCGGTCAGGTGCTGGCCGTCGATGGTCGCCCATTGGCCGGGCTTGGCGAAGCTCAGCGAGTCGATGTAGCTGCAGGGCGCGACGTTGTTGGCGAGGAAGCCGGACATCAGCTTGACCCGATCGAAGGTCTTGCCGTACTTGCCGCCCTCGGTGCCCCAGGTCGGGCCGACCCAGGCGCAATGGGTCTTGGTCGCGGCGATGGCCTTGGTCAGGCTGGTGGTCTGCTGCCAGACCCAGGTCTTGGGAAAGCTGGGATTGGTGTAGCTGGCCATGGTGTCACCCATGACGATCAGTACCAGGTCGGGCTTGTCGGTGGCGATGAGTTCGTTGATCGGCTGGGTGGCGGCCTTGCCGCCGAGCACCACGGCCTTGTCGCCGTTGCGCCGCTCGGCGCCGCCACAGGTGCCGGGGGTGACCTTGAGCCAGTCGCCGGCGTTGCTCCCGCAGATACCCAGGGTATGCACCTTGGCGCCTTGCTGCACCAGGCTGTCCTGCAGCGCGCCGATCAGGTAGTCGGGGGTGGCCAGGTGGCTGTCGCCGATCATGAGAATGGTAAGGCCGGTAAGGAGGCTGGCTGCCATGGGAGCTCCGTGAATCAGTTGTCGTAGGGGGAACGATAGGGACTGACCGGCAGGGCGAGTGCACGGTCCTGGGGTTCCAGCGCATAGCGCAGATAGACGGCGCCATTGAGCTGTTGGAAATCGCGGCCGTTGTCGACGCCGAGGTTGCCGCCGACGAACAGCTGGCGCCCGAGCTGGTACTCGGTGGCGCCATGGAGGCTGTAGCCGAGACTGGTCTTGCTCTGGCCGCCATAGGCCGCCGGGGCGCCGAGCGCCTGGCTCGCCGCGGCCTGCAGCCGGGCGTCGGTCGGATAGAAATCGGCGCCGTCCTGCACGATGCGCTGCACGCCCACCGCGCCACGTAGCTGCCAGGTCCAGCGATCGGTACGCTGCGACCAGGTCAGGGGTACGCCCAGGGCGTAGAAGCGCTGGGGGCTGAAGTAGCCGCCATGGCCATAGGTGAAGAAGGCCTGGTTGTTGTCATAGGCGATGCCAGTGAGGGACAGACCCAGCGTCAGGCGGCTGTCTTCGCTGTTGATCAGATAGCGGTACAGCCCGGCACCCAGTTCGCCGCGGCTGTTGTCGGCGACATGATTGCCCAGCAGCCGGTACCAGGAGGCATAGGCATAGGCACCGAACTGGCTGTCGTCGTAGCCGAGCTGGCCGCGTACGCCATTGGCGGTCACGCCGCCCCATTGCTGGCCGGTACGGGTGTCTTCGCTGCCGGCGAAGGAGGTCAGGCTGTCGATCACCGCGCGGCGCGAGGCCGAGAGGGTATAGCGGCTGTTATCGGTCATCGGCCGGTCCAGGCTCACCCCACCCACTGGCGTCGAATAGCGAAAGCCCAGTGGCGTGGTGCCGGCGTCGGCCTTGAGGCCGAGCTGCGGATCGCTGTAGGCCACCGCCAGGCCGACGCCGCTGTCGCTCTGGCTGCCCGGTGAACCCTCCGGCGCGGCCTGGGTGGCGGCCGGACCGCCCCCGAAGCGACTGCGGGCATCGCGGCCGACGCTGCCAGCGTTCAGGCTGACCGGGGTCACCCGCACGGCCAGGCGCACGTCGCCCAGCGGGAAGTCGATCTCCAGTGGCGCTTCCACGTCGGTGAGCTTGCCGAGGCCGCGCTCGTTATCGTTGCTGCGCACGGTCAGGCCCTGGGTGATCCGCGCGCTGCGCGTCTGCAGCAGGTCGTCGAGGGCGCGTTCGGCGGCGCTGTCGCGCGGGGCCTCGGCTACGTCCGCTGGCGGGGCGGTCTTGGCCGCCACCAGCAACTGGTCGGCGGTCGGCGGAATGGCCTGGCTGGCGAGCGTGGCGCTACCGCGTCGTGGACCGAAGGGATTGGCGGGTGCATCCGCCAGGGGGCGTGCGGTTTCGGCATCCCGGCGCTGCACGGCAACCACCTGACGCAGCAACTCGGTGGCCCGGCCTTCCCGGCCCAGCTGGCGATAGAGGCGGGCGGCATCGGTCAGCACCGCCACGTCGTCGGCGCCCAGGGCGACAGCGCGATCCAGGGCGCGTTCGGCAAAGGCGGTGTCTCGTGCGCGCACGGCGGCATCGGCCGCGCCCAGTTGCAGGCGGGGATTGTCGGGCGCGCGGCGCAGTAGCGGTTCATAGAGCCGTAGCGCCTTGTCGGCGTCGCCATTGGCGAGGTAGAGCCGCGCCAGGGCGGTGTTGACCAGATCGTCGTCCGGGCGCTGGGCAAGGGCCGGCGCCAGGGTGTCGTAGGCGGTCACCAGATCGCCACGCTCGCGCAGCTGGTCGGCCTGACGCACCCGGTAGCGATAGAGCAGGTCCTCATAGCCCTGGCGCTGCGTGGCGCTCAGGCGCTGACCCTGGAGCTCGTGCAGCAGGGCGTTGACCTCGTCGTCGGCACCACTGCGCAGCAGCACCTCGCCGTATTGCAGGCGCAGGGCGGGATCGGGCGTGCGTTCGCGGGCCAGGACATCGCGCAGCAGACGCAGCCCGTGTTCCGGGTCACCGGCCTCGGCATAGGCCGCCGCCAGGCCACCCAGGGCGGCGGCGCGCTCGCCGGCTTGCGGCTCCAGGATCGCCAGCTGGCGCCGTGCGGCCTGCTGCTGGCCGCGGCGGGCCAGGTCGCGGGCGGCGCCTACCCTGGCATCGAAGTCGAGATCGGCGGCCAGGCCGTTCATGGCCGGGCTGCGCTGGGCCGACGGGATGCGACCGAGCAGCTCGCGCGCCGCCGCGGGATCGTTCTGCTCCAAGGCGAACAGGGCGCGTACATAGAGCGCCTCGGGACGCTGGGGATCCTTGGCCAGGCCGCTGTCCAGGGTCTGGCGGGCGGCCTGGGCCTGGCCCTGACGCAGCTGCAGACGGGCCAGGGCGAGCAGGGTCCAGACGTCGTCCGGATCGGCGCGCCGGGCGTCTTCCAGGGCGCGACGGGCGCCCTGGAGATCGCCACGGCCTTCGGCCAGCTTGGCTTCCTGCAGCGCCTGGGTGGCCTTTAGCCGATCCAGGTTGCCGAGCTTGGCGAGTTCAGCCGGAGTCAGGGTGTCGAGCAGGCGCAGGGCCTCGGCCGGACGCTCGCTCTCGGCCAGCAGGTCGATCAGGCCCCGGCGGGCTTCCAGATTGCGCGGATCCTGCTGCAGGATCCGCCGATAGCCGGCCTCGGCGGCGTCCAGCTGCCCGGTCTGGGCCTGCAGCCCGGCCAGGGCCAGCGGTGCTTCCGGACGCTTGGCGTCCAGTCGCAGCGCCTGCTCCACCCGGGCGCGAGCGGTAGTGAAGTCGTTGGCCTGCTGGGCCTGACGGGCCTGGACGAGCAGCGCCCAGTAGCGCACCTCGGCCAGCGGCGCCTGCCAGCGCGCACCGCCCGGTTGGCGGCTGGCGCGGCCCAAGAGGTCCTCTGCGTCGCTGAAGCGCTCCTGGCGCTGGCGGACGATACCCAGTCCGCCCAGGGCGTTGGCATCGTTGGGGGCCGTCTTGAGGCGTGCCTGGAAGGCGCTTTCGGCCGCGCCCAGTTCATTGCGCCGCAAGGCCTCGATGCCGCGCGCCAGTTGCGGATCAAGGCCGCCGCTGCGACTCAGGGTACGGCCCTTTTCCAGCTGGGCGCGCAACTCGGCGTCATCCGGATGCTGGCGCAGGTAGGCCTCGAACAGCGGTGCCTCGGCCGGATCGGGCGGACCGCTCCAGACCAGCGCCTGGCGCCAGTATTCGGCGGCTTCGCCACCGATGTCCTTGCGCGTGCTCAGCTCCGCCAGGGCCTGGATGCCACGGCTGCGACTGGCCGGAAAGCGCGCCAGGTGCTTGGCCTGGATCAGCATCAGCGCCGGATCGCTGGGTTGCAGCTTGCGCAGGCGCTCAATGCCCGGACCGGCTTCCTGCCAGCCATTGGGGGTGTAGGCGAGGATGTCGTAGTACTCGCGCGCCAGATCGCCCTGGGGCAGCCGACCGCCAAACAGCTGGCGATAGAGCGCCAGCGCCTGCACGGGTTTGTCTTCGCTGACGAGCTGGCGGGCATCCGCCAGGCGCTGGGGATTGTCGCCACTGGCCAGGGCGATGTCCTGCTCCAGTTGCAAGGCCTGCTGGGGCAAGGGTTTGAGGGCCTGCAGGCGGCGCAGATAGGCCTGGGCCGCAGGCAGCCGGTCAGCCTGCACCTCGATCAGCCCCAGGCCGTACAGCGCCTCGGGCTGCTGCGCATCCAGTTCAAGCAGCTTGTTCCAGGTCTCCTGGGCGCGGGGCGCGTTCTTGCGCGCCTGCCAGAAGTGACCCTGCTCGATGAGCAGCGCTTCGGGGGTGCCGGCCGCCAGGACCAGCGGTGGCAGCAGCAGACCGGTCAGCAGGGTAGCCAGCAGCGGTGCACGGGTCATGGTCTAGCGCTCCAGCCGCTGACGGGCACGGGCGCGCAGCGCCGCATACAGCAGGCCGGCCAGCAGGGCCACGCCCAGGGCGCTCAGGCCCAGCATCAACAGGGGATGACGCGCCAGCTGCCAGCGGACATAGAGCAGCGGCCCCAGGCTGCCGACGTGATAGGTCTCGTCGGCTACCAGGCTCTCCACCTGCTGGCCACGCACCATGGCCAGGCTGCCCTGCAACCCCTGGGCATAGTCCTCCCGGGTGGTGAGGGCGCGGCTGATGTCGGCCAGGCCCTCCGGGCGGGCGGCGACCAGGGCCACCACGCTGCGACCGCTCTTCAGCGGTGACTCGAAGCCGGCCACGAAGGCGCCACCGGCACCACCACTGGCGCTCAGCGCCGCGCGGCTGCGCTCCAGACTGATCTCGTTGTCACTGCTGAACCACTGGCGCACCTTGAACGCCAGGTCGGAAACCTCGAAGCGCTGGCCGTTGCCGGCGAAGCCGGCCGGCAACTGGGCGGCCCAGCGTTGCAGCAGCGGCTGGTCGGCGCCGCTGGCGATCAGCAGCAGGTCCTTGTCGGCCAGGCCCTCGACCTCGCCAGCGCGGGCCACCGTCACCGCGGCGGCGGGATAGCCGGTGGAACTGCCGAAGCGGCCGAGCACGTTCAGGTAGCTGTCGATCTCCGCCGCACTGGGCGCATCGGGCAGGATCACCGCGGTTTCGCTCAGATCCGCCAGGCGGGTGAAGGGAAAGCCGCTGTCCTTGAACACGCCCAGGTTGGGCAGGGCGATGAAGTGCCGATAGCCGGACAGGTCCAGGGTCGAGTCCGGTTCCAGGGTGCCGCGCATGTTGTCGATGATGACGTCGCGGCATTCACCCTGCTTGAGGTAGTCGTACATGAAGCGGAATTGCAGGCGGGCCTGCAGCGCCTCGCCCTCCAGTGGCAACCGCACCTCGGCCTCGCGGGGCAACTCCTCGTCCTTGATCAGACCCAGCAGCCCCTGGTCCAGGTGCTCCTGGGACGGCAGGGGGATGGACTGCACGAAGCGGTCGTTGAAGCTCACCAGCAGCGAGGAATTGGTCGCCACCGGCTGCGGGGTATAGCGGTATCTGAGGTGCAGCGGCAGCCCCTGGTTGCGCCAGAGGAACAGGTCCGGGGGCAGTCGCAGCGGCACGGTCACCGTCCCCGGAGCGTAACCGGAGACGCCGAGTTCCTTGGGCGTCGCCAGCTCGCCCAGACGCACCGGCCGGTCGCTCGGCAGCCAGTTGGGCGCATCGTAGGGCTTGCGCGGTTGCAGCGCCTGCAGGGTGTCGATGGTCATGCCCTGGCCGGACAGGGTCTGGTGACCCAGCGCCACGGCGCTCGCGGCGCGCTTGAGTTCGTTGGCATCACGCCCGGAGATCACCAGCAGCTGGCCCTGGGGATCGAAGGGGTTGACCAGGATGTCGACCCGGGCCGCCGCCGGTGCGGGCAGACTCAGGCCCAGGGTCTTGGCGCGCTCCTCGCTGGTGACCAGCACCACCGCGTTGCCCTTGGCCGGCAGGGCGCTCTGGCTGCTGGGGAAGCGGGCGCCGCGATAGCTCGCGAGGGCGCCGAACCAGGAGGTCAGGGTGCCGGCGGCCTCCAGGGTGCCGTTGTCCGCCGCACCGGCGATGACGAAGGGCAGCTCCAGCTGCCGGGCATCGCGGCGATCGAAGAAGGGCTGCGGCAGGCGCGCCAGGTCCGGTGCCAGGTCCAGGCGGCTGACCTGGATGTCCAGGCGGCTGCCATTGCTCACCTTGGCCCAGAGGCTGGAGTGCAGCGGGTCTTCGCACTGCATGGTGTAGTGGCCGATCAGCTGGATGCTCAGCCGGTTGAATTCGGTGATCAGGCGCGGCGGGATGTCCACCACCCGGGTCTGGGGCGTACCGGCGCCTTCCTTGGGCAGCGGAATGCTGGCGGCGACCTCGTCGTTGACCAGCACATTGAGCTGGGACAGCTCCGGCAGCAGCGCCGGGGAATAGGTGTAGTTCAGCGTCACCTTGGCGGCGCTGACGATCTCGTCGGCGCGGATGTCGAAGCCGACCCCGTCGCGGCTGTCGATGCCGCGCAGGTTGAAGGGATAGACCGCGCCGAGCTGCTTGAAGCTGTTGTCGTAGCCGCTGCCGGCCAGGGCTACGGCCACCGGGAGGGCGCTCTGGGCCAGGGCGATGGCGGGCGCGGTAGCCAGGGTGGCGAGCAGGAGCGGAGCGAGACGAAGCGACACGGTCATGGGCGGTCCAGGGAGGCGGAAGAGGAGGGCGCCGTGCGCCGGGAGGGTCGGCTCAGGCGCCAGACATTGCGATTGAGATCGGCGATGCCGCGCAGGCCGATCAGACTGACCTCGCGCAGCGAGCCCAGCAGGGAATCCGGGCGGTGATTGCCCCAGGCCTCGGCCCAGAGATCGGCGCGGGAAAAGGTCATGCGCACCAGCTCGCGCTGCTCGGTGACGCTGAGTTCGGCGAAGCGGGTGCCCACCGCGCCGGCGCGGCTGAAGGCCACGGTGGCCGGGAAGCGGCGGCTGCGACCGTTGCGGCTGAGTTCCACCTCCACCGCGCTGCCCTCGGGCAGGTGCAGGCCCGCGGGCAACTTCAGGCCGATGCCGCTCTGGGAGAAGTCCAGGGTGCTGCACTCCAGGCGGCTGCCATCGGCGAGGACCAGTCCGGCCGGCAGCGTGGCGGCCACCCGGGGTTCGGCGCGCACCTGGCGCGTCTCGCTCGCCACGGCTACCGCGGCACTGGCGATCACCAGGTTGTAGAGGGTCCAGACCAGGTTGATGGCGACCGTGGTCACCGCCTCGGGATCGCCGAAGAACAGCCGGCCGATGCCCACGCCCAGGCCGAGCAGATTGAGCGCCAGCAGCACGATGTAGGGGCGCGCCAGCTCCCAGTCGAAGTAGTCGCTGGCGATGATGCCGCCCTTGTCGGTGACGTTGAACTTGCCCAGCCGCGGGTTGATCAGCGCCAGCAGCGTGGGCCGGAGGATGTACCAGGCCAGCACCGTCTCGTAGACCTCGTTCCAGAAGGAGTGACGGAATTCGCCCTGGATACGCGAGTTGGTCAGGTTCGAGTGCAGCACATGGGGCAGCACGTAGCAGGTGATCAGCAGCGCCGAGGCGTGAAAGATCTGCGCACTGAACAGCAGATAGGCCAGCGGTGCGGTAAGGAACACCAGCCGCGGCAGGCCATAGAAGAAGTGCAGCATGGCGTTGAGGTAGCAGAGCCGCTGGCCGAGGGCGAGACCCTTGCCCAGCAGCGGATTGTCCATGCGAAAGATCTGCGCCATGCCGCGGGCCCAGCGGATGCGCTGGGCGATGTGGCGCGACAGGCTTTCGGTGGCCAGACCGGCGGCCTGGGGAATGCCCAGGTAGGCGGTGTTGTAGCCGAGCCGGTTGAGCTTGAGCGCGGTGTGGGCGTCCTCGGTCACCGTCTCGGTGGCCACCGCCGCCGACCTCTTCCAGCATGGTGCGCCGGATCACCGCGCAGGAGCCGCAGAAGAAGGTGGCGTTCCACAGGTCGTTGCCATCCTGCACCAGGCCGTAGAACAGCTCGCCCTCGTTGGGCACGGTGCGAAAGGTCTTGAGATTCTTCTCGAAGGGATCCGGGGAAAAGAAGAAGTGCGGGGTCTGCAGCATGGCCAGCTGCGGGTCCTTGAGGAACCAGCCCAGGCAGACCTGCAGGAAGGAACGCGTCGGCACGTGGTCGGCATCGAAGATGGCGATGTATTCGCCGTCGGTGACCTTCAGCGCCGCATTGAGATTGCCGGCCTTGGCATGCTCGTTGTTCTCGCGCACCAGGTAGGAGACGCCGGCGGTCGCGCAGAAGTGGCGGAAGTCCTCGCGACGGCCGTCGTCGAGCACGTGCACCCGCAGCTTGTCGCGTGGCCAGTCGATGGCCTGGGCCGCCAGGATCGACAGCTTCACGATGCTCAGGGCTTCGTTGTAGGTGGGGATGAAAACGTCCACGGTGGGCCAGGTGGCCGGATCAGCCGGCAGCGGGACCGGGGTGCGGCGCAGCGGCCAGATGGTCTGCAGATAGCCGAACACCAGCACCGCCAGGGCATAGAGTTCGGCGGCCACCAGTCCGTAGCCGAGCACCATCTCCAGCGGCGTCTCGAAGCCCAGGGTGCTGGTCAGGCGCCAGTAGAGGTAGCGCAGTGACGCCAGCAGCGACAAGAGCACCAGCGCGATCACCGGCAGCCGCCCGGGCAGCCGGCGCAGCAGCAGGGCCGCGCCGAAGCAGCCGATGGCGAACAGCGCCTGCTCTTCCAGTGCCAGGGGCACGCTCACCAGCAGAACGCCCAGCAACGCGGCGGCTGTCCAGGCCAGCAGTTGCAGCCACAAAGGCGCCGCTGGCGGGGTGGACGTTGCCTCGGCAGCACGCGCCGCGCGGCGCTGGCGAACCTGTTCCAGGCGGTCGAGAAAGCTCATGGCTAGGCGCGCGCGGCGTGCAGCGCGGGCGAGCGGCGATCGCCCAGCAATTCCTCGCCCAGCTCGGCCAGGCCGCGTGCCCAGGCATCCTGGACGCTGGCCAGGCCCTGGCCCAGCGCCAGGGCCTGTTCCAGGTCGGGGCTTTCCGGCAGAACACCCAGCAGGCGTTCGCCCCAGGAGTGCGCCACGATGGCGGCGATATCCTGGCTCAGGGGCCGGGCGGGATCGACCCGGTTGAGCAGGTGCAGCGGAGTGACCTGACCGCTGCAGCGCTGCCACTGGCGTTCGAGGCGCGGCAGACTGGCGTAGCCGGTCGCATCCGCGGTCGTTACCCCCAGGATCCGGGTGGCCAGGGCCATGGCCTGACGACTCAGAGGCGTCGAGCCGGTGGGGCAATCGAGGATCACCAGGGTATCGGCCGGGACGTCCAGCGCCTGCAGGCGTCGGGTCAGCCACTGGGTGTCGGTGGCCAGGGCCTGTTCCAGGGCCTGGAGATCCAGCTCGTCGGGAGCACCGAAGGGCACCAGGCGCAGGCGGTCGTCCACCGCCAGGCAGACGGAGAGCGGCGCCCTGATCGAGCCGGTGGTGGACGAAGCTTCCTGCAGCAACAGCGAAGACAGCACGTTCTGGCTATCCAGCTCCACCAGCAGCACCGGTTGACCGCTGCGGCTCAGCGTCTGGGCCAGCCCCGCGGCGATGACCGTCTTGCCCGTGCCGCCGCGCGCCGACATCAACGCCAGGACCGGATTGGCCAGTGGCGGCAGCGCGCGACTCAGCGCCTGATCCAGGGCGACGACCGCCTGGCTGGCCTGGCGGCTGCTATGCAGCTGCGCCAGCTCTCGCGACAGCGGAGGCAGGGCGCCCGGTTCCGCCTGGCTGGCCGCCTCGGCCATCGTGATGACCGGTTCGCCCTGGGCGCTCGGCACGATCTGCGGCTGCGGCTGCGGCTGCGGCTGTGGCTGCGACGCGGCCGGCGGGGTCGCTTCGTGCAGCGCCGGCTCGGCTGTTTCGAACTCATGGTAACGCTGGGGATCACCGCCGAAGGAGCGGAACAGATTGGCAATATCCAGCGAACGGACCATGGCGGATTCCGAAAAGGTGAAGGGTCTGGGCAGGTGCTTGACGTCAAAATTATGGCTAAAAGCCATCAGGTGTCATTTTTTGCGGATACTGTCACGCGGAGTTCGTGACGCACCAATTGAAAATGCGTATGCGGGCATTGAAGCGGAGCGAACGGATAGTCTCGCTTTTTAGCGCCGGTTCACTTCAATGTTTAGATCACCTCAAGCAGCCGTCAACGTCACGCCTGGCGCCGTGCGGACGAAAGGCGTGGGCCGGGGACGGGGCGGTCGCGGGGGCGACGAGCGTGGGGACGAGCGGTTGTTTCGGCGGCAACGGACCGCGTGCCGAGGCAAAAAAAGGCCCGCGGGTGCGGGCCTTTTTCCTTATTCCTCGTTGCGCGAGCGGTAGGGCTGCGGCCGCGAGAGTTGCGGTCGGCCTTCCTGCTCTTCGAAGAAGTAGCGCAGATAGAGGTTGCCGTTGACGTCGCGCTCGTCTTGGGAATTGTCCATGCCCAGGCGACCGCCCAGGGCGAACTGCCCGCTGAGGCGGTATTCGCCATTGGCGGAGAGGCTGTAGGCCACGCCGGTCTTGCTCTTGCTGCCGTATTGGCCTTCGCCGGCGGCTTCCGCGGCCGCCTGCAGGGCAGCGTCGTCCGGATAGCGATCCGCGGCGTCCTGGCGAATGGTCTGCACGCCCAGCATGCCCTGCACCTGATAGGCCCAGAGATCGCCCCGCTGTGCCCACACCAGGGGTACGCCGATGGCGAAGTAGCGCTGCGGGCTGAAGTAGCCGCCATGACCGTAGGTCAGGTGGTTCTGGTTGTTGTCATAGCCGATCGCGGTGGCCGAGAGGCCCACGGTGAACAGGCTGTCCGGGCCATTGCGCAGGTAGTAGTAGACGCCGGTGCCGATCTCGAAGCGGTCGTTGTCCTTGACGTCATGACCGGTCAGGCGATGGGCCGCGCCGTAGATGTAGGAGCCGTAACGACCATCGTCGTATCTCAGCCGCGCCAGGCCGCCATTGGCGGTGACGCCGCCCCACTCCTGGCCGGTACGCGGATCGCGGATGCCGCCGTAGGACGCCAGGGAATCGGTCACCGAACGCCGCGACACGCTCAGGGCATAGAGCAGGTTCTCGCTGAGGCTGCTCAGCGGACGTTCCAGGGTCGCGCCGCCGACCACGGTGCTGTATCTCAGGCCCACCGGCGAGACGCCGATGTCGCCCTTGAGCCCGCGTCCGGCATCTTCCACGGCGATGGACGCCGCCACGCCGTTTTCCTTCTGGCTGCCATCGCTGCTGCTGTCGTTGATGCGGGTCGGGGTGACGCGCACGGCCAGGCGCTGGTCGCCGGCGGGGAAGGAAATCTCCAGCGGTGCGCTGACGGTGGTCTGGCGCGAACTGCCGCTGGGATCGTAGCTGCGTACGCTCAGACCCTGGGTGATGCGGATGCTGCGCTCGCGCTGCAGCTGGCCGAGGATCTGCTCGGTGGCCAGGCTGCTCGACAGGCTGCTGGTAGGTACCACGGACAGGTCGTTGAAGGGGTTGTTGGCAGCCTTCTGCGCCTGCAGCGGATCGCTCCAGGCGTAGTCGCCGCCGGCGGCGTTGCCACCCGCGGCGGCCGGAACGGCGGCCAGGGCGTCATCGCTGCGGGTCTGCCCGGGCAGGGTGGCGAAGGGATTGTCACTGGCGCCGGCGGCGCGGGCCGCGGACTCGTGATCCTTGCGCTCCACCTGCACCACTTGCTCCAGCAGGCCGGTCGCGGTGCCGGCCATGCCGATGTCGCGGTAGAGCAGGGCGGCGCGGCGCAGCACCAGGGGATCGCTCTGGCCGAGTTTGACCGCCTGGTCCAGGTACTGGCGGGCGGTGACGCTGTCCTGGGACTTGGCGGCGATTTCGGCGGCGCCCAGATAGAGCTCGGCGTCCTTCGGCTGGTCGCTGAGCACGTCGCGATAGAGCTGGCGGGCCTTCTGGGTGTCGCCGCTGGCCAGGTACATGCGTGCCAGGGCGGCCTGGGCGGCCTTGTCGTCGGGACGGGCCTTGAGCGCCGGCGCCAGGGTGTCGTAGGCGGCGGCCAGCTTGCCCTGGTCGGTGAGGCGATCGGCCTGACGAATGCGGTAGCGGGCGAGGAGGTCGTCGTACTGCTGCTTCTCGCCGCTGTCGAGCACCACCCCCTGCAGGTCGCGCAGGACATTGCCCACGGTCTGGTCCTGGTTCAGCTGCAGCTGGATGCTGGCGTAGTGCAGCTGCATGGCGGGTGCCGGGCGGGTATCGCCGGTGATCATCGGCTTGAGCAGGGCCAGGCCGTGCTCGGGATCGCCGGCGGTGGCGAAGGCTTCGGCCAGGTCGCCGATCAGATCCGGATTGCGGCCGGCGCGGGCTTCCAGGCGCTGCATCAGGCTGCGCGCTTCCTCGCGGCGACCCTGCTTGGCCAGGGCCACGGTTTCGGCCAGTTGTTCGTTGAAGGTGATGCGCGCGGCCAGGGCGTTCATGTCCGGCGAACGCTGCGCCTGGGGAATGCGCATCAGGGTCTGCATGGCGCGCGGGTATTCGCCCAGCTCGTTGGACAGCAGGGCGCTGGCATAGAGCACCTCGGGGCGCTGAGCGCCATCCTTGACCAGGCTGTCCACCAGATCGCGGGCGGCGCGCGGCCGGCCCTGACGAACCTCCAGGCGGGCCTGGGCCAGGCGCAGCCAGGGATCTTCCGGGGCTTCCTTGCGCGCCTGTTCGAGCAGCCGCGAGGCGCCCTGCAGATCGCCCCGCGCTTCGGCGGCTTCGGCTTCCTGCATGGCCTGGCCGGCGCGCAGGCGATCCAGGCCCTTGATCGGGCTCTTGGCGCTCGGCTGCAGATTCTTGGTGAGTTGCAGGGCTTCTTCGGTGCGGCCCAGCTCGTTGAGCGCGGCGATGCGCCCATAGTAGGCGTCGACGTTGGCCGGCTCGCGCATCAGCACCTGGCGGTAGGTGGCCTCGGCCAGTTCCCATTGGCGTTTCTGGCTCTGGATGCCGGCGAGGAACAGCTGCGCCTCGACCGCTTCGGGCTTCAGCCGGATGGCTTCCACGCTGAGATCCCGCGCCTGGTCCAGCTCGCGTTTGTTCTCGGCCGCGTGGGCGCGTTCCAGCAGGTGATGGTAGCGCGCCTCGTCCAGCGCCGGCTGCCAGGTCTTGCCCCCTTTCTGCACGGCCTGGGTCAGCAACTGCTCGGCATCGGTCCAGCGCTGCTGCGCCAGGCGGGCACTGCCCAGCTTGCCCAGGGCATCCGGATCCTGGGGCGTCTTCTTCAGCTGGGCTTCCAGCGCCTGGACGGCGGCCGCGGTCGGCGCGGCGTCGGCAGCGGCGGCCCAGGTCGCGTCGGCATGGATCAGCAGGGCGAGCAGACCAAGGGACAAGGTGAGGTGCTTGGGCATGGTTCTTTCCGTGAAGGCTGGTAGGCGTCGCTGCAGCACCTGGCGCAGAGCTGGAACGATTTCGGCTATTAGGGAATAGCTGAACGCAAGCTGAACGGCAAATACAGCCGGGGATGATTCCCGACAGGCCGTGGCGAGTCAACCAAATAGCGCAGACGAATGCCACCGCCAGGCCCCCCGGCGCTGGCCGCGCAGGGCCCGGCGACGCTATACTCTGCGGCTTTCCCACCGTCTTCCGCAGGCCGCCGACCATGACCGAGTCCGTCTCCGCCTACATGACCCGTCTTGGCCAGGCTGCCCGTACTGCGTCGCGGGTCCTCGCTCGTACGTCCACCGGCCAGAAAAACTTGGCGCTGAACGCCATTGCAGATGCCTTGGGTGCCGATCGCGAAGCGCTGGTCGCCGCCAATGCCGAGGATGTCGCGGCCGCTACGGCTGCTGGACTCGAGTCGGCACTGCTTGATCGCCTGACGCTGACGCCGGCGCGGATCGACGCGATGATCAACGGCCTCAAGCAGGTTGCCGCCCTGCCGGATCCGGTAGGCGCCGTTCGTGACCTGAGCGCTCGGCCGTCCGGGATCCAGATTGGCAAGATGCGCGTGCCGCTGGGGGTCATCGGCATCATCTATGAATCCCGGCCCAACGTGACGATCGACGCGGCCAGTCTCTGCCTGAAATCGGGCAACGCAGCCATCCTGCGCGGTGGTTCCGAAGCCATTCGCTCGAATCGCGCCATCGCCGCCTGCATTCAGAAAGGGCTGGCCGAGGTCGGCTTGCCCGCCGCTGCAGTCCAGGTAGTTGAGACCACCGACCGGGCTGCCGTCGGCGCCCTGATCACCATGCCCGAGTTCGTCGACGTCATCGTGCCGCGGGGTGGCAAGAATCTGATCGAGCGCATCAGCAACGATGCCCGCGTCCCGGTGATCAAGCACCTCGACGGAATCTGCCACGTCTATGTCGACGAGGCTGCTGACCTTGCCAAGGCCGAGTCCATTGCCTTCAACGCCAAGTGCTACCGCTATGGCATCTGCGGTGCCATGGAAACGCTGCTGGTCGATGCCAAGGTGGCCGAGGCCTTCCTGCCGGCCATGGCGCGCCGCTTCGAAGAGAGGGGCGTGGAGTTGCGGGGCTGCGAGCGTACGCGGGACCTGATCCAGGCCCTGCCCGCCACCGAGGCCGACTGGTCCACCGAATATCTGGCGCCCATCCTGTCCATCCGCATCGTCGATGGTCTGGACCGGGCGATCGAGCACATCAACCACTACGGCTCCCATCACACCGATGCGATCGTGACGGAAAGTCTTGGCCGTTCGCGGCGCTTCCTGGCCGAAGTCGATTCCAGTTCGGTCATGGTCAATGCGCCGACCTGTTTCGCCGATGGCTTCGAATACGGCCTGGGCGCCGAGATCGGCATTTCCACCGACAAGCTGCACGCCCGCGGGCCGGTGGGCCTGGAAGGGCTGACCAGCGAGAAATACGTGGTCTTCGGCGACGGTCACGTCCGTAGCTGATGAGCAGCCTGCCCACCCGCATCGGCCTGTTCGGCGGTACCTTCGATCCCGTGCACATCGGTCACCTGCGCGCCGCACTCGAGGTGGCCGAGGCCCTGGCGCTGGACGAACTGCGGCTGATCCCCAGCGCCCGGCCGCCCCATCGCGAGGCGCCCAGCGTCTCCGCCGAGGATCGCCTGGCGATGGTGCGACTGGCGGTGGCCGACGTCGCGACCCTGGTGGTCGATGACCGGGAACTGCGCCGGACGCGCCACTCCTATACCATAGAGACCCTGGAAAGCCTGCGCGCCGAACTCGGCGATGAGGTGCAGCTGTTGCTCATGCTGGGTTGGGACGCCTTCTGCGGCCTGCCGGGCTGGCACCGCTGGCGCGAATTGCTGGAGCTGTGCCACATCCTGGTCCTGCAACGACCCGACGCCGACAGCGAGCCCTGCCAGGAATTGCGCGATTTCCTGGCGGCGCGCAGTCAGCCCGATCCCCAGGCCCTGAAGGGACCGGGCGGGCAGATCACCTTTATCTGGCAGAACCCGCTCGCGGTGTCCGCCACCCAGATCCGCGGCCTCCTGGCCACCGGGAAGTCCATCCGCTTCCTGGTGCCCGATGCCGTGCTTGATTACATCCGGACGCACGGCCTCTATCCGGCGTCCTCCGAACCGAGGTAAGAGTTACACCATGCAAAGCGAACAACTCGTCCAGGTGGCCATCGCCGCCCTGGAAGACATGAAGGCCCAGGACATCATCTCCCTGGACGTCCGTGAGAAGACCAGCGTGACCGATATCATGGTCATCGCCAGCGGCACCTCCAGCCGCCACGTCAAGTCGCTGGCCGACAACGTGCTGGAAAAGGTCAAGCAGCAGGGCGTACGCCCGCTGGGCAGCGAAGGCCTGGAAGGCGGTGAATGGGCGTTGCTCGACCTCGGTGACGTGGTCGTCCACGTGATGCTGCCGACCACCCGCGAGTTCTATGACCTCGAGCGCCTCTGGCGCGGTGCCGAGCAGAGCCGCGCCGCCCACGGCGAATAACGCCGGTGCGCCTGCGTCTCATCGCCGTCGGCTCGCGCATGCCGCGCTGGGTCGAAGAGGGTTGGCACGAGTACGTCAAGCGTCTGCCACCGGAACTGCCACTGGAACTCGTCGAGATCCCGCTGCAGACCCGTGGCAAGAACGCCGACGTCGCCCGGCTGATCCGCCAGGAGGGTGAGGCCATGCTGGCCAAGGTGCAACCGGGCGAACGCGTGGTGACCCTGGAGGTCACCGGCAAGCCCTGGAGCACCGAGCAACTGGCTGAAACACTCCAGCAGTGGCGCCTGGAAGCCCGCACCGTCAACCTCATGGTCGGCGGTCCCGAGGGTCTCGCGCCCGAGGTGCAGGCGCGCAGTGAACAGCGCTGGTCGCTCTCGCCGCTGACCCTGCCGCATCCGCTGGTGCGCATCCTCGTCGGTGAGCAGCTCTATCGCGCCTGGACCGTACTGGCCGGCCATCCGTATCACAAGTAGTCCGTACCTGCGATGTCGCAACCCATACGCCTCAAGGACCACGAGAAAGACGCCCAGCTCGTCCGCGCCCGCGTGACGGTCGGGGCGGTGCTCTTTCTCGTGCTCGCCTGCGTACTGGTGGCGCGCATGTACTACCTGCAGGTCATCCAGCACGACTACCACTCGACCCTGTCGGAAAACAACCGGGTCCATGTCCAGCCGATCCCGCCCACCCGCGGCCTGATCTACGACCGCAACGGCATCATCGTCGCCGACAACCGCCCCAGCTTCAGCCTGACCATCACCCGCGAGCGGGCCGACAACTGGCGGCAGACGCTCGATACCCTGGTGCAGGTGCTGGGCCTGACCGAGGAAGACCGCGAGCTGTTCGAAAAGCGCATGAAGCAGGGCCGGCGGCCTTTCGAGCCGGTGCCGGTGCTGTTCGAACTGACCGAGGAGCAGATCGCCAAGATCGCCGTCAACCAGTTCCGCCTGCCCGGGGTCGAGGTGACGGCGCAACTGGTGCGTCATTATCCCATGGGCGAGCACTTCGCCCATTCGGTGGGTTATGTCGGGCGGATCAACGAACAGGAGCTCAAGCGCCTGGATCCGGTCAACTACAGCGGCACCCACCACATCGGCAAGACCGGCGTGGAGCGCTTTTACGAGCCCGAGCTGCACGGCGAGGTGGGCTACGAAGAGGTGGAGACCAATGCCCGCGGCCGGGTGCTGCGGGTACTCAATCGCACCGACCCCAAGCCGGGCAAGGACATCGTCCTGACCATCGATTCACGCCTGCAGGCCGCCGCCGAAGCCGCCCTGGGTGGGCGCCGTGGCGCCATCGTCGCCATCCAGCCCAAGACCGGCGAGGTGCTGGCCATGGTCAGCCAGCCGAGCTACGACCCCAATCCCTTCGTCACCGGGATCAGCTTCAAGGAATATTCCGAGCTACGCGACTCCATCGACCGCCCGCTCTACAACCGGGTGCTGCGTGGCCTCTATCCACCTGGTTCGACCATCAAGCCGGCGGTGGCCATCGCCGGTCTCGACAGCGGTGCCACCACGCCCCAGGCGCGGGTCTTCGATCCGGGCTACTACGAGTTGCCCAACTACGATCACAAGTACCGCAACTGGAACCACGGCGGCGACGGCTACGTGGATCTGGACATGGCGCTGATGAGATCCAACGACACCTACTTCTACGATCTCGCCCACAAGATCGGCATCGATCGCCTCTCCGAGTACATGGGCAAGTTCGGTCTCGGCCAGAAGGTCTCCCTGGACATGTTCGAGGAGGCACCGGGCCTGATGCCCTCGCGCCAGTGGAAGCGTGCCACCCGCCGCCAGGCCTGGTTCCCCGGCGAGACGCTGATCCTCGGCATCGGCCAGGGCTACATGCAGACCACGCCGCTGCAGCTGGCCCAGGTCACCACCCTGATCGCCAACCATGGCAAGTGGATCCGTCCGCACCTTGCCAGGACCCTCGATGGCCAGCCCCCGGTGGACAGCAATCCCATGCCCGACATCGAGCTCAGGGACCCGACCTACTGGGACAGGGCCGTCCACGGCATGGAAATGGTGGTGCAGAATCCGCGCGGCACCGCCCACAAGATCAATGTCGGCGCCCAGTACCGCATTGCCGGCAAGAGCGGTACCGCCCAGGTGGTCGCCATTCGCCAGAACGAGAAGTACAACTCGGCGGCGCTCAAGGAGCGGCACCGCGACCACGCCCTGTTCGTCGCCTTCGCCCCGGCCGACAATCCGCAGATCGCCGTGGCGGTGATGGTCGAGAACGGCGAGTCGGGCAGCGGCGTGGCCGCCCCGGTGGTGCGCCAGGTACTGGATGCCTGGCTGCTTGATGACCAGGGCCATCTCAAGGCCGAGTACGCCAAGCCCAATACCGCCGCGGCCACCGCCGCCGCGACCAAGGTGCAGCCATGAGTCTTGCTCCCAACTTCGATCGCACCATCCCCGAAGGGGACGTGATGAAGCGGCGCGCCACCCTGCTGCAGCGCCTGCACATCGACGGGCCGCTGCTGATCCTGCTGCTGATGCTGGGGGCGAGACCGGGCTGTTCGTCCTCTATTCCGCGGGCGGGCGCAATCTCGACCTGCTGTTCAAGCAGGCCAGCTCCTTTGGCCTCGGGCTGGTGGCCATGGCCGTCGTCGCCCAGCTCGAACCGCGTTTCATGGCACGCTGGGTGCCCCTCGGCTACGTGATCGGCGTGGCCCTGCTGGTGGTGGTGGACGTCATGGGCCACAACGCCATGGGTGCCACCCGCTGGATCAACATTCCCGGGGTCATCCGCTTCCAGCCGTCGGAATTCATGAAGCTGCTGATGCCCATGATGATGGCCTGGTACCTGTCCAAGCGCAGCCTGCCGCCCAACTTCAAGCACAGCCTGATCAGCCTGTCGCTGGTGGTGGTGCCCTTCGTGCTGATCCTCGACCAGCCCGATCTCGGCACCGCCATGCTGGTGCTGGCCTCGGGCGGCTTCGTGCTGTTCGTCGGCGGCCTGCAGTGGCGCTGGCTGATCGGCGCGGTGAGCGCCGCGGTGCCCATGGCCGTGGCCATGTGGTTCTTCGTCCTGCACGATTACCAGAAGCGCCGGATCCTGACCTTCCTCGATCCGGAGATGGATCCGCTGGGCGCCGGCTGGAACATCATCCAGTCCAAGGCCGCCATCGGCTCGGGCGGGGTGTTCGGCAAGGGTTGGCTGCTGGGTACCCAGTCTCATCTGGATTTTTTGCCGGAAAGTCACACGGACTTTATCATTGCCGTCCTCGGCGAAGAGTTCGGCATGGTCGGCGTCTGCCTGCTGCTGGTGCTCTATCTGCTGCTGATCGGTCGCGGCCTGACCATCACGGTGCAGGCCCAGACGTTGTTCGGCAAGTTGCTCGCCGGCGGCGTGACCATGACCTTCTTCGTCTATGTCTTCGTCAACATCGGCATGGTCAGTGGCCTCTTGCCCGTGGTGGGCGTACCGCTGCCATTCATCAGCTATGGCGGCACCTCGGTGGTCACCTTGTTCACCGGGTTCGGAGTTTTGATGTCGATCCACACGCACCGCAAGTGGATCGCCCAGGTTTAACACGCAACAAAGAAGGGTTAGATGCCGACAATGGGATGGATGCGTCGCTGCCTGCTGAGCCTGGGGCTCGCGGGGGCGATGGGCGTGACGACCGGCGTCGTCGCGGGTGACTACGACGCGGCACCGCTGACGCGCGACTTCATCGCCGAGATGAGTCAGAGCTATGGCTTCGCTCCGGAACAGCTGCAGGCGCTGTTCGGCGAGGTCGAGCGCAAGCAGGCCATCCTCGACGCCATCTCGCGACCAGCCGAGCGGGTCAAGCCCTGGAGCGAATACCGGCCCATCTTCATCACCGATCGGCGCATCGCCCAGGGCGTCGACTTCTGGAAGGCCCACGAAGAAGCCCTGGCCCGCGCCGAGCGCGAATACGACGTGCCGGCCCAGTTCATCGTCGCCATCATCGGCGTGGAAACCTTCTACGGTCGCAACACCGGCAACTACCGGGTGCTGGACGCGCTCTCGACCCTGGCCTTCGACTATCCGCCCCGCGCGCCCTTCTTCCGCAGCCAGCTGCGCGAATTCCTGCTATTGGCCCGCGAACAGCAGGTCGATCCGCTCAGCCTCACCGGTTCCTATGCCGGCGCCATGGGCCTGCCGCAATTCATGCCGGGCAGCTTCCGTGCCTATGCGGTGGACTTCGACGGCGACGGCCACATCAACATCTGGTCCGATCCCACCGACGCCATCGGCAGCGTGGCCAACTATTTCAAGCGCCACGGCTGGTCCGGTCGCGGACCGACCGCCATCCGCGCCCAGGTCAGTGGCGAGCGGGTGGAGGAGGGCGTGGTGGCCGGGATCGAGCCGGTCAAGAGCGTCGCCGAGCTGCGCGCCCTGGGCTGGAACGCCCAAGACCCTGCCCTGCGTGACGATTTGCGTGTAACCTCGTTCCGCCTCGACGGAGACAAGGGACCGGAGTACTGGATGGGCCTGCCCAATTTCTACGCCATTACCCGATACAACCGCAGCGTCATGTACGCCATGGCGGTGACCGATCTGGCGAACGCCATCGCCGAGCGCCATGCCGCGGAGGGTGCCAAGCCGTGATGCGCCTGACTGCCCTGGCGCGCCTGGCCGGTTGCCTGGGCGTCGGCCTGCTGCTGGTGAGCTGCTCCAGCCAGGCGCCCAAGCCGACCAGCAAGGGCGTGGCCGGGCCGGGTGGCTACCTGCGTCCGCACCGTGACGGCGCGCCCTGGTGGGACGTGGACGTCAGCCGGATTCCCGACGCCGTGCCCATGCCCTACAACGGGCCGCTGAAGAACAATCCCTACACCGTGCTGGGCAAGACCTATTTCCCGCTGACCGATTCGCGCAACTACCGCGTGACCGGCACCGCCTCCTGGTACGGCACCAAGTTCCACGGTCAGGCCACCGCCAACGGCGAGACCTACGACCTCTACGGCATGACCGCGGCGCACAAGACCCTGCCGCTGCCCAGCTATGTGCGGGTCACCAACCTGGACAACGGCCGCAGCGTGATCCTGCGCGTCAACGACCGCGGTCCCTTCTATTCCGACCGGGTCATCGATCTGTCCTTCGCCGCCGCCAAGAAGCTCGGCTATGCCGAGATCGGCACCGCCCGGGTCAGCGTCGAAGGCATAGATCCGCAGCAGTACTGGGCCCAGCGTGGCCAGGCGGTGCCCATGGTGCTGGCCCAGCCGCGCCAGGCACCGGTGGCCCAGAAGACCACCGAGACGCAGACCTTCGGCGCCATCGAGACCTATACGCCACCGGTCAACCAGCATGCCGAACCGGTGACGCCCGCGGCCGTCGACGCAAAAAAAAACGTTTCTGCCCCAGCCGCTGGGCTCTATCTGCAGGTGGCGGCCTTCGCCAATCCGGACGCTGCGGAATTGCTCAAGGACAAGCTCAGCGACCTGACCGGTGCCCCGGTGTTCATCAGTTCGACGGTGCGCAACCAGCAGACCTTGCATCGGGTCCGCCTCGGACCGGTCCAGCCGGCTGAGGTCTCCCAGCTCCAGAACAGCGTACGCGTGGCCCGCCTGGGTCAGGCGTCTCTCGTGCAACCGGATTGAAGCAGGGATGCTTCATGACGCCCAGTCGCCGGTCCCAGCCGTCGTGATCCGCCTCGCGCGGATCGACGTGGACCGAGCGGTCTGGGTCCGCTGCTCCTGCCATACCCCAACCTTTCAGAGATTCGGATGACAATCGCAAAACTCGCTCGACGCCTGCTCCTCCTAGTAACGATCGCCTGTGTCCCGGCCGTCTGGGCGGCCGAGACAATGGTTCCGGCAGCGCCCCAGCTGGCCGCCAAGGCCTGGATTCTCATGGATGCCAACAGCGGCGCCGTGCTCACCGAATCCAACTCCGACCAGCGCCTGCCGCCGGCCAGCCTGACCAAGCTGATGACCGCCTATATCGCCACCCTGGAAATCAACCGGGGTCGCATCAAGGAATCGGACATGGTCACCGTCAGCGAGCACGCCTGGCGTACCGGCGGTTCGCGGATGTTCATCAAGGTCGGCACCCAGGTGTCGGTCGGTGACCTGCTGCACGGCATCATCATCCAGTCCGGCAACGACGCCAGCGTCGCCCTGGCCGAGCACATCGCCGGCAGCGAAGACGCCTTCGCCGACATGATGAACACCACCGCGCAGAAGCTGGGCATGCAGAACACCCACTTCATGGACGCCACCGGCCTGCCGGACCCGAACCACTATTCCTCGGCCCATGACATGGCCATCCTGGCGCGCGCCATCATCAATGCCGATGCCCAGCACTACGCCATCTATTCCCAGAAGGAATTCTTCTGGAACAACATCAAGCAGCCCAACCGCAACCTGCTGCTGTGGCGCGACAAGACCGTCGACGGCCTGAAGACCGGCCACACCGACGAAGCCGGCTACTGCCTGGTGGCCTCGGCCGTGCGCGACGGCATGCGCCTGGTCGCCGTGGTGTTTGGCACCAACAGCGAACAGGCCCGCGCCGCCGAGACCCAGAAGCTGCTGACCTACGGTTTCCGCTTCTTCGAGACCCAGTCCTTCTACAAGAAGGGCACCGAGCTGGCCAAGGCACCGGTATGGAAGGGTGACACCCGCGAAGTCCAGGCCGGTCTGGCCAACGACCTGACCATGACCCTGCCGCGCGGCCAGGCCAAGAAGCTACACGCCGAGATGGTGCTCAATCCGCAGCTGATCGCACCCATCGCCCAGGGCCAGGTGATCGGCAAGGTCGAGGTGAAGCTGGATGACAAGGTGGTGCACACCGCCGACCTGGTTGCCCTGCAGCCGGTCGAGGAGGGTGGCCTCTTCCGTCGCCTGTGGGATAGCATTCGCCTGTTCTTCTACGGCTTGTTCAACTGATCCGTCACCCTGCAAAGGCCCGCATCCGCGGGCCTTTCACCCCCTGCCGACAGCGATCGGCCTGGAAGTCCGCATGACCGAAGACGTTCAACCCCCAAAGATCGAATTTCCCTGCCCGCGCTATCCCATCAAGGTGATCGGCGATGCCGGTGCCGACTTCGCCGAGCTGGTGCTCGACATCGTCCAGCGCCATGCACCGGATCTGGAGCGCGACACCCTGGTGACCCGCGACAGCCGCAACGGGCGTTTCCTGTCGGTGCAGGTACTGATCACCGCCACCGGCGTGGACCAGCTACAGGCCATCCACCAGGATCTGCGCGCCACCGGCCGCGTGCACATGGTGATCTGATGAGCACTCCCGCCCCGGCCAGCCTGGGCGTGCGCCGCTGGGGCCTGCGGCCCTACGAGGCGACCCTGGAGGCCATGCGCCGCTTCACCGACGAGCGCGGCCCCGCGACCCCCGACGAACTCTGGCTGCTGCAGCACCCCGCGGTGTTCACCCAGGGGCAGGCCGGCAAGCCCGAGCACCTGCTCGCCGTGGGTGACATTCCGGTGGTGCAGGTCGATCGCGGCGGCCAGGTCACGTACCATGGTCCCGGTCAGCTCATCGCCTATGTGCTGCTGGATGTTCGCCGCAAGGGCCTGGGCGTGCGAGAATTGGTCAGTGCCATGGAAGACAGCCTGATCGCGCTGCTCGCCGACTGGGGCGTGCAGGCCGCGGCCCGGGCCGATGCGCCGGGTGTCTATGTGGATGGCGCCAAGATCGCCTCCCTGGGCCTGCGCATCCGCAATGGCCGGTCCTTCCACGGCCTGGCGCTCAACGTTGACATGGATCTGGCACCCTTCCGCCGGATCAACCCCTGCGGTTATGCCGGCCTGGCCATGACCCAGCTCCGCGATCTGGTGACCGGGCCACTAGCTTTCGACGAGGTCCGCGAGTCTCTGGTCCGTCACCTGAGTCTGCGCCTGGGCTACCCCGAACCGATCACCCTGGAATCGGATTGACATGACCACTACAGTACAAGACAGCGTCCAGACCCTTACCCCGCCCGCCCGCCCCAGCAAGGTGGAAGCCGGCGTCAAGCTGCGCGGCGCCGAAAAGGTCGCACGCATCCCGGTAAAGATCATTCCCACCGAGGAGCTGCCGCGCAAGCCGGACTGGATCCGCGTGCGCATCCCGGTCACCCCCGAGGTCGAGCGCATCAAGCAGCTGCTGCGCAAGCACAAGCTGCACAGTGTCTGCGAAGAGGCCTCCTGCCCGAACCTGGGCGAGTGCTTCTCCGGTGGCACCGCCACCTTCATGATCATGGGTGACATCTGCACCCGTCGCTGCCCCTTCTGCGACGTCGGCCACGGCCGACCGAAGCCGCTGGACGTGGACGAGCCGAAGAACCTGGCGGTGGCCATCGCCGACCTGGGTCTGAAGTACGTGGTCATCACCTCGGTGGACCGCGACGACCTGCGCGACGGTGGTGCCCAGCACTTCGTCGACTGCCTGCGCGAGATCCGCAAGCTGACCCCCGGCATCCAGCTGGAGACCCTGGTGCCGGACTATCGCGGTCGCATGGACGTCGCCCTGGCCATCACCGAGCAGGAGCCGCCGGATGTCTTCAACCACAACCTGGAGACCGTGCCGCGCCTGTACAAGGCGGCGCGCCCGGGTTCGGACTTCGAGTGGTCGCTGGACCTGCTGCAGAACTTCAAGAAGCGCGTGCCCCACGTGCCGACCAAGTCCGGCCTGATGCTGGGCCTGGGCGAGACCGACGAGGAAGTCATCGAGGTCATGCAGCGCATGCGCGAGCACGAGATCGACATGCTGACCCTCGGCCAGTACCTGCAGCCGTCGCGCAACCACCTGCCGGTGCAGCGTTTCGTCCATCCGGATACTTTCGCCTGGTTTGCCGAGGAAGGCGCCAGGATGGGCTTCAAGAACGTGGCCTCGGGTCCGCTGGTGCGTTCCTCGTACCATGCCGACCAGCAGGCGCACGGCGCCAAGAAGATCAGCTGATCCTCGCGTCGCAATGAAAAAGGGCAGCCACGGGCTGCCCTTTTTGTGGATAGACACCTTCACCCCCGCCGATCCGTTTTCAGCGCCCTCTCCCTGGGGAGAGGGTTGGGGTGAGGGCGCGCGCCGTCAGCCGCGCAGCACGCCATCCACCAGCGCCTTGGCTTCTTCCTGGATGCGACCCAGGTGGGCTTCGCCCTCGAAGCTCTCGGCGTAGATCTTGTAGACGTCCTCGGTACCCGAAGGACGGGCGGCGAACCAGCCGTTCTCGGTGACCACCTTGAGGCCACCGATGGCGGCGCCGTTGCCGGGTGCCTCGGTAAGGATGGCGGTGATCGGCTGGCCGGCCAGCTCCTTGGCGGTGACCTGGGCGGCGGACAGCTTGCCGAGGCGGGCCTTCTGCTCGCGGTCGGCGGCGGCGTCGATGCGCTGGTAGACCGGGGCGCCGAAGCGTTCGGTCAGCGCCTGGTAGCGCTCGCCCGGGTCCTTGCCGGTCACGGCGGTGATTTCCGCGGCCAGCAGGCCGAGGATGAGGCCGTCCTTGTCGGTGGACCAGGCGCCGCCGGCCTTGCGCAGGAAGGACGCGCCGGCGGATTCCTCGCCACCGAAGCCCAGGCTGCCGTCCAGCAGGCCATCGACGAACCACTTGAAGCCTACCGGCACTTCCACCACCTGGCGGCCGATGCCCTGGGCGACGCGGTCGATCATCGAAGAGGACACCAGGGTCTTGCCGATGCCGGCCTGCGGGCTCCACTGCGGACGGTGGGTGAAGAGGTATTCGATGGCCACCGCCAGGTAGTGGTTGGGATTGAGCAGGCCCACCGAGCGGGCGACGATGCCGTGACGGTCATGGTCGGTGTCGCAGGCGAAGGAGACGTCGAATCTGTCCTTGTTCTCGATCAGGCCGGCCATGGCGTGGGGCGAGCTGCAGTCCATGCGGATCTTGCCGTCCCAATCCAGGCGCATGAAGCGGAAGGTCTGGTCGACGTGGGTGGACAGCACCTCCAGCGGCAGGCCATAGCGCTCGGCGATGCGCGGCCAGTAGTGCACCCCGGCGCCGCCGAGGGGATCGACGCCAAAGGTCAGCCCGGAGCCGCGGATGGCATCCAGGTCGATGACCTGGCCCAGGCCGCCGACATAGCTGTCGAGGAAGTCGAACTTATGGGTGGTGGCCGCCTTGAGTGCCTGGCGGTAATCCATCCGCCTGACGCCGTCGAGACCGGCCACCAGCAGGGCATTGGCGCGGTCCTGAATACTCTTGGTGACGTTGGTGTCGGCCGGGCCGCCATTGGTGGGGTTGTACTTGAAGCCGCCGTCGGCCGGCGGATTGTGCGACGGGGTGATGACGATGCCATCGGCCAGGCCCGAGCTGCGGCCGGCGTTGTATTCGAGGATGGCGTTGGACAGCGCCGGGGTGGGCGTATAGCCCGGCTCGCCGTTGGTCTCGGCGCAGCCGGCGTCGATGCGCACTTCCACGCCGTTGGCGGCGAGCACTTCCAGGGCGGAGATGAAGGCCGGCTCGGACAGCGCATGGGTGTCCATGCCCATAAACAGCGGGCCGTCGACGCCCTGGGCCTTACGGTATTCGCAGATGGCCTGGGTGATGGCGAGGATGTGCCATTCGTTGAAGCTGCCCTTGAGCGAGGAACCGCGGTGCCCGGAGGTGCCAAAGGCGACCTGCTGACCCGGATCGCTGGGATCGGGGCGATCGCTGTAGTAGCGTGCCACCAGGCGCGGCAGGTGGGTCAGGGTATTCTCGTCGGGGAGGCGTCCTGCGTTGGGAGCGAGCGTCATGAAAGCGTCCTGTATACGTCGGAAAGAGGCAGCGGTCAGGCACAAGGCCGGGTCGAAGGGGCGCCGTGGCACGGCGACCCTTCAATTACGCCCATAGACCCTGCTGCCCGTCGAAGGTGCAGCCTACACCGGCTGTACCTGACAGCACTGTGACGGATTCAGCCAAGATAGCCCAGGCGCAGCAGATAATGCAGGACGGCGTAGGCTCCCAATAGCAGCAATCCAGCAAAGAACAGCCGGCGGAACAGGCGCTCATCGAGACGCTGACGCACGCGCTGGCCCAGTCCCATGCCCAGGAGGGCCGGGAGCAGCAACAGGCTGGAAGTACCCAGGCGCTCGACCGCCAGTCCGTTCTGCCACCAGAGGCCCACCAGCAGGGCCAGGGTGGCGACGGTAAAGCTCAGCCCCAGGGCCTCGATCAGCTGTTCCTTGTCCAGCGCCAGACTCTGCAGATAGGGCACCGCCGGCAGCACGAAGACGCCGGTCATGCCGGTGATCAGACCCGTGACTAAACCCACCAGCGGAGCGACCTTCCCTTCATGACGACCGGGCGCGGGCAGGCGCCAGCCCGTCCAGCCGATCAGGCCGTAGGCGACCAGCACCGCACCGAGCGCGGCGGCGAGTCCGGTACCATCGCTCCCGGTCAGCAGCGGGATGCTGAGCAGGGTGCTCGGCACCAGGGCCAGTTGCAGCGGCAACAGGCGTTTGAACGTCTGCCGGGGCGAAGGACCGGCGCAGAATTGCCAGACATTGGTGAGCAGGGAGGGGATCAGCAGCAGGGCGGCGGCTTCGGCTGGCGTCATCAGCAGGGCCAGCAGACTCATGGCGACGGTGGGCAGGCCCAGGCCCAGCACGCCCTTGGTCAGACCGGCGAGCACGAAAATCAGGGTACAGAGCAGCAGGGTCATGGTCGCCTCCTCGGGTGGAGGCGTTACCATGGATTTCAGGACCGCAGGTGAGAAGCCGGGATTGACGAAGGCTGCCTACGGTCGGCACAGAGGCTCTCCGGCGATGCGCTACGACCTGCTCGACCTGCGTCTGTTTCTCCACGTCGTGGCAGCGCGCAGCATCACCCTGGGCGCCGAACGGAGCCACCTGGCGCTGCCTTCCGCCAGTGGCCGCATCAAGGCCCTGGAAGACAGCCTGGGAACGCTGCTGCTGATCCGCCACGCGCGTGGCGTACGCCCCACGCCGGCTGGCGTGACCCTGGAGCGCCATGCCCGGGCGATCCTGTCGCGGCTGGAGGAAATGGACCAGGACCTGGCTGGCGCGGTGGCGGACAGCCGGACACGGGTGCGGCTGTTGGGCAACGGCGCCGCGGTGATGGAGCATCTGGATGACCCCCTGGCCGCTTTTCTCCAGGCGCAGCCCAGGGTGGACGTGGAGGTCGAGGAGCTGCCCAGCTCACGCATAGTGCTGGCGCTCCGCGAAGGTCGCGCCGACCTGGGAATCTTCGTGGCGGCGCCGGGTTTGGAGGATCTGCAGATTCGGCCCTTTCGCGACGATCCCCTGGTGCTGGTCGCTGCGCCGGGTAGCCTGCCTTTGCCGGATGGGGAGGCGGTCGATTTCGCGCGACTGCTCGAGCAGCCCTTCGTCGGCCTGTCTCGCGGCAATGCCCTGCAGCTCCATGTGGAAGCCCAGGCGGCGCAGTGGGGCCGGGAGCTGGCGATCCGCATTCGGGTACCGAGTCCGATCCAGGCCTGCGCTCTGGTCGCCCGCGGCTTGGGCCTGGCGATCCTGCCGGCCGCCAGTCTGGTCCGGGCAGGACCGGGCGTGGCGCTGGTCAGCCACCCGCTGCGCGATGCCAGGGCGCGTCGCGAACTGGTGGTGGGCTGCCGGGACGGCAACGAGCTGTCGCCGGCGGCGGCAGCCTTGCTGGAGGTGCTGGTGGAGACCGGAAGGGAGGGTGTCGACGCAGGCTGATCGGCGACCCGGTCTCGGTTGAGACACGGGTCGCCAGCGGGCGTCAGCCGCGCAGTTTATCCAGCAGCTGATGATTGGGATAGCCGTCGGCCGGCCAGCCCTGGGACTGCTGGTAGGCGCGGATGGCCTTGCGGGTATTGGCGCCGATGATGCCGTCGGCGCTGCCCGGATCCAGGCCCAGCGCGGCCAGGCGCTGCTGCAGTTCGACGCGCTCGCTGCGGCTCAGCGGCAGATCGTCGGTGGGCCAGTTGCCGGCGATCTGGCCGGCGTCGCGATAGCGCTCCGAGAGCAGCGCCACGCCCAGGGCATAGGAGCTGGAGTTGTTGTACTTGAGGATGGTGCGGAAATTGTTGAACACCAGGAAGGCCGGGCCGCGATGGCCGGCGGGCAGCAGCAGCGAAGCGCTGTCGCTCGGCTGGGCGGCCGGTTGCGGCAGGCCGAGGCCCTGGATGCCCAGGGCGTTCCACTCGGCCAGGCTCTTGCGCACGCCCATGTCGGCCAGGCTGTAGTCGAAGTTGGCCGGCACCCGGACCTCGTAGCCCCAGGGCTTGCCGTCCTGCCAGCCGGAGGCCTTGAGGTAATTGGCGGTGGAGGCCAGGGCATCGGCGGTGGAGCCCCAGATGTCGCGGCGACCGTCGCCGTCGAAGTCCACCGCGTACTGGTCGTAGGTGGTGGGGATGAACTGGGTCTGGCCCATGGCGCCGGCCCAGGAGCCGATCATGCGGTCGGCGGTGACGTCACCGTGCTGCAGGATGCCGAGGGCGGCGATGAGCTGGTCCTGGGCGAAGTCCGGGCGGCGACCTTCGTAGGCGAGGGTGGCCAGGGAGCGGATGACGCCCTTGTTACCCATGTTGTTGCCGTAGTTGCTCTCCATGCCCCAGAAGGCGACCAGGCGCGCCGGCTCGATGCCGTAGCGGGCTTCCAGGGAGGCCAGCAGCCCGGCCTGCTGGATCAGCAGACTCTTGCCATTGCGCACCCGCAGAGGCGAGACGGCGGATTCCAGGTATTCCCAGACCGGCTTGGTGAATTCCGGCTGGCTGCGATCGGCGGCGATCACCGCCGGGTCGGGTTGCACGCCAATGAAGGCCTGGTCGAAGGTGGCGGCGGATATGCCCCGGCCCAGGGCCAGGGCGCGGAAACGGCTACGCCACTGCTCGAAGCTTTCCTCCGGTTGCGGCATGGCCTCGGCCGCCGAAGCGGGGGCGTTCGCCGCGGGTGCGGGTTTGGACGAGGAGGGCGAAGAGGGCGCCGCGGTGGGCGTCGTCGGAGTCTGGGCGCAGGCGGCCAGGGCGGCGGTCAGCAGGGTGACCAGGGTTCCGGCGAGGAGGCCGCCGGTCTTGAATCCGCGGGTTTTCCCGAATTGCATCTGTCTCCACCGGACGTCTAGGCAGGAAGGCTCACCTTAGCACGGCCCGGGTCCCGACGTCTGTCAGGCGTCTGCACGCGGCTTTCAGGCGGCCAGAAAGACCGAAGCCTTCTCGTCTTGCAACGAGAAGGCTTCGCGGCGGTAGCTGCCTTTGCCCTTGGCGGGCTTTTCCTGGCGGGCGCGATAACGGGGATCGCTGACGAGGACCTTGGCCTTGTTGGGGCCGCGGCTGTATTTCTTGGCCATGGTGCGGGCTCCGAGTGATGGGGGTTCCCCCTTGATGGGGACGCGCCAGTCTATTGCAAGGGCCGTGAATTACCAGGCCCGCCAGCGCTAGGACCTGGGCAGGGTCAGTCGCTTGCCGGCGAGCGTCAGCGCCAGGCTGGCCAGGGTCAGCCAGACCTCGCCGGGCGCCTGGCCCTTGATCTGTTCGTCGGCGACCTGGGCCTCGCGCAGCAGGGCTTCCAGTCGGCGGGCACCCTGGCGCTGCAGGGCGCGGCTGACCAGTGGACGACGCTTGTCCCATACCGGTGGCTTGACCTGGGTGAAGGCGCGTTCCAGCGGCGTGCCGCTTTCCTGCAGATGGGCCAGGTTGGCCAGCAGGCGCAGTTCCCGGGCCAGGGCCCAGAGCACCACGGCTGCTTCCACGCCTTCGCCGCGCAGGCCTTCGAGAATGCGCAGGGCGTGCTCCGCATCGCCGGCCAGGGCGGCGTCCAGCAGGCCGAAGACGTCGTAGCGGGCACTGTCGGCCACCGAGGCGCGTACGGTCTCGGCATCCACCTGGGAGCCTTCGATGAGCAGGCGGAGCTTTTCGATCTCCTGCGCCGCGGCCAGCAGGTTGCCTTCCACCCGCTCGGCGATCAGCTCGACGGCTTCGGGGGTGGCGGCCAGCCCCAGGCGCGACAGGCGCTGGTTGATCCACTGCGGTAACTGCGCCAGTTCCACCGGCCAGATCTGCACGAATTGCGCCTGCGGGTGCTCCAGCAGGGCCTTGGCCCACTTGGTCTTCTGCGCGGCGGCGTCCAGGCGCGGCAGGCTGATCAGCAGCAGAGTGTCCTCGGCCGGGCGGGCGAGGTAGTCGAGCAGGGCGGCGGAGCCCTTGTCGCCGGGCTTGCCGGTGGGCAGGCGCAATTCGAGGATGCGTTTCTGGGCAAACAGGGAAAGGCTGGCGCCGGCCTCGTAGAGGCGGCCCCAGTCGAAGCCGGCATCGACGTCGAAGACCTCGCGCTCGTCGAAAGCCTGGGCGCGAGCCGCGCCGCGAATGGCGTCGCTGGCTTCCTGGCAGAGCAGGGGCTCATCGCCACTGACCGCATAGACGGCGGCCAGCGAGCCCTGGAGCTGCTTACCGAGCTGGTTGGCGTTGAGTTTCATGCTGAACCGGAATGGCAAACCGGAGCCTTGCGGCTCCGGGTGCGGCGCTTAGCGCGCGGGGGTGGGGATGTCGATCGGCGACTGCTGCGGCGGGGCGGACTCGCGGGCACGGCGGTCGGCGTCGGCCTTGGCGGCGGCACGGGCATCGGCGTCGCGCTGCAGCTTCTCCAGGCGCTCCGGTGTCAGGGCCTGCAGGCGGGCGGCCAGCTGCTGCACCAGTTCGCGGCGCATCTCGCGACGCAGCTGGTCCTTCTGCTGCTCGGAACCGACGATGTTGTTCTGGTCGGTCACGTAGTAGCGCTGGGTTTCCAGGTAGTCGCTGACCAGCACCGCCTGGTTCTTGCCGACGATGGTATAGGGCTGACGGGTGGTCAGCTCGACCTCGGCACTGCGGGCGCCGCTGGTGTAGCTGGCGGTGCGCTCGCTCTGGGCTTCGCCGCCCAGATCCAGGGTGTAGGGCGCGCCCGAGCTGATCCGCACATGGGCGTCCTCGAGCATGTCGCGCACGTCCTTGACGGTCTGGCCATAGGCGTCGCGCGCCGTCAGGTTCAGCTCGTTCACGGTCAGGCGGGTTTCGCCGGTGCCACGCAGCTGGAAGCCGCAGGCGGTCAGCAGGGTCGCCAGGCCGACTACCGCAAGGCCGGGGAGAATCCGTTTCTTCATCTGTTGTCTGCTCCGTTCGCGTGTCTTAGTTGGCGACGATGTTGACCAGTTTACCCGGGACCACGACCACCTTGCGGATGGTCAGGCCCTCGGTGAAGCGTGCCACGTTCTCGTTGGCGCGGGCGGCGGCCTCGATGGCCTCGCGGCTGGCATCGGCCGGTACTTCGATCTGGCCGCGCAGCTTGCCGTTCACCTGGATGACGATCTGCAGACTGTCCTGCACCAGGGCGCTTTCGTCCACCTGCGGCCAGCGGGCGTCGATGACCGCATCGCTGTGGCCCAGCTGCTGCCAGAGACCGTGGGCGATGTGCGGGGTGATGGGGGCCAGCAGCAGGGTGACGGCCTCCAGGCCCTCCTGCAGCAGACGGCGATCGGTGTCGCTGTCCTGGGCGGCCTTTTCCAGCACGTTCATCAGGGTCATGACCGCGGCGATGGCGGTGTTGAACTTGTGGTGCTGACCAATATCCTGGCTGGCCTGGCGGATGGCCAGGTGGATGGCGCGACGCACCTCCTTCTGGGCCGGCGACAGCTCGCCGAGGGCGCCGGCGCTCGGCAGGCCCTGGGTGACGTGGGCCTGGGCCAGACGCCAGACGCGGCGCAGGAAGCGGCTCGCGCCCTCGACGCCGGAGTCGGACCATTCCAGACTCATGTCCGGCGGCGAGGCGAACATCATGAACAGCCGGCAGGTGTCGGCGCCGTACTGGTCGATCATCGCCTGGGGATCGACGCCGTTGTTCTTCGACTTGGACATCTTCTCGACGCCGCCGATTTCCACCGGCTGGCCGTCGCTCTTCAGGCGCGCGCCGATCACCTTGGCCTTGGCATCGCGCTCCACCTCGACATCGGCCGGGTTGAACCAGTCCTTGCTGCCGTTGGCCAGGGTGCGGTAGTAGGTCTCGGCCACCACCATGCCCTGGGTCAGCAGATTCTCGAAGGGTTCGTCGGAATCGATCAGGCCCTGGTCGCGCATCAGCTTGTGGAAGAAGCGCGAATAGAGCAGGTGCAGGATGGCGTGCTCGATGCCGCCGATGTACTGGTCGACGGGCAGCCAGTAGTT
This sequence comes from Pseudomonas sp. SORGH_AS_0199, assembly GCF_031453735.1. NCBI lineage: Bacteria > Pseudomonadati > Pseudomonadota > Gammaproteobacteria > Pseudomonadales > Pseudomonadaceae > Pseudomonas > Pseudomonas sp. SORGH_AS_0199. The sequence continues at coordinate 1,778,534 of NZ_JAVJAE010000001.1, forward strand.
GGCCTCTTCCTTGTCCAGCATGCCGCCGGTGAAGTTCGGCGAGGCATAGCGGGCGAAGTACCAGGAGCTTTCGACGAAGGTGTCCATGGTGTCGGTCTCGCGACGGGCCGGCTGGCCGTTGCGCGGATCGACGGTCTCGTAGAATTCCGGCATGCGCGCCAGGGGCGAGCCGGCGCCGTCCGGCACCACGTCCTCGGGTAGCACCACCGGCAGCAGGTCGGCCGGGACCGGGATGTCGATGCCGTCGTCACCATGGATGATGGGGATCGGGCAGCCCCAGTAGCGCTGGCGGCTGATGCCCCAGTCGCGCAGGCGGAACTGGGTGCGCGGCTGACCCAGACCCTTGGCCTGCAGATCGGCGCCGATGGCGTCGAAGGCGGCGTCGTAGGCGAGGTTGTCATAGGCGCCGGAATTGATCAGGAAGCCTTCCTTGCTGCCGTACCAGTCCTTCCACTGCACCGGGTCGAACTGGTAGCGCTCGTATTCCGCGGGGCTGAAGTCGTCCGGATTGGCCAGCACGCGGGTGGCCTCTGCGGTATCCACCACCTGGACGATGGGCAACTGGTACTTGTTGGCGAATTCGAAGTCACGCTCGTCGTGACCGGGCACGGCCATGACCGCGCCGTCGCCGTAGTGCATCAGCACATAGTTGGCGACCCACACCGGCAGGCGCGCGTCGGTCAGCGGATGGCGGACGAACAGGCCGGTGTCCAGGCCCTTCTTCTCCTGGGTGGCGATGTCGGCTTCGGCGACGCCGCCGCGCTTGCACTCGTCGATGAAGGCCTGCAGCTCGGCGTTGCCCTGGGCGGCCTGGGTGGCCAGCGGGTGTTCGGCGGCCACGGCGACATAGGTGGCGCCGAGCAGGGTGTCGGGGCGGGTGGTGAAGACCTTCAGGGTGCCTTCGGCGCCGATGCTGTCCTGGTCATAGGGGAATTGCACCTCCATGCCGCGGGACTTGCCGATCCAGTTGCGCTGCATGGTCTTGACCTGCTCGGGCCAGCCGGGCAGGCCGTCGAGGGAGGTCAGCAACTCTTCCGCATAGTCGGTGATGCGGAAGTAGTACATGGGGATCTCGCGCTTCTCGATCAGCGCACCACTGCGCCAGCCGCGGCCGTCGATGACCTGCTCGTTGGCCAGTACGGTCTGGTCCACCGGGTCCCAGTTCACCGTACCGTTCTTGCGATAGATGATGCCCTTCTCGAACAGCTGGGTGAACAGCCACTGCTCCCAGCGATAGTAGTCGGGCTTGCAGGTGGTGACCTCGCGGGACCAGTCGATCGCCAGGCCCAGGCTCTGCAGCTGGGACTTCATGTAGGCGATGTTCTCGTAGGTCCACTTGGCCGGGGCCACGCCGTTCTTCATGGCGGCGTTTTCCGCGGGCATGCCGAAGGCATCCCAGCCCATGGGCTGCAGAACGTTCTTGCCCAGCATCCGCTGGTAGCGGGCGATGACGTCACCGATGGTGTAGTTGCGCACGTGCCCCATGTGCAGCTTGCCGCTGGGGTAGGGGAACATCGACAGGCAGTAGAACTTCTCCTGGCCCGGGCGCATGGTGGCCTTGAAGGACAGATTCTGGTCCCAGAAGGACTGGGCGGCGGCTTCTATTTCGCGGGGCTGATAGTGTTCGTGCATGGGCGTGTCGAGGGCTGCAGAGGCGTTTGATCGAGCCGCCAAGCATACATGACCCCCCGAGCGCGGGGAAATGTCCCGGTCCGCCGCTTGTTTCGCACTCTGGGGGAGGCAGGGTTGGAAGGGCCGTACTAGGCTGTTCAAACGTCCGTTCAATTACCCGGGAGGATGATCGCCATCATGGGAAAGTTTCGACGCGAGTCCGAAAAGCTGCCCGTCGACGTGCGCCTGCAACGGCGCCTGGCGCTGGCGCTGGATGAGGCGGTGACCCAGGAACGCCTCTATGACAGTGCCAACGGGGAAGTCGAGGTGCAGGGCCTGAGTCCGGCCGAATATGCCCTGGTCAAGCGCTGGCTGGCGCGCCATCAGGCAGCCGATGCCGCCCTGGCCTGTTGCCTGGGCTGTGGCCGGGTCCAGCCGGCGGGGGCCTTCTGTACTCAGTGTCAGGGTCGACAACTGCTGGTCGAGGGTTCTTCTGCCCCGGTTGGCGCTCCCCTACACTAGGCGCCGCCGCGACCCGGAGGTCGCCCCCGACCGGAGGGACCATGGGTCTGCGCTATTTCTTCAAGCAACTGCTGCTGCCACCGGGCGGCCTGCTGCTGCTCCTGCTACTGGGCTGGTGGTTGCGCCGGCGTTATCCGCGCCTGGGCCTGGCCTGTTTCCTGGGTGGTCTGCTGGGCCTCTGGGCCAGCACCCTGCCGGTCGTGGTGGAGACGGGTGGGCGCTTGCTGGAGCGCGATGCCGCGCTGCCTGAGGCGCGCTGGGCGACGCTTGCCCAGCAGGCCGACGCCATCGTGGTGCTGGGTGCCGGTCGCGAAGTGGACGATCCGGGCTGGGCGGGCGATGCCGCCAGCCATCTGGCCGTGGAGCGGCTGCGCTATGCGGCGCGGCTGGCCAAGGCCAGCGGCCTGCCGGTGCTGATCACCGGGGGCTCGCCCCATGACCGCCCACTAAGCGAGGCGGCGCTGATGACCGAGGTGATGGAGCGCGACCTGGGGGTGCCGGTGCGCTGGCAGGAAGGCGCCAGTCGCACCACCTGGGAAAACGCCACCCTGAGTGCGCCGCTGCTGCGCGAGGCCGGGGTGAAACGGGTGGTGCTGGTGACCCAGGCCTATCACATGGCCCGTTCGCGCTGGTGTTTCGAACGGCAGGGCCTGCAGGTGGTGGCCGCGCCCATGGGCTTCATCGGTATCGCCAATGCCCGGCCCTTCGGTGGCTGGCTGCCGGAGGCCAAGGCGGTCGAGCAGACCGCCCAGTTGCTCAACGAGGCCGCCGGGCTGCTGCTCTATCCGCTCGCCTATCGCTGAGTCACCACCAGCGGCGCCTCTTCCGGACGATCCTGCCGACGCAGCAGCAGGCCCCACAGCAGCACCAGGGCGGAAAAGATCGCCAGTGGCCAGAGGCGGTAGTGCAGATAGGGCGTCAGGCCATCCATGGGTACCACGCTGCCTTGTAGCACGCCGACCTGGAAGGCCGGGATCTGCCGGCTGATGCGACCGAAGGGGTCGACCAGGGCGGTGATGCCATCGTTGGTGACCCGCACCAGCCAGCGACCGCTTTCCAGGGCCCGCATCTGCGCCATCTGCAGGTGCTGCTGCGGACCGATGGACTTGCCGAACCAGGTGTCGTTGCTGATGGTGAGCAGCAGCTGACTCTGGGCCGCCATGCTGGCGACGAATTCCGGATAGACCACCTCGTAGCAGATATAGGGCGCCACGCGATAGCCCTTCACCAGCAGCGGCTCCTGCTGCTCGGGACCGCGGACGAAGTCGGACATGGGCAGATCGAAGAAGCCGATCAGGCCACGCAGGTATTCCTGCAGCGGCACGTATTCGCCGAAGGGCACCAGCTTCTGCTTGTAGTAGGTGCCAGAGCCATTGCCGACCGCGGTGATGCTGTTGAAGTAACGCGAATCGCCGTCGGCGTCGCGTTCGCGGGCGGGCAGGCCGGTCACCAAGGCGCCGCCATGGGCCGCCACCTGGGCACCTTCGGCGGCAAGGAAGTCACTGACGTATTCGCGCAGCACGGGAATGGCGTTTTCCGGCCAGACCACCAGGTCGGCATCGCCTTGCTCGGCGGTGCGGTCGCGATAGAGCGCCAGGGTGGCGCGGGCGTGGTCGGGATTCCACTTGAGTTCCTGGGCGATGTTGCCCTGGACCCCGGCGACCTGGAGCGGCGCGCCCGCAGGTTGGGTCCAGACCTGGCCCTTGAAGACATCGCCGGCGACCCAGGGCAGGGCCACCAGCACCAGGCTCGCGACCAGGGCGAGCGGCCGCATGATCAGGCGTGGGGCGTTGACCAGCAGCGCCGCGGTAAAGGCCAGCGCGGCCGAGATCAGCCAGACGCCGCCCAGCGGTGCCAGGCCCTGCAGGGGGCCGCTGAGCTGGCTGTAACCCAGCAGCAGCCAGGGAAAGCCGGTGAGCGCCCAGCTGCGGAACAGCTCCAGGGCGAACCACAGGCCGGCAAAGGTCAGGGCGTCGCCCAGGGGCGCCTGGTTGCGTCTCAGGCACAGTGCCCAGAGCCCGGCGGGCAGGGCGAAGAACAGGGCGATGCCGGCGCAGAAGCCCGCGGTGAGAAAGAGCGCCAGGGGCACCGGCGCGGCACCGTAGGTGTGGATGCTGACGTAGATCCAGCTGGTGCCGGCGAGAAAGGCGCCGAAGCCGTAGCACCAGCCGCGCAGCAGGGCGCGCCAGGCACCGAGCCCCTTGAGGCCCAGGTAGAAGAGGCCGGCGGACAGCAGTGCCAGCGGCCAGATGTTGAAGGGGGCCAGCGCCAGGGGCGTAAGGGCACCGGCGAAGAGCGCCAGAAGGTTGCCCTTCCAGCCGGGTTGAGAGATCCAGCGCATCGAAAATCCTTGGTCCGATCGAGGCTGCGCAAGCTTACTCGTCGCCGCGAGGGAGTGCCAAAGGCGTGTGCGGGGGAGCGAGCTGGATCGCAGTTGAAGAGGGGGATGGAGCTTGTCGCGGCGCGAGCGTCCCGTAGGTTGGGTTGAGACGGCTCCCTCGTCGAAGCCCAACGGTATCGACCTCGAAGCAAGGCCTGTTGGGCTTCGCTGCGCTCAACCCAACCTACGGAGGGCCGTAGGTTGAGACCGACCCTCACCCCAGCTCTCTCCCGGAGGGAGAGGGGGCAAGAGCGGCTAGCGGTTGACCGGGGTGACGCGCAGCAGGTGGATGCGGCGGCCGTCGGCGTTGAGCACGCGGAAGCGGAAGTCGTCGATCACCGTTTCCTCGTTGCGCTTGGGCAGGTGACCCAGGCGATTCATCACCAGGCCACCGGCGGTGTCGGCCTCGGCATCGGCGAAACGGGTCTCCAGGGTCTCGTTGAGCGTCTCTATGGGGGTGAGCGCCTTGACCACGAAGTCGCCGTTGGGCAACGACTTGATGAAGCTCTCTTCCTCCACGTCGTGCTCGTCCTCGATCTCGCCGACGATCTGTTCCAGCACGTCCTCGATGGTCACCAGGCCGGCGACGCCGCCGTATTCGTCCACCACGATGGCCATGTGGCTGTGGGTCGAGCGAAATTCCCGCAGCAGCACGTTGAGGCGCTTGGACTCGGGCACGAAGGTGGCCGGGCGCAAGGCCGTCTTGAAGTCGAAGACCCGCGCCTGGTCCAGCAGCAGCGGCAGCAGGTCCTTGGCCAGCAGCAGGCCGAGCACGTCGTCGGGGCCGTCGCCGATCACCGGATAGCGGGAATGCGCCGCCTCGATCACCGCCGGCAGGAATTCCGCCGGGGTCTGCTGGGCGCGGATGCTGATGATCTGCGAGCGCGGCACCATGATGTCGCGCACCTGCAGGTCGGCCACCGAGATGGCGCCCTCGACGATGGACAGCACTTCGCTGTCGGAGCACCTTGTTCTCATGCGCCTCGCGCAGCAGTTCCAGCAGTTCCTGGCGACTCTTGGGTTCATGGGCAAAGGCCTGGACGATGCGTTCCAGCCAGGAACGATGCCCAGTGCCTGATCGATCTTCGTTCATGTGTCTGTCATTCACCGTAGGGATCGGGGTAGCCCAGTTCAGCGAGCAATTGGCGTTCCAGTTCTTCCATCTCCTCGGCTTCGTCATCGTCCAGATGATCGTAGCCGAGCAGGTGCAGGCAGCCGTGGATGACCAGGTGCGCCCAGTGCGCCGCGGCGGGCTTGCCTTGCTCGGCGGCCTCGCGCGCAACCACGGGGGCGCAGATCACCAGATCGCCGAGCAGGGGGATGTCGAGGAATTCGTCCGGCACGTCGGCCGGAAAGGACAGCACGTTGGTGGCGTAGTCCTTGTGCCGCCAGGTGCGATTCAGCTCGCGGCCTTCGTCTTCGTCCACCAGGCGGATGGTGAGTTCCGAGTCGCCCTGGCGGGCGCGCAGGGCCAGTTCACACCAGCGGCGTAAGTCCGGCTCCTCGGGGAGGTCGGCCGCCTCGCTGGCGACCTGGACGTCCAGCTCAATCGCCATGGCGATCCTCTCCCTGAGCACGCGGCCTGTCCTGCAGCGCCTCGAAGCGGTCGTAGGCCTCGACGATGCGCTGTACCAGCGGGTGGCGCACCACGTCCTTGGATTCGAAGTGGGTGAAGCCGATGCCGGGCACGTCGCGGAGGACCTCGATGACGTGCTTGAGGCCCGACTTGGTGCCGCGCGGCAGGTCGACCTGGGTGACGTCACCGGTGATCACCGCGGTGGAGCCGAAGCCGATCCGGGTCAGGAACATCTTCATCTGCTCGAGGGTGGTGTTCTGACTTTCGTCGAGAATGATGAAGCTATTGTTGAGGGTGCGGCCGCGCATGTAGGCCAGCGGCGCGACCTCGATGACCTGGCGCTCGATGAGCTTGGCCACCTGCTCGAAGCCGAGCATCTCGTAGAGGGGCGTCGTACAGCGGGCGCAGGTAGGGGTCGATCTTCTGCGCCAGGTCGCCGGGCAGGAAGCCGAGCTTCTCGCCGGCTTCCACCGCCGGGCGCACCAGCAGGATGCGACGGATCTGCTCGCGCTCCAGGGCGTCCACGGCGCAGGCCACGGCCAGATAGGTCTTGCCGGTACCGGCCGGGCCTATGCCGAAATTGATGTCGTGATCGAGGATCGACTTGACGTAGCGCTGCTGGTTGGCGCCACGCGGGCGGATCATGCCCTTCTTGGTGCGCAGGGCCACGCTGGTGTCGCCACCGCTGCGGTGCTCTTCCTGGAGGGCTTCCAGGCCGGATTCCTGCAGATAGAGGTGGACCAGTTCCGGGGCCACCGCGGTGCCGCTGGCGGTCTCGCGATAGAGGCGCTGCAGGAGGTTCTGGGCCGCGCGGGTGCGCTCGGGATCGCCGACCAGTTCGAACTGGTTGCCGCGATTGCGGATCTCGATGCCGAGGCGACGTTCGACGCTGGCGCAGATTTTCATCGAGCTGGCCGCACAGGTTGGCGAAACGGTCGGCATCGAAGGGTTCGAGGGTGAAATGCTGGAGCGTCTGGGGGGTATTCAAGGTGTGCTGGGAAACCCTTTGGATTGGCTTTACGAAAACTTGACGTAGCTTGAGAGTAACCTGCGTCGCGCCCTTGGCAAAGGGCGCGTGCGACCATCCATCAGGCCAGCGCGACGGCGACGGGCGGGCGCGCACCGCTGGCGACGGGGGCCAGCAGGGTGCCGCGCAGGGAGTGCGGCAGGGCCTCGTCGATGTGCACCTGGACGAACTGGCCGATCAGGCTGGCATCGCTGCAGCGGAAGTTGACGATGCGGTTGTTCTCGGTGCGACCCTGCAGCATGCCGGGATCGCGCTTGGAGAAATCGCTGACCAGGATGGTCTGGACGCTGCCGGCCATGCGCCGGCTGATCTCGAAGCCCTGCTGGTGGATGCGCGTCTGCAGGATCTGCAAGCGCTGCTTCTTGAGCTCGTCGGGGGTGTCGTCGACCAGATCGGCCGCCGGGGTGCCGGGGCGGGCGCTGTAGATGAAGGAGAAGGAGAAGTCGAAACCGACGTCCTCGATCAGCTTCATGGTCTGTTCGAAGTCTTTCTCGGTCTCGCCGGGGAAGCCGACGATGAAGTCCGAGCTGATGCAGATGTCGGGTACCGCCGCCTTGAGCCGGCGGATGCGCGACTTGTATTCCAGCGCCGTGTGGTTGCGCTTCATGGCCGCCAAGATGCGATCCGAACCGGCCTGCACCGGCAGGTGGACGAATTTCACCAGCTCCGGGATCTCGGCGTGGGCCTGGATCAGGGCGTCGGAGAATTCCAGCGGGTGCGAGGTGGTGTAGCGGATGCGGTCGATGCCGTCCACCGCCGCCACCACATAGAGCAGTTCGGCGAAGTCGGCGATGCGCCCGTCGCCGGTGGCGCCACGATAGCCGTTGACGTTCTGGCCCAGCAGGGTCACCTCGCGCACGCCGTGCTCGGCGAGGTGGATGATCTCGGCGAGGACGTCGTCCAGCGGCCGACTGACCTCTTCGCCGCGGGTATAGGGCACCACGCAGAAGGTGCAGTACTTGCTGCAGCCTTCCATGATGGAGACGAAGGCGCTGGGTCCGTCGATGCGCGGCTCGGGCAGGCGGTCGAACTTCTCGATCTCGGGGAAGGAGATGTCCACCTGGGGCGCCCGGGTGGTGCGCGCGGCGTCGATCATCTCCGGCAGGCGATGCAGGGTCTGGGGCCCGAAGACCACGTCGACATAGGGGGCGCGGTCACGGATGGCAGCGCCTTCCTGGCTGGCCACGCAGCCGCCGACGCCAATCACCAGGTCGGGATTCTCCAGCTTGAGTTCGCGCCAGCGACCGAGCTGGGAAAACACCTTTTCCTGCGCCTTCTCGCGGATCGAGCAGGTGTTGAGCAGGATGACATCGGCCTCGGCCGGATTCTGGGTGACTTCCAGCGGCTCCCGTTCGCCGAGCAGGTCGACCATGCGCGACGAATCGTATTCGTTCATCTGGCAGCCATGGGTTTCGATATAGAGCTTCTTGGACATGCGCGGCAGGGAGTCGGTGGCGAGTGGACCGCGCATTATAGTGATGGCCTTCCGCACGGGGAAGAGCCGCCCGGAAGGCGGTCGGCCTAGGCCTGGGCAGCGCCCTCCGGCAGCCGGGCGATGACCTTGATCTCGAAGCGAAAGCCGGCCAGCCAGGTGGCGCCGACCGCGGTCACCGTCGGGTAGGGCGCCGTGCCCCAGTGCTCCAGCAGCACCGGCCAGATCCGTTCGAAGCTGGCTTCGGCATCGACCATGAACAGGGTGACGTCCACCACGTCGGCAAAGGCGGCGCCGGCCGCGGCAAGGACGGCGTCGAGATTGGCGAAGGCCAGGCGGACCTGGTCTTCCAGCTCCGGCTCGGGCGAACCGTCGGCGCGGCTGCCGACCTGCCCCGAGACGAAGAGAAAGCCGTTGGAACGGATGGCCGGCGAATAGCGGTGCTGTTCGTAGAGGGCGTGGCGCTGGGCGGGAAAGACGACGTCGCGGGTCATGATGGGGCTCCGGTAAGGATCGCTGGAGCCACCTTAGGCGCCGTCCGCCAGGGGATAAACCCGGCCAGGCGGTCAGCATTGTTTGTACAATCCAAACAATCCCCTGTTCAGGAATCGGCATGGATCTGTTCGCCGCGATGCAGACCTTCGTGCGGGTGGTGGAAGCCGGCAGCTTCACCCGCGCGGCCGAGACCCTCGGCCATAGCCGCACCCGCGTCACCCAGCAGGTGCAGCAGCTGGAAGCGCACCTGCAGGTGCGCCTGCTCAATCGCACCACCCGGCAGGTGCAGGTCACCGCCGACGGCGCGGCCTATTACGACCGCTGCCTGGGCGTGCTGGCGGCGGTGGACGATGCCGAGACGGGGCTTTCGGTGGCCACCCGCACGCCCCGTGGCCGCCTGCGGGTGGACGTGCCCAGTCCGCTGGCGCGGCTGATCCTGATCCCGGCCCTGCCGGACTTCTTCCAGCGCTATCCGGACATCCAGCTGGAGCTGGGTGTCAGCGATCGCCAGGTGGATCTGATCGGCGACAACGTCGATTGCGTGATCCGCGGCGGGCGCATCCGCGAGCAGTATCTGGTGGCCCGGCCGCTCGGCGCGCTACGGCTGGGTTGCTATGCCGCGCCGGCCTACCTTGCCACCCAGGGCACGCCGGTTCATCCCGCCGAGCTGGCCGAGACGCCACACCGGGTGGTGCGGTTTCTCTGGGGGGCGGGCAAGGGCTTTCCCTACGCCCTGCAACGAGGTGCCGAGCGTCTGGAGCTGCAGAGCCGGCACAGCCTGGAGGTGGACGACGGCAACGCCTGCCTGGCGGCGGGGCAGGCCGGCCTCGGGGTGGTCTGCCTGCCGCATTACCTGGCGGCGGCGGCCATCGCCCGTGGCGAACTGGTCAGGCTGTTCGCGGACTGGCAGGTGGCGCCCATGCCGCTGTATCTGGCCTTCGCGCCCAACCGTCACGTCAGCGCCAAGTTGCGGGTCTTCATCGACTGGGTGAGCGCGCTGGTCGCCGAGCGGGCCTGGCTGGAAACCCCAGGCGACGGCTGACGGGAGTCGAGGCCGGCGTGCTATGCTCGCCGCCCTCTTTTCACCGTCGAAACCCGCCTCCGCCATGAGCTCATCCCCCAGCAAGCCGGCCATCTACAAGGTCATCTTCGTCAACCAGGGCCAGGTCTTCGAGATCTACGCCAAGCAGATCTTCCAGAGCGATCTCTGGGGCTTCCTGGAGATCGAGGAGCTGGTGTTCGGCGAGCGCACCCAGGTGGTGGTGGATCCGAGCGAGGAAAAGCTCAAGGCGCAATTCGAAGGCGTGGTGCGCAGCTTCGTGCCCATGCACTCGATCATCCGCATCGACGAGGTGGAGCGCCTGGGCCAGCCCAAGATCAGCGAAGCCAAGGGCGGTACCAACGTCATGCCGTTTCCCATGCCCATGCCCGACAAGCCCTGACCGGGCTCGCCGTCAGTTCTGCGGCGGCTGGAAGGGATTGAGGTTGCCCGCGGTCTGCATGTCCTGCAGATAGTCGCGAAAGATCTGGCCCAGCACCTGGGTGGCCATCTCCAGCTCGTCCCGGCGCATCTGGGCGCTGACCAGGTCGGCGGTGTCCATGGCTTCGTCGTTGCCATTGATGGCGGCCATCTTCAGCACGATGTAGGCCTGGATGTTGTTGGGCGGTACGCCCTCGCCGCGAAAGAACATGTTGCCGAGGCGATTCTGCGCATCGGCATTGCCCTTGAGCGAGGCCTGCTCGAACCACTGGCGCGCCTGGTTGAGATCCTTGGGCGTCTGCTTGCCTTCGTAGTAAAAGTCGCCGAGTTCGTACTGCGCCTGGGAATCGCCGTCGTGGGCGATCTGCTGGCAGCGGGCGATCGCCTGCGCCAGGGCTTCGTTGGCCAGATTCAGGTTGCAACGGCTGGTGCTGGGGACGAGCAGCGAATTGCCTCCGGCCAGGGCGACCAGGGGCATCAGAATCAGGGCTGCGCACAGGGTACGACCAGCGCGGTGCATGAAGCGCCTCCACAAGCGAGGCAGGTTCGAAGAACCCGGTCGGCGAAACGCGCCGACATCTCATTATGGGTCAAGCCGACGCACGCTTTCAAAACCTTTACGCGCAACGGCGGAACTTTTTTACCTGTGACGCCGGCCACTCAACTAGGTGTGAGGCCGGCAGGGCAGAGAGGTTCCGCAAGCGGGACGAATGACACCTAGGCTTTGCCTGAAAAGGCCTGTGCTCGCCCAGGCTTCGTTAAAATTCGTTCGGAATGCTCATTTACCACTCGTAAACTCCGCTTCCTCACGAATTTTTGTCTTGCCTGACCTTCGCTCGGCGACTTTTCAGCCAAAGCCCTAGTCCTTGAAGGTGGCGAAGGCGCGCTCGGCGGCGTCCAGGGTGATGCGCAATTCCTCGTCGCCGTGGGCGATGGAGGTGAAGCCGGCTTCGAAGGCGCTGGGCGCCAGGTAGACGCCACCGTCCAGCATCAGGTGGAAGAAGCGCTTGAACCTCTCGCTGTCGCTGGCCATGACATCGCTGAAGGTGACGATGTCTTCGGCGCCGCTGAAGTAGAGGCCGAACATCCCGCCCGCCTGGGTGGTGACGAAGGGCACACCGGCGGCATCGGCGCGGTCCTGCAGGCCCTGCAGCATCCGCGTGGTGTAGTCGGTCAGCTCGGCGTGGAAGCCGGGACGGCGGATCAGTTGCAGGGTGGTGAGGCCGGCGGCCATCGCCAGCGGATTGCCCGACAGGGTGCCGGCCTGGTAGACCGGGCCGAGCGGGGCGATCTTTTCCATGATCTCGCGCTTGCCGCCAAAGCAGCCCACCGGCATGCCGCCGCCGACGATCTTGCCGAAGGTGGTCAGGTCCGGACGGATGCCGTAGTGCGCCTGGGCGCCGCCCAGCGCGACGCGGAAGCCGGTCATGACCTCGTCGAAGATCAGCACCACGCCGTAGCGGTCGCAGAGGTGGCGCAGCCCTTCCAGGAAGCCTGGCGCGGGCGGTACGCAGTTCATGTTGCCGGCCACCGGCTCGACGATGATGCAGGCGATCTGGTCGCCGACGTTCGCCAGGGTTTCTTCCACTTCGCCCAGGTCGTTGTAGGCCAGGGTCAGGGTGTGCTGCGCGAAGGCCGCCGGGACGCCGGGTGAGCTGGGCACGCCCAGGGTCAGGGCGCCGGAGCCGGCCTTGACCAGCAGGCTGTCGGAGTGGCCGTGGTAGCAGCCCTCGAACTTGATGATGGTGTCGCGCCCGGTGTAGCCGCGCGCCAGGCGGATGGCGCTCATGGTGGCCTCGGTGCCGGAGCTGACCATGCGCACCATTTCCATGGACGGCACGATCTCGCAGATGAGGTCGGCCATGGTGGTTTCCAGGGCGGTCGGCGCGCCATAGGAGAGGCCGTGTTCCAGCTGGCGGCGCACGGCATCGAGCACGTCCGGATGGCTGTGGCCGAGGATCATCGGACCCCAGGAACCGACGTAGTCGACATAGCGCTTGTCATCCTCGTCGACGATGTAGGCGCCCTGGGCGTGCTTGAAGAACAGCGGCGTGCCGCCGACGCTCTTGAAGGCGCGGACCGGCGAGTTGACGCCACCGGGGATGTGGCGCTGGGCTTGGTCGAAGAGTTGCGCGGAGCGGGACATAGAGGTCTCCTTGAACGGGATCAGGCCGCGAACAGCCGGGCGAAGGCGCGCGCGCGGCGCTCCACCTCGCCCGCGTTGGCGGCGGCAAATAGACTGTGGACGACGGCGAGCAGATCGACGCCGTGGGCGAGCAGGTGCGGGGCGTTGTCCAGGGTGACACCGCCGATGGCGCAGACGGGCAGGGCGAAGCGGCGGTGGGCCTGGTCGAGCAATTCCAGGGGCGCTGGCGGGGCATCCGGCTTGGTGCTGGAGGCGAAGAACCGGCCGAAGGCCAGGTAGCTGACACCAGCCTGGACTGCAGCCTCGGCCAGTTGCAGGCTGGCGTGACAGGTGCCGCCGAGAATCGCCTCCGCGCCCAGTGCGGCGCGGGCCGCGACCAGGGAGCCGTCTTGCTGGCCCAGGTGCAGGCCGACGCCCAGCTGGCGGGCCAGGGCGAGGTCGTCATTGATGATCAGGTTGGCGCCATGCTGCTGGCAGAGCTCGGCCAGGGCGGCGGCTTCGTCCTGGCGGCGGCTGGCGTCGCCTGACTTGTCGCGGTACTGCACCAGCCGGGCTCCGCCCTGCAGCGCGGCTTCGACATAGGGCAGCAGGCGACCCTCGGCGAGCAGGGCGCTGTCGGTGATGGCATAGAGGCCGCGCAGCGGGCTCATGAGCAGAAATCCAGCGGCAGGCGGCGCGGCACGTACTGGCCGCGCCCGGGGCGTTCGGCGTCTCTCAGGGTGCGCCAGGTGTAGTCCAGGGCGCTGCGCACCGCACTGGGCAGGGCTTCGCCCAGCGCCAGGCGCCCGGCCAGGGTGCTGGCCAGGGTGCAGCCGGAGCCGTGGTAGCTGCCGGGCAGGCGCTGGCAGACGTGGGTCTCGCAGCCACCGGCACGGTCATAGAGGCGGTTGTGCACCTCGTGCTCCTCGCCATGACCGCCGGTGATCAGCAGGTGGGCGCAGAAGGGCAGCAGGCGCTCGGCGCACTCCTCTGGAGTGCCTTCGGGCAACTCGGCGAGGATGCGTGCCTCGGGCAGGTTGGGGGTGGCGATGGTGGCGCGCGGCAGCAGCCGCTCGCGGATGGCGTAGCCGACCTCGTCCTTGCCCAAGGCGCCGCCGCCACCGGCGCGCAGCACCGGATCGCAGACCAGGGGGACGCCGGGCAGGGACTCCATGATCTCCAGCACCGTCTCGACCATCTCCACCGAACCGAGCATGCCCAGCTTGACCGCCGCCACCGGCAGGTCGGCGATGATCGCCCGCGCCTGGGCCAGCACCCACTCGCGATCCAGCACCCGGAAGTCATGCACGTCGACGGTGTCCTGCACGGTCAGGGCAGTGACCGCCGGGGCGGCATGGCAACCCTGGGCGAGCAGGGCTTCGATGTCGGCCTGCAGCCCGGCGCCGCCACTCGGATCGTGGCCGGACAGGCAGAGGACGACAGGACGTTGGGGTTCGAGGGTCATGGGCGTCAGCCTAGCAAAGGGAAAAAGGGGCGCAGCGGCCGGGTGCCGCAGGGAGTGGCACCCTACAACGACCTTGCGCCCTGCGCCACCCGTTGACATGGGACCCGGATCGGGACGAAGGAACTCCGCGGCCGGTTGGGTAGCCGATATACTGCACCTTTGCTCGGGTAAGGCGGTTCTATGGCGTTGTGGCGGTTGTTGCGTGATTTCTTCCTGCGCCAACGGCGTGCCTACGGGACTGCCATCCTCTGCCTGCTGGGCGTCGGCCTGCTCAACCTGACGCTGCCCTGGTGGATCGGCAAGGCCATCGACGCCCTGCGCGCCGGCGAGCTGGATCAGACCGGCCTGCTCTGGCGCGTCGCCCTGATCGTGGCGGTCGGCTGTGGCCTCTATGTGCTCCGCTATCAGTGGCGGGTGCGCCTGTTCGGCACCTCCTACCAGGTCGGCGTGGAGCTGCGCGACGCCTTCTTCGCCAAGCTGGCGCGGCTGGACCCCGGCTTCTTCCAGTCCAGTCGCACCGGTGACCTGCTGGCCCGCGCCACCCAGGACATCGACGCCGTGGAGACCGCGGCCGGCGAAGGGGTGCTGGCCAGTTTCGATGGCATGCTGACCCTGCTGCTGGTGCTGCTGGCCATGTTCATCGGCATCGACGCGCCCCTGGCCGCCCTGGCGCTGTTGCCCTTTCCCTTCATGGCCTGGGGTTTCTATCGCGTGGCGCGGCGGGTGCAGCAGCGCTTCGGCCTGGCGCTGGCCGGCTTTTCCGCCCTCAACGACCGCACCCAGGAAGCCTTGAGCGGCCTGCGCATGCTGCGCCAGCATGCCTTGATCGAAGCCGAGCTGGACGACTTCGACGCCCGCGCCCGCAGCGTGGCCAAGGCCGACTACCAGGTGCAGCGCACCGAGGCGCGCTACGAGCCGATCATCTTCGTCGCCCTGAGTCTCGCCACCCTGCTGACCCTGGTCATGGGCAGCTGGCGCTATCTCGACGGCCACATTACCCTCGGCCAGCTGACCAGCTTCAGCCTCTATCTGGTGCAGCTGATCTGGCCGATGTTCGCCATCGGCTGGTGCTTCAACCTGCTGCAGCGCGGCGAGGCCGGGGCCCGCCGGCTGGAAGAGGTGTTCGCCGTCACCGAGCGCATTCGCGACGAGGGCACCCGGACGCCGCCGGACCAGGCCGATCTGTCGGTCTATATTCCGGCCTTCACCTATCCCCAGGCGCGTCAGCCGGCCTTGCAGGATGTGGTCATCGACCTGCCCGCCGGCGATACCCTGGGCATCGTCGGCGCCACCGGCAGCGGCAAGAGCACCCTGCTGCGCCTGCTGCTGCGCCAGTTTCCGCTGGAGCAGGGCAGCATCCGCTTGGGCGGGGTGCCGCTGGAGGAGTATCGGCTGGGCGATCTGCGCGCCCAGTTCGCCTATGTGCCCCAGGATCCCTTCCTGTTCGCTCGCACCCTGGGTGAGAACGTCGCCCTCAGTCGTCCCGATGCCACCGCCGGGGAGATCCGCGAAGCCCTGGACGCCGCCGCCTTCGCCACCGATCTGGCGGCGCTGCCGCACGGGCTGGATACGCCGGTGGGCGAGCGCGGCCTGACCCTCTCTGGCGGCCAACGCCAGCGGGTGGCCCTGGCCCGGGCGCTGCTCTCGCCCGCGCCCATCCTGCTGCTGGACGACACCCTCTCGGCGGTGGATACGGCCACTGAAGCCCGCTTGCTCAAGACGCTGGCCGGGCTGCAGGGACGTACCACTCTGATCGTCAGCCACCGTCTCTCGGCCGTGCAGCACGCCGACGAGATCATCGTGCTCGACCAGGGCAGCCTGGTCGAGCGGGGTCGCCATGGCGAGCTGCTCGCCGCCGGGGGGCTCTATGCCCGACTGTGGAATCTGCAGCAGGCGGAGGAGGCCAGCCAATGACCAGGACGCGCGTGCTCTCGCTGCTGCTCAAGCCGGTACTGGCCAATCCGCGCAAGCTGGCCGGCACCCTGGCGATCCTGGTCGTGGCCACGCTGTTCGACGTGCTGGGGCCCTGGCTGACCAAGCACTACCTGGACAACTACCTGGTGCCCCACGACCTGCGCCTCTGGCCGCTGTTGGGCCTGGTCGCCGCCTATGTGGTTTCCCAGGGCCTGGCCGCTTATGGCCGCTATCTGCAATCGCTGAGATTCGCCGAGATCGCCATGGACGTGGTGCTCCTGCAGCGGCGCCGGCTGTTCCGCCATGTGCTGAGCCTGCCGCAGAGCTTCCACGATCGTACCGCCACCGGCGAACTGGTGGCGCGGGTCACCAACGACACCGATGCCCTGCGCGAACTCTATGTGGCCTTCCTCGGCAACATGGTCGGCAACATCGTGCTGCTGATCGGCATCCTGGTGGCCATGGCGCTGCTCGACGTACGCCTGATGGCCATCGCCGTGCTGCTGATCCCGGCCGCGGTGCTGATCGTCTGGGCCTACCAGCGATACAGCGGCGCGGCGGCCATGGAGGTGCGCATGCTGCGCGCCGAGCAGAGCGCCCGCCTGGGCGAGGCCATCGGCGGCATGGGTCTTCTGCAGGCCTTCAACCAGACCGAGCGCTTCCGCCAGGATTTCCAGCGCCTCAACCAGGCCCAGTACGGTGCCCGCATGCGCACCATCCGCGTCTCCGGGTTGCTGCTGCGCTCGGCGCTGGATCTGGTCAGCGTGGCGGTGCTGGCGGTGCTGCTGCTGGTCTACGGGATGGGCCATCTGCAGGGCGGCGCCGAGATCGGTGTGCTCTATGCCTTCGTCACCTACCTGGGGCGGGTGACCGAGCCGCTGATGGACATCACCCAGAGATTCAACCTGTTCCAGCAGGCCACGGTGGCCGGCACCCGGCTGCTGCACCTGCTGGAAGAGAAGCCGGCATTGAGTGGCGAAGATGACCGGCCCATCGCGACCGCGCACTTCCACCTCGACGCGGTGCGTTTTCGCCATGGCGGCGCGGGTCACGACACCCTGCACGGCATCGACCTGGACATCGCTCCGGGCACCTTTCTCGGTATCGTCGGCCCCACCGGCAGCGGCAAGTCGACGCTGCTCGACCTGCTCGCCGGACTGCAACCGGTCACCGGCGGCCACCTCTGCCTGGACGGTCGCGAACTGGGCACGCTGACCCCGGAAGTGCTGGGCGCCGCCCTGGCCAGCGTGCCCCAGGAGCCCTTCATCCGTTCCACCAGTCTCAGGGACAACCTGCTGCTGGGCAGCCAGGTGTCGGATGCGCGGCTGCGCGAGGCCCTGGCTGCCGCCCATATGGACGACCTGGTGGCGCGGTTGCCGGAAGGCCTGGATACCCTGCTGGGCGAGCGTGGCTTCACCCTGTCCACCGGCGAGCGGCAACTGCTGGCGCTGGCCCGGGCGCTGCTGCGCGAACCCAAGGTGCTCTTGCTCGACGAGGCCACCGCCAGCATCGACAGCGCCACCGAGGCGCGGCTGCAGGGGGCGCTGGACGAGTTGCGTGGCCAGGTCACCCTGATCGTGGTGGCGCACCGGTTGTCCACCATCCGCCATGCCGATCGCATCCTGGTGCTGCGTGATGGCCGCAAGGTGGAGGAGGGCAGTCACGAGGCCTTGCTGCAGCGGCCCGACGGCCATTATCGCCGGCTGTGGGAACAGCATGCCCAGGGTGACAAACCCCTATGAGCCGTCACAGCCGTTGTCAACCAGGGGTGTTAGGGTGTCAGCTATAGCCAGCGCCCCAACAAGGAAACCTGCATGACCTCCGTATCCGAGGATTTCACCGCCGTTGCCACCGCCAGCGAGGCGGTCGACCGTCTTGCGGCTCTGCACGACGAGGCCACCCAGGCCCTGGGTGCCGCCCTCAAGCGCTATCTCAAGGATCGCGTCGAACCCAGCGCCGCCGAGCGCGAGCTGTTCCGCTACCCCGAGATCCGCATTCGCTATCGTGCTCCCGGCGTGCCGCCGGCCACCACCCGCGCCTACGCCAAGATCCAGCTGCCCGGCACCTATGTCGCCACCGTGACCCATCCGGCGGCCTTTCGCGGCTATCTGCTGGAGCAGCTCGAGCCGCTGATGCGCGACTACGACCTCCAGGTCGAGATCGGTCGCAGTCGCCAGGACATTCCCTACCCCTATGTGGTGGAGCAGGGCGACGAACTGGCCGGTAGCGGCGTGACCGCCGCCGAGCTGGCGCGGGTCTTTCCCAGCACCGATCTCTCCGCCGCCCACGACGACATCGCCGACGGCCACTACGACTGGGAGCGCATCGATCCGCTGCCGCTGGCCTTGTTCGATGCCGCCCGCACCGACTTCTCGCTGAGACGCATCGTCCACTACACCGGCAGCGACTGGCGCCACGTGCAGCCCTGGATCCTGCTGACCAACTACCATCGCTACGTCGACCAGTTCATCCAGCACGGCCTGGAACAGCTGCGCAGCGATCCGCGCTTCGAGCGCCTGGTGCTGCCGGGCAACGTCATCATCGAACGCGACATGGACCCCACCGAGGCCCAGGCGGTCATCGCCGCCATCGCCTGGCACCGCTTCCAGATGCCGGCCTACCACCTGATCGCCGGTGATGGGCATGGCGTCACCCTGGTCAACATCGGCGTCGGCCCGTCCAACGCCAAAAACATCACCGATCACCTGGCGGTGCTGCGTCCGCACTGCTGGCTGATGATCGGCCACTGTGGCGGCCTGCGGCAGTCGCAGACCATCGGCGACTACGTGCTGGCCCACGCCTACATGAGACGCGACGGCATCCTCGACCGTGTGGTGCCACCGCACATCCCCATCCCGGCGCTGGCCGAGGTGCAGGTGGCGCTGCAGGAAGCCGCCGCCAGCGTCACCGGCGAACGCGGGGAGGCGCTCAAGCGTCGCCTGCGCACCGGTACGGTACTGACCTACGACGACCGCAACTGGGAGCTGCGCTGGGCCCAGGAACGCCCGCTGATCAACCTGGCGCGCGCGGTGGCGGTGGACATGGAAAGCGGCACCATCGCCGCCCAGGGCTATCGCCTGCGGGTACCCTACGGCACCCTGCTGTGCGTGTCCGACAAGCCCCTGCACAGCGAGATCAAGCTGCCGGGCTCGGCCAACGCCTTCTATGCCCGCGCGGTGAGCCAGCACCTGGCCATCGGCATCGCCGCCCTGGACCAGCTGCGCACCCAGCTCGACTCCCTGCACTCGCGCAAGCTGCGCAGCTTCGACGAGCCGCCGTTCCGCTAAGGCGCTGGGGTTGGGGTTGGGCGTGTTGGGCTTCGTTGCGCTCAACCCAACCTACGGCGAGGCGCCTGAATCGAAGGTGGCCTGGCATCGCTCGGATGACCCCCTCTCCCCCTGGGAGAGGGTTGGGGTGAGGGCGTACTCAGGCACCGAACGCCCCAGTGGAAAAGGCTGCGCCGTTTTCCACGCTAGGGTGCCATGCCCGCGATGACGCAACTCCATCGCCAACGCCCGACGATGACGTCGTCCGGCCTCCTGATTTCCCCCTGTCATCGCCCTCCAGGAACATCTCGGCGCCCGCTCCGGTCGGTTGCAGGAGAGGGGTGAGTCCGCACGCGTCACCGTTCGGTAAAGATCATGGATTTAACATTGATCTTCAGGGCGTCTGGCCCTAAAGTTCGCGCCCGAACGTCCATGCTGGAAACGATCCATCCGGCTCAAGTACCGACGACGAGACAGCGAGGTCAACGCCAGTACGCGTTGACCTTTTTGCTTTCGGCGATGTGCCTTGGGAAGTAGGCGAACCAAAGTGGGGAAACGGATTAGGCGTTCAGAACACCCCCTCCTTCAATTTGTTCTGCCCATCGGGAGTCCGACGCATGTCCATCAAGGTCGAAGATTACTATTCTCGCGAAACCTTCCAGAAGATGAAGGCCTTCGCCGACCAGCAGGAAACCCCCTTCGTCGTCATCGACACCGCCACCATCGGCCGGGCCTATGACGATCTCGTTGGCAACTTCCCGTTCGCCAAGATCTATTACGCGGTCAAGGCCAACCCGGCCATCGAGATCACCGAGTTGCTGCGCGACAAGGGCTCGAACTTCGACATCGCCTCCATCTACGAGCTGGACAAGGTGCTGTCCACCGGTGTCGAGCCGGAGCGCATCAGCTACGGCAACACCATCAAGAAATCCAAGGACATCCGCTACTTCTACGAGAAGGGCGTGCGCATGTTCGCCACCGACTCCGAGGCTGACCTGCGCAACATCGCCAAGGCCGCCCCGGGCTCGCGCATCTATGTGCGGATCCTCACCGAAGGCTCCAACTCCGCCGACTGGCCGCTGTCGCGCAAGTTCGGCTGCCAGCCCGACATGGCCCTGGACCTGCTGATCCTGGCCCGTCAGCTGGGCCTGGAGCCCTATGGCATCTCCTTCCACGTCGGCAGCCAGCAGCGCGACATCGACGTCTGGGACGCCGCCATCGCCAAGGTCAAGGTGATCTTCGAGCGCCTCAAGGAAGAAGACGGCATCACCCTGAAGATGATCAACATGGGCGGTGGCTTCCCGGCCAACTACATCCATCGCACCAACAGCCTGGAGACTTATGCCGAGGAGATCATCCGCTTCCTCAAGGAAGACTTCGGCGACGAGCTGCCGGAAATCATCCTCGAGCCGGGCCGCTCGCTGATCTCCAACGCCGGCATCCTGGTCAGCGAAGTGGTGCTGGTGGCGCGCAAGTCGCGTACCGCCGTGGAGCGCTGGGTCTACACCGACGTGGGCAAGTTCTCCGGCCTGATCGAAACCATGGACGAATCCATCAAGTTCCCGATCTGGACCGAGAAGAAGGGCGAGATGGAAGAAGTCGTTATCGCCGGTCCTACCTGTGACAGCGCCGACATCATGTACGAGCACTACAAGTACGGCCTGCCGCTGAACCTGGCCAGCGGTGACCGCCTGTACTGGCTGTCCACCGGTGCCTACACCACCAGCTACAGCGCGGTGGAATTCAACGGCTTCCCGCCGCTGAAGGCCTTTTACCTCTAAGGGCTTTCCGCGTCGATCGAGCCCGCGTCCCGTCAGGGACGCGGGCTTTTTCATGGCTGGTGAAAAGCGCTGTGTCAGACGCTTTTCCGGATTGTTAAGAATAATTTACATTCGCTATGGATTTGATAATCGTTTGCAAATAGAATCGCGCCGCATTCACATAAGGAGGCGGCTCGCCATCATGTCCAAGGAAATGTCCTCGCTGTCCCAGCGTCGTTTGCTGGTTTCTACCTTCAGTGTCGCCGTCGCTTCGCTGTCCCTCGGGGCGCAGGCCCAGGACGCCAAGGAGCCGGTGACCCGACTGGAAAGTCTGACCATCGAAGGTCAGGCGCAGCAGGAAGGCTTCAAGGCCGAGCAGTCCGCCTCGCGCAAGTACACCGCGCCCCTGCTGGACACCCCGCAGACCGTGACGGTGGTGCCGGCGCAGGTCATCCAGGATCAGCAGGCTCTGAGTCTGAGATCGGTGCTGTCCAACGTGTCCGGCATCACCTTCAACGCCGGCGAGGGTGGTGGCGGCTCCGGCGACAGCATCAATATCCGCGGCTTCAGCGCCAACTCGAACATCCAGATCGATGGCCTGCGCGACAGCACCCAGACCAACCGCACCGACACCTTCAACCTGGAATCGGTCGAGGTCATCAAGGGCCCCAATTCGGTGTTCGGCGGCGCCGGCACCACCGGTGGCTCCATCAACCTGATCAGCAAGAAGCCCCAGGAGCGCCAGTTCACCCGCATCGGCGCGGGCCTCGGCACCGACAGCTATCGCCGCCTGACCCTGGACACTAACCAGCCGCTGCAGGGCGTGGGCACCGACAGCGCCTTCCGGCTGAACCTGATGGCCCACGAGAACGATGTGCCCGGCCGCGACCAGATCGATCGCGAGCGCTGGGGCATCGCGCCGTCGCTGGCCCTGGGCCTGTCGGACGATACCCGCCTGACCCTGAGCTACTTCCACCAGACCGACAACAACCAGCCCGACTACGGGGTGCCGGCGCTCAACGGCAAGCGCCTGGGCGGGGTGGATCGCGATGCCTATTTCGGCTTCCAGAACATCGACAAGGAAGACATCAACAACAATGTCTTCACCGTGGAGCTGGAGCATCGCTTCAACGACAACCTGAGTCTGCAGAACCTGACCCGCTACAGCCGCATCGAGCGCGACGTGGTGATCTCGGCGTCCCACGTCAACCTGGGTGGCGTCGCCGCGGGCCGCTATCGCCCGGCCGGTCCCCAGGGCTATGGCCGCGACGTGACCTCGGAGATGTGGATCAACCAGACCAACCTGACCGGCAACGTCGATACCTTCGGCCTGGGGCATTCCTTCGTCCTGGGCGCCGAGTTCTCCCGCGAGGACTACGACCGCGACACCTACAGCTATGGCCTGACCTTCCCCGCTGCCGGCTACTCCCTGGCCGCGCCGCCGGAGCGCTATGACGGCGCCACCGACAAGCAGACCTCGGCCATCGCCAACAACGTGCTGATCGACAAGGCGCTCTATGCCTTCGACACCATCGCCCTCAACGACTACTGGGATCTGAACCTGGGTCTGCGCTACGACTGGTTCGACGGCGACAGCGATACCACCCCGGTTGCCAACGGCGTGCGCGGCAGCAAGACCCGCCTGAGTGCCGATGACGCCAAGCTGAGCGGGCGCGCCGGCCTGGTGTTCAAGCCGGCGCCGAACGGCCGGGTCTACGTGGCCTATGGCACCTCCTTCAATCCCTCGGCGGAAAGTCTGACCTCCACCGGCGCCGGTCTGAGCGCGGCCAACCAGGATCTGGGTCCGGAAAAGAACAAGACCTGGGAACTGGGCACCAAGTGGGAATTCCTCGACAAGCGCCTGGAGCTGGACGGCGCCCTGTTCCGCGTCGAGAAGAGCAATGCCCGGGAGACCCTGGCCGATGGCAGCACCGCCCTGGCCGGCAAGCAGCGCGTGCAGGGCATCGAACTGGGCGCCACCGGGCGGATCACCCCGCAGTGGAATGTCTACGCCAACTTCACCTTCCTCGACAGCGAGACGCTCAAGGCCGCCGACACCCTGGACGGGCGCAATCGCGAAGGCCAGGCCCTGGCCAACACCCCGCCGCGTTCGCTCAATCTCTGGACCACCTATGAGCTGCCGGCCGGTTGGCGGGTGGGCTATGGCGCCCGCTATGTCAGCGAGCGCAACGTCACCTCCAGCAACGACGGCGCCAAGCTCGACGACTACTGGCTGCACAACGCCATGGTCGGCTATCGCGTCAATCGCAACGTCGACCTGCAACTCAACGTCAACAACGTCTTCGACAAGGACTATGTGGAGCGGGTGCGCTCGCAACTGGGCGTGAGCACGAGATCGTCGGCCATCGAATACGGCGATGCCCGTTCCGCCATCCTGACCGCGACCTACAGCTTCTGAGGTCGCCTGCAGCAACCGAAGCCCTGCCTGCGCAGGGCTTTCGGCGTTAGAGGGAATCACCATGATGATCAGCGTTCCGGGCGTGCTGACGCCCGAGCAGGTAGGGGAGTGCCGCCAGCGGCTGGAGGCGGCGGCCTGGGCCAATGGCCGGCACACGGCCGGCTTCCAGTCGGCCATGGCCAAGGACAATCTGCAGCTGCCGGCGGACGAGCCGGCGGCGCGCGCGGTGGGCGAGCTGATCCAGCAGGCGCTGGCGCGGCATCCGCTGTTCGTCGCCGCGGCGCTGCCGGCACGGGTGTTTCCGCCGCTGTTCAATCGCTACCAGGGCGGCCAGTCCTTTGGCCTGCACGTGGACAATGCCCTGCGGCCGCTGCCGGATGGCAGCGGCTACCTGCGCACCGATCTGTCGGCCACGCTGTTCTTCTGCGAGCCGGACGAATACGACGGGGGCGAACTGGTGGTGGAAGACACCTATGGCGCCCACAGCGTCAAGCTGGCGGCGGGCGATCTGATCCTCTATCCGGCCAGCAGCCTGCACCGGGTGCTGCCGGTCACCCGAGGCGCGCGGCTGTGTTCCTTCTTCTGGATCCAGAGCCTGGTGCGCGATGCCGGTCAGCGCGGCCAGCTGTTCGAACTCGACCAGGGCATCCAGCGAGCGGCCGCCGAGCTGGGGCAGGGCCATGAGGCCTGCCTGCAGCTGACCGGCGTCTATCACAACCTCCTGCGCCAATGGGCTCAGCCCTGATCCGCAGAGGCCTCTTCCAGCTGCACAGCCTGCTGGGCCTGGCCGCAGGTCTGGTGCTGGTGGTGCTGGGCGTGACGGGGGCGCTCTACAGCTTTCAGCTGGAGTTGCTGGAGCTGCTCAATCCGCCGCCGACCGCCGCGACGCCGGATCGGCGTCCGCTGACGCTGCCGGAGGTGCGGCAGCGCCTGCTCGCTCCGGGCCAGGAATTGAGCTTCGTCTCCAGCATGGCCGGGGAGGGCTACGGCCTGCTCGGCCTGGCACCGGTGAAGGGTCAGGGCCGGGGCGAGGTGCAGCTGTTCGATCGCTACACGGGCGAAGTACTGACGGCGCCTCGCGGCCAGGGGTTCTTTCGCCTGATCCTGGACCTGCACCGCTCCCTGGCCCTGGGGCCGGTCGGCAAGGCCCTGACCGGCGCCGCCACCCTGATCCTGCTGGTGCTCTGTCTGTCCGGCCTCTACCTGCGCTGGCCGCGCCAGGTTCGGCGCTGGCGCACCTGGCTGACCCTGGACTGGCGGCGCCAGGGGCGCAGTTTCCATTGGGACCTGCACGCCGTGGCCGGCACCTGGTGCCTGCTGCTCTATCTGCTGGCGGCGCTGACCGGCCTCTACTGGTCGTACGGCTGGTACCGTGATGCCGGCGAGCGCCTGCTGGGCGCCGCCCCGGAGCCCCGGATCTCGGGGGTGGTGGCGCGCCAGGACGTGGACCTGGACGCGCTCTGGCGAAGCTTTCGGCAGGAGACCGGCGGACGGGTGGAAGGCTACGGCCTGCTGCTGCCCAATCCGGCGCGCAAGGTCAGCCATCCCACCCTCTGGTACCTGCCCGACGATGCCGAGCATGTCCGTGCCCTCAATCGCATCGTCTTCGACAGCGCGGGGCGGGTGCTCGATCATCGCCGCTACCGCGAGCAGCCGCTGGGCGCTCGGTTGCTGCTCAGCGTCTATGCCCTGCATTCGGGCGAATACTTCGGCCTGGCGGGGCGGGTGGCCCTGCTGCTCGCCAGCCTGGCCATGCCGCTGTTCATGGTGACCGGGCTCTGGCTCTATCTGGATCGCCGGCGCAAACGCCGCCAGGCGCGCCAGGCGCAAAGCGGGCTGACACCGGCCGCGGCGGGCGCCGCCGACTGGCTGATCGGCTACGCCAGCCAGAGTGGCCAGGGCGAGGCGCTGGCCTGGCAGGCCGCCAGCCAGTTGCAGGCGGCGGGACTGAGCGCCGAGGTGGTCGCGCTGGGGCGGCTCTCGGTCGAGCGGCTGCAGCGGGCCACCCGGGCGCTGTTCGTCGTCGCCACCCACGGCGACGGCGAGGCCCCGGATGCCGCGCGCGGCTTCGAGCGACGTCTGCTGACCCAGGCAGCCGCGCTGCCGGGCCTGAACTATGGGCTGCTGGCCCTGGGCGACCGGCGCTATCCGGCCTACTGCGCCTTCGCCCAACGGCTGGATACCTGGCTGGGTGGGCAGGGCGCCCGGCCGCTGTTCGCCCCGGTGGAGGTGGACAATGGCGACGCCCAGGCGCTTGCGCTCTGGCAGGCTCAGCTCCAGGCCCTGGGCGCCGCGCGTGCCGAGGCACCGCCCGAGCGTCCGCTGCAGTCCTGGCAACTGGCGTCGGTGCAGCGGCTCAATGCCGGCAGCCCCGGTGGAGCGGTCTTCGAGCTGCAGCTGTTGCCACCGCCCGGGAGCAGCTGGGCACCCGGCGATATTCTCGAGATCGCGCCACGCCAGCGTGCCGAACGGGTGGCGGCCTGGCTGTCGTCCCTGGGTCTGGCTGCGGACAGTGTGGTGACGCGCGAGGGCTTCACCCAGACCCTCGCCGTGGCCCTGGAAACCCTGCTGCTGCCGGAAGACCAGACCGCGCTGCGGGGGCTGGACGCCCAGGCCCTGCTCGACACCTTGAAGCCCCTCGCCGTGCGCCAGTACTCGATCGCCTCGCTGCCCGGCGAAGGGCCGTTGCGGCTGCTGGTGCGCCAGGCGCGCCAGGCGGATGGCCGCCTGGGCATCGCCTCCGGTTGGCTGACCACGGCGCTGCAGCCGGGTGACGTCGTGGAGGCGCGGCTCCGCGTCCATCCCGGCTTCCGACCACCGCTGGACGAGCGCCCGCTGATCCTGATCGCCGCCGGGACCGGCCTCGCGGGTGTACGCCCGCTGCTGGCGGCCCGTATCGCTGCCGGGCACAGGCGCAACTGGCTGCTCTTTGGCGAACGCACGGCAGCGCACGATGATTTCTACGGCACTGAATTGCAGGCCTGGCAGGCACGGGGCGAACTGGCCGGGCTGGACCGGGTGTTCTCGCGGGACGGCGACGGCTATGTGCAGGACCGCCTGCGGGCGCA
Source organism: Pseudomonas sp. SORGH_AS_0199 (assembly GCF_031453735.1). Taxonomy (NCBI): domain Bacteria; kingdom Pseudomonadati; phylum Pseudomonadota; class Gammaproteobacteria; order Pseudomonadales; family Pseudomonadaceae; genus Pseudomonas; species Pseudomonas sp. SORGH_AS_0199. The sequence goes on from NZ_JAVJAE010000001.1 coordinate 1,805,074, forward strand.
GCGCGAAAGGCTGCCGGACTGGTTGGCGGCCGATGCCGTGATCATGGTCTGCGGCAGCCTGCCGGGCCTGGGGCGCGGCGTCCAGACCACGCTGCAGGCGCTGCTTGGCGAGGCCGAGGTCCAGCGCCTGATCGATCAAGACCGCTACCGCCGCGATCTCTATTAGGCCTGGACCTAGGCGCGGGCGATGCACCAGACGCCGGCACCGATCAGCACCACGCCGGCCAGCTTGCCGAGGGTCACCGGATCCTGGCGAAAGCCGGCCCAGCCGAAGTGATCCAGGCTCAGCGACATGGCCAGCTGCCCGGCGATCACCAGCGCCATGAACAGGGTGGCGCCGATGCGCGGACCGGCGAAGGCGGCCATGGCGATAAAGAACATCCCCAGCAGGCCGCCGCACCAGTGCCACCAGTGCAATTCGCGCAGGGCACCCAGGGTGGGGACGCCACGCTGCCAGAGGGTCAGGCCCAGCAGGGCGAGCAGGCCGACCATGAAGGAAATGGACGCCGCGGCGAAGACGCTGCCGAGGTGCCGGGCCAGTTGGCCGTTGATGCCGGCTTGCAGCGGCAGGCAGGCACCGGCGATGAAGGGCAGGACGAGCAGCCACCAGACGGGCATCGACAGGACTCCAGGTGAAAAGGGGCGCGCAGTATGCCCCAGGGTTGGGCGAAACAGTCGTGGCGACGATTTCCGGTAGCTGTCCCTGACGCCTGTATTCAGCCGAAGGCCCCCGCAGGGGGCCGTGTCAGCGCGGATTCAGGGATGATCGCTGGGGACTGGACGACGAGGGCTGGGCGAGGGTGGCCCTGCCGCTCACTGCCTAGAAACCGTCGATGGGAATCTTCAGGTAACGGCGGCCATTGGCCTCGGCCGGCGGCAGGGTGCCGGCGCGGATGTTCACCTGGATGGCCGGCAGGATCAGCGTCGGCATGGACAGGGTGGCGTCGCGGCGGGTACGCAGGGCGACGAAAGCGTCTTCGTCCACGCCATCGCGGACGTGGACGTTGAGGGCGCGCTCTTCACCCACGGTGGTCTCGTGGCGCGCTTCGCGGCCGGCGGGCGGATAGTCGTGGCACAGATAGAGGCGGGTGGCCTCGGGCAGGGTCAGCAGCCGGCGGATCGAACGATAGAGATCGCGGGCGCTGCCACCCGGGAAGTCGCACCGCGCCGAGCCGACATCGGGCATGAACAGGGTGTCGCCGACGAAGACATGGTCTTCCTCCACCTGGTAGGCCATGTCGGCCGGGGTGTGGCCGGGCACGTGCAGGGCGCGGGCGCTCAGGGCACCGATATGGAAGACCTCGTCGGGCTGGAACAGGTGATCGAACTGGGAGCCGTCGAGGCGGAATTCCGCTTCCAGGTTGAAGACGTCCTTGAAGGCGCCCTGGACGCGGCGGATGCCTTCGCCGATGGCGATGCGGCCGCCCAGCTGCCGCCTTAGATAGGGCGCGGCGGAGAGGTGGTCGGCGTGGGCATGGGTCTCCAGCAGCCACTCCACGGTCAGCCCCTGGTCGCGCACGAAGCGGGCGACGCGATCCGCCGACAGGGTGGCGGTGCGGCCCGAATGCGGATCGTAGTCCAGCACCGAGTCGACGATGGCGCAGCGGCTGCCGGGTGCCTCGTAGATCACATAGGTGAAGGTGGACGTGGTGGCGTCGAAGAAGGGTTCGATGCGCGGAGTCATGACCGGGCCTCGTGAAGAGATGGGATGTCCCACCTTAACACGGGGCTCCGCCGCTCCGCGGCGTGCCTCGTCGCCGCAGGACCGATCCGGTCTAGTAGCGCGCCTGCTGCATCTCCCTCAGGCGACTCAGGGTGCGGCGGAAGGGGAATTCCAGAAAGCCGCGGGTGTACAGCTGCTCCAGGGGCACGGCGGCGTCCAGGTAGAGCGGGCGGCGGCGGTCGTAGGCTTCGTCGACCAGGGCGATGAAGCGGCGCACGGCGTCATCCTGGGGCGCCAGGCGGGGCAGTTCGCGGTCGCCGGCGAGGACCCGCGTCGCGCCGTCTTCGGTGCCGCGGGCGATACGGCCCGCGCGGGGATCGCCGGACAGGCAGGGGACGTTGCCCAGCAACAGGGCGGGGAAGCGGGTACAGAGATCGATGTAGTCGGTGGTGGCCCAGGCGCCCCGGCAGAGCACGGCGAAGTCCAGCCAGATCGCGCTGGAGGCCCGCTGCACCACGGGCAGGGGGCGCTCGCCGAGTATCAGGGGCGCGGTCGTCACGGCTTCCCCCGGGGTGAGGCGGGCAAAGGTCGTGGCGAGGGCGGTGGGATCGTCCACCCAGAAGCGCGGTTCGGCTTGGCCTTCGTGCAGGCGGTGGTCCTGGCCGCCGTCCACCTCCAGCACGTTCAGTCGCGCCTGCAGCGCGGCGATGGTGGGCAGCAGGCGCTCGCGATTGAAGCCGCCGGCATAGAGCTGCTCGGGCGGCTGGTTGGAGGTGACCACCAGCACCAGGCCCTGGTCCAGCAGGGCGCGCAACAGGCCGCCCACCAGGATGGCGTCGCCGATGTCGCTGACGAAGAGTTCGTCGAAGCACAGCACCCGCACCTCGGCAGCCAGTTCCCGGGCCAGCACCTGCAGGGGATCGCGGGTGCCGCTGAGCTGGAACTGCCGCTGGTGCACCCAGCGCATGAAGTGATGGAAGTGCTGGCGGCGGGCGGGCACCGGCAGGCTGGCGTGGAACAGATCCAGCAGCCAGGTCTTGCCACGCCCCACCGGTCCCCAGAGATAGAGACCGCGTGCCGGACGCCCGGCCAGCAGGTCGGCGTGACAGGCGTCCAGCTGGCGCGCAGCGGCTTCCTGAGCGACATCGGGCAGGCGGTCGCCCTGGGCCAGGGCCCGGCGGTAGGCGGCGAGGGGGGAAAGGGCATTGGACATGGCCGCCACTCTAGCGCCCGTGCTGGCAGCAGACCATGCCCCGGCGGAATGACGTGAGTCCTTTATAGCGTTTGAAGGCCGGCCGCGGCGGTTCGATAGTGCGAGACGACCCTGCCGGACGCCGCCGGCACCCGCTTTCATCTCTGCCTGGAGCCCTGTCATGGCCGCCGATTCGACCCTGCACCTTGCCCACTGCCTCGCCTCCGTGGGCGTCTCCGAGATCCTCAAGATCACCGAGCGGGCCAACGCCCTGCGCCGCCAGGGCGCCGATCTGCTGGTGCTGGGTGCGGGCGAGCCGGACTTCGATACCCCGGAGCACATCAAGGAAGCGGCGATCCAGGCCATCCGCGCCGGCCAGACCAAGTACACGGTGCTGGACGGCAGTCCGGCGCTCAAGGAGGCCATCCGCCGCAAGTTCGCGCGGGAGAACGACCTGGTGTTCGCCCAGGACGAGGTGACCGCCTCGGCCGGTGCCAAGCAGGTGATCTTCAACGCCATGATGGCGACCCTGGACGCGGGTGACGAGGTGATCATCCCCGCGCCCTTCTGGGTGACCTATGCCGACATCGTCACCATCCTCGGCGGCACGCCGGTGGTGCTGCCGTGCCGTGAGGAGGATGGCTTCCGCCTGACCGCCGCGGCCCTGGAGGCGGCGATCAATCCGCGCACCCGCTGGGTGATGCTCAACTCGCCGTCCAACCCCTCGGGGGCGGCCTATGGCGAGGAACACTATCGCCCGCTGCTGGAGGTGCTGCTGCGTCATCCGCAGGTCTGGCTGATGGTCGACGACATGTACGAGCACATCCTCTACGACGGCTTTCGCTTCGTCACCCCGGCGGCGCTGGAGCCACGGCTGCGCGAGCGGACCCTGACCATCAACGGCGTCTCCAAGGCCTATGCCATGACTGGTTGGCGCCTGGGCTATGCCGGTGGACCTAAGGCGCTGATCCAGGCCATGGCCAGTGTGCAGAGCCAGGTGACCTCCTGCCCCTGCTCGGTCAGCCAGGCCGCGGCCATCGCCGCCCTGGATGGGCCGCAGGGCATCGTGCGCGAGCGCTGCGAACTGTTCCGCGAGCGACGGGATCTGGTGGTGGATGCCTTGAACGCGGTGCCGGGTCTGTCGGCGCGGCGGCCCGAGGGGGCCTTCTATGTCTACGCCAGTTGTGCGGGGATATTGGGTCGGCGGACGCCGGGCGGGGAGGTGATCGACAGCGACACGGCCTTTGCCCGCTACCTCATGGATGAGGGCGGGGTGGCGGTGGTGCCAGGCTCGGCCTTTGGCCTGGAGCCTTACTTCCGGGTTTCCTACGCCACCTCGCACGAGGTGCTGGAGGAAGCCTGCCGCCGGATCGCCGAAGCGACCCGGCGGCTGCTGGCCTGATCAGCCGGCCGGGGGAGCCGGGGGCGCCGGCGGTTGGGCACCCGGGGCGACCGGCTGGCCGCCGGGGGGCGGGGGCGGCGGCAGACGACCGGGGCCGCGGGGTGCCGGCGGGGTGTCCAGGGTCTGCAGCGAGTTGGCGTCGGCGCCCAGGGCGCTGACCCGGAAGGCACGCCCCTGGGCATTGGCCACCAGCTCGCCGCGCACGGCCACGTTCTGACCCGGCTTGAGCAGGGCTTGCAGGCGCAGGGCCTCATGGGGCGGCAGGCGCAGGGCGGTACCGTCCTGCAGCAGGGCGCCGTTCACGTCGCCACGGGGACCGTGCAGCAGCTGGACGATCTGGCCCTGGAGGCTGTCGCCATCGCGCTCGGTGCCCGGTGCCGGGGGCGCCGGCGGACGGCGACCGCCCACGCGATCCGGGCCTTCGTCGGTGACGGTCTTGCCGGTCTGGACGTTGGTCAGGGACACCGCCTGGACCAGCGGCAGGCTGGCGGCGCGCAGGCCGGCGACGTTGATGCTGTCACCCGGCTTGAAGGTGGCGGCGAGTTGCTCGGACAGGTGCGGCGGGGTGTTGACCTCGGTGCCGTCGGCCAGGATCAGGCCATCGATATCGCCCCGGGGATTGAGCAGGAACTGCTTGAGCTGGCCCTGCTGGGTGGGAATCTGGGCGCTGGCCGCGGTGTGTGGTGGCGGTGCTGCCGGCGGGTGCGGTCTGTGCCAGGACGAGGCCGCTGACGGACAGCAGGGCGAAGGTCCCGATCACGAGGGTTTGGGTCTTGGTAGGCATGGATGACTCCTGCGGTGGTTGACGATCAGGCTATTGCAGGGCCTGTGCCAACTTTTATTTTGTATATAAATCAATAGTTTGCGAATTTAAGTGGCCATCCGGGCCAGGCATTGCGTCCGGCTGACGGACATACCTGTCGGCAAAGCGGACAGCCTAAGAGCCTGTCCAAAGTCTGCTGCGCGTCGGCCAAACGGCGTTGAAAATGGCTTCGGAATGCTCATTTACCACTCGTAAACTCCGCTTCCTCAGCCATTTTCGCCTTGTTTGTCTCTAGCTCGCGAGACTTTGAATAGGCTCTAAGCAGGACTGTCGTCTGCGCCGACACCCAGGCCCAGCCGACTCAGCTTGGTATAGAGCAGCTGGCGATGGATACCCAGGCGGCGGGCCGCTTCGGCGCGATTGCCATTGCTGCGCTGCAGGGCGCGCTCGATCAGCAGGCGTTCCAGGCGCGCGGTGGCCTCGGCCAGGGTCTCCTCCGGCCAGCTGGCGTCGATGGCTAACTCATCCGGCGTCTCGCCCTGCAGGAAGGCCAGGTCGGCGGCGACGATGCGCTCGCCCTGGGCCAGGGTCGCGGCGCGCTGGATGGCGTTGCGCAATTCCCGCACGTTGCCGGGCCAGGAGTGGCGCAGCAGCAGGGCGGCGGCATCGTCCGCCAGCACGCGACCGCTGGCGGCGAGGAAGTGCTCGGCCAGCGGCAGGATGTCGGCCCGCCGCTCGCGCAGAGCCGGCAGGTGGATGGGCACCACGTGCAGGCGATAGAAGAGGTCTTCGCGGAAGTCGCCACTGGCGACGCGCTGGGCCAGGTCGCGGTGGGTGGCCGCTACCAGCCGCACGTCCAGCCGTACCGGTGCGCCACCCACCGGCGTCACCTCACGTTCCTGCAGGGCGCGCAGGATCTTGGCCTGCATCGGCAGCGGCATGTCGCCGATCTCGTCGAGAAAGAGGGTGCCGCCCTGGGCCTCGCGAAAGGCACCCAGGCGATTGGCGGTGGCCCCGCTGAAGGCGCCGCGCACATGGCCGAAGAGTTCGCTTTCCAGCAGGTCCGGCGGGATGGCGGCGCAGTTGACCGCCACGAAGGGCGCCCCGCGTCGCTTGCCGTGCTCGTGGATGGCGCGGGCCACCAGTTCCTTGCCGGTGCCGGTCTCGCCGGTGACCAGAACCGTGGCCTCGCTGTCCACCAGGCGGCCGATGGTCTTCTGCACCTGGCGCAGGGCGTCGCTGCCGCCCACCAGCGTATGGCCTTCGACCGCGGTCGGCGGCACGCTGGCCGGGCCGCGCTGGGCGGTCATCCCGGCCAGCACCCGGATCAGTTCTTCGCGGCCGATGGGCTTGGTGAGGTGGTCGAAGGCGCCCAGGCGCATGGCCTCGATGGTGTTGCCGGCGCTGGCGAAGGCGGTCAGCACCGTGACCGCCGGCGGCTCGGGGCGGGCGCGAATGCGCGCCAGCACTTCCAGGCCATCCAGCCCCGGCATGCGCAGGTCGAGCAGCACGGCGTCCACCGGTTCCTGCGCCAGGCGCTGCAGGCCCGCTTCGCCCCCGTCGGCCTGCAGCACCCGGTAGCCCTGGTCCGCGGCGGTTTCCGCCAGGGCGTCGCACAGAGCGGCGTCGTCATCGATGATCAGCAGGGTTGGCATGGCAGGAGGATCTCGAAGCGAGTGGGGACGGAGGGTTCGATCAGGCGCGCCTCGCCGCCGTGGGCGCGGGCGGTCTCGCGGACCAGGGCCAGGCCCAGGCCGGTGCCTTCGGGGCGACCGGTGACGAAGGGCTCGAAGAGCTGGCCGCGCAACTCGGCAGGTGGTCCCTGGCCTGCGTCTTCCACCGCCAGCACCAGCCAGTCGCCACGGCGGCTGGCGTCGAGACGGATCTCGCTGGCGGCCGGGGCGGCCTGCAGGGCGTTGAGCAGCAGGTTGTCCAAGGCGCGGGCCAGGGCGTCGCGATCGAAATAGCCCTGCTCGACGGCCACCCTGGCGGTCAGGCGGATGCCGCGCTGGGCGGCCTGGTCTTCGTGACCGGCCAGCACCTCGCGGCAGAAGACCGGCAATTCGATGGCGGTCGGTTGCAGGTGCAGCGGCTGGGTGAGGTCGAGCAGGCGGCGCAGCAGGCGGTCGAGGCGGGTGACCTGCAGCAGGATGGCGTCCAGCGCGCGCTGCTGACGGCCGCTGTCGCCGGCCAGGGCGTTCTCGGCCTTGAGGCGCATGGCGGCCAGCGGATTGCGGATCTCGTGGGCGACCCCGGCGGCCACCCGACCAAGGGCGGCCAGCCGTTCACTGGCGTGGACCTGGGTGGTCAGCCGCTGGGCCTCGTCCCGTGCCTGGGTCAGGCGCTGCCCGGCCTGGTTGAGCGCCGCCAGCACCCGATCCAGCTCGCGTTCGCCGGTGAGGGCGAGGGTGGGCAGGTCGTGGCTGGCGCTGGCGCCCAGATCTCGCTCGACTCGCGCGACATGCCGCGACCACTGCCAGGTGAGCCGCCCGAGCAGCAGGGTCGCGGCGAGCATGGCCAGCAGCAGCAGGCCCAAGCCCAGTTTCAGCTGGCGCTGACCGCTGCCCTCGGCGAAGGTCAGGCGGGTCAGGGTCCAGGCGGCGAGATCGGGGATGGGGCCGGACAGCGGGCAGGCGGCGACCAGCACTGTGGCGCCGTCCGCGCTGAAGCTGTCGCTCAGGCTGCGCGCCTCGGCCAGGGTCGCGGCGGAGAGATCGGCCAGGTGCTGGCGTTCGGCGGCGGTCAGGGAGAAGGGACTGGCATCGGCCAGGAGCCCCGCCTGCTGCTGCCAGAGACCGCCGGCCATGCCGCGATAACGCAGCAGGGCGACACTGGCCACGCCGGCGAGACTGCGCTGCAGGGCCGGATCGGCGAGGCCAGCGGTAGGGCCGGACCAGCCATTGCTGTAGAAACGATAGCTGCTGGCGATGGCCTGGCAGGCCTGCTCGGCTTCCACCGTGGCCTGGCCGAGCTGGGCGCTTTCCGACTGGCGCAGCAGCAGGATCATCAGCCAGCCGACCCCGACGGCCATGCCGCCGAGCATCAGCAGCAGGGCAATCAGACGACTGCGCAGCGATCCGAACATGGGCTTTCTCTTCCAGGCCTTGGCCTGGATAGAGTGCCACACCCCGGCGGAGTTCGAGTGCCAGCGCGGGGGTCAGGCGCGCCGGCCGAATTCCGCTTCCTGCGCCGTCCAGCCGGGTACCCGCTCGCTCAGGGACAGCCCGAGACCCGGACGGGTCGGTACCTGCATCCGCCCGTCACGGGTTTCCAGGCGTTCGTTGAACAGCGGCTCCAGCCATTCGAAGTGTTCCACCCAGGGCTCGGTGGGATAGGTGGCGGCCAGGTGCACGTGCAATTCCATGGCGAAGTGCGGTGCCAGCATCACGCCGGCCTGCTCGGCCAGGGCGGCCACCTTGAGGAAGGGCGTGATGCCACCGACCCGTGGCGCGTCGGGCATCAGGAAGTCGGCACCGCGCAGGCGGATGAATTCCTGGTGCTCGGCGATGCTGGTCAGCATCTCGCCAGTGGCGATGGGGGTGTCGAAGGCCGCGGCCAGGGCGGCGTGACCTTCGGCGTCGTAGCAGTCCAGCGGCTCCTCGATCCAGATCAGGTTGAATTCCTCGAAGCGCCGGCACATACGCTGGGCGGTGGGTCGGTCCCATTGCTGGTTGGCGTCGACCATCAGCGGGAAGCTGTCGCCCAGGTGGCGGCGCACGCGGGCGACGCGCTCAAGGTCCAGGGCGCAGTCGGGCTGGCCGACCTTGAGCTTGATGCCGCCGATGCCTTTTTCCCGGGAGAGGTCGGTGTTCACCAACAACTGCTCCAGCGGCGTATGCAGGAAGCCGCCGGAGGTGTTGTAGCAGCGCACCGAGTCGCGCTGAGCACCCAGCAGGCGTGCCAGGGAGAGGTTGGCGCGACGGGCCTTGAGGTCCCAGAGGGCCACGTCGAAGGCGCCGATGGCCTGGGTAGCGAGACCGCTGCGACCTACCGAGGCGCCGGCCCAGCAGAGCTTGGTCCAGAGCTTCTGGATGTCGCTGGGATTCTCGTCGAGCAGCACCGGGGCAATTTCATGGGCGTGGGCGAACTGGCCGGGGCCACCGGCGCGCTTGGAATAGCTGAAGCCCAGGCCGCGCTGGCCGTCGCGGGTTTCGATCTCGACGAAAAGGATGGCGATCTCGGTCATTGGCTTCTGCCGGCCGGTGAGCACCTTGGCGTCGCTGATGGGGGTGGCCAGCGGCAGGAACACGGAAGCCAGGCGGACCCAGACGATGCGGTCCTGGTCGGCGCTGTAGGCGTTATCGGACATGGGGATGCTCCAGGGTAAGGAATCAGGGACGGGTGGCAGGCAGGGCGGCGTCGGCGGTGGCGGCTGGCTCGTCATTGAGTTCACCGAGGTCCAGGCGCTTGAGCGGACCGACGATGACCAGGTAGGAGAAGGCGCCGAGCAGGCCCATGGCGGCGACGTAGGTGAGGGCCACGTCGAAGGAGCCGAGCTGGTTGATCATCAGGCCGATGGCCAGCGGGGTGACGATGCTGGCGATGTTGCCGCAGAAGTTGAAGAGGGCGCCGCTCACGCCCATGGCGCGCTTGGGCGAGACATCGCCGACGATGCACCAGCCGAGGTTGCCCACGCCCTTGGCGAAGAAGGCGATGGACATCACCAGGGTGACCAGGGCGATGGACTGGGTGTAGTTGGCCACCACGATGCTGCTGGAAAGCAGCAGGCCGACGATGATCGGCGTCTTGCGCGCGGCGGTGAGGCTGTAGCCGCGGCGCAGCATGCCGTCCGACCAGAGTCCGCCGAGAACGCCGCCCAGGCAGCCGGCCACCGGCGGGATGGCGGCGATCAGGCCGACCTTGAGCATCGTCAGCCCCTTGGCCTCGACCAGGTAGGTGGGAAACCAGGTGAGAAAGAACCAGGTGATGGTGGTCAGGCAGAATTGCCCCAGGTAGATGCCCAGCATCATGCGGTTGCCGCTGATGGCCTTGAAGGTGCGCCAGCTGAAGGGCGCCCGGGTGTCGCCCAGATCGGGCAGGCCGCCACCGGCTTCGATATGGTCCAGCTCGCTCTGGCTGACGCGCCTGTCGTGCCGGGGCTCCTGCACGGTGGCGAACCACAGCAGGCCGATGAGGATGCCGGCGCCGCCGGTCCAGAAGAACACGTGCTCCCAGCCGAACTGGTTGAGCAGGATCACCATCAGTGGCGTGAACACCGCCAGGGCGAAGTACTGCGCCGACTGGAAGATGGCGGTGGCCAGGCCACGCTCCTGGCGCGGGAACCACATCACCGTGAGACGGTTGTTGGCCGGAAAGGCCGGCGACTCGGCCACGCCCATGAGAAAGCGCAGCACGAACAGCGCCAGCAGCGCCGAGGAGAAGAATTCAACGTAGCCCTGCAGGAAGGTCAGTACCGACCAGAGAATCAGGCTGGCGCCCAGTACCAGCCGCGAGCCGAAGCGATCGAGCACGATGCCGCCGGGAATCTGCATGGCGGTGTAGGCCCAGCCGAAGGCCGAGAAGGCGAGCCCCATGGCCACGGCGTCGAAACCGAGGTCGTGACGCAGGGCCGGCGCGGCGATGGAGAGGGTGGCGCGGTCGACGTAGTTGAATACCGTCACCAGAAAGATCATCGCCAGGACGAGATAGCGGACGCGAGTGCACCGCGACGGCTCAGGGGAAGTGGGCATTGTTATTGTCCTTTTCAGCGGGCAAAGCCGGCGGCGAGGCCGGCACCTGCAGGAGGACGCTAAGCTGATTACGCAATCATTCAAGCGTCAGCGCGTACTCTCGCGCATGACCAGTTCGAAGCCGGTATCCCGTTGCCGCGGCGCCTCGGCGCCCGCCAGACGGGCGAGCAGGGCCGTGGCGGCATGGGTGCCCATCGCGGCGCCGCGCACGTCCACGGTGCTCAGTGCCGGGATCAGATGGGCGGCGCTGGCCAGGTTGCCGAAGCCCATCACGGCCAGCTTTTCCGGTATTTGCAAGCCGCGGGCATGGGCTTCGGCCAGCACCCCGTGGGCGAGGGTGTCGGAGCTGCAGACCACCACCTCGGGGCAGGCGCCAGCGGCGAGCAGGCGGGCCAGGCCCTGGCGACCCAGTGCCGGGGTGGCCGGCGGTGGCAGGCTGACATCGGCTGGCGCGGCCAGTCCGTGGATGGCCAGTTCGTCACGGAAGGCATCGCGGCGCAGCCGTCCGCGGGGATCGTCCAGGGGCAGGCTGGCGAAGTGGCGATAGCCGCGCGCCAGCAGCTCCCGGGCGACGGCCTGGCCCACCGCGACATGGGAAAAGCCCACCAGCATGTCCAGCGGTCGCTCACCCTGGTCCCAGCACTCCACCAGCGGAATGCCGGCCTGTGACAGGCGCAGTCGGCTGGCGGCCGTGTGCAGGGTGCCGGTCAGCACCATGGCGTCGGGGCGCGGCGGCGCAGCAAGGCGTCCAGCAGCCGCTCCTCGCGTTCGGCGGAATAGTCGGTCAGGCCCAGCAGGGTCTGGTGGCCGGCCTCGGTCAGGGTCTGCATGAGCGCCTGCACGGTGTCGGCGAAGATGGAGTTGACGATGGTGGGCACCAGGATGGCGATCAGCCGACTCTCCAGGGGCGCGCTGCCGGTAGTAAGCATGGCCGGCTGGTAGCCGCTCTCGCGCACCGCGCGAAAGACCTTTTCGCGCAGCGCCGGCCGGACGATCTCCGGCTGGTTGAGGGTGCGCGAAACGGTGATCGGCGAGACCCCGGCCAGGCGGGCCACGTCCTTTAGGGTCGGTGGCTTGCCAGTGGGACGACCAGGCCAGGACGGGGCGTTGCGATCACCGGACAAGGGCGACTCCGCGACAGGACAGGGAATGGCCGATTCTGCCGAGTCATACGATGACTCTCAAGGTGAACGAGCCACAGACGTACAAGCCAGCACCACACGTGCTGGCTAGCCTGGGTCTCCTTCTCGAAGCCTGACAGGTGTCCCTTGGAAATCGTCCTCTATGCCCTGAGCGTCATGTACAGCCCCGGTCCGGTCAACGCCCTGGGGCTGAACGCCGGTCTGCGTGGCCAGGCCCGGCGGGCGCTGGGTTTCTATGCCGGGGTGGGCTGCGCCATGCTGCTCCTGTTTCTGGCCCTGGGCTATGCCGGTGCGGTCCTGGTCTCGGGGGCGCTGCTGCCGTGGCTGGCGCTCCTGGGCGGTGGCTATTGCCTGTATCTCGGCTATCTCATTGCCCGGGCCGCGCCGCCGACGGCGGCGGGAGAGGAGGAGGGCGCCGCAACGCGGCTGACCTTCGCCCGCGGCTTCCTGATCCAGGGGCTCAATCCCAAGGGCTGGCTGGCGGTGCTGCCCATCGCCACGGTGATGTTTCCGGCGGCTCAGGTGACCGGTGGCAAGATCGCCCTCTGGTCGCTGCCCCTGGCCCTGTCGGCGGGCGGCGCCCCGGCCAGCTACGCCTTGCTTGGCGCGCTGCTCGGACGTTACCTGGTGCAAGGACGTGGCTTGCGCGGGGTGAATCTGCTGCTGGGGCTGAGTCTGGTCGGCTGCGCCCTGCTGCTGTTCCACGATGCCTGGCGCGGTCTGCTAGGCTGAGCGCCGGAGGAGTCGCCATGAGCAGCCAGATCGAATTGCCCGGTGCCACGGACTGGGTACGCCACGCTCCGGCCTTCGATGAGCTGGAGTCCATCGAGGCCTTTTTCAGCGGCCACGCCTTCAATCCCCATCGTCATGCGACCTATGCCATCGGTCGTACCCTGGCCGGGGTGCAGAGCTTTTCCTATCGCGGCGCCAAGGCCAGCAGCCTGCCGGGCGAGACCATGGTCTTCCACCCGGACGAGGTCCACGACGGTCGCGCCGGCGCCGCCTGCGGCTTTCGCTATCGGATGCTCTATGTACCGCCGGCCCTGGTGCAGGACATCCTTGGCGGGCGGCCCTTGCCCTTCCATCGTGAGGGTGTCTCCCTGGATCCGCGCCTGGCACGGGCCACCGATGCGGTGTTCGCCACCCTTGACGAGCACCCCGATGCCCTGGGGCGCGACGATGCCCTCTATGGCCTGGTCGCCACCCTGGCCGAGGTTTGCCAGACCTGGCCCAGTCGCGGTCGGGTCGATTTCGCCGCGGCGCTGCGCGCCCGCGAATACCTGGAGGACAACCTCGACCAGGCCGTCACCCTGGACGACCTGGCCCGTTGCGCTGGCCGTGACCGCTGGAGTCTGACCCGGGATTTTCGCGCCTACTTCGGTACCAGTCCGCATCGCTACCTGACCCTGCGCCGCCTCGACCGGGTCCGCCTGCACGTGCGCCTGGGGCTGGGGCTGGCCGACGCGGCCGTGGCGGCGGGCTTCTACGACCAGAGTCACATGACGAAACATTTCCGCCAGGCCTTCGGCATGGCGCCAGCCCGCTGGTTTCGTGGGCTGGCCAGACCGCCCGCCGTGTCTGCCACGGCTAGCGCACCCGGCCCTTAGCGCCCTAGCGATTGGAGCGCTAGCGCTCAGCGGCATGCGTCGTTCCAGAAGCGTCGCCAGCGAAACGATTCAGGCCGAGGGCAGTCAACCTGTGCGCACTTCATGAACAGGAGCTCAGTCTATGAACGGCCAAGGAGAATCCGCCGCTCGCAACACCTTCAGTCCCCCCGTGTTCTGGACCTCGACCGGCATCCTGCTGGCCCTGGTGCTCTACGCCAGCGTTTTCCAGGCCAATGCCCAGGAGGTGTTCGGGACGGTCCAGACCTGGATCATCGGCAATCTCAGCTGGTTCTACATTCTCGCGGTGGCCATCATCCTCGGCACTGTGGTCTTCCTGGGCGTCAGCCGTTACGGCGACATCAAGCTCGGACCAGACCACAGCGAGCCCGATTACAGCAGCACCACCTGGTTCGCCATGCTGTTCTCGGCGGGCATGGGCATCGGCCTGATGTTCTTTGGCGTCGCCGAGCCGGTGATGCACTTTCTCTCGCCGCCGGTAGGCGCTGGCGGTGGTGTCGATGCCGCCCGCGAGGCGATGAAGATCACCTTCTTCCACTGGGGCCTGCACGCCTGGGCGATTTACGCCATCGTCGCCCTGATCCTGGCCTATTTCAGCTATCGCCATGGCCTGCCCCTGACCCTGAGATCGGCGCTCTATCCGCTGATCGGCGAACGCATCTATGGTCCCATCGGCCATGCGGTGGACATCTTCGCCATCATCGGTACCGTACTGGGCGTCGCCACTTCCCTTGGCTTTGGCGTGGCCCAGATCAACACCGGGCTCAACGCGCTGTTTGGCATTCCGATTTCAGTACCGGTGCAGATCGTGCTGATCATCGTTACCACCGCCCTGGCCACCCTGTCCGTGGCGACCGGTCTGGACAAGGGCGTCCGTCGGTTGTCCGAGCTGAACCTGGGGCTCGCGCTGCTGCTGATGGTCTCGGTGATCGTGCTCGGCCCCACCGTGCTGATCCTGCAGACCTTCGTGCAGAACACCGGCGGCTATCTCAGCGAGATCGTCAGCCGCACCCTGAACCTCAATGCCTACCAACCTACCGACTGGATCGGTGGCTGGACGCTGTTCTATTGGGGCTGGTGGCTGGCCTGGTCGCCCTTCGTCGGGCTGTTCATCGCGCGCATCTCGCGCGGCCGGACCATCCGCGAATTCGTTTCCGGTGTGCTGCTGGTGCCCGCCGGCTTCACCCTGCTGTGGATGACCGTGTTCGGCAACACCGCCATTCACATGATCCTCACCGACGGCTTCACCGATCTCGCCGCCGCGGTAAACAAGGACAGCTCCCTGGCGCTATTTGCCTTCCTGGAGCACTTCCCGCTGCACAGCGTGATTTCCATGGTGGCCATCGTCATGGTGGTGGTGTTCTTCGTCACCTCGGCCGACTCGGGCGCCATGGTGGTGGACATGCTGGCCTCCGGTGGCCAGGACAAGACACCGGTCTGGCAGCGGGTGTTCTGGGCCTCCAGCATGGGGCTGGTGGCCATCGCTTTGCTCTTGGCCGGTGGCCTCAAGGCGCTGCAGACCGCCACCATCGCCAGTGCGCTGCCGTTCACCATCGCGTTGCTGTTCAGCATGCGCGGACTGCTCAAGGCACTCAAGCTGGACGCCACCAAGCGCGGTCTGCGGCATCAGGCGCTGAGCATCTCGCCACCCACCATGAGATCGCCCGGAGGCTGGCAGCGCCGGCTGCGCGGTCTGGCGATGTTCCCGCGACGCAGTCATGTGGTGCGCTTCATCGGCGAGGTGGCCAAGCCGGCCTGCCTGGCGGTGGCTGAGGAATGGCGCAAGCAGGGTTATATCTGCAGCGTCGAAGACCGTGACGATGGCGGCGTACGCCTGAGGGTCGGCCCGGCCGATCAGCCGGAGTTCGTCTACCAGGTAAGACCCCACGCCTATGCCATGCCCAGTTTCGTCATGGGCAGCGAGCCGAACGAGGAGCGCAAGTACTTCCGCGCCCAGGTCTATCTGCGCGAGGGTGGCCAGGACCATGACGTCATGGGCTGGTCGCGCGAGGACGTCATCGGCGACATCCTCGATCAGTACGAACGCCACATGCATTTCCTGCATCTGGTGGGTTGAGAACCTGTCCACGATCTGCTGCGCGTCGGCCAAACTGCGTTGAAAATGCCTTCGGAATGCTCATTTACCACTCGTAAACTCCGCTTCCTCAGGCATTTTCGCCTTGTTTGTCTCTAGCTCGCGAGATCGTGAACAGGTTCTGAAACGAAAAAGCCGGGCGCAGTGCCCGGCTTTTTCGTGGTGCGGCGTCTGGGTCACTTCACCCGGAAGCGCCGGACCACCGCGATCAGCTGCTCGTTGGACGACTGCACCGCCGCGGTGCTCTCGGCGGTACGCTGCCCGCTGGTGACCAGATCGTCGACGATATGGCGTACGGCGACCATGTTCTGGTTGATCTCGCCGGCCACCGCGCTCTGCTCCTCGGCGGCCGCGGCGATCTGGGTCGACAGGTCGCTGATGCGCACCACCGAACCGCTCATCTCGTCCAGGCCGTCGGTGACCTCACGGGTCTTCTCGGCGGTGCTCTGGCAACTGGTCTTGGTCACTTCCATGGCCGCGACCGCGGAACTCACGCCCTGCTGCAAGCGGCTGAGCATCTCGTTGATCTCGGCGGTGCTCTGCTGGGTGCGTCCGGCCAGGGCGCGCACCTCGTCAGCCACTACCGCGAAGCCACGCCCCTGCTCGCCGGCCCGGGCCGCCTCGATGGCGGCGTTGAGCGCCAGCAGGTTGGTCTGGCCGGCGATCTCGCCGATCACCCCAAGGACATCGTTGATGCGCTGGGCATCGCTCTGCATGGCCTGCACCTTGAGGGTGGCGTCTTCCACCTGGTCGACCAGGGCGAACACGCTGGCGGAGGCCTGTTGAACCACGGCGCGCGATCGCTCGGCCTGGCCGTTGGCGGCCTGGGTGAGGGAGGCGGTATCGCTGGCACTGCGGGCCACGGAGTCGGAGGTGGCGCTCATCTCGGTGATGGCCGTCACCGCCTGGTCGGTTTCGCTGGCATGGCGGGCCAGGATGGCACCGTTCTGCTGGGCCTGGCCGTGCAGTTGCTTGAGGCCGGTGTCGATGCGGTCGGTGGCGTCGCCCACCTCGCCGATCAGTCGCTGCAGATAGCCGATGAAGCCGTTGACCGCGCCGGCCACCGCATCCACCTCGTCCTTGCCGTGCACCGGGATGCGTCGGGTCAGGTCGGCATCGCCTGCCGAGAGCGATTCGATATTGCGTTGCAGCAGACCCAGCCGACCCATCAGCTTGCCGAGCGCCAGCACCATGATGCCCACCAGCAGCAGGACCAGCGGCAGCTGGATCGCCGCCAGGGTCTTGAGGATGCCGGTGTTGGTCGCCGCGATGAGCGAGGTGGGCAGCGCCGTGGCCAGCAGCCAGGGCGTGCCGGCCAGCGGGCGCAGGAAGAAGGTGTGGGGCGTGCCGTGCTCGTCGACATAGGTGTCGCGCACCACCGCCTCACCCTTGAGCTTGCCGAGGTTCTGCTGGATGGCGGCCACGAAGGGCGAACGGGCGGCATAGGCCGAGACGTTGTTCAGGATCTGCGAATCGCCGAGTTCGCTGAGGTTGCTGAGGATCTTGCCGTCGGCCTCGACGATCATCATGTCGGTGTCGTCGAGTTCCTTGCGCAGGCTGTCCACCAGGGGATTGAAGAAGCCCAGGGTGAGGTCGATGGTCGAGACGCCAAAGGCCTTGCCGTCGCGCTGGATGGCCATGGCGCAGTTGGTGCGCGGCTCGGCGCTGGCGGCGTCCTTGTAGGCGGCGGCCCAGACGCACTGGCCGGCGGGCCCCTTGAGGCCGGCCTGGAACCAGGGCTGCTCCCAGTAGTTGAGCGACTCGGGGGAGTTCCAGTGGGTGTTGACGATCAGCTTGCCGCCGGCATCGCGGTGATAGAAGGTGCTGAACTTGTCGCGCCCTTGCTCGCGCTGGTTGGGCAGCGGCCAGATGCCGCCGCCGAACACCTTGGCATCGCCGTACTGGTCCACCAGGCCGGGTAGTACCCGGTCGATGGCGGCGCTGTCCAGCAGCGGCACGGTCTGGGTGATGGAGCGCTGCTGCGCCTGGATCTGGTTGAGTTCGCGATAGATGCGGGTGCCCACCTCGTTGACGCGGGTCAGCACGGCGGATTCACCGGCGGCGACCAGGTCCGGGGTCACCCACAGGCGGATGCCGATGACGGTGGCCGCGAGGGTCGCGCCGATGAAGCCTAGGAAGATCAGGGTGTAGCGGGTCCGAATGGTGTTCAAGGCCATGGTGTCGCTCCTGCGGTTACAGCGTCTTTCACGCTGCGAAAGGCATCCTTGGCGGTGTTCTGAACAGGGATGTCAGAGCCTTATCGGCGTGCGATGTGTGACCTTTAGTCGCAGAGGGGTCGAGATATCAAATCGCCATTCCGGTCGTGGCGTGACCTGCTAGCCGCTTTTTAGTCAGAGGATTGCGCCGTGCAGCGATCAGGATCGCAAGGCGCGTAGCTCGCCCTGCCAGACGCCTGCGTGCCGGCGGACGATCACCAGGCAGGGGCCGTCTCCTGGCGCCGCGACCAGGCACTGGCCATCGGTCTGCCAGAATGCACTGCGACCCACGCAGGCATAGCCGCCGGTGGGCGCGCCGTGGTTGGCCATGAGCACGGCCATGTTCAGCCGCCGGGCATGGCCGGCCAGCAATGCGCTGTCGGCGGGATAGCCGGTCGGACCTATCACCGCCGAGGCCAGGTAGAGATCGGCGCCCTGGACGCGAGCGGCATCGGCATGGGCCGGGTGATTGCTGTCGGCGCAGATGGCCAGGGCGGCCTTTACGTCCCGTACCTCCAGCAAATCCCCACCATTACCGGGGACGAAGGGCGGTGTCTCGCCCGGATGCAGGTATTGCTTGGTGTGGACGCGACAGCGGCCATCGGCGCCGAGGATCAGCGCACCGATCTGCAGCCCCGTCGGACCCTGGATCGGCGCCCCGACCACGGCCGTGAGCCCGGCCACACGGCAGGCCTCGCGCAGGGGCCGCAGGCGTGCATCGGCACCGTCCAGCGTCAGCGCTGCCGCCAGGGTCGGTTCATAGCCGGTCAGGGACAGTTCCGGAAACAGCAGGAGCTCCACCCCGGCGTCGGCCGCCGCGGCGATGAGGTCGAGATGGGTGCGCAGATTGGCGGCGAGATCGCCGGCGATCGAAACGGACTGGGCGGCGGCCAGGGTAAGGGTGGGCATCGAGACTCCAGAGCAAGCGGCAGCGACCGGGCGATCCGGGCCCGTCCACCGCGGGTGTTGGGGCGTCCAGCTGGGGGGCACGATAGCTCCGTGCTACCCGAATACGCTGGGTTGCCTGCCGGTTATACCGCTATCGCTACCTCTCAGTATTTGGCGCGGAAGCGCCTCGCTATAGTCGGGCCGTCTATCAATTTCAAGAATAACAGGACGGGTCATGGCGATAATCAACTATGTAACGGAGATCCGCTTCGGCGCCGGCTGCGCGGCCGAACTGGCCGAGGTCAACGCGCGGCTGGGCTTCCAGCGACCGCTGATCGTCACCGACCGGGGCGTGGTGGCAGCCGGTCTCATCGAGCAGCTGATGGCGCTCAATCCCCTGGCCGCCTACCAGGTGTTCGACGCCACCCCGGCCAATCCCACCGAGGCCGCCACCCGCGAGGGCGTCGCCTGTTTTCGGGACGCGGAATGCGACGGCATCATTGCCGTCGGCGGCGGGTCGCCCATCGACCTGGCCAAGGCCATCGCCGTGTCCGCGCGTCATCCGGGACCGCTGAAACAGTTCGCCGTCATCGAGGGCGGCCTGGCGCGCATTACCGCGGCGACGGTGCCCATCGTGGCCATTCCGACCACCGCCGGCACCGGCAGCGAGGTGGGACGTGGGGCCATCATCATTCTCGATGATGGCCGCAAGGTCGGCATCCTCTCGCCCCATGTCATCCCGCGGGTGGCCATCTGCGACCCCCTGCTGACGCTCAGCCTGCCGCCGCACCTGACCGCCGCCACGGGCATGGACGCGGTGGCCCACTGTATCGAGACCTTTCTCGCGCCCGGCTTCAATCCGCCGGCCGAGGGCATCGCGCTGGACGGCCTGCGCCGGGCCTGGCGCCATCTGGAGCTGGCGTTCAACGAACCGGACAATCTGGAAGCCCGTACCCAGATGCTCAGCGCCTCGCTGCAGGGGGCGCTGGCCTTCCAGAAGGGGCTGGGCTGCGTGCACAGCCTGAGTCACTCGCTGGGTGGCATCGATCCGCGGCTGCACCATGGCACCCTCAACGCGGTCCTGCTGCCGGCCGTGGTGGCCTTCAACCGGAGCGCGGAATCGGTGATCCGCGACGAGAAACTCGAACGCCTGGCGCAGGCCATGCAACTGCCGGCGCAACTGTCGGTGGAGCAGGCGCTGGCGCACAAGGCCGAAGCCCTGCGGCTGCCGACGGGACTGGCGCAGATGGGCGTCGACCCGGGACTCATCCCGCGCATCGTTAGCGGCGCCCTGGCCGATCACAGCCACAAGACCAATCCCCGGGAAGCCTCGGCGGAGGACTATGCCCAACTGATCAGGGCCTCGCTCTGAAGCCCTGTCGTCCGTAGCGGAAAGCCCTTCCGCTGCAGCGTCGTCCGCCGTCCTGCCTTGCGCCCCGACTCGTTCCGGGCGGGCAATGGGCTGCGGATGACCGACGACTGCCCTGCAACACCCTCGCGACAATCACAACAATTAAAGGACGCGAAACATCATGGCCCATCCCAGTACCAGCGCATCCCCGGTGCCGTTCGATCCGCTCTATCGCAAGGTCGCCTGGCGCGTGTTGCCCCTGCTGCTGCTCGGCTACATCATCGCCTATCTCGATCGGGTCAATGTCGGCTTCGCCAAGCTCGCCATGCTCAGCGACCTCGGCCTGTCCGACGCGGCCTATGGCCTGGGCGCCGGCATCTTCTTCATCGGCTACTTCATCTTCGAAGTCCCCAGCAACCTGATGCTGCATCGCGTCGGCGCCAAGCTGTGGATCGCGCGCATCATGATCACCTGGGGCCTGGTCTCGTCGCTGATGGCCTTCACCGGGCCCATCGCCCAGTGGCTGGGCATCAGCCATGAGCTGACCTTCTACGGCCTGAGGTTCCTGCTCGGCGTCTGCGAGGCGGGCTTCTTCCCCGGGGTCATCCTCTACCTGACCTACTGGTTTCCCTCGGCGCTGCACAGCCGCATGATGGCCATCGTCATCCTCGGCAACCCGGTGTCCTTCATCTTCGGTGGTCCGCTCAGCGGCGCCATCATGTACTACATGGGCGGCAGCAGCCTGCTGGCCGGCTGGCAGTGGATGTTCGTCATCGAGGCCGTACCGGCCGTGGTGGTTGGGGTGGTGGTGCTCTGCCTGCTGGATAACGGCATCCAGGATGCCAAGTGGCTGAACGTGCAGGAAAAGGCCGAGCTCACCCGGCGCCTCGCTGTGGAGGCCGCGGAAAAGCCCCGCATCGCCCTGAAGCGCCTGTATGCCCTGCCCATCATCTGGCTGCTGACCGGCATCTACGTCCTGCTGATGCTCGGCAACTACGGCATCAATTTCTGGGTGCCGACCATCATCAGGAACGCCGGGGTGGCCTCGGTCCTGGACATCGGCCTCATCACCGCCATCCCCTATGTGTTCGGCGCGCTGACCATGGTCTGGATCACCCGTCAGGCCCAGCGCACGGGTAACCAGCGCGCCTATGGCGCCCTGATGTCGGTGCTGGCCGGTATCGGCCTGATCCTCTGCGCGGCCTTTCCCCAGCACCTCCTGCTGATGATCCTGGGGGTCGCCTTCGCCGTGGGTGGCAGCCTGAGCGCCATCGCGCTGTTCTGGGGGCTGCCCGGCGCCTTCCTGCAGGGCGCCGCGGCCGCGGCCGGCATCGCCATCATCAACTCCTTCGGCAACCTGGGCGGCTTCGCCGGCCCCTATCTGCTGGGCCTGCTGACCACCCTGTTCGGCTCGGCGCAAGGGGGGCTGATGCTGCTCGGGGGTTGCCTGCTGGTGTGCGCGGCGCTGATGCTGTGGGTGACCCGACGCCCCGGTCAGTCGACCACCGGGCTGCTGGCCGAGTAGCCACGCCGGGATAGCCGCGCGTTTTCGAGCGGAAGCGACCGCCGTTCGCTTCCGCTTTCCTTGTCAGTGAAGAGGACGTCATGGATCTGGTCAGCGAGTTGCAAACCATCGTCGGGCGGCGCCATGTCCTGCAGGGCGACGCCGCGACCCGACGCTTCCGCCTGGGAATCCGCTATGGCGGCGGAGCGGTGCTCGCCGTGGTCCAGCCCGGCACCCTGCTGGAGATGTGGCGGGTGCTGCAGCGTTGCCACGGCGCCGGGACCATCATCATCTGTCAGGCGGCCAACACCGGTCTGACCGGCGGCTCCACCCCGGTGGCCGAGGGCTACGACCGGCCGGTGGTGCTGATCAACACCCTGCGCCTGACCCGCCTGGTCCTGCTGCGCCAGGGCGAGCAGGTGCTGTCCCAGCCAGGCGTGACCCTGAGCCAGTTGGAGACGACGCTGAAACCCCTGGGGCGCGAGCCCCATTCGGTGATCGGCTCGACCTGCATCGGCGCCTCCGTCACCGGTGGCGTCTGCAACAATTCCGGCGGCTCGCTGATCCGTCGCGGACCGGCCTTTACCCAGCTGTCGCTGTTCGCCCGCATCGACGAGGCCGGGCAACTGCAACTGGTCAACCATCTGGGCCTGGCGCTGGGCGACACCCCCGAGGAGATCCTCACCCGGCTCGACGAGGGCCGCTTCGACGACAGCGCCGTGCAGGACCCGGTCGGGGCCATGGCCTCCGATCGCGAATACGCCCGCCATGTCCGCGACGTGACCTCGGCCACCCCGGCCCGCTACAACGCCGATCCGCGGCGGCTGTACGAGGCCTCGGGCTCGGCGGGCAAGCTCGCCGTGTTCGCCCTGCGCCTGGATACCTTTGCCGCCGATCGCAATACCCGGGTGTTCTACATCGGTTCCAATCGAGCGGCTGACCTGGAAGCCATCCGCCGGCACATCCTGGTCAATTTCGCCTCTCTGCCGATTGCCGGCGAGTACATGCACCGCACGGCCTATGAGCTCAGTCGCACCTACGGCAAGGATCTGTTCCTGTTTATCCAGCGTTGCGGTGCGCAGCGGGTACCCCAGGCCTTTGCCTGGAAGACCCGCTTCGATGCCCTGAGCGAACGCCTGGGCCTGGGCGCCCAGCTCGGCGACCGACTCCTGCAACGCCTCGCCGCGCCGCTGCCCGAGCATCTGCCAGCGCGGCTCAACGCGTTCGCCGAGCGCTTCGAGCATCACCTGCTGCTCAAGATGGGCGAAGAGGGCATCGACGAGGCGCGCGCCTATCTGCAGGCCTGGCTGCCCAGCGCGGACGCGGACTTCATCGAGTGCGATGCGGAAGAGGGCAACGCCGCCTTCCTCAATCGCTTCGCGGTCGGCAATGCCATCAACCGCTACCGCGCGGTGCACCGGGACAGCGTGGAAGACATCCTCGCCCTGGATATCGCCCTGCCGCGCAACACCCAGGACTGGTTCGAGACCCTGCCGCCGGAGCTGGCGGAGCAGATTGAGGTGACCATGTATTGCGGGCACTTCTTCTGCCACGTGCTGCACCAGGAGTACCTGGTGAAGAAGGGGCACGACTGCGCGGCGCTCAAGCGTCGCCTGCTGGACCTGCTGGATGCCCGCGGCGCCCGCTATCCGGCCGAGCACAATGTCGGCCACCTCTACGCCGCGGCGCCGGAACTGGAGCGGCACTATCGCCAGCTCGATCCGACCAACGCCTTCAATCCCGGCATCGGGCAGCTGACGCGGCGCCATCGCTGGCAGGAGGACTGCTGCGCGGAGCACTCCAGCGACGCCATCGCCGCGGCGGCGAAGGCGGCCCGAGCGGCGCCTGCGGAGACGAGTCGCACGTCCTGAACGGGAGTGCCGGGCGGCTCAGTTTTCCTGCTGGATCGCGTAGAGCGATTCCACCAGCAGCGCGAACGCCGGATTCTGCTGAGCGCTGCGCCGCGAGACCAGCTCATAGGGTTCGCTAGGGGACCTGAGCTGCAGCGGCAGGCGACTGACCAGGCCATGCTGGCAGACATAGTCCGCCACCTCGACCGAGACCAGCGCCACCAGCCGCGGATCGCGGCTCAACAGTGACAGGGTGGTCAGCGCCGAGGTGGTCTCGATCAGGTGCAGGGGAAAGGGTAGCTGCGCCTCGAAGAACTCGTGTTCCAGGGTGCGCCTCATGGGCATGTTGGCCCGATAGACCACCCAGCGACTGTCGGAAAGATCCTGCAGCTCGACCCGTTCGCGCCGGGCGGCCGGATGGGAGGCGTGGGCGATGACCGCGAGGGACTCGTCCTTGATGACCAGGGTATCGTAGCTTTCCGGCCGCTCGCTCACCGACAGGCGACAGATGGCCGCGTCCAGCCGTCCCTGGTCGATCAGACCGAGCAGGGTCGTGCTGGTGTCCTCCACCACCTCGATGGACAGCCGCGGCTGCAATTCCAGCAGCCGCGAGATGGCATGGGTGAGCAGGGGCACGGCGCCCATTATGGTGCCGATGGCCAGCTTGCCGCCCGAGCCGCTGGCGATGGCGTGCAGCTCATGGCGCAGATTGTCCAGGTCGGCCTGGATCAGGCGGGCGAAGCGAATGGCGCAGGTGCCCGCCGGGGTCGGCAGCAGGCCGCGGTTGGTGCGCAAGAACAATTCCACTCCCAGGGTGGACTCCAGCTCCTTGAGCGCCTTGCTGGCGCCTGGCTGCGTGAGCCCCAGGCCTTCCGCGGCGTTGAGCAGTGAACCCTTTTCCGCCAGGGCGATGAGCAGGCGCAGCTGCTTGGCGTGCAGGCGCGACATGATGGTGTTGAGGCTGGCGAGATTCTTCATTGACTGAACGTTATACCGCAGTGGCTGCGATCACATCCTCAACAATAAACAGCGGGTACGAGGTCTGGCTCGATTCGTTGGGCTTCGGCGATAGAACCGCCTCAACCCAACCTACGGGGCTGTGTAGGTTGGGTTGAGCGCCAGCGAAGCCCAACGGACCGGCGTCAAGGCGCGCATCCGGTCCCTCACCCCAACCCTCTCCCGGAGGGAGAGGGGGCGGCAAAGGCGCGAAGGGAGGCAGCGGCACTGAGAGGCACGCTTTTACCCTCCCGAAGGGAGAGGTTAGCGTTCAAGGCGCGCAGGGAGGCAGGACGGTATCAGGGGGCACGCTTCTACCCCTCTCCCTTTGGGAGAGGGTTGGGGTGAGGGCGTAAGGGAGGCGGGGCGGTATCAGCAGGATGCCGGCTTCTACCCCCTCTCCCTCTGGGAGAGGGTCGGGGTGAGGGATGATCCCCATTAGAGCAGTGTAAAACTCCCCTCGCGCACCCGCTCCGAATCCAGGCCGACCATCACCTTGAATTCGCCCGGTTCCGAGACCAGCTTGAGGTCGTTGTTGTAGAAGCGCAGGTCCGCCTCGGTGATGGGGAAGTCCAGCTCGCGGCTTTCGCCCGGTTGCAGCATCACCTTCTGGAAGCCCTTGAGCTCCTTGACCGGTCGCGCCAGGGAGGCGGTCACGTCGTGCAGGTAGAGCTGCACGACGGTGGCGCCGGCGCGGGTGCCGGTGTTCTTGACCGTGACCTTGGCAGTCAGGGTGTCGCCCTTCTTCAGGGTGGCGCTGGACAGCTGCGGCGCCGAGACGTCGAAGGTGGTGTAGCTCAGGCCGTAACCGAAGGGGTAGAGCGGGCCGTTGACGATGTCGAAGTAGCGCGAGGTGTACTTGTTCGGCTTGGCCGCATCGAAGGGGCGACCGCTGCTCAGGTGGTTGTAGTACAGCGGCACCTGGCCCACTTCGCGGGGAAAGGTCATGGTCAGCTTGCCGGAGGGGTTGTGGTCGCCAAACAGCACATCGGCCACGGCGTTGCCGCCCTCGGTGCCGGGGAACCAGGCTTCCAGCAGCGCACTGGCCTGCTCCTGTTCCCATTCCAGCGCCAGCGGGCGGCCGTTCATCAGCACCAGCACCAGCGGCTTGCCGGTGGCCTTGAGCGCCTTGATCAGCTCGCGCTGGGTGTCGGGCACGCTGATGCGGGCGCGGCTGGAGGCCTCGTGGGCCATGCCCTGGGATTCGCCGACCACGGCCACCACCACCTCGGCCTGGCGCGCGGTGGCCACGGCTTCGGCGATCAGCTCGCTGGCACTGCGCGGATCCACCGCGACCGCCGGTTCGTAGGAGTTGAGGTAGGCCAGCACATCGCGGTCGTCCAGCAGGTTGGCGCCCTTGGCATAGAGCACCTTGCCTTGACCGGCCACGGCGTTTTCCAGGCCGCGGCGGATGGAGACGGCCTGGGCGGCCACGCCGGCGGCGGACCAGTTGCCCATGACGTCGCGTGGACTGTCGGCCAGCGGACCGACCACCGCCAGGGTGGCGCCCTTGCGCAGCGGCAGCACGGCCTTTTCGTTCTTCAGCAGCACCAGGCTCTCGCGGGCCACCTGGCGCGCCTCGGCGCGGTGCAGGCGCGATTCGGCGTTGGTGTCGACCGGATCCTGGCCCTGCAGGCGGCGATAGGGATCGTCGAACAGGCCCAGGCGGTACTTGGTCAGCAGCATGTCGCGCACGGCCTGATCGATCTCGGCCTGGGTCACCTTGCCGGCGGCCAGCAGGGCGGGCAGCTGCTTGCCATAGACGTCGTCGTGCATGTTCAGCTCGACGCCGGCCTTGAGCGCCTGCTCGGCGGCGTCGCGGGTATCCCTGGCCACGCCGTGCAGCACCAGTTCGTTGATGGCGCCGTGATCGCTGATCAACAGACCCTGGTAGTTCCAGTCCTTGCGCAAGAGGTCCTGCAGCAGCCAGCGATTGGCCGTGGCCGGCACGCCATTGATGCTGTTCAGGGCCACCATCACCGCCCCGGCACCGGCCTCGGCGGCGGCGCGATAGGGTGGCAGGTAGTCCTGCATGAGCCGCTGCGGACTCATGTCGACGTTGCTGTAGTCACGTCCGGCTTCCACGGCGCCATAGCCGCCGAAGTGCTTGATGCTGGCCATCAGGCTGTCGGGGGCGCGCAGGTCGTCACCCTGGTAGGCGTGCACCAGGGTGGCGCCGATGCGCGAGGTCAGCCAGGTGTCTTCGCCGAAGGTTTCCGAGGCACGGCCCCAGCGCGGTTCGCGGGTCACGTCGACGGTGGGGGAAAAGGTCAGGTCGAGGCCATCGGCTGCCGCTTCCAGGGCGGAGATGCGCCCGCTGGTGGCGATGGCGTCGAGATTCCAGGTACTGGCCAGGCCCAGGTTGATGGGGAAGATGGTGCGCATGCCGTGGATGACGTCATAGGCATAGAACAGCGGGATCTTCAGCCGGCTGTGCACGACCTGGTCCTGCATCTGGCGGATGTCGGGGCGGGTCACAGTGTTGAACATGGCGCCCACCTTGCCGGCGCGGATGTCCGCCATGATGGCTTCCTTGGGATAGTCCGGCCCGACGCTCACCAGGTTGAGCTGGCCGATCTTTTCCTCCAGGGTCATCTTCGCCAGCAGGGCGTCGACATAGGCGCGCGCCGGATCCTGGTTCTGCGCCGGGGCGAGGGTGGCGCTGACCGCCAGTCCCAGGCCGAGCATGAGTGCGGTGAGGCGTGGTGCGTTCAACATCGTCCCCAATTCCCTGTGCGTACTTTCTCGTTGTTCTTGAGCACCCTTGTGCCGAGGGGATTGTACAGCCGCGACGCCGGGAAGCGGAGCCGTTGACGGCCGGCGGCAAGGCCGGTCGTCAGGGGCGTGGAAGCGGGGGGCGAAGAGCTAGAAACGCGGCTTGCGGGTTTCCCAGTCCGGCTGGTACTTGCGCATCTGGCGCACGTCGTCGCGGCTGCGGATGTCGATGGCGAGGAATTGCTCGTGCAACTTGGCGAGCTGGTCCTGATCCAGCTCCACACCCAGGCCGGGGGCATCGCTGATTGCCACGCAGCCATTGCGGATCGGCAGCTTGCCGCCCTGGATGACCTCTTCGTCCTCTTCCTGCCAGGGATAGTGGGTGTCGCAGGCATAGGCCAGGTTGGGTACCGCGGCGGCCACGTGGGTCATGGCCATGAGGCTGATGCCCAGGTGCGAGTTGGAGTGCATGGAAACGCCCAGGCCGAAGGTGTCGCACATCCGCGCGAGGATCTGGGTGTCCCTGAGGCCACCCCAGTAGTGGTGGTCGGCGAGCACGATCTGCACGCTGTTCTGGGCCACGCTGCGGCGGAATTCGTCGAAGTCGGTGACCACCATGTTGGTGGCCAGGGGGATGCCGGTGCGCCGGTGCAGTTCGGCCATGCCGTCGAGGCCCGGGGTCGGATCCTCGTAGTACTGCAGGTCGTCCTTCAGCACCTCGGCGATGCGCAGGGACGTTTCCAGCGACCAGTTGCCGTTGGGGTCGATACGCAACGGTGCCTCGGGAAAGGCCTGGCGCAGCGCCTTGATGCAGGCCGCTTCGTGATCCGGGCCAAGCAGAGTGCCGGCCTTGAGCTTGATGCTCTGGAAGCCGTTCTCCTCGATCATCCGCGCCGCCTGGGCCACCACCTGCTCGGGGCTGATGGCTTCGCCCCAGCGATCGGGCTTGTAGGGCGCATCGATATGCTCGGCGTACTTGAGGAACAGGTAGGCGCTGAAGGGCACCTCGCGGCGCACCGCACCGCCTAGCAGCTCGACCAGAGGAATGCCCAGGGAGCGTGCCTGCAGATCGAGGAAGGCTACTTCGAAGGCGGAATAGGCGTTGGCCGCCTGCTTGCTCGGATGGGAGCCGGGTGCCAGCTCGGCACCGGCCACCACGCCACTGGCGAGGCTGGCGACGGTCGTCACCACCCGCGCACGCAGACCATTGAGGTCCCAGGCGGAGAGCCCGACCAGGCTGCTTTCCATGGCCTTGAGTACCGCCAGCACCGGGGCGTCGCCATAGCTCTCGCCGAGACCGATGTGGCCGTTGTCGCCTTCTACCTCGATGATGGATCTCAGCGCATAGGGTTCATGGATGCCGCTGGCGTTGAGCAGCGGGGCATCGCGAAAGGCGATGGGGGTGACGGTGATCCGTTTGATCTTCACGCTCAGACTCCTGGACTTGTCATTGTGGTGGTCTTTGTCAGTCATCGTATGACTAGCGGTCGGGATCTTCAACCGAAAGAAGTGCCAAGATCCTGATGGCATGACCGCATATCGCATCGGGGTTGCCCGCTCCGGGCGGGGCTGGATAAATAGCCAGCCGCCACCTCATTCGTCCGTTTCGCATGAAAGCTCCGCTCGAAGATCCCTTCTACTATCTGCACAACTTCCAGCGGGTACTGGACTGGGTCGCCCTGCGCTATCCCGACCTGCTCGACGACCGCGAGCAGGCCTTCATCGCCGCCTTCGCCGACCTGCCGCAGCCTTCGCGGGCCCTGCTGGTGCGCCTGGTGATGCGCAAGGGCGAGGTGTTCCGCGCCAGCAAGCTGGTCTATGGCGAGATCGGCTGCCCCCGCGCCGCGGCGACCCCCCTGGTGGGTCTCGGCTGGCTGCTGGCCGATCCGGAATTGCACCTGATCGAACTCTTCGCCCTGCTGCGCAAGGAAGAACTGCTCGGCTGTTTCGGCGCCCGCCTGCCCAAGGCCGGCCGCAAGGAAGACTGGCTGGCGCGCCTGGAAGCCGAACAGGCCACGCCCCTGGCCTTCAGCGGCTGGGCCGGCACCGTGCCCGAGCTGGTGGAGGAGGGCGTCTGGCGGCTGACGCTGATGGATCTCTGCGATCGCCTGCGTCTGCTGTTCTTTGGCAACCTGCACCAGGACTGGACCGACTTCGTGCTGGCCGACCTGGGGATCTTCCAATACGAGACGGTGGCCTTCAGCGCCGAATCCCGCGCCTTCGGTCAGCGCCAGGAGGTGGATGCCTATCTGCACATCCAGCGCTGCCGGCAGGCGCTGCGCGACGGGCTGCCGGCCGCCGAGCTGCTGCCGTTGCTGCCCGCCGGGCGCTTCGCCAACACCTGGCTGGAGTTGCGCCGCGGCAAGCTGCTCCACGAACTGGCGCAGCACCACGAACGCCTCGGCGAACTGGCCCAGGCGCAGGCGCTCTACGCCGCCTCGGCGCATCCCGAATCGCGCATCCGCGCCCTGCGCATGCTCGAACGGCTGGAGGACTGGTCGGCCGCCCAGGCACTGGCGGAAGCCATCGTCGCCGCGCCGGCCCATGACGCCGAACGCCAGCAGGTGGCGCGCATCCTGCCGCGGCTGGTGCGCAAGCAGGGTGGGCCGCCCAACAGGCGCCGCCCGGCCAGTCCGGTGGAGCGGCTCGATTTCGAACTGGTCAACGACGGCCTGCGCCGGGTCGAGTGGCTGGTGCGCGAGCACCTGGGCCGCGACGAGGCGCCGGTGCACTATGTGGAAAACACCCTGCTCACCAGCCTGTTCGGGCTGCTGTGCTGGGACGCCATCTTCCTCGCCATCCCCGGCGCCTTCTTCCACCCCTATCAGCGCGAGCCCGCCGACCTGCGCCTGCCGGGCTTTCGCGAGCGACGGGCCGAGGCCTTCGCCGCCTGCCTGGCGCGGCTGGACGACGGCTCCTATCCAGCGGTGATCCGCGAACGCTTCGCCAGCAAGCGCGGCCTGGCCTCGCCCTTCGTCGCCTGGGGCATCTTGAGCAGCGACTTGCTCGACCAGGCCCTGGCCTGCCTGCCGGCGCGTCATTTGCGGCTGTGCTTCGAGCGGCTGCTGGAAGATCCGGAAAACAATCGCACCGGCTTGCCCGACCTGATCCAGTTCTGGCCGGCGGACGGCCGCTACCGGATGATCGAGGTCAAGGGCCCCGGCGACCGCCTGCAGGACAACCAGCGCCGCTGGCTGGACTTCTTCGCCGCCCATGACATCCCGGTCAGCGTCTGCCACGTGCAGTGGCAGGTGGCCGCGACCTCCGCATGAGCTATCGCATCGCCGTTCGCGCCCTCTGCGAATTCACCGCCAAGGCCGGCGACCTGGATCTCAGGTTCACCCCGTCGCCCACCGCCCTGGAAGGCATCGAAGGCCACCAGCGGGTGGCGGCGCGGCGCGGTCCCGGCTATGAGTGCGAGGTCAGCCTGCAGGGCGATTTCGAGGATCTGCAGGTGCGTGGTCGCGCCGACGGCTTCGATGCCGCTGCCAATCGCCTGGAGGAGATCAAGACCCACAGGGGCAGCCTGGAACGCCAGCCGGGCAACCATCGCCACCTGCACTGGGCCCAGGCCAAGGTCTATGGGCATCTGCTCTGCCAGAGCCGCGCGCTGGCGGAGCTGACCCTGGCGCTGGTCTATTTCGATATCGGCACGGGCGCCGAGACCGTCTTCACCGAGCAGTGGACGGCCGCGGATCTGGCTGCGCATTTCGAGCTGCAGTGTTCGCGCTTTCTCGCCTGGGCGCGCCAGGAACTGGCCCATCGCGCCGCGCGCGACACGGCGCTGGCGACCCTGGCCTTTCCCCATCCCGACTTTCGCCACGGCCAGCGGCCCCTGGCGGAGGCCGTCTACAAGGCCGCCAGCGTCGGCTGCTGCCTGCTGGCCCAGGCGCCCACCGGCATCGGCAAGACGATGGGCACCCTGTTCCCGCTGCTCAAGGCCATGCCGCGGCAGAACCTGGACCGGCTGTTCTTCCTGGCCGCCAAGACCCCCGGCCGCGCTCTGGCGCTGCATGGCCTCGAATCCCTCGCCGCGCCGGTGCGGGTGCTGGAACTGGTGGCGCGGGACAAGGCCTGCGAGCACCCGGAGCTGGCCTGCCATGGCGAGTCCTGTCCGCTGGCTCGTGGCTTCTATGACCGGCTGCCGGCCGCGCGCACCGCGGCCCTGGCCGTGCCCACGCAACTGACCCGGGCACGGGTGCGGGAGACGGCCCTGGCCCATGAGGTCTGCCCCTACTACCTGGCCCAGGAACTGGCGCGCTGGAGCGACGTGGTGGTGGGCGACTACAACTACTACTTCGACGGCAGCGCCATGCTTCATGCCCTGGCCCAGACCCAGGAGTGGCGGGTCGGGGTGCTGGTGGACGAAGCCCACAACCTGCTCGACCGCGCCCGTGGCATGTACAGCGCCAGTCTCGACCAGCGTCGCCTGGCGGCGGGCAAGGCGGTGGCGCCGCCGGCCATCGCCAAGGGCCTGCAGACGCTCAATCGCGAATGGAATCGCCTGCACAAGGAACAGCAGGTCGACTACCAGGTGCAGGCGGAATTGCCCGCTGCCTTCCTGACCGCCCTGCAACGGGTGGTGGGTCTGCTCACCGAGCATTTCGGCGAATCCGGGCAGCCACCGGCGCCGGAGCTGCAGACGCTGTTCTTCGACCTGCTGCAGTTCATGCGCCTGGGCGAGACCTTTGGCGATCACTCGCTGTTCGACGTCACCCTGCTCAAGGGCCGCGGCAAGGCGCAGTCGCAACTCAATCTGCGCAACCTGGTGCCGGCGCCCTTCGTCGGTCCGCGGCTGGCGGCGGCGCACAGCTGCACCCTGTTCTCGGCCACCCTGATTCCCCAGCATTTTCACCGCGACCTGCTCGGGGTCCCGGCCGGCAGTGCCTGGGTCGATGTCGCCTCGCCCTTCGCCGCCGAGCAGCTGGAGGTGCGCCTGGTGCGGCTCTCCACCCGCTACGCCGACCGCGCCGCCTCCCGCGCACCCATCGCCGCCCTGATCGCCAGTCGCTATCGCCAGCGACCGGGCAACTACCTGGCCTTCTTCAGCAGCTTCGACTACCTCGACCAGGTGGCCGAGGCCCTCGCCGAACTGGCGCCCGACGTGCCCCAGTGGCGCCAGTCCCGCGGCATGGACGAGGCCGCCCGCCAGGCCTTTCTCGAGCGTTTCCAGGCCGACGGCCGCGGCATCGGCTTCGCCGTGCTCGGCGGCAGCTTTGGCGAGGGTATCGACCTGCCCGGCGACCGCCTGATCGGCGCCTTCGTCGCCACCCTGGGCCTGCCCCAGCTCAATCCGGTCAACGAACAGCTGCGCCAGCGCCTGCAGCGGCGCTTCGGCGACGGCTATCGCTACGCCTACTTCTATCCGGGCCTGCAAAAGGTCATCCAGGCCGCCGGCCGGGTGATCCGCACCGTGCAGGACCGCGGCTGCCTCTACCTCATTGATGACCGATTCACCCAGCCCGAGGTCAGGGCGCTGCTGCCGACCTGGTGGCAGGTGGAGGAGGGCGCGGTGCCCACGGGCGAACCTGCGCCCGCTTGAAGGCTACCGTGGTCATGGCCGCCCGCCGATGCAACTGATCCTATGGCACTCCGGTGTTTTGTTGATCGCGGCCATGGGCCGCTCCTACGATTACATCGAGCCTGTAGGAGCAACTGCCTTAGCCGTTATAGGGGTGCACCAGTTGTAGAGCCGTAGCGTGGAAAACGGCGCAGCCTTTTCCACTGGGGACTTCGTGGCGAGGGCGCCCCCACCCCAACCCTCTCCCGAGGGGAAAGGGAGCCATCCACGCAGGCGGTCATCTCCATCATCGAGCCTGTAGGAGCGGCCCATGGCCGCGATCACCGTACAGCCGTCGCTTAGGCCTCCGGCGTCTCCTCGCAAAACCTCAATCTGTTGCCAAAGGGATCGGCGATCTCCATCACCAGGCCCCAGGGCAAGGCCTCGATGCCCGGGCGGGCGAAGCCATAGTTCCTGGCCAGCAACTCGGCCTGGAAGGCGCGGATGCCGGTCATTCGGACGAAGACCGTCGAGCCCGGGCAGGCGTCGCCGTGGTGACCGGACAGGTGCAGGCGCAGGCCGGCGCGCTCGACTTCGGCGTAGAGCGGCAATCCCGGCTCGAAGCGATGCTCCCAGACCAGGCGGAAACCCAGGAAGTGGCAGTAGAATTCACGCGCCTTTTCGTCATCGAAGATGCGCAGGATGGGGCTGGGTTGCCCGAAGGTGATGGCGGCATTGGCCATGAGCGGTCTCCAGGGGCGCGAGAGGAATGTCGATGATGCCCATTCCACCGCGTCCGGCAACCCGAAGTGTGATCCGGAAAGCTTTGGTAACCGCTCTGGCAGGCCAGAGCGTGCGCTAGGCGGCAGTTCACCGGTGCGATGGCGAACCTATCCGGGTATCGTGCATTCTTTTCCTTTCTGGCGGTTCGGCTGGACCGAATCTTTCATCCTTTGTGACCAAGGTTGATCCATGCAGCGTAGACACCTGCTCAAAGCGTCCCTGGCCCTGGCGGCCTACACCGGCATTCCCTCCACCGGGCTGTTCGCCCTCCAGGCCTTTGCCAATCCGGCCAATGGCGATGGGCAGGCCTTCGATTTCGACTGGCTCAAGCAGCACGCCAAGGAGCTGGCCGGCCAGGCCTACCAGCCCACCGCCCAGAAACTGCCCGACACCCTGGCGAACATGACGCCCCAGCAGTTCAATGCCATCGGCTACGATGCCCAGCATTCGCTCTGGCACGACCTCAAGGGCCAGCTGGACATACAGTTCTTCCACGTCGGCATGGGCTTCAAGACGCCGGTACGGATGTATTCGGTGGACCCCAAGACCAATGAGGCCAAGGAAGTCCACTTCCGCCCCGAGTTGTTCAACTACAACGACAGCGGCGTCGACAAGAGCCAGCTCAAGGGCGACCTGGGCTTTGCCGGCTTCAAGCTGTTCAAGGCGCCGCACCTGGCCCAGTACGACATCGTCTCCTTTCTCGGCGCCAGCTACTTCCGCG
This sequence comes from Pseudomonas sp. SORGH_AS_0199, assembly GCF_031453735.1. Lineage (NCBI taxonomy): Bacteria > Pseudomonadati > Pseudomonadota > Gammaproteobacteria > Pseudomonadales > Pseudomonadaceae > Pseudomonas > Pseudomonas sp. SORGH_AS_0199. Next base: position 1,839,170 of record NZ_JAVJAE010000001.1, read on the forward strand.
CCGTGGACAAGACCCGCCAGTACGGCCTCTCGGCCCGCGGCCTGGCCATCGACACCTATGCCGATCGGCCCGAGGAATTCCCCGACTTCACCAAGTTCTGGTTCGTCACCCCGAACAAGAACAGCACCCGTTTCGTGGTCTATGCGCTGCTGGATTCGCCCAGCGCCACCGGGGCCTATCGCTTCGACATCGACTGCCTGAACGACCGGGTGGTGATGGACGTGGACGCCAACGTCAACGCCCGCCGCGACATCAAGCAACTGGGCATCGCGCCTATGACCAGCATGTTCGGCTGCGGCACTCACGAGCGCCAGACCTGCAATACCTACCATCCGCAGATCCACGACTCCGACCGCCTGGCCATGTGGAAGGGCAACGGCGAGTGGATCTGCCGCCCGTTGAACAATCCGCCCAAGCTGCAGTTCAACGCCTTCAAGGACGACAGTCCCAAAGGCTTCGGCCTGGTGCAGACCGATCACGAATTCGAGAGCTACCAGGACGTCATGGTCCGCTACGATCGCCGGCCGAGTCTGTGGGTCGAGCCCACCTCCGCCTGGGGCGAGGGTGCCATCCAGCTGCTGGAGATCCCCACCACCGGCGAGACCCTGGACAACATCGTGGCCTTCTGGGCGCCGGCCGAGACCATCACCGCCGGCAAGTCGCTGCACTATGGCTACAAGCTGCACTGGAGTGCGCTGCCGCCGGTGAGCACGCCGCTGGCGCGGGTCAATGCCACCCGTTCCGGGATCGGCGGCTTCCCCGAGGGCTGGGCGCCCGGTGAGCACTGGCCCAAGGTCTGGGCACGGCGCTTCGCCATCGATTTCAACGGCGGCGGTCTGTCGTTCCTGCCCGAGGGTACCGGCATCGAGCCGGTGGTGACCGTCACCGACGGCAAGGTGCAGGATTTCCACGTGCTCAAGATCGACGAGATCGGCGGCTACCGGGTGATCTTCGACTGGTACCCCACCAGCGACAACGCCGATCCGGTGCAGATGCGCGCCTTCATCCGCACCCAGGACCGCGCCCTGAGCGAAACCTGGCTGTACCAGTACTTCCCGCCGGCCGCCGACCAGCGCCGTTATCCGGACTGGAAGCAGTCCTAAGCGACGGCTGGGAAAAAGCCGCTGTGCCTCTCCGGCACAGCGGCTTTTTTATGCCCGGAGCAAGGGCGCAGAGCCTGACAGGTCGCGGTGATCAGTCGGCCAGCACCACCTGGTTGCGCCCTGCACGCTTGGCCCGGTAGAGGGCCGCATCGGCCAGGCCGTAGGCGAGCTCGAAGTCGGTGCCCGGCTGGTTGATGCTGAGGCCGAAGCTGGCCGTCACCGGCGCCGTGCCGGTCGCCTCCCGGGCGATGCGCAGGCGCAGGCATTCGGTCATGGCCAGGGCCTCGTCCCGTACCAGGGTCGGCAGCAGCACGGTGAATTCCTCGCCGCCCACCCGACCGACGATGGCCGGCGCCTGGACCAGCTCCTGCAGGCAGCGGGCGATGGCCTGGATCACTCGATCGCCGGCGGGATGGCCGAAGTCGTCGTTGATGCGTTTGAAGTGATCGATGTCCAGCACGATCATGGCACCGCCCCGCTGTCGCAGCGCCTGGCCGGCCTGGTCGATCACCGCGCCGCGATTGAGCATCCCGGTGAGGGCGTCGTGGGTGGCGCGGTATTCCAGCTGCTGGCTGAGGGTCTGCAACTGCTGGTTGAGGGCGTTCATCTCGCGTTCGGCGCGATCGCTGCGGGCGATCAGCCGGCGGGTCTCGCGCATCAGGCGTTCGAAATGCAGTGTCAGGTCGCCCAGGGCGGCGCGGTAGCGTTCGGCATCGGCGTCGTCGGCCACATAGAGGGCGCGCGCCGCCTGCAACACCCCGGCTTCCTGTTCGAACAGGTCGGGACCCGCTTCGACCGGGCTGCAGCGCCTGACGCTGGCGGTCATGCCGGCAGCTCGGGATGCTCGACGAACGTCAGCGCCTGGAAGTCCAGTCGCAGCTCTTCGCCGAATTCCTGGATGGTCTCGTCCTCGGCATCGTAGTACCAGTGCAGCTCCACCTGGTTGCCGGCCTGGGCCGCCTGGTCCAGAGCATCGAACAGGGTGAACAGCATCTTGGTGCTGGAGCTGTTGAAGTAGGCCAGGGCTACGTGCACCCGGATGCTGGCGTCCTGGCGCTGGTCGAGATAGGCCCGCAGCGACTCGATCACCGGCAGGTAGAAGGCCGCGGCGTTTTCCGGAAAGGATTCGCCCTTGAGCCAGAGCTCGTCCTCGGCGAAACGGAAGTCCACTTCCGGAGAGGTGGCGGTGGGCGCGATGAACACGGTGTCCATACGAGGTCGGAGTCCCATGTCAGATGATGGCTTTCAGGCAGAACAGGGTGGTGCCCGGCGTCTGCGTGGAGGGATGGAAGGCGAATTCCAGGGGTGCGCTGGCATCGCGCGCCATGGTCAGGAAGCCGAGGCCGGCGCCCTTGCTGTCGGCCGGGGTCTCGGCGCGCAGGGATTCGCGATAGGCCTGCTTGATCTGCTCCAGGGACATGCTGCACAGCGGCTCGAGCCGTGCGCGCAGGGCGTCGACCTTGTCGCTGACGATGGGGTTGGCACAGAGCATCTGGTAGTTGCCGTCCTGGCGGGTGATACAGACCGAACCCTGACCCAGCTTGGCGTCCGCCAGGGCGTCCGGGGGCAGGGCATCGGCGGAATAGTGCAGGACGTTCTGTGACAATTCGATGAACGAGGAGAACAGCTTGCGCCGGGTGGCGCTGCTGATCCCTTCGAATTCCAGTTGCAGCTTCACCACCTCGGCCATGGCGGCGACGATGCCATGGGAGAAATAGCCGCGGTGATAGAAGATCACGTGCTGCTGCTGGGCAATTTCGAGAAAGGCGCCGTTCGTGGGAAAGGAAGCGGTCATGTCGGTCAGGCCACGCGGATGCAGAGAAAGGTGAGGTCATCGCGACGCAGTTCGTCGCCCTGCCAGCGGGCGAGGTCCGCGCTGAGCTGTGCACAGAAGGCCGCGGTGGGCGCCGTGCGCGACTCGCTCAGCCGGGCCAGGGCGCGGCGTTTGCCGAAGGAGGTGCGCCGCGGACCGCCGATCTGGTCGATCAGGCCGTCGGTGGTGGCGAACAGCAGGCTGCCCGGTTGCAGCGGCAGGGTGGTGGCCGGCCAGCACTGGTCGAGCGGGCTGTCGGCGTAGCCGATGCCCAGACGCAGTGGCGCCAGGGTCAGGACCTCCGCGGCGTCGGGTGCCAGGAGGTGGAGGGGCATGCGGGCGCCGGCGTAGGTCAGGCTGTGGCTGTGTCTATCCACCCAGAAACAGGCCAGGTCCAGGCCGTCGTTGGATTCGGAGATGCCGCCGGACTGTCCCAGCATCGCCTTGACGCTGCCGTTGATCGCCGCCAGCAGCGCCGAGGGATCGCGCGGTCCCAGCTGTTGCAGGGCCTGGGTCAGGGACGCCGAGGCGATCAGGGTCATGAAGGCGCCGGGCACGCCGTGGCCGGTGCAGTCGGCGATGGCGCCGAACCAGCCGTCCTCGTGCTGGGCGAAGTGATAGAAGTCGCCGCCGACCACGTCGCGCGGCTGCCAGACCAGGGTGGCGTCCTGCTCCATCACCGCCAGGGCCTCGCGCGAGCTGCGCAGCATGGCGCGCTGAATGACGCTGGCATACTCGATGCTGTGCATGATCTGGCGATTCTTCTCGGCCTGCAGGTCCGCGACCATGCGCATCAGCTGCACACCCAGGCCGAGTCCGACGAAGCGACCCTCGCGGGTGACGATGAAGCCGTCGGCCAGGGCCTTTTCGCCCACCTCGACGGTGCGCCGGGTCAGCTCCTCGATGGACAGGGCGGCGTCCACCACCAGCGGCTCCTTGTCCATGAAGGCGATGCAGCTCTTGCGATCGTAGACTTCGCGGTGATACGGCTTGCTCATCTGCGAGAGAAAGATGTCGCGGTTGATCAGCCCGATCGGACGGTCGTGCTCGATCACCGCGAGACTGGTGATCTCGCGGCGTGCGTTGAACAGGTCCATGACCATGGCGTTGGTGTGCTCGGCCTCGACCGCGGGCCACTGGGTGCAGAGGTCGAGGGCGCAGCCCTGGCTGGGACGGGAGGAGGTACGCGAGGAGGACAGGGGAGCGGACGACATCGATACGAATCCGTTCTCGGAAGGTCGATGCAGCCTAGGGGCTCCGTATTGAGCTTTGATGACAGAAGCTGGCCAGGCGCCAGCACGGAGTGGCGCCCGGTCAGGGGGATGGCGTCAGCCGGTCAGGATGCCCAGGGCGGCGCGGGTGAAGGGCGGGGGTGGCACGGCGTTGAGCACCGCACCCTGCAGCTGCAGACCGCTGTGGGCGAACTGGCGCTGGGTCGCCTCGATTTCCTTGGCCGTGTTGCAACCGTAGCGCGACACCAGCAGGCAGGTGCCAGCCTGGGCGGCCAGCAGCACGGCATCGGTCACCGCCAGCACCGGCGGGGTGTCGAGGATGACCAACTCGTAGTCCTGCTGCAGACCGCGCAGCAGTTCGGTACAGCGCGCACTCATCAGCAATTCGGCCGGATTCGGCGGGCGGATGCCCCCCACCAGACAGTCCAGGCCGGGTATCGCCGAGGGCTGGATCGCCTGCTCGGGCGTCGCCAGTCCCGCCAGCACCTCGGCGAGGCCCGGGCGGCGGGCCAGCTGCAGGCGCCGGTGCAGGCGCCCGCGCCGCAGGTCGGCATCCACCAGCAGCACCCGCATTCCGCCTTCGGCCAATACCCGCGCCAGTTGCACGGCCACCGACGACTTGCCGGCGGCAGGGCTGGCACTGGTGATCAGCAGCAGATCGTTGCGCGCCTCGGTGCGGGCGAAGGCCAGGCTGGTCCGCAGGATCCGCAGGGCTTCCTGGTAGCCGCTGTCGAGCGAGGTCTGCAGTGGCCCGCCGACCTGGCGACTCGGCGCCAGCGGCAGTTGCGCCAGCACCGGCAGGCCGAGGTCTTCCAGGCCCTCGGCGTCTTCGATGCCGCGCTCGAGACTGGCGCGCAGATAGACCCAGGCGGCGCCGGCCAGGCAGCCGAAGAGCAGGGCGCTGAGGATCAGCAGGGGCTTCTTGGGATAGACCGGGGCGATCTGGGTGTAGGCGCTGTCGATGATGCGCACATCGCTCACCGTGCCGGCGCGCACCACCGACAATTCCTGGATGCGCTTGCTGATCAGTGCATAGACCTTGTCCGCCGCCTCCACGTCGCGCTGCAGGCGCAGCACCTCCTGCTGGGTCTGCGGCAACTTGGCCAGGCGCTGCTGCAGGGCCTGACGCTCGCCGTTGAGCACCTGGCGGCGCGCCAGCAGGCCCTGGTAGAGCGGATGGGTGGGAGTGAAGCGCAGGGCCAGGCCCAGGCGCTCCATTTCCAGGGCCGATAGCTGGGCGTCGAGCTCCACCGCCTGGCTCAGCAGGCTGCGTCCCTCCGCGCCGATGGCGATGGAGCCCCGTTGCCGCTGGTAGCGGTCCAGGGCCTGGCGACCTGCAGTCAGGCGCTGGTTCACCTGCGGCAGTTCCTGGCGCAGGAAGGCCAGCTGCTGGGTGGATTCATCGGCGTTGCGGGTCACGTCCTGGCGCACATAGGCCTCGGTGATGCCGCGCAGGATGCGTTGCGCCCTGAGCGGATCGGTGTCCTGCAGCTGGATCGAGAGGATGCCCGAGCGCTTGCCGCGCTCGCTGACCATGAGCCGTTCCTGCAGCGCCTGGATGGTCACGCCACGACGCTGCTTGACCAGGATGAATTCGGTGCCCGGATAGGCGTGCAGCTGGGCGATGTCCAGGCGCAGCTCGCCGGCGCTGGCCGGCTCGCCCAGCCGACTCTCCAGCAGCCGCTTGCCCTGGGCATCGCTCAGCAGGAAGCGATCCGGGGCCTCGGCGGTGAGGGTGAGTGGCTGGCCATAGAGGGCATCGGGCACGCTCAGGCTGGCGATGGTCAGCTGCTCGCCGCCCCAGCCGAACTGCTTGAGGCCGAACAGCGGCGGGGCGACGGCCCCACCGGCTCGCTCGTGACGCCGGGCCAGCCAGTCGCCCAGCAGCGGCAGGCGCCGCGGGGTGACGCTCAGGTCCAGGCCCTCGGCGTCCACGACCTCGCCGACCACCCGCCGCGAGGTGAGCAGCTGCATTTCGGTGACGGCTTCCGGCGGTGGCATGGGCCGGCCATTGTCGGATTCGTCCAGACGCACGATGCCGCGCTGGTATTCGATCTGCACCGTCGCCACCGCCTGATAGCGCGGCGCGGCCAGCTGGGTATAGGCCACGCCCAGCAGGGTGCAGAGGGCAATGCAGACGAGCAGGCTGCGGCGATGGCGCCAGAGGGCGGCGCAGTAGCGGGCGAAGCCGATGTCCGCCGCCTGGGTGGCAGCGGGTAGCGAGTGATGCGACTGGTCCATGCAGGAGCGGGCCTTGGGCAGGTACGGAGGAGGACAGCCGTCGCGGCCGCGCGCTGTCGAGGAGACACCGCGCGGCGAACCGGGGGCGAAATCGTCACGCCAGGCAGGGCACAGCTTGGAACACCAGGCGCTGGATCAGGGATCCGCACCTTGTCGGCTGGAGTGCTGCGTCGACTCTAAGCGAAAGCAAAAGCCAAAAATGTGACACTCCATGCAGAACGTGACAGATGCCCGCTTGGCAGTCTCAAGGTGCTAAGGCAGTCTTCTTCGCGACCTGTCGTGTCTCCGGACGACAAGCCCTGGCTTGCGCCGGGTTTTCCGGAGCCGCTGGTGCCCTGCCGAGGCTGGCGGGCGCACCCGGGTATCAGATGCAAACGCCGCTGCCTCCCGGCAACGGCGTGTTCCTGACGGCTTCTTGAATGTAGTCAGCGGTTGAAGCCCGGTTACCCGCCCATGCGCCGCTTGGCCTGCGTGGGCGGTCTTGCACCGGCTGTACCAGGCCTGCGGAAGATGGCGCCTGGTTCTTCACTGCCCTGGACGGCGTTCTCGACTGCATGGCTGTCAGGAGACAGGACAATGAGCGTGGTATCTGACGTTACCCATCCCGGGGTCCGGGTGGGACGGTGGCCGTTCTGGCTGGGCGGTCTGGCGGTCGGCCTGCTGTTATTGCTGGCCCTGCTGTGGCGCCTGCCGGATTTCCGCGACGGCACCGGGGCGCAGAATCTCGAAGCCAGCTATCACGTCCTGCTCAGCCTCAATGCCCTGGACGAGTCCGGCGTGGCCCGGCACTGGTGGTTGCCCACGGTGACCCTGGGTGGCAGTCACGACAAGCAGGTGTCCTGGGGCGCGACCATTCCCACCCACAGCGGCGACTATGTCTACACCAGCTTCAGCAGCTACGGCTTCCTCGCGCCCTATTTCGGTCTCAAGGCCGCGGGCCTGACGCCTTCGCTGCACAGCCTCGCGCTGTTCAACGCCGCCCTTGGCGCCCTGACCGCGCTATTGCTGTTTCGCCTGCTCTATCTGGTGCTGCGCAGCCATGGCGCCAGCCGCGGCCTGGCCGCCACGAGCGCGGTGCTGGGCTGCCTGATCGCGATCTTCAGCCGCGAGGCGCTGCTCTCCCAGGGCCTGCTCTACTGGGTGCAGAGTTTCTACCAGGTGCTGCTGCTGGCCAGTCTGCTGACCTTCTTCCACTACCTGCGGGCGCCGGCTGGCCAGCGCAACCGCCTGGGCTGGCTGCTGGCCGGCCTGGTCTGCTTCGGCGCCCTGACCGAATGGACCGGCTACGTCTTTGGCGGTGGACTGGTCGCGCTGTTCTGGCTGCAGCACCGGCACCTGCCGGAAGGCCGGCGGATGGCCTGGCGCCTGGCCTTCGCCACGGCGCTGGCTGGCCTGCTGGTGCTGTTGCACTACAGCCTGGCGGCGGGTCTGTTGCCGACGCTCAAGGCCTTTGCCCGGCGCTTTCTCGCCCGCAGTCCGAACAATGCCCACCTGGCCGATTTCTTCACCGGCTACGGGCTGTCCTTCGGCCTGTTCCTGGCCGCGGTGGCCATCGCCCTGGGGGTGCTGCTCTGGAAACGCAAGTCGCTGAACTGGCCGCGCAGCACCGCGCTGCTAGTGGTCGCCGCCAGCGTGCCGCTGCTGGAGAATCTGCTGCTGCTGCAGCACGCCACCCAATTTTCCTTCGATCGCCTCAAGTTCATCTTTCCCGCCGCGCTGCTGCTCGGCCTGGCCTTCCTGGCGCTGAAGACCCCAGGGCGTGCGGTGCTCGTCGTGGTGCTGGTGGCCGCGGCCCTGCAGAACGGCCAGACCTATCGCCAGGACCTCGCCGGCTATGCCGGCTGGGGCGCCATCGACCGGCAGAACCAGGCGCTGGTGAGCCTGGTGAAAGGCCAGGTCGCGCTGGACTGCACCCTCATCTCCACCGACATGACGGTGCGCGGCTACGCCAACCTGCTGTTCCACCGCAGCATCCACGAATTGCAGCGCCAGTCGCTGGACTACCACGGCGAGCCGGGGGCCTGTGGCGGGCTCTATCTGGAAGGCCGGGAATTCCGCGTCGACCTGCCGGAATACACCCGCGCCCGCCTGAGTCTGGCGGATGGCCGTCAACTGACCTACGCCAAGGTCGAGGGTGACTGGCGCCTGCAATGAACGCCCTATCCATGAACACGCTGCGAGGAAACCGGGCATGCCGGGTACGCTGATCAATCGACTGAGTTTTCTGGCCCTGGGTGGCCTGATGGTCCTGCAGTTCGGCGTCTTCGAACAGAGCCCGACCAATCCGGTGGGCATCCGCTACGTGGGTGAACTGTACCTGGCGATCTGCCTGGGCTTCTTCGCGCTCTTCACCCTGAGCACCTGGCATCGGCCGCAGCGCGACTACCGGCTGCTGATGGGCTTCTGCCTGTTTTCCACGGCGATGTTCGTCGGCCTGCCAGCCGTGTTCGCCCAGCTGTTCTGGGGGCAGCCGCTGGTCTACGGCCTCATCGAGGAGCGGCGGGTGCTCTACTGCTTCAGCGCCTTCCTGGTCCTGTACCTGGCCAAGCGGCTGAATGCCGTGCAGTTCGAGAATCTGATCATCCTGGTCGGGTTGCTCTCGGCGCTGCTGTGCTGGCTGTCCTACTTCAAGATGCTGCCGGACCTGCGCGACGAGGTGAAGGACCTCAGCCGCCCCGGACGGGCCTCCACGGGAGCGGGCGCCATCTTCTTCGGCTATTTCATCTGCATCTACTTCGCCGGTCGCGGGCGTTCCTTCATCGACGGCCAGTTGCGGCCCAAGCTGAGGCACGGCCTGCTGGCGCTGTTCTTTCTGGCGACCATCGTGGTGGTGTTGCAGACCCGCCAGCTGATCGTGGTCTGCCTGGTATTCACCATCCTTGCCCTGCGCGCGCGCCTGATCGGACCGGCGCTGTTCGGCGCCATCATCATCGCGCCGCTGATCCTCTATCCGCATCTCCTGGAAACCCTCGGCTTCAACCTGGATTTCTATGCGCGCTCGGTGCAGGAAGGCCCCACCGACAATGTCCGGGAAAACACCATTTCCCAGATCATCAACCACCTGCAGCTGTACAACGGCCTGCCCAGCGGCAGCCTCAGCCTGATGTGGAACGACGGCTTCAAGCCGATCTTCGGCGACTACTTCTTCCTCTCCGATGTCGGCATCTTCGGCACCGTGTTCCGCTTCGGCTTCCTGTCGATCCTGGTGATTCCCATCGGCCTGGCGGTTCACTACCTGGTGGCGCGCAAGCTGAGCCGCGACCTGGAATTCACCCTGGCGGTGTTTCTCGCCTTCATGACCATCTGGCCGCTGCAGGGCCTGTTCGAATACCAGGGCACCGCGGCCCTGCTCTTCGTCATGCAGGCGCTGAAGACCTACCACGGTTTGCCCCAGTACGGGGTGGTGAGCCTGCCGGAGCCACCGGGGGCACTGCCGCCCGGTCGCCAGGTCCTGCCGGTCTAGCAGCCGGTCAGGCGTTCGACGCGGCGTTCGCCGGGAAAGAAGAAGGGACGCAGGCGCACGCCCAGGCTGTTGCCGAAAAAGGCGGCCACCAGCCACAGCCAGCCATGCAGGCTGCCCGAGGCGATGCCGCTGAAGTAGGCGCCGATGTTGCAGCCATAGGCCAGCCGCGCACCGTAGCCCAGCAGCAGGCCGCCGAGCACCGCCGCCACCAGCGATCGCGCGGGGATGCGCAGGCTGGGGGCGAAGCGCCCGGCGAGGCCCGCGGCGGCCAGGGCGCCCAGCATGATGCCGAGATTCATCACGCTGGTGACATCGAACCAGAAGGGCTCGGCCAGCGCCCGCGCATTGGCCGGTTGCTGCCAGAAGGCCCAGCCAGAGACGTCCAGCCCGAGCAGACCGGCACCCTTGGCGCCCCAGAGAGCGAAGGCCGAGGTGACGCCCCAGGGGCGACCGGCCAGGGCCAGGGTGACGAAGTTCAGTATCGCCAGGGCGATGGCGCCCCAGACCAGCGGCCAGTTGCCGCGCAGCAGGCGTGCCGCGCCCTGGTGTTCGCCGGGGACCGTGGCTTCCAGTCTGCCGTGGCGACGGCGCTCCAGCACCACCGAGATCCAGGCGATCAGGGCGAAGGCCGCCAGGCTGACCAGGATGCCGGGCAGCACGCCCAGGCTGGTCACCAGGGAGGTGGGCGGCAGGCTGGGCAGGGCGAACCACCAGCCCAGGTGCTGGGTGGCGATCAGCGAACCGATGACGAAGAACAGCAGGGTCACCAGCATCCGCGCATTGCCGCCGCCGGCGGTGAACAGGGTGCCGGAGGCGCAGCCACCGCCCAGTTGCATGCCGATGCCGAACAGGAAGGCGCCGATCACCACCGAGGTGGACAGCGGCGAGACATTGCCGCGCACCGCCTCGCCGAACAGACTGCCGGCGCCGAGGGCGGGAAAGAACAGCAGCACCGCCAGGGCCAGCATCACCATCTGAGCGCGCAGCCCGGCACCGCGACGGTCGAGGATGAACACCCGCCAGGCCGAAGTGAAGCCGAAGGCGGCGTGGTAGAGGGTCAGGCCCAGGGCGCCGCCGAGCAGTAGCAGCAGGGCCTGACGACCGCCCACGGCCTGGTTGAGAAAGACCATGCCCACGGCCAGCAGGCAGGTCGCCCACAGGGCCGCCCAGGGCAGGCGAGGAGAGGAGAGCGTAGAGGTCTGCTGCATCATGGTTCCGGTAGCTTCGAACTAAAGTCCGACTATTTTAGTGGGACTTGTTCGGGAATCCCAGCGGACATTCGCTGCTGGTTGAATGAAAAGGTTACATCGATATAACCAGAAGTTATTGGCCGGGCATTACAGCCATTTGCTCGGCGTTGTGGTCAAAGCGGCCAAAGGAATCTTCCGGAGTTACCGTGTCCGCTGCTGTCGCCCTGTCCGCTTCCGCTTTGCCCACCCTGTCGCGGCTGCGCGGCTGGACTGCCCTCGTCGCTGCACTGGTCCTGGCCGGTTGCAGCCTGACGCCGACCTCCCAGGGGCCCACGCGCTCGCCGGCCGAGGTGCGCGCCGAGTTGCTGCGGTTGTTGCCCGCCAGCGTGGCGGATCGGCAGGGCTGGGCCAGCGATATCCAGACCGCCTTCAGCGCCCAGGGTCTCGAGCCGTCGACGGACAACCTCTGCGCGGTGCTGGCGGTGGCGGAGCAGGAATCCACCTACCAGGTCGATCCGCCGGTGCCGGGGCTGGGGCGGATCGCCCGGGAGGAGATCGATAGACGCGCGGCGCGGGCCTATGTCCCCCAACTGCTGGTGCGCACCGCGCTCAACCTCAAGTCGCCCAGCGGCAAGACCTACGCCCAGCGCCTGGACAGTGCCCGTACCGAGCGCGAGCTGAGTCTGATCTTCGAGGACTTCATCGCCATGGTGCCCCTGGGCGGCCAGCTGTTCGGGCGCTTCAATCCGGTACGCACCGGCGGACCCATGCAGGTCAGCATCGACTTCGCCGAGGCCCATGCCCGCGGCTATCCCTATGACCGCGACGGGTCCATCCGCCACGAGGTGTTCAGCCGCCGGGGTGGTCTCTATTTCGGCACCGCGCACCTGCTCGGCTATCCGGCGGACTATTCCACGCCGCTGTATCGCTTCGCCGATTTCAACGCCGGCTGGTACGCCAGTCGCAATGCCGCCTTCCAGAGCGCGGTGAGCCGGGCTACGGGGGTGAAGCTGGCGCTGGATGGCGATCTGGTGGTGCCCGGCTCGCGCACCCAGGGCGAGACCGAGCGCGCGGTCAATCGCCTGGCGCCGGCCCTGGGCATGAGCGACATCGCCATCCGCCATGACCTGGAGGCGGGTGAGTCCGAGGACTTCGCCAAGACCGATCTCTATGCCAAGGTCTATGCCCTGGCCGAGCGCAAGGCCGGTCGCAGCCTGCCGCGCGCCATGCTGCCGGGCATCACCCTGGAAAGCCCCAAGATCACCCGGACCCTGACCACCGCCTGGTTCGCCCAGCGGGTGGAGGAACGTTGGCAGCGCTGCCGGGGCCGTGCCTCGCGCTGAGCGGGCAGGGGGCCGAACGGCGTTTTCCAGGTGACGAGGGTCGGGCCCGGGGATGGCAATTGGCCAGACTATTCGCCTACCATGGGGAGATGAAGCGGCCTCGCGCCGTGCGGTTCTGGTGTAGTCCCTAGAGGTCCAGATGACCGATATCCCCGGCTCCCGGTTGACGCTGATCGTCGACCAGCCCACCCCCACGGCCCGCCATCGGCTGCCGCCCCGCGAACAGGCCAAGGCCCTGCGCCTGCTGCGCACCCTGGGCCTCGAAGCCGATACCCCGCCGGAACTGGTGCTGGCCTGGCTGGAGCGCCGCGATGGCGGCTGCTCGCTGCCGGAAGCGGCGCGCCAGATCGGCCTGGGCAACTGGCTGGGGATCACCACCAGCCTGGCCGATCTCACCCAGAATCTGGCGCGCTTTGAAGCGGCCTACGCCCTGGACAGCGTGCTCGACTCCCTGAACGTCCTGGTCGAGCAATCGCCGCCGGAGTCCCGCTAGCCGCTAGAGGCCGGCACCGCGGATGTTGACGTAGAGGCTGTAGAGCGAGTGGGAGCCGGCCATGAACAGCCGGTTGCCTTCCGGGCCGCCAAAGCACAGGTTGGGGCAGCGTTCCGGCAGGTGGATGTGGCCCAGCGCCTTGCCGCTGGGATCGAACACCCGCACGCCATCGAGGGCTTCGGGCTTGGCCGCCGGCGCGCCACTGCTGCCCCAGCCGCACCAGAGATTGCCCGCCACGTCGCACTTGATGCCATCCAGGGCGCCGTATTCCAGCGCCTCGATGTGCTTGCGGCGCTCGCCCAGGCTGCCGTCGTCCTTGACCGTATAGGCCCACACCAGGCGATTGGGCTTGGCGCGGCCCTCGACCACATAGAGCAGCTTCTCGTCCGGCGAGAAGGCCAGGCCGTTGGGACCGTTGAGATCGCCGATCACCCGGGTCACCGCCAGACTCTCGCCGTCGATGCGATAGACCCCGTCGGGCTGCTCGGTCTTGACCCGATGGCCCTCGTAGTCGCTGTTGGCCTGGAACGGCGGATCGCTGAACCAGATGGAGCCGTCACCCTTGACCACCACGTCGTTGGGCGAGTTGAAGGGCTTGCCTTCGAAGTTATCGGCCAGCACCGTGAGGCGCCCGTCGTGCTCGGTGCGGGTGACCTGCCGGCCGAGACCGTGGGTGGTCGAGCCTTCACAGGCGATCAGCCGACCCTGACGGTCGCGGGTCAGGCCGTTGGCGAAATTCGACTGGGCGCGATAGGTGTCCAGCCGGCCGCTGACCTCATCCCAGCGCACGATGCGGTTGTTGGGGATGTCGCTCATCAGCAGGTAGTTGCCGTCGCCGATCCATACCGGCCCTTCGGCCCAGCGCAGACCGGTGGCCAGGCGCTCGACGCTGGCGTTGAACAGCCGCAATTCCAGGAAGCGGTCGTCGAGGATCTCGATCAGCGGATCGGGATAGCGTTGGCTCAGGGGTTCGGCAGCGCGGGCGAGGGTGGGTAGCGCGAGGGCCGCGCTGCAGATGAGGCCGCCCTGAAGCAGACGACGACGCGACAGCGGCCGGGCGAGCCCCGGGGAAGAGTCATGCATGGTGCAGGTCCTTGATTGTTATTGTTCAGACGAGGCTATGCGGATCGACCTGCGGCAGCAGGCCAATCGTCTGACATCATATGTCTTGTGACGCAGGGCGCCAACCCGGGATCCGCGCTACTCGGCGTCCAGCACCAGGCAGGTGCGGGCACGGCCCTGGCGCTTGGCCTGATAGAGGCGGCGATCGGCTTCGTGGAGGAAGCCTTCGAGGTCATTGGCGACGCCGCTGAAGACCCCGGCGCTGAACGACAGTGGCGGGGCGCCCGGGGCATAGGTCTGGGCGTGGCAGTAGCGCCGCAGCAGGTCCAGCGCCTGCAGCAACTGCTCCGGGGGCATGCGGCTGACCAGGGCGAATTCCTCGCCGCCGAGGCGGCCGGTGAGGTCCTGGGGCAGGGTGCGGGCCAGCGCCTGGGCGAAGACCACCAGGGCGCTGTCACCGCTGGCATGGCCGTGCTCGTCGTTGATGCGCTTGAAGTGATCCAGGTCGAGCATGGCCACGCTCAGCGAGTGACCTTCGCGTTCGGCCTGGCGAAACCACTCCTGGGCCTGGTCCTGGAAGGCGCGGCGATTGCGCAGTCCGGTGAGGGAATCGTACTGGGCGGCGTGGGTGAGGGCGCGCATGAGGTCCCGCCGCTCCAGGGTCGAGACCACCCGGCAGTTGAGCTCCTCGGGGCAGAAGGGCTTGCGCAGGAAGTCGTCGGCGCCCTGCTTGATGAACTTGGCGCTGAGCGAGCCCTTTTCGTCGGCCGACAGGCCGATGATGCTGAGGTCGTGGCGGCGCAGCTTCTGCCGCAGCAACTGCACCAGTTCGAAGCCGCTGAGACCAGGCATGCTGTGGTCCACCACCAGCAGGTCGATGTCCGGCTGCTCCTGCAGCAGGCGCAGCGCCTCGTTGCCGTCGCAGGCGTCCAGCAGCTGGTAGCGGTGGGGCGTCAGCACGTGGCGGATGTAGTTGCGGGTGGCGTCGGAGTCCTCGGCGATGAGGATCTTGACCGCGGTGTTGCTGTCCAGCCGGCGCAGCAGCCGGAAGGCGAATTCGTAGGAGTACTGGCTTTCCTTGAGCACGTAGTCGACCACGCCCTTGGTCAGCAGATCATCGCGCCGGCGTTCGTCGTAGGAGCCGCTGAGAACGATGCAGGGCAGGCGATAGCGCAGCACCAGATCGACGCTTTCGCCATTGGGCGCATCGGGCAGGTTGAGGTCCACCAGGGCGGCAAAGAACAGATTGGCCGAGGTTTCCAGCATCAGCTCGGCTTCGGCCAGGGTGGCACAGAATACCGGCTCGAAATCGCGCTGCTGACGAAAGAGGTGCGCCAGAATCTTGAGGACCATGGGGCTGTCTTCGATGACCAGGATGGAGCGCACCGGTAACTCCTGCAGGACAAGGATCGGCCGAGAGCCGGCCTGGCGTCAGATGAAGCGATCATTCGCCTAGGCGTATCGGCCAAAGGATCGGCGACTTGAATGGTCGCCGATCCTTGGCGTTTCAGCTGTCCGGCAGGCCTTCCAGGGGGCGCTGCCGGGGCAGGCGCAGGGCGTCGTCGCGCGGCAGCGGACGGCTCAGCAGGTTGCCCTGTACCTTGTCCACCTGCAGTGCCTTGAGCGTCGCCAGTTCGGCGAGGGTTTCCACGCCCTCGGCGATCACCTCCTTGCGGGTCTCGCGGGCGAAGGCAATGATCGCCGAAGCCAGCGCCCGGCGTTCGGCGTCGCTGTCGATGTCACGGACCAGACTCATGTCCAGCTTGATCATGTCCGGCCGCAGCCTGAGGATGTGCCTCAGGCTCGAATAGCCGGCGCCGGCATCGTCGATGGCCAGGCGCACGCCCTGGGCCCGTAGCGGTTGCAGCTGGGCATGGAGGGCGGCGTAGTCGTCGACCTCGGCGTGCTCGGTGATTTCCAGCACCAGCCGGCCCGGCGGATTGCCCGCCAGCAGCGCGGGCAGGCGGCCGGCCAGGATGGTCTGCGGTGAACAGTTCATGGTCAGGTAGGTATCGTCCGGCAGGCTCTGCAACCCTTGCAGTGCATAGCGCATGGCGCTTTCTTCGAGTTCGTCGCCCAGGCCCACCGCCGTGGCCTCGGAAAACCACAGATCCGGACTGCGCTGCGGCGGGCAATGGAAGCGCGACAGGGATTCCCAGCCAGCGATACGCAGATCGGCGAGATGATAGATCGGCTGGTAGACGATGCTGGGTTGGTGGGCGGCCACCGCCCCCTGGATGCGCTCGCGCATCTCCACCTGGCCGCGGCGGCTGGAGACGTCCAGGCTGAGGCGATCGGCCACCAGCTCGGCGAAGGTCCGCACCAGTTCCAGGTCTCGGGGACTGAGGGTTGGATCGGGCTGGTACTTGAAGCAGCAGAAGGTGCCATAGAGCTCGCCGTCGTTGAGTCGCACGGGCACGCTCAGGTGCGCGCCGATGGGCACGGCGCGGGTCTCCGGAATCAGCCGGGTGGCGCCGACGGCCCGGGTGTCGGGGATGAGTTCGGGGAGATGGCCGGTGACCACCTGCTGGCAATAGCCCTGGCTGAGCGGCAGGGCATCGCCGGCCTTGATCGGCGCATCGGGCACGGCATCGACATTGCGAAAGACCCGGTCCTGCTGGCGAAATTCGGCCAGGAAGGCCACGTCCATGTTCAGATGGGTACGCAGCGCGTGCAGCACCTTGTCGATGCAGCCCTGGCTGCTCAGGTTGCCGGTATCCAGGCCAACCACGTCCAACAACTCGGTACCTGATTCCCTCATGTCCTCACTCCCGGGAAACTGCGACCTGAACCAGTGTAGAGCCTGGAATGAATTTGTCAGTCAAATGACCTCATCCGTTCGGCTTAACCCTGTTCGGCGTACCAGGCCTCGAAGGCGGGCAGGGCCATGGGGCGGGCCAGCAGATAGCCCTGAACCTCGTCGCAGCCGGCTTCCTGCAGGAAGGCCAATACCTCTGGCGTCTCTATCCCCTCGGCAACGCTGCGATAGCCGAGTTTGCCGATCAGCGCCAGCAGCGCCCTGACCACCTCCTGCTTGCGCGGATCCTGGGGCAGGTCGTGGATCAGCGAGCGGTCGAGCTTGACGCTGGTGACCGGCAATTCGTAGAGATAGGCGAAGTTGCTGTAGCCGCTGCCGAAGTCGTCGATGGCGATCTCCACACCCAGCTCGCGCAGGGCATGCAGCTGGGCGATGGCCTCCGGATTGCGTCTGAGCCATTCGCCTTCGGTGATCTCCACCTCCAGCCGGCGGGGATCGACGCCCTCGCGCCGGCAGGTCTCGCGCAGCAGTTCGACCAGGTCGCCCTCGTCGAAATCCCGTGGCGACAGGTTGAGCGACAGTCGCCCCTGATAGCGATTGTCCCAGTGCGCCAGCTGGCTGACGGCGGTACGGATCACCCAGCGGGTGACGCTGTGGATCAGGGCGGTCTTCTCTATCGCCGGAATGAAGTCGCCGGGCGCGATGGGGCCGAGTTGCGGGTGGGTCCAGCGTAACAGGGCTTCGGCGCTGCGCAGTCGGCGTCCGGGCAGGGCCAGGCGTGGCTGGAAGGCCAGGCTGAAGTCGCCGCGCTCCAGGGACTCGGGAATCTGCCGGACCAGCTGGAAGATGCGCTGGAAGGCCTCGTCCTGCGGACGCTCGTAGACGACCCAGTGACGACTGCTCAGCGTCGCCTGATCGACCGCCACCATGGCCTTGCGCAGCAGGTCACGGACTTCGCCCGAGTCGAGCAGGAAGGGCACCACACCGGCCTTGACCGGTGGATCGATGGGAATACGGTCGGCCTGGACCGGCATCCGCAACTGGGCGATGAGCGCATCGAGCAGCGGCGGATAATCGCAGTCCTCCGGCAGCAGGAAGGCAAATCTCTTGGTGTCCACGTGATAGACCTTGGCCAGGCCGTTCAGGGCATCGCACAGGCGCAGGGCCAGGCTGCGCAGGAAGGTCTCGAAGGGCCACATGCCCTGGGCCAGGATCAGCTGCTCCTTCCAGTGGGTCTCCAGCGGATCCACCAGCACCAGCAGGCGCCCCTCGTCGGGCTGGAATTCGGCCAACTGAGCGACATCGGCCTGGAACTGCTGACGATTGGGCAGGCCGCTGACCGGATCGCGACGGCGCAGGTGCTGGCGCAGGGCGATGAGCCTCATCACCTGGGCGGCGAAATCGTCCAGGCGCTTGCGTTCCGCGGTCGTCAGTTCGCGCGGCTGGCTGTCGAGGATGCACAGACTGCCGATGGCATAACCGCCCTCGGTGACCAGGGTCGAGCCGGCATAGAAGCGCACATGGGGTGCGCGGACCACCAGGGGGTTATGGCTGAAGCGGGTATCGCAGCAGGCATCGTTGATCTCCATCCGGCCATTCTCGGCCCGGATGGTGTGGGCGCAGAAGGCGTCCTCGATGGGCATCTGCGCCAGGTCGAAGCCAACGCGGGCCTTGAACCACTGACGGTCGCGGTCCACCAGACTGATCAGCGCGGTCGGCACATTGAAGCTGCTGGCGACCAGCTCGCAGAGTCGATCAAATTCCTCCGCCGGCGCCGAATCCAGCAGCTCCAGGGCGTGCAGGGCGTTGAGGCGGTCATCTTCGTACTTCAGTGAATCGGCCATCAGGCTATCTCGGGAATGTCGATGAGCCTTGTGCGAGCAACAAGCACATCCTGGAAGAACTGCCGCCACCCGAGCCAGGCGGGTGCAGCAAACGAGAGGCAGGTCTGTGGAGGTATCGGCAAGAAATCGTAAGACTTTAGCCGTTTCGTCTCGCCTGCCAGTCTGGAACCTTAGCGCGGCTGCACGTCGGGTGCGAGCCCTGGTCGAAGAGGTATCCCTGCCGAGTAGCGACCATGACCCTGACCTGCCTGTTCGACATCAACGAAACCGTGCTCGACCTGTCCGCGCTGGATGGCCTGTTCACCGAGCTGTTCGGTGACCCCCGGAGCCGCACGCTGTGGTTCGCCCAGACCCTGCAGAACGCCATGACCGCCGAGCTCTGTGGCCGGCACGCGCCCTTCGAGGCCCAGGGCCAGGCGGCGCTGGAGATGATCGGCGCACGACTCGGACGGACGCTGACGGCCGCTGACAGACAGCGTGTGGCCAAGGCCCTGCAGGCGCTGCCCGCTCACGTCGATGTCCGAGCCGGGCTCGATTTCGCCCGGGCGCAGGGGGTGCGTTGCATCGCCTTTTCCAACAACGCGCGCGCCGCCACCCAGGCGCAACTGGCGTACGCCGGCCTGAGCGACGCCTTCGCCGGCATCCTCTCGGCCGAGGACGCCGGTGCCAGCAAACCCGCCACGGCGGCCTATCGCCAGGCCGCCGCCAGCCTGGATCAGCCGGCCGAACAGCTGTGGCTGGTCGCCGTCCATGCCTGGGACATCGCCGGCGCCCAGGCGGCCGGTTTCAAAGGTGCCCTGCTGCAGCGGCAGGCCGAGCAGGTGGCCAACCCCCTTGCGCCGCCCGCGGTGACCGCCGGCACCCTGCAAGAGGCAGTGGCGCGCATTCTGGCGCACGAGGGCCGCAGCCAGCGGCCCGGCGTGCTAACGTCCGCGCCATCACCGGCGGGTGCCGGGTTTTCAAGACAGTGAGAGTCGCTTTCCCATGACGGATACCCTTGCCCGGCTGCGCGCCGGCGAACTGGCCGGGGCCACGCGCCTGACCCTGCGTGCCGACCTGACCGAATTCCCCGAAGAGATCTTCAGCCTGGCCGACAGCCTGGAAATCCTCGACCTGTCGGGCAATCGGCTGACCCGCCTGCCCGCCGACCTGGGCCGGTTGCACCGCTTACGCATCCTCTTCTGCTCGGGCAATCCCTTCACCGAATTGCCCGAGGTGCTCGGCACGCTACCCAGGCTGGAAATGATCGGCTTCAAGGCCTGCCAGCTGGAGCGGGTGAACGCTGCGGCCCTGCCGCCGCGCCTGCGCTGGCTGATCCTCACCGACAACCGCATCGCCGCATTGCCTGCCGCCCTGGGCGAGCGGCCCGCCCTGCAAAAGCTGATGCTGGCCGGCAACCATCTGCAGAGCCTGCCGCCGTCCATGGCCGACCTGCACCAGCTGGAACTGCTGCGGCTGTCGGCGAATCGCTTCGCGGCGCTGCCGCCGGCCATCTTGGAGTTGCCGCGGCTGACCTGGCTGGCCTATGGCGACAATCCCCTGGGGGCCGAGCGCGAGCGCGCGGTACGCACCCAGGCGGCGCGGCAACAACGCATCGCCTGGAGCGACCTGGCGCTGGGCGAGCGGCTGGGGGAGGGCGCCTCCGGCATCATCCACCAGGCGCGCTGGCAGTCGCCCACGGGGCCGCGCGAGGTCGCCGTCAAGCTGTTCAAGGGCAGCATGACCAGCGATGGCACCCCGGAAAGCGAAAGCGCCGCCAGCCTCAGCGCCGGCATCCATCCCTGGCTGATCGGCGCCCTCGGCGATCTGGCCGAGCATCCGGAGCAGCGCAGTGGCCTGGTCTTGGAGCTGGTGGAGCCGGCCTTCGGCAACCTGGCCGGTCCGCCCAGCTTCACCACCTGCAGCCGCGACGTATATTCCGAGGACACCCGCTTCACCGCCCGCGCCGTGCGCAGCATGGCGGGCGGCATGGCCAGCGCCCTGGCGCACCTGCACGGGCATGGCCTGGTCCACGGCGACTTCTATGCCCACAACATCCTCTGGGACGGTGGCGCGCGCTGCCTGCTGGGCGACTTCGGCGGCGCCTCGCTGCTGCCCGAGGACCGGGCGCAGGCCGCGCGGCTGCAGCGCTTCGAAAGTCGCGCCTTCGGCATCCTGCTGGAGGAGTGGCTGACGCGTTGCAGCGAGCCCGTGGATCCGGCGCTGGCGGCCCTGGCCGCGCAGTGCCAGCAGCCCGCGCTCGATGCGCGCCCGCTGCTGGCCGAGGTGGCGCAGCGGCTGCAGGGCTAGCCCTGGGTCTCGTCCAGGGCCCAGTCCACGGCGGCCAGGGCGTGCAGTCGCGTGGTGTCGAACAGCGGCACCGCGCTGTCGCCCTGGTCCACCAGCAGCATGATCTCGGTGCAGCCGAGCACGATGCCCTCGGCGCCTTGGGCGACCAGCTCGGCGATGATCGCGCGATAGGCTGCCCGCGACTCGGGGCGCACCTCGCCACGTACCAGCTCGTCATAGATGATGCGGTGCACGATCTGGCGCGCGGCCGCGTCAGGCACCACCACTTCCAGGCCGAAGCGCTCGGTCAGCCGCTCGCGATAGAAAGCCTGCTCCATGGTGAAGGCGGTGCCCAGCAGGCCGACGGTCCGCAGGCCCCGGGCGCGGATCGCCGCACCCGTGGGGTCGGCGATGTGCAGCAGCGGCAAGGTCGTGGCCGCCTCGATCTCCGCCGCCAGGCAGTGCATGGTGTTGGTACAGAGCACCAGCGCCTCGGCACCACCGGCGGCCAGTTGCCGCGCATGGTCCTGCAAGCGCTGACCCAGCGCCGTCCAGTCGCCGGCATGCTGCAGCGCGGCGATCTCGGCGAAATCCACCGACAGCAGCAGGCAGGCCGCCGAATGACTGCCGCCCAGCCGGCGCCGGACCTCTTCGTTGAAGATGCGATAGTAGTGCGCCGAGCTTTCCCAGCTCATGCCGCCCAGCAGGCCCAGGGTGCGCATGGTCGTTCTCATAGTGATTGGCGAACGGGCATCTTGGCGTCTGTTTAAGCGGTGCGTGAGGATCAGTAGGCCGGAGATCGAGCAGTACAGTGAGCGGCCTGGTAAGCCGCAAAAAAGTCGAGGGGGATCGGCGGGTGGTTTCCCGATGGAGCTGTGGCGGATGCTGACCCGAGGCCTTGAACGGCAGGTCAGGAAAAGCAGATAGGGAGCGCCCGACTCCTGGTTCGTCCAGGCAGAAGATGAACGCCCAGGGTCATGGCAAGGTGGCGCGCGCTCAGGATGGCGAATGTGTTTTCAGCCAATCCTTGAGCGCGGCATCCATGCGGGTCTGCCAGCCTGAACCCGTCGCGCGGAAGGCGTCGACAACGTGCGGGGAAAGCCGAATGGTGATGCGCTCCTTGGTGACGCTGGCTTGGGGGCGGCCACGACGCAGCTTGGCTTGCAAGGTCACCGGCAATGCACCGATGCGCACCGATTGCTCGACTTTTTCGTCGGTCCACTCCGGGTTTTCCACGTCGATCAATTCAGGATTGAGTGGCTTGCTCATAGCGTTTTACCTCGCGATTGTTTGCCTTGCGGAAGCTGATGACCCGGATGCCAGTGGCGGTTTCGGTGAACACCACGGCGTGCACCCGGCGCGCAATCAGGCCCAGGGCCGAATACCGTACTTCCGGATAGATCCTCCGGTCATCGACCCAGATCAGCGCCGTTTCGAAGTCGAAGTTGGCAACCCCTTCGAAGCTCAGTCCACGAGCGGCGATGTTGGCGATGTTCTTGGCCGGATCGAAGCTTATGTCCATGATTTATTGTATGTACATTAATTGAGGCCGGCAAGACATCCTTGTACAGCGGATCCCACGGTAGGTGAGGCGGTCTGCCGCTAACGTCGACGAGTCTGGAAGAGGTGGCCTCGACAGCCGTCGAACATGCCTGACATCGTCCGCTCCAGCGCCTGGATACGAGCCCTTATGTCATCAGTGCCCATGGCACACCCCACGTGCGCAAGCTACGCTTCGAGAGGCCACTCCCGGCCCTTGGAGGTGATCGTCATGCTCAAAGCTCTGTTCGCCGCGGTAGCCCTGACCCTCTTCGCAGCCGCCAGCGTCCAGGCGGCACCCTGCCGGGATGCCCACGGCAAGTTCGTCAAATGCGACACCACCAAGACCAAGGCCGCGCAATGCAAGGATGCCAAGGGCAAGTTCGCCAAGTGCGGTACGCCCGGAGCCACGCCGGTCAACTAGAGGCGGCCAGCCGGACGTCAGGCAGGGTCTTGGTCATGACGCCTCGCCTGACGTCGCCACCTGCGCCTGCCAGCGCCCCGGCGCAAGGGCCGCTAGTCCTTTTCCGCCGACCCCGGCTCCGACCAGGCGCGATGGCGCTCGGCCTTCTGCGCCTCGCTTTCCACCCGATTGAGCACCTCGCCCTCGTGCTGGACTTCGGGGCCGCCGCCATAGACATGGTCGAGGCCCTGCATCAGCGCGGCGTAGCCTTGGGCGGCCACCTGCACCGGATCGTTCTTGGGCCCGGCGCCGACGCTGGTGTCGTCTTCGCCGGCGCGGTGGAAGAAGTTGGTGTCGGTCTGGCCGGGCATGAGTACCGTGAGGGTCACGCCACTGTCCTTGAGTTCGTTGCGCAGGGCGAAGGCGAAGGAGTTGATGAAGGCCTTGGAAGCACCGTAGACGGCCTCGAAGGGAATCGGCGCCGTGGCCGAGATGGACGACGTGAAGAGCACCCGGCCACGGCCGGCGGCGACCATCTCCGGCAACACTAGCTTGGCCAGGTGCACGGTGGACATGACATTGAGCTGGATCAGCGCCATCTCGTCTTCCAGCCGCGTCTGGCCGACGAAGGCGCCGCCCAGGCCGACCCCGGCGTTGAGTACCACGACGTCCAGCGGCCGCCCCTGGCGGCGCAGGAATCTATAGGTCTCTTCCACGCCCACGGCGGTGCGCAGGTCAGCCGCATGACTCCAGACCTTGACTCCCAGGGCGCGCAATTCACGCTCGGCGGCGTCAAGGCCGTCGCCGCGGGAAACCAGCAGCAGATCATGGCCATGGCGGGCCAGCTGCTTGGCCAGTTCGAAGCCGATGCCGCTGGAGGCACCGGTAACGGCGGCCAGTGGCCGGGTAACATTGCTCATGCTGAAATCCTCTGCAGACCTGGTGTAGCTGGGATCGTCGCGGAGAGCTGGTGCTCCCCGCGGCCGACGGTTGACCCCTGACGGCATGGCATAATCGCCAGGCCGTGTAGAGGAGACAAGCGATGCAACCCGCGGATCTGGACGCCCTGGTGACCTGGACCATGCCCTATGGCAAGTACGCCGGCCGCCTGCTGGCCGACCTGCCGGGCCACTACCTCAACTGGTTCGCCCGCAGCGGCTTTCCACCTGGCGAGCTGGGCCGGTTATTGGCGCTGATGCAGGAGATCGACCACAACGGCCTCAAGCCGCTGCTCGATCCGCTGCGCCGCCGGCGCTAGTCCGCCAGGCGACGCATGTCGATATGGGGAATTCCGTCCTCGTCGTACACCGCTGAGCAGGGCGTGAAGCCATAGCGGCCATAGTAGGCCTGCAGATGAGCCTGGGCGGAGAGAAACAGCGAGCGCCCGGGCCAGCGCTCGGCGCAGACGCGCAGGGCTTCCGCCAGCAGCAGGTGCCCCAGCCCGCCGCCGCGGCCCTCGGGGGCGACGATCACCCGGCCGATCACCACGTCCTCGCGTACTGCCCCGAGCAGGCGCAGGTAGGCGTGCAACTGGTCGTCACGCCAGCCGAACAGGTGCCAGACATCCGCTGCCAGATCCAGGCCATCGGCGTCGGGATAGATGCACTGCTGCTCCACCACGAACACCCGGGCGCGCAGCACCAGGGCGGCATAGAGCTCGGCGGTGGTCAGCGCTGGCGCGGCGCGGCAGCTCCACTGGAGGGTCATGGTCAGTCCTTGCGGCGGCCGGACAGCATGCGGAAGCGGTTGCGGTTGAGCAGCACGTAGCCGGTCAGCTGCAATCCCGCTGCGAACAGCAGGCTGCGCATGGCACCGGGTTCGGTGGGACGCGGACCCTGGTAGAGGCCATAGAGGGAGAAGGCCACGCCCAGCAGGCCAAGGATGAAGAAGACCAGGCCGATCTTGGTCAGGCGGGGGAGGTTGCGCAGATTCATGGGCATATCGTCAGAGGCGAAGGCCGCCACGCTAACCGTCCGCGCCGGGCTTGTCGAGCCGATAGGCAGGCGCGACGGACTGGTCTAACGTGGCTTGATGACCCCTGCAGCGGGAGAGCGTCCATGTTCAGCCATGTACAGCTAGGTGCGCGCGATCTGGAGCGCCTGATCGAATTCTACGACAGCGTCTTGCACGAACTCGGGCTGGTGCGCATGCCGGCGGAAGACGACGGTGGCCCGCCCGGGTGTGGCTGGCAGCGGCCGGGGCGGGCGTGGCCGCAATTCTATGTGCAGCTGCCGTTCAACGGCCTGCCGGCCTCCTGGGGCAATGGCGTCCAGGTGAGCTTTGCCGCGCCTAGTCCCGCGGCCGTGGAGAGGGCCTGGCATCGCGCCCTGCAACTGGGCGGCAGCGACGAGGGTGCGCCGGGCATCCGAGCGGGCTACGGACCGGACTTCTATGCCGCCTATTGCCGGGACCCGGAGGGCAACAAGCTGTGTTTCGTCCACGCCGAGGGATTGGCCGCCGCCTGCGACTAGCGTGTGGTCCGGCGATCCGGCGATCCGATGGTCAGACGTTGGCCGCCAGGGCGACTGCGTCGGTACGGGCGGCCATGATGAAGTCGTTGCGGTGCAGGCCGCCGATGTTGTGCGTCCACCAGCTCACCGTCACCGCGCCCCATTCGGTGAGCAGGGCCGGGTGATGGTCCTCGTCCTGGGCCTCGCGGCCGACGCGGTTGGTGAAGTCCAGGGCCTCGAGGAAGTTGCCGAAGGCATAGCGGCGTTCCAGCCGCGCAATCCCCTCGCGTTCCACCAGCGTCCAGCCGGGGACGGCCTTGAGCAATTCGCTGCTGGCGGCCGCGCTCAGGGCCGGCTCGCTGGAGCGGCAGGGGACGCAATGAGAGTGGGCGAGATCGGCCATGGGGCGCTCCTTGGGAAAGAAAGTCACGAAAGGGCAAGGGTAACAGACCCGCCGGTCAGCTCCCGGCGCCCCGTCCGACCATGGTCGAATGGTCCGAAACCGGTGCGCGCCGTACAACGGAAGACAACAAGAACAACAGTTTCCCGCCGAGGAGATCGTCCCATGAGTGCCGCCTTCTACCCGGTCCGCGCGGAAGTCGCTTCCCGGACCCTGACCGATGAAGTCACCTATCGCCGGCTGTACCAGCAGTCCATCCTCAACCCCGATGGCTTCTGGCGCGAGCAGGCCCAGCGCCTGGATTGGATCAAGCCCTTCAGCCGGGTCAAGCAGACCTCCTTCGACGATCATCGCGTCGACATCCAGTGGTTCGCCGATGGCACCCTGAACGCCTCCTACAATTGCCTGGATCGCCACCTGGAAACCCGCGGCGACCAGACCGCCATCATCTGGGAAGGCGACGATCCGGCCGACAGCCGCCACATCACCTACCGCGAACTGCATCGCGAGGTCTGCCAGTTGGCCAACGCCCTGCGCGGCCAGGACATCCACCGCGGCGACGTGGTGACCATCTACATGCCGATGATTCCCGAGGCCGTGGTGGCCATGCTGGCCTGCGCCCGCATCGGCGCGGTGCACTCGGTGGTGTTCGGCGGCTTCTCCCCCGAATCCCTGGCCGGCCGCATCAGCGACTGCCAGTCCAAGCTGGTCATCACCGCCGACGAAGGCGTGCGCGGCGGTCGCAAGATCCCGCTCAAGGCCAACGTCGACGAGGCCCTGACCAATCCGGCCACCTATTCGGTGCGCAAGGTGATCGTCTGCAAGCGCACCGGCGCCGACATCGCCTGGCACCGCCACCGCGACGTCTGGTACGAGGACATCACCTCGGTGGCGCCGGAACATTGCGAGCCCAAGGAGATGTCCGCCGAGGCGCCGCTGTTCATCCTCTATACCTCCGGTTCCACCGGCAAGCCCAAGGGCATCCTGCACACCACCGGCGGCTACCTGACCTATGCCGCCCTGACCCACGAGCGGGTCTTCGACTATCGCCCCGGCGAGGTCTACTGGTGCACCGCCGACGTCGGCTGGATCACCGGCCACAGCTACATCGTCTACGGCCCCCTGGCCAACGGCGCCACCACCCTGCTGTTCGAGGGCGTGCCCAACTACCCGGACGTCACCCGCATGGGCCAGGTGGTGGACAAGCACCAGGTCAACGTCCTCTACACCGCCCCCACCGCCATCCGCGCCATGATGGCCCAGGGCGATGCGGCCATGCGCGGCGTCGACGGCAGCAGCCTGCGCCTGCTCGGTTCGGTGGGCGAGCCCATCAACCCCGAGGCCTGGCACTGGTACTACAAGACCGTGGGCCAGGAGCGCTGCCCCATCGTCGACACCTGGTGGCAGACCGAGACCGGCGGCATCCTCATCAGCCCGCTGCCGGGCGCCATCGGCCAGAAGCCCGGTTCGGCGACCCGTCCCTTCTTCGGCATCCAGCCGGCGCTGGTGGACAACGAGGGCAACCTGCTCGACGGCGCCGTGGAAGGCAACCTGGTGATCCTCGATTCCTGGCCGGGCCAGTCGCGCTCCATCTATGGCGACCACGACCGCTTCGTCGACACCTACTTCAAGACCTTCAAGGGCATGTACTTCACCGGTGACGGTGCCCGCCGCGACGAGGACGGCTACTACTGGATCACCGGTCGCGTCGACGACGTGCTCAACGTCTCCGGCCACCGCATGGGCACCGCCGAGATCGAGAGCGCCCTGGTGGCCCATCCCAAGGTGGCCGAGGCCGCGGTGGTGGGCATGCCCCACGACCTCAAGGGCCAGGGCATCTATGTCTACGTCACCCTCAACCAGGGCGAGGAGGGCAACGAAGCGCTGCGCCAGGAGCTCAAGCAGTGGGTGCGCAAGGAAATCGGCCCCATCGCCACCCCCGATGTGATCCAGTGGGCGCCGGGTCTGCCCAAGACCCGCTCCGGCAAGATCATGCGGCGGATCCTGCGCAAGATCGCCGTGGGCGAATACGACTCGCTCGGCGACATCTCCACCCTGGCCGACCCGGGCGTGGTGCAGCATCTGGTCGGGACCCATCAGCAGATGAGCCAGGCCGTCGCCTGATCCGGCTGCCTCAGCGACCGCCCGCTATCGTCCAGGTAGCGGGCGGTTTCTTTTTTGGCGGTCCTGTAAGGACGTGTCGCCAGGGTAGAAGCCGCCGCCGTTGCGCTGGCGCTAGAATCGCGCCAGCCGGCGGGCCGCAGGGTACTCCGGTCCGCTACCCGGGGCAAAGGCCGGGACAGGGGCAGCGCTCCGGCGTACCATGCGTGCCACCCCACAAGGGTTTCATGGCGCGCGGGCCCCGGATCGGTCGCCCCCGCCGCTCTCGACAGGAAGCCAGACGTTAGATGACCATCCGCATCGCCTTTCTGCTGTGGCCCGACGTTCGTCCGCTGACCGTGGGCCTGGTCGAGGAAGCGCTGGAACTCGCCTCGCGCCATTCGAGCGATACGCCCTACGAGGTGCGCTTTCTGCAGGCCGGCAGCGAGTTGCAGCCGCGACTGCCGGGTGGCCACTGGGAAGGGCAGCTGGAACGCCTGGATCGGCTCTTCGTGCTGGCCGACGAACCCTCGCCGCCGCTGCCGCCACCGCTGGTCGCGGCCCTGCGCCAGACCGCCCGGGCCGGGGTGGTGATGGGCGGTTTTTCCGCCGGGGTGCACATCCTCGCCCAGCTCGGGCTCCTCGACGGTCATCGCGCCGCCGTGCACTGGCGCTGGCTGGAGGAGTTCAGCGAGCAATTCCCCAAGGTCATCGCCACCCACCACCTCTACGAATGGGACCGCGATCGCCTGACCGCCTGTGGCGGCCTGGCCATCCTCGATCTGCTGCTGGCCATGATCGGCCGTGACCGCGACGCCGAGCAGGCCGGCACCATCGCCGAGGAGCTGATCGTCGAGCGGCTGCGCGAAGGCAGCGAGCGACAGCGCATTCCGCTGAAGAATCGCCTGGGGTCGAGTCATCCCAAGCTGACCCAGGCGGTGATGCTGATGGAGGCCAACATCGAAGAGCCCCTCACCACCGACGAGATCGCCCAACACGTCTGCGTCTCCCGCCGGCAGCTGGAGCGGATCTTCAAGCAATACCTGGCCCGTGTACCCAGCCAGTACTACCTGGAGTTGCGGCTGAACCGGGCGCGCAAGATGCTCACCCAGACCAGCAAGTCGATCATCCAGATCGGCCTGTCCTGCGGCTTCTCGTCGGGACCGCATTTCTCCAGCGCCTATCGCAACTTCTTTGGCGTCACCCCCCGCGACGACCGCAACCAGCGGCGTGGCGCGGCGGGCGAGGGCAGCATGGTGGCCGAGCGCTAGGCGCCGAGCCCCTGCCGATTCAGCTCAGCGACTCGGTCGCCAGTTCGTCCAGCCAGGCGCCCAGCTGGTCGGCCGGCAGGGGCGCGCCGCAATGGAAGCCCTGGATCTCGTCCGCCGGCAGGTGCTGCAGCTGGCGCAGGTGCTCGGCGTCTTCCACCCCCTTGAGGGTCACCCTTAGTCCCAGCGAGCGGCCGAGATCGATCATGGCCCGCACCAGGGCGCTGTCTTCCGGCGCCTGATGGTGGCGGGCGATGAGGCTGCGATCCAGGCGGATGCCGTCCAGCGGATAGCGGCGCAGATAGGCCAGGGAGCAGAGGCCGGAACCGAAGTCGTCCAGGCACAGGCGTACGCCCAGGCCCTTGAGCGCGCCCAGGGTGTTGGCCACGTCGGCGGCCGGATCCAGCAGGGTGCGTTCGGTGAGTTCCAGCTCCAGGCGCGAGGCCGCCAGGCCGCTCTGGTAGAGCGCCTCGGCCACGGTCTGCACCGGATCTTCGTTGGCGTGGAATTGCTGCGGCGACAGATTGACCGACACCGAAAGTCGTTCCGGCCAGCCCTGGGCATCGTGGCAGGCGGTCTCCAGCACCCAGCGTCCCAGGCGCTGGCCGAGGCCGGCGTCCTCGGCCAGGGTCAGGAAGTCCAGCGGCTCCAGCAGCCCCTGGGTCGGATGCTCCCAGCGCACCAGCGCCTCGAAGCCACGCAGGCTGCCATCGGTCAGGCAACGCCGCGGCTGGTAGTAGAGGCTGAGGCGGTCATCGCGCAGGGCCTGGCGCAGGTCCTGCTCCAGCTGCCGGCGCAGCAGCACCTGCTCGTTCATGGCTGGCTCGTGGAAGCGCCAGGTGCCGCGGCCAGCGGCCTTGGCCTGGTAGAGGGCGATATCGGCCAGGCGCAGCAGTTCCGCCGGGATGCCGGTATCCCGCGGCGCCAGGGCCACGCCCAGGCTGCTGCCGATGAAGACCCGCTGCTGGCCGAGGCGGAAGGGTTGGCGCAACTGCTCCACCAGCCGTCGACAGAGGTCGGCGATGGCGCCCGGGTCGCGATCGCCGCTGAGCACCACGCAGAATTCATCGCCGCCCAGGCGGGCCACCAGGTCGGTGGCGGTCACGTTCTGCCGCAGGCGCTGCGCCGCTTCCTGCAGGACCTGATCGCCGGCGGCATGGCCGAGGGCGTCGTTGACCGTCTTGAATCTATCCAGGTCCAGGCTGATCAGCGCCAGGGGCCGCGGCTCCGGTCCTTCCAGGTGGGTGGCGAGAAACTGGTGCAGGCGATGGCGATTGGGCAGGCCGGTCAGGGGATCGTGCCAGGACAGGTGCTGGACCTGGGCCAGGGCCTCGATCTCGTCGGTGAGGTCGGTGACGGTGCCGCGATAGCCACCCTCGGGAATGGCCCGGGCGGCGACCCGACAGGTGCGTTCGCGGCCGTTGCCGTCCAGGTAGTGACAGACCAGCGGCGGTCGCGGCTTGCGGTCGTGCGCCTGGCCGGCGAGCCAGTGCGCCAGGGTATCGGCATGGGGCGTCAGGAGTTCGTTGAGCGGCCGCCCCAGCCAGCGGTTGGTGGCTTCCCCGGTGACTTCGGCGAAGCGATCCGAGACATAGACCAGGCGCAGGGTGGCGTCGACCTCCCACAGCCAGTCCGAGGTGGCCTCGGCGATGTCGCGGAAGCGTCGCTCACCGATGGCCAGTTCGCTGCGACTGGCCAGCAGGTCATCGTACTGGGCATCCAGCTGGCGCATCGACAGCAGCGCCTGGCGAAACAGCCAGATCAGCCCCAGCAGCAGGATCAGCACCCCACCGCCGAACAGCGGCAGGGTCTGCTGCATCAGCCACAATCCCGGTCGCGGCGGGCGCCAGGTCAGCTGATAGCCGGAGCCGGGCAGTTGCCAGCTGGCACGGCTGCCAGCCGGGTCGGTGGTGATGCTCAGCGGCGGCAGGTTGTTGGCTTCGCTCAGGGCGGCCAGCCGGGCGGGACTCAGCACATTGACGAAGACCAGTACCGAGGCCGGCGCCTCCTGGGGGCGGACGCCGGCATGATCGCCCGGGGTGATGGCGGCGGCGGCCACCAGCGCCGGCATCCCGGCCACGGTCAGCACACCGGACACGCTGCCGGCGCGGGCGTCGGCGCTGCGTGCCGCTGCCAGCAGGCCGGCGATGTCGCCCTGCAGCCAGGGCGTAGCGGGATCGGCCAGTTGGCCATCGAGCAGGCGATAGCGGGGGCGGTCCTGGCCGTCGAATACCAGCACCCCTTCGTAGCCATAGACGCGGTACAGCGATTCGCCGAGGTTGCCCTGGTCGTAGGCCCAGTCGGGGTCCAGTTCCTGATGCAGGCGGCGATAGGCCTCGTCCCATTTGCTGTAGTCGATCAGGTTGCGGGCGACCTCTTCGTCGAGGCGGGTAAAGGTGCGACCGATCGCGCGCTCGGTATGCTGGGCGACGGTGGCATCCTGGCGCACGGCATTGTCGACCAGCAGATAGCAACCCAGGCCGATAAGGCCGAGGAGCAGTACGCAGAGCGCCGGGAACAGCCGCAGGAGGACGGTATGGCCCCGCCGACGCGGTAAGGCGCTGCGGGACGCGGGAGATGTTGGCATGCCTGGACCCTGGCTGGATGAGCGTTCCTGTGGCTTCGCCCGGCGCGACCCGGAGGTGGCCAAGCGAAGCGGATGAAGCCTTGCCGTCGCTAGACTAGCCCCTAGGGGCGCACGACGCTAAACGTAAAGCGGAAGATGCCAAGGGGATCGCGCTAAGCATCGCGCGAACGCCCGACTTAGGTGGGGTTGCCGGCACCACCGTAGAAGGCGCAGCCCTGCCAGGTCTGGCCATTGATGCGTAATTCGGCCTGCAGCGACTGCACGGTGCCGGTCCGGCCATCCACGCAGCGCCGGGGATTGATCCACAGCTCGACCTTCTCGCCATTGGCCTCGGTGGACAGGGCGCGCATGCCGCCGGGCAATTCTTCCTGCACGAAGGGCAGGGCGCGGCGCTGTTGGCCGGCGGTACTGACCAGCATGCCCTGGTTGCTGACCTGGACGCTCCAGTCCGGTCCATGGCCACCGGCATTCATGGCGGTACGCTTGAAGTTGGGATCGCTGCAGCCCGGACCGCTGTACTGCACGCGGTAGACGTCGGTGACGGCGAACACGCCCTGGGCGCCATCGCGACCGCCGGACTTGAGCTTGCCGCGCAGATCGGCGAATAGCGAAGCGGCACCGCTGTCGGCGGCCAGTTCATGGGCATCGCGCAGGATGGCGGTGTTGTTGGCGTCGGTGACGTCGAAGAAGCGCTGTTCCTGGCAGGGGCGGAACAGCAGCTGGTCACCGTTCCAGCGCAGATCACCCTGCAGGCGCTCGCCGCCCGGTGCACGCGGGGTGTCGTCGCTCTGGAACAGGCTGCAGCCGCCGAGGAGGCCGAGCAGGGCAAGGGGAAAGATGGCACGCGGCGCAGGCATCGCAGGACTCCGACTGAGGTGGGCACACGTTACTCAGACAGCGCCGCAAGCTCAAGGACTTACCAGGCGCGATAAGTCTTGCCGGTTTCCCGCCCTTCCACGCTGCGTTCGTAGGCCAGGGTAGCCTCGGCCCCCGATACCGCCTTGAAGCCGCGGAAGAAATCGCCGTAGTGCCCCAGCGATTCCTCCAGCACCGTCGGACTCACGGCATTGATCCGCTGACCCCGCGGCAGCTCGATGGCCGCGCCGCGGACGAAGCCCTCCAGGGCGGCATTGACCATGGCCGCCGAGCTGCCCTGAGCGATGGGCTGTTCGCTGAGGATGCCGGTGGTCAGGGTAAAGGAGGCACCCTCGGCCGCCTGGGTCTGGCCCAGCAGCACCAGGTTGACCTGGCCCATCAGCTTGTCCTGCAGGCCCTTCTGATAGGCCTCGGGCGTCATCTCGGTGAAGGGGGCGAAGGTCACCGACCCCACCGCGCTGACCAGGGCGTCGAAGCGCCCGACCTGGGCGAACAGGGCGCGGATGGAATCCGCTTGGGTGATATCGACCTGCAGATCGCCGGATTGGCGGCCAACGCGGATCAGCTCGTGGCGGCTGCCCAGGCGTTCGGCGATGGCGCTGCCCAGGGTACCGCTGGCACCGACGAGGATGATTTTCATGAGGCGACTCCGTGAAGGGAAGGAGTCTCCAGCCTAGAATGGCTCATTGCCTTGATAAATCACCTGAATGGCAATCCAGTGTTTCCCGGAGGAAACGATGCAGGACGATTTCGCCGATCTCGCCGCCTTCGCCATCCTCTGTGAAAGCGGCAGCTTCACCCGCGCCGCCGAGCGCCTGGGCTGCAGCAAGGGGCAACTGTCGAAGCGCATCCGGGCGCTGGAGGTGCGCCTGGAGACCCGCCTGCTGCACCGTACCACCCGACGTCTCGATCCCACCCCTGCCGGACGCGCCCTGCTGCCCGAGGCGCAGGCCCTGGTGCGCCAGCGCGAGCGGGCCCTGCAGAGCGTGGCCCGCCTGCAGGAGGAGGCAGCCGGGCCGGTACGCCTGACCGTTCCGGTGTCCCTGGGCTACACCTTTTTCGAGGTGCTGCTGGCCTGTCGTGCCACCCATCCCGCCATCCAGCTGGACCTGGTGCTGGACAACGGCTATCGCGACCTGGTGGCCGAGGGTTTCGACCTGGCGATTCGCGCCCGGCTGGACCCGGACGAACGTCTGGTCGCGCGACCGCTGTTCGCCATGCAGGAGGTGACCTGCGCGGCACCCGCCTATCTGGCCGGGCGCGAGGTCCCCCAGGCGCCCGAGGAGCTGCTCGGCCACCGCTGCCTGGTCAACAGCCACTATGCCAAGGGAGAGGTCTGGCTCTATCACCGCGAGCACCGACTCGACCGCGTGCAGGTAATCCCCAGCCTGGCCTGCAATCACTACAGCCTGCTCAAGCAGGCCGCCCTGGCCGGGCAGGGTATCGCCCGGCTGCCCTCGTTCATGGTGCACGAGGAGCTGGCCAGTGGCGCCCTGGTCTGGCTGCTCAGGGACTGGCGCACCCCCAGCCAGCCGCTGTTTCTGGTGCATCCCTACCAGGGTGGCCTGCCCAAGCGAACACGGGTGGTGGCGGAAGCCCTGAGCGACTGGTTCGAGCGTAGTCGGCAGCGCCTGGAGGCGTTGGGGTAGCGGAGCCGATGAGCTGAACGCTGGTGCGGATAGCTCCCTCTCCCCGCGGGAGAGGGCTTGGGTGAGGGCACTCTTCGCCAGGAAGCCCCGGTGGAAAAGGCTGCGCCGTTTTCCACGCTACGGTGCTGTTGGGCTTCGACGGTGGAGCCAACTTACGTGGCGCACAGATAGCCCCCTCTCCCTGCGGGAGAGGGCTGGGGTGAGGGCACTCTTCGCCAGGAAGTCCCAGTGGAAAAGGCTGCGCCGTTTTCCACGCTACGGTGCTGTTGGGCTTCGACGATGGAGCCAACCTACGTGGCGCACAGATAGCTCCCTCTCCCCGCGGGAGAGGGCTGGGGTGAGGGCACCCTTCGCCAGGACGCCCCGGTGGAAAAGGCTGCGCCGTTTTCCACGCTACGGTGCTGTTGGGCTTCGACGATGGAGCCGTCTCAACCCAACCTACGTGGCGCACGGATAGCCCCCTCTCCCTGCGGGAGAGGGCTGGGGTGAGGGCACCCTTCGCCAGGAAGCCCCGGTGGAAAAGGCTGCGCCGCTTTCCACGCTACGGTGCTGTTGGTCGAGGCATGTGGGGCGGCGACGGGGTGACTCAACCGCCCAGATAGGCCTTGCGCACGTCCGGGTTGGCCAGCAGCTCGGCGCCGCTGTCCTGCATGACGATGCGGCCGTTCTCCAGCACGTAGCCGCGGTCGGCCAGTTTGAGTGCCTGGTTGGCGTTCTGCTCGACCAGGAACACCGTCACCCCATCCTGGCGCAGCTGTTCGATGATCTCGAAGATCTGCTGGATGATGATGGGCGCCAGGCCCAGCGACGGCTCGTCGAGCAGCAGCAGGCGCGGCTCGCTCATCATCGCCCGGCCGATGGCGAGCATCTGCTGCTCGCCGCCGGACATGGTGCCGGCGCGCTGGGCATAGCGCTCCTTGAGGCGCGGGAAGAGGCCGAGGACCTTCTCCAGCTGGCGGTCGTAGGCGTGCTTGTCGGTGAAGAAGCCGCCCATGGCCAGGTTCTCCTCCACGGTCAGACGGGCGAATACCCGGCGACCCTCGGGCACCACCGCGATGCCCTTGCGCATGATCTGCGCGGTTTCCTGGCCGACCAGCTCCTCGCCTTCGTAGCGGATGCTGCCGCCGTGGGCCCGCGGGGTACCGCAGAGGGTCATCAGCAGGGTGGACTTGCCGGCCCCGTTGGCGCCGATCAGGGTGACGATCTCGCCCCGGTTCACCTGCACGCTGACGCCATGCAGCGCCTGGATCTTGCCGTAGAAGGTGGAGACGTTGTCGAACTGCAGCATGGTGGTCTCCATCAGGATTCGCCCAGGTAGGCCTTGATCACGTCGGGGTTGTTGCGGATCTGCTCCGGCGTCCCGTCGGCCAGGGGGGTGCCCTGGTTGATCACCACGATGTGGTCGGAAATGCTCATCACCAGGTGCATGTCGTGCTCGATCAGGAGCACGGTCACGCCGTGCTCGGCGCGCAGCAGCGCGATGAGCGCCTTGAGGTCCTCGGTCTCGCGCGGGTTGAGGCCGGCGGCCGGCTCGTCGAGCATGAGGATCTGCGGGCGGGTCATCATGCAGCGGGCGATTTCCAGGCGGCGCTGCTGGCCGTAGGCGAGGTTGCCGGCGTTGCGGTTGGCGAATTCGGTGAGGTTGACCTGCTCCAGCCAGAAGCGCGCATAGTCCATGGCCTCGGCTTCGCTCTTGCGAAAGGCCGGGGTCTTGAACAGCCCGGCCAGGAAGCCGGTGTTGAGGTGGCGGTGCTGGGCCACCAGCAGGTTCTCCACCGCGGTCATTTCCTTGAACAGGCGGACGTTCTGGAAGGTGCGCACCACGCCCTTGCGGGCGATCTTGTGCCCGGGCAGTCCCTGGATGGCTTCGCCATTGAGCAGGATCTCGCCGCCGCTGGGCCGGTAGAAGCCGGTCAGGCAGTTGAACACCGTGGTCTTGCCGGCGCCATTGGGGCCGATCAGCGAGACCACCTGGCCCTGTTCCACGCGGATGTTGACGCCGTTGACGGCCAGCAGGCCGCCGAATCTCATGGATAGGCCGGAGACATCGAGAAGGGCTTGGCTCATTTGTGCAACTCCAGGTGCGGGCGTTGCATCGGGAGCAGGCCTTGCGGACGCCAGATCATCATCACGACCATCAGCAGGCCGAACATCAACATGCGGTATTCGCTGAATTCGCGCATCAGCTCCGGCAGCAGGATCATCACGATGGCCGCGAGGATCACGCCGAGCTGGGAGCCCATGCCGCCCAGCACCACGATAGCCAGGATGATGGCCGATTCGATGAAGGTGAAGGATTCCGGCGACACCAGGCCCTGGCGCGCGGCGAAGAAGCTGCCGGCGAAACCGGCGAAGCAGGCGCCCAGGGTAAAGGCCGAGAGCTTGATCAGCGTGGGATTTAGACCCAGGGCGCGGCAGGCGATCTCGTCTTCGCGCAGGGCTTCCCAGGCGCGCCCGATGGGCATGCGCAGGAGGCGGTTGATCACGAACAGGGTCAGCAGCACCAGCAGCAGGGCGATCAGATAGAGGAAGATCACCTTGTATTCGGAGTTGTAGGGGATGCCGAAATACTCGTGGAAGGGCGTCATGCCCTCCGGCGCCCGGCGTTCGAAGGTCAGGCCGAACAGGGTCGGTTTTTCGATGCCGCTGATGCCGTTGGGGCCGCCGGTCCACTGGGTGAGGTTGCGCAAGAGGATGCGGATGATCTCGCCGAAGCCCAGGGTGACGATGGCCAGGTAGTCGCCGCGCAGGCGCAGCACCGGGAAACCGAGCAGGAAGCCGAACAGCGCCGCCATCAGCCCCGCCAGCGGCAGGCAGACCCAGAAGCCCAGGCCGTAGTAGTGGGAGAGCATGGCGTAGGTGTAGGCGCCGACGGCATAGAAGCCGACGTAGCCCAGGTCGAGCAGACCGGCCAACCCCACCACGATGTTCAGGCCGAGGCCGAGCATCACGTAGATGAGGATCAGGGTGGCGATGTCCACCGCGCCGCGCGAGCCGTAGAAGGGCCACACCAGGGCGATCAGCACCAGGCCGAGGATCACCCAGCGCTGGGTCTTGGGTTCGGTGAGCTTGGTGCCCAGGCCGGTGGCCGGCAGCTGCAGGCCGCCATTGCGGCGCCAGCCGGCGGTGAGCGGGTCACGCACCAGTTGCCAGACGAACATCAGTACCGCAGCCAGGGCCACGATCCAGAGGGTGCGCGGCGGGGCGCCGTGCACTTCCAGGTTGACGCCTACCGTCTCCAGCTTGAGGCCGAGGATGGGATAGGCGACGGCCAGCACCAGCAGGGCGCTGAAGAAGGCGGTTCGCAGACGGGCACTCATACCTTTTCCACCTCCGGGCGACCGAGGATGCCGGTGGGGCGGAACAGCAGCACCAGCACCAGCAGACTGAAGGCCACCACGTCCTTGTACTGGTCACCGAAGACGTCGGCGCCAAAGGCCTCGGCCACGCCCAGCACCAGGCCGCCGAGCATGGCGCCGGGGATGCTGCCGATGCCGCCGAGCACGGCGGCGGTGAAGGCCTTGATACCGGCCAGGAAACCCAGACTCGGATTGATCACGCCGTACTGGATGCCCAGCAGCACCGCGGCCACGGCGGCGAGGGTGGCGCCGATGACGAAGGTCAGGGCGATGATGCCGTTGGTGTTGATGCCCAGCAGGTTGGCCATCTTGATGTCCTCGGCGCAGGCGCGGCAGGCGCGGCCCAGGCGGGAGCGGGAGATGAACCAGGTGAGGCCGAACATGGTGAGCAGGGTGACGATGAAGATCAGCACCTGCACATAGGAGATCACCACGCCGTTCATGGCGTCGGTGCCGATGATGAAGTTGCCCGGCAGCAGGTTGGGGATCGACTTGTCCTTGGAATCCTGGGCCAGCAGCACCCAGTTCTGCAGGAAGATCGACATGCCGATCGCCGAGATCAGCGGGATCAGCCGGTTACCGCCACGCAGGGGGCGATAGGCGATGCGTTCGATGCTGTAGCCGTAGGCACTGGCGATGATGATGCTGGCGCCAAAGGCGGCGAGCATGACGATGGGCAGGCTGTGGATACCCAGCATGGCCAGGCCGGCGATGGCGATGAAGGCCACATAGGAGCCGATCATGTACACCTCGCCATGGGCGAAGTTGATCATGCCGATGATGCCGTAGACCATGGTGTAGCCGATGGCGATCAGCGCATAGGTGCTGCCGACCGTGAGGCCGTTCACCAGCTGTTGCAGGTAGTGGTAGAACTCGGGCATGGGTGTCTCCAGGGGACCTTGGTGCACTTCTGGTGCGGGTCCCAGGCCTCGGATGGAGGCGGATAAACGAAGCCCACCGCCGTTGGCGGTGGGCTCCGGTGTTACAGGCAGGGCTTACTTGGCTTCAGTCTTGGTGCCGTCGGCGTGCCATTCGTAGACCACGAACTCGAAGTTCTTCAGGTCGCCTTTCTCGTCGAACGCCAACTCACCGGTGGGGGTGTTGAAGGTGTTGCTGCGCAGTGCCTTGGCCACGTCCTCGGGCTTCTCGTCGCCCGCCTTCTCGATGCCTTCGGCGATGACCTGCACGGCGGCGTAGGAGGGGAACACGAAGGGACCGCTCGCATCCTGCTTCTTGTCCTTGAACGCCTGTACCAGGGCCTGGTTCTTGGGATCCTGGTCGAAGGAGCGCGGCAGGGTGACCAGCAGGCCTTCGGAGGCCTTGCCGGCGATGGCGGAGATGGAGCTGTTGCCCACGCCTTCCGGACCCATGAACTTGGCGGTCAGGCCCTTCTCGGCCGCCTGACGCAGGATCAGGCCCAGCTCGGGGTGGTAGCCGCCGTAGTAGACGAAGTCGACGTTGGCCTGCTTGAGCTTGGCGATCAGCGAGGAGAAATCCTTGTCGCCGGAGTTGATGCCCTCGAACACGGCGACCTTGACGCCGGCCTTGTCCAGGGTCTGCTTGACCGCGGTGGCGATGCCTTCGCCGTACTGCTGCTTGTCGTGGATGACCGCGACGATCTTCGGCTTGACGTGCTCGACGATGAACTTGCCGGCGGTCGGGCCCTGCATGTTGTCCAGGCCGATGGTGCGGAAGATCAGCTTGTAGCCACGGTTGGTGATGTCGGGGCTGGTTGCCGCCGGGGTCACCATCAGGATGCCTTCGTCCTCATAGATGTCGGAGGCGGGCTGGGTGGAGCTGGAGCAGAGGTGGCCGACAACGAACTTGACGCCATCGTTGACGATCTTGTTGGCAACCGCCACGGCCTGCTTGGGATCGCAGGCGTCGTCGTAGATCACGCCTTCGAGCTGCTTGCCCTTGACGCCGCCGGCCTTGTTGATCTGCTCGATGGCCATCTGGGCACCAATGAACTCCATGTCACCGTACTGGGCGACCGGACCGGTCTTGGGGCCGGCCAGACCGATCTTCAGGGTGTCGGCTGCCAGGGTGTGGCTGGCCATGCCGGCCAGGGCCAGGGCCGCGACCAGGCGGGAGAAACGCAGAGTTGCCTTTTTCATGAGTGCTCCACTCGGAATGCTTTTATTAATGAGGCAGTTGGAAGCGAAAATGTGCCGATTTTGTTCTTTATGACGCGCCGCGCAGTTTAATCACCGTCTGTTCGTCTTGGAAAGCTGGCGACGACAACTTGTCGGATCTGTGGCCCGTGCGTCCGGGCGCTCGGCAAGCGGGGAGGGCAACGGTAGAATCCGCCCTTTTCGCGAGGCCCGCACCATGACCGATCACGCAACGCGCTACGCCACCCTGCTCGGGCAGACCGCCGCCATCGGCTGGGAAGAATTGCAACCGCATTTTGCGCGGGGCGTGCTGCTGGAAGTGGCGCCCGAGCTGGACCTGATCGAAGCGGCCATCGCCGTGACCCAGGACGATGCCGCCCGGGTGGGTCTGTGGCTGCAGCAGGGCCAGTTGGCCAAGGTCGACGAAGACCGCGCAAGGCGCCGGCTGGAAGCGCCCGAGGTGCCCCTGTGGGCGGTGGTGGTGGCGCCCTGGGTGCTGATGCAGGAGCGTCCGGCCGAGCGCTGAAACGCAAGGGCCCGCGCAAGGCGGGCCGCTGCTGGCGGGCGTGACTCAGCGTTCGCTGTCGAGATCGCGCAGCTGGTGTTCGCCGTAGCGATCGCCGGCCACGGCGTCCGGCGGCAGCAAGCGTTCCAGTTCGGCACGATCCGCAGCGCTGAGGGCCACCTCCAGCGCCCCGAGGGATTCGTCGAGCTGACCGCGGCGGCGGGCACCGACCAGCGGCACGATGTCGTCGCCCTGGGCGGCGACCCAGGCCACCGCCAGTCGGGCCGGGGTGGTGCCCCGGTGTTCGGCGAACTGCTTGAGGCCTGCCACCAGCGCCAGGTTTTTCTCCACGTTGCCCGGCTGGAAGCGCGGACTATGAGCGCGGAAGTCGCCGCTGCCCGAGGGTTGGCGCCAGTGACCGCTGAGCAGGCCACGGGAGAGCACGCCATAGGCGGTGATGCCGATGCCCAGTTCGCGGCAGGTTGGCAGGATCTCCGCCTCGATGCCGCGCGAGACCAGCGAATACTCGATCTGCAGGTCGCAGACCGGATGTACCGCGGCGGCCCGCCGCAGGGTCTGGGCGCCCACCTCGGAAAGGCCGATATGGCGGATGTAGCCGGCCTGCACCAGCTCGGCGAGGGCGCCCATGGTGTCCTCGATGGGCACCTGGCGATCCAGCCGTGCCGGGCGATAGATGTCGATGTGGTCCACACCCAGGCGCTTGAGGCTGTAGGCGACGAAATTCTTGATCGCCGCCGGCCGGGTGTCG
Organism: Pseudomonas sp. SORGH_AS_0199; assembly: GCF_031453735.1. Taxonomy (NCBI): domain Bacteria; kingdom Pseudomonadati; phylum Pseudomonadota; class Gammaproteobacteria; order Pseudomonadales; family Pseudomonadaceae; genus Pseudomonas; species Pseudomonas sp. SORGH_AS_0199. Next base: position 1,879,999 of record NZ_JAVJAE010000001.1, read on the forward strand.
TAGCCCAGCCACTCGCCGCCCGGACCGCGCAGGGCGCCGAACTTGACGCTGATCAGCGCCTGGTCGCGTCGACCGCGCAGGGCTTCGCCCAGGAGCAGTTCGTTGTGGCCCATGCCATAGAAGTCACCGGTGTCGAACAGGGTGACGCCGCGTTCGAGGGCCGCCTGGACCGTGGCGATGGCCTCGCCACGGTCGGCGCTGCCATAGAGATCGGACATGCCCATGCAGCCCAGACCAAGGCTCGATACCAGGGGGCCCTGCTGGCCCAAGCGACGCTGTTGCATGTGGGATTCCTCGTCAGGTGAATGAGGCTTCACTCTAGCCAGGATGACGCTGTGCGATAATCCGGTCTCGACACAACGACCTGTTCGCTCAGCCGTACAATGGAGGCGCCTTGAATCTGGATGACCTGGCGGCCTTCGCCGCCGTGGCCGAGGCCCGCAGCTTTCGTGGCGCCGCCTATGTGCGCGGTGTGGCGGCGTCTTCGCTGAGCGATGCGGTGCGGCGGCTGGAGCGGGAACTGGATGTCCGGCTGCTGCACCGCACCACCCGCAGCGTGACGCCCACCGCGGCCGGCCAGCGTCTGCTGGAGCGCCTCACCCCCGCGCTGCGCGAGGTGCGCGGCGCGCTGGACGCCATCAATGCCGAGGGCGAGAGTCCGGTGGGGAGCCTGAGACTCAATGTGCCCACCATCGTCGCCCGCGTGCTGCTGCCGCCGCTGATCGGCCCCTTCCTGGCCCGGCATCCGGGCATTCGCCTGGAGGTGGTGGCCGAGGATCGGCTGATCGACGTGCTCGCCGCGGGTTTCGATGCCGGCGTGCGCTACGACGAGCACCTGGAAGCGGACATGATCAGCGTGCGACTGGGCCCGGTCACCCAGAGATTCGCCGTGGCCGGAACCCCTGCCTACCTGGAACGGCACGGCGTACCGGCACACCCCGCCGACCTGGTCCGGCATTCCTGCATCGGGCATCGCTTCGCCAGCGGCCTGGTGGCGCAGTGGAGCTTCGAGCGCGGCAGCGAGGTCAGCAACGTCACGCCGGGCAGTCGCCTGCTGGCCTCGGCGCTCGACCTGGAGCTGCAAGCCGCCCTCGACGGCGTCGGCCTGATCTATTCCTTCGCCGACTATCTGGCCGAGCCCCTGGCCGACGGTCGCCTGGTGGAAGTGCTGGCGGACTGGTCCACGTCCTTTCCCGGTCCGCGGCTCTACTATGCGGATCGCCGCCAGCTGCCGGCCCCGCTGCGGGCCTTCGTGGCCTTCTTGCGCGAGCGTCACGGCTAGGCGATCGCGCGGGGCGCCGCTACCCTGAGCGCCAGTCCGCCGCCTGGAGCCGCCATGACGTCCCTGTTCATCCGCCTGGTACCGTGCCCATGATCATCGGCACCGCCGGTCACATCGACCATGGCAAGACCGCCCTGATCCAGGCCCTCACCGGGGTCGCCGGTGACCGCCGCCGCGAGGAACAGGCGCGCGGCATCACCATCGACCTGGGCTATGTCTATGCCGATCTGGGCGACGGCGGTCTCACCGGTTTCATCGACGTCCCCGGTCACGAGCGCTTCGTGCACAACATGCTGGCGGGCGCCAGCGGCCTGGATCTGGCCCTGCTGGTGGTGGCAGCCGACGACGGCGTCATGCCGCAGACCCGCGAGCACCTGGCGATCCTCGAATTGCTCGGCATTCCCCGGCTGCTGGTGGCCCTGACCAAGGCCGATCGGGTGGATGCCGAGCGACTGGCCCAGGTGCGTCAGGACGTCAGTGCGCTGCTGGCCGCCGGCCCCTTTGCCGGAGCGCCGCTATATCCGGTGGCCAGCCCCAGCGGCGTGGGCATCCCCGAATTGCGCGCCGCCTTGCTCGCGGCCCTGGGCCAGGTGCACCAGCGCAACGCCCGCGGCAGCTTTCGCCTGGCAGTGGACCGGGTGTTCAGCGTCGCCGGGGCCGGGGTGGTGGTCACCGGTACTGCCTTTGCCGGCCAGGTGGCCGTCGGCGACGAACTCATCCTCACCCCGCGCGGCCAGCGCCTGCGGGTGCGGGGGCTGCATGCCCAGAACCGCGCGGCGGAAACCGCCCAGGCCGGCCAGCGGGTGTCCCTCAATCTCGCCGGTGAGCGGCTGAGCACCGACAGCCTCGCCCGCGGTGACTGGCTGGTGGCCGAGGCGCTGCATGCGCCCACCACCCGTATCGACGTGGAGCTACGACTGCTGCCCGGCGAGGCGCGCAACCTGGCGCACTGGACGCCGGTGCACGTGCACCTGGGCGCCCAGGATCTCACCGGTCGCGTCGCCCTGCTGGAAGGCGACAGCCTCGCCCCGGGCGCCACGACCCTGGCGCAGCTGGTGCTCAATGCGCCGCTACACGGGGTGCATGGCGATCGCCTGGTGCTGCGCGACCAGTCTGCCCAGCGCACCCTGGGCGGCGCCCGGCTGCTCGATCCCTTCGCCCCGGCGCGCCATCGCCGTACGCCCCAGCGCCTGGCCCAACTCCAGGCCCTGCGTCGGGGCGGTCTGGAGGAGGCGCTGCCCGAACTCCTGGCCCAGGCCGACGGCGGTCTCGATCCGCGACTGCTGGCGCGGCAGTTCAACCGCCCCGAAGGCGACTGGCAATTGCCCGCCGACACCCTGAGGGTGGAGACGCGGGTCGGCCCGCGGCTGTTCGCGGCGGCGCTGTGGCAGGCGGCGCTCGAGCGCCTGGGCGCGGCGCTGGCGACCTTTCACCAAGAACAACCCGACGAGCTGGGTCCCGATCGGGATCGCCTCCGCCGCATCGCCGCGCCGGAACTGGAGCGGACGGTCTATTTGGCCCTGCTGGAGACGGCCCTGGCCGAGGGGCGATTGCAGAGCAGCGGTCCCTGGCTGCACCTGCCCGATCACCGGGTTCGCCTCACCGAGGCGGAGGAGGGGCTCAAGACCCGCCTCTGGCCGCTGCTGGAGGCCCAACGCTTCGATCCGCCCTGGACTCGTGATCTGGCCAGGAGTCTGGATCAGCCCGAGGCCGAGGTGCGGCTGCTGCTGCGCAAGCTGGCCCGGCTGGGGGAACTGACCCAGGTGGTCAGGGATCTCTTCTATCCCCAGGCGAGTCTGGAAGCCGCGGCCGGCGAGGCATTGCGCCTGGAGCGCGAAGCGGGGATCATTCGCGCCGCGGCCTTTCGCGATGCCCTCGGCATCGGTCGCAAGCGCAGCATCCAGATCCTCGAATGCCTGGATCGCATCGGTTTCACCCGTCGCTTCGGCGACGAGCGCCGGGTCCGCCCGGACAGCGCCTGGGCCCGCGCGGCCGAGGGCTAGCGCAACAGAGGAAGGCAATCACGCCCGGTGGCGTGGCCGGGCTTCAAACCCGGTTGGGGACGGCAGCCGTTCCCGGGTGGGTTCGACTCCCACTGCCTTCCGCCATTTCCCGCCGTCAGTGCCCATCCGTCTGGCGATGGATCACCGCGCCCTCCCGTTGCAACTCCTGCAGAAACCACTCGGCCGCCCAGAGGTGTTCGGGCATATAGAGACCCGCCGGCAGGGGTTCACCGCCCGCCAGGCCCAGCACCCGCTCCAGCGACAGCACCAGCCCGAGGGCGGTCAGCGAGGCCTGCCCCTGGTTGAATTCCAGCACGGCGCGTGCGCCGGTGGTCTGGCCGTCCCTTTCACCGCTCACCCTGACCGCGATCTCGGCCGCTGTTTCCGCGCCCCGCCGCCGGCTGGAGGACTCGCCCATGGCGATGTCGAAGCGGAGCTCCGGGGCGGCGGTGGCGGCCCGGAGACTGAGCAGATCGATGGAGCCGAAGGCCGTGGCGGCCAGCGTGCGACCGTCCAGCGCCGTAACGCTGCCCTGCAGGTCGGCACCGCTCAGCCAGGCGCGGCGTCCATGATGGAAGGCCAGGGCAGCGGGTGCCGTGCTGTGCACCCGCTCCATGTCCTCCCAGGCCAGGGGACCGGCCGGGTCCGCCTCATCCAGCAAGACCTCTATACCGATGGCCGCGACCCGGGTGAAGCGGCGGGCGAGATCGAGTGCCAGCGCCAGGGCGGCGCCCGAGGCCCAGTGGCTGGACAGCACCAGGGCATGGGCGGCGGGGCGGTGCATGAACTGGGCGACCTCCGGCCCCAGTTCGGTGACGCCGGTGTTGGCATTGAGATAGGGGATGCCCAGGTGCTGGGCGAGGCGCAAGCCGTGCAGGGCCTGATCCGGTGCCAGCATGATCATGGCTGCCGGGGTGAGCGCGGGGTCCAGTCCCAGCCCCGGCTGGTCGAGATCCAGGCGCACCGCCCGGGCCTGGCTGGCGGCCTGGGCGACATCCTCGGCCGTGGCGAGGTTGCGGCCGCCGACCAGCAGCGGCCAGTCAGGCTGGCGCTGGCGGAACCAGTGGACGGCCTGGCGGCCTACCGTGCCCGAACCGCCGGCAAAGAGTATGGGTTGCAGTGGCATGATGCTGTCCTCTTCGTTGCAGTGCTGAGGTTCCGGAGACCGCACAGCCGATTGCCACGGGCTGTTCTCCGCATTAACCTACCATGTGTAGGTTCCAGTTCAGGATTAACCTACCTTTAGTAGGTTTGCAAGAAGACGTGACCAATGGCAGCGCGATCCATCCCTGAAAAACCGGTCTCCGAAGGGACCGGACGGCGTCTCTCCAAGGCAGCCCGGCGTCAGCAATTGCTGGACACGGCGCGGGTCATCGTTCGGGAAGAAGGTGCGGATCGCCTGACCCTGGGCTATCTGGCCGTGCAGGCGGGCGTCTCCAAACCGGTCGTCTACGAGCATTTCGGTACTCGCTCGGGGCTGCTCATCGAGCTCTATCGCTGGCTCGATCTGGCGCAGATGGATGCCTTTCGCCAGGCCATGACCGCCCGGCAGCAGGGCGCCGAAGAAGCCACCGCGGCGCTGGCCGAGGGCTACATCCGCTGCGTGACCGACATGCAGGGTGAAGTCGGCGTAGTGGCGGCGGCGCTGGCGGGGAGCGAGGAAAAGACCGCGGTGTACCAGGAGTTGCTGGAACATGGCACCCAGATGGTGACGGCGGTGCTCACGCCGCACAGCAAAAGATCCACCGCGGAGTTGCAGGTGTCCTGCATCGGTCTGGTCGGCGCCGGCGAGGCCCTGGCCGCGGCCGTGGTGCGCGGGGCGCTGGGCGAGCGCGAGGCCATCGAGGCCTTCACCCGCCTGGTGCGCGCGGTGCTGTAGCCGGCGGCGCTAGTAGACGTCCTTCAGATAGCGCTTCTGTTCGCTCATCCCGCGCAGGTACTCGCTGGCGGCCTCGTCGCTGAGATGGCCATGGGTCGCCACCACCTGGCGCAGGGCCTGGTCGACGTCCTTGGCCATGCGGCTGGCGTCGCCGCAGACATAGACGCGGGCGCCGTCCTGCAGCCAGCGCCAGACGTCGGCACCGCGTTCGCGCAGCCGATCCTGCACATAGATCTTTTCGGCCTGGTCGCGGGAGAAGGCCAGGCTCAGTTCGTTCAGCAGGCCATCGCGCTGGAAGGCTTCCAGTTCGTCGCGGTAGTAGAAGTCGTGGGCGGCGTGCTGCTCGCCAAAGAACAGCCAGTTGCGGCCCTGGTCGCCCCGGGTGCGGCGCTCGTGAAGAAAGCCGCGGAAGGGCGCGATGCCGGTGCCGGGGCCGATCATGATCAGCGGGACGTCGCCCTGGTCCGGCAGGCGGAAATGGCGCGAAGGCTGGATATGCACCTCGGTGGCGGCCTCGCCCAGGCGGTCGGCGAGAAAGCTGGAGGCCACGCCCTTGCGCTTACCGTAGCGCACCGCCGAGACGGTGAGGTGCACTTGGCCGGCATGGGCCAGGGGGCTGGAGGCGATGGAGTAGAGGCGCGGCTGCAGGCGCTTGAGGCTGCCGAGCAACTCGCGGGCGTCGTGGCGGGCGGGAAAGCGGGCCAGCACATCGGCCAGTTGCCGGCCCCAGAGCCAGCGCTTGAGTTCGTCCCGGTCGCCCAGCAGGGCGCGGCAATCGGCACTGCCGCTGCGCTCGGCGATCAGCGCCAGGGTCTCGGGGTTGGGGCGGGCGATCTCGTAGTGTTCGCTCAGCGCCTGGCGCAGCGACAGCTCGCCGACCTTGGCCACGGCGACCGGCTGTTCGCCGTCCAGCCCGGCGAGGGCGAGGACCTCCTCGACCAGCTCCGGGCAGTTGCGCGCCATCACGCTCAGGGCGTCGCCAGCCTCGTAGGCCAGCGGTTGCTCGGACTCGAAACCGAATAGCCGCACCTCCTTGTTGGACCCGGCACTGTTGAGTCTCTGGTTGATGACCAGCCGCGCGGGCACCGCCGTCGGGCGGCTGGTCGTGGCTGAACTGGCGATGGGCACGTGCTCGGCCTGAGGTGCCAGTTGCGCCTGCAGGGCGGTCAGCCAGGCGTCGGCGCCGTCGAGGCCATCGGCGTCGCAGTCCAGGCGCGGGCAGAGGCGCCGGGCGCCGAGGTCGGCCAGGCGGGCGTCGAGGCGCTGGCCATGGCCGCAGAATTGCTCGTAGGTGGAATCGCCCAGGGCCAGCACGGCGTAGTTCAGTTCGGCCAGGGAGGCGTCGAGGCGATTGAGGCCCTGCCAGAAGGCCTGGCCATTGTCCGGCGCTTCGCCATCGCCAAAGGTGCTGCTCACCAGCAGGACGCGGCGGGCACCGGTCAGGCGTTCCACGGCATAGGCGGCCATGTCGTGCAGTTCCACGCTGAGACCGGCCTGGCACAGGCGGGCGACGCAGTGCTCGGCCAGGGCTTCGGCGTTACCGGTCTGGGAGGCCCAGAGCACCACCAGATCGGCCGGCGCGGTGGGGGCCATGGCCAGGCCGGCGGGCTGGCTTTCCGGCAGGCGGCTGAACAACCCGGCGAGCAGGCCGTCGAGCCAGAGGCGGGTGTCGGCGGCCAGCGGCGCCTGGGCCGGCAGGCAGGGCACGCCCTGGGTCGCGCCGTCGCGCAGACCGTCCATGAAGCCGGCCAGGTAGGTGCGTTCGGCCGCGCTGAGCTGGGGCCGTACCGCAGTCGCGACCCCGGTGAGCTCGGCCAGCCGCGCCAGGGCAGGCAGCCGGGCGCTCCCCGTGACAGGCTCGTCGGCCGGCAGCTGGCGATGGGGAATGGTGGCGACGCGGGTCAGGCGCACCGCGCAGACCTTGAGTTCCGGTTGCAGCGAGAGCGGATCGACGGCGTCGCTGGTGACGGCGTTGATGGCCAGGTCGCTGCCCTGGACGTCGGCCCAGTGAAAGGGCGCGAAGCAGTTGCCGGGCTGGACCCGGTCGCTGACGGTCACCGGCAGCACCGCGCGGCCGCGGCGTGAGGTGATCTCCAGGCGGTCGCCCTGCGCCAGGCCCAAAGCCTCGGCATCCTGGGGATGCACTTCCACGAAGGGCGCCGGATTGAGGCGGTTCAGGGCGGCGATCTTGCCGGTCTTGGTGAGCGTATGCCACTGGTGCTGCAGACGCCCGGTGTTGAGCACGAAGGGGTAGTCGGCATCGGGCAGTTCGGCCGGGTCCAGGTGCGGGCGGGCGAAGAATTGCGCCTTGCCGCTGGGGGTGGCGAAGTTGAGTGCGGTCGGTTCGCCGCGGTTTCGTCCAGGCGCAGGGTCTGGCTGCGGCCGTCGTTGCGATAGCGGATCGGCTGGCGCGGATCGCTCTCCGCGCTGGGGCAGGGCCATTGCAGCGGCGTCTCGCGCAGCCGGGCATGGCTGGCGCCGCGGATGTCGTAGCCGGTCTGGGGGTTGTGGAATTGCCGGATCTCGTCGAACACCTCGGCGGCCGAGGCGTAGCTGAAGTGTTCGCCATAGCCCAGGGCGCAGGCCACGTCGGCGATGATCCGCCAGTCGGCGCGGGCCGCGCCGGGCGGGGTGACGGCCTGGGGTGCCAGGGTCAGGTTGCGCTCGGAATTGATCATGACCCCGTCGGCCTCCGCCCAGAGCGCGGCGGGCAGGAGGATGTCGGCGTAGTTGTTGGTCTCGGTGTCGAGAAAGGCGTCCTGGGTGATCACCAGTTCGGCGGCCTGCAACCCGCGGATGACCGTTTCGCGATTGGCCACGCTGGCCACCGGGTTGGTGCAGATGATCCAGCAGGCCTTGACGGTGCCGGCGGCCAGGTCCTCGAACAGGGCGACGGTGCCCTGGCCCAGGCGGGTATGCAGGGTGCCTTCGGGGATGCCCCAGGCCCGCTCGACGAAGGTGCGGTCGGCGGCGGACAGCAGGCTGCGCTGGCCGGGCAGGCCGGGCCCCATGTAGCCCATCTCGCGCCCGCCCATGGCATTGGGCTGGCCGGTCAGGGAAAAGGGACCGCTGCCGGGGCGGCAGATCTTGCCGGTGGCCAGGTGCAGGTTGCACAGGGCATTGGTGCTCCAGGTGCCGTGGGTGCTCTGGTTCAGGCCCATGGTCCAGAGGCTGGTCCATTCGCCGGCCTCGCCGATCCAGCGCGCGGCGGTGCGGATGTCCGCCTCGGTCAGCCCGGTCCCCGCGGCCACCCGTGCCGGGGTGTAGTCGGCAAGAAACTCGGGCATCGCCGCCCAACCTTCGGTATGGGCGGCGATAAAGGCTTCGTCTACATGGCCCTCGGCGTGCAGCAGATGCAGCAGGCCGCTGAGCAGCAGCAGATCGGTGCCCGGACGCAGTTGCAGGAAGAGATCGGCCTTCTCGGCGGTGGCGGTGCGCCGCGGATCTATCACGATCAGCTTGGCGCCGCGCTTGACCCGATCCAGCAGCCGCAGAAAGAGAATGGGATGACAGTCGGCCATGTTGGCGCCGCTGACCAGGAAGAGGTCGGCGCGATCGAGGTCGTCATAGGAGCCGGGCGGACCGTCGGCGCCGAGGGACAGCTTGTAACCGGTGCCGGCACTGGCCATGCACAGGCGGGAATTGGATTCGAGCTGGTTGGTGCCGATGAAACCCCGCGCCAGCTTGCTCGCCAGGTACTGGGCTTCCAGCGACAGCTGCCCGGACACATAGAAGGCGATGGCGTCGGGTCCGTCGCGGTCGAGGATGGCGCGCAGGCGTTCGGCGGTGGCGGCGATGGCCTGGTCCAGCCCGGTCTGCACCGGTTCGTGGGAACGGTCGTGGCGGACATAGGCCTGCTCCATGCGTCCGCTGTCCACCAGCGCCTGGTGGCTGGTGCTGCCCTTGGTGCAGAGCCGACCGCGATTGGCGGGGTGGTCGCGATCGCCGCTGACCTTGGTGATCCGACCGTCTTCCACCTGCATGAGGATCCCGCAGCCGACGCCGCAGTAGGGGCAGACGCTCTTGATGTGGGTAGTGGCCATGGCAAGGATCCTTCGAAAACCAGAAAGCGAAAAGGCGCCGGTCGCGCTCCCCGGAGGGAGGCGAACACGGCGCCTTTGTCGTGAAAGGAAGCGATCGGCGTTGACCGCTCCATGCTGAGGATTTAGCAAGGCTCGCGCCAGCTTGGCCCGGCGCGCGCGGGGGGCGCATTCCTACTGCTCTGGCGGGGTGCCGGTGGCGCTGGCCGAGGCCACGGCGGTGGGGGTCGCGATGCGCCGTGACGGGGCAGGCCGGCCCGCTCTTGCACCGTTGTGGTTCTGCTCGGCGGGCGTTCGGACAGCCTCCGGCAAGCCACTCGGCAGGCCGCAGCCCGCGCCAGCGGCGGATCTTCGGGCGATCAGGCGGAACTGGCACAGCCGATGCAAAAGCCCTGACAGACCCGCACATTCGGGTCGCCCGGTCGATCAACGGCGATCGACAGCCACCGCAGGCGACGGGCATGGAGCAGAGCCAAGGGCTCCTCCCTACCAGAACAGGCAAAGGCGCCTGAGACCGCAAGGTTTCAGGCGCCTTTTTATTTGCCGCGAATCAACCTGATTGGCCTCGGCCGGGGGATAGCCTCCATGAACAGCATCGTGACCCGCAAAGAACGCCTGATCGTCGTCGGCAACGGCATGGTCGGCCATCACCTCGTCGAGCAGCTGCTGGCGGCCGGCGCCCTGGACCACTACGAGATCCATGTCTTCGGCGAAGAGCGTCAGCGCGCCTATGACCGGGTCCATCTCTCCGAGTACTTCGCCGGTCGCGACGCCGAATCCCTGGCCATGAGCGAAGCCGGCCTCTATGCCGTGCCCGGCCTGGTGCTGCATCTGGGCTGCGCGGTGACCGCCATCGACCGCGAGCAGCGCGAGGTACTGACGCCCGAGGGTGCCTTTGGCTACGACCGCCTGGTACTGGCCACCGGCTCCTATCCCTTCGTGCCGCCCATCGAGGGCGCCGAAGGCGACTCACGCCTGGTCTATCGCACCCTGGACGACCTGGACACCATCCGCCTGGCCGCCGCCAGGGCGCGCCGCGGCGTGGTGGTGGGCGGCGGCCTGCTCGGCCTGGAAGCGGCCAATGCGCTGAAATCCCTGGGTCTGGAGGCCCATGTGGTGGAATTCGCCCCGCGGCTGATGCCGGTGCAGCTGGATGACCTCGGTGGCGCCGCGCTCAGGCAGCGCATCGAGGACCTGGGCGTGGGCGTGCATCTGTCCAAGGCCACCCAGAACATCACCGCCGGCAGCGAGTATCGCTACCGCATGAACTTCGCCGGCGAGGATTTCCTCGAGACCGACCTGATCCTGTTTTCCGCCGGCATCCGGCCCCAGGACGCCCTGGCCCGCAACTGCGGCCTGGAACTCGGCGCCCGCGGCGGGGTGGCGGTGGACAACGGCTGCCTGACCAGCGATCCCTTCATCCATGCCATCGGCGAATGCGCCGCCTGGAACGGCAGCATCTTCGGCTTGGTCGCCCCGGGCTACCAGATGGCGCGCCTGGTGGCCGCCACCCTCTGCCATGGCCAGGCCACGCCCTTCACCGGCGCCGACATGTCCACCAAGCTCAAGCTGCTGGGCGTGGACGTGGGCTCCATCGGCGATGCCCACGGCGCCACCCCCGGCGCGCGCAGCTATCGCTACATCGACGAAGCCAGCGCCAGCTACCGCCGCCTGGTGGTCTCCGCCGACGGCAAGCACGTCCTCGGCGCCGTGCTGGTGGGCGACAACAGCTACTACGACACCCTGCTGCAATACGCCCAGAACGGCATCCCGCTGCCCCAGGATCCGGCCAGCCTGATCATGCCGGTGGGCGAGGGCGCCCCGACCCTGGGCGCCGATGCCCTGCCGGCCACCGCCACCCTCTGCTCCTGCCACAACGTCACCAAGGGCGCGGTCTGCGCCGCCATTGACGCCGGCTGCACCGACCTCGCCGGCATCAAGAGCTGCACCAAGGCCGCCACCGGTTGCGGCGGCTGCGCGGCGCTGGTCAAGCAGGTGTTCGAGCACGAGCTGATCGCCCGCGGCGTCGAGGTCGACAAGAGTCTCTGCGAACACTTCGCCCACACCCGCCAGGAGCTCTATCACCTGGTGCGGGTTGAAGGCATCCAGAGTTTCGACGAGCTCCTGGCGCGCCACGGCCGCGGCCAGCATGGTTGCGACATCTGCAAGCCGGCGGTAGCCAACGTCCTGGCCTCCTGTTGGAACGCCCCCATTACCGATCCGCACCTGGTGCCGCTGCAGGACACCAACGACACCTTCATGGCCAACATGCAGAAGAACGGTACCTATTCGGTGGTACCGCGCATCCCGGGCGGCGAGATCAGCCCGGAAGGCCTGATCGCCATCGGCCAGGTGGCGAAGAAATACGATCTCTACACCAAGATCACCGGCGGCCAGCGCATCGACCTCTTTGGCGCCCAGTTGCACGAGCTGCCGGACATCTGGGGCGAGCTGATCGCCGCCGGCTTCGAAACCGGCCATGCCTACGGCAAGTCCACCCGCACGGTGAAGAGCTGCGTGGGCAGTACCTGGTGCCGCTACGGGGTGCAGGACAGCGTCAAGATGGCGCTGGACATCGAGCACCGCTACAAGGGCCTGCGCGCGCCGCACAAGCTCAAGTTCGCCGTCAGCGGCTGCACCCGCGAATGCGCCGAGGCGCAAAGCAAGGACATCGGCGTGATCGCCACCGAGAACGGCTGGAATCTCTATGTCTGCGGCAATGGCGGCATGCGCCCGCGCCACGCCGAGCTGTTCGCCACCGACCTGGATGACGAAACCCTGATCCGCTACATCGACCGGCTGCTGATGTTCTACATCCGCACCGCCGACCGTCTGCAGCGCACCTCGGTGTGGCGCGAGTCGCTGGAGGGCGGGCTGGACTACCTCAAGCAGGTGATCATCGAGGACAGCCTGGGCCTGGGCGCCGAACTGGAAGCCCAGATGCAGCTGGTGGTAGATCGCTACGAATGCGAATGGGCCAACGCCCTGAACGATCCCGACAAGCTCAAGCGCTTCCGTACCTTCGTCAACCAGCGCGGCAACGACCCGGACATCCACTTCGTCAAGGAACGCGGCCAGCGCCGGCCGGCTCGCCATGGCGAACTGCACCTGATCAACCTGACCGAGGAAGCCTGACCATGACCCAGACCAATACCGCCCGCGCCCTGGAGCCCCGCTGGCAACCCCTGTGCAGCCTGGCCGACCTGGTGCCCCAGTCCGGTGTGGTGGCCCTGCACGAGGGTGAGCAGGTAGCGCTGTTCTACCTGCCGGAGACCGAGCAGAAGGTCTTTGCCGTGGGCAATCGCGATCCCAAGTCCGGCGCCAACGTCATCGGCCGCGGCATCGTCGGCCAGCTGGGCGCGGATCTGGTGATCGCCTCGCCGCTGTACAAGCAGCACTTCCGGCTGGCGGACGGCGGCTGCCTGGAGTATCCCGAGCAGGCCCTGCCCATCTGGACGGTACGACTGAATGGCGAGCGAGTGGAGATCGCCTGAGGCGGCTTGGCCCTCACCCCAACCCGCTCCCGGAGGGAGAGGGAGCGGTCCGGAGTGGGGCGGGCTTCGCGCGTAGCCTGGACAACGGCGCAGCCTTGTCCGGGAATAGCTGACGCAATACCAAGTGACCCTCACCCCAACCCTCTGCCGGAGGGAGAGAGGACGGTCCGGAGCGGGGCGGGGCTTCGCGCGTAGCCTGGACAACGGCGCCGCCTTGTCCGGGTTCCCCGCCGAATACCGCTATCCCCATTGTTGCAGCTGCCGCAGTGCAGCTTTGCGCAATCGGGACCTGCGCCGGGCGGCGAAATGACTGCCGGGGGACGATACTCAAGGAGCGGGGACGCTGTCTGCCGATCCTGGTCATCGTCCCGCCGGAGGTCACCATGCGCCTGACAAGAACAATTCGCTCCGCGCTGTTCATCGCCCTGCTCTCGGCCCTGGCCGCTATCGCCCTGTTGGAGGGCTGGCGCGCGTAACCGGTGGGCGAACTCGCCCTGCGCGCCGATCCGGTCTGTACCCACGGATATGCACCCTATGGCTGCTATCCGGTTCCGGCCAGAGGGGGCGATCTGGGGTGGCTGGAGCGCCTTTAGGTCGTCAACCCGCCTGCAGGTCGGTTGCCAGCAGCGCTGCCAGCTCGCGGTCAGTCAAAGAGGGACCGAACAGGGCCCCCTGGACCTCATCGCAATGCTGCGCCTGCAGCCAGGCCAACTGGCCGGGCGTCTCCACGCCCGTCGCCGTCACCCTGAGGCCCAGGGTTCGTCCCAGGCCAGTCAGAGCCTGGACGATGGCGGCATCGACCTGCTGGTCTTCCAGGTGCGCGACCAGTCGGCTATCCAGGCTGATGCCATCCAGCACGGGGTGGCGCAGCCCCTCCAGGGCGCTAGAACCTCGGCCGAAGTCGGCCAGACTCAGGCGCACGCCCAGCGCCTTGAGCGGCATCAACATCGGGGCGCTGTCTGCCTGCAACAGCGCCTCGGGCAGTTGCAGCTCCAGGCGGTCCGCTGCCAGGCCGCTTGTCTGCAAGGCGCGGGCGACCGCCGCCACCAGGGCCTCGCCATCGGCGAACGGACGCGCGGAAAGATTGATGATCAGCCGCAGTGGCGCGGGCCAGGTCGCGGCAGCGTGACAGGCGTTGTCCAGCAACCAGAATTCCAGGGGAACGCTGAGTCCGGTCTCCTCGGCCAGGGGCAGGAGGACCTCCGGCGGTAGCAGGCCGCGCTGCGGGTGGGCCCAGTGCAGCCGGACCTCGATGGCGTTCAGCCGACCCTCGGCGGCGCTCCGCCGGGGCAGGTAACCCAGGCGCAGCTGGTCGAGCGCCAGCGCCTGGCGCAGCTCCTGTTCCAGGTCACGCCGCTGGCTGAGCTGGGCGTCCATCGCCGGGGCATGGAAGCACCAGCCGTTGCGGCCCGCGGCCTTGGCCTGGTACAGCGCGATATCCGCCAGGCGCAGCAGGTCCTCGACCTGGCTGGCCTGCTCCGGCGCCTGGGCGATGCCGATGCTGGTGCCGACGCTGACCGACTGTTCCTCCAGCAGGATGGGTCGGCCGATGGCATTCACCAGCCGCGCACAGATCTGGTCGACGGTTGCCACATCCAGGTGACCGAGCAGCACCACGATGAATTCGTCGCCGCCCAGGCGCGCCACCAGGCCGCCAGGTCTCAGACTGGCCTGCAGACGCCGGGCGATTTCCTGCAGCACCCGATCGCCGGCGGCGTGGCCGAGGCTGTCGTTGACCGGCTTGAAACGATCCAGGTCCAGGCTGAGCAGCGTCAGCGGGGTCCTGGCTTGCGTCAACTTGCGCGCCAGGTAGTGCTGCAATTGCAGGCGATTGGCCAGGCCGGTCAGGCTGTCATGTTGCGACAGGTGTTCGATTTCCGCCTGGGCATTGACCGCGGCGGTGATGTCACTGGCGGTGCCGCGAAAGCCAGCGTCCTTGGGCAGCGGCCGGGCGGTGATCTCGCAGATCCGGGAGTGACCCAGGCGGTCGCGATAATGGCAGCGCAGCACCTGGCGCTCGTCGAGCTGGCGGGCATTGCCCTGGAGCCAGGCAGCCAGCGGGGTCGTCTCGCTGCTGAACAGCTCCGCCAGCGGCCGCCCGAGCCAACTGCCGGGCGTATGCCCGGTGATGCGGGCGAAGCGTTCGGACAGATAGGTGATGCGGCCCGCGGCATCGCTTTCCCACAGCCAGTCGGAGGCGGCCTCGGCGAGTTCGCGAAAGCGCCTTTCGCTGCGACTCAGTTCGGCCTGGCTGGCGATCAGGGCATCGAACTGTTGGTCGAGCTGCCGCGCCGAATTCAGCGCATGGCGGATCAGCAGGGCCAGCACCAGCCCGAGCAGCAGCACCCCGGCCAGAAAGACCGGCAGGGTGCGGTGCAGGAGCTGGGCGCCGGGTTGCGGCGGTTGCCAGTTGAGCAGCAGCGGTGAATCCAGGAAGCGCAGCGTTTCATGATCGACCAGGGGCACCCGCGACGCCTCGAGTCGCGGCAAGCCATAGGTATCGCTGAGATGGGCCAGGGTGTCCGGATCGAGCACGTTGACGAACAGCATCACCGACGGGGCGCCGGGACCCGGGGCCACGCTGTAGCTCGCGCCGGGCGTGATGGTGGCCGCGGCGACCAGCGCCGGGACACCACCCACGCTCAGCACCCGTACCAGGCTCTCGGTCTCGCCAGGACGCTGGCGGGTGGCCGCCAGCAGGCCGGCCAGATCGCCTTCGAGCCATTGCGCCGCCGCGCGCTCCGTCGGCCGGCCATCGATCACCGCATAGACGGTACGATCCTGCGGATCCAGCACGAAGACCCCGTTGTAGCCATAGAGCTCATAGGGGATGTCGCCGACGTTGCGCTCGTCGTTGGCCCAGAAGAGGTCGACCGCCAGGTGCAGGTGCTTGTAGGCCTCACCCCACTTGGCGTAGTTGATGATGTTGTGGCCGATCTCGTTTTCGACCTGCACCAGGGTGCGGTCGATGTAGGTGCGGGCGCGTTGCTGGACGTCGGCGTCCTGGCTGGTGGCGGTCCTGATCAGCAGGTAGCAGCCGAGGCCGAGCAGGATCGGCAGGGCGCAGATGACCGGAAAGAGGCGCAGCAGCAGGTTGTGGCTGCGGCGGGTGGCGATGGGCGTGGACGGCATGGTGAACCTGGGCGGTGCTGGACGACGGTCAGGATTCCCGCGAGGTGGCCAAGGACGGCGCGAGGGGTGCCTGGCCAGCGGCCATTATCCGCCACCATCACCCAGCCGTCTGCTCGCGGCCTGACCAGGGGCAGCGCTGAGCTGCCCGGACGGTCGACCGTTCAAGGCCGCGGTGGATAGCTGACCAGCAGCTCGTTGATCAGACGGCTGAAGGCGGCGCTGCGTTGGCTGGGCGTGGCGTTCTGATCGTCCAGCAGGCGCTCTTCGCTGGCACGCCAGACCAGCTTGCCGTCACGGCCATCGAGCATGTCGAGCTGGACCGTCATCACCGGGTAGGTGACGGTCTGGGTGCGCACATAGCTTGGTCCCCAGGGGCCGGGACCCCAGGCGGAGCCCCAGGGACCGCCCCAGCCCGGACCCCAGTAGGGATCGGCATAGCTGTAGCTCTGCTGGCGCTGGTCGAGGATCACATAGAGCTTGAGCTTCAGATCCGGGCGCGTGCCCGCCGCCGCTGGGCGCAGCCCGCGCTGGTCGAGGCCGCTGCTCACCGAATCGCGCAGGCGCTGCTCGGTGAGATCGCTGCGCACCCGCGGATCGTTGGGGCGGTACTCGATGGCCGGGTCCGCCCAGCCCCAGCTGCGATAGGCGGCGAAATCACGGCTGGCGTCATAGTCCAGATTGCGCGGGCCGCGCTCTGCGCAGGCTGCCAGCAAGAGGACCGCAAGCAGCAGGAGACAACGTTTCATGGGCGATCCTCTGAGGTGAGCGCGCTAGTCTGCTTGGACTGGCTTAAGGGCCACTTATCCCTTCAGCTCGGCGGATAGTTGGCCAGCAGGCGGCGGGTGGTCTCGCGCAGGGTGCGCGCGCGTTCGCCGCTGTTGCCGTTGCTGGCCTGCTCGGCGGCCGAGTGCCAGAGCACCTGGCCGGTGGCGGGATCGAGCAATTCCACCTCCAGCACGTCGACCAGGAAGGTCCGGGTGCGGGTCCGCGCCTGGCCGACCGTGGCGCCATAGCCGGGGCCGTAGCCATAGGGCCCGTAGCCGCCGTAGCCGTAGCTGGTGTCGTAGTAGTCGGTGTATTGCTCGCTGCGCTGCTGCTGGGTCAGGCGGGCGCGTACCTGCAGATCGGCGCGGGCACCGCCGATGGCGGGCCGCAAGCCGCGCTGGTCGAGACCATCGGCCACCGCCTGCTGCACGGTCTGGCCATCCAGGCCGCCGCTGACCACCGCGGCGCCCGGTGCCCAGCTCCAGGTGCGATAGCGACTCCAGTCACGCGGTGCCGGCGGATAGGCCGCCGGATCCTGCTGCGGCAATACCGGGAGCGACGCCTCTGGCAGGCTGCTGGCGACATAGGGATTGGGCGTCTGGCAACCGGCCAGGGCGAGCAGCGCGAGCGACAGGCAGAGCAGGGGGTGACGCATGACCGGTTCCTCGGAGGAATGCTGGCCAGAGCATACCGCGCCCTACGTCATCCTGCCTTAGCTTGGCAGAGCCAATGCAGATAGCGCCCCAGGCCCGCGAAAGCCGGGTGCCGTCGGTGGGCCAGTTCCATGGCCACCAGCTCCTCGCCGTCGGCACGGGTCTGGAATTCCGGCGGCATGTAGTCGTGAAAGACCCGGACGCCACTGCGCGCCCGAACCTGCCAGTCTGCCGCCAGCCAGGCCTCGACCTCGCGCGGATCAAGCGGCCGTTGCGGCGTCAGGCCGCGTTGGCCCGCGCCGGCGTAGTCACCCTGCCGGAGTTTGCGAAAATGCCCCTTGAGCAGGTTGCGATAGATCAGGGCGTCGCGGTTGTAGAAGGCCAGCGACAGCCAGCCGTCCGGGGCCAGGCAGCGTTGCAGCGTAGGCAGGATCGCCGGGGGCGTCTCCAGCCATTCCAGCACCGCGTGGCAGAGCACCAGGTCGAAGGGCTCGGCGAAGGCGGGCAACTCCTGCCAGGGCAGCGCCAGCCAGTCGGCGTCGAGTCCGGCGGCGGCGAACGCCTCCTGGGCCCCGGCCAGCATGGGCGCCGAGGGCTCGGCCAGGGTCACGGCATGGCCCTGCTGCGCCAGCCAGAGACTCATGTGGCCGAGCCCGGCGCCGATGTCCAGCACCCGCAGCGGCCGCGCGGGCAGTACCTCGGCCAGATCCGCCTGCAGCACGGCCAGGCGGATGGCGCCCTTGGTGCCGCCATAGATGTTGGCGGCGAAACGGGTGGCGCGGTCGTCGAAGAAGGTATCGGTCACGGCAGGAAACGCCTCTCGTTGTCGGCCAGCTTGGCCAGCACCGCCTGCTCCACGTCCAGCTCCAGTTCGCTGCCCAGTTGCAGCAGATAGAGCAGCACGTCGGCGATTTCCTGGCCGGCGTGTTCGCGCTCGGCGGCGCTCAAGGTGCGGGCTTCGGCATCGCTCTTCCACTGGAAGATCTCCACCAGCTCGGCCATCTCGACGCTGGCGGCCATCGCCAGATTCTTGGGATTGTGATAGCGGCGCCAGGCGTTGGCATCGCGGATCGCGTGCAGGCGGGTGAGCAGGGCAGGGAGGTCCATGGGCGTCCGGGGGTCGACAAAACGCCATTCTCCCATGGCGAGACGGCTGTCGTCCGCCGGCCTGCGCGACAGCCTGACGCCGCTGTTCTACCCTGGGGCCCATCACCGACACCCTGGTTGCTGGAGCCCTGATGAAATCTTGCCTGACCGGACTGGGCTTGGCCCTGCTGTTGACCACTGGCGTCGCCCATGCCGAAAAGCTGCTCTTGGAGGGCACCCTGGGCCAGGTCCGAGTGGTGGTGGAGGTCGATTCCACCGCCAACGACGAAGCCTATGGCCGCTACTTCTACGACCGCTATCGCCGCGACCTGCGCCTGAGCGGTCCGGCGCAATCGGGCGACCGGCTCAAGCTGGAGGAGGGTGCGCCCTGGCAGGACGGTCCCAAGGCCAGCTGGTCACTGACGCGCGGCAAGGATGGTTCCTGGACCGGCACCTGGAGCGGTGCCGGCAAGACCCTGCCGCTCGCCCTGGCGCCGCTGCAACCGGGGCAGTCCGCGGCAGCGGATCGCTATCGGCAGAAATTGCGCCAGGGCGATCCCTATGAGTATCGCCGCCTGCAGGGACTCAGGCTGGAACAGGGCGAGCGCCAGACCTTCATGGGCCGGGGCCTGCGCTGGTGGCGCGAGCCGGTCTCGGGCATGCGGCTGTTCACCGTGGAGGGTGCCAGCGAGGCAGCCAATGCCGTACTGCGCGAACGCCTCTGGGCGGAGGTCGATGCCCACCTGAGCTGCATCGGCACTGACGGCGAGCACAGCCTGGAGGTGACCCCGCAGCTGCTCAGCGAGCGGGTGCTCAGCGTCAATCTGTTCAGCCAGTACAGCTGCAGCGGCGCGGCTCACCCGGATTTCGGCAGCGCGCCCCTGACCCTGGATCTGCAGACCGGCGAGGAGCTGGCGCTGGAGGATTTTCTCTGGTTGGGCCACGGCCAGCCGATTCGTCCGCAGCCGGAGGATCGCTATTCCCAGGCCCTGGCAGACTATAGGCAACAGACCCTGGCGCCCTGGGTGATCCGGCTGTTCACCCGCCTGTATCCGCAACTGATGCAGGCGCCCGCCGACGGCGACGGCTGCGACTATCGCAGCGCCGACGTCTGGCAATTCGCGCCCTGGTATCTGACGCCCAAGGGCCTTTACCTGGGCCCGACCTTCTTCCGCGCTGCCCGGAGCTGCGACGAACCCGGTGGCACCCTGGTGCCCTACGCCGAGGTCCGCAAGCACCCAGGGCCATTGGTGGACCTCCTGCCCCGCTGACGTAGGTTGGCGCTGAGCGCAGCGAAGCCCAACAGCGCCGCCTGCCTCGAAGGTCTGGCTGCCCAGTAGCAGCGCCATGACCAGCTAGGCGGTTCAGCTGCGCCTAACGCTGGTGCCGATCGGTGGCTTTTCCTACTTCCGCAAGAGCTTTTGCAGCCGGGCGTACTGCCAGAGGGCGATCCTGTCGCGCAGGAAGAAGGTCTGGATGCCACGACCCAGTAACAGAATTCCCCAGATGGCGGCGACCCACAGGGACCAGTGGCTCTCAGGCGAGGTCGCGCGATTGAGCACATAGAGAAAGACACAGATGACCATGCCGCGCAGCACCTGCCAATAGAAGCCGATCTCGGCGGCGACCTGTTCACGGGCATTCGCGATTCGCTCGTCTGCAGCGGATCCCACTGCTTGAGTGGCTTGACCTGTCAGGTCGGCAACGCTGATTTCCAGAACGGCAGCCAGGGCGCTCAGGGTCTCCAGACTGGCCTGCTCGCCATTTTCGATGCGTTGCACCGTACGGGTGCTTATGCCCGCGAGTTCAGCGAGCTGCTCTTGCGACCACGCTCGGGCCAGGCGGTGTTCCTTGATTTTGTTGGGCAGTTGCATCTCGGTTTCTCCAGCGGTGGTGGACGAGCAAAAGCCTAGCCGCAAGGCCCTCTGTCCGACACGACGACAACCCGACAGCAGCCTGACAGCGAGGTGACAGGGACCTGACGGCCTCGCTGACAGGGAAGAGCGGAAGCCCGTCTCCTGACAGGGTCTTCCCTGTCCATCCACTCTACACCGGCTACACGCGGTGAAAACCGTCCAGGGATTTCCACAGCAGGTTCGGCTCCGCGGGGTAAGGCTGCGCCGTTACCCACCCTACGATCAGCCGTGAGCCCGTAGCGTGGAAAACCGCAGGGGGTTCTCCATTGGACGTTGAGTATCGGCAGCGGACAGGGCTTCGCCGCCTTCCACCCTAGTCGTCGGCGATCAGCCGCTTGCCCAGGGTGACGACCTCGGCCTCGGCATAGCCCAGGGCCGCATAGAAGCCGAGGATCGCCGCATTGTCCCGGCGCACCATCAGCTGCAGCTTGGGACAGCCGCGTTCGCTCAGCAGCTGTTCGGCGGTCGCCACCAGCCGCCGGGCATGGCCGCGGCGCTGATGCTCCGGGGCAACTGCGAGGTAATAGAGCCAGCCGCGATGACCGTCGGTGCCGACCATGGCGCTGGCCATGAGGGTGCCGTCCGCTTCGCCCACCAGGAACAACTCGGGTTGTTCGGCGAGCTTGCGCTGGATGTCGCGGTAGGGATCGTTCCAGGGGCGAGTCAGTCCGCAGGCCTGCCACAGATTGATCACGGCCTCGGTGTCGGCGGACTGGAAGGGGCGGATGTGCATGGGGCGGGATCTCCATCGCGGCCATGGCGGTGCGCCGTAGCGACCGCTCCTACAGGTTACGGTACACCCTGTAGGAGCGGCCCATGGCCGCGATCAGCTTTTCCAGCTAGAGAAAGTTCTCCGCATAGTGGCAGGCCACCTGGCGGGCTTCCACGTTGCGCAACGCCGGGACCTCGGTCTTGCACTTCTCCGTCGCATAGGGGCAGCGACGGTGGAAGACGCAACCGGGTGGCGGATCCAGCGGGTTGGGCAGCTCGCCCTGGATGCGGATGCGCGGCTTGCTCGGGTCCGGGTGCAGACTCGGGGTGGCCGACAGCAGCATCTGGGTATAGGGATGCAGGGGCCGCTCGAACAGCAGGTCGCGGCTGGTCTTTTCGACGATGCAGCCCAGGTACATCACCATCACTTCATCGGCGATGTGGCGCACCACCGACAGGTTGTGGGAGATGAACACATAGGCGGTCCGGTACTGCTGCTGCAGATCCATGAACAGGTTGAGCACCTGCGCCTGGATGGACACGTCCAGCGCCGAGGTCGGCTCGTCCGCCACCAGCACCTTGGGCTGCAGCATCATGGCGCGGGCTACGGCGATGCGCTGGCGCTGGCCACCGGAGAACATGTGCGGATAGCGCTGGTAGTGCTCCGGCCGCAAGCCCACCTGCTGCATCATCGCCTGTACCTTCTCGCGCCTTTCGGTGCGGGAGAGGCTGGTGTTGATCTGCAGCGGCTCGGCCAGCTGGTCGCCGATCTTGCGCCGTGGATTGAGCGAGGCATAGGGATTCTGGAACACCATCTGCACCTCGCGGCGCAGTTCCTTGCGGCGGGCGGCGTCGGCGTTTGCCACGTCCTGACCGCCGATGACCAGGCTGCCGGCGGTGGGCTGCTCGATCAGGGTCAGGGCGCGGGCCAGGGTCGACTTGCCACAACCCGACTCACCCACCACGGCCAGGGTGCGCCCGGCCTGAAGGTCGAAGGAGACGCCGTTGAGCGCCTTGACCGTGGCGTTGTCCTTGAACAGGCCGCGGGAGATTTGATAGTGCTGGGTCAGGCCCTTGGCTTCGAGCACGAGGTGCTCGGGCGCCTGCTCCGGGGTGGTGGAGCGGGCGAGGACGGTGGCTTCAGACGGCGCCATGGCGATCCTCCGGCAACTGGCTGGGACGTTGATGTTCGGGCAGCACCGCAGGCGCCTCGCCCGGGGCGACGTTGCGCGGGAAGAAGCAGCGCACCGCACCACGGTCGTAGGGCTCCAGCGCCGGACGCTCCTGGCAGCGCGGCTGCACATAGGGGCAGCGCGGGCTCAGCAGGCAGCCGGCGGGCCGGTCGTAGCGACCGGGAACGATGCCGGGCAGGGTGTGCAGGCGGTCCGTCTGGCTGTGCTCGGGAATGGCCGCCAGCAGGGCTTCGGTATAGGGGTGGGCGGGGGCGTCGAACAGGGTCGGCACCACGCCTTTCTCCACCGCCTGGCCGGCGTACATCACCACCACGCGCTGGGCGGTCTCGGCCACCACGGCGAGGTCGTGGGTGATGAGGATCAGGCCCATGCCCTCGTCGCGCTGCAGATTGACCAGCAGCTCCATGATCTGCGCCTGGATGGTCACGTCCAGGGCGGTGGTGGGTTCGTCGGCAATCAAGAGGCGCGGCTCGGCGGCGATGGCCATGGCGATGGCGACGCGCTGGCTCATGCCCCCGGACAGCTGGTGCGGATAGGCGCCCAGGCGACTGGCCGCGGCCGGGATCTCGACCTTTTCCAGCAGCTCCAGGGCGCGCTGGCGAGCGGCGCGACCCTTGAGGCCCAGGTGCTGGCGGATCACCTCTTCCAGCTGGAAGCCCACGGTGTAGCTGGGGTTGAGCGCCGTCATCGGGTCCTGGAAGACCATCGACAGCTCCTTGCCGATCAGATGTCGCCGGCGGCGGCCCTTGAGGCTGAGCAGGTCCTGGCCGTCGAAGGCCAGGCGGTCGGCGGTGATGCGGCCGGGGTGATCGATCAGGCCCATCACGGCCATCATGGTCACCGACTTGCCGGAGCCGGATTCACCGACGATGGCGACGATCTCGCCCTGATCCACGGTGAGATCGAGGCCTTCCACCACCGGCGGGGCGTCGGTGCCGCCGAAGCGCACCGAGAGGTTTTGGATTTCGAGGAGGCTCATGACTGCACCTTCAGACGCGGATCGAGGGCATCGCGCAGGCCGTCGCCCATCAGGTTGATGGCCAGCACGGTGAAGAGGATGGCGAGACCCGGCAGGGTCACCACCCACCAGGCGCGCTCGATGTAGTCGCGGGCCGAGGCCAGCATGGTGCCCCACTCGGGGGTGGGCGGCTGCACGCCGAGGCCGAGGAAGCCCAGGGCGGCGGCATCGAGGATCGCCGAGGAAAAGCTCAGGGTCGCCTGGACGATCAGCGGCGCCATGCAGTTGGGCAGCACGCTGACGAACATCAGCCGCAAGGTACCGGCGCCGGCCAGCCGCGAGGCGGTGACGTAGTCGCGATGCAGTTCGCCCATCACCGCGGCGCGGGTCAGGCGGACATAGGAGGGCAGCGAGACGATGGCGATGGCCACCACGGTGTTGATCAGGCCTGGGCCGAGAATGGCGACGATGGCCACGGCCAGCAGCAGCGAGGGCAGCGCTAGCATGATGTCCATCAGGCGCATGATCACCGGACCGGCGCGGTTGGGCGAGAAGCCGGCGACCAGCCCGAGCAGGATGCCAGGGATCAGCGAGAAGACCACCGAGGCCAGGCCGATCAGCAGCGACAGCCGGGCGCCATGGATCAGCCGGCTGAGCAGGTCACGTCCCAGCTCGTCGGTGCCCAGGGGGAACTGGCTGTTGCCACCGTCCAGCCACAGCGGCGGGGTGAGCATGAAGTCGCGGAACTGCTCGCTGGGCGCATGGGGTGCGACCCAGGGCGCGAAGAGCGCGCAGAACACCACGATGACCATGAAGATCAGACCGCCGAGGGCGCCCTTGTTGCGGGCGAAGGCATGCCAGAACTCCTTGAAGGGAGAGGGATAGAGGGCGCTCGGGTCTTGAGCGGCCGGGGTGTTTACCGTTGTCATAGGCTCTGTCCGTATGGGCGCATCAACGCTGGTGGCGGATGCGCGGATTGACCAGGCCGTAGAGGATGTCCACGACGAAATTGACCAGGATGACCAGGGTGGCGATCAGCAGGATGCCGTTCTGCACCACCGGATAGTCCCGGGCGCCGATGGCCTCGATCAGCCACTTGCCGATGCCGGGCCAGGAAAAGATGGTCTCGGTGAGCACCGCGCCGGAGAGCAGGCTGCCGACCTGCAGGCCGAGCACCGTCAGCACCGGGATCAGGGCGTTGCGCAGGGCGTGGACGAAGACCACCCGCCCCGGCGACAGGCCCTTGGCGCGAGCGGTGCGCACATAGTCCTCACGCAGCACCTCGAGCATGGCCGAGCGGGTCATGCGGGCGATCACCGCCAGGGGGATGGTGCCCACCACGATGGCCGGCAGGATCAGGTGCTTGAGGGCATCGACGAAGGCGCCGGGCTCGTCGGAGAGCAGGGTGTCGATGAGCATGAAGCCGGTGCGCGGCGGGATGTCGTAGAGCAGGTCCAGGCGACCGGAAACCGGGGTCCAGCCGAGCTGCACGGAGAACAGCATGATCAGCAGCAGGCCCCACCAGAAGATCGGCATGGAATAGCCGGTCAGGGCCACGCCCATCACCCCGTGGTCCACCGTGGTGCCGCGCCTGAGGGCGGCGATGATGCCGGCCAGCACACCGAAGACCGTGGCGAACAGCATGGCCGCCACCGAGAGTTCCAGGGTGGCCGGGAACAGGGTCAGGAATTCGTCCCAGACCCCGACGCGACTGCGCAGGGATTCGCCTAGGTTGCCCTGGGCAAGGTTGCCGATGTAGTCGAAATACTGCTGGTACAGGGGCTTGTCGAGGCCCAGGCGGTGCATGGCTTCGGCGTGCATCTGCGGATCGACGCGGCGTTCGCCCATCATGACCTCCACCGGATCGCCGGGGATGAGGCGGATCAGGGCGAAGGTCAGCAGGGTGACGCCAAAGAACGTCGGTATCAGCAGCCCGAAGCGACGGGCGATGAAGGCGAGCATCGGAGGGGGTATCTCCTCTTGAGGCTGATCAAGACGGCGCGAGTACATGCCCGGCCGCGTTTTTAAGTGAGAGCCCGCGCAAAAGCTAATGAGCTTTTGATCTGACTCTCAGACCTTGTGGGTCTGGATTCATCCCTGACGAGACCATCCTGGTCCGCAACGAACGACACCTGCGGACAGCAGGCTCGTTCGGTCCTACGAATAGGTTCGAAGAGCGCTCTGGAGCAAGGCTCCAAACCCGGCAGACTACCACGTTGCCACGGGCGTCGATATCCTCGACACGGCCCGGGCTTCGCCGGTGTTCGCAGCGCGATCCCGGCCAGATGCCGGACACTGCGTGGAAGCCGCCAGGTCCCGCCATTACAGCAGGTTGAACGGCAGGGTGGAGACCAGGCGCAATTCCTTGACGTTGCCGTCGACCTGGTTCTGGCTGGCGCGGTGATCGGTCAGCAGCAGGCGGAAGCGACTGTCCTTGAGCGCGCCCTGCTGCACCTTGTAGGTGGTGACCAGGCCGATCTCATGGTGCTTCTCGCCATCCTGCTGCAGGACCTCGGCATAGTTGGCGTACTTGCCGGCGCCGGCATCATAGTGGGTGCCGTTGATGTCCCAGCCCTTGGCGTACCAGACGCCGGTGCTCAGGCCGGGCACGCCGAAGTAGCTCCAGTCGGTCTCGTAGCGGATCTGCAGCGACTTCTCGTTGGGGCCGTTGTAGTCTGAGACCAGGGAGTTGGCCAGGTAGATGGCCGCGGTCTCGTGGGCGTAGTCGAAGTACTCGTTGCCGTCGATCTGCTGGTAGGCCAGGGTCAGGCTGTGGGCCTGGTGGCTGCCGGTGAACGCCAGGCTCCAGGCGGTGTTGTCGATGTCACCAGCCTTGGCGCTGCCGGCATCGACGGTGCGGTAGGCGTTGGCCACCGCCTTCCAGGCGAAGGTATCAAGAGAACCGCCGGCCTGGGTGACGCTCAGGAAGTACTGATTCCAGACGTCCTCGAAGTTGGCGCCATAGACGCTGACTTCCCAGCCCTGGGGCAGCTTGTAGTTGCCACCGAGAAAGCTCAGGCGGTCGGCGGTGACCTCGCGGGTACCGTACTCGGTGGTCCACTTCTCGTCGCCGGCACCAGTCCGCGGACTGACGCGGGTGAAGCTGCCACCCTGCAGCGAGAGGTTGTCCCATTCGTCGCTGGTCAGGGCGAAGCCGTCGAAACCGGAGGGGAAGGGCCGGTTGTCGTTGTAGCTGATCACCGGGGTGTCGAGCATGAACCGGCCGATCTTGAGCTCGGTGTTGGAGACGCGGAAGCGCGCATCGGCGATGCCCAGCTTGGACCACTCGGCATGGCCCTCGCCCTCGGCGTTGGCCAGGGTGCGGTTGCCGCCGCCACCGATCTGACCCTTGCCCCGCTCCAGGTTGGTGGCCTGATAGCCGGCCACGTCGATACCGAAGCCCACCGGGCCCTGGGTGTAGCCGGAGCTGTACTTGAGCGCGGTGGCCTGGACCCAGGTATTGCGCGAGTGGGTGCGCACCCGGGTGCCGTTCTTGCTGTAGCTGAAGATCGGATCGGAGCTGGTCTCGCGGGCAAAGAAGTTGCGCGTGGTCAGGGTCAGGCTGTCGTCGGCGAAAAAGCCCTTGGCGCCTGCCTGGCCCTTCACCGGCTTCTGCACGTTGGGCAGGGTCTGGACCTCGTTGGCGTAGCTGGGATCTTCCGGCGCCGGGGACTGGGCGTGGGCGGTCAGGGCCAGGGTGAGCAGGGAGAGGGCGAGGCCTCCCCGGTGGACGTTGGTCATCAGGTGTGCTCCAAAGCGGTCGTTTTTTCTGTTATCTGGGCGTTTTCCGGCACGGCCGAACCCGTCGCGCCGAAACACGGCGCGAGGCGGGAAAGGTCGAGGGACGGGCCGCCCGGGCCCGGTCGCTTACGGCATCAGTTGCCGATCAGTCGAGGGTCACCGTGGAGAAGTCGTAGACCCCCAGCGGACTCTGCACATAGCCCTGCACCTTGGGTTGCAGGACATCGGTGAACAGCGGGTGCGCCAGCGGAATCCAGGGCATCTGCTGGTGGAAGATCTGCTGGGCCTGCTCGTAGAGCGCGGTACGCTGGGCCGGGTCGTTGATGCGCTTGGCCTTTTCGATGGCGTCGTTGAAGGCCTTGTCGCACCAGAAGGCGCGGTTCTCGCCGCCCTGCACCGCGGCGCAGCTCAGGTTGTTGGTGAGGAAGTTGTCCGGATCCCCGTTGTCGCCGGTCCAGCTCATCATCATCAGGTCGTGCTCGCCGGCCTTGGTGCGCTTGACGAACTCGCCCCACTCGAACTGGGTGATCTCGGCCTTGATGCCGATCTTGGCCAGGTCGCCCTGGATCAGCTGGGCCACCAGGGCCGGACTGCCGCCGGGGCCGGTACCGGTGCTGATGTAGTACTTGAGGGTGAAGCCATCGGCGTAGCCGGCTTCCTTGAGCAGCGCCTTGGCCTTTTCCAGGTCATGGGGCCAGGCCTTGATGTCCTTGGCGTAGCCCAGCAGCGAAGAGGGATAGGGATTGATCGCCGCCTTGGCGCCGCCTTCGCCGAACACCGTCTTCAGGTAGTTCTGCTGATCGAAGGCCATGGCGATGGCCTGGCGCACCCGCACGTCGCTCAGCGCCTTGTGCTTGGTGTTCATCGCCAGGTAGGAGGTGGTCTGGCTTTCCACCTGGGCCAGCTTGAGGCTCTTGTCCTGCTTGAGCATCGGCACGTCCTGCGGTTTCACCGTCAGGCCGATCTGGCATTCGTTGTTGCGTACCCGCTGGATGCGCACATTGGGGTCCAGGGTCACCGCCAGCACCAGGCCATCCATCTGCGGCTTCTTGCCGAAGTAGTCCGGATTGACCTTGTAGCGGGTGTTGGAATCCTTGGCATAGCGCTGGAAGACGAAGGGACCGGTGCCGATGGGCTTCTGGTTGATGTCGTCGGTCTTCTTGCTGGCCAGCAGGCTGTCGGCGTATTCCTTGGACAGGATCGAACCGAAGGCCATCGCCAGGTCGGCGAGGAAGGGCGCCTCGGGCTGGTTGAGGGTGAAGCGCACGTGGCTGTCGTCCACCTTGTCGATGGACTTGATCAGGCTGCCCATCTCCATGGCCGCCGCATAGGGATAGCCGCTGGGGGAGAGGTTGTACCAGGGATTGTTCTTGTCGAGCATGCGCTCGAAGCTGAACACCACGTCGTCGGCGTTGAAATCACGCGTCGGCTTGAAGTAGTCGGTGGTGTGGAATTTCACCCCCTGGCGCAGGGCGAAGGTGTACTGCAGGCCATCGGGGGAGACCTCCCAGCTTTCGGCCAGGCCCGGCTCCAGCTCGGCGGTGCCCTGCTTGAATTCCACCAGGCGGTTGTACAGCGGCGTGGCCGAGGCATTGAAGGTATAGCCGGAGGTGTAGCGACCCGGATCGAAGCCTTCCGGATTGGCCTCGGTGCAGACCACCAGGGGCCGGGCCAGGGCGGCATTGGCCGTCAGGCAGAGGAGGGCGGCGAGAGACAGCGAGAATAGCGGTTTGGACACGGAAGGCTCCTCGTGAAGGCCCGCAGGGCGGGCCGGACAGAATCAGCGGTCGAGGCTTACGCCATAGAAACCGGTGACGCCAAAGGGATTGATCTTGAAGCCCTGCACTTCTTTGCGCATGGGCTGGGACACCACCGAGTGGGCCATGGGGCTCACCGGCATCTGCTGGCGAATGAGCTGCTGCGCCTGCTCGTAGAGCCGGGTGCGTTCGGCGCGATCGTTGCTGGTCTTGGCCTTCTGGATGAGGGCGTCGTAGTCCTTGTCGCACCAGCGCGCATAGTTGCTGCCGCCGATGGCGCTGCAGCCGTAGAGCACGCCCAGCCAGTTGTCCGGATCGCCGTTGTCGCCGGTCCAGCCATAGGTCAGCACATCGTGTTCGCCAGCCTTGGCGCGCTTGATGTACTCACCCCATTCGTAGCTGACGATCTTGGCCTTGATGCCGACCTTGGCCCAATCCTGCTGGATCATCTGCGCCGACTGGCGGGCGTTGGGATTGGAGGCGCGCTGCACCGTCATGGCCCAGAGCGCGATCTCGGTGCCGTCCTTGATCCCCGCCTGCTTGAGCAGCGCGCGGGCCTTGGTCGGATCATAGGGCGCGCCCTTGATATTCTTGTCGTAGGACCACTGATTCGGCGGGATCACGTTCTGCGCGACCTGACCGGCGCCCTGGAACACGGTGTCGACGATGGCCTGCTTGTTGATGGCCATGTCCAGGGCACGCCGCACCTCGGGCTTGTCCAGCGGCGGGTGCTGGACGTTGTAGGCAAGGAAGCCGACGTTGAAGCCCGGCTGCTGCAGGACCTTGAGGTTGGCATCCTGCTTCATCTCCACCAGGTCCGCCGGACGCGCATAGCCGCTGACCTGGCACTCGTTGGCCTTGAGCTTCTGCAGGCGGGTGGCGGCGTCGGGGGTGATGGCGAAGATCAGGTTGTCGAGCTTGACGTCCTCGGGCTTCCAGTAGTCCGGATTGCCCTTGAAGCGGATCACCGCATCCTTCTGGTAGCGGCTGAAGACGAAGGGGCCGGTGCCGATGGGCTGCTGGTTGAGCAGCTCCGGCTTGCCCTCCTTGAGCAACTGCGCGGCGTACTCCGCCGACTGGATGGAGGCGAAGCTCATGGCCAGGTCGGCGGCGAAGGCGGCATCGACCTTGTTCAGGGTGAAGACCACGGTGTGGTCGTCGACCTTGGCCACCTTGGCGATGTTCTGGTCCAGCCCCATGTCGGTAAAGTAGGGGAATTCCGTGGGGTAGGCCTTACGGAACGGCTGCTCCTTGTCGAGCATGCGCTGGAAGGTGAAGACCACGTCGTCGGCAGTGAAGTCGCGGGTGGGCTTGAAGTAGTCGGTGGTATGGAATTTCACGCCCTGGCGCAGGTGGAAGGTATAGGTCCTGCCATCCGCGCTCACGTCCCATTTGGTAGCCAGGCCCGGCTCCAGGGTGGTACCGCCACGCTGGAACTGCACCAGGCGGTTGAAGACGGTTT
This sequence comes from Pseudomonas sp. SORGH_AS_0199, assembly GCF_031453735.1. NCBI lineage: Bacteria > Pseudomonadati > Pseudomonadota > Gammaproteobacteria > Pseudomonadales > Pseudomonadaceae > Pseudomonas > Pseudomonas sp. SORGH_AS_0199. The sequence continues at coordinate 1,910,071 of NZ_JAVJAE010000001.1, forward strand.
CCGCGGAGGCATCGAATTCGGTGCCCGAGGTGTATTGCGCCGGATCGAAACCGGCCGGGCTGGCTTCCGAGCAATAGACGAGATTGCTCGCCGCCTGGGCGAGCGGAGCACAGGCGAGCAGGCTCGCCGCCAGCAACGAGTAGGCGTAGGGAAGGCGCATGGGTCTCACTCCATCAGTCAAATGAACGGCCAGGGCCGGGAGTCTGGCTCCCGACCCTGGCCAAGAGGCTTCACTTGCTGACGCTGACGCCGTAGAACTCGTTCAACCCGAAGGGGCTGATCTTGTAGTCCTGGACTTCCTTGCGCATCGGCATGTAGACCGTGGAATGCGCGATGGGCGTCATGGGTACCTGCTGCTTGAGCACCTGCTGGGCCTGTTCGTAGAGCTTGGTGCGCTCGCCCTGGTCGGTCACGCGCTTGGCCTTGACCACCAGGTCCTCGAACGGCTGGTAGCACCAGCGGGAGAAGTTGTTGCCACCGATGGCCTTGCAGCCGAAGAGGGTCGCCAGCCAGTTGTCGGGGTCGCCGTTGTCGCCGCTCCAGCCGATCAGCATGATGTCCTGCTCGCCGCTCTTGGAGCGCTTGATGTACTCGCCCCATTCGTAGCTGACGATCTTGGTCTTGACGCCGATCTTGGCCCAGTCCTGCTGCAGCATCTCTGCCATCAGGCGCGCATTGGGATTATAGGGACGCTGCACCGGCATGGCCCAGAGGGTAAGTTCGGTGCCTTCCTTGAAGCCGGCTTCCTTGAGCAGGGCCTTGGCCTTTTCCGGATCGTAGGGCGCGTCCTTGATGGAGTTGTCGTAGGACCACTGGGTCGGCGGCATGGCGTTGACCGCCACCTGGCCGGCGCCCTGGTAGACGGCGTTGATGATGGCCTCCTTGTTGACGGCCATGTCCATCGCCTGACGCACCTTGAGCTTCGCCAGATCGCCATGTTCGACGTTGTAGGAGATGTAGCCCAGGTTGAAGCCCGGCTGCGACGGCAGCTTGAGATTCGGGTCCTTCTTCAGGCCGTCCAGGTCCGCCGGACGCGGATAGACGGTGATCTGGCACTCGCCGGCCTTGAGCTTCTGCATCCGTACCGAAGGATCGGTGTTGATGGAGAAGATCAGGTTGTCCACCTTGGGCCCATCGACCTTGTCCCAGTAGTCCGGGTTGGCCTTGTAGCGGATCACCGCATCCTTCTGGTAGCGGCTGAAGACGAAGGGACCGGTGCCGATCGGCTTCTGGTTGATCTCGGCAGCCTTGCCGGCCTTGAGCAGCTTGTCGGCGTATTCGGCCGACTGGATCGACGGGAAGGGCATCGCCAGGTTCTGCAGGAAGGCGGCGTCCACTTCGTTGAGGGTCATGCGCACCGTGTAGTCGTCGACCTTTTCCACCTTGGCGATGTTCTGGTCGAGGCCCATGTCGGTGAAGTAGGGGAATTCGGTGGGGTAGGCCTTACGGAACGGATTGTCCTTGTCCAGCATGCGCTGGAAGGTGAAGAGGACGTCATCGGCATCGAAGTCGCGGGTCGGCTTGAAGTAGTCCGTGGTGTGGAATTTCACGCCCTTGCGCAGGTGGAAGGTGTACACCTTGCCGTCTTCGCTGATGTCCCAGCTCTCCGCCAGACCCGGCTTGACCTGGGTACCGCCGCGCTCGAACTGGGTCAGCTTGTTGAAGATGGTTTCCGCCGACGCATCGAAATCGGTGCCAGTGGTGTATTGCGCCGGATCGAAACCGGCCGGGCTGCCTTCGGAGCAGAACACCAGGTTGGTTGCCTGGGCCAGGGGTGCGCCGGCCAGCAGACCGGAAGCGAAGAGGGCAGCGAGTACGTTCTTGTGCATGGAGACCTCATGTCGGGGACGGCGCAACACGATGTGGCGTTGCGAAACAGAATGCCGATGTCTTGTGGACAGATGAGCCCACATGCACAGCTTATGCCCATGTCCATAGCTCAGGCGAGCTATTGACCCTGAGCGACCCAAACAGGAAACAGATGTCGCAAAGATGTAAGACGAGGTATCACGACGGGAAGGCAGTGCGCACCAAAAGTGCGCACCGATACAGCGTTGTTACTTTTCTGCCCTAGATCAGGGCATCTGTACCTCGATGGTACCGCCCGCAGTCACTTCGACGGTGGTGGTACCGGGGGCAACGTCCGGAGTCACGGCATCGCTGGCAGCTTTCATCGCCGACATGCGCAGCATCGGCAGCGGCTGGGGTACGCCACTGGTGCCCAGGTCCAGGTTGACGATGCGATAGCCCGAGCCACCCAGGGCTTCGGTGGCCAGCTGGGCACGCGCCTTGAAGGCGGCCACGGCGTCCTTGAACAGGGCATCCTCCTGCTGCTTGCGGGTGCCATCGGCAATGGTGAATTGCAGGTTGCCCATCTTCAGGTTGCCCAGCAACTCGCCGGTCAGCTTGGACAGGGCAGCGAAGTCGGCGCTTTCCAGACGCAGTTCGCCGCGCTCGCGCCAGGCATTGATGGCGCGGCCCTGGTCTTCGTAGACCGGGTAAGTGTTGCGATTGCCCAGGGAAACGTCCACGCCGGCGACCTTGCGCGCCTGTTCCAGGGCGGCGTTGAGGGTCTTGGTGGTGTCGCTGGCCAGGGCCGCCGGATCCTGGCCCTGGCTTTCGGTGTAGAGCATGACCTGCATGCGGTCGCGCGGCACCTCACGACTGACCTCGGCCCTCAGGCTGATCTGGTTGTAGCGCGCTTCGTCGGCCTGGGCGCCGGTGGCGAGCAGGGTACTGAACAGGGCGGCGCCCAGCACGAGCGGGCGTAGGGAAGGGGTCATGGTGTTCTCCTGGTTGGCAGTACGACAGCGGTGTGACCGCGGACCCGGCGGATGGTGCGTCGCTTTGCCGCGTCGGCGGCTGCGGACGGATACCCATCGCTATAATGCCAAGTCTGCTCTGACCGGCAGGTCCCTCGGGGCTGCCGTCTCGATCGTTTCTTGCGCCTGGAACCTCGCATGTTCTCCTTGCCCGTTCAATGGTTGTCCGCCAATCGCCAGAATCTCGGGCGCCTGGTCCTTATCCGCGTGCTGGTACTGGCCGCCCAGGCCGGCTCGGTGGGTATCGCCCGGCTGTCGGGCATCGTCCAGCTGCCCTGGACGGCCCTGGCCATCACTCTGGGCGTCTCGGCGGTGCTCTGCCTGTTCGCCGCCCTGCGGCTGACCCGCCCCTGGCCGGTCACCGAGCAGGAGTACGCCGCGCACCTGGGTTGCGACCTGGCCATTCACAGCGCCCTGCTGTATTTCGCCGGCGGACCCACCAACCCCTTCGCCTCCTATTACCTGGTGCCCCTGACCATCGCCGCGGCCACGCTGCCCTGGCTCTATACCCTGGTGCTGGCGGCCCTGACCCTGGCGGTCTTCTCGCTGATGCTGCTGTCCTACGAGCCGCTGCACCTGCTGGTGGCCAACGATGGCGCGGTGCTCAGCTACGGCATGTGGCTGAGCTTCGCCCTGTCCGCCGCCGTCATCACCCTGTTCGTCGCGCGCATGGCCACCGCCCTGCGCGAGCAGGAAAGCCTGCAGGCCCAGCGCCGCGAGCAGGCCATGCGCGATCAGCAACTGCTGGCCGTGGCCACCCAGGCCGCCGGCGCCGCCCACGAGTTGAGCACGCCGCTGTCCACCATGAGCGTGCTGCTCAAGGAGCTGCAGCAGGAGTACGCCGGCCAGCCGACCCTGAGCGAAGACCTGGCGCTGTTGCAGGCCCAGGTCGGGCAGTGCAAGCAGACCCTGCAGCAACTGGTACGCGCCGCCGAAGCGGACCGCCGCCAGACGGTGCAGGAGCAGACCGCCGTGGAATGGCTGGAGGCGACCATGGATCGCTGGCACCTGATGCGACCGGAAGCCACCTACAGCTTCGAGGTGGTCAGTCTGGGCACGCCGCCGCGCCTGACGCCGCCGGTCGAACTTACCCAGGCACTGCTGAATCTACTCAACAACGCCGCCGACGCCTGCCCGGAAAACCTGGCCATCCGTCTGCACTGGGACGCCCGCGAATTGTGCCTGTCGATTCGTGATCACGGTGCCGGAGTGCCCCTGGCCATTGCCGAGCAGCTCGGCAAGCCCTTCTTTACTACCAAGGGCAAGGGCTTCGGCCTGGGCCTGTTTCTCAGCCAGGCCAGCGTCACCCGCGCCGGCGGCACGGTGAAGCTCTACAATCACGAAGAAGGCGGCACCCTGACCGAATTGCGCCTGCCGCGGCACTACGCCCTGGCGTGAATGCCTGGAGAATTCTATGACTGACGACCTCAACAGCGGTTTCGACGACCAGCCCCACATCCTGCTGGTCGACGACGATCCCACCTTTACCCGGGTGATGGCCCGCGCCATGGACCGCCGCGGTCTGCGCGTGTCCATCGCCGACAGCGCCGAGGAAGGCCTGCAACTGGCCAAGGAAGACCTGCCGGACTACGCCGTGCTCGACCTGAAGATGGAAGGCGACTCGGGGCTGGTGCTGCTGCCCCAGCTGCTGGAGCTGCATCCGGAGATGCGCGTGGTGATCCTCACCGGCTACTCCAGCATCGCCACCGCGGTGGAAGCCATCAAGCGCGGCGCCACCAACTACCTGTGCAAGCCGGCCGATGCCGACGACGTCCTGGCCGGCCTGCTCGCCCAGCACGCCGATCTCGACACCCTGGTGCCGGACAATCCCATGTCGGTGGACCGCCTGCAGTGGGAGCACATCCAGCGGGTGCTGTCCGAGCACGAAGGCAACATCTCGGCGACCGCACGCGCCCTGGGCATGCATCGCCGTACTCTGCAGCGCAAGTTGCAGAAGCGTCCGGTCCGCCGCTGAGAACCTATTCAAAGTCGGCTGCGCGTCGGCCAATCAGCGTTGAAAAGACCTTCGGAATGCTCATTTGACACTCGTAAACCCGAGCGCGGGTCCGATCCGCTTCCTCAGGTCTTTTTGCCTTGTTTGGCTTTAGCTCGCGCGACTTTGAACAGGCTCTTTCTGCTCGCCATCGCCCACGGCAGCGTGGGCGACAAACTGTTACATTGTTTCAGTCAGAATTCATTCAGGCTTTCCGGCATAGGCTGTGCAAGCGTCTACTTGAGCAGTCCCTGAGAGTCCGAGCATGTCCGAATCCGCCGTACCCGTGCCCTCCGTCTACGGTGCTTCCCGTGGGCATTTCCTGGCCCGCGTCTGGGCCCTGATCACCCCCTACTGGCGCAGCGAAGAGAAAGGCAAGGCCTGGCTCCTGCTGTCCGTGGTCATCGCCCTGTCCCTCGCCGGGGTCGGCCTGTCGGTGGCCCTGAACACCTGGTACCGCTACTTCTACGATGCCCTGCAGAATCGCGATCTGGCCGCCTTCATCCGGCTGATGCTGTACTTCTGCGGACTGGCCGCCACCGCCATCCTGCTGGCCGTGTACCGCCTCTATCTGACCCAGGCGCTGACCATCAACTGGCGGCGCTGGCTGACCGAAAAGCACTTCGGCCTCTGGCTGTCGGATCGCAACTACTACCAGCTGGAACGCGAAGGCGGCGCCGATAACCCCGACCAGCGCCTCACCGAAGACATCCGCGACTTCGCCGACACCACCCTGAGCCTTGGGCTGGGCTTCATCCGTACGGTGGTCAGCCTGGTGTCCTTCAGCGTCATCCTGTTCGGCATCTCCGGCGACATCACCCTGTTCGGCATCACCATCCCGGCCTATATGTTCTGGGCCGCGCTGATCTACGCCACCATCGGCACCTGGCTGACCCATCTGATCGGCCGGCGACTGATCGGCCTCTACAACCAGCAGCAACGCTATGAAGCCGACCTGCGCTTCGGCCTGATCCGCGTCCGCGAAAAGGCCGAGAGCGTGGCGCTGTTCCGCGGCGAAGCCAACGAGCACCGGCGCCTGCTGGATCGCTTCGGCTACGTCTGGGGCAACTACCACCTGGTGATGAACTACACCAAGCGGCTGACCTTCTTCACCGCCGGCTACAGCCAGATCGCCATCATCGCCGGCTTCGTGCTGGCCGCGCCGCGCTATTTCTCCGGCAAGATCCAGCTGGGCGACCTGATGCAGATTAACTCGGCCTTCGGCAATGTCCAGGAGAGTCTCAGCTGGTTCGTCGACGCCTATGTCAGCCTGGCCGGCTGGCGCGCCGTCTCCGACCGTCTGCTGACCTTTCGCGAGACCATGGCCGAATTCAGCCAGGAGACCGACATCCTGGTGCCCCATGCCAGTGACAGCGACCTGATCCTGGAAGGGCTTTCCCTGGGCGCCGCCGGCCGGTTGCTGCTGCATCCCACCGATCTGCGCATCGCCTGTGGCGAACACCTGCTGATCGAAGGTGCCTCGGGCAGTGGCAAGAGCACCCTGTTGCGGGCCCTCGCCGGACTCTGGCGGCAAGGGCAGGGCGGTATCGCCGTACCGCCGGGGCGCCAGCTGTTCCTGCCGCAGCAACCCTATCTGCCCATTGGCACCCTGCGCGAAGCCCTGGCCTATCCGCAGCCGGTGGCGGCCTACAGTGACGAGCGCCTGACCGAAGTCCTGCGGCACTGTCGCCTGGACCAGCTGGTGGAGCACCTCGACGAAAGCCGTCATTGGGAACGTACCCTGTCGCCGGGCGAGCAGCAGCGTGTCGCCCTGGCCCGGGCGCTGCTCTATGCCCCCGACTGGCTGTTTCTCGACGAAGCCAGTTCGGCGCTGAGCGAAGCGGACGAGCGCGCGCTCTATGAGCGCCTGCTGGCAGAGAACCCCGGCCTGACCCTGGTCAGCGTCGGCCATCGTCCGAGTCTGCGCGCCTACCACCGTCGCCACCTGCTGCTGGAGGGGCAAGAGTTGCGTCCTAGAGCGGTCGGCGAGGCATCCTGATATGGACTAAGCGGTCTAAATCGGGCGTTTGGGAAGAGGGGGGTGCTATGATTCCAGAGTCCCTTCAATCGGTACGAGAATCCATGTCAGCACCCACCGTATCCCGCCCCCGAAAAAGACCCCGTAGCCTGGCAGAAGAGGTCGTCGGGGTGCTGATTCAGCAGATCGGCGACGGCCAGTTCCAGCCCGGCGACAAGCTTCCCACCGAGTCGGCCATCATGCAGGCCCAGGGCGTGAGCCGCACCGTGGTGCGCGAGGCCATTTCCCGGCTGCAGGCCGGTGGCTATGTGGAGACTCGCCACGGCATCGGCACCTTCGTGCTGGAGCGGCGCCCCGAGTCGCCGCTGCCGATCGATCCGGCCACCATCACCACCCTCAAGGACGTGCTGGCGATGCTCGAGTTGCGTATCAGCCTGGAAGTCGAGGCCGCCGGCCTGGCCGCCCAGCGTCGCTCGGCCGAGCAACTGCAGGCCATGTGGGCATTGCTGGAAGCCATGCGTACCGGCGTCGAAGAGCCTGATCGCGCGGTAAGCGCCGACCTGGAGCTGCACCTGCTGATCGCCAGCTCGACCGGCAATCGCTATTTCAGCGACATCATGAGCTACCTGGGCACGGTGCTGATTCCCCGGACCCGCCTCAATTCCGCCTATCTCGCCCACGATGACCAGCAGCTCTACCAGCGCCGTCTGGATGCCGAGCACGAAGCCATCGTCCAGGCCATCGAAGACGGCAACCTGGAAGCGGCTCGCGCCGCCATGCGTCTGCACCTGAGCAACAGCCGTGAGCGCCTGAGACGCGCTCACGAAGAAATGGAGCGCCAGGCGGAAGAGGTCTGAAACGGGGCTCCAGCGCGCTGAAGAGCATTTTTCTGGTTGGGGCTTGCCCCTTCCATAAAAGAGGTTGTACGATGACTTACAACAGGTAGCGGACCTGCCGCACCTCAGTCCAACCTATGCCGAGGCACTCAAGATGACTCCACAAGAACTCAAACACGTCCTCTCTTCCGGTCTGCTGTCCTTCCCGCTGACCGACTTCGATGCCAACGGCGACTTCCGCCCCGACACCTATGCCAAGCGCCTGGAGTGGCTAGCTCCCTATGGCGCGACCGCGCTGTTCGCCGCCGGCGGCACCGGTGAATTCTTCTCGCTGGAAGCCAGCGAATACAGCGGCGTCATCAAGACCGCGGTGGACACCTGCCAGGGCAGCGTGCCGATCCTCGCCGGTGTCGGTGGCTCCACCCGCCAGGCCATCGCCTATGCCCAGGAAGCCGAACGGCTGGGCGCCAAGGGCCTGCTGCTGCTGCCGCACTACCTGACCGAAGCCAGCCAGGACGGCGTGGCCGCCCATGTCGAAGCCGTCTGCAAGTCGGTCAAGATCGGCGTGGTGGTCTACAACCGCAACGTCTGCCGCCTGCAGCCCCATCACCTGGAGCAACTGGCCGAGCGCTGCCCGAATCTGATCGGCTACAAGGACGGCCTGGGTGACATCGAGCTGATGGTCGCCATCCGCCGTCGCCTGGGCGATCGCTTCAGCTACCTGGGCGGCCTGCCCACCGCCGAAGTCTATGCCGCCGCCTACAAGGCGCTGGGCGTACCGGTCTATTCCTCGGCCGTGTTCAACTTCGTGCCCAAGACCGCCGTGCAATTCTACGAGGCCATCGCCCGTGACGATCACGAGGCGGTCGGCAAGCTGATCGACGACTTCTTCCTGCCGTACCTGGAAATCCGCAACCGTTGCGCCGGCTACGCCGTCAGCATCGTCAAGGCGGGCGCCAAGATCGCCGGCTACGACGCCGGTCCCGTGCGGACCCCGCTGACCGATCTCAAGCGGGACGAATACGAGCAGCTGGCCGCGCTGATGGACAAGCTCGGTCCGCAGTAAGGTCTGCTACCCGGGAGGTGCTCCGGCATCTCTCCTCCCGTTGCACAACCCGCGGCCAGTCGCTTGGTCGCGGGCTTTTTTTTGCCCGCTCGCCGGGGTTGGCAGACCTTCGGCAGCACGCGGCGAAAGGCGATCGGCTTAAGCTATCGCTAAGGACCGGGTGCGAGTCTGAGCAGACCAGCGCGCCTGAGCGTGAAGCCGGGCAGGGTGGCGCTCCAGCCCTTTCCTGAGCAACGCTTCGCTTGGAGGTCCCCGCCATGAGCGCCGCCCTGCTGTATCTCGCCCTGGCTGCAGCCCCCGGACACACGACCTGCCTGGCGGCAAGACCGCCCTCGGCCGCGGCGCTGGCGCAGGCGGTCAGTCATCCTCCCGCGGCCGGGCCCCAGGCGCTGCCGGTCATCCATACCGCAGGCACCCTGCCGCATACCGGCATCCACGACCAGTCCGCCGCGGCGGTACGGGATTTCGGCTACATGCTCGATCTGGCGCTGGCCTGGCGGGACAGTCGCGATGCCGCGGCCCTGGCGCGCCTGGCCAGCTATCTCGATGCCTGGCTGCCAGGGTATCGGCCCAGCTTCCAGCCCATCGACGAGACCAATCTGAGCAATCTCATCGTCGCCTATCAGCTGACCGCGGCAGACCTGCCCGCCGCGACGGCCCGGCGTTCCCGCGCCTTCATCAAGACCCTGGCCGAGGGTTATCTGCAGCAGATGGCGGCGCATCGGGGGGACACCCACGGGGTCTGGAGCAACAACTGGCAGAGTCACAGGATCAAGCTGGCGACCCTGGCTGCTGGCGCGCTGGACGATCCGGCGCTGTTCGCCCAGGCGCGGGCGGCCTTCGTGGCGCAGCTGTCGGTCAATCTCAAGCCCGATGGCGAGGTGCTGGACTTCGGCGAGCGCGATGCCCTGCACTATGTCGTCTACGACCTCGAACCCCTGGTGCTGGCGGCGGCGGTGGCCCAGGGGCGCGGCGAGGACTGGTTGCACCTGCCAGGCGCTGAAGGCCAGACCCTGGCCAGGGCGCTCGACTGGCTGCTGCCCTATGCGCAGGGCCAGCGCATCCACGAGGAGTTCCGCAATACGACGGTACGCTTCGATGTGCAGCGTGCCCAGGCCGGGCTACCCGGCTATGCAGGCACCTGGCAGCCCCGGGGTGCCAGAAACCTGTACTGGTCGGCCAGTCTGCTCGATCCGCGCTATGCGTCCATCGCCCGCCAGCTCGCTGCGGCACCGCCGCGGATGCTGTGGGCCTATACCCCGGCCTGTCAGGGCTAGCGCCCCTATCAGTCCAGGCTGCGGATGCTGACCCGGGAGGTGCCGTCGGCCACCATGTCGAGCCGATCGGCCGCGCTGCGCGACAGGTCGATCAGGCGTCGACGAACCGTCGGGCCGCGATCGTTGATGCGCACCACCACGCTGCGGCCGTTGGCCAGGTTGGTGACCTGCACGCGGGTGCCGAAGGGCAGGGTGCGGTGGGCGGCGGTCAGGGCGCCAGGGTCGTATTTTTCACCGCTGGCGGTACGGCGACCGGCGTGCCACTTGGAGTAGAAGGACGCCATGCCGGTGTCCTGATAGTCATGGGCAGCGGTAGGGGACAGCGTGGGCGGGAAGCTTTCCTGACTGGCGCACCCGGCGAACAGCAGGACCAGCGACAGCAGTCCGGCACGGTGGATCCTATGCATCTCGATGCCTCCTGGCAAAACGACCGGCAGCAGCTTAAGGGCTCGCACCGAGGCTGTCAGCCCCGGTCCGTAACCCCGTACGACTGCCGTCAGCCTTCCAGTTTCTGCTTGAGCAGCTGGTTGACCTGGCCGGGGTTGGCCTTGCCCTTGGAGGCCTTCATCGCCTGGCCGACAAAGAAGCCGAACATCTTGCCGCGCTTGGCTTCGTCGCTGGCGCGGTATTGCTCGACCTGGGCGGCATTGGCCGCCAGGACCTCGTCCAGCATCGCCTCGATGGCACCGCTGTCGGTGACCTGCTTGAGACCCTTGGCTTCGATGATGGCATCGGCGCTCGCGCCTTCGCCGGCGGCCAGCGCCTCGAACACCATCTTGGCGATCTTGCCGGAGATGGTGTCGTCCTTGATGCGCAGGATCAGGCCGCCCAGCTGGGCCGCGCTCACCGGCGCCTGGGCGATGTCCAGGTCCTGCTTGTTGAGCAGGCTCGACAATTCGCCCATCACCCAGTTGGCCGCCAGCTTGGCATCACCGCTGACCTGCTGGACTTCCTCGAAGTAGTCGGCCAGTTCGCGGCTGGCGGACAGCACGCTGGCGTCATAGACCGACAGGCCGTACTCGCTCTGGAAGCGATCGCGCTTCTCGGTCGGCAGCTCGGGCAACTGACTGCGCACCTCGGCCAGGAAGGCCGGCTCGATCACCACCGGCAAGAGGTCGGGGCAGGGGAAGTAGCGGTAGTCGTTGGCTTCTTCCTTGCTCCGCATGGAGCGGGTCTCGTCCTTGTTGGGATCGTACAGGCGGGTTTCCTGCACCACCTTGCCGCCGTCCTCGAGGAGTTCGATCTGGCGCTGAACCTCGTGGTTGATGGCCTTCTCGATGAAGCGGAAGGAGTTGACGTTCTTGATCTCGGCGCGGGTACCGAAGGCCTCCTGGCCCTTGGGGCGCACCGAGACGTTGCAGTCGCAACGCAGCGAGCCCTCGGCCATGTTGCCGTCGCAGATGCCCAGGTAGCGCACCAGGGCATGGATGGCCTTGACGTAGGCCACGGCTTCCTTGGCGCTGCGGATGTCCGGCTCGGAGACGATCTCCAGCAGCGGCGTGCCGGCGCGATTCAGGTCGATGCCACTCATGCCGTGGAAGTCTTCGTGCAGGCTCTTGCCGGCGTCTTCTTCCAGGTGCGCGCGGGTGATGCCGATGCGCTTGACGGTGCCGTCTTCCAGGGTGATGTCCAGGTGCCCCTTGCCGACGATGGGATGATCCATCTGGCTGGTCTGGTAGCCCTTGGGCAGGTCCGGGTAGAAGTAGTTCTTGCGCGCGAAGACGTTGCGCTCGGCGATCTCGGCATCGATGGCCAGGCCGAACTTGCAGGCCATGCGCACGGCCTCGGCGTTGAGCACCGGCAGGGTGCCGGGCATGCCGAGGTCGACCAGGCTGGCGTGGGCGTTGGGCTCGGCGCCGAAGCTGGTGGCGCTGCCGGAGAAAATCTTCGATTGAGTGCTGAGCTGAGCGTGGATCTCAAGCCCGATCACGGTTTCCCATTGCATGTCTCTATCCTTCCTCAGAAGCCGCTCGGCGCCTGGCGATGCCAGTCGCTGACCTGCTGGTACTGGTGGGCGACGTTGAGCAGACGGCCTTCCTGGAAATAGTTGCCGAGCAGTTGCACGCCCACCGGCAGGCCGTCGACGAAGCCGGCCGGCATCGACAGGCCGGGAATGCCGGCGAGGTTGGCGGCGATGGTGTAGAGGTCTTCGAGATAGGCGGAGACCGGGTCGTTGCTCTTCTCGCCGAGTTTCCAGGCCAGGTTCGGCGTGGTCGGGCCGAGGATGACGTCGACCTCGGCGAAGGCCGCGACGAAGTCGTTCTTGATCAGCCGGCGGATGCGCTGGGCCTTGAGGTAGTAGGCGTCGTAATAACCGGCCGACAGGGCATAGGTACCGACCATGATGCGGCGCTTCACCTCGGCGCCGAAGCCTTCGCCACGGGATCTCTTGTAGAGATCTTCCAGATTGACCGGATTCTCGCAGCGATAGCCGAAGCGCACGCCGTCGAAGCGTGACAGGTTGGAACTGGCTTCGGCCGGGGCGATGACGTAGTAGGCCGGAATCGCGTGCTGCAGGGTGGGCAGCGAGATGTCCTTGACGGTGGCGCCGAGCTTCTTGAGCGCCTCGACCACGGCCAGCACCTTCTCGCCGATGCGGGCGTCCAGGCCGGCACCGAAGTATTCCCGCGGCAGACCGATGCGCAGGCCGCTCAGCGGCTGCTGCAGGGCCGCCTGGTAGTCGTCCACCGGCTGGTCGACGCTGGTGGAGTCCTTGGGGTCGAAACCGGCCATGGCCTGCAGCAGCAGGGCGCAATCCTCGGCAGTGCGCGCCAGCGGGCCGCCCTGATCGAGGCTGGAGGCGTAGGCGATCATGCCCCAGCGCGAGACGCGGCCGTAGGTGGGCTTGATCCCGGTGAGGTTGGTCAGGGCCGCCGGCTGGCGAATCGAGCCACCGGTGTCGGTGCCGGTGGCGGCCGGCAGCAGGCGCGCGGCCACGGCCGCGGCGGAGCCACCGGAAGAGCCGCCCGGTACCCGGGTGACGTCCCAGGGATTCTTCACCGGACCGTAGTGGCTGGACTCGTTGGCCGAACCCATGGCGAATTCGTCCATGTTCAGCTTGCCGAGGGAGACGGCGCCCGCCGCGGCCAGTCGCTCGACCACGGTGGCGTCATAGGGCGCCTTGAAGCCGGTGAGGATCTTCGAGCCGCAGCTGGTCAGCACCCCCTGGGTGCAGAACAGATCCTTGTGGGCGAGAGGTGCACCGAGCAGGGCGCCGTTTTCGCCGGCGGCGCGCCGCGCGTCGGCAGCCCGCGCCTGGGCCAGCGCCTGGTCGGTGGTCACGGTGATGAAGCTGTTGAGCCGCGGGTCGAGCTGCTCGATCCGCTGCAGCAGGCTGCGGGTCAGCTCCTCGGCGGAAAAATCCTTGGCGGCCAGGGCGGCAGCGATTTCGGTCAGGGTCAGCTGATGCATGTCGTGTCTCACTCGATCACCTTGGGAACCAGGTACAGGCCGGCTTCCACGGCCGGGGCGATGGCCTGGTAGGCCTCGCGCCGGTCGCCTTCGGTGGCCTGGTCGGGTCGCAGGCGCTGGGTGGCTTCCAGCGGGTGGGCGAGGGGGGCAATACCCGTGGTATCCACGGCCTGCATCTGGTCGACGAGGCCGAGGATGTCGTTGAGGGTGGCGGTGGTAGCGGCGAGATCCGCTTCATCGAGACCCAGGCGGGCCAGGTGAGCAATCTTTTCGACGTCGGTGCGTTCGAGCGCCATCGGCTTCTCCAAGCAGGAAGGCGGCGTGACCCGGTTGGCGGCCGCGTATGCTGGAGACGGGCTGGGCGGGTCGGGCGCCGCGTTGAACAGGGGCTTAACGGCCCGGAAAAGCTCTCAATCTAGCATATCGGCGCCTTGCCCTAAATCCCTGCGATTGTTAGAGTCTGCCGCACTTTTTTACCCGCACGTTTGTCCTGTCGCGTGCCTGCTTGTCACCGCCTAGGGTCACCTCATGTTCAAGAAATTGCGTGGCATGTTCTCCAGCGATCTGTCGATCGACCTGGGAACCGCCAACACCCTGATTTATGTCCGCGAGCGTGGCATCGTGCTCAACGAGCCGTCGGTCGTCGCCATCCGTACCCATGGCAACCAGAAGAGCGTCGTCGCCGTCGGTACCGACGCCAAGCGCATGCTCGGTCGGACGCCGGGCAACATTGCCGCCATCCGCCCGATGAAGGACGGCGTCATCGCCGACTTCAGCGTCTGCGAAAAGATGTTGCAATACTTCATCAACAAGGTGCACGAGAACAGCTTCCTGCAGCCCAGTCCGCGGGTGCTGATCTGCGTGCCCTGCAAGTCGACCCAGGTCGAGCGCCGCGCCATTCGCGAATCCGCGCTGGGCGCCGGTGCCCGTGAGGTATTCCTGATCGAGGAGCCGATGGCCGCGGCCATTGGCGCCGGTCTGCCGGTCGAGGAAGCCCATGGCTCCATGGTCGTCGACATCGGCGGTGGCACCACCGAGATCGCCCTGATCTCGCTGAACGGCGTGGTCTATGCCGAATCCGTCCGCGTCGGCGGCGATCGCTTCGACGAAGCCATCGTCACCTACGTGCGTCGCAACTACGGCAGCCTGATCGGCGAATCCACCGCCGAGCGCATCAAGCAGGAAATCGGTACCGCCTACCCGGGCGGCGAGGTCCGCGAGATCGACGTCCGTGGCCGCAACCTGGCCGAAGGCGTACCGCGCAGCTTCACCCTCAATTCCACCGAGGTGCTCGAAGCCATGCAGGAATCCCTGGCGACCATCGTCCAGGCGGTCAAGAGCTGCCTGGAGCAGTCGCCGCCGGAGCTGGCCTCCGACATCGCCGAGCGTGGCCTGGTGCTGACCGGTGGTGGCGCCCTGCTGCGCGACCTGGACAAGCTGCTGTCGCTGGAAACCGGCCTGCCGGTGATCGTCGCCGAAGACCCGCTGACCTGCGTGGCCCGTGGCGGCGGCAAGGCGCTGGACATGATGGATCGCCACGCCATGGACCTGCTGTCCACCGAATAAGGCAGTTCCAGGCTACAGGCCCCGCTCTGGCCGCCCCTGGCGGCCGGAGCGCCGGGCGCGTTCTGCGAGGAACTCACCATCAAGCCGATTTTCAGCAAAAGCCCGGCGCTGGGCATTCGTCTGCTGATCCTGGCCGCCCTTTCGGTGGGTGTCATGGTCACCGACGCGCGCTTCGACTACCTGAAACCGGTACGCAGCGAACTGGCGCTGGTCCTCTCGCCCCTCTATGAGGTGGCGGGCTTTCCCCTGCGTGCCTGGGAAGGCGTCAGCGACCAGTTTTCCAGCCGCACCGAACTGATGGCGGAAAACGAGCGGCTCAAGGCCGAGCAACTGCTGCTGCAGCGCCGCCTGCAGAAACTCGCCGCCCTCACCGAGCAGAACGTGCGCCTGCGCGAGCTGCTCAATTCCGCCGCTTTGGTGGACGACAAGGTACTGGTCGGCGAACTGATCGGCGTCGACCCCAATCCCTATACCCATCGCATCATCATCGACAAGGGCGCGAAGGACGGCGTCTTCGTCGGCCAGCCGGTGCTCGACGCCAGCGGCCTGATGGGCCAGGTGGTGGAGGTGATGCCCTATTCGGCGCGGGTGCTGCTGCTCACCGACGTGACCCACAGCATTCCGGTGCAGGTCAATCGCAACGGCCTGCGCGCCATCGCCGTCGGCACCGGCAATCCCGAGCGGCTGGAACTGCGCTATGTGGCCGACACCGCCGACATCAAGGAAGGCGACCTGCTGGTGAGTTCCGGCCTGGGCCAGCGCTTCCCGGCGGGCTATCCGGTGGCCACCGTCTCCAAGGTGATCCACGACTCGGGGCAACCCTTCGCCGTGGTGCGCGCCATTCCCACCGCCAAGCTCAATCGCAGTCGTTACATGCTGCTGGTGTTCAGCGATACCCGCACACCCGAGCAGCGCGCCAACGACGCCGCCGAGGCCCAGGAGGCCGCCGATCGCCACGCGGCCCAGCGCCCGGCCGCGCCGGCGAATCCGCCGCCGGCCGGCGCCTCGGCTGCGCAGCCGGCGGCCGCCAATGTCACGCCGGCGCCCGGCACCGGCACCGGTAGTCGCAGCGCGACGCCGGCCAAGCCGCCCGCGGGCCAGGGCAGCAGCTCGGCCCATCCCGCCACGCCGACCAAGCCACCCGCGAACGCGAGCGGCAGCGCGGCGCATCCGGCGACACCGGCCAAGCCGCCGGCGCAGGGCGCGACCGCCACGCCGAGCCATCCGGCCGCTAACGCCGCTCAATCACAGCGCCGGGTCCAGCAACCCGCGCCGGAACTGCCGGACGAGGGTGATCGTTGATGGCTTTGCGCATCGGCCACAACGGGTGGGTGATCTGGCTCACCCTGTTGGTCGGGTTGCTGCTGTCCGTCGTGCCCATGCCCGAGTTCATGGAGATCGGCCGGCCGCTGTGGCTGGCGATGCTGCTGACCTTCTGGACCCTGACCCTGCCGCACCGTGTCGGCCTGTTCACCGCCTGGACGATGGGCATCGCCGAAGACGTGCTCTACGGCAACCTGCTGGGCCAGACCGCCCTGGTGCTGAGCCTGGTGGTCTTTCTGGTGCGCTCCCTGGCGCAGCGACTGCGGGCCTTTCCCATCTGGCAGCAGAGCTTCGTGCTGCTGGTGGTCTACGGCATCGCCCAATTGCTGGCGCTGTGGCTCAACGCCCTGGCCGGCAGCCGGCCACCGACCCTGGTGTTTCTCACCCCCTCGCTGGTCAGCGCGCTGCTCTGGCCGTGGATCTACCTGCTGCTCCGCGGGCTGCGCCTCAGATTCGGCGTCAACTAAGCTGGTTTCACCTGCAACAGGCTGGCATTCTCCCGTCATCCCCCCGCCGTCTGGTTGTTGTCGATGTCCCAGCTCTACCTCGCCTCCGCTTCGCCCCGCCGCGCCGAACTACTCGAACAGATCGGCGTGGCCTTCCAGAAGGTCGTCGCAACGGTGGACGAAACCCCGCATCCGGGGGAGGCGGCGGACGCCTATGTCGAACGCCTGGCGCGGGCCAAGGCAGCCATGGGCCGACAGGTGCTGGGCAGTGCCTCCGCCGGCTGCGTGCTGGGCGCCGATACCTGTGTGGTGCTCGATGACCAGCTGCTCGGCAAACCCCGGGATCGCGCCGACGCCCTGGCCATGCTCGCCGCCCTCAGCGGACGCCGGCACCGGGTGGTGACCGGCGTCGCCGTCGTCGATGGCGAGCGCTGCCTCAGTCGCGTGGTGTCCGCCGAGGTGGAATTCCGCCCCCTGGCGCCCGGCGAGGCCGAACGCTACTGGGACACCGGCGAGCCGGCCGACAAGGCCGGCAGCTACGCCATCCAGGGCGCCGGCGCGGTCTTCGTGCGCGGCCTGACGGGTAGTTACAGCGCCGTGGTAGGGCTGCCGCTGTGCGAGACCGCGGAACTGCTGAGCGCTTTCGCCATCCCTTGTTGGCGGTCTGTCTGACGGCCGAATATCCCGTGCTGAGGCGCCTGGCGCCACGGTCCCCTTTCTGCCCTTCCACGTTGTCCAAGAGTCCTCCATGAGCGAAGAGATCCTCATCAACATCACTCCCATGGAGTCCCGTGTCGCCGTCGTGGAAAACGGTGTGCTGCAGGAGGTGCACGTCGAGCGCACCCTGAGACGCGGCATCGTCGGCAACATCTATCGCGGGCGGGTGGTGCGGGTGCTGCCGGGCATGCAGGCGGCCTTCATCGACATCGGCCTGGCGCGGGCGGCCTTCATCCATGCCGCCGAGATCTCCCAGCGCGAGGGTGCGGCGGTGGAAAGCATCAACGCCCTGGTACGCGAGGGCCAGACGCTGGTGGTGCAGGTCACCAAGGATCCCATAGGCACCAAGGGCGCCCGCCTCACCACCCACCTGTCGATTCCCTCGCGCTACCTGGTCTACATGCCGCGTACCTCCCACGTCGGCATCTCGCTGAAGATCGAGGACGAAGCCGAGCGCGAGCGGCTCAAGGCGATCATGGCGCGCTGCGTGGAGAGCGAGGGCATCGAGCACGAGGGCGGCTTCATCCTGCGCACCGCCGCCGAGGCGGCGCGCGAAGAAGACATCCTCGCCGACATCCGCTACCTGCGACGGCTCTGGCAGCAGATTTCCGGCAACCTCCAGGGACCGACGCCGGTGCCCATCTACGAAGACCTGACCCTGGCCCTGCGCGCCCTGCGCGATCTGGTCGGGCCGCGCACGGAAAAGATCCGCGTCGACAGTCGCGAGAATTTCCAGCGCATCGGCCAGTTCGTCGAGGAGCTGATGCCTGAGGTGGCGACGCGGCTGGAGCACTATCCGGGCGAGCGGCCGATCTTCGACCTCTATGGCGTGGAAGACGAGATCCAGAAGGCCCTGGAGCGCAAGGTGCTGCTCAAGTCCGGTGGCTATCTGGTGATCGACCCCACCGAGGCCATGACCACCATCGACGTCAACACCGGCGCCTTCGTCGGCCATCGCAATCTGGAAGAGACCATCTTCAAGACCAACCTGGAGGCGGCCACCGCCATCGCCCGCCAGCTGCGGCTGCGCAATCTCGGCGGCATCATCATCATCGACTTCATCGACATGGAAGACGAAGAGCACCAGCGCCAGGTGATCCGTACCCTGGAAAAGCAGCTCGAACGCGACCATGCCAAGACCAACATCATCGGCATCACCGAACTGGGCCTCTTGCAGATGACCCGCAAGCGCACCCGCGAGAGCCTGTCCCAGGTGCTCTGCGAGCCCTGCGCCAACTGCCAGGGGCGCGGCATCCTGCGCACCGCCGAGACCATCTGCTACGAGATCTTCCGCGAGATCCTGCGCGAGGCGCGGGCCTACCAGGCCAATTCCTACCTGGTGCTGGCCAACCAGAAGGTGGTGGATCGGCTGCTGGACGAGGAATCGGGCAACGTCGCCGATCTCGAGGCCTTTATCGGCCGCACCGTCAAATTCCAGGTCGAGACCATGTATTCCCAGGAGCAGTACGATGTCGTGCTGCTCTAGGTCCGGGTCTTGATATCCCTGCTCAAACGCGGCGCGCTGGGTCTGGCGCTGCTGGTGCTCGTCCTGTTGACGCTCTACCTCGGCCTGGGGCGGTTGCTCATGCCCTGGGTCGGCGAATACCGCAACGAAGTCGAGTCGCGCGCTGCGGCGGCGCTCGGCGAGCCGGTGCGCCTGGGCCGACTCGAAGGACGCTGGGCCCGCTGGAATCCGGTGCTGATCCTGCGCGATCTGTCCCTGGGACGCGGCGAGGGCATGGTGCAGCTGGATCATCTCCAGGTGGTGCCGGATGTCTTCGGCAGCCTCTGGCATCGCCAACTGCGACTCAAGTCCGTGCAGGTTGATGGCGTCCATCTGGTCCTGCAGGAGGACGCCCAGGGGCACTGGCAATTGCGCGGCCTGCCGCCGCGAGCGCCGGATGCCAAGCCCTTCGATCCGGGTCCGCTGCTCGATGGCCTGGCGCGTCTGGGGCATGCCAGTCTGCTGGACAGCCAGCTCAGCCTGATTCCCCAGCAGGGTTCGCCGGTGACCCTGAGGTACGCCGAGGCCAGTCTGTCCCGGCAGCTCAGTGGCGCCTTGGAACTGGCGACCCGTTTCCGGCTGCCCGACGGTGGCACGGTAGCGGCGCACTTCACCGCCATGCCGCGTCCCGAAGACTGGCGTGCCAGCACCGTCGAAGGCTATCTCAGCCTGCCCGCCAGCGATTGGTCCCGCTGGGTGCCGGCGGCCCTGACCCGGCAGTGGCAACTGCGGCGTGTCCAGGCGGCAGGCGAGCTCTGGTTCGCCTGGGCCGAAGGTCGACTGGAGCGCTCCCACCTGCGGCTGAAGGCGGATGAATTGACGCTCGCCTACGCCGATCATCCGCCGGTGCGCCTGCAGGCCCTGACCCTGGACGCCGACCAGCAGGCCGGCGACGCCAGCCAGTACCGTGGGGCCCTGGCGTTCAAGGCCCAGCTCGACGGCAAGCCGCTGGAGGCCCGCTATGGCCTGGGCTATGACAGCACCGCCCAGCACCTGCAGGTGCGCGGCGACCAGCTGGATCTCAGGCAGGCCGCCAGGCTGGCGCGGGACCTGGCGCCCCTGCCGGCACCGGTTGCCCAGGCGCTCCAGGCCCTGGCGCCCCATGGCCAGCTGCGCAACCTCAATGCCGACTTCTATCCGCAGAAGCCGCTGCGCGAGCGCCTTTCCTATGCAGCCAACCTGGATCGCGTGGGCTTTGCCGCCTATCACGGTGCCCCGGCCGCCGAGGGCGTCACCGGCAGCCTGAGCGGTAGCCTGGGCGGTGGCGAATTGCGTCTGGATACCACCGACTTCATGCTGCACCTGAGCGATCTCTTTCCCGAACCCTGGCGCTATCGCACCGCCAGGGCGCGGCTGACCTGGAGTCTCGACGACCAGCGCTTCACCCTGGGCAGTGCCCTGATGCAGGTCACCGGCCCGGAAGGCGCTGCCAGTGGCGACATGCATATCCAGCTCGGCTTGCATCCCGAGGTGGACAGCTACATGGACCTGCGCGTCGGCCTCAAGGATGGCGACGCCAGCTACACCCGCAAGTACCTGCCGACCAAACTGCCGGCCACGGATTTCAGCCCGGAGCTGGCCCAGTGGCTGAGCACCGCCATCGTCGGCGGTCGCATCGACGAGGGTATCTACCAGTACCAGGGATCGCTGCGCCACGGCTCGCCGGCGCACTCGCGCACCATGAGTCTGTTCTTCCGGGTGCACGACGCCCAGTTGGCCTATCAGCCTGGCTGGCCCGCCCTGCGCGAGGCGCGCGGCGATGTCTTCATCGAAAGCGATGGGGTCAAGGTGCAGGTCCCCGAAGGACGCATCCTCGACACCCGGGTCAGGGACGTCGAGGCGCGCATCCCGCTGCTGCACGATGGCAGCGCGCCGCACCTGCGGCTCAGCGCGCGACTCGACAGCAGTGTGCGCGATGGACTGAAGATCCTCCAGGAAACGCCGCTGCCGACCGCCAAGGTCTTTGCCGGCTGGAAGGGCGAGGGCGCGCTCGCCAACAGCAGCCTGAACCTGGACATCCCCCTGGCCAAGGGGCAGCCACCGGTGGTGGTGGTCGAGCTGACGCCGGACAAGGCGCGCCTGGAACTGGCCGATCCCCCGCTGACCCTCACCGAGCTGCGCGGCACCTTCCGCTACGACACCCGCAGCGGCCTCAGTGCCCCCGACATCCAGGCGCGGGTCTTCGACCAGCCCATTCGCGGTCAGGCGCTGGCCGAGGGCAAACCCGACGATCCGCGCACCCGGCTGGTGGTGGACGGCCGGGTCGACGTCGACCAGCTGGCGCGCTGGCTGGGCAGCGAAGGACGACCCATCCCGGCGCGTGGCCTGCTCGGCTATCGCCTCGGCCTGACCCTGGCCGAGCACAGCGAACTGGCGGTTACCTCGGATCTGCGCGGGGTGGCCATCGATCTGCCGGCGCCCTTCGGCAAGAATGCCGACGAGGCACGTGACGGCTTCTTCAGCCTGGCGCTCAACGACGGCGAGCGGCGGGTGGAGGCGACCTACAAGGGCCTCGCCGATGCCGTGCTGCTGCTCGATCCCAAGGCCATCGCCAAGGGCCGCGGCGAGATCGTGCTGGGCGGCGGCACCGCCAATCTGCCCACCGCCGCCGGCTACGACCTGCGCGGGCAACTGGCGGAATTCGACCTGGCCGCCTGGCAGGACATCTACCAGCGCTATGGCAAGGCGGGGAGCGGCGGCAGTGCAGGGCAGGGCGGTGGCAACACCCTGGACGTCTCCAGCCTCGGGCGGGGCGATCTCAGCTTCGGGCGCTTCCTGGCCTTCGGGCAACAGATCGACAACCTGCGCCTCACCTATGAACCCCAGGGCAGCGCCTGGCAACTCGGCCTGGCCAGCCAGACCATCGCCGGCCAGGTGCGCATCCCGCGCCAGACCGGCCAGCCGATCGACATCAACCTGCAGCACCTGCGCATCCCCCAGACGCCGGCGGACCCCTCGGTGGAAAGCGAGGCGCCGCGCCCCGATCCGCTGGCCGACGTCGATCCGCGCAGCCTGCCGGCGCTGAATCTGGTCATCGATCGCCTGGAGCTGGGCGGCCGTCTGGTGGGTGCCCAGCGCCTGCAGCTCAGGCCTTCGCCCTCAGGCGCCAATTTCAACGCCCTGGATCTCGACCTGCGGGGCCTCAAGGTGCAGGGCGCGCTGCGCTGGGAAGGCGCGCCAGGTGCAACCCACAGCTACTACCAGGGCCGCCTCGCCGGCGGCAATATCGCCGATATCCTGCTGGGCTGGAATTTCGCCTCCAGCGTCACCAGTCGCGATTTCCGCCTGGATGCCCGGGTCGACTGGCCCGGCTCGCCAGCCTATGTCGCCCTGGCCCGCCTCAATGGCAGCCTCGATGCCCGCTTCAATGACGGCCAGTTGCGCCAGGTGGAAGGCACGGCCTCGGCGCTGCGTATCTTCGGTCTGCTCAATTTCGAATCCATCCGCCGCCGCCTGCGGCTGGATTTCTCCGATCTGTTCGGCAAGGGCCTGAGCTACGACAGCATCACCGGGGTGCTCGACGCCCAGCAGGGGGCCTTCCGCACCCGCAAGCCCATCAGCCTCAGCGGGCCGGGTGCCGAGATGAGTCTGCAGGGCCTGCTGGACATGGCCAGCAACCGGGTCGATGCCAACCTCAAGGTGGGGCTGCCGGTCAGCAACTCCCTGCCGCTGGCCGCGCTGATCGCCGGGGCACCGGCCATCGGTGGCGCGCTGTTCATCGTCGATCGACTGATCGGCGATCGCATCACGCGCATGGCCAGCATCAACTACCACATCGAAGGCCCCTGGCAGAATCCGACCATGACCACGGGCAAGCGCGATTGAGCATTGCCCTGCGGCCGCACCGCTGCTTAGGATGGACGCTCCCTTCTGGAGTGCCTGCATGTCCATAGCCATCCTGCAGATGGTCAGCGGCCCCGCGGTGGCGGCCAATCTGCGCGCCGCCGAGCGACTGCTCGAACGCGCTGCCGGAGCGGGCGCGCGCCTGGCGGTGCTGCCGGAAAACTTCGTCGCCATTGGCCATCCAGCCCCTGCCGAACTGGCGCGGGCCGAGGCGCTGGGGCAGGGCGAGATCCTGCCCTGGCTCTCCAGTCGGGCGCGCGAACTGGGGCTCTGGTTGCTCGCCGGTACCCTGCCGCTGCTGCCCGACGGTGCCACCGAGGGCAAGCCGTGTGCCTGTTCGCTGCTGTTCGACGACCAAGGTCGCCGCGTCGCCCGCTATGACAAGCTGCACCTCTTCGATGCCGACGTCAGCGACAGCCAGGGCAGCTATCGGGAATCCGACCACTATGCCGCCGGTGAGACCCTCACGGTGGTGGATACCCCGGTCGGCCGCCTGGGCCTGACCGTCTGCTACGACCTGCGCTTTCCCGAACTCTACAGCGCCCTGCGCGCTGCCGGTGCGGAGCTGATCAGTGCCCCCTCGGCCTTTACCGTGCCCACCGGCCAGGCCCATTGGGAGCTGCTGCTGCGCGCCCGGGCGGTGGAGACCCACAGCTACCTGCTGGGCGCTGCCCAGGGCGGTGTCCACGCCAATGGCCGCACGACTTGGGGCCACGCCATGGCCGTGGATCCCTGGGGCGAGGTGCTTGCCGTCCAGGCCAGTGGCGAGGCCGTGCTGCTCATCGAGCGCGATGCCGAGCGCCAGGCCCAATTGCGCCAGCGAATGCCCGTCACCCAGCACCGCCGCTTCCTGCCGGCGCGCCTGGCCGAACGGCAATGACGGCCATTGGTCTTTTGCATCAGGGCCCCGAGACTTCCGCGAGTAGGCTAGAGGCCAGGTCGCGACCCTTTCATCGTTCCGACGCCCCTGGTGGCGTCGTCTGGAGTTTCCATGAGTGATTACCTGAATAGCGTCGGCTCGGCCCTGCTGGGCCCCGGCGGACTCGCGGTGGACGATCTGCAACCCGTGCTGCAGCGTCTGGCCGGACCCGGCATCGACGCCGCCGACCTGTATTTCCAGAGCATCGTCTCCGAGTCCTGGCTGCTGGAAGACGGCATCGTCAAGGAAGGCGGCTTCCACCTCGACCAGGGCGTCGGGGTGCGGGCGCTGTCCGGCGAGAAGACCGGTTTCGCCTACAGCAACGCCATTACCGGCGAGGCCCTGGATCTGGCCGCCCAGGCCGCGCGTTCCATCTCCCGCAGCGGTGCCGAAGGCCAGGTCCAGGCGTTTCGCGCGGTAGAGCCGGCGCAGCGGCTCTATGGCCAGGACAATCCCCTCGAAGTGCTGGATCGCGCCACCAAGGTCACCTTCCTGAAGCAGCTGGACGAGGCGACCCGCGCCCTGGATCCGCGCATCCAGCAGGTCACCATCAGCCTGGCCGGGGTCTGGGAGCGCACCCTGGTGGCCGCGGTCGACGGCACCCTCGCTGCCGACGTACGCCCGCTGGTCCGCCTGGGCGTCAGTGTCATCGTCGAGCAGAACGGCCGCCGCGAGCGCGGCAACAGCGGCGGCGGCGGTCGCTGCGACTACCGCTATTTCCAGCGTGACGACCGCGCCCTGGGCTATGCCCGCGAAGCGGTGCGCCAGGCGCTGGTCAATCTCGAAGCCACCGCGGCCCCGGCGGGCACCCTGCCGGTGGTGCTGGGGGCCGGCTGGTCCGGCGTGCTGCTGCACGAGGCGGTCGGCCATGGCCTGGAAGGCGACTTCAACCGCAAGGGCAGCTCCAACTACAGCGGCCAGCTCGGTCGCCAGGTGGCGTCCTCGCTGTGCACCATCGTCGACGACGGTACCCTGCCGGATCGTCGCGGCTCCCTGTCCATCGACGACGAGGGCACGCCCAGCGGCTACAACGTGCTGATCGAGAACGGCATCCTCAAGGGCTACATGCAGGACAAGCTCAACGCCCGGCTGATGGGCGTGGCGCCCACCGGCAACGGTCGCCGCGAATCCTATGCGCACCTGCCCATGCCGCGCATGACCAACACCTACATGCTGGCCGGCCAGAGCGATCCGGCCGAGATCATCGCCTCGGTGGAGAAGGGCATCTATTGCGCCAGCCTGGGCGGCGGTCAGGTGGACATCACCAGCGGCAAGTTCGTCTTCACCACCAACGAGGCCTATCTGATCGAGAACGGCAAGCTCGGTCGCCCGGTGAAGGGCGCCACCCTGATCGGCAACGGCCCCGAGGTCATGAATCGGGTGTCCATGGTCGGCAACGACCTGGCGCTGGATGCGGGGGTAGGGACCTGCGGCAAGGACGGCCAGTCACTGCCGGTGGGCGTGGGTCAGCCGACCCTGAAGATCGATGCCATCACCGTGGGCGGTACCGGCGCCTGATGCGGGCGCCGGTCGTGGCCATCGCGGACAGGGACCTAGCGCAGACCGCGCTGGCTCTCGTCGAGGGTGCGGATGTACTTGAACACCTTGCGCGCCGCCGCGGGCGGCTTGTTGTGCGCGGCCTCGTGCTGGGCATGCCGCACCAGGCCGCGCAGGTGCTGGCGGTCGGTTTCCGGATAGAGCGCCACGAAGGCTTCCAGGGCCTGGTCGCCCTCGGCGATCAGGCGGTCGCGCCAGCGCTCCAGGGCGTGGAAGCGCTCGTTGTACTGCCGCGTCGAGGTGTCCATCTGGTCGGCCAGGGCCAGGATGGCTTCCAGGTCCTGGTCGCGCATCAGCTTGCCCAGGTACTGGACATGCCTTTTGCGCGCGATGTGCGTCTTGTGCTTGGGCGCCTCGGCCAGGGCCTTGCGCAACGGATCGGTCAGCGGCAGGCGGTCCAGCTGCTCGGCCGGCAGACCGGCCAGGCGTTCGCCCAGATCCTGCAGCGCATGCAGCTCGCGCTTGACCTGTGTCTTGCTCTTTTCGCCCAGCGGCGCGTCGTCGTCGTAAGAATCAACCATGAACTATGGGGTCCAGCTAAGAATGGGCGCCATCATAACGAGTTGCCGCACGGTTGTCCGGCCTGGCCGGCGCCGTCCGTAAGGAGAACGTCATGAATCGCAACGCCGCCGTGGGTCCCGCTGCGCTCCCCGAATTGCGCGAACAGGTCGAGGCCATCCTGGCCGAGGCCCGGCGCCAGGGCGCCAGTGCCGGTGAAGTGGCCGTATCGGTCGACCAGGGCCTGTCCACCTCGGTCCGCAAGGGCGAGGTGGAAACGGTCGAATTCAATCGCGA
Source organism: Pseudomonas sp. SORGH_AS_0199 (assembly GCF_031453735.1). NCBI lineage: Bacteria > Pseudomonadati > Pseudomonadota > Gammaproteobacteria > Pseudomonadales > Pseudomonadaceae > Pseudomonas > Pseudomonas sp. SORGH_AS_0199. Next base: position 1,936,124 of record NZ_JAVJAE010000001.1, read on the forward strand.
CCAGGGCTTTGGCATCACCCTCTATGCCGGTCAGCGCAAGGGCTCGGCCAGTACCTCCGCCACCGGTCCCGAGGCGATCCGCGAAACCGTGGCTGCGGCCCTGGCCATCGCCAAGCACACCTCCGAGGATCCCTGTGCGGGCCTGGCCGACGCCGAGCTGATGGCGCGCGGCGAGTTGCCCGATCTCGATCTCTATCATCCCTGGGACATCACCCCCGAGCAGGCCATCGAGCAGGCCCTGGCCTGTGAGGCGGCGGCCTATGCCGCCGACAGTCGCATCGGCAACGCCGACGGCACCACCCTCAATACCCACCAGGGCTGCCGGGTGTACGGCAACAGCCACGGCTTCGTCGGCGGCTATGCCAGCACCCGCCACAGCCTGAGCTGCGTGATGATCGCCGGCAGTGGCGAGGCCATGCAGCGCGACTACTACTACGACGTCAACCGGATCGGCAGCGAGTTGATGAGTGCCGAGGAAATCGGCCGCCGCGCCGCCGAGCGCGCCGTGAGCCGCCTGGGCGCGCGGCCGGTGCCCACCGCCAAGGTCCCGGTGCTGTTTTCCCCGGAAATGGCGGCCGGTCTGTTCGGCACCTTTCTCGCCGCCATCTCCGGCGGCAATCTCTATCGCAAGTCGTCCTTCCTCGAAGGCGCCCTGGGCCAGCAGGTGTTTCCCGACTGGCTGACCCTGGACGAGCGGCCGCACCTGCCGCGCGCCCTGGGCAGTGCCGCCTTCGACGGCGAGGGCCTGGCCACCTACGCCAAGCCCTTCGTCGAGAATGGCCGCCTGGTCTCCTATGTGCTCGGCAGCTATTCCGCGCGCAAGCTGGGCATGCAGAGCACGGCCAATGCCGGCGGCGTGCACAACCTCCATGTCAGCCACGGCACGGCGGACCAGGCCGAACTGATCCGGCAGATGGGCACCGGCTTCCTGGTCACGGAAATGATGGGGCAGGGCACCAACCTGGTCACCGGCGACTATTCCCGTGGCGCGGGCGGCTTCTGGGTCGAGAATGGCGAGATCCAGTTTCCGGTCCAGGAGGTCACCATCGCCGGGCGGCTGGGCGACATGTTCCGCCAGATCCTGGCGGTGGGCAGCGACGTGGAACGCCGCGGCAGTCTGCGCACCGGCTCGGTGTTGATCGATGGCATGACCCTGGCGGGCAGCTAGTGCAGGTCACCGCAGACGTCGTGGAAAGGAAAATCCTGTCGAACGGGAGACAGCCCACCCCGTTACTCGTTAGTATCCTAGCAATGCACTAGGACATAGCCGTGCGGTCGAATCTGCTGACCGGACGGCCCAGGCTTCAGACGGTGCGCCGTGGCGCACCGGCCGTACACCCCATCGCCCAAGGGCAATGGGTCCTTACCAAAGCCACCATGGAGACAATCCGCATGCCGCATACTCTGCCTCAGCTGCCCTACGCCTACGACGCGCTGGAACCGCACGTCGATGCCCAGACCATGGAAATCCACCATACCAAGCATCACCAGACCTACATCAACAACCTGAACGCGGCGCTGGAAGGCACCGAGTTCGCCAGCCTGTCGGCCGAAGACGTGGTTCGCCAGCTGGACAAGCTGCCCCAGGACAAGCGCGGCGCCGTGCAGAACAACGGTGGCGGCCATGCCAACCACAGCCTGTTCTGGACCGTGATGGCCCCCAACGCCGGTGGCAAGCCCGAAGGCGCCCTGGCCGAAGCCATCGAGTCCCAGCTGGGCGGCTTCGATGCCTTCAAGGAAGCCTTCACCAAGGCTGCCCTGACCCGCTTCGGCAGTGGCTGGGCCTGGCTGAGCGTCACCCCCGAGAAGAAGCTGGTGGTCGAGAGCACCGGTAACCAGGACAGCCCGCTGATGACCGGCAACACCCCGATCCTCGGCCTGGACGTCTGGGAGCACGCCTACTACCTGCGCTACCAGAACCGCCGTCCCGAGTACATCGGCGCCTTCTTCAACGTCATCAACTGGCCGGAAGTGACCCGTCGCTACGAAGCGGCGCTGAACGCCTGAGTCGACGCCCAATAAAAAAGCCGCCCTCGGGCGGCTTTTTTATTGGGCGATGCTGGAGGAGGGCCGATCACTCACCTTCGTCGAAGTAGTTGTTGATCAGCTCGACCAGGGCGCGCATGGCCTCGTCGCTCTGTTCACCCTCGGTTTCCAGTTGCAGCACCGTGCCCTTGCCAGCGGCCAGCATCATGACCGCCATGATGCTCTTGCCATCCACGGGCGGCTCGCCACTGCGGCCGACACGAATGCTGGCAGGATAGCGGCCGGCCACGCCGACGAACTTGGCAGCCGCACGGGCGTGCAGGCCCAGCTTGTTGATGATGGTGATCTGTTGGGCAGGCATTGAGTCTGTCCTTGTCGAAACAAAACGGGCGTCAGAGATCGCGGTGACGAATCTGGACGTTCTTGAGCAGGTCTTTGAGTTCGCGACCCAGGCGATCGGCCAGATAGACCGAACGGTGGTGACCACCGGTACAGCCAATGGCCACGGTCACATAGGACCTGTTGTTGGCGGCAAAACGCGGCAGCCACTTCACCAGGTAATCGCGGATGTCATTGTACAGGGTCTCTACCTCGGGCTGTTGCTCGAGATAGTCGCGTACCGGCGCATCCAGTCCGGAAAAGTCGCGCAGGTCCGGTTTCCAGTAGGGATTGGGCAGGAAGCGCACATCGAACACCATGTCCGCGTCCACCGGCAGCCCGCGCTTGAAGCCAAAGGATTCCACCAGGTAGGCGGTACCGGGCTCCGGCGCGTTCAGCAGGCGCAACTTGAGGATGTCACGCAGCTGATAGAGATTCAGGTGGGTGGTGTCGATCTTCAGGTCGGACAGGTCGGCGATGGGCGACAGCAGCACCTGCTCGTCATGGATAGCTTCGGCCAGGGACCTTTCCTGGTTCGACAGCGGATGCCGGCGGCGCGTCTCGGAAAAGCGCTTGAGCAGCGCCTGGTCATCGGCATCCAGGTAGAGGACGTCGCAGCGGATGTTGCGACTGCGCACCTGTTCGAGCAATTCGGGAAAGCGTTGCAACTGACTGGGCAGGTTGCGCGCATCGATGGACAGGGCGACTTTGGGCTGGGGGCGCTCCATGTCGGTCAGCGCATGCTGGGCCAGATCGGGCAGCAGACTGGCCGGCAGGTTGTCGATGCAATAGAAGCCATTGTCCTCAAGCACGTTGAGCGCCGTACTCTTGCCCGACCCGGAACGTCCGCTCACGATGATGAGGTGCATGTCAGTGTCCGCTCTGGGCCTCGACGACGATCTGATAGAGCGCCTGGCTATCCCTAGCCTTGCGCAGCCGCTCGCGGATGTCGGCGCGATCAAGGATGCCGGCGATCTGGCGCAGCAGGGTGAGGTGCTGCTCGGTGGCGGCTTCCGGGACCAGCAGGACGAACACCAGGTCTACCGGAGCGCCGTCCAGGGAATCGAAGTCCACCGGTTGCTGCAGGTGGAAGAGCACGCACAGCGGTTGTTGCAGACCCGCCAGGCGGCAGTGGGGAATGGCAATGCCATTGCCGAAACCGGTCGAGCCCAGGCGCTCGCGCGCCATCAGGCATTCATGGATGTGCGCCGCGTCGTGGCCGGGCAGTTCCTGCGCGGCCAGTTCGGCAATGCGCTCCAGTACAGCGGCTTTGCTGCCACCCGGCGCACCCGTCTGGGTGCGGCCGGGGGTCAGGATGTTTTCGAGTCTGATCATAAAGCGGCGATCGAAACCTCAGCGGACGCCGACGCCCTGCTGGCGTTCGATCGATTTTTCCTTGTGTTTAATCAGTTGGCGGTCGAGCTTGTCGGCCAGGAGATCGATGGCGGCATACATGTCGTCGTGCTCGGCATTGGCAACCACCGCGGCGCCGGCGACGTGCAGGGTGGCTTCGGCTTTCTGCTTGAGCTTGTCCACTTCCAGGATGACCTGGACGTTGGTGATACGGTCGAAGTGCCGTTCGAGGCGGGCGAGTTTCTCGCCGATGTAGTCACGCAGGGCTTCTGTCACTTCAAGCTGATGGCCACTGATGTTGACTTGCATACCGCTTCTCCTTATTGCCGGGCTGCGATCGGCGAAGCTGCTCGCCGACATGACAAGGATCGAACGAAGCACGGTCACACATCAGGACGCGTCAGATGAGACGCTTGCGTTCGCTGGACGGAGCGATACCCAGGGATTCCCGATACTTAGCCACCGTGCGACGAGCGACTTGTATACCTTGCGATTCCAGTAAACCAGCGATCTTGCTGTCACTCAACGGCTTTTTCGCGTTTTCCGCCGCCACCAATTTCTTGATGATCGCGCGGATCGCGGTGGAGGAGCATTCGCCCCCCTCGGCGGTGCTGACGTGGCTGGAGAAGAAATACTTGAGTTCGTAGATGCCACGCGGGGTGTGCATGAACTTCTGGGTGGTCACCCGGGAGATGGTCGACTCATGCATGCCCACCGCCTCGGCGATGTCATGCAGGACCAGCGGCTTCATCGCCTCTTCGCCGTATTCGAGAAAACCGCGCTGGTGCTCGACGATCTGGGTCGCCACTTTCATCAGGGTCTCGTTGCGGCTCTGCAGGCTCTTGATGAACCAGCGCGCTTCCTGCAGCTGGTTGCGCATGTAGGTGTTGTCGGCGCTGCTGTCGGCGCGCTTGACGAAGCCGGCGTACTGGGGATTGACCCGCAGACGCGGCACGGCTTCCTGATTGAGCTCCACCAGCCAGCGCTCGTTGTGCTTGCGGACGATGACGTCCGGCACCACGTATTCGGCTTCGCCGGATTCGATCTGCGAGCCGGGGCGCGGATGCAGGGTCTGGATCAGTTCGATGACGGGCTTGAGCTCGTCTTCCTTGATCTTCATGCGCCGCATCAGCTGCGCATAGTCGCGGCTGCCGAGCAGATCGAGATAGTCACTGACCAGGCGCCTGGCCTCGCCGAGCAGGGGGAGATTGGCCGGTAGCTGGGCCAGCTGGATCAGCAGGCATTCGCGCAGATTGCGGGCGGCGACGCCGGCCGGCTCGAATTGCTGGACGCGTCTGAGCACCACCTCGACTTCATCGAGATCGACTTCCAGCTCGGGATCCAGCGAGGCATGGATGTCTTCGAGGCTTTCCTGCAGATAGCCGTCGGTGTCGATGCCGTCGATGATCGCCACGGCGATCAGGCGATCGAGATCCGACATGGGCGCCAGGTTGAGTTGCCAGAGCAGGTGGGTCTGCAGGCTCTCGCCCGCCGAGGTGCGGGTGGTGAAGTCCCACTCGTCGTCGTCATTGCTGGGCAGGCTGCTGGCGCTGGTCTGGTAGATGTCTTCCCAGGCGGTATCGACCGGCAGCTCGCTGTCGCTGGGAATACGCTCGCTCCATTCGGAGTCGTCGGCCATCTCGTTGACGGCGACCGAGGTTTCCTTGAAGGTGGTTTCCAGGTTGCCCGCGCCCGAGCTCTCATCGCCTTCGCTCGAGGCTTCGCTCTGGTCGAAGTCTTCACCTTCTTCCTGGCGTTCCAGCATCGGATTGGATTCCAGGGCTTCCTGGATTTCCTGCTGCAAGTCGAGCGTCGAGAGCTGAAGCAGACGTATGGCTTGTTGCAGCTGCGGCGTCATCGTCAGCTGCTGGCCCATCTTGAGGACTAGCGATGGTTTCATGGCTGCGGAAATACACCTTGTCTACCGACGCGAACAGCGCCACCGAACCTCGCGAACCCTGCGAGCGTTAGCAAATTATATGCCTTGTTTCCCCGGGTTTGCCTAGAGGCGGAATTCGTGGCCCAGATAGACTTCCTTGACCAGATCGTTGGCGAGGACTTCCTCGGCGGTACCCTCGGCGATGAGCTGGCCGTCGTTGACGATGTAGGCCGTTTCGCAGATGGTCAGGGTTTCCCGGACATTGTGGTCGGTGATGAGCACACCGATGCCCTTGGCCTTGAGGTGGCGAATGATCTGCTTGATGTCGCCCACCGAGATGGGGTCCACGCCGGCGAAGGGTTCGTCCAGCAGGATGAACTTGGGTGCGGTGGCCAGGGCGCGAGCGATCTCGACGCGACGTCTTTCGCCACCCGACAGGCTCATGCCGCGATTGTCGCGGATATGGGTGATGTGGAATTCCTGCAGCAGGCTTTCCAGTTCGCGCAGGCGACCGGCCTTGTCCAGATCCTTGCGGGTTTCCAGGATGCCGAGGATGTTGTCGGCCACGGTCAGCTTGCGAAAGATCGAGGCTTCCTGCGGCAGGTAGCCGATCCCGGCGCGGGCCCGGCCATGCATGGGCAGGGCGGTGACATCCTGATCGTCGATCAGCACGCGACCCTGATCGGCCTTGACCAGGCCGACGATCATGTAGAAACAGGTGGTCTTGCCGGCGCCGTTCGGACCGAGCAGGCCGACGATCTGACCGCTGTCGATGCTGACGCTGACGTCGCGAACGACCTGACGACCCTTGTAGCTCTTGGCCAGATGCTGGGCTTTGAGCGTGACCGTCATTGTCCCTGCCCCGACTGCTGCTGATCCTTGGGCTGGATGACCATGTCGATGCGCGGCCGCGGCGTGGTGACCTTGCTGCCGTTGGCGCGCCCGGCGTTGACGATCTGGCGCTGGGTGTCGTAGACGATCTTCTCGCCTTCGAAGGTGTTGCCCTGTTGGACCACCTTGGCCTGATCGATCAGGATGATGCGATTTTCCTGGGCGAAATACTGGATCGTCAGACCATAGGCCTTGACGATGTCCTTGTCTGCCGAGGGCTTCTGCTCGTAGTAGGCCGGTTTGCCCACTGCGGTGGCGACCTTGATGTTGCCCTGATTGTCCTGGGTCAAGGTCACCGTGTTGCCGGTGATCTTCATGCTGCCCTGGGTGATGACCACGTCTCCGCGGTACACGGCCACGCCCTGCTTGTCGTCGAGCTCGGCGCTGTCGGCCTGCACGCGGATCGGCTGGGTGCGATCGGTCGGCAGGGCCCAAGCCGCGGCACTGCCAAAGGTGGCGCCGAGGGTGAACAGGAAGGGGAGGGTTTTAACGAACCTCATGCTGGCCTCTTACGTTGGACAGCAGGAGCATTCTGCCGTCTTCTAGATACGCTTTCATGCCATTGGCCGTGGTCACCCCATTGGCGGCCTCGATTCTAACGGCTTGCTCGGTTTGCGCATATTGTTTGTCAGGAAAGACGGTCATGCGGGTGGTGGTCAACACCACCGGGCGGCCTTTTTCATCGGTACGCTCGACACGCACGTCATCGATCAGCTCCGCCTGACTGCCACCGGGGGCGACCTCGGCGCGGGCACTGCGAATGTGCCAGGGATAGTCGGTGCCGCGAAAGGCCAGCATGTCGGGCCGGGTCACCAGGGTGACGTCGGTCGCCTTGACGTGTTCGCTGCGCTCCGCCTTGAGTTCGTACTGGATCTTGCCGTCCAGGCGATACTGGATCGTCCGGGTATTGAGGGCATAGCCGTCGATGGCGCTGTCTTGCGGGGTCGACGAGGCCGGAGCATCGACGAAGCGCTGCGGCAGGATGTTCCAGTAGCCGATCGCGATGAGCGCGGCGGCGATCAGGACCAACAGCACGGGGCGGCGCAAGCTGCGAAACATGAGGGTACCTGTGGTGGGCCGCACCAGGGGCGGCGGGTTGAACACGAGATTGCGGCGTATTAGTCGGGCAGTATAACCCGGCCTACAGCACCCCGGCGCGTAGCAGGTCACCCATGTTGAGGGCGCCGATCGGCCGGTGCTCGTCATCGATCACCACCAGCGCGTTGATCTTGTGCTCTTCCATGATCTTCAACGCCTCGGCGGCGAGCATCTGCGCCCTGGCGGTTCGACCGCCACGGGTCATCACGGTTGCGATCGCCGTGGTGCGCACGTCGATGCCGCGATCCAGGGCGCGACGCAGATCGCCGTCGGTGAAGATACCGGCCAGACGACCATCGGTGGCGAGCACGCTGGTCATGCCCAGCCCCTTGCGCGACATCTCCAGCAGGGCATCGGAGACCAGGGTGTCTTCGCTGACCTGCGGCAGGTCGGCGCCGGCATGCATGACGTTTTCCACCTTGAGCAGCAGGCGCCGACCCAGGGCGCCACCCGGATGGGAGAAGGCGAAATCCTCGGCGGTGAAGCCGCGGGCCTCGAGCAGGGCGATGGCCAGGGCGTCGCCCAGTACCAGGGCGACGGTGGTGGAGGAGGTGGGCGCCAGATTGAGCGGGCAGGCCTCAGTGGCGACGCTGGTATCCAGGTTGACGTCCGCGGCCTTGGCCAGCGGCGAGGCCGGATTGCCGGCAAAGCTGATCAGCGGGACGCCAAGGCGCTTGATCAGCGGCAGCAGGGTCAGGATCTCGCTGGAGGTGCCCGACTGGGAGATGGCGATGATGACGTCATCGCGGGTGATCATGCCCATGTCGCCATGGCTGGCTTCGGCCGGGTGTACGAAGAAGGCCGGACTGCCGGTGCTGGCCAGGGTCGCGGCGATCTTGTTGCCGACATGCCCGGATTTGCCCATGCCCAGGACCACGATGCGCCCACGGCAGGCGAGCAGGTGGCGACAGGCGGCGGCAAAGCTTTCGTCGATGCGTTCGCCCAGGGCGGCCACGGCCGCTCGCTCTACATCTATGGTGCGCTTGGCGGAAGCGATGAAATCTATTGAGTCGGGCATGGGTCAGAAGGCAGGTGACGGGACAATCGGAAATTATATGCGCAAAGCCGCGACACTCAGCAACGCCGCCCGCAGTTCAGGAGTCACATCGGCAACGAATGCTATAGTGCCGCCCTTTTGCCGGGGGCGCCGAACGCGAGAGCCGCGTGCCCTGAAGCGGCGGAGCGGCGTCTCCCTGCACAGAGTTGAACCTTAGGAGTCTCGATGACCGTCGATAGCCCGTACGCCGTGGAGCTAAAGGGCGTTTCCTTCAAGCGCGGCACGCGTCTCATCTACGACCGGGTCGATATCCGCATCCCGCGGGGCAAGGTCACCGGGATCATGGGACCGTCCGGCAGTGGCAAGACCACCCTGTTGCGCCTCATCGCTGCCCAGTTGCGACCGAGCAGTGGCGAGATCTGGGTCAATGGCGCCAACCTGCCGCAGTTGTCCCGGGGTGAGCTGTTCGACATGCGCCGGCAGATGGGCGTGCTGTTCCAGAGCGGCGCGCTGTTCACCGATCTCGATGTGTTCGAGAACGTGGCCTTTCCACTGCGCGTGCACACCAAGCTGCCCGAAGAGATGATCCGCGACATCGTCCTGCTCAAGCTGCAGGCGGTGGGCCTGCGCGGTGCCGTTGAGCTGATGCCGGACGAGCTGTCCGGCGGCATGAAGCGCCGGGTCGCCCTGGCGCGGGCCATCGCCCTGGATCCGCAGATCCTCATGTACGACGAGCCCTTCGTCGGCCAGGACCCCATTGCCATGGGCGTGCTGGTACGGCTCATCCGCCTGCTCAACCAGGCGCTCGGGCTGACCAGCATCGTGGTCTCCCACGACCTGGCCGAGACGGCCAGCATCGCCGACTACCTCTATGTGGTCGGCGATACCAAGGTGCTCGGGCAGGGCACGCCGAAGGAGCTGCGCGAATCGCCCGATCCGCGGGTTCGTCAGTTCATGCAGGGCATCCCCGATGGCCCGGTACCCTTCCACTACGCCGCGCCTGATCTGCGCGATGCCTTGCTGGGGAAACACTGATGCGTAAGGTCTCCGCCGTGGAGCGGATTCGTCGGCTGGGCAAGGCCGGGCTGGACGTCGTGGCGGCCATTGGCCGCTCGGTCATCGTCCTGCTCCTGGCGGTGTTCGGTCGTGGTGGCGTGGGCAGCGGCCTGCAGCTGCTGGGCAAGCAACTCTATTCGGTGGGCGTGATGTCACTGCCCATCATCGTGGTGTCGGGCTTCTTCATTGGCATGGTGATCGCCCTGCAGGGCTACAACATCCTGGTCAAGTATGGCTCCGAGCAGGCCGTGGGGCAGATGGTCGCCCTGACGCTGCTGCGCGAATTGGGCCCGGTGGTGACGGCCTTGCTGTTCGCCGGTCGGGCCGGTTCCGCCCTGACCGCCGAAATCGGCAACATGAAATCCACCGAGCAGCTGTCCAGCCTGGAAATGATCGGCGTGGATCCGCTCAAGTACATCGTCGCGCCGCGTTTCTGGGCCGGCTTCATTTCCATGCCCTTGCTGGCCGCCATGTTCAATGTGGTGGGTATCTGGGGCGCGGCCATGGTCGCCATCGACTGGCTCGGCGTCTACGACGGTTCCTTCTGGGCCACCATGCAGAACAGCGTGATGCTCAGTGACGTGCTCAATGGCGTGATCAAGAGCCTGGTGTTCGCCTTCGTGGTGACCTGGGTCGCCGTCTTCCAGGGGTATGACTGCGAGCCGACCTCCGAAGGCATCGGTCGCGCCACCACCCGTACCGTCGTCTATGCGTCGCTTGCCGTGCTCGGCCTCGACTTCATTCTTACCGCCCTGATGTTTGGAGATCTCTGATGCAAACCCGCACCCAGGAAATCGGTGTCGGACTCTTCCTGCTGGCCGGCGTGCTCGCATTGCTGCTGCTGGCGCTGCGGGTAAGCGGTCTGACGATGAGCGACCATCACGATACCTACAAGGTCTATGCCTACTTCGACAACATCGCCGGTCTCACAGTGAGATCGCGGGTGACCATGTCGGGCGTGACCATCGGCAAGGTCACCGCCATCGATCTCGACCGCAACAGCTACCGTGGTCGGGTCACCATGCAGATCGACAAGCAGGTGGACAACCTGCCGACCGACTCCATCGCCTCGATCCTGACTGCCGGCCTGCTCGGCGAGAAATACATCGGCATCAGCGTGGGCGGGGACGAACAGGTGCTCAAGGAAGGCTCGACCATTCGAGATACACAATCCTCCCTGGTTCTCGAAGACCTGATCGGCAAATTCCTGCTCAATTCGGTCAATAAAGACTCTTCCACCAATAAATGATGAGAGGCTTCTCCATGCTCAAGCTACTTCGTCACGGAGTGATCGCGATCCTGGCCCTGCTGCCCCTGGTGTCCCAGGCGGCACCCTCGGCCCACGATGTGATCCAGCAGACCACCAGCACGCTGCTCAGCGATCTCGAGGCCAATCGCGACAAGTATCGCAGCAGTCCGGAAGCCTTCTACGAGTCGCTCAACAACATCCTCGGCCCGGTGGTGGATGCCGAAGGCATCTCGCGCAGCATCATGACCGTGCGCTATAGCCGCAGCGCCTCGCCCGAGCAGATGACGCGCTTCCAGGAAAACTTCAAGCGCAGCCTGATGCAGTTCTATGGCAACGCGCTGCTGGAGTACAACAACCAGGGTATCCGGGTACTGCCCGAAGGTCCGTCCGATGGTCCCGATCGCACCAGCGTGGGCATGGAGGTCAAGGGCAACAACGGCGCCGTCTACCCGGTGCAGTACAGCATGGTCAAACAGGGCAATGACTGGAAGGTGCGCAACGTCATCATCAATGGTCTGAATCTCGGCAAGCTGTTCCGCGACCAGTTCGCCCAGGCGATGCAGGAAAACGGCAACGACCTGGACAAGACCATCAACAACTGGGCGGGCACCGTGGCCAAGGCCAAGGATTCTCCCGAGGCCCAGAAGGCCAAGGTCGGTTCGTGAGTCGCGCCGCCATCACCCGCGAGGGCGCCCGGCTGCAGCTGTCGGGCGTACTCGATCACGCCAGTGTGCCGTCCCTGCGCGAGCAAGGTCGTACCCTGATCGCCCAGGGCAGCGGTCCGCTGGTGCTGGACTGTGCTGGCGTTGAACACTCCAACAGCGCCGGCCTGGCGCTGTTGCTGGCCTGGTTACGCGATGCCCAGGCCGCAGGGTGCTCGCTGGCCATCGCTGGCCTGCCCTCCGAGTTGCGGCAGATCGCCGAGGTCTCGGATGCCCTCGAACTGCTGCCCCTGGCGGACGACGCTCACGGGTAACGGTCATCGCAGTCGCCGTACAGCCGGTTTTTTTGTATGATCGCCGGCTGTACTAGATTGCCGAGGTGCCGCCATGCAGGCCCAAGAAGTCAAAAGCCTCCTTGAGGCAAAACTGGCCGATACCCAGGTCGAAGTGGAAGGCGAGGGCTGCAATTTTCAGCTCTACCTGATCAGCGACGAGCTCCAGGCACTCAGCCCGGTCAAGCGTCAGCAGCAGGTCTACTCCCATCTCCAGCCGCAGATCGCCGATGGCAGCATCCATGCTGTCACCATGAAATTCTTCACCCGTGCTGCCTGGGCCGAACGCGCCTGATTCGCAGCGCCGAGAACTCGCTATGGACAAACTGATCATTACCGGCGGCAACTGCCTGAACGGTGAAATTCGCATTTCCGGGGCCAAGAACTCCGCCCTGCCGATCCTCGCCGCGACCCTGCTCGCCGATACCCCGGTGACCATCGCCAACCTGCCGCACCTGCACGACATCACCACCATGATCGAGCTGTTCGGCCGCATGGGCGTCCAGCCGGTGATCGGTGAAAAGCTCAATGTCGAGGTGGATGCGTCCAGCATCAAGACCCTGGTCGCGCCCTATGAACTGGTCAAGACCATGCGCGCCTCGATCCTGGTGCTGGGTCCGATGGTCGCGCGCTTCGGCGAAGCGGAAGTCGCCCTGCCCGGCGGTTGCGCCATCGGCTCGCGTCCGGTCGATCTGCACCTGCGCGGCCTGGAGGCCATGGGTGCCAAGATCACCGTCGAGGGCGGCTACATCAAGGCCAAGGCGCCGGCCGGCGGCCTGCGCGGTGCCCACTACTATTTCGATACCGTCAGCGTGACCGGCACCGAGAACGTGCTGATGGCCGCCACCCTGGCCAAGGGTCGCAGCGTGATCCAGAACGCCGCTCGCGAGCCCGAGGTCGTCGATCTGGCCAACTGCCTGATCGCCATGGGTGCCAACATCCAGGGCGCCGGTACCGACACCATCACCGTGGAAGGCGTCGAGCGCCTGGGCGGCGCCACCTATTCGGTGCTGCCGGACCGCATCGAGACCGGCAGCTACCTGGTCGCCGCCGCTGCCACCCGCGGCCGCGTCAAGCTCAAGGACACCGATCCGACCATCCTCGAGGCCGTGCTGGCCAAGCTGGAAGAGGCCGGTGCCCACATCTCGACCGGCAGCAACTGGATCGAGCTGGACATGAAGGGCAATCGCCCCCGCGCGGTCAACATCCGCACGGCGCCCTACCCGGCGTTCCCCACCGACATGCAGGCCCAGTTCATCTCCATGAACGCCGTCGCCGAAGGCACCGGTACCGTGGTCGAGACCATCTTCGAGAACCGCTTCATGCACGTTCACGAGATGGTGCGCATGGGCGCCAACATCGCCATCGAAGGCAATGCCGCCATCGTCACCGGCGTCCAGCGCCTCAAGGCCGCCCCGGTCATGGCGACCGACCTGCGCGCCTCGGCGAGCCTGGTCATCGCGGCCCTGGTGGCCGAAGGCGATACCCTGATCGATCGCATCTACCACATCGACCGCGGCTACGAATGCATCGAGGAGAAATTCCAGCTGCTCGGTGCCAAGATCCGTCGTACGCCCAAGTAAGGACCTCCGATGCTGACCATCGCCCTGTCCAAGGGCCGTATCCTCGACGACACCCTACCGCTGCTGGCAGCGGCGGGGATCGCGCCGACCGAGAATCCGGACAAGAGCCGCAAGCTCATCATCCCGACCACCCAGGACGATGTGCGCCTGCTCATCGTCCGCGCCACCGACGTGCCCACCTACGTGGAGCATGGCGCCGCGGACCTGGGCGTGGCCGGCAAGGACGTGCTGATGGAATACGGCGGCGATGGCCTCTATGAGCCGCTGGACCTGCGCATCGCCCGCTGCAAGCTGATGACCGCGGGTGCCGTGGGCGCTCCGGCGCCGCGTGGCCGGCTGCGGGTGGCGACCAAGTTCGTCAATGTCGCCAAGCGCTACTATGCCGAGCAGGGCCGCCAGGTCGACATCATCAAGCTGTACGGCTCCATGGAGCTGGCACCGCTGGTGGGGCTGGCCGACAAGATCATCGACGTGGTCGACACCGGCAATACCCTCAAGGCCAACGGTCTCGAACCCCAGGAGCTGATCGCCCACATCAGCTCGCGCTTGATCGTCAACAAGGCCTCGATGAAGATGCAGCACGGTCGTATCCAGGCGCTCATCGAGACCCTGCGCCAGGCCGTCGAGGTGCGAGGCGCCTGAGAACCTGTTCAAAGCCTGCTGCGCGTCGGCCAAACTACGTTGAAAATGGCTTCGGAATGCTCATTTACCACTCGTAAACTTTGCTTCCTCAGCCACTTTTGCCTTGTTTGTCTCTAGCTCGCGAGACTTTGAACAGGCTCTGGGTCCTGGCCGGCAGGTTGATGCCGGCTCGGACCGCTTCCATCCCTCCAGCTTCGCCTATCCGTGCCATAGCCAAATTGTCGGGCGCCCACACGGAGCCGGCTGTTACTCTCGGGCGCCCCTTTCGCTCTCCTGAAGAGGATCCGCCATGACCGCTCCGCTCGCCATCCGCCGACTCGCCGCCGCCGCTCCGGATTTCGCCGAGCATCTGGATCATCTGCTGAGCTGGGAAGGGGTGTCCGACGCCGACATCAACCAGCGGGTCCTGGCGATCATCGCCGACGTGCGCCACCAGGGCGACGCCGCGCTGCTCGAATACACCCGCCGCTTCGATGGCGTCGAGGCGACCGCTATGAGCGATCTCATCCTGCCGCGCGCGCGCCTGGAAGAAGCCCTGACCCGCATCACGCCGGAGCAGCGCACCGCGCTGGAAGCCGCCGCCGAGCGCGTCCGTCGTTATCATGAAAAGCAGCGCCAGGATTCCTGGCAGTACCAGGAGGCCGATGGCACCGTGCTCGGCCAGCAGGTCACCCCGCTGGATCGTGCCGGTCTCTATGTGCCGGGGGGCAAGGCCTCCTATCCGTCCTCGGTGCTGATGAACGCCATCCCCGCCAAGGTCGCCGGTGTGCGCGAGGTGGTCATGGTGGTGCCGACGCCCCGCGGCGAGGTCAACGAACTGGTGCTGGCCGCTGCGGCCCTGGCCGGTGTCGATCGCGTCTTCACCATTGGCGGCGCCCAGGCCGTGGCCGCCCTGGCCTATGGCACCGAAAGCGTACCGCCGGTGGACAAGATCGTCGGTCCCGGCAACATCTATGTCGCCACCGCCAAGCGCCACGTGTTCGGCAAGGTCGGCATCGACATGATCGCCGGCCCGTCGGAGATCCTGGTGGTCTGCGATGGCCAGACCGATCCCGACTGGATCGCCATGGACCTGTTCTCCCAAGCCGAGCACGACGAGGACGCCCAGGCCATCCTGGTCAGTCCGGACGCCGCCTTCCTCGACGCCGTGGCGGCCAGCATCGCTCGCCTGCTGCCGGAGATGGAGCGCGCCGACATCATCCGCGCCTCCCTGGAAGGGCGGGGTGCCCTGATCCAAGTCACCGACATGGCCCAGGCCATCGAGGTGGCCAATCGCATCGCCCCCGAACACCTGGAACTGTCCGTCGCCGAGCCCGAGCAATGGCTACCCAAGATCCGCCACGCCGGCGCCATCTTCATGGGGCGCTACACCGCCGAGGCCCTGGGCGACTACTGCGCCGGTCCCAACCATGTACTACCGACGTCGGGCACCGCGCGCTTCTCCTCGCCCCTGGGCGTATACGACTTCCAGAAGCGTTCCTCGATCATCCACTGCTCGGCCGCTGGCGCTTCCGCGCTGGGCCGGGTCGCCTCGGTCCTGGCGCGTGGCGAGTCGCTGACCGCCCACGCCCGCAGCGCCGAATACCGCATTCAGGAGGAGCAGGCATGAGCGAACTCTGGAGTCCCTTCGTCAAGAATCTGGTGCCCTATGTACCCGGTGAGCAGCCCAGGCTGACCAACCTGGTCAAGCTCAACACCAACGAGAATCCCTACGGTCCGTCGCCGCGGGCGCTGGACGCCATCCGCGCCGCAGCCACCGACGACCTGCGCCTCTATCCCGACGCCCAACGGCCAGGCGCTGAAGGACGCCGTCGCCCGCTACTACGGCATCCAGAGCGACCAGGTGTTTGTCGGCAACGGCTCGGACGAGGTGCTGGCGCACATCTTCCTGGGGCTGTTCGGCCATGGCCGACCCGTGCTGTTCCCGGACATCAGCTACAGCTTCTATCCGGTCTATTGCGGCCTCTACGACATCGCCTTCGAGACCCCGGCGCTGGACGAGGATTTCCAGATCGTCCCCGAGGACTATCTGCGCCCCAATGGCGGCATCATCTTCCCCAACCCCAATGCACCGACCGGCAGCGCCCTGGCGCTGGACGCCATCGAGCGCATCGTCGCCGGCAATCCGACCTCGGTGGTGGTGGTGGACGAAGCCTATGTCGACTTCGGGGCGGAGTCGGCGGTTGCCCTGATCGAGCGCCATGCCAATCTGGTGGTGACCCAGACGCTGTCCAAGTCCCGTTCCCTGGCCGGTCTGCGGGTAGGCCTGGCCATGGGTCAGGCGCCGCTGATGGAGGCCCTGGAGCGGATCAAGAACAGCTTCAACTCCTATCCGCTGGATCGCCTGGCCCTGGCCGGCGCGACCGCTGCCTTCGAGGATCGCGCCTATTTCGACGAGACCTGCCGGCAGGTGGTCGAAAGTCGCGAAGCCCTGGTCGGCCAGTTGCTGGAGCGCGGCTTCGAAGTCCTGCCCTCGGCCGCCAACTTCATCTTCGCCCGTCATGTGCAGAAGGGCGGGGCGGTGCTGGCCGCGGGCTTGCGCGAGCATGGCGTCATCGTGCGCCACTTCAGCCGTCCCGAACGCATCGCCGACTTCCTGCGCATCACCATTGGTACGCCCGTGCAGAATCAGGCGTTGATCAAGGCCCTCGATACCCTCTGAGCTTAGGCTCTGTTCGAAAAGTTGCCGAGCGATGGTCAAGCGAGGCGAAAAGCGCCGAGGAAGCGGAGTTTACGAATGGTAAATGAGCATTCCGAAGCGCTTTTCAACGAAGCATCACCGAGCGTAGGCACTTTACGTATAGAGCCTAGCGTGCCTTTTCCATCAGGGGGCGCAGCCCGACGGTAACCTTGACCTGCACGGTCTTGTCTTGTCGCAGCACCTCGATGGGGATGCTGTCGCCGGGTTGCTTGCGGGCGATCTGGTTCATCGCCAGCCGGCCGTCCCTGATCGGTTGGCCGGCCAGCTTGACCAGTACGTCGCCCGCGCGCAGACCGCCCTTGTGCGCCGGTCCTTCCGGATCGATATCGGTCACCACGATGCCCTGGTCGACCTTGAGGCCGTAGGTCTTGACCAGCTCTGGCGTGATGACTTCCACTGCCACCCCCAGCCAGCCGCGGATGACCTGGCCATGCTGGATGATCGAGCGCATGACCTCCATGGCCAGCTTGATCGGGATGGCGA
Source organism: Pseudomonas sp. SORGH_AS_0199 (assembly GCF_031453735.1). Classification (NCBI taxonomy): domain Bacteria; kingdom Pseudomonadati; phylum Pseudomonadota; class Gammaproteobacteria; order Pseudomonadales; family Pseudomonadaceae; genus Pseudomonas; species Pseudomonas sp. SORGH_AS_0199. Next base: position 1,953,414 of record NZ_JAVJAE010000001.1, read on the forward strand.
AGCCGATGCCCTGGGAGCCGCCGGAAAGGATGGCGGTGTTGATGCCGATCAGATTGCCGTTGGCATCCACCAGCGCTCCGCCCGAATTGCCCAGGTTGATCGCCGCATCGGTCTGGATGAAGTCCTCGTAGGTATTGAGACCCAGCTGGTTGCGGCCGGTGGCGCTGATGATACCCATAGTCACCGTCTGGCCGACGCCGAAGGGATTGCCGATGGCCAGTACCACGTCACCGATGCGGATGGCGGTCGAATCGCCCACCGAGATGGCCGGCAGGTTGGGCAGGTCGATCTTGAGCACGGCGAGGTCCGTGGCCGGATCGTTGCCGATCAGCTTGGCCAGGGTCTGACGCCCGTCGGCAAGCGCCACCACGATGGATTCCGCGTCGAGGGTCACGTGGTTGTTGGTCAGCAGATAACCGTCATGGCTCATCAGCACGGCCGAGCCCAGGCTGAGCTCCTCCACCGGTTTGGTCGCACCCTTGCGGTCACTGGCCGTGTCACCGGCCTTGCCCGGCTTGGCCGCCTTGGTCGAACGCAGCGAGACCACCGCTGGCGCGGCGCGACTCGCCGCGTCGGCATAGGAGACCGGTCCCTGCTGGCGCGAATGCGCAGGCGCCTGGGCCGCCTCGAACAGCGGCGGCTGGGCGGGCAGGCCGAGCCATTGCGGATAGCGCTGCATGATCAGGGCCGCAACGAGCAGACCGCACAGCACGGGCCAGCCGAGATAACGCAAAGCCTTGTACATCGATCACATCCTTGAATTTGTCCACCCGGGGTGCGCCGGATAAGCTGGTGGGCATTATAAGGAGCGGCGCCACCCGAAGACACGCTGTGGCGCCGCCAGCGAGGAGGTAAGCCGTCCGTGACCCTGTCCCTTGATCAACTGGTGGAGACCGCCGACCGCTACCTGGAGTCGGCCCGGATCCAGGATTATTGCCCCAATGGCCTGCAGGTCCAGGGCCGCGAGCAGGTGCATCTGCTGGTCAGTGGCGTCACCGCCTCCCAGCAGCTGCTGGACGCCGCCGTGGCGGCCGGGGCCGATGCCATCCTGGTGCACCACGGCTATTTCTGGAAAAACGAGGACGCCCGCCTTATCGGCATGAAGCACCGGCGGATCAAGACGCTGCTGAGCCACGACATCAGCCTGCTGGCCTATCACCTGCCGCTGGACGTCCATCCCGAGGTGGGCAACAACGTCCAACTGGGTCGCCGCCTGGGTCTGCAGGATATCCGACCGCTGCCGGGTGATGCCAAGGGACTGATCTGGCAAGGCGAATTGCCGCAGCCACGGTCCGCCGCGGACTTCGCTCGGCAGGTGGCGCTTGTGCTGCAACGCGAGCCGCTGGTGGTCGACGGCGGGCGGTCGATCCGGCGCCTGGCCTGGTGCACCGGCGGTGCCCAGGGCTACATCGATCAGGCCATTGCCGCGGGAGTGGATGCCTATCTCACCGGTGAGGTGTCCGAGCAGACGGTGCACAGTGCCCGCGAGAACGGGGTGAGTTTCTTTGCCGCCGGCCACCATGCCACCGAGCGCTATGGCGTCCAGGCGCTGGGCGACTTTCTGGCCGCGCAGCTGGGCATCGAGCATCGCTTCATCGACTGCGACAATCCCGCCTGAGCGTCATAAGCATATAACTTCTGGATCTAGATGGCTTGGCGGGCCATAACCGTTGCCTATGGTAAGGTTGAGGTTCGTCCACGGCCCGCTCTGTCCGGTGTGTCCAGTCGACTGGATGCCGCAACGGACATCTCCTAGGCCACCTTTCTGCAATCGTGAGTAGCCATGCTCGACAAACAGACGCACCTCAAACAGCTTGAGGCGGAAAGCATCCACATCATCCGTGAAGTGGCCGCCGAGTTCGACAACCCGGTCATGCTGTATTCCATCGGCAAGGATTCGGCCGTGATGCTGCACCTGGCCCGCAAGGCCTTCTTTCCCGGCAAGCTGCCGTTCCCGGTACTCCACGTGGACACCGGCTGGAAATTCCAGGCCATGTACGAATTCCGCGATCGCATGGTCGCCGACATGGGTCTCGATCTGCTGGTGCACAAGAATCCGGAAGGGGTCGCCCAGGGCATCAATCCCTTCACCCATGGCAGCGCCAAGCACACCGACATCATGAAGACCCAGGGCCTCAAGCAGGCGCTGGACAAGTACGGCTTTGACGCGGCCTTCGGCGGCGCGCGCCGCGACGAGGAGAAGTCTCGCGCCAAGGAGCGCGTCTATTCCTTCCGCGACAGCAAGCACCGCTGGGATCCCAAGAACCAGCGTCCCGAGCTGTGGAACATCTACAACGGCAAGACCAACAAGGGCGAGTCGATCCGCGTCTTTCCGCTGTCCAACTGGACCGAGCTGGACATCTGGCAGTACATCTATCTCGAAGGCATCCCGATCGTGCCGCTGTACTTCGCCGCCGAGCGCGAGGTGATCGAGAAGAACGGCACCCTGCTCATGATCGACGACGACCGCATCCTCGAACACCTCTCGCCCGAGGAGAAGGCACGCATCCACAAGCGCCAGGTGCGCTTCCGTACCCTCGGCTGCTACCCCCTGACCGGCGCGGTGGAGTCCCAGGCGACCACGCTGACGGACATCATCCAGGAGATGCTGCTCACCCGCACCTCCGAACGCCAGGGCCGGGTCATCGACCACGATGGCGCCGGATCCATGGAAGAGAAGAAACGTCAGGGGTATTTCTAAGATGTCGCACCAATCCGATCTGATCGGCCAGGATATCCTGGCCTACCTCGCGCAGCACGAACGCAAGGAGCTGCTGCGCTTCCTCACCTGCGGCAATGTCGACGACGGCAAGAGCACCCTGATCGGGCGCCTGCTGCACGACTCCAAGATGATCTACGAGGATCACCTGGAAGCCATCACCCGCGATTCCAAGAAGGTGGGGACCACCGGCGAGGAGGTCGACCTGGCGCTGTTGGTGGACGGCCTGCAGGCCGAGCGCGAACAGGGCATCACCATCGATGTGGCCTATCGCTATTTCTCCACCGCCAAGCGCAAGTTCATCATCGCCGACACCCCCGGCCATGAGCAGTACACCCGCAACATGGCCACCGGTGCCTCCACCTGCGACCTGGCGATCATCCTGGTCGACGCCCGCTACGGCATCCAGACCCAGACCCGCCGGCACAGCTACATCGCCTCGCTGCTGGGTATCAAGCACATCGTGGTCGCCATCAACAAGATGGACCTGCTGGGCTTCGACGAAGCGGTGTTCGAGCGTATCAAGGACGACTACCTGGCCTTCGCCCAGCGCATCGAGCTGAACGCCAAGGACATCCATTTCGTGCCCATGTCGGCGCTCAAGGGCGACAACGTGGTCAATCGTAGCGAGCAGACGCCCTGGTACAGCGGCAAGCCTCTGATGGAGATCCTCGAAAGCGTCGAGATCGCTGCGGATCGCAACCTCGACGACCTGCGCTTCCCGGTGCAGTACGTCAACCGGCCCAACCTCAACTTCCGCGGGTTCGCCGGGACCCTGGCCTCGGGCGTGGTCACCAAGGGCGATGCCGTGGTGGTCCTGCCGTCGGGCAAGGGCAGCCGGGTCAAGTCCATCGTCACCTACGAAGGTGAGCTGGAGCAGGCGGGTCCTGGCCAGGCGGTGACCCTGACCATGGAAGACGAGATCGACATCTCCCGTGGCGATGTCCTGGTGCATGCCGACAATCGTCCGCAGGTGACCGACAGCTTCGAGGCCATGCTGGTGTGGATGGCCGAGGAGCCCATGCGCCCGGGCAAGAAGTACGACATCAAGCGGGCCACCAGCTATTTGCCGGGTTCGCTGCCGAGCATCGTGCACACGGTGGACGTCAATACCCTAGAGCACGGCGCGGCCAGCGAACTCAAGCTCAACGAGATCGGCCGGGTCAAGGTGGCCCTGGATACCGCCATCGCCCTGGACGGCTATGGCGTCAACCGCACCACCGGTGCCTTCATCGTCATCGACCGCCTGACCAACGGCACCGTGGGCGCCGGCATGATCATCGCCGAACCGGTGGGCGCTACCGGCCACGGCCAGGGCGCGCATCAGTTGCACGTCGCCACCAGCGAGCGGGCGGCCCGTTTCGGTCAGCAGCCCACCACGGTGCTCTTTACCGGTCTCTCCGGTGCCGGCAAGACCACCCTGGCCTATGCGCTGGAGCGTCGGCTGTTCGATGCCGGGCGTGCGGTCTTCGTGCTGGACGGCCAGAATCTGCGCCACGACCTGAACAAGGGGCTGCCGCAGGATCGCGCCGGTCGTCGCGAGAACTGGTTGCGCGCCGCCCAGGTGGCCCGCCAGTTCAACGAGGCTGGCCTGATCGCCTTGGCTGCCTTCGTTGCACCCGATGCCGAGGGCCGGGCCCAGGCCCAGGCGCTGATCGGCGCCGAGCGGCTGCTGACCGTGCATGTCAAGGCATCGCCCAAGGCCTGTGCCGAGCGCGATCCCCAGGGGCTCTATGCGGCCGGTGGTGACAATATCCCGGGCCTGTCCTTCGCCTACGATTCCCCGGAAGACGCCGATCTGGTGCTCGACACCGAGCAGCTGTCGGTGGAGGAGGGCGTCCAGCAGATCCTCGACGTCCTGCGTCGGCGTCAGGTGATCTAGGGCGTTCAGTCATGAAAAAACCCGCCTCTCGGCGGGTTTTTTCATGGGCCTTTACCAGCGCGGGGGCGGGCCGTAATAGTAGGCGCCAGGCGGCGGGCCGTAGTACACGGGGCGCGGCTCCACCACGCGATATTCGTAGACCGGTGCCGGTTCGTAATAGACCACGCGCGGCGGAGGCGGCGGCGGTGGCCCTTCGACATAGACTGGCTCGCGGGCGTAGGAATGGGAGACGATGGCTCCGCCAACCACGGCGCCCACTACGGCACCGAGAAAGGCCGGACCGGGGCCACGACTGTGGGCGGACGCCTGACCGGCGATGGTGAGGCAACCGGCAAGCACCACGACTTGAGTGATGCGACGTAGCATGATCATTCTCCTGCAACCCGGGGATATGAAACCGGGTATGTCTATCAGACCGCAAGGGCGGCGAGTCGCCTAGATCGACACGGGTAAAGTTTGGGTAAAACCAAATACGGGGACATCAGTCCCAACAACTCGAGGTCGACGTGTCCCCACTCCCGCGGGATGCATCTCCTGTATCTGGTACCGCAACCGGTGCCCTGACCACGAGACCACCGTGCAGATTCTCTATACCGCTCTGATCCTCCTGCTGATGGTGGGTGCCACCCGTCTCAGCGTCCATCTCATTCCCATTCCGCTGCCCCTGATCCAGGTGGTGGTCGGCGCCTTGCTCGCCTGGCCCACCCTGGGGCTGCATGTCGCCCTGGACCCCGAACTCTTCCTGCTGCTGTTCATCCCGGCATTGCTGTTCTCCGATGGCTGGCGCATGCCCAAGCGGGAGTTCTGGCGCCTGCGCCGACCGATCTTCGTCCTGGCCTTCGGCCTGGTGTTCCTCACGGTGCTGGGCGCCGGCTGGTTCCTGCACTGGATGTTGCACCTGCCTTGGGCGGTGGCCTTCGCCCTGGCGGCGGTACTGTCGCCCACCGATGCCGTGGCGGTTTCCAGCATCGTCCGCGGCCGGCTGCCCAGCGCCCTGCTGCACGTCATCCAGGGCGAGGCCCTGCTCAATGACGCCTCGGGTCTGGTGACCTTCAAGTTCGCCGTGGCGGCGGCCCTGACCGGCGCCTTTTCGCTGAGCCAGGCCAGTCTGGAATTCGTCATCGTCGCGGTGGGCGGCGTACTGGTCGGCGGGGTGCTGAGCTGGCTGGTCGGCCAAGCGCGCGCCTGGATGGTGGTGAAGCGCGGCTGGAGCGACGCCGCGCCTCATGTCGTCTTCATGCTGTTGCTGCCCTTCGCCGCCTATGTGCTGGCGGAGCGACTGGGCGTTTCCGGCATCCTGTCCGCCGTGGCCGCCGGAATGATGCAGAGCCGGGTCGACATGCTGCCCCGCCAGACCGCTACCCGCCTGCTCAATCACAGCGTCTGGGGGCTGGTGGAGTTCGCCTTCAACGGCCTGGTGTTCCTGATCCTGGGTCTGCAGCTGCCCGACATCCTGGCGGCCGCGCTGCCGGCCTCCCAGGCGCTCTGGCCGGCCGCGGGCTGGCTGACGCTCTATGTGCTGGGTGCCTACGGGGTGATCATGGCCATTCGCTTCGGGGTCATCCTCGGCTACTGGCACCTGACCCAGCCTGGCAGCGGGCCCATCACCATCGCGGGCGACCCCCGCCTGATCGCCGCCATCGCCTCGCTCAGCGGGGTCCGTGGTGCCGTGACCCTGGCCGGTGTGCTCTCGCTGCCGCTGCTGCTCTCGGATGGCACGCCCTTTCCCCTGCGTGACATCCTGGTGTTCATCGCCGCGGGCGTGATCCTGCTGTCACTGGTGGTGGCGAGCATCGGGATTCCGTTGCTACTGGCGCGCTTGCCGGAGCAGTCCAATGACCTGCTGGAGCGGGAGCGTTGCGAGGTGCGAATCAATGCCGCCCGAGCCGCCATAGCGGCGCTGGAAGACGTGGCATCGAGCGATGCCGACGAGCCGGCGCGGGCCGCGCTGCAGGCGGAGATCAAGGCCGGCATCATCGCCGAATTCCGCGACGAACTGAGTTCCGCCGATGACAGCGAGGATGCCCGTTCCCTGGCGCGGCTGAGGGATACCCTGGATGGCGAGCTGCGCCTGCTCGCCATCCGCGCCCAGCGCCGCGAACTCTATCGGTTGCGTATCGCCGGGGTAATCGATGACCTGGTGGTCAGCGAATTCCTGCGTGAGCTGGACATCCAGGAGACCGCGCTGATGCGCGATCAGGGCAACCGCTAGCCCTGGCAGAAGCGGCAGATGCGCTCCGCCGCCTCCACGCACTCGGCCAGGGGCGCGACCAGCGCCATGCGGATCCGACCGGCGCCCGGATTGATGCCCGCGACGTCCCGCGACAGGTAGGAGCCCGGCACCACGGTCACGTGTTCGCGGGCGAACAGATCGCGGGCGAAGGCTTCGTCATCGACCGGTGTCCGAGCCCAGAGATAGAAGCCGCCATCCGGCAGCGACACTTCCAGGCTGCCCTGCAGGATATCCAGCACGGCGGCGAATTTCTGCCGATAGAGCTCGCGGTTCTCACGGACATGGGCCTCGTCGCGCCAGGCCACGGCACTGGCCTTCTGCACCTGCACCGGCATGGCGCAGCCGTGGTAGGTGCGATAGAGCAGGAAGCGCTTGAGAATGGCGGCATCGCCCGCGACGAAGCCCGATCTCATGCCCGGCAGATTGGAGCGCTTGGACAGGCTGTGGAAGACCACGCAGCGGGCGAAGTCGCTGCGACCCAGTTCGGCGCAGGCGGTAAGCAGGCCGGGCGGCGGGCTGGCTTCGTCGAAATAGAGTTCGCTGTAGCACTCGTCGGCGGCGATCACGAAGTCATAGCGATCGGCCAGGGCGATGAGCTTTTTCAGCGTCGCCACCGGCAGCAGGGCACCGGTAGGGTTGCCGGGTGAGCACAGGAACAGCAGTTGGCAGCGCTGCCAGACCGCGTCCGGCACACTGTCGAAATCGGGATTGAAGCCCTTGTCCGCCAGACAAGGCAGGTAGTGGGGCTCGGCGCCGGCGAGCAGGGCCGCGCCTTCGTAGATCTGATAGAAGGGGTTGGGACTCAGCACCAGACCCGCCTGGCTGCGATCCACCACCGCCTGGGTAAAGGAGAACAGCGCCTCCCGGGTACCGGTTACCGGCAGCACGTGACGCGCCGGATCCAGCCAGCCCGCGGGTACGCCGAAGCGCTGGCCGGCCCAGCTGGCGATGGCCTCGCGCAACTCGGCGATGCCAAGGGTGGTTGGATAGACCGCCAGCTGATCCAGGTTGGCGGTCAGGGCCTCGGCGACAAAGGCCGGTGACGGGTGCTTGGGCTCGCCGATCGACAACGGAATCGGCTTGAGCGCCGCCGGCGGGGTCACGCCGGCGAGGAGGGCACGCAGCTTCTCGAACGGATAGGGCTGCAGCAGGTCGAGGGTGGGATTCATCGTCGGGTGGTCCTTCGTTCGAGACTAGATGCTGATACGACTGAGCGGCGGCGTCTGGCTGTCCGGCTCGCGCAGCTGTTTGATCAGGGCCTGCTGCAGGGCGCTGCACAGGCCGGGATCCGCCAGCGGACGACCCTCGGCGTCAGTGACGTAGAAGACGTCTTCCACGCGTTCGCCGAGGGTGGCGATCTTGGCGTTGAGCACGGACAGGTCAAAGTCGAGGAAGATCCGCCCCACCCGCGCCAGCAGTCCGGGTCGATCCGGTGCCGTCAGTTCGATCAGGCTCGCCGAGCGCGTGGTGTCGGTGTAGATGTTCACCTGGGGCGAGAAGGCGAAATGCTTGAGCTGGCGGGTCACGCGGCGGTTGATGATGCTCGGGTATTCCTCGGGATGCTTGAGCGCCTCGATCAGGCCGCCGCGGATCTGGGCAATGCGCGCGGGATTGTTGCCGATCGAGCCGCCATCGGTATCCAGCACGATGTAGGTGTCCAGGGTGAACTGGCTGCTGGAGGTGATGATGCGCGCGTCCTGAATGTTCAGGTTGAGCTGGTCCATCACCGCCACGGTCACCGCGAAGAAATCGTGCTGGTCCGCGGCATAGATGAAGATCTGGGTGCCGCCTTCGGAATCGCGCTGGGTGGTCTCGCGGATCAGTACCAGCGGCTCGGCGGTATCGCCATGGCCGAGGATGGCCTCGGTGTGCCAGGCGACGTCCAGCGCGGTATGCCGCAGGAAATAGGTGTCGCCCAGCTGCGACCAGAGCTGCTCGGCGTCATCGGCATCGATGCCGCGCCGCATCAGGGTGTCCAGCGCCGATTGCTGGGTGCTGCGGATCTGCTCTTCGCGATTGACCGGATTTTCCAGGCCGCGCCGCAGGGCGCGCTTGGTCTCGGTATAGAGCTGGCGCAGCAGGGTCGCGCGCCAGGAATTCCACAGCGACGGATTGGTCGCGGTGATGTCGGCCACGGTGAGGACGTACAGATAGTCCAGGTGAGTGTGATCTCCGACCGTCAGGGCGAAATCGTGGATCACCTGGGGGTCGGAGAGATCCTTGCGCTGGGCGGTGGTGGACATCACCAGGTGATTGCGCACCAGCCAGCTGACCAGGCGGGTATCCCATTCCGGCAGCTGGTGGCGCCGGCCGAAGGCTTCGACGTCTGCCGCGCCCAGTTCCGAGTGATCGCCACCCCGGCCCTTGGCGATGTCGTGGTAGAGCCCGGCGATGTAGATCAGCTCAGGCTTGGGCAGCTTGTGGATCACCCGCGTCGCCAGCGGATACTTCTCCGCCAGGACGTCGTAACTCATCTTGCGCAGATGCTTGATGAGATTGAGGGTGTGGGCGTCCACCGTATAGATGTGGAAGAGGTCATGCTGCATCTGGCCGACGATCTGGCCGAATTCGGGCAGGTAGAGTCCCAGCAGGCCGTAGCGATTCATCCGCCGCAGGTTGCGATGGATGCCGGATTCGCTCTTGAGCAGTTCGATGAAGAGGCTGGTGTTGCGGATGTCCTGGCGAAAGGCATCGTCGATGAGGTGACGGCTGTCGCGCAGCAGACGGATGGTGCCGGCACTGGGTCCCTTGATCGCGGGATTCTGCGCCAGCAGCACGAACAGCTCCATCAGCGCGAAGGGGGTGCGCAGGAATACCTGGGGGTGCACCACCTCCAGGTAACCGTTGCGGATCTGGAATCTGTTGTTGAGCGGGGTCACCGCCACCGGTACCTGCTCGTCGCGCAGATTCACTTCCTCGAAGTGCTGCATGACCACATCGCTGAGCTGGGACACGTCCATCACCACCCGGTAGTACTTCTGCATGAAGCGCTCTACCGCCAGCTTGGCGTCGTTGTCCTCGTAGCCGAGCAGGCTGGCGATGCGCCGCTGGTGGTCGAACAGCAGCCGATCCTCGGCGCGCCCGGCCAGCATGTGCAGGGCATAGCGGACCTTCCACAGGTATTCCTGCGCCGAGATCAGCAGGCTGCATTCGCTTTCGGTCAGGAAGCCCTGGCCTACCAGCGCCTGCAGGTTGAGGGTGCCGAACTGCCGCCGGGCGATCCACAGCAGCGTCTGGATGTCGCGCAAGCCGCCGGGCGAACCCTTCACGTTGGGTTCGAGGTTGTATTCGGTGTCGTTGTACTTGGCGTGCCGCGCACTCTGCTCGGCGCGCTTGGCCAGATAGAAGGCGCGTCCCGGCCAGAGGTGCTCGACACTCGTGGCCGCCAGCATCGCCTGGCGCAGGTGCTCGGGGCCGGCGAGGGTACGGCTTTCCATCAGGTTGGTGATCACCGTCAGGTCGGCCAGGGCTTCGGTGGTGCATTCGCGCAGAGATCTGACGCTCTGCCCCACGGCCAGGCCCACGTCCCACAGCAGGGTCAGGAAGCCCTCGATGGATTCGCGGAAGCGTTCCTGTTCCTCCTCGGCCAGCAGGATCAGCAGGTCGATGTCCGAGTGCGGATGCAGCTCACCGCGGCCATAGCCGCCCACCGCGAGCAGGGCGATGCCATCCTCCGGCCAACTGAAGCGATTCCAGGCGGCGATCAGCATCTGGTCGATGAACCAGGCGCGATCCTCGACCAGCCGGCGCACGCTGCGGCCCGCCATGAAGCGGGCATCGAGAGTGGCGTTCGCGGCCCGGATGAATTTCTTGAAGGCCGCGAGAGGGCTGGCTTTCAGCGAAAGCTCAGCCTGGAACTGACCGGCGTCGAACAACTCCGAATCGACCTGGGGCATGGGCGCTCACTCACGCAGAAACGCGGGGAAAGGTTTCGTCCTTGCGCAGGGTCAGGATCTCGTAACCCTCTTCGGTGACCAGCACCGTGTGTTCCCACTGCGCGGACAACTTGCGGTCCTTGGTGATGGCGGTCCAGCCATCGCCCAGCAGGCGGGTCTCGTAGCGGCCCTGGTTGATCATCGGCTCGATGGTGAAGATCATCCCGGCCTGCAGTTCGAGGCCCGTGCCGGCACGGCCGTAGTGCACCACCTGCGGCTCCTCGTGGAAGCCCTTGCCGATCCCGTGGCCGCAGTATTCGCGAACCACCGAGAAGCCGTTCTTCTCGGCGTGCTTCTGGATCACTTCGCCGATATCGCCCAGCCGCGCGCCGGGGCGCACCAGGTCGATGCCCTTGTAGAGGCATTCCTGGGTGACCTGGCAGAGCCGGTCGGCCCACTCGGGCACGTCGCCCACCAGGTACATCTTGCTGGTGTCGCCGTGGTAGCCATCTTTGATGACGGTGATGTCCACGTTCATGATGTCGCCGCTCTTGAGCGGCTTGTCATTGGGAATGCCGTGGCAGACCACGTGGTTCAGCGAGGTGCAGATGGATTTCGGATAGCCCTTGTAGTTCAGCGGGGCGGGGATGGCCTGCTGCACGTTGACGATGTAGTCGTGGGCCAGCCGATCCAGTTCTTCGGTGGTGATGCCGGGACGCACGTGTTCGTCCAGCATTTCGAGCACTTCGGCGGCCAACTGGCCGGCGATGCGCATCTTGGCGATGTCTTCAGGGGTCTTGAGGATGACGGTCATCGGAAATCTCTAGGTATCACGCCGGGTGTCAGCTTTCGATCCGCTATTCTATCAGAGCCGGCGCCCGCGCTGTGGCTGCCGGCGGTACCCCGGACCTCCGGCATGCGGCAATCGCCGCTGGTGGTATCCGGCAGGGCGTGATATAAAGTCGCGCGCTTTTTCGGGGCTATGCCCTTCAGCGCTCCTAACCCCACACACGCATCGACACGATGACCTGGGTGCTTCCCGATGGGAAGTTGGTCATTGGGATGCGTGGAGGCCCAACCCGACTACGAGGAACATCTAAATGTCTCAAGTCTCCATGCGTGACATGCTGAAAGCCGGCGTGCATTTCGGCCACCAAACCCGTTACTGGAACCCGAAGATGGGCAAGTACATCTTCGGCGCGCGTAACAAGATCCACATCATCAACCTCGAAAAGACCCTGCCGATGTTCAACGAGGCCCTGACCTTCGTTGAGCGCCTGGCGTCCGGCAAGAACAAGATCCTGTTCGTCGGCACCAAGCGCGCCGCCGGCAAGATCGTTCGCGAAGAAGCCGCGCGTTGCGGTCAGCCCTTCGTTGATCATCGCTGGTTGGGCGGCATGCTGACCAACTACAAGACCATCCGTGCCTCGATCAAGCGTCTGCGTGATCTGGAAGTCCAGTCCCAGGACGGTACTTTCGACAAGCTGACCAAGAAAGAAGCCCTGATGCGTACCCGCGACCTCGAAAAGCTCGAGCGCAGCCTGGGCGGTATCAAGGACATGGGCGGTCTGCCGGATGCCCTGTTCGTGGTCGACGTTGACCACGAGCGCATCGCCATCACCGAAGCCAACAAGCTGGGCATCCCGGTCATCGGCGTCGTCGATACCAACAGCAGCCCGGAAGGTGTTGACTACATCATCCCCGGCAACGATGACGCCTTCCGCGCCGTTACTCTGTACCTGAGCAGCGTTGCCGATGCCGTGATCCGTGGCGGCAGCAATGGCGGTGCCAGCGAGCAATTCGTCGAAGAACCCGCTGCCGAAGCCGTCGAGGGCTGAGCATTTCGACCCTAGGGTCGAGCGGTTCGACGTGCGAGAAGGGGGCCTAGCCCCCTTTTTGCCTACTGGCGTTTCATTGGCTCCGCCTGCGTGCGGAGTGACCTCGAAACCGATTCAAGAGGATTTCAAACATGGCAGAAATCACTGCAGCCCTGGTCAAAGAACTGCGCGAGCGCACCGGCCAAGGCATGATGGATTGCAAGAAGGCCCTGACCGCTGCCGGTGGCGACATCGAGAAAGCCATCGACGACATGCGTGCCGCTGGCGCCATCAAGGCTGCCAAGAAAGCCGGTAACGTGGCTGCCGAAGGTTCCATCGCGGTCAAGGTCGCTGACGACCACAAGGCTGCCGTCATCATCGAAGTCAATTCCCAGACCGATTTCCTGGCTCTGCAGGACGACTTCAAGGGCTTCGTCGCCGCCAGCCTGGACAAGGCCTTCGCCGAGAAGATGAGCGATGCCGCTCCGCTGATCGCCGCTCAGGAAAGCGCCCGTGAAGCGCTGGTCGCCAAGTGCGGCGAGAACGTCAACATCCGTCGCCTGACCCGTGTCGAAGGCGATGTCGTTGGCGCCTACCTCCATGGTCACCGCATCGGTGTGGTCGTTACCCTGCAGGGTGGCACCGCCGAACTGGCCAAGGAAATCGCCATGCACGTCGCGGCGAGCAATCCTCAGTTCCTGAATCCCTCCCAGGTTTCCGAAGAAGCTGTCGCCAAGGAAAAGGAAATTTTCCTGGCGCTGAATGCCGACAAGATCGCCGGCAAGCCGGAAAACATCGTGGAGAACATGGTCAAGGGTCGTATCAACAAGTTCCTGGCCGAAGCCAGCCTGGTTGAGCAGCCTTTCATCAAGGATCCGGAAGTCAAGGTCGGTGAGCTGGCCAAGAAGGCCGGCGCCGAAATCGTTTCCTTCGTGCGTTACGAAGTAGGCGAAGGCATCGAGAAGGCTGAAGTCGACTTCGCTGCCGAAGTCGCTGCCCAGCTGGCTGCCAGCAAGCAGTAAGACCGGCATCCGCCGTTGACCAGGAGGCCGCCCGCTTCGAGCGCGCGGCCTCTTTGTCAAATTGGAAGGCAGATCTGATTTCTGGTCTTCCAAGGAGTTTTTTGCCGATTGGAGTGAACGCAACTGCGGTTGCGCTTTCCTATCGCAGGATCAAAATCCCCCGCATATGTTCATCGCCACAGGAGAGAGTGAATGGCACAGCAGATGAGTGGTCGCCAACCCCGTTACAAGCGTATTCTGCTGAAGCTCAGTGGCGAAGCCCTGATGGGAAGTGAAGACTTCGGGATCGATCCGAAGGTGCTGGATCGCATGTCGCTGGAGATCGGCCAACTGGTGGGCATCGGTGTCCAGGTCGGTCTGGTGATTGGCGGTGGCAACCTGTTCCGCGGTGCGGCGCTGTCCGCCGTGGGTATGGACCGGGTGACCGGCGACCACATGGGCATGCTGGCTACCGTGATGAACGCCCTGGCCATGCGCGACGCCTTGGAGCGTTCCAACATTCCTGCCACGGTGATGTCCGCCATTTCCATGGTCGGCGTGACCGACCAGTACGACCGCCGCAAGGCCCTGCGTCAGTTGAAGGACGGCGAAGTCGTCATCTTCTCCGCCGGTACCGGCAATCCGTTCTTTACCACCGATTCCGCCGCCTGCCTGCGGGCCATCGAGGTCGAAGCCGATCTGGTGCTCAAGGCCACGAAGGTGGATGGTGTATACACGGCAGATCCCTTCAAGGATCCCAACGCCGAAAAATTCGAGCGTCTGACCTACGACGAGGTGCTCGACCGCAAGCTGGGTGTCATGGATCTCACGGCCATCTGTCTCTGCCGTGATCACAACATGCCCTTGCGGGTTTTCAACATGAACAAGCCCGGCGCCCTGCTCAATATCGTGGTGGGCGGAGGTGAGGGCACCCTGATCGAGGAGGGAGCAGCATGATCAACGAGATCAAGAAGGATGCGCAGACGCGCATGACCAAGACCCTGGAAGCCCTGGGCCACGCCTTTGCCAAGATCCGTACCGGACGCGCTCATCCGAGCATTCTGGATAGCGTCATGGTGTCCTACTACGGCAGCGATACCCCGCTGCGTCAGGTGGCCAACGTCACCGTCGAGGATTCGCGGACCCTGGCCCTGAGCGTGTTCGACAAGAGCATGATCCAGGCGGTCGAGAAGGCCATCATGACCTCCGACCTGGGCCTCAACCCGGCCACCGCCGGTACCACCATTCGCGTGCCGATGCCGGCGCTGACCGAAGAGACCCGCAAGGGCTTCACCAAGCAGGCGCGCTCCGAGGCCGAGCAGGCGCGCGTTTCCGTGCGCAACATCCGCCGCGATGCCCTGGCTCAGCTCAAGGATCTGCTCAAGGAAAAGGAAATCAGTGAAGACGAGGATCGTCGCGCTCAGGATGAAGTCCAGAAGCTGACTGATAAATTCGTCGCCGAGGTGGACAAGGCTCTGGAGGCCAAGGAAGCCGACTTGATGGCTGTTTGACAACGGTTGGGATGTAACATGGGCATGAGCAAGCCAGGCAAGGTGGTGCCGCGTCACGTGGCGATCATCATGGATGGGAACAATCGCTGGGCGCGCCGACGGTTGCTGCCGGGCGTCGCCGGTCACAAGGCCGGAGTGGACGCCGTGCGCGCGGTCATCGAGGTGTGTGGCGATGCGGGCGTCGAGGTGCTGACGCTGTTCGCCTTCTCCAGCGAGAACTGGCGGCGTCCGGCCGACGAGGTCGGCGCTCTGATGGAACTCTTCCTTTCCGCCCTGCGGCGGGAGGCCAAGAAGCTGCACCAGAACGGCATCCGGCTGCGCATCATCGGCGATCGCTCGCTGTTCCATCCGGAACTGCAGGCAGCCATGGCGGAAGTCGAGGCACTCACTGCCCATCACACCCGGTTCGTGCTGCAGATTGCCGCGAACTACGGGGGGCAGTGGGACATCACCCAGGCCGCCCAGCAGCTGGCGCTGCAGGTTCAGCAGGGCACGCTGCAGCCGGGTGAGATCACTTCCGAGCTGTTGCAAGGCCGTCTGGCGACGGCCGACCTGCCACTGCCTGATCTATGCATCCGCACCGGCGGCGAGCGGCGGGTGAGCAACTTCCTGCTCTGGCAGATCGCCTATGCCGAGCTGTATTTCTCCGACCTGTTCTGGCCGGACTTCAAGCACGAGGCCATGCGTGCCGCGCTGGCCGACTTCGCCACCCGCCAGCGGCGGTTCGGTCGGACCTGCGAACAGGTGGAAGCGGAGCTACGCGCCTAATGTTGAAGCAGCGAGTTATCACGGCGATGGTGCTCCTGCCCATCGCCCTGGCCGGATTTTTCTGGCTGGAAGGGGCGACCTTCGCCCTGTTCATCGGTGCGGTCGTGGTCCTGGGTGCCTGGGAGTGGGCGCGCCTGGCGGGGCTGGAAACCCAGCCGCTGCGTTGCGCCTATGCCGCCGTGATCGCGCTGGCGCTGCTGCTCTGCTGGTGGTTGCCCGGCGGTGCTCATGGTCTGCTGTTCATCAGTCTGGCCTGGTGGCTCTATGCGACCGTGCTGGTGCTTACCTATCCCGACAGCGCCCGGGCCTGGCAGGCTTCCTGGCGGCGTCTGCTGATCGGTCTGGTGGTGCTGGTTCCGGCCTGGCAGGGGCTGATGCTGCTCAAGGCGGCACCGGGTGGCAATCTGCTGATTCTCGAAGTGATGATGCTGGTGTGGCTGGCCGACATTTTCGCCTATTTCTCCGGGCGGGCCTTCGGCAAGCGCAAGCTGGCGCCGGCCGTGAGTCCGGGCAAAAGCTGGGAAGGCCTCTACGGCGGCCTGGCCGCCGCGCTGGTGGCGACCCTGGTGCTCGGCCTGGTGCGTGGCTGGGGGCTGGGTGATCTCTTGCAGGCGCTCATCGGCGCCGCCTGCGTGGTGCTGATCTCCGTGGTCGGCGATCTCACCGAGAGCATGTTCAAGCGCCAGGCCGGACTCAAGGACAGCAGTCAGCTGCTGCCCGGACACGGTGGCGTGCTGGATCGCATCGACAGCCTCACGGCTGCCGTTCCGTTGTTTGCCCTGCTGCTCTGGTGGGCTGGCTGGGGTGTTCAGTGAGTCTCCAGCAGCTTTGCGTGCTGGGTGCGACCGGCTCCATCGGCGCCAGCACCCTGGATGTCGTGGCCCGGTATCCCGATCGCTATCGAATCTTCGCCCTCAGCGGACATCGTCGGCTGAAGGAGCTGGCTGACCTTTGCCGGCGTTTCCAGCCGATCTATGCGGCCGTGCCTGACCAGGCCTCCGCCGAGCAGTTGGCTGGCCTGCTGCAGGATGTCGAGCAGCGCCCCGAGATCCTGGTGGGGGAGGGTGGCCTGGAGGCTATCGCGGCTCATCCGGAGGTCGATACCGTCATGGCGGCGATCGTCGGCGCGGCGGGTCTGAAGCCGACGTTGGCTGCGGTCAAGGCCGGCAAGCGCGTGCTGCTGGCCAACAAGGAAGCCCTGGTCATGAGCGGCGCGCTCTTCATCGAGGCGGTGCAGGCCAGTGGCGCGACCCTGCTGCCCATCGACAGCGAGCACAATGCGATTTTCCAGTGCCTGGTCGATCCGGCGACTCCGGGGTTGGCCCGTAAGGGTGTGCGTCGAATCTTGCTCACGGCCTCGGGCGGTCCGTTCCGTGAGACACCGGCCGAAGAGCTGATCGGCGTGACACCGGACCAGGCCTGTGCCCATCCCAAGTGGTCGATGGGGCGCAAGATTTCGGTGGATTCGGCCACCCTGATGAACAAGGGGCTGGAGCTCATCGAGGCCTGCTGGCTGTTCGAGGCGACGCCGGAGCAGGTCGAGGTGGTTATCCATCCCCAGAGCGTGATCCATTCGCTGGTGGACTACGTGGATGGGTCAGTGCTGGCCCAGCTGGGCAATCCCGATATGCGCACGCCGATCGCCCATGCCCTGGCCTGGCCCGAGCGGATCGACTCCGGTGTTGCGGCGCTGGATCTGTTCGAGATCGGCCGCCTCGACTTCGAGCGGCCCGACGAAGAGCGCTTTCCCTGTCTGCGCCTGGCGCGAGAGGCGGCTCAGGCGGGCGGTTGCATGCCGGCGACGCTCAACGCGGCCAACGAGATCGCCGTCGAAGCCTTTCTCGAAGGGCGGCTGGGCTTCACCGAGATCCCCCTGCTGATCGAAGCGGTCCTCAAGGGTGTCGAGCCCGGTGCGGCCACTGATCTCGCTGCGGTCTTCGCGGCCGACAACACCGCTCGGCGGCTGGCTGGGGAGTGGCTGTCGAGACGCTGATCCCGCGCCTCGACACCTGGCCTGCGAGTCCGCAGAATCTGCACACTGAGGTAGCGGAGGCAGCCAATGTCCATCCTTTATACGATACTGGGAACCCTGATCGCCCTGGGCGTGCTGGTGACCATCCACGAGTATGGCCATTTCTGGACGGCGCGCCGTTGCGGCGTCAAGGTCCTGCGTTTTTCCGTAGGTTTCGGCAAGCCGCTGTTGCGCTGGCACGACCGTCAAGGCACCGAATTCGTGGTGGCCGCGATCCCGCTGGGCGGTTACGTGAAGATGCTGGACGAGCGCGAAGCGCCGGTGGCGCCCGAAGAGCAGCATGCGGCCTTCAATCGCAAGACGGTCCGCCAGCGTATCGCCATCGTCGCCGCCGGACCGATCGCCAATTTCCTGCTTGCCATCCTGTTCTTCTGGCTGCTGGCCATGCTTGGCTCCCAGCAGCCGCGCCCGGTCGTGGGAGCGATCGCGCCCGATACTCCGGCTGCCACCGCGGGCATTCCCGTCGGCGCAGAGTTGACCGCGGTCGATGATGCGGCGGTAGACAGCTGGTCGGCGGTCAATCTGCGGCTGGTCGATCGCCTGGGTGAAAGCGGTCCGCTGCGCCTGAGCTACCGGGTGCCGGGCACCACCGCCGAACAGAGCAGCGTCATCCAGCTCGATGCCTGGTTGCGTGGTGCGGAAGATCCCGATCCGATCCAGGCCCTGGGCCTGAAACCCTGGCGACCGCAGATTCCGGCGGTCTTCGCCGAGCTCGATCCGGCCGGCCCGGCGAAAGCGGCCGGCCTGCAGGCGGGAGACCGCCTGATCGCCCTGAACGATACTTCCATCGGCGACTGGCAACAGGCCGTGGACTGGGTACGGGCGCATCCCGGTCAGCAGGTCAGGCTGACCTATGAGCGCGAGGGCCAGCAACGGGACCTGACCCTGCGCCTGGGCGCGCGGCGCGTCGATTCCACCGAGAGCGGTTACCTCGGTGCGGGTGTGGCCCCGGTCAAGTGGCCAGCGGAAATGGTTCGCGAAATCAGCTATGGACCCGTGGCTGCCGTAGGCGAAGGTATCGGTCGAACCTGGCAGATGAGCGTGCTGACGCTGGTTTCCCTGAAGAAGATGCTCTTGGGAGAGCTGTCGGTAAAAAACTTGAGCGGGCCGATAACCATTGCTAAAGTGGCGGGCGCTTCAGCTCAGTCAGGCCTGGGGGATTTCCTCAATTTTCTGGCGTACCTGAGCATAAGCCTGGGGGTTCTGAATCTGTTGCCTATCCCTGTGCTCGACGGTGGTCATCTGGTCTTCTACTTCGTCGAGTGGATTCGCGGGCGGCCCTTGTCCGAGCGTGTACAGACATGGGGCATGCAGATCGGTATTAGCCTCGTCGTGGGTGTGATGCTGCTGGCCTTGGTCAATGACCTCGGTCGCCTCTGACACTCTGCTGATTGCCGAATCTGCCGCCCAGTGCGGCAGATTCTTTATTTGCCAGTTGGAATAAAAGGGACTCATGAAACGCCTGCTGCTACCTGCGGTAATAGCCGCGCTGATGATCGGCGAGGTACACGCCGAGTCCTTCACCATCTCCGATATCCGCGTCAACGGACTGCAACGAGTATCGTCCGGCAGCGTCTTCGGTGCCCTGCCGCTCAATGTCGGCGAGTCCGTCGACGACAACAAGTTGGCCGAAGCCTCGCGCTCGCTCTTCCGTACCGGATTCTTCCAGGACATCCAGCTGGGTCGTGACGGTAACGTCCTGGTCGTGAACCTGGTCGAGCGTCCCTCCATTTCCAGCATCACCCTGGAAGGCAACAAGGCGATCTCCAGCGACGACCTGATGAAGGGTCTCAAGCAGGCCGGCCTCGCCGAAGGCGAGATCTTCCAGCGTGCGACGCTGGAAGGCGTGCGCAATGAATTGCTGCGCCAGTACGTCGCCCAGGGCCGTTATTCGGCCAGCATCGACGCCGAAGTGGTGCCTCAGCCCCGTAATCGGGTGCAGCTGAAGATCACCATCAACGAGGGCGAGGTCGCGACCATCTCCCACGTCAACGTGGTGGGCAACACGGTTTTCCCCGAAGATGACCTCACCTCGCTGTTCGAGCTCAAGCCGAGCAACTGGTTGTCGTTCTTCCGTAACGATGACAAGTACTCCCGGGAAAAGTTGTCAGGTGACCTCGAGCGCCTGCGCTCCTATTACCTGGATCGTGGCTACATCAACATGGACATCACCTCGACCCAGGTGTCCATCACGCCCGACAAGAAGCACGTCTACATCACCGTCAACGTCAACGAAGGGCAGAAGTACACCGTTCGTGAAGTCAAGCTGTCCGGCGACCTCAAGGTGCCGGAGGAAGAGCTGCGCAAACTGATGCTGGTCCAGCCGGGCCAGGTCTTCTCGCGCAAGGTCATGACCAGCACCTCGGATCTGATCACCCGCCGATTGGGCAACGAAGGCTATACCTTCGCCAACGTCAATGGTCTGCCCGAGCCCCATGACGACGATCACAGCGTGTCCCTGACCTATGTGGTCGATCCGGGCAAGCGTGCCTACGTCAATCGCATCAACTTCCGCGGCAACACCAAGACCGAGGACGAGGTGCTGCGTCGCGAGATGCGTCAGATGGAAGGCGGTTGGGCTTCCACCTATCTCATCGACCAGTCCAAGACCCGCCTCGAGCGCCTGGGCTACTTCAAGGAAGTCAAGGTCGAGACGCCCCAGGTACCGGGCACCGACGACATGGTCGACGTCAACTACAATGTCGAAGAGCAGCCGTCGGGCTCCATCACCGCCAGCATCGGCTTCGCCCAGAGCGCCGGTCTGATCCTCGGTGGTTCTATCAGCCAGAACAACTTCCTGGGCACCGGCAACCAGGTCAGCATCGGTCTGACCCGTTCCCAGTACCAGAGTCGCTACAACTTCAGCTTCACCGATCCCTACTTCACGCCGGATGGCGTGAGCCTGGGCTACAACATCTTCTATCGCAGCACCGACTACAGCAAACTGTACGACAGTGACGTCTCCTACTACTCGATCAACAGCCTGGGTACCGGTGTCACCCTGGGCTATCCGATCAGCGAGACCTCGCGCCTGACCTATGGTCTGAGCGTGCAGAACGACGAGATCAACCCCGGTACCTACAGTGCCGACGAGATCTACGATTTCGTCGAGCGCGAAGGTGACAACTTCACCAACTTCAAAGCCAGCATCGGCTGGTCGAGCTCGACGCTGAACCGCGGCGTCCTGCCGACCCGTGGTGCTTCCCAGAGCATGACCGGCCAGATCACCATCCCGGGTAGTGACCTCAGCTTCTACAAGCTCGACTACCGCGGCCAGCTGTTCACGCCACTGACCGACACTACGGCGCTGCGCTTCCACACCGAGCTGGGCTATGGCGACAGCTATGGCAGCACCGATGGCCTGCCGTTCTATGAGAACTACTACGCGGGTGGCTTTAACTCGGTACGAGGCTTCGAGGACAGCAGTCTAGGTCCGCGGACTACACCGCCACGAATCAATCCAGCGACTGGTCAGACCAACTATGGGCCTCAGGGGCAGGGTTATCGTGACCGTGATAAGTCAGAGGCATTCGGTGGCAACGTCCTGATCACAGGCGGCGTGGAATACCTCTTCCCTCTGCCGTTCGTGAAGGATCAGAAATCGCTGCGTACCGTGTTGTTCTGGGACGTGGGTAATGTGTTCTCGACGGGCAACTGCTACAAGGCGGCTGATGGCGTCGGCGGTACATCGAATTGCGGAGATATCAGCCTCTCCAACATGGCCAGCTCCGTTGGCGTCGGCGTGACCTGGGTTACCGCCCTGGGCCCGCTGAGCTTCAGCCTGGGCGTCCCGGTCAAGAAGCCGACCAACTCCGATCCGCAGGTCTTCCAGTTCTCGCTGGGTCAGACGTTCTGACCCAGGCAACACCTTTGCGCTTTACGCAGGAGTCAACTGTGCACAAGTACACTCGTTACGCTCTGTTCGCTGCCGTTCTCGTTGCCGCTCCGGTCTTCGCCGATACCAAGATCGCTGTCCTGAACTACCAGATGGCCCTGCTGGAATCCGATGCCGCCAAGAAGTACGCGGTGGATTCCGAGAAGAAGTTCGGTCCCCAGCTGAACAAGCTCAAGGGTCTGGAAAGCTCCGCCAAGGACATTCAGGACAAGCTCAACAAGGGCGGTGACAAGCTGGCCCAGGCCGAGCGTAGCCGTCTGGAGAACGACTTCCGCCAGAAGGCCCGTGACTTCCAGTTCCAGTCCAAGGAACTCAACGACGCCAAGGCCGCCTCGGATCGCGACATGCTCAAGCTGCTCAAGCCGCGCCTGGACAAGGCCGTCGAAGAGGTGCTGAAGAAGGGTGACTACGATCTGGTGCTCGAACGTGGCGCCGTGGTTGACGTGAAGCCGCAATACGACATCACGCGCCAGGTCATCGAGCGCATGAACGCGGGTCGTTGATGAGTCATAGCACCTTTACGCTGGGCGAACTGGCGCAGTGGCTGGAAAGCCGCCAGTTGACCGTGGAATTACGCGGTTCGTCCGAGCGCCTGGTCACCGGTCTGGCTACCCTGCCCGAGGCCGGTCCCGACCAGTTGAGTTTTCTCGCCAATCCGCAGTACCGCCGTTACCTGGCCGATACCCAGGCCGGGGCCGTGCTGCTGACGGACAAGGACGCCGACGGCTATGCCGGCGATGCCCTGATCCTGGCGAATCCCTATCTGGCCTACGCGCGGCTTTCCCACCTGTTCGATCGCAAACCGCGCAGCGCGGCCGGTATTCATCCGACTGCACTGGTCGCGGCGGATGCCCAGGTCGATCCGACCGCGGCCATTGGTCCCTATGTGGTGATCGAGGCGCAGGCATGCATCGGCGCAGGTGTCAGTCTCGGTGCTCACTGCGTGGTGGGTGCGCGCAGCGTCATCGGCGTCGATAGCTGGCTGGCGCCGCGGGTCACGCTCTATCACGACGTGACCATCGGTGCGCGCGCCGTCGTGCAGTCCGGGGCCGTGATCGGTGCCGAGGGCTTCGGCTTCGCCAACGAGCGTGGCCAGTGGCAGAAGATCGCCCAGCTGGGTGGCGTGCTGATCGGCGACGACGTCGAGATCGGTGCCAACACCACCATCGACCGTGGCGCCCTGGCGAACACGGTCATCAGCGATGGCGTCAAGCTCGACAACCAGATCATGATCGCGCACAACGTCCAGGTCGGTGAGCACACCGCCATGGCCGCCTGTGTCGGCATCTCTGGCAGTACCAAGATCGGCAAACACTGCACCATCGCCGGCGGCGTGGGCATGGTCGGTCATATCGAGGTGTGCGATCACGTGTTCGTCACCGGTATGACCATGGTGACCCGCTCGATTACCGAGCCTGGCGCCTATTCCTCCGGCACGGCCATGCAGCCGGCCGGTGAATGGAAGAAGAGCGCCGCGCGGATTCGTCACCTCGACGACATGGCCCGCCGTCTGCAACATCTGGAAAAAATCGTTGCTACCGTGACCTCGCGGGATGACGCTGCTTCTGATGCTTGATTCTGCATCGGATGTTCCCCCTTTCTTAACAGGCCTTCCCCGACCATGATGGACATCAACGAGATCCGTGAATATCTCCCGCATCGCTATCCCTTTCTGTTGGTGGATCGCGTGCTGGAGCTGGATATCGAAGCCAAGCGCATTCGCGCCTACAAGAACGTCAGCATCAACGAACCGTTCTTCACCGGCCATTTTCCCCAGCACCCGATCATGCCGGGCGTGCTGATCGTCGAGGCCATGGCGCAGGCCGCCGGCGTGCTCGGCTTCAAGATGATGAATTCCTCGCCGGCCGATGGCACCCTGTACTACTTCGTCGGATCGGATAAGCTGCGTTTTCGCCAGCCGGTGACGCCGGGTGATCAGCTGATGCTCGACGCTCGCTTCATCAGCACCAAGCGCGGTATCTGGAAGTTCGAATGCCACGCCAGTGTGGACGACAAGCCGGTCTGCTCGGCTGAAATCATCTGTGCGGAACGCAAGCTATGACGTTGATTGACCCCAGGGCTATCGTCGACCCCAAGGCACGGCTCGCTGCCGATGTCCAGGTCGGCCCCTGGTCGATCATCGGGCCCGATGTCGAGCTTGGCGAGGGGACCGTCGTCGGTCCTCACGTCATCCTCAAGGGGCCGACCGTGATCGGGCGTCACAATCGTATCTTCCAGTTCTCGTCCATCGGTGAGGACACCCCTGACCTCAAGTATCAGGGCGAACCGACCCGGCTGCGGATCGGCGATCACAACACCATCCGTGAAGGGGTCACCATCCATCGCGGTACCGTGCAGGATCGGGAAGAGACGACCATTGGCGATCACAATCTGCTGATGGCCTATGTGCACATCGGGCATGACAGCGTGATCGGCAATCACTGCATCCTGGTCAACAACACGGCCCTTGCCGGGCACGTGCATGTCGATGACTGGGCGATCCTGTCCGGCTATACCCTGGTGCATCAGTTCTGCCGCATCGGCGCCCACAGCTTTTCCGGCATGGGCACGGCCATTGGCAAGGATGTACCGGCCTATGTCACGGTGTTCGGCAATCCGGCGGAAGCCCGCAGCATGAACTTCGAAGGCATGCGGCGGCGGGGTTTCTCGGCCGAAGCCATCAAGGAATTGCGCCGCGCCTACAAGGTGGTCTACCGCCAGGGCCTGACCGTCGATGACGCCCTGCGCGAGCTGGAGCCGGTGGCTCAGCAGTTTCCCGAGGTGGCGGTGTTCCGCGATTCCATTCTGAGTGCGACGCGTGGCATCACCCGCTGAGTTCGCCCAGCGCCCGCTGCGCGTGGCGCTGGTGGCCGGGGAGGCGTCGGGTGATCTGCTGGGCGCCGGCCTGATGCAGGCGTTGCGCGAGCAGCACCCGAATATCTCCTTCATGGGGGTGGGCGGTCCGCGGATGGAAGCCGAGGGCCTGGTGTCCGAATTTCCCATGGAACGCCTGGCGGTCATGGGGCTGGTCGAGGTGCTCGGCCGCCTGCGCGAACTCCTGGGGCGGCGCAAGGCGCTGATCGCTCAGTTGCTCGACGCCCGTCCCGATGTCTTCATCGGTATCGACGCCCCGGATTTCGTCCTCGAGATCGAAGCCCAGCTGCATCGCGCGGGCATTCCCGCCGTGCATTACGTCAGCCCCTCGGTCTGGGCCTGGCGGCAGAAGCGCGTATTGAAGATCCGCGATGGCTGCGACCTGATGCTGACCCTGTTCCCCTTCGAGGCGCGCTTCTACGAAGAACAGCAGGTGCCGGTGCGCTTCGTCGGCCATCCGCTGGCCGATACCATTCCCTTGGACAGCGACCGGCTGGCGGCCCGGCAGGCCCTGGGGCTGCCGCAAGACGGTCAGGTCGTCGCCCTGCTGCCCGGCAGTCGCGGTGGCGAAGTAGGGCGCCTCGGTGCGCTGTTTCTCGACGCCGCCGCTCAGTTGCTGGCCGTACGTCCTAACGTGCGCTTCGTGTTGCCCTGTGCCAATGCCGCGCGGCGGGCGCAGGTGGAGCAGTTGCTGGAAGGGCGGCCGCCTTTGCCGCTGCTGCTAACCGATGGCCGTTCCCATGAGGTGCTGGCCGCCTGCGACGGCGTGCTGATCGCCTCGGGCACAGCCACCCTGGAGACACTATTGTTCAAGCGACCCATGGTGGTCGCCTATCGAGTGGCGCCCCTGACCTATCTGATTCTCAAGCAGCTGGTGAAGAGTCCCTACATTTCGCTGCCGAACCTGCTGGCCGGGCGCAAGCTGGTGCCCGAGCTGATCCAGCACGAGGCGACGCCGGAACGGCTGGTGGCCGAGCTCCTGCCGTTGCTGGAACAGCCACAGCAGCAGACCGATAGCTTCGCGGCCATCCATCACAGCCTGAGGCGCGATGCCTCGGTAGAGGCGGCCGCTGCCGTGCTGGATCTCCTGCGGTCGCGCAGCTGATGCAGCTGGGTCTGGACTTCAACCTGGTCGAGGCACTGGTCGCCGGGGTGGATGAAGTCGGCCGCGGTCCGCTGTGCGGCGCCGTGGTCACGGCCGCGGTGATCCTCGATCCGGGCAAGCCCATCCTCGGGCTGAACGATTCGAAGAAGCTGTCGCTGGCGCGCCGCGAAGCCCTGTTCGACGAGATCCAGGAAAAGGCCCTGGCCTGGTGCGTGGCCCGTGCCGAGGTCGCCGAGATCGACCAGTTGAACATCCTGCACGCCACCATGCTGGCCATGCAGCGCGCGGTGGAAGGCCTGCAGGTGCAGCCGCGGCTGGCCCTGATCGATGGCAATCGCTGTCCCAAGCTGGCGGTGCCCAGTTCGCCGGTGGTGAAGGGCGACAGCCAGGTCCCGGCGATCGCCGCGGCCTCCATCCTGGCCAAGGTGAGTCGCGATCGCGAGATGCAGGTGCTGGATGCTCTCTATCCGGGCTATGGCCTGGCCGGGCACAAGGGCTATCCCACCGCCGAGCACCTGGATGCGCTCAGGCGCCTGGGGCCCACGCCCATCCACCGGCGTTCCTTCGCGCCGGTGCGTGACGCCTGGCACGCCCTCGAGACCCAGGCCTCCACCCAGATCATCGCGACCTACTGACGGCCGTCGCGGCGGTCTGACCCCGGGTCGACAATCCAGTACAATCTCGCGCCTCATGCATCAAGGGGTCTCTGCCATGTCCGCATCCTTCGTCCACCTGCGTCTGCACACGGAATACTCCCTGGTCGACGGGATCGTGCGGGTGAAGGGGCTGGTAAAGGCCGCCGAAGCGGCCGGAATGCCGGCCGTGGCGGTGACCGACCAGGGCAACCTCTGTTCCCTGGTCAAGTTCTACAAGGCCGCCATGGGCGCCGGGATCAAGCCTATCGCCGGCGCCGACATCTGGCTGGCCGGTCGCGATGGCGATGCGCCGCTGAGCCGCATGACCCTGCTGGTCATGAACGCCAAGGGTTATCGCAACCTCACCGAGCTGCTGTCGCGGGGCTTCCAGGAAGGTCAGCAGGATGGCCAGATCGTCATCCAGCGCGACTGGGTGAAGGCTGCCAGCGAAGGCCTGATCGCCCTTTCCGGCTCCAAGGAGGGCGAGGTCGGCCTGGCGCTGCTCGAAGGCGATCTGGCCCTGGCCGATCAGCTGTTCGCGGAATGGCAGCAGGTCTTCCAAGATCGCTTCTATCTGGAAGTGCAGCGCACCGAGCGCGTCGGTGACGAAGAGCACCTGCATGCCGCCGTGGCCCTGGCCGATCGCTGCGGTGGCGCCCTGGTGGCGACCAATGACGTGCGCTTTCTCAAGCCCGAGGACTTCGAGGCCCACGAGACCCGTGTCTGCATCGGCGAGGGCCGCCCGTTGGACGATCCTCGTCGCGAGCGCAAGTACAGCGACCAGCAGTACCTGAAGTCGGCGGCCGAGATGGCCGAGCTGTTCAGCGACCTGCCCGAGGCGCTGGAAAATACCGTCGAGATCGCCAAGCGCTGCAACATCGAGATCCAGCTGGGCAAGTATTTCCTGCCCAACTTCCCGATTCCCAACGGGATGACCATCAACGACTACCTGCGCCATGTGTCCTTCGAGGGCCTGGAAGAGCGCCTGGCCGTGCTCTGGCCGCGCGAGACCACGCCGAACTACGAAGAGAAGCGCCAGGAGTATGTCGACCGACTCAACTTCGAGCTCGACATCATCATCCAGATGGGCTTCCCCGGTTACTTCCTCATCGTGATGGACTTCATCAAGTGGGCGAAGAACAACGGCGTGCCGGTCGGCCCCGGCCGGGGCTCGGGTGCCGGCTCCCTGGTGGCCTATGTGCTCAAGATCACCGACCTCGATCCGCTGGCCTACGACCTGCTTTTCGAGCGCTTCCTCAACCCCGAACGGATCTCCATGCCCGACTTCGACGTCGACTTCTGCATGGACGGTCGTGACCGGGTCATCGAGTACGTGGCCGACCTGTACGGCCGCGAGGCGGTGAGCCAGATCATCACCTTCGGCACCATGGCGGCCAAGGCGGTGGTGCGCGACGTGGCGCGGGTGCAGGGCAAGTCCTATGGCCTGGCCGATCGCCTGTCGAAGATGATCCCCTTCGAAGTGGGCATGACCCTGCAGAAGGCCTTCGAACAGGAAGAGGTGCTGCGCGACTTCCTGGCGACCGACGAGGACGCCAAGGAAATCTGGGACATGGCCCTGAAGCTGGAAGGCATCACCCGCGGCACCGGCAAGCACGCCGGGGGCGTGGTGATCGCGCCGACCAAGCTGACCGACTTCTCGCCCATCGCCTGCGACGAGGACGGCAACGGCCTGGTGACCCAGTTCGACAAGGACGACGTCGAGCAGGCCGGCCTGGTCAAGTTCGACTTCCTCGGTCTGCGTACCCTGACCATCATCAAGTGGGCGCTGGAGACCATCAACCGCACGGAAGTGGAGGAGGGGCGCGAGCCGCTCAACATCGACTTCATCCCGTTGGACGACAAGCCGACCTACGCCCTGCTGCAGAAGGCCGAGACCACCGCCGTCTTCCAACTTGAATCCCGCGGCATGAAGGAGCTGATCAAGAAGCTCAAGCCGGACTGCCTGGAAGACCTCATCGCCCTGGTGGCGCTGTTCCGCCCCGGTCCGCTGCAGTCCGGCATGGTGGACGACTTCATCAACCGCAAGCACGGCCGCGCCGAGTTGGCCTATCCGCATCCGGACTACCAGTACGACGGCCTGCAGCCGGTGCTGGCGCCCACCTACGGCATTATCCTCTACCAGGAACAGGTGATGCAGATCGCCCAGGTCATGGGCGGCTACACCCTGGGCCAGGCGGACATGCTGCGCCGGGCCATGGGCAAGAAGAAGCCCGAGGAGATGGCCAAGCAGCGCGGCGGCTTCATCGAGGGCTGCGCCAATAACGGCATCGATGGCGAGCTGGCGGGCAACATCTTCGACCTGGTGGAGAAATTCGCCGGTTACGGCTTCAACAAGTCGCACTCGGCCGCCTACGGCCTGGTTTCCTACCAGACCGCCTGGTTGAAGACTCACTATCCGGCGCCCTTCATGGCCGCGGTGCTGTCGGCGGACATGCACAACACCGACAAGGTGGTGATCCTCATCGAGGAATGCCGCCACATGAAACTGCGCATCGACACGCCGGACGTGAACATCTCCGAGTTCAAGTTCACCGTGAACGAGGGCGGACGCATCGTCTACGGCCTGGGCGCCATCAAGGGCGTGGGCGAGGGGCCGGTGGAGGCCATCGTCGAGGCGCGTGCCGAGGGGCCCTTCAAGGACCTCTTCGATTTCTGCGCGCGGGTGGATCTCAAGCGTATCAACAAGCGCACCCTGGAAGCCCTGATCCGTTCCGGTGCCCTGGACCGCCTGGGGCCGCACTATCACGATGAGCTCAAGGCCTATCAGGCGACCATCGACCAGAATCGCGCCGTACTGCTGGCCGCCATGGAAGAGGCCATCGCCTCGGCCGAGCAGACCGCCCGCAGTCACAACAGTGGTCACGTGGATCTCTTTGGTGGCGTCTTTGCCGAACCCGAGGCCGACGTCTATGCCAACCACCGGCGCGCCCGCGAGCTCAATCTCAAGGAGCGTCTGCGCGGGGAAAAGGAAACCCTGGGGCTGTACCTGACCGGCCACCCCATCGAGGAATACGAAGGCGAGGTCCGGCGGCTGGCGCGTCAGCGCATCGTCGACCTCAAGCCCTCGCGCGAAACCCAGACCGTGGCCGGTCTGATCGTCAACCTGCGGGTGATGAAGAACAAGCGCGGCGACAAGATGGGCTTCGTCACCCTGGACGATCGCTCCGGGCGCATCGAGGCCTCGCTGTTCGCCGAAGCCTTCAATGCCGCCCAGGCGCTGTTGCAGACCGATGCCCTGGTGATCGTCGAGGGCGAGGTCAGCCAGGACGATTTCTCCGGTGGCCTGCGCCTGCGCGCCAAGCGGGTACTGGGGTTGGAGGAAGCCCGGACCGCCCTGGCGGAAAGCCTCAGGATCGCCGTGCGCAGCGAGGCGCTGGCCGGCGATCGGCTGCGCTGGCTGGGCGAGTTGTGCGGTCGCCATCGCGGCGCCTGTCCGGTCACTATCGACTACCAGGGGCCCACCGCGCGGGCGCTGCTGCAGTTCGGCGAGAACTACCGGATCGACCCGGCCGATGGCCTGATTCAAACCCTGCGTGACCAGTTCGGCAGGGAGAACGTCTTTCTGAACTATCGTTAAGTCCGAGCGCCTCGTGCGCTCCGTCCCAACCCTCGCCAGCGGCGGGTGCCGGTGATGTGGCAGGAGTCTCGACCTGTCCCGTCCGATCCCTTAAGGTAGGCGCCCCGGCCCCTGGCTCTAGATTGTAATAACGGATGCCCATGAACCCGAACTATCTCGATTTCGAACAGCCTATCGCCGATCTCCAGGCCAAGATCGAAGAACTTCGACTGGTCGGTAACGACAATGCGCTGAACATCAGTGACGAGATCGCCCGGTTGCAGGAGAAGAGTCAGGCGCTCACCAAGAGCATCTTCAGCGACCTGTCCAGCTGGCAGGTGGCTCGTCTGGCCCGGCATCCGCTGCGTCCCTATACCCTCGACTACATCAGCTACCTGTTCAGCGATTTCGAAGAGCTGCACGGTGACCGCCACTTCGCCGACGATCCGGCCATCGTCGGTGGCATCGCCCGCCTGGAAGGTCGTCCGGTGATGATCATCGGTCACCAGAAGGGCCGTGAGGTACGCGAGAAGGTCCGCCGCAACTTCGGCATGCCGCGTCCGGAAGGCTATCGCAAGGCCTGCCGCCTGATGGAAATGGCCGAACGCTTCAAGATGCCGATCCTGACCTTTATCGACACCCCCGGGGCCTACCCGGGCATCGACGCCGAAGAGCGTGGCCAGAGCGAGGCCATCGCCTGGAACCTGCGGGTCATGGCGCGCCTGAAGACCCCCATCATCGCCACCGTGATCGGCGAGGGTGGTTCCGGTGGCGCCCTGGCCATCGGCGTCTGCGACCAGCTGAACATGCTGCAGCACTCCACCTACTCGGTGATCTCGCCGGAAGGTTGCGCCTCCATTCTGTGGAAGACCGCCGAAAAGGCCCCCGATGCCGCCGAGGCCATGGGCATCACCGCCGAGCGGCTGAAGAGCCTGAACATCGTCGACCAGGTGATCGACGAGCCCTTGGGCGGTGCCCATCGCGATCCCCAGACCATGGCCAACAGCCTGCGCAGCGCACTGCTGGAGCAGCTGGATGAACTCAAGGGCTACGACCTGCCGGCGCTGCTGGATCGTCGTTACAAGCGCCTGATGAGCTACGGCATTTCCTGATCCCGCGGCCATGAGTCTGCTGGACCGGCTGCACGCCCGCCTGGAGCGGCAGCCGCCCACCCGCCACTGGCGAGTGGGCTTCTCCGGCGGACTCGACTCCACCGTTCTCCTGCACCTCTGCGCGCGACTGCGCGCGCGCGGCTTGTTGGTCGACCTGCAGGCGGTGCATGTGCACCACGGCCTGCAGGCTGCGGCGGATGCCTGGGTCGCGCATTGCACCCGGGTCTGCCAAGGGCTGGGCATTCCTCTCGCTGTCCTGCACGTCCGCACCGATGGCGCCGCCAGTCTCGAGCGAGCCGCCCGCGAAGCGCGCTATGCCGCCTTCGCCCGGGTGCTGCCGGAGGATGGCTGCCTGGTGCTGGGTCAGCATCGCGACGATCAGCTGGAGACCCTGTTGCAGCGGCTGGTACGTGGCGCGGGTGTGAAGGGCCTCGCCGGCATGCCGGAGACCCGATCGCTGGCGGCCGGGCGCCTCTGGCGCCCGTTGCTGGACGAGCCCCGCGCCGCACTGCTGGCCTATGCCGAAGCCGAAGGGCTGGACTGGATCGAAGACCCCAGCAATGCCGATACCGGGCTGGATCGCAATTACCTGAGACACAAGGTGCTGCCACGGTTGCGCCTGCGCTGGCCAGGGGTCGATCAGGTCATGGCGCGCAGCGCCCGCCACCTGGCCGAAGCCGACGAACTGCTCGGCGAACTGGCCAGTCTGGATCTGCAGCAGGCTCGGCTCGTCCCCCAGCCTTTCTCCTGGATTCCCTTGCCCAGTCTGGCCCTGGTGCCCTTGCAGCGCTTGAGCGAGGCCCGTCAGCGCAATGCCCTGCGTGCCTGGCTGGCTGCGCTGACGCGCCAGCCCGACAGCGCCCATTGGGCCGGCTGGCAGGCGGTGCGCGAGGCGGGCACGGCCAGCGATCCCGTCTGGCGCCTCGAAGGCGGCAGTGTGCGCCGTGGGGCCGGGCGGATCTGGTGGGTTCCGGACGCCTGGCAGGTCATGCCCTCTCCCCAGCCGGTCGCCGCTC
Source organism: Pseudomonas sp. SORGH_AS_0199 (assembly GCF_031453735.1). Classification (NCBI taxonomy): domain Bacteria; kingdom Pseudomonadati; phylum Pseudomonadota; class Gammaproteobacteria; order Pseudomonadales; family Pseudomonadaceae; genus Pseudomonas; species Pseudomonas sp. SORGH_AS_0199. The sequence goes on from NZ_JAVJAE010000001.1 coordinate 1,985,466, forward strand.
GGGTCGGCACCCTGGAACTGAGGGGCAATGGCCGCCTGATCTTTACCGGACAGGCCGTCGAAGCCGGCTGGCGAATCGGCTATCGCCAGGGCGGCGAGCGACTGGTCGTACCCGGTCGCGGCAGTCGCGATCTCAAGCGCCTGCTCAACGAGCGGGAGGTCCCGCCTTTCCTGCGCGGCCGTTTGCCGCTGCTCTGGCGAGGCGACGAACTGCTGGCCGTGGCCAATCTGCCCGGCCTGAGTGCTCTGCCAGGGGGAGGGCGGCTTGAGTGGCAGCCCGCAGACGGCATGGGTGGGTTTGAGCTGGGATGACCTTTAGGCTAGACTACGCTCCCGTCTTATACCGCATTTTCCGCTCGCTCCGAGTGGACGGTGTGCATTGGTCCGGCGCCAGGCCGACCGCTCTCGCTTTCATCGGCGGCTCTCCGCCTCAACGCAGATTCTAGGAATTTTCATGACGCGCTTTATTTTCGTCACGGGCGGTGTTGTTTCTTCTTTGGGGAAAGGCATCGCCTCGGCTTCCCTGGGCGCCATTCTGGAAGCGAGAGGGCTGAAGGTCACCATGCTCAAGCTGGATCCCTACATCAACGTGGATCCCGGCACCATGAGCCCCTTCCAGCACGGCGAGGTGTTCGTCACCCATGACGGCGCCGAGACCGACCTGGACCTGGGTCACTACGAGCGGTTCATCCGCACCACCGTGACCCAGAACAACAACTTCACCACCGGTCGCATCTACATGGACGTGCTGCGCAAGGAGCGTCGTGGCGACTACCTGGGCGCCACCGTGCAGGTGATCCCGCACATCACCGACGAGATCAAGAGACGCATCATCAAGGGCGCCGGCGATGCCGATGTGGCCCTGGTGGAGATCGGCGGTACCGTCGGCGACATCGAGTCGCAGCCTTTCCTCGAAGCCATCCGCCAGTTGCGGGTGGAGATCGGGGCGCGCCGCGCCATGCTGATGCACCTGACCCTGGTGCCCTATATCGCCACCGCCGGCGAGACCAAGACCAAGCCGACCCAGCATTCGGTCAAGGAACTGCGCTCCATCGGCCTGCAGCCCGATGTGCTGATCTGCCGGTCCGACCACACCGTCGACAGCTCCTCGCGTCGCAAGATCGCGCTCTTCACCAACGTCGAAGAGCGCGCGGTCATCTCCCTGGAAGACGTCGACACCATCTACCGCATTCCCTCCGTGCTGCACGCCCAGGGCCTGGACGAGTTCGTCATCGAGCGCTTCGGCCTGGAGTGCAAGCCGGCCGATCTGTCCGAGTGGGATCGCGTGGTGGACGCCAAGCTCAACCCCGCGCAGGAAGTCACCATCGCCATGGTCGGCAAGTACATGGAACTGCTCGATGCCTACAAGTCGCTGATCGAGGCCATGACCCACGCCGGCATCCAGAGCCGCACCAAGGTCAACCTGCGCTATATCGATTCCGAGCACATCGAGCAGCAGGGCACCCATCTGCTCAAGGGCGTGGACGCCATCCTGGTTCCCGGCGGCTTCGGCCTGCGCGGCGTGGAAGGCAAGATCGCCACCGTGCAGTACGCTCGCGAGAACAAGATTCCCTACCTGGGCATCTGCCTGGGCATGCAGGTGGCGGTCATCGAATTCGCCCGTAACGTGCTGGGCTGGAAAGACGCCAACTCCACCGAATTCGACAAGGCCAGCGGGCACCCGGTGGTCGGCCTGATCACCGAGTGGCAGGACGCCACCGGCGCCACCGAGATCCGCACCGAAGGCTCCGATCTGGGTGGCACCATGCGTCTGGGCGCCCAGGAGTGCCAGCTGAGCGAAGGCACCCTGGTGCACGACTGCTACGGCCAGGACGTCATCGTCGAGCGCCATCGTCACCGCTACGAGGTCAACAACAACCTGCTGCCGCAGATCCAGGCCGCCGGCCTGAAGATCTCCGGTCGCTCGGGCGACGGCGCCCTGGTGGAGGTGGTGGAGGCCCCGGACCATCCCTGGTTCGTCGCCTGCCAGTTCCACCCGGAGTTCACCTCCACCCCGCGTGACGGCCATCCCCTGTTCAGCGGCTTCGTCAACGCCGCCCTGCGTTACGCCAAGAAGGATTGAGCATGACCGTGCAGAAGATCGTCCGCGTCGGCAACATCGAGATCGCCAACGACAAGCCCTTCGTGCTGTTCGGCGGCATGAACGTGCTGGAATCCCGTGACCTGGCCATGCAGGTCTGCGAGCAATACGTCAAGGTGACCGAGAAGCTGGGCATCCCCTATGTCTTCAAGGCCAGCTTCGACAAGGCCAACCGCTCCTCGGTGACCAGCTATCGCGGTCCGGGCATGGAAGCCGGCCTGCGCATCTTCGAAGAGCTCAAGGCCACCTTCGGCATGCCGGTGATCACCGACGTCCACGAGCCCTATCAGGCGGCTCCAGTGGCGGCGGTGTGCGACATCATCCAGCTGCCGGCCTTTCTCTCGCGGCAGACCGACCTGGTGGTGGCCATGGCCAAGACCGACGCCGTGATCAACATCAAGAAGGCGCAGTTCCTCGCGCCCCAGGAGATGAAGCATATCCTCGCCAAGTGCGAAGAAGCCGGCAACGACCAGCTGATCCTCTGCGAGCGGGGCTCCTCCTTCGGCTACAACAACCTGGTGGTCGACATGCTCGGCTTCGGCGTCATGAAGAGCTTCGGCTACCCGGTGTTCTTCGACGTGACCCATGCCCTGCAGATGCCGGGCGGTCGCGCCGATTCCGCCGGCGGCCGCCGCGCCCAGGTCACCGACCTAGCCAAGGCTGGCATGAGCCAGGGCCTGGCCGGTCTGTTCCTCGAAGCCCATCCGGATCCCGAACATGCCAAGTGCGACGGCCCCTGTGCCCTGCGCCTGGAGAAGCTGGAGCCCTTCCTGGCCCAGCTCAAGGCGCTGGACGAGCTGGTGAAGTCGTTCACGCCGATCGAAACTGCCTAAGCGGCGGCTGAACCAAAAGGCCCAGGCGCAGCCGAAGGCTGATCCGTCAATGACCGGTAACATGGAGATCGATACAAAAATGGCTAACATCGTCGACATCAAGGGACGTGAAGTCCTGGATTCCCGCGGCAACCCCACCGTTGAAGCGGACGTTATCCTGGACAATGGTATCGTCGGTCGCGCCACCGCGCCGTCCGGCGCGTCCACCGGTTCGCGCGAGGCACTGGAGCTGCGCGACGGCGACAAGAGCCGTTATTTGGGCAAGGGCGTGCTGAAGGCCGTGGGCAACATCAACGGCCCGATCCGTGACCTGCTGCTGGGCAAGGATCCGAGCGACCAGAAGGCCCTGGACCGCGCCATGATCGAGCTGGACGGTACCGAGAACAAGGCCAAGCTGGGCGCCAACGCCATCCTGGCCGTGTCCCTGGCGGCCGCCAAGGCCGCTGCCGAAGACCAGGACCTGCCGCTCTACGCCCACATCGCCAACCTGAACGGTACCCCCGGTCAGTACTCCATGCCGGTGCCGATGATGAACATCATCAATGGCGGCGAGCATGCCGACAACAACGTCGACATCCAGGAATTCATGGTCCAGCCGGTCGGCGCCAAGAGCTTTGCCGATGCCCTGCGCGTGGGTGCCGAGATCTTCCACCACCTCAAAGCCGTGCTCAAGGCCCGGGGCCTGAGCACCTCCGTGGGTGACGAAGGCGGCTTCGCGCCGAACCTGGCTTCCAACGCCGACGCCCTGGCCGCCATCGCCGAAGCGGTGAAGAACGCCGGCTACACGCTGGGCACCGATGTGACCCTGGCCCTGGACTGCGCTTCCAGCGAATTCTACAAGGACGGCCAGTACGACCTGTCCGGCGAGGGCAAGGCCTTCGACGCCAACGGTTTCGCCGACTACCTGGCCGGGCTGACCGAGCAATTCCCGATCATCTCCATCGAAGATGGCATGGACGAGTCCGACTGGGCCGGCTGGAAGGCGCTGACCGACAAGATCGGCAGTAAGGTGCAGCTGGTGGGCGACGACCTGTTCGTCACCAACACCAAGATCCTCAAGGAAGGCATCGAGAAGGGCATCGGTAACTCGATCCTGATCAAGTTCAACCAGATCGGCTCCCTGACCGAGACCCTGGAAGCCATCCAGATGGCCAAGGCCGCCGGCTACACCGCGGTGATCTCCCACCGCAGCGGCGAGACCGAAGACTCTACCATCGCCGATCTGGCCGTGGGCACCGCCGCCGGTCAGATCAAGACCGGATCGCTGTGCCGCTCCGATCGCGTCTCCAAGTACAACCAACTGCTGCGCATCGAAGAGCAACTGGGTGCCAAGGCGCCTTACCGCGGCCGTGCCGAGTTCCGCAGCTAAGGGCTGCGCGACCGGGGAGGTGCTGACTCGCGTCAGCGCCTCCCGCCACGTCCGACGGACCACAGGATAGATGCCCAGTTTACAAGCGTAGAGCTGGGCTTCTATCCTGTTTTCGTCTCTGCCGCCGCCTTTGCGGCATCCGCCGTCCGCGAATCCGTTATCTCCCATGCGAAGTCCCTACTGGCTGTTCCCCTTCCTGCTCCTGCTGCTCGGCGGTCTTCAGTATCGCCTGTGGGTCGGTGATGGCAGCTTCGCCCAGGTGCGCGAACTCAAGCAGCAGATCGCCGACCAGAATGGTGAGAACAAGCGCCTGCTTGAGCGCAACGAGATCCTCGAAGCCGAGGTCGTCGAGCTCAAGAAAGGCATGGAGACCGTCGAGGAGCGTGCCCGCCACGAACTCGGCATGGTCAAACAAGGCGAAACCCTCTTCCTGCAATCCAAATAATGTCCCTTCTGCCTTCCTTCTGGGCGGTCATCCCCGCCGCGGGCGTGGGTGCGCGGATGCGTGCCGACCGACCCAAGCAATACCTCGACCTGTGCGGCCGCAGCCTGCTGGAGCGCACCCTCGACTGTTTTCTCGACCACCCGCGCCTGCGCGGCCTGGCGGTGAGCCTGGCGCCGGAAGACCCCTGGTGGCCGACGCTGGCCTGCGCCCGCGATGCCCGCATTCTGCGCGCACCGGGCGGTCGCGAGCGTGCCGACTCGGTACTCGGTGGCCTGCTGCTGCTGAGCGAGCAGGGCGCTAGCGACGGCGACTGGGTGCTGGTGCACGATGCCGCGCGACCCAATCTCTGTCGCGAGGATCTGGACCGGCTGCTGGCCGAGCTGGCCCAGGACCCGGTGGGTGGCCTCCTGGGCGTGCCGGCACGAGATACCCTCAAGCGCGTTGGCCACGATGGCCGGGTGAGCGAAACCGTGGATCGCAGCCAGGTCTGGCTGGCCTATACGCCGCAGATGTTTCGCCTCGGTGCCCTGCGTGACGCCCTGAGCGCCGGCCTGGCTGCGGGCGCTGCCATCACCGATGAGGCGTCGGCCATGGAATGGGCCGGTCATGCGCCGCGCCTGGTCGAAGGCCGCGCGGACAACATCAAGGTCACCACCCCCGAAGACCTGCAGCGGCTGCAACAGGTCTTCGCCGAGGCCTAGGATCCAGGCCCGCAGTGGCCCATCGCTGAAAAGACTCGCTCGCTGCGCTCAATCCACTGGGTGGCGAGCCCCTGGGCGCGGGGTGCCCAGGCCCTGCTTGAGGTGTTCCACCAGCAGGCGAATCTTCGGCGAGAGAAAGCGCCGCTGCGGATAAAGCGCCCAGACCGCGCTATTGGGCGGCTGACGATTGTCCAGCAGGGCGCGCAGCTCGCCGCGGGCCAGATGCGGCTGCACGTAGTAATCCGGCAGCTGGCAGAGGCCGAAGCCACGCAGGGCAGCGTCGAGCACCGCCTGGCCGCTGTTGCAGCGCCAGGAGCCCTGCACCCGGTGCAGCACCTCACGCTCGTTTTCGCGAAAGCTCCAGATATCGCTGGTACCCACCAGGCAACGATGGCGACTCAGCTCGGACAGGGTATGGGGCGCGCCGAAGCGTTCCAGATAGCTGGGCGCGGCGCACAGATAGAGCTCGCGCGGCGCCAGGCGCGTCGCCACCAGGCGCGAGTCGGCCAGGCGGCCCAGGCGGATGGCCAGATCGTAGCCCTCGTGCAGCAGGTCGACGGTGCGGTTGGTCAGGTCCAGCTCCAGACTCACCTCGGGATGGCGGGCGAGAAAATCGTTGACCAGGGGCACGACGAAGCGTTCGCCATAGGTCACGGCGCAGGTCATGCGGATCAGCCCCTTGGGCTGGCTGGAGAGATCGCTGACCTCGCGCAGCGCTTCGTCGCGTGCCTCCTGCAGACGGCGGCAGTGCTGGAGAAAGGTGTGGCCGGCTTCGGTGAGGGCGACACTGCGGGTGCTGCGATAGAGCAGGCGCGCCTGCAGACGCTCCTCCAGCCTTGCCACCTGACGGCTGACGTGGGACGTGGAGGTGCCCAGGCGATCGGCGGCTTGACCAAAGTGCAGGGTGTTCGCCACCGCGACGAACTCATCGATACCCTCCCAACCCATCATTGTTTCCCTGTGGCAAAAATGAATTCCAGTATGCCCGATTGTTCCAGGATTTCTGGCGTCTAAACTGATCACCTCGTTTTTTCGTCCTACTGGAGTCGAGCATGATCAAGTCCCGCGCCGCCGTAGCCTTCGCGCCCAATGAGCCCCTGAAGATCGTCGAAGTGGACGTCGAGCCGCCCAGGGCCGGTGAGGTGCTGATCCGCATCGTCGCCACCGGCGTCTGCCACACCGACGCCTACACCCTGTCCGGCCAGGACTCCGAGGGGGTCTTTCCCTGCATCCTCGGTCACGAAGGCGGTGGCATCGTCGAGGCGGTGGGCGAGGGCGTGACCTCGGTCGCCGTGGGCGATCACGTCATCCCGCTGTACACCGCCGAATGCGGCCAGTGCAAATTCTGTAAATCCGGCAAGACCAACCTGTGCAGCTCGGTGCGCGCGACCCAGGGCAAGGGCCTGATGCCCGACGGCACCACCCGCTTCTCCTACAACGGCGAGCCGATCTACCACTACATGGGCTGCTCGACCTTCTCCGAGTACACGGTGCTGCCGGAGGTCTCGGTGGCCAAGATCCCTGCCGAGGCACCCTTGGAAAAGGTCTGCCTGCTGGGCTGTGGCGTGACCACCGGCATCGGCGCCGTGCTCAACACCGCCAAGGTGGAAGAGGGCGCCACCGTTGCGGTCTTCGGTCTGGGTGGCATCGGTCTGGCCGCCATCATCGGCGCCAAGATGGCCAAGGCCAGCCGCATCATCGCAATCGACATCAATCCCTCGAAGTTCGACATCGCCCGCGAACTGGGCGCCACCGACTTCGTCAATCCCAAGGATCACCAGAAGCCGATCCAGGAGGTCATCGTCGAGCTGACCGACGGCGGCGTCGACTACAGCTTCGAATGCGTCGGCAACGTCAACCTGATGCGTGCGGCCCTGGAATGCTGCCACAAGGGCTGGGGCGAGTCGGTGATCATCGGCGTGGCCGGGGCTGGCCAGGAGATCAGCACTCGGCCGTTCCAGCTGGTGACCGGTCGCGTCTGGCGCGGCAGCGCCTTCGGCGGCGTCAAGGGCCGCAGCGAGCTGCCCGGCTATGTGCGCAAGGCGCAGAGCGGCGAGATCCCGCTGGACACCTTCATCACCCACACCATGGGCCTGGAGCAGATCAACGAGGCCTTCGAGCTGATGCACGAAGGCAAGAGCATCCGCACCGTCGTCCATTACTGATCACCAGGCGGGCGCCCAGGGGCGCCCCCTGTTCGGGAGATGACCATGAGTCTCGAACTGCTCTCCAGCAACAAGAGTTTCGGCGGCTGGCACAAGCGCTATCGCCATCGCGCGCGCAGTCTCGACTGCGATATGACCTTTGCCGTCTACCTGCCGCCGCAGGCGGAAGCCCGTAGCGACCTGCCGGTGCTCTACTGGCTGTCGGGGCTGACCTGCACCGACGAGAACTTCATGCAGAAAGCTGGCGCCCAGCGCCTGGCGGCCGAGCTGGGCCTGGTGCTGGTGGCGCCGGACACCAGTCCGCGCGGCGAAGGCGTACCGGACGACCCCGAAAAGGCCTGGGACTTCGGCCTGGGCGCCGGCTTCTACATCAATGCCACCCAGCAGCCCTGGGCCAAGCATTACCGCATGCACGACTATGTGGTGGAGGAGCTGCCGGTGCTAATCGAGGCCAACTTCCCGGTCTCGGATCGCCGCGGCGTCAGCGGTCATTCCATGGGCGGCCACGGGGCCCTGATCTGCGCCCTGCGGCATCCGGGTCGCTATCGTTCGGTGTCGGCCTTCTCGCCCATCGTCAATCCGCTGGATTGTCCCTGGGGGCACAAGGCGTTCTCCCACTACCTGGGTGACGACCGCAGCAGCTGGGCGGAGTGGGATGCCTGCGCGCTGCTGGCCAAGGCCGAGGAGCGCCTGCCGCTGCTGGTCGACCAGGGTGAGCAGGACAGCTTCCTCGCCGAACAGCTCAAGCCCCAGGCCCTGCAGCGGGCGGCGGAAGCCACGGGTCATCCGCTGGAACTGCGGCTGCAGCCAGGCTATGACCACAGCTATTTCTTCGTCGCCAGCTTCATCGACGACCACCTGCGGCATCACGCGGCGGCCCTGTCGACCTCGTAAGGGCGACGGCGCCTGTCCACAGCCGGTAGAATCTACGCCCTGTCATTTTCCAGGGCGTCTCTCTTCATGCGCATAGGTCACGGTTTCGACGTTCACGCCTTTGGCGAGGGCGACTTCATTACCCTCGGTGGCATTCGTATTCCCCACCACCACGGCCTGGTTGCCCACTCCGATGGCGACGTGCTGCTGCATGCCCTGGCCGATGCCCTGCTGGGGGCGGCCGCCCTGGGCGACATCGGCAAGCATTTCCCCGATACCGATCCGCGCTTCAAGGGCGCCGACAGCCGGGTGCTCCTGCGCCATGTGGTCGGGCTGGTCCGTGAACAGGGCTGGAAGGTCGGTAACGTCGACGGCACCATCGCCGCCCAGGCGCCCAAGATGGCGCCGCACATCGAGGCCATGCGCCAGGCCATCGCCGAGGACCTGCAGGTCGAGCTGGGCCAGGTCAACGTCAAGGCCACCACCACCGAGCGTCTGGGTTTCGTCGGGCGCGAAGAGGGCATCGCCGTGCACGCTGTGGCCCTGCTGCTGCCACTATGACCGAAGACCAGCTGCTCGGGCCGCGTGCCCATGGCGAGCCCTGCGGCCAGGCGATTCTCAAGGCCAGCGCCGAGGACTTTCAGGTGGACGAGGTGCTGGACATCCCGCTGAGCGGTGATGGCGAGCACCTCTGGCTGTGGGTCGAGAAGCGCGGCCTCAACACCGAGGAAGCCGTGCGCCGCCTGGCGCGTGCCGCCGGGGTGCCGCAGCGGGCGATCAGCTACGCCGGCCTCAAGGATCGCCAGGCCCTGACCCGCCAGTGGTTCAGCCTGCACCTGCCCGGCAAGGCCGATCCGGACCTGGCGGCCGCCTGCGACGAGACGCTGGTGATCCTCCAGCAGGGTCGGCACCGGCGCAAGCTGCAGCGGGGCGCCCATGCCGCCAATGGCTTCCGCCTGCGCCTGACCGGGCTCCAGGCCGATGCCGCGCTGCTGGAGGCGCGGCTGCAGGCCATCGCTACCGGCGGCGTACCCAACTATTTCGGCCCGCAGCGCTTCGGCTACCAGGGCGGCAATCTGGCCGACGCCCAGGCGTGTGCTCGCGAGCAGCGTCTGCCCGAACAGCGCAACCGGCGTTCACGGACGCTGTCCGCCGCGCGCAGCTGGCTGTTCAATCAGGTGCTGGCCGAACGGATCGCCGACAACTCCTGGAATCAGGCGCAGGAGGGCGATCTGCTGGCCTTCACCGACAGCCGCAGCCACTTTCCGGCGACCGCCGCCGATCTGGCGGATCCGCGCCTGGCGGCGCTCGATCTGCACCCCACGGGCCCGCTGTGGGGCGCCGGTGAATCCCTGGTGCAGGGTCCGGCCGCGGCCCTGGAACAGGAGGTGGCCAGGGCCGCCGGAGAGCTGCCCGCCTGGCTGGCCGGTGCCGGCCTCTCGCATGAACGGCGCATCCTGCGCCTCCCCATCGGCGGCCTGACGTGGCATTATCCCGCTCCTGACATTCTGCAACTCGAATTCGTCCTGCCGGCCGGCTGTTTTGCCACCGCAGTGGTTCGCGAGCTGGTAACGCTTGGCGAGGCAGGGCAGACGGAACATCCATGCGACTTCTGATCGCCAACGACGATGGGGTGCTGGCCCCCGGTATCGCCGCGCTGCATGCCGCGCTTTCCGCCCGTGCGGACTACGAGTGCCAGGTAGTCGCGCCGCTCTATGACATGAGCGGCGTGAGCAGTGCCCTGACGCTGGACCGCCCCCTGCATCCGCAGCGCCTGCCCAACGGCTTCCTGGGCGTCAACGGCACGCCTACCGATTGCGTTCACCTCGGCCTCAATGGCCTGTTGGAAGCTACGCCGGACATGGTGGTGGCCGGGATCAACCTGGGCGCCAATCTTGGCGACGACGTCCTCTATTCCGGTACCGTGGCCGCGGCCATGGAAGGGCGTTTTCTCAACCGCCCGGCGCTGGCCTTCTCGCTGGTGTCGCGCAGTGCCGACAACATGGCGGTCGCGGCCGAGATCGCCGCCCGCATCGTGGCCTTGCACGAGCGCTTCGATCTGCCGCCGCGCACCGTCCTCAACGTCAACATCCCGGATCTGCCGCTTGCGCAGATCAAGGGGCTGCAGCTGACCCGCCTGGGTCATCGCGCCCAGGCCAAGCCGCCGGTGCGCGAGGTAAATCCGCGTGGCAAGGCGGGCTACTGGATCTCGGTTTCCGGCGATGCGGTGGATGGCGGACCGGGCACCGACTTCCATGCTGTGCTGGAAGGCTATGTCTCGGTGACGCCGCTGCAGTTCGATCGCACCTTCCGCGAGGGTTTCGCCGGCCTGCAGGCACTGACGGAGCTGCTGGCATGACTCAGGGGCAAGAGCATATGCAAAGACACGGCATCGGCATGACCTCCCAGCGCACCCGGGAGCGCCTCATCCAGCGCCTCTACGAAGAGGGGCTGTCCAACGCCCAGGTGCTGGAGGTGATCCGCCGTACGCCGCGTCACCTGTTCGTCGACGAGGCCCTGGCCCATCGCGCCTACGAAGACACGGCGCTGCCCATCGGCCACAACCAGACCATTTCCCAGCCGTTCATGGTGGCGCGCATGACCGAGCTGCTGCTCGCCGGCGGTCCGCTGGACAAGGTCATGGAGATCGGCACCGGCTCCGGCTACCAGACCGCCATCCTGGCGCAGACCGTGGAGCGGGTGTTTTCCGTGGAGCGCATCCAGTCGCTGCAGGACCGAGCCAAGGAGCGCCTGCTCGAACTCAATCTGCGCAACGTGGTGTTTCGCTGGGGCGATGGCTGGGAAGGCTGGCCGGCGCTGGCGCCCTACAACGGCATCATCGTCACCGCCGCGGCGCGGGAAGTGCCCCAGGCGCTGCTCGACCAGCTGGCACCCGGCGGTCGCCTGGTGATCCCGGTAGGCGTCGACGAGGAGCAGAAGCTCCTGCTGATCGTGCGCGAAGCCGAGGGCTTCGTCCGCCATGAACTCAATGCCGTCCGTTTCGTGCCCCTGCTCAATGGACCCCTGGCCCAGTGAGCGACAGGGAACGTTACCCCGGTACCGCGCTCCAAGGCTGCCTGGCGGCCGCGGCCGCTTGAGGCCGGCGGGATGGCCGGACGGTAGATGATCAGACTCTGCGGGAGGAACGGGTGAAGGCCCGAGCGCAAGGATTTCCAGGACGAGGGCGTTCAGGCTGGCTGGCGGGGGTGCTCTTGGCCCTGCTGCTGGCGGGCTGTTCGAGCAACGGCTCGCGAGCGCCGGTGGTCGACCGCGGCGATGGCCGCAGCAGCGTGCCCCAGGTCACTTCCGGGCAGTATCGCGTCAAGCGCGGTGACACCCTGTTCTCCATCGCCTCCCGCAATGGCTGGGAATGGCGTGCCCTGGCAGCCCAGAACGGCCTCCGGGCACCCTATGTCATCCATGTCGGCCAGGTCATCCGTTTCGGCAGCGGTTCCAGCGCCGGTGGTTCCAGTCGCATCATCCGTCGACCGGCCACGGTAGCTTCCGCTCCGGCACCCGGCACTCCGGTGGCGACACCAGTGCCCATCCCGCCGCCCGTCACCTCCAGTCCCACTGTCGCCACCCCGGTGGTGACCCCCAATCTGCCCGCCGCGCCCCCGCCGACGCCGGTAACGCCCGCTCAGACGCCGACCCGTGATGTCCCCCAATCCGCATCCGGTTGGGCCTGGCCGACGAAAGGTACGTTGATCAGCCGCTTCTCGGCCAGCAGCAGCCTAAACAAGGGAATAGACATCGCCGGGCAGGAAGGTCAGCCCGTGATGGCCGCTGCCGACGGTACCGTGGTCTATGCGGGAAATGGTCTACGGGGTTATGGTGAACTGGTTATCGTCAAACACAGCGAAACCTACGTTAGTGCCTACGGTCACAATCGTAGGTTGCTGGTTCGGGAAGGTGAGCGTGTCAAGATAGGGCAGACGATTGCCGAGATGGGTTCGACCGGGACTGATCGGGTCAAGCTCCATTTCGAGATTCGCCGTCAGGGCAAGCCGGTGGATCCCTTGCAGTTTTTGCCCAATCGCTGATTCGCTAGGCGCCGACTCGATCCCGCAGCTTTTTTGGGGGCGAGTCATGGCGCATCGGCAACGTATCGATACGCCCTGGCTCGAAGCGCAGACGAGCAAGGGTTACTCAAGATGATCCAGAACAAACAAGAAACCGAGTACGACCTCGGCGATGATGTCCTGCTTCTCGATTCCAATCCCTTCGGTGAGGAATCCGCCGATTCAGCCATGACCAAGGCGCTCTCCGGGCGCGGCAATCAGGTCTTGCGGGGGGCGAAACTGGCCGACTACGGCCGAGCGCTCGACGCTACCCAGCTCTATCTCAACGAAATCGGCTTTTCGCCGCTGCTGTCACCAGCAGAGGAAGTGCATTTCGCCCGTCTTGCCCAGCGTGGCGATCCCGCCGGTCGCAAGCGCATGATCGAAAGCAACCTGCGCCTGGTGGTGAAGATCGCTCGCCGCTACATCAATCGCGGTCTGTCGCTGCTCGATTTGATCGAGGAGGGCAATCTCGGCCTGATTCGCGCGGTGGAGAAATTCGATCCCGAGCGAGGTTTCCGATTCTCCACCTATGCCACCTGGTGGATCCGGCAGACCATCGAGCGGGCGATCATGAATCAGACCCGCACCATTCGCCTGCCGATCCATGTGGTCAAGGAACTCAACCTGCATCTGCGCGCCGCGCGCGAACTGACCCAGAAGCTCGACCACGAGCCTTCACCCGAGGAAATCGCCGCCCTGCTGGAAAAGCCGGTAGCGGACGTCAAGCGGGTGATGGGCCTGAACGAGCGGATCAGCTCGGTTGACATGGTCCTCGGCCCCGATTCCGACAAGACCCTGCTCGACACCCTGACCGACGACCGCCCCACCGATCCCTGCGAATTGCTGCAGGATTCGGATCTCAACCAGAGCATCGACCAGTGGCTGCTGGAGCTGCCGGAAAAGCAGCGCGAGGTCGTGGTGCGTCGCTTCGGCCTGCGTGGTCATGAAGCCTGCACCCTGGAAGAGGTCGGGCAGGAGATAGGGCTCACCCGCGAGCGGGTCCGGCAGATCCAGGTCGAGGCGCTCAAGCGGTTGCGCGAGATTTTCGAGCGCAATGGCCTGTCCAGTGATTCGCTGTTCTGAACATGCATAGCTGAATGTCAGCCAAACGGAGCCCGGATTTATCCGGGCTTTTTTCTGCGTTTCGTTGTAAGCCAAGGCTTACAGTCCGCGTAAGCATGCATCGCTTCAGGCTGCCGGAAAGTATCGCTTGAGCAGCTCGACTAATAGCCAAGTGCTTGCTGCGTAACGTTTTTTTGTTTCGAGGGGCGTGCTGAGCGCGCTCACCGTGACCGACTGTGGCAGATTGCCAGCCTTCGGCAAAGGCGTACTATCGGCGCTGTGTCTGGGACGACACGGATCGGCAGGAAGCGGATCGGGATCACCTCGGGACGAGGTTCACCAGGACGGTGACAGGATTACAGGGACAGGGACGAAGGGGGCGGAGCGATCCGCCCCCTTTTTTTTGGCCCGGATTTCCAGGCGCGGCCTAGCGCTCGAGCTGGGCGAGCTTGCCGGTCTTGCCATCCCATTCGGCCGCGTCGGGCAGGGCTTCCTTCTTCTCGGTGATGTTCGGCCAGATGTTGGCCAGCTCACTGTTGAGTTCGATGAAGGCTTCCTGGCCGGCCGGTACCTCGTCTTCCGAGAAGATCGCCTGGGCCGGGCACTCGGGCTCGCACAGGGCGCAGTCGATGCACTCGTCCGGGTGAATCACCAGGAAGTTGGGGCCTTCGTAGAAGCAGTCCACCGGGCAGACTTCCACGCAGTCGGTATATTTGCATTTGATGCAGTTGTCAGTGACGACGAAGGTCATCTGCTCGTTCTCCTCAGGCTAAGGCGGCGGATTCTAGCAGCATTGCCGGAACCCTCGTATCCGTTAACTCAGATACGCTTTTTCCATTCGTAGATAAGCTCCAGGGCCCGTCTGGGTGTGATGTCGTCCGGCTGCAGGCGTTCCAGTTCCTCGATGAGAGGATGGGTGGCGCTGGCGAACAGATCGGCCTGCAACGGACGACCCTTGGCCGGCGCGCTTACCGGCAAGGGGGCACCCACCTCACCGTTGAAACTGGCCGCTTCCAGGCGGGCGAGATGCTCCCGCGCGCGCAGGATGACGTCCTCCGGCACGCCGGCCAGTTGGGCCACGGCCAGGCCATAGCTCTGGCTGGCCGGACCGGGCAGCACATGGTGCAGGAAGACGATGCGGTCGTTGTGCTCGGTGGCGTTGAGGTGGACGTTGGCCACGCTCGGCTGGCCTTCCGGCAGCACGGTCAGCTCGAAGTAATGGGTGGCGAACAGCGTCCAGGCGCGCAGGCGCGCCAGTTGCTCGGCGGCGGCCCAGGCCAGGGACAGGCCGTCGAAAGTACTGGTGCCGCGGCCGACCTCGTCCATCAGCACCAGGCTGTGTTCGCTGGCGTTGTGCAGGATGTTGGCGGTCTCGCTCATCTCCACCATGAAGGTGGAGCGGCCACCGGCCAGGTCGTCGCTGGAGCCGATGCGGGTGAAGATGCGATCCACCAGGGACAGCTCGCAACTCGCCGCCGGGACGAAGCTGCCGACATGGGCCAGCAGCACGATCAGCGCGGTCTGGCGCATGTAGGTGGACTTGCCGCCCATGTTCGGGCCGGTGATCACCAGCATGCGGGTGTCGTTGTCGAGGGTGACGTCGTTGGCGACGAAGGGCGTTTCCAGCACCTGCTCCACCACCGGGTGACGTCCCTGGCCGATTTTCAGGCAGGGCTCCGCGACGAAGCGCGGCTTGTTCAGGTCCAGGTTCAGGGCGCGCTCGGCGAAGTTGGCCAGGACGTCCAGTTCGGCCAGGGCCGCGGCGCTGTCCTGCAAGGGCGCCAGGTGACCGATGAGTTCCTCCAGCAGCGCCTCGTAGAGGGCCTTTTCCCGCGCCAGGGCGCGACTCTGGGCCGACAGCGCCTTGTCTTCGAAGGCCTTGAGCTCCGGGGTGATGAAGCGCTCGGCGCCCTTGAGGGTCTGGCGGCGGATGTAGTCGGCCGGTGCCGACTCGGCCTGGCGGCTGGGGATCTCGATGAAATAGCCGTGGACGCGGTTGTAGCCGACCTTGAGGCCTTGCAGGCCGGTGCGGGCCTTTTCCCGGGCCTCCAGGTCCATGAGGAACTGGCCGGCGTTTTCGCTCAGGGTCTGCAGCTCGTCCAGCTCGCTGTCGTAGCCGCGCTTGATGACGCCGCCGTCGCGGATCACCGCCGGCGGATTGTCGATGATGGCGCGAGCCAGGGTCGCAGCCAGTTCCGGATAGGTCTTGATGCTTTTGGCCAGGTCGAGCAGGTGCGGGGCGATCATCTGCGTCAACCCCTCCTGCAGCGCCGGCAGCGCGGCCAGGGCGTCTCTCAGGCGCGCGAGGTCGCGCGGGCGGGCGTTGCGCAGGCCGATACGGGCGAGGATGCGCTCCAGGTCGCCGATGTCCTTGAGTTGCGGCTGCAGCGTCTCGAAGCGATAGCCTTCCAGCAGGCAGGTGATGGCGTCCTGGCGCGCCTCGATCACCGCGCGATTGCGCAGCGGCCGATTCAGCCAGCGGGTCAGCAGACGACTGCCCATGGCGGTCTGACAGCGGTCCACCACCGACTGCAGGGTGTTGTCGCGGCCACCGGCCAGGTTGACGTCCAGCTCCAGGTTGCGGCGGCTGGCGCCGTCGAGGATGACGGTGTCGTCCAGGCGCTCGTGCCTGAGGCTGCGCAGGTGCGGCAGGGCGGTGCGCTGGGTTTCCTTGGCATAGGCCAGCAGGCAGCCGGCGGCGCCGAGGGCCAGGCCCAGCTTGTCGCAGCCGAAGCCCTTGAGGTCGCCGGTACCGAATTGCTGGCAGAGACTCTTGAGCGCCGAATCGCAGTCGAAGTCCCAGGGCGCCCGGCGGCGCACGCCGCGGCGCTTCTCGGCGGGAAGGCCGGCGGGCCAGTCGTCGGGGATCAGCAGCTCGGCGGGATTGAGACGATCAAGCTCGGCCAGCAGGGTCTCCCAGCCGGCCAGTTCCTGCACGGTGAAGCGGCCGCTGGCGATGTCCAGCACGGCCAGGCCGAACAGGCGCTCGTCGCCCAGCACGGCGGTCAGCAGGTTGTCGCGGCGCTCGTCCAGCAGCGCTTCGTCACTGACGGTGCCAGGGGTGATGATGCGCACCACCTGGCGTTCCACCGGGCCCTTGCTGGTGGCGGGATCGCCGATCTGCTCGCAGATCACCACGGATTCGCCGAGCTTGACCAGCTTGGCCAGGTAGCCTTCGGCGGAGTGGAAGGGGATGCCGGCCATGGGGATGGACTTGCCGGCCGAGGCGCCGCGGGCGGTCAGGGTGATGTCGAGCAACTTGGCGGCACGCCGGGCGTCGTCATAGAACAGCTCGTAGAAATCGCCCATGCGATAGAACAGCAGCTGTTCGGGATGCTGATGCTTGATCTTGAGGTACTGTTGCATCATGGGCGTGTGCGCGGAGAGATCGCTCATGCGGGTGTTTCGATCCGGTTGCCTGTGGATAGCCGCGTATTGTCCACCAACTGGCGGCGTTTGTCGGCCCCGCTCGGCTCAGTGCAGCGGTATCAGGCCTGCGGCCCTTGTTCGCGGGCAGCCAGCAGCTGATCGATGCGGGCCATCAGCCGTTCCAGGGTGAAAGGCTTGGCCAGCACCTCGACATCTGGAACAGGCAAGGCCTCGCCAGGCAGGTTTGCCTCGGCATAGCCGGTGATCAACAGGGTCATCAGACCCGGGCGGCGTTCCCGGGCCAGGGCGGCGAGCTGGCAGCCACTCAGCCCGCCCGGCAGGCCGACATCGGCAATCAGCAAGTCCAGCGAGATATCCGATTCCAGTACCTGCAGCGCCGCGGCGGCATCGGGTGCCTCCAGGGTATGGATGCGATGTTCGCGCAGGGCTTCGTCCACCAGCATGCGCACCAGAGGTTCGTCGTCCACCACCAGGACGGTCATGCCGTCGGGATAGCGCAGCGCTGGAGCCGACGGCGTCTCCACTGACGACGCTGAAGGCTCCACCAGGCGCGGCAGATAGAGGGTCACGGTGGTGCCTTGGCCGGGTGCCGAGGCGATATGGGCGACCCCGCCGGATTGCCTGGCGAAGCCATAGATCATCGACAGGCCAAGCCCGGTGCCCATGCCCACCGGCTTGGTGGTGAAGAAGGGATCGAAGGCCCGCGCCAGCACCGCGGGCGGCATCCCGGAACCGGTGTCGAGCACTGCCAGGGTCACATAGTCGCCAGCCGGCAATTCCAGCGCGGCGGCCTGGGCGTCGTTGAGTCGGCGATTGGCGGTGACGATGCGCAGCATCCCGCCCTCGGGCATGGCATCCCGGGCGTTGATGCACAGGTTGAGCAGGGCGTTCTCCAGCTGATGGGGATCGCAAAGGGTGAGATTCAACGCCTCCGCCAGTTCGATATGGATCTCGATCTGGGGGCCGACCGAGCGGCGGATGAGTTCCTCCATGCCCAGCACCAGTGCGTTGGTCTGGGTGGCCGAAGGATCCAGCGCCTGGCGACGGGGAAAAGGCGAGCAGGCGGTGGGTCAGCGCCGCGGCGCGCTCGGCGGCACCCTTGGCGCCACTGGCATAGCGCTCGAGATCGGTGAAGCGGCCTTGTTCGAGTCTCAGACTGAGCATGTCCAGACTGCCGATCACACCGGTCAGCAGGTTGTTAAAGTCATGAGCGATGCCTCCGGTCAGCTGGCCCACGGCTTCCATCTTCTGGCTCTGGCGCAGCTGTTCCTCGGTCTGGCGCAGGGCTTCCTGTTGCTCACGGATGGCGGTGACTTCGCGCACCGCAGAATAGATGAGGCCATCCTGCAACACCGAATTCCACGACAACCAGCGATAGCCGCCTTCTCGATGCCGATAGCGATTCTCGAAGCCGAACACCGGTTCGCCGTCCTTCAGGCGTTCCAGGGCCGTCTCGGTGCGGGCGCGATCCTCGACATGCACGAAGGCCATGAAAGGCTCGTGGCGCAACTGTTCTTCGCTCCAGCCCAGGGTGCTGGTCCAGGCTGGATTAAGGTCCAGCAGCTGGCCCTCCAGGGTCGCCGTACAGAGCAGATCGGGGCTGGCCTGCCAGATCAGATCACGCTGGCGGGTGCGCAGGGTGACCTGTTCGCCGAGATTGCCGGCGAAGCGATAGAGAGACTCCAGGCTGCGGCGCTGGGCCGCGCAGACCACCGCCATGATGACGTTGACCAGCACGAACAGCGCATGGGACACCCAGCGTTCCGAGAACAGTGCGAAATAGGCG
Organism: Pseudomonas sp. SORGH_AS_0199; assembly: GCF_031453735.1. Taxonomy (NCBI): domain Bacteria; kingdom Pseudomonadati; phylum Pseudomonadota; class Gammaproteobacteria; order Pseudomonadales; family Pseudomonadaceae; genus Pseudomonas; species Pseudomonas sp. SORGH_AS_0199. The sequence goes on from NZ_JAVJAE010000001.1 coordinate 2,004,254, forward strand.
GGTGCCTTGACGAAGAGGGTCTCGGCCAGCAGCACCGACAACAGGGTGGCGAAGATGCCGGGACCCAGGCCGAACCAGAAGGCCGCGGCCATGATGAAGGGAATGAACAGCAGATAGGGCAGGCTGTCGATGCCCAGGCTCAGGCGGATTCCGGCCGCGATGGCGATCAGCAGGGTAGCGCCCAGAAAGCGCAAGGGAGCCGGCGTCTCCCGCGGGACCAGCTTGAGCAGCCGGCCGAGCAGGGTATGGGTGGCAATGGGCACTGGCGCTAGACCTCGGGGCGCTGATCGCTCACGGTATCGAACGGGTCACGACCGGCAGGCCGGCTCAGGTGCCCTCGTGCCGCTCGAATTCCTCGACTGCGCGTACCACGCCAGCGTTGTCCGCCGCCGTGCTGCGGGCCTGGCGCTCGAAGGCGGTGGCCAGCTCATTGACCAGTTGCAGCAGACGCGGGATGTCGCCGCTGCGTTCGGCATCGGCGGCCTGCTCGCGCACGCGGTTGACGAAGGCTTGGGGATCGTCGAAGGCGGTCATGGGGCGTTCTCCGTTGTGATGATACTTGTCTGACCACAAATGACGGCCAAGGCTCACTCGCGCCGCGTCCAGGCCTGCGGATTGACCAGATTTGCCGGTCGCTGACCGCCCAGGGCGGCCAGCAGGTTGTCCACCGCGCAACGGGCCATGGCCTCGCGCGTCTCCCGGGTCGCCGAGCCCAGGTGCGGCGTGGGCACCACGTTGGGCAGCTGCAGCAGGGGCGAGTCCGGCGCCACGGGTTCCCGATCGAAGACGTCCAGCCCGGCGCCACGCAGCCGGCCTTCCTGCAAGGCGGCGATCAGGGCGGCTTCATCGATGACCGGGCCGCGCGAGACGTTGATCAGGATGGCGTGGGGCGGCAACCGGGCCAGTTCGGCGGCGCCCAGCAGGTGATGGGTCTCGTCGCTCAGGGGTACGGTGATGCAGAGGAAGTCGCAGCTCGCCAGCAACTCGGGCAGCGGCAGGAAGCGCGCGCCGAAGCGCTCGTCCACCTCGGGCTTGGCGGCGTGGGCGGTGTAGTTGACCTGCATGCCGAAACCCAGGTGGGCGCGGCGGGCGATGGCCTGGCCGATGCGGCCCATGCCCACCAGGCCCAGGGTCTTGCCATGGACGTCGCAACCGAAATGCGCCTCGCCCAGACTGGCCTGCCACTGGCCGGCGCGTACCCAGTCCGCCAGTTCGACGATGCGCCGCGCGGTGGCCAGCAACAGGGCGAAGGCGGCATCGGCGACGCTTTCGGTGAGCACATCCGGGGTGTTGCAGAGCAGGATGCCGCGCCGCTCCAGATAGGGCAGGTCATAGCTGTCGAAGCCGACCGAGACGCTGGCGATGGCTTCCAGCCGGGGAGCCAGGTCCAGCAGTTCGGGCGTCAGCTTGTAGCTGGAGCCGAGCAGCCCCTGGGCCTCGGGCAGGCGTTCGCGCAGGCGGGCCTCCCCGCCCGGCGCCTTGACGTCGACGTATTCCAGATCGAAGGCTTCGTCCAGTCGCGCGGTCAGCGCCGGCGACAGGGCCTTGTAGTGGATCACCTTCTTTTTCATGGACAGCGCTTCCTCTAGTGACTGGTGGCGGGCTTGAGCGCCGCGGCGCGGGTGACCGGTTCCTGGCGCAGCAGCAGGGTCAGGACCACGGCCACCAGCAGGGCGCCGCCCATGAAGCCGAAGGACGCGCCGGGACCACCGGTCACGCCGTTGAGATAGCCCACCAGGTAGGAACCGGCAAAGGAGCCCAGGGCGCCCATGCTGTTGATCAGCGCCATGGCGCCGCCGGCGACGTTGCCAGGCAGGATCTCCGGAACGATGGCGAAGAAGGGGCCGTAGGGGGCGTACATGCAGGCACCGGCGACCACCAGCAGGGCATAGGACCACCAGAAATGCTGGGTGCCGAGGGCGAAGGAGCCGAGGAAGGCCAGGGCGGCGATCAGCAGCGGCGGCCAGACGAACAGCTTGCGATTTTGCATGCGGTCCGAGGCCCAGGACACCCCGAGCATGGCCAGTACCGCGGCCAGATAGGGCAGCGAAGACAGCCAGCCGGCCTGAACGATGTCCAGGTGGGCGCCCTGGCGCAGGATCGACGGCAACCAGATGACGAAGCCATAGACGCCGATGCTCCAGCAGAAATACTGCAGCGACAGCAGGATGACCTTGGGCGAACGGAAGGCTTCGGCGTAGTTCTTGACCGGCTTCATGCCCTGCTGCTCGGCCTTCAGCGCCTCTTCCAGGCGGGCCTTTTCGTCAGCGGCGAGCCACTTGGCATCCTTGGGCCGCTCGGCGGCCAGGCGCCACCAGATGAAGGCCCAGATCACCGCCGGCAGGCCTTCGATGATGAACATCCAGCGCCAGTCCAGGGCATGGATCAGATAACCCGAGACCACCGACATCCAGAGGATGGTCACCGGATTGCCGAGGATCAGAAAGGTATTGGCCCGGGAACGCTCACGCTTGGTGAACCAGTGGCAGAGATAGACCAGCATCGCCGGCATCACCGCCGCCTCGACGACGCCGAGCAGGAAGCGGATGGCGATCAGCAGGGTGACGTTGGGTACCAAGCCGGTCAGGGTCGCCAGACCGCCCCAGGCGATCAGGCTCCAGAAGATCAGTCGCTTGACGCTGCGCTTCTCGGCATAGATGGCGCCGGGCACCTGGAAGAAGAAGTAGCCGAGAAAGAACAGCGCGCCGAGCAGCGAGGACATTGCCGGGGTGATGCCCAGGTCGTCGGCCATGCCCGAGGCCGCGGCGAAGCCGTAGTTGGCCCGATCGAGATAGGCCAGGCTGTAGGTGATGAAGACCACCGGCATCAGATACCACCAGCGGCGTGGAGCGAGAGGGGAAGCGTTCATGGGGTCACCTGCTTGATTGTTCTTGTCAGGGGGTTGGCGTCGATCAGGGGAGTTCGTGGCGGTAGGGCAATCCTTCCATGTCACCGACCACCTGCACGGCGCGGGCGCCGATCCAGTTGCCGCGGGCGACGGCGGCGGCGACGTCGAGACCGTCGAGCAGGGCGCTGACGAAGCCGGTGGCGAAGCCATCGCCGGCGCCAACGGTGTCGACCACCTCGGCCACCGCTACGCCGGGGACCTCGCCCTCGGCGTCGGGCGTGCGCCAGTAGCCGCCCTCGGGGCCGAGCTTGATGGCCACGGCCTTGGCGCCGCGATCCAGGTAGAAGGCGGCGATGTCCGCCGGGGTGTCGTAGCCGGTCAGCAGCCGGCCCTCGGCCAGGCCGGGCAGCACCCAGTCGGCCAGGGCGGCGAGGTCGTTGAGTTCACGGCGCATCTGGTCTTCGCTGTCCCACAGCGACGGCCGCAGATTGGGATCGAAGGAGATGCTGCGACCGGCGTCGCGCATGGCCTGCAGCAGATGACGGCTGAAGGCGCGGGCGCTGTCCGACAGCGCTTGCGGAATACCGGTGGCATGCAGGTGACGCGCCTGCAGCAGGCTGGGGTCGAAGTCTTCTTCGATGTTGAGGTGGCTGGCCGCCGAGCCGCGGCGGAAGTACTCCACCACCGGATCGCTGCCATCGGTGGCGCGGGACTTGAGCTGGAAGCCGGTGGGGTGCCGGGGATCGACGGTGAGGCGGCGGCAGTCCAGGCCCTCGGCCTCGAGACTGGCGCGCACGAAGCGGCCAAAGGAGTCATCGCCCACCCGCGACAGCCAGGCGACCTTGAAGCCCAGGCGACTCAGGCCGATGGCCACGTTGTTATCGGCGCCGGCGATGCGCTTGCCGAACTGGTCGACCGTGGCCAGCTCACCAGGCGTCTCGGCGACGAACATGGTCATGGTTTCGCCAAAGGCGAGGATGTCGATGTCAGCCATGCCGGCGCTCCTCCCGGGCCTGCCCATCCAGGGTGCGTAGCGCCGCTACCTGGCGGCGGGTCTCGGCCAGCAGATCCGCCCCCATCAGCGGAAATTCGATGGCGCGGCGCAGGCGGCTGGGGAAGTGCGCCATCAGGCCCTGCCAGGCCAGCAGGTCGGCGGCTTCCGGCGGTACGGCGTGCAGGCCACCGGCCCGCCGGCGCACCGCCTTGCAATGCAGGTAACGGACGTCGGGGCCGAGCAGGCGAGCAGCCTGCAAAGGGTCTTCGTCCTGCCAGCGCCAGTTGCCGACGTCGAAGGTCAGCGCCACCGGCAACTGGATTGCCCGGGCCGCCTGGATGAAGGCGCGCAGTGGCTCGACCCGGCCGCCCTGGGCGGTCTGGTCGTTTTCCACCAGCAGCTGTGGGCCGTCGCCTGTCAGCAGGCTGGCGAGCGGCGCCAGATCGGCCGCCGCGCGGTAGTGCCCGAGGGACACCTTGAGTGTATCGGCGCCCAGCAGGCGGGCTTCCGCGAGGGCCGAGGGCAGACGTGGCGAGAGGGCCGCGCCGGCGTCGGGCCAGAGTTCGAGGGGGACCGAATAGACACAGCCCAGACCAGCTGCCTGGATGGCGGCGCCCAGGGCGGCGAAATCGGGCGCCTCGGTAAAGAGTTCGGCGCGGATTTCCACATGGGTGGCGCCCGCGGCGGCGATCAGGTCGAGCCAGGCGGCCTGACCCTGGGTACGGACCCCGTCGGCACCAAAGGCCGAGGTGGTGATGGCGATCTCCGGTGGCATTGTTGTTCTCCTGAAACCGGTTTCAACAAAAGACGAGCAAAAGGGCGAAAGGTGCCTCTAGGTTCGGGCGCGAGTCGACTGACGGATGCGCAATTCCGCGCCGAAGGTCTGCTGCACCGGGGCGCTGCGATCCCCGTCGATCCGCCGCTGCAACCGCTCGAAGGCGGCTATGCCCAGGGCATGGGTCGGCTGGGCAAGGGCGCTGATGCCGCCACCCACCAGGGGAAACCAGTCGAGGTCGTCGAGAGCGAGCAGGCCGAGGCGTTCGAACAGGGGTTCGCCCAGGGCCTGCAGCGCCAGGGTCGTCGCCAGGGTCGCCACGCCATTGGCGGTGAGCAGCGCCTTGGGGCCGGGTCCGGGGCTGGCGAGAAAGGCGGCCAGTGCCGTCTGCAAGGCCAGGGCATCGTCGGCCTGGGCGCAATGCCCGCCACGACAGCCAGGATGGTCGGCCAGGGCTGCGTCGAAGGCCGTCAGCCGCTGGCGGCGGGAGCTGGTGCCGTCCAGAGGTTCGCTGACCAGCAACAGGTCGCGATACCCCTGACACTGCAGGTGGGCCACGCCTTCGGCGATGGCCTGGTGGTTGTCGAGGCCGACCAGATCGGCCTCGACGCCCGGCAGTTCGCGATCCAGCAGCACCAGCGGCAGGCGGCTGCCCAGGTGGCGCAGGTCGGCGGCGTGCTGGCCAAAGGTGTTCACGATCAGGCCTTCGATGCTGTAGGACTGCAGCGCGGCCAGTTGCTGGCGCTCCTGGCGGGCGTCCTGGTCGGTGTTGCAGATCAGCAGCGAATAGCCCTGCTGGCGGCAGGCGGTTTCCACGCCATGCATCACCGCGGTGGAGTAGGGATTGAGCAGATCGGCCACCAGCATCCCGATCAGGCGGCTGCGACCGCGCTTGAGGCCACGGGCCATCTGGTTGGGCTGGAAATCGAGGGCGACCACGGCCTGCTCGATACGCGCGGCGAGGGAATCGGACAGCAGGCGGCGATCGTCGCTGATGTAGCGAGACACGCTGGCCTTGGACACGCCGGCGGCGGCGGCCACTTCGGCGATGGTCGCACGGGTGGCGCGCGGACCGGGGAGAAAGACATCGTTCATGGCGTACCGCTGTTAGGATTTTGTAGGTGCCTGAAACCGGTTTCAGTAAATCTTTTCTCACGCGGACCGGCAAGCCGGTCTAAGGTGCAGGCCGACCAGTGGTCGCCGCAGGCGGTCGCTGGCCGCGGTCACCTTTTATGTTCTCCTTTGCACAGGAAGGTCTCGATGGACTCCCTCGACAGTCTCGCCCAACAACTGGGTGAAGCCCTGCAGGCGGCCGGCGCCCAGGTCACCACTGCCGAATCCTGCACCGGTGGCGGCATCGCCGAGGCGATCACCCGCGTCGCCGGCAGCTCGGCCTGGTTCGAGGCCGGCTTCGTCACCTACTCCAACCGCCAGAAGACCCTGCAACTGGGCGTGCCCGAGGCGCTGTTCGAGCAGGTCGGCGCGGTCAGTGAGGAGGTGGTGGCGGCCATGGCGCTGGGCGCGCAACAGCGTGCCGGTGCCCGCTTCGCGGTCGCGGTGAGCGGTATCGCCGGGCCGGGCGGCGCGGTGCCGGGCAAGCCGGTCGGTACCGTCTGGCTGGCCTGGCGCGACGGCGAAAAATTGCACACCGAACGGCAGGTATTTGCGGGTGATCGCGCCGCCGTTCGCCAGCAGACCCAGGTCCGCGCGCTGGAGGTTTTATTGGCCTTCCTGACCGAGGAAAAAGGCCCTCAGGTGTAGCAACCAGGGGGTGAATATGGTTTAATACTGTTCACTTATACAGGTATCCACGGCCGTCTGGCCCTTCTTTCTCCGAGAGGAATCTAATGGACGACAACAAAAAGCGTGCCCTGGCCGCGGCCTTGGGACAGATCGAAAAGCAATTCGGCAAGGGCACCGTGATGCGCATGGGCGATCACGAGCGCCAGGCCATTCCGGCGATTTCCACCGGCTCCCTGGGCCTGGACATCGCCCTTGGCATCGGTGGTCTGCCCAAGGGCCGGATCGTCGAAATCTACGGTCCCGAGTCCTCGGGCAAGACCACCCTGACCCTGTCGGTCATCGCCCAGGCCCAGAAGCAGGGCGCCACCTGCGCCTTCGTCGACGCCGAACATGCCCTGGATCCGGACTACGCCGGCAAGCTGGGCGTCAATGTCGACGACCTGCTGGTGTCCCAGCCGGATACCGGTGAACAGGCCCTGGAAATCACCGACATGCTGGTGCGCTCTAACGCCGTCGACGTCATCATCGTCGACTCCGTGGCCGCTCTGGTGCCCAAGGCCGAGATCGAAGGCGAGATGGGTGACATGCACGTGGGCCTGCAGGCGCGCCTGATGTCCCAGGCGCTGCGCAAGATCACCGGCAACATCAAGAACGCCAACTGCCTGGTCATCTTCATCAACCAGATCCGCATGAAGATCGGGGTGATGTTCGGCAACCCCGAGACCACCACCGGCGGTAACGCCCTGAAGTTCTATTCGTCGGTCCGCCTGGACATCCGTCGCATCGGCGCGGTGAAGGAAGGCGACGAGGTGATCGGCAGCGAAACCCGCGTCAAGGTGGTCAAGAACAAGGTGGCACCGCCGTTCCGCCAGGCCGAGTTCCAGATCCTCTATGGCAAGGGTATCTACCTGAACGGCGAGATCATCGATCTGGGCGTGCAGCTGGGTCTGATCGAGAAGTCGGGTGCCTGGTACAGCTACCAGGGCAGCAAGATCGGCCAGGGCAAGGGTAACGCTGCCAAGTTCCTGGAAGACAATCCCGAGATCAAGGGCGCCGTGGACAAGGCGATCCGCGAAAAGCTGCTGAGCCAGCCGACCAATCAGAAAGCCGAAGTGGCTGCTGAAGAAGGCGCTGACGTCGATCTCTGATCGCCTGCCAGTGTTCCAGACGACCCCCGCCCCGTGCGGGGGTTTTCGTATGAGGAGGATCACCCTTGGGCAATCCGCTGGATACCACCGCTGCCATCCGTTTCGCTGCCATGGATCTGCTGGCGCGTCGCGAGCATGGCCGTGAAGAGCTGTCGCGCAAGCTGCGTCGGCGCGGGGCCGAGGAGGAACTGCTCGGTCCGGTGCTGGATCGCCTGGCCGAGGATGGCCTGCTCGATGAAAGTCGCTATCTGGAGAGCTATATCGCCAGCCGTGCCCGCTCCGGTTACGGGCCCATGCGCATCCGCGAGGAACTGGGCCAGCGTGGCCTGAAAAGAGAGCAGGTGGAGATGGCCCTGCGCGAAGCGGACGTGGACTGGCAGGCGCAGCTGGAAGAGGTATGGCGCCGGAAATTCGGTACGCCGCCGGCCGACGCCAAGGAGCGTGCCAAGCAGGGGCGTTTCCTGGCCTACCGAGGCTATGCCATGGACGGGATCAACCGGGTGCTGAGTCGGCGGTAGTGGGGTGTGGCTTGCGGTGTTGGGCTTCGCTGTGATCAGCGCCAGCCTGCAGGTCCATCCCGCCCAAGGTGAGTGATTGATTGCGGGAAATGAACGCGCGCACGACTAACCCCCTCTCCCTGAGGAAGAGGGTTGGGGTGAGGGGGTGCTTCGCGGTGATGCCGAATGGAAAGGAGGCGCCATTTTCCGTGCGTTTGCCAGGACACGAATCGAGTTCAGAGCCATCGCGGCCATGGGCCGCTCCTACAGTCAAATCAGTGTCTGTAAGAGCGGCCCATGGCCGCGATGGCAGCGATCACTTCGGTCCCGCACCGCAGGTTCGCGCTGAGCACAGTGGCGCCTAGCATCGGTTCTGGTGTTGGATATCGTTGGGCTTCGCTGCGCTCAACCGAACCTACGGGAGAGTGCTGCAGGTTGGGTTGAGACGGCCCCATCGTCGAAGCCCAACATGGCGGCAGAGTCTGGATACGTTGGGCTTCGCAGTGCTCAGCGCCAACCTACGTGACTGCCCAATGCTCCGGCCGATTGAGTTCGTCCACCAGTTCGCGCAGACGACCGTAGTGACGGCCATGGAAGTCGAAGGCGAGGCGCGTCAGATGGGCGAATTCCGCTTCGTCGGGCTGGCCTTCCCCGGGCGCCAGCTGGGTGAAGCCCGGGGTCCGGCAGAGGTCGCCGAAATCCGTTGCCAGGCGCTCAAGACAGGCCGGTGTCAGGGCGTGCTTGAGGCGGATATGCAACAGGCCGTCACGTCGGCGGGTGGAGTGGTAGTTGCCATAGAAGTGCTCGATCTCGGCGGCGGCGGCTTCCGGTGAGCGTACCAGCCGGACCAGCTTGAGATCGGCTGGCAGGATGTAGCCTTCCTCCAGCAGATTGCGCTGCAGATAGGCCAGGGTGTCGTCCCAGAAGTGGCCGTCGGGGGTGTCCAGCAGGACCAGCGGCACCAGCGGACTCTTGCCGGTCTGGATCAGGGTGAGCACCTCGAAGGTCTCGTCCAGGGTGCCGAAACCGCCGGGGCAGAGCACCAGGGCATCCGCCTCCTTGAGAAAGAACAGCTTGCGCACATAGAAGAAGTGAAAGGACAGCAGGTGATCCGTGCCCTCGATGGTGGGATTGGCGCGCTGTTCGAAGGGCAGGGTGATGTTGAAGCCGAGACTGGCCTCGGGCCCTGCGCCTTCGTGGGCCGCGCCCATGATGCCGGCGCCGCCGCCGGTGATGACCATCATGTCGCGGCGGGCCAGGGCACTGCCCAGTTCGCGGGCGAGGGCATAGAGGCCATGATCGATGCGGGTCCGCGCCGAGCCGAATACCGTGACCTTGCGTCGCCTGCGGAAACGCTCGAGGGTGCGGAAGGCCTGCTCCAGCTCCTTGAGCGTCTGCAGCATGATCTTGGCGTCCCAGCGTGCCGGATTGGTCTGCGCCATGCGCACCACCGTCACCAGCATCTCGCGGTAGAGGCCCAGGTTGGGACTGCCGCCCGGGAGGGCGTGCTCCAGCAATTCGTCGATGCGCTGACCGAGGTCGGCGGCGCTGGGCTCCACGTGGCGGGCCAGGTAGCTGTCGTCGCTGTCCTCGGTCATGGCCGCGGTCTCCGCTTACTTGCCCAGGCCGCAGTCGGCCGCCTGGAAGCGCTCGACCATGACCGGCTTGTTGGTCTGGTATTCGGTGAAGTCATAGACCAGGGTGGCGCCACGGGCCAGCAGCTGGCGATAACCATTGTTTTGGCAGACGCTTTCGGCGAGCTGTACCCGCACCGTGGCCGGATTCTCGCGCATGCGGGCGGCATGGGCCGGGCGGACGCTGAGGTTGTTGATCAGCTGCTTGCCCTGCACGGTATAGCCGCGGTCGAGGATGTCTTCGTTGATGGCGCGGGGCGTGCCCTGGCTGCTCTCGGTCGCCACCTTGCGCAGCATCTGGTTGAGCTCGTGGTCCTTGAGCGACTCGGCCGCCTGGACGGTGAAGGGCAGGGCGAGGGTCAGGGCGAGCAAAGCAAAACGAGGCATCGTGTTCTCCAGCGTAGAGGAGCCCGTTTCGACCGTGGTCGCGGGCGGGGGTTCGCAGGGCGTCTGCGCAGGGTAACCTGCCTGGCCGCCGCGGGCATCCCGATCGCTCTGGTAAACTGCGCTTTTGCCCCGCGAGCCCGGCATGACCCCGATCAGCGACACCCCTCTGCATGCCGTGGCCCGTCTGCGCCAGGAGCGCCTGGCGCGCAGCATCAAGCCCTTCATCGCCCGTGGCTCGCGCATGGCGCGCTGCCCGAATTGCCGCCTGGCACCCAGCCACTGCCTCTGCGACCTGCGTCCCCTGCGCCAGACCCACGCCGGCATGTGCCTGCTGATGCACGACGTCGAGCCGCTCAAGCCGAGCAACACCGGTTGGCTGATCGCCGACGTGGTGGCCGACACTCATGCCTTCGGCTGGAGTCGCACGGCGGTGGATCCGGGGCTGCCGGCATTGCTCGCGCAGCCGGAATGGCAACCGCTGCTGGTGTTTCCCGGCGAGTACGCCGCGCCCGAGCGGGTGGTCGAGAGCCTGCCGCTGGCGCCCGGTCAGCGCCCGCTGTTCGTGCTGCTGGATGCCACCTGGACCGAGGCGCGCAAGATGTTTCGCAAGAGTCCCTATCTGGACCGCCTGCCGGTGCTGAGCTTCCAGCCCAACGCCCTGTCGCGCTATCGCCTGCGGCGCTCGACCCGGGGCGAGCACCTGTGCACCGCCGAGGTCGCCGCCCTGTGCCTGGAACTGGCCGGCGAGGCACCGGCCGGTCGGTTGCTGGAGGCCTATCTGGATGTCTTCAGCGAGCGCTACCTGGACGCCAAGCATCACCTGCCGCTGGCGGCGGACAGCCCGGCCAGCCGGCAACTGAAGGCCCTGCGAGATTAGTTGACCGGCTTGATCTCCACCGGCGCCTGGCGCGGCCAGAGCTGGGCCGCGAGCATGCCGGCGAACATCAGGCCGCAGCCCAGGTAGCCACGACCGCTGAGGGCCTCGCCCAGCAGCCAGGCACCGAAGAAGGCGGCGAACACCGCCTCCAGGGAAAAGATCACCGCCGCATGGGAGGCGATGGCGCCGCGCTGGGCGAACACCTGCAGGGTGTAGCCGATGCCGGCGGCGATCAAGCCGCCATAGAGCAGCTCGGGCAGGGCGAGGACGATCCCGGTCGACTGGATCGGCTCGAAAGCCAGTGCCAGCGCCAGGCTGAGCACGGCGCAGACGCCGAATTGCAGGATCGACAGCACCGTGGCGTCGTGGCGACTGGAATAGTGCCCCACCAGCAGCACATGGATCCCCCAGGCCAGGGCGCCGGCCAGTTGCAGCAGATCGCCCGAGGCCACGTGGAAGTTGTCGCCGATGCTCAGCAGCCCCATGCCGACCACCGCCAGGCTGGCGCCGATCCAGGTGCCCAGGTGGCTGCGCTGGCCGAGCAGCAGCCCCAGTAGCGGCACCACGATGACATAGAGGCCGGTGATGAAGCCGGAATTGGTCACGCTGGTGAACAGCAGGCCGACCTGCTGCAGGTTGATGCCCAGGGTCAGTACCAGGCCCATCAGCAGGCCGCCCTTGAAGGTGTCGCGGGTCAGACGCTGCTGGCGGCCGCGGCGGCGCAGGAACAGGAGCAGCGGGACCAGGGTGAGGGCGCCCAGGGCGAATCTCAGGCCGGTATAGAGAAAGGGACCGATGTGCTCCATGCCGCCGGTCTGGGCGATGAAGGCGCTACCCCAGATGAGGGCGGTGAGCAGCATGAGCAGATCGGCACGCAGGGCGGCGCTGGGCATGGGACGTCTCTTGGGCAAAACGGCAACTGTGCCGCAAACCGCAGGGCCTTGCCTACCGTCCGCGGTCCGCCCGGCCTTGCCCCCGTCCGCGCCGTTCGGCATGCTTGCGTGCAGCCCGTGCGCCAGCTACCTGGTCGACGTGGGCGCTCACGACAACAAGGAAAGCTACACCATGGCGGCTGCCTACCAGATACTGATCGCCGACGATCATCCGCTGTTTCGCAGCGCGCTGCAGCAGGCCCTGACCCTGGGCCTGGGCGCCCAGGCACGGCTCACCGAGGTGGCCGACATCGCCGAGCTCCAGGCCTGCCTGGCCGAGCGCACCGACTGGGATCTGGTCCTGCTCGATCTCAACATGCCCGGCGCCTATGGCTTTTCCGGACTGGTCCTCCTGCGGGGCCAGTATCCCCAGGTGCCGGTGGTGATGATCTCGGCCCAGGAGGAACCGGCGGTGGTGCAGCGCGCCCGGGAATTCGGCGCCAGTGGCTTCATTCCCAAGTCCAGCGATCTGAGCACCCTGCAGCAGGCGGTCAGTCAGGTGCTGGATGGCGATACCTGGTGGCCGCCCCAGGTGGAAGGCGCTCCCGCCCTGAGCGAGGAAGCCAAGGCTGCCAGCGCCGGACTCGCCAGTCTCACCCCCCAGCAATTCCGGGTGCTGACCATGCTCTGCGAAGGCCTGCTCAACAAGCAGATCGCCTTCGAGCTCAATGTCTCCGAGGCCACGGTCAAGGCCCATGCCACGGCGATCTTCCGCAAGCTCGGCGTCCGCACCCGCACCCAGGCGGCGCTGCTGCTGCAGCAACTGGAGAGCACCTCCAGCTGACCCAGGCGCTGTCGGCGCCTGAACCGGGCGCGACCCTCGACTTTCACTTTCTGGCAGCTGCCGTCCATCCGGATCTGCGGTTCGCCCCTGCTGGATGGAGCTTTCGGTGATCTCTCCCTACAAAGGCAAGACCGGCCTGCGCCGGGTCATCAATGCCACCGGCTATTCCCTGGCCGGCCTGCGCACGGCCTTTCGCCAGGAAGCGGCCTTTCGTTCGCTGGTGATGCTCAATGTGGTGCTGGTGCCCCTGGCCTTCTGGCTGGACGTCAGTCGCGGCGAGCGGGCGTTGCTGGTGGCGGTCTGCCTGCTGTCGCTGGTGGTCGAACTGTTCAACGCGGCCATCGAGGCGGTGGTGGACCGCATTTCCCTGGATTGGCACGAACTGTCGAAGAACGCCAAGGATCTGGGCAGCGCTGCGCAGTTCGTGGCCATGATCATCATCGCCGTGGTCTGGGGCATCGTCCTGCTCGGGTGAGCAGGACCCCGGTCAGAGGGTAGCGCCCAGGGTGGCACCCGCCGTGGTGTCATCCGCGGCCAGGCCCTGTTCCAGCACGCTGGGCTGGGCCGAGTGGATGACCTTGTGGATGAAGTGCAGCTTGGCGATCACCGGGGCGGGCAGGGCGAAGGGATAGAAGTCCGGCTGGCCCATGCTGCGCGACAGCTCGTTGAGCATGGCCGCCAATTCGATCCAGGCATTGGCGAAGCCGAGGAATTCGTCGTCGCTGCGATCCTCGGCCTCGTACAGCGCCTCGCGGGTGAACGGCTGGAAGTCCAGCTGCAGGCTGCCGGCGTTCATGCCCAGGCTGGCGGCGGTGGCCAGGGTGTCCATCATGTGCAGGTAGTGCGCCCAGGTTTCCGCCCAGTCCTCCCAGGGGTGCATGGTGGCGTAGGCGCTGACGTACTGGCTCTCCCAGCCTGCCGGTGCGCCCTGCTCGTAGTGGTGCTGGAGCGCCTGGCCATAGTCGGCGCGTTCGTCACCGAACAGGGCGCGGAAGGGTTCTTCCCAGTCGGTGCCGGCGACCAGGCGATCGAAGTAGTAGTGGCCGACCTCGTGGCGGAAGTGCCCGAGCAGGGTGCGATAGGGTTCGTGCATGTCGGCGCGGACCTTTTCCCGGTGGGCATCGTCCGCTTCGAGGATGTTCAGGGTGATGAGGCCATTGGCGTGCCCGGTGGTGGGGGTGCCGGTGGCATCGGGGGCGAGGAAGTCGAAGGCGAGGCCGTGCTCGGCATCCACGGTCTGGGGGATCACCTGCAGCCCCAGGCCCAGCAACTGGGCGACCAGTTGCCGCTTGGCCAGCTCCAGCTTGCGCCAGCGCTCGCCGTTGCCGTCGAAGGACAGGTCCGGGATGGTGTGATTGAGCTGGCAGGCCACGCAGAAGTTTTCTCCCGAGTCGGCCGGTACCAGCCAGTTGCAGGCGGCGGGCATGTCCAGGTTGGCGCAGCGGCGATAGAGCGCGCTGGTCGCCTCGGGCAGTTGCCAGAGGCCGCCTTCGCCCGGCAGCAGCGCCGTCGGCGTGCCCTGGTCCGGGGCGTAACCCAGGGCGTTGCCGCAGGCCAGGCACTCGCTGTTGGGAAAGAAGATGGCCTGGCCGCAGGTGCAGTTGGCGACCTTGCGCTGGACGGGCAGGGCGCGCAGGGCGTTGCGTTGCTGACGATTCGAGCTGTAGCTTCCGAGAAAATTGCGCATGGGGCTGATACCTGGCGAGAGCGGCCGCGTCGGACGTCGGCGGAGCGCCGGCGTCTTGCTAGCGGATTAGTAGAGCGGCTCGACCCGGGAGTTCCGGGTTGTTCGTCGCCTGGGACGGCCGGCGAGGGCTCTGGGATCGGCTCCCGCACCGGGCGACGCGCCACAGGCAGCGGCGGCCAGCGTTAGCGGTGGCGCATCCCGACGCACATCACTACCCTAGGTTACCGGTCGCGACCGGCGCGTGCGGTCCGGCGTGCCCGTCGAGGCGACCTCTCCGAACCTGCTCGCGCACCCTGTCAGCCGTCCTCCGACCATGCCCCCGAACGCTTCCCGCAATGCCAGTGACATGACCGGCAGCTACCACGAACTCTGGAGTCCGCGGGGTGGCGTGCGGCCGCCCTGGCGCCGCTTCTACGGCCATCTGGCCGGACTGCGACCCGCGCAGCTCGATCAGCGCCAGGCGTTGATCGCCCGGCAGATCCAGGAAAACGGCGTGACCTACAATGTCTATGCCGATCCCAAGGGCAGCGACCGGCCCTGGGCACTGGACCTGCTGCCGCAACTGATCTCGGCGGAGGAGTGGGCGCCCCTGGCGGCGGGCGTGGCGCAGCGGGCGCGTCTGCTGAACCGGGTACTGGGCGATCTCTATGGCGAACAGCGGCTGCTGCACGAGCGGCTGCTGCCGCCGGAGCTGGTGTTCGGCCACAACAACTTCCTCTGGGCCTGCCAGGGAATGCGCCCGCCGGGCGATACCTGGCTGCACGTCTATGCGGTGGATCTGGCGCGCGCGCCCGATGGCCGCTGGTGGGTGCTGGCCGATCGCACCCAGGCGCCCTCCGGCGCCGGCTATGCCCTGGAAAACCGCCACATCGTGGCGCGGGCCTTTCCCGAGTTGCACCGCGATCTGCAGGTCCAGCCACTCAATGGCTACTTCCAGGCCCTGCAGCGCACCCTGAGCACCGGCCTGGACACCGGCGAGGAGGCACCGCTGGCGGTGCTGCTGACGCCGGGACGCTACAACGAGACCTACTTCGAGCACCTCTACCAGGCCCGGCAACTGGGCTTTCCGCTGGTGGAAGGCCAGGACCTCACGGTGCGCGACGCCTGCCTCTATCTGAAGACCCTGAGCGGGCTGAGGCGCGTCCACGCGGTGTTCCGCCGGCTGGACGACGACTTCTGCGATCCGCTGGAATTGCGCACCGATTCGGCGCTGGGCGTACCCGGCCTGCTGGAAGCGGTGCGCCAGGGCAACGTCATCATGGCCAACGCCCTGGGCAGCGGCCTGCTGGAATCGCCCGGTCTGCTGGGCTTTCTGCCCGGCGTCTGCCAGGCGCTGCTGGGCGAGACCCTGGCGCTGCCCTCCGTCGCCACCTGGTGGTGCGGCGAGACGCCGGTGCGGGAAGCGGCCCTGGCGCGGCTGGCGGAGCTGGTGATCAAGCCGGCCTATCCGGCCCAGGGCTTCGAGCCGGTGTTCGGCAAGGCGCTGGATGCCGCGGGACTGGTCGATTTGCGCGCGCGCATCCTGGCCACGCCCCATGCCTATGTGGCCCAGGAGCGCATCCAGCTGTCCCAGGCGCCGGTCTGGCAGGGCGGCAGTCTGCAATCGCGCGCCATCGGCATGCGCGTCTATGCGGTGGCCAGCGAGGACGGCTACTGGGTGATGCCCGGCGGTCTGACCCGGGTCGCCCACGAGGGCGCCGCGGTGGTGTCCATGCAGCGCGGCGGGTCGAGCAAGGACACCTGGGTGCTGGGTGGCAGTCGCGGCGCCGCCGAGGTGCCCGGAGCGCGGGTGCTGGGGGTGCGCGACCTGGTGCGCAAGGACCCCTTCCTGCCCTCGCGTACCGCCGAGAATCTGTTCTGGTACGGTCGCTACAGCGAGCGCTGCGAGGATGCCGCGCGCCTGCTGCGGATCGTCCTGAGTCGCCACCTCGATGCCGATGACGGCGGGCCGGCGGTGCAGTCGGCCATCGATCTGGCCACGGCCCTGGAATTGCTGCCGGCGGGTGGCCGGCTGGCGGAGCAACTGCGCGCGGCCCTGGGGCCGGGTGACTTTCCCAGCGGCCTGGGCGCCAATCTGCAGCGCCTGCATTGGGCCGCGGCCCAGGTGCGTGGCCGGCTGTCGCCGGAGAACTGGCGCGCCATTCGCGAGGTGGAGCGCGAGGCCCATGGTCTGGGCCAGGTCGGCAGCGAGCCGGGCGAGGCGCTGCAGAGTCTCAACCGCCTGGTGATGGCGCTGGCGGCGGTGGCCGGCTTCACCTTCGACGACATGACCCATGACGAGAGCTGGCGCTTCCTGATGATCGGCCGGCGCATCGAGCGGGTGCAATTCCTCGCCGGCAGCCTGGCGCACTTTCTCGAAGGCGGCGCCACCTGGGACGCGGCCGGCCTGGAATGGCTGCTGGAACTGGGCAACAGCATCATCACCTATCGGTCGCGCTACCAGGCGGCGCCCCAGCTGATCCCGGTGCTGGACCTGCTGATGCTGCACGAGCACAACCCCTATTCGATCCGCTTCCAGCTGCATGCGCTGATCAACGCCGTGGAGCACCTGGAACGCTACTACGGCCTGCCCCGCGATCCGGCGCTGCACGATACCTACGATCGCCTGCGCCGCTTCGACCTCGCGACCCTGGAGAACACCCTGTTCGGCGACGCCGGTCGGGTCGAGGTGCAGCAGGGGCTGGCGCGCCTGCTGCGGCAGGTCGCCGAGGCCAGCAGCCAGCTGTCCGAGCGGGTCATCTATCGCTGCTTCGCCCATGTCGACGCCGTCAGCCAGCGCACGGTGTCCATGTGATGAATCAGGTCCGCTATCGCATCCAGCACGACACCCACTATCGCTACGCGACGCCGGTGTCGCTGTCGCAGCAGCTGCTGCACCTGTTGCCGCGCGACTGCGCCTGGCAACGCTGCCTGTCCCGGCAACTGGTGATCCTGCCGCAGCCGACCCAGCGCCAGGACGCCTGGGACGCCTTCGGCAATCCGCTGACGCGATTGTCCTTCGAGCGACCCCACGACGAACTCTATGTCGGCACCGAGCTGGAAGTGGAGGTGGATTCCCGTGCCGGTCTAAGGCTGGCGGATTCGCCCGCCTGGGAGGAGGTCCGTGACGGCCTGCGCTATCCCGCCGCCCAGGTGTCGCTGGACGTCCATCACTTCCGCTTCGAATCCCCAGCGGTGCCGCTGGACGGCATCTTCGCCCGCTTCGCCGAGGAGTGTTTCCCACCGGGCCGTCCCCTGTTGCTGGGCTGCCGGGCGCTGATGGAAAAGATCCACCGCGAATTCCGCTTCGACGCCACCGCCACCCAGGTGGCGACGCCCCTGCGCGAGGTGCTGGAGCACCGCCATGGCGTCTGCCAGGACTTCGCCCATCTGATGCTGGCCTGCCTGCGTGGCCTGGGGCTGGTGGCGCGCTACGTCAGCGGCTATCTGCTGACCCGGCCGCCACCCGGCAAGCCGCGGCTGATCGGCGCCGATGCCTCCCACGCCTGGGTCAGCGTGCATTGCCCGCTGCAGGGTTGGGTCGACTTCGATCCCACCAACGACGTCCTGCCGGACCTGGAGCACATCACCCTGGCCTGGGGCCGCGACTTCACCGACGTCTCGCCATTGCGCGGGGTGATCCTCGGCGGCGGCGATCACGATCCGGTGGTCGAGGTGACGGTGACGCCGCTGTAGCGTTTTTGACTTGGCAGGAATTCCAGCTAAGGAACACCTAGCTACAGCACGGTAGCGTGGAAAACGGCGCAGCCTTTGCCACTGGGACTGCGTGGCGAGGGGCGCCCTCACCCCAGCCCTTTCCCGCGGGGAGAGGGGGTTGTTCGAGCAGGCGTTCAGCGCTATCTACGAAACGCCTGCTTGCAGCGCCGTAGCGTGGAAAACGGCGCAGCCTTTTCCACTGGGGCCGCGTGGCAAGGGGCGCCCTCACCCCAGCCCTCTCCCGCGGGGAGAGGGGGTTGTTCGAGCAGGCGCTCAGCGCTATCAGGCCGGGCAAGATCGGCATCAGCTATCGCACCGGCTTGTAGAGGCGACGCTGACCGTGGCGATTTTTAAAGTGGCGCCATAGGTGCGGCCGGCGTTGGCTGAGTCGTGGCAACAGGCAACTCGCTGTTGCGTCCCCGCAGAGTCCTTATTGTCTATACAAAATGAGTGTCGCCTTTCCCCGGTGCTGAGCTTCCATTGCGTCACCGTCAGCGTTCTGCTGGCTTCTAAGGCAAGGAGAGGCTTCATGTGCTTGACGATCAATCAACTCTGGATTAAATGTATATACATTAACCGGAGGGGTCATCATGTCCGCCGCTACCCAGTCGCTGCTCTGGCGTCACGTTACCCTGTTCGATGGCCTGCAGACCCTGCCCAAGCCCATGGCGGTCTGGGTCAAGAATGACCAGATTGCCGGTGTCTGGCCGGAGTCCGAGTTTTATTCCGAGCTGGCCCAAGGCGCCGAACTGGCCCAAGGCGCCGAACTGGCCGGGGAGGGCGGGGTGATGACGCCCGGCCTGGTGGATTGTCATACCCATCTGGTCTATGCCGGTCAGCGTGCCGGAGAATTCGAGCAGCGGTTGGAGGGCGCTAGTTACGCGGAAATCGCCCGCGCCGGTGGCGGCATCCTCGGCACCGTAAGGGCCACCCGTGCAGCCAGCGAGGCGGACCTTTTCGCCCTGAGCCTGCCGCGCCTGCAGGCCTTGGCCAACGAGGGCGTTACCACCGTGGAGATCAAGTCCGGCTACGGCCTGACGGTGGCCGACGAACTCAAGCTGCTGCGGGTCGCCCGCCAATTGGGCGAGGCGCTGCCGGTCCGGGTGATCACCACGCTGCTGGGCGCCCATGCCGTGCCGTCGGAATTTCAGGGCGATGCCGACGGCTATGTCGAGCTGGTCTGCCAGGAGATGATCCCGGCCGCGGTGGCCGAAGGGCTGGCCGATGCGGTGGACGTCTTCTGCGAGGGGATCGCCTTTTCGCCGGCCCAGTGCGAAAGAGTCTTCCAGGCGGCGCACGCGCACGGTCTGCCGATCAAGGCCCATGCTGAACAGCTGTCCAACCTGGGCGGCAGCGCCCTGGCCGCGCGCCTGGGCGCCTTGTCGGCGGACCATGTTGAGTATCTCGACGAAGCCGGGGTGCGCGCCCTGGCCGCCGCCGGCACCGTCGCCGTGCTGCTGCCCGGCGCCTTCCTGATGCTGGGCGAGACTCAACATCCACCGGTCGAACTGCTGCGTCGCCACGGGGTGCCCATGGCGCTGGCCAGTGACGCCAATCCCGGCACCTCGCCGCTCTATCTGCCTACCCTGATCGCGCACCTGGGCTGCACCCTGTTTCGCCTCACGCCCCGCGAGGCCCTGGCCGGCATGACCGCCCACGCCGCCCAGGCCCTGGGGCGCCCGGAGCTGGGCCGCATCCAGGTGGGCGCCCCGGCGGAGCTCTGCTTGTGGGACGTCGGTCAGCCGGCGGAGCTGGCCTATGAGGTACGTCCGGGCCGCCTGCGTCAGCGCGTCTTCGGCGGCGAGGTGCAGCATGTTCGCTGATCGCCAGACCCTGGAGCTCTGGACTGGCCGTACCGATCCGGAAGCCGATGCCTTGCGCTGGCACCAGCGCATCGAGCCGCTGGCTGCGGACAGCGCGCCCGGCGTGGCCCTGCTGGGCTTCGCCTGTGACGAGGGCGTGCGGCGCAACCAGGGTCGCCCCGGCGCTGCCGAGGGTCCTGGCGCCCTGCGGCGTGCCCTGGCCAATGTCGCCTGGCAACGCCAGGGCCCGGCCTATGACGCCGGTGATATCCGCTGCGCCGACGGTGATCTGGACGGCGCCCAGCAGCGCCTGGCCGAGGGTGTGTGCCTCTTGCTGGAGGCCGGTCACCTGCCGCTGGTACTGGGCGGCGGTCATGAGGTGGCCTGGGCCAGTTGGTCAGGCCTGGCGCTGCACCTGGCCAGGACCCTGCCCAAGCCGCGCATCGGCATCGTCAATTTCGACGCCCACCTGGACCTGCGCGACCCGACTCGGGGAGCGACCTCCGGTACGCCCTTCGCCCAGGTCGCCGCGCACTGCGCCCGCCATGGCTGGTCCTTCCACTATGCCTGCCTGGGGCTGAGCCTGGCGGCCAATACCCGCACCCTGCTCAGGCGTGCCGCCGAGCTGGACGTGCTGATCCGCGAAGACCATGAGATCCGCGAAGGCAGCCTGGAGCGCATTGGCGCCGAACTGGACGCCTTCGCGGCTCGCTGCGATGCCCTCTATCTGACCTTCGACCTGGATGTGCTGCCCGCCGGCGATGCACCCGGGGTCAGCGCCCCCGCCGCCCATGGCGTGAGCCTCGCGCTGCTGGAACCCCTGATCCGTCGGCTCAAGGCCAGCGGCAAGTTGCGCCTGGCCGATGTGGCCGAACTCAATCCCGCGCTTGACCAGGACGGCCGCACGGCCCGGGTCGCGGCGCGGCTGATCCATACCCTGGCACTGGACCTCTAGGGCCTGCCGCGAACAACAAGAGAGGAAGATTCCATGACCCGCTTTCGTGAAGGTGAGATCCGCGCGCCCCGCGGCACCCAGCTCAATGCCAGAAGCTGGCTGACCGAGGCGCCACTGCGCATGCTGATGAACAATCTCGATCCCGCGGTCGCGGAAAATCCCGAGGAGCTGGTGGTCTACGGTGGCATCGGCCGGGCGGCGCGCGATTGGGAAAG
The DNA here is from genome assembly GCF_031453735.1 of Pseudomonas sp. SORGH_AS_0199. Lineage (NCBI taxonomy): Bacteria > Pseudomonadati > Pseudomonadota > Gammaproteobacteria > Pseudomonadales > Pseudomonadaceae > Pseudomonas > Pseudomonas sp. SORGH_AS_0199. Next base: position 2,025,228 of record NZ_JAVJAE010000001.1, read on the forward strand.
CTACGACCGCATCGTCGCGACCCTCAAGGAACTGGGCGACGACGAGACCCTGCTGGTGCAATCGGGCAAGCCGGTGGGGGTATTCAGGACCCACGCCGACGCGCCGCGGGTGCTGATCGCCAACTCCAACCTGGTACCGCACTGGGCCAGCTGGGAGCACTTCAACGAACTGGATGCCAAGGGCCTGGCCATGTACGGCCAGATGACCGCCGGCAGCTGGATCTACATCGGCAGCCAGGGCATCGTCCAGGGTACCTACGAGACCTTTGTCGAGGCCGGGCGTCAGCATTACCAGGGTGACCTGCGTGGCCGCTGGGTGCTCACCGCCGGTCTCGGCGGCATGGGCGGTGCCCAGCCGCTGGCCGCGACCCTGGCCGGCGCCTGTTCGCTGAACATCGAATGCCAGCAGAGCCGTATCGACTTCCGCCTCAAGACCCGCTATGTGGACGAACAGGCCAGCGACCTGGACGACGCCCTGGCGCGCATCGCCCGGCACACCGCCGCCGGTGCCGCGGTCTCCGTCGCCCTGCTGGGCAACGCCGCCGAGATCCTGCCCGAACTGGTCCGCCGCGGCGTGCGCCCGGATATGGTCACCGACCAGACCAGCGCCCACGACCCCCTCAACGGCTATCTGCCGATCGGCTGGACCTGGGCCGAGTACCGGGATCGTGCAGTCACCGATCCGGCGGGGGTGGTCACGGCCGCCAAGCAGTCCATGGCCGTGCACGTCCAGGCCATGCTCGACTTCCAGAAGCGCGGCGTCCCGACCTTCGACTACGGCAACAACATCCGTCAGATGGCCCAGGAAGCCGGCGTCGCCGATGCCTTCGCCTTCCCGGGCTTCGTCCCGGCCTATATCCGCCCGCTGTTCTGCCGCGGCATCGGCCCCTTCCGCTGGGCCGCGCTGTCGGGCGATCCCGAGGACATCCAGCGCACCGACGCCAAGGTCAAGGAGCTGATCCCCGACGATGCCCATTTGCACCGCTGGCTGGACATGGCCCGCGAGCGCATCGCCTTCCAGGGCTTGCCGGCACGCATCTGCTGGGTCGGCCTGGGCCAGCGGGCCAGGCTGGGCCTGGCCTTCAACGAGATGGTGCGCAGCGGCGAACTCAAGGCGCCCATCGTCATCGGTCGCGACCACCTGGACTCCGGCTCGGTGGCCAGCCCCAACCGCGAGACCGAGGCCATGCAGGACGGCTCCGATGCCGTCTCCGACTGGCCGCTGCTCAATGCCCTGCTCAATACCGCCAGCGGTGCCACCTGGGTCTCGCTGCACCACGGTGGCGGGGTGGGGATGGGCTTCTCCCAGCACTCCGGCATGGTCATCGTCTGCGACGGCAGCGACGCCGCCGCAGCCCGTATCGCCCGGGTCCTGCACAACGACCCGGCCACCGGGGTGATGCGCCACGCCGATGCCGGCTACGACATTGCCATCGAATGCGCCCGCGAGCAGGGCCTGAATCTGCCCATGATCAAGAGTTGAGCGTCCTGACGCCGGTGGTAGCACCGGCGTCCCGTTCCCGACAACAACAAGAGCGCCGACCTTCGGCGCCGTGGAGCGCGAACCATGCCCAAGGCCAACACCCCCCTGATCGAGCGGCGCTCGATCGACTTCATTCCCGAGACCGAGCGGCACGGTCGGCTCTACAGTCAGTTCACCCTCTGGCTGGGCGCCAACCTGCAGATCACCGCCATCGTCACCGGTGCCCTCGCCGTGGTGCTGGGAGGTGATGTCTTCTGGTCGTTGATCGGGCTGTTCATCGGCCAGTTGCTGGGCGGTGGGGTGATGGCGCTGCATGCCGTCCAGGGCCCCCGGCTCGGCCTCCCGCAGATGATCTCCAGCCGGGTGCAGTTCGGCGTCTATGGCGCGGCGATTCCCATCGTGCTGGTGTGCCTGATGTACCTGGGCTTCACCGCCACGGGCACCGTGCTGTCCGGCCAGGCGATCGCCCAGCTGGCCGGCATCAGCGACAGTGCCGGCATCCTGGTCTTCGCCACTTGCATCGTGGTGGCCACGGTCCTCGGCTACCGGGTGATCCACTGGGTCGGTCGACTGGCCAGCGTCCTGGGCATCCTCGCCTTCTGCTACCTGTTCGCCCGGTTGATCAGCCTGGGCGACCTGGGCGCCTTGCTGCAGATCCGCCACTGCAGCTGGGCGTCCTTTCTACTGGCCTTGTCCCTGGCCGCTTCCTGGCAGATCGCCTATGGCCCCTATGTTGCGGACTATTCCCGTTATCTGCCGAGCGCTACTTCGAGCTGGAAAACCTTTGCCGCCGTGGGGGCCGGTTCGATACTCGGCGCCCAGGCGGCCATGATCCTCGGCGTGCTGGCTGCAGCCCTGGCGAACGGCCAGTTCGCCGGGCGCGAGGTGGCCTATATCGTCGGCCTTGGCGGCAGTGGTGTTACCGCGGCGCTGCTGTACTTCAGCATCGCCTTTGGCAAGATCACCATCTCCACGCTCAATTCCTATGGCAGCTTCATGTGCATCGCCACGGTGATCAGTGGCTTTCGCGGTCATCTGGAGGTGTCGCGGCTCCAGCGGCTGTTCTTCGTGCTCGCCATCGTTGGCGCCGCCACCCTGGTGGCGCTGCTTGGCCAGCGGGAATTCCTCGGCGCCTTCAAGTCATTCATCCTCTTCCTGCTGACCTTCTTCACGCCCTGGAGCGCGGTCAACCTGGTGGACTACTACGCCGTCAACCACGGCCGCTACGACCTGTCCGCCCTGGCTGATCCTGACGGGCGCTACGGTCGCTGGAATCGGGCCGGCCTGCTCGCCTACGGCGTCGGGGTGCTGATCCAGCTGCCGTTCCTCTCGACCAAACTCTACACCGGCCCGCTGGTGGCGCATCTGGGCGGCGTGGACATCTCCTGGATCATCGGCCTGCTGGTGCCGGCGGTCCTCTACTACCTGCTGGCCCGTCGCCAACCACTGCCGAACACGCGCCCGGCGGCAATCTGAATTTCTCGATCAACGCCGACACCTGCGGTGTGCGGCTCTGGAGTCCTAGATGAACACCCTGACCCTGAAACCTGGCACCCTCGATCTGACCCAGCTGCGCCAGGCCTATCAGCAGCCGTTGCGCGTCGAGCTGGATCCGGCGGCCTACCCAGCCATCGATGCCAGCGTGGCCTGCGTGGAAAACATCCTGGCCGAAGGCCGGACCGCCTATGGCATCAACACCGGCTTCGGCCTGCTGGCCTCGACGCGGATCGCGCCGGCGGATCTGGAAAAGCTGCAGCGCTCCCTGGTGCTGTCCCATGCCGCCGGGGTGGGCGAGGCGCTGGACGACGACGACCTGGTGCGGCTGATCCTGCTGCTCAAGGTCAACAGCCTGGCCCGTGGCTTTTCCGCCATCCGCCGCCAGGTCATCGAAGCCCTGATCGGCCTGATCAATGCCGAGGTCTATCCGCACATTCCGCTCAAGGGTTCGGTAGGGGCCTCCGGTGACCTGGCGCCGCTGGCTCACCTGTCGCTGGTGCTGATCGGCGAGAGCAAGGCGCGCTACCGGGGCCAGTGGCTGCCGGCCCGCGAGGCGCTGGCGGTGGCGGGTCTCGAACCCATAACCCTGGCCGCCAAGGAGGGCCTGGCGCTGCTCAATGGCACCCAGGTGTCCACCGCCTATGCCTTGCGCGGGCTGTTCGAGGGCGAAGACCTGTTCGCCGCGGCCACGGTCTGCGGCGGCCTGAGCGTCGAGGCCATGCTCGGCTCCCGGGCACCCTTCGATGCGCGCATCCATGCCGCGCGGGGCCAGCGCGGCCAGATCGACGTGGCCGCGGCCTATCGCGAGCTGCTCACTGACAGCAGCGAGGTCTCCCGTTCCCATGCCAACTGCGACAAGGTCCAGGATCCCTATTCGCTGCGTTGCCAGCCCCAGGTGATGGGTGCCTGCCTGACCCAGTTGCGCCAGGCCGCCGAGGTCCTGGAGGTGGAAGCCAACGCCGTGTCCGACAACCCCCTGGTATTCGCCGAGGAGGGCGACGTCATCTCCGGTGGCAACTTCCACGCCGAGCCGGTGGCCATGGCCGCCGACAACCTGGCCCTGGCGCTGGCCGAGATCGGCGCCCTGTCGGAGCGGCGCACCTCGCTGATGATGGACCGGCACATGTCCCAGCTGCCGCCCTTCCTGGTGGAGAACGGCGGGGTCAATTCCGGCTTCATGATCGCCCAGGTCACCGCCGCGGCCCTGGCCAGCGACAACAAGGCCCTGGCCCATCCGGCCAGCGTCGACAGCCTGCCCACCTCGGCCAACCAGGAAGACCACGTGTCCATGGCGCCCAATGCCGGCAAGCGACTGTGGGCCATGGCCGAGAACGTGCGCGGCATCCTCGCCATCGAGTGGCTGGGCGCCTGCCAGGGCCTGGACTTCCGTCACGGCCTGAAGAGTTCGGAGCGCCTGGAAAGGGCGCGCAGCCTGTTGCGCGAGCAGGTGCCCTACTACCAGGAAGACCGCTTCTTCGCCCCCGACATCGAGGCCGCCAGCGCGCTGCTGGCCAGCGGCTGCCTGAACGCGCTGGTCACGCCGCGGCTGCTGCCCAGTCTCTGAGAGGGACGCGGTCCGGCAGCCAGAACGCCGGACCGCGCGTTATCATCGGCGTCCCATTTTTCGGCCTGGAGTTCGCGTGAGCAGCACGACACCCCCGCGCTACAAGGTGATCGAGGACTTCCTGCTCGAACGCATCCTGGGTGGTGCCTACCCGGTGCATCACCAGATCCCCACCGAGGAGCAGCTGGCGCGGGATTTCGCCGTCAGCCGCATGACCGCCAACAAGGCCATCACCCGCCTGGTGCAGCAGGGCTACCTGATGCGCCAGGCGGGCCTCGGCACCTTCGTCATCGAGCGCAAGGCCGAATCCTCGCTGCATGAGGTGATGAACATCGCCGCCGAGGTACGCGCCCGGGGGCATGCGTATTCCAACGAGGTGCTGCGCAGCGAGGCCATCGCCGCCGACGACGAGGTGGCCTTGCGCCTGGGGCTGCGGATCGGCAGCCAGGTGTTCCACAGCATCCTGGTGCATCGCGAGAACGGCCTGCCCATTCAGCTGGAAGATCGTTACGTCAATCCGCGCTGGGTGCCGCACTACCTGGAAAGCGATTTCAGCCGCCAGACCCCCAACGAGGTGCTGGTGGCCAGCTGTCCGATCAGCGATGTGGAGCACATCGTCGAGGCGGTACTGGCCAATGCCCAGACCGCACTCTGGCTGGATATCGCCGAAGGCGCGGCCTGCCTGTCGATGATCCGCCGGACCTGGTCGGACGAACACCTGGTCAGCTATGTGCGGCTGCTGCATCCGGGCGACAGGTACAAGCTGAGTTCGACGACCCGGCATCGCTGAGGGGCGTGGAGTGGGGAGGGGTGTTGGGCTTCGCTGCGCTCAGCCCAACCTACGAGACTGTTCACACGCGCCGATTTGTCCCCTCTCCCTCGGGGAGAGGGTTGGGGTGAGGGTAGCCCCTGCAGCCAGCGATCAGAGCTTGCCCACCAGCGCCACGGCATTCTGTTTGGCCTGGTCGCGTGAAGCCTGGTCGACCTCGGCACCGAACAGGGTCTTTTCCACCACCACGGTACGCATCCGGTCGATGCCGACCATCTCGCACCAGGTGCGCAGATAGGATTCCTGGTGCTCCTGGCGATCCAGGGCCGCACCGCGGGCGGCGATCACCAGTGCCTGGCGACCGCCGAGCAGGCCATTGAGGCCGCGCTCGTCGAAGGTGAACAGCAGGTCCTTCTGGCTGACCACGTCGAACAGCTGCTTGAGCTTGTAGGGGATGCCGAAATTCCAGCAGGGCACGCCGAACACCAGCACATCGGCGGCCTTGAAGCGCTGTGCCAGCGCCTTGGCCACTGTCCAGGCGTGCGCCTGCTCGGCGCTGAGGGACTCGCCCTGGATGCCGGCGTACTTGGCGTCGAGGATGGGACCGTCGAATTCCGGCAGGTCGCAGTGCCAGGCATCGAGGGTATCCACCTCGGCGTCGGGATGTTCGCCCTGCCAGGCCTGGATGAAGGCGGTGGCGACTTCCAGCGAGGCGGAACGATCCTGGCGGGGCGAACCTATCACGTGCAGCAGTCGGGGCATGGGCGGATCCTCGAGGGATGGGGATTGCGATAACTATAAGCGTCTCGCTGGGGAGCGCCAGCCTCGAAGGGGGGTGTGCCGATGGATGGTCTGGGGGGATTCTCGGCCTGACAAACCGTGTTGGGCGGACCCTCACCCCAGCCCTCTCTCGGAGGGAGAGGGGGTGGTCTGGCGCGGGCAGGAGGCTGCATTCCACGCGTTCGGGATGGACCCAGGTGGAAAACGCTGCGCGGTTTTCCACGCTACGGCTGCGATTTGGGACGGACCCTCACCCGGAGGGAGAGGGGGTGGTTTGGTGTGAGCGGGAGCCTGCGTGCGCTGTAGAGTGGACAACGGCGTAGCCTTGTCCACGCGTTCGGCGTCGCCCAGGCGGAAAACGCTGCGCAGTTTTCCACGCTACGGCTGGATGAGGGAGGCTCCGTAGGTTGGGTTGAGCGCAGCGAAGCCCAACAACCACCCAGCCCACCTCAAGCCGAACCGGCCTCCGTGCGCAGCGCCGGGCCGCGCAGGCCGAGCAGGGTGTCCAGCAGCAGGAACAGCAGCAGGCTGCCGCCCAGCACCGGCAGGCAAAGACCGATCAGCAGGGCCGTCGCCGGCACCAGCAGACGCGGCAGCGGCGACAGGTGGCGCCAGAGGGCGAGCAGCCCGGGTTGCGCCGGATCGCGGCTGGGCCGGCGGCGCCACCAGAGCAGATAGCCCCAGACGGTCATCACCAGCAGGCCGAGGGCGATGGCCGCCAGCACCAGCTGGTTGGCCAGGCCGAACAGCACGCCCATGTGGGCATCGATGCCCCAGCGGGTCAGCTTGGCCGGCAGCGAGTACTGGGCGAAGCGCACCTGATCGATCACCTTGAAGCTGGTCGGGTCGACGGCGACGGCATCCACCCGGGTCGGCCAGCGCCGGTCGATCTCACTGACCGTCCAGGCCTTGTCGGCACTGCGGGCCGGGCGGATCTCCAGCTTGCCGGCGTTGATGCCGGCGGCGCGGGCGCTGGCCAGTACCCGGTCGAAGGTGGCCGGATCCAGAGCCGGCCCCATGGCCATGTGCATGGCGCCATGGTGATCGGCGTGCTCGTCATGGGCCATGGTGGGTGTCAGCGCGGTGCCCAGGGCGGTCTTCACGCCTGGCGTGGACCAGCCGTAGTGGGCGCGCAGCACGCCGATGTTGTCGCCGGCGAAGCGCGACCAGGTCAGGCCGGTGGCGGAGAGGAACAGCAGGCCACCCAGCAGCCAGACGCCGGTGCAGGCGTGCAGGCCGCGCAGGCCCCGGGCCGGGCGGCGCTGGCGGCGGCGTGCCAGCCAAAGGGTCAGGCCGCCGAGGGCCGCGACCCACAGCCAGGAGGCGGCCAGCTCGCTGTAGAGACGACCGGGCTCGCCCAGCAGCAGGCTGCGGTGGAACTGGTCGATGGTGGTGCGCAGCGGCAGGATGCCGCTGGTGCCATAGACCGCCAGATCGCCGCGGATGGCGCCGGTGACCGGGTCGATGAACAGCGCTCGATGGGTCGACTCGCCCAGCGCCGGATCATTGAACATCACCCGGGTGGTATCGCCCTCGGCAGGGGCCGGGCGCACCGCGCCCAGGGTCAGGGTGGGGCCTACCGCGGCCTGGGCGATATGGATCTGCTCGGCCAGCGGCAAGGGCTTGCCGCGGCTGGGGGTGTGCAGGGCCTCGGCATAGAGGTGCGCCTCGAGTTGCGGCGTGAGGGCATAGATCAGGCCGCTGGCGGCGGCCACCAGCAGGAAGGGACCGACGAACAGACCGATGAGAAAATGCAGCCGCGCCAACAGCTGCAGCAGCGGCCCCGGCGTCTTGGCGGCCGGAACGGAGGGGTGCGAAGTCATAGCGTTCACCACGGAGCGACGCGCAGCCAGCGAGAGGCCACGCGCGGGATTACGAAAAAGGAGGACAGCCGTCTTTCGTCGCCGGGGTGTCAGGGGGCCTGGGGATGGAGCGTGGAGCGTCGTGCGCGCGGTGGCGGCGGCAGGGCGCTCTGGTAGCGAGGACGATGAGGATCGCCGGGGCGCAGCAGCCACTGCAGCACGACGGCGGCCAGCGAGGCGAGGAACAGGGTAGCGGCGAAGACGCAATCACCCGTGGGGGAAAGGGTGGTCACGCTGCCGCTCGGCAGGCCCGCATGCATGCCGGCCATGTCACCCTGGGCGGTCTGGGCGTGCAGACCGTGATGGTGCTCGTGTGCCTGGGTAAGGGGCGGCAGGACCGGCAGGGTCAAGCGCGCCAGCATCTGACCGTGGCCCAGGGCGCAGACGAGTCCGTTCAGCAGGATGCAGGCGAGCAGCATCCAGGCGAGCGAGGCGCGCGGTGAACGGACGGTTTTCATGGCGAGGGACTGTATCATCGTCGCGGGCGGCGCACAGCCCGGCCGGCGCGGCCCTGCGCCGAAATGTCGCGCCCCTGCCACTGCCAGAGAGACGCACAGGACCATGAGCGAAGCGCCACCCATTACCCTCGAACGGCTCACCGTGGCAGATGACGAGACGCTGAGTTTTTTGCTGGCGAGCTATCACGAGCTGTTCGGTAGCCAGGTCGAGGCGACGGCCGTACCCCGGGATCTACGGCGCTTCGCCGACCACTATGGCGCGGGTCATGGCTGCCTGCTGATCGCCCGGGGCGCCGCCGGAGAGCCCCTCGGCAGCATCGGCTACCGGCCCTACGACCGGCGCTTTGCCCAGCTGGCCTATCCCGGCGAGCGGGTGGTGGAGGTGGTCCGGCTGTTCGTGGTGCCCCGGCAGCGGCGCCAGGGCCTGGCGCGGCGGCTGTTCGCAGCGCTGCTGACCCAGGCGCGGCGCGATACCGTGGAGCGCCTCTACCTGCACACCCATCCCTTCCTGCCCGGGGCCGAAGCCTTCTGGCTGGACCAGGGCTTCCGAGTCGTCGCGCGGGAGTCGGCCTTGCCCTGGCAGACCCTCCATCTGGACCGATGGCTGGACAGCCCTCAGGCGTCCGCCGGCCCCCGACAGAGCAGATAGGTGTCCATGATCCAGCCGTGTTCTTCGCGCGCAGCGCTGCGCACCCGGTGGATCTCCTCGGCTACCTCCTGCAGCGGACCGGCGATGAGGATCTCGTCCGCCGTACCGACGTAGGCACCCCAGTAGATATGCAGACCGGGCTCGTCCAGGCGGCGATAGGCTTCGTGGGAATCGAGCATCACCACCAGACTGTCCAGGTGCGCGGGGAAGCGCTCCAGGCGCCGGCCGGGGGTGATCTCCAGGGCCTGGCCGATGCGATTGAGCGGCACCCGGTGGCGCGCGGCCAGGGCCTGGACGCTGGAGATGCCGGGGATCACCTCGTAGTCGAAGTCCAGCCGGCCTTCGCGCCTGATCGCCGCCAGGATGCGCAGGGTGCTGTCGTACAGCGCCGGATCGCCCCAGACCAGGAAGGCGCCGCATTCGTCGTCCGCCAGCTCGTGCTCGATCATCTCCACCATCAGCGCCTGCTTGGCGGCGTTGAGGTCGTCCACCGCCTGGCGATAGTCGCCTTCGCGGCGGCGCTCGGGGATGGGCGCGGTGACGAACCGATAGTCCGCCTGGCGGATGTGGCGGGCGCAGATGGTTTCGCGCAGGTGGATCAGGCTGTCCTTTTCCGTGCCCTTGTCGAACAGGAAGAAGGTACTGGCGCGATTGAGGGCGGCGACGGCCTGGAGGGTGAGGTAGTCGGGATCGCCAGCGCCGATGCCGATGACCAGCAGGGTTTTCATGGGGTGGCCTCGAAGGAAAGAGCGGCGCCCAGTGTAACGGGGGATGTCTTCTCCGTAGAGACTCGGGCAATCGTCATGCTAGTTTCGACCGGTTTGCCTGCTGCCAGGCAGGGATGGACAGGATCAAGGAGGACAGGGGCGTGACGATGACGGCGAGCTGGCGACGGATACCCCGCGGGGTCTGGATTCTGGGTGGGGTGAGCATGTTCATGGATATCTCCTCGGAGATGATCCACAGCCTGCTGCCGCTGTTCCTGGCCACCGGCCTGGGCCTGAGCGTGCTCTATATCGGCATCCTCGAAGGGGTGGCCGAGGCGACCGCGCTCATCACCAAGATCTTTTCCGGCGTCATCAGCGACTACCTGGGCAAGCGCAAGGGCCTGGCGGTGCTGGGCTATGGCCTGGGCGCCTTGAGCAAGCCGCTGTTCGCCCTGGCCAGCGGTGCCGGCCTGGTGTTCGGCGCGCGCTTCATGGATCGCATCGGCAAGGGCATCCGCGGGGCGCCGCGCGACGCCCTGGTGGCCGACGTCACGCCGCCGGAGATCCGCGGCGCCGCCTATGGCCTGCGCCAGTCGCTGGACACCTTCGGCGCCTTTCTCGGTCCGCTGCTGGCGGTGGGGCTGATGCTGCTCTGGGCCAACGATTTCCGCGCGGTGTTCTGGGTGGCGGTGATCCCGGCCTTTATCGCCGTGGCCCTGCTGTATTTCGGGCTGGATGAGCCCCAGGCGGCCATCGTCCAGGCACGCACCAATCCGCTCACTCGCAGTCAGCTGCGCAAACTGCCGGCGGCCTTCTGGCAGGTGGCGCTGCTCGGCGGCGTCTTCACCCTGGCGCGCTTCAGCGAGGCCTTCCTGGTGCTCAAGGCCGAGCAGGTGGGCGTGCCCCTGGCGCTGGTGCCGCTGGTGATGGTGGGCATGCAGCTGGTGTTCTCGCTGTCGGCCTATCCGCTGGGGGCGCTGTCCGACCGGGTCAGCCATCGCGCGCTGCTGGCCTGGGGCCTGGTGCTGCTGATCCTGGCCGACCTGGCCCTGGCCTTCAGCAGCAGCTGGACCGGTCTGGCGCTGGGCGTCCTGCTCTGGGGCCTGCACATGGGCATGACCCAGGGCCTGCTCGCCGCCATGGTCGCCCGCACCGCCCCGGCCGAATTGCGCGGTACCGCCTTCGGCCTGTTCAACTTGGTCAGCGGTGTCGCCCTGCTGCTGGCCAGCAGCATTGCTGGCGCGCTCTGGCACTTCCTCGGCTCCGCCGCCACCTTCCAGTTCGGTGCCCTGGCGGCGACGTTGACGCTGCTGGTGCTGGCGGCCTGCCGCCGCAGCGTGGCACCGCTGGCAGGCTAGTCGAACAGGGGCCGCAGATAGGGCGCCGTGGGGCTGGCGGGATCGTCCGCCACCGCGCGGGGCGTGCCGCAGGCGACGATGCGGCCACCGGCCGTGCCGGCGCCGGGGCCGATGTCGATCAGCCAGTCGCTGCCGGCCACCACCTGCAGGTTGTGCTCCACCAGCACCACCGTGTTGCCTTCGTCGGCCAGGCCGTGCAGCTGGCGCATCAGGCGCTCCACGTCGGCCGGGTGCAGACCGGTAGTGGGTTCGTCCAGCACATAGAGGGTGGTGCCTCGGCTGGTGCGCTGCAGTTCGGTGGCCAGCTTGATGCGCTGAGCCTCGCCGCCGGAGAGTTCGGTGGCCGGCTGGCCCAGGCGCAGATAGCCCAGGCCGATGTCGGCCAGCACCCGCAGCGCGCGCGCCACCGGGGCTTCCTCGGCGAAGAAGGCCAGGGCCTCGTCCACCGTCAGGCCGAGCACCTCGGCGATGGTCTTGCCCTGCCAGCGCACCTCCAGGGTCTCGGGGTTGTAGCGCGCGCCCTGGCAGGTGGGGCAGGCGGCATAGACGCTGGGCATGAACAGCAGTTCGACGCTGACGAAGCCCTCGCCCTCGCAGGTCGGGCAGCGGCCCTTGGCGACGTTGAAGGAAAAGCGTCCGGCGTCGAAGCCGCGTTCCTGGGCCTCTGGGGTGGCGGCGAACAGCTTGCGCACCCCGTCGAATAGCCCGGTGTAGGTGGCGAGGTTCGAACGCGGCGTGCGGCCGATGGGCTTCTGGTCCACTGGCACCAGCCGGCGAATGCCGCCGAGGCCACCGACCACCTGCCCGGTGGTGGCGGGCAGGGCATCGCCGTCCAGTTCCGGGGCTTCGTCGCCATCTTCGGCGGCGCGCTGGCCCAGGTCGGCGCCCACCAGTTCCAGCAGCGCCTGGCTGACCAGGCTGGATTTGCCCGAACCGGAGACGCCGGTCACCGCCGTCAGGCAGCCCAGCGGAAAGGCGGCGTCCAGACCCTGCAGGTTGTTGCGGGTGACCCCGGCCAGCCGCAGCCAGCCCTGGGGCTCGCGGGGCGGCCGGGTCTCGCGTTGCGGCGCGGCGAACAGATAGCGCGCCGTCACCGACTCCTCGACCTCGGCCAGACCGGCGGGCGGGCCGCTGTAGAGTACCCGGCCACCGCCTTCGCCGGCCGCGGGACCGACATCCACCAGCCAGTCGGCACGCTTCATGGTGGCCAGGTCGTGCTCCACCACGAACAGCGAATTGCCCTGGGCCTTGAGGCCGTCGAGGGCTTCCAGCAGCGCCTCGCCATCGGCCGGATGCAGACCGGCGGAGGGTTCGTCCAGCACATAGACCACCCCGAACAACTGGGACACCAGCTGGGTCGCCAGGCGCAACCGCTGCAATTCGCCGGAGGAGAGGGTGGTGGTGCTACGCTCCAGTGCCAGGTAACCGAGGCCGAGGCGAGTCAGGGTCTGCAGCCGTTCCAGCAATTCGGTGGCCATGCGTTGGGCGGCCAGGCGCTTTTCCGGGGAAAGATCGGGGGTACGGCGCACGTCCGGGGCACTGGCGTGATCGCTGCCGCCGGCGGCCTTGCGCCGGGCGCGATCCTGCTTACCGGCCTTGGCGTCCAGCACGCGGGCATCCTTCGCCTCGTCGAAATCGCCGGCAGCGACCCGGCGCAGCAGCACGGTGAGGTCGTCCAGCGGTAGCCGCGACAACTCGCCGATGTCCAGGCCGGCGAAGGTCACCGAGAGCGCCGCCCGGGTCAGCCGCTTGCCGTGGCACAGCGGGCAGGTCTGGCCGATCATGAAGCGCGCCGCGCGCTGCTTCATCTTGGCGCTCTGGGAGTTGGCGAAGGTGTGCAGCACATGGCGCCGCGCCCCGGTGTAGGTGCCCTGATAGCTGGGCTCGGCCTTGCGCTTGAGCGCGGCGCGGGTCTGCTCGGGGGTGAGGCCGGCATAGACCGGCACCGTGGGCTGCTCCTCGGTGAAGAGGATCCAGTCGCGCTGCTGTTGCGGCAGGTCGCGCCAGGGCGTGTCGACGTCATAGCCCAGGGTGACCAGGATATCGCGCAGATTCTGCCCGCCCCAGGCGGTGGGCCAGGCGGCGATGGCGCGCTGGCGGATGGTCAGCGAGGGGTCCGGCACCATGGAGGCCTCGGTCACCTCGTAGACCCGGCCCAGGCCGTGGCACTCCGGGCAGGCACCCTGGGGCGTGTTGGGCGAGAAGTCCTCGGCATAGAGCATCGGCTGGTCGGCGGGGTAGCGCCCGGCGCGGGAGTAGAGCATGCGCACCAGGCTGGACAGCCCGGTCACGCTGCCCATGGACGAGCGACTGCTGGGCTGGCCACGCTGCTGCTGCAGGGCCACCGCCGGTGGCAGGCCTTCGATGGCCTCCACCTGGGGCACCCCGACCTGGTCGATCAGCCGCCGCGCATAGGGCGCCACGGATTCGAAATAGCGCCGCTGGGCCTCGGCATAGAGGGTGCCGAAGGCCAGCGACGACTTGCCCGAGCCCGACACCCCGGTAAAGACCACCAGGGCATCGCGGGGGATGTCCACATCGACGTTCTTCAGATTGTGCTCGCGGGCACCGCGGACGGAGACGAAACCGGGACGGGGGGAGGAGGGCATGACGGGCGGAAACCTTGTCTGAGAGCGTGCAGATTCGGACCGCGGCACGGCGCAAAGGATCGCCGGGCGATGGCGGACGACGGGACGGAGGTCTCAGCGGCCGCCTGCCCAGTCTCAGAAGTTGTAGCTGACCGACAGCGTCGCGTTGCGTGGCGCACCGTAGTTGCCACTGGTGGCGTTGTTGTACAGCGACAGCAGGTATTTGCGGTCGGTGAGGTTGTTGAGATTGAGCTGGGTGCTCCAGTGCTCGTCGAAATCGTAGCTGCCCAGCACATCCACCAGCGCATAGGCGTTCTGGCGGATGCGGCTGTTGTTGTCGTTCTCGATACCGCTTTGCCATCTCAGCCGCGCGCCGACCTTGGCCTGGGGCAGGCCTGGCAGGCGATAGGTCGCCAGGCCTCGCAGGCTGTGGCTGGGCACGAATTTGCGCGCCCGCTCGCCGTCCGCGTCGTCGATGCGGACATAGGTGTAACCGGCCAGCAGGTCCAGACCGGGCAGCGCCTCGCCGGAGACCTGCAGTTCCAGGCCATGGCTCTGGTAGTCGGTGGTGTCATAGAGATAGCGCGAACCGGCGAGCACCGAGGTGGCGGCCACGTTGCGCTGCGTGGTCTTGAACACCGCGGCAGTCAGGCTCAGGCGATCGTCGAACAGGCCGCCCTTGATGCCGGCTTCCAGGCTCTTGCCCTCCAGCGGATCGAGTAGCCGGCCATCCAGGCCGAAACTGTGTTGCGGGCTGAAGATCCTGGTCCAGCTGGCATAGAGACTCCACTGCGGATTCAGATCGTAGACCAGGCCGGTATAGGGGGTGACCTCGCCATGGGCACGGGTGTAGTAGTCGTCGCCATAGCTCAGGCCGCTGGCATCGGCGCTGAGCATCCGCGCACCGACGATCCAGTGCAGGTCGTCGATCAGATTGAAGCGGGCGCCGGCGAACAGGCTCTTCTGGCGATCGATGAAGTCCTGGGTATGGCCGCTGTCGTCGGTGTATTGCAGCGACGGCTCGGGGACGCCGGCCAGGGAGCCGGAGAGGGTGGTGGGGTAGTAGCCGTCCTCGGCGAGGATCTTTTCGCGCAACTTTTGGTGGGTCCGGCCGTAGCTGGCGCCCAGGGTGAGTTCGTGGTCGCGGCCGAACAATTCGAAGGGACCGGACAGCCTGGCCTCGCCGATCAGCTGGTGCGCCTTGCTGGCGGAGTGGTCGCCGAAGGCAGTGGCGTCGTCGCCGCTGACCCCGAAGATGTAGTACATGTCGGCGTTCTGCCGCTCGGTGACGCCGGTCGCCGTGAGGGTACCCTGCCAGCCGTTGCCGAAGTCGTGGGTGAATTCACCGAAGACACGCTGGGTATCCAGATTCCAGTAGGTCCAGTCCTGGCCGATGCTGGAACTGCGACGGCCGTAGTGCAGCGGAGCGCCGTTCGCGTCGGCCAGCGGCAGGTTGCCCCAGGAGCTGCCGTTGGCGTCGCTGTTGTGCTGGGAGAAACCCAGGGTCAGGGTGTCGGCGTCGCTGAGGTCGAAGGCCACCAGACCGGCCGCTATGTTCTTTTCATGGCCATAGCGATCCAGCCAGGAATTGCCCTTGTCGTGGGCGTAGATGAAGCGTCCGCGCACGTTGCCGGTCTCGGTCAGGGGGCCGGAGACATCGGCATCCACCCGACGGTTGTCCCAGGAACCGACGCTGGCGCCGAGCCTGGCCTGGAACTCGGCGGTGGGCCGCTTGCGGACGAAGTTGACCGCCGCGGAGGGATT
This sequence comes from Pseudomonas sp. SORGH_AS_0199, assembly GCF_031453735.1. Taxonomy (NCBI): domain Bacteria; kingdom Pseudomonadati; phylum Pseudomonadota; class Gammaproteobacteria; order Pseudomonadales; family Pseudomonadaceae; genus Pseudomonas; species Pseudomonas sp. SORGH_AS_0199. The sequence goes on from NZ_JAVJAE010000001.1 coordinate 2,040,707, forward strand.
GCCGGTGCCGCTCATCAGGCCATTGGCCCCGTGCAGGACGTCCACCTGCTCGTATTCCGCCAGATCCTGGTCGCCCACCAGGGTGGTGCTGACGAAGGGCATGCCCATGCCGTCGTACTGGAAGCTGTTGATGTCGAAGCCGCGCGAGGTGAACTGGGTGCGGTCGGTCTCGGTCTGCTCGACGGTCACCGACGGGGCGGCGCGCAGGGCTTCCTTGATGCTCTGCAGGCGGAAATCCTCGACCTGGTCGCGGGTCAGGGTGGTGATCGCCTGGGGCGTCTGGCGTTCGCTCAGTCCCAGGCGCGTGGTGCTGGTGCTGACCGGGCGCCGGTAGCCGACATCGGCGCCGCCGCCTGCGGCACTGGCCTGAATGACGGTCTCGGGCATCGCGAGGGCGGCCTCGGCGCTACCACCTTCCAGGGCGTAGATACCGGCACCGCGTTCGCTCCAGCGATAGCCGCTGCCACGCAGCAGGTGCTCGAAGCCCTGGTCGAGGGTATAGCGGCCCTGCAGCCCCGGACTGCTGCGACCGGCCAGCGGCGCCGGATCGAACACCAGCTGGACCCCGGCCGTGGCGGCGAAGCGGGCCAGTACCGCGTTCAGCGGACCCGCGGGAATCCGGTAGTCACGCCCCTCCGCGGCGGCCAGGGCCGGCAGGGGCAGCAGGGCCAGTCCGGCACCGGCCAGGGGCACGCCCTGCAGGGCGACGGCCAGGATCAACGGAGTGAAGCGTCGGGTGCCGGGTTGCTGCCGGTGGATCTTTGCCATGTCGTGTTGCCGTCCTCTAAAGCGCACCAGGCGCGGGCTGCCACCGCTCCCCATGAGGGTGTCTGCAGCTATCCCGGACGAGCGCGGAAAAGTGCTCAGGGGGCGCGGACTTTTTTCGGCGACGTCGTTGACGTTCAGGGGGCGCCCACCGCCACCCAGTAGCGGGTGCGACGGGTGATGCGGATCGGCAGGGTGCGTTGCAGCGCCAGTAGGGCCTGGTCGGTATCGTCCAGTGACAGGGCGCCGGACACCCGCAGCCCGGCGACGGCCGGGTCGCAGCGCAGCAGGCCTGGGCGATGGCGACCCAGTTCTGCCAGCACCTCGTCCAGCGGGCGGTCGTGGGCGACCAGCATGCCGCGCGTCCAGAGGCTGGCATCCTCGTCTACCGAGGCAAGGCGCCGCACGCCGTAGGCATTGAACCAGGCCTGTTGCCCGGCAGCCAGCCGTACGGCAGCGCCCCGTTGCGGACGCAGCTCCACGCCGTGGGCGAAGACCGCGACCCGGCACAGCGCCTCTTCCAACCGCACGCTGAAACGGGTGCCCAGGGCCTCGATCTCGCCTTGTGCCAGGTCGATCACGAAGGGTCGGCGCGGCACGACCGGATCGGCATGGGTGGTCACCAGCACCTCGCCCCGTCGCAGGTGCAGGCGGCGGGTGCCTTCGTCGAAGCGTACGTCCAGGGCGGAGTCGCTGTTCAGCACCAATTGGCTGCCATCGGCGAGTAGCAGGGAGCGCCGCTCGCCGATGGCGGTCGTCAGCTCGGCACCCAGCGTATCCAGTCGCAGGGTGCGCAGGGCCAGCCAGCCGCTGGGAGCCCCCACCAGCAGGGCGGTGAGCAGGCGCAGGGTGCGCCGCCGGCTGAGGGCCGGGTCACCTGCGCGGCATAGCGCCTGCTGACCGATATCCAGCGGAACGCTGGCGAAGGTACCCATGACCCGCTCGGCCCGTGCCCAGGCTGCGCGATGGGCCTCGCTTTGCGCTCGCCAGCACTCGAAGGCCTGGCGCTGCGCCTCGTCGGCGTCGTCGAAGTTCAGCGTGAGTAACCACTCGGCCGCTTCTTCGAGCAGCTGCGACGCGGGAGGACTCATGCTTCGCCGGCCACCAGGCAAGCCACCAGGGCGCGCTGGATGTAGCGACGTACGGTGATCACCGCCAGATCCAGCCGCACGGCGATTTCGGCCAGGGTCAACCGCTGGAATTGCGCCAGCAGGAAGGCTTCCCGTACCGGGCCGGGCAGGCCGTCGAGCATGGCATCGATGCGCAGCAGGGCGTCGACGATCAGCCAGTGCGTCTCTGGCGAAGGCACCTGGGCCTCAGGGAGATGGGCGATGGCTTCGCGATAGGCGCGCTCCACCTCCTGGTGTCGCCAGAGGTCGATCACCAGCCCCTTGGCCACCTGCACCAGATAGCGCCGCGAGTCCTCACGCAGCGGCAGCCGTCCGGAGCTGAGGATGCGCAGATAGGTGTCCTGGGCGATGTCCGCCGCATCCGGCGCGTTGCCCAGCCGCCCGCGCAGCCAGCCGCTGAGCCAGCCGTGATGATCGCGATAGAGCCGATCCAGGGCGACGGTGGGCGAGCCGGAAGACAGGGCAGGGCGCATGGAAGATCCTTGGCGCGAGCGCCGGTCTTAAATGATAAAGCGTCTCATTTTAGTTAAAGCCTGAAGGGCGCACAATGCGTGATCGAGCGGATCGACGAAGTGGGCAGGTGGTCGAGGATCAGGTGGGCTCCGCCTGCCGCTCCAGGGTTGGACCGGTCAGGCCGCTGGAGAAAGGGCGGGAGGGAGAAGCGCGGCCCGAGGCGGTTAGCCTTGGGCCGGTCTCACGGTGGCCTCAATCCTGCGCATGCTCCAGGGCATAGGCGCGGCAGTGGGCCAGGTAGCCCATCTCGTGGGCGCCCACCAGTTGCACCACGCTGCTCCACAGCCAGGAGGGCGCATCCAGGGTGCGGGTGCGATTGCGCTGCAGATCGCTCATCCACTCGACGCGGGTGGCCAAGTCCATCTGCCGGGCGTGGGCGCGGCCGACCACCCGGGCTAGGTAGGCCGCGGCGCTCATGGCTTCGCGGGCGCTGAGTTCGTCCAGTTCCAGCTTGAGATCCTGGGGCAGCAATTCGCGGATGAAGAAGGAGTGATCCAGCAGGCGCACCGCCAGCATGCGATTGCCCAGGGCCGGGGAGAGCTGGCGGGCACCTTCCACCACCCGCTTGCCGTTGTCGCGGGGCATGGTGGCATGGGCCACGCGCGGAGCGGCGGCGGCCACCGCCTGCTTGACGTCGATCAGGCAGTAGTCCTGGTCATCGCCATCGTCCACGCCCAGCAGCACGGCGTAGCGGCGCAGGCCCAGGGAGCTGCAGCCCTTGACCCAGTAGGCACTGTCGAGCAGTTCGACGCGGCTGTCGTGGCTGCGGCCCTTGAGCGAGGTCACCAGGGCATGGAGGCCCGGCGTCTCGCACAACTCGGCGATGGCCTGGCGCTCGGCCTTGCTCAGCTGCCAGAAGTGCTTGCCCAGCGGCAGCTTGGGTCGAGTGTTTTCCATGCGCTCCTTGGCCAGGTGCTTCCAGGTGCGCTGCACCGCACTGCGCATGCCGGCCTTGACCTGGGCCGGCCGCGGCACCTCGCGCTCGAGATCATCCTCGAAGGCTATCTCGTAGCCGCGCATCATCTCTTCGAGCATCCGCGCCGTGGTCACCCCCGGCAGGTCGGAACCGCGCGCCGCGGTGGCCAGCGACAGCGCCAGGCGCACCAGGTCATGGGCCGGATTGCCGACCACGGTCTGGTCCAGGTCGCGGATGTTGACGTCGGTGGAGCCGTGCAGGTCGCCGGTGGGGCCCAGGTTGCCGGCATGGCAGTCGCCGCAGATCCATACCGCCGGCCCATTGGGCAGGTTGCGGCCGGGCTGGCTGTGCAGCCACTCGTAGAACTGCACCGTGCTGCCGCGCACATAGGCGTGGGCGGAACGGGCCATTTTCAGATTGCGCAGTTGGTTGAGACGGGGGAGACGATCGACGGGACGCGGGGTTTTCATGCAGGGCGCAGGCCTTGAGGGAGACGCCTTTGTGACCGTTGCGCTGGATGAATGTTGCGAGGTGTTTCGGCAAGTCGATCCCGGCCAGGTGCCGGGATCGAGGGGGACGGGCTGCGGGGAGGCCTGGCGCTAGCAGCGGAACTGGCTGATCTGGCGATTCAGGTCGTTGGCCAGGGCGTCCAGGGACACCGCGGTCTGCACCGTCTCGTCGATGGCTTCGCTGTTCTGCTGGGCCATCTGCGCCAGACGCTCCACGGTACGGGCGACGTCGTGGCTTGCAGCGGTCTGCTCGCGCAGGGCCAGGGAGATCTGGTTGACCACCCGCACCACCTTGTCCGAGGCGGTGTTGATGCTGACCACCGCCTCACCCGCCTGGTTGGCCAGGTCGACCCCGCCATTGACCTGGCGGACGCCCACCTCCATGTCGCTCATGGCCGCCTGGGTCGCCGCCTGGATCTTCTCGATCATGGCGGCGATCTCCTGGGTGGAGTTGGTGGTGCGTTGCGCCAGCTGGCGCACCTCGTCGGCCACCACGGCGAAGCCGCGTCCCTGTTCGCCGGCCCGCGCCGCCTCGATGGCGGCATTCAGCGCCAGCAGGTTGGTCTGGTCGGCGATGCCCTTGATCACGCTGACGATGGAGGACACCCGCTCGGAATGCTCGCCCAGTTCGCCGATGCGGGTGGCCGAGGACTGCACGGTACCGGCGATGGATCTCATGCTGTCCACCGAGGCCTGGATGGTCTGGCCGCCGTCCTGGGCCAGCCGGCCCGACTGGCTGGAGAGGTCATGGGCCTCCCCGGCATTGTCCGAAACATGGTTGATGCTGACGGTCAGCTCTTCCACGGTAGCCGCCATGCTGGAGGCGGCGCTGGACTGTTCCTGGGCGGCGGCGGACAGCTGCTGGGAATTGGCCGAGATGCTGTGGGAGGCGGCGACCAGGTGATCGGTGCCCTGCTTGATCCCCTGGATCATGCCGCGCAGCTTGTCCTGCATCTGGGCGAAGGCGGTCAGCAACTGGCCCAGTTCGTCGCGCCCGCCAGCGGGAATCGGTGAATCCAGTTGGCCGGCGGCGATGGTACGGGCGACGGCGACGGTCTGGGCCAGCCGGCCCACGATGGTGCGGGTCAGCGACCAGGCGATGCCCAGCGCCAGCAGAGTAGCGAGCACGCCGCCACTGATCAGGATCGTCAGGGCCTGCTGCTTGGCGTCGTCCATCGACTGGGTGCGGCCGTCCAGCAGGCGATTCTCGCGGGTCTTGAGCTGTGCCAGCAATTCGCGCATGCCATCCATCCTGCCCTTGTCCTGGGCGGTGGCGATGCGCGCGGTCAGGGCGTCCAGCGGCTGGGTACCGGCATTGACCTGCCGGCGCAGGGCCAGGATCTGCTGCACGGACTCAGAGTTCCACTGCTGCTTGGCCTGGCCCAGCTGAGCCAGGCCGGCCTGCTGCTCAGGGTTGTCGCGGGTGAGTTGAGTGAGTTCCTGCAACTGCTCGGCGAACTGCTGCTCGCCCTTGTTCAGGGGATCGAGAAATTCTTCCTTGCCGGTCAGGGCGAAACCGCGCATCCCGGTTTCCATGTTGACCAGCGCCAGCAGGGCCGCATCCGAATCCTGCAGGACGTGGTAGGAATGGATGTTCTGCCGGACAGCCTGGTTGACCTGGTTGAAGCCCTGCCAGGCCGCCAGGATCAGCGCCAGGATGATGACCAGAATGGCACCGAAGCCGAGTCTGAGTTTGTTCGCGATGGTCAGCTGTTGCAGCATGGAAAGGCCTCACGCGCCAGGTTGTCGACTCACGCCCAGGGGGCAACGTTTGGGGTACGGCAAGCTAGCGGAGGGGAACGAGACTGATCCGTGTCTTGCGTCGACGGTGGGGACGCGTGGCTCCTGATAGTGCCGATACCGCGGATGACTCCAGTCGCGCCGCGCCTAGCCGAATGCAGGCCGAAAAAGGCCGATATCCGCGCAAGAGTGGTAGGCTAGAGCCTCCGAGCCTGGTCTTTGAGCGGTCACTCCTGAAAAAGTTTTGTGTGACGCAATAAACATTTTTGCGCTTCGCAGAGGCACTGGCGGACGGTCCGCCGCGAAGGACAGGCGCGAAGAAGGTGCCGTCAGCGTTCCAGGCGGGCCAGTCGGCGAGCCAGTTCGCCGGCTTCCGCCGCGCTGGCGACATTGGTGAACCCCAGCAGCAACCCCTGGGCCTGGGGCGTTTCCAGATACCAGCGCGACAGGGCCTGAACCCCCAGGCCGTCGGCCCGGGCTGCCTCCGCCCAGCGGCGATCACCGGCTTGCGGCAGGCGCGCCAGCAGGTGCAGCCCGCCGGCCTGCAGGTCGATCCGCACCGCGTCCCCCAGGCTGTTCGCCAGCGCCTCGGCCAGCCACTGGCGGCGCTGTCGGTAGAGACTGCGCATACGGTTGAGATGGCGGGCGAAATGCCCTTCTTCCAGAAAGCTCGCCACGGTGGCCTGCAGCAGCAGGGGCGCATGGTTGTGCAGCCGGTCGGCGCTGCGACCGAAGGCGGCGACCTGCGCGGGCGGTACCACCAGGTAGGCGAGGCGCAGACCGGGAAACAGCACCTTGCTGAAGGTCCCGGTGTAGATCACCCGACCGCCGTCATCCAGGCTCTTGAGCGCGGGCAGCGGCTTGCCCTGATAGCGGTATTCGCTGTCGTAGTCGTCCTCGATGATCCAGGCGTCCTGCCGCATCGCCCAGTTCAGCAGTGCCAGCCGCCGAGGCAGGGCGAGGGACACGCCCAGCGGACTCTGGTGACTGGGGGTGACCAGGGCGCTCCGGGCGGCCGGGGCCCGGGCGAGACCGGCGGCGACGTCCAGGCCCGCCGCGTCCACGGGCACCGGTACCAGATCCAGGCCGGCGTCCTGCAGCGCCTGGCGGGCGATGAAATAGCCGGGCTCCTCGAACCAGCAGGCGTCGCCAGGTGCCAGCAGCGTCTGGACGACCAGGTCCAGGCAGGCGCGATAGCCCGCGCAGACGAACACCTGCTCCGGACGACAGGCGATCCCGCGGGACAGGCCCAGGTAGGTGGCGATGGCGGCGCGCAGACCGGCGTGACCCCGGGCATCGGGATAGACCAGTCCTTCCAGGCCCTGGCTGCGCAACTGCCGCGTGGCGAGGCGCGTCCAGCCTTTGCGTGGAAAGGCGTCCAGCGCCGGCAGGCCCAGCTGCAGGGGCAGCGGCGCGCCACCGGCATGGATCGCCGCGGCGTCCGGTGAGGAGGGTACGGCCGGTGCTGGAGCGGCCGGGCAACGCCACTGGGGCGAGACGATGGTCCCGGCCGGACCGCGCGGCAGCAGAAAGCCTTCGGCGATCAGCTGCTGATAGGCCATCTCCACCGTCCCCCGGGCCACGTTCAGCTCTGCCGCCAGGGCGCGCACCGCAGGCACCCGGTCACCGGGTCGCAGGCGCCCTTCGTCCAGCGCCTGGCGAAAGCGCTGATAGAGCTGCCGGTAGAGCGGCAGGGCGAGGCGACTGTCGAGGGCAGCGGTGAGGGTCATGGCCTGGTCGTTTGTATCTTTCTTGGCTCTATAGCCTAGGCCATCGGCTGCCTAGAGTGGGTCATCTTTCCCGGAGACAGCCGTCATGCCCCTGACCTTCCAGCCTTTGTTGCCCGATCATCCGCTGTGCCTGGCCAGCCTGACGCTGATGCGGATATTGCGCCCGCATCTGGACGATGCCGAACGTTACCAGGCGCAACTCCAGCGCCAGGCGGCCCAGGGCTACCGGCTGCTGGCCGCCCTGGAGGAGGGCGAGGTGGTTGGTCTGGCCGGGTATCGCGAGCTGGAGAATCTGCTCTACGGCCGCTTCCTCTATGTCGATGATCTGGTCGTGCAGCCGGCTCGTCAGCGCGACGGCCTGGGTGGACGGCTGCTGGCGGCGGTCCGCAGCGAAGCCCTGGATCGCGGCTGCTCCCATCTGATCCTGGATACCGGTCTGCACATGCCGCTGGCCCAGCGCTTCTATTTCCGCCAGGGCCTGCTCGCCCGCGGCCTGCATTTCGCCGAGCGGCTGACGGGGGCGGTGACGCCATGAAGACCGCCCTCCATGTCAACGCCAGCCCACGTCCGGCCACCTCCCAGGGCTATCGGCTGGCCGGTGAACTCCGGGCCGCGCTGAGGCTGAGCTGGCCTCGCCTGGAAGTACTGGAGCGGGATCTGGCCGCCATGCCGCTGCCGCCGCTGAGCACCGACTATGCCGAGGCCCTGACCCGGCGCACGCCACCGCAGGCAGCGGTATTCGCCCTGTCCGAGGCCCTCATTGGCGAACTGGAGGCCAGCGACCTGCTGCTGATCAATACGCCGCTGCACAACTTCACCCTGCCTGCGGCGCTCAAGCTTTGGCTCGACTACGTGCTGCGCATCGGCCGCACCTTCGCGTCCACCACGGAGGGCAAGCGCGGTCTGCTGGCAGACCGGCCGGTCTACCTGCTGGTCGGCTCGGGTGGTCATCACCGTGGCCCCCAGGCGCGGCAGCCGGACTTCCTCACCTCCTACCTGCGCCATGCCCTGGGCACGCTCGGGCTGTTCGACCTGCACTTCATCTATCTGGAAGGCCTGGTCGGCGACCCGGCTGATGTGGCCGACACCCTGGCGTCTGTCCGTGAACAACTCTCCCGCGAGGTGCCCTTCCGCGCGCTCGCCAACCCTGTGACCGCTACCCGGAGTAAACCATGAGCCAACTGCGACTGCCGTTTTCCACCCTTTCACCCGCCGCCTATCAGGGCCTGATCGCCACGGGCCAGGCCCTGGCGCAGAGTTCGCTGGGCCTGGAGCTGGTGGAGCTGATCTATCTGCGCATCTCCCAGATCAATGGCTGCGCCTTCTGCCTGGGCAAGCACGCCGAAACCCTGCGCGAGCAGGGCGTCAGCCAGGCCAAGCTGGATCGTCTGGCCGGCTGGCGCATCAGCAACCTCTTTGATGCCCGCGAGCGCGCGGCCCTGGAGTGGGCTGAGACCCTGACCACCGTCGCCGACAAGGGCGCGCCCGATGCGGCCTACGAACCACTCAAGGCGCAGTTCAGCGACGCGGAAATCGCCGACCTGACCTTCGCGGTGGCGCTGATGAATGCTTTCAACCGGCTGGCAGTGGGGATGCGCCTCTAGGCGAAGGCAGGCTGCAGCGAAGGACGATTTCCGGACTTCGCTGCGCTCCCGGCAGGCAGGGCGCTCGGCAGTCGGAGTCAATGACGGGCGCTCACCGGCCAGGCCGGGCCCGGGCTATACTGGGCCTTTCTACCCGACTACCCAGGTGCAGCATGGCTACCGATACCTCGAAGCTGGATCGAATCCTCGCCGAGACCCAGCGCGAGCGCGAACGCGGCTATCGTGACAAGGCGCTGAAGATGTATCCCCACGTCTGCGGTCGCTGCGCCCGCGAGTTCGCCGGCAAGCGCCTGAGCGAACTGACCGTGCACCATCGTGACCACAACCACGACAACAATCCCCAGGACGGCTCCAACTGGGAGTTGCTCTGCCTGTACTGCCACGACAACGAGCACAGCCGCTACACCGATCAGCAGTACTTCAGCGACAGCTCGCTGAGCACGCCCAAGGTGGCCCAGGCCACCCACAACCCCTTCGCCGGGCTGGCCGGGCTGCTGAAAAAGGACTGAGTGCGCGGCGATCAAGGCAGGCCGCCCTGCCTTAAGCCGATCTTAAGTCTCACGCTCTAGCGTTTCAGGTCTTTGGCCGGTTGCCGACCTGGGAGCGAGCAGGGATGAGACGTTCGAACGTTGCGAAGCGATTGTCCGCCGGGGCCTTGGCCTTGCTGGCCGCAGGCTGCCTGACGGAGGCCTCCGCCGAGATGACCGTCATCCGCGGAGAAGGCTCTGCTGCCAGTGCCGACACCGCGTCGGTGTACTTCAACAGCGGTATCAACGACCGCTCGGTCAGCTCCCTGCTGGCTGCCCTGAGCGACATCGCCCTCAAGTATCCCGCGACCAAGAACGTCAATCTCTACCTCAACAGCCCTGGCGGCAGCATGGAGGCGGGCTATGTCGCCTACGAGTTCATCCGCCACTATCCGCTGCACATCAATACCATCGACGCCGCTGCGACGGATTCATCCGCCACCATGATCTATTGCGCGGCCGAAGATCGTTATGCCGCGCCACTCGCCAGCTTTCTCCTGCATCCGGCCGCGGCGGCCATCGCCGTCAACGGCTACATGAAGCCGGACCAGGCCAAGCAGGCGTTCGAGGACGTCGAGCGTGAGAACCTCAAGTTCCGCGAGATCTACAAGGGCTGTCTCAAGCTGACCCCGGAGGAGCTCACCACCCTGCTGTCCTCCGAAAGCAACAGACGACGATTGGGCTACGACGCAGCCAAGGACATCGGTTTGATCACCCGGACGCCGGACCGGTTGCCGCGTGGGATCAACCGGGCTACCTACCTTGTCAGCGATGGCGGAAGCCGGTGAGGGCAGGTTGACGCCCGGCCACACCGGCGGGCACGGTCTACAAGCGCTCGTTCTTTCGTGATACCCTCGGCGCATGCATTTCCCTTCCCGCGACTGGCAACCCAGTCCCCCATAGCTCGCGCCTCCCTCGTCCTTGCCTCGCTGCAAGGACCTCTGCCGTCTTGTCGCGCCCGCGACGTGGCGGCTGCCAACCCTGGAATTCACGCCTGATCCGGCGTCTGCCACTCGCTTGACGGGTCAGGCACAGGTGCGAGTTGTCTATGTTGAATACCCTCAGAACACATTGGTTTTCCAATGTGAAGAACGATGTATTGTCCGGATTGGTCGTCGCCCTGGCGCTGATCCCCGAAGCCATCGCCTTTTCCATCATCGCCGGACTCGATCCCAAGGTGGGGCTCTATGCCTCCTTCTGCATCGCCGTGGTGATCGCCTTCGTCGGCGGTCGCCCCGGAATGATCTCGGCGGCTACCGGCGCCATGGCGCTGCTGATGGTGACCCTGGTCAAGGAGCACGGCCTGCAGTATCTGCTCGCCGCGACCCTGTTGACCGGGGTGCTGCAGATCGCCGCCGGCTACCTGCGTCTGGGCGCGCTGATGCGCTTCGTGTCCCGCTCCGTGGTGACGGGCTTCGTCAACGCCCTGGCGATCCTGATCTTCCTGGCCCAGTTGCCCGAGCTGACCCATGTCGGCTGGGAGGTCTACGCCATGACCGCCGCCGGGTTGGGCATCATCTATCTGTTCCCGCTGCTGCCGATGGTGGGCCGGCTGCTGCCGTCGCCGCTGGTGTGCATCCTGGTGCTGACGGGCGTCTCCCTTGCCCTGGGGCTGGATATCCGCACGGTGGGTGACATGGGACAGCTGCCCGATACCCTTCCGGTGCTGCTCTGGCCCCAGGTGCCACTGACCCTCGACACCCTGCTGATCATCCTGCCCTATTCCCTGGCACTGGCCGTGGTGGGGCTGCTGGAGTCGCTGATGACGGCCACCATCGTCGACGACATCACCGACACGCCCAGCGACAAGAATCGCGAGTGCAAGGGGCAGGGGATCGCCAACATCGCCGCCGGCCTGCTGGGCGGCATGGCGGGCTGCGCCATGATCGGCCAGTCGGTGATCAACATGAAATCCGGCGGGCGAACCCGGCTGTCCACCCTCTGTGCGGGTGTCTTCCTGCTGCTGATGGTGGTGTTCCTTGGCGACTGGCTCGCGCGGATCCCCATGGCGGCGCTGGTCGCGGTGATGATCATGGTGTCCATCGGCACCTTCAGCTGGGATTCGATCCGCAATCTGCGGCGCCATCCGCTCTCCACCAACCTGGTGATGGTGGCCACCGTGGTGGTCGTGGTCGCTACCCACAACCTGGCGCTCGGCGTGCTGGTCGGGGTCTTGCTGGCCTCGCTGTTCTTCGCCAACAAGGTGGGGCACCAGCTGAGGCTGACGTCCCGTCTGGAAGCGCCCGGCATTCGTGTCTACGAGGTGCGTGGCCAGGTGTTCTTCTCGTCCACCGCGGCCTTCATCGACGCCTTCGACTTCAAGGAGGTGCTGGACGAGGTCCGCATCGATCTCAAGGCGGCCCAGTTCTGGGACATCACCGCCGTCGCCGCCCTGGACAAGGTCGTGCTCAGGTATCGCCGGGAAGGCGTGACCGTGCAGGTCCTCGACCTCGACCAGGCCAGCGCGACCCTGGTCGATCGCTTCGGCATCCACGACAAGCCGGGGGCCGGCAGTGAACTGCTGGGCCACTGAGGAGAGACACCTATGAGCAAGATCATCGCCTGTATCGACGGCTCGCCCCTGGCGGGCAGCGTCTGCGACCACAGCGCTTGGCTGGCCCACCGCCTAACGCTACCCATCACCCTGCTGCATGTCCTGGAACGCAGCCTCTATCCGAGCTCACCCGACACCAGCGGCGCCATCGGTCTCGGCTCGCGCGAGCACCTGCTCGAAGAGCTGGCCCGCCTGGACGAGCAGCGTGCCCGTCTGGCGCGGGCTGACGGCGCGGCGCTGCTGGATGGGGCTCTGCAGCGGTTGCGCGAGCGAGGCGTGGCGGCGGTCCCAACGACGCTCCAGCGCCATGACTATCTGGCGGATACCCTGCACGAGCTGGAGGCGGAGCTGGGTGTGCTGGTGATCGGCAAGCGCGGGCAGCATTCTGGCAGTCGTGGCATCGGCAGCCAGCTGGAAACGGTGGTGCGGACGCTGCACAAACCCATCCTGGTCTGCGCTACCGACTTCACCGAGCCCCGGCGCTTTCTGGTCGCCTACGATGGCAGCGAAGCCACCCATCAGGGCTTGTTGCGTGTCGCGAAGAGCCTGCTGTTGTCTGGGCTCGAAGGCGAGATCCTGCAGGTCGGCGACGCCACTCCGGCCCGGCTGGCTGGACTGGAAGCCGCCGCGGATCTCTTGAGGTCCTGTGGCAGTGTGGTGACGACGCAGCTCGTTCCCGGGCATCCGGAAGAGGTGATTCCCAATCGGGTCCAGGCTACCCGGGCCGATCTGCTGGTGATGGGCGCCTACAGCCATTCCGCCGCCAGGCGCTTCCTGTTGGGCAGTCAGACCTCTCACATGCTGCGGCACACCGACATCAACATCCTGGTACTGCGCGCCTGAGCGCGCGGCCCTGGTCAGGATCGCGACCAGGGCCCTGGCCGGATTTCGGCTGCAAGGCCTGTTCGAGAAAGTCGATGAAGGCGCGCACCTTGCCGGTCAGTGCCGAGCGTTCGGCGACGCAGGCATAGATATCCATGGCTTCCGACCGGGCCGACGTGACGCCCTGGCCCTCTGCGCCGAACAGCGGTACCAGCTGCCCGCCCTCGATCAGCGGCAGGGCGACGAAGTCCGCCAGGCGCGCGATGCCACCACCGTTCACCGCGATCTGCGCCAGCATGTCGATGTCGTCGCAGACGAAGCCGGGGCGCGTGGCCGCCTCGAAGACCTGGCCGTCGCGCTCGAACCGCCAGGGCAGATAGCGACCGTCGGTAGGGTAGCGAAACAGCAGGCAGGCGTGCTGCTGCAGGTCTTCCGGAGTGTGTGGCGTGCCCGCGTGCGCCAGATACGCGGGCGCCGCGCAGAACAGGAAGGCGCGGGACGCGATGCGCCGGGCGACCAGGCTGTCGCTGAGCTGCGCCTTGATCCTCAGGCTGACGTCTATCTGTTCCAGGCGATGATCCAGGCGCCGATCGGAGCCGATCAGTTCGATGTCGATGCCGGGATAGCGGCGCTTGAATGTCGGCAGCAGCGGCGCCAGCAGATGCCGGCCGAAGGCGGCGGTGGTCGCCACTCGCAGCGCGCCCTGGGGTTCGCTTTCCAGGGTCGCCGACTGGGCGGCGCTCTCGACCTCCTGCGGGATGTACCGGACCTTGTCGAAATAGCGGGCGCCGCTTTCCGTCATGGCCAGGCGGCGCGTGGTCCGCGACAGCAGGCGCACGCCCAGATGGGCCTCCAGCCGGGTCAGGCTCTGACTCACCGCGGCCGCACTCAGGCCCAGGCCGCGGGCAGCCCCGGCGATGCTGCCGGCTTCCACGACCTTGATGTAGGTACTGATCAAACCCAGGATGTCCACGAGATTCCTGTCGGTGTATTCGTTGATTTCTGTTGAAGGTGAACCAACGACGAGGCGGCTACCGGCCGGTTCCGGTGCTTGTTAGCTTGGCCTCGCTCATCCACCAGAGACTAGCCGATGAATTCCCAGACTCCAGCGCTTCCCGCCAGACGACGCCTGCCCAAGGGTGTGACGCCCTATGTGTTTGCGCTCTATATGTCGACCATCATGGCCTTGCTGATGTGCCTGGTGATCACCCTGGCTGAGTTCGGGTTCGATGCCCATTACTTGAGGAATGTGATGAATGCCTATCAGGTGGCGATGCCTTCGGCGTTCGTCTGCGTGTTGCTGGTGCGACCGCTGGTGGCGCGACTGGTCGCCCTGACCGTACAGGCCTGAGGCGTCCGCTGTGGCGCTCGCCGCTGTTCGTCGATTACCCGCGTTCGCGCCGGGCCAGCCAGACCAGGACCGCGAGCCAGCAGACGCCCGCGGCGTAATTGAGGCGCTGGTACAGGCCGAAGCCCTGGCCGTCGGTGACCGCTCCGGCCATCAGGGCCGCGGTGACCAGCGCCATGCCGGTACAGAGGATCGAGAAGCAGGCAAAGCCCGGCGAGGCCAGCAGGCGCCTGCCGAGCCAGCCCCAGAGTGCGCTGGCGAGGGTCAGCGACAGGAACATCATCAGGCCCGCCAGGTTGTGCAGCGCTTGCGAGCGCGACGGCTGCACCGGGGCGCAGCCCTGGTCGCACGGAAAAAACCCGGTGGCGAAGCTGGCCAGGCCATGCAGCAGGATCAGGGCTGCACTCAGGCAGGCCAGGCGCGATCTGCGAAAGCGACGGACCAGGCCCAGGCCGATCAGCACGAAGAGCACTCCGAGCGGCATGTTGTTGATCCAGGCGGAAAAGCCCTGCGTGGGGGCATCGACTGCACCCAGCCGACTCAAGGCATGGTCCATATGGCTATAGCCGGGATAGGCCAGGGCGGTCAGTCCTACACCGATCGCCAACCAGACAGGAATCACCAGACCCATGCCCAGCAGAACCCGGTCGGTCCTGTTCAAGGTGGACGTCCTCGTCATCATGGCGCGCGCTTCCTGGGTCTCGAGATCCGCTCATGCTAGGAGGCGCTGGCGGCGAGCGTTACCGATTTTTTTGCAAGGCAGCTTGCCCAGGCGTCATCCTGTGCCGTTCCGCTGCCAAGGATGACCGCTGATGACTAGACGCCTGCCCAGCACCACGGCGCTGGTGGCCCTGGAAGCGGCCGCCCGCCATCTCAGTTTCGCCAAGGCCGCGCAGGAGCTGGCACTGAGTGAGGGCGCCATCAGCCGGCAGATCGCCAAGCTGGAGGCTGCTCTGGGCGTCCGGTTGTTCAATCGGGTCGGCAATCGCGTCGAGCTTTCCGCCGCCGGTGCCGGCTATGCCGCTCATATGCGCACTGCGCTCGCCGACATCGAGCGCCATACCCAGCAACTGATCGCCCAGGCCCGCGGCGCCACGGCACTGGAAATCGGCGTTATCCCAACCCTGGCCGGTCGCTGGCTGATTCCCCTGCTGGCGCGCTTCCGCGAGCGCCATCCGGACATCGAGGTCAACCTCCGTGAGCGGACGCAGCCCTTTGCCCTGGAAGACAGCGGTCTGCATGCCGCGATCAACTACGAGCATCCGAGCTGGCAGAGCCTGAGGGTGCAACGGCTGTTCGAGGCGCAACTGGTGGCGGTCTGTCATCCCCGTCTGGCTGACCAGCCTCCCGTCAGTCTGCCGCTGTTGCACAAGCGGGAGAGCCCGCACAGCTGGACCCGCTATGCCGCACTTGCAGGGCTATCCCTGGGCGCCCCGACGGCTGGCCCCACCTATGATCGTTACTCGCTGCTGATCGAGGCCGCCAAGGCCGGCTTCGGCATGGCCCTGGTACCTGAGCACTACATCGAGGAAGAGCTGGTCGCCGGGCGGCTCCAGGCGCCGTGGCCGGTCCTGCCGGAACTGCGCGAACGCTATGTGCTGGTCACCCGTCCAGCGGAGGAGAGCGATCCGGCGCTGGCAAACTTCGAGCGGTGGTTGCTGGAAGAGGCGAGAGTGAGGTGAAAGAAATCCAGCCGTAGGTTGGGCCGAGACAGCTCCACCGTCGAAGCCCGACGATTCAGCGTTCATCCGACAGGTGTTGGGCTTCGCTGCGCTCGGCCCAACCTACCTTCTGTGCCGCGTTTTCCTTCCCGCTGCAAGTCCATCCCAGGCGCCCCTCTCCCTTGGGGAGAGGGGCGGGGTGAGGGGAAGGAGCGTCCGTCAGGATCACACCTTGAAGCGCGCCGTCATCTCCTGCAGGCGTACGCCGATGCGGGCCAGCTCCATGCTCGAGGAAGCCGTCTCTTCACTGGCGGCGGCGGTCTGATCGGAGATGTCGCGGACGTTGGTGACATTGCGGCTGATCTCTTCGCCAGCCGAACTCTGCTGCTCGGCGGCGCAGGCGATCTGTTCGTTCATCGACTCGATGTCCTTCACCGAGCGGGTGATGCGCTTGAGCATCTCGCCCGCCTCGCGCGACAGGCCGACGCTGCTTTCGGTCAGTTGCACATTGTGGTCGAGCACCGTGCCCATGCGGTCGGTGCTCTGATGCAGACCGGTGATGAGCTGAGCGATCTCGTCCGTCGAGGAGCGGGTGCGCTGGGCCAGACCGCGGACCTCGTCGGCGACCACGGCGAAGCCGCGTCCCGCCTCGCCGGCGCGGGCGGCTTCGATGGCGGCATTGAGCGCCAGCAGATTGGTCTGCTCGGAAACCGCCTTGATCACGTCGAGCACGCCGCCGATGCTGTCGGCATGGCCGCGCAGGGTGGCCATGGCCGTCTTGGTCGATTCCATTTCCCGGGCCAGCACCTCGATCTGGTCGACCGCCTTGCTCACCGACTGCTCGCCCTGCAGGGCCTGGCGGCTGGCTTCCAGCGCGGACTTGGCCGCGTTTCCGGCGTTGCGTGCCACCTCGTGGGTGGTGGCGGTCATCTCCTGCATGGCGGTGGCGATCTGGTCGGTCTCGACCTTTTGCGCTTGCACGCCAGCGCTGGTCTGTTCGGTGACCGCCGACAGCTGCTCGGCCGCACTGGCCACCTGGACCACACCGTCGCGTACCTCGCCGATCAGGCGTCGCAGGTTGCCGGTCATGCCTTGCATGCTGGTCTGCAGGGCGCCCAGTTCATCCTTGCGGGTGACCTGCTGCTGATGGGTGAAGTCACCGTTGGCGACCTGCTCGGCCAAGGCCACGGTGTCCTGCAAGGGCTTGACGATGGAACGGGTGATCAGCCAGGCACAGGCCAGGCCCAGGGCGATGGCGACGGCCAGCCAGATCAGCAGCAGCTGACGGGCACCGGCCACGTCGGCCGTGCGGAATTCCTGCTGGATGCCGGTGAGCTTGTCGGCGATGCCGAGCAGGGTGGTGATGGTCGTGGTGATACCGCCCTGCGCCTGATCCACCTGCGCCTGCGCGGCCACCAGCTGATCGAGACGCTGCCCGTAGCCGGAGATTTCACCGACGAGCTTTTGCACGGTCTCGGTCGACAACGCCGTGGCGCCGAGCGCCTTGGCCTGGGTGAGGGCGGTATTGACTGAGGTGCGCGCGGTCTGCTCGCTGTCCTTGCCGGGTGCGGTGGCGTAGCCACGGAAATCGACCCTCATCCGCTGCACACCGATGAAGAGCGTCGCCAGCTGCTGGCGATCGGCAGGACGACCGGTCTCGCCATTCGCCTCTTCGGCCAATGTCAGCAACTGGGCATTGGCTGCCTCTGCCGCGCTGCTGGCGATCTTGCGGATGGATTCCCGCTCGCGGGTGGCGGTGATCGTCTGGTTGTAGAACTCGCGATAGCGTTTGAGCGCGGCCCCGGCCTCGTCGAGCAAGGCCTTGTTCGCTGGCGAGTTGAAGTGTGGAAGGATGGCCTGCAGCTGGCCTTCGGTCTTGTCCAGGGCGGCAAGCCACTTGGCCGCCTGGGCGTCATCGGCCTTGGTGAAATACACCAGCCGTTCGATGCGCATGTCGCGGGCCAGGGTGCTGTAGCCGGCGATATCGTTCATGCGCTCGCTGCGATCGCGCAGGGTATCGGTGGCCGACCAGCCGGTGTAGGCCACCAGCAGGATCATGCCGATGAGCAGGGCGAAGCCAAGGCCCAGCTTGGCCCTGACGCTTATATTGCTTAATGGATTCCAGCCAACTTGCTGCATGTGGACTACCTGGATAGCGGAGCGTTGGAAGGTGCGGGCCTGGAGGCCTCGCGCCTCGTGCTTCGCGGTTACGGCAGCCTCTTTCGATTCGTCAACCGCCCGGCAGGACCGGTCGGTGCGAAGGGGCGCTTGGCCGCAGGTGCGGGTAACCACGGATTGGCCCCAAGGAATCGTCGGGTCTTTGGCGCTCGATCCGCCACCGCGCCGAGGGGATGGCAGGCGACAGCGAGGGCTCAAGGACGGGCATATCCATGGCTACGATTCTTAAGGCCTGCTTAATAGAACGCGAATCGCCGTAATATTCGAATCTGGACGATAGGCTGCGTGATTACCTGGATATTCGGCAGTATCCGGAGTGATCCCATGTCGTATCTGTTTGTTTTTACTGAGTTTTCCCGTCTATTAGTTTGACGATATGAGTGGTGGATTGAGGGTCCGGAGAGGACGGGGTATTTCCTTCGGCCGCAATGAAAAACGCCCCGGCCTGGAGGCCGGGGCGTCAATTGGATCGCCGGGCTGGCCGATCAGACCGCCGCGCTGCGTTCCTTGATGTCCTGGTGCAGGATGCGGTCGTTCTCGGAGTAGTCCACTGGGCAGTCGATGACGTGGACGCCAGGGGTGTCCAGGCAGTGCTGCACCAGCGGCGCGAAGGCGGCCGCGCTTTCCACGCGATGGCCATGGGCGCCGTAGCTTTCGGCGTAGCGGACGAAGTCCGGATTGCCGTAGTCCAGGCCGAAGTCCTCGAAGCCCATCTGCGCCTGCTTCCAGCGGATCATGCCGTAGCCGTCGTCGCGCAGGATGATGACCACCAGGTTCATCTTCAGGCGTACCGCGGTTTCCAGTTCCTGGCTGTTCATCATGAAGCCGCCGTCGCCGCACACCGCCACGATGGGGGTGCCGGGATGCACCAGGCGCGCGGCCATGGCCGACGGCAGGCCGGCGCCCATGGTGGCCAGGGCGTTGTCCAGCAGCACCGTGTTGGGCATGTAGGCCTTGTAGTTGCGGGCGAACCAGATCTTGTAGATGCCGTTGTCCAGGGCGACGATGCCGTCTGACGGCAGCACGTTACGCAGATCGGCCACCAGGCGCTGCGGATAGACCGGGAAGCGGTCATCGGTGGCGCCTTCGGCGACATGGGCCTCGTTGGCTTCGCGGATGTGCAGCAGGCGGTCGAAGTCCCAGGTGGGCTGGACCTCGATGCGCTCCTTGATCTCCCAGATGGCGTTGGCGATGTCGCCGACCACCTCGACCTGGGGGAAGTACACCGGATCGACTTCGGCGGAGCGGAAGTTGATGTGGATGACCTCGGTGCCGCCCCGGGTCATGAAGAACGGCGGCTTCTCGATCACATCGTGGCCGATGTTGACGATGAGGTCGGCGGACTCCAGGGCGCGGTGCACGAAGTCACCGGCGGAGAGGGCGGCGTTGCCCAGGAAGCGCGGGTGGCGCTCGTCGACGACGCCCTTGCCGAGCTGGGTGGTGACGAAGGGGATGCCGGTCTTCTCGATCAGCTGCCGGAGCACCCGCGCGGTCATCTTGCGGTTGGTGCCGGCGCCCAGCACCAGCACCGGGCTGCGGGCGTTTTCCAGCTTGGAGACGGCGGCGGCGATGGCCTTGGCCTCGGCGACCGGACGGCGGCTCAGGCTCGGCGGCACCGGCAGGCTCTCGGTGTGCTCGTCGGCGATGTCTTCCGGCAGTTCCAGGTGCACGGAGCCGGGCTTTTCTTCCTCGGCGAGGCGGAAGGCCTCGCGGATGCGCGACGGGATGTTGTCGGCGGAGGCGAACTGGTGGGTGTACTTGGTGAGCGGCGCCATCATGCGGCACACGTCGAGAATCTGGAAACGCCCCTGCTTGGATTTCTTGATCGGCTTCTGGCCGGTCAGCATCAGCATCGGCATGCCGCCCAGGTAGGCGTAGGCGCCGGCGGTGACCAGGTTGGTGGCGCCTGGGCCGAGGGTGGAAAGGCAGACACCGGTCTTGCCGGTGAAGCGGCCGTAGGTGGCGGCCATGAAGCCGGCGGACTGCTCGTGGCGAGTCAGGATCAGCTTGATCTGCGAGGAGCGCCGCAGGGATTCCAGCAGGTCCAGGTTCTCTTCGCCGGGAATGCCGAAGATGTATTCCACACCCTCGTTTTCCAGGCAGCGAACGACCAGATCGGAGGCCTTCATCATGAGTGTCGTGTTCCTTGTAGGGTGAGTGGCGAGCGCCTGAAGCGCCTCCTCTATGAGGCGCGGCGGTCACTGTACTCAGGAACGGCGAAACATTTCAAAACAAGGAGCCACCCAGTTTTACTTCTGTGACGAAAGGCCGCAGCGGAAACGATTCAGGCGACGCAGCGCTGCAGCGAGGCCCGGGCGTGGCGCAGGTGCAGACCGGCGAACAGCAGGCCCAGCGCGGCGATCACCAGGGCCGGTTGCAGGTTGCCGGCAAAATGACTGCTGGCTGCGCCGAACAGCGGACCGACGAGTTGGCCGCTGGCGAAGCTGGCGGTCAGCATCCCGGCATTGCGCTGCGGCGTGGCCGGTGCCAACTCGCGGCCGTACTGCATCACCAACTGCATGCAGGCGAGGAAAGGGCCACCGCAGAGCAGCACACCGAGGAACAGCGCCAGGCTGCCCGGCAGGAGGCAGAGCAGCACACCCGCGGCCTGCAGCCAGAGGGTGGCGATCAGCCAGCGGCGGGTATCGGTGCCCGGGCGTCTCAGGCTGACCAGTACCACGCCCAGCGCCGCCGCCAGGCCATAGCCGGGCCAGAAGAGGTCGGCCTGCCACTGGCCGTGGAAGCGGCTGGCGGCCATCTGCGAGAGGAAGGTCGCCGGCAGGATGTAGCCGACGCCCACCAGGCCATAGGCCAGGATCAAACGGTTGAAGGCGGGCGAGCGCTTGGCCGGCGCCGCGGCGGTGGTAGGCAGCGGGGTGGCGGGACCACGCCGCGGCAGCAGGGGCAGCAGGGCCAGGGTGGCCACGCTGGCGAGCAGGCCGTAGCTCAGCCACAGCTGTTTGGAATCGCCACCCAGGCGATTGCTGACCAGGGCCATCAGGCCACTGATGAGAATGCCTACTCCGGGCCCGGTAAAGACTAGGGCGCCCAAGCGTGGCCGGCCGGCTTCGGCGGCCAGGGGCTGGCTCAGACCGGTCACCATCACCAGTACCCAGGCGCTGGCCAGGCCGGTGCCGAAGCGCAGTAGCGCCTGGGCGGCCAGGCCATCGGCCAGCAGGGAGGTCAGGGTCAGGCCGGCGCAGAGCCAGAGTCCCCCGACCAGACGCGCATGGGTCCGACGGGCGAAGAGCGCGTCCAGGGCGCCGAGCAGATAGCCCAGGTAGTTGGCCGCGGCCAGCAGACTGGCGCCGGTGAGGTCGATCTGACCCTCGGCGATCAGGTGGGGCAGGGCGGGGGTAAGGGCGAAGCGGCCGATGCCCATGGCGGTGGCCAGGGCCAGCAGGCAGGCCAGCAGGCGGGTTGTGGCGGTCATCGCAGGACTCCAGTAGCGAGCGGATGAGTACAGCCTAGGCCTTGAAGTTGATCAATAAAAACGAATAATAGAGAAATAGATGTTCAGCTAAAGAGAAAGGCGGTGATCGATGGAGTTCGCAGAGCTACGCATCTTCCAGGCGGTGGCCGAGGAAGGTTCCCTGGTGAAGGCCGCCGAGCGACTTAATCGGGTGCCGTCCAATCTCTCCACGCGCCTGCGCCAGCTGGAAGACAAGCTGGGGGTGGAGCTGTTCCTGCGCGAACGCCAGCGGCTGCACCTGACCGCCGCCGGCCACCGAATGCTGGACTACGCCCATCGCCTGTTCGCCCTGGCCGACGAGGCGCGCAGCGCGGTGCAGGGCGGCGAGCCGGCCGGTACCTTCGTCCTGGGGTCCATGTTCAGCACCGCGGCCATCCATCTGCCAGGGCTACTGGCGCGCTATCACCAGCGCTATCCCAAGGTGAATCTGCAGGTGCACAGTGGCCCCAGCGGCGAACTGGTGGAAGGCTTGCTGGCCGGTCGCCTGGACGCCGCCCTGGTGGACGGCCCGGCGCCCGACGCGGCGCTGGAAGGCCAGCCCTGGTTCGAGGAGCGGCTGGTGCTGATCACCGGGCTGGAACTCGGTCCGGTGCGTTCACCTGCCGACGTGGCGGGACGCCCGGTGTTCGGCTTTCGCGCCGGCTGCTCCTATCGACGCTACCTGGACACCTGGTACGCCGCGGCGGGGGTGCCTAGCGGACCGGTGATGGAGATCGAGTCCTACCACAGCATGCTGGCCTGCGTGATCACCGGCGGGGTGGCGCTGATGCCGGAATCCATGCTCGACAGCCTGCCCGGCCGCGAGCGGGTGCAGCGTCATCCGATCCAGGCGCGCTTCGCCCAGGCCACCACCTGGCTGATGTGGCGCAAGGGCCGTGAGGGGGCCAATCTGCGCAGCTGGCTGGAGTTGCGCGAGAGCCTGCAGACCGACCGCGAAGCTGTTGCTTTGGTGTGATGATTGCCCGATCCTAGGCGGCGGACTCCTACCGTCTACCGAGGACGATCATGATAAGAATAGCCATCGTCGGTTTGGGCAAGATCGCCCGTGACCAGCACCTGCCGGCGCTCGCCGCCAATTCCGACTACGAGCTGGTCGCCGTGGCCAGCCGCAACGCCCAGCTCGACGGCGTCGCCCACTATCCCAGCCTGAGCGCCCTGCTCGAAGACGGCCCGGCGATCGACGCCGTGTCGCTCTGCGCGCCAGCGGCGGTGCGTTACGAACAGGCCCGCGAGGCCCTGGCGGCGGGCAAGCACGTGATGCTGGAAAAACCGCCGGGGGCGACCCTGAGTGAAGTGGAAGCCCTGACCCGCCAGGCCGAGGCGGCGGGTCTGTCGCTGTTCGCCACCTGGCATTCCCGCCATGCCCAGGGCGTCCAGCCAGCCCGCGAATGGCTGGAAGGCAAGCGCATCCAGGCGGTGCGGATCGAGTGGAAGGAAGACGTGCGCGTCTGGCATCCGGGTCAGGCCTGGATCTGGGAGCCGGGCGGCATGGGCGTCTTCGATCCGGGCATCAATGCCCTGTCCATCGTCACCGCCATCCTGCCACGGCCGTTCTTTCTCAAGGAGGCGACGCTGCAGGTGCCCGGCAACTGCCAGACCCCGGTGGCCGCGCAACTGGCCTTCGTCGACAGCGCCGGCGTGCCCATCGCCGCCGACTTCGACTTCCTGCAGACCGGTCCCCAGACCTGGGACATCCATGTCGACACCGATGGCGGTCGCCTGACCCTGAGCAAGGGTGGCAGCGAGCTGTACCTGGACGGGCAACTGAGCCACCAGGGCCCGGACCGGGAGTACGCCGGCCTCTATGCCCGCTTCGCCGAGCTGGTGGCCCAGAACCGCTCCGATGTGGACGTGGCCCCGCTGCGCCATGTGGCGGATGCCTTCCTCTATGGCCGTCGCGAGACGGTGGCGGAGTTTCATGAGTAGGGCGACCCTCACCCCGGCCCTCTTCCCGAGGGAGAGGGGGCGTCATGATGGGCTCTTGTAGGTTGGGCTGAGCGCAGCGAAGCCCAACCTACCCGGGCCTGTTGGGCTTCGACGATAGAGCCGTTTCAGCCCAACCTACGAATTAGCGGTCCCCTCACCCCAACTCTTTCCCGGAGGGAGAGGGGACGTTCGGACCAGGCGTAGGGTGGAAAACGGCGCAGCCTTTTCCGCGTGCGGTATCTCGTAGGTTGGGCTGAGCGCAGCGAAGCCCAACGGGGCGGGCCTGTTGGGCTTCGACGATAGAGCCGTTTCAGCCCAACCTACGGGTTAGCGGTCCTCTCACCCCAACCCTCTCCCCGAGGGAGGGGGCGTTCGAACCAGGCGTAGGGTGGAAAACGGCACAGCCTTTTCCGCGTGCGGTATCTCGTAGGTTGGGCTGAGCGCAGCGAAGCCCAACGGGGCGGACCTGTTGGGCTTCGACGATAGAGCCGTTTCAGCCCAACCTACGAATTAGCGGTCCCCTCACCCCAACCCTTTCCCGGAGGGAGAGGGGACGTTCGGACCAGGCGTAGGTTGGAAAATGGCGCAGCCTTTTTCATGCGGGCGCCTCAACGCCGTTCCAGCAACACCCCACTCTCCATGTGGTGCGTCCAGGGGAACTGGTCGAACAGGGCGCAGCGGGTGATGCGGTGGGTGTCCTGCAACCGGGCGATGTTCTCGGCCAGGGTCTCCGGATTGCAAGAAATATAGAGGATGCGCTCGAAGCGACGGGTCAGTTCGCAGGTGTCGGGGTCCATGCCGGCGCGGGGCGGGTCGACGAAGACGGTGCCGAACTGGTAGCTCTTGAGATCCACGCCGGCCAGGCGGCGGAAGGGACGGACCTCGTTGAGCGCCTGGGTCAGTTCTTCGGCGGAGAGACGCACCAGGGTGACGTTGTCCACGCCATTGCTGGCCAGGTTGTGCAGGGCGGCGTTGACCGAGGTCTTGCTCACCTCGGTGGCCAGTACCTTACGGACCCGGCTGGCCAGCGGCAGGGTGAAGTTGCCGTTGCCGCAATAGAGCTCCAGCAGATCGTCGTCGCGCTCGCCCAGGGCGGTATGGGCCCAGCTCAGCATCTTCTGGTTGACGGTGCCATTGGGCTGGGTGAAGCCGCCCTCGGGTTGGAGATAGCGGTAGGTCGTCCCGGCCACCTCCAGTTCTTCGAGCACATGGTCGCGCCCGATCACCAGGCGCTGGCCGCGGGAGCGACCGATCAGGCTGACGCCCAGGTCGGCGGCCAGGCGCTCGGCGGCGGCTTGCCAGGCGGCGTCCAGGGGGCGGTGGTAGGCCAGGGTGATCAGGGCGTCGCCACTCAGGGTGGTGAGGAATTCCACCTGGAACAGCTTGAACGACAGTGCCACGTCCGCCTGCCAGCCGGCCTTGAGGCGCGGCATCAGATCGTTGATGCGCTGGCTGGCGATGGGGAAGGCCTCGATGAGGATCGGCGTGCGCTTGTCGCCCGGGGCGAACATGGCGTAGTGGCGTTCCTCGTTCTCCCGCCACAGGCGGAATTCGGCGCGCAGCCGGTAGTGCTGCAGCGGCGAGGCGAAGACCTCCGGCTCGGGGGCCTGGAAAGGCGCCAGCAGTTCGCGCAGGCGGTTGGCCTTGGCGTCGAGTTGAGCCTGGTAGTCGGCGGGAACGAAGGAGGGTTGGGACATGGTAGATCCGGAGCAGGGTGGGGCGGGGGAGACCTCGGGGCCGGAGCCCCGAGGGGAGGGGTCAGGCGTTGAACCAGCCCAGCTTGATGACGAACAGGATCGACAGCACGATCAGCGCCGAATTCAGCTCGCGGGTACGGCCGGAGAGCAGCTTGATGACCGTCCAGGTGATGAAGCCGAAGGCGATGCCGTTGGCGATGGAATAGGTCAGCGGCATGGCCAGGGCGGTGACCAGCACCGGGGCGGCGGTGGTCAGGTCGTCCCACTCGATCTCGGCCAGGCCCGAGGTCATCAGCACGGCGATGAAGAACAGCGCCGGGGCGGTGGCGAAGGCGGGCACGCTACCGGCCAGGGGGGCGAAGAACAGCGCCAGCAGGAACAGCACCGCGACCACCACGGCGGTGAGGCCGGTACGCCCCCCCGCGGAAACGCCCGCGGCGGATTCGATGTAGCTGGTGGTGGTGGAGGTGCCCAGCAGCGAGCCGAACATGGCGGCGGAGCTGTCGGCGATCAGGGCGCGGCCCATCTTCGGCAGATGGCCGTCCTTTCCCATCAGGCCGGCGCGCTTGGCCACGCCGATCAGGGTGCCGGAGTTGTCGAACAGGTCGACGAACAGGAAGGCGAAGATGACGCTGATCAGGCCGACGTCCAGGGCGCCCCGGATGTCCAGCTGCAGGAAGGTCGGTGCCAGCGACGGCGGCATGGAGACCAGGCCGCCGAAGGCGCTGACGCCCAGGGCGATGGCGATCACGGTGACCACCAGGATGCCGATCAGCACCGCGCCGGTGACCTTGCGCGCCTCGAGCACGACGATCAGGAAGAAGCCGAGGATGGCCAGCAGCGGACCCGGCTTGGACAGGTCGCCCAGGCCCACCAGGGTCGCCGGATTACCCACCACGATGCCGGCGGTCTGCAGGGCGATCAGCGCCAGGAACAGGCCGATGCCGGCGGCGATGCCCGAGCGCAGCGGGAGCGGGATGCTGTTGATGATCCATTCGCGGATGCGAAAGATCGACAGCAGGAAGAACATCAGCGCCGAGAGGAATACCGCGCCCAGGGCCACCTGCCAGGTATGGCCCAGGTGCAGGACCACGGTGTAGGTGAAGAAGGCGTTGAGGCCCATGCCCGGGGCGAGGGCGATGGGGTAGTTGGCGATGAGTCCCATGAGCGCCGAGCCGATGGCGGCGGCCAGGCAGGTGGCGACGAAGATCGCGCCCTTGTCCATGCCGGTGGCGCCGAGGATGCTCGGGTTGACGAACAGGATGTAGGCCATGGCCAGGAAGGTGGTGACCCCGGCCAGCAGTTCGGTGCGGACAGAGGTGTTGTGGGCCTTGAGTTGGAAGAGTCTTTCCAGCATGGGATGCCTCGTGCGCGCCGGTCTGATCGGAAAAAGGCGCGCATCATAACAGGTCGGTAAACACGGGTAAGACGCTAAGCCCTAACCCCCAATCGACATCGCCTGGAGCCCTGTCCGCCTGGTCAACTTTCAGAGGTATGGCCGCTGACCGAATCGCCTGCGTTGCGGGCCAGGCGGAAGGCATCCAGGGTGCTCAGGATGCCGAGCACGGCCACTATGCAAAAGGCTAGCCGAAAGTCCGCCAGTTGCGGGTCGAGGTGGCCGTGCCAGTCCATCGAGGCGCGTAGCAGCAGGGCGGCGATGGCCACGCCCAGGCCCATGGCCAGCTGGAAATTGGTGCTGAACAGGGTGGAGGCATGGCTCAGCCGCGACTTGGGGATGTCGGCGAAGGCCAGGGCATTGCTGGCGGTGAACTGCAGCGAGCGGAACACCCCGCTGAAGAACAGCAGGAGCAGGATCGCCGGCAAGGGCCAGTCCGGAGTGAGCAGGCCACAGGCCAGCAGGCTGAACGCGCTGAGCAGGCCGTTGACGGTCAGGATGGTGCGCAGGCCGAAGCGGCGCATGGTGGCGGTGGTGAAGGGCTTGGCCGCCAGGTTGCCAGCGAACAGCGCCAGGAGCAGCAGGCCGGCCTGGAAGGCGTCCAGGCCAAAGGCCAGCTGGAACAGCAGGGGCAGCAGGAAGGGCGCCGTGGCGATGGTGACGCGGAACAGACCGCCACCGAGGATGGCCGCGCGGTAGGTGGGGATGCGCAGTGTGCCAAAATCGATCAGCGGGCGTTCGATCCGGGTCATGTGGCGCACCGCCTTGGTGCCGAGGATCAGCCCTATGCCCATCCAGGCCAGGTTGGCGCCCAAGCTGCCATGGTTCTGGCCGAGGCGCTCCACGCCCCACATGAAGGCCACGCAGGCGCCGCCCAGCAGCAGGAAGCCGCGCCAGTCCAGCGGATGGCGCTGGGTCGGCAGGTCGGCGGGCACCAGGCGCCAGGCCAGCAGCAGGGCGATCAAGCCCAGCGGCAGGTTGAGGTAGAAGATCCAGCGCCAGTCGGCATAGGTGGTGATCAGGCCGCCCAGGGGCGGGCCGAGCACAGGGGCCACCAGGCCCGGCCAGGTGATGAGGGCGATGGCGCGCACCAACTCGTGCTTTTCGGTGACCTGCAGCACCACCAGGCGCCCCACGGGCACCATCAGGGCGCCGCCGAGCCCCTGGAGGATGCGCGCGGCGATGAAGTGTTCGAGGGACAGGGCCATGCCACAGAGCAGCGAGGCCAGGGTGAAGACGCCGATGGCCAGGGTGAAGACCGGGCGGGGACCGAAGCGCTCGGCGATCCAGCCACTCACCGGGATGCCCACGGCGATCGCCAGCAGATAGGCGCTGATGCCCAGGTTGAGGTCCACCGGATCGCGGCCGAAGGACAGGGCCATCTGCGGCAGCGCCGTGGCGATCACCGTGGCGTCCAGGTTTTCCATGAAAAAGGTGAAGCTCACCAGGCCGGCGAGAAGCTTCCAGCGTTCCAAGGGCTGCACCTCTGGGCAGGGGGGTGGGCTACTCTGCCTGAGGTGTCGCAAGGCGCGCCAGCCCTGGCTTGCCGATAAAAAGTCAAAGGATTCACCACCCTGTTCGGGCGGGCTGCTAAAGTCGAGAAGAAACAGGTTCGATAATTGTCATCGCCACGAGGAAACCGTTGCATGAAGGACGTGACCGACAGCCACATCGTGGCCATGGCGGAAGCCCGGCGCCTGCTTGAACGGGGTAGCCAGGCCAAGCGTCAGCACCAGCGCTATTTCCTCAACTTCCTCACCTTGCGCCAGGAAGCCTCGCGACTCAGTCAGCAGTCCTATCGGCTGAGCTGCGCGCTGGACGCCTTTTCCACCGAGCGCTCGCGCCAGTTGCCGCGGGTGCTGACCCTGGTAAAGGCCGACCGGGACGAACGGTTGTAAGGCCAGCAGCGCAACCGTAGGTATTCGTGGAGCTTTTTCTCCGGCCCCGGGGTCAAAACCTCGAACGCAGAGGAGAAACACCCCATGACCAAGCAATCACTGCTCTCCCTGGCGCTGGGCGCCGTCGTCCTGACCGGAGCCCTGCATGTCCAGGCCGCGCCCGAATCCATGACCCCGACCAAGCCGGCCGCCGACAAGGCCGCTTCGGAGCCCACCAGCTCGCAGTACCAGAACAAGGTCAACAAGAAGGACGCCAGTCAGAGCGATGAGGCGGTCACCCACGACCCTGATCATCCTACCTTTGAACTCGAAGAGGGTGGCCGGGCGCCGCGCAAGTACATCCGTGACGAGTACGTGATCAAGGATTTCAAGAAGCATGGTCTGGAGCAGCCGGGCGAAGACAGCCAATGGGTCAAGATCGGCTCCGACTATGTGCTGATCAAGCGCAGCAATGCGGTGATCGACAAGATCGTCAAAGCCAAACAGTGATCCACCATGACCGGGGCCGGCCCTCGGCCCCGGTGGCATTCAGGGTGTCCAGTCGCCAGGCTGAAGCACCCCTTCTGGAGTTTTTGCATGACCAGTGAAATCCGTGTCGTCGCCATTCTGCAGGCCAAACCCGGTCAGGCCGAGGCTGTCGAAAACGCCATGCGTGCCATCGTCGCGCCGTCCCGCGCCGAAGCCGCCTGTCACTTCTATACCCCGCACCGCGATCCGAGCCATGCAGGTCGCTATGTCTTCGTCGAACGCTGGGCCAGTCGCGAAGCCCTGGCCGAGCACGAGCAAACCCCTCACTTCAAGCAGTTGCTGAGCGATCTGGACGGTCTACTCGTCGACGCGCCGCAGGTCATGATCCTCGAGGAATTGCCGCTGGCCTGAGCCGCCGACATGCCGTTGTCACCTGCCTGAGCCACCCTGGCCTCTTTTCCTGGAGGCCTGGATGAGTACCTCTCGACGTCAAGCGCTGGGCCTGCTCGGCCTGGGTCTGAGCGCACCCTGGTTCGCCGGTTGCAGCGCTCGCACGCCACAGCCGGATCCCTTCACCCTGGGCGTCGCCAGTGGTGATCCTGCTACCGACGGCTTCGTCATCTGGACCCGCCTGGCGCCCGATCCGCTGGCCGAGGACGGCCTGGGCGGTCTGCATGGTCCGGTCAAGGCTGGGTGGGAAGTGGCCCTGGATCCGGGGCTGCGCCAGGTGGTGCAGCGCGGAGTGATCCAGGCACAGCCACAGTCTGCTTTCTGCCTGTCCATCCCCCTGACCGGTCTGCTGGCGGGACGGCCCTACTGGTACCGTTTCACCGCGCTGGGCCACCAGAGTCGTATCGGGCGCGCCACTACGCTACCGCCGTCAGCCAGCGCTCCGCAGCGGCTGAAGCTGGTGGCCGCTTCCTGCTCCCACTATGAGAAGGGCTTCTTCAGCGCCTATCGGCACATGGCGGACGAACAGGCGGATCTGGCGCTGTTCCTCGGGGACTATATCTACGAGGCCAACGTGCCCCTGCTGCTGCCGGCCGTGCGTCGGCATGGCCTGCCGGAAGCCCGGGACCTGGCCAGTTACCGCCGGCGCCATGCGCTGTACCGCACCGATCCCGATCTGCAGTACCTCCACGCCAATGTCACCAGTCTCATGACCTGGGACGACCACGAGGTGCAGAACGACTATTCCGGTCCCTGGGCGGCGGACCCCAGGGTCAGTCTGGCTGCCTTCGCCGCGCGGCGGCAGGCTGCCTACCAGGCTTTTCGCGAACATGCGCCGCTGCGCGGGTGGCGGACCCAGGGCAGCGCGCTGCGCCTCTATGACCGGTGGCGCTTCGGTGACCTGGCGGAGATCCATCTGCTCGATGGTCGGCAATACCGCAGCGAACCGGCCTGCACGACGCCCAGGACCCGCGGTGGCCAGCTGGTCGCCCCGGATTGCCCGGGTCTGCGCGACGCCGCGCGCAGCATGCTCGGGCAGGCGCAGGAGCGCTGGCTGCTGGATGGCTTTCGCCACAATGCCACCCGCTGGAATCTGATCGCCCAGGATCTCCTGCTGGCACCCCTGCGGCAGCGCCTGCCGGAGGGCGATCCGGCGCGCTGGACCGATGGCTGGGACGGCTATCCGGCGACTCGCGAGCGGCTGCTCGCGGCCATGGCTGACAGCCGCCTGGCTAATCCGGTAACCCTGGGCGGGGACATCCATTCCTTCTGGGTGACGGACCTGCACCGCGAGCCGGAAGACGAGCGGAGTCCTGTAGTGGCGAGCGAATTCGTCGGCACCTCCATCACCTCGGACGGACCGGACTACCGCCGTTTCCAGGCGCTGTTGCCGGAGAATCCCCAGGTGCGCTTCTTCGACAGCCGGGAGCGTGGCTATCTGGCCCTGGAGCTGACGCGGGAACGGTTGCAGGTGGACCTGCGCACCATCAGTGATCGAACGCGCCCGGATGCCGGACGCGGCACCCGGGCAAGCTTTGTGGTGGAGGCGGGGCGGCCAGGGGCCGTCCCTGCCTGAGAGCCTGCTCCAAAGCTGCTGCGCGTCGGCCAATCTGCGTTGAAAATGGCTTCGGAATGCTCATTTACCCTACGTAAACTCCGCTTCCTCAGCTATTTTCGCGGGGCCGCCTAGGCCTTGCTTGGCTCTAGCTCGCTAGCCTTGGAACAGGCTCTGCGGGGCTCAGACGAACAGCGACAGCAGCATGATGAAGGCCAGGGCCACCACCGAGAGGATGGTTTCCATCATCGACCAGGTCTTGAAGGTTTCGGCCACGGTCATGTTGAAGTACTGCTTCACCAGCCAGAAGCCGGCGTCGTTGACGTGGGAGAGGATCACCGAACCGGCACCGGCGGCCAGTACCAGCAATTCCTTGTTCACACCGGGGATCAGCGCCACCACGGGGGCGACGATGCCGGCGCCGGTGATGGTCGCCACGGTGGCGGAACCGGTGGCCACGCGGATCACCGCCGCCACCAGCCAGGTCAGCAGGATCGGCGAGATCTGCGTCTGCACCGCCAGGTTGCCGATCACCTCACCCACGCCGCTGGCCACCAGCATCTGCTTGAAACCACCGCCGGCGCCGACGATCAGCACGATGGCCGCCACTGGCGCCAGGCTCTGGTCGAGCAGCTTGACGATCTTCTCGCGAGAGAAGCCGCAGGCGGTGCCGAAGCTGTAGAAGCTCAGCAGCAGGGCGGCGAGCAGGGCGGTGATGGGGTGGCCGATGAAGTCCATCCAGATGCGGAAGTGGTTGTCGGCGGCGAAGAAGATGTCGGCGAAGGCCTTGAGCAGCATCAGGATCACCGGCAGCAGCACGGTGAAGACGGTGATGCCGAAGCCCGGCAGATTGCGGTTGTCGGTCTCCTGGGCGATCTGGGCGACCAGTTCGGGGTTGGCCGAACCGGGGATACGCTTGGAGATCCAGGCACCGAAGAGGGGACCGGCGATCATGGCGGTGGGCAGGCCGACCAGCAGGCCATAGAAGATGGTCTTGCCGATGTCGGCACCGAACACCCCGACCGCCAGCAGCGGACCCGGGTGCGGCGGCACCAGGCCATGCACGGCGGACAGGCCGGCCAGCAGCGGGATGCCCAGCTTGACCAGCGACAGCCCGGTACGGCGGGCTACGATGAACACCAGGGGGGCCAGCAGCACGAAGCCGATCTCGAAGAACAGCGGGATGCCCACCAGGAAGGCGGCGAACATCATCGCCCAGTGCACGCGCTTGATGCCGAAGGCGCGGATCAGCGTCTGGGCGATCTGGTCGGCGCCGCCGGAATCGGCCATCAGCTTGCCGAGCATGGTGCCCAGGCCGAGCAGGATGCCGACGAAGCCGAGTACGCCGCCGAAGCCGTCCTGGAAGGATTTCATGACCTTTTCCACCGGCATGCCGGAGGTCAGGCCGAGAAAGCCCGAGGCGATGGTCAGGGCGATGAAGGGATGGACCTTGAACTTGGTGATCAGCAGCACCAGGCCGATGATGGTGACCAGGGCGTCGAGCAGAAGGAAGCTGTTGTGGTCCATGCCGAACATGGCGCCTCTCCTATTGTTGTTGTGGGCGTTGCGGGTGATTGGATTGGAATGGGTAGCGCTGTCTCGTCAGGCCGGCTGGGCCAGGCGCGCCGAGGTGTTCCACCAGGCCGACACCTGGGTGCCGATGGCGGGCAGGCTGTCGCGTGCATCCACTACCAGCGTAGCCGGTTCACCGTGGGGTGCTTCGAGGGCGGCGAACTGGCTGTCGATCAGGCTGGCGGGCATGAAGTGCCCCGGACGATTGGCGACGCGCTGGGCGGCGGTCTCGCGGGTCAGTTCGAGAAAGACGAAGCCGAGACCGGGCACGGCCTGGCGCAGCTGGTCGCGATAGCGGCGCTTGAGCGCCGAGCAGGTGAGCACCGGGCGTTCGCCGGCGGCCACCGCAGCGGCCAGTTCTTCACCGAGGCGGGTCAGCCAGCCAGCGCGATCTTGGTCGTCGAGGGGGATGCCGGCGCTCATCTTGGTGATGTTGGCGGCGGGGTGGAAGGCGTCGCCTTCGATCAGGCGGCCACCGTCCTGCTCGGCAATGGTCGCGCCGACGCTGCTCTTGCCGCAGCCTGCGACGCCCATGACCACCAGCGCGGGAATGGGAGTGTTCATCGTCACCTCCGGTCTGGAGACAGCGCTACCCCGAAAAAGGAAAAAGGTAGCGGTTTCCAGTTCTTGTCGATCTTGTTAGGCCGAATGCCGACGTGTCCCGGAGGGGCACGCCAGGCTTGTAGTGTCTGGTGAGACAGCGCTACCTTAGGCGCGTTCTCCGTCTCTGACAAGCCTGAAACCATAACAATGAATCGAACGGGTTCTCGTAGTTCCGGTCGGCCCACCCTTACCGAGGTGGCGCTGCAGGCCGGTGTTTCCCCCATCACGGCCTCGCGTGCCCTGCGCGGTGTCGCCAGCGTGGCACCCGAGCTGGTCACCCGCGTGCAGGAAGCTGCCGCGCGCCTTGGCTATGTCACCAATCCGGCCGCCCGCGCCCTGGCCTCCGCCCAGGGGCATTCGGTGGTGGTGCTGGTCCCCTCGCTGTCCAATCATCTGTTCATCGAGCCGCTGGAGGCCATCCACGAGGTCCTGCGCCCCCGTGGCCTGGAAGTGCTGATCGGCAACTATCACTACGATCCCGTGGAAGAGGAAAAGCTGATCCGCAACTACCTGGCCTATCAGCCCCGGGGACTGCTGCTGACCGGCTTTGACCGTACCGATGCCGCACGCCAGCTGCTGGCTGCTAGCGGGGTGCCGCGGGTGCACATGATGGAGCTGGATCCGGCGGGGTCGGTGCCCAGCGTCGGCTTTTCCCAGCACGCCGCCGGCGCCGCCGCGGCGCGGCACCTGCTGGCGGCAGGGCGCAGATGCCTGGGCTATGTCGCGGCCCAGCTCGACCCGCGGGCGCTGGCCCGGGGCGAGGGCTTTCGCGAGGTGCTGCGCGCGGCGGGCTGCTATGACCCGAGTCTGGACGTGCTGGATCCGCAGCCGTCATCCGTGGGCCTGGGCGCCCGCCAGTTCCGCGAACTGCTGGCCCGCCGGCCGGAGGTCGATGGCCTGTTCTTCTGCAACGACGACCTGGCCCAGGGCGCGCTGTTCGAGGCCCAGCGGCTGGGCATTGCCATCCCCGCGCGGATCTCGGTGCTGGGCTTCAACGACCTGCCCGGCTCGGCGCATACCGTGCCCCGGCTCACCTCCATCCAGACCCCCCGCGCCGCGGTAGGGCGCCAGGCCGCGACCCTGTTGCTGGGGCTGCTCGACGGCCGCAGCCAACCGACCTGCGTGGATCTGGGATTCGAGCTGGTGAGTCGGGAGAGTGTGTAGGGCTGGTCGCTCGCGTCGGATCATCGCGGCCATGGGCCGCTCCTACAGGTACCGATCTCTCCTGTGGGAGCGGCCCATGGCCGCGATAGGACAGTTACTCGCAGTAGGTGTCGATGTCTCCATTGGGAGCAGCTTTCTTATCGCCTGAGCCATCGAAAACGAGCATCCGCTCCAAGCGCCTGCTCTCCCTCCTGGGAAGGGCGGGTGTGAGGCAAGTCCTCGCGGCTGGCCTCTCGTGAAAAAGGCTACGCCGTTTTCCACGCTACGGCGCTGCGTGGATCTGGGATTCGAGTTGGTGAGCCGCGAGAGCGTGTAGGGACCCTCGTCGAAGCTTCAGGTCGGCGATGGGGTCTGTTGGGCTTCGCTGTGCTCAGCCCAAGCTACAGGGGCCTGCGCGGTGGCCGCCGACCGCTCCGCTAACCCCCTCTCCCCCTGGGAGAGGGCTGGGGTGAGGGTGCTGGTCCATCGCACTCATGGCCGCGATCGCGCGGCAGCCAACCCTACCGCAACGCCTTGGCCAGAATCCGCGACTGCCCCTGGAAATCCTGGCGGGCATAGAAGGCCTGGGCGTCCTCGTTGAACTCCATCACCTCCAGGCGCAATTCGTCGACATCGTTGTTCCGAGCCCAGGCTTCCACGGCTTCCAGTAGCCGTGCACCCACGCCCTGCCGTCTGTGGCTGGCAGACACCACCAGGGTGCCGATCCGGCAGAGGATCAGCGGCTGCAGAAAGGAAATCGAGCGGGTATCGGACAGGCGTGCGGTGACGAAGCCGACCAGTTCGTCGCTGGCGTCAGCGACGAACAGCACCCCGTCTTCCGGCTCCAGCTGGGCGGCCCAGTAGTCCTGGTCGCGCCAGCCGCCGGAGGGCTTGGCAAAGGTCGCCGGGGCCTGCCGGTGATGCTGCTCGGCGAGTTGTTCGGCCAGCCGGCAGATGGCGGCGAGGTCGGTGACGAAGGCGGGGCGGATACGCAAGAGCGGTGCTCGCAAGAGGATTCAGCCGTTCACCTTACGCCGCACGGTGCGGCTCAGGAAGTCTCGACATCCAGCTGCCGGTACCAGTCGGCATAGGGGGTGTTCCGGGCCATCCGCCGGTTGTAGTCGGGGGCGCCATCGGTCCACCAGACCGGTCCGCGCTCGCCCAGGGCGTGCTTGGCGGCGTCCACCGCGGCGCGTGCGCTGCGCAGGGCGGCCTCGTCACCCTGGCGCTTGGCTGCGCCCACCTGGCGGCGCGCATCCATCAGCTCATGGGTCAGGGCGTCGCGGCGATCGGCGGGCAGGCTGGGATCAGTGCAGCGCCAGAGCCGGCCCCTGACCACGAAGTAGCGTCCGTCCGGGGTGGTGGGATAACGCATGGCAGGGGCCCCTTGGTCAGTCGTCGATGTCGAGCAGGGCGCGGCAATCCGGGTAGTTCGAGCAGGCCCAGAATTCCCGCCCCTGGTGGCGACCGCTGCGCGCGCGACGACGCACCATGGGCGCCTGGCACTCCGGGCATTCCGGCGCCAGCGCCTGGCTGGGGGGCGCTACCCGGGTGCGCGGACGGCGCCCGCCGAACACGGCGTCGCGCACGGCGGTGGCGGAATAGCGCGCCGCCGCGGGAATCTCCACCAGCCGCAACTGGGCGGCCTCGCACACCGACCTCACGAAGCGATCGCGCTGCTGGCGATGGCGCTGCAGGTGCGACCTGTCGTTGAGTTCGACCACGGCGTGCACGGCGAGGTCGTCACGCCGGCAGATGGCGAAGTCGAAGTGCTTGCAGTTGATACGGTTCTGCGCGATCAGATAGCGGCGGCGGTCGCGCAGCGGCAGGGTCTGGACCACATCGGCGATGCGCACCTTGCCGAATACCCGATAGTCGTCGCCCACGGCTTCGTCGAGCACGGCGAGAAAGGCTTGTTCGGCGGGAGTGAAGAGGGCTTCGACCTGGCGATAGGGAAAGGCGGCCTGGCGCCGGCGCTGCCACCACCACAGCGCCCCCAGAAGCAGCAGTCCGGCCGGGACCAGCAGGGGCAGGTAACGCTCGTACATCTCGAACTCCAACAGCGGGGCGCCATGATAGTGAGTTCCGGCGCCGGACAGCAGCAGTGGCGACGAAGCGTCAGTCGCGCCGCGGTAGTTGCCGTTGCAGATCGTCCAGCCGCAGCAGGGTCACCGACTTCAGACAACTCAGATACTGCAGCTGCTGCATGGCGCCCTGGAAACCCCGCGTCGCGGTGGCGCAGCGGGGGGCGCGATCGTCCTGCCAGAGGTGTTGCAGGCGTTCGAAGGCAGGTCGTTGTTCAGTGGAGAGGCCCGCCAGCCGGCGCCCGTAGACGTCGGCCAGCCGGGCTTCGGCCACGGCCAGGTCCTGGCTGGCGCAGGCCGCCAGCTGCGCCTCGCTGCCCTGGCGATCGCAGGTGCCCGGGGCCTGTTCGGCGGCCAGGGCAGCGGTCGAGAGCAGCAGGGCGAGCAGGGCGGACAGGCGACAGGTGATCATGCAGGCTGACTATTGCAAGGGCAGGCCGCCTAGACTGCCGTAAAAGCCCGGCGCTCACCAGGCGCCGCCGGTCTCCTGCGGTTCGCCCTGGGTCTCGCGGAATTGACGGATCTGCACCAGCAGCCAGTCGATCCAGCGCTGTACCGGCGCGTCCACCGCGCCCTTGGGCAACACCAGGAAGTAGGCCTGGGCCGACAGCTGGTCGAACCGATCCGGCAGCGGGCGGATCAGGGCTCCGCTGGCCAGCAGGCGCTGGGCCAGCACGCCGCCGCCGAGCGCCACGCCCTTGCCGGCGGCTGCCTGTTGCAGGGCCATGCCGCTCAGTGAATAGCGCGGACCGCGCAGACTGTCGCCCAGGGGCACCTGCTGGCTGGCGAACCAGTCCTGCCAGGCGTTGGACCGGCTGCTGGGGCGACCCGAACGCCAGCCGCCGGGCCATTCGGCATGCAGCAGCGGATAGTCCAGCAAGGCGGCGGGCCCTGCCAGCTGCGCCGGGATCAGCGCCGGGCTGCACACCGGAAAGATCCATTCGCGCAGCAGCAGGCGCGTCTCGCCGTCCTGCCAGTCGCCGCGGCCATAGCGGATCGCCGCCTGGGCACCGCCCTCGGTGCCAAGGGGCACGATGGCGGACGAGGCGTCGAGAAAGACCTCGATATCCGGATGCTGGCGCTGGAAGTCTTCCAGCCGCGGCAACAGCCATTCCTGGCCGAAGGTAGGGGGCGCGCTGACGGTCAGGACGCAGCTCTTGATCCGGGCCCGGGCGACCGCGCGGGTCAGGCCATCGAGGTGCGGCGCGATCTCCCCGGCCAGGGCGCGACCCTGGGCGGTGAGCCGTACGCCCTGGGGCAGGCGCTCGAACAACGGCTGTCCCAGTTCGGCTTCGAGCAGGCGGATCTGCCGGCTGATGGCGCCGGCCGTGACATGCAACTCGTCCGCGGCCTTGGCGAATTGCTGGTGTCGCGCAGCGGCGGCGAAGGCGCGCAGGGCGTTGAGGGGGAGGGCAGTGGTCACGCTGAGCCTTAGTTTTCCTGAGCCTGACGCCCATTAAACATCGTTTGTCCGACCTGTTCAGCCACGGTCATCCTGCAGGCTCACTTTTTTCCTGGAACGATGCCCATGCGCAAGGAGCTCGACCTCCCCGCCGTGCTGGTCATGCTGGTGCTCTGCCTGGTCTGGGGCCTGCAGCAGACGGCGATCAAGGCCATCGCCGAGCAGGTGGACCCCTTGCTGCAGATCGGCTGGCGTTCGCTGCTGGCGGCCGGGCTGCTCTATGGCCTGGCGCGCTGGCGCGGCATCCGCTGCCTGGGCCGTGACCGGACGCTGATTCCCGGGCTGCTCGCCGGTTCGCTGTTCGCCCTGGAATTCCTCTGCATGGCGGTGGGCCTGAAATACACCAGCGCCGCGCACATGGTCGTGTTCATCTACACGGCGCCGCTGTTCGCCGCCTGCGGCCTGCACTGGCTGGTGCCCGGCGAGCGGCTGTCGGGGCGCCAGTGGCTGGGCATACTGCTGGCGGCCAGTGGCGTGGTCTGTGCCTTCCTGATCGGCAAGCCGAGCGGCGGCACCAGCTGGCAGGGCGACCTGATCGGCCTGGTCGGCGGTGCCGCCTGGGGCGCCACCACGGTGCTGATCCGCCGCAGCGCCCTGGCCGAGGCGCCGCCGCTGCGCACCCTGTTCTATCAACTCGGGGTGACCGGGGTGGTGCTGCTGGCGCTGGCCCTGCCGCTCGGCAAGCGCCTGGATCTGGCCGGGCTGGATTTCCTGGCCTGGTCGAGTCTGGCCTTCCAGGTGTTCATCGTCGCCGGCATCAGTCTGCTGGGCTGGTTCGTGCTGCTCAGTCGCTATCGCGCGGCGCCCCTGGGCGTGCTGACCCTGCTGACGCCGCTGTTCGGTGTACTGATGGGCGTCTGGCTGCTGGGCGAGACCCCGGGACCGGGATTTCTCGCCGGCGCGGCCCTGGTGCTCAGCGGCCTGCTGATCGTCAGCTATCCTTCCCGCTCGCGAGTCGCGTCCCGCTGACTCGCCTGGCCCTGAGCGTCCGATGTCGTCCACTTCGCTGAATCCCTGGTTGCTGCGCCTCATCCCCCTGGTGTTCCTGGCCCTGTGGTCCGCCGGTTTCGCCGTGTCCAAGGTGGGCCTGGCCTATGCGCCCCCCTTCACCCTGTTGGCGATGCGCTATGCCCTGGCTTTCAGCGTGCTGCTGATCGCCTTCCTGGTCCTGCGTCCGCCGCTGCCGCGCACCCGGCGGGAATGGGCGAATCTGGCGGTGGTGGGCTTTCTCATCCAGGGCGTCTATTTCGGCATGAGCTATGGCGCCTTGGTGATGGGCGCCTCGGCCAACGTGGTGGCCATGGTCGCCTCGTTGCAACCCATCCTGGTGGCTCTGGGCGCGCCCCTGCTGGTGGGCGAGCGGGTGGCGCCGCTGCAGTGGCTGGGACTGGCCCTGGGACTGCTCGGCGCCATCGGGGTGATCGTGGCGCGCGCCAGCGTCGCCGTGGAATCCCTGTTCGGCATCTGCCTGGCGGTAGGCGCCTTGCTGGGCATGACCAGTGCCGTGCTCTACGAAAAGCGCCTGGGTGTGGCCCAGCATCCGGTCACCAACAACCTGGTGCAGTACAGCGTCGGCCTGGTGTGTTGCGCGCCCCTGGCGCTGCTGTTCGAGCACAGCCCGGTGCACTGGGCGCCGGCCTTCATCGGTGCCCTGGCCTATCTGGTGCTGGCCAACTCGCTCTTGGCCATCAGCCTGCTGGTGTGGATGATCCGCGCCGGCGAGGCGGCGCGGGTCAGTGCGCTGTTCTTCTGCGTGCCGCCGGGCGCCGCCCTGAGCGCCTGGCTGCTGCTGGGCGAAACCCTGCCGCCCCTGGCCTGGGTGGCCATGGTCATCGCCATCGGTGGGGTGCTGCTGGCAACGCGGGCGGGAAGCAAGGCGGCGCGCTGAACCGCGCCGCCCGCCGCTAGGCCGTCTTGAGTCCGGCCAGCACCTTGTCCACCGTCAGCGGATAGTCGCGGATGCGCACCCCGCAGGCGTTGTAGACGGCGTTGGTAAGGGCGGCCCCGGCGCCGCAGATGCCCAGTTCGCCGACACCCTTGATCTTCAGCGGATTGGCCTTGTCATCCACTTCCGGCAGGAAATGGGCTTCGATGGCCGGGATGTCCAGATGGCAGGGGTAGTGGTAGTCGGCCAGGTCATGATTGACGAAGTGGCCGTGGCGGGTATCGATCACCCCATCTTCGTGCAGGGCGCTGCCCACCCCCCAGATCATCCCGCCAAGCATCTGCGAATGGGCGGTCTTCTCGTTGAGGATGCGCCCCGCAGCGAACACCCCGAGCATGCGCCGCAGGCGGATTTCGCCGGTGAGGGCGTGCACCCCCACCTCGGCGAAGAAGGCCCCGTAGCCCTGCTGCGAATAGTCCTTGAGCGTCTGCCCCGGCTTGATCTCGCCGATGGCCTGGAGATCGTGCTCGCGCGCCAGTTCGGCGAGGTCGCGACTGCCATTGTCGGCGATCAGCCGGCCACCGACGAAGCGGGCGCTGGCCGGATCGAGGCCCGCCGCTTGCGCCGCCTTCAGGCGCAGGTTCTCGCAGGCGACATAGACCGAGGAGCCGGAACTGGCCGCGCCAAAGGAGCCGCCGGAGCCGGCCCCGGCCGGATCGTCGCTGTCGCCTAGCAGCACCTTGACCCGCTCCACCGGCAAGCCGAGCGACTCGCCGGCGATCTGCGCCAGGATGGTGTAGGTCCCGGTGCCGATATCGGTCATCGAGGTCTTCACTGTGGCCGTGCCATCGGCCTCCAGGCGGACCCCGGCCTGGGACGGCCTGAGCATGTTGGCGCGACTGGCCGCGGCCATGCCCATGCCGATCAGCCAGTCGCCGTCGCGCACCTGACCGGGCTTGGCATTGCGTTTGGTCCAGCCGAAGCGGCGGGCGCCGTCCTGCATGCATTCCACCAGCTTGCGGGAGGAGAAGGGGATGTGCTTTTCCGGGTCCTGGCTGGGTTCGTTGCGGATGCGCAGCTCGATGGGATCGAGCGCGAGCATGACCGCGAGCTCGTCCATGGCGCTTTCGCTGGCAAGCATCCCCACGGCTTCGCCGGGCGCCCGGCAGGAGCCGGACTCGGGTAGATCCAGCTCGACCATGCGGTGCGCTACCAGGCGGTCATCGCCGGCATAGAGGGTACGCGAGGACAGGCCGGTGGGTTCGTAGTAGGTCAGGCCGCGAGCGGAATGGGACCAGCCCTCGTGGGCCATCGCCTGGATACGGCCATCGCGGTCGGCACCCAGGCGGATGCGCTGCACGGTGGCCGAGCGGTGGTCGGTGATCTGGAACATCTGCTGGCGGGTGAGGGTGACCTTGACTGGCCGGCCGATGGCCCGGGCGGCCATGGCGCCGATCAGCGCATCGGCATAGATCGGCAACTTGCCGCCGAAGCCGCCACCGATATAGCGCGCCACGATGCGTACCTTGTCCTTGGGCAGCTGCAGCGTATTGGCCACGCAACTCTGCGCCTGCTCGACGAACTGGGTGGAGCAATAGATCGTCACCCGGTCGCCGTCCCACTGGGCGAGACTGGCGTGGGGCTCCATCTGCGCATGGATGTGGTAGGGCGTGGTGTAGCGCTCGTCGAGCTTGACGGGCGCCCGGGCGAAGGCGGCATCCACATCGCCGGAGGCGGTGTCGGTGGGCTGATCGGCATCCGGCGGCTTCACCGCCTGGCCGAGGCTGGCGGCCAGGTCGAAGACGCCTGGCTCGGCCGCGTAGTCGATCTCCACCAGGGCCGCCGCCAGGCGCGCCTCCTCGAAGGTCTCGGCCACCACGAAGGCCACGGGTTCGCCGAAATAGCGCACCTGGTCGCTGTCCAGGTAGGGCTTGGGCCGGGTGAAGCGGCCGCTGTTGTCCGGCTCGCGGGCGGCCTGGGGTGGCGCATTGCGATAGGTCAGCACGCTGAGCACACCGGACGCGCTCTCCGCAGCCGAGGTGTCCAGACGCCGGATGCGGCCCTTGGCGATGGTGGCGCCGACGATGAAGCCGTAGGCGACGCGATCGTTGCGGAATTCGAAGCTGTAGGGCGCCTGGCCGGTGACCTTGAGCAGGCCGTCGACGCGATCGATGGGCTTGCCGATCAGGCCGCCACGATTCTCGTCGATCAGGTTGCGGCCAGCGGGTTCATTCATTTCCATGCTGCTGTCCTCAGACCTGTTGGCGAGCGTCGGCCACCCCGGCGCGCAGGATGCGGCGGGTCAGCTCGAGTTTGAAATCGTTGTGGCCATAGCCACGGGCTCCGGCGAGCAGGGCATCGCCCACGGCCGCCAGATCGCTGTCCAGGGACTGGCCGGCAAAGGCCCGGTCGGCCGCCGCCACCCGCCAGGGCTTGTGCGCCAGGCCGCCGAACGCCGCGCGACCGCTGCGGATACGCGTGCCGTCCAGCTCGACGATGGCCGCCATGGACACCAGGGCAAAGGCATAGGAAGCGCGATCGCGCACCTTGCGATAGACCTGGATGCCGGGCGGTGGCGGCGGCAGGGTCACGGCGATGATGAGTTCGCCGGGTTGCAGCACCGTCTCGATCTGCGGGGTGTCACCAGGCAGGCGATGGAAGTCGGCGATAGGAATGCGCCGGGTGCGGCCAGTGGCTTCCCGGGTTTCCACCGTGGCGTCCAGCACCCGCATGGCCACCGCCATGTCGGAGGGATGCACGGCGATGCACTGGTCGCTGGCGCCGATCACCGCGTTCATCCGATTGAAGCCGCCCAGAGCCGCACAACCGCTGCCGGGTTGGCGTTTGTTGCAGGGCATGGCGGTGTTGTAGAAGTAGGAGCAACGGGTGCGCTGCAGGAGGTTGCCGCCGGTGG
This sequence comes from Pseudomonas sp. SORGH_AS_0199, assembly GCF_031453735.1. Classification (NCBI taxonomy): domain Bacteria; kingdom Pseudomonadati; phylum Pseudomonadota; class Gammaproteobacteria; order Pseudomonadales; family Pseudomonadaceae; genus Pseudomonas; species Pseudomonas sp. SORGH_AS_0199. The sequence goes on from NZ_JAVJAE010000001.1 coordinate 2,083,229, forward strand.
TGGCCTTGTTGCGCAATTGCGCCGAGGCGCCGGCCAGCAGCGCACGGGAGAGCACCGGATAGCGCTCCCGTACCCGGGGGTCGGCGGCCAGGGTGGAATTGCGCACCAGGGTACCGATGCGCAGGCCACCCTCCTGGGTGGCGCTGATCTGGTCCAGCTGCAGGCGATTGATGTCCAGCACCTGGCTGGGTGTTTCGATCTCCAGCTTCATCAGGTCCAGCAGATTGGTGCCCCCGGCGATGAAGCGGCTGCCGGCCTGGGCGCCCTGGCGGCTGGCATCGGCTTCGGTCTGCACGCGTTGATAGTCGAAGACCCTCATGCCTGGCCCCCCGCCATCTGGATGGCCGCGACGATGTTGGGATAGGCACTGCAGCGGCAGAGGTTGCCGCTCATGCGCTCGCGGATTTCTTCTTCGCTCAGCCGCATCGGCCCGTCGAGGCGCGTCGAGACGTGGCTGGGCATGCCGGCCTTGACCTCGTCCAGCAGGGCGACCGCCGAGCAGATCTGCCCCGGGGTGCAATAGCCGCACTGGAAGCCGTCCTTGGCCAGGAAGGCCGCCTGCATGGGATGCAGGCGCTCGGCGTTGCCCAGGCCTTCGATGGTGGTGATGGTGTCGCCTTCGTGCATGGCCGCCAGGCTCAGGCAGCTGTTGATGCGCTGGCCATTGACCAGCACCGTGCAGGCGCCGCACTGGCCATGGTCGCAGCCCTTCTTGGTGCCCGTGAGGTGCAGGTTCTCGCGCAGGGCATCGAGCAGGGTGGTACGGCTGTCGACCTTGAGCCTGCGCGCCTCGCCATTGATCTGCAGGGTCAGCGGCAGCAGTTGCGGCAGCCGCGCGGCGATGGCCTGGGGCGTCAGGGGCGCGCCACCACTGGCCTGGGCGAAGGTGTAGCCGGGAATGGCGCTGGTCGCCACCAGCACCGCGGAGGTGCCGAGAAACTGCCGCCGCGACAGGCGCCAGCGTGCATCGGAGTCGGAAGCCATGGTCGGATTCTCATCGTTAGGGCACATCACGGGAGTTCTGATGACTACCCCGGTGGCAGTGGGGTTCAGGCCACTGGGCTGCTGGCATGAACAGGCGCCATACCGAATATGTCCTGACGCCGAGGAAAGGCTCTGGATCGGGACTCTCACCGTATCGCTGAGCGGCTTTCAACGTTACGTTGAATACCGCTGGGCAGGGGTGCTGAACCGGTTCCGGTCGGGGACAGTCCCTTACCTGAGGTGGCCCTTCGCTGCCACCGCCTATTCCGACCACGGGGGCAATCTGCACCCCGCGGCTTTAACCGTGAGGTCCGCCATGAACGCCACCCCCGCGCGCCAGGTTCAGCCCCTGGCCGAACCCGAGTCCCATACCATCGCCCTGACCCTCAATGGCAAGCAGCTGCAATTGGCGGTCGAGCCCTGGACTACCTTGCTCGATCTGCTGCGCGACCACCTCGACCTGACCGGCACCAAGAAGGGTTGCGATCATGGTCAGTGCGGCGCCTGCACCGTGCTGGTCAATGGCACCCGCATCAACAGCTGTCTGGCCCTGGCGGTCATGCAGGACGGCGCCGAGGTCACCACCGTCGAGGGCTTGGCCCAGGGCGACCAGCTGCACCCCATGCAGGCCGCCTTCGTTGCCGAAGACGCCTTCCAGTGCGGCTATTGCACCCCCGGGCAGATCTGCTCGGCGATCGGCATGCTCAAGGAGGGCCACGCCCACAGCGAGGCCGAGGTGGCCGAGCAGATGAGCGGCAACCTCTGCCGCTGCGGAGCCTATCGGAACATCCGCGCCGCCATCGAGCGGGCGCGTCCGGATTGCCAGCAAGGGGAGGGCCGCGAATGAACCGCTTCGGTTATGCCAAGCCCAACGCCGTGCCCGATGCCATCCGCCAACATGGCCCCCAGACCCATTTCATCGCCGGCGGCACCAACCTGCTGGACCTGATGAAGGAAAACGTCGAGCGCCCCGAGCAACTGATCGACGTCAACGGCCTGCCCCTGCGCGAGGTCGAGACCACCACCGAGGGCGGTCTGCGCATCGGTGCCCTGGTCAAGAACGCCGAGGTGGCCTACCACCCCGAGGTGCAGCGTCGCTATCCGCTGCTGGCCAAGGCCATCCTCGCCGGCGCTTCCCCGCAATTGCGCAACATGGCCTCCACCGGCGGCAACCTGCTGCAGCGCACCCGCTGCTATTACTTCTATGACGTGGGCACCCCCTGCAACAAGCGCGAACCCGGCTCCGGCTGCGGCGCTCGTGAAGGGCAGAATCGCATCCACGCCATCCTCGGCCACAGCGAGCAGTGCATCGCCACCCATCCCTCGGACATGTGCGTGGCCCTGGCTGCCCTGGAAGCCCGGGTCGAGGTGAGCGGTCCGAACGGCGAGCGGGTCATCGACTTCGCCGATTTCCACCGCCTGCCCGGCGACACTCCCGAGCGCGACACCCACCTCGCCGCCGACGAACTCATCACCGCCGTGACTCTGCCCGCCGAGAGCCTGGCCGCCCACAGCGCCTACCTGAAGATCCGCGACCGCGCCTCCTATGCCTTCGCTCTGGTCTCGGTCGCGGCAGCCCTGGAACTGGATGGCGAGCGCATCAAGCAGGTCCGTGTCGCCTTGGGCGGCGTGGCCCACAAGCCCTGGCGGTTGCCCGAGGCCGAACAGGCCCTGGTCGGTCAGGTGGCGGACAAGGCGGCCTTCGGCCAATTGGCCGATCGCCTGCTGCAAGGCGCCCAGGGCTTCGCCCATAACAGCTTCAAGATCGAACTGGCACGGCGCGCCATCGTGCGTGCCCTTACCGAAGCCGCCGGAGGTACCCTGCAATGACCGTCGTCCATCTGCAAAAAGCCGTTCCCCGCGTCGATGGTCCGCTCAAGGTCACCGGCCAGGCACTGTATGCCGGCGAATTCAGCGTGCCGGATCTGGCCTTTGGTTTCGTGGTCAACGCCACCATCACCAAGGGTCGCCTGCTCGGCCTGGACGTCAGCGAAGCCCTGGCCCAGCCCGGTGTCATCGAGGTGCTCAGCCACCTCAATCGACCCAAGATGGCCAGCTACGATGAGAGCTATACCGACATGGATGCGGCTGACGGCAAGCCCTTTCGGCCGTTGTACAACGACCGCATCCTCTACAGTGGCCAGCCCATCGCCCTGGTAGTGGCCGAGACCTTCGAGGCCGCGCGCCACGCTGCCGCGCTGATCCGTGCCCAATACAGCGAAGAGGAGCACGCCACCGACCTGGCCCAGGCTCGCGACCAGGCCCACGAAGCACCCATGGAGTTGCCGGAGAATCGGGGTAACGCCCCGGCAGCCTGGGCCGCGGCGCCTACCCGCATCGAAGCCGAATACCACTCCGCGGCGGAATTCCATAACCCCATGGAGATGCATGCCTCCACCGTCATCTACCACAAGGACGGCAAGTTGACGGTGCACGACAAGACCCAGGGTGTGCAGAACAGCGCCCAGTTCGTCAGCAGCATCTTCGGCCTGGGCGAGGGCGACGTGAAGGTCATCTCGCCCTTCGTCGGTGGCGCCTTCGGTTCCGGTCTGCGTCCGCAATACCAGCTGGTCCTGGCGACCATGGCCGCGCTGCAGCTCAAGCGCTCGGTGCGGGTGACCCTGACCCGCCAGCAAATGTTTACCTTCGGCTATCGTCCCGAGACCTATCAGCAGATCAAGCTGGCCTGCGACAGCGACGGCAAGCTGCAGGCCATCGACCACAGCGCCCTCGGCATCACCTCGCGCTTCGAAGACTTCACCGAAATGGTGCTGGTCTGGTCGGCGTCGCTCTATGCCTGTCCCAACGTCAAGCTGGCCTATCAACTGGCCGCGCTGGACGTCTACACCCCGCTGGACATGCGCGCCCCCGGCGCGGTGCTGGGTGTCTATGCGCTGGAAAGCGCCATGGACGAACTGGCCTATGCCGCCGACATCGATCCGCTGGAATTGCGCATCCGCAACTTCACCGACACGGATCCGGCCAAGGGCAAGCCCTATTCCAGCAAGGAACTGCTGGAATGCTATCGCCAGGCGGCCGAGCGTTTCGGCTGGGAACAGCGCAGCATGGCGCCGCGTTCCATGCGCGACGGCAACCAGCTAGTGGGCTGGGGCATGGCCACCGGGGTCTGGGAAGCCATGCAACAACCTGCCACCGCCAAGGCGGTGATGAACATCGACGGCAGCCTGGTGGTGGCCAGTGCCACGGCCGACATTGGCACCGGCACCTATACGGTGATGACCCAGATCGCCGCCGAGAACCTCGGTCTGCCGCTGGACAAGGTGACCTTCAAGCTCGGTGATTCCACTCTGCCCAAGGCACCCCTCGAAGGCGGTTCCTTTACCGTGTCTTCGGTGGGCACCGCCGTGAAACTGGCCTGCGACCAGCTGCGTCAGCAACTGCTGGATACGGCAAAGGAGATGGACGACTCCCCGCTGGCCGAGGCCGAACTGGAGCAGGTGGTGTTCGCCGATGGCGGCATCAGTCTCAAGACCGATCCGGCCCAGCGCGTCGACTTCACCGCCATCCTCAAGGCTTCGGGTTCGCCGTCCATGGAAACCCTGGCCAGCGCCGAGCCGGCGGAAGAGCGCGACAACTACGCCACCGGTACCCACTCGGCGGTGTTCGTCGAGGTCAAGGTCGACGAAGACTTCGGCAGCGTCCAGGTAAGTCGCGTGGTCACCGCGGTGGCCGCCGGCCGCATCCTCAATCTCAAGACCGGCGAGAACCAGGTAGCCGGTGGGATCGTCTGGGGCATCGGCATGGGCCTGCAGGAAGAGGGGATGATGGACACCCACGAAGGTCGCTGGATGAACCACAGCCTCGCCGAATACCACTTCCCGGTGCAGGCCGATATCCAGCAGCTGGAGGTGATCTTCGTCGAGGAGCTCGACGAGATCGTCAATCCGCTGGGCGCCAAGGGCATTGGCGAGATCGGTATCGTCGGGGTGGCGGCAGCCATCGCCAACGCCATCTTCCACGCCACCGGCAAGCGGGTCCGGGATCTGCCCATCACCCTGGACAAGGTCTTCGCCGACGAGCTGCTGCACTAGGGGCGAGGTTGGGGTCATGTTGGGCTTCGACGATAAAGCCGTCTCAGCCCAACCTACGGGACACTGACCTATGCCAGTCCACCCCCTCTCCCCCTGGGAGAGGGCTGGGGTTAGGGATGCCGAGCACACCGTTGGGCCAGGTGATGTTGGGCTTGGCTATGTTCAATCCATCCTACCGCAGCCCCTCGCTCCGCCGTGAAACGAAAAAGGCCCGCCTCCAAGAGACGGGCCTTTTTCAGGCAGTCGGTAAAAAGGTCTTTCGACTCACTCGGCGTGCGACGCGCCTTCGTGTTCGATCTGCTCCTTGTACTCCAGGGCATCGGCTTCGCTCTGGTAGACGCCGACCAATTCCCCTTCCTGTTTCACGTCCCACAGATGCATGCCCAGGCCACGGGCTTCGCGGGACATATGGTCTTCGTCACGTTCGGTTACGGTAATGGTCATGCTGTATCTCCTTGGTCGAGCCCGCACTACGGCAGGGCTTGAAAACCCATACTAGAGCGTTTCGCTTCAGGACCAAGGCGTATCTCGGCAACAAGTCGTTACAACTTCTGCGACAATCTGTCGCGCCTGCGGTTGTCGTCCGGCGGCGGCATCATCGCCTTGGGCCGCTCCTGCAGGATCAACAAGGGTGTAGGAGCGGCCCATGGCCGCGATAGGCACCTCTGTAAAACGCCAGAAGAGGGCTGCTGGATACGCACCGCCTTCCTGCTGAGACAGCAACCACGCCTGCTTGGTGGATAAAGGAAAACGCCCTCCGAAGAGGGCGTTTTGCCTGCAGACCTGATCAGTTGGCGCCTTTCACCGTGCGCCCGTTGACCGAGCCTTCCTTGAGGCTGGTCTGGTATTCCTTGCCGTCGCTCTCCTGCTGGTAGAGACGCACCAGCAGATAGTCCCAGTCCTTGGCGAACCACAGTTCGGTCTTGCGGCTGCTCTTGGTGGGATCACGCACGCGCTCCACCTTGATGGCATCGAACAGGCCCAGCGGGGTGCGGATGCGCTCCGGACCGATGACCCGGAAGTCGTAGGTGTCGATGCTGTCGCCGTCGACGATCTGGTAGCTCATGCTCTTCTTGCCGTCGGCCACGTCCTGCTGCAGCTTGAGCTGATAGGTCGACTTGTCCAGCAGACCGCGATCCAGGGGCAGGCTGACCGGATCGTCCTTGTCCTTGCCGGTGACCTTCTTGGCGGCCCAGTCGAAGGTCAGCTCGCTCTCGCGGCTCTTGCCCAGCCCGCTGCGCTTGTACTGGTAGGTGTCCGGCAGGAAGGCTTCGCCTTCGTGGCGGAAGGTGCTGGACTCGTTGAGGCCGGCGACCAGCATGGAGGCTTCGAACTTCAGCTCCCAGCGACCATCGGCTTCTTTCTCCAGCGAGCGTTCGGCCGAGCCGCTGACCGGCATCTGCTTCCAGTCGGCGGTGTAGCTGGCCGTGAACGGCTGCAGGTCGAAGGCGAAGGCCGAGGCACTGCAGAGGGTGGCCAATAGGAACAACAGACGTCGCATCAGTTTCTCCTTGGATCAGGAAAGGGAGGCCGCGGCCGTCAGCGACGGCAATGTGGCCCCGGTAGGCGGCAGTGCCTCGCCATCGAGCTCGGCACCCAGGGTACCCAGCCGCAGACGACCTTCGGCGAACAACCGCACGGCCACAGGATAAAGGAGGTGCTCGGCGGCGTGTACCCGTGTCGCGAGGCTCTCCGCCGTATCTTCGGCCCGTACCGGCACCCGCGACTGCAGGACGACCGGACCGCCATCCAGTTCTTCGGTGACGAAGTGCACGCTGCAGCCGTGCCAGGCATCGCCGGCATCGAGGGCGCGCTGGTGGGTGTGCAGGCCCTTGTACAGGGGCAGCAGCGAGGGATGGATATTGAGCAGGCGACCCTGGTAGCGCCGCACGAAGGCGGGCGTGAGGATGCGCATGAAGCCGGCCAGGACCACCAGATCGGCGCCCTGGGCGTCGATGGCGGCCGCCAGGGCCGCATCGAAGCTGTCGCGATCGCCGTGTTCGCGGTGATCGATCACCCGGGTGGCGATCCCGGCCTGGCGGGCCCGCTCCAGGCCATAGGCCTCGGCGCGGTTGGCGATCACCGCCGCGATCCGCACGGGCGGCGTCGCGGCGTCGAGCAGGGCTTGCAGGTTGCTGCCGTGGCCGGAGATGAGCACCACCACGGCGCAGTCGGCAGGGCTCATCCGTGCTGTTTCAGATTGTTCAGCACGACCTGGTCGGCGCCCTCGGCGGCCTGTTCGATACGGCCGATGACCCAGGGCTGCTCGCCCTCGGTACGCAGCACCTGCAGGGCGCCTTCGACCTGATCCTGGGCCACGCAGATGACCATGCCCACGCCGCAGTTCAGCACGCGGTGCATCTCGGTCTCGTCGACGTTGCCCTGCTGCTGCAGCCAGTCGAATACCGCCGGACGCTGCCAGCTGGCCACGTCGAGCACCGCCTGGGCACCCTCGGGCAGCACGCGCGGGATGTTGTCGAGCAGACCGCCACCGGTGATGTGGGCCATGGCCTTGATCGCGCCGGTGTCCTTGATCAGCTTGAGCAGCGGCTTCACATAGATGCGGGTGGGCGCCATCAGCAGTTCGGTCAGCGGCTGGCCGTCGAGCTGGATGTTCTCGATGTCGGCGCCGGCCACCTCGATGATCTTGCGGATCAGCGAATAGCCGTTGGAGTGCGGGCCGGAGGAGGGCAGGGCGATCAGGGCGTCGCCGGTGGCCACCTTGGAACCGTCGATGATCTCGGACTTTTCCACCACGCCGACGCAGAAGCCGGCCAGGTCGTAGTCTTCGCCTTCGTACATGCCGGGCATCTCGGCGGTCTCGCCACCCACCAGGGAGCAGCCGGCCTGTTCGCAACCGGTACCGATGCCGGTCACCACCTGGGCAGCGACGTCGACATTGAGCTTGCCGGTGGCGTAGTAGTCGAGGAAGAACAGCGGCTCGGCACCGCAGACCACCAGGTCGTTGACGCACATGGCGACCAGGTCGATGCCGATGCTGTCGTGCTTGGCCAGGTTCATGGCCAGGCGCAGCTTGGTACCGACGCCGTCGGTGCCGGAGACCAGTACCGGCTGGCGATAGCCTGCCGGGATCTCGCACAGGGCACCGAAGCCCCCCAGGCCGCCCATGACTTCCGGGCGGGCGGTGCGCTTGGCGACGCCCTTGATGCGTTCTACCAGAGCCTCACCGGCGTCGATGTCTACACCGGCGTCCTTGTAGCTCAGCTGGGGTTGTTTGCTCATGAATCCTGGCCTTTGGCTAATGGCGAAACGAGCCGGCTGGCGCCAGCCGGCAATGAGGCGGGCGATTTTACCAGAAGCCGTGCCAAAGCACGCGGCCGGCCGCGGCCTCCGGTCCGGGCGGCGATGGCACCCGGCCAGCCTGCCGTGGTCTGAGCCTGGTCGCCCATCCGTTCGCCGGGCGGGCAGTCTCCGTCGCTACCTTCTGCGCAGCCCGCGACCCAGTGCCCTTGCTCGCGGATCGGGCGGCTTTTAAGGTATGCCCCTTGCCCTTTCTATGGAATCGCCATGCGCCGTCTCGTCCTTCCGTTGCTCGCTTCGCTGCTGGTCCTGAGTCCGCTCGCCCGCGCCGAGGTGGTGGACAACCTCTACCAGGTCCGCGAGCCGGTGACCTCGCAACAACCGGACGAGCGCAATGCCGCCCTCAAGCGCGCCCTGCAGGTGCTGGCCGGACGCCTGACCGGCAATCCCCAGGCCGGCCAGACCCCGGGTCTTGCCAGTGCCCTGGCGGCGCCCGAATCCCTGATCAGCCAGTACAGCTATGACGCCGGCCCGCCGGAGGTGCTGGTGGCCAACTTCGACCCGGCCGCTACCGAGCGTGCCCTGGGCCAGGCGGGGCTCTCGGTATGGGGCGCCAATCGTCCGGTGGTGATGATCTGGTGGCTCAACGACGCCGACAGCGGGGCGACCCTGGTGGGTGATGGCCAGCCCGCCAGCACCGGCGTCCAGCGTGGCGCCCAGCGCGCCGGCCTGCCGATCCGCCTGCCGCTGGCCGATCTCAACGAGCAACTGGCCGGCACCGCCGCCAACATCGACGCCAACGACCCGACCGCCCTGCGCCAGGCCTCCGAGCGCTATGGCGCCAATGCCCTGCTGGCGGTGCACGCCAAGCCCCAGGGCAATGGCTGGCAGGCCCAGTGGCGCCTGTGGAACAACGGCGCCGCGGAGCAGGGCAGCAGCCAGGCGGCCGATCAGGACGCCCTGGCGGCTGCGGTATTGCAGGACGTGGCCCGCGCGCCTGTCGAAGAAATTCGTCTCCCGCCCGGGCACCACCCAGCCGCTGACCCTGGTGGCCGACAATTCCAACTTCGAGCGTTATGCCCAGCTGCAGAAAGTCCTGGAGCCCCTGTCGAGCCGCCTGGTCAAGGTCGAGGGGACTCAGCTGACCTACGACCTCACTGCCAATCCGGACCAGTTGCAGGCGCAACTCGGTCTTGCCGGGCTGCAGCCCGCCTCGGCGCCGGCCGCCAATGCTGCGCCTGCCACTCCGCCAGCTGCGACCCCGGGCACGCCCGTCGACGCCACGGCCACGCCGAACGCGCCTGCGGCCCAGCCGGCCCCATCCGCTCAGCCGGCACGTACCACCCTGTATTTCCGCTGGCCATGAGGGCCGACACCCAAGACTGAAGCGGCTGCTGCGAGGGACCCGGGATTTGGTTAGACTTGGCGCCCTCGCGAAACTGCCAAGAGCCGTTCGAGCTGGCATGATGCCTTTACAGCTGCCCCTGGGCATTCGTCTGCGTGACGACGCCACCTTCGTCAATTACTACCCTGGCGCCAATGCCGCGGCGCTCGGCTATGTCGAGCGTCTCTGCGATGCGGATGCCGGCTGGACGGAAAGTCTGATCTATCTCTGGGGTGGCGCGGGCGCCGGTCGCAGCCATCTGATGCAGGCCGCCTGTCACCGCCTGGAGGAACTGGGCGAGCGCGCCATCTACCTGCCCATGGGCGAACTGGCCGACTACGGCGTCGAGCTGTTCGACAACCTCGAGCAGTGCGAACTGGTCTGCCTCGATGATCTCGACGCCCTGGCCGGCCAGCGGCGTTGGGAAGAGGCGCTCTTCCACCTGTTCAATCGTCTGCGTGATGCCGGCAAGCGGCTGCTGATCTCCAGCACCGCGGCGCCGCGGCAATTGCCGGTGCAGCTGGCCGATCTCAAGTCGCGGTTGACCCTGGCGCTGGTCTTCCAGCTGCGCCCGCTGTCCGACGAAGACAAGCTGCGCGCCCTGCAGCTGCGCGCTTCCCGCCGTGGCCTGCACCTGACCGACGAGGTCGGCCGCTTCATCCTCTCACGCAATACCCGCAGCATGGACGCCCTGTTCGACATGCTCGAACGTCTGGATCAGGCGTCACTGCAGGCGCGACGCAAGCTCACCATTCCCTTCGTCAAGGAAATCATGGGCTGGTAGCCGCGCCGGCTCCTACTTCTTCTGCAAGCGACCCGCCAGGGTCGCCAGGCGCTTGCCCAGGGCCCGGCACAGCGCCGTCTCCTGTTCGTCCAGTGCGCGCTTGCCATCCGCCCCGGCGAAATGACTCGGCCCATAGGGCGTACCGCCGCCCTTGGTCTCCAGCAGGGCGCTCTCGCTGTAGGGCAGGCCGGTGATAAGCATGCCGTGGTGCAGCAGCGGCAGGGCCATGGACAGCAGCGTGCTCTCCTGGCCGCCATGCAGGCTGGCGGTGGAGGTGAAGACGCCGGCGGGCTTGTCCACCAGGGCACCGGTCAGCCAGAGGCTGTTGGTGCCGTCGAGAAAATACTTCATGGCGGCGGCCATGTTGCCGTAGCGCGTCGGGCTGCCCAGGGCGAGTGCCGCGCAGTCGCGCAGATCATCGAGGGTGGCATAGACCGCACCCTGCTCGGGCACTGCCGGGGCAACAGCAGCGCACTCGGCGGACACCGCCGGCACGGTACGCAGGCGCGCGGCCATGCCGGCCATCTCGACCCCGCGTGCAACCTGGCGAGCCATCTCGGCGGTGGCGCCATGGCGGCTGTAGTAGAGCACCAGGACGTAGGCTTCGGGGGTCATTGCAGGATCTCCAGGACACGCTCGGGGGGACGACCGACGACGGCGCGTTCGCCGCACACGGCGATGGGTCTTTCGATCAGCTTGGGATGGGCGGCCATGGCCGCGATCAGGGCGTCTTCGTCCAGCGCCGGATCGGCCAGGTTCAATTCGCGATAGGCCTCCTCGCCGGTACGCAGTAACTGGCGCGCCTCCAGGCCCAGCTTGCCGAGCAGCTCGCGCAAGGCGCTGGCATCCGGCGGCGCCTCCAGGTAGGGCACCGCCGACACGGCTAGCTCGCGGCTTTGCAGCAGCTCAAGCGCTGCCCGCGATTTCGAGCAGCGAGGGTTGTGATAGAGGACGATTTCACTCATGGGCTGATCCATAGAAGGTAAGATGCCCATTGTAGCGGGTTGGCGAGGACTGCCGCGCCAGCCCTTGACCGTGCCTTTCGAGGAACCGCCAATGCCGGCCCGCTTGCGTGAACTGCTGTCCTTCGTTCGCTACCTCGCCGACCGCTTCATCGAGGATCGCGCGCCCAACAACGCCGCGGCCCTGACCTACACCACGCTGTTCGCCGTGGTTCCGGTGATGACCGTGACCTTCGCCATGCTCTCGGCGATACCCGCCTTCCAGGGCACCGAAGTGCAGATCCAGGCCTTCATCTTCCGCAATTTCGTGCCCTCCACCGGGGCGACCCTGGAGGAATACCTGCGCAACTTCATCGAGCAGGCCCGTCACCTGACCTGGCTGGGCGTGGCCCTCTTGGCGGTGACGTCCTTCTTCATGCTGGTGACGGTGGAAAAGACCTTCAACGACATCTGGCGGGTGCGCATTCCACGGCGTGGGGTCTCCAGCTTCCTGCTCTACTGGGCGGTGCTCAGCCTGGGGCCCCTGCTACTGGGCGCCGGTTTTGCCATGAGCACCTACCTGGCCTCGGTGGCTCTGGTGTTCGGCTCCTACGGCATGTCCGGCGCCCAGGCGCTGCTCAAGGTCACGCCGCTGCTGTTCAGCATCGCCGCCTTCACCCTGATGTACGCGGCCGTGCCCAATACCCGGGTCCCGCTGCGCCACGCGCTGATCGGCGGGGCCCTGACCGGGGTGCTGTTCGAGGCGGCCAAGAGTCTGTTCGGTCTCTATGTCTTCTACTTTCCCGGCTACCAGCTGATCTATGGCGCCTTCGCCACGGTACCGCTGTTCCTCGTCTGGATCTATGTCTGCTGGCTGATCGTGCTGCTGGGCGCGGAGGTGGTCTGCAGCCTGTCCACCACCCATCACTGGCGCCGCGCGCCCCTGCCGGCCTTCTTCATCCTGCTCGCCGTGCTGCGGGCCTTTCTGGAGCGCCAGCAGAGCGGCTCCAGCCTGCATCTGGGGCGGCTGCACCAGGCCGGCTGGAAGCTGCCGGAGCATGAGTGGCACGCGGTGCTGGCCTTCCTGCAACAGGAACGCCTGGTGTGCCAGAACGACAGCGGCCACTGGGTGCTCTGCCGCGACCTGCATGGCTATGCGCTACTGGACCTGCTGGATCGCGCGCCTTGGGCGCCTCCCGCACCGGATTGCTGGCCGCCCGCCGAACGTTTTCCAGGTGACTGGTATCCGCAGCTGCGGGAAGCTTTCGCGCGGCTGCAGGCACAGCGTCATGAACTGCTGGCCGGGAGCGTGGCCCACTGGCTCAAGGTCGCGCCGGCGCTGGAAAAAAGGAGCGCCCCGCGATGATGGATAGAGCGGCGCGTCACGGCCTGATCAGTGGCCGCGTACAGGGCGTCTACTACCGCGAAAGCACGCGGCAGGAAGCGCAGCGCCTGGGCATCACCGGCTGGGTGCGAAATCTGGCGGATGGCCGGGTGGAGTGCCACCTGGAGGGTTCGGTCGAGGCACTTGCCCAGCTGGAACGCTGGCTCTGGCAGGGGGCCGGCAGCGGCCCGGGTGACCGGGGTGGTGCTGGAGGAGGTGGCCTGTGAAGGCTTCACCGACTTCCAGGTCAGGCGCACGGACGCCTGACCTGAAGCGGTAGTCCTCAGCGGGCCTTGAGGAAGTCGACGATCTCAGCCAGGGCGATGTTCTGGCTGTCGCTGTCGGTACGGCCCTTGTATTCGACCAGACCTTCATTGAGGCCGCGCTCACCGACCACCAGGCGGTGGGGGATGCCGATCAGCTCCATGTCGGCGAACTTCACGCCAGGGCTGGTCTTCTTGTCACGGTCGTCCAGCAGCACATCGAAGCCGGCGGCCTTCAGTTCGGCATAGAGGCGATCGGTCGCGTCCTTCACCGCGGCGTTCTCGTACTTCATCGGCACCAGGGCGACGTTGAACGGTGCCAGGGCAGCCGGCCAGCGGATGCCACGCTCGTCGTGGTTCTGCTCGATGGCGGCGGCGACCACGCGGGACACGCCGATGCCGTAGCAACCCATGGTGAGCAGGGTAGGCTTGCCTTCCTCGCCCAGGACCGACAGCTTCATGGCCTCGCTGTACTTGGTGCCCAGCTGGAAGATATGGCCCACTTCGATGCCGCGCTTGATCACCAGGGTACCCTGGCCATCCGGGCTCGGATCGCCCGCCACCACATTGCGCAGGTCGGCGACCTGGGGCAGCGGCAGATCGCGCTCCCAGTTGACGCCGAAGTAGTGCTTGTCTTCCTGGTTGGCGCCGATGCCGAAGTCGCTCATCAGGGCGACCGAGCGATCAACGATGCAGGGAATCGACAGATTCATCGGGCCCAGGGAGCCAGGGCTGGCACCGATGGCCGCGCGGATCTCGGGCTCGGTGGCGAACACCAGGGGGCTGGCGACTTCCGGCAGGTTGGCCGCCTTGATCTCGTTCAGTTCGTGATCGCCACGCACCACCAGGGCGACCAGCTTGCCTTCCTCGGCCCCGCGTACCACCAGGGTCTTCACGGTCTTCTCGATGGCCAGACCGAATTTCTCCACCAGATCGGCGATGGTCTTGGTGTCGGGGGTATCGACCAGACGCAACTCTTCGCTGGCGGCACCGCGCGCGGTTTCCCGCGGCAGGGCCTCGGCCTTCTCGATGTTGGCGGCGTAGTCGGAGCTGTCGCTGAAGGCGATGTCGTCTTCACCGGAGCCGGCCAGCACATGGAATTCGTGGGAACCGCTGCCACCGATGGAGCCGTTGTCGGCCTGCACCGGCCGGAAATTCAGACCCAGGCGGCTGAAGACGTTGCAGTACGCCTGGTACATGTCGTCGTAGGTTTGCTGCAGCGACGCCTGGTTCAGGTGGAAGGAGTAGGCATCCTTCATCACGAATTCGCGGCCGCGCATCAGGCCGAAGCGCGGGCGGATCTCGTCACGGAACTTGGTCTGGATCTGGTACAGGTTGATCGGCAGCTGCTTGTAGCTGTTCAACTCGTTGCGCATCAGATCGGTGATGACTTCCTCGTGGGTCGGGCCCACGCAGAAATCGCGCTGATGGCGATCCTTCAGGCGCAGCAGCTCGGGGCCGTACTGCTCCCAGCGACCGGATTCCTGCCACAGCTCGGCGGGCTGGATCGCCGGCATCAGCACCTCCAGGGCACCGGTGGCGTTCATTTCCTCGCGCACCACGGCTTCCACCTTGCGCAGCACGCGCAGGCCCAGCGGCAGCCAGGTATAGAGGCCGGAGGCCAGCTTGCGGATCATGCCGGCACGCAGCAGCAGCTGGTGGCTGATCACCACGGCATCGGAAGGGGTTTCTTTGAGGGTGGACAGCAGGAACTGGCTGGTACGCATGGCTAGGCGGTCTGTCGGCATCGAGACGGGACCGGCATTGTACGGCGGGGTGGGGCAGGGCGTACAGGGACGCGGGTGGCACCGACTAAGGGTCGGAAAAGAACAGCCCGGCGAATGCCGGGCTGCTGGATCGTGCGAGTGACGCTGGCCTCTATCAGAGGATGTTCAGCGGGTACTCGGTGATCAGGCGGAACTCGTTGACGGTGCCGCCGGTGCTGGCGTCGCCACGGTGCCAGGCTTGACGGACGCGGAAGGACAGGTCCTTGGCCGGGCCGCTCTGCAGGACGTACTTGGCTTCGACGTTGGTCTCGCGCTCTTTGTCGCCGTCCTGGTACAGGCCAGCGTAGGCGGTGCCGCCCTTGGGCGCGTCGATGTCGTGACCGTAGATGTAACGGGCCATGAAGCTCAGGCCGGGTACGCCCAGGGTAGCCATGTTCAGGTCGTAGCGCGCCTGCCAGGACTTCTCGCCGGAGGCGTTGAAGTCGGAGTACTGGATGGAGTTGGCCAGGAAGATGCTGTCGCCACCGTTGCCGGTGTTGGCACCCTTGCCACCGACGCCGACGTAGTCGAACGGCGAGTCGCTGCTCACGCCCTGGTAAGCCAGGGTGAAGGTGTGGGCATCGATGCTGTAGGCGGCGGCCAGCGAGTAGGCATTGTTGGTGAAATCACCCAACTTGGCGCTGCCAGCGTCCTTGGTGTAGTAGTAGTTGAAGTCGAACGTCAGTGCCTGGTTGGCCGCCAGCGGCTGCACGAAGTTGACGTTGGCGTAGTACTGGTTCCACAGATCTTCCATGCGGCCGTAGTACAGCGACGCATTCAGCTGATCGTTGATCTTGTACTTGCCGCCCAGGTAGTCGGCGGAGCCGGCAGTGATGCCAGACGCGTAGGTCGCGCCCAAGTTGCCGTCATGGTAGGTGTTGGTGCGGTCACGCGCAGCGGTGATGTGGCCAGCTTCCAGGAACAGGTTCTCGATTTCTTCGCTGGTCAGCATGAAGCCGGTAGCGGTCTGCGGGAACAGGCGGCTGCCACCCACGGCGAAGACCGGGGAGGTGGGCTGCACGTTGCCGTACTTCAGGACGGTGTTGGAGACGCGCAGTTTCACTGCGGCGCCAGCGGTGGAGTACTCGTCCTTGTTGCGACCGTCGCTGTCGATCTGCAGGTTGCCGGAACCGACGTGGCCGCGACCGCCGTCCAGTTTCAGGCCCAGGTAGCCGAAGGCATCCACACCGACACCCACGGTGCCCTGGGTGAAGCCCGATGCGTAGTTCATCAGGAAGCCATGGCTCCAATCTTTACGATCGTTGGCGCCGTTCTTGAGATCCCGGTTGAAGTAGTAGTTGCGGTTCAACAGGGTCAGCTTGCTGTCTTCGACAAAGCCCTTGGATTCGGACTGCTGGTCGGCGAAAGCCAGTTGAGTGGTCCCTGCGGCTACGGCCAGGGCGAGAATGCTCCACTTCATCGCTTGCATCAGAAATGCTCCTTTGGGTTGAAAGTCAGCCATCGTGTCAGCCGTGGCTGTTTGTTCTAATGGCGGCACATATAGCACCTCTCTCAGAGGGGCGATAGGCTTCATCAAAATTTTGCGTGTGATGAGCGGATTAACCGTGACTCTTAAGAAAGCTCTTTAAGAGTTCCCGTCCGATCGTCGTACCCGGATCGTGATAGCAAAAAGCGTGCACAAATCCCCAAACGCCGAGCCCGCCTGTCTATCGTCAGGCCTCTCCCCGGGTGACGGGCAGTTTCGGGCGGGTTGATTGCACCTTTGTGACACCAAAGGTTTCACGTTCCCCAAGCCGTGCACACTTTTAGTGCTGACTGGTGTTAGCAGGAGATGAGATGTTCCAAATAGATCCACGACTGGCCGGCGATTCCCTGGAAGTGACGTCCTTGACGCTGTGCCAGGTATTGCTGCTGAACGATCGCCGCTATGACTGGCTAGTGCTGGTGCCCCGTCACGAAGGTGTTACCGAGGTCCTCGACCTGTCACCGCGGGACCAGGCACAACTGTGGCGAGAGGTGACACTTGTTGCCCAGGTGTTGCGTAACGCTCACCCTGACCGCAAATTGAACATCGGCGCCCTGGGTAACGTTGTCCGGCAATTGCACCTGCATGTCCTGCTGCGGCAGGAAGGTGATCCGGCCTGGCCCGGCCCGGTGTGGGGGCACTCGCCACGCGAGCCCTATACCGCGGAAGCCGGTCGTGCCGCTACGGAACGCTGGCGAGCGCTGCTCGAACAGGAGGCACAGGCATGACCCTCGAAGAACGTATCGCCGATCTGGAGATGCGCCAGGCGTTCCAGGACGACACCATCCAGACGCTGAACGACATCATCGTCGAGCAGCAGCGGACGCTGGATCGCTGCGCGGCGCAGATCCGGATGCTGGCCGAACGCCAGGCGGAGTTGCAGAGCGCAGGCGGTGGCGGCATGCCGGACGAAGCCCCGCCGCCACACTATTGAGATTCGTTCCGCAGCTGAATCTTGTTGTCGCCCTGACGTACGTGCGCAGGCGGCTTTGCCGGCTACTCTAGCGGCACTGCATCCTTGCACTTTTTTGGTGCAGTCCGGCCTCGTCCCTTGTGGAACTCGCTCCGGGAGAGGCCTGTCCTCTGCGGAGCGAAGCCCACAGCACCTTCAGGACGGAGTACGGTTATGGCGTTTTTCACCGCTGCCAGCCAAGCGGATTTCCAACAACAACTCAAGAATGCCCTCGCGGCCCATGTCGAAGGGGACACCCTCGAACAACTGGATCGCTTCACCGCCCAGTTCTTCGGCATCGTCCCGCTGGAAGAACTCACCCAGCGTAGGCTGTCCGATCTGGTCGGCTGCGTGCTGTCGGCCTGGCGCCTGCTGGACGTCTTCGATCCGGCCGAGCCGCGGGTGCAGGTCTTCAATCCGGATTACGAGCGGCACGGTTGGCAATCGAGCCACACCGTGGTCGAGGTGCTGCACGCCGATTCCCCCTTCCTGGTGGATTCGGTGCGGATGGAACTCAACCGCCAGGGCTATAGCGTCCATACCTTGCAGAACAGTGTCCTCAGCGTGCGCCGGGATGCCCAGGGTCGCCTGCTCGAGTTGCTGCCCAAGGGCCAGCAGGGCGAAGGGGTCACCCGCGAAGCCCTGATGTTCCTTGAGATCGACCGCTGTGCGGCCGCCACCGAGTTGCGCACCCTGGAGGCGGCGCTGCAGGAGATCCTCGGCGAGGTCCGGCTGACCGTTGGTGACTTCGCGGCCATGAAGGCCAAGGTCGCCGATCTGCTGACCTGGCTGGATCGGCGTCCGGCCGGTGTGGAGGAGGGGGAACTGGCCGAGGTGAAGGCCTTCCTCGACTGGCTGCGCAACGACAGATTCACCTTCCTCGGCTACGAGGAATTCACCGTCGATGGCGATGGCGAGACGGCGATTCAGCGCTATGTGCCTGATTCCCTGCTGGGGCTGTCGCGCCGCCTGCGTGGCCGGCCCGAGACCGCCGAGATCACGCTGTCCGGTGATCCGCTGCGCTATCTGCGCGAGCCGGTGCTGCTGTCCTTCGCCAAGGCGGCCGACCCGAGCCGGGTGCATCGCCCGGCCTATCCCGATTTCGTTTCCCTGCGCGAGGTGGATGCCAGCGGCCGGGTGGTGCGCGAGCACCGCTTCATGGGCCTCTATACCTCCAGCGTCTACAACGACAGCGTGCGGGAGATTCCCTATATCCGCCGCAAGGTCGACGAGGTGCGTCGTCGCGCCGATTTCGACAGCAGCGCCCACCTCGGCAAGGAACTGGCCCAGGTCCTCGAAGGCCTGCCGCGGGACGATCTGTTCCAGACCCCGGTGGACGATCTGTTCAGCACGGCCATGGCCATCGTGCAGATCCAGGAACGCAGCAAGGTCCGCGTCTTCCTGCGCCGCGATCCCTATGGTCAGTTCTTTTACTGCCTGGCCTATGTGCCGCGCGACATCTACTCCACCGAAGTGCGCCAGCGCATGCAGCAGATCCTCATGGATCGCCTGCATGGCACTGACTGTGAATTCTGGACCTTCTTCTCCGAATCCGTGCTGGCGCGGGTGCAGTTCATCCTGAGGGTCGATCCGCTGCAGCCGCAGGACGTCGATCCGGCGCGCCTGGAGCAGGAGATGGTGCAGGCCTGTCGCAGCTGGAAGGACGACTTCGCCAGCCTGATGGTGGACAGCTTCGGCGAAGCCCAGGGCACTTCCATCCTGGCCGACTATCCGCTGGGCTTCCCGGCCGGCTATCGCGAGCGCTTCGCGCCGCACCTGGCCGTGGTGGACATGCGTCACCTGCTGGACCTGAAGGACGATCGCCGTCTGGCCATGGGCTTCTACCAGCCGCTGACCCAGACCGGCGACAACGTCCTGCACTGCAAGCTCTACCACGCCGATACGCCCCTGGCGCTGTCGGACGTCTTGCCGATCCTGGAAAATCTCGGTCTGCGCGTGCTCGGCGAATTCCCTTACGAGCTGCGCCATCGCAATGGCCGCCGCTACTGGATCCACGATTTCGCCTTCACCACCGTGGCCGGCCTGGAGCTGGACCTGCAGCAACTCAACGACACCTTCCAGGACGCCTTCGTCCAGGTGGTGGACGGCCAGGCGGAAAACGACAGCTTCAACCGCCTGGTACTGACCGCCGGGCTGCCCTGGCGGGACGTCGCGGTGCTGCGTGCCTATGCGCGCTATCTCAAGCAGATCCGCATCGGCTTCGACATCGGCTACATCGCCGCCACCCTCAATGCCCACGTCGACATCGCCCGGGAGCTGGTGCGGCTGTTCCGCATGAAGTTCTACCTGGCACGGCGCATGACCAGCGAGGACCTGGACGACAAGCAGCAGCGTCTGGAGCAGGCCATCCTCAGCGCCCTCGACGATGTGGCGGTGCTCAACGAAGACCGCATCCTGCGGCGCTATCTGGACCTGATCAAGGCGACCCTGAGAACCAACGTGTTCCAGACCGACGCCGCCGGCAAGCCCAAGGCCTACTTCAGCTTCAAGCTCGATCCCAAGGCCATTCCCGAGCTGCCGCGCCCGGTGCCGCGCTACGAGATCTTCGTCTACAGCCCGCGCGTGGAAGGGGTGCACCTGAGATTCGGCAACGTCGCCCGCGGCGGCCTGCGCTGGTCGGATCGCGAGGAAGACTACCGTACCGAGGTGCTGGGCCTGGTCAAGGCGCAGCAGGTCAAGAACTCGGTGATCGTCCCCGTGGGTGCCAAGGGCGGCTTCGTGCCGCGGCGTCTGCCGACCGGTGGCTCCCGTGACGATATCCAGGCCGAAGCCATCGCCTGCTACCGCATCTTCATCAGTGGCCTGCTGGACATCACCGACAACCTCAAGGATGGCGAGGTGGTCCCGCCGGCTGCGGTGGTGCGCTACGACGGCGACGATCCCTACCTGGTGGTGGCGGCCGACAAGGGCACCGCGACCTTCTCCGACATCGCCAACGGTATCGCCCAGGACTACGGTTTCTGGCTCGACGACGCCTTCGCCTCCGGTGGCTCGGCGGGCTATGACCACAAGAAGATGGGCATCACCTCACGGGGCGCCTGGGTCAGCGTGCAGCGCCACTTCCGTGAGCGCGGCATCGATGTGCAGACCGATCCGGTCACCGTGGTGGGCATCGGCGACATGGCCGGCGACGTCTTCGGCAACGGTCTGCTGCGTTCGCGGAGCCTGGAGCTGGTAGCGGCCTTCAACCACCTGCACATCTTCATCGATCCCAATCCGGATGCCGAACGTAGCTATGTCGAGCGCGAGCGGCTATTCAACCTGCCACGTTCGAGCTGGACCGACTATGACACCAGCCTGATCTCCCAAGGCGGCGGCATCTTCCCGCGCAGTGCCAAGCGCATCGCCATCAGCCCCGAGATGAAGGCGCGCTTCGATCTGCAGGCGGATCACCTGACGCCCAACGAGCTGATCAATGCTCTGCTCAAGGCGCCGGTCGATCTGATCTGGAATGGCGGCATCGGCACCTACGTGAAGGCCAGCTTCGAAACCCATGCCGATATCGGCGACAAGGCCAACGACGGTCTGCGCGTGGACGGCTGCGAGCTGCGCGCCAAGGTGATCGGCGAGGGTGGCAACCTGGGCATGAGCCAGCTGGCACGGGTGGAATTCGGCCTGCACGGCGGCGCCTGCAACACCGACTTCATCGACAACGCCGGTGGCGTGGACTGCTCCGACCACGAGGTCAACATCAAGATCCTGCTGGGCGACGTGGTCTCCGCCGGCGACATGACCGTCAAGCAGCGCAACACGCTGATGGGCGAGATGACCGACGAGGTCGGCGAGCTGGTGGTCGCCAACAACTACATGCAGACCGGTGCCCTGTCCCTGGCGGAATATCGGGCGCGGACCCACCTGGCCGAATACCAGCGGCTGATCGTGGATCTCGAAGGGCGCGGCAAGCTGGATCGTACGCTGGAATTCCTGCCCAGCGACGAGGTGCTCGCCGAACGCGCCGCCAAGGGGCAGGGGTTGACCCGTTCCGAGCTGTCGGTGCTGATCTCCTACAGCAAGATCGACCTCAAGGAACAGTTGCTGGCGTCCACGATGCCGGACGACGAATACCTCGCCCGGGACATGCAGGGCGCCTTCCCGCAGCGCCTGACCGAGCAATTCCCCGAGGCGATGGCGCGCCATCGCCTCAAGCGCGAGATCGTCGCCAACCAGATCGCCAACGACCTGATCAACCACATGGGCATCACCTTCGTGCAGCGCCTGTGCGAGTCCACCGGCATGAGCGCGGCCGATGTCGCCCGCGCCTATGTGGTGATGCGCGATGTGCTGCACCTGCCGCACTGGTGGCGTCAGGTGGAGGCCCTGGATCATCAGGTGCCGGCGGAATTGCAGTTGCGTCTGATGAGCGAGCTGATGCGCCTGGGGCGGCGGGCGACCCGCTGGTTCCTGCGCAGCCATCGCAGTGGCCTGGACGCGGGCGCCGTGGCGGCCTTCTTCGGGCCACGCATCGCCGCGCTGGGCGTACGGCTGGACGAGCTGCTGCAGGGCGAACCGCGCCAGGACTGGGAAGAGCGCTTCCGCGCCTACACCGAGGCGGGCGTGCCTGAACTGCTGGCACGGGTCGTCGCCGGGACCAACCACATCTATACCCTGTTGCCGGTGATCCAGGCCGCGGAGGTCACCGCCCAGGATCCGCTGGAGGTGGCGGCCACCTGGTTCGCGGCGGGTGATGTGCTGGATCTGGCCTGGTATCAGCAGCAGCTCAACCAGTTGCCGGTCGCCAATGCCTGGCAGGCCCTGGCCCGCGAAGCCTTCCGCGACGAGGTGGATGTGCAGCAGCGCACCATCACCGTGGCCATGCTCAATCTGAGCGAGGCGCCGAGCGATCCGGAAGCCCGGCTGTCGCTGTGGCTGGAGCGTCACCGGGCGGCGGTGGAACGCTGGCGCGGTCTGCTGGTGGATCTGCGCAATGCCAGCGGTCAGGACTATGCGATGTACAGCGTCGCCAGTCGTGAACTGGCGGATCTCGCCAGCAGCAGTGTCTGAGGTGACGGGCATTCGCGAGTGGTCATCGCGGATGCCCTGACCCGATCAGGCGATAGCAAAGGCGGCGTGCCCCTGGGGACGCCGCCTTTTTTGTGCCTGGATCAGCTCAGGGTTTCGGCTGGGTCGAGGGTGCCTTGAGGGCGCTCAGCCCTTGCAGGAGCGCCTGGTGAAAGCGTTCCGGCGCCTGCATCTGCGGCGCATGGCCCAGGTCCGGGAATTCCACCAGGGTCGCCTGGGGAATGCGCTGCGCCGCCGCCTTGCCCAGTTCGGGATAGTGGCCCAGCTGCGCCTTGAGGGCGGCCGGCGCCGCATCCTTGCCGATGGCGGTGGTATCGCGCTGGCCGATCAGCAGCAGGGTGGGCATGCGCAGTCGGTCGAATTCGTAGACCACCGGCTGGCTGTAGATCATGTCGTAGATCAGGGCGGAGTTCCACGCCGCCCGCTCCTTGCCCGGTCCCTCGTTGAGACCCGCGAGCATGTCCACCCAGCGATCGTAGGCGGGAGACCATTGGCCGGCGTAATAGGTGCTGCGCTCGTAGTCGCGGATGGCGGCGGCCGAGGTCTTGAGCTCCCGGGCATACCACTGGTCGACGCTGCGATAGGGCACGCCCAGTGCCTTCCAGTCTTCCAGGCCGATGGGATTGACCAATACCAGCTGCTCGGTGGCCTCGGGATAGAGGAGGGCGTAGCGGGTCGCCAGCATGCCGCCGGTCGAATGACCGATCAGGGTCGCCCGAGCGATGCCCAGGCGGTCGAGGAGGGCGCGGGTGTTGGCGGCCAGTTGCTGGAAGCTGTATTGATAGTGCGCCGGTTTGCTCGACTTGCAGAAGCCGATCTGGTCCGGCGCCACGATCCGATAGCCGGCAGCGCTCAGCACCTGAATGCTTTGCGCCCAGGTACCGGCGCAGAAGTTCTTGCCGTGCAGCAGGACCAGGGTCCGCCCGTTCGGTTTTCCGCTCGGCGCGACGTCGAGATAGGCCATTTCCAGAGGCTGTCGCTGGGAGTCGAAGCTGAAGGTCCTGACCGGGTAGTCGTAGGCGAAGCCTTCGAGACGTTCGCCATAGACGGGCGCCGCCTGGCTGAGCGGACTCAGCAGCAGGGCGGCCAGGGGGAGGGCGAGGCGCAGGGACATGGGCAGGATCCTGGGGCTAAACCAGTTCCGACCGGACGCCGGTGGAGAAGATCCCGGATCGCGCCTCGAACGCTGTCGGCCTTGCTGCGGGTGTCCGGGCTGCGGGCCGTTTCGCTTCGCCTCCCGCCCCGGGTCTGATAGTCTGAATGACCTTTGTTTCCAATTCGGCGCACCGCTTTCCCTGCGCTTCTTCCCGATCACACGAGGTTCCCGGTTTGGCGCTCGAGTCACCTTCCAAGACGCAGCCCGACGCTCTGGCCGATTGTGCCAATGAGCCGATCCACATTCCCGGCAGTATCCAGGAACATGGCTTCCTGTTCGCCGTGGAAGAGCCGGATCTGCGCATTGTCCAGGCCAGCGCCAACGTGCGCGAGTACCTTGGCGTCGCCGTGGAGGATGTACTGGGTCGCACGCTTGGCGAATTGCTGCCGGGGTGCGATCTGCCGGCCATGCTCGGGGCCCTGACCCAGGAAGAGCAGAATCCCATCTATCAGGGCGACGTCACCCTGGGGCCGCAGCGGCAGACCTTCGCGCTGTTCATGCATCGCTTCGGTGGGGTGCTGATCGTCGAATTCGAGGCGCCGGTGGACAGCCGGCTCGGCCTCAATACCCTCTATCCCATGGTGCGGGTGTTCATCGAACAACTGCACCAGGCCGAAACCGTGGATGCCATCGCCACGCTCGCAGTGCGCGAAGCCAAGCGCATCTCCGGCTTCGACCACACCATGATCTATCGCTTCGACGAAGAAGGTCACGGACAGGTGCTGGCCGAGGAGTGCGATCCCGGCGTACCCAGCTATCTGGGGCTGAGATTTCCCGCCTCGGACATCCCGGCCCAGGCCCGCCGCCTGTACCTGGCCAACCGCATCCGGGTGATCGGCAACGCCTACTACCAGCCGTCGCCGCTGCAGCCGCAGACCAATCCGCTGACCGGCCAGCCGCTCGACCTCAGCTTCGCGCAACTGCGCAGCGTGTCGCCGGTGCACCTGCAGTACATGAGAAACATGGGCACCCTGGCCTCCATGTCGGTTTCCATCGTGGTCGGCGGCCGTCTCTGGGGTCTGGTGCTCTGTCACGATCGCCAGCCGCAGCGGGTATCCTTCCAGACGCGGACCGCCTGCGAACTGTTCGGTCGGGTGCTGTCGCTGCAGATCGATGCCGCCGAGACCCACGCGGAATCCGATCGTCGACTGGCGCTGCGTCAAGCCATGGTGCAGATGCTCTCGACCATGGCCGACCGCGACAGCGTCTGCCAGGGACTGCTGGAGCTGCCCCAGGTCTATCTGGATTTCGCCCGGGCACAGGGCGCCGCCATCATTTCCTCCGACGGCACCGAGCTGATCGGCCAGGCGCCGCCGCGCGACGTGGTGGATAGCCTGGTCGAGTGGTTGTCGGTCAACGTCAAGGATCACTACGTCACCGACAACCTGGCCAAGGACATCGCCGCGCTGCCACAGCTGGCCCAGTATGCGGCCGGGGTGCTTGCCGTACCCATTTCCGAATTGCATTCCCACTATCTGATCTGGTTTCGCAGCGAGCTGGTGCAGGTGGTCAACTGGGCCGGGCGGCCAGCCAAGCAGGAAGGCAGCGATGGACGCCTGTCGCCCCGACAGAGTTTCGTGCTCTGGCAGGAGACGGTCCGCGGCCTGTCGCTACCCTGGTCGCCGCTCGAGCTGGAAAGCGCCATCGAATTGCGCAATGCGGTGCGCGGGATCGTCCTGCGCAAGGCCGAGGAGATGGCCGAGCTGGCCGAGGAGCTGCAACGCAGCAACAAGGAACTGGCGGCCTTCTCCTACAGCGTGTCCCACGACCTGCGTGCGCCGCTGCGCCACATCGCCGGCTACGCCGAGCTGCTGGGCGACATCGAAGGCGGCAAGCTGTCGGACCGGGGGCGGCGCTTCCTGGAAAACATCGGGTCGTCGGCGCGCTTCGCCGGCAGCCTGGTCGATAACCTGCTGAGCTTTTCGCAGATGGGGCGGGCGGCGATCCGCTATTCCGACGTCAATCTGACCGCCCTGGTGGAAGCCATTCGCGAAGAGATGGCCCCGGACTATGCCGAGCGGCAGGTGGAGTGGCACATCGGCCCCCTGCCTGTCGTCATCGCCGATGCCGCCTTCGTCCATCTCGCCTTGCGCAACCTGCTGGCCAATGCCATCAAATACAGTCGCTACGAAGAACCGGCGGTCATCGAGATCGGCACCTTGCCGAGCGATTCCGAGGACATCATCTTTGTTCGGGACAACGGTGTCGGTTTCAACATGGACTATGTAGGCAAGCTGTTCGGCGTCTTCCAGCGCCTGCACCATGCCGATGAATTCGAAGGGGTCGGCATCGGTCTGGCCAGTGTCAGACGCATCATCGAGCGTCATGACGGTCGGGTCTGGGCCGAGGGTGCCATCGGCGAGGGCGCTACCTTCTTTTTCGCCCTTCCCAAACAACGTCCGTCCCCGGTACACAAAAGGTAGTTCTGTTCATGCTCAAACCCATTGTGCTGGTCGAAGACAATCCGCACGATCTGGAGCTCACCCTGGTGGCTCTGGAGCGCAGCCAGCTGGCCAACGATGTCGTGGTCCTGCGTGACGGTGCCGAAGCGGTCAATTATCTGCTCAGGCGCGAACCCCATGCCGATCGCGAGCCGGGCAATCCCGCCGTGATGCTGCTGGATCTCAAGCTGCCCAAGGTCGATGGCCTGGAAGTGCTCGAACTGATTCGTCGGACGCCTGAGCTGTGCAGCATTCCCGTGGTCATGCTGACTTCATCACGGGAAGAGCCGGATCTGGAAAAGGCCTACGAGCTGGGCGTGAACGCCTACGTGGTCAAGCCGGTCGAGTTTCGTGATTTCGTCGCCGCGATCAGCGACCTCGGCGTATTCTGGGCCGTGCTCAATGAGCCGCCGCCCGGATCGCGTCGTGTCACCAGGCGCATTGGCCGCTAGCGAGTGAAGATCAGTGCATCCGCATCCAGTCATCCGCGACCGGCCGATATGCGCGATCCGGCTTCCCTGAGTGAACAGATTCAAGGCCGACGTCCGTTTATGCCGCTCTCGAAACAGATCAAGATCCTGCTGGTAGAGGACAGCAAGCTCGATGCCGAGCTGATCCTGATCGAGCTGGAAAGGCACGGCTTCGAGCTGCAATCCAAGATCGTCTATGAACGTACCGGTCTGACTCTGGCGCTGAGCCAGCAGACCTACGACATCATTCTCTCCGACATCATCCTGCCGGGCTTCTCCGGTGCCGAGGCCCTGCGCGTGGCGCGGGCGCTGACGCCGGAAACCCCCTTCATCTTCGTCTCGGGCATCTTCGGTGAAGTGCACGCGGTGGAGATGATGCGCCTGGGCGCCAACGACTATGTGCTCAAGCAGAGCATGGAGCTCTTGGCCAAGGCGGTCGAGCGGGCACTGCTGGTGGTGCACGAGCGCCGCGAGCGGCGCCGCGCCGAAGAGGCCCTGCACAGCCTGGAAGTCCGGTCCCGCCTGGCCATGGACGCCTCCCGGCTGGGCATGTGGGAGTATCTGCCGGCCAGCCGTACGCTGGTCTGGGACGAGCGCTGCAAGGCCATGTTCGGCCTGCCGGCCGATGCGGTGGTCGATCTTGAGGTGTTCGCCCGCCTGTGCGGCAGCGATGGCCTCGAACGCTTTCTCGATACGGTCCGCCAGGCGGGCGCCGACGAGCGCGACGACGACTACCGCAGCGAATACCGCATCCGCCTCGACGATGGCGCCCAACGCTGGGTCGAGACCCGCGGCCAGCCCTTCTTCGATGCCGGCGTCTGCACCCGCTTCCTTGGCGTGATGCTCGACATCACCCAGCAGCGCGACGCCGCGGAGAAACTCGAACGACTCAACGTCAGTCTCGGCGAGCGCGTCGAGGAGCGTACCCGCGAGCGCGATCGGACCTGGGATCTCACCCGCGATCTGCTGCTGGTGTGCAAACCCGACGGTACCCTGGTAGCGCTCAACCCGGCCTGGGAAGAAAATCTGGGCTGGTCGCGGGTGGAGCTGCTCGATTCCTCGCTGCTGGCGCTGGTGCATCCCGACGAGCGCTTCATCACCGACAACGAACTCAAGCAGCTGGCCACCGGTGCGACCAGTCAGCGCTTCGTCAATCGTATCCGCCACCGCGACGGCAGCTATCGCTGGATTTCCTGGACGGCGGTGCCGGATGCCGGCATGACCTATTGCTCCGGACGGGACATCTCCTCGGAGGTCCTGGCGATGGAAGAACTGGCCGCGGCGAATCGCCAGTTGCGCGAGCAGATCGACGAGCGCGAGCGGGTGGAAGACACCCTGCAGCAGATGCAGCGCCTGGAGGCCGTGGGTCAGCTCACCGCCGGCGTGGCCCATGACTTCAACAACCTGCTCACCGTGGTGCTCAGCAGTGCCAGCTTCCTCGAGCGGGATCTAGCGCGCCTCGAAGCGAGTGACAAGACCCAGGGGCGGGTGCAGAACATCCGCGAAGCGGGCGAGCGGGGCGCCAAGCTCACCGCCCAGCTGCTGGCCTTCTCCCGCCGTCAGCGTCTGGCGCCCAAGCCGGTCAAGCTCAACGAAACCGTCGAAGGCATGCTCGAACTGCTGCGCAGCACCATGGGTGGCAGCGTCTGGATCGAGACCCACCTGCGCGCCGATTGCTGGCATGCCTTGGTCGACCCGACCCAGATCGAACTCATCATCCTCAATCTGGCGATCAATGCCCGGGATGCCATGGCGGTCGGCGGCACCCTGCGGCTGAGCACCTCCAACCAGACCATCAGCGAGCCACCCCAGCGTCCGGAAGAACCTGAGCCGGGTGAGTACGTGCTGCTGGCGGTGCAGGATTCCGGTACCGGCATGAGCGAAGAGGTGCTGGCCAAGGCCTTCGAACCCTTCTTCACCACCAAGGAGGTGGGCAAGGGCTCCGGTCTGGGCCTGGCCCAGGTGTTCGGCTTCGCCAAGCAGTCCGGTGGTGGCGTGCGCATCGAGACGCAGATGGGCAGCGGCACCACGGTGCTGGTCTATCTGCCGCGTACCGAGGCGGAAGATGCCGTGGATCCGGTCGGGTTACCGACCCCGGGTCGGGACGAACAGGCCGCCGAGCGACGCATCCTGCTGGTCGACGATGATCATGCGGTGCGCAACGTGACCGCCGCGCTGCTGGCGGATCTCGGCTATCAGGTGGTGGAGGCCAGCAACGGCTTCGCCGCCCTGAGCGCCCTGGAGCGTGATCCGCAGATCGATCTGCTGCTGGCCGATTTCGCCATGCCCGGCATGAACGGTGCCGAACTGGCTCGCCAGGTGCGCAAGCGGTTGCCGCAGTTGCCGGTGGTCTTCATCACCGGCTACGCCGAACTGGGCGAACTCGATCCCGAACAGTCATTCATCGTCCCCAAGCCCTTTCGCGAGGCGGATCTGGCCGCACGGCTGCAGGCCGCCCTGCGCGGCGAGAAGCCCCAGCCTTCGCCGCTCTGAACACCGCGGTCACTACGAGGTATTTGCGTGTCCACCATTCGTGAAATGTTGCGTGCCGAGGGCGGTGCCCTGCACCAGCAGGTCGATGCCACCTTTGGCCGCTATGCATTGCAGACGCGACCCCATTACACCGCCTTTCTCCAGGCCCATGCCCAGGCCCTGATCGGCCTCGAAGAGTTGCTTGAGCGCTCCGGCATCCAGCGGCTGTTGCCCGACTGGGCAGAGCGTCGCCGCCGCGGGGTGCTGGCGGAGGATCTGCAGCGTCTGGCCGCCGACAGGCCCGAACCCGTCGTCCTCGAGCGCCTGCTCGACGAAGGGGAATGCTGGGGGGTGGCCTATGTGCTGGAGGGTTCCCGATTGGGTTCGCGACTGCTGGATCGTCATGCCGGCGAGAGTCCGGATGAAGCGGTGCGCGACGCCCGGGCCTATCTGGGGCATGTGCCGCCTGCGGGTGCCTGGCCGGGATTCCTGCAGCGACTGGACGAGGCGGGCAGCGACGCGCAGTTGCATCCGGCGATGCTGGCCGGTCAGCGCCTGGCCTTCGAGGTGTTCCTGGCGGCGGGGCAGCGTCACGCGCCTGCGGTCGCTGCCGGCTGAGACGCTTGCCTAGAACGCCTGCAGATAGCCGATCACCTCGGCGGCACCCAGGCGTTCGAGAATCTCGGCGAGGACGCGGGTGGTCGCCACTTCATTGGGTAGCAACAACCACTCCAGATCCTCGCCAGGTGCGGGCAGCGGCAGGCGGGCATAGTCGAGCTTCAACCCCAGCAGCACCTGGACGAAGTCCGGGTGATTCCAGACCGCATTGGGCAGGGCATAGACCGCGAAGGCCTCCTGCAGGCGGTCGATGGCCGCCTGATCCAGGCTCAGGTACTGGATCTGCGCCGGCACTTCCACGGCGATACCGCGGATGCGGGCGTAGGCGATGATGCTGGCAAGGGCGAGGGTGGTGGCCGCCTCGTTTTCCAGGAACAGCCGCGTACCTCGCCAATTGGCCTGGCGCAGGCGCAAGGGCTGCTCCGCAGAGAGATTCGGCAGGGTGCGATAGAGCGCCGCCTGGAAATCCCGATAGCCGATGATCCGCACCTGCTCGCGCGCTGCGGGCAGGGCAGCCAGTTCTTCCAGTTGCACCGCGGAGTCAGAGGCGCTGTCGCCCAGCCGCTGGCAGAGGCCTTCGATGGCGCGCAGGTCCAGGGCGGCGACCTGCTGGGTATCGGCGATCACCAGCTGGCTGAGCAGGGCATGGGCGCGACTCTTGATTTCCTGGGTCGGACCGGACAGGGCGGCGCGTGGCAGGCCAAGGAGCAGGTGCAGTGGGTGGCCTTCATCCCACCAAAGACTGGCGCTGGGCGCGGGCAGGGGGAGAAAGGCATCGGCGAGGCGTTCCAGGCAACGCTGGATGCGGCGACTGGCCAGCGAGGGATGCAGATGCAAGGCCAGTGAAGACCAGGGGCTGCCCAGGAGGTTGGCACTGTTGCTCATGAGGTCTCCGGGGCGGATAGGAACTGCACGACCGATTCTAGCGTGGGACAGACAGCGTTATCGTCAAATGATTCCTGAAAGGTAGGATCTTTTGTGCGAGTGACCGTTCGAGTCCGGGGCGAGCGACGTATGGCGGGTAGCAAGCC
The DNA here is from genome assembly GCF_031453735.1 of Pseudomonas sp. SORGH_AS_0199. Classification (NCBI taxonomy): domain Bacteria; kingdom Pseudomonadati; phylum Pseudomonadota; class Gammaproteobacteria; order Pseudomonadales; family Pseudomonadaceae; genus Pseudomonas; species Pseudomonas sp. SORGH_AS_0199. Next base: position 2,113,714 of record NZ_JAVJAE010000001.1, read on the forward strand.
TGTATAATGCGCGCTTTCCGAATTGCCTGTGAGTCCGCCATGTACGACGCGCTCCGTCCTCTGCTTTTCAAAATGTCTCCCGAAGGATCGCATGATCTGGCGTTGGACCTGATCGGCGCCGCGGGTCGGCTGGGCCTGACGGGCCTCGGTCGGCGGCCGGGCCGGCTGCCGGTGCAGGTCATGGGTCTGGAGTTTCCCAATCCGGTGGGTCTGGCCGCCGGACTCGACAAGAACGGCGCCGCCATCGACGGCTTTGCCGGTCTGGGCTTCGGCTTCATCGAGATCGGTACCGTGACGCCACGGCCGCAGCCGGGCAATCCCAAGCCGCGGCTGTTCCGCCTGGAGCAAGCCGACGCCATCATCAACCGCATGGGTTTCAATAATGCGGGCGTGGATGCCCTGATCGAACGGGTCAAGGCTGCCCGCTTCCAGGGCGTACTGGGGATCAACATTGGCAAGAACGCCAGTACCCCGGTGGAACGGGCGGTGGACGACTACTTGATCGGTCTGGAGCGGGTCTATGCCCATGCCAGCTACATCACGGTGAACGTGAGCTCGCCCAACACGCCCGGCCTGCGCAGCCTGCAATTCGGCGATGCGCTCAAGAGACTGCTGGAAGCCCTGCGCCAGCGTCAGGAAGACCTGGCGGTCCGGCACGGTCGGCGAGTGCCCATCGCCATCAAGATCGCTCCGGACCTGACCGATGAAGAGATCGTGCTGACCGCCCAGGCGATTCGCGATGCCGGGATGGACGCCATCATCGCCACCAACACCACCCTGGGCCGGAAAGGGGTGGAGAACCTGCCCAATGCCGCCGAGGCCGGTGGCCTGTCGGGTGCTCCGGTGCGGGAGAAGAGTACCCACGTGGTACGGGTGCTGGCCGCTGAGCTGGGTGGTCGGCTGCCGATCATCGCGGCGGGTGGGATCCTGTCCGGGGAAGATGCGGCGGAAAAGATCGCGGCGGGCGCCAGTCTGGTGCAGCTCTACAGCGGCTTCATCTATCGCGGACCGGCGTTGATCCGGGAAGCCGTGGATGCGATCGCCGCGGCGCGCCCCTGAGGGGAGGGGGCTCGCTTGGAGCCCCCGTGGGACCGGGTCCCTGATCCCGGAAGAGGATCTGACTGGAAAGAAACCAGAACGCTGTGGAAGCCCAGGGCTTCCGCTAGTGAAATCGAATTAGCCTGCGGCTTGAAGTTGATTCATGCGTTGAAGACCGGCGGTGCCTACGTAGCCGTCCCATTGGTCGCTACGGCCCTCACGCCAGCCATTGAGCCAGGCCTGCCGGACGGCGTCCTGGGTGAAGGGGCAGAGGTCCCGCGATTTGCCCACAATGCCGTGCTGATAACCACGCTGGAAAGCTCGTTCCATTGGATCACGCTTGAGTCTTCTCATAGGGTAGTGCCCTCGTAGGTTGACTTGCAGATTGTCCATGGCCCGTTGCAGGCCTGGATGCCAGAGCCGGCGTCCTGACATCCGCCCCGCACCTTCGCGCTGCGGGTGGTCAATTACTAACCAAAGGGGCTCTGGCTGGGAACGACCTTTTAGCTATAAGCCGTAATCAAATCGAAATGAAATGGCGATAAACCGCCGCTGGAATGCCGTCACTGCGGCTTGTTGAGACGCAGTCAAACCTTCTCGCGAGGAGCTGTCCTTGGCGGTCAATCCGACCAAAGGCAGAAAGCTCCTTGCGCTAACCTATGGATTCAACGATGTCCGCGATGCAACAACTCATCCTCACCTGTCCCAAGGGGCTCGAGACCCTGCTGCTGGAAGAGGCTCAGGGCCTCGGTCTGCAGGAAGCCCGCAGCCAGACCGCGGCGGTGCGCGGCGAGGCGAGTCTCGCGGACGCCTACCGCCTGTGCCTCTGGTCGCGCCTGGCCAACCGGGTGCTGCTGGTGCTGGCCCGTTTCCCGGTGGAAGATCCCCAGGGCCTGTACCTGGGCGTGCACGGTGTGGAATGGGAAGAACACCTGGCCCCCGACGGTACCCTGGCGGTGGGCTTCAGTGGCCAGGGCGCCGGCATCGACAACACCCATTTCGGTGCCCTCAAGGTCAAGGACGCCATCGTCGATCGCCTGCGCGAGCGCACCGGGCAGCGGCCCACGGTCGACAAGATCGCCCCGGACCTGCGTGTTCACCTGCACCTGGAGCGTGGCCAGGCCATCCTCTCGCTGGATCTTTCCGGTCAGAGTCTGCACCAGCGTGGTTATCGCCTGCAGCAGGGCGCCGCGCCGCTCAAGGAAAACCTCGCGGCCGCGGTGCTGATCCGCGCCGGCTGGCCGGCCCTGGCCGCGGCCGGTGGCGCGCTGGCCGACCCCATGTGCGGGGTAGGTACTTTTCTGGTCGAGGCCGGCCTGATGGCGGCGGACATCGCGCCCAACCTGCGCCGTGAGCGCTGGGGCTTCTCCGCCTGGCTGGGCCACGTGCCCGCGCTCTGGCAGCAGCTGCACCAGGAAGCTGAAGCCCGCGCCGCTGCGGGTCTGGCCAAGGCGCCGACCTGGATCCGCGGCTACGAAGCCGATCCGCGACTGATCCAGCCGGCGCGCAACAACATCGAGCGGGCCGGGCTGTCCGAGTGGATCAAGGTCTACCAGGGTGAGGTCGCCAGCTTCGAGCCGCGGCCGGACAAGGGCCAGACCGGCCTGGTGATCTGTAACCCGCCCTATGGCGAGCGCCTGGGCGATGAAGCCAGCCTGCTGTACCTCTACCAGAATCTCGGCGAGCGGCTGCGCCAGGCCTGCCTGGGCTGGCGCGCAGGGGTATTCACCGGCGCGCCCGAGCTGGGCAAGCGCATGGGCATCCGCAGCCACAAGCAATACGCCTTCTGGAACGGCGCCTTGCCCTGCAAGCTGCTGATGTTCGAGGTCGAGACCCGTCAGTTCGTCACTGGCAGCCGCAACGGCGAGCGTTCGACCACCGACCAGGCGGCCGAGCCGGCCAAGCTCAGCGAAGGCGGACAGATGTTCGCCAATCGCCTGCAAAAGAATCTCAAGCAGCTCGGCAAGTGGGCGCGTAATCAGGGCGTGCAGTGCTATCGCCTCTATGACGCCGACATGCCCGAGTATGCGGTGGCGGTGGATCTCTATGGCGATCGGGTGCACGTGCAGGAATACGCGCCGCCACGCTCCATCGATCCGGACAAGGCTCAGGCCCGTCTGCTTGATGCCCTGGCAGCCATTCCCCAGGCGCTGGACATCGATCCGTCAATGGTGGTGGTCAAGCGGCGCGAGCGACAGAGTGGTACCAAGCAGTACGAACGCCAGGCCGCCCAGGGTGAGTTCCTGCAGGTGGAAGAAGCGGGTGCCAAGCTGCTGGTCAATCTCACCGATTACCTGGATACCGGTCTGTTCCTCGATCACCGTCCGCTGCGCCTGCGGCTGCGCCAGGAAGCCCAAGGCAAGAGATTCCTCAACTTGTTCTGCTACACCGGTGCCGCCACGGTGCAGGCCGCAGTAGGCGGGGCGCGCAGCACCACCAGCGTTGACCTGTCGCGAACCTACCTGGACTGGGCCCGGCGCAACCTGGCCCTCAACGGCTTCTCCGAGCGGCATCGCCTGGAGCAGGGTGATGTGCTGCACTGGCTGGAAAACGATCGTGGCGAATATGATCTGATCTTCGTCGATCCGCCGACCTTCTCCAACTCCAAGCGTCTCGAAGGGGTGTTCGACGTCCAGCGCGATCACGTCGCCCTGATCGACTCCGCCATGGCCCACCTGAGTCGCAATGGCGTGCTGTACTTCTCCAACAACTTCCGCAAGTTCGAGTTGGACGCAGGCCTCGCCGAGCGTTATCGCGTCGAAGAGATCAGCGCCAGCACCCTGGATCCGGACTTCGCGCGCAATCCCAAGATCCATCGCGCCTGGCGGCTCAGCCTGCAATGAGGTTCGCCGCCTGAACTGCCGCTGAACGGGTCGGGCATCGAGCCGTTCAGCCTGTGATCCGGCGCAACCCAGCCTTTACCCGGGAACACCCGACCCCGCCATGCCGTCCACAATGACGGCGCGGCGCTGGGTCGTGCCTGGCGGGACGAGGAGGGAAAGGTTCTACAATGCTGGTTTCACTGCAGGCTCTCAGGGCCCTGGCCGCCTGGCTGGTGGTCTTTCATCACTTCATGCAGGTGTTCTTCGACTTCCACGCCGACAGCCTCGGCGGCCATCTGCTCTCCACCCGGGGACAGGTCGGGGTCGATATCTTCTTCGTGCTCAGCGGCTTCGTGATCTACCTGTCCACCGCCGGCCGATCGCTCAGGCGCAGCACCTTCCTCTGGCACCGCATCGCCCGTATCGTCCCGGCCTATTGGCTGTACACCGCGGTGACGGCGCTGATCCTCTATCTGGCCAGCGACGTGATGCCCATCTATGGCGTCGCCGCCCGTGAATTGCTGCTCTCGCTGTTCTTCATTCCCAGCGAGAACCCCGCGGGCTTCGGCCATTATCCGATCCTGCCGGTGGGCTGGACGCTCAACTTCGAGATGCTGTTCTACCTGCTGTTCGCCCTGTCCTTCGGCGTGGCCGAGCGCTGGCGCATCGGCGTGGTCAGCCTGCTGGTGATCCTGGTCAGCCTGGTGCTGGCCCGTGAGTCCTTTGTCAGCAGCTTCTATCGCAATCCGATCATCTTCGAATTCCTGCTGGGCGTGAGCCTGGCCGCGCTCTATCGCCGCGGCGCCCTGCGCGGACCCCGGCCGCTGGCGCTGGCGGCGGCCCTGGCGGCCCTGACCTGCCTGGTGGCCTTTCCGGCCGACCATCCCTGGCGCCTGCTGACCTGGGGCGTGCCCAGTGCGGTCCTGGTGGGCGCCTGCGTGATCCTCGAGCCCTGGTTCGCCGGCTCGCGACTGTGCAAGGCGCTGGGGGACTGGTCCTATTCGGTCTATCTGGTGCACGTCATCGTGCTCTGGCTGGGCGACTACTGGCTGCACCAGCAGTGGGGTTTCAGCCCCTACCAGACCCTGGCGGTCTGTCTGCCGGTGATCCTGCTGCTGGCCTGGGGGAGTTACGAATGGATCGAGCGACGCCTCTCCCGCACCCTGCGCCAGCTGGGCGAACGCCTGGCGGGACGGCGTCCGCAGTGGGTGACCGGTCAGTAGGACGCGCGTTCGGCGGCGGTGAGTTCGGGCAGCAGGGCCCGACCTTCCGCCGAGGAGCGCTGGGCGGCTTCCAGCAGGGCCATCAGCGCGCAGGCCTGGGCCGGAGGGACGGGATTGGCGGCGCGCCCGGCGAGGGCCTCGACCAGGGCGAGGTAGTAGCGACGGTGATCGCCCGCCGGCGTCGGCAACGCCTGGCGTTCGCCATCGCCGGTGATGAGCCAGCCGGAATCCGGATCCTGGCCCCAGTCTGGACCACCGGGGCGCACGCCGGCCTTGAGCGCGTCTTCCTGGCAATCCGCTCCCTGCTTGATCCAGCTGCCCGCAGTACCCTGGGCGAGAAAGCGCGGCACACCGCCTGCGGCCAGCATCCCGGCTCTCAGGGTCACTTGACGGGTGCCGTAGTCCAGTTGCACCTGGAACCAGTCGTCGGTGAGGGCGCCGGCGCGCTGCCGCACCAGCTGCGCCTGCAGGCGCTCGGGCAGGCCGAACAGGCAGAGCGCCTGATCCAGCAGGTGGGGGCCGAGGTCGAACCAGAGGCCACTGCCGGGGAGTGCCGCTTCTCGCCAGCGCGTGCGTACCTCGGGACGAAAGCGCTCGATGCGCGATTCCAGGCTGGTCAGCTCACCCAGGGCGCCACTGGCGAGTACCGCCTGCAGCCCTAGAAAATCACTGTCCCAGCGGCGATTCTGGAACACCGACAGCAACCGGCCGGCCTGTTCGGCTTCCGCGGCCAGTTGCCTGGCTTCGGCGAGGGTAACGGTAAAGGGCTTGTCGACCACCACGTGCTTGCCGGCGGCCAGGGCGGCGCTGGCGAGGGGCGCATGGGTCTGGTTGGGTGAGGCGATCACCACCAGGTCGATGGCCGGATCCTGCACCGCGGCCAGGTAGTCCGCAGTGACGCGCACCTTGGGCAGGTCGGCCTGTACGCGCGCGGCATCCCGTGAGGCCACCAGCTCCAGGCTGAGACCGGGAATCGACCCCAGCAGGGGACCATGGAAGGTCTGACCGACGAAGCCGTAACCGATCAGGGCGACGCGAAAGGGGGAGGGCATGAGGCATCCTTGTGCCGGGGTGAAAAAGAGCGAGGCCGCTCAGGGAGCGGCCTCGGTTGAACGCGGAAACCAGAGGTTGCCCTATTTCAACTCGTGATCGTGAGCCAGTTGCTCTCTTTCGAGGAATTCGTCCTGCCGCAGGGAGTCCTTGAACTCCTCGGAGTCCTCCAGGGCCAGGGGGTCATTGAGTTCGCCGCTGGAAAGACGCTTTTTCTCCAGTTTGCCGGACAGGTGGGTAATGGCTCGCAGCAGCTTGTCCGCTGCACCTTCCACTGCCAGGTCGAGGGAATCGGCCTTGTGAGTTACCGAGAGCGGCTGGTGCCCCTTGATACGGGCCTCCATTTGGCACCGCTTGTCCTGAGCACCCGATTTGCCGGCGTTTTCGTCGTTGAGGTGTACCTCGACACGGGTCAGGAGTTCGTCGAAGCGATCCAGGCGGTCTTCCACCACGGACGCCACCCAATTCTGCAAACCGGCACTGCTTTCGATGTTGTGATCACTGTTGACTTGGACTTGCATGCGGCTTCCTCTTTTTGACGGGCCTGACCATTGGATGAGGCCGGTCAGGCCGAGGTTCAAGGCTGTTCGTCCGTTGTGCGTGTCACCCGATGTTTCCTTCTGGCAGTGTTGAGGCGCGTCGCAACTTTCGAAAAACGACGCTCAAGTCGCGGGTCGCTGGCGTTTTGCCCTTATCCACTGATAATGCGCGACCTCTCATCGTCCGTCGCAGTGGGGATCGTCAATGCCAGATGTGCTCACCCGTGGCCGCAGTTTTGCCCGGCGGCTCTGGCTACCCCGTGCGATAGGTCTGTTGCTCAGCCTCAGTTGCATCGTCTCGGTGCAGCTTACCCAGCCGGTGTCCATCGGCCTGTGGCTGTTGCTGCTGGCCAATGCGCTGTGCTGGTCGCCGCTCGCCTACTGGCGCGCCGTCCGCGCGCGCGATCCCTATCGCGCCGAGCTGGGCAATCTGCTGCTGGATTGCGGCTCGGCCGGCTTCTGGGCGGCGAGCATGGGCTTCAATCTCCTGCCCAGCGTGACCCTGCTCGCCATGACCGGTATGAACATGCTCGGCGCCGGGGGCCTGGCGTTCTGGCGCCGGGGTCTGCTCGCGCAGCTGGCGGGCATCCTGGTCGGCCTGGTGGTGCTGCGCCATCCGGTCGCCCTCGAGACCTCCACCGCGCAGATCTATGCCTGCCTGCCGATGATCGTCGCCTATCCCTGGGCCCTGGGCCTGGTGAGCTTTCGCCTGGCGCGGCAGCTGTCGCGGCGCCAGCAGGAGCTGGAGCTGATCAGCAAGCAGGATGGCATGACCGGCCTGCATAACCGCACCCACTGGGATCAGCTGCTGCAGCGCGAATTCGCCCGCTGCAAGCGCAGTGGCGCCACGGCCAGCCTGGTGATGATCGACCTGGACAACTTCAAGCTGGTCAACGATCGCTTCGGTCATCAGGCCGGGGACGAGATGCTGCGGCAATTTTCCGGCCTGCTGGCCCGGACCATCCGCACCAGCGACCTGGCCGGTCGTTTTGGTGGCGATGAATTCGGTATCCTCTTGCCCGACACCTCGCCCGAACGGGCCCTGGACCTGATTCGACGGCTGCAGGAGCGGTTGCACGAGATGCAGGCGGGCGGCCCCGGCGATCGTCAGAACGTCCGCGTCGGCATGAGCTGCGGCGTCGCCGGATTCGACCGGGCCTACGATGACGTTGCCCACTGGCTGCAGGCCGCCGACTTCGCCCTCTACCGGGCCAAGGCGCAGGGCCGCGGGCGGGCCGAGGTGGCCGATCCCCAAGGAGTGCTGGCATGACCCCGGCGATAGAGTTGCTCAAGAAAGCCCAGGTGCCCCACGAGGTGCTGAGCTACCACCATGATCCCAAGGCCGCCTCCTACGGCCTGGAAGCCGTCGAAAAGCTTGGCCTGGCGCCGGAAACGGTGTTCAAGACCCTGTTGGCGGCGAGCGAGAAGCAGGAGTTGCTGGTGGCCATCGTGCCGGTCGCCGGAACCCTGGATCTCAAGGCCCTGGCCCAGGCGGCCGGCGTCAAGAAGCTGGAGATGGCCAAGCCCGACCAGGCCCAGCGCAGCACCGGTTACCTGGTCGGCGGTATCAGTCCGCTGGGGCAGAAGAAGCGACTGCGTACCTTCATCGACAAGTCCGCGGCGGAGTTGCCGGGCATCCATGTCAGCGCCGGACGCCGGGGGCTGGAAGTGGCCCTGGCACCTACGGACCTCGCCCGCTTGCTGGATGCGCCCTTCGTGCCGATCGGCAAGGCCTGAGCGCCTGTCTTTCGGGTAGGGTGGAAAACCGCGTAGTGTTTTCCACGCGCGCTCGGGCTGGTGGTGGACAAGGCTGCGCCGTTGTCCACCCTGCGACGGGTTGGTTGCCGACCTCCAGTAGGGTGAAAACCGCCTGGCGTTTTCCACCCCCTCCGCCCGCTAGGCTATTCCGTAGCTCTCACGCAGCTGCTGCCGGTAGCGCTGGTAGGCCGCTTCGTACTCGGCGACCCGTGCGGGATCCGGTTCGGCACGGCTGGCCGGGTCCAGATGCACGCAGCGCTCGGTGAGGCTGTCGAGCGATTCCGGATGCCCCTGTTCGCGACTCCAGCACCAGGCGGCCTGCAGCGCGCCACCCAGGGCCGCGGCTTCGCCGTGGATCGGGCAGACCACCGGGGTGTTCATCAGATCGGCGATCAGCTGGCGCCAGACCGGACTCCTGGCGCCGCCGCCGATCAGTCTCAGGGTATCGCCGGGCATGCCCAGGTCACGCAGCAGGTCGAAGCCGTATCTCAGGGCGAAGCTCACTCCCTCGACCACCGCCCGGCACAGGTTGGCGCGGGTGAGGTTGGTGGCGGTGAGGCCATGCAGGCTGGCGGTGGCGGTCGGCAGCGCCGGCACCCGTTCGCCATTGAGGAAGGGCAGCATCAGCACCCCCTCCGCGCCGATGGGCGACTCCGCCACCAGACGGGTGAATTCGGCGAGATCCAGGCCGAGCAACTCGCGGATCTGGCCACTGGCATTGGTCAGGTTCATGGTGCAGATCAGCGGCAGCCAGCCGCCGTTGGACGAGCAGAAGCCTGCCACGGCAGGATGCTCGCTGATGCGAGGTTCGTCGGAGTACCCATAGAGGGTGCCCGAGGTGCCCAGGCTCAGGGTGATCTGGCCGGCGCGGCTGTTGCCGGTGCCCAGGGCGCCCATCATGTTGTCGCCGCCACCGCTGGAGACCAGCGCCTTGGCGTTGATGCCCAGTTGGCTGGCGACCTCCGGTCGCAGCCGCCCGACTGGCTGGTCGGCTTCGATCAACTCCGGCAGGGCGCTCTCCAGGCGACCACTGGGGTCGATATGGCGCAGCAACTCCAGGTCGTACTGGCGCGTGCGCACATTGAAATAGCCGGTGCCCGAGGCGTCGCCGTATTCGGCCACGGCGCGGCCGGTCAGCCAGAAGTTCAGGTAATCGTGGGGCAGCAGCACCTGGTCGATCTGGTCGAACACCTCCGGGTGCTGTTCCTTGGTCCAGAGCAGTTTGGATACGGTGTAGCCCGGCGCGATGGCCAGGCCCAGGCGCTCGATGGAGCCCTCCACCCCGCCCAGGTGGTCCAGCAGCCGCTGGTTTTCCGGGGTGGATTCGGTGTCGCACCAGAGCTTGGCCGGACGCAGGACCTTGCCGCTGTCGTCGAGCAGTACCAGACCATGCTGCTGGCCGGAGACGCCGACGCCGAGGATGTCCTGCCCATCGCTGCCGGCCTGCGCCAGGGCGGCGCGGGTGGCCGCCACCAGCGCCCGGATCCAGTCCGCCGGATTCTGCTCGCGGCGGCCGTTGGCGGCCTCGGTCAAGGGGTGCGGCGCACTGCCTTCGCCCAGTACCACCCCGCGCTCGACATCCAGGATCACCGCCTTGGTGCCCTGGGTGCCGCAGTCGATCCCGAGAAACTTCATGCCTGGCCGCTCCTTGTTGTTGTTAGGGCTTGTATGAAAAGTCGACGCTGAGCAGGCAGCTTTCTGCCAGGGCTAGTCGCCGAGCAGGGTCTGCAAGGTGGCGCTGACCCCGTGGGTACGCAAGTTGTACAGCTGCCGCTCGAAGGCGGCAACGAAGGCCGCGGATTTCGGGATGTGCTTACCGAAGATTTCCTCGGCGCCCAGCAGGCGCTCGGTAAGATTCTTCTGATCCTGCACCAGTTCCTCGCAGTAATTGGCGCGCGGATCGGGGATGCGATAGGTCGCCCCGGTCTCGTCCACGCCACGCAGATAGACCGCCCAGGCGGCCACCACCAGGGCGGCGCGATCCATGGCCTGGTCGTCTTCGATCAGGCGGTTGATGGTCGGCACGGTGAACTTGGGAAACTTCGACGAGCCATCGGAGCAGACCCGCTCCAGCTGGTCGGCGATGGCGCGATTGGAGAAGCGCTCGATCAGGGTGTCCTTGTACTGGTCGAGATCGATGCCGGGCACCGGTGCCAGCTGCGGGGTCACGTCCTCGTCCATGTAGGCGCGGATGTAGCGCACGAACAGCGGATCGGCCATGGTCTCGTGGACAAAACGGTAGCCCTTGAGGAAGCCCAGGTAGGTCAGCGCCAGATGGCTGCCGTTGAGCAACTTGATCTTCATCTCCTCGTAGGGGGTAACGTCATCGGTGAACTGGACGCCGACGTCTTCCCAGGCCGGACGACCGGCGACGAACCTGTCTTCCAGCACCCACTGCAGGAAGGGCTCGCAGACCACCGGCCAGGCGTCCTCGACGCCGTGTTCGGCCAGCAGTGCCTCGCGATGGGCGGTGCTGGTCATGGGGGTGATGCGATCGACCATGGCGTTGGGGAAGCTGACGTGCTCGGCGATCCAGCCGTGCAGCTCTTCGTCCACCAGGGCGGCATAGGCCAGCAGGGCCTTGCGGGTGACCTGGCCATTGTGCGGAAGGTTGTCGCAGGACATCACGGTGAAGGGACCGGTGCCCTCGGCGCGGCGCTTGGCCAGGGCCGCCAGCAGGAAGCCGAAGACGCTGCGCGGATCGCCCGGATGCTGCAGGTCGTGCTGGATCTGGGGCAGCTTGAAGTTGAATTCGCCGGTGCTGTCATCCATGCAGTAGCCGCCCTCGGTGATGGTGAGGGAGACGATGCGGGTGCTGGGATGGGCCAGCTTGTCGATCAGCGTCTGGGTGCCGTCCTCGGCCAGCAGCATGCCGCTGATGGCGCCGACGACGCGCACCTCGGTGTCCGGCTCGTCGGCCAGCACCACCTGGGTGTAGAGATAGTCCTGGCCGGCCAGGGCATCACGCATGGCGCGGTCTTCGGCGCGCAGGCCGACGCCGCAGATGCTCCAGTCCAGGTCGCGGCCCTGATTGAGCAGGGCCTCGGTGTAGATGGCCTGGTGCGCGCGGTGGAAGCCGCCGACGCCGATGTGGACGATCCCCTGACGCAACTGGCAGGAGGCGTAGCCGGGCTTGGCGATGTAGTCGGGAAGCTGTTCGAGGTGCTGGCGATTGAGTTTCACGATGGCGATCCTGCAAGGCGGTGCCCCGGGCGCGTGCGGGACACCGGGGCAGAAAAAGGGGGAAGGGTCAGGCGGCTTTGCGCAGCAGTGGCGCCACGGCGCGGCCCTGTTCGTCGAACAGGTGGCAGAAGTCGACGTCCAGCGCCAGGCGCTGGCGTTCGCCGTAGGCGACGGCGCAGTCACCCGGCACGCGCACGGTCAGCGGCTCTTCGGCCTCGGTGACCATGTGGCAATAGGTGTCGCTGCCCAGGCGTTCGGCCACGTCGCTGATGACCGGCAGCTGGCCGTCGGCGGCCAGGCGCAGGTGTTCCGGGCGAATGCCCAGGGTCACCGGGCTGCCGATCGCGAGGTCGTCACCACGGCGTGGCAGGTGCAGGCGCGGACCGGCCGCCAGCTCCACCTCCACGCCCTGGGCGTCGGTGGCCACCACCTTGCCCTTGAAGAACGCCATCTTCGGCGTGCCCAGGAAGCCGGCGACGAAGAGGTTGGCCGGATGGTGATAGAGCTCCAGGGGCGAACCGACCTGTTCGACGCGGCCGCCGTTGAGCACCACCACCTTGGTCGCCAGGGTCATGGCTTCCACCTGGTCGTGGGTCACGTAGATCATGGTGGCCTGCAATTCCTGGTGCAGACGCGCCAGTTCCAGGCGCATCTGCACGCGCAGGGCGGCGTCCAGGTTGGACAGGGGTTCGTCGAACAGAAAGATCTTCGGCTGGCGGACGATGGCGCGGCCGATGGCCACCCGCTGGCGCTGGCCACCGGAGAGCTGACGCGGCTTGCGCTCCAGCAGCGGCGTCAGCTCGAGGATGCGGGCGGCATCGGCGACCTTGCGCTCCACTTCCTGCTTGTCGATCTTGGCCAGATCGAGGGCGAAGGACAGATTCTTGCGCACGCTCATATGCGGATAGAGGGCATAGGTCTGGAACACCATGGCCAGGTCGCGCTTGGCCGGCGACACTTCGGTGATGTCGCGACCGTCCAGCTCCAGGGTGCCGCTGCTGACCTCTTCCAGGCCGGCGATAAGGCGCAGCAGGGTTGACTTGCCGCACCCGGACGGGCCGACGAAGACCACGAATTCGCGGTCGTTGATGTCGAGGTCGACGCCCTTGATGATTTCCAGCGAGTCGAAGCCCTTGCGCAGGCTGCGGATTTTCAGATTGGCCATGACAGGAGTCCTCTTGTTCTTATTTCACCGCGCCGAACGACAGGCCGCGGACGAGTTGTTTCTGGCTGATCCAGCCAAATATCAGGATGGGCGCGCAGGCCAGCGTCGAGACGGCCGACAGCTTGGCCCAGAACAGTCCCTGGGGACTGGAGTAGGAGGCGATCAGCGCGGTCAGCGGCGCGGCGTTGGACGAGGTCAGGTTCAGCGACCAGAAGGCCTCGTTCCAGCAGAGGATCAGCGACAGCAGCATGGTCGAGGCGATGCCGCCCTTGGCGATCGGCAGCAGCACCCGGACGATTTCCTGGTAGGTGGTCGCGCCATCCAGGCGCGCGGCCTCGAGGATGTCCTTGGGGATGTCCTTGAAGTAGGTGTAGACCATCCAGACCACGATCGGCAGGTTGATCAGGGTGTAGACGGCGATCAGCAGCAGCCGGCTGTCGAGCAGTTCGAACTGCTTGGCCAGCAGATAGATGGGCACCAGTACGCCCACCGCCGGCAGCATCTTGGTGGACAGCATCCACAGCAGCAGGCGCTGGGTGTTCTTGGTCTCGTGGAAGGCCATGGAATAGGCCGCCGGCAGCGCCAGCAGCAGACTCAGCAGGGTGGCGCCAAAGGAGATCACCACCGAGTTCAGCGCGAAGTGGAAGTAGTCGCTGCGTGCCTGGATGGTCAGGTAGTTCTCCAGCGTGGGCGTGAAGAAGAACTGCGGCGGCGTGGCGAAGGCGTCGATCTCGGTCTTGAAGCTGGTCAGCACCATCCAGAAGATCGGGAAGAACAGCACCAGGGCTACCAGCCAGGCGAGCAGGCCCAGCAGCAGGCTCTGCAGGCGCCGGGATTGCTTGAGCGTCAGCATGTCAGGGTCCTCACTGTTGGGTCAGGTTCTTGCCGAGCATCCGCACCAGGATGATGGCGGCGATGTTGGCGATGAGCACGGCGATCAGGCCGCCGGCGGAGGCCAGGCCGACGTCGAACTGCAGCAGGGCCTGGTTGTAGATCAGGTAGGCGAGGTTGGTGGAGGCGAAGCCCGGACCGCCACTGGTGGTGGTGTAGATCTCGGCGAACACCGACAGCAGGAAGATCGTCTCGATCATCACCACCACGGCGATGGGCCGCGCCAGGTGCGGCAGGGTCAGGTGCCAGAAGATGGCGAGCGGGCCGGCGCCATCCAGGCGGGCCGCTTCCTTCTGCTCCTGATCCAGCGACTGCATGGCGGTCATCAGGATGAGAATGGCGAAGGGCAGCCACTGCCAGGACACGATCAGGATGATCGACAGCAGCGGATGGGTGGCCAGCCAGTCCACCGGGGTGGCGCCGAAGAGTTTCCAGACCGCGGCGAGAATGCCGGAGACCGGATGGAAGATCAGGTTCTTCCAGATCAGGGCGCTGACCGTGGGCATGATGAAGAACGGCGAGATCAGCAGGACGCGGACGATACCGCGGCCAAGGAACTCGCTGGCCTCCAGCAGCGCCGAGATCAGCACGCCGAAGACCACGCTGATCAGCAACACGCTGCCCACCAGCAGCAGGGTGTTGCTCATGCCGGGCCAGAAGCCGGCATCGGTGACGAAGTATTCGAAGTTCTCCAGGCCGACGAAGGCGTGCTCGCCCGGATAGAGCAGGTTGTAGCGGATCAGCGAAAACCAGATGGTCATGCCCAGGGGCACCAGCATCCACACCAGCAGCAGAGCCACCGAAGGACTGATCAGGAACCAGCCGGGACTAGCACGACGGCGTTGACGACGGGCGGGAGCGGCAGGGGTTTCGACGGCGGGCGTCTTGAGGGTGGAGGTCTGCATGGCGATGCTCCGCAAGGCAGTGGGCCGTGACGAGGCACTGGCGTCTCGCGACGCCAGCGACGGATCAGGCAGGAAAAGCCGCTAGGCCTGGGTCCGCGGGGTGCGGACCCAGGGCTCCAGCGCTACTTGGGATAGCCGGCGCGCTTCATTTCCCGGGCGGTGGACTGCTGCGCCGCCTGCAGGGCCTGCTCGACCGACATCTGCCCGGTGAGGGCCGCGGCGAACAGCTTGCCTACCGAGGTGCCGATGGCCTGGAACTCGGGGATGGTCACGTACTGGATGCCCACATAGGGCACCGGCTTGGCCGAGGGATGGGCCGGGTCGGCGTGCTGCAGCATGTCCAGTGAGACCTTGGCGAAGGGCGCCGCGTCCATGTAGGCCTGGCTGTAGGTGGACTTGCGGGTACCCGGCGGCACGTTGGCGATGCCGTCCTTGTCCGCGACCAGCTTGGCGTAGTCCTTGGAGGTGGCCCAGGTCACGAAGGTCTTGGCGGCATCCTTGTGCTTGGAGGAAGTCGGGATACCCAGGGACCAGGCGTACAGCCAGGAGGAGCCCTTGTCGGTGACCTCGCGCGGCGAGCCGGCGAAGCCGACGCTGTCGGCGACCTTGCTCTGGCTCTTGTCCATGGTGAAGGAGCCGGCGACGCTGGCATCGACCCAGATGGCGCACTTGCCGCTGTTGAACAGCGCCAGGTTCTCGTTGAAGCCGTTGCTGGAGGCGCCGGGCGGACCGTACTTCTTCATATTGGTGACGTAGTAGTTGGCCGCCGCGGTCCATTCCGGGCCGGTGAATTCCGGTTGCCACTTCTCGTCGAACCAGCGCGCGCCGAAGGCGTTGGCCATGGTGGTGACCAGGGCCATGTTCTCGCCCCAGCCGGCCTTGCCTCTCAGGCAGAGACCGTACTGGTCCTTGTCCGGCTGGTGCAGCTTGCCGGCGAACTCGGCGATCTGGGTCCAGGTGGGCTGGGTGGGCATGGTCAGCCCAGCCTGCTGGAACAGGTCCTTGCGGTAGTAGGTGATGGAGCTTTCGGCGTAGAAGGGCAGCGCATAGAGGGTGCCCTTGACCGACAGGCCTTCGCGAACCGACGGGAAGAGGTCGTCCAGGTCGTAGTTGGCGGGCAGGTCCTTCATGGGCTCCAGCCAGTTCTGGGCGCCCCAGAGGCCGGTCTCGTACATGCCGATGGTCAAGACGTCGAACTGACCGCCCTGGGTGGCGATGTCGGTGGTCAGGCGCTGGCGCAGCACGTTTTCCTCGAGCACCACCCAGTTGAGCTTGATGTCGGGGTGCTGTTCTTCGAAGGTCTTGGACAGCCGCTGCATGCGGATCATGTCACTGTTGTTGACGGTGGCGATGGTGACCGTTTCGGCGGCCTGGAGGGCCAGCGAGAAGGTCAGGCCTGCAGAGAGGGTGACAGCGGACAATAAAAGCGCTTTTGGTGTTGTTTTCATCTTGCACTCCGCGTCCTGTGCAACTGCAGCAGACGCTTTTCTTGTTGTTGTAACCCACTACGCGGCCGGCTGTGACGGCCTTTGCAGCGGAAGCCACGGACCGATTACAGCCCGTTGCCGCCCGGGAAACAAATGCTGAAAGACACCAAAATCGGTATTTTTTTGCACATCCGCGCAAGGCTGAGCGGGACGTGCGATCCGGCCGGCGGCTCTGCCTAGAGACTTTCCGCCTTGACCTTGGTGATGCCGTCATCGCGATAAAGCTGCAAGGTTCCGGGGGTGGATTCGATCACCCGCTCGTTTTCGATGAGGAAGGAATAGACCGGCGTCGCACTGCCCGGGGCGCGCAGGTTGCGATATTCGTAGACCACCAGGCGATCGAGCTGCGCGACCCGCTGCGGCGAGCCGAAACTCTGCCGGAGTTGTTCCTGGGTACGGCCGCCGAATTGCGACGGATCGGCCGGGGGCTGGGTGGGAGCCGAGCTGCAGGCCGACAGGGCGGCGAACAGGAGAAGGGACAGGCGTTTCATGACGGCTCCGCGTGCAGGTTGAAAGGGCAGAAGAGTTGAGCTGCCCGTAGAACCAGACGGACCTGCAAAATAGCGATTCATTCCCCAGGCAGGATCAAAAAGCATACGAATGGGAAACCATCCGTCGACATCAATCCAACGGACTAGAATACCCAGCGTTGCTCTTGAGCAAGGGTCCGATGTTCATTCAGCCAGCGGGCGCCATTGCCTGGCTGCCGACTGTCGCGCAACTGGGCGTCAGTTCTGGCGGGGATGGCATCGGTACTCGAGAGGGGCACCTGAAGGGTGAGGTCCGCCAGGTTGAGCGGCGGTACGGCGGGGAGGGTGGCAGCTTCGGCATGAAAGGCGGCGAAGGTTGCGATGACGCTGGCCAGAATACGAATTCCCATTCCTTGGGTCTCCTGGTAGATCCGAAGCGCGAATCTACCATGCCACTGCCTATTTGGTTCCCGGTTAGTCTGACGTTAATGCGTATTTGTGATCCCGTTCGTCATCCTCGATACCGGTCGGTCACGCTACCGACAAGCGGATGCCGGGTCGCTCAGGCGACCGGTAGCGGCTCGCGGTGCTTGGCCGCCAGATAAGCGAAGAGCGGCGGGCAATCCGACACCAGGCTGACCAGGGTCTGGCCACCTGCAGGCTCTTGCCGCAACAGTACCTTCTCGCCTCGCACGTTGAGATAGAGGGTGTATTCCGGCGTACTGGACTGAGCCATGAATCCTTCGCCCATCAGGGCACTGCCCAGGGCCATCCGCTGCGGCAGATCGCAGCTGCCCTGCCACTGGAAGGCACGAATGCCAAGGTTCTCCAGGGTTTCGGCAACGGCGCAATCGATGCTCAACGGCGGATGATCGAAGAGCGGAAATTCCTGCGACAGCAACTCGAGATGGCGTTCCAGACCTTCGAAATGCTGTCTGGGAATCAGTCGCCGCAACTGCTGCAGCTGACCATTGCCGTGGAATAGCGAAGTTTGTGCGGTCATGGCGTCCTCCCGGTACAACGAGCACTCAACTGTTCTGACGGCGGCGGGCGGATTTGGTGCGGTCCGTCGCTGCTTTTCGCCGTCCTGAGTGCCAATACCCGACAGCCTGCGCCGCCGAGATGACACGGCCATGACCAGGGGCTTCTAGTCGGACCTTTGCCGACATCGGCAGAATTTGGCCAGTGCACGGCCGCGGTCTGACCGGGGCCAGCGTCAAGGGCGCTGACGGGCAGGATCGCGACTATTCTTTTCCACCGGTGGAACTGGCACCCTGACGCCTTTTCCCGTTCCAGGAGCGCTCATGACCGCTATCGCCCCCGCCATCGCCGAACGCTACCGCGCTGTCCAGGACATCGCCCGGGAAGCGGCGCAGCTCGGCCTCGACTTCTATCGCCGGCGCGGTGCGCTGCAGGTGGACCACAAGGGCAGCGACCTGCAGGACGTGGTGAGCATCGCCGACAAGACGCTGGAGGAGCTCATCCGCCAACGCCTGAGCGAGCGCTTTCCGGAGGATGGCCTGCTGGGCGAGGAGGGCGGCGCCACCGACCTGTCCGCGCCCTACCTCTGGGTCATAGACCCCATCGACGGCACCGCGCCCTTTCTCAACGGCCTGCACAACTGGTGCGTGTCCATCGGCCTGATGCACGAGGGCGAGCCCTTGCTCGGCGCCATCATGGATCCGAATCACGACGAACTCTTCCACGGCCTGCGCGGGCACGGCGCCTTCGTCAACGGCCAGCCGCTGCGCGTCCATGGGGCCACCGGGATCCGCCAGGGCCTGACCGGGCTGGGTACCACTCATAGACGCGGCAAGGAACACTTCCTGCCGTTCGTGACCGGTCTGCTCGCCGAGGGGGGGCAATTCTTCCGCAATGGCTCGGGTGCCCTGATGACGGCCTATGTCGCCGCCGGCCGGCTGATCGGCTATTACGAAACCCTGATCCATGGCTGGGACTGCCTGGCGGGCCTGGTCCTGATCCAGGAGGCAGGGGGGCGCCACAACGCCTTCCTGCGCAACGACGGCCTGGTCAATGGCAATCCCCTGCTGGTGGCAGCGCCCGGCGTCTACGATCAGCTCGCCGCGCTGGTCGGGCCGTCGCTGGACGCTTGAGCGAAACGACCCGGAAGCGCTCGCCTTTCAATGTCCGGAGGAATGCCGATGAAAGACCGAACCAGGACAGTGCTGTTCGCGACCACCCTGTTGCTGCCCGGCCTGGCTGTGGCGGCCGACGGCGGCTGCGCGGCGAAGCGCCTGACGCTGGAGCGGCAGATCGCCCAGGCGCAGGCGCAAGGCGATGCAGGGCGGCTGGCGGGGTTGCGGCGGGCACTCGGCGCGGTGCAGGCGCATTGCACCGACGCCGGCCTGCGCCAGCAGCGGCTGGACGTCATCCAGGCCCGGAGCCGCGAGGTGGCCGAGCGAGAACGGGATCTGCGTAGCGCCCAGGCCAAGGGCGACGCCGACAATATCCAGGTGCGCACTCGAAAGCTGGCCGAGGCGCGCCGTGAACTGGAAGAGGCCCGCGCCAGGGCGGACCGCTGAGCGATCTCAGCGCCTTTCCTTGCGATAGATGCTCGGCTTCCAGTAGTCCTTGAGCAGCAGGTGCAGGGGGCCGCGCCAGCCGCGCTTGCGCAACTGCCAGGCGATCAGCACGTTCATGATGCCATGCCCCAGCAGCAGTACCGAACCGTGGCGTTCGGCCAGTTCGATGAGGTGATCGGCCGCCTGGCCGGCGCGTACCGAGGAACTGCCGATGGACTCGGTATGGGCGGCGAAACCCAGGAACCAGGCGGATCTGAACAGCAGGCGCCAGGCCTTGACCGGCAGTCGCGGCGTATCCAATTCCAGATAGGGCAGGTGGGCTTCGGCATAGCGGTCATCCACCGGGCTGCCGGGGCGCCCCATCAGGTACTCGAGCGAGCGCACGCAGCGACTCAGGGGACTGCTCACCACGTAACCCGCCTCTTGCGCCAGCCGCCGCGTCTCCGCGGGCTCCTGGCCTGCGGGCACCGGCGCCTTCTGATAGCGCGCGACCCAGTCCTTCATCTCCCTTGGAGTGCAGCGGGCCTTGCTGGATAGATCGGGCTTGCCGTGACGGACCAGAATGATCTGCATGAAAGGTGACCTTGGAAAGATTGCTCACTAGACCGCTGCCGGTGCCGTTCGTCTCGCGGGGTCGTGATGGCATGACTAGTGGCCAGGTGCCATTCGTACTACTTTGCGTGCCGCTTGGCTTGTTTATCTGGTAGAAGGTGACTGGGTTCACGAGTCTGGAGCCCTGACCGCTGCGCAGCAGGCCGCTTCAAGGTTCCATCCGAGGTCCTGCCGGCAATCCGTCGCCCCCACGGCGGCCACGCCCTTCCATCCAGGGACCAGGAAAGCATGAAGACAACACTGTTCGCATTGGCGCTGCTCGGGCTGCAATTGCTGGGGTCTGCGCCGGTCACGGCCGCGGAAGAGGCACATGTGGCGCTGATCAAGAGCGTCTCGGGCAGCGTCAAGGTAGTGCGCCAGAATGCCACCCTGGACGCTCAGGCCGGTACCACCCTGGAGGTGGCCGATCGCCTGCAGGCCGGTCCGGATGCCACCGCCGCCATCGTCTTTCTCGACGGCACCCTGCTCACCCTGGGCAGCGACGCCGATGTGCAATTGCGTGACTATCTCTTCGAGCCCAAGCGCAGTCGCTATGGCTTCTCGCTGTACCTGACCAAGGGCTCCGCCATCTACTCGTCCGGCAAGATCGGCAAGGTCGCCCCCGACACGGTCAAGATCGAAACGCCGACCGCTACCATCGGCGTGCGCGGCACCCGTTTCCTGGTCCAGGCCCAATGAACGCGATGGTCGCTGTCGCGTCCCCTGGGCGTCTGCTGCTGAGCGTGCTGTTGTCCGCGCTGCTGCTGGGCGGCTGTGCCAGTCCGCCGCCGCCGCAGACGCGGGTCATCCTCATGCCCGATGAAGACGGCCATGTCGGCGCCGTTTCGGTAACCAGCTCGGCCGGTCGCCAGGCCATCGACCAGGGCTTCGGCGAGGTCACGGTGGGCGCACCGGGGCAGGCGCCGACCGCTGTGCAGGCGGTGGCCCAACCCCTTTTCGAGCAGCAGCATCGACAGGTGCTGGCGGCTCAGCCGTCGCCGCCGAAGACCTACATCCTCAACTTCCTCTCCGACAGCATGGAGCTCACGCCGCAGTCCAAGGCGCTCCTCCCTGAGGTGCTGGAAACGGCACGGCAGCGCATCCCCACGGAGATTTCGGTTTTCGGCCATGCGGATGGCTCGGGAGCGCCTTCCTACAACCTCGACCTCTCGGGGCAGCGTGCCCGCAAGGTGGCCGGTCTGCTGCAGCGGCTCGATCCCAAGTTGCGTATCAATGTCGAGTTTTTCGGCGATACCGTGCCCCTGGTGCCGACCCGTCCCGGCAAATCCGAGCCGCGCAACCGGCGTGTCGAAGTCCTGATTCTCTAGGTTCGCGGGCATGAACTCCGTTGCGACCCTGCTGCGCCGGCGCGCGCCCTGGATGTTCCTGGTCAGCCTGGGGCTGTCGCTGGCCTTCGGCCTCGCTGCCCTGGCGCAGTTGCCGCCGCTGCAGTACCTCGATCGCCTGGCCTACGACCAGCTCAGTCGCCTTGCGGCCAGCACCGAGGATGCCACGGATGTCCAGGTGGTCAGCATCGACGAGGCGAGTCTGGCGGCGCTCGGGCAGTGGCCCTGGCCCCGCTACCGGGTCGCTCAGCTGCTCTCCCGCATCGCCGAGGCCGAGCCGGCGGCGATCGCCGTGGATGTCCTGTTCAGCGAGCCGGACCGGACCTCGCTCAAGGCCTTGCAGCAGAGTTTCCGCGACGACTTCGGTGTGGACCTGAACTTTTCCGGAGTGCCTGCGGAATTGCAGGACAATGACGGTTATCTCGGCTACGTCATGGGGCAGACGGGGGCCGTCGGCGCCCGTTTCTTCTTTCTCGATCTGCAGCAACCCGTCTCCGGCGGACTGCGGCCAGGGGTCGGCTTCACCGGCGACCTCGACGCCCTTCAGCTGCCCGCAGCCAGCGGCGCGCTGGACAACGTGGCCCCCATCGCCAGCCAGACGCGCTTCAGCGGCTTCATCAACAGCCAGCGTGACAGCGATGGCATCCTGCGGCGCGTCCCCCTGCTGCTCAGCCACCAGGGCATCCTCCATCCGAGTCTGGCGCTGGCCGCCACCCTGCGCGCCCTGGGGCTGAACGAGGCGGTGGTGGATAGCGGCCTTGCCGGGCCGATGCTGCGACTCGGCGATCACCGGCTGCCACTCGATCGCGAAGGCCAGGCGCTGCTGCGGCTGCACAGCGGGGCCGAGCACTATCCGGAGGTCTCGGCAGTGGCGGTGCTCAGCGGCGCGGTGGCGCCGGCCACCCTCAAGGGCAAGGTCGTCTTCGTCGGCGTCTCGGCCGCAGGCTTCAACGACCTGCACACGACGGCGCTGGGCCAGATCTTTTCCGGTGTCAGGCTGCAGGCCGCCCTGACCCAGGACCTGCTGGACGATGCCCTGGTACGGATTCCCCAGTTCGCCGGCGTGCTGCAACTGGTGCTATGCCTGACCGGCGGCCTGCTGCTCGCCGTTGGCTTTCTCTTCAATCGCAGTCAGCGTCGCTTCGCCCTGCTGGCGGCCGCCTTGATCGTCCTGCCGCAAGTGCTGGGCGCCTGGCTGTTCGTTCGCCATGACGTCTTCCTGCCGCTGGCCGCGCCTCTGCTGCTGGTGGCGATGCTCTCGGCGCTGGCGCTGATCACCCGGATCATCCTGGCGCGTCAGCACGAAGAGCGCTGGCGCCGGCAGCTGGAACGCTCGCGGCAGGTCACCATCGAGTCCATGGCGGCGGTCGCCGAAACCCGCGATCCCGAAACCGGTGCCCATATCAAGCGCACCCAGTACTACGTTCGCGCCATCGCCGAGCAGTTGCGGCTGTCCGGCCACGCGCCGGAGCAACTCACGCCCGATTACATCAAGCTGCTGTTCCTGTCCGCGCCCCTGCACGATATCGGCAAGGTCGGCGTGCCGGATGCCATCCTGCTCAAGCCCGGCCGGCTGACCCCGGAGGAGATGCAGGTGATGCAGCGGCATGCCGAATTCGGTCGGCAGATCATCCTCAGCACGGCCAGCCATCTGGAGGATGACAACTTTCTCGCCCTGGCCGCCGAGATCGCCAGCACCCACCACGAGAAGTGGGATGGCAGCGGCTATCCCAACGGATTGTCCGGTACCGGCATCCCGCTGGCGGGGCGGATCATGGCGGTGGCCGATATCTACGACGCCCTGATCAGCCGGCGCTGCTACAAGGAGCCGTTCAGCCATGCGGATTCGCTGCAGATGATGCGCGAGATGCGCGGCAGCACCTTCGATCCCCTGGTGCTCGACGCCTTCCTGGCCATCGAGCCGCAGATCTGCGCCATCGCCCAGCGCTTTCACGATGAGGGAGTGGGTGGCTCCAGGCGGCTGGTTTGAACCGGCCCACCGCCGTCTGTAGTTTCCCCAGCCCTCTATTTCCAATTCCGCCTTCACCACAGCGATAGGCCACCGCTCGCGCAACAGCTTTGCCCACTGCCGCGCAAGGTAGGCAGGTCAGTCCCTGTTTCCTTGAAACATTTCCTCGAAAATAGTCAGGACAGGGCGATGGAAGGCTGACACCGGCAGAGGCGCGTCCTTGAGCGTTTCCGGAGCGGAATCGGCTGATTTGCGTTCGCTTATGATATTAATTTGCATTTACAGATGCATCCAGGTTGCATAGCCTGCGTTCCGCCGCGCAAGACGGCAATGGATACCGGTCCCTGGAAAGCCTCCAGCGAGTCCTTACGTGGGGTACGGACGGGTCGGTGTTTCCCTAGAGGACGACCAACGACATGCAGCTCTTCTCCCTTCGTCTCATCGCGCTTTCCGTCTCCCTGGGCGTGGCGACCCTCGCCCAGGCCGCTCCCGTGGCGCTGTCGCAACCGGCGCAGCCGCTGGCCGATGCCTTGCAGAGCTTCGCGCGCGCGAGCGGTTTCCAGGTGAATTACGATCCTGCTGCCCTGGTGGGCAAGCGAGCACCGGCACTGGCGGGGCGGATGGAGCCGGATGTCGCCCTGCAGCGCCTGCTGGCGGGCAGTGGCCTTGCGGCCTCGGTCAGCGGCTCGGTCGCGACCGTCGCCCCGGTGGCCACCCAGGCGGCGACCGGCAGCGTGGCGCTAGAGGCCACCACCATCAGCGCGGACGATGGCTCCCTGACCGGCCGGACGACCACCGAAGGAACACGCTCCTACACCACCGGCGCCATGAGCACCTCCACCGGCCTGCCCCTGTCGATCCGGGAGACGCCCCAGTCGGTGAGTGTCATCACCCGGCAGCGCATGGAAGACCAGGGCATGACCGATCTCAATGATGTGGTCAGATACGCCCCTGGAGTGACGCTGAACAAGTTCGGCGGCGACCGTCAGGAATTCCTCTCCCGTGGCTTCCGCATCGACAACATCATGTACGACGGCCTGCCCACCACGGCCGGGACCTTTACCCTCGACACCCTGTCCTCGGCCGATCTGTCCATCTACGACCGCGTCGAGGTGGTTCGCGGCGCCACCGGCCTGATGACCGGCGCCGGCGATCCTTCGGCCACCCTGAATCTGGTGCGCAAGCGCCCGACCGCCTTCCCCCAGGTCAGCGTCACCACCAGCGCCGGCAGCTGGGACCGCTACCGTACCGAGGTCGACGCCTCCAACAAGCTCAACGAAGCCGGCACCCTGCGCGGTCGCGCCGTGGCCGCCTACGAGGACGGCCACAGTTTCCAGGACGTGCGCGAGCGCAAGCGCCAGACCTTCTATGGCGTCCTCGAAGCGGATCTCAGCGACGCCACCACCTGGACCATCGGCGCGTCCAAGCAGCGCGAGGACAAGACCTCCGATTGGGGCAGCCTGCCCAGCGGTCCCAATGGGGAAAACCTGCACCTGTCGCGCTCTACCTTCCTTAGCGGCGACTGGGCTTACTGGGATCAGGACAACTACACCCTGTTCTCCGACATCACCCACACCTTCGACAACGGCTGGAAGGCCAAGCTGGCGGCGCAGCAGGTCTGGGCGAATTCGGATACCTATTCCAACTACGTCACCACCCTGCCGAGCAACAACTACGCCTACAACACGGTGGCCGATCTCGGTACCGCTTCCGGCGCCTACCGTACCGATTCCGACCAGCTCAACATCGACGCCTCGGTCAGCGGTCCCTTCCAGTTGCTGGGCCGCGAGCACGAATTGATGGCCGGGGTGAGTCGCCGTCAGGAGAAGTTCTATCAGCGTGGCGGCTACTCGGGTGCTACACCGATCGATATCTACAACTTCCGCCCCAGCAGCATTCCCAAGCCGGCCAAGGACAGCCTGACGCCCTATGCCAGCAAGAACACCACGACCGAAGAAGCGATCTACGCGGCGGCGCGTTTCAACCCCATAGACCCGCTGCACGTCATCGTCGGCGGCCGGGTCAGCTGGTATGACTTCGACAACCTCTACAGCGATGACGACTACAAGGCCACGCGTGAATTTACGCCCTATGCCGGCATCATCTACGACCTGAACGACACCTATTCGGTCTACGCCAGCTACACCGATATCTTCAAACCGCAGAGCCAGCAGAACACCGGTAACTCCGTGCTCGCGCCCATGACGGGCAAGAGCTACGAGATTGGCCTGAAGGGCGCCTATTTCGACGGTGCCCTGAATGCCTCCGTAGCGCTCTTCGAGACCATTCAGGAGGGCCGCGCCTATGAGCTGTCCCCCCAGCCGATCGAGTGCACCCGGCAGAGCCGTACCTGCTACGACACTGCCGGCGAAGTGCGCAGCCGTGGCATCGATGCGGAGATCTCCGGGCAACTGGCGCCCAACTGGCAGGCATCGGCGGCCTATACCCTGGTGCTGAGCGAGTACACCAAGGATCTGGTCTACGAAGACCGCCGCTTCGCTCCGGAGCAGCCCAAGCATCTGTTCAAGGCTGCCACCAGCTATCAACTGACCGGGGATCTGAGCAAATGGCGCATCGGCGCCGATGTGCTGGCGCAGAGCGAGACCTTCAAGCGGGTGGGTAATGGCGAGGCCAAGCAGGACGGCTATTCCGTGGTCGGCCTGATGGCGGGCTACCGCTTCAACGACCACTGGGATGGCCGGGTCAACTTCAACAACATCTTCGACGAGAAGTATTGGCAGGGCATTCCCAGCGGCACGGGTTTCGGCACCTACGGCGATCCTCGCAACGTCATGCTTAGCCTGAAGTGGACGCTGTAACCGGCGCGTGACTCGTACGCTTCGCCCTTGTCCGATCCCCCGGACCTGGGCGAAGCTGCGGACTTCCGCGAAGGAGTGCCACCCATGTCCAGCTCGCTCGTCCATCTGGAACGCTATGCCGATCGTCACGCCGAGGGCCTGGCCGCCCTTTATGGCGATCCGGTAGTGGCGCGACAGGTGCTGCAATTGCCTTATCAGACCGCCGAGCAATGGCGGCAGCGGCAGAGCGCCGAGCGCGAAGGCCGGGTGACGCTGGTCGCCCTGCAGCAGGGGCGGGTGGTGGGCAGCGCCAGTCTCGAACAGCAGCCGCGCATTCGCCGCCAGCATTGTGGTGCCATCGGTATGGGCGTGGCCCGGGATTGCCAGGGGCAGGGCATAGGCACCCAGCTGCTGACGGCGCTGCTCGACCTCGCTGACAACTGGATGAATCTGCAACGGGTGGAGCTGACGGTTTTCAGCGACAACGAGCCGGCCCTGGCGCTCTATCGCAAGCTCGGTTTCGAAGAAGAAGGTCTGCTGCGGCGCTATGCCCTGCGCGATGGGGTGTTCACCGACGTCTACAGCATGGCGCGCTTCAAGCCCTGATCGGGTGTATGAAAGAAACTTGAGTTCATCACAAGAAACCTGAGTTTGTTTCATGCGTCGCGCGAGAAGACAATCTCCAGCCTGTCAGGTGGAGGTGTGCAATGGTCAAGGTTCATTCCCAGGGTTCCGCGCGCAGCGAGCAACAGGGTGACGCGTCCCTGGCGTCTCTCGACAATTGCGACCGCGCCGCCCTGATCGCCCAGGGACGCGAGCAGCGTCGGCAGGCGTGGCGTGCCCAGCAGGCTGCGGGTTGTGAGTGGCTCACGGTAGGCGACTTTGGCTGGGGCGATCGGGTGCTGGCGCACTCCTGTCTGGTAGGCGCTGCCGCCCATGTCGAGCCGGCGGACGATCACGGGTTCGCCGGCACCTGTCAGGTTCCCGTATTCACCTCGGACCAGTCCTTTGCCATCGGCTGGGAACAGCTTTTCGATGAGGTCGCCGAGGCCCAGGCGCTCGGTCTGGCCGTCAAGCCGATAATCCTCGGGCCGCTGAGCTATCTGTGGCTTGGTCGCGCACTCGATCCCGCCTTCGACCGCCTCGAGCTGCTGGAGTCGCTGCTGCCGGTCTACGGCGAGATCTTCGCGCGGTTGGCCGCCCAGGGCGTGGAATGGATCCAGCTCGACGAGCCGCTGCTGGCGCTGGAGCTGCCGCTGGCCTGGCGTACCGCCTTCGAAAGGGCCTACAACCTGCTGCAGCGCGAGCCGCTGAAGAAGCTGCTGGGCGTGCGTCACGGTGAGCTGATCGACAACCTGGGCCTGGCTACCGCTCTGCCGGTGGAGGGGCTGCATGTCGACTGGCCGCGTTCGGTCCAGGCCCAGCAGGGTCTGCTCGATCGGCTGCCGGCCTACAAGACGCTGTCGCTGGGCCTGGTCGAAGACACCGAGGCCGGGCAGATCGGCCAGCAGCGGCGGATGCAATTCGCCTACCAGATCGGCGAACGCCTGAAGGAGCGCCTCTGGCTGTCGCCCGTGGTCTTTACCGGGGGTGCGGACACGGCCCAGGCCGCTGCTCTGACAGCCGAATTCAACGCTCTGGTGCGGACCGCTCGCCAGGCAGCCGTGGACAAGCCGGTAGCGCCCAGGCAGCAGCCCTGGTCGGCGATCGAAGCGGCCCTGGCCAGGCTGGGCGCCGCCCAGTCCGGGCTGGTGTCGTCCTGAATCAGCGGTGGGCGGTCAGCAACAGACCGCCTGCGCCGGCAAAGAAGGCCCCGGTAGCCTGGTTGAGGCGGCGGACCCCGCGGGGTCCGCGGATGAAGCGGCGGATCTGCCGGCCGAACAGACCATAGATGAAAGCCGCGACCATTTCCGCGAACAGATGGGTGCCACCCAGGTAGACGAATTGCTGGGTCGTCGGCTGGCTGGGGTCGATGAACTGCGGAAAGACCGCGGCGAACAGCAGGATCGCCTTGGGATTGCTGATGCCGATGAGGAATTCCTGCAGCATCAGCCGGTGCAGCGCCCGCGGTTGGGCCGCCCCGGTCTCGGTCAGGTCCAGGCCGTCGAAGGCCCGGCTGCGCCAGCTCTTCACGCCGAGGTAGAGCAGGTAGAGCGCGCCGATCCACTTGATGACGGTGAAGGCCGTCTCCGAAGCCAGCAGCATGGCGCCCAGGCCCACCGCCGAGATCACCAGGAAGATCACGAAGGCCACATCGCGACCTAGGGCTGCCAAGCCCGCGGTCACCGCGCCATGGCGGATGCCATTGCCGAGCGAGCAGAAGTTGTTGGGGCCGGGGGTCAGGGCGATGAGCAGGGCGACCGGAAAGAACAGCAGGGCATCGACGAGGTTCATGGCGGTCGCCTGGCGCGCCACGCAGGCGCTGAAGAGGAGGGTGGTCGGCTATTTAAACCGTCTTTCCACGCCTTTCTCCACCAGAATCTTCGCCGAAATCTCCTCCACGGAAAAATGCGTGGTGTTGATGAAGGAGATGTTCTCGCGACGGAACAGACTCTCCACCTCGCGCAGTTCGAATTCGCACTGGGCGAAGCTCGCATAGCGACTGTTGGGCCGGCGCTCGTGGCGGATCGCCGCCAGGCGCTCGGCGTCGATGGTCAGCCCGAACAGCTTGTCCTTGTAGGTCTTGAGCGAGGCGGGCAACTGCAGGCGCTCCATGTCCTCTTCGGTCAGCGGATAGTTCGCCGCGCGGATGCCATATTGCAGCGCCATGTAGAGGCAGGTCGGTGTCTTGCCGCAGCGCGAGACCCCCACCAGGATCAGATCGGCCTGCGCATAGTGGGTCGTGCGGGCGCCGTCGTCGTTTTCGAGTGCGAAATTGACGGCCTCGATCCGCTCCATGTAGTGACTATTGTGCATGATCGAATGTGACTTCCCTACCGAATACGAAGATTCGGCGGAAAGTTCCCGTTCGAGCGGGGATAAAAACGTGGAGAAGATGTCGATCATGAACCCGTTCGACTGGTCCAGAATGGCCCGGATGTCACGGTTGACGATGGTATCGAAGATGATGGGTCGCGCACCGTCCTGGACGGCGGCGGCATTGATCTGCTGTACCATCGCCCTGGCCTTGTCCAGCGTATCCACGTAGGGGCGCGTGATCTTTCTGAAGGTGATGTCCCCGAACTGGGCCAGGAGGCTCTGACCGAGGGTTTCGGCCGTGATGCCGGTACCGTCGGAAATGAAAAAGGCGGTTCGTTGCATGGAGGGACGTCCTGGTGGCGTACGGGGCAGGGATCGCTGCACTGTAACCTACCGCCGTCCACTGTCCATGGGGCGGGCGCCGAGGCGTACTGCTTTCCCACAAAGACACAAGATGGAGAGAAGACCTTGGACGAGTATGTAATTTCACTGGAGCAGCTTGGCGTACACGACGTCGAGCGCGTGGGCGGCAAGAACGCATCTCTCGGCGAGATGATCGCCAACCTGGCCAACGCGGGCGTCTCCGTGCCGGGCGGGTTCGCCACCACGGCCCAGGCCTATCGCGATTTCCTTGAGCAGAGCGGGCTGAACGAGCGTATCCACGCCGCCCTCGATGCCCTGGATGTCGACGACGTCGTCGCCCTGGCCAAGACTGGCGCCCAGATCCGCCAGTGGGTCATGGATGCACCCTTCCCCGAGCGCCTGGACGCCGAGATTCGCCGGGCCTTCGCCGAGATCTCGGCAGGCAACCCCAATCTCGCCGTGGCCGTGCGCTCTTCGGCGACCGCCGAAGACCTGCCGGATGCCTCCTTTGCCGGCCAGCAGGAAACCTTCCTCAACATCCGCGGCGTCGACAACGTCATTCGCGCGGCCAAGGAAGTCTTCGCCTCCCTCTTCAATGACCGCGCCATCGCCTACCGCGTCCACCAGGGCTTCGATCACAAGCTGGTCGCCCTGTCCGCCGGCGTGCAGCGCATGGTGCGTTCGGAAACCGGCGCCGCCGGCGTGCTCTTCACCCTGGATACCGAATCCGGCTTCCGCGATGCGGTCTTCGTCACCGCCGCCTATGGCCTGGGCGAGACCGTGGTGCAAGGCGCGGTGAACCCGGACGAATTCTATGTCCACAAGCCCACCCTGGAAGCCGGTCGCCCGGCCATCCTCAGACGCAACCTGGGCAGCAAGGCGATCAAGATGGTCTATGGCGAAGAAGCCAAGGCCGGCCGCTCGGTCCGTACCGTCGATGTCGAGCCCGCGGATCGCGCGCGTTTCTCGATCACCGACGCCGAGGTCACCGAACTGTCCAAGCAGGCGCTGATCATCGAGCGCCACTATGGACGGCCGATGGACATCGAGTGGGCCAAGGACGGCGACGACGGCAAGCTCTACATCGTCCAGGCCCGTCCTGAAACCGTGAAGAGCCGGGCCAGCGCCACCGTCATGGAGCGCTACCTGCTCAAGGACAAGGGCCAGGTGCTGGTGGAAGGCCGTGCCATCGGCCAGCGCATCGGCGCCGGCAAGGTCAAGATCATCCGCGACGTCAGCGAGATGGATCGCGTCCAGCCCGGCGATGTCCTGGTTTCGGACATGACCGACCCCGACTGGGAGCCGGTGATGAAGCGCGCCAGCGCCATCGTCACCAACCGGGGCGGTCGTACCTGCCACGCCGCCATCATCGCCCGCGAGCTGGGTATCCCGGCGGTGGT
Organism: Pseudomonas sp. SORGH_AS_0199; assembly: GCF_031453735.1. Taxonomy (NCBI): domain Bacteria; kingdom Pseudomonadati; phylum Pseudomonadota; class Gammaproteobacteria; order Pseudomonadales; family Pseudomonadaceae; genus Pseudomonas; species Pseudomonas sp. SORGH_AS_0199. The sequence goes on from NZ_JAVJAE010000001.1 coordinate 2,144,174, forward strand.
CGGCTGCGGCAATGCCACCAGCCTGCTCAAGGAAGGCCAGACCGTCACCGTCTCCTGCGCCGAGGGCGATACCGGCCTGATCTACGAAGGCGAGCTGGACTTCGACATCCGCAAGAGCTCGGTGGATGCTATGCCCGAGTTGCCGTTCAAGATCATGATGAACGTCGGCAACCCCGACCGTGCCTTCGATTTCGCCCAGCTGCCCAACGCCGGCGTGGGTCTGGCGCGCCTCGAATTCATCATCAATCGAATGATCGGCGTGCATCCCAAGGCGCTGCTGAACTACGACAGCCTGCCCTTCGAGGTGAAGGAAAGCGTCGACAAGCGTATCGCCGGCTATTCGGATCCGGTCGGCTTCTATGTCGAGAAGCTGGTGGAAGGGGTCGCCACCCTGGCTGCCGCCTTCTGGCCGAAAAAGGTCATCGTGCGCCTGTCGGACTTCAAGTCCAACGAGTACGCCAACCTGATCGGCGGCAAGCTCTACGAACCCGAGGAAGAGAACCCCATGCTGGGCTTCCGCGGTGCCTCCCGCTACATCAGCGAGAACTTCCGCGACTGCTTCGAGCTGGAATGTCGCGCCATGAAGAAGGTGCGCGAAGAGATGGGCCTGACCAACGTCGAGCTCATGGTGCCCTTCGTGCGCACCCTGGACGAGGCGGCACGGGTGGTCGAGTTGCTCGGCGAGAACGGCCTCAAGCGCGGCGAGAACGACCTGCGCGTGATCATGATGTGCGAGCTGCCCTCCAACGCCCTGCTGGCGGACGAGTTCCTCGAGCACTTCGACGGCTTCTCCATCGGCTCCAACGACCTGACCCAGCTCACCCTGGGCCTGGATCGCGACCTCCGGCATCATCGCCCACCTGTTCGACGAGCGTAATCCGGCGGTCAAGAAGCTGCTGGCCAATGCCATCGCCGCCTGCAACCGGGCTGGTAAGTACATCGGCATCTGCGGTCAGGGGCCCTCGGATCACCCGGACCTGGCCAAGTGGCTGATGGAGCAGGGCATCGAGAGCGTCTCGCTCAACCCTGATTCCGTGCTCGACACCTGGTTCTTCCTGGCTGAAGGCAACGCCTGATCCCAGGACTCACCCCGCCTGGCAGGCGGGGTGAGCCTTTCCAGGATTAATTCCCTCATTCCCCACGAAGGTGGCGCCTGCGCCCTGTCCAGGGCCGCCTTTGCCGGAGCGCTTGACCGGAAGCGGTCGCAATCCCTGCAAGAGACGTCAGATGCAGCAGTACGACAGTGATGTGGAACAGGGTCTCATCTATGGCTATCTCCTCGATGGCCGTGGCGGCGGAAGACGCCTGAGTCGTCGGGAGCTGGCCGAGGCCGAGCCGGGCCCCGGCGAGGTGCTCTGGCTGCACTGGGATCGCAGCGTTCCCGAAGCCCAGGCCTGGCTCCGGCAATCCAGCGGCCTGAGCGAATTCGCCTGCGACCTGCTGCTGGAAGAGGCGACCCGCCCGCGGCTGGTCAATCAGCCCGACGACAGCCTGCTGCTGTTCCTGCGCGGGGTGAACCTCAATCCTGGCGCCGTGCCCGAAGACATGGTGTCGCTGCGGGTATTCGTCGACAAACGCCGGGTGATCTCGCTGCGCATGAGACCCATGAAGGCTGCCGCCGAAGTCCAGGAAGACCTGGAAGCGGGCATCGGCGCCCAGAGCGCCGAGGAACTGGTGCTCTATCTCGCCAGCTACATGACCAGCCGGGTCGATGACCTGGTGCGCGGCCTGTCCGACCAGCTCGATGGCCTCGAAGAGCAGGTCGACCAGGATGAGAACAGCCTGCCCGACCATGCCCAGGTGCTCACCCTCAGGCGTCGCGCGACCGGGTTGCGCCGTTACCTGGCCCCGCAGCGCGACATCTATGGCGATCTGGCCCGTGGCAAGCCCGCCTGGTTCGTCGAGGCGGCCAGTCAGGGGTACTGGAGCGAATTGCACAACAGCCTGGTGCGCAACCTGGAAGAACTCGAGGTAATGCGCGAGCGGGTGGCGCTGCTGCAGGACGCCGAACAGCGGGCGACCACGGAAAAGACCAATCGCACCCTCTATCTGCTGGCCATCATCACCGGTTTCTTCCTGCCCATCAGCTTCATCACCGGTCTGCTGGGAATGAACATGGGCGGCCTGCCGGGTTCGTCGTCTCCCTTCGGCTTCGTGGCCGCCTGCCTGCTGATCGCGGCGGTGTCGATCTTCCAGGTCTGGCTGTTTCGCCGACTGCGCTGGCTGTGACCCGCCTCCACCTCGTTGCGTCAAGAGGAAACGACCAGCGAGGTGCTTATGCACGATCCTTTCGAAGCGTCCCTCAAGGCGCTCCTTAATACCCCGGCCAACGCTCAGGACGAGGAGGGCGATGACCAGGCGCGCTTGCACCGGGTGCTCAAGACCGCCAACCGCCAGGTGGGCGCGGGTGCGCTGTTCGATCTGATCGGGCGGCACTGGGTATCGGTGCTGCTGCTGGCGCTGGGCAACGGTGCCCCTCATCTGAAGCCGCGCTCACGTCGCACCCGGCGTAGCGAATCTTCCCCGGAGATCCTGAAGTAGATGGAATTCGATATCTGGACCCAGAGTCTGTTGTCCGCCATGACCACCCTGTGGAGCAAGGTGGCCGGTTTCATTCCCAACGTCTTTGGCGCCCTGGTGGTGATCCTCGCCGGCTTCGCCGTCGCCAAGATTCTCGATACCGTGCTGTCGAAGGTACTCGCCAAACTCGGCCTGGATCGCATCCTTGCCGGTGCCGGTGTGACCAAACAGCTGGCCAAGATCGGCATCCGCATCCCGGTCACCACCCTGATCGGCCGGATTGTCTATTGGTTTGTCCTGCTGGTGTTCCTAGTGTCGGCCGCCGAATCCCTGGGCCTGCAGCGCGTGTCCTCCACCCTGGACGTCATGGCGCTCTATGTACCCAAGATCTTTGGTGCCGCCCTGGTGCTCATCGTTGGCGTGCTGCTGGCGCAACTGGTCAGTGGCCTGGTCCACGGCGCCGCCGAGGGTGTCGGCCTGGATTACGCCGCGGGGCTGGGGCGCCTGGCCCAGGGCCTGGTCATCATCATTTCGATTTCGGTCGCGGTCGGTCAGCTGGAGATCAAGACCGAGCTGCTGAACCTAGTCATCGCCATCGTGCTGACCGCCTTTGCCCTGGCCGCCGCCCTGGCCCTGGGTCTGGGCAGCCGGGGGCTGGTGTCGCAGATTCTGGCCGGCATCTATGTGCGCGAACTCTACGAAGTCGGCCAGTGGGTGACCCTGGCGGACGTCGAAGGCGAGATCGAGGAAATCGGGACCGCCAAGACCCTCATCATGACCGAGGAGGGCGATATCGTTTCGGTTCCGAACCGTCTATTACTGGAGGCTCAGGTGCGCAGCCGCTGACAGGCGCCGCGGAGATGGCTATCATGCCCGCCACTTTTTGGTAGCCAACTCCGTCTTGAACAAGCCTGCCCCTCATGCCTACGACCCGACTACGCTCAGTGATGAAGAGCTGGTCCAGCGCGCGCATGGTGAACTCTTCCACGTGACGCGAGCCTACGAAGAACTGATGCGCCGTTATCAGCGCACCCTGTTCAACGTCTGCGCCCGCTACCTGGGGAACGACCGGGATGCAGACGATGTCTGCCAGGAGATCATGCTGAAGGTGCTTTACGGTTTGAAGAATTTCGAGGGGAAATCGAAATTCAAGACCTGGCTGTACAGCATCACCTACAACGAGTGCATCACTCAGTACCGCAAGGAACGTCGCAAGCGGCGGCTGGTAGAGGCATTAAGTCTGGATCCGATGGAGGAAGCCTCCGAGGAACGGGCGCCGAAGCTGCAAGAGAAGGGAGGGATGGATCGCTGGCTGGTCCATGTGGGTCAGGTCGATCGGGAAATTCTGGTGCTGCGCTTCGTCGCCGAGCTGGAGTTCCAGGAGATCGCCGACATCATGCACATGGGCCTCAGCGCCACCAAGATGCGGTACAAGCGGGCACTCGACAAACTGCGTGACAAGTTCGCAGCTGAAGTTGAGGGCTGACCGGATGTGTCGGTCGTAAGTTTTTGAACTTCACGAAAACTTGTTGTCGAAGCCTCCGGAGATTGCCGGAATTAGTACCACTAAAATGGGGATACAAAGGATGAAACTGAAGAGCACCTTGGGCGTCGTTATCGGCTCCCTGCTGGCAAGCGCCTCGCTGAGCGCCCTGGCACAAGGTCAAGGCGCCGTCGAGACCGAGCTGTTCGGCAGCCGTCTGTTCACCGACAGCCAGCGCAACATGACCAATGCTGACCTGTACGGCGGTTCCGTTGGCTACTTCCTGACCGATGACGTTGAGCTGGCGTTGTCCTACGGTGAGTACCACAACGCCCGTGGCGACCACGACCTGGGTCACAAGAACATCAAGGGCAGCCTGGCCGCTCTGGATGCCTACTACCACTTCGGTCAGCCCGGCGTCGGCCTGCGTCCGTACGTGTCCGGTGGCTTCGCTCACCAGTCCATCAGCAACCGCGACATCAACGAAGGTGGTCGTGATCGCTCCACCTACGCCAACCTGGGTGCCGGCCTGAAGTACTACTTCACCGAGAACCTGTATGCCCGTACCGGCGTGCAAGCTAACTACAACATCGACTACGGCGACACCGAGTGGAGCGCTGCTGTAGGTGTTGGTCTGAACTTCGGTGGTTCCACCAAGAAAGAAGTCGCTCCGGCTCCGGCTCCGGCCCCCGTTGCTGACGTCTGCACCGATTCCGACAACGACGGCGTCTGCGACAACGTCGACAAGTGCCCGAACACCCCGGCCAACGTCACCGTTGACGCTACCGGCTGCCCGGCTGCTGCCGAAACCGTTCGCGTCGAGCTGGACGTGAAATTCGATTTCGACAAGGCCGTGGTCAAGCCCAACAGCTATGCCGACATCAAGAACCTGGCTGATTTCATGCAGCAGTACCCGCAGACCTCGACCACCGTTGAAGGCCACACCGACTCCGTCGGCACCGACGCCTACAACCAGAAGCTGTCCGAGCGTCGTGCCAACGCCGTGCGTAACGTCCTGGTTAACCAGTACGGCGTGCAGGGCGGCCGCGTGAATGCTGTTGGTTACGGCGAATCCCGCCCGGTTGCTGACAACGCCACCGAAGCCGGCCGCGCTGTCAACCGTCGCGTAGAAGCCGAAGTCGAAGCTCAGGCCAAGTAAGCTGCCTGATCCAGACTCGAAAAAGCCCGCCTAGTGCGGGCTTTTTCATGCCTGACGTTTCTCGTGCCCGACTTCGATCAAGTGCTACAGGCATAAAAAAACCCCGCCAAAGCGGGGTTCTTACTGGCGGATCGATCAGCCGCGATCGTCCGAGATGTCGCGTTGGGCAACGCCGGTGTACAGCTGGCGCGGCCGGCCGATCTTGTAGGGACCGGACAGCATTTCCTGCCAGTGCGAGATCCAGCCGACGGTCCGCGCCATGGCGAAGATCACGGTGAACATGCTGGTCGGGATACCGATCGCCTTGAGGATGATGCCGGAGTAGAAGTCCACGTTCGGGTAGAGGTTGCGCTCGACGAAGTAGGGGTCCTTGCGAGCCAGTTCTTCGAGGCGCATGGCCAGTTCCAGCTGCGGATCGTTGATGCCGAGCTCGGCCAGGACCTCGTCGCAGGTCTGCTTCATTACCGTGGCGCGCGGATCGAAGTTCTTGTAGACGCGATGGCCGAAGCCCATCAGCTTGAACGGATCGTTCTTGTCCTTGGCCTTGGCCACGAACTTGTCGATGTTGGCCACATCGCCGATCTCGTCCAGCATCTTCAGTACCGCTTCGTTCGCGCCACCGTGCGCCGGGCCCCAGAGGGCGGCGATACCGGCAGCGATACAGGCGAAGGGGTTGGCGCCCGACGAACCGGCCAGGCGGACGGTGGAGGTGGAGGCGTTCTGCTCATGGTCGGCATGCAGGATGAAGATGCGATCCATGGCGCGGGCCAGCACCGGGCTGATCGGCTTTTCCTCGCACGGGGTGTTGAACATCATGTGCAGGAAGTTTTCCGCGTATCCCAGGTTGTTGCGGGGATACATCATCGGCTGACCCATGGAGTACTTGTGCACCATGGCTGCCAGGGTCGGCATCTTGGCGATCAGGCGCATCGCCGAAATCTCGCGGTGCTGCGGATCGGTGATGTCCAGGGAGTCGTGGTAGAAGGCCGAGAGGGCGCCGACCACACCGCACATGATCGCCATGGGGTGCGCATCGCGGCGGAAGCCGTTGAAGAAGTTCTTCAGTTGCTCGTGAACCATGGTGTGGTTCTTGATGGTGTCAACGAACTGCGCCTTTTCTTGCGCGTTCGGCAATTCACCCTTGAGCAGCAGGTAACAGGTCTCGAGATAGTCGGATTTCTCCGCCAGTTGCTCGATCGGGTAGCCCCGGTGCAGCAGGATGCCCTTGTCACCATCGATATAGGTGATCTTGGACTCGCACGAGGCAGTGGACATGAAGCCCGGGTCAAAGGTGAACACACCAGTGGAGGTGAGGTTGCGAACATCGATCACGTCCGGGCCAAGGGTGCCGGACATAACGGGCAGGTCAACCGGATCCGCTCCCGAGATGATCAACTGCGCTTTCTTGTCAGCCATTAGGCCTCCTTATTTTGCTTTGAAATCATCAATAAACCCTCCACTCAGGGCCTCGCCCACTATAGAGGGATAAATTTGAAAGTCAATTTACGAAAATATCACCCTAAAGGCTCTTTCTGGGCGGATTGTGCGGCGAAAAGACCTTAACACGCAGGCTTCTGAATATCAGCTGGCGACGTCGGAATCGGGCATCCGCGTTTGTCATGAGTAGGCTAACTGTCTATAATTCTCGCCCGACCGTACCGGGTCGGCGAGCTGATGCCGAGCGGTCGAGACGCTTCCAACAGGAAGCGTGTAGCAGATGTGGAATCTCCTATAACTAGCCCGACCGCAATTGGGCCCTCAGTGTGAAAGAAGCCGTGAATAGCAAACGACCTGTAAACCTAGATCTCAGGACCATCAAACTACCTATCACAGCTTATACCTCGATTCTTCACCGTATCTCCGGCGTCATCCTGTTCCTCGGCATTGCAGTCATGCTTTATGGCCTGCACCTGTCCCTGGGCAGTCCGGAAGGCTTCGGCCAAGTGAAAGCTTTTCTGGCCTATCCGCTGGTCAAGCTCGTGATCTGGGGTCTGCTGTCTGCATTGCTCTACCACCTGGTCGCCGGCATTCGGCACCTGATCATGGATGGTGGCGCCGGCGAAACCCTGCAGGGCGGCAAGCTGGGTGCGCAGCTTGTGCTGGTCATTTCCGCAGTTCTGATCATTCTGGCAGGGGTTTGGGTATGGTAACCAACGTCACCAATCTTTCGCGTTCCGGTCTCTACGACTGGATGGCTCAACGGGTCTCGGCAGTCGTCCTTGCGGTCTACTTCCTCTTTATCATCGGCTACCTGATCCTTCATCCAGGGCTCACCTTCGAGCAATGGCACGGCCTGTTCTCCCACACCCTGATGCGCATCTTCAGCCTGCTGGCGCTGGTGTCCGTCTGCGTTCATGCCTGGGTTGGTATGTGGACCATCTCCACCGACTACCTGACCACCATGGCTATCGGCAAGGGCGCTACCGCCGTGCGTTTCCTGTTCCAGGCGGTATGCGGGTTCGCGATGTTCGCGTTCTTCGTCTGGGGCGTGCAGATCTTCTGGGGTGTTTGATCTATGTCCACAATTCGTCATATCTCGTTTGATGCCATCATCGTAGGTGGCGGCGGCGCCGGTATGCGCGCAGCGCTGCAACTGGCCCAGTCCGGTCACAAGACCGCGGTGATCACCAAGGTCTTCCCGACCCGTTCCCATACCGTGTCCGCCCAGGGCGGCATCACCTGCGCCATCGCCTCGGCCGACCCGAACGATGACTGGCGCTGGCACATGTACGACACCGTCAAGGGGTCGGACTACATCGGTGACCAGGACGCCATCGAGTACATGTGCTCCGTAGGCCCGGAAGCGGTCTTCGAACTCGAGCACATGGGTCTGCCGTTCTCCCGCACCGAGCAGGGCCGCATCTATCAGCGGCCCTTCGGCGGCCAGTCCAAGGACTACGGCAAGGGCGGCCAGGCCGCGCGGACCTGCGCCGCGGCCGACCGTACCGGTCACGCCCTGCTGCACACCCTCTATCAGGGCAACCTGAAGAACAACACGGTATTCCTCAACGAGTGGTACGCCGTGGATCTGGTGAAGAACCAGGACGGCGTCATCGTCGGGGTCATCGCCATCTGCATCGAGACCGGCGAGACCGTCTACGTCAAGGCCAAGGCCACCGTACTGGCCACTGGCGGTGCGGGCCGTATCTATGCCTCCACCACCAACGCCCTGATCAACACCGGTGACGGCGTCGGCATGGCGCTGCGCGCCGGTGTGCCGGTGCAGGACATCGAGATGTGGCAGTTCCACCCCACCGGCATCGCCGGCGCCGGGGTGCTGGTCACCGAGGGTTGCCGTGGTGAGGGTGGCTATCTGATCAACAAGCACGGCGAGCGCTTCATGGAGCGCTATGCGCCCAACGCCAAGGACCTGGCCGGTCGCGACGTGGTCGCCCGTTCCATGGTCAAGGAAGTGCTGGCCGGCAACGGTTGCGGTCCGGATGGCGACCACGTGCTGCTGAAGCTGGACCACCTAGGTGAAGACGTGCTGCACAGCCGTCTGCCCGGCATCTGCGAACTGTCCAAGACCTTCGCCCATGTCGACCCGGTCGTCGCGCCGGTGCCCGTGATCCCCACCTGCCACTATATGATGGGCGGCATCGCCACCAACATTCATGGTCAGGCCATCACTCAGGACGCCAACGGCAACGACAGAATCATCGAAGGCCTGTTCGCCGTGGGCGAAGTGGCTTGCGTGTCCGTGCACGGCGCCAACCGCCTGGGTGGCAACTCGCTGCTGGACCTGGTGGTCTTCGGTCGTGCGGCCGGTCTGCATCTGGAGAAGGCGCTCAAGGACGGCATCGAGCACCGCGGTGCTTCGGAAAGCGACCTGGAAGCCTCGCTGCAGCGTCTGTCCGGCGTCAATGAGCGGACCACTGGCGACGACGTCGCCACGCTGCGCAAGCAGCTGCAGACCTGCATGCAGAACTACTTCGGGGTGTTCCGCACCGGCGAGTACATGCAGAAGGGCATCGCCGAGCTGGCCGATCTGCGCGAGCGCATCGCCAAGGTCAAGATCAACGACAAGAGCCAGGGCTTCAACACCGCCCGTATCGAGGCGCTCGAGTTGCAGAACCTGCTGGAAGTGGCCGAAGCGACCGCCATCGCTGCCGAAAACCGCAAGGAGTCCCGTGGTGCTCACGCCCGTGAAGACTTCGAAGAGCGTGACGACGAGAACTGGCTGTGCCACACCCTCTATTTCCCCGGTGAAAAGCGGGTCAGTAAGCGTGGAGTCAACTTCGCGCCCAAGACCGTACCGATGTTCGAACCCAAGGTTCGGACTTACTAAAGGTGACCACCATGTTGAAAGTCAGCGTTTATCGTTACAACCCGGATCAGGACGGCCTGCCGTCCATGCAGGAGTTCCAGGTCGATACCGGTGGGAAGGACCTCATGGTGCTGGACGTCCTGGCTCTGATCAAAGAGCAGGATGAAGGCTTCTCCTACCGTCGTTCCTGCCGCGAAGGCGTGTGCGGCTCCGACGGCATGAACATCAACGGCAAGAACGGCCTGGCGTGCATCACGCCGCTGTCGGCCGTGGTCAAGAACGACAAGCTGGTCGTGCGCCCGCTGCCCGGCCTGCCGGTCATCCGTGACCTGGTCGTCGACATGAGCATCTTCTACAAGCAGTACGAGAAGGTGAAGCCGTTCCTGCAGAACGAGACTCCGGCCCCGGCCATCGAGCGCCTGCAGAGCCCGGAAGACCGCGAGAAGATCGATGGTCTGTACGAGTGCATCCTGTGTGCCTGCTGCTCGACGTCCTGCCCGTCCTTCTGGTGGAACCCCGACAAGTTCCTCGGCCCCGCCGCGCTGCTGCAGGCCTATCGCTTCCTGGCCGACAGTCGTGACACCAAGACCCAGGAACGTCTGGCGGCCATGGACGATCCGTTCAGCGTGTTCCGCTGCCGGTCGATCATGAACTGCGTGGCGGTCTGTCCCAAGGGGCTGAACCCGACCAAGGCCATTGGCCATGTGCGGGCGATGCTGCTGCAGAGCGGTACCTGATCCACGTCCCGCCCGGCCAGTTGTGCCGGGCGGGTTCGTTAGCGACCTCGATAGCTTGATTCAACCAATGTCCATTCAGGGATACCCGGAACAGCATCCGGGCATTGGCGCAGCCGTAGGGAGGCCAGGTCTCACGTCGAGACTGGTTATCGGCTGATGCTATCTCTGCCGAAGGGGTGAACTAGATGCACGAAAGTCAGATGCAGCAACTGTGGGACAGCGCTCACCTGTCCGGCAGTAACGCTGCCTATGTGGAAGAGCTCTATGAGCTGTTTCTGCACGATGCCAACGCTGTGCCGGAAGAGTGGCGCACCTACTTCCAGAAGCTGCCTGCGGTCACTGGCAATTCGCCGGACGTCGCGCATTCCGCGATCCGTGACCATTTCGTGCTGTTGGGCAAGAACCAGCGGCGAGCTCAACCGGTTTCGGCCGGTACCGTCAGTTCCGAGCACGAGAAGAAGCAGGTCGAAGTCCTGCGTCTGATCCAGGCGTATCGTCTGCAGGGCCATCAGGCTGCCCAACTCGACCCCCTGGGTCTGTGGAAGCGTCAGCCGCCTGCCGATCTGCTGCTCAACCACTATGGGTTGACCGATGCCGATCTGGATACCACCTTCCGCACCGGTGAATTGTTCATCGGCAAAGAGGAAGCAACTCTCCGTGAAATCAGGGATGCGCTGCAAGAGACATATTGCCGCACGGTCGGTGCGGAGTTCATGCACATCGTCGATTCCGAGGAGCGCCGCTGGTTCCTGCAGCGCCTGGAGAGCGTCCGTGGCCGCCCGCAGTATTCCCCTGAAGTCCGCACCCATCTGCTGGAGCGCCTGACCGCCGCCGAAGGCCTGGAAAAGTACCTGGGCACCAAGTACCCGGGCACCAAGCGTTTCGGCCTGGAAGGGGGCGAGAGTCTGATTCCGCTGATCGACGAGATCATCCAGCGTTCCGGTTCCTATGGCGTCAAGGAGCTGGTGATCGGCATGGCCCACCGTGGCCGCCTGAACGTGCTGGTCAACACCCTGGGCAAGAACCCGCGCGACCTGTTCGACGAGTTCGAAGGCAAGAAGCTGGTCGAGCTGGGCTCCGGTGACGTCAAGTACCACCAGGGTTTCTCCTCCAACGTCATGACCCAGGGCGGCGAAGTCCACCTGGCGCTGGCGTTCAACCCTTCGCACTTGGAGATCGTCTCTCCGGTGGTGGAAGGTTCGGTACGTGCCCGCCAGGATCGCCGCGGTGATCGCTCCGGCGACAAGGTCGTACCCGTCGCCATCCACGGCGACGCGGCCTTCGCGGGTCAGGGCGTGGTCATGGAAACCTTCCAGATGTCGCAGACCCGTGCCTACAAGACCGGCGGCACCCTGCACCTCGTCATCAACAACCAGGTGGGCTTCACCACCAACCGCCAGGAAGACGCGCGCTCCACCGAGTACGCCACCGACGTCGCCAAGATGATCCAGGCGCCGATCTTCCACGTGAACGGCGACGATCCCGAAGCGGTGCTGTTCGTCACCCAGCTGGCGGTCGACTACCGCATGCAGTTCAAGCGTGACATCGTCATCGACCTGGTGTGCTACCGCCGTCGCGGCCACAACGAGGCCGACGAGCCGAGCGGCACCCAGCCGCTGATGTACCAGCAGATCGCCAAGCAGCGCACCACCCGCGATCTCTATGCCGATGCCCTGACCCAGGCCGGCGTGGTCACCGCCGAGCAGGTCCAGGCGCAGTTCGAAGCCTACCGCGGCGCCCTCGACGAGGGCCGTCACGTCGTGGCCAGCCTGGTCAAGGAACCCAATCGCGACCTGTTCGTCGACTGGAAACCCTACCTCGGCCACGCCTGGACCGCCCGGCACGACACCGGCTTCGACCTCAAGACCCTGCAGGACCTGGCCAACAAGCTGCTGCAGGTTCCGGAAGGCGTCGTGGTCCAGCGTCAGGTCGGCAAGATCCTCGAAGACCGCCAGAAGATGACTGCTGGCGGTCTGCCCCTGAACTGGGGCTTCGCCGAGACCATGGCCTACGCCACCCTGTTGCACGAAGGCCACCCGATCCGCATCACCGGTCAGGACGTCGGCCGTGGCACCTTCTCGCACCGTCACGCGGTGCTGCACAACCAGAAGGACGCCGTACCCTACGTGCCCCTGCAGCACCTGGCCGAAGACCAGCCGTCGTTCGAGATCTACGACTCCTTCCTCTCCGAGGAAGCGGTGCTGGGCTTCGAATACGGTTATGCCACCACCACGCCCAATGCGCTGGTGGTCTGGGAAGCCCAGTTCGGTGACTTCGCCAACGGCGCCCAGGTGGTCATCGACCAGTTCATCACCAGCGGCGAGATCAAGTGGGGTCGTCTGTGCGGCCTGACCATGCTGCTGCCCCATGGCTATGAAGGCCAGGGTCCGGAGCACTCGTCGGCTCGCCTGGAGCGTTACCTGCAACTGTGCGCCGAGCAGAACATCCAGGTCTGCGTACCGACCACGCCGGCGCAGATCTACCATCTGCTGCGGCGTCAGGTGATCCGCCCGCTGCGCAAGCCGCTGGTGGTGCTCACGCCCAAGTCGCTGCTGCGCCACAAGCTGGCCATCTCGACCCTGGAAGACCTGGCCCATGGTTCGTTCCAGACCGTGATCAACGAGCTGGATCAGATCCATGCCCAGCAGGTTAAGCGCCTGGTCCTGTGCAGCGGCAAGGTCTACTACGACCTGCTGGAAAAGCGCCGCAGCGAGAATCGCCAGGACATCGTTATCGTGCGTCTGGAGCAGCTCTATCCGTTCCCGGAAGACGATCTGGCCGAGGTGCTGGCGGGCTACCCGAACCTCGAGCGCGTGGTCTGGTGCCAGGAAGAGCCGATGAACCAGGGTGCCTGGTACTGCAGCCAGCATCACATGCGTCGCGCCGTGTCCGCCTACAAGCAGGGCCTGGGTCTGGAATACGCCGGTCGCGATGCGTCCGCCGCACCGGCCTGTGGCTATGCCTCCATGCACGCCGAGCAGCAGGAAAAACTGCTGAACGATGCTTTCTCCGTTTGATTCGCCACGCGACTACTAGAGATCACTAAGGAAATTCATAGAATGGCTATCGAGATCAAAGCCCCTACCTTCCCGGAATCGGTCGCTGACGGCACCGTCGCCACCTGGCACAAGAAGCCGGGCGAAGCGGTCAAGCGTGACGAATTGCTGGTTGACATCGAGACCGACAAGGTCGTGCTGGAAGTCGTGGCACCTGTCGATGGTGTCCTGGCCGAGGTCCTGAAGAACGAAGGCGACACGGTGCTGAGCGAAGAAGTCATCGCTCGCGTGGAAGAGGGTGCCACTGCCGCCGCCGCGCCGGCTGCCCAGCCGACCGCTGCCAGCGCTCCGGCTGCCGCGCCGGCCGCCGGTGGTGAAGAGGACCCGATCCTGGCTCCTGCCGCACGCAAGATCGCCGAAGAGAACGGCATCGATCCGGCTACCCTGGTCGGCACCGGCAAGGGCGGTCGCATCACCAAGGAAGACGCCGTCGCCGCCGTCGAGGCCAAGAAGTCCGGCGCCGCCGCTCCGGCTGCCAAGCCCGCTGCCGCCGCCGCTCCGGTGGTGACCGCCGCTGGCGACCGTACCGAGAAGCGCGTGCCCATGACCCGCCTGCGGGCCAAGGTCGCCGAGCGCCTGGTGGAAGCCCAGTCCAGCATGGCCATGCTGACGACCTTCAACGAGGTCAACATGAAGCCGATCATGGACCTGCGCTCCAAGTACAAGGACATGTTCGAGAAGAAGCACAATGGCGTGCGCCTGGGCTTCATGTCCTTCTTCGTCAAGGCCGCCACCGAGGCGCTCAAGCGTCAGCCGGGCGTCAACGCCTCCATCGACGGTAACGACATCGTCTATCACGGTTACCAGGATATCGGCGTGGCCGTGTCCAGCGACCGTGGCCTGGTGGTTCCGGTGCTGCGCAACGCCGAGTTCATGAGCCTGGCGGAAGTGGAAGGCACCATCGCCGACTTCGGCAAGAAGGCCAAGGCCGGCAAGCTGACCATGGACGACATGCAAGGCGGTACCTTCACCATCTCCAACGGTGGTGTCTTCGGTTCGCTGCTGTCCACGCCCATCGTCAACCCGCCGCAGACCGCGATCCTGGGCATGCACAAGATCCAGGAGCGCCCCATGGCGGTGAACGGCCAGGTCGTGATCCTGCCGATGATGTATCTTGCGCTGTCCTACGACCATCGCCTGATCGATGGCAAGGAAGCCGTGACCTTCCTGGTCACCATGAAGGACCTGCTGGAAGACCCGGCTCGTCTGCTGCTGGACATCTGATCCGGCTCTCGCGGTGCGGGGCAGGGGCCACGCACCGCTTCAAGTTTTCCTGCCTGAAGCTGCTCCAAGGGGATTAGTGTATGAGCGACAAATTCGACGTAGTGGTGATCGGCGCAGGCCCTGGTGGCTACGTGGCCGCCATCCGCGCCGCGCAGCTCGGTCTGAAGACGGCCTGTGTCGAGCGCTACAAGGGCAAGGAAGGCAAGGTCGCCCTGGGCGGCACCTGCCTGAACGTGGGTTGCATTCCCTCCAAGGCGCTGCTGGACAGCTCCTACAAGTACCACGAGGCCCACGAGGGCTTTAAGGTCCACGGCATCGACGCGCCGAACGTCACCATCGACGTGCCCACCATGATCGGTCGCAAGGACCAGATCGTGAAGAACCTCACCGGCGGCGTGGCCACCCTGTTCAAGGCGAACGGCGTGACCCTGCTGGAAGGCAACGGCAAGCTGCTGTCCGGCAAGAAGGTCGAAGTCACAGGTCTGGACGGCAACGTCCAGGTAGTCGAGGCCGAGAACGTCATCCTGGCGTCCGGCTCGCGTCCCATCGACATCCCGCCGGCTCCGGTGGACCAGAAGGTCATCGTCGATTCCACCGGCGCCCTGGAATTCCAGAGCGTGCCCAAGCGTCTGGGCGTGATCGGTGCCGGCGTCATCGGCCTGGAGCTGGGTTCGGTCTGGGCTCGCCTGGGCGCCGAAGTCACCGTGCTGGAAGCGCTGGACAAGTTCCTGGTCGCCGCCGATGAGCAGGTGTCCAAGGAAGCCTACAAGATCCTCTCCAAGCAGGGTCTGAACATCCGCATGGGTGCTCGCGTGACCGGTTCCCAAGTGAACGGCGAAGAAGTCACCGTCAACTACACCGAAGCCGGTGAAGAAAAGCAGATCACCTTCGATCGTCTGATCGTCGCCGTGGGCCGTCGTCCGGTCACCACCGACCTGCTGGCATCCGACAGCGGCGTGGAAAGCGACGAGCGTGGCTACATCTACGTCGACGACCATTGCGCTACCAGCGTGCCGGGCGTGTTCGCCATCGGCGACTGCGTGCGCGGTCTGATGCTGGCCCACAAGGCCTCGGAAGAAGGCGTGATGGTTGCCGAGCGCATCGCCGGTCACAAGGCCCAGATGAACTATGATCTGGTCCCCTCGGTGATCTACACCCACCCGGAAATCGCGTGGGTCGGCAAGACCGAGCAGGCCCTGAAGGCCGAAGGCGTCGAAGTCAATGTCGGCACCTTCCCTTTCGCGGTCAGCGGTCGTGCCCTGGCGGCCAACGACACCGCCGGCTTCGTCAAGGTCGTGGCGGATGCCAAGACCGATCGCGTCCTGGGCGTCCATGTGGTCGGCCCGAGCGCGGCGGAGCTGGTGCAGCAAGGCGCCATCGCCATGGAATTCGGCTCCAGCGCCGAAGACCTGGGCATGATGGTGTTCTCGCACCCGACGCTGTCCGAGGCGCTGCACGAAGCGGCCCTGGCGGTGAACGGTCATGCGATCCACGCGGTGAATCGCAAGAAGCGGTAAGAGATTTACAGAACCACGGGGTTGCCGACCGCCGTGGAGCCTCAGGGCTCCACCGCAGGAAGGCACCTCGGACTCTTGTTAGTGGGGTGTGAGACACCCCACTAGGGCAGGGGTCACAGGTGGCGCGGTGCCCGCGACCGTCCGGAGGACGGCTCGGAGAACGCACAGCGTCGAATGCGCAATACCCAACGAAGACGGTAGACAAGCATGAATCTCCACGAGTATCAGGGTAAGCAGCTGTTCGCTGAATACGGCCTGCCCGTTTCCAAAGGCTACGCTGTCGACACCCCCCAGGAGGCCTACGAGGCTTGCGGCCGTATCGGCGGCGACGAGTGGGTCGTCAAGGCCCAGGTACATGCCGGTGGCCGTGGCAAGGCCGGTGGTGTGAAACTGGTCAAGAGCAAGGAAGAAGCCAAGGAATTCGCCGCCAAGTGGCTGGGCCAGCGTCTGGTGACCTACCAGACCGACGCCAACGGTCAGCCGGTCACCAAGATCCTGGTTGAATCCTGCACCGACATCGATCAGGAGCTCTATCTGGGCGCCGTGGTCGATCGTTCCAGCCGCCGTATCGTGTTCATGGCGTCCACCGAAGGTGGCGTGGACATCGAGAAAGTCGCTCACGACACTCCGGAAAAGATTCTCAAGGCCACCATCGATCCGCTGGTGGGCGCTCAGCCCTACCAGGGTCGCGACCTGGCTTTCCAGCTGGGCCTGAAAGGTGACCAGATCAAGCAGTTCACCCAGATTTTCGTCGGTCTGGCCAAGCTGTTCCAGGACTACGACCTGGCGCTGCTGGAAGTGAACCCGCTGGTGATCAAGAAGGACGGCAACCTGCACTGCCTGGATGCCAAGATCAACATCGACAGCAACGCCATCTACCGTCAGCCCAAGCTGCGCGCCTTCCACGACCCGTCGCAGGACGACGCCCGTGAAGCCCATGCGCAGAAGTGGGAACTGAACTACGTGGCCCTGGAAGGCAGCATCGGCTGCATGGTCAACGGTGCCGGTCTGGCCATGGGTACCATGGACATCGTCAACCTGCACGGCGGCAAGCCGGCCAACTTCCTCGACGTTGGCGGTGGCGCGACCAAAGAGCGCGTGACCGAGGCGTTCAAGATCATCCTGTCCGACAGCAACGTGAAGGCCGTTCTGGTCAACATCTTCGGCGGCATCGTGCGCTGCGACATGATCGCCGAAGGCATCATCGGCGCCGTGAAAGAAGTTGGCGTGAAGGTGCCGGTCGTGGTTCGCCTGGAAGGCAACAACGCCGAACTCGGTGCCAAGGTCCTGGCCGAAAGCGGCCTGAACATCATCGCGGCAACCAGCCTGACCGACGCTGCCCAGCAGGTCGTCAAGGCCGCGGAGGGTAAGTAATGAGCGTCCTGATCAACAAAGACACCAAGGTCATCTGCCAGGGCTTCACCGGTAGCCAGGGTACCTTCCACTCCGAACAGGCCATCGCCTATGGCACCCAGATGGTCGGCGGCGTGACCCCCGGCAAGGGCGGCTCCACCCACCTGGGTCTGCCGGTGTTCAACACCGTGCGTGAAGCCGTCGAAGCCACTGGCGCCGACGCTTCGGTGATCTATGTGCCGGCTCCCTTCTGCAAAGACTCCATCATGGAAGCGGCGCTGGGCGGCATCAAGCTGATCGTCTGCATCACCGAGGGTATCCCCACCCTCGACATGCTGGATGCCAAGGTGAAGTGCGACGAGCTGGGCGTACGCCTGATCGGCCCGAACTGCCCCGGCGTCATCACCCCCGGCGAGTGCAAGATCGGCATCATGCCCGGTCACATTCACCTGCCGGGCAAGGTCGGTATCGTGTCGCGTTCCGGCACCCTGACCTATGAAGCCGTGAAGCAGACCACCGATGCCGGCTTCGGCCAGTCCACCTGCGTGGGCATCGGCGGCGATCCCATTCCGGGTTCGAACTTCATCGATATCCTGAAGTTGTTCCAGGAAGATCCGCAGACCGAAGCCATCGTGATGATCGGCGAGATCGGCGGCAGCGCTGAAGAAGAAGCCGCGGCCTACATCAAGGCCAACGTGACCAAGCCGGTGGTGTCCTACATCGCCGGTGTCACCGCACCGCCCGGCAAGCGCATGGGCCACGCCGGCGCCATCATCTCCGGCGGCAAGGGTACTGCGGACGAGAAGTTCGCCGCCCTGCAGGACGCGGGTGTGAAGACCGTGCGTTCCCTGGCTGACATCGGCAAGGCCCTGGCCGAGCTGACCGGTTGGGAAGTCAAGAAGGCCTGAGCCTGACTGACGATAGAAAAGGCCGCCTTCGGGCGGCCTTTTTCATGGGCGCGACCATGACGCCTCATCAGCTGCCGGCTGCCTTTTCGCCGGTAATTCGTTAGGATGGCAACCTTCCGCTCCAACGGCCACCCCGTGGCCCCGCCAAGACCTGCTCCCATGAGGGCGGGCTGCCTTGTTTTCCTCATTGCTGGTACTGCCTTCCATGAAAGCTTTGCAAAGCCGGGATGTCCTGGCCCTTGGATTCATGACGTTCGCGTTGTTCGTCGGCGCGGGCAACATCATCTTTCCCCCGATCGTCGGTCTGCAGGCGGGCGAGCACGTCTGGAGCGCCGCCCTGGGCTTTCTGCTGACTGCTGTCGGCCTGCCGGTGCTGACGCTGATCGCCCTGGCACGGGTCGGAGGCGGCATGGACGCCCTGAGCAAGCCGCTCGGCCAGACCGCCGCGCGCACCCTGGCCATCGTCTGCTACCTGTCGGTGGGCCCGCTGTTCGCCACGCCGCGCACCGCCACGGTATCCTTCGAGGTCGGCGTCGCGCCGCTGCTGGGCAACGGACCCATACCGCTGTTCCTCTACAGCCTGGCCTATTTCCTGGTGGTGCTGGTGGTTTCGCTCTATCCGGGACGCCTGCTCGATACCGTGGGGCGCTTTCTCGGTCCGCTGAAGATCCTGGCGCTGGCGGTACTGGGCGGCGCCGCGCTGTTCTGGCCGGCTGGCGGTCCTGCCACGGCGGCACCGGACTACGCCTCGCGGGCGCTGTCCCAGGGCTTCGTCAACGGCTACCTGACCATGGATACCCTGGGCGCCCTGGTATTCGGCATCGTCATCGTCAACGCCATTCGTGCCCGTGGCGTGACGGCGCCGCAGCTGCTGACGCGCTACACCATCATCGCCGGGCTGATTGCCGGGGCAGGGCTGGTGCTGGTCTACCTGAGTCTGTTCCAGCTCGGCGCCGGTAGCGGAGTGCTGGTGCCCCATGCCAGCAATGGCGCCGAGGTCCTGCATGCCTATGTGCAGCACACCTTCGGCAGTGTCGGCAGCGACTTCCTCGCGGTGCTGATCACCCTGGCCTGCCTGGTCACCGCGGTGGGCCTGACCTGCGCCTGCGCGGAGTTCTTCAGCGAATTCCTGCCGTTCAGCTATCGCAGTCTGGTGGTTCTGCTGGCGGCCTTCTCGCTGTTGGTGTCCAACCTGGGTCTGACCCAGCTGATCCAGATCTCGGTGCCGATCCTGACCGCCATCTATCCGCCCTGCATCGCCCTGGTGGTGATGAGCTTCTTCATCGCCCGCTGGGTGGCGCCCGGGCGCATCCTCGGGCCGGTGCTGCTGGTGGCCCTGGCCTTCGGCATCCTCGATGGCCTGCAGGCGGCGCACCTGACGGTGCCCTATCTGAGCGGTGCCGTACAGTGGCTGCCGCTGGCCGACTCGGGGCTGGGCTGGCTGTTGCCGGCCGTGGTGGTGGGGCTGGTCGCCCTGACGCTGGAAAGCCTGCGGCCTGGCGAACGCGTCCAAGAGGACGAGGCCGAACCGGATCCCTCACGTTCCTGAATCAGCCGCCCACAAAAAAGCCCGCCTAAGCGGGCTTTTTTCATATCCAGACAGCTTACGGCTTGGGCTGGGTAGCCGGCGCGTTGCCGTTGGCGGTACCGGTGGCCGGGCTGACCGAGGTGGCTTCGCCTTTGGATTGCTCCTTGGCAGCCTCGTTGGCGGCTTCGTTGCGCTGCTCAGCAGCCTTGTTGCTCTGCTCAGCGGCTTTGTTCAGGTTTTCCTGGGCTTTCTGTTCGGTCTTGGCAGCATCCTGAGCCTTGTTTTCGGAAGGCTTGTCACAGGCGGCGAGGCCGAAGGCGGCAGTGAAGAGCAGGGCAATAGCGAAGGGCTTTTTCATGTGTTTTCTCCTTATGAACTACACGACAGCCGTTCGAGCGCCCCGTTAAAAGTTAAGTTCCGCGTCTAGCCCAGGCATCGCGCAAATTCCTACTTGCATCGCGAACCGAGCGCGCCAAGGTTGAAATGTCATCGGGCGCCCCCATCTCCGCGACATCGCCAGGCATCTGGTGCGTACCTATCGATAGCGGAGTTCGTAGCATGAGTGTGGAGACTCAAAAGGAAACCCTAGGCTTCCAGACCGAAGTGAAGCAGCTGCTTCACCTGATGATTCACTCGCTGTATTCCAACAAGGAAATCTTCCTGCGCGAATTGATTTCCAACGCCTCCGACGCGGCCGACAAGCTCAGATTCGAGGCCTTGTCCAAGCCCGAACTGCTCGAAGGCGGGGATACGCTGAAGATTCGCCTGAGCTTCGACAAGGAGGCCGGCACGGTCACCCTCGAAGACAACGGCATCGGCATGAGCCGCGAAGAGGTGATCGCTCACCTCGGCACCATCGCCAAGTCTGGTACCGCCGATTTCCTGAAGAATCTCAGCGGCGACCAGAAGAAGGATTCCAACCTCATCGGTCAGTTCGGCGTGGGCTTCTACTCGGCGTTCATCGTCGCCGATCAGGTCGACGTCTACACCCGCCGTGCCGGCCATCCCGCCGCCGAAGGCGTGCACTGGTCGTCGAAGGGGGAAGGGGAGTTCGAGGTCGCGAACATCGACAAGCCCGAACGCGGTACCCGCATCGTGCTGCACCTCAAACCCGAGGAAACCGAGTTCGCCGATGGCTGGCGCCTGCGCAACGTGGTCAAGAAATACTCCGACCACATCGGCCTGCCCATCGAGCTGCCCAAGGAGCAGCAGGGTGGCGAGGACGAGCAGCCGACCGCCGCCGAGTGGGAAACCGTCAACCGTGCCAGCGCGCTCTGGACCCGTCCGCGTACCGAACTCAAGGACGAGGACTACCAGGAGTTCTACAAGCACGTCGGCCATGACTTCGAGAATCCGCTGACCTGGAGCCACAACAAAGTCGAGGGCAAGCTCGAATACACCTCGCTGCTGTACGTGCCGGCCCGTGCGCCCTTCGATCTCTACCAGCGTGAAGCGCCCAAGGGCCTGAAGCTCTATGTGCAGCGCGTCTTCATCATGGACCAGGCCGACCAGTTCCTGCCGCTGTACCTGAGATTCATCAAGGGTGTAGTGGATTCCAACGACCTGTCGCTGAACGTGTCCCGCGAGATCCTGCAGAAGGATCCGGTGATCGACTCCATGAAGTCGGCGCTGACCAAGCGCGTGCTGGACATGCTCGAGAAGCTGGCCAAGAGCGAGCCGGAGAAGTACCAGTCGTTCTGGGGCCACTTCGGCCAGGTGCTCAAGGAAGGTCCCGCGGAAGACTTCGCCAACCGCGAGAAGATCGCCGGCCTGCTGCGTTTCGCCTCGACCCACAATGGCGACGATGCCCAGAATGTGTCCCTGGCCGACTACATCGGCCGGATGAAGGAAGGTCAGGACAAGATCTACTACCTGACCGGCGAGAGCCATGCCCAGATCAAGAACAGCCCGCACCTGGAAGTCTTCCGCAAGAAGGATGTCGAGGTACTGCTGCTGACCGATCGCATCGACGAGTGGCTGATGAGCTATCTCACCGAATTCGACGGCAAGCATTTCGTCGATGTCGCCCGTGGCGATCTGGATCTCGGCAAGCTCGACAGCGAAGAAGACAAGCAGGCCCAGGAAGAGGTCGCCAAGACCAAGGAAGGCCTGGTGGAGCGCCTCAAGCAGGCCCTGGATGCCCAGGTCAGCGAAGTTCGCGTGTCCCATCGCCTGACCGATTCGCCGGCGATCCTGGCCATCGGCGAGCAGGACCTCGGCTTGCAGATGCGCCGCATCCTGGAAGCCAGCGGTCAGAAGGCGCCGGATTCCAAGCCGATCTTCGAGATCAATCCGCAGCACCCGCTGATCGAGAAACTCGATGGCGAGCCCGACGAGGACCGCTTCGCCGACCTGTCGCACATCCTGTTCGATCAGGCTGCGCTGGCCGCGGGCGACAGCCTCAAGGATCCCGCCGCCTATGTCCGCCGGTTAAACAAACTGCTGGTGGAATTGTCCGCTTGAAGATGGAGAAGCCCGCCTCGGCGGGCTTTTTCTTATCTATCCTTTGGAGGACCCCATGGTCGAAGTCACTGTAAAACCCGTTGCCTACGAAATCGATGGTCAGCCGTTCGAGAGCCAGCTGGTGTACGCCACCAGCAGTCATCCGACCCGTCCGGGCGTGCTCTTCGCGCCCAACTGGATGGGGGTGTCCCATGGCGCCGTCGACCAGGCCAAGGCGCTGGCCGAGGCCGACGGCCTGGCTTACCTGGTCGTGGATTTCTACGGTCGCAATGTGCGCCCGCAGAATGCCGACGAGGCCCTGGCGGCCATGACGCCGATCCGCGGCGATCGCGCGCTGTTGCGCCAGCGCATGCAGGCGGCTCATGCGGCGCTGGTCGCCCAGGCCGAGACGGCGGCGGTGGATGTCCACCAGATCGCTGCCATCGGCTTCTGTTTTGGCGGCTGCGCGGCGCTGGAACTGGCGCGCGATGGGGCGCCGCTGAGCGCCGTGGTGACCTTCCACGCCAATCTGGATACGCCCAACCCGGCCGATGCGGCTCGTATTACCGGTCCGGTGTTGGTGCTGCACGGCGCCGCCGATCCCATGGTGCCGGACGAGCAGCTCATTGGCTTCCGCCAGGAGATGGATGCCGCCCAGGTGGATTGGCAACTGCTGAGCTATGGCGGCGCGGTGCATTCCTTCACCGATCCCGAAGCCAACAATCCGGGCAAGCAGCAGTATCACCCGGTGGTGGCCAAGCGTGCCTTCCTGGCGATGCACAACCTGTTCGACGAGGTCTTCGCCCAGGGCTGATGATTTTCGTTGTCTGCCGGAGCCCGGGTCGGGCCCAGCAGGGTCAGCCGCGGATGACTTCCTGGGTGAAATCCAGGGGCCCGCGGCAGCGTCGGCACAGATAGCGCCGTCCCTTGCGCACCAGGGCGTGACGCTGGGCAGTGAATTCGAAGCGACCGTCCGGACAGTTGCAGCGATACAGGTACAGGGTGCGGGCCCGTTGCGGCAATTCGTAGGTATGGCAGCGATCCGGCGGCAGGCCATAGACCCCGCGCATGATCAGCTGCCACTCCTCGCCATGGGGCCTGATGCTGCCACCGAACAACTGGTGCGCCACCAGATGCGCCACCTCGTGGGCCACGGTCTGTTCGAGGAAGTGGGCGCGATTTTGCTGATAGAGCTGCCCATTGAATCTCAACCGGTTCTCGGTGAGATGGGCGACGCCGGCGCGCTGGCCGCGCAGGGCCAGGCCGACGTCAGGGCGCGGGAAGCGACGTTTGAAGAAGGCCTCGGCCTGCCGATAGCAGTCTTCGACCCGGGCGTGGAGTTGTTCAGGCATGGGCAACCTCTGGCGAGGCGGGTGATTATGCCGAAGCTGGTGCCTGCGCCCTAGCGTCCGCGGTCGGCTGATGCCCATAGTGCCGCCTCAGCGTATCCATGGCCGCGTTGATGGTCTGCAGTCGACCGGTGCTGCCGCCACGATCCGGATGGTGCCGGCTGGCGAGCTGGCGATAGCGGCGGCGGATCTGGCCGTAGTCCGCCGAACGATCCAGGCCGAGCAGGCGCAGGGCTTCCAGCAGTTCGGACTCGCCATTGACCAGCGCCCAGAAGTGATTGAGCAGGTTGGCCACGTCTTCCGGCGTGGTGGTCTCCAGCTGGGTGAGATCCAAGTAATAGGCGCGCAGCGGATCGGCCACGATCAGCCCGGGCCGGGCACGCAGATAGGGTCGCAGTTCGATGCGCAGGGCGCTGATGATCAGTTCGGCGCGCTGTTCGGCACGCAGCTGATCGCGCAGCTGGTAGAGGGCATTGAAGACGCGAAAATGCAGGCGGAAGAGTTCGTAGTTGTCGGTCACCGGGCGCGGCGGGACCAGGTGCGAACCCGCCCGACGCAAGGCCTGCAGCAACTCGTACTCCGACAGGCTGGTCTGGGCCCCGAGCAGTTCCTGATGGAGCGCCGTCATGAGCGCCTGGGTTTCGCTCATGGCTGCCGGTCGCCGCGGACTGACGTTCGGGGTAGGGCGGCGGAAGCTTTGCGCGTAAAATGCCGGCCTTTCGTTTTTTCCTTTCGCGGATTCATCCATGGGCACCCTTTCGGTCAACCAGAACAAGCTGCAAAAACGCCTGCGCCGTCTTACCGGCGAAGCCATCGCCGACTACAACATGATCGAGGACGGCGACAAGGTCATGGTCTGCCTGTCCGGTGGCAAGGACAGCTACACCCTGCTCGACATGCTGCTCTATCTGCAGAAGGTCGCGCCGATTCGCTTCGAGATCGTGGCGGTCAACCTCGACCAGAAGCAGCCGGGCTTTCCTGAACACGTTTTACCCCAGTATCTGCAGGAACTGGGGGTCGAGTACCACGTTCTGGAACGTGATACCTATTCCGTGGTGAAGGAAAAGATCCCCGAGGGCAAGACCACCTGTTCGCTGTGCTCGCGCCTGCGCCGGGGCATTCTCTATACCTTCGCCGACGAGATCGGTGCGACGAAGATGGCGCTCGGCCATCATCGCGATGACATGGTAGAAACCTTCTTCCTCAATTTGTTCCATGGCGGCACCCTCAAGGCCATGCCGCCCAAGTTGCGCGCCGATGACGGCCGCAATGTGGTGATCCGTCCGCTCGCCTACTGCAACGAGAAGGACATCGAGGCCTACGCCGTCCTGCGCGAATTCCCCATCATTCCCTGCAACCTTTGCGGCTCCCAGGAAAACCTGCAGCGCAAGGTGGTCAAGGAGATGCTGCTGGAGTGGGAGCGCAAGACGCCGGGGCGCACCGAGATCATGTTCCGCGCCCTGCAGAACGTGGTGCCCTCGCAGCTGGCCGATCGCGAGCTGTTCGACTTCGCCGGTCTCAAGATCGATGACAGCGCGACCCCGCGCTTCGTCCAGGTGATGAATCTCTGATGCGGGACTACGCCTGGCTGCTCGAATACGCCCTCAACCGCTGTGGCTCGCGTGCGGCCCTGGAAGCGCGACTGCCGCAACCGGTGGACGCCGCGACCCTGAGGTCCGTGGGCGATGACCGCTATCTGTCGCTGCTGACCCGCCGCATCTTTCGCGCCGGACTCAAGCACAGCCTAGTGGATGCCAAGTGGCCGGCCTTCGAGGAGGTCTTCTTCGGCTTCGATCCGGAGAAGGTGGTGCTCATGGGCGGCGAACGCCTGGAGCGGCTGATGCAGGATGCGCGGCTGATCCGCCACCTGGGCAAGTTGCGCAGCGTGCCGATCAACGCCCAGATGGTACTCGACTTCCAGCGCAGCCACGGCAGCTTCGGCCAGTTGCTGGCCGAATGGCCCACAGAGGACATCGTTGGCCTGTGGGAACTGCTGACCAAGCGTGGCAACCAGCTGGGTGGCCTGTCGGCGCAGCGCTTCCTGCGCATGGCCGGCAAGGACACCTTCCTGGCGACCGACGATGTGGTGACGGCGCTCAAGGCGCAGAACATCCTCGACAAGGCGCCCACCGCCAAGCGCGATCGGCAGAAGATGCAGGAGGCCTTCAACCTCTGGCGGGAACAGAGCGGGCGTCCGCTCTGCCAGCTGTCGGTGATGCTGGCCCTGACGGTGAATCATTGACTGACGCCCTGGCCCGCGCCCGGGGTCTGCTCGCGCGGGCCGGGCGGGTGCTGTTCATCACCGGGGCAGGGCTCTCCGCCGACTCCGGACTGCCGACCTATCGCGGCCTCGGCGGGCTGTACAACGGCCTCACCGAGGAAGGCATCCCCATCGAGGCGGCTCTTTCGGGCAGCATGCTCCGGCAGCGCCCGGAGCTCTGCTGGCGCTACCTGGCGCAACTCGGCCGCGCCTGCGCCGCGGCCGTGCCCAATGCGGCGCACCAGGCGATCACCGATTTCGGCATTCGGCGTCCCGGCAGCTGGGTACTGACACAGAACATCGACGGCTTTCATCGGCAGTCGGGTTTTCCATCGGAGCGGCTGATCGAGATCCACGGACAACTGGAGCCGCTCGCCTGCATGAGTTGCGCGCAGGCCGTCGAGGAGGCTCAAGATTACCTGGCCGGCCCTTTGCCGCCGCGGTGTCCCTCCTGTGGCGGCATGCTGCGGCCACCCGTGGTGCTGTTCGAGGAAGCCTTGCCGGTCACCGAGCTGCAGCGTCTGCAGGAGGCGGTAAAGGAGGGCTTCGACCTGGTGATCGCCGTCGGCACCACGGCTGCCTTCGGCTATATCCAGGCGCCGATCGGGCAGACCCTGGCGCAGGGGGGTGACCTCATCGAGATCAACCCGGACCGTTCGTCGCTGAGTGGCCTGGCGACCGTTCAACTCAAAAAAAGGGCCGTAGACGTCCTTCCTCGGCTTTTGAGTCACATCGAGGGCTAAAAAAACTTGCCATCTGTGATCCAGGTCGGCAAGGTGTCGAAACTTTGAAAAAACGACACGGTCGTGCCCATGCCAAGGAACCGCCTCGCACCCCTCGTGCCCCTGTCTTTTGTCTGTCTGCTCGCCGCCTGTGCGAGTGCGCCGCAAAGTCCCGATGCCGTCGTTAGCCAGGATTCTTCCAGTACTTCCCGGACGTTCCAGACCGCTTCGCTGCATGGGCTGGGTGGCGCTGGTAACGGCTCCGTGACCATGGAGACCGAGGGTGCTCAGCAACGTCCGGTCTTCCCTCATACCCAGTCGCCGCATCAGTTCGACTGGGAGCGCGAGGTCGGCCCGCGCCAGGCGCTGCCGAACCTGGCGGACCAGATCCTCAATCGTGCCACCCAGCTGGTAGGGACGCCCTATCGCCGTGGCGGCAGCACCCTGGCCGGTTTCGACTGCAGCGGTTTCGTCAATTACGTCTTTCGTGAGCGCGCCGGGATGGCCCTGCCGCGTTCCACCCGCGAGATCATCGATCTCGAAGTACCGGTAGTCAGCAAGAACGATCTGGAACCTGGCGATCTGTTGCTGTTCAATAGCAACGGCCGTGGCCGGGTCAGTCACACCGGTATCTACATGGGCGAGGGCAAGTTCATCCATTCCTCCAGTCGTCGTAGCGGCGGGGTGCGGGTGGACAGCCTGAACGACCAGTACTGGAAGGTGAGTTTCCTGGAAGGCAAGCGCGTATTGCGCTGAGGCGTATCGCCGCGATCTTCGCCGGTGCGCCTCGAGGACCCGTCGAGGCTGCGTGGCAGGCCGACGGTGATCGATGGATAACTAAGGATGTCTCCAATGCCGCATGCGGCTCGCCTCGGATTGTATTGCGCCTTCGTACTGCTGGCCGCCTGTGCCGGCAGGCCGCCCCAGGCCCCCGCACCGGTCGCCCCGGTCGTCTCCCGTCCCCTGCTGGAAAGCCAGGCCCAGGCGGCCAACGATGTACTCTTTCGGGCCATCGGCCTGGTCGGCACCCCCTATCGCTACGGCGGCAACACCCCGGCCGGTGGGTTCGACTGCAGCGGTCTGATCGGCTACGTCTATCGCGATGCGGCTGGCGTGACCCTGCCGCGCTCGACCCGCGAGATGATTACCCTCGGCTCGCCCAATGTGGCGCGCAACGCCCTGCAGCCCGGTGATCTGATCTTCTTCGCCACCGCCGGTGGCCGTCAGGTCAGCCATGCCGGTATCTATGTGGGGGAGGGGCGCTTCGTCCATGCGCCGCGTACCGGCGGTACCGTGCGCCTGGACAGCCTGGCCAAGCCCTACTGGCAGAACAGCTACCTGCAGGCCAAGCGGGTGCTGGTCACGCCGAGTCTCGCCGGCGGCTATTGAACCCCGTTTCGCCCGGGCCGCTCGAATGGGTATCCAGCCCGTGCGGAGCCCATCATGCCCCAGGCGATACGTCTGCCGCCCCAGCCGGCTCGCTGCGAGCTGTGCGGTCGGGCGGCGCCGCTCACCCGCCATCATCTGATCCCTCGCTCGCTGCACGACAAGGCCTACGTGCGCAAGAGATTCGACCGCATCAGCCGGATCACCGCCACCCTCTGGGTCTGCCGACCCTGCCACAACCATATCCACCAGACCTTCGACGAAAAGGCCCTGGCGCTGGAATACAACAGCCGCGAATTGCTGCTCAGCGATCCGCGCATTCGCCAGTTCGTTGACTGGCTGGCGGCCAAGCCCGATGGCTTCGTGCCCAAGCGTTGAGTAATACCACCCCTATAGAATTTTACGTCTGGGTGGTTTCCTTCCTGTTCGGAGTGCAGGTAATCAGGATCCGAGGCAGGCAGCGTTCCAAGGGCACGCATCAGGACGAAGCCGGACCAGGGTGGGAATGTAAAGGCCGTCGTCAAGGTGCGGGTCGAAACTGTCGTCTGTATCTCACCTCCGGGGGCGAACGTCACGGCGGCTTGCCGCTGCGATTAGGATGAAGGCAAAGCCACGGCGTAATCGGCCAGTCCGATTCGACCTCACGAGGAGAGCTGATGAGATCCCTGGCCCTGCCCCTGCTGGCGGGGATGCTGCTCCTGTCCAGGACCGCGCTGGTCCACGCCGACGAGACGCCCCTGGCGCGTGGCGAATATCTGACCCGCCTGGGCAACTGCCAGGGCTGCCATACCCGTCCCGATGGCGCGCCCTTCGCCGGTGGCGTCGCCTTCGAGACGCCTTTTGGCCGTCTCTATTCGAGCAACATCACCCCGGATCGCGAACACGGACTGGGGGACTGGACGGCAGACGAGTTTCGCCGGGCCTTGCACGAAGGCCTCGGGCGCGAGGGTGAGCAGCTCTATCCGGCCTTTCCCTATACGGCCTTTACCCGCTTGAGCGACGAGGATGTCGCGGCCATCTTCGCCTACCTGCAGGTCCAGCGCCCCGTGCCCTATGCACCGCCGGCCAACGCGCTGCGCTTTCCCTTCGATCAGCGCGCGCTGATCCGTGGCTGGAAATGGCTGAACTTCCGTCAGGGCCCACTGCCCGCCGTGACGGACGCTCAGGTGGCGCGGGGCGCCTACCTGGCGGAGGCGGTGGGACACTGCCAGGAGTGCCATACGCCGCGCACCTGGAGCCAGGGTCTCGACAGCGGCCGGGCCTATGCCGGCGCGACCCAGCAGGGCTGGACCGCCTGGAATCTCACCGCGGATCCCCGCGGCCTTGGCGGCTGGAGCGATGCCAAGCTGGCCAGCTATCTGCGCGAAGGGCACCAGCGTGGCGAAGCCGTGGCGGCGGGACCCATGGCCGAGGTGGTGAGTGGCGGTACCCGTCATCTGAACGATGCGGACCTCGGCGCCCTGATCGCCTATCTGCGGACCCTGCCGGCGCAGCCCGGAGCGGTGCCGGCACGGGCCGAGGTGCAGCCGCCCGGGGAAACCGGGCCGCTCACCGCCGCCGAGGCGGAAAGCGCGGCCTTGCTGCAATCCGCCTGCGCCAGCTGTCATGCCCCGGACGACCGGGGGCCGGCTGGTCCCTATCCGCGCTCCTTCAGCAACTATTCGGCGGTGCGCGATCCCTCGGGGACCAACCTGGTACGTGTCCTGCTCGACGGCCTCGATCGCCAGGGGCGGACCGAACATGCCTTCATGCCAGCCTATCGGGACTTGCTCAGCGATCAGCAACTGGCCGACCTGGCCACCTACATCGGCCGCCGCTTTGGCGGTCACGCCGCCGACATCCGTGCTGCGGACGTGGCGGCCGCGCGCAAAGGAGAGAAATAGCGGTGGCGGCCATCGAATTGAAGGTCAATGGCGAGCAGCGACAACTCGACGTCGATCCGCGCATGCCCTTGCTGGAGGCCTTGCGTGACGAACTGGGTCTCAAGGGGCCGAAGTTCGGCTGCGGCCTGGGCGAGTGTGGCGCCTGTACGGTGCTGGCGGATGGCAAGCCGGTGCGTGCCTGCCTGTTGCCGGCAGTCTCCTTTGCCGGTCGTGAGCTGCTTACCCTGGAAGGTCTGGGTACGCCTGAGGCGCCGCACGCGCTGCAGCAGGCCTTTATCGAGGAACAGGCGGCGCAGTGCGGCTATTGCATCCCCGGCATGGTGATGACCGCCCGGGCGCTGCTCGAACGCGTGCCCGATCCCAGCGATGCGCAGATCCGCCAGGCGCTGGCGGCCAACTTCTGTGGCTGCGGTACCCACTATCGCATCCTGCGGGCGGTCAAGCGGGCGGCGGTGCTCCTGCGCGACGGGCAGGCTCCGGCATGACGCTGTCGCGACGTGCCTTTCTCGGCGGCAGCGCAGTGCTGCTGCTGGGCTTCAGCCTGCAGCGACCGGTCGCCGCCCAGGTGCTGTCTGCACCGGCTGACCCGGCTGACCCGGCGGACCTGGCCAAGACCCTCGATCAGCGCCAGCTGGACGCCTGGCTGGCGGTGGATGCCCAGGGCCAGGTCACCGTCTACAGCGGCAAGGTGGAACTGGGTACCGGGGTCAGCACGGCGTTGCGGCAGATCGTGGCCGAGGAGCTTTGCGTGGCCTTTGCCGCCACCCGGCTGATCCAGGGCGATACCCGGCTGACCCCGGACCAGGGCATCACCGCCGGCAGCAAGAGTCTGCAGGTGGGCGGCGCCCAGTTGCGCAAGGCCGCCGCCAGCGCGCGGCAATTCCTGTTTCTGGAGGGATCGCGGCGCCTGGGGCTGGATCTGGCGGTGGTGGACACGGTGGATGGCCGCGTGGTCTATCGTGGCGATCCCACCGGGCGCTATGTCAGCTATGGCGAACTGGTGGGCGGACGGCCCCTGGGGCGGCTGGTCAATCAGGCCGTGCGTACCCGCGCCGTCAAGGATTACCGCCTGGTCGGCACCTCGGTGCCGCGCGAGGACATCCCCGCCAAGCTGTTTGGCAGCTTCGATTACGTCCACGACCGGCGCCTGCCCGGCATGCTGCACGGCTGCGTGATACGGCCACCCTGCACCGGTTCGGCGCGGCTGGCGGGGGTGAGCCTGCGCGGTATCGATGCCAGCGCGCTGCCGGCTGGCGCTCAGCTGGTGTACGAAGGCGCCTTCGTCGCGGTGGTGGCCGAGCAGCCCTGGCTGGCGCGGCAGGGCGCGGCGGCGCTGCGGGTGGACTGGAGCCTGGTGCCGGATCTGCCGCTGCCGGGCGAACTCTACGCCCAGCTGGAAGCCAAGGCCGGACCGGCCGACATCCAGCAGGAGGCCGGCGATGTCGCGGGCGAATTGGCGAATGCCGCGCAGCGGCTGGACGCCGAGTATCGCTGGCCCTATCAGAACCATGACTCCATCGGTCCCTCCTGCGCGGTGGCGGACGTGCGTGCCGACGGCGCCACGGTCTGGAGCGGTACCCAGGGCGTCTACCAGCTCCGGGCGGCACTGGCGGATCTGCTGGCGCTGCCGGAAGACAGTATCCATGTCATCTATCAGCAGGCTTCGGGTTGCTATGGCCATAACGGCGCCGATGACGCGGCGGCCGATGCGGCGCTGCTGTCCAAGCTGTGCGGCCGTCCGGTGCGGGTGCAGTGGAGTCGGGCCGACGAGCACGGCTGGAATCCCAAGGGCCCGGCCATGCTGCTGCGTCTGGCGGGTGGCCTGAGCGCGGCTGGTGATCTGCTCGCCTGGCGCTTCGCCAACTGGACGCCTACCCACCTGACCCGACCCAATGGCCAGACCGGCAAGGCGGCGCTGCTCGCCGGGCAGCTGGCCTACAACCTGCCGCTCAAGGGTGGGCGGGGTGGTGGCAATCGCAATGCGCCGCTGGACTACGACCTGCTCAACGTCCAGGTGGCGACCCATTGGCTGGAAGCCGGGGATTCGCCGCTGCGACCCTCGGCCCTGCGCGCCCTGGGAGCGGTCGGCAATACCTTTGCCAACGAATCCTTCATGGACGAGCTGGCCCTGGCGGCCGGGGTCGATCCGTTGGAATTCCGCCTGCGCTATCTGCAGGACCCTCGCGCACGGGCGGTGCTGCAGGCCGCCACCGACAAGGCCGGTTGGCAACCACCCACCCGGCAGGAAAAGGCTTGGAACGGTGCCCTGGCGAAAGGGCAGGGGCTGGCCTTCCTGCACTACGAAAACGAGAACGCCTATGTGGCCGCGGTGGTCGAGGTGGCGGTGAGCGAGGCGACGGGGATCCGGGTCACCCGCGTGGTGGTGGCCCATGACTGCGGTCTGATCGTCAATCCGGATGGCCTGCGCAATCAGCTGGAAGGCTGCGTGATCCAGGGCATCGCCCGGACCCTCAAGCAGGCGGTGCGTTTCGATCACCAGGGAGTGACCAGCCTGGAGTGGGGTGCCTATCCGCCGCTGACCTTCAACGAATTGCCCGAGCTGGAACTGGAGCTGATCGATCGGCCGGAAGAACCGGCAGTGGGGGCCGGGGAGGCCACCACCGCGGCCATCCCCGCGGCCATCGCCAATGCCGTGGCGGCGGCGACCGGTCTGCGTCTGCGCGAGGTACCGCTGAATCGCCAGCGTCTGCGCGAGGCGCTGGCCGCTAGCGGCTAGACGCGTTTCAGCCGCTGCTTGAAGAACAGTACGGCGCCGGCGCCCAGCACGGCGATGATCGCCGCGCCGATCCACAGCGACTCGTTGCCGGCGAAGCTGAAGTGGTTGACGCCCTTGGCCGCCAGATAACCCGGGCCCATCATCAGCGGCGCCCAGACGATGGCCGAAAGCACGTTGGCCGACTGGAAGCGCAGCTGGTTCATCGCCATCATCCCGGCCACCAGGGGCACGGTGTTGCGGATCATGGTCAGGAAGCGCCCGCCGAATACCGCGAAGAAGCCATAGCGGCGAAAGAACAGTCGGGTCATGGCCACCTGCTTGCGATAGCGGCGAAAGGGCGGGCGGTGGACGATACTGGGACCGAGCCAGCGGCCGATGATGTAGGAGCAGATGTCGCCGAGGATGGCGCCGACGATGGCGGCCAGCACCAGCGGCACCGGCGAGAGCACTCCGGAGCCGGCCAGGCCGCCGACCACCAGCAGCAGGGCCGTGGCCGGAATGAAGACGCCCAGCAGCACCAGGGATTCGCCAAAGGCGAGCAGGCCGACGAGCAGCGGCGCCCAGGCCTGGTGGGTTTCGATAAAGCCAAGCAGCGATTGCGTCAGGGATTCCATGGGAGGCCACTCTTGCCGAAAGTCCTAAGACTACGTGGCGCCCGTGGCCTGCCAGCCGTTTCAACAGCTTGAATCAATTTCCATTGCGGGAAGTGCGCAGGAGCGCGCATCGGCGCCCCTGACTGGACGCCTCAGCGTTTCGCCAGAGCGTCCTGAGCTGCCTGCCAGCGCAGTGCGTGGCGCTCGCCGACGACGAAACGATCGCCCTGGAAGTCCCAGCGTTCCACGTCCACGGTCTTCTCCGGCCCTTCGCCGACCAGCAGGCGATTGAAGGAGTTGGGCGAGGTGCCGCGCACGCGAGAGGAGAGGGCGGTGCCGGCCTGAACGATCCAGACCTCGCGGGGCAGGGTGGGGTACTGGCGACTCAGCGGCAGCACATAGGGCAGGTGGATATGCCCGCCCATCACCAGATCCAGTCCGGCGTCGGCCCAGGTGGCCAGGGCATGATCGGCGTTGTGCTGCAGATTGCTCAGGTCACTGAGTTCGAGGGCGCCGAAGGGCTGGTGGGCGATGACGATGCGCAGCTTGCCCGGACCGGCGCGGCGCAGGCGCTCGGCCACCCGCTCGATCTGCTCGGTGCTTACCGCGCCATCCTTGTGGCGTTGCGGAGCGGTGGTGTTGAGCCCGACCAGCAACAGCTCGTCGTTTTCGAAACTGGGCTCCAGATCCTGGCCGAAATGGCGGCAATAGTTGCCATAGGGCGTCAGGAAACGCGCGAAGACGTTGTACAGCGGCAGGTCGTGATTACCCGGGATCACCAGGGTGCGGGGAATGCCGTGGCTTTCCAGGCGTTCGACAAAGGTCTTGGCGGCGGCGAATTGTTCGCGCCGGGCGCGCTGGGTGATGTCCCCGGAGAGAATGAGGACATCGGCGCCGTGTTCGCGGACATGGGCTTCCAGAGCCGCGACCACGGCGGGTTGCTCGGTGCCGAAGTGGGTATCGGAGATTTGCAGGAGGGTCGTCATGAGGACCTGGTTTCCAACGGATTCCCCTTTACGACCGCAACGGGCGCCAAGCGATCCGGCGAAGGCTAGTTAGACTTCGCCGTCGTGATGCCAGGCGTCATGCAGCTCGGAGGCATTGGCTTCGCCGACTTCGGTGCGGGCCTTGAGCCAGTCCAGCAGGGCGGTACGGTCTTCCGCGGTGGGCGAGGTGTAGCGCTTGTTGGCCATGATGGTGCCTTCGACCCAGGCGTTGTCGAAGCCGCCGATGTAGTCCAGCTTGCGCTCTTCGACGTAGTCGATGAAGTCGCCCAGGAAGGTGTCCAGATCGTCTTCGCTGAGTTCGTTCTTGAAGCTCACCTTGATTTCAAAGGCCAGTTCCTGGAACTCGCCCAGGTACTGCTTCTTGCGCAGGCGACGCTTCATGCGGCTCAAACGGGGATCTTGGTTGGTATCGGTCATGGCGAAGGCCTGGATATCGATTAAAGGGCGGGCATTATCCCTGGCGTCGACGGCTAATGCCAATGCCGACCGCTCCAGCGGTGGTTGGTCGGGCGGTTTTGCCTGCGACCGGAGCGCGCAGTAGCGGAGGGACCTGCTCAGGCCGCCATGGCCGCGCAGGCATCGGCGCAGGCTTCGCAGGCCCGGGCGCAGGCCTGGCAGTGATCGGCCTTGTGCTTGCCGCATTCGGCGGCGCAGGCGCGGCAGGTGGCCAGGCACAGAGCGCAGGCTTCGGCGATGCGGTCGCTATTGCGCTGCATGAAGGTGGCGGCCAGGCGACAGACATCGGCGCAGTCCCGGTCCAGGCGGACGCAGTCGCGCATCATGTCCAGATTGGCTTCGCCCAGGCAGGCGCTGGCACAGGTTTCACAGGCGGCGGCGCAATCGAGACAGGCCTTGATACAGGCGGCGAGGGTGGCATCGTTCATCCGGTAGCTCCTGGTGTGGGGTGCCTAGGGTGGACCTGGCCGCCTGGCGCCGAGTTCGGCCGGTGCGATCGATTGACGCTTTCCCGGGTAGTCCGTACCCTGCGCCCTTGCACGTGGGGCCCCGCCTCGCCGGGGTGAAACAGGGAAGCCGGTCGAGCCGGCGCTGCCCCCGCAACGGTAGTTGAGCAGTAGCTGCGCGATACCCACTGGCCCAGGCCGGGAAGGGGCGCAGCGGATGTCCCCAGGGCATCGGCTCACCAGCCCGGAGACCGGCCACGCTTGCGTTCATCTCGGCGATGCGGAGGGCGTCGCGCGGCGTCGCCACCTGCCTTGCGCGGGCGGCGTCTCTGCCCGTTTCTCCGCCGCGCCCGCACCCGGAGAACCACCCATGACCGATAGCCCCGATTCGACCAGCCCCGAGCGCGATGAACGCCACCGTGCGCGCATGGTGCGCAAGAAGGCGGTGATCGACGCCCGCATCGCCGAAGCCCAGGACGAGCGCGGCCTGCTGCTGGTCCACACCGGCATCGGCAAGGGCAAGAGCAGCTCGGCCTTTGGCATGGCGGCGCGTGCCCTCGGCCACGGCATGAAGGTGGGCGTGGTGCAATTCATCAAGGGCCGCCGCGACACCGGCGAGCAACTCTTCTTCAGGCGCTTCCCGGACGAGGTGCGCTACCACGTCATGGGCGAGGGCTTCACCTGGGATACCCAGGACCGGGCCCGCGATCTGCAGTCGGCTGCCGCGGCCTGGGCGGTGGCGGTCGAGCTGCTGCGCGATCCGGCCATCGGCCTGGTGCTGCTGGACGAACTCAACATCGCCTTCAAGCACGGCTATCTGGACGTCGACCAGGTGCTGGCCGATCTGGCCGGGCGTCCGGCCCATCAGCACGTGGTGGTGACGGGCCGCGGTGCGCCGCCGGCGCTGGTCGAGGCCGCCGATACCGTGACCGACATGAGTCTGGTCAAGCATGCCTTCCAGGCCGGCGTCCGCGCCCAGCAGGGTATCGAATGGTAGGCGAGATGCGGCATTGCCCGGCGCTGCTGATCGCCGCTCCGGCCTCCGGTCAGGGCAAGACCAGCGTCACCGCCGCCCTGGCCCGGTTGCACGCCCGCCAGGGGCGGCGGGTACGGGTGTTCAAGTGCGGTCCGGACTTTCTCGATCCGATGATTCTCGCCCGCGCCAGCGGCGCACCCGTCTACCAGCTCGATCTGTGGATGATCGGCGAGGCCGAGAGCCGGCGCCTGCTGTGGGAAGCGGCGGGGGAGGCCGATCTCATCCTCATCGAAGGCGTCATGGGCCTGTTCGACGGTCAACCCTCGGCGGCCGACCTGGCCGAGCGCTTTGGCGTACCGGTGCTGGGAGTGATCGACGCCGCCGGCCTGGCGCAGACCTTTGGCGCCCTGGCCTATGGCCTGGCCCACTATCGGCCGGGCCTGCCCTTCGCCGGGGTGCTGGCCAATCGCAGTGGCAGTCCGCGGCAGACGCAGCTGATCCGCGGCAGCCTGCCGGCGGGCATGACCTTCTTTGGCAGCTTGCCGCGCGATGCCGGCATCGAGTTGCCCAGTCGTCACCTGGGGCTGATCCAGGCCGACGAGGTCACCGACCTGGATCGTCGCCTCGACATGGCGGCCGATGCCCTGGGCGCCAGTTCCACCCTCGAAGTGCCGCCGCCGGTGGCCTTTGCCGCACCGCCGCCGACCGTGGTCGAGCCGCTTCTGGCGGGGGTGCGGATCGGCGTGGCCCGGGATGCGGCGCTGGCCTTCATCTACCAGGCCAATCTCGATCTGCTGCGCGCCCTGGGCGCCGAGCTGGAGTTCTTTTCGGTACTCACCGACACGGCGCTGCCGGCGGTGGACAGCCTCTATCTGCCCGGCGGCTATCCCGAGCTGCACCTGCAGACGCTTTCCAACAACCTGGGCATGCGCGCGGCCATCCGCGCCCACCATGCGGCCGGCAAGCCGATCCTCGCCGAGTGCGGCGGCATGCTCTATCTGCTCGACGAACTGACCGACAAGGCCGGCGAATCCGCCAGCCTGCTCGGACTGCTGCCGGGCAGCGCGCGGATGCAGGCGCGCCTCACCGCCCTGGCCTTGCAGTCGGTGGAGTTCGAGCAGGGCACCCTGCGTGGCCACACCTATCATCACTCGGCCCTGGAGTCATCCGAGGTGCCCTGGGCGCGCGGGCTGTGCCCCAACGGCAAGGCGGTGGCCGAGGCGGTCTACCGCGACGGTCGCCTCACCGCCAGCTATATTCACTTCTACATGCCGTCGGCACCCGCCGCGGCCGCCGCGATGCTCAAGCCGTGACCACGACTCCCTATACCCCCGCCGAACAAGCCGCCGTCTACCGAGCCATCGCCGAGCGCCGCGACATGCGCCACTTCTGCGGTGGCGAGGTGCCCCCCGAGCAACTGGCCCGCCTGCTCGGTGCCGCCCACCAGGCGCCCAGCGTCGGGCTGATGCAGCCCTGGCGCTTCCTGCGCATCAGCGATCCGGCCCTGCGTCAGCGCCTGCACGAGCTGGTGGAAGAAGAGCGCTGCGCCACCGCCGACGCCCTCGGCGAGCGCAGCGATGACTTCATGAAGCTCAAGGTGCAGGGCATCCTCGATTGCGCCGAGGTGCTGGTGGCCGCGCTCATGGACGGCCGCGAAGCCCACGTCTTCGGCCGCCGTACCCTGCCGGAGATGGACCTGGCCTCGCTGTCCTGCGCCATCCAGAATCTCTGGCTGGCGGCGCGCTGCGAAGGCCTGGGCATGGGGTGGGTGTCGCTGTTCGAGCCGGAAGCCGTGCGCAGCCTGCTGGAGATGCCGGAAGGCTCGCAGCCGGCGGCCATCCTCTGCCTGGGACCGGTGGAAGCCTTCTATCCGCGCCCGATGCTGGAAGAGGAGGGCTGGCGCCAGGGGCGGCCGCTGGAGGAGCTGGTCTTCGAGAATCGCTGGGGCCAGAAACCATGATGCTGGCCTTCGCGGTCGTCAGCGGCATGCTGCTCGACCTGCTGTTCGGCGAACCCCGCCGCGCCCACCCCCTGGTGCTGTTCGGGCGCCTGGCCGACAGCCTCGAAGCCCGCTTCAATCCCGGTGGCCGTGGCTGGCGCAGCCATGGCGTGGTGGCCTGGGGCCTGGCCGTGCTGCCCTGGGTGCTGCTCACCGCCTTGCTCTGCCAGCTCGACTGGCTGGCCTGGATAATCCAGCCCCTGGCGCTGTATCTGGCCGTGGGACTGCGTAGCCTCGGCGAGCACGCCGAGCCGGTGGCCCGCGCCCTGCAACGCAACAATCTGCCCGAGGCACGGCGTCGGGTCGGCTACCTGGTCAGCCGCGAGACCAGCGAGCTGGACGAGACCGCCGTGGCCCGCGCCGCCACCGAATCGGTGCTGGAGAATGGCAGCGATGCCGTCTTCGCCGCGCTGTTCTGGTTCGCCCTGCTGGGTGCCCCGGGTGTGGTGCTCTATCGCCTGGCCAATACCCTGGACGCCATGTGGGGCTATCGTACGCCGCGCCTTGAGCGTTTCGGCTGGGCCGCGGCGCGGCTGGACGATGTCCTCAACTATATTCCTGCGCGCCTGGTGGCCCTGACCTATGCCGGTCTCGGCCGCTTCTGGAGCGCCATCGAAAGCTGGCGCACCCAGGCACCGCTGTGGGACAGCCCCAACGCCGGTCCGGTGATGGCGGCCGGTGCCGGCGCCCTGGGCGTGAGCCTGGGCGGCCCGGCTCGCTACCACGGCGAATGGCACGAGCGTCCGCTGCTGGGCCGTGGACCGGTGCCGACCTTCCTGGCCATCACCCGTGCCCTGAAACTGGTGCGCCGTGGCGCCTGGTTGTGGACCGCGCTGATCGCCCTGGGAGGACTGCTGCTTGCTTGAGCACGGCGGTCGGCTGCGGCGCGCGGCGCGCAGCTACGACATTCCCCTGGACGACTGGCTGGACCTGTCCACCGGTCTGGCCCCCTGGCCCTGGCCGCTGCCGGAGATTCCGGCCAGTGCCTGGGCCCGGCTGCCGGAGCCCGATGACGGCCTGGTGGAGGCTGCCGGTGCCTGTTACCGGGCCAGCGCGTTGCTGCCGGTGGCCGGTTCCCAGGCCGCCATCCAGGCACTGCCGACCCTGCGCGCACCCGCGCGGGTCGCGGTACTGGCGCCCTGTTACGCCGAACACGCCCTGGCCTGGCGTCGCGCCGGGCACGAGGTGCTGGAGTGGGGCGAAGCCCGGATCGCGACCGACCTCGACCAGCTGGACGTGGTGGTAGTGGTCAATCCCAACAATCCCACGGGCGAACGCCTGTCGCCGGCCCGGCTGCTGGACTGGCACGCCCGCCTCGAACGCCGCGGTGGCTGGCTGGTGGTGGACGAGGCCTTCATGGATCCCACCCCGGCAGCGAGTCTTGCACCCTTCAGCGATCTGCCCGGGCTGATCGTGCTGCGCTCCTTTGGCAAGTTCTTCGGACTGGCCGGGATGCGCCTGGGCTTCGTGCTGGCGGCGCCGAGCCTGCTGGCGCAGCTGGACGAGCAACTGGGGCCCTGGACGGTGAACGGCCCCAGTCGTCATCTCGCCCGGCAACTGCTGGCCGATCAACCGGGCCAGCAGCGTCAGCGCGAGGCGCTGCTCAAGGCCGGTGAACGCCTGGCCGCGGTGCTCGCCCGGCACGGCCTCGCGCCCAGTGGTGGCTGCGCCCTCTTTCAATTGCTGCAGCGCGCGGACGTCGCGGGGCTGCACGAACACCTGGCCCGCCAGGCCATCCTCACCCGCCTGTTTCCCGCGCTCGGCGCCCTGAGATTCGGGCTGCCCGGCGACGAGTCCGGCTGGCAGCGCCTGGACCAGGGCCTCGCCAGCTACCGGAGCCCCCTATGAGTACGCTGATGGTGCAGGGCACCACCTCCGACGCCGGCAAGAGCACCCTGGTGGCCGCCCTGTGCCGCTGGCTCTATCGCCAGCGCGTGGCCGTGGTGCCCTTCAAGCCGCAGAACATGGCGCTCAACAGCGCCGTGACCGCCGATGGCGGCGAGATCGGCCGGGCCCAGGCGGTCCAGGCCCAGGCCTGCGGCCTGGTACCCCATACCGACATGAATCCGGTGCTGCTCAAGCCCAACACCGATGTCGGCGCCCAGGTGATCATCCACGGTCGCGCCGTCACCAGCATGGATGCCAAGGCCTATCACGCCTACAAGCCGATAGCCCGGGAGGCGGTGCTGGCCTCCCATGCCCGCCTTTCGGCGGGCTATCAGGTGGTGCTGGTGGAGGGCGCCGGTTCGCCGGCCGAGATCAACCTGCGCCAGGGCGATATCGCCAACATGGGCTTTGCCGAGGCAGTGGACTGCCCGGTGCTGCTGGTGGCCGACATCGACCGGGGCGGCGTCT
This sequence comes from Pseudomonas sp. SORGH_AS_0199, assembly GCF_031453735.1. Classification (NCBI taxonomy): domain Bacteria; kingdom Pseudomonadati; phylum Pseudomonadota; class Gammaproteobacteria; order Pseudomonadales; family Pseudomonadaceae; genus Pseudomonas; species Pseudomonas sp. SORGH_AS_0199. The sequence goes on from NZ_JAVJAE010000001.1 coordinate 2,184,537, forward strand.
TCGCCCATCTGGTCGGCACCCTCGACCTGCTCGAACCCAGCGAGCAGGCGCGCGTCGCCGGCTTCATCATCAACCGCTTCCGCGGTGACCTGGCGCTGCTGCAACCCGGGCTGGACTGGCTCGAAGCCCGTACCGGCAAGCCGGTGCTTGGCGTGCTGCCCTATCTGCACGACCTGCACCTGGAAGCCGAGGATCGCCTGGCCACCGGCCAGGTCGCCAAGCAGGGAGCGCGCCTGCGGGTGGCGGTGCCGGTGATGCCGCGATTGAGCAACCACACCGATTTCGATCCCCTGCGCCTGCATCCCCAGGTGGAGTTGCTGTTCGTCCGTCAGGGCGAGGCGCTGCCCGCCGCCGACCTGATCATCCTCGGCGGCTCCAAGAGCGTGCGCAGCGACCTGGCCTTCCTGCGCGCCCAGGGCTGGGACGCGGCCATCACCCGCCATCTGAGATACGGCGGGCGGGTGCTGGGCATCTGTGGGGGCTTCCAGATGCTCGGCGAGCGGATCGCCGATCCTCTCGGGCTGGAAGGCGCGCCGGGTGACAGCGCCGGTCTGGGCCTCCTGGCCATGAGCACCGAATTGGCGGCGGAAAAGCAGCTGCGCAACGTGCACGGCTGGCTGAGCGACGGCGACGCCGAGGTGGCCGGCTACGAGATCCATGCCGGCGTCAGCCAGGGACCGGCCCTGGAGCGGCCGGTGCTGCGCTTTGCCGATGGCCGCGTGGATGGCAGCCTCAGCGACGACGGCCAGGTGCTGGGCACCTACCTGCACGGCCTGTTCGAATCTCCCGCCGCCAGCGTCGCCCTGCTGCGTTGGGCGGGTCTCGCCGAACCGCAGCAGCTGGACTACCACGCCCTGCGCGAGCGCGATCTGGAGCGCCTGGCCGATCTGGTCGAACACCATTTGGACACTGGGCGCCTGCGCGCCCTCTGCGAGCTCTAGATGCGCGAATTCATCCTCGGTGGCGCTCGCTCCGGCAAGAGCGCCCTGGCCGAGCGCCTGGCCGCCGAGTCCGGCCTTGCCGTCACCTATATTGCCACCGCCGGCGGCAACGACGCCGAACTGGCCCGGCGCATCGAGCGCCATGCCGCCCGCCGGCCGGCGCACTGGGCGCTGGTGGAAGCACCCCTGGCGCTGGCCGAACGCCTGGAAGCTCTGGCGGCGCCGGAAAGCTGCCTGCTGGTGGACTGCCTGACCCTCTGGCTGACCAATCTGCTCCTGCTCGACGATCCCCGGCGCCTCGACAGTGCCTGCGCGGAGCTGCTCGAGGTCGTACCGCAGTTGCCCGGCCACCTCATCTTCGTCAGCAACGAAACCGGTCTGGGCGTCGTCCCGCTGGGCGAGCTGACGCGCCGCTATGTCGATGCCGCCGGCGAATTGCACCAGGCCCTGGCCGCGCGCTGCGAGCGCGTGGTGCTGACCGTCGCCGGTCTCCCCCTGACCCTCAAAGGAACCCCGCTATGAGCATGCCCTGGTGGCAAGGACCCTGCCGCCAACCCGATACCGCCGCCGCCGAAGCCGCGCGCCAGCGGCAGGCGGTATTGACCAAGCCGAGCGGTTCGCTCGGCGATCTGGAAGTGCTGGCCATCCAGCTGGCGGCCCTGCAGGGCACGCCGCGGCCACTGCTGCAGCGGACCGCCATCGCCGTCTTCGCCGGTGATCATGGGGTGGTGGAAGAGGGCGTCTCGGCCTATCCGCAGTCCGTGACCGCCGAGATGGTGCGCAACTTCGTGCGTGGCGGGGCCGCCATCAGCGTGCTCGCCCGGCAACTGGACGCCGCCCTGGAAGTCATCAACCTGGGTACCGTCACGCCGCTGGAAGCCCTGCCCGGGATCATCGACCTGCCCCTGGGCCGCGGTACCGCCAACTTCACCCTGACCCCGGCCATGACCCATGAGCAGTGCCAGGCCGCGCTGCAGGCCGGGCGCGACGCCGTCCTGCGTGCCTGCGCCGGGGGTGCCGATCTGTTCATCGGCGGCGAGATGGGCATCGGCAATACCACCGCCGCCAGCGCCATTGCCAGTGTGCTGCTGGATACCTCGCCGCTGGCCCTGGCCGGGCCCGGTACCGGCCTGGACGCCGATGGGGTGGCGCGCAAGGTGGCGGTCATCCAGCGCGCGCTGCTGCGCCATGGCGACGCCCTGGACGATCCCTACGAGCTGCTGCGCCGCCTGGGCGGCTTCGAGCTGGCGGCCCTGACCGGTGCCTATCTGGCCTGTGCCCAACAGGGCCTGCCGACCCTGATCGACGGCTTCATCTGCTCGGTGGCAGCGCTCTGCGCCCAGCGCCTGCAACCCGCTACCCGCGACTGGCTGCTGTTCGCCCACTGCGGTGCCGAGCCTGGCCATGCCGCGGTGCTGCTGGCGCTGGGCGGCGAGCCGCTGCTGGACCTCGGCCTGCGCCTGGGCGAAGGCAGCGGTGCGGCGCTGGCCGTGCCGCTGCTGCAACTGTCCTGCCGCCTGCACAGCGAGATGGCGACCTTTGCCGAAGCCAGTGTCTCCAGCCGCGCCCATGACTGACTGTTGGCTGCTGCGCCATGGCGTCACCGAAGGCCCCGAAGGCTTTCGCGGACGCCTCGATCCGCCGCTGGCGGAGCAGGGCTGGGCGCAGTTGCGCGCCGCCGTCGCCACGCAGCCGCCCTTCGAGCTGATCCTGACGTCGCCGCAACAGCGCTGCGCGCGCTTCGCCGAGTGGCTGGCGGCGGAGCAGGGCGCCGAGCTGGTGCTGGAAGCGGATCTGCGCGAACTGGATTTCGGCGCCTGGGAAGGTCGTAGCGCCGCGGAGCTCATGCAGGACCAGGCGGAGGCCCTGGGGCGGTTCTGGGCCGATCCCTATGCCTATACCCCGCCCGAGGGCGAGCCCGTGGCGGCCTTCGCCGAACGGGTCCTGGGGGCGGTGACACGCTGGCGGCCCCGGCTGCAGGGCCACCGCAGCCTGATCGTCACCCATGGCGGCGTCATCCGCCTGCTGCTGGCCCGCCAGCGGGGTCTGGCGGCTAGGGACCTGCTGCAGGTCGAGGCGCCCTACGCGACCCTGCAGCCACTGGCGCTGGAGGAGGGCTGATGCCGCTACCCTTGCTGATCGCCGTGCAGTTTCTGACCCGCCTGCCGGTCCGGCTGCCCGGCGTGCCGCCCGCCGAGGCCGTTGGCCGCTCGGTGCTCTGGTATCCGGCGGTCGGCCTGCTGCTGGGTGCGCTCCTCAGTCTGATCGCCTGGCTGGGCGCCGCGGGCGGCGTCTTCCTGCAGGCGGCCCTGGTGCTGGCCGGCTGGGTGATCCTCACCGGCGGCCTGCACCTGGATGGCTTGGCCGACACCGTGGATGCCTGGATCGGCGGCTATGGCGATCGCGAGCGGACCCTCGCCATCATGAAGGATCCGGCCTGCGGACCCATGGGCGTCCTGGCGCTGCTGCTGACCCTCCTGCTCAAATGGAGCGCCCTGGTGGTGCTCCTGCCGCACGCGCCGGGCTGTCTGTGGCTAGCGCCCCTGGCCGGTCGCCTGGCGCTGCCCTGGCTGTTGCTGACCACCCCCTATGTACGCCCTGGCGGTCTGGGCGAACTGCTCAGTCGCCACCTGCCGCGGACAACCTTGACTCGGGTGCTGCTGCTGGGCGCGCTAGCCATCCTCCTGCTGCCCCAGGGCTGGACCGCACTGCTGGTCACCGCCGGGGTCGCGCTGCTGGTGCGACGCGCCCTGCGTCAGCGTCTCGGCGGTACCACCGGCGATACCGCCGGGGCCCTGCTGGAATTCACCGAGACCGGGGTATTGGTCGCGCTGGCCCTGACGCTGGGCTGAAAAATCGGCCCAAGCGTGAGGCACCCGGGATTTTGCGACCGTGGTCCTTGAACGACATCGGTTAAACCGTTAAGAAGGCGCCTGGTTGCGCGTCCAGCGAAACCGCCTCGGCACGAGCGGGTCCAGGGGGAGTCGTCGTCAGTTGGACAAGGAGCCCCAATGCTCGATGCGCCTCACAGCGCCGCCTCGCCTCGGGAAGTTGCCCCCGCGTCGCGGCTCCGCCTCAAGCCACGCAGCCTGTTCGCCAAGTTCTTTCTGGCGTTCATTTTGGTGGATGCCCTGGGCACCCTGCTGTTCACTCTGCACAGCTACCACCAGGCGCGCGAAGCCAGCAGCCAGAGCATCGACTATCGCTTGATGAGCGCGGCCCTGGCGCTGCCGGAAATTCTCGGCGAGGACTATCTCGCCCAATTGCAGGATCCGGTCCAGGCCGATCCCGACCGCTACCAGCGGACGCTAATCACCCTGGATCGCTATGCCCGCAAGGCCGGGCTGGCCTCGCTCTATGCCTTCGTCAAGGAAGGCTCGAGTTTTCGCTTCATCATGGATTCGGCCAACGAGGAGGAAATCCGCGTTGGCTATTTCGGCGACTATCGCCAGCTCTACGAGCAGGCACCCCCGGAACTCGCAGCGGTGTTTGCCGATCATCAACCGCGTTTCGCGGAATACCAGGATAACTTTGGCAGTTTCCGTTCGCTGTTCCTGGCCATTCCAGGACAGAACGGGCAGGCAGTCGTCATAGGGGCGGACATGTTCATGGAAGGAATAGCAGCGGCGGAGCAGTCGGCTCTGCTGGATTCGCTGCTCATAGGGGCGATCATCTTCGCGATGGGCGCTCTGGTCAGCCGGATCTTGGCAGGCGCACTCAATCGCTATCTGCTCCGTCTGGGTCAGGCCACCGAACGCATCGCCGATGGCGACTATCAGCTGGGCCTCAAGGAAGGCCGCGATCCGGTCGGTAGGCTCGGTCGCGCCATGAATCAGATGGGCGCCGCCCTGGCCGCGCGCGAGCGGCGCATCAGCCAGCTGGCGTTTCGCGACATGCTCACCCGGCTGCCCAACCAGGTGCGGCTGGTCCTGGAGATTCGCCAGCGCATCGAGCATGCCGCGGCTGGGCGCTTTGCCGTGCTGCTGCTGGACGTGGCCAACTTCCGCAACATCAACGAACTGCTCGGCCAGGAAGGTGGCGACAAGATCCTGCGCCACCTCGCGCGTCGGCTGAGGGTCGCGGCGCCGGAAGAGAATGGCGTGGCGCGGATCGGCGCCGACACCTTCGTCCTGCTGCTGCCCTGGTTCGACGACGCCTCGGCGGAGGCGGCGCTGCTGTCGCTGCGCAACCTGGTGGAAAAGCCCTTCGTCAGCGGTAACCAGCGGGTGTCGCTGCGCATCACCTTCGGTATCGCCTGCTACCCCGAGCATGGCGCCAGCGCCGAGGCCCTGCTGGCCAACGCCGAGACCGCGCTGCAGGATGCGCGCCGGCGCCAGCTGCCCTTCGCCTTCCACGATCCGGACCAGGAACGTCAGCGCCAGCTCGGCATCGCCATGCTCGACGCCCTGGACCTGGCCGTGGACCACGATCAGCTGCGCCTCTATCTGCAACCCAAGATCGCGTTGCCTGACGGCCGCGTGGAAGGCGCCGAGGTCCTGATCCGCTGGCAGCATCCGGAACTGGGGCTGCTCAAGCCGGACGCCTTCGTCGGCATCGCGGAGCAGAGTCGCAAGATCTGCGACATCACCCTCTGGGTGCTGGAGCGCTGCATGCGCTTGCAGCGCGAGCGGCAGCTGGGCGCCCTCAAGCTCAACGTCAATCTGTCGCTGCTGGACCTCGAGCATCCGGCCTTCATCGCCCGCATCGGCCGGCTGCTGGACGAGACCGGCGCCGTCGCCGCCGGCTTCTGCCTGGAGATCACCGAGTCCCGAGCCATGAGCAATCCGGTACAGGTGCTCGACTGCCTGCGCCAGCTCAAGGCCATGGGCTTCGAGCTGTCGCTGGATGACTTCGGCGCCGGGCATTCCTCGCTCGCCTGCCTGAGCAGCTTTCCCATCGACGAGCTGAAGATCGATCGGCAATTCATCGAGCATTGCCAGCTGCCCGGCGATCAGGAGGTCATCAGGCTGCTGGTCCAGCTCGGCCAGTTGCGCGGGCTGCGGGTGGTGGCCGAAGGTGTGGAGACCCGCCAGGCCCTGCAGGTCCTCACCGAGCTGGGCTGCGACCAGATCCAGGGCCAGCTGGTTGCCGGCGCCCTGTCGCTGGACGACTTCCAGCGCTGGTACGCGGAGCAGGAGCAGGGTTACTGGGGGCTCAGGGCGTAGATCAGGATCGGGGCTGTTCGCCGCCGGGGATGGCTGAGGCGCGATCCCGGTCCCGGAAAGCACGAAGCCGCCTGACGGCGGCTTCGCTAGCGGACCCTGACGCTTAGAAGCGGTAGGTCAGCTGGGCACCCAGACCATGGGCGCTGTTGTCGTACTTGGCGTTGTAGCCACCGCGCAGGGCATCGGGGGCGCGGTTGACCTTGACGTTGTCTTCCCACAGGTACGCGTAGGCGACGTCGATGGTCATCTCCTTGGTCGGGGACCAACCGGCGCCCAAGGAGAAGGTTTTGCGATCGCCGACCGGGACGCGCACGTTGCGGTCGGCGTTGTCCACTGGCGAGGGGTCAAGCGCCATACCTGCGCGCAGCACCCACTGTGGATTCAACTGATAGGAGGCACCCACCGCGTAAGACCAGGTGTCCTTCCAGTTGAATTCTTCGGTAATTTCGCCGAGGCGGTTGCCTAGCACCGGCAGGGTGGGGGTGCCTTCGTTCTCGACGGTGATGGCGTCCAAGCGACTCCAGCGGGTCCAAGTAGCCCCAGCGTAGAGCGTCCAGTCGTTATTCAGACGATAGGTAAAGGACGCGTCGCTACTTTCCGGGAGAGTAATGTTGAGGTTGGCGTCGTATTTGCCATTAAGCCGTCCCAAGATAGCGTTAAAGGTGGGGTTTGCACTTGCCGCGTCGGTGACCTCAGTGTGGCCCTTGAGCTTGTAGCTGACCTTGGAGTGATAAGTCAGGCCGAAGGTCAGGTCATCGGTGAGGTCGGCGAGTACACCGACGTTAAAGCCATAGGCAGTGTCGTCACCCTTGATCTTGACCTGGGCATCGCCGCCACCGAACGCACCAGCGTTCAGGTTGCTGTTGAGCTTGCCTTCAAGACGGTTGATGGTCGGACCGAAACCGATGGAGACCTTGTCGGTGATCTTGTAGCTGACGGTGGGCTGGATGGTGATGACTTCCACCTTGCTCGCCTGGCCCTGGTAGCGGCCCTGGAAGGCGTGCTCGTAGTTGCTGATCAGCGCATAGGGAACGTACATGCCCAGGCCGAAGTGCAGGCGGTCATCCACCGGCGTCACAAAGTAGCCGAAGGGCACCACCGAGTTGGGCACCATGTCGCCATCGTTGCTGCCGGGCACCTGTTGGCCGTTGGCATAACGGGCGTTGACGTCCTTGATATCGACCTTGGCGTGGATGTAGGCGCCACCCAGGGACACCTCGCGGCCCAGGCGCGACATGCCCGCCGGGTTGCCATAGATGGTGGAAGCGTCCTGCGCGGAGGAAGAGCGTCCGGCGAAGGAGGTACCCATCCCGCTGACACTCTGTTCGTTGATAGCCAGACCGTTCGCCAGGGCATAGCCGGAAGCGCTCGAAACGGCCAATGCAAGTAGGGTCAGTTTTATTGTTTTCATGCTCTTGCAGCTCCATTGAAAGGCGAGAAGCGCTTACCTCCGCGGATTCCCAAGTCCGAGTGAGTACCTGCGCACACTCAGCTTTTAGCAGGCCCTGCCTGCGAATACAAAAAAAACTATTCGGTCACGTTTGGTTCGGGGCGGTCATCAAGCGTTCATCCGACGAACCCGCCTGGAAAGCCGCTGAATGCCACGCTTCCCGGTGTATGACAGGGGCGTCAAGCGGCACCGAAGAAGCGGCCCGGGTGGCTTATACTGTCGGCTCATCTGTTCGGAGTGCGCCCTTGACTTCTGCCCCTCACTGGATCCGCGACGACGCGGCGCTGGCCGCCCTCTGCGCGCGGTGCCAGACCCTGCCCTTCATCGCCCTCGACACCGAATTCATGCGGGTCGACACCTTCTATCCCAAGGCCGGCCTGATCCAGATCGGCGACGGCCAACAGGCCTACCTGGTCGATCCCCTGTGCATCGGTGACTGGACACCCTTCGCCGCGATGCTGGAGGACCCGGCGGTGGTCAAGGTGCTGCACGCCTGCAGCGAAGACCTGGAAGTGTTGCTGCGCCTGACCGACAGCCTGCCGCAACCGCTGTACGACACCCAGCTGGCGGCGGCCTACCTGGGGCTGGCCCATTCCATGGGTTATTCGCGGCTGGTCGCCGAAGTGCTCAAGATCGACATCCCCAAGGACGAGACCCGTTCCGACTGGCTGCAACGGCCGCTGACGCCGTTGCAGGAACGTTATGCGGCGGCCGACGTGACCTATCTGGTAGACGTCTATCTCTATCTCGACGCGCGCCTGGATGACCAGCGGCGTGCCTGGCTGCTGGAGGATGGCGCCGAGCTGGTGGCCAATCTGCGCCGCATCAGCGATCCCTGGGAAGCCTATCGCGACGTCAAGCTGGCCTGGCGCCTGTCGCGCCAGCAACTGGCGGTGCTGCGGGTGCTCTGCCACTGGCGCGAGGTCAAGGCCCGCGAGCGCGACCAGCCACGCAACCATGTCCTGCGCGAACGCTCGCTGTGGCCCCTGGCGCGTTTCCAGCCGACCGACAAGCAGGCCCTGGCGCGCATCGACGACATGCACCCGCGCACCGTGCGCCAGGATGGCGATACCCTGCTGGAACTGATCGCCGAAGGCGCGGCCACCCCGGCTGAGCAATGGCCGGCGCTGCAGGCCGAACCCTTGCCCCACGAGGCGTCGCCGCTGCTCAAGGCCTTGCGCGCCATCGGTGAACGGGATGCCGAGGCCCTGGGCATGGCGCCGGAACTGATGCTGCGCAAGAAGGTGCTCGAAGCCCTGCTGCTCACCGGCTGGCCTGATGGCGACTACCAGCTGCCGGCGAATCTGCGCGGCTGGCGCCGCGAGCGCTTCGGCCAGACCCTTCTCGATCATCTGCAGGCGCAACGCACTCCGCCGGCGCCCCTGGAAGACACGCCATGAAACTGCTCTGCTCCATCTACCGCAGTCCGCGCAAGCCGGAAATGTACCTCTATGTCGACAAGCTCAAGGGCCTGAAACCCGTGCCCGAGGGCCTGCTCGCGGCCTTCGGTCCGCCGGCGCTGGCCTTCGAATTCGTGCTGACCCCGGAACGCAAGCTGGCACGGGAAGACGTCGCCAAGGTCCTCGAGAACATCGCCAAGCAGGGCTATCACCTGCAGATGCCGCCGCCGGAGCTGGAGCGCGATGACTACCTCGAGCACCTGCCTGAAGAACTGCTGCGGCTCAACGATCCGCTATGACCGCCGTCCTGCTGCTGGAAGACGCGCCGACCGGCTATGTTGATGCCTGGCGCCAGTGGGCGCCGGAGCTGGACCTGCAGGTACCGGCGGACCTGGTCGAGGCCGTGCGTCTGGCGCAGCAGCCGTGCTTCTGGCTCGGCCAGCCCGATCGCGCCGCGGCCCTGTTGCGCCAGGGCGTCAAGCCGCTCTGGCTGCAATCGACCTGGGCCGGCTACGCACCGTTGCTGGCGGCGGATCTGCCCTGCGACTATCGCTTCAGCAGGGCGGCGGGCTTGTTCGGCCAGAGCATCGGCGAATACGTCCTGACCTATCTGCTGCAGTTTGAGCGCCAGGTGGCTGCGCGGCAGCTCAGTCAGCAGGAAGGACGCTGGGATACCCGGGCGCCAGGCACCCTGGCCGGGCGGCGCCTGCTGCTGGTCGGGGCAGGGGACATCGGCCAGGACATCGCCCGCCTGTTCGCGCCGTTCGGCATGATCCTCACCGGCGTCGCCCGCAGCGCACGAACCTTGCCTGGCTTTGCCCGGGTGGTGCCGCTCGCGGAGCTGCGCCAGGCAGCGCGGGATGCGGACTTCGTGGTCAATCTGTTGCCGGACAGCGGCAGCACCCGGGATCTCTACGATGCGGACTTCTTCGCCGCCTTGCCTGCAGGTGCCTTGTTCATCAATGCCGGACGCGGCACCAGCGTGGTCGACGCCGAGCTGATCGCCGCGTTGGAGAGCGGGCAGCTGGCCGGGGCGGTGCTGGACGTGTTCCGTCAGGAGCCGTTGCCGGCCGAGCACCCCTTCTGGCGGACGCCCAACCTGCACCTCACCGCCCATGTCGCCGGACCTACGCCGCCGGCGGCGGCGGTCCGGCTGTTTCTCGACAATCTCCAGCGGCTGCACCAGGGGCAGCCCCTGCGCGGCGCCGTCGACCTGGCCGCTCAGTCGAAGGTATAGGGGCCGGCCACCGCCAGCTCTTCGACGGTCAGGCGCGGACTGGGCAACTCGCGCCCCTGCAGGGATTCCGGCAGGCTGGCCTTGTCGCCCAGCTTGCCGATGGCCACCGCCAGCTCGACCTTGAACGCCGCCGGTACCTTGAGCTCGCGCTGGATGCCTTCGCGGTCGATCCCGGCCATGCCGTGGGCGTGCCAGCCGGCATTGGTCGCCTGCAGCGCGAGGTAGGCCCAGGCCGCACCCGCATCGAAGCTGTGGCTGGGGAAGGGGACTTCCTCACCGCTGCTGGCGCGCAGCAGGGTGGTCTTCGACAGAATGATCACCAGGGCCGAGGCGTGTTGTGCCCAGCCGCGGTTGAATTCGGCCAGCAGACTCAGGAACAGCTCCCAGTGGGCATCGCCGCGGCGTGCATAGAGGAAGCGCCAGGGCTGGGCGTTGAAGGCTGACGGCGCCCAGCGCGCGGCCTCGATGAAGCCGAGCAGCGTCTCTTCCTCGATGGCGACCGGGTCGAAGGCGCGGGGCGACCAGCGCTGGACGAACTGGGAATCGACGGGATACTGGGGCGTACGGCTGCTGCTGGTCATGGCTTCACCACGAGAGGAAAGGGGAGTCCGGCACGGTAATCCGGTCGGGCGGAGTCGACAAGGGCGCGAACGGTGCTTGGCGCTCGCGGCGTGCGGCACTAGACTGCGCGCCCCCTTTCCTTGCCACGATCTCTGCCATGGCCGCCATCACCCAGCCGTTCTGGAAGCGCAAGACCCTCGATCAGCTCGATGCCCAGGAATGGGAGTCGCTGTGCGACGGCTGTGGCCTGTGCTGCCTGCAGAAACTCGAAGACGAGGACGACGGCGCCGTCTACTACACGCGCATCGCCTGCAAGCTGCTGGATCTCAAGACCTGCCAGTGCAGCCGCTACGCCGAGCGCACCCGCTTCGTCCCCGACTGCATCCAGCTCACTCCGGCCCAGGCCGACCAGTTCGCCTGGCTGCCGCCCACCTGCGGCTATCGCCTGGTGGCCGAAGGCAAGGATCTGCCGGAGTGGCACCCGCTGATCTGCGACGACCGCGAGGCGGTGCACAAGGCCGGCATCTCCCAGTCCGGCCGCATGCTCAGTGAGACCCAGGTCGCCGAAGACGACTGGGAAGACTATCTGATCTTCCGCGCGGGCTGATAACGGATTCAGACCACCGTGGGGCTGGCCCGCAGCGGTACGGCCAGGTTCGCCGCTCGATGGCAGCGTACCTCCGCCAACGTGCCTGGCAGCAGTGCCTGAGGTCGCTCGCACCCGGCGCCCGCCTGCGGACAGCGATCCCGAAAGAAACAGCCCTTCGGCAGCACCCGGTTGCCCGGCAACTCGGTGCGCTGCGCCGCGGCATTGCCGGTGAGCGGCTGGTCCAGCCGCGGCACCGCCTCCAGCAACAGCCGGGTATAGGGGTGGCTGGGCTGCTCCAGCACCTCTGCCGCCGCCCCCAGCTCGACGATCTGCCCCAGGTACATCACCGCCACCCGGTCGGCCAGGTGGCGCACCACCGAGACATTGTGGGAGATCAGCACGAAGGTCAGGCCGCGTTCGCGTTGCAGCTGGGCCAGCAGGTTGAGGATCTGGGCCTGTACCGAGATGTCCAGGGCCGAGGTGGGTTCGTCGAGAATGATGACGTCCGGGTCCGACGACAGCGCCCGGGCGATGGCGATGCGCTGACGCTGACCACCGGAGAACTGGTGCGGGTAGCGATCCAGATATTCGGGACGGATACCGACCTGCACCGCCAGGCGCTCGGCCAGGGCACGCAATTCGACAGAGGAGCTGCGACCCCGCACCACCAGCGGCTCGGTGATCAGCTTCCACACCGGCAGGCGCGGATCCAGCGAGGACTGCGGGTCCTGGAAGACGATCTGGATATTGCGCTCGCCACGGGCCGTGCCTCGAAGGGAGCCGCTCACCGGCGCCACCAGTCCCATCAGGACCTGGGCCAGGGTGCTCTTGCCGCAGCCGGATTCACCGAGCACGCCCAGGGTCTCACCGGGAAAGAGCCGCAGGTCGATGCCGTTGAGGGCATGGGCCTGGCCCTTGGTGCGCCCGAGCCAGTCGCGGCCCACCGGATAACGCACCTCGACGCCGCTGAGTTCCAGCAGCGGTACGGCGGGCGGAGCAAGGGTGTTCATGCCGGGGCGTCCTCCGCCTGCAGCCAGCAGGCGCTCAGGTGATCGGGGGTGTCCGTCGGCAGCAGCGCGGGGCGCGTCTCGCAGCGCTCATGGCGCCGACTGCAACGATCCTTGAAGCTGCAGCCGCCAGGCAGCTGGGCCAGATTGGGCACCTGCCCGGGGATGCTGGCCAGGTCGCTGCCCGGCACCGCCTTTTCCGGCAGGCAGGCCATCAGGCCCTGGGTGTAGGGATGCCGGGGTGCCTGCATGACCGCCGCGGTAGCCCCCTGTTCGACGATGCCGCCGGCGTACATCACATAGACGCGATCGCAGAATTGCGCGACCAGGGCCATGTCGTGGGTGATCAGCAGGATGGCGGTGCCCCGGGCCCGTGCCTTTTCGCGCAGCAGGAGCAGCACCTGGCGCTGCACCGTGACGTCCAGCGCGGTGGTCGGCTCATCGGCGATCAGCAGCTGCGGATCGCAGGAGAAGGCCAGGGCGATCATGATGCGCTGGCGCATGCCGCCGGACAGCTCGAAGGGATAGCGTTCGAGGATCTGCTCGGGATCGGCGATGTGCATGTCCTTGAGCAACTCGATTGCCTTGGTGCGAGCCTGGGCGGCATCCAGCGCGGTATGGCGGCGAATCACGTCCAGCAGCTGGCGACCGATGCGCCGCGTCGGATTGAGCGCGGTCATCGGCTCCTGGAAGATCATCGCCGCCTCGCGGCCGCGGACCTTCATCAGCTGGCGCTCGCTCAAGGCGAGCATGTCGTGGCCCACCAGGTTGACGCTGCCGCCGGTGACCCGGTAGCTGCCGGGGGGTAACAGGCCGAGGGTGAGCATGGCGGTGACCGACTTGCCCGAACCGGACTCGCCCACCACGCCGACGATCTCGCCAGGGGCCACACTCAGGCTGACGCCGTTGAGCGCCTTGGCGCTGCTGCGAAAGCCGGGGAATTCCAGATTCAGCTGGTCGATGTGCAGAACGGGCTGGCCCATGTCATTTACCCTTTTGGCGAGGATCGAGCAGATCGCGGATGCCATCGCCCAGCAGGTTGAAACCGATGGCGGTGACCAGGATCGCCAGGCCCGGAAAGGTCGAGTACCACCACTGGTCGAGGATGAAATTGCGGCCGCTGGCGACCATCACGCCCCATTCCGCGGTGGGCGGCTGGGCGCCCAGGCCGATGAAGCCCAGCGCCGAAGCCATGAGGATGGCGTTGCCGATGTCCAGGCTGAATTGCACCAGCAGCGGCGGCATGGCGTTGCGGGCCACGTGCCAGTGCACCAGGTGCCATTTGCCGGCGCCGAAGGTGCGCGCCGCCTGGACGTAGGCCAGCTGGCGAATGCTCAGGGTCTGGCCGCGCGCCAGGCGCACATAGAAGGGAATGCGCACCAGGGTGATGGCCAGCATGGCGTTGAACAGGCTCGGCCCGAGGGCGGCGGCCAGGGCCATGATCAGCACCAGCGAAGGCACCGAGAGGATGATGTCCATCAGGCGCATCATCAGCCGGTCGAAGGCGCCGCCGACGATGCCCGACAGGCAGCCGAGCAGGCCGCCGCTGGCGCAGGCGGCAAAGGCCACGAACAGGCCGACGCCCACCGACTGGCGGCTGCCGTAGATCACCCGGCTCAGCAGGTCGCGACCCACCTCGTCGGTGCCGAACCAGTGCAGGGCGCTGGGTGCCTGCAGGCGGGCGGTGAGTTTCAGCGCGTTGGGCTGATAGGGCGCGAGCCAGGGCGCGGCGACCATGCACAGCAGCACCAGCAGGGTGATCACCAGCCCCGTGAGCATCAGCGGATTGCGGCGGATGCGCCAGGCCAGCCAGGCGGTCTGCTCGCGCCAGCCGGGGCGCGCAGCGGTCAGGGTCGTCATGCTAGTTCACCTTGCCGATGCGGGGATCGACCAGCCGGTAGAGCAGGTCGATGAAGCGGTTGAGCAGGACGTAGATGAAGGACACCACGATGGCGAAGCCCATGACCGCCGGGAAATCCAGCGCCTGGATCGACTTGACCACATAGGCGCCCATGCCCGGCCAGGCGAACACGGTCTCGGTGAGCACCGCGCCATAGAGTAGGTCGCCCAGCGCCAGGCCGATCACCGTGATGGAAGGAATCAGCGCATTAGGCAGCGCATGGCGCAGCACCACGGTGGTCTGCGACAGGCCATAGGCGCGGGCGGTGCGGATGTAGTCCTCGCCCAGCTGTTCGAGCATGGCGCCGCGGATCTGCCGGGTGATGACGCCGAGGTTGACGAAGGCCAGGGTCACCGCCGGCAGCAACAGGTGCCTGGCCGCGCTGACGAAGCCGGTGAGATCGCCCGCCAGCAGGGTGTCGATCAGATAGAAGCCGGTCACCGCTGGCGGTGGCGTCAATCCCTGGTCCAGGCGCCCGCCGCCCGGCAGCCAGCCGAGGTGCCCGTAGAACAGCACGATCAGCCCCAGGCCCAGCCAGAAGGCCGGGGTGGAGATGCCGGCCACCGCCAGGGTACGGCTGATGTGATCGATCCAGCGGTTGTTGTAGACCGCCGAGAGCACGCCCAGGGGCACGCCAATGAGGATCGACAGCAGCAGCGCGGCCAGGGCCAGCTCCAGGGTGGCCGGGAAGAACAGCTGCAGGTCTTCCAGCACCGGGCGATGGGTGCGGATCGACTGGCCCAGATCGCCCTGCAGCAGGTCTCCCATGTAGCGGAAGTATTGCTGGTACAGCGGCAGGTCCAGGCCCAGCTGCTGACGGATGCCGGCGACGATTTCGTCGCTGGCACGCTCGCCGGCGATCAGCCGCGCCGGATCGCCGGGGATCAGGTGGGAGATGACGAAGGTGATCAGGGACACCCCGATCACCACGATGAGGATATCGGTCAGCTGCTTGCGCAGCAGATGGAAGAAGGCCATGGCATACCTCGCGAGGCGGGTGCCGGCGCGCGCCGGCACCCGTCGCCCTTACTTGGACATCGCAGCGAAATCGAAGACCTGTTCGAGCATGGGGTTGAACACGTACCCCTTGACCGCGGCGCGCATCGGCACCGTGTAGGCCTTCTGGTAGAGGTAGGCGTAGGCGGCGTCGCCCACCACGATCTTCTGGGCTTCCTGGTACAGCGCCTTGCGCTGGGCCACGTCGCTGACGCTGGCGGCGTCGCGCAGCAGCTGGTCCACCTTGGGATTGCTGTAGAAGGCGCGGTTGCCCGCCAGTCCCGCATTGGTGCTGTCGAACCAGAAGTTCATGAACATGTAGGGGTCGGCGAAGTCCGGACTCCAGTTGCCAATGGCGACATCGAAGTCGCCTTTGCCCAGGCGTTCGCGGAAGGTGGCGTTGGCCAGCTTCTCCATCTTCAGGTTGACGCCCAGGGTGCCCAGGCCCGCCTGCAGGGTCAGGCCTATGGGTTCCCAGGCCGGATCCTTGTCCGAGTAGAGGAATTGCAGCTCCCGCACCTTGGGCGCCTTGCCCAGGGCGGCCTGGGCTGCTTCCAGTTCCTGCCTGGGCATTGGCAGGCTAGGATCATGGCCCCACATGCCGTCCGGGATCGGGCCGTTCATGAGCTTGGCCTTGCCCATGGCGATGCCTTCGACGATGCCCTGGTAGTCGAGGGAGTCGACCACGGCCTTGCGCGCGTTGACGTCGTTCAGGGGTGCGCGCCTGTTGTTGAGGTAGAGGTAGGTCACCCGCAGCGAGGGGTAGGCGGTGGTGACGAAGCCGGACTTCTGCGCCAGCGCCTTGACCTGGTCTTCGGGCAGGTCCTCGATGATGTCCAGATCGCCCTGTTCCAGTTGCAGGCGCCGTACCGAAGGCTCGGCGATGATGCGGATCACCACCTGCTTGAGCGTGGGTGCCTTGCCGGCGTAGTGCGGGTTGGGCTCCAGGGTCAGCGACTGGCCCTTCTGCCAGGCGGCCAGGCGATAGGCGCCGGAGCCGGCGGTATGGCCGGCCAGCCAGGCGTCCACGTCCTTGCCGTGGGTGCTGGCCACCTTGGGATTGATCACGCTGGCGCCGTCGTGGGCCAGGGCAAAGAGGAAGGGCGCGAAGGGCTTCTGCAGGGTGAATCTGATCGTCTGCGGATCCACCACGGTCACCGTCATGTCCGCCGGGAAGATGCTGGACGGGCCCTGCTTGAGCTTCATCAGGCGCTCGACGGAGAACTTGACCGCCTCGGCGGTGACCTCGCTGCCATCGTCGAACTTGTTGCCGGGCTTCAGGGTGAAGGTCCACACCAGGTTGTCGGGGGAGACGGTCCAGCCGCTGGCCAGGTCGCCCTCGACATCGGTGCTGCCCTTGCCGTCTTCCACCTTGTAGCGCATCAGGCGCTGGTAGGCCGGGTAGGTCACGGTCCAGTCGTTGTTGTCGAAGGTCACGCCCGGATCGACGGTCTGCAGATCCGCAGGCTTGCCGATGACCAGGGTGTCGGTCGCGGTGGCGGCGCTGGCCGGTTGCCAGGCGCCGAGGCCCAGCAGGGAAACCAGGGCGAGCACGCGGGACGCTGATGAAACGTGGGTGCGCGAAGACGAGAACATGCCGGTACCTCGGATTGTTTGGGTTTATGGGTGTTTCGGCAGTGGGCAAGGCGGTCGAGCGAAGGGCTCGCGGCGCCGGATTCGAACGACCCGGTCGCCGGCAGGATCAGTTCAGCAGGGCGGCGAGCTCCTCCTGGCCGAGATGGTGATAGTCGATCAGCGCATAACGACGGGCATCGGGCAGTTCGAAGTGCCACCACTCGCTGGGGATGAAGGTGAAGCCGGCGCTCTGCATGATGCCCAGCAGCAGCAGGCGGTTGCGCTGGGCGGCGGCGGGCAGCGCCGGATTGAACAGGTGCGACAGCTCACGCATGTCGTCGAAGCCGGTACCCATGTCCAGCGGCTCACCGGCCTCGTCGAGCAGGGTCACGTCCACGGCCACGCCGCGGCTGTGGTGCGAACCCTGCGCCGGATCGCTCACGTACTGGGCGTCGGGCAGCACCCGCCACAGCAGTTGCTGGGCATAGGGCGGGCGGTAGGCATCCAGCACCTGCAGGCGCAGACCGGCCTGTTGCGCCAGCGCGCTGGCGCGGTGCAGGCGGACGGCGGCATCCCGGTGCAGTAGGCAGTGGGCGTCCTGGTAGAGCACCTTGCCGGCCAGGTTGTCGGCGGTCGCATAGACCAGGTGGATGGCTACGCCGTAGTGGTCGGCGTCGATCTCGACGAGTTCTGGATGGTTCACGGTACGGGGTGCTTCCTTGGGGTGAAGAAGAGGGCCAGGGCTCATTCGAATTGCCCGAAGCGCTGCTGCAGGGCGCGGTTGCTGGCCAGACGCTGTTCCAGGGCATCGCCCGAGCGATCCGCCACCGCCGACACCAGCAGGTTCAGCAGGCAGGCCAGCGGCGCCAGCGAGTCCCAGAACTGGTCGACTTCCAGACGCAGTTGCAGCAGGTCGGCGGGGTAATCCCGCGCCCAGGGGCAGTGGTAGTCGGTGATCAGCGCCATGGGCAGCCTGGCATCGCGAGCGCTCTCGCAGAGCTTGCGGGTCACGCTGGAGTAAGCGCGAAAGTCGGCCACCACCAGGTAGGGCTGGGCGAAGCCGCTGTTGAAGATGTCGGCGTAGGTGCCCGACAGGCCATCGACATAGAAGGCCTTGGGGCGGATGTATTCCAGCAGGCTGTGAAAACTGCCGAGTACCCCGCGGGTAGTCTGGATACCGGCGATGAACACGGCATCGGCGCCGGTCAGCTGCCGGACCACCTGTTCGAACACCGGTCCGCGGGCCAGCTGGTAGACGTCCTCGATGGCGGCGAGCTCGGCGGCCAGGGAGCGGTCCAGGGCGTCGCTGCGTCCGCTCTGCTGGCGAAAGGCACTGAAGCGATCGGTGATGCGCCAGGCTTCCAGGCCTTCGTCTCTCAGGCTCTGCTTGACGTCGTCGAGGTTGCGATAGCCCAGCGAGCGCAGCAGCCGGCCCACGGAAATGCCGGTGGTGTTGGTGCGCTGGGCGATGCTGTCGGCGGTCTCGAAGGGCAGCTTCTCCGGATTGGCCAACAGGTAGCCCGCGACGCGTTTGCCGGTGGGCGTAAGGTCGGCGAAGGCGCCTTCGAGGGCCTGGAAGAACAGCGGCTTGGTCAAGGTGTGGATCCGCAATGTTATCGAGCTGTCATTAAAAGCTCCGTTGTTCGAAAGCTAACATCGCTTTTCCAGGCGTCGCAAGAGGCCGCGCGCCGGTTGTCAACGAGGTGTCGCAAAGCGGATTCAGGGGTCGCTACGAGACAAGCCAATCGGGGCTGAATGGCCTGGAGGAAGGTAGCGGCGTCCCGGACGAGACGCCGCGCTACAGCCGGAGGTCAGCCCAGCGGCGACTCCATGTGCGAGGTGCGCTCGACGGCGCCATAGTGATCGCCGACCGCATGGGCGCGTTCCAGCAGCACCTTCAGCTCGGCCAGGTCCTGGGCGATGCGGGTGCCGGGGTCGCGACGCAGCAGGCGGGCAAACAGATGGCCGAGGCGCCCGGCTGGCGGCTCGTAGGCCATGACCGCGGTCACCTCGGTGCCACCGGGCACATCGGCGAAGCTGACCCAGCCCAGGTTGTTCAGGCCGGCGTAACCGCAGGAGCGCCAGCCGATCAGCCGACCCGGTACGTCGTCGGTGACTTCGGCGTCCCATTCGAAACGCCCCATGGGCGCCTTGACCACCCAGTGGGAATAGCGGTCGTTGAGCACGTCCACGCGTTCGATATGGCGCATGAAGATCGGCAGGTTGGAAAAGTCGCGCCAGAAGCGATAGAGCTCATCGCGGGGGCGGGCGATGACGATCCGGCGGGTCTGGGAGGCTGCCGAATGCCAGGCCAGCGAACGGCGGACGTCGCGCTCGAAACGCACCTTGGTCAGGGTGCTCTTGATCGAGCAGTGACCGCGCAGGCCGCGTTTCAGCAGCCAGGCGCCAGTGGCGCCGGTCAGCAGGCCGAGCAGACCGCCACGCGCCAGGCCGCGGCTGATCAGCAGGCTACCGCCGGCCACGGAGGCCAGGCGTTCGACGCCCTTGATGGCAGCGGCGTCGCGAGGCGGAGGAGCGAGAGTGGGAGTGGGGGCATCTAGGTGCATGG
This sequence comes from Pseudomonas sp. SORGH_AS_0199, assembly GCF_031453735.1. NCBI lineage: Bacteria > Pseudomonadati > Pseudomonadota > Gammaproteobacteria > Pseudomonadales > Pseudomonadaceae > Pseudomonas > Pseudomonas sp. SORGH_AS_0199. Next base: position 2,203,927 of record NZ_JAVJAE010000001.1, read on the forward strand.
CAGATTCTCCTTTAGCTGTGGAAAAGACCTGCCCAGAGCCCCCGCCGTTCCCTAGCCGGTCAGGCCCAGTACCCGGAAGACGAAGGCGTATTCCAGGGCCACGTCGCGCAAGGCCTGGTAACGCCCGCTCATGCCGCCATGGCCGGCGCCGAATTCGGTCTTGAGCAGGAGCAGGGGCGCCTGATCGGTCCGCCGCTCGCGCAGCCGCGCCACCCACTTGGCGGCTTCCCAGTACTGCACCCGGGTGTCGTGATAGCCGGCCACCGCCAGGATGGCCGGATAGGCCTGAGCCTTGACGTTTTCGTAGGGCGCGTAGCTGGCGATGCGCGCGCGCACCTCGGGCTCGTTCGGATCGCCCCACTCGTCGTACTCGGTCACGGTCAGCGGCAGGTCCGGCTTGAGCATGGTGTTGAGCACATCGACGAAGGGCACCTCGGCAATGGCGGCGGCATAGAGGTCCGGACGCTGGTTGAGCACCGCACCGATCAGCAGACCGCCGGCGCTGCCGCCGCTGATGACCACCTGTTGCGGTGTCGTCAGGCCCTGTTCCAGCAGATGCTCGGTGCAGGCGATGAAGTCGTCGAAGGTGTTCTGCTTGTGTTCCAGCTTGCCGCTGCGATACCAGGCTTCACCCAGCTCGCCGCCGCCGCGCACATGGGCGATGGCGAAGCGCACGCCACGATCCAGGAGACTCAGGCGGGCATGGGAAAACCAGGGATCGAGGCAGTGGCCATAGGCGCCGTAGCCATACAGATAGAGCGGGGCGCTTTGCGGCAGGTCGCGCCGACCGACCAGGCTGATGGGGATACGGGTGCCATCGGCGGCGGTGGCCCACAGGCGGCGGCTCTCGTAGGCATCGGCGTCGAACGGGCCTTCCACCGGGACCTGCTTGAGCACCCGCTGGGTACCGCTGGCCAGGTCCAGTTCGCGGATCTCGGCGGGGCGATTGAGTGCCTCGTAGCGCAGGCGCATGACTGGACTGTTGAATTCCAGCACGTCCATGGCATCGAGGCTGTAGACCTCGTCCGGCAGGTCGACCCGATAGGGCGCCTGGCCGTAGGGCCGTACCTCCAGAATCGGCATGCCGGCGCTGCGCAGGCTCAGCACCAGCGCCTGGGCGCCGAGACTGGCATCCTCCAGCATCACCTGCGGGTCATGGGGCACCACCGGCTGCCAGTGCGCGCGCGTGGGGCTGTCCTCGGCGGCCTGGTAGAGCGCGAAGTTGATGCCGTCCTGATTGCTGCGGATGTACCAGCCATCGACGCCATGATCGGGGAAGTACTCGTGACCTTCTTCGCGGGGCGCCAGGCAGACAAAGGCCTCGTCCGGTCGATCCGCGTCCAGCACCCAGGCTTCGCTGGTGGTCTTGCTGTGCGACAGCAGCAGCAGCTTGCGCTCGGAGCTCGAACGATAGCAGCCGAGGAAGAAGCGCCCGTCGGTCTCGTGGAAGACCAGTTGCGGCTCGGCATCGCCCAGGTGGTAGCGATAGAGCTTGTGCGGACGATGGGATTCGTCGCGCTCGCCAAAGAACAGGGTGCGGCTGTCGTTGGCCCAGGTCAGACTGCCGTCGCACTCCTCGAAGGGCAGTTCGGTCACCAAGCCGGTGGCCAGCTCCTTCACATAGAGCCGGTAGGTCTCGTCACCGACCTGGTCGAGGCTGTAGGCGAGCCGGGTCTGGTCCGGACTGATGGTGAACCGGCCGACCGAAAGAAAGCCGCCGTCGGCGATGGCATTGCCGTCGAACAGCAGCTCCTCGGTCGCCGGATCGGGCGTCAGGTCGCCATTGGCGGGGCGACGGCAGCGATAGTTACGGCCGTATTCGTCACCGGCCTGGGTGCGCTGGTAGTAGAGATAGTCGCCGCGGGGGACGGGCAGCGACAGATCCGTCTCGCGAATGCGCGCGCGGATCTCTTCGAACAGCTGTTCGCGCAGGGCGGCCTCGGGTGCCAGCTCGGCTTCCAGGTAGGCGTTCTCGGCTTCCAGGTGCGCCAGCACCTCGGGGGCGTCGCGGCTCTCCAGCCAGGCGTAGGGATCGTCACCGGGGGCGCGGCGGGCAATGGGGGCTTGGGTCATGCGGGCTCCTTGGGCGCCGCGCAAGAGCACGCGGGCGGGGCAAAACCGCTATCATAGGCTTCTCCTTTCCGCTATCGCCATGGATCGCAATGACCGAGCAAGAGTACCTGATCGCCTGGGCCGTCTACGCCATCGCCGCGCTGCTGCTGTTGGTGGTGTCTTTCAAGGCCACCGGCTGGCTCTGGCGCTGGCTGCGCGAACCCATCCGGCTGGTGGTGGCCGTGCTGCTGGTGACGCCGGCCCTGGTGGATGCCGAGCACGGCCTCTATGCGCCGGCGATCGCCGTGACGGTGCTGGATCTGGTGTTCAAGGTGGGCAACAGCGCCTGGTCGGCCGTGGCCAACCTGGCCGCAGCCGGCACCATCGGCGTGGTGCTCTACCTGATCTTCGTTCTCTGTCGCTGGCTGTACCGGCGCTCCCATCCGCGTCCGGCGCCGGTCGCCGCAGCGGCGCCGACGGATGATCCGCAACCGGAATCGCCGGTGGCCCCGCGGGCCCCGGCTGCCCCGGTCGAGCGCCGCGAACCTCGGGGGCGTGGCGAGCGCGTCGAACCCCGCCTGTAATCCAGGCTTGCGCCCGGGACGTGACCCCTTCAGCATGCTGGCGAAGGGCAGCGGCTGCAGCCGCCGTTGAACCAGGCAGCCACCCCGGAGGGACGGACATGTGCGAATTGCTGGGCATGAGTGCCAACGTGCCCACGGATCTGGTCTTCAGTCTCCAGGGCCTCATGCAGCGCGGCGGCCGCACCGGTCCGCATCGGGATGGCTGGGGCGTGGCCTTCTACGAGGGCAGGGGACTGCACCTGTTCAAGGATGCCCTGCCAGGCGCCGACTCCGAGGTGGCCAAGCTGGTCCAGGGCTACCCGATCAAGAGTCATACGGTGATCGGCCATATCCGGCACGCCAACGTCGGGTCGGTCAATCTGGCCAATACCCACCCCTTCGTGCGGGAACTGGGTGGACGCTACTGGAGCTTTGCCCATAACGGCCAGCTGCAGGATTTCCATCCCGAGCCGCGTTTCTACCGGCCGGTCGGCGATACCGACAGCGAGACGGCCTTTTGCAGCCTGCTGGATCAGGTCCGCGAGCGCTTTCCCGAACCCGTCCCGGTGGAGATGCTGTTGCCGCAGCTGGTGAACGCCTGCGATGGCTTTCGCAAGAAGGGCGTCTTCAACTGCCTGCTCAGCGACGGCGACTGGCTGTTCAGCTTCTGCACCACCAAGCTGGCCCATATCACCCGCCGCGCCCCCTTCGGTCCGGCCCAGTTGCGCGATGCGGAAGTCCACATCGACTTCAAGGCCGAGACCACGCCCAATGACGTCGTCACCATCATCGCCACCGAGCCGCTGACCTCCGACGAGGTCTGGACCCTGCACCAGCCAGGGGAATGGCATCTCTGGTGGGATGGCGAGATCGTCTCCCAGGGCCGCGTCTAGACAGGAAGCCACACCACGATGCTGCGCAGTTATATTCGTCTGCTGTTGTTTACCCTGGCCTTGCTGGTAGGGGTACAGATTCCCGGCTTCATGCTCGACTACGAGCAGCGCGTGGATGCCCATCGCCTGGAGTCCGATCAGGCCCTGAGCGGCTTCAGGCAGACCGCGCAGCAGTACTTCGAGGGCAGTCTCGAGGGTCTGTTGGCGCATTACCAGGCCAGTGACGATCCTGTCTTTCGCAGCGATGCCGACAGCCTTGGCATCCTGATACGTCGTAATGCGCTGTTCAACGAAGAGTGGCAGGCGCTGCAGGGGCCCTGGTACCAGCGGGCCTGGCACATCCTGGTGTCGCCCAACAGCGAACTGCGCGACGAGACCCTGCGGCAGTATCGCTATCAGGTGGTGCTTACCCCCGAAGCCATCGGCTGGGGGATAGGGCTGGGATTGGCCTTGGCGGTGACGGTGGAAACTCTCGCGCTCTGGCTTTCAATCCTGCTCTATCCGCGGCGTCCAGCCCGCCGGGTGTCCTAGCCTTCTAAAAAATTTCACGTTTTCAGGCGTTTAGCTGAAAAAAGGGCTTGACGCTAAAGTCCCGCGCTGTAGAATGCGCACCCACAGCAGGCACGTAGCTCAGTTGGTTAGAGCACCACCTTGACATGGTGGGGGTCGTTGGTTCGAATCCAATCGTGCCTACCAAACAAAACCCGCACTGCTGGCGGGCAAGAAAAAAGGCGATCCGAAAGGGTCGCCTTTTTTCGTTTGGGGATGGATTGGGAAGGCTCCAGTGGGCAACGCTTAAGATCCATCCTGGCGATTTGGGGCTGATGAACAATAGCGCGGCACCGCCATTCCACCGTCGCCAGCTGCCCTTGAGTAGCCACTAGGCCCTCTCGGCAAGCCGCTGGCGCTGCTGCTCGGCATGCTTCATGACCTGAGTCATTCCAACGGCGTGTTGCTGGGCCAGGGTCTTTGCCCCCAAGAAGGCGAGGCGCTAGGCGTCTCGCTGCCGGGCAGTCATCGGCCACGTGAGCGCCACGAACGCCATCCCGCCACCCACCAGCAGCAGCGCGGCACTTAGGCTCCAATGCTGCGCGACGAAGCCGATGGCGGCCGGGCCAAAGAGAATGCCGGCGTAGCCGATTGTGGTGATCGCTGCAATGGCGTGGCTTGCGGGCATCCGGGTCTGCCTTCCGGCGGCACTGAAGAGCACGGGGACGATGTTGGAAGCTCCGAGGCCAACCAGCAGGAAGCCTGCGAAGGCAAGGAGCTGGCTAGGGGCCAGGACCGCCATCAGGAAGCCTGCCGCGGCGAGTAGACCGCCGCCTACGACCACTTTCAGGCCGCCCAGCGTCTTCACGATCCAGTCGCCGGTCAGGCGGCCAATGGTCATCGCCAGCGCGAATACCGTGTAACCGAAGCCGGCCTGCGCCGGCTCTACGCCATGCGCATCGATCAGGAACAGGGCGCTCCAGTCCAGGATCGCGCCTTCGCCGAGAAAGATCAGAAAACAGAGCAGGCCGATGAAGGCGACGATCCCGCGCGGCAACGTGAACAGCGGAGTATGCCCGGCGTCATGATTGCCGTAGGGCAGCAGACCCTTGATTGAGGCCGCGAGTAGAAGGATCAACAACGCGCTGAACACCAGGGTCGCAACCAGCGGTTGGATTCCAGCCCCCAGCAGAACGCTCATGCCGCCGGCGCCGACGATCCCGCCGACACTGAACAGGCCGTGGAAGCCGGACATCATGTTGCGACCGCTGTCCTTCTCGACCATCACGGCCTGGATGTTGATCGCGACGTCCAGGGCGCCAACGCTTGCCCCGAACAGGGCCAGGGCTATGGCCATGCCGAAAATCGAATCGGCGACGGCGAGCAGCGGCAGCACCAGCGCCAGTGCCACCGAGCTGGTCGCGATTACCGCACGGCATCCGAAGCGGCTGGCGAGGATGCCGACGATGGGCATCGCGACAATGGATCCCAGGCCCAGGCAAAGCAGCAGGAGGCCAAGCGTCGAATCATCGGCGCCGATCCTCGCCTTGGCGACGGGCACCAGGGGTGCCCACGCGGCCATGGCCGAACCCGCAATGAGGAAGCCGGCGCGGGTCGCCCATTGCTCGATCGCTCCCGAAGGCTGTTGGGCGGCGAGTTGCACATGTTGCATTGGAGAGGCTCCGAAATAAGACGGCAGTAGGGGTAATCACACCTCATACCAGTGTTAGCTGATCATGCATGATTAAGCAAGATTACGCACAATCGTGCATTTCAGGACGATATGCGCTGAGCTGGATGACCATGTTTGATCCGAGCGTTGGCAGCCGCCTGGCGGGGGGAGGGGTATCGGCGGGGCTTGGTAGCTCTGCCTGCGGGGAGGGGGAGGTGAAGGCTCGTGCGGATCGATGGGCGGAGCGGAGCATCAACACGCCAATAGGCCTGGGTGTCATCTGCACACCGACTGCCTTTCCTGCAGCGGCAGCCCATGTCTGGCGCCTTGAAGTTTTAGGTGCCGGCGGCTGTGGACAGGTCTCGCCAAGGCTTATGCGGGGAGGGGTATGGGTTTGGGGTCAGCTGGACCTGGCAAATGAAATTCCCATCGGTGGCGGGTAACAGAAAGGGCGATCCGAGAGATCGCCCTTTTCGTGTTTGCCTGTGCTGTACGCCGTGATCGAGGCGGACTTGCCGGGCATGGAGTCGTTTAACCGGGCGACCTTGCGATCGCCCTGTTGTGCGTCCCAAGCCATCAACTGCTCGGGGTGACGGTCTCGGTGAAGGAGCCCGCCGGCTGCAGCCCGTGCTTGTTCGCCGTGAAGTCCAGCGCCGTCGAGGCGTAGCGCACACCATCCTGAACCTGCTTGAGCGTCAGGTTGGCCTCATAGAACTTGTCGCTGGCCAGTTGCTTGGCCGCCTGGTCGACGTCCGTCATGGTCTGCTTGAGCGGTGCCAGGGCAATGGCCGTATCGATATCCACATCGGCCAGGCGCAGGGTTTCCGCAGCACCCTTGGCGTCGCCATGCTTGAGTTTGTTATTGGCATCGGCCACTGCCTTAACTTTCTGTGGGCTGGCCATATAACTGTCCTGCACTACGGTATCGCCCCAAATAGGTAACCAGGAGGTTACAGCGGTACTGGTATCGGACTTGCCCTGATTGTCCTTGACCTGCAATTCACTCGCGGCTTTTTTCAGCGCCGTGTTATCCGACTGCGCAAGTTTGAGTGCCTGTTGGGCGTCCTTGACATGGGATACCGCTTGCTTAGTCTGGCCTTGAAAGAGTTCCAGGCGTGCCGCGGAAATGTCGGTGAAGGCCCGTTGCCCCTGGGTGGACAGGGCCTGGAAGCTGCCCAGTTCGTTTGCCGAGGGGGCTTGGGTGGCGGCGATGGCCGCAGACGAGCAGGCGGCTACGATGGCGACGACCAGCATGCTCTTTGCCAGTGTGTTCTTGACGTTCATTTGCTGCCTCCAGCGGATATGCAATTGAAGTAAGGCTATCGCTCAGGTACCAGAGCCAGGTTCTGCAGTGCCTGGAATCGATACTCCGTCGTATCGCTTAACACTGGATTAATAAGGGCGAGTCTTTTCTTGAATAGCGGCTGAACAAGTCTGCGTGGATAAATCCATGCGATCTTGTCGTACCTAATCAAGATGAGAGCCTGATTGAGTCCGGCGTAAGTTTGTTTTGCGCGGTAGAACTTTCCGGAAGTCCGAGTCGGCCTTCTGCGGAACTCTCGAGAAGGGTGTGACCGCTTGCCTCGGTCGTGAGGCCCAGGCTTTTCACGTAGACTGGCGGACGATTTTTTCTTGGGGCTCCGTTGCTTCGCCAGGCGCGAGCAGGCCCCGTTGCCGCGAGGAGCGAGTGATGACGCAGGGTGGTGAAGGCCGGCAGATCGGCAAGGGTGGTTGCCTGGGATTGATCCTGCTGTCGATCCTGTTCGCGGTCGTGATCTTCGGTTCCATCATCTACGTCTATCGCCACAATGCGACGCCGGTCAGCCGCGCCAACGAGCAGCAGGCCATCGACCAGTGCCTGGCGCGGGCCAATGCCGCTGACACCTCGCCGGCGGATCGCCAGGCGCTGATGGAAAATTGCCAGGAAATGCAGAAGCAGTTCCTCAAGAAGTACCCCGACGCGGCGCGCTAGGTAGACGACAGTCCCTTGCGAGGTTGCGCCAGGTCTCAGTTTCTGAAAGGATTTCCGTCCCAAACTTTCCAGTGATCCTTTCGCGTCGCCCGGAATGCCTTACGGCCCTGCCACTGTGCGGCGGGATTTCCAGCGGTGTGCGGCTGCTTACTGGCCAATCCCACCATGTGGCCCTTGGTATGGGTCACCACTGAGTTGAGGAGGCGCCATGCCTGTTATTACTCTCCCCGACGGTAGCCAACGTCCATTCGACAAGCCCGTCACCGTAGCCGAAGTCGCCCAGTCCATTGGTGCCGGTCTCGCCAAGGCCACCATCGCCGGTCGCGTCGACGGCCAGCTGCGCGATGCCAGCGATCTCATCGAGCAGGATGCCAACCTGCAGATCATCACCGCCAAGGACGAGGCCGGTCTGGAGATCATCCGCCACTCCTGCGCCCACCTGGTGGGTCATGCGGTCAAGCAGTTGTTCCCGACCGCCAGGATGGTCATTGGTCCGGTGATCGATGAAGGCTTCTACTACGACATCGCCTTCGAGCGTCCCTTTACCCTCGATGACCTCTCGGCCATCGAGACGCGGATGCGCGAGCTGATCGACAAGGACTACGACGTCATCAAGAAGATGACGCCGCGCGCCGAGGTCATCGAGGTGTTCAAGGCCCGGGGTGAGGAGTACAAGCTGCGCCTGATCGACGACATGCCCGAGGAGCAGGCCATGGGCCTGTACTACCACGAGGAATACGTCGACATGTGCCGGGGCCCCCACGTGCCCAACACCCGCTTCCTCAAGGCGTTCAAGCTGACCAAGCTGTCCGGCGCCTACTGGCGTGGCGACGCCAAGAACGAACAGTTGCAGCGCATCTATGGCACCGCCTGGGCGGACAAGAAGCAACTGGCGGCCTATATCCAGCGCATCGAGGAAGCCGAGAAGCGCGACCATCGCCGCATTGGCAAGCAGCTCGACCTCTTCCACCTGCAGGAAGAAGCGCCCGGCATGGTGTTCTGGCACGCCAATGGCTGGACCGTCTACCAGGTGCTCGAGCAGTACATGCGCAAGGTCCAGCGCGACCACGGCTACCAGGAGATCAAGACGCCCCAGGTAGTCGATCGCATCCTGTGGGAGCGTTCGGGTCACTGGTCCAACTACGCCGAAGGCATGTTCACCACGGCCTCGGAAAGTCGTGACTTCGCGATCAAGCCGATGAACTGCCCCTGCCATGTGCAGGTGTTCAACCAGGGCCTGAAGTCCTACCGCGATCTGCCACTGCGCCTGGCCGAATTCGGTGCCTGCCACCGCAATGAGCCGTCTGGTGCCTTGCACGGCATCATGCGCGTGCGCGGCTTCACCCAGGATGACGCCCACATCTTCTGCACCGAGGAGCAGGTTAAGCAGGAAGCCGACAACTTCATCAAGCTGACCCTGCAGGTCTATGCCGACTTCGGTTTCACCGACGTGATCATGAAGCTCTCCACCCGGCCGGCCAAGCGCGTCGGTTCCGAAGAGCTGTGGGATCGCGCCGAGAAGGCCCTGGCCGATGCGCTGGATGCCTCGGGTCTGGACTGGGAATACCAGCCGGGCGAGGGCGCCTTCTACGGGCCGAAGATCGAATTCACCCTCAAGGACTGCCTGGGTCGTCAATGGCAGTGTGGTACCCTGCAATACGATCCGAACCTCCCGGAGCGTCTCGATGCCAGCTACATCTCCGAGGACAACAGCCGTCAGCGTCCAGTGATGCTGCACCGCGCCATCCTCGGTTCCTTCGAGCGTTTCATCGGCATGCTCATCGAGCACTATGCCGGTCTGTTCCCGGCGTGGCTCGCCCCGACCCAGGCGGTGGTGCTCAATATCACCGACAAGCAGGCCGATTTTGCCCAGCAGGTCGTCGGCGAATTGAACGTTGAGGGCTTCCGAGCCAAAGCTGACTTGAGAAACGAGAAGATCGGCTTTAAAATCCGTGAGCATACTTTGCTCAAGGTTCCCTATCTCCTGGTTATTGGAGACCGGGAGGTTGAGACACGATCCGTTGCCGTGCGTACCCGTGAAGGCGTTGACCTGGGCTCCATGCCCGTCGAGCGTTTCCGCGAGCTGCTCACGCAAGCGGTTTCCCGGCGTGGCCGGCAAGATTCGGAGTAATCACTATCAAGCAGCGTGACATGAGACAAGACAAGCGAGCCGCACCCCGGGCACCGATCAACGAAAATATCACCGCCCGGGAAGTTCGCCTTATTGGCGCCGATGGTCAGCAAGTAGGCATCGTCTCCATCCAGGAGGCCCTGCAGGCTGCTGAAGACGCCAAGCTGGATCTGGTGGAAATCACCGCCGACGCCCTACCTCCGGTCTGCCGGATCATGGACTACGGCAAGCACGTCTTCGAGAAGAAGAAGCAAGTCGCGGCGGCGAAGAAGAACCAGAAGCAGGCTCAGGTCAAAGAAATCAAGTTTCGTCCAGGGACGGAAGAAGGGGATTACCAGGTAAAACTACGCAACCTGGTACGTTTCCTAACCGAGGGGGACAAGGCCAAGGTCTCGTTGAGATTCCGCGGCCGGGAGATGGCCCACCAGGAGCTGGGCATGGAGCTGTTGAAGCGGGTCGAAGCTGACCTCGTCGAACACGGCGCCGTTGAGCAGCATCCTAAGATGGAAGGACGCCAACTCATCATGGTCATCGCCCCCAAGAAGAAAAAGTAACTACCAGGGCACTGGCAGGCCTTGCTGTTATGCGTAATCACTCAATGCGGAGTATCCGAACATGCCAAAGATGAAAACCAAAAGCGGCGCTGCGAAGCGCTTCGTGAAAACTGCTGGTGGCATCAAGCACAAGCACGCTTTCAAGAGCCACATTCTGACCAAGATGACCACCAAGCGTAAGCGTCAGTTGCGCGGTACGTCGCTGATGCATGCATCCGACGTCCAAAAGGTCGAGCGCATGCTGCGCCTTCGTTAATCCTGGTTAAGAATTTAAAGGAAGTTACTCATGGCTCGTGTTAAGCGTGGCGTTATCGCTCGTCGCCGTCACAAGAAAATCCTGAAGCTCGCAAAAGGCTACTACGGTGCCCGTTCGCGCGTCTTCCGCGTCGCTAAGCAAGCGGTAATCAAGGCAGGCCAATACGCCTACCGTGACCGCCGTCAGAAGAAGCGTCAGTTCCGCGCTCTGTGGATCGCTCGTATCAACGCTGGTGCTCGTATCAACGGTCTGTCCTACAGCCGTTTGATCGCCGGCCTGAAGAAAGCGGCCATCGAGATCGACCGCAAGGTACTGGCCGATCTGGCCGTGAACGAAAAAGCGGCGTTTGCTGCGATTGTCGAGAAAGCTAAAGCTTCGCTGGCTTAAGCCCCCCGGCAATCTCGCGCCCCTGGCGCGAAGCAACGTTATCAATAGGGGAAGAGCCTCATAGCTCTTCCCCTATTTTGTATCTGGAGTCCCTAGATGGAAAACCTGGATGCGCTGGTCTCCCAAGCCCTGGAGGCCGTGCGGCTCACCGAAGACACCAATGCCCTGGAACAGCTCCGGGTCAATTACCTGGGCAAGAAGGGTGAACTGACCCAGATCATGAAGACCCTGGGCCACCTCACGGCGGAGGAGCGTCCCCAGGCTGGCGCGCTGATCAACGCCGCCAAGGAACGTGTCCAGGACGCAATCAACAGCCGCAAGGCGACGCTGGAGCACGCCGCATTGGCCGCTCGCCTCGCCGCGGAACGCATCGACGTGACCCTGCCCGGGCGGGGCCAGGCCTCCGGTGGCCTGCACCCGGTCACCCGCACCCTGGAGCGCATCGAGCGCCTGTTCGCCAACATCGGCTATGGCGTCGCCACCGGTCCCGAGATCGAAGACGACTACCATAACTTCGAAGCGCTCAACATCCCCGGCCACCACCCGGCACGGGCGATGCACGACACCTTCTACTTCAACGCCAACATGCTGCTGCGCACCCACACCTCGCCGGTGCAGATCCGCACCATGGAGAGCCAGCAGCCGCCAATCCGCATCATCTGCCCGGGTCGCGTGTACCGCTGCGACAGCGATCAGACCCACTCGCCGATGTTCCATCAGGTCGAAGGCCTGGTGATCGACGAGGAAGTCAGCTTCGCCGACCTCAAGAGCACCCTGGTGAGCTTCCTGCGCGAGTTCTTCGAGGAAGAGCTGGAAGTCCGCTTCCGTCCCTCCTACTTCCCCTTCACCGAGCCGTCGGCCGAGGTGGATATTCGCCGCCCGAGTCGCGATGGCGAACCGGCCTCGCGCTGGCTCGAGGTGCTGGGCTGCGGCATGGTCCACCCCAACGTCCTGCGCATGGCCGGCATCGATCCGGAGAAGTACCAGGGCTTCGCCTTTGGCATGGGCGCCGAGCGCCTCGCCATGCTGCGCTATGGGGTCAACGACCTGCGCCTCTTCTTCGACAACGATCTGCGCTTCCTGGCGCAATTCCGCTAGCTGCCAGACGGGAGTCCTATGAAATTCAGTGAACAATGGCTGCGTAGCTGGGTGAACCCTGCGGCTACGCACGAGGATCTGGTTGCCCGGCTGTCCATGGCCGGCCTGGAAGTGGACGGCGTCGAAGCGGCGGCCGGTAGCTTCCAGGGCGTCATCGTCGGCGAGGTGGTCTCCGTAGAGCGCCATCCCGATGCCGACAAGCTCAATGTCTGCCAGGTCAGCAACGGCCAGGAGTCCTTCCAGGTGGTCTGCGGTGCGCCTAATGTGCGCGCGGGCCTCAAGGTGCCTTTCGCCACCGTCGGCGCCACCCTGCCCGGTGACTTCACCATCAAGAAAGCCAAGCTGCGCGGCGTGGAATCCCACGGCATGCTCTGCTCGGCCAGCGAACTGCAGATCAGCGACGACAACAGCGGCCTGCTGGAGCTGCCGGCCGCTGCGCCGGTGGGCGAGAGCATCCGCAGCTACCTGCAGCTGGACGACGCCATCATCGACGTCGATCTGACCCCGAACCGCGGCGACTGCCTGTCCATCGCCGGTCTGGCGCGGGAAGTGGGTGCCCTGTACAACGCCCAAGTCGAGCCGCTGCAGGTCGAGGCCGTAGCGGCTACTCACCAGGAGACCCGTCCGGTCGAGGTGCTGGCACCTCAAGCCTGCCCGCGCTACCTGGGTCGCGTGGTCAAGAACGTCGACCTGTCCCGTCCCACGCCGGACTGGATGGTCGAGCGCCTGCGCCGCAGCGGCGTGCGCAGCATCGACGCCGCTGTCGACGTCACCAACTACGTGATGCTCGAACTGGGTCAGCCCATGCATGCCTTCGATCTGGACCAGATCAAGGGCGGCATCCGCGTGCGCCTGGCCGATGCCGGCGAGCGCCTGGTGCTGCTGGATGGCCAGGACATCGAGCTGCGCAACGACACCCTGGTGATCGCCGACCACGAACGCGCCCTGGCCATCGCCGGCATCATGGGGGGCGAGCACAGCGGCGTCGCTGCCGGTACCCGTGACCTGTTCCTGGAAAGCGCCTTCTTCGACACCATCGCCGTGGCCGGAAAGGCCCGTTCCTATGGCCTGCACACCGATTCCTCCCACCGCTTCGAGCGGGGCGTGGACTTCGAGCTGGCGCGCAAGGCCATGGAGCGTGCTACTCGCCTGCTGCTGGACATCGTCGGCGGCGAACCAGGTCCCGTCATCGAGGCCGTCAGTGCCGAGCACCTGCCGCAGGTCGAGCCGATCCTGCTGCGTGCCGAGCGCATCGAGCGCGTCCTGGGTCTGACCCTGGACGATGCCCAGGTCGAGCGTCTGCTCAGCGGCCTGGGTCTGGCCGTAGCGCGCCTGGAAGCCGGTCGCTGGCAGGTAGGCGTGCCCAGCCACCGTTTCGATATCAGCATCGAAGTGGACCTGATCGAAGAGCTGGCGCGCCTCTATGGCTACAACCAGCTGCCGATCCGTTTCCCCCAGGCCCGCCTGGCGCCGCAGCCCCTGCCCGAGAGCAAGGGCGAGCTGAGCCAGCTGCGTCGCCTGCTGGTGGCTCGCGGCTACCAGGAAGCCATCACCTACAGCTTCATCGACGAAAAGACTTTCCGTCTGTTCGCCCCTGAGGCCCAGCCGGTAATGCTGGCCAATCCTATCTCCACCGACATGGCCGCCATGCGCTCGTCGCTGTGGCCGGGTCTGGTCAAGGCCGTGCAGTACAACCTCAACCGTCAGCAGGACCGCGTCCGGCTGTTCGAGTCGGGTCTGAGATTCGTCGGTCAACTGGAAGGCCTGGTGCAGGAAAACGTCCTGGCTGGCGCCGTCTGCGGTTCTCGCCTGCCGGAGAGCTGGTCGTCCGGGCGTGAGGCGGTGGACTTCTTCGACGTCAAGGCCGATGTCGAGGCGCTGCTGGCCCAGTCGGGTGCGGGCACTGACTTCCGCTTCGTGGCAGGCGAGCATCCGGCGTTGCACCCGGGGCAGACCGCGCTGATCGAGCGGGCAGGGCAGCCTGTCGGCTACCTGGGCGCCCTGCATCCGGAAGTGGCGCGCGAGCTGGACGTGGATCGTCCGGTGTTCCTCTTTGAACTGGCGCTCGATGCTCTGACCACCGGCAGCCTGCCGCGCTTTGGCGAGCTGTCGCGTTTCCCGGAAGTGCGGCGTGACCTGGCGCTGGTGGTGGACGAAACCGTAGCCGCAGGCGACCTCCTGGCCGACATCCGCGAAAACGCCGGAGAAGGCCTCAAGGAGCTGCGTCTGTTCGACGTATACCAAGGCAAAGGCATTGATCCACATAGAAAAAGCGTCGCCATCGGCTTGACCTTGCAACATCCATCGCGCACATTAACCGATGAAGAAGTCAACGAAACGACGCAGAAAATCCTCGTTTCTCTGGAAAGAAGGTTCAACGCCACCTTAAGGAAATAGCGCATGGGGGCCCTGACGAAAGCTGAGATGGCCGAACGTCTGTTTGAAGAGCTCGGTCTGAACAAACGTGAAGCCAAGGAATTGGTCGAACTGTTCTTCGAAGAAATTCGTCATGCGCTCGAAAGCAACGAGCAGGTCAAGTTGTCCGGTTTCGGCAACTTCGACCTGCGCGACAAGCGCCAGCGCCCCGGACGCAATCCCAAGACAGGGGAGGAGATACCCATCACGGCGCGCCGTGTGGTGACCTTCCGCCCCGGGCAGAAACTCAAAGCCAGGGTCGAGGCCTATGCTGGAACCAAGTCATAACGACGAGCTGCCGGTCATACCGGGCAAGCGCTACTTCACCATCGGTGAGGTGAGCGATCTCTGCCTGGTCAAGCCGCACGTGCTGCGCTACTGGGAGCAGGAATTTCCCCAGCTGAACCCGGTGAAGCGCCGCGGCAACCGGCGCTACTACCAGCGCCATGACGTGCTGATGATCCGCCAGATCCGCTCGCTGCTGTACAACGAAGGCTTCACCATCGGCGGGGCGCGCCAGCGCCTCACCCAGGGCGACGAGACCCGCGACGAGGGTTCGCAGTACCACCAGCTCATCCGCCAGATGATCAGCGAACTCGAAGAAGTCCTCGTCGTACTGAAGAAGTGAAAAAAAGCTTCCATTAATCAAAGCGTTGCAGTAAGATGCACGCCGTTCCCTAGAGGAACACAGTCGGGGCGTAGCGCAGCCTGGTAGCGCACTTGCATGGGGTGCAAGGGGTCGAGTGTTCGAATCACTCCGTCCCGACCAAAAATCTCTAGAAAATCCAAGCACTTGCGGGTGCTTGGATTTTTTTATGCCTTTCTGTTTTTGCCAATGACGGTCGCCAGCGGCTTTTGGTGAACGTTTGTGCTGAGCTGCGTAGCGCGTGCGTGCGACTCAGCCCGAAAGGAAGCACTCCCCCCCCCCCGGCGATTGAAGGTGCTGCACTGCCGACCTTCGATCACCTGACACCGGAACAACTCGATGTAGCCAGCCTGCGACAGCAGCCACCAACGCAGCTGCCAGGAATCCTGCACGGTACAGTCAGCCGGTGGCCATCCTCTTCAGGCTCCAACCGCATATTGCTGGACAGCAGTGTTTCGCGCACAGTCTTCGTTGATCTAGGCCTGAAAGGCGATGGGGCCTGCTCCAGGGCTGGTGAATTGCAGGGCGCATTCATCGCTGATGCGGGATGCGGTAGCTCTTCCTGGCTAAGTTTTACTACACTACGTTTGTTTTCCCTCACGCCGAGCTCGGTCGATGTTTTTGGCCTGGCAAACCGCTGAAGGCTCGTGCGGGCAAGTAGTTTGGGCTCCATCTGCTCGGCGGACCGCTATAGCCTGCCGGGCGAGTTGGCTGGACATCGACAGGCGGAGGCGCATTAGCCATCCAAGAAAGCTCGTAATCGGTGCGCCAGCGCAGTTTGGTCCCTTAGCTCGCACTCCCAAACAATGTGGGTGCGCCAGCTAAGCACGGCCAGCCGAGCTACATTCTCCGCATCTCGTTCACGGTTGCGGGAAATCTTGGAATGCCAGTATTCTGCATTCGTCTTCGGCTCACGGGCTCCTCGTGAACAGTTATGCCCGTGCCAAAAGCAACCATGGACAAATATCACCTTGCGACGCCCAATGAATACCAAGTCTGGTTTGCCAGGGATGGCTCGTCTGTGCAGCCTAAAACGATAGCCAAGATTGTAAACGAGCCTTCTCGCTATGAGCTCGGGGGTTGTATTTCTTGACTTGATAGTTCTCATTATTTCTGATCGATCCATGCCGTCATCCCTCTATCACACTTAAAATTAAAACTATTATTCGTCGAGCAGTGGTTTGTCGTTTTCAATTTAGACCAATATGGGTGCGCTGAGATCAATTTCGATGTTCGATAGCAAGGCAAAAAAAAGCAAAAAATTTAGCTTTTTCGAATTTTTCGCAGGTGGAGGCATGGCTCGAGCTGGTCTTGGCGACCAATGGAAATGTTTGTTTGCCAATGACATTGATCGAGTAAAGGCGCTGACATATATAAATAATTGGGGCGACCATCATTTTGATGGTCGCGATATTCGAGAAGTAAAGACGGCCGACCTCAAAGGTAATGGTGATTTGGCTTGGGCGTCATTTCCATGTCAAGACTTATCTGTCGCCGGAAACGGCTTGGGGATAGGTAGTTCTAGTACCGAAGGTTTTACAAGATCAGGTGCGCTTTGGCCTTTTCTTGATCTAATTAACGAGTTGCATAAAGAGTCGCGACAGCCACCATTACTAGTTTTGGAGAATGTGGTCGGGTTGCTGACTCTAGAGCGAGGTCGTGATTTCGCTGCAATTTGCTCAAGTCTCGGGGGGATGGGGTATCGCTATGGGGCGGTAATAATCGATGCAAAAAACTTCCTCCCTCAATCCAGGCCGCGCGTATTCATTGTTGCAATAAATCGAGGGGTTAACATCCCTAAAGGCCTTAGTTGCGGCATGGCTAAGGATGTCTGGCACACGCCGACGTTACTTCGCGCATACAAAACACTACCCCGGAATGCTTATGAAGATTGGATCTGGTGGGACTTGGGGATCGCTCCTATTCTGAAGAAAAATTCCCTTGAGGAGGTTATTCAACTCGAAGGCATTGAGTGGAATACGCCTGAAGAAACTGGGCGAATCATCAGCATGATGGCGCCTGTCCATCTTGCTCGCCTTGAGCAGGCAAAGTCCTCTAAAGATATCAGTGTTGGAAGTCTTTATTTTCGGATGCGCAGAGAAGGAGGTGTAAATAGGCAGCGCGCAGAGATAACTTTCTCGCCCTTTTTGGGCTGCCTAAGAACCCCGAGAGGGGGCGGGTCACGGCCTAGGATTATTGTGGCGGGAGCTGGTCACGTCAGAACGCGCCTTCTTTCCATTCATGAGGCTGCCGCGTTGATGGGACTAGAAAATACTTACAAATTACCTGGAATCTATCAGCATGCTTTTAAGGTGATAGGGGATGGTGTCGCCGTTCCCCCTGTGCGTTTTCTTGCGGATCGCTTGCTTGAGCCGCTCGCCATGGCTGCCCGGAAGGAAGCGGCTATTCGCAGGGAAAAGATATTTGCCAGCTAGTCCGCACATCCTTGACTAATTCGTCGGCAGTTTTTATTGTGGTT
This sequence comes from Pseudomonas sp. SORGH_AS_0199, assembly GCF_031453735.1. Lineage (NCBI taxonomy): Bacteria > Pseudomonadati > Pseudomonadota > Gammaproteobacteria > Pseudomonadales > Pseudomonadaceae > Pseudomonas > Pseudomonas sp. SORGH_AS_0199. The sequence goes on from NZ_JAVJAE010000001.1 coordinate 2,221,534, forward strand.
CGTGAGTTGACTGGTGCAACTGAGTCGACTGCGGTATCACTCATGATGATTAGCCTGATTTTATTAAAAAATCGCAGAGGTGTTGTCTCCCAGAGGCTTTAAGTGTCAGACTCAAGCACCCAGTTACAGGTATGTTAACGGCGATAATTAGCTTCGGTGGCTTGCGCTGCAACAACTACCGAAGTAGTTATGGATCTACGGTCTCGGATTGATCGAGGGATATCACGTTTTCAACAAGGATGGATTTCTGTGGGTTTGCCGCGCACTTTTGACGTATGGGAGAAACGGCTCGTCGCTTATTTTCTGGCCGTTGGCCCGGACGGCGATGCCAGCCCCATCCGCGCCTTTGAGGTTACCCCCCGAACACTGACGCTAGCCTGCGGCGCTCCGCGTGAGAGTGAGAAGGACGTCGAAGAAACCTTTCGCCTCATGCTGTCGCGCGATCCGCTGCTGATGGATTCACTGCGTTTGGGCTCTCAGCGCTATGAAAAGTTGGATGTGCCTAACTGCTTCTCTTATCTTGTATTCACCTTACTGGTCGACGGCCTGCTAGAAGGTAATACGAGTAAAAGCGGGGAGTTCCGCCATAAGCTCATGAAATGGCTGGAGGCTGACGCAACTGTTTCAAACCTCCGCGGGGTCGCGCTGATGTGGGAGAGCCTGGTGCGCTGGCTCGATGCGCGTATCGAGGCAGGTGAACCGTTTCGCCGCCTGATCCTGCCTTATCCCGGTAGTTGGTCACATATAGGGTACACACGTCGCCTATCATTTCCGAGCAAGACAGACCTGCGGCTTGTAGCCCATTTCTGCCATGAGCACCCGGATGCTCACCGCAACCCGCGAGTCAGCATTGCGGCGTTTCCGAGACTGCTTAATGATCAAGCCTCCTGGGGGCTACGCCGTGCGTTCGATGAATTTCGCGGCGCTTACTATATGCAACGTCGCGCGTTGGGCGACCTGCCTTTCTGGAGGCTGCTGGAGCATGCCTCAAGACTGACTGGGCGTCCGACGCGCCGCAGCGTCACTGTTGAAATGCTGTTCGATGCGGACAGGCGCGCGCTTTTCTTCGCCAGCCGCAACGAAGAAGGCGACGCTGAGCCATTCGCGTCGCTGAATAACGCGCTGGTCTCCGCTGGAGCCGATCACAGTGAGAACCTGGCGACTGCCGTCGCGTCAGGCATCGTGTTTTTCCGTCTGATCGGCGCGGGGCGCTGGCGGGCGGAGCTGGAGGCCAACGACTCCATTTTCAGCCTGCATGTCGCCGTGGCGGAACGGCACAAGCGGAAAATCGGCGATCGATTGGGCGTGCTCGCCGACAGCGATGCGTGGGCGATCACGACCCAGCCTCTGCCCCTTAATGCTATTAAGGATGCGCTCAGGGAAGCCAAGCTGCTTGGTCCCAAACAGGAACGAATCATACGGCCTTGCCTGTCCGGCGGCGTGCGTAGCAATGGGTTATGGCTGGGCCGCCCACGCTTTCTGCCGACTCTAGAATCCGACACCTCTGACTATGTCATCCATAATGCATTACCACGCGCAACGGACTCTCCGCTGAGCATCGAGCAGGGACAACTGAAAGCCTCCCAGCCAGTTGAAGGCGCGTTCTTTATTCATCCGACACTCCTGCGTAATGAAGAGCACGCGCCTTGGAGCATTCGCCTGCAATTTTCCAGCAACGCTTTCGTGCATACGACGCTTGAAAGCGCGCGCTACAAACTACCTCTGCTGCACGATTGGACGCCGGGTGCATCCGCTTGCCTAGAAATCAACGCGCAGGATGATCTGGAGTGGGAGCTGGGCGAGCCCGCGTGCGCTGATCTACTCGAGGCTGTCTACGCCAGCGGTCGAAGTGGATGGGAAGAGGCGGAACTCATCGCCCTTCTGGGCTGCGCCGACGACGCTATGAATCCCTGGCTCCTGCTGCGCTCCCTACGGGACGCAGGCATCGTCGAGCCGCATCTGCGCTCTGGCTGGAAAGGCCGTGTCTGGACGTTAAATGAGCCGAGCATCATTGAAGGTCACTGCGGGGGACAAGCACTGGCGATGGTCGAAGGGGCGCTTTGCGCGCGCCTGATCGAGGACTTCAGGCTTGCTGTCGAAGGTTTGGGCGGCACTGCCTTCCGACGTCTGGGTATCACCCCTTGGGCCGCACCTCTGCTTGGCGCGCGGGACGTTACGGCCAAAGCGCTTGCCGAGCATCTTGGCTGGCGCTTTGTGGCCGAGCCGATAGTGCCAACTGAGAAACCTTTGGCGTTTGCTGAAACCCTGCATCAAGCCCTGCACTACGCACCGGCAGCCGCATGGTCTTGGCGGGCGGGTCGCTTCTTATCCAGCGCTAGTGCCGAAGAGGACGTTCAACTGTTACGCCTGACGCACACTGGTGGACGTGACCACGATATCTATAGGGTCGAGCAGAACGGCAACACGCTTCACTATCTGTCGCGAACCGCCGCCATCGCCTCGGCTCACGCCCTAGCCCAAGTACCGCTGTTTGAATGGCGGCTTGAGGAAGAGGTGATCGCTCTTAACGGACGCGAAGGCGGGCTTCCCGACGCATTGGCTACAGAAACACGCCGGCGCATGCTCCGCAACGGCGGGCCGCTTGGCAGCAAATACGTCTATCCCGCGAACAATGAAGTGGCACGCTGGCTGGCCGGGAGATTGCCTGGTTGCATCTCTAACCTGCCCCAAGAGGTGCGGAAGGATGCGCCGATGCTGGTTAGTCTCGCCCTCCGCTCCTCAGGTCGGTTACGCCTGCAGTGGCACAACGGCACAACCACTATTTAGCATTAACTCATTTGGGATCAGGTTAGCTATGGCGGAAAATTTGGCGTGGTATGCCGGGCAATGCGTAAAGCGACACGACCTCAATATGACCGTCAAAGTCATTGCTATCCGCTCGGACAGTGGATGGTCGCTACTCGAAAATCCGCAAAAATTATTACCTAAGACGGGTGAGGTTGAGGTTCGTTTGGCGACTGCCTCAGGGTATCAGCCAAATAGTTGGGTCAGCTTCCAGATATCTCATAAAGAGCCCCGGGGGAAATGGAAAGCATCCACCTATCGCAACCTAATGCCATTCCTTGACCTACAGGAAACAGGAAGTCTTGACGAGCTGCGCAGTCGCTTGACGGAAGAGGGAGTGGATGGGCCGGACCATGCCGGTGTATGGGTGGTTCGGTACAGCGAAGACCACGTCATCATGCTCAGCTTGATGCGCTCTCCGGACAATCGTTACCGGATGGTGTCTAGCGGCAACTTCTATGTATACGCCTACGAATCTGAGTACGTGTATCGCATGCCGTCAGGTGCGGGTGAAGTTTTCCTCTACGAATTGAAGCGTGGCATCGAATGCTTGGAGGAGGTCGATTGGTCGCCGGATGAGGGGTACATCAAACGCATAGTGCGCGCCCTAGCGGGTGCTCACGACTCGAGCTCCGAAACGGTCGTCGAATGGTTGAAGCGTCATGCGGATGAAGCGACAGGTCGTGTCGGCTCCAGTTCCGAAGATAGGCTCGCTGCACTGCAAGCCGCCCGTTCCGGAGAGTTGGCCAAGCGACTACTGGCGGATCAGACTCTGCTCCGTGAGATCACCGATGCTCTGATGGCAGACCCGCGAATTCAGGCGCGCCTTGAAAGCGAAACACAAGCGCTCGCTGAACAGGAACGCCAAAGCATTCGCACCGCTCTCGCCAAGGATCTGGAACAAGAGGCCAAAACCCTGCGTGAGAAACGCTTGTCGGCGATCGACACCGAGTTGAAGGCATGGCAAGCAGAGCAGTATGAAGCGCTGAGAAATCAGCTTAAGCAGGACATGAAGTCCAGCATGCTGGCCATGGAAGGGCGTGTCGTGGCCCGCCAAGCGGAGATGGAATCCGAGCTTGAGGCACTGCGCAGTGATCTGCAGCAGGGACTTAACACGCTTGCTGCAGAGCGCAAAATGCTCCAAGTTGAGTTAGAGACGATCACCGCTCAGATAGGGGAAGAACACCAAACCCTGGTAGATCTTCAGGCGCGTAAAGTCCAAGCCGTCGAGGAGATTGAGCGGCTCAAAGAGGAAGCAGCCACGATCCAGGTGCCGAAGAGCGTCCGACTTGAGAGTGCATTGAGGCTCAACCCGGCTCAGGGCGTCCCGACACTCGACATGGCAGAGATGCAGCAGGCGATCAAGGCCTGCGTTCTGCTCACGGCCGAGGGCCAAGAGCGGATGGCGCAGTTTTTCGCCCTGATGCTGGCAGGGGAAACTCCAGTACTGTACGGTCCGCAAACGCAGGATTTCCTCCTGGTGGCTGAGGCGCTGTTGTCGTCCGGGCGATCGGTGCGCCTAGAAGCCGACCCGACTGTCATCACCTTCGAAGATCTCTGGTTACGTGCTGGCACGCAGCTGCCGACCGCCCTGACCCATGGACTGGAACTCACCCGCGGTCATGAGCCCACAACCGTGCTGGCCGTTATCGAGCATGCCGACCGATCTGGAGCCCGCTTCTGGCTCCCAGCGCTTGCGGACCGCACACGCCGTGGTGAGTTGCCGCGGCGCTTCTTCACCTGTGTAACGGTCGAAGACGAAGATTGTGAGGAAGCCCATGCGATTCGCAGCCAAGCTCCATGGCTTCAGATCAGTGGGACCATAGCAGCGGCGGCATCCGCCTTGGCGCCCATGGTTCTCTCCCCAGCTAATGTCCGCCAACTAGATCCGGGCGAGCGCCCTCTAGATCTCATGCCCGCCATGACGGTGGTCTCGCCGCTCGCCAACCAGCTCACCTTGGCGAATGGCCTACGACTGGCCCGGACAGCGACCGAATGGATCCGGCTGAATCAGGGGGCTCGGTACGAGGAAACCCCCGCGGCGCTCGCCGAGCTTTTCATGAATCAGCCCGGCCGGGATAGTCACACGCAACCAAAGTCATAAGGAGATGAATCCGTGCTAGACCCGATAGGCGGCTTCCGTCGCATCCAAGATTTCGTCATCAACTATGTTGAGACCAGTTTCCGCATTTCAGATAAGGCGGCCGCTAAGGCTCGGCGCAATCTGCTGGAGACGGTTAACGTACTTGCCACCGAGCCGTTCATCGAGCCGGTGCTACGCTACGAATCGCATCCAGAGAACCTTGAGCAACTGGCCCAACGCGATGATGGCCCGCTCGCGCCGATGAGCTGGGAAGGCAAGCGGGCCTTTGTCGAGCTGGCACTTTCCGGCCTGTTCGATGGCAAGCGCTGCGAAGGCGAGATTCGTCGAAACATCGACTATGCGCCCTACGATCATCAGGTCGAAATGCTCAGGCGCGGTTTGCTACCGGGCATGCCTGGAATCGTCACATCGCGTACCGGCAGCGGTAAAACCGAAAGCTTCATGTTGCCGGTTCTGGCCGCACTCACCAACGAAGCAGTGACCTGGGCAGCACCCGACAGTAACTACCTACAAAGGGATTGGTGGCGCGAGGATAAGAAGCCGTGGTCGGCGCGGCGACAGGGGGAAAATCGCCCAAGCGCGATCAGGAGCCTAGTGATTTACCCCATGAACGCTCTGGTCGAAGACCAGATGCAGCGCCTGCGCAAATCGCTCGACTCCGACGATGCGCGCGAGGTCATGCAGGAGCGCCTCAAAGGCAACCGGATCTTCTTCGGTCAGTACACCAGCTCTACCCCTGTCACCGGGTTCGAACGCCATCCGCGCATTGCAGAAAACCAAGGCGAAAAGCAGCGCCGTACCCGTCGGATAGCGCGCCTTCGCGAAGCAATGCAAGGATTCAAGCGCGACCAGGATGCGGCGCTCGCCTTCGACAGCCAAACGGAGATGGCTGCAAGCCAGGCAGGAGAGAAAGCGCCAGACAAGACCCGCTACATTTTCCCAGCTGTGGATGGCGGTGAGATGCTCTCTCGCTGGGACATGCAGGCTGACCCGCCAGATATTCTGGTTACCAACGCCTCAATGCTCGGTACCATGCTATCGCGCGAGGTGGAGGAGCCGATCTTCACTCAGAGCGCGTGACTGGCTGTTGAACAATGATGATGCCTATTTCTATCTGGTCTTTGACGAACTGCACCTGATCCGAGGTTCTGCCGGTACGGAAACAGCCTTTCTGGTCAAGACGCTTATCCAGAGGCTGGGGCTAGATCAGCCGACGCATCGGCACAAGTTGCGTCTGTTGGCCTCCTCGGCCTCGCTGCCTATCGACGGCGAACAGGGTGCACAGTCGCTGGCTTACCTGCGTGATCTCTTCGCGCCCTATGGCACCAGCCGCCATGCGAACGATCCCGGCGTCACCGACCCGGACTTCTGGCGCGAGTGCGTCGTGGTTGGGAATCCGCACCTGCCGACCTTTTCCAGTGAGCCGATTGAGGCACAGCCTTTCGTCGACCTTCTCGAGGCGGCCCTGGGGCGAGAAGACGGCTTTGTCGCCAAGATCCAGAACGCTGAGGCGATGAATCCAGTTGTGGAGAAGGCGGCTTATGCCCTGGACGTCTCGGTATCCGACGCCGGCGACCGGGTCAAGGCGCTGGCCGAGGCGGCTGCGGCTGTGCTGACGCAGGCCTGCCGCTACGGAGACGACGTGCGTGCGACGTCGACATCGGGCATGGCCGCGCACATCTTCCGGGCCGGTTCCGGCGACCTCGATAAGGCGCTGCGCGGCCTGCTGCTGGCGCGTGCGCTACCCGAGTCGAAAGCCTGGTCGACGAGTGTTTCGCTCACCACGCCTGCTTTTCGTGTCCACACCTTTATCCGAAATATCGAAGGGCTGTTCGCCTCGGTTAAGCTTGACGGCGCTACTCCGGTCTTCGGCGATTTCACAGTGGAGCGCGGTGTAACGCACGCTGACCCACAAATCGAAGGTGGTCGCGGTCGTCGGTTATTCGAGTTGCTCTACTGTGAGGCCTGCGGTGATCTCCTGATTGGTGGCCAGCGTGGGCAAAGAATTGCAGAAAGCAGCGTGACCGAACTGCTGCCTGCGGCGGCCGACCTCGAGAGTTTCCCCGAGAAAGTCGGCTCAGCCTATTACGACAAGATGACGCTCGACGAGTTTGCGGTCTTCTGGCCGCGACGGGAGCGTCCATCGCTTTCCGAGCGGGAATACGACGCTTGGGATCATGCCAGTCTGAATCCCGAGACAGGTCTTGTATCGGTCTCAACTAACACAAGCGTCCCTCCAGGGCATATTGGTGGATATCTCTATCACCAAACCGAAACGGCTGTTAAAGGGCGTAACGTCCCCCGGATGGCGCAGCCTTTTTGCTGTCCAAAATGTGGTACCGATTACTCGAATCGGCCATTCTGGAGCCGCTCGCGCTCGCCGATTCGCGCCTTCCGTACTGGTGTTACCAAAACCTCGCAGCTGGTGGCGACGGAACTGTTCGAGTTGCTGCATGCGATTGGTGCTGAGCCCAAAGGCATCGCCTTCTCAGACAGCCGACAGGATGCCGCCAACCAAGCACTGGAGATCGAAACCCTACATCTGCGGGATTTACGACGGGAAATCCTGGCGACCGTCGCACGCGCGCTGGTCAAGAAGGCAGCGGAAGACTGGATTGATCCGGCGCAATTCGCGCAGCTGATAATGGCAGCTGCAGGCAGCCCTGAGGAAATGACTCGGCTTGCAGACAGTTATAGCAAGCAAATGGCTTCTGGCCTGCAGAAGAATAGCGGTAAAATCCTGCTTGGCAAACTACTGCAATGTGGTGCTAATACGGACATTGGCGCACTCACATCCGAATTTGTTTCGTTGGGAATCCATCCATTCGATCGTGTTGGCAAGAAAAATTACGAAGGGAAGCATTGGCAAGATCTGTTCATCAAGAACGGGGATGAGTTCATTTACTCCCCCAAGCTAAATGATGTACAGAAAGCGGACCTCAACAAAAGAATCCTTCAAGTTCAGTACGAACTGATCGATGACGTCATTTTTGCCAACACGTTTTTCGCGCTGGAAGAGACCGGTCTGGCCTATCCGTCCATTATGGATGGAGATGAGGCAAAAGCTGACCGCCTGGATGCCTGGCTACGCGTGTTCTCCGGCGCGTATCGCGTACTGGACAACAAGTACGTCGATGGAGACCGCCTGATTGAATGGGTGTCGGGATCAGACGTCAAGAACAAGCGTGTGCAGCGCTTTGCACACGCAGTGTTCGGTGCTGGTGCCGCCACCGATGGTCTGAGCGGCATTCTGGACGAGTTCTCGTCGCTTCAGCATCCGAGCGGCATGATTCACATCGGAAAGCTGTATCTCAAGGTCGCAAAGGAGAACGATCCTTACTGGCGGTGCGGCAACTGCGAAAGGGTGCATCTTCACCGAGGACCGGGCAAGTGCACACGCTGTGGGGAGATCCTGGACGAACAACCGACGGGGCAGGCAGTTGAATTATGGCGCAGCAATTTCCTGGGCAGCCGAATTGTTCGCGGACTAGAGGAAGGCGTCGACCGCTTCCGGTTACGCGTCGAGGAGCTGACCGGGCAGACGGATGACTTCTCGGATCGGTTGCGCAAGTTCAAGGGGATCTTCGTCGACGGCGAGAGCGATATTCAGAAGCGCGCCCAGGAAATCGACATGCTTTCGGTCACCACCACCATGGAGGTAGGCATCGACATAGGGGCCTTGCAGACCGTGTACCAGGCCAACATGCCACCCCAGCGCTTCAACTACCAACAGCGGGTCGGCCGGGCCGGTCGTCGCGGTCAGGCATTCTCGCTAGTCATCACTTTCTGCCGCGGCCGTAGTCACGACGCCTACTACTTCGCACATCCGCGCGCGATCACCGGCGACCCGCCGCCCCCGCCTTTCCTAGCGATCAGCCATGATCCTATTCCGCTGCGGCTGGTACGCAAGAATTGGCTGCGCGCCGCGTTCAAACGTCTGCGCGACCAGTGTGCCAAGTCCGGGGAGGAGTATCCTGGCGACCTGCTTATGCCGCCTGACGTGCATGGGGAGTATGTTTCGACTCATGATTACTACCATGACGTTGAAGCAGATTGGCCAAAGCGTTTGCGCGAGGCCCTAAACGACACCATCTCTGAACGCGATGACTTTATTGCTATTGCTACAGCTGCTTCAGTCTCCTTTGATCCGGATCAGCGTGAACGGCTTGCTGTGCAAGCCGATATCCATTGTTTGATGAAGGGAATCGAGGATCTCAGGCCCTATGCAGCTGATTCTGAGATGGGGCTCGCCCGCTTCCTAGCCGAATGGGGTTTGCTACCGATGTACGGTATGCCCACCCGCGTCCGCAATCTGTACCTCGGTCTGCGCACCGTGAAGAGGGGGCAAGAGGAGGACTACGAATGGTCAACCATGGACCGCGACCTTGACCTTGCGGTTTTCGAATACGCACCCGGCGCGGTACTGGTTAAGGACAAACAGAAGCATCGTGTTGTCGGCTTTACCGGCAGTCTGTCGACGCCACAGAGCTTCAGAAAGGGCGATCTGTCGATAAAGGCATTGTCCCGCTGGTATGAAACCGAAACGCATGTGGCGATCTGCCCGACCTGCGGTTCAGCGAAACGCAGCGACGCCTTGCCGCAAGCGGCCCTTTCGTGCGACGACTGCCATGAAGAGATCGCTCTGAATGAATTCAAGCGATACATTACACCCTCAGGGTTCCGTACGGACTTCAATCCGAAGGATGATGAAGAGGAGGTCGGGCGCATGTCCGTGCGCAGCATGGCGACCTTGGTGGATCCTGGTAAGAGCCTGAAGCATGGAAATATCACTGTGCTCCACGGTGCCAATGTCACCATCATGCAGATGAACGATGGTGTCTCCAATATCGAGGGCGAAGGCGAAGGCTTCCTCATCGAAGAGGCACTCGATCTGAAGGTTCCCATACCGTCCGGTCTCAAGAAGCATTCGCAAATCGAGGGTATGCCGCAAGCATTCGAAGCCCGCTGGCTCAAGCGCGCGCGCAACGACAGCTGGGGGCAGGCGCGGTGGGGAAAATTCGGTGATCCGCTGCCTCCGGTCGGCCTGATTTCCTGCAAGAAGACGGACTCAGTTCATCTGGAGATTCACCGGTTTGATTCTAGGCTAGACCTAGCTCGCGTGGCTCGGCGAGGCGGCTACGCTCGTCTGCCGATACGCGCAGCCGCGCTCAGCGCGACGCAAATTCTCGTGCAAAGGGCGGCTCTCGAGCTGGATGTATCTGCCGATGAGTTCGAGGCACTTGAGCCGCGGGTGCGCTCCGGCAAGCCGATGCTGCAGATCGCTGATGCTCTGATCAATGGGTCCGGCCTTTGTCGCCGCCTGGGTGAAACAGTTCCAGGGGGCTCACGGCCGAAAATCCTCGATATCCTGCACGACATCCTAGCAAATCACGATCAGTGGCCACTGGTGGATTTTCTCAAGGTATCTGCGGAGGGCGAGCACACGGCTCAATGCCGCACTTCTTGCTATCGCTGTATTCAACGTTATAGCAACCGTCGCTACCATGGCCTCCTTGATTGGCGCCTGGGCTTAGCCTACCTGCGATCAATGACCACGCCGGACTATGCATGCGGCCTGGAAGCGCAGGACAAAAGTTATCCAGAAATCAAAGACTGGCATACGCAGGCTGAACGGCTGGCGGAAGACGTCTCGCAGATGCGTCCTGGCACCTTGACCCCTGGCCGCTTACAGCATTCAGGGCTGTCATTCTTGGATGAAAGGGTAGGTGGGCGCGAAACACGATATGTGGTAATTCACCCACTCTGGAGTCTCGATTCGAGTGTTTTGTCCGACATACTGGGGGCTGACTGGTCGTCGGAACTGCGCTTCGTGGATACCTTCAACCTAGCACGTCGGCCGCTCAAAGCAATGACCATAGCATTGCCAGCTCGCTAAGCGCGCCCTGGACCCCTGGCTGGATAAGCCGGGGGCTGCTGCAACTTGCGCGTCCACCCTCTGCTGCCAGCTGAGGCCTCCGAGGCCCGGAAGAGTGCTTAAGCCTGTGTTCACGACTGCTTGGCAAGGTCACTACTGCTCGCTGCTGCGCGTATTTAGCGAAAAAGAAAACGGAGCGGTGGTTTGTCTGAAGTCTGCCACAACCGGCTGAAGATCCAGCACGTCAGCAGTACTGCGATCAGCAGCAGCGGAAAGCGCAGCAGAACGGTGATTAGCAACGAGGCGGCTACACATCCGACCAGGATGCCGACGAAGATGAATAGCGACGCCAGAAGACGCAGTATTGCCATAGCGCAGTCCTCGCAGTCGTACCGTGGCTACATGTGGCTCAGTTCAACCATCGACAGGCAGCCCTCGTTACCGACCACGATGTGATCCAGGGTTCGCACATCGACCAGGTTCAGTGCATCCATCAGCTTGTGGGTCAGCTGGCGGTTGGCATTGCTCGGCTGTGGATCACCCGAGGGGTGGTTGTGAACCAGGATCACTGCTGCCGCGTTGTGCTCCAGGGCCAGCTTGACCACTTCCCGCGGGTAGACGCTGGCTCCATCCAGGGTGCCGCGGAACACAAGGAAAGTACATTGCCACTTACGGCCCAGCGAGGTTTTGTGCGCGCGGTCGAAGGGCTACGCGCGATCACTGAACAGGTCACGGACGTCGAAGCATGGATGCGTCTGAGCGAGGCGGCCGTTGCTCCGGATTGGTACGGCTTCTTCATGACCGCATCGACCAGCTTACTGCTGAGTTCGGGCAATGCCCGCTCGCCGCTCATACCTTAATCGACTGTCTATACGACTACGCGCGCGAGCTGCGCCAACAACCAAAGCAGGGGCTGTACCTGGGCACGGTGCACTTGGCCAAGAGGCTGGAGTTTCGGCACGTGGTGGTGCTGGACGGTGGCTGGTCCACGCAGCCCGACACCCTGAGCGACGAGCGCCGACTTTATTACGTGGGCATAACCCGCGCCGAGCAAACGCTGACGCTGTGTGAATTTCCAGGCGGCAACCCCTTCGCACGCAACTTGATCGAAGAGGTGACGGGGCGGACCTTTCCCGGCGAGTTCATGCCAGAACTCGAGAAGCGCTACCTGCAGCTCTCGCTCAAGGAAATCGACCTGGATTTTGCTGGGCGTCAGCCACCGAGCTCAGCGTTCCACAAAGCACTTGCAAGCCTTGAGCCGGACGGCCCCCTCACAATCCAGCCACAGGACGACCGCTACCTGATTCTGGACGCCCACGATCGAATTGTCGGACGTACCGCCAAGTCCTTCGAGCTCGACCTCTGTGTCGAGCACGGCGAAGTGGCAGCGATCCTGGTACGCCACACCGATCGGTGTGATGAGCAGTACCGGGCGTGGCACAAGTGCGAGCAGTGGGAGTTAGTGGTGCCGAGGGTGGTGGGCTGAGACCAACCCTTAGGAAAATTTACTAAATAGAAAGGGCCGACCGAATGCGGGTTTTCCATCTGGGATTCAGAGAATTCTCAGCTTGGCGCGACCTAAAATAAGGGGCTACCTGGAGCGGTAGTTGTGAAACCCAGCGTTGAAAAACTCAAGTTAACGCACCTCAAGATGCTTCTCTTCGAAAAGAAAGCGCTTCGCCTCCACAGCTGACTTCCAACGACCGGAAACGCTATAAGCGTATAGCTCGGTTTCTTTATTCTGGATGTGGTGGAGTGTCTTCTCGTCTAGGTGATCGTCTATAAAGCGCTTTAATTTTTCACCGCGTCAGCCAACCGCAGGGAGGGGCACGATGGAAGCCAGAAGGGGCGAGACGGTCTCCGGCTCGCTCCACGACAGCGCGGCCCGGCAGCGCCCGGCGACGCCTAGGCCTCACACCGTGCCTAGGGGCCCAGTTGCCACCCCAGACCCGAAGTACTCGGCCGTCTCCGCATCCGTGCAATACACATAACACCCCCTCATGCCGCGGGTCATGAGCGTGCGATAGGTGTTCTTGATGATCAGGTCCGTTTCCTGCCTCGCCAGGTCCAGATGTGTCTTCATGAGCTTCTTGTACCCGCGGATGGAACGGTCCTGCTTGTCGCGCTGGTCGGGCGAGGTCACGACACGGCCGTTACGCACGGTCAGGTCCGACCCGATGATCACGCCGATGTAGTCGACCTCAAGGCCCTGGCAGGTGTGGATGCACCCGACCTGCTCGATGGATTCCTTGGCAATGATCCAGAGGCTGCCGTCCTGGCTGAGGTTCCATTGCCGGCGGTAGTCACCGATCACGATGTCGTCGGCCAGCGGATCCTTCTTGCTGCGCCAGGGCCAGCAATAGCCGGCCACGACACGCGCCTTGTTCTGATGGTTGCGTGCCTCGATCGCCGCATGCAGCGCCTCGGGCGTATCGAATACCTGGAAATCATACTCGCCGGCATCGAGCCGATCATTGGCGGTCGGCCGGATGTCGAGCACGTTGTCGAGCCACGCGAGATAGCCATCCGACCCGCTGCAACGGAACTGGGAGGCCAGGTCGTATTCCTCGACGAGGGCGCCCTTGGCCTCGGCGAACTGCCGGATCGCCTGCTTGCTGCCCACGTCATTGAGGGTGACGCGCTGGTCCTCGTCGATGAAGAAGACCGTGCACTTCGAGGCCCCGATCAGCTCCTTGACCTGGTGCTCGCCGAGGTTGGCATACAAACCGCTCTTCTCGTTGAGGCGGTGGGCCTCATCGACGAGGAGCACGTCGAAGACATCGGGCTCGGCATCAACGAAGGAGCCAGACCCGGTGAACATGTGCGAGAACCTTGAGCGGGTGATGGACCCGACGAGCTTGGTCTCGTAGACCTTTCGCGGCGCGGCGTTCTTCGACACGTACTTGCCCACCAACCCCTGCGAGGTGAGCTGCACCATCAGGTTGATGGCCAGCAACGTCTTGCCGGTACCGGAGCTACCCTCGACGATGACGACCCGGGGCTGATCTGACGAAGCAGCCTTAGCCGCTGCAAGCGCGGCCTCGTAGACCTCCTTCTGGTCGTCGATCAGGACGAACTCAGGGTTGCCTTTCAGCAGGCCCGACAACGAATCGGCGAGCGCCTTAGACGGACGGATCCGACCGTTGGCCAGCTCGTACAGGACGGCCTTGTCGTCACCGGACTTGATGTATTTCCGGATAAAGGCCCGAAGCTGCTCGAGTTCGTCCTTGCCCTTGAGAAAGAGCGGGGTCTTCTCGATGTAGGGCTGGTAATGCGAGGCGTCGATCACGCCGTCGCGGACGTAGTTGTGAAGGTAGGCGCAGGGCCGGACGACAATGCTCTGGTCGTACACCGCCTCGTTGAAGCTTTCCAGCAGGGAAGCGTAGGACCAAGCCTGGTACGAGGGATGCACCGTCTCGCGAAGTCCCTTGCCAAGGGCGGTCACCACGATCGCATCCTTGGTCGTGGCCTTCGCCGTGCTCCACTGCTTGAGCTCGACGAGCACGGCGTTCTTGCCGCCCAGCTCGTCATGGCCGGTGAGCGTGAAGTCGATGCGCTTGGACGACTGCGGGATATGGAGCTCGATGGCGAGCCCAGTGTCAGCCGGCAACGCGTCATCGCGTAGCACCTTGGCCATGTAGCCGAGCGACCCTTTCCACGACTCGATCTCTGATCGTCCGACTCGCTTGCCGGTGCGGGCGGTGAAGTGGGCGAGGATCACGTCCTCGATGTCGTCGTTGTCGGTGTCCTTGAGGAACTGCTGCTTGGTAGCTTCGTAGACGATCACGCGGTCTTCCTTAGCCGGCTTTTAAAGTTGGTCGTACTTTTTGCTCGTGTTGCGCGCCTTGTCGACGGGATACTTCTACTCATTGAGCCGAAGCTTGTGTTGCACGGCCTCGTCGAGGTCCACGCCAAGGACATTGGCCAGCCGCACCAGGTACATCATCACGTCGGCCAGCTCGTCGCGCACTGCCTGGGATGTCTCGGGGCGCTGCGCCGCGGTGTTGGATTGTTCCTCGGTCATCCATTGGAAGATCTCGAGGAGTTCGCCCGTCTCGCCCGTGAGGGCCATGGCCAGGTTCTTCGGCGAGTGGAATTGCGCCCAGTTGCGCGCCTCGGCGAACTGTTCGAGCGCTTCGGCCAGTGGCGTTACATGAACGAGCGAGGAGGGCAGCGAGGCATCGATCGGCACGACGTTGTCCTTGGTGGCGGCAGGATTTGCCGATCATACTTGAGCAAAGGGCCGATGTAAGCGCGGCACCGGCCCGCAACCAGCGAGCCAGGGCCTGCGAAGCAATTGATGCGATACCTGCGGCTTGAAGGTTCCCGGCATTACCCAACATAAGGACGTGGTCGTTTATGTCCCAGCTTTCCCAGCTCCGCAGCCCCGCCGCCGTGCAGGCTGCCATCGACGAGTTCGTGCAGATCGGCCGTGCCAAGTTCCTAGCGCGCTATGGCTTCGGGAAGTCGCGCGACTTTCTCGTGCGCGACCCGAAGACCGGTACCGACTGCGATTCGAAGGCCATCGCCGGCGTCGCCTATGGCAAGCAGTTCCCTCGGCAAGGCCCGCTGACGGCCGACAGCTTCTCGGGCGGTGAGGCGACCGTGGTCCCCGCACTGACGAGCCTCGGATTCGCGATCATTCGTATCGGCGAGGATTGGTCGGAAGCCGAAGTCGAGGCCACGGTACGCGATTACTTCGAGATGCTGCGTGCCGAGGCGGCTGGCGCGGCCTACAACAAGTCCGAGCACAACCAGGCCCTGCGGCGCGTGCTCAAGGGCCGTAGCAAGTCCTCGGTCGAGCTCAAGCACCAGAACATCAGCGCCGTGCTCGACGCGCTGGGGCTGCCCTACATCAACGGCTACAAGCCCCGGGGCAACAGCCAACTGCTGCTACGTAAATCCGTACAAGCGTATGTCCTGAGGCACCAGCAGGCGGTCGGCACCATCGTCGATGCCCTGGAGGAAGTAAGGCTCCCGATCGAAAAGACCTACCTGGCAGCCCTCGTCGAAGCGCCCAGGCGCGAGGCGCTTGTCCCAAGCCTCGCCAGGGTGCAAGAGCGTATGCCGCGCAAGTTCGACTTTGCCGCGCGGGACGAGGCCAATCGCAAGCTGGGCCGGGCAGGGGAGCAGTGGGTGGTCGAGTTCGAGCAACAGCGCTTGACCGCCGCGGGCCATCCGGAGCTCTTCCAACGTCTGGACTGGGTATCGGACACCCAGGGCGACGGTGCAGGCTTCGACATCCTATCGTTCGAGGACGAAGCGCAGCACCGCTTCATCGAGGTGAAGACCACCAACGGTGGAGTGGGCTCATCCTTTCTCGTCAGCCACAACGAGCTCGAGTTTTCAAAGGAAGTTGGCGAGCAGTTCTACCTGTACCGGGTCTTCCAGTTCAGGCAGGGGCCGCGCCTATTCACCCTCACGGGGGATCTGGCCGAGCATGTCCACCTCAGGCCCCTCGACTACCGGGCGAGTTTCAGGGGTATGGTGAGGTAGCGTTATGGCTGCTGTCGGCCAATAGCGGACGTTCGCACGCGAACCCTGCCTCTACCGGCTATTATCAGTCATTCGCGAATGCCCGCTTCGACTCATAGCTGCCTACCAGCAGCTAGGTAAACGAGCTTGTCGTATATGGCCCTTCATGACTGGTCTTGCTTGATGGCATTGAGCCTGTTCCAGTTAGTGAAATTATGAGTTATATAGAATGGATTCTTTCAATGGTCTAAATATTTTCTGGCAATTAGAAATTTCTAGCCCCTCTTTCGAGGCGTGCCATTTTACAGGCCTATGTAGTCGGCATGACGGGTAATTTATGGAGATTAGTCCTAATAAAGTGTGGGAGCGAAAAGAATGGGAAGATCATGTAAATGATCTGCTCAGAATAAAGCATGGTCAAGAAAACTATGTCCCCATACCAGACCGGCATAATGGTGATGCTGGAATTGAGGGTTTTTCCTTTTGTGGCAATGCTTATCAAGCTTTTTGCCCGGAAGAGCTCTGCACCATGGAGCAGCTTTATGATAAGCAGCGCGACAAAATAACAACCGACATAAACAAATTTATAGAAAACAACAAAGGGACCTTGTCGAGTATACTGGGCGGGACGAAAATAAAACGCTGGATTTTGGTCGTGCCTAATCACCTCTCGAAACATCTGAATGCCCATGCATCCACTAAAACCGCCGAAGTTGTCAAGGCTAAATTGGCTTACGTTGATAATAACGATTTTCATGTATTGGTTTGGGATAGAAATACATTTAAGAGTGAAGAGGCAGAGTTGCTTGAGCAGGGAATTAGGGTTCTCAGGTTAGAGCGAGAGGCGGTGTCTGATATTGAGGTCAACGCCTTTCAGACGGGCAAGACAGATTTTGTAAATAACGTAGAGGTAAAGCTGACCAAGCTAAAGCCAGCATCTCCCGCCCAAATTGAGAAAGCGAGGGATGTTATGCTTAAACAGGCGATCTACGCTCAAAACATGCTAGGGAATTTGAAGCAAGAATACCCAGAGTACCACTCTCAAATTGTCTCTGGGGTTATAGAGAGGGAAGAAAGTTTACATATCGAATACTTTGAAAGTCAACAGAAAAGTCCGGCTCAGCAGATAGCTGCTCTCAAAGAAGTTTTAGCAAAAAAAAGCAAGCTCCACGAAGATAACTTAGACTGTATTGCTGCTGGAACGGTGGCTGACTGGCTTATGCGCTGTAACTTGGATTTTGAATGATGGACATTCTCGATGTCGTACCGAGCAAAGTCGTCTTTCGTCAGAGCGGAACTCCGGTAGAACCAGAGTTCAGGCCGCTATGGAAACTTTCTTTAATTGCACTTATATTGCTTAGGCTGAGCTCCGGAAACAAGGCTGGCGCCAAAAAAATACAAGCTCTTAGCTCCATAATTTCATCCAATGAAAAGCGGAAGAGCTACTCCTCTAAGGCTCTAGATCTATTCACTAGCGTTAATGTTAGGTTTGACCCCCTTGTAGACCGAGCTATTGATATGGGGCTGGGTGAGGGAGTTTTTGAGCTGGAGCCGTCGAAAAGTATAAAATTGTCGGATAAGGGCATGGATTTTGCGAAAGCAATTGATACAGATAAGGAGGTTTTTGTAAAGGAAAAGGAGTTTATGAAAAAATTCAATAAGTCATTTTTTACCGACGCCGTCGTAGATAAACTCATATGTGGTGATTTCCGTGAGTAAGCTTAAGATAAATAGGCTGAAGATAATATCCAGAACAAATGAAGGGGATTTTGGTACGGACATCTCTTTTTCATATGGACTGAATATTATTAGAGCTGACAATACTCTTGGTAAATCCACCTGCGTTCAGAGTGTTATATATGCGCTGGGGTTAGAGGGTACCTTAGGCCCGAGTAGAAAGAACCCTTTAAAGTCTGCTTTGACTACAAGACTAAAAAAAGCGGATGGAGGCTATGCGTTAGTAGCAGAATCAAAAATCTATTTAGAGATTTCCAATATTGACGGCAAGGCAATCACAGTCGTCAGAAGTAGTGTAGAAGAAAAAAATAGGGTCATATCGGTATATGATAAACCGATTGATGAAATAAATTTTCTGTCTGACTCTTCCTTCTCTGATTTCTTTGTTAGAGATCCAGGCGCGGCTGCAAGAGAGCGCGGGTTTCATAATTTTCTTGAGAAATTTCTTGGTATAGAGGATCCCCAGGTCGTCAAGTATGATGGGAGTACTTGTCCGCTATATCTAGAATCTATATTTTCGGTCAATTATGTCGAGCAAACTAGGGGGTGGGGAGGGATTCTAAACGTGCTTCCCACTTATCTTGGTATTAAGGATTTGGCAAGTCGAGTTCTAGAATATAATCTTGCCTTAGATATCCAAGAAAACAATCGAAAAAGACAGCAGTTAGCTGTCCAAAAAAACAATCTTGAGGCTACCTGGGTCTTATCTATCGAGAGGCTGGTATCCGCGGCGAAGCAGGTATATGCATTCGTTGACTCATCTCTAAGTGATGAAATAGGCAAGCAAGATTCGGTAAACAGCACGACTGATCTCTATATATTAGATCCTCAACTGCACAAGGTTAACCTCCTCGATCATCTTATTTCTCTGAGGTCGGAGCTATTGGTCCTCAAAAAAGAGTCGACTTCAAGCGAAGGGCATGGATTGAGAATTCAGGCGCAAGAAAAAGAACTTGGCCTTTTAATGGATAGGCTCTCGGAAGAGGAGTCTGCTATCTCAATATTGCTATCAGATGTGGATGTTAGTGAGGACTATGTACGCTCGATAGAAAAACGCATCTCGTCAGTTAAGGAAGGACTACGAAAATATCGAGATATAAAGAAGATACAAGAGTACGGATCTGCTGAGAGCTTCAAGTTTCTGGAAGGCCGGTGTCCCACTTGCAATCAACCTGTTCAAGATTCGTTGCTTCCTCATATGCACAATCAGTCAGCGTTAGGGATAGACGACAATATTAAATATTTGGAGAAGCAGGTATCTGTCTTTGAGTCTCTTAGGTCGGGCGAAGAGAGCAAAGCCTTAGCTAAGAGAACCCTAATACTTAGGGCGCAAAACAGGATCAATCTCACTAGATCAGAAATCCGTTCATTAAAGGAAAGCCTTATCGATGTTAAAGGTGCTCCATCTAGGGCGCAACTCAGAAAGGAAATTCTACTAGAGGAAAAATTAGAGACGATCGAGCGAATCCTGACTATTGAGTCCGAAATCAAGGAAAAACTGATATCCACAAAACTAGAATGGTCAAAGGTAACTGGCGCAATTTCCAAGCTACCCTGGGATGGGTTTAGCAGAAATGACTATGTAAAATTTAACGTGCTAACTGAGCAGTTCAAGAAGAATCTAAACGACTTTGAATACAAAAGTACACCGATAGAAGACTTTGAGATCTCAAAGCGGACTTATAGGCCCGCTATTAATGACGTTGATCTGGGGTCAGAGGCATCTGCGAGTGATAACATTCGGGTAATTTGGGCATATTTATATTCCTTGCTGACTTTAGATTTTCATCTGGTAGGGCTTGCCACAAATCACTTAGGAGTACTAATGCTGGACGAACCGCGCCAGCAAGAGACAAAAGAAGTCAATTTTAAAACGTTTATTGAGAGAGCATCTGAAACGAGTAGCATGGAGCTGCAGGTCATAATTGCAACTAGTGAAAAATACGACGACTTAAAGAGGGTGATCGAAGGACTGCCTGTTAATGTAATTAATTTCCAAGGGCCTATAATTTCTAAATTTTAATTTGGATCTGATTATTGAGGCCGACGGGCATCGCGCGGGCGGAGCAAAGCTCTGTTGCTTTGCGCCAAAGCACAAAAACGGCAGTTCTTTTAATCTTTATGCACGGGATTCTGCGCCAACCAGATATTTTGAGACCGGGCAATCAGTATGGGACGTGCGGTTCTTACTTCTACCGGAATCAACCTGCCACCACAATGCCAAAGCTAGCCATAGCTAATTATTCTTATTTAAGATCATCCAGTCGCCCGCCTCTCGAGATGGAAAGAAAATGCAACTGCCCCTTGCCGAGACGATAAAACGCACCACGCACCTGATTCAAAGCATGATGGGGTTTTGGAAGGAGGCTCACGGTTGGGCCCCTATCGAGGCAGCAGAGCTGCTGAATAAATCGATGCTCGAATGGCAGAGTTCGCTAGCGGAGGAATTGTCAGCATGGTGCGGCAGCTTGAGCGATGGCCAGCTCATCCTTGCCTGGGTCAACCTAGGTGCTTTAGTCGAAGGTCAGATGAAGCTACTTTTGTCTGTGTACTACAAGGAGTACCTGTCGGAAGCTTATGCCATAAAAAAGAAAAATGGAGCGATCCAAGACCCAGACGGAGTAACGCTGGAGCCGCTGATTCTCTTTTTCAGGCAAAAAATCTGGTCGCCGGAGGATAATTGGGAGCCATGGATTCGGATGGTTCAACAGCGTAGAAATGCGATTCATGCTTTCAAAGCAAAAACTATTGGGACTACAGAAGAACTACACACTGCGTTAGAGAAACTCCTTGAATTTGTGAGATTTATAAACGGCCGACTACCTTATCCCGATCAATATTACGCTCCTCGAGAATACTGAGTGAGCATCAAACTAACTTAAGGGCGAAAGCCGCGTTGGGTCGGTAGCGGGCGCTGATTGACGTCCGCTTCTGGCCGGTTGCGGCCCTTTGCGAAGGGCAGCTTTGGGTCGAGAGCTGTCGTTCCCGAGACGTTGCTCTCGACCGATAACCATCTCTTCCGAACATTTTGATAACTAGCGTGCGTCCAGCGTGACAAGCGGCGTATGGTCAGTTAGCCATAGAAAAACGGTCAGGGCGAAGTCCAAATGTAGGCCTGATAGCTTTGACTACTCCCCGCAAATGCGCTTTCCCGGCCTTCTGAAAACGATCCGCAAATTGACGCGATAATGCTCGTAGCTAGAGCCTAGCACCCCGGAAAATGCTTCGCATAATGCTCCCGCAACGCTCCGATGAAGTCCGTAGCTAATGGCGTCTGGCCTGATCCTGCTGGCACAACAACGTAAACCGGAAACAACAGCTCGGGCTCGAAGCGGTGGATGGTGATGCACTTGTGCAGGAAATCTTGGGCGACATTCGGACTCATGAGGGCGGTGCCCATGCCGGCGGCGACCATTTCGCAGGTGATGGAGCTGTACTGGCCTTCCACGGCGAGTTTGCGTTCGACACAGGCCTGCTCGAACACCCTGTCCATCTGCTCACGGGTGCCGTCGCCGTGGCAGAGCGAGACGAAGTTCTCGCCGTGGAGATCCTGAGCTCTGATGACCTCCCGTGACGCTAGGTGATGGCCTGGTGGTAGGACGCAGACGGCGCGGAGCCGGGTGATAAGCAGCGTTTCCAGGGGCCCGGCGTCGCTGGGTTGGACTACTACGCCCAGGTCGCAGAATTGCGACTGTACCCACTGCACCACTGTGGGCGAGGCGTTCATGTGCAGGGAGACGGTCAGCTCTGGGCGGGTCGCGACGAAGTCCTTGATCACATGAGGGATGAGCGTGAGGCCGGTTGAGGGTACCGCCGCGATACGCAGGCGGCCGGTACCCAGGTTACGGATGTTCTTGGCTGACTGGCGCAGACTGTCCAGCCCCACATAGGCCCGTTCCACTTCCTGGAAGAACGCGCTGCCTTCCTTCGTGGGTATCAGCCTTACCCCGGCGCGCTCGAACAGTTTGAGTCCGGTGCTCAACTCAAGCTGTGCGATCAGTCGGCTGACGTTGGGCTGCGAGGTATGCAGGGCTTCAGCGGCCGCGGTCATGGAGCCCAGACGCATTACGCTGCGGAAGGCCTCGATCTGTCTGAGATTCAACAGAGCTCTCCATATCAAATATGAATACTTAACCCGTACCTTCGTATTTGACCCTATGGGTTTAGGCTGACAATACTCGGTCACAAGCCAAATGGCCCCATAAAAAGAAAGCGTTTCCGAATGGCGGTTACCGCGATGTCCTCGGAGGCGGATGCCTGGATCTTCCGGTCGTGTCCTCACGACGTTCTCGATCTGCCGCAACGCAAAAAAGGGAGCATTGCCCGTGACCAGTCCGTATCTCGCCCGTACCTCATCCATCTCCTTGCGTCAGGGTCTGTCCGCGCTGCTGTTGGCCGCAGCGGGCGCTGGCATGGCGCTTCCCGCCCACGCTGAAACGACGCTGTATGTTGCGGGCGTCGGCGGCTCCACCGAGCAGATGTACAAGACCCGCGTCATTCCCGTCTTCGAGAAGGCGCATGGGGTCAAGGTCGTGTATGTGTCGGGCAACTCGACTGAAACGCTGGCCAAGCTGCAGGCGCAGAAAGGGCGGCAGCAGATCAACGTCGCCATGATGGACGACGGCCCCATGTACCAGGCGCTGCAGCTGGGGTTCTGCGAAAAGCTCACGGATGCGCCTGTCTACCAGGACCTGTATCCCCTGGCGCGTCTGAGTCCAGAGGCCACGGCAGTGGGGATGGTTGCCACGGGGATCGGCTACAACGAAGAAGCTTTCAAGAAGCGCGGTTGGGCGGCGCCGACGTCCTGGAAGGATCTGGAAGATCCGAAGTACCGGCAGCTGCTGGGCATGCCGCCGATCACCAATACCTACGGGCTGCATTCGCTGATCGAGATGGCGCGGCTCAATGGCGGCGGCGAGAAAGATATCGATCCGGGCTTCGCGGTGTTCGAGAAGAAGATCGCGCCCAACGTACTGGCCTGGGTCAGTGCCCCGGGCGAGATGGACGGGATGATGCAGAACGGTGATGTGGTCATGGCGGTGTACGGCAGTGGCCGTGCGGTGGCGCTGCAGAACACCGGCTTTCCGCTCAAGTTCATCTATCCGAAAGAGGGCGCCGTAGCGCTCCAGGTCGCCGCCTGCTCCGTCACGCCTAATGCGCAGTCCGAACTCTCCCAACAATTCATTCAGTACGTGCTGTCACCGGAAATCCAGAAGATCCAGTCCGAAAGTAACGGCTTCGCGCCGGTGAATCGAACGGTCCAGCTACCGCCAGAACTCGCGGCCCGTATGCCTTATGGCCAGGAAAAGGTCGACAGCCTGCTCAAGGTCGATTGGGACACCATCAACCAGAAGCGTTCCGAGTGGACGACGCGCTGGAACAGGACCATCGAGCGGTAGAGGGCGTGTCCACCAGACGGCGATGAAGTGACAGCGGGATTGCGAGTGGAGAGGAGGGTGGCTTCGGGCTATTCCTCCGCCCGCTGTAGCAGCAGTTCCTGAGTCCATTTCACCATCGTCCGGTTCCACCTCGCTCAATGATCGAGCCACCGGTTACCCCTTACTAACCGGTCGCTCCCACCTCCCTTGGACGAACAGCGATCGCGCTCTCGTGATCGCCGGAGGCATGACCATGGCTTTCCTGATCCTCGACGGCCTCGTCAAAACCTATGGTGACTTCACCGCCATCGCCGGGCTCGACCTTGCGGTAGAGAAAGGCGAATTTCTGTCCCTGCTCGGCCCTTCGGGGTGCGGCAAGACCACAACGCTGCAAAGCGTTGCCGGATTCGTACAGCCCACCGCCGGGCGCATCGTGCTGGACGAGCGAGACATCACCCATGTCCGGCCGGAAAAGCGCGGACTGGGTATGGTGTTCCAGAGCTATGCCCTGTTTCCCCACATGACCGTGGCCGAGAACGTCAGCTTCGGCCTGGAGATGCGCGGCGTGTCGCGTAGCGACAGAGAGGAGCGGGTTAAGTCGGCGCTCGACATGGTTCGGCTGCAGGGCCTGGGCGAGCGCTATCCCAAGGCCTTGTCCGGCGGGCAGCGTCAGCGGGTGGCCATCGCCCGGGCCCTGGCGATCCGCCCGGACCTATTGTTGCTGGACGAGCCCATGTCGAACCTCGACGCCAAGTTGCGCGAGGACATGCACATCGAGTTGCGCGCCATCCAGCGCGACCTGGGTATCACCACCATCCTCGTCACCCATGACCAGGTGGAGGCGATGACCATGAGCGACCGCATCGCGGTGATGCACGGTGGGCGCATCGTGCAGATTGGCTCGCCGTTCGAGACCTACGAGCGGCCCCAGTCGCCCTTCGCCTCGAGCTTCCTGGGCAAGACCAATGCCTTCCCCGGTGCCGTCCAGACCCGCAAGCCGCGCTGCTACGAGGTCAAGGTCGACGGTCTGATGCTGCATATCCCTCATGAGGGGCATCAGTTCGACGGCGATGTAAATGTCTATCTGCGGCCGGAAAAGATCCGCCTGGCCGATCCTGCCGAGGCGCGCTTGCGTGGCACGGTGCGCATGCGGGTGTTCCTGGGCAACCTCTGGCTGATCGGTGTCGAGAGCCCCCTGGGGCCGGTGAATCTGACGCAACCGAACCTCGGCGCGCCGCCGCCGCTGGAAGGAGAGGAGGTGGGCCTGACCTGGTTGGACGATGACCTGCGCCTGCTCGGCCGGGAGGTGTCCCATGGCCACCTATGACGCCGAACGGGTCGGTAGCGCCCCCTGGCTGCTGACTGGCCCTGCGCTTCTCGTGTTCCTGACCCTGCTGGCGGCGCCCCTGGTGCTCACGGCCATGCTGTCGTTGAACCTGTTCAGCGACACCAAGGGTGTGATCCCGGTGTACTCGCTCGCCAACTACCTGGAAGTGTTCGGCGACGACTATTTCCACGAGATCTTCTTGCGTACGGGCGGCATGGCGCTCGCGGTGACCGTCTGCGCGGTGCTCATCGGTGTGCCGGAGACGCTCATCATCGCTCGCATGCGCGCACCCTGGCGATCGCTGTTCCTGCTGGTGGTACTCGGCCCGCTGCTCATCTCGGTGGTGGTGCGCACCCTGGGGTGGGCCATCCTGCTGGGCAACAACGGGCTGATCAACCAGGCGTTGCAGACGCTGGGCATCATCGATTTCCCGATCCGCATGATGTTCACCCAGTTCGGTGTGGTGCTGGCGCTGACCCATGTGCTGGTGCCCTTCATGGTGATCGCCGTCTGGGCCAGCCTGCAAAAGCTCGATCTGCAGGTGGAGCAGGCCGGCCTGTCGCTGGGTGCCTCGCGGATGACGACCTTCAGGAGAGTGGTGCTCCCACAAATCGTGCCGGGAATCCTCTCGGGCTCGATCATCGTCTTCGCCCTGGCGGCCTCGGCCTTCGCCACTCCGGCGATTATCGGCGGACGCCGCCTCAAGGTGGTCGCCACGGCCGCCTACGACGAATTCCTCGGTTCGCTGAACTGGCCGCTGGGCGCTGCCATCGCGGTCCTGCTGCTGATCGCCAACCTGGTGATCGTGGTGGGCTGCAGCCGGTTGGCCGAGCGCCGTTTCAAACACGTCTTCGAGTGATCGCCATGTATCGGAACGGTTTCTTCTCCCTTGCCTTTCATACGCTCTTCATCGCCTTCATCGTCGCGCCGCTGGTGGTGGTGATGGCGGTGTCCTTTACCGGCGAAGGCTTCATTTCATTGCCCTCCGGTGGCCTGTCGCTGCGCTGGTTCCAGGCGCTGTGGGCCAACCAGGAAATGGTCGATGCCTTCTGGCTGTCGCTCAAGCTGGGCCTGGTGTCGGCGACGGTCGCCACGCTGCTGGCGGTCCCCGCGGCGCTGGCCATCAGTCGCTACGACTTTCCCGGGCGAGGGGCGATCACCGGCTTTTTGATGTCGCCGCTGATGATTCCTTCGGTGGTGCTGGGGATCGCCTTCCTACGCTTCTTTTCCCTCGCCCAGGTGGGCGGCTCGCTCTGGGCCCTGAGCATCACCCACGTCATCGTCGTGCTGCCCTATGCCTTGCGCCTGACCCTGGCATCCACCATCGGCCTGGAGCGCGATGCAGAGCACGCGGCGCTGTCCTTGGGCGCCAATCGGCTGCAGACCTTCTGGCGGGTGATCCTGCCGCGGATCCGCACTGGTGTGGTGGGTGGCTGGCTGCTCGCCTTCATCCAGAGCTTCGACGAGCTGACCATGACGGTCTTCGTCGCGACGCCCGGCACCACGACCTTGCCGGTCGCCATGTACAACCAGATCTCCCAGACCATCGATCCCCTGATCACGGCGGCCTCCACGGTCCTGATCCTGGGCACCCTGGCGGTGATGCTGCTGCTCGATCGGCTCGTCGGCCTGGATCGGGTGTTGATCGGAGAGAAGCAATGAATGACAGCAGCGTACCCACCTCGGCAGAGGTCATCGTGGTTGGCGGTGGGCTAGTCGGCATGGCGGTCGCCTATGGCCTGGCGAAGGCTGGTACCAAGACGCTCGTACTGGATCAGGGCGATGACGCCTTCCGTGCCTCGCGGGGCAACTTCGGTCTGGTCTGGGTGCAGGGCAAGGGCTTCGATCGCCTGGAATATTCCCGCTGGACGCGGTCCTCGGCGCTGGCCTGGGCCGGGTTGGCCGAGGACCTGCTGAAGGAGACGGACGTCGATGTTCGGCTGAAGCAGCCCGGCGGCTTTCACATGTGCTTTTCCGACCAGGAGCTGGCGGAGCGCCAGGCGCGGCTGGCAGGTATGCAGACGGACCTGGGTGATTACCCCTTCGAGATGCTCGACCAGGCAGATCTGCGGGCACGCCTGCCCGGTATCGGCCCGAAGGTCGTCGGCGCGAGCTACACGCCCATGGATGGCCACGTGAATCCGCTCAAGCTGCTGCGGGCCTTGCATGCGGGAGCGCAGCACCACGGGGCGACGGTACTGGGGCGGATGCCGGTCGAGCGGATCGATTCCGCGCCTGGCGAATTCACGGTGGTCACCCCCGGTCAGCGCTTCACCGCGCCGCGCCTGGTGCTGGCGGCGGGTCTGGGCAATCGGCCGCTGGGGGAGCAGGTCGGACTGCATGCCCCGGTCGCGCCAAATCGTGGGCAGGTGCTGGTCAGTGAGCGGGTTCGGCCCTTCCTGGACTACCCGACGATCAATGTGCGCCAGACCGACGAGGGCAGTGTGCAGCTTGGCGATTCCATGGAGGAGGTCGGCTTCAACGACCTCACCACTACCGACGTGCTCGCCAGGATCGCCCAGCGTGGCGTCAACACCTTCCCACTGCTGGCTGACGTGCGCCTGGTTCGGGCCTGGGGCGCCCTGCGTGTCATGAGCCCGGACGGCTATCCGATCTACCAGGAGTCCGCGTCGCACCCCGGTGCCTTCGTCGTCACCTGCCACAGCGGCGTGACCCTGGCCGCGGCGCACGCGACCCGGATCGCGCCATGGGTCCGCGGCGGTGAACAGCCGGAAGAGCTGGCGGTGTTCGCCGGCGAACGTTTTCTCACGGGGGAGGTGTTTTCCCATGCCCATTGATTCCTTGTTTCGCCGCGTGGACGCCGAGGGCGGCCGTCTCATCACCCTGACCTTCGACGACCAGGCCTTCCAGGTACCTAGCGGTCTCACGGTTGCCGCCGCCTTGTTGCTGGCCGGCATACGTCAGTTCCGCACCTCCCCGGTAGGCGGTGAAGCCCGTGCGCCCTATTGCATGATGGGCGTGTGCTTCGAATGCCTGGTCGAGATCGATGGGGTGCCAAGTCGCCAGAGTTGCCTGATCGAGGCGGCCGACGGCATGCGCATCCGTTCGCAGCAGGGCGCCCGGGAGCTGCCCTTCACCGCTGCCGAACCCGTGGTGATGGAGGTGCAGCCATGAATCTCGAACCTGTGGACGTCGTCGTCATCGGTGCGGGTCCTGCCGGCATGGCCGGGGCGCGAACCCTGTCGGACCTGGGGCTTTCCGTCGTGCTGCTCGACGAGCAGGCCGCAGTCGGCGGGCAGATCTATCGCGGTATCGCCAGCGCCTCAGCGGCACGGCGTACGTTGCTCGGGCCGGATTATGCGGCCGGCGCCGATTTGGCGGAGGCGGTGAAGAGCTCGGCGGTACGCCACGAGACGGGGGCGTCCGTCTGGCAGATCACCCGCGAGCGTCAGGTGCACTATCTCAAGAACGGACAGGTACGTTCCTTCGCCGCCAGAGCCGTGCTGCTGGCGAACGGCGCCATGGAGCGGCCCTTTCCCATTCCCGGTTGGACCCTGCCCGGGGTGATGACCGCCGGGGCCGCGCAGATCCTGCTCAAGACCGCCGGCATCGGTCCGCAAGGCCCGGTGGTGCTGGCCGGGTGCGGACCGCTGCTCTATCTGCTCGGCTGGCAATACTTGCGGGCTGGCATACCCATCGCGGCCCTGGTGGACACCAGTCGCCGTGAGGACTACTGGCGCGCCCGCGGGCACCTGCTGGCAGCGCTGCGGGCCTGGCCCTATCTGCGCAAGGGTGTCTCGCTGTTACGCGCTCTGCGCAAGGGGGAGGTCCCGCATTACACCGGTGCCGAGCAGTTGCAGGTCGACGGGGAAGGGCAGGCCCAGGCGCTCAGCTTCGTCGTTGACGGGAAGGCACAACGGGTGTCGGCTGACACCGTGCTGCTGCACCAGGGTGTGGTGCCGAACATCCAGTTCACCCAGGCGCTCAGGGCCCAGCATCGCTGGGATGATGCGCAGCTGTGCTTCGTACCTGAAACCGATCGATGGGGCGCGCTCGATGTGCCTTTCATCTCGGTGGCGGGTGATGGTGCGGGCATCGGTGGCGCCCAGGCCGCGGCCTTGCAGGGGCAGCTCGCGGCGCTCGGGCTGGCGCGTACCCTCGGCCAGCTCACCCCGGCCCAGCGCGATGCCCAGGCTGCGTCCTTGCGCGCCGAGCTGGAGCGCAACCTGCGCATTCGCCCCTTCCTCGATGCCCTGTATCGCCCGCGCGAGGAGAACCGGATTCCGGCGCGTGACGACGTCACCATCTGCCGCTGCGAAGAGGTGACGGCGGGCGACGTCCGGCGCTTCGTCGAGCTGGGTTGCAGCGGACCCAATCAGGCGAAATCCTTCGGTCGCTGCGGCATGGGTCCCTGCCAAGGCCGCATGTGCGGCTTGACCGTCACCGAGATCATTGCCAAGTCCCGCGGACTCACGCCCGACGAGGTGGGCTATTACCGCATTCGGCCACCGATCAAGCCCATCACCCTGGGAGAGCTCGCCAGTGGCTGACAGGACGGCGGACGTGATCGTCATCGGCGCCGGGCTGCATGGGTTGAGCACGGCCTGGCATCTCGCGCAGTACGGCGTGCGGGTGATCGTGCTCGAAGCCGATTACGCCGGACGGCATGCCTCTGGTGTGAACGCTGGCGGGGTGCGGACGCTCGGTCGGCACCTGGCGGAAATCCCCCTGGCGCTGGCGTCGCGCGCGCTCTGGCACAGCCTGCCGGAGCTGTTAGGGACGGACGCGAGCTTTGTCGCCAGCGGCCAGCTCAAGCTAGCCGAAACCGGTGAGGAGCTGCAGGAATGTCAGGCGCGCGTCGCTGACCTTCAAGCGCACGGTTTCACCCATGAGGTGCTCATTGACCGGGAGGAGGTTTTCGAACTCTTGCCGACGGTGGCGCCCCATGTGGTGGGCGGTATCTGGGTGGCGGACGATGGCTACGCGACGCCTTACCGTGTGGTGACGGCGGTTCGGCAGGCGGCGGAGCGCCTGGGTGTGGTGCTGCATGAACAGACGCCTGCTCTATCCATCACCCAGCGCGGCACGCGCTGGCAGGTCGAAACGCGCAAGGGAAAGTTCGAGGCGGACCAACTGGTCGTGACGGCCGGTGCCTGGGCGGGGCGCCTGGCTGCCGAGGTGGGCGAGCCAGTACCCACCTATCCGCAAGGCCTGATGCTGATGGTTACCCATCGAGTGGCGCCCTTCTGCAGGCAGGTGCTCGGTGCCACCGGGCGCGCCCTGTCCTTCAAGCAGTTCGACAACGGCACAGTGGTCATTGGCGGCAAGTTAATCGGTGCCCTGGACTACGATGCCCGCCACGGCGAGGTCGATATCGCTCGTCTCGTAACCAGCGCCCAGACCGTGACGGACCTCTTTCCGCACCTCAGGCATCTGGGCATCAACCGCGCCTGGTCCGGGATCGAAGCCTTCACCGAGGACGATCTGCCTGTCATCTCAAGCAGCAGTCGCGCCGGTGGACTGACCTACTCGTTCGGTTATTGCGGCAGTGGTTTCCAGATGAGCCTCGGCACTGGCCAGCGAGTTGCGCAACTGGTGCTCGGCGAGTCGTCGCCGATCGATCTTACGGCTTTTGCCATCGATCGCTTCCACAGAGATTCCTCAACCCCCAGGCCACTCAAGGAGCCTATATGCAACCCATTACCCGTATCGAAACCAACCAGCGTATGAGCCGGGTCGTCCAGTACAAGGGCGGCATCACCTTCGTCGGCGGCCAGACAGCCAATGATCGCACCCAGGACATTAAGGGGCAGACCGCGCAGGTGCTGCAGAAGATCGACGATTACCTGGCCAAGGTCGGCCTGGACAAGACGCGCATTCTCAGCGCCCAGGTGTGGCTGTCGGACATCCAGGCCAATTTCGCCGGTATGAACGAGGTGTGGGACGCCTGGGCACCGGAAGGGGAGGCACCTGCACGGGCTACAGTTGAGTCCAAGCTGGCGGCGCCGGAATTGCTGGTCGAGATCGCCATCGTCGCAGCGGCGGAGTAAAGGCAGTCGCATCAGCGCCCTGTAGCTGAGACACTGCGCCTATATCAAGAAGCGCCGGTAGAGCACTGCCTTTGAGGTAGAGCTGATTTTGCTACAGACCCATGGAGACTGTTGCGACAGGTGCTCGATGTAAGGCGTATGTAGCGGGAAGTGTGACGCTTCAGAAGGCTGGGATGGTTGCTAGACCATCCCAGCCACCGCTTCTAATCGACGGTAGTCGCCAGAGCGTTGGCGCACCGGGAACTAGAGATCGCCCGGCGATATAACGTGACCATCTCGTCTAGCAATTCCTGAGCGATGTTGCAGGCAACCTTTAGCCGCAGCTCGTCAGAATGACCGGAGTCGCGCTCTGCCAGCTGAACTAGCAGGTCACCTAGCATCGAGGCACGAAGATCTGCATCGGCTTCGATAGACCGAGTGGAAAGATCCATTTGGTTAAGCGCGATTGGCTTGCTGGGGAAGGGGACCACTGAGGGCTTCTTCTCAGCCATGGCACACCTCCGTTGTAGAGGTATATGGCATGCAGGTAGCGCCGAGGCGGAGCTCGGGCTTAAAAGAAAGACGGTGCATTCATGCTGCTCCTTGGTTCGGTTGAGGAGCCGCCGCCACCGTTGTCACGCGGTATGGAGGCGGACCGTACGGGGGTGACAACCGGGAACCAAGGGAACCGGCCAGGCCGAAGCCTGCCCCGCACGGCCCGCCATAAAACGCACGCAGCCGAATGCTTAGCATTGGCTGTGGGCGATTAGGCTACCGCGCCCTTGTTCATCGGGTTGTCACGCCCGGCCATGGGATTGACCATGACCATCCAAATCTACCGCGCTCATATCGCGACCGCAACCGGTCACAAGCGTCCCTGGCTCTACCCAGCAGTGATCGCAGTTGGTTAATCACGAGCGACATGCAGCAGGGTGGAGACCGTTTGGTGGTCAGGCCATCCAGACCGGTTCCAATCCCTGCCTTGCCAGACAGTCCTAGACTTTCTCCGCCGTTAAGCTAGGGGGCTCTCCCCACCTCTGACTCATCGGTTTTTGGTCTGCGGCAGACCACTTGGTATGCAACAGAAATACGGTAATGGGCTAAATCGGATTTATCCGGGACAGACCAGTTGGTGCCAAAGAGACTCGCCTGACAGCCGAAAGGCCTTGGTAGGGGAGAGGAAATGGCAAGATATTCCGCACACGAGCGCTACGCGTCGACTGACTGGGTCACGACTCCAACCGCGCTGCTGGTAGATCCGCAGCTGACGCCCTTGGAGCGCAACGGCTGGCAGGTCTTGCGCATGCTGAGCGGCCCGGATGGTGTCAGTTCGCTTACGAGCCTGAGCCAGCTACGACGCTATCTCACCACCACGCCGTTAGGGCAACGGGCGGGTTATGAGACGGCGCGACGTGTTCTGAAAGTGCTGCGCCTGACGGGATGGATCACGCTGATCGGTGTGCAGCGTGACCCCATGACGGGCAAGGTGATGAGCGAGCGCTACAGGGTGCATGAGCGTGCCTTAGCGTTTGATCAGGCATGCACTGCCGACCAGACGCTTGCCTGTCTATTACAAGCGTGCCTGCACGAGACTGGGCATCCGATCCAGCGGATCGCGCAGCATCTAAGTCAGGCGTTCACGCAGGGTGAGCGCAGTAAAGAGGCAGTGCCTAATGGAGCTTCTATCCCAAGCGAGTTTGGGAGCTCTATCTCCGCGGCGGTACCTGTGGAGTCCGGCTTAGGCCAAACCGGTCTGCCACAGACCAACAAAGTCCACGACGAACCAATTGGCCAATACAGTACGTACAGTAGTAAGACGTATAAAGTACGTACGTATCCTTCAGAGCTGGAAAACACGAAGGGCAATGCTCCGCTTCCATCCTGTCTCGCGGGAATTGATGAGGAGCAGTTGCAGGAGCTGCTGACGGCACTTGATGAATTGTCCCTAGAGCAGCGTCAGCAGGTGTTGGCAGAGCTCGACGCCAGACACCGTAGCGGCGGGGTACGCAACGTGGTGGCCTATGCTTTTGGCTTGATCAGACGAGCGCAGTCGGGAGGTTTCCGGCCTTATGCATTGCGGGACAGGCCGGCAGTGCAGGCCGTGGCGAACAGAGACCTCGGCATGGGCCATCGTCCACGCCCGGCACATGGAGTAGCCCCCGCAAAGCGCTCAACGCCCGAAGTCGCTGAAAACCACATTGCGACGCTTCGCAAGATGCTCAACATGCCTGTCAGGGTGTCGCGCGTGCTCGACGACATCAAAGCTCAGTCCGAGCAGCTCAGCGAAGAAAGCTAGTCGTGGTGACTTATGAATGATTGAGCCACGCTGTGGGCTTGGACTGCTCATAGGCCCAGTGCGGAGGCGTTCGTAATGCTTTTGCTGCGGCGATGGATGATGACCATCTCATCCAACAGATCTTGCGCGGTCATTTTGATAATCGTGGCGCGAAGCGAATCTGTTTCCAAGGTGCACGCGTCAAGCTGATCGAGCAGGTCCTTCAGTACGGAAAAGCGCAGCTCAATGTCATCTGAGAGGTCCGACAGGTCGCTTGCGAAATGGCCGGCGTCGATACCTTTCTGAGGGAGCGAATAGATACGGGAGTTCTTGGTGTGCTTCATGATGCGTATACCTCGATTTTCCTAACGTCCGTCTGGGGGTCGATTAATCGATCCTGTCCGGGCAGGTCGCTCAGCACTTCAGCGTGCACTCGCTGGCTTGGAGGTATCTCAGCGTTAGCAGCAGCCTTACAAGTGCTATTGCCCAATGTGCCGAGCCAGCTATGTCTCTGGTGACCAAGAGGATTCCGGCCCTCTCACTAGCTGCCCATGAACAGCTAGGCGAGCCTTAGCAAGACAACCCTATAGGTTGATATTCGACCTGAAATGTCCTTCATGTCAACAGGGTGTCGCTCGACCATTGAGGTTGAAGGGAGGGCGTCATGGCTGAGTACGATACGGCGGCATTGGCAGGTCTGGTGGGGCGAGCCATTGCTCGGCAGCGCATTCGCTGCGGGTTCACCCAAGAGCAGATCGCCGAACGATTGGGGATAGGTAACGAGGCGGTATCGCGCATCGAGCGCGGTTTGGTCATGCCTAACATCGAGCGCTTATTGTCTCTGGCGGAGGTATTCGGCTGTGAAGCAGCGGACTTGCTGACTGAGGCAAGTGCCCGGCCTCAGGATCAGGCCCGACATCTCGAAACGCGCTTGGCTACCCTCAGCGCCGAGGATCGCCAACTGGTCATGGAGTTGCTTGAAAGTCTGATTCAGCGACTGGGACGCGGTTGAGCGAGCGACTAGGGTGCTTGATTCCCACACCCTAGACTCTCTCAGGCAGCTGCATAGGAAGGAGCAGTGCCGGCTCCTCGACGGGACCTGGCGTCCGTGCGCTTGAAGGAATAGCGGGCACAAAAAAGCCCTCGCGAGAGGGCTCCTTCACCGGCGACAGAGTTACACGAGCAGGTGGGCGAGATAGGCTACGCCAGCAGTAAAGGCCGCGCCGGTGAGTACGGGCACCGCGATCCACAGAGGATTGGCCTGACGCTTACGGTACCTGGCAGACTTCTCAAGGACCGCGTCAACCTCAGCGCGTGTGGCTTCGACCCTACGGCGTCTCGACTCATTTATGGCTTGTGCGTTCATGCGCTACTCCTTTGGAGGGCGGCGCCTCCGGGGCCATATTCAAGGCCGATATAAGCGTGATCATAATACCGGTGATTACTGCTGCAAGCGTGGCCCATTTTCGAAATGAGTCGACGCGTAGCTCTGTGAGTTCGATGTTGAGCTTGTCGATCTCCAGCAGAGTCTTCTCCAGCGTCAGCTCAGCCTGGTACCGAGCGATTTGATCCGCTTCGGCTGCGACATCAGCAGGCGACAGCTCGAGCCGCGGATCTCTAGGGTCTTCATCGAAATCGCCCGCAGATAGCCCTAATGGCGGCTCCTGTCTATTGGACATACAGTACCTATCTTTGATTGGTGGAAAAAATACGCGGGGGCTATGCCACCTCTTACGATGGCCGACAGCGCCCGGCCCACGGTGAGCATGCGCGGCGCTCCACCTACTCGCGCAGCGTTTCCACATCCGCCGGCCCTCAGACACGGTCGTCGGTCAAAGAACGTAGGTCCTGGCGGCTGTCGCTGATTTAGGTCCCGGCCGAACGACGACGGGTCGGTGTCAACCTGCGCAAACCTAATCGTCTTCCCAGCGCTTCTCGCTACGACCGCTCTCAACCGATGCTGGTGCCGTGAGGCCGTCAAGACAATGATGCCCAACGAATCCGGAGCTATCGTCACCATGGCCTCATACGCGTCCGGCTGTGCGTTTCCCACCCTCGGCGCCTAAGGGGCGCACTGGCCCAACTGACCGGCGCGCTCGCGCTCGAAGCCATCGAGCACGGCATCCGCGTCAACGCGGTCGGCGACGGCCCGGGTTGTCTTGCCCAGCACGGCGACGCCGCGCCCAGTGGCCGTGTTGCGCAGCCGGAGGAAACTGCCGAGATTGTCGCCTTGCTCACCTCGGACCGCGCAAGCTTCATGGTCGACTCGATGGTCATGGCCGATGGCGGCATGACTGTCACCGCCAGTTGATCAACCCATCACGCATACAGGGGATCCCTCATAAGCATGCTGACCTAGGTTGCCTTCTTCATTGCACTACGCAGTGCAAATCTGTGGCGTC
Source organism: Pseudomonas sp. SORGH_AS_0199 (assembly GCF_031453735.1). Lineage (NCBI taxonomy): Bacteria > Pseudomonadati > Pseudomonadota > Gammaproteobacteria > Pseudomonadales > Pseudomonadaceae > Pseudomonas > Pseudomonas sp. SORGH_AS_0199. The sequence continues at coordinate 2,256,902 of NZ_JAVJAE010000001.1, forward strand.
ATTCGCGCTGAGCCTGCAGGAACACCGCGAACAGCTCCGACTGCGACTTGATGCCCAGCTTGCTGTAGACGTGCTTGCGGTGCACCTTCACGGTCTCAGCCGAAATGGCTAACTTGCGCGCCACCTCTTTGCTGGAGTACCCGCTGAGGACCAGACGCGCCACTTCCAGCTCGCGACCGGTCAGCGCCGTTTCCACTTGGCGTGCCATCCGTTCAAGGCGCTCCTGCCAAGGCGGGGCGGCCGTCGGCTCGCTGGGCTCCGGCTCGTAGCGCAGGCGCTGGCGCACCAGTGCCGTAACCCAGGGCGCTACCAGGGAGAGCAGGGCTATCTGGTCAGGTTGGAAGCGTTGCCGTGAACCCAGTGACAGACACAGCGTTCTAGCACCGGGGAGGGCGACATTGAACTGCACCTCGTCAGCGACCACGTTGAGGCTGAAGTAGCGCTGGTAGTAGTCCGTTTGCTCGAAACAGTCCGGGGCAATTTCGCTCAAGCGCACGAGACCTTCCCGCTGGCTCTCGCGACTGGCGATGTAGAAGGGGTCGAGCAGGTACAGGCCGTGCAGGTAGTCCTGAAAGAGCCGGTCCGGTGCACCGTCGTCGGCGGGACTTTCAGCCAACACCTGCGGGCGTCCCTCGCTAAAGACCAGGGCCACCCAACTGTCGTGATGTACGTACTGCGCCAGCGCGCGAGTCATGGCACGCCAAAAGTACGGGCGTTCGAGCGCTTCGATGAGTGCGGCCACGGTCTTATGGAAGGCGATGTCGTGCAAGGTCATGGTCATCTGTCTACCCCTATGGGGTTACCCCGCGTGCGTAATTCCGCCTGTGTGGCTCCGCCTCCATACTCGACTCCGGTCGGAGGGATGTCCGCATTCTGTGTATGCCCCCCACCTGATGCAACACCAAGAACGGAGCCCCCTCATGCAAGTTGAACTCGCTCAGCTCACCGGTCGTGATGGTGATACGGCCCATAATCTCGCCCAGGCCCTGCATGCTATCGCGGCGTGCAGGGCGGGCACTCGCCTGTTGGTGTTCCCGGAGACCTACCTGACGGGCTTTCCGACGCCAGAAAACGTTGCGGCCCTGGCTGAGCCTTTGAATGGTCCGAGCCTGACCGCCATCGGCAAGGCAGCGGCTGCGCGTGGGTTGGCTGTTGCCATCGGTTTTGCCGAGGACGACGACGGCACGTTCTATAACACCACCGTATTGATGGACGGGCAGGACATTGTGCTGACCTACCGCAAGACGCACCTGTGGGCGTCGGACCGCGGCGTGTTCGCGCCGGGCGATCGCTACGCCACTGCGCTGCTGGACGGCGTACGGGTCGGCTTGCTGGTGTGCTTCGACATCGAGTTTCCGGAGAGCGCGCGTGCCTTGGGCGCGCTTGGCGTAGAGCTGCTGATCGTCACCAACGGCAATATGGACCCCTACGGGCCGACGCACCGAACCGCGATCATGGCGCGGGCGATGGAAAACCAGGCCTATGCGGTCATGACCAACCGGGTCGGCGCAGGCGATGACGGTCTGGTATTCGCGGGTGGCAGTGCAGTGGTCGATCCCAACGGCAGCCTGCTGCTGGAAGCCGGTCGAGAGCCCTGCGCGCAGTCCATTACCTTGGACTTTCATCGCCTAGCTGAAGCCCGCCGTAACTACCGCTATCTGGAAGAGCGCCGCATGACGCTGCCAGGTACGCGTATCGACCATGCCAATGGCGTGCGTGAGCTACTGATCCCCTGACATTTCCCTTCTGAAGGGCGCCACAGACGCGCCCGTTGCGGCATTGCCGCGCGCTTTTGCCGACTTCGGTCCTGCCATAACAACATATAAAATGGGAGTAACAAGTAATGGCTCGTCTGCAACGATCCTTGTCTCTAGGCGCGGTGGTGCTGTTCGGCATCGCCTACATGACGCCGATTATCGTGCTCGGCACCTTCGGCATCCTTGCTGAGATCACCCACGGCGCCGTATCGGCGGCCTACCTGGCCGCTGCAGTGGCGATGTTCTTCACCGCGCTAAGCTACGCCCGCATGGCCAAGCTGTTTCCGGTGGCCGGATCGGCCTACAGCTATGTGCGTCACAGCATCAGCGATCACCTCGGATTCATTGCCGGCTGGGCGGTGTTGCTCGACTACCTCTTCCTGCCGATGGCGATCTGGCTGATCGGCGCGGCCTACCTTCATTCGGCGTTCCCGCAGCTGCCCCAGGCGCTTTGGGTACTGACGTTCATCCTGGTCACCAGCGTGATCAACATCGTGGGCCTGCACCTGGCCAAGGGCATCAACAGCGTACTGATGGTGGTGCAGTTTCTGGTGCTGCTGACCTTCGTCGCGCTATGCGTGCATTACGTGCTGGGCGATGCCAGCAAGCCGCTGTTGTCGTTGCAGCCATTCCTGGGCGAGGGCGTAAACCTGTCGCTGGTGATGGCGGGCGCGGCGGTAGCCTGCTACTCCTTCCTGGGCTTTGATGCGGTCAGCACCCTGACCGAGGAAACCCGCGACCCTCAGCGCACCATTCCTCGGGCGATCCTGCTGATCACCCTGATCGGTGGACTGATCTTCGTGGTCACGGCCTATTTCGTTCAGTTGGCCCATCCGTCTACCCAATTTGAAAGCAGCGATGCGGCCGCTTACGAGATCGCCCGCAATATCGGCGGTGATCTGTTTGTGTCGGTCTTCCTGATCGGGTTGATCGTGGGCCAGTTCACCTCGGGCTTGTCGGCGCAGGCCAGCGCCTCGCGCCTAATGTTCGCCATGGGCCGCGATGGCGTGCTGCCCCGGGCGCTACTGGGCACCCTGAGCCCGCGCTTCGGTACGCCGGTAGGCGCTATCCTGGTCTGCGCGGTAGTGGCGCTGCTGGCCCTGAGGCTCGATGTCACCACCTCGACCTCATTCATCAACTTCGGCGCCTTTCTAGCGTTCAGCCTCGTGAACCTCTCAGTGATCGTTCATTTCGCACGCCAGCCGCAGAAGCGTGGCCCCCTACAACTGGTGCTCTACCTACTGTGTCCACTCATCGGTATGTTGGCGACGCTCTGGCTGATGATCAGTCTTGACCGCTTGGCGATCATGCTTGGCTGCAGCTGGCTGCTGCTTGGTGGACTCTATCTGGCTTGGCTGACGGGAGGTTTTCGTAGTCGCCCGCCCGCACTTAGTTTCGAAGCTGAGCAAGGGTAAGTAACGCGCTTTTCGCTGTGCAGGGCAGGTACCCAGCCAAGCCGGCGAAGGCGTGAGTACATCTGCTTCGCCGGTGGCCACATACCGAACCATTGCCGTATCGGCTGCGGGTGGCCTCTATGCACTCAGCTCAGGCGCCGGCCAAGGGTTGGCGTCAGGAGCCGGCGACACGGTTTAGGGTGGCACCCAAAGCACGCCTGGAATGAAGCTGGTGTGTGGATCACAGCCGCCTACCGCGTTTAACGACTGACCCTTACGCCAAGGCCCTGCGTAGATCAGCGCGTTAGCGCTCAGGACACCACTTCGACGCGAACCAGCCCCTGCTGCCTGAAGGGGGTCAGGACCTCGCTCGCCGTCGCATCGGTGATCAGCGTCCAGTCCGTCTTGAGCGGCGTCCAGTGTTGCTGGCGATCACGCCCCAGCTTGGTCGAGTCCGCAAGCACGAAGACCTCGGCGGCCTGCTGGATCATCAGCTCCTTGAGGTAGGCCTGCTCGGTACTGGCCTCGCAAAGGCCGCGGCCGGCGACCACGCCGTCGGCGCTGAGGAAGACCTTGTCGGCCGACAGCCGCTCCAGCATGGTGAAGGCCGCCGGGCCGAAGGTGGACATGCTGCCGGGGCGGAGGTCGCCGCCGAGCAGGGTGACGTGGCCTTCGGGCAGGTCGCGCAGCAGCGGCACCGCCAGCAGGTTGTTGGTGATGACGTGCAGGCCGCGTCTTTCGTTGAGCAGCTTGGCCAGGGCGGCGGTGGTGGTACCGCCGTCCAGCACCAGGGTGTCGTGGTCATTGATATGAGCCAGGGCGGCGCGGGCGAGCAGGGCCTTTTCCGGGCCGGACTGGTTGCTGCGTTGCTCCAGGGATGGCTCGGGCTCACGGGTGCCGATGTGGGTCGCGCCGCCGTAGGTGCGCAGGATCTGGCCTTCTTCCGCGAGGGCGGTCAGGTCGCGGCGGACCGTGGCTTCCGACACTCCCAGATGCCGGCAGAGGGTTTCGACGTTGGTGTGACCGGCGAGAACCAGTTCGAGGATGGCCTGGCGACGTTTGGCGACCTTCATGGGGAATCCATCGGGAGAGACGGCGCTACTCTAGCGCAGTCACGCTTCCCCCACATCACAGCGAGGCGCCGCCGCAGACCGTCAGCGTCTGGCCGGTGAGGGCGCCGGCATCCGGGCCGAGCAGGAAGGCGGTCAGGCCCGCGACCTCTTCAGGCTGCACATAGCGGCCCAGCGGCGGCAGCCGCGGCGGCGTGCCGGCACGACCCGGATCACGCAGCATGGGCGTCTCGGTCGCCCCGGGCGCCACCAGATTTACGGTGATGCCACGCGAAGCCAATTCCAGCGCCCAAGAACGCACCAGGCCCACCAGGGCTGCCTTGGTGGCGGCGTACTGGCTGCGTCCGGCCGCGCCCTGCATGGTGCGGCTGCCGATCAGCACGATGCGCCCGCCCGCGGCGAGGCGCTCGATCAGGCGGTCCACCAGGCGGCTGGCCACGGCGACGTGCAGGTGCCACATGGCGGTGCCATCGGCCGGGTCCAGCGCGCCCAGCGGCGCGGTACGCATGAAGCCGGCCGCATGGACGATGGCGTCCAGCGGGCCAATGTCGGCCAGCACGGCGTCCAGTGCCTGGTCATCGGCCAGGTCGACGCCGATCCAGGTCAGCGCCGGATGTTTGTGCTCGGGCGGGCGGCGGCTGAGGCCGGTCACCTGCCAGCCCTCGGCGAGCAGGCGCTGGGCGATGGCGGCGCCGATGCCGGAGCTGACGCCGGTAATCAGGGCATGAGGCTGAGTTGTCATCGCCGTCTCCTCTAACGCAGCGCGGCCAGCGGCAGGCGGACGTGCTTGATGCGCTGACGAAAGTAGGTGAAAGCCAGGTGGAGATCACCGTCGGGCGCTTGCACCAGGCTCGGATAGGAGTACTCGCGATTGAGCTTCTCGGTGGAGTTGTTGGTCAGGCAGTAGCCATCGCCGGCCTCGACGTCCAGGCGCCGCCAGCTCTGACCCTCGTCCGTGGACACGGCCAGGCTCATGGGGCCGCGCGGCACGCCCCAGACAGCGCTGCGTTCACCGTCCTTCGCCACCGGATCGACGCGGCTGTCGCCATCGTCGATCTCGTCATAGAGCGAGGCGCGGCGCTCGCTGTAGTCGGCGGCGCTGGTGGGGTTGTAGGCCACCACCAGTTCGCCGCTGGTGAGGCGAACGAACTGGATGGATGAGTTGTTGTTGGGCAGGGCCGTCGGGGTAGGTGCGCTCCAGCTGCGACCGCCATCCTGGGAGCGGCTGGCATGGATGAAGTCGGCCCAGCGACTGCGGAACAGCGCCAGCAGGCTGCCGTCACCCAGCAGCTGGATATTCATGTGCACGCAGCCGCTGCTCTCGGGCACCGCATGTTCGGTCCAGCTGCGGCCCTGATCGCCGGAAATCAGCACGGCGCTGGTGTCATGGCTGCCCACCCACTTCTCGCCGGCGCGGGCGATGCAGTGGAAGATCGGCAGCAGCCAGTCGCCATTGGCCAGCACCACCGGCGGCTGGCGAACAAAGGTTCCGGGGGTGTCGATCAGGGTCTCGATCGGGCCCCAGCTGTGGCCGCCATCGGTGGACAGGCGGCGGCGGACGATGGCGGTGTCCTGGTTGCCGGCCAGTTGGGCCGTCCACAGCAGCCACAGCGGACAATTCGGCGCCTGGAACAGGATGGGGTTCTGTTCGGAGCGGGTCGGGTCGTCCGACAGCTGCACGGGCTCGCTCCAGGTCCCGCTCGATGGATCGCGGCGGCTTAGCAGCACCGAGATGTCGGCCTTGCCTTCCTGGGTGCCGGCGAACCAGGTGCACAGCAGGGTGCCGTCGGGCTGAGCCAGCAGGTTGGCGGCGTGGTTCTGCGGATAGGGCGTCGGCAGGAAGCTGTCCTGGCGGCCGGCGATGGCGATTTCAGTGATGGACATGGGGGACCTCAGCAGGGGCGGCTTTGGCGGCGGACTGGGGGAAGAGCCGTTCGATGACCACGACGATGGCGGGCGTCGCCAGGGCAACGTACATGTTGTCGATGCCATAGGGGTTGCCCAGCAGATACCAGACGCTGGTGGTGATGGTCGAGGCCAGCAGGCCCAGGGTCGCGCCGCGATTGGTGGCGAACAGCGGCAGGTAGATGGCGATCATGGCGATCACCGCGATGGACAGGCGCAGCGCCCGGGTAAAGAACGACAGGTTCAGGATCTCGGGCACGAAGAACACGAAGAACAGCGGCACGAAGCCGATGATCAGGGAGATCACCCGGGTGGCCTTGAATTCACGCTCGGGCGTCGGCTTGCGCAGCGGCACGTAGAAGTCGCGGACCACCAGCGAGGCGATGGCCAGGGCCACGGTGCTGACGCTGACGAAGATGGAGGCGACCAGGGAAATGGTCACCACGCCGGCCAGCACCGGGTGCATCGACTGCAGGAAGACCGGCAGGGCGTAGAGGCTGCTCATTTCCGGATGCAGGTACCTGGACGCGACCCCGATGAAGCCTAGCGCCAGGGAGATGGGGATGCACAGCAGCGAGGCATGGAAGGTGGAGCGTTGCGCGGCGCGGGCATCCTTGGTCGAGGAGATCGCCTGGATGATGAACTGGGTGGAGAAGATCGCGCCGACGGTACCGATGATCCAGGCGAAGATCTTGCTGCCGCCGATGGCGCCGTCCCAGGTGAAGTAGTGCTCCGGCATGTTCTGCATGACCGGGGTGAAGCCACCGGTCATGTGCAGGGCCACGCCCGTGACGATGAGCACGCCCACGTACTTGACCGCGGTGTGCAGGATGCTGACGTAGGCCACGCTCTTCAGCCCGCCGAACGCGTAGTACAGGGTACTGACGATGGCGGTGATGAAGGCCGCGGTGGGCAGGTTGATCTTGAGCACCGTGGCGATGGCCGCGGCGCCGCTGACGTAGTTGCCCACGTTCACCAGCAGGAGGGCGTAGATCATGATGATCGACACCATCAGCTTGGTGGACAGGCCGTACTTCTGGGCGATGAAACCGGAGATGGTGAATTCGCCGGAGGCGTAGAGCTTGCGCGCCATCAGCAGGCCGAACAGTGGAAAGCCGATGGCCGCGGCGATCACCGACCAGGAGGCGGCGAAACCACTCTCGAAGGCGGCCTGGGCGGTGCCCACCGTGGACTTGGCGCCGATGAATTCCGACATCATCAGGATGCCCACCACGAAGGCCGGCATGCTGCGCGCGGCCACCATGAATTCGCCGCTGGTGCGGCTGCGCAGGCGGATGCTGAGCCAGGTGGTGAAGAGAATGTAGACCACCACCATCCCGATGATGATGGCGGTGCTTTGCACGTCGAACGTCTGCATGGAAATCGCTCCGTGTTGTTGTTGTACGAGCTTTTTCACAGGGCGCCGACAGGCCGCCGGCGCCCTGAACGAGGAACGTCAGTGGCTGGGTTGGCCGGCGCCCAGCAGGTCCGCCTCCGGGTCGTCGTCGGTGACGATGGGTTCCACCCGGCCGAGCAGGAACAGGTAGTTGAGGATGGCCGCCACGATCAGCGCCGCCGAGAACAGCAGGGCGATGTTGAAGGAGCCGGTGGTGGCGACGATGAAGCCGGTGACGATGGGGCCGACCACGCCGCCCATGTTGGAAACCGAGTTCTGCAGGCCGGCCAGCATCGAAGTCATGCCGCGCGGGGCGATATCGCCGGGCATGGCCCACACCTGGGTGGCAGCCACGGTGGTGCCGGACTTGGCGATGCACAGCAGCACGATGGCGATCCAGGCCGACTCGGCGAAGGCGGCCAGGCCGATGCAGGAGGCCATCAGCAGGCCGACGATCAGAAAGGTCTTGCGGATCGTGGTCAGCGAATAGCGGCCACTGCGGTAGATGCGGTCCGACAGCCAGCCGGCGAAGACTTCCACCACCATGGCGATCAGCAGCGGCAGCGCCGCCATGAAGCCCATGGAGATGAGGTCCATGCCCTTTTCCTTGACCAGGTAGGTGGGCAGCCAGGTGATGAAGAAGTAGGAGTTGTAGTTGATGAAGAAGAAGCCCAGGCACATGGCCCAGACGTTGCGGTAGCGCAGCAGCTCGTACCAGCGCATGGCCGGCTTCTCGCCATTGCCTTCGCGGCGCCGCTGGCCTTCGCGGATGTAGCGCAGCTCGGCCTCGTTGATGCGCGGGTGGTCTTCCGGATCGTTGCGGTAGAAGGCGAACCAGGCCAGGGCCCAGAGGATGCCGAGGGCGCCGCTGATGACGAAGGTCAGCTTCCAGCCGAACAGTGCGATCAGGCCGACGATCAGTGGCATGGCCACCGCGCCGCCGAACTTGGAACCGCTGTCGAAGATGCCCGAGACGGTGGCGCGCTCCTTGTCGGGAAACCAGCGCGAGGTGATGCCGGCGTTGCTCGGGTAGGCCGCCGCCTCGCCGATGCCCAGGCCGATGCGCAAGGCGAACAGCGACTTGAAGCCCGTGGCGAGGCCGGTCAGGGCGGTCGCCAGCGACCACCAGAGCACCGCGCCGCCCAGGGTGGCCTTCTGACCGAAGCGGTCGGCCAGCCAGCCCGCGGGCAACTGCAGCAGGGCGTACGACCAGAAGAAGGCCGACATGATCAGCCCCATCTCGGTCGCGTTGAGGGCGAATTCCTTGCTGATGAAGGGTGCGGCGGCGGAGAGCACCACCCGGTCGATGTAGTTGATGGCGATCGCTGTCCACATCAGTCCGGCGATGATCCAGCGAATCCTGGTGGCCTTGTTGTTGTTATCCATGATCAGGTTCCGAAAGGGGTAGGGGGTCAGGGGGCGACGACGACGGACTCCAGGGTGCCGCTGCCGGTGAGGGCGGCGACCACGTTGCGGGCGCAGGTGAGGCTGAGGATGTCCAGCGCGCCCGGGGTGTAGCCGGCGATGTGCGGTGACACCACCACGGTGGGCAACCCGTACAGCGGGTGCTGGTTGGCCGGCTCGTCCTCGAACACGTCCAGGGCCGCGCCGCCCAGGTGGCCGCTGTGCAATGCCTGGTAGAGCGCCTCTTCATCGACGATGCCGCCGCGCGCGGCGTTGATCAGGTGGGCGCCCGGCTTCATCAGGCCCAGTCGCCGTGCGTCCAGCAGGTGGCGAGTGGCGTCGGACAGGCCGATGTGCAGGGTGACGAAATCGGCTTCGGCGAGGAGCTCGTCGAGGGCGCGAAACTCGATGCGTTCGCGGTCGGCGAAGGCCTGATCGGGATAGGGGTCATGGGCGATGACGCGCATGGCGAAGCCGCTGGCGCGCCGCGCGACTTCCTTGCCGATGCTGCCCAGGCCGACGATGCCCAGGGTCTTGCCGTGGACATCCGCGCCAAACAGCCGTGGCCACTCGCCGGCGCGGGTCTCCCGATCGGCGCGAGCGACCTGGCGGGCCGAGGCCAGCAGCAGGGCGAAGGTGTAGTCGGCCACCGCATGGCGGTTGGAGTTGGGCACGTTGCAGACGGTCACGCCGCTGGCACGGGCCGCGTCGAGGTCGATGTTGTCGACCCCGACGCCGTGCTTGCACACCAGGCGCAGCTGCGGCAGGGCCGCGAAGGTGGCGGCGTCGAAGACATTGAAGGCGGTGATGGCCGCCTGGCACTCGGCGGCCGCGGCAATGAAACCCTCGGCATCGATGTCGGCGGGCAAGGTCACCACGTCGATGCCGTGGCGGGCCAGCAACTCCAGGGGTTCCCGGGAGTACTTGGCGAAGGAGGGCGAGGTGCAGACGACTTTCATGGTCAGGCTCCTCAGGCGGCCTGGCTGGCGCGATGCCGGCTGGCGAGTTCGGTGGCCTGGCGCAACGCCTCGATGAGGCTGCGCTCGTCGGCGATGCCCTTGCCGGCGATGTCGAAGGCGGTGCCGTGGTCCACCGAGGTGCGGATCACCGGTAGGCCGACGGTGACATTGACGCCCGCCTCCAGGCCCATGACCTTGACCGGCCCGTGGCCCTGGTCGTGGTACATGGCCACCACGCAGTCGAAATCGCCGCGACCGGCGCGGAAGAACAGGGTGTCCGCAGGCAGTGGGCCTTCCACGCGCCAGCCACGGGCGCGCAGCTCGTCGATGGCCGGCTGGATCTTGGTTTCTTCTTCCCCGTAGCCGAACAGGCCGTTCTCGCCAGCGTGGGGATTGATACCGCAGACGGCGATCAGCGGGTCCTGGATGCCGGCCCGCTGCAGGGTGGCATGGGCGCGCTCGATGGTGCGCTTGACCAGGCCCGGCTCGATGCGCGCGATGGCATCGATGATGCCGATGTGGGTGGTGACGTGGATGACCTTGAGGATCGGCGTCATCAGCATCATCGACACCTCCTCGGTGCCGGTGAGGTGCGCCAGCAGCTCGGTGTGCCCCGGGAAGATATGACCGCCCGCGTGCAGGGCTTCCTTGTTCAGTGGCGCGGTGCAGATGGCATCGAGTTCACCGGCGGAGGTGAGCTGCACGGTGCGTTCGATGTAGCGATAGGCGGCGTCGCCGGCCAGGGCGGACAGCTTGCCGTAGGGCAGGTCGGCGGGAATCAGACCGAGGTCGATGCAATCCACCACGCCGGGCTGGAAGCGCGCCTGATCGGGACGCTCGATGGCGTTGATCTGCAGGCGACCGCCGACGATGCGATTGGCATCCTCCAGGCGGCCCGCGTCGCCGATGACCAGCGGGCGGCAGCTGTCGTAGACCGAGGCGTGGGCTAGGGACTTCATGATGATCTCGGGACCGACGCCGGTGGCGTCACCCATGGTGATGCCGATGACGGGACGTTCAGACATGGTGGGCTTCCTTCTGCAGGGAGGCCGTGGCGGCCTGTGCGGGTAGGCTGGCGCGCAGGTGGCGCCAGGCATCGAGGAGGGTGTCGGGTTGGCCGAAGCCGCCGGCCTTGGTCACTATCCGCAGGGCGCGACCGCGCCAGCGGGTGCTGGCCAGGGCCACGCCCGGGGCGAGGGCGCCGTGCAGGTCCAGCGCCGTGATGCCGGCCTGGGCGAGCAGGGCGCGAGCGGTCTCGCCACCGGTGGCCATGACGGCAGCGGCTTCCTGCAGGACGGGCTGCAGCAGTTCGGCCAGGGCCTGGCTCAGGGCCACAGCCTGGCGCGGGTCGCGGGCCTGCTGGTCAAGGCTCACCAGGACGTCTTCGCCGCGGGCGAGCTGCCGAGCGAGGGCCGCGGCCAGCGCGGTACGCTCGGCGGCGTGCTGCGGCTCCAGCAGCCAGGCAGGGGCCAGCCGCTGCCAGTGTTGGCCGCTCCCCGCCACCAGTCGCTCGGCCTGGGCCTGGGAGTGTCGTGACATGCTGCCCACCACCGTGAGGATCGGGCCGTCCCCATGAGGGCGGAGTGCGGTGTGGCCGGTCAGGCCCAGGGCTGCAGGCAGCGCCTCGGCCAGGCCTGCGGAGCCGACCCAGAACAGCTGCTGCGCCACGGGCGCGGAAGCCCGGGCCAGTGCCTCCAGGTCCGTTTGCCGCTCGGCGTCGCAGACCAGCGCGGGCAGACCACTGTCCAGCGCGCGGCGCAGGGCGGCGGCCAGGGCCACCGGCTGACGAAGGGTGGCGAGATCCAGCCGCGCACAGCTGATGCCGTGATCGGTCAGTTGAGCAACCAGATCGGCACTGCCGGTCAGGCCTTCGTTGCGCCAGACATCGGTCTGGTCGACCGGTACGCCGTCCAGGTACTGGATACCCCCCAGGGTGGTGCGGCCCAGTGCCGGGTAGGCGGGCGCGACCAGGGCCAGGCCGCGCGGGGTGAGGGCCGCCACCTCGGCGGCGACATTGCCACGCAGGGTGGAGTCGATCTTCTTGTAGAGCGCGGCGCCCGCCAACGCCGGGTGCCCGAGCAGCGCGGCGTGGCGTGCGGCCGCCGCACGCGCATCCAGTCGACGGCTGTCCAGATCCAGTGCCGTCACCGGCGCCTGGGCGTCCAGGGCCTCGGCGTCGAGCAGCACCCGGGTCGCTTGGGCCTTGGCAAAGCCCAGGGCGCAGTCGGCGGCGCCGCTGAGGTCGTCGGCTAGGATCAGCAGGCGGGTCATGGCAGCAGGCGCCGGTACAGCGCCTGGATGTCGTCCAGGCTCAGCGGCTTGGGATTGTTGACCATCAGCCGAGTGACCTTGGAGGCCGCCACGGCCATCTCCGGCAGATGCTCCTCGCGCACGCCAAAGGCGGCCAGGTCCTGGGGGATTTCCAGGGTGGCGGTCCAGGCGGCGATCTGCTCGATCAGCTGGTGCGCGGCGGCTTCGTCGCTGTCTTCCGCGCGGGCCAGGCCGCAGACCATGGCGGCGCGCTTCAGGCGCGGCGCGCAACTGTCCAGGTTGAAGGCCATGACATGGGGTAGCAGCATGGCGTTGGCCACCCCGTGGGTGACGTGGAACTTGCCACCGAGGGGATAGGCCAGCGCATGGACCGCGGCCGTACCGGCGGCGGTCAGGGCCACGCCGCCGTAGGTGGAGCCGAGCAGCATGTCGCTGCGGGCGCGCACCGAGTCCGGCTGCTGATAGGCCTCGACGATACTGCCGGCGATCAGGCGCATGGACTCCAGGGCAAAGGTATCGCTGACCGGGTTGGCCTTGTTGGAGATGAAGGACTCCAGCGAATGGGTGAATGCATCCATCCCGGTAGCCGCGGTGATGGCCTTGGGCAGGCTCAGCGTCAGCAGCGGATCGAGCAGCACCAGCGCGGGCAGCAGGTGGCGGCTGACCACGCCCACTTTCAACTCTTCGTCGGGCAGGGTGACGATGGCATTGGGCGTCACTTCCGAGCCGGTGCCGGCGGTGGTCGGGACCAGCACGGTGGGCAGCCCGGCGCGGGCGACCTGGTCGATGCCGAGCATGGATCTGAGCGACTGCTCGTTGGTGAGCATGACCGCGAACAGCTTGGCGGCATCCAGCACCGAGCCGCCGCCGATGGCGAGCAGGGCGTCCGGTTGGCGCGGCGAGACCTGTTCGCGAAAGACCTGCTCGATGTTCTCGAGGGTCGGCTCGATCTCGACGTTGTCGATGACGGCCACGTCGATGTCGCGGGCGGCCAGTTGCGCCTTGACGCGCTCGGTCACGCCCAGGCCATGCATGGCGTTCTGGGTGACCAGCACCACGCGGCGCAGCGGGACATCGAGGAGGGCGAGCTTGTCGCCGAGCTGATCCAGGGCGCCGGCGCCGTGGACCAGGTGTTTGACGGTCTGGAAATGATAGAGGGACATGGGCGCTCCGGGTCAGTCGCGATAGATGGCCAGCAGGCCTTCGAGCTTGTGCACCGTGGCTTCGTCCAGCGGCGCGACCGGAGCGCGGCAGGGGCCGACCGGGACGTTGAGCAGGTCGGCGGCCTTCTTCAGTACCGATGGCATGGTGCCCAGGGCGAAGGCATCGCGCAGCGGCCGCAGCTTTTCCTGGGCGGCGCGGGCGGTGGCGTGATCGCCGGCCTGGAAGGCGTTCCAGATGGTCATGACGACCTGAGGTACCGCGTTGGCCGTGGCGGCCACCGCGCCATCGCCGCCGGCCAGCAGGTTCCAGTAGATGAGGGAGTCGGTACCGGCGAAGACGGCGAAGTCATCGCTGCGGTACTTCATCATCTGCACCAGGGCGTCGAAGTTGCCCGCGCTGTCCTTGATCCCCTTGATCTGCGGATGCTGGCTCAAGGTGGCCACGGCGCCGATGCCGATCGACATGCCGGTCTTGGCCGGAATGTTGTAGAGCATGAGCGGCAGTGGGGAGGCGTCGCCAATGGCTTCGTAATGAGTGATCAGCTCTTTCTGGCTGACAGCATTGAAGTAGGGCGTGATCACCGACAGGGCATCGACGCCGCGATCCGCCATCTTTTTGTTCAGTTCAATCACTTCGTGCGTCGCGAAGGCACCGGTACCGGCTACGACCGGGACCCGGCCGCCCGCGGCGTCCACCGTGAGCTCGGCGATACGCAGCTTTTCGGCTTCGGAGAGGGCGAAGAACTCGCCGTTGGTGCCCAATACGAACAGGCCGTGGACGCCGGCGCCAATCAGGTTTTCGATCAAACCGCGCAAAGCGTTTTCATCGACACGTTGTTGGGCGTCAAAGGGGGTAACGAGGGCGGGAACGATGCCGCGGAATTTCATGGTCATGCCTACCTTGTGATTGTTCTGATCACAATAAAGCATGTTTTGATCTAATCGATCAATAGCGACCCGATGGTTTTGCGTGGTCGATGGGCCTGTGCACTTCCGGAAAGCAACGGCCCTTCGTGAGCCCACTGTCGACTCGGGTCGCTGGCAATAGAGAGGGATCAAGGCAACGGGAGCCTCGGCGCGTTACCCACGCGCCGCGAGGCAGGAATGTCAACGCTGCGGGCGAGGGGTGACGCTGTCGGGTCGGGACAGCTATCTCGCTGATCCTTCTGACAAAATTGTCATTCTGCAGTACCCGTTCCTGACCGAACGATCAGGATAGGTTGGCGGGGTCATCTCCTGGACCTCGAATCATGTCGCGCTTTCTTTCCTCTCTCACCCTCGCGCTGCTGGGCGCTGCCGCCCTCGGTCAGGCGCAGGCGGCGCTGCCGCAGCACCCCGATCTCGACCTCGCGGCCGCGCAGCGCCTGGCGCAGGCCGCGCCCTGCAGCGCCGCGCTGGCGGTGCTCGACCGCAGCGGTCAGTTGATCCTCCTGCAACGCGATACCCGCGTCGGACCGCACAACGCCGAGGCGGCGCGGCGCAAGGCCTTTACCGCCCTGTCCACCCGCACCCCGTCGCAGGCGCTGGCCGAGCGCGCCCGGCAGAACCCGGATGCGGCCAACCTAATCACCCTGCCCGAATTGCTGCTGCTCGGCGGTGGCATCCCCCTCTACGAAGGCGACCAGCTGGTCGGCGCCCTGGGCATCGCCGGTGCCGGCGGTGGCGGGGCGGACGAGCGCTGTGCGCTGGCGGCCGCTGGACACCTCAACCTCACCTCTCATCCTTGAAGGAAATCTCCATGAAGACGTTCGTGCTGTTGTGTGGCCTGGCCCTGTCCGGCTTCGCGGTCGCCGCGCCCAATCCCCTGAGTGTCCACGTGCTCAACCTGGAGGACGGCAAGCCGTCGGCGGGGGTGCACGTGACCCTGGAGCGCCAGGTAGGGCAGGGCTGGCAGCCGCTGGCGGAGGAGGTCACCAACGAGCAGGGCCGGGTGTCGGCGCTGTTCCCCAAGGAAAGGACCTTCGAGAAGGGCGAGTACCGGGTGGTCTTCAAGACCGGCGACTACTATCGCCAGCAGGGCCGCAGCGCCTTTTTCCCTGAGATCCCGGTGGTGTTCGACGTCACCCAGCCAGAGCAGCACTACCATATCCCGCTGTTGCTCAGCCCCTACGGCTTCAGCACCTACCGCGGTTCCTAGCGGCAAGGCCTCCCAGGCTGGCCAGAGTATCCAGCCTGGGAGGCGCCAGGGCAGCAGCGGTCACGACTCAACGCCGGACTTTGTAAGGATCCGGATACAAGGTGGCGACGGACTTTTACCTGGGGTAGAAATCCAGCAGTGGCAGGTTCACGCACAATGGGCGACGGGGCCGCAGCGCTGTCCGGTGCTGGGCCCTGTCACGTGGCGCGTTCGCTAGTGGTCGATCGGCGCGCCAGGTCTGGTCATCGTCACTCCGAGGAGTCGTACCTTGTACCTTTCACCCCTCTCGTTCCGCCCGACCGAAGCTGTGAGTTCGAGCGCTGGCGCCTTCGCCGCCTGGCGCAATGCCTACCGCGGCCCCGTGCTGCTGCTGGCCTCGGGGCCGTCGGCGGGCAGGCTCAACCTGCCGGTCTGGCGGGACATTCCGGTCATCACCATGAATGGCGCCATCGCCAAGTTGCTGGGCAGTCCCCTGAGTCCGCTGTTCTACGTCTGCAGCGATCTCAGTTTCGCGCAGCAGCAACCCGAGCTCTATCGACAGGGACTGGAGCGGGCCACCCGGCTGGCACTCTGGCCGAAAGCCATCCAGGCCCTGCCCGCGGAACTGGCCGCCAAGGCGCATCCGCTGCACCGCGCGCCAGCCACACGCCTGGAGCACCACCTGGGCGCCGAACAGGAACAGGCGCAACGGCTGCCTGCCTGGTTCAGTCGTCGCGCCCGGGATATCGGCTTCAGCTGCAACCTGGATTACGGCATCTTCGATGTCCGCACGGTGGCCTTCATCGCCCTGCAACTGGCCTATCACCTGGGATTCACCGAGATCTATCTTGCCGGCGTCGATCTCGACAGCGACCGTCCGCGGTTCTACGAGGATGGCCGCTCGCCGGCGTCGCCCTGCGGCCTCGACGAGCACCTGCACAGTCGCATCCTGCCCGGCCTGCAGGTCATGCAGACCGCGATGCGCGCCGCGGGTCGCCAGGTGTTCAACCTGTCGAACTGCAGTCGTATTCCCGCTGAACTGATTCCGCTTGCCGATCTCGCCGCCGTGGAAACGCGCTGGTTGTGGCGCCGCCGGCGTCAGCTTGGTTAGCGAACGATAGCCAGGCCGACTCAGCGCCAACCCAGGGCAAGACCCCAGACCACGGTGTAGCGCGTGGCCTTGGCCAGGGTCACCACCAGTAGAAAGCGCCACAGCGGTTCGCGCATCACCCCGGCCACCAGGGTCAGGGGATCGCCGATCACGGGCATCCAGCTGAGCAGCAGCGACCACCAGCCCCAGCGCTGGTAGGCCGCCTGGATACGGTCAAGACGTTGCGGCGACAGCGGAAACCAGCGGCGTTGGCGAAAGCGTTCGAGGTGGGTGCCCAGCCACCAGTTCAGCGTCGAGCCGGCGACATTGCCCAGCGTCGCGGCCAGCAGCAGGAGCGCCGTGGCATAGCGCTCGGTGAGCAGCAGCCCGGCCAGGGCCGCTTCCGATTGCAGGGGTAGCAGGGTGGCCGCACCGAAGGCGAGGGCGGCCAGGCCCAGGTAGACGCTCAGGGCTTCCAGGATGAGTCTCCAGCGGGGAGGGCCATCAAGGGTCTGTCTCGGGTCGGGACGGGGCCGCCGAGCATAGCGCGAGTGGTCAGGCTACGCCGCCTCTCGACCCTGGGCCTGCTGCTCAACCCAGTCGAGCGAGCCAGTCCGCGACCGAATCCCCGCTGCTGATATCGAGCTGCACCAGGCCATCGATCATGAAGGTCGGCGAGACATGGATACCGTTCTGCCGGGCGTACTTGCAGTGCCACTTGATGGCGTGCTGCAGGTCCGGATTGGCGAAGGCGTCGGCCAGGGCCAGGCCGCTGTAGCCTTCCAGGCGCGCGATGATGTCGTTGGGCGTGGCGTCGCGGTTGGGGCCGGTGGCGTGATCCTTGAACTCGAATTCCTCGCGATGGGCCGCCACCGCGGCCAGCACCGCCTTGGCGCTCTCCCTGCCGCCGTCGAGGGTGGCGGCGGCCAGCACGCAGCGCACCACCACCCCGGAGAACAGGTGCCAGGGTTGGGATTGCAGGCGGATCTTCAGGGTGATCCGCTCAGGGCCGGCCTGGGTCAGCAGGTCGTCGAGCTTGTTGAAGGCCTTGACCGAAAAGGGGCAGGTGGGCTCGAGAAAGACTTCGAAGGTGCGGGGGCCATGGCCCCAGGTGAGGGTGTCGGCGTACAAGGTAGAACTCCAATGGCGAGACGTTGGGGTTGAGACCGCATGTCGTCCCGGGCGTTTTGCCTCTATCGGGACGGCGCGGGATGCCTCAGGGAATCAGTCGCCGCCGACGCATGTCCTCCAGGTGCGCGAGCAGGACCTCGTCCGATCTCAGGACCATCTGCCCGAAGCCGGCCTGCCGCGCCTTGGTCACATCGAAGATGGCGTCCTTCTCGACATGGAAGATGAAGTCGCCGAAGGCCCCGGGCGCAATCCGCTCGGGATCGGCCTCGGCCAGTCCTTCCCCTTGCGCCAGCGTCTGCCAGAGCGGCTTCAGCGCGGTCAGGCGCTGGGCCAGGGAGATGGGTTGCGGCTCGCCCACGTCCAGCCCGAACCAGTCGGCCAGCTGTGGCCAGACGTGACTCCAGCGAAAGACATCGCCGTTGGTGAGGTTGAAGGCGCCATCGTGCTGCTCTTCGGCGGCCCAGACCGCGGCTTCGCCCAGCAGCGGCGCGGCCGTGACGTTGACCAGGGCGCCGCGATAGGCCTGCTCGGTTCCGGGGAATTGCATGGCGGTGCCGGTCGCCTTGCACAGGGCGCCGTAGAGACCGATCAGGTTGCCCAGGTTCATGGCCGAGCCCAGTGAGTGACCGATGACGATGTCGGGGCGCAGGGCGGTCCAGCGGATGCCGTCGGCCTCCAGGCTGCGCACGAAGTCTTCATGGCGGAAATAGAGGTTGGGCGGGAAGTGGCGGCTGTCATCCTCGCGGGCTGGGGTCTTGTACACCCCCAGGTGGGCGCCGTAGATCTTGCCGCCCTGGACGAAGGTGATGCGGGCCAGGGGGGCGCCGGCATCCCGTACCGCGGCGACCAGGTTCTCCAGCATAGCGGCGTTTTCGTCCGCCTCGACGCCTGGGTCGAGGTTGGGCTTGAGGGCGCTGTAGAAGAGATGGGTCACGCCGGCGAGATCGGCCTTGGCCGCGGCCAGGCTGGCCGGGTCCAGCAGGTCGGCGGTCAGATGAGGAAAGCGACTGGGTGCCTGTCGCGAGCGGCCGACGGTGGTGATGGACCAGCCGGCCTTGGCGAAGGCGTCCAGCACGGCCTGGCCGATGATGCCGCTGGCGCCGGCGATGAGGAGTTGTCGTGCGGTCATGGGGTCTCCCGATAGCGTGGGTGGGCTGATGAAGGGGAGACCCAGGCAGAGGGCGATTTGTCCCCGTGTCGCGCTGGACGGTAGACGGACGAACGCCGGTGTCCTGCTCGCGCAGGCAGGGCTACTGTGAGAGCACTGCCTGCTGCCGCGGAGGACCTTGCCTTGACCCACCCGTCCCGTACGCCTGCCGTCTTTCAATCCCTGCTCGACGAACTCGTCACCGCCCTGGATCTGTCTGCCGCCCAGGCGGCGAATCTGCAGGTCCGGGGCAACGATAGCCTGGCCTCCTGCTTTCCGGTCAGCGACCTCGCCACGGCGGCGATCGGGGTCGCCGGCCTGGCCGCCGCCGATCTGCTGGCCGAAGGGGCACCCGGATTGCCGGTGCAGGTGGACCGGCACCTGGCCGCGGCCTGGTTCAAGACCTCCCTGCGTTCCCTGGGCTGGGAATTGCCCGACGTCTGGGATGCGATCACCGGCGACTACCGTACCCGCGACGGCTGGCTACGGTTGCACGCCAATGCGCCTCATCACCGGGAGCGTGCCCTGGCCGTGCTGGGCTGCGCCAATAGCCATGACGCCGTGGCGCGGGCCATGGCGGGCGGGTCGGGCGAAGACCTGGAGACGGCCATCGTCGCGGCGGGCGGCTGCGCGGCCAGGCTACGTACCCAGGCGGATTGGCAGGCGCATCCTCAGGGCCAGGCCGTTCGCGCCGAACCCCTGATCGCCCAGGAATGGACAGCCATTGCCACCGCGCGCGACTGGCGCCCCGATCCACAACGCCCCTTGCAGGACATTTGCATCCTCGACCTGACCCGCATCCTCGCCGGACCCATCGCCACCCGCCTGCTGGCCGGGCTGGGCGCCGAGGTGCTGCGGATCGATCCCCCCGACTGGGACGAACCGGCCCAGGCACCCGAGGTGACGCTGGGCAAGCGCTGCGCGCGATTGGACCTGCGCCGGCCGGCCGACCGTTGGGTGTTCGAAGCCTTGCTGGAAGAGGCAGATGTCCTGGTGCACGGCTATCGCGCCGACGCTCTAGAGCGGCTCGGCTATGGTGCCGCCCAGCGCCGGGCATTGCAGCCGGCGCTGATCGACGTGTCCCTGTGCGCCTACGGCTGGACCGGGCCCTGGGCCCTGCGGCGCGGCTACGACAGCCTGGTGCAGCTGTCCTGCGGCATCGCCGCGGCCGGGCGCGACTGGCAGCAGGCGCAGCAGCCGGTGCCTTTGCCGGTTCAGGCCCTCGACCACGCCACCGGTTACCTGATGGCGGCCGCGGTCATCCGCGGCCTCACCGGTCGCCTGCGCGAGGGCCGTGTGCTGAGCGCGCGCCTGTCGCTGGCGCGTACCGCCTGCCTGCTGACCGAGCATCCCGCCGTGGCCTACGCGCCCCTTTATACCAGCGTGCAGGACGCCGACTACGATGCCACCCCCGAGCCCACCGCCTGGGGGCCGGCGCTGCGGTTGCGCCCGCCGCTGCAGATCGGCGACCTGCGCCTGCACTGGCCGCGGCCGGCTACGCGGCTGGGATCGGCGAGTGCGGCCTGGTCGAGCGCAGGCTGAGCGGGTCAAGTCTCCAGGCAATAGCCCACGCCATAGATGGAGCGGATCAGCTCGCAGTCTGGGTCGAGGCGGTGCAGCTTGCGGCGGACGTTGCGCACGTGGCTGTCGACGGTGCGGTCGGTGAGGATGCGGTAGTCGGTGTGCAAGTGGTTGAGCAACTGGTCGCGCGAAAGCACCTTGCCGGGGTGCTGGGCCAGGGTCGCCAGCAGGCGGAATTCCACCGGGGTCAGCTCCAGCGGCCGCCCGTTGAAGCTGGCCTGGTAGGTCTCGGTGTCCAGCTGCAGGCCGCTGGGCGCGGGCCGGCCGTCCGGCACGCTGCTGCGGCGCAGCACGGCCTTGACCCGGGCCACCACTTCGCGCGGGCTGAAGGGTTTGCAGATGTAGTCGTCGGCGCCCAGTTCCAGGCCGAGCAGGCGGTCGATCTCGTCGACCCGGGCGGTGACCATGATGATCGGCAGGGCGCTGAAGGTGCGTACAGCGCGGCAGATCTCCAGGCCGTCGAGGCCGGGCAGCATCAGGTCGAGCAGCAGCAGGTCGGGTGGCGTGGCGCGGAGGGCGGCCAGGGCCTGTTCGCCGTCGGCGTGCCAGTCGCAGCTGAAGCCGGCGGCCTTGAGGTAGTCACTCAGCAGGGCGGCGAGCTTGGGTTCGTCTTCCACCAGCAGAATGGTCTGGCTCATGCCGGGCTCCGGTCAGCGAGGGCGGGCAACCGCAGTTCGAGCCAGAGGCCGCCAAGCGGTGATTCCCTGGCCTGCAGCTGACCGCCATGCACCTCGGCGATGCCGCGACAGATGGCCAGGCCCAGGCCGGCGCCGCCGCTGCGGCGGCTGCGCGAGCCTTCGACGCGGTAGAACCGCTCGAACAGCCGTTCGCGGTCGGCCGCGGGCACCCCGGGCGCGGAGTCCTGCAGATCGACCTGCAGCAGGTTGCCGAGCTGGCGCGCGGCAAGGTGCACCTGACCAGGGGCTTCGGTGTACCTCAGGCTGTTCTCCAGCAGGTTGTAGAACAGCTGGCCCAGGCGCGCCTCATCGCCGCGGATCAGCAGCGGGGTATCCGGCAGCTCCAGCCGCAGTTCCAGGCCGGCCTGGCGATAGCGCGGGCGCCAGGCATCGGCGGTCAGCGCCAGCAGGGTCGCCAGGTCCAGCGCTTCGTGGCGGTAGGTGGGGCCGCCGACTTCGGCCAGCGACAATTCGAATAGATCGTCCACCAGCTTGTTCAGCGAGCCGACCTCGGTCTGCAGCGACTTCAGCCCGCTCACATCCAGCGGGCGGATCCCGTCCTCCATGGCTTCCAGTTCACCCCTGAGCACCGCCAGGGGCGTCCGCAATTCGTGGGAGATGTCGGCCATGAAGGCGCGGCGCTGCAGCTCGTTGCTGGCCAGGACGCGGGCCAGGCGGTTGAAGTCCTGGGCCAGCTGGCCGGCCTCGTCGGCGGAGCGGATGGGCAGCTGGATGCCGTAGTCGCCGGCCGCCAGACGATGGGTGGCGGCGGCCACGGTGCGGATCGGGCGCAGCAGGGTGCGGGCGATCCACCAGGCCAGGGCGGCGGCCAGCAGCAGGCAGACGAAGGCGATCACCAGGCTGGAGCGGATCTGGCTCTGCTGGAAGCGGCGGTCGCCGTCGCTGATGACCGCCTCGAAGGGCGTCAGCGCCAGCCAGCCGACCACCCGGCCCTGCCAGTGGATGGCCCGCAACAGCGGGACGGGCGGCAGGTCGCGAAAGCCGATCAGGTAGCGATGCTCGGCATCCAGCAGCGAGAAGCGCAGAAAGGCGCCGGTGAGATCCGACACCGGCGGGGAGGGGCGGACGCTGGTATTGGCGGGCAATTCCGGGCGCAGCAGCTGGATCCAGGCCTCGGGCGGGTGCTGGTTGAGCAGGAAATTCCAGTCGCCATGCTCGGCGTAGGCGTGCTCGAAGCGCGGCACCAGGGCATCCAGCCGCTGTTCGGCTTGGCCGTTGAGATAGCCGAGGAAATCCCGCGAGAAACTCAGGTAGGAGGCCCAGGCCATGCCCAGCACGGCGAAGGCGCAGAGCGCCAGGGCGGCGAGAAAGACCTTGGCGGAAAGGGACAGACGCAGCAGGCCCATGCGGATCTCGACGGCGGAAGGTAAGGGCACGCTAGCAGCTCCACGGGTGGCTGTCAGAACCTATTCTTGATCTGCTGCGCGTCGGCCAAACGGCGTTGAAAATGGCTTCGGAATGCTCATTTACCACTCGTAAACTCGAACGCGAGTGCGATCCGCTTCCTCAACCATTTTCGCCTTGTTTGTCTCTAGCTCGCGAGATCGAGAACAGGTTTTCAGGGGGCGTCGGCCAGACGCGCGGCCTGCCAGTCGCCACCCAGCGCCATCTGCAGCTGGACGCTGGTTACCAGCTGGCTGGATTCCAGTTGCAGCAGGCTCTGCTCCTGGCTCAGCTGGGTCGCCTGGGTGGTGGCCACGTCCAGGTAGTCGATGATGCCGGCTTCGTACTGGTCGCGGGTCACGCTGGCCGAATCGCGGGCGGCGGCCACGGCGCGGCGCTGGGCGGCGAGTTCGGGGCCGAGCACCTGCAGCGCCACCAGGTCGTCTTCCACCTCGCCCAGGGCGGTGAGTACCGTCTGCCGGTAGCTGGCGACCTTGGCATCGTAGGCGGCGCGGGCCTGGTCGACGCTTGCGCGGGTGGAACCGAAATCGAACAGGGTGCCGGAGAGGGTCGGTCCCAGTGACCAGAAGCGGCTCGGCGTCTTGAGCAGCTCGCCGAGCAGGCTGCTCTGGTAGCCGCCGCTGGCGCTCAGGGTCAGGTCGGGGTAGTAGGCGGCGGTGGCCACGCCGATGGCGGCATTGGCGGCGGCCACCTGGCGCTCGGCCTGGGCGATGTCCGGGCGGCGCTCCAGCAGGGCGGTGGGCAGGCCGGCGGGAATGTCCGGCAGCCGGGCCTGCCATCGGGGATCGGCGGCCAGGTCGAAGTCCGCCGGCGGCTTGCCCAGCAGCAGGGCGATGGCGTGTTCCAGCTGGGCGCGCTGGGTGGTCAGGGCCAGCCGATTGGCGTCGGCGCTCTCCAGCTGGGTCCGTGCCTGGGCGAGATCGGCACGGGAGGCGAGCTGTTCGTCGTACTTGTTCTGGATCACCGCGAGATAGCGGCGGTAATCGGCCAGGGTCTGCTCATAGAGCGCCAGGCGCCGATCCAGCACGCGCAGCTGGAAGTAGTCCTGGGCCAGTTCCGCCTGGGCGCTGAGGGTGGCGTTGGCCAGCTCGGCGGCACTGGCCTGGGCACTGGCATGGTCTTCTTCCAGGGTGCGGCGCAGCCGGCCCCAGAGGTCCAGGTCCCAGCTCAGGCCGAGGCTGAGGCTGTCGGCGTTCCTGACCGTGGCGCCGCCGGCACTGGTACTGCCGCTGTCGCTGCTGCTGGCGTTCTCGCTGCGGGTGGTCTTGGCGTCCAGGGTGGCGCTGGGCAGGGTCTCGGCGCGGCTTTCGCGGACCAGGGCGCGTGCCTGGCGATAGAGCGCCTGGTACTGGGCGACGTTCTGGTTGGAGACCGCCACCTGGGTCAGCAGGGCGCTGAGCTGGGGATCGTCGTAGCGTTGCCACCAGGCGCCCTTGGCCTGATCGTCACGCGGGCGGGCGGCCTTCCAGCCAGCTGCCTCCTTGAATTGCGTCGACAGCGGGGCGCTGGGCCTTTGGTAGTCGGGCCCGACGGTGCAGCCGGCAAGCAGGGTCAGCAGGAGCAGCGGGGGCAGGAGGCGCGGGAGCGGCATGGTCGTTACCTTCAGGCCGCGGCGCGGCGCAGATGCTGGCGCCAGAACCGGCGGCTGGCGCGGCTCAGGCGGTCGAGACAGAGGAATACCACCGGGGTGGTGAAGAGGGTCAGCACCTGGCTCAGCGCCAGGCCGCCAGCGATGGCCAGCCCCAGGGGCTGGCGCAGGGCGTCGTCGCCGCCGCTGCCCAGCGCCAGCGGCAGGGCGCCGAAGAAGGCCGCCAGGGTGGTCATCAGGATCGGCCGGAATCTTAGCCAGCAGGCCTCGCGGATGGCGGCCTCGGGCGAGAGGCCGCGGTCGCGCTCGGCGACCAGGGCGAAGTCCACCAGCAGGATGGCGTTCTTCTTGACGATGCCGATCAGCAGCAGGATGCCGATCAGGGCGATGAGGGTCAGCTGGGTGCCGGTCGCCAGCAGCAACAACAGGGCACCGACCCCGGCCGAGGGCAGGGTGGAGAGAATGGTCAGCGGATGGATGTAGCTCTCGTAGAGCATGCCCAGCACCAGGTAGATGGCCGCCAGGGCCGCGGCCACCAGCCAGGGAATCTGCGCGACCAGGGTGGCGAAGGCCTGGGCGGTGCCCTGGAAGCCGGACTGGATCTCCCGCGGCAGGCCGACCTTGACCAGCGCCGCCTGGATCGCCGCCTGGGCCTGCTCCAGGGAGACCCCGTCGGCCAGGTTGAAGGCCAGGGTGCTGGTGGCCATCTGGCCCTGGTGCGCCACTGCCAGGGGCGCGTTGCCGCCGGTGAAGCGGGCAAAGGCGGCCAGCGGGACCTGGACGCCGCTGCCGGTCACCACGTACAGCTGCTTGAGCACCTCGGGGTCCTGGGTGTAGGCCGGCGCCAGCCCCAGCACCACGTGGTACTGGTTGAGGGTGTGATAGAGGGTGGCCACCTGGCGCTGGCTGAAGGCGTTGTCCAGCAGGGTGTCGAGGTCCTTGACGCTCACTCCCAGGCGACTCGCCGCAGCGAGGTCGATCTCCAGGCGCACCTCCTGGCCACCGTTCTGCGCATCGGAATCCACCCCGGTGAGTTCCGGCAGGGTCTTGAAGGCGGCTTCCACCGTGGGTGTCCAGCGGCGCAGTTCGTCGAGGTCGTCGGCCTGCAGGCTGAATTGATAGGTGGCGTTGGCGCTGCGCCCGCCGACCCGCAGATCCTGGGCCGGCATGAGGAACAGCTGGATGCCGGCATGGCGGCTGCCAAGCTGGCTGAGGCGATTGGCGATCCGCTGGGCGCTGTCCTGGCGCTCGTTGTAGTCCTTGAGGCGGATGAAGAATTGCGCCGAGTTGCGCGAGCCGAACATGCCGCCGCCCGTAGAGGCCATCACCGCCGCTACGTCGGGATCGTCACGCAAGCGGGCGGCGATCTCCTTCACATAGGGCGCCAGGGCCTGGTAGGAGATGCTCTGGTCGGCGCGGATGGCGCCGAGCACCACCCCGGTGTCCTGATCCGGAAAGAAGCCCTTGGGCACCACCACATAGAGGTAGACGTTGAGCACCACGGTCAGCGCCAGGCTCGCCAGGGTCAGCAGCGGGCGCCGCAGGACCCAGTCCAGACCGCGCAGATAGCCGCCTTGCAAGCGTGCGAGGCCGTTCTCGATCCACCGATAGAGCGTCGGCACCGGCGCCGTGGGTGACCGCTCGCGCAGCACCCGCGCGCAGAGCATGGGGGTGAGGGTCAGCGACAGCAGCATGGAGATGACCAGGGCCACGCTGAGAGTCACGGCGAATTCGCGAAACAGCCGCCCGACGATGCCGCCCATGAGCAGCAGCGGGATGAACACGGCGATCAGCGACAGCGTCATCGACAGCACGGTAAAGGCCACCTCGCGGCCGCCGATCAAGGCCGCGCGCAGCGGCCCGCGGCCCAGCTCGCGGTGGCGGGTGACGTTCTCCAGCACCACGATGGCGTCGTCCACCACGAAGCCGGTGGCGATGATCAGCGCCATCAGCGACAGGTTGTCCAGGCTGTAGTCGAGTAGGTACATGACCGCGCAGGTACCGATCAGCGACAGCGGCAGGGCCACGGCCGGTACCAGAGTGGCGCGCAGGTCGCGCAGGAAGACGAACACCACCGCGATCACCAGCAGCACCGCCACCAGCAGGGTCTCCTCGGTGGAGTGCAGCGAGGCGCGGATGCTGGCGGAGCGGTCGATCACCGGGACCAGGTCCACGTCGCCGGGCACCAGAGCCTGCAGCACCGGCAGCTGGGCCTTGATGGCGTCCAGGGTCTGCAGCATGTTGGCGCCGGCCTGGCGGGTGACGCCCAGGGTCACCGAGGGCTGGCCGTTCAGCGAGCCGCTGACGTAGACGTCCTCGACCGTGGCGTAGACC
Source organism: Pseudomonas sp. SORGH_AS_0199 (assembly GCF_031453735.1). NCBI lineage: Bacteria > Pseudomonadati > Pseudomonadota > Gammaproteobacteria > Pseudomonadales > Pseudomonadaceae > Pseudomonas > Pseudomonas sp. SORGH_AS_0199. Next base: position 2,283,310 of record NZ_JAVJAE010000001.1, read on the forward strand.
CGCGCCACGTCGCTCAGGCGCACCGCCGCGCCCTGCTGGTAGCCGACGATCAGCTGCGCATAGTCCGCCGCCTGCTCCAGCTGGCCGTTGCTCTCGATGGACCAGGTCTGGCCCTCGGCGTGCAGCACGCCCTTGGCGCCATGGGTGGTGGCATTGGCGATGGCCGTGCGCACGCTGTCCAGGGCGATGCCGGCATGGGCCAGTTGCTGGGGCTGCAGGTCGATGCGGATCGCCGGCAAGGAGCTACCGCGGATCGACACCTGGCCGACGCCCTGCACCTGGGCGATCTTCTGCTGCAGGATGCTCGACGCCAGGTCATAGAGTTCGCCGGGGCTGCGCGTCTTGGAGGTGAGCGCCAGCATCAGGATCGGCGATTCCGTGGGATTGGCCTTGCGATAGGTAGGCAGGCTGGGCATGCCGCTGGGCAGCAGGCTGCGGGCGGCGTTGATGCCGGCTTGGACGTCACGGGCGGCGCCGTCGATGTTGCGCGACAGGTCGAACTGCAGGATCAGAGTGGTGGCGCCCTGGCTGCTGCTGGAGGTCAGCTCGGTGACTCCGGCGATCTGGCCGAGGCTGCGCTCCAGCGGCGTGGCGACGGTGGCGGCCATGGTCTCGGGGCTGGCGCCCGGCAGGCTGGCGGTGACCACGATGGTGGGGAAGTCCACCTTGGGCAGCGGCGCCACCGGCAAGCGGGCGTAGCCGAGCAGGCCGAGCAACAGCACCGCCAGACTCAGCAACAGGGTGGCGACCGGCTTGAGCACGAACAGGCGGATGGGATTCATCGTCCGCCGCTCCGCTGCCAGCGCCGCCCCAGCCGCTCGCCGAGGCTATCGAAGACCAGGTAGATCACCGGCGTGGTGTAGAGCGTCAGCACCTGGCTGACCAGCAGCCCGCCGACGATCACCAGCCCCAGCGGCCGGCGCAGTTCGGCGCCGGAACCACTGGCGAACATCAGCGGCAGAGCGCCGAGCAGGGCGGCCAGGGTGGTCATCAGGATGGGTCTCAGGCGCAACAGGCAGGCGCGGTGAATGGCCTCCCGCGGCGCCAGGTGCAGCTGCTGGCGTCCCTCCAGGGCGAAGTCCACCATCATGATGGCGTTCTTCTTGACGATGCCGATCAGCAGCACCACGCCGATCAGGGCGATCAGGGAGAACTCGGTGCCGGTCAGCAGCAGGAGCAGCAGGGCGCCGATGGCCGCCGAGGGCAGGGTGGAAAGGATGGTCACCGGGTGGATGAAGCTCTCGTAGAGCACCCCCAGCACGATGTACATCACCACCACCGCGGCCAGGATCAGCCACAGGGTATTGCCCGCCGCCTGCTGGAAGGCCTGGGCCGCGCCCTGGTACCTCAGGGTGACGCTACTCGGTGCCTGGGCCTCGGCCATGCTCTGGGCGATGGCCTGCTGCGCCTGCTCCAGGGAATAGCCGTCAGCCAGGTTGAAGGACAGCGTCACCGCCGGGAATTGCCCCAGGCGCGTCAGGGACAGGGGGCCCGGGCGCTGCTCGATGCGGGCGATGTCGGTGAGGCGTACCAGGCCCTTGGGGGTGCTGGTGGTGGTCGTGGCAGCGGTGCTTGTGCTTGTACTACTGCTGCTGCTGCTGGTGGTGCTAGCGGTCGAACTCGTCGCCGGCGCCAGGTAGATGTCGCCGAAGGCCGCCGGGGTCTGCCGGAAGGCACCGGGCACCTGCAGCACCACCCGGTACTGGTTGGCCTGGGTGAAGATGGTGGAGATCAGCCGTTGGCCGAAGGCGTTGTAGAGCGCGGTGTCCACATCGGCCGCGGTGATGCCGAAACGGGCGGCGGCGGCGCGGTCCAGCTCCACCTGGGCGGTGAGGCCCTGGTCTTCCAGGTCGTCGAGCACGTCGCGCAATTCCGGCCGGGCCTGTAGACGCGGCATCAGCCGCGGCAGCAGGGCGGCCAGCCGGGTGCCGTCGGCATCGTCCAGGGTGAACTGGTACTGGCTGGGCGTGAGCTGGTCGTCCACCGTCAGCTCCTGGTTGGCTACCAGGTCCAGGCGAATACCGGCGACGCCCGCGGCGCCCTGCTTGAGGCGCTGGATGATGGCCGGCGCCCGCTCGCTGCGCTCGTCGAAGGGCTTGAGCTGGATCTGCAGGCGGCCCTGGTTGAGGGTGGCGTTGCTGCCGTCGACGCCGAGGGTCGAGGTGACCGTCGCCACCGCCGGATCGGCCAGCACCTGCTCGACCAGCGCCTGCTGGCGGCGGGCCATGGCGTCGAAGGAGACATCCTGGGAGGCGCGGGTGAAACCGACAATCAGCCCGGTGTCTTCGCCGGGAAAGAAGCCCTTGGGCACCAGCAGATAGAGCAGGGCGGTCAGCGCCACGGTGGCCACGGCCACCAGCAGGGTCAGCCGCTGATGGTCCAGCACCACGCTCAGGGTGCGGTCGTAACCCGCTACCAGGCGTTCGAATTGCCGCTCGCCCCAGCGCGCGAAGCGGCTCTGGCGCTCCGGCGGCACGTGCTGCAGCAGCCGGCCGCAGAGCATCGGCGTGAGCGTCAGGGAGACGAACATGGAGACCAGGATGGCCACCGCCAGGGTGATGGCGAATTCGCGGAACAGCCGACCCACCACGTCGCCCATGAACAGCAGCGGGATCAGCACGGCGATCAGCGAGAAGGTCAGCGAAATGATGGTGAAGCCGATCTCCCGCGAACCGCGCAGCGCCGCCTGCAGCGGCGGCTCGCCCTCTTCCAGGTGGCGGGCGATGTTTTCCACCACCACGATGGCGTCGTCGATGACGAAGCCGGTGGCGATGGTCAGGGCCATCAGCGTCAGGTTGTTCAGCGAGAAGCCCGCGAGATACATGATCCCGAAGGTGCCCACCAGCGACAGCGGCACCGCCAGGCTGGGAATCAGGGTCGCGGTGAGGTTGCGCAGGAAGAGGAAGGTCACGATCACCACCAGGGCGATGGACAGCAGCAACTCGAACTGCACGTCGGCAAGCGAGGCGCGGATGGTCTGGGTGCGATCGGCCAGCACCGTTAGCTGGACATTGTCGGGCAGGGCGGCCCGGAGCTTGGGCAACTGTTTCTGGATGGCGTCGACCACGCCGATGACGTTCGCCCCCGGTTGGCGCTGGATGTTGATGACGATGGCCGGCCGGCCGTTGGCGGTGGCCTGCAGATAGGCGTTTTCCGGTGCCTCTGCGACCGTGGCCACGTCCTCGAGGTGCAGGGCGGCGCCCTGCGCATAGCTGAGCACCAGCTCGCCGTACTCGGCGGCGCTGCGCAACTGGTCGTTGGCGTCGATGGTAATGGAGTGGTCGGGGCCGTCGAAGCCGCCCTTGGAGCCGTTGACGTTGGCGGCATTGACCACCGTGTAGACGTCTTCCAGGGTCAGGCCGTGGGCGGCCAGGGCCTTGGGGTCGACATCGATGCGCACCGCCGGCTGCTGGCCGCCGGCCAGGCTCACCAGGCCAACCCCGGAGATCTGCGACAGCTTCAGCGCCAGGCGGTTGCTGACCAGGTCCTGCACCCGGGTCAGCAGCAGGCTGTCGGAGGTGGCGGCCAGGGTCAGCACCGGGGCGTCGGCGGGATTGACCTTCTTGTAGGTGGGCGGATTGGGCAGGTCGTCCGGTAGATAGCTGTTGGCGGCGTTGATCGCGGCCTGCACCTCCTGCTCGGCGACGTCCAGCGACAGGCTGAGATCGAATTTCAGGGTAATGACCGAAGCGCCGGCCGAGCTGGTGGAGTACTGCTGCGCCAGGCCGGCCATCTGTCCCAGCTGGCGTTCCAGCGGCGCCGTCACTGCGGTGGCCAGCACCTTGGCGCTGGCGCCGGGGTAGAGGGTGGTCACCTGGATGATGGGATAGTCCACCTCCGGCAGCGCCGAGATGGGCAGCAGGCGATAGCCGAGCAGGCCGGCGAACAGCACCGCCACCATCAGCAGCACCGTGGCCACCGGTCGCTGGATGAACAGCCGTGACGGATTCATCGGCGGGCATCCGCCGCCGGCGCGCCTTCCACGCGGACCTGGGCGCCGTCGCGCAGGTGGTCGATGCCGCGAATGACCACCCGCTCATCGCCCGCGAGTCCCTGGGTGATGGCCAGCCGCTCGCCCAGTGCCGGCCCGGCGGTCACGCTGCGTCTTTGCACCCTGTCATCGGCGCCCACCACATAGACGAAGCTGCCGTCGCTGCCCAGCTGCACCGCGGCGGCGGGGACCACCACGGCGTTCTTCAGGGTGTCGGTCTGCAGGCGCACGTTGACGAACTGGTTGGGGTAGAGCTTCTCTTCCGGGTTGGCGAACACTGCCTTGAGCTTGAGGCTGCCGGTGCTGGTGTCGATCTCGTTGCTGATGAACTTCAACGCGCCATCGGCCAGCGTCGTACCGTCCAGCTGGCCGAGCGCGGTGACCGGCAGCGCCTGGCCCTGGCGGACCTTGGGCAGCAGGCTGGCAAGCGTCGCCTGGGGCAGGCTGAAGGTCACGGCGATGGGATCGGTCTGGGTGATGCTGACGAGGCCGGTGGTGTCGCCGGCCGCGAGGTAGTTGCCCGGGTCCACCAGGCGCAGGCCGACATAGCCTTCCAGCGGCGCCATGATGCGGGCGTACTGCAGATTCAACTGGGCGGCGGCGATCTGCGCCTGGTCCGCCTGCACCGCGCCCTGGTACTGGCCCACAGTGGCGACCTGGGTGTCCAGCTCCTGTTTGGCCAGGGAATCCTTGGCCACCAGCCGGCGATAGCGTTCCAGGGTCAGCTGGGCACTCTTGAGTTGCGCCTGGTTCTGCGCCAGGTCACCGCGATACTGATCCAGGGTGGCCTGGTAGGGCCGCGGATCGATCTGCGCCAGGAGCTGGCCCTTCTTCACCCGCTGACCTTCGGTGAAGAACACCTGCTCCAGCTGACCGGCCACCCGGGTGGTCACCGTGACGCTGGCGTTGGCCACCACGGTGCCCAGGGCGGTGAGGGTGACCGGCACATCCGCATGCCCGGCCTGGCCCACTGCCACGGTGATCGCCTGGCCCTGTCCCGCGGCCGCGCCCCAGGCCCGGCCACCCTGGCTGCCATGCGCAGCGCTGCCGGCATTGGTCGAACGCCCGTGCAGCACCAGCCCCAGCGCCACGGCGGCACCGACCAAGACAACGACGACGAGAGTGCGGGATTTCCTGCTCATGCCTGCCAGACCTGACTGAGATGGAAGTCAGGCTGCTGGGCAAATGTGCAGGAAATATGGAAAGGCGCTCAGCGCCTGCTAATGGGGTAGTCCAGACGCTCGCGCAGGAGTTGGCGAGCGCTTTGGGTCCGGTTCGGTATCTAGAGCTGGCCAGGGGCCGCGCAGGGCTATGGCGGCTTCAGCTCCGGTCACTCGCGATCAGGTTCCGCGCCAGTGGCAAATAGGTTGCGGCTGAGCACTGCAGTAGCGTGGAAAACGGCGCATCCTTTTCCACTGGGCCTGGTGGCGAGAGGGCTTTTCGAGCAGGCGCTCATCTGCATCACCCTGGCAAAAAATCGGGATCAACTGTCGCCCCTTTCGTAGCAGCAACTGTCTTTATCGCGGCCATGGCAGTCCGCCGATGCGGCCGCTCCTACGGAAACATCAAGCCTCTGTAGGAGCGGCCCATGGCCGCGATCAGCGAACCCAACGGCTCCGCTGACGTCTACCCCGCGTCAATCCAGGTCGGCCGCCGAATGCCGCTCGGCCAGTTGCTCGCCCGGCTCGCCCCAGGTGCGATTGACCCGCCGACCGCGCTGCACCGCCGGCCGTGCGGCGATGGCCTGGGCCCAGCGCTGCACGTGGGTATAGTCCTGCACCGCGAGGAATTCCGCGGCGTTGTACAGCTGGCCCAGCACCAGGTTGCCGTACCAGCTCCAGATGGCGATGTCGGCGATGCCGTAGTCCTCGCCGGCCACGTAGCAGCGCTCGGCCAGCAGGCGGTCGAGCACATCGAGTTGGCGCTTGGCTTCCATGGCGTAGCGGTTGATGGGGTATTCGAGCTTTTCCGGCGCATAGGCATAGAAATGCCCGAAGCCGCCGCCGAGGAAGGGCGCCGAGCCCATCTGCCAGAACAGCCAGTTCAGCGTCTCGGTGCGACCGGCGTGATCCTTCGGGATGAAGGCGCCAAAGCTGTCGGCGAGATAGAGCAGGATGGCGCCGGACTCGAAGACGCGCAGCGGCTCGGCGCCGCGCCGATCCACCAGCGCCGGGATCTTGGAATTCGGATTGATCTCGACGAAGCCGCTGGAAAATTGCTCGCCCTCGCTGATGCGGATCAGCCAGGCATCGTATTCGGCGTCGCCATGTCCGGCCGCCAGCAGCTCTTCCAGCAGGATGGTCACCTTCATGCCGTTGGGCGTGCCCAGCGAATACAGCTGGAAGGGATGCTCGCCGACCGGCAGCTCCTTGTCGTGGGTCGGTCCGGCGATGGGGCGGTTGATGCTGGCGAAGTTACCGCCGGAGGTGGTGGGGGTCCAGACGCGTGGGGGCGTGTAGGGTTCGCTCATGGTGGCTCTGTCCTCGGTCGGCACGGATGGGTAGTTCGATCATAACCGAACTTTGCGCCAGGTCTGTTCAGTGGCTCTCACGCTGGCAACAAACCGGATCAAGGAAAGCCGCTCAGGCGTTCTGTTCGGTCAGGCGCTGTACCGTCAGGGTGCGGTACTGGCGCGGGGTCATGCCCTTGAGCTGGTGGAAGCGTCGATTGAAGTTCGAGATGTTGTTGAAGCCGGCCTCGAAGCAGATGTCGGTGACCGGCATGCGGCTGTGGGAGAGCATCTCGCAGGCCTTGCTGATACGCAGGCTGTTGACGAATTCGACGAAGGTGCGCCCGGTGGCCTGGCGGAAGAAACGCGAGAAATAGGTGGGCGTCATGCCCAGGTGCTCGGCCACTTCTTCCTGGGTGAAATCACGCTGGTAGTGATCGAAGATGAAATTCAGCGCCCGGTTGGTGCGATCCACGGCCTGCTCGCTGGCCGTGGCCGGCTCGACGCTGCCCGACAGCAGCTGATAGCGCTCCGAGGTGGCCAGTGCCTCCATCAGCACCAGGAAGTGGCCGAGGCGGGTGGCGCCGCCGCTCTCCGAAATCTGTTGCAGCAACGCCTCGGCGCGGGCGATCAGCTGCGGATCCTGGAATTCGATGCCGTAGCGGGCGCGCTCCAGCAGCGGCGCCAGGCCGCTGAGTTCGGGAAACACCGCGGTGGCGTTGTCCACCGTCTCGTTGGTGAAGTTGACCAGCATGTCGCGCTTGGCCACCACCTCGCCCTCGGCGACGCGGCTGATCCAGTTGTGCGGCAGATGCGGACCGGTAAGGAAAAGGCTGCCCGGATAGAAGTTGCCGATGTAGTCGCCGATGAAGGCGGTCCCCGAACTGGCCACGATCAGGTGCAGCTCGTATTCCTTGTGGAAATGCCAGCGCACCAGCGGGCAGGGAAAGCCATGCTCCCGATAGATCACCGAGTGACCGCTCAGGTCCTCCATCAATTCGTAGGAGGGATTGCGCTTGCGCAAGGACTGACTCATCGACCGCCCCGTGATTCTTGTTGGCCTTGATCCTGGCCCTGTTGGACATCCTGCGCAACCTAGGCTTTGTCCGAAAAGTGCCTGCGCATCAATGATGCCTCGTTAAAAATCAGCTCGGAATGCTCATTTACCACTCGTAAACTCCGCTTCCTCGCCGATTTTTGCCTTGCCTCATCTTCGCTCGGCGACTTTTCAGACAAGCCTCAGGGTTCAGCCTGTGCGCAGGATCACCGCCGCGCGCAGCTTGCCGCGGCCGAAGCGACTCATCTTGTCGAACTCGGCGTGGGACACGGGGATGTGCTGGCAGTCCAGTTCGCGGCGATGCTGGCTGTGGTCGACGTCGGGATCGTGCAGGTAGACGAAGTCCTCGTCGCAGTCGGTGACCAGCACCCAGTGCGGCCCCTTGGCCTTGGTCAGCCGGAAGGAGCTGATCAGCACCAGCGGAAAGGCGCCCTGGTTGACCCAGTGGGCGATGTCCAGGCGCGTCCGGTAGAGGCGCTCGATGGGCGATTGCTTGATCTCGGCGCTGAAGTCCTCGTGCACCAGGCGCATGACCTCCTTCTTTTCTTCGCTGCGTACGCCGTCGAGGAACAGGGGGCCCCGGGTATTGACCTGCAGCGTGACCCTGAAGCCCCGGCGCAGCGCGGCCAGGGCCAGGCCATGGGGGCCGCAGCCGCCGTGCCCGGCGGTCATGTAGATGGTGGTGGCTTCGCGCCACAGCCGCAGTTCCTCGCGGCGCTCCAGCGGGCGACCAGGCTGCAGGGCGCCCATGGCCATCAGCAGGCTGGCCGGGCCGCAGGTGAAATCGGTGGTCTGGCGATAGAAGGGCACCGGGCGCGCCTGGCCTTCGCGCGGCTGGCGGATGCGCTTCTCGAAGCGCAGGGCCTGGCTATGGTCCTCGTAGTAGTCCTCCACCGTGGCGAAGGGCAGGTAGCCGTTGCGCTCATAGAGAGCGATGGCGGCGGCGTTGTCCGGCCGGACCTCAAGGCGCAGGTAGGCGCAATCGCGCTCCACCGCCTCGGCTTCGGCAGCCTCCAGCAGCCGCTGGCCCAGGCGATGGCCGCGCGCCGCGGGGTCGACGGCGATGGAATAGAGCCGCGCCAGCGAGGTGTTCTGGTGGAACAGCACCAGGGCGTAGCCCGCCACCTGGCGGTCGTTTTCCGCCAGGATCAGCACGGCGTTCGCCCGGGTGAGCATGTAGTGGAAATTGCGCCGGGAAAGGCGGTCATAGCTGAAGCAGCGCGCTTCCAAATCGACCAGCGCCGCCAGATCATCCAGCCCGGCGGGCCTGAGTGTGAAACTCATCGCGAAGGATTCTCCTGGAGCAGAGCGGGCAGCCTGGCATGGTTAAGCAACGGTTAATAGCACCCGCGTTACAACAGTTGGAGTGGTCCGGCGGCATCCGGGTTTCCGCCGGGACCACGCCCCGCAACCAGGAGGTCCAGTGAGCAAGCTGTATATCGTCGTGGAACGCAAGGAAGACTGGTCGTCCTACTATCCCAGCGAAGACGTCATCACCGCCCAGGAATACCTGGAGCAATCCAACGAACAGGACAATGGCAAACGCGTGCAGGTGATCAACCTCTGCCGCAGCCAGAAGTACCTCGGCCACGGCTACTACTGCTCGCTGCTCGCCGAAGCCCGGGGGCACAAGGTCATCCCCTCGGTGCGTACCATCAGCGAACTGGCGCGCAAGTCGCTCTATGGCCTGGCGCTGGAGGACCTGGACAAGCTGCTGACCAAGGCACTGGCCGGCCATCCCTATGGCAGCGCCGACGGCTTCACCCTCACGCTCTATTTCGGCAACACCGACATCGCGCCCCTGCAGGATCTGGCGCGCCAGGTGTTCGAGGCCTTTCCCTGTCCACTGCTGCTGGTGGAATTCCGCCGCGATCGCGCCGGCTGGCACATCGGCGGCCTCAAGCTGGGCAGCATCCACAAGTTGCACGAACAGCAGGAAGATCAATTCGCCAACGCCCTCGACGGCTTCAGTCGCCGCGTCTGGCTCAAGCCGGGGCGGCGCGAAAAATACCGTTTCGACCTGGCCATCCTGCACGACCCCAAGGAAGCCTTTCCGCCGTCAGATGCCAAGGCGCTGAAGAATTTCGTGCGCGTCGGCAAGCACCTGGGGCTGGACGTGGAGCTGATCGAAAAGAAGGATTACGCACGGCTAGGTGAATTCGACGCCCTGTTCATCCGCGAGACCACCGCCATCGACCACCACACCTATCGCTTCGCCAAGAAGGCCGAAAGCGAGGGCCTGGTGGTGATGGACGATCCACGTTCCATCCTGAGATGCACCAACAAGGTCTATCTGGCCGACCTGCTGCGCGCCCACAAGCTGGACATGCCGGCGACCGAGATCCTCTACAAGGACAATCCCGGTCAACTCGAAGACCTCGGCGAGCGCCTGGGCTTTCCGCTGGTGCTGAAGATCCCCGACGGCTCCTTTTCCCGCGGCGTCATCAAGGTCGAGGACGCGGCGCAGCTGCGCAAGGCCAGCGCCGAACTGTTCGAACGCTCGGTGCTGCTGCTGGCCCAGGAGTTCTTCTACACCGAATACGACTGGCGCATCGGCGTGCTGAACCAGGAGCCGATCTTCGCCTGCCAGTACTTCATGTCCAAGGGGCACTGGCAGATCTACGACCACAGCGCCAGCGCCACCGAGGTCAGTGGCGATTTCCGTACCCTGGCAGTGCAGGACGCGCCCCATGCGGTGGTCGAGCTGGCGGTACGCACCGCCAACCTGATCGGCGATGGTCTCTATGGCGTGGATCTCAAGCAGGCGGGCGACAAGCTGGCGGTGATCGAGGTCAACGACAATCCCAACATCGATTGCGGGGTCGAGGACCTGGTGCTCAAGGACGATCTCTACGCCCTGGTGCTGGAGGAATTCATCCGGCGGCTGGAGTCGCAACGCGGCGGACAGCCCTGGTAACGCGCCAGGGTCGCGGAGCGGGTGAGGGCAGGGCCTCACCCGTCGCTCAAGGCGCGATCAGGCGCCGTGGCACTTCTTGAATTTCTTCTCGCTGCCGCACGGGCAGGGATCGTTGCGACCCACTTCCTTCAGCGGATTGCGCACCGGCTCCTGGGCCGGGCCATGGTTGCAGTGCGGGCCGTGCACATGGTGCGCATGGCCATGATCGTGGTCATGGTCGTGATTACAATCGGGACCGTGGACGTGTTGGTTCATCTCATAACTCCGGGATGTAGGCGCCAGGCACGAACTGCCCCTGGCGAGAAAAATGGACGCTGCGCCCGAACAGCCAGCCGGTCTTCACCCGACCGCGCAGCCGATAGTTGATCGGCTGGTTGGGGTCTTCCAGCATGCGACCGACGTCCTTCACATAGCGCCACAGATTGGTCTGCACCGGCACTGAGAAGCTGCGCCGACCGTTGGCCGGCACCGACGAATGCAGGTTGGCGGTCCCCTGGGACAGCAGCAGATCGTTCAGGTAGACGGTATAGGCCAGGCTGCGCACGGGCAGGGTGCTGTCGTTGGGATTCTGGACGCGGAAGTGCAGCACGAAGTCCTGGCTCCACAGCCGTGCGCGGATCAGCTCCACGCCGGTCAGTTCGACCTGGGGCTCCTCATAGTTGCGCCCGATGTAGGTACAACCGCCAAGGCTGCTCAGCAGGACGCCGAGCAGGGTGATGAACAAGGCCTGGCGAAGCATGCGGCACTCCCGTTTTCTGCGCAGTTTAACAAGCACCGATTGCTGCACAAGTCGGGGCCGCTTCGGCACAGGCTAACAAAAAAACGCCTGGGCCAGGCGACCGTGCGGACTGGACCCCTCCGGCGCGACGTTGCATCCTGCAGCTCTTGCCGTGACCGAGGAGGTCGTCATGTCCGCTGTGCTCTATGAAATCGCCTTCCAGGGCGAGCTGGTCGCTGGCGCCGATGCGCAGCAGACCCGACAGAATCTGATGCGGCTGTTTCAGGCGGATGAACAGCGCATCGCCGTGCTCTTCTCCGGTCGCCGCATGATCATCAAGAATCGTCTCGACGCCGCCACCGCCGAGCGCTATCGCGCCACCCTGGCCCAGGCCGGGGCGCGGGTCGAGGTGGCGCCCATGGCCGAGACGGGCGAGCCGGCTGCGGCACCCGTCGAGACCCAAGAGCCAGCCGCCACCGCACCTACCGCCGCGTCTGCCGCCGAGCGCGGGTCGCTGTCGGTCGCGCCCCGGGATGCTGTGATGGCGGCCTTCGTCGATGTCCAGGCACCGGATTTCGGCCTGGCTCCGGTGGGCGCCGATCTCCAGGACGAGGCCGCACCGGTAGCACCGTCGCGGGTCGATCTGTCGCACCTGAGTCTGGCGCCTGTGGGCAGCGACCTGGGCCCGGCCTCCGAGCCACTGCCCGTGGCGGTCCCGGATACCGATCACCTGACGCTGGTCAGGGAATAGGCGCGGTCGGCGCTACAGGAAGCCGGCGCAGCACTTCTTGAACTTGGCGCCGCTGCCGCACAGGCAGGCGTCGTTGCGGCCTGGCAGGGGTCTGGCGGTCGGATCGAGAAAGTACCAGCGCCCCTCGCGCTGGACGAAGCCCGAGCGCTCTTCATGACGATGTGCGCCGCGCCCATCCTCCCAGCGCGCCACGAAGCTGACCCGCGCATGGTCAGGATCGCCGGGCTCGGGGCGATGCTCCAGTACCTGCAGACCCTGCCAGCGACTGCCCAGACTCCAGGCCGTCAGCGCTTCCCTGTCCAGCAGCGCCTGCTGCGCGGGGGCCGTGGTGGCCACGAGATAGTCGATCAGCCCCAGCGCATAGGCGCTGTAGCGCGAACGCATCAGGCGCTCGGCATCGGGCGCCGGCGTGCCGGCATGAAAGGCGCCGCAACAGTCGCCAAGCGACAGGTCCGAGCCACAGGGGCAGGGGGCCATGGAATGCATCTCACCACCAGTACTTGCCGAAATTCTGCGGATTGGCCCAGAACCGGGCATTGAGCCAGTCCGGGACCTGCTTGTAGTCGTGCAGATCATAGCTGAACAGGGTGACTACCTGGCCGTCCCGGGCGAAGCGCTCGCTGGCCTGCAGGGCCAGGGCGTAGAAATCCGTCAGCTGCCATTCGCTGGCGGCCAGGTCCACCAGCACGGCCAGCCGCGAGGTGTTGAGGTTGCGCAGGCCGCCGAGCAATTCGCGGCCCGTTCGCAGCGGCAGATGTTCCAGGCAATCGGCGAGGATCACCAGATCGTAGCGTTCGGCCAGTAGGCTCGGCTCGTCCAGGGGGACCGCGGCCTGCACCAGCTGGCAGTGGGGATGGGCCTCGGCATAGGCCTGCAGCGCCGGTAGCGGCTCACGCGCGACGCAGAGCAGACGTGCCGGGCGATGATGGTCGAGCAGGCTTGCCAGAGCCTGTTGCGGGGTACGGGACGAGAATATGTTTGCCATTAAGGGAACCCTAATCAAATCGCGATTGACTAAGCAACCAGCGTTGTCAAGATGTGTACGCCACCATTAGTCTGACAGCGCACTACAACGAAAGACGAGCCTAACTCGCGGTACCTGGTCTATAGGAGACCCTTCATGAGCAAGAGCATCGCAAGGACAGCTTTACCCCTCATCCTGGCAAGCACCGTGCTGGCCGGTTGCGCGGGCGGCGTACAGAAATCCGATTGGCCGGTGTGCGCTGCGGTCGGCGCCCTGGTCGGCGGTGCGGCCGGCGCTACCCAAAGCGGTAACGTCGCCGGCATGGCGGCCCTGGGCATAGGTACCACCGCTGGCGCCTATTGCTGGGTGCACGGCAAGGGCAACGAGCAGGTCGCCCGCATGGAGCCCGCTCCGGCCCCGGCTCCGGCGCCCGCACCGGCTCCCGCGCCGGCACCGCTGCCGAAGCAGGAAGTGATCACCGCGCGTGATCTGCACTTCGCCTTCGATTCCGCCGAAGTCAGTCCGCAGGATCGTGCTCAGCTCGACGGTATCGCCGGTCGTCTGCGTGGCGAAGCCGCCAGCACTCGTCTGTCGATCACCGGCCATACCGACAGCAAGGGTACCGACGCCTACAACCAGCGTCTGTCCGAGCGTCGCGCCAAGTCGGTCAGCAACTACCTGGTCCAGGCCGGTGTGCCGGCAGCCAGCATCGTCTCCGTGAAAGGCATGGGCGAGCGTCAGCCGATCGCCACCAACGAGACCGCTGAAGGCCGTGCCACCAACCGCCGCGTCGAAATCCAGATCGACCGCGAGTGATGCATCGGCGGCGGACCTAGGTCCGCCGCCTTTACTTTTTCCGGCTCCAGGCGTTATGGTCCGATCCATCTCGTCCTCCTGCTGGAATCCATGAAAACCCTGTCCCTCACCGGCAAAGTCCTCCTCCTGCTGTTCTGGCTCGCCGCAGCCGCCGCTGTCGCCCTGCCTCTCGCTCGCCCATTCCCCCAATTGCTCGCCCTGGTCGCCCTGGCCCTGCTGCTGCTGCACCTGGGTGAAGTCTTCGCCAGCCGTCGTGCCCTGCGCCTGCGCCGCCATCCCTGGCTCGATCGTCTGAGCCTGCTGATCTTCGGCGCCTTTCATCGGCTGCCGCCCCAGCTGCCGGGCGCCTGAGCGGCCTGCGACCTCAACGTCGGGCGCATCCTGACGACAGGCGCGTTATCATAGCGCCCAAGATCCATTACTGTAGATGCATACAGCGCTCGTCCGCCGGACGGGGCGCTGCTTTGCCATCGCCCGGAACCAGGCATGCTCAGCACCGAACTCAAGACCCAGATCCAGGGCGCCTACACGCGTTTCCTCGAAGCCAAGTCGCTCAAGCCACGCTATGGCCAGCGCCTGATGATCGCGGAGACCGCCAAGGGCCTGGGTGGCATCGCCCAGGACGAGGAGGGCCATCGCGAAGGCGAGCCCGCCGTGGTGGCGGTGGAGGCGGGTACCGGTACCGGCAAGACCGTGGCCTATGCCCTGGCCGCCATTCCCGTGGCCAAGGCGGCCGGCAAGCGGCTGGTGATCGCCACGGCGACGGTGGCGCTGCAGGAGCAGATCGTGCACAAGGACCTGCCGGACATCCTGCGCAACAGCGGACTGTCCTTCAGCTTCGCGCTGGCCAAGGGCCGGGGGCGTTACCTGTGCCTGTCCAAGCTGGACATGCTGCTGCAGGAGGGTCAGGCGCAGAACGCCACCGCCCAGCTGTTCGCCGAGGATGGCTTCAAGATCGATGTGGACGAGGCGTCCAACGAACTGTTCGGCAAGATGATCGAGCGCCTGGCCGGCAATCGCTGGGACGGTGATCGTGACAGCTGGCCGGAGGCCATCGAGGACGTCCAGTGGTCGCGCATCACCACCGACCATAGCCAGTGCACCAATCGTCACTGCCCGAATTTCCAGCAGTGCGCCTTCTACCGGGCGCGCGAAGGCATGACCAAGGTCGATGTCATCGTCACCAACCATGACCTGGTACTGGCCGACCTGGCCCTGGGTGGCGGCGCCATCCTGCCCGATCCCCGCGACACCCTTTATGTGTTCGACGAAGGCCACCACCTGCCGGACAAGGCCATCGGCCACTTTGCCCATTTCACCCGGCTGAGATCCACCGCCGAGTGGCTGGAGCAGATCGCCAAGAATCTCACCAAGCTGCTGGCCCAGCATCCGTTGCCGGGTGATCTCGGTCGCCTGGTCGAGCAGGTGCCGGAGCTGGCGCGGGAGATCCGCACCCAGCAGCAGTTCATGTTCACTGCCTGCGAAGCCCTGGCGGATTTTCGCGCGGGCGAGGATATGGAAGGCCGCGAGCGGCCGCGGCACAGATTCGTTGGCGGGGTGATCCCCGAAGACCTGCGCGAGATGGGCATCGAACTCAAGAAAGGCTTCGCCAAGCTTACCGACCTCTTCACCCGCCTGACCGAGATGCTCAAGCAGGCCATGGACGGCGAATCCAGCATTGGCCTCGCCAGCTACCAGGCCGAGGAGTGGTATCCGCTGTTCGGTAGTCTGCTGGCGCGCGCCCAGGGCAACTGGGAGTTGTGGACGGCCTTTACCTGCGAAGACCCGGAAGACAGCCCGCCCATGGCACGCTGGATGACCCTCGCCGAAACGGGTTCGCTGTACGACATCGAGGTCAATGCCAGCCCCATCCTCGCCGCCGAGATGCTGCGCCGTCACCTGTGGAATGTCGCCTTCGGCGCCCTGGTGACTTCGGCGACCCTGACCGCCCTGGGCACCTTCGACCGCTTTCGCATGAGATCCGGCCTGCCGCGCTCGGCGGCCACCGCCGTGGTGCCCAGTCCGTTCCGTCACGCCGAGGCCGGGGTGCTGCGGGTACCCGATCTCAAGGCCGATCCGCGCAACGCCGCCGAGCACACCGCGGCTATCGTCCGCGAATTGCCGGCGATGCTCGAAGGCGCGCGTGGCGCCCTGGTGCTGTTTTCCTCGCGGCGGCAGATGCAGGACGTCTTCGACGGCCTGGAACGGGACTGGCGCAAGCGGGTGCTCATCCAGGGCAACCTGTCCAAGCAGGAGACCCTGAACAAGCACAGGAAGCGTGTCGACGATGGCGAGGCCAGCGTGCTGTTCGGCCTGGCCAGCTTCGCCGAGGGGGTCGACCTGCCCGGCGCCTACTGCGAGCACGTGGTCATCGCCAAGATTCCCTTCGCCGTGCCCGACGATCCGGTGGAAGCCGCCCTGGCCGAGTGGATCGAGGCGCGCGGTGGCAATCCCTTCATGGAGATCGCCGTGCCCGACGCCTCCTTGCGGCTGATCCAGGCCTGCGGTCGGCTGCTGCGCACCGAGCAGGACAGCGGCACCATCTCGCTGCTGGATCGCCGTCTGGTGACCCAGCGCTACGGCAAGGCCATCCTCAATGCGCTGCCGCCGTTCCGGCGGGAGATCCAGTAAGAGATTGCGGCCATGGCGGTCCGCCGAAACGGCCGCTCCTACAGACACGTCGGACCTTGTAGGAGCGGCCGCATCGGCGGACCGCCATGGCCGCGATACCGAAGAACCACAGCAAGGAAATCCCCATGACCGTCCACGGCTATCACGACCTGAGATTCGAATCCGTCCGCGAGGCCTTCGCCGAGTTGTTGGCCGCCGGCCAGACCCGCGGGGCGGCGCTGTGCGTCCAGGTCGGCAGTGAAACGGTGCTGGATCTCTGGGGCGGCCTGGCCGACAAGGACGGTCAGACGCCCTGGCACACCGATACCCTGCTCAATCTGTTCTCCTGCACCAAGGCCTTCACCGCGGTGGCGGCGCTGCAGCTGGTGGAGGAGGGCAAGCTGGCCCTCGATGCCCCGGTCGCCGAACGCTGGCCGGAATTCGCCGCCGCCGGCAAGGCCGACATTACGCTGCGACAGCTGCTCAGCCACAGATCCGGCGTCTCCGCCTTGCGCGAACGTCTGGCGGGTGACGCCCTGTACGACTGGGACACCATGACCGCCGCGGTCGCCGCGGAGGCACCCTGGTGGACGCCCGGCACTGCCCATGGCTATGCCCCCATCACCTTTGGCTGGCTGCTGGGCGAACTGATCCGCCGCGCCGACGGCCGTGGCCCGGGCGAGGCCATCGTGGCGCGGACCGCCGGGCGCCTGGGCCTGGATTTTCACATCGGCCTGCCGGCCAGCGAAGACGAGCGCGTCGCCCATATCGTACGGGGCAAGGGGGTGCTGGGCGATGCCGCCGCGCAGGGTCTGCTCAAGACCACCATGAGCGATCCAGGCGCCTTGCCGACCCTGGCCTTCGGCAATCCATCCGGGGTGCTCACCAGCACCAACAAGGCCGAGTGGCGCCGCTTCCAGCAGCCGGCCGCCAACGGCCATGGCCATGCACGCAGCCTGGCGGGCTTCTATGCCGGTCTGCTGGCCGGCGATCTGCTGGAGTGGGAAACCCTGAGCGAGGCCCTGCGCGAGCACAGTCAGGGCGAAGACCGTACGCTCTTGACGCCGACCCGCTTCGGACTGGGTTTCATGCTCGACCAGCCGGACCAGGCCAATGCCACCTATGGCCTTGGCTCCCAGGCCTTCGGCCATCCGGGGGCGGGCGGCTCGACCGGCTTTGCCGATCCGGAACGCGAGGTGGCCTTCGGCTTCGTCACCAATACCCTTGGCCCCTATGTGCTGATGGATCCGCGCGCCCAGGCCCTGGCGCGCGCGGTAGGGGAGTGCCTCTAGGGCGGTCGGCTAGCGGGCGATGGCCACCTCGATGTCCTTGAATTCGATCACCCGGACATAGGGCGCGATCTCGCCGCTGATGGAGAAGTGCGCGCCGATCACCGTGACCTCGACCCCTTCGTTTTCCACCAGGTACTGCACCACCTCGTGGAAATCGCCGTCGCCCGCCACCAGGTAGAGCTTCTTCCAGCCGCGCTTGGCATGGGAGCGCATCAGGTTGAAGGCCAGGCCGACATCCACGCCTTTCTGGCTCTTGGTGGTGTACTGCTCGCCGGTTACCGGATGCAGGATCGGCCCGCCACCTACGGAGGCAGGCCATTCGTGGGCCTTGCTCTGCAGCCAGTACAGCTTGACCCTCAGACCGGCGCCCTTGGGTGGGGCCGAGCTCAAGAACTTGTTGAAGCCGGTCTGGGCGATGGTGGGTGGGTCGCTATCGCAGTTGAAGTAGTAGGCGTCGCCTATGGGTTCGCCCGCATCCTCTTCAATGAAGAGCCGTAGCTTGAGATAGTCGAATTTCGCGCCATAGACCGAACCATTCCAGGCGCTCAGGGCATAGGCACCGTCGACAAACCAGGCGACGCCCGTTCGAGTTGTAGTTGCCATCGTATTGCAGGGACCAGGTTTTTTTACCGTTGATGGGCGCACACCCGCACGCGGGATACGCGGCGCCTATTGTGGGCTTAATTCCCGGTTTGCGCCTCAGGTAACGAGAGGGGATTGCAAACGCCGCGATCTAGAGCGTCCGTCCGGGCGCGAAAGTGGCCCTGGACGGCGAAGGCCGACCGGCTGATCGACCCCTGCCAGGTCGCTGGCGCTGGAGGCCGATGGTCAGGTCGCCGCGGCTTCACGCCCGTCATTGGCATGGGGGGCATCGATGATCAGGGCGCTCTGCAGCAGGCGAATGCGCGGCGCCACGTGGTAGGCGCCATCGTCATCATGCCGCAGGTAAAGACGCTCGCAGCCCAGACACCGCCATACCGTGCTCTGGTTGTAGGGATAGAAGCGGGGCGCGATGGGGGCGTCAGCTGACCAGTAGTGAGTACCCGCCGGGTGGTACTCCGCGATGATGGCATCCTCGGGTGCGTGACGCGCCAGGGTGCCGATCTGCGCGAAATCCGTTTCCCGGTAGCCCACCGGCCAGGCCGCCCATCCCGCCAGATCCCGCCGCAGACAGCGACAATCCCGGGTAATGGCAGCGGCGCTGGCAGCCAGACGCTCCAGGGTCGCGACATCGATGAGTCCTTCCATGCGCTAGCCTCCTGGCGGGTAGCCATGCCTTGAACAGAACCTTTGCTCGCCGCCAACCCATCAGCAGCGCCCTGGCGGCGGTTCGCCTGGATTTTCCTTCGCTCGCTGCCCGTGGCACTGCCACTGGTCGGCACGGACGCAAATTTCGTGACTCCACCGCTTTGCCCGGCGTAGGTTTGCGGCCACAATCTCGAAACTACTTTAAGTTCACTCATGCCGCCGGCTCTGGCCGGGGCATTGATTCACTCTGTCCTCCGGCTCGCCGATGGGAAACTTTGCATGAAGCTGATCAAATCCACCACCCTCATTCTCTGCATGGGCGTATCCGCCTGCAGCTCCTTCCAGAGCACTGGCGACCAGGCGGCCGCGCCCGCCAAGCCGGGCAATGCCCAGGCCAGCACCGCCGCCAGCGGCAGCCACTGGTGGTGGCCGTTCGGTGGTGGCGACCAGGCGGCCGAGTCGGCCAAGCCGGTAGCCAAGGCGGCCGAGCCCAAGGCCGAAGCCAAGGTCACGGCGAAGGCGCCCGCCGCCAAGCCCGAACAGGCCGCTGCGGCAGGCGAGAAGGGCAGTCGCTGGTGGTGGCCCTTCGGCAGCGAAGACGTGAAGCCCCTGGCCAAGGCGGAAGTGCTCAAGCCGGTACCGGTCAAGGTCAGCAAGGCCTGGCTGGATGAACACGAGCAGAAGCTGCGCGTCGCCGTGGCCGGCAGCAACGTCAAGGTCGAGCGTCGCGACGACGCCCTGGTACTGATCACGCCGGTGGACAGCTCCTTCAACCCGGATCGCGCCGAGATGCTGCTGCCGGTGATGCTCGGCCCGCTGTCCCGCTCGGCCAAGTCGGTGAGCGTGGATGAAGACAGCGCCGTCATCGTGCTCGGTTTCAGCGACAGCACCGGCGCCGCCGCGCTCAACGACAAGATCAGCCTGCAACGCGCCCAGGCCGTGGCGGCGATCTTCCGTCTCAGCGGCTACAGCGGCAATCGCCTGATCGTGCGCGGTCTGGCCGCCGCCCATCCGCGTGCCGACAACACCACCGCCGCCGGTCGTGCCGTCAACCGCCGCGTCGAGGTACTGATCCAGCCGCGCGCCACCGTGCTGGCCAGCCTGCAGTCGCTGGCGGCGCGCTAGCTACAAAGCTTGTCCTGAAGCAGGCGAGCCGGGCGGGACTTGGTTAAGCTAGGTCGATACCGACCTAGCAGGAGACTTCCATGTCACCGTCCCTCGCCGATATGCGTCGCGACTACACCCGCGACGGCCTGACCGAAGCCCAGGCGCCCGCCGATCCCTATGCCCTGTTCGGGCAGTGGTTCGAAGAGGCGGTGCGTACCGAGCAGCCTCCGGTCGAAGCCAATGCCTGCTGGCTGGCCACCGTCGATGACGAAGGCCAGCCCCACTGCCGCGTGCTGTTGCTCAAGGGCGTCGATGCCCAGGGCTTCGTCTTCTATACCAATTACGACAGCGCCAAGGGGCAGCAGATGGCCGCGCAACCGCGGGCGGCCATGACCTTCTTCTGGCCGGCACTGGAGCGCCAGGTGCGGATCGAGGGCCGGGTGGAACAGGTGTCCGCCGAAGAATCCGATGCCTACTACCGGGTCCGTCCACTGGGCAGTCGCCTGGGTGCCTGGGCCTCGCCGCAGAGCCAGGCCATCGCCGATCGTCACGAGCTGGAGCAGCGTCTGGCCGAGGTGCAGCAGCGCTTCGCCGACGGTGATCCCAGCCGGCCGCCGTTCTGGGGTGGCTATCGCCTCAAGCCCCAGCGCATCGAATTCTGGCAGGGGCGCTCCAGCCGCCTCCACGATCGGCTGGATTACCAGCGCGTAGAGGGTGGCTGGCAGCGCCAGCGCCTGGCTCCTTAAGGCGTTCGCAAGGTGCCGAGGTTACAGTCGCCGGAAACCTCCCCGGACGCCCTGGGTCAAGGATAATAGCGATCTGCGCGCGTACCGCTGCCCGGTACGGCCAGTGTCTTTCAACTGCCCCTGGAGTTGCCCCATGAACAGAGTCCTTCAGCTCGCCGCTTCCCTGACCGCCGTCGCCCTGCTGGCCGGCTGCGCCTCCGATCAGTCCGGCGACGTCTATTCGCGCGATGAGGCCCGGCAGGTGCAGACGGTCCGTACCGGTACCATCACCGCCCTGCGTCCGGTCACCATTGAGGGCACCAAGTCGCCCGTCGGCGCCGGTGCTGGTGCCGTGGTCGGTGGCATTGGCGGTAGCGCCATTGGCGGCGGGCGTGGCAGCTTCGTCACCGCCATCATCGGTGCTGTAGCCGGCGGTCTGCTGGGTGCGGCCACCGAAGAAGGCTTCACCAAGGCCAGCGGTGTCG
This sequence comes from Pseudomonas sp. SORGH_AS_0199, assembly GCF_031453735.1. Classification (NCBI taxonomy): domain Bacteria; kingdom Pseudomonadati; phylum Pseudomonadota; class Gammaproteobacteria; order Pseudomonadales; family Pseudomonadaceae; genus Pseudomonas; species Pseudomonas sp. SORGH_AS_0199. The sequence continues at coordinate 2,304,440 of NZ_JAVJAE010000001.1, forward strand.
AGATCACCGTGAAGGAAGACGACGGCGGCTCCCGTGCCTATGTGCAGGCGGTCAACAAGGGCGAGATGTTCCGCGTCGGCGAGCGGGTGCGCATCATGACCGTCAACGGCACCAGCCGCGTCGCGCCCAACTGATCTTTCGGACGTATCCGAAGGTACGTCCTCGCCCTTCCAGAGCGGGTGTCCGAATCGCTAGACTGCGAGTCGGACGCCCGTTTGCGTTTTCGCCCGTAAATAGTTGTCGCCTGGGCGCAATGCCGCGCCTGGAGGTCGTCCTACAATCCCCCTCAGTCACCGCCGTGATCGGCAGGAGAAATCCCGATGTCCGCTTCTCAACCCAACGTGCAACGCGCCGCCTTCGATGAGGTGATGGTCCCGACCTACGCCCCCGCCGCGTTCATTCCGGTGCGAGGAGAGGGTTCCCGCGTCTGGGATCAGGCCGATCGCGAATACGTCGACTTCGCCGGCGGCATCGCCGTCAGTGCCCTGGGCCATGGCCATCCCGCGCTGATCAAGGCCCTGACCGAGCAGGCCGGCAAGCTCTGGCACGTGTCCAACATCTACACCAACGAGCCTGCCCTGCGCCTGGCGCGCAAGCTGGTGGACCATACCTTCGCCGACCGGGTGTTCTTCGCCAACTCCGGCGCCGAAGCCAACGAGGCGGCCTGCAAGCTGGCCCGTCGCTATGGTCACGACGTCAGCGGCGGCAGTCGCTACGAGATCGTCGCTGCCACCAACAGCTTCCACGGCCGGACCCTGTTCACCGTCAGCGTCGGCGGGCAGCCGAAGTATTCCGATGGCTTCGGTCCCAAGATCGAAGGCATCCGCCACGTGCCCTACAACGACCTGGCCGCCCTCGAAGCCGTGGTGTCGGACAAGACCTGCGCGGTCATCCTCGAACCCATCCAGGGCGAGGGCGGCGTGCTGCCGGCCGACCAGGCCTACCTGGAAGGCGCCCGTCGCCTGTGCGACGCCCATGGCGCCCTGCTGATCTTCGACGAGGTGCAGAGCGGGGTCGGTCGCAGCGGTCATCTCTACGCCTACCAGCACTATGGCGTGGTGCCGGACATCCTCACCACCGCCAAGAGCATCGGCGGCGGTTTCCCGCTGGCAGCCATGCTGACCACCGAGAAGGTCGCCCAGCACTTCAGCGCCGGCGTGCACGGCAGCACCTATGGCGGCAACCCGCTGGGCTGCGCCGTGGGCGCCGCGCTGCTGGACATCGTCGCCACCCCGGAAACCCTGGACGGTGTCGCCGCGCGCCATCAGCGCTTTGTCGCCGGTCTGGAGCAGCTCAACGCCCGCTACCACCTGTTCCAGCAGATCCGCGGTCTGGGCCTGCTGATCGGCGCGGTGCTCAACGACAGCTGGAAGGGGCGCGCCAAGGACATCGTCACCGCCGCCAACGAGGAAGGCCTGATGATCCTGCAGGCCGGCCCGGACGTGCTGCGCATGGCGCCAAGCCTGATCATCGCCGAGACCGATATCGACGAAGGCCTGGCCCGCCTGGATCGCGCCCTGGCGCGACTCACCCAAGGCTAATCTCCGGACGCGGGACGCGTACCGCTGGCATCCAGGGATGGATCCGTACACAAGGAGTTCTCATGCTGGTAATGCGCCCTGCGCGCGCGGCGGATCTGCCCCTGGTCCAGCGGCTCGCCGCGGATAGCCCGGTTGGCGTCACCTCGCTGCCCGACAACCCCGAGCGGTTGCGCGACAAGATCCGCACCTCGGAGTCGTCGCTGGCGGCCGAGGTGGGCTTTCATGGCGAGGAGAGCTATTTCTTCGTGCTCGAAGACACCCGCAGCGGCGAGTTGCTGGGCTGTTCGGCCATCGTTGCCTCGGCCGGATTCTCCGAGCCCTTCTACAGCTTTCGCAACGAGACTTTCATCCACGCCTCGCGCGAGCTGAAGATCCACAACAAGGTCCATGTGCTGTCGCTCTGTCACGACCTGACCGGCAACAGCGTGCTGAGCAGCTTCTACATCCAGCGTCCGCTGCTCGACACCCCTCACGCCGAACTTAACTCCCGCGCCCGCCTGCTGTTCATGGCCGCCCACCCGGCGCGCTTCGCCGAGACGGTGGTGGTGGAAATCGTCGGGCTGGCGGACGACGACGGCGAATCGCCGTTCTGGAACGGGGTAGGGCGCAATTTCTTCGACATGGACTACGCCGCCGCCGAGCGCCTGTCCGGGCAGAAGAGTCGTACCTTTCTGGCCGAACTGATGCCGACCTATCCGCTCTATGTGCCCCTGCTGCCCGACAGCGCCCAGGAAGCCATGGGCCAGGTGCATCCCCGTGCCCAGATCACCTTCGACATCCTCAGCCGTGAAGGCTTCGAGACCGACAACTACATCGACATCTTCGATGGCGGTCCGACCCTGCACGCCCGCACCACGGCCATCCGCTCCATCGCCGAGAGCCGCCTGGCGCCGGTGAGCGAAGGTACCCCGGCCGGCGATGAGGCACCCTGGTTCCTGGTCGCCAATGACGGCCTGGAAAATTTCCGGGCGCTGGCCACGCCGCTGCGCTGGACGCCTGGCGAAGCCGTCGTCCTTTCCCCCGAGCAGATCGCCACCCTGGAGATCGCCGAAGGCGACCGGGTTCGTCTGGTAGCGCTGTAGCCGACCCTAGCGTCTTTGGAGGTCCGATGATCGTCCGTCCCGTCACCCGTGCCGATGTGCCCGCGCTGCTGCAGCTGGCGCAGGCAGCCGGCGCCGGTCTCACCACCCTGCCGGCCAGTGAAGAACGCCTGGCGCAGCGGGTGGAAAATGCCGAGCGCAGCTTTCTGCGTCAGGTCGAATCCGCCGATGCGGACTACCTGTTCGTCCTGGAAGAGGACGACGAAGTCATCGGCATCGCCGGGATCGCCGCCGCCCTGGGCCTGCGCGAGCCCTGGTACAACTACCGGGTCGGCCTGACGGTGAGCGCCTCGCGCGAACTGGACATCCACCGGCAGATCCCCACGCTGTTCCTGGCCAACGACATGACCGGCAGCTCCGAACTCTGCTCGCTGTTCCTGCGCGCCGATCGGCGCGGTGGCGCGTCCGGGCGCCTGCTGTCCAAGTCCCGCTTCCTGTTCATCGCCGAATTCCGCGAGTTGTTCGCCGAGCGCATCATCGCCGAATTGCGCGGCATGTCCGATGACCAGGGCCGGTCACCCTTCTGGGAAGCCCTGGGCCGGCACTTCTTCAAGATGGAATTCTCCCAGGCGGACTACCTCACCGGCATCGGCAATCGCGGCTTCATCGCCGAGCTGATGCCACGCTTTCCGCTGTACACCTGCTTCCTGTCGCCGGAAGCGCGTCAGGTGATCGGCCGGGTACATCCGGACACCGAGGCGGCGCGCCGGCTGCTGGAGGCCGAGGGCTTCAACTACCAGGGCTACGTCGACATCTTCGACGCAGGTCCGACCGTCGAGGCCGAGACCGCCAAGGTGCGCGCGATCCGCGACAGCCAGCGCCTGGTACTGGCGGTGGGCACACCGGGCGACGATGCCGAGGTCTATCTGATCCACAACCGCAAATGCCAGGACTGCCGCATTACCAGTGCCCGCGCGCGCCTGGCGTCCGGCACCCTGGTGGTCGATCTGGCCACCGCCCGCGAACTGCGGCTGATGGCCGGCGCCCAGGTGCGCGCCGTGCGCCTGATGCCCTGAGGAGCGCTCATGGATAGCCTCTATATCGCTGGTCAGTGGCGCCCCGGGCGCGGCGAGACCTTCACTTCGCTCGACCCCTACGCCGGTACCGCGCTGTGGCAGGGCGCGGCCGCGGACGCAGCGGACGTCGACCAGGCGATCGCCGCGGCGCGCCAGGCCTTTCCCGCCTGGGAAAGACGTGGCCAGGCCGCGCGCCTGGAGATCCTGCAGGCCTTCGCCCAAGCGCTGCAGCAACGCCGCGCCGCGCTGACCCGGGCCTTGGCCGAGGAAACCGGCAAACCGCTGTGGGAAGCCGATACCGAGCTCGGCAGCATGATCGCCAAGGTGGCCATCTCGGCCCAGGCCGAAGCGGCCCGTAGCGGCGAGCGTTCGGCTAGCGTGGCGGACGCCCGCAGCGTCACGCGCCATCGACCGCATGGCGTCCTGGCGGTCTTCGGTCCCTACAATTTCCCCGGCCATCTGCCCAATGGCCATATCGTCCCGGCGCTGCTGGCTGGCAACACGGTGGTGTTCAAGCCCAGCGAGCTGACGCCGCGTTTCGCCGCCCTAACCCTGGAATGCTGGATCGCCGCCGGGCTGCCGGCCGGGGTGCTCAATCTCGTGCAGGGCGGTCGGACCACCGGCGAGGCCCTGGCCGCGCATCGGGGCCTGGACGGCATCCTCTTCACCGGCTCCAGCGCCACCGGTGCGGCACTGCATCGTCTCAACGCGGACCGTCCGCAGCGACTGCTGGCGCTGGAGATGGGCGGCAACAATCCCCTGGTGGTGGCGCCGGTGGCCGATCTGGATGCCGCTGTGGTGACCATCGTCCAGTCGGCGTTCCTCTCCGCCGGGCAGCGCTGCACCTGTGCCCGCCGCCTGCTCGTCCCCCAGGGGGCCTGGGGCGATGCCCTGCTGGCGCGCCTGGTGAGTGTCAGTGCCGGGCTCAGCACCGGTCCCTTCGACGCCGATCCGGCGCCCTTCATGGGCACCGTCATCTCCCTCGCCGCTGCCCAGGCCCTGCTGCAGACTCAGGCCCAGCGCCTGGCGCAGGGTGGCCGGGCACTGCTGGAGTTGCGGCAGCCGGCGCCCCAGCGAGCGCTGCTCACGCCGGGGATCATCGAGGTGTCGGGGATCGCCGACCTGCCCGATGAAGAGGTCTTCGGGCCGCTGTTGCAGGTCCAGCGCTATGGCGACTTCGACGAGGCGCTGGCGCTTGCCAACGCCACTCGCTTTGGCCTGGCGGCCGGCCTGCTGGCCGACGATCCGGCCCTCTACGAACGCTTCTGGCAGGGGGTGCGTGCCGGCATCGTCAACTGGAACCGGCCCCTGACCGGGGCGGCCAGTGCCGCACCCTTCGGCGGCGTCGGTGCCTCGGGCAACCATCGACCCAGCGCCTATTACGCCGCGGACTACTGCGCCTTCCCGGTCGCCTCGCTGGAAAGCGACGCCCTGACCCTGCCTAGCCAACTGCCTCCAGGACTACAGCTATGAGTCAACTCGCCCCAGCCGCGCGGGAGGTCAATTTCGACGGCCTGGTCGGTCCGACCCACAACTATGCCGGCCTGTCCTACGGCAACGTGGCGTCCCAGGCCAGCAAGCAGCAGTGCTCGAATCCGCGCGAGGCCGCGCGCCAGGGCCTGGCCAAGATGCAGGCGCTGATGGAGCTGGGTTTCGAGCAGGGTGTGCTCGCCCCTCATGAAAGACCCGACATCGCCTCGCTGCGCCGCCTCGGGTTCGCCGGCAGCGATGCCCAGGTGCTGGAGAGTGCGGCGCGCGAAGCCTTGCCGCTGCTGCTCTCCGCCAGTTCCGCCTCGGCCATGTGGACAGCCAACGCCGCCACCGTCAGCCCCAGCGCCGACACCCGCGACGGCCGCGTGCATTTCACCCCAGCCAACCTGGCCTGCAAGTTTCACCGCAGCCTCGAACCCAGCACCACGGCGCGCATCCTCCAGGCGATGTTTCGCGATCCCGCGCGTTTCCAGCACCATGCGCCGCTGCCCTCGGTGGCCCAGTTCGGTGACGAGGGCGCGGCCAACCACACCCGCTTCAGTCGCGACCACGGCGCCCCGGGCGTGGAATTCTTCGTCTTCGGTCGCAGCGCCTTCGATCCGCGCTATCCCGAGCCCCATCGCTATCCGGCGCGGCAGACCCTGGAAGCCTCCCAGGCCATCGCCCGTCTGCATGGCCTGAGCGAGGAGGGCGTGGTGTTCGCCCAGCAGAATCCGGCGGTGGTGGACCAGGGCGTCTTCCACAACGACGTCATCTCGGTGGGCAACGCCCAGGTGCTGTTCCACCATGAGGATGCCTTCCTCGACAGCGATCGCGTGCTCGACGAATTGCAAACCAAGCTCGCCCGACGCGGTGCCACCTTGCAACGCCTCTGCGTGCGGCGCAGCGAGATCAGCGTCGGTGACGCCGTGCGCTCCTATCTGTTCAACAGCCAGCTGCTGGATCGACCAGGGCAGGGCGCATTGCTGGTGGTGCCCGACGAGTGCCGACAGAATCCGCTGGTCTGGGACTATCTGCAGGCCCAGGTCGGCGGCGCAGGCCCGCTGGATGAGGTCAAGGTCTTCGATCTCAAGCAGAGCATGCAGAACGGCGGTGGCCCCGCCTGCCTGCGCCTGCGCGTGGCGCTCACCGCGGACGAGCTGGTCGCGGTGAATCCGGGGGTGCGCTTCACCCCGGCGCTGCATGCCCAACTGCTCGACTGGGTGGATCGCCACTACCGCGACCGCCTGACACCTGCGGATCTCGCCGATCCCCAGTTGCTGGGCGAAGTCCGCACCGCCCTCGACGAGTTGACCCAGTTGCTGGGTCTCGGCTCGGTCTATCCCTTTCAATTGCCCTGACCTCCGGAGCCCCCATGAGCCACCTTCTCGATCTCATCCTCGAACCCACCGCCGACGAGCAGCAGACGCTGCAGGTCCAGCGCCTGGCCATCCGCCTGGCCGGTCGCGACCTCTGGCTGGAAGCCGATGGCAGCGGCGGTCTCAACATCTTCGCCGACTCCCAGGATGATGAGGAGCAGACCCCGGTCCTGGTGCTGCGTCCCCAGGCGCTCAATGCCCTGGGCCTGTCCATCGCCCTGGAGACCTTCGCCGACGAAGGCGATGAGAATCACGTGCATGACGCCGATTGCGGTTGCGGCCACGATCATTGAGTATCTAGTGTGGTGTTCCGGAAGTTCGCGCAAGAATTGGCGAGTGATTTTTGTCTCCGGGCAAGGCGCCGCGACGAGTCATAGCAGGGCTATGGCGAGGAGGGGCAACGTCGCTTGGGGACAAAAAGCGCCGCCAAAATTGTGTAGACAACTTCTGAAGCGCCACACTAGCCCCGACACGTCGCTCAGCGGAGTAGAGCATGCCTGCATCTGAACGTTATCGGTTGGCGCTTGGCCGCCTGCTGGACCTGACCCTGGCCGGCCGCGAGCCGACCGAGAAGATTCAACTGACTGCCGACGGCACCCGTCTCCACTGGTTGACCGAAGGCGTGCTGGAAGTCACCCCGCCGGTGGCGCGCGACAACCGCATGGACCTGCTGCTCTCCGCGGGTATCCATGGCAACGAGACGGCGCCCATGGAGCTGCTCGACGCGTTGCTCAGCGGCATCGCCAGCGGCGCCCTGCGTCCCGCCTGCCGTCTGCTGTTCATGTACGGCAATCCCGACGCCATGCGTCGAGGCACCCGTTATGTCGAGCAGGATCTGAATCGCCTCTTCAATGGCCGCCATGCCCAGGCCGAGGGCTCCGAGGCGCAACGCGCCAACGACCTGGAACGCCTGTCCGCGCAGTTCTTCAGCAAGCCCGATCGGGCGCGCCTGCATTACGACCTGCACACCGCGCTGCGCGCCTCGGCGCTGCCGCGCTTCGCCCTCTATCCCTGGAGCGCCGGGCGCGAGCATTCGGAAGCCGAGCTGCAGCGCCTCGAAGCCGCCGGCATCGAGGCCGTGCTGCTCTACGACAAGCCGGGCATCACCTTCAGCGCCTACACCTACGCCGAATGCCAGGCCGAGGCCCTGACCCTGGAACTGGGCCAGGCACGGCCCTTCGGCGAGAACAGCGAACTCGACCTGAGTCGCCTGCGCCTGCTGCTGGAAGCCCTGGTCGAGGGCCGCGAAGCCGAGCTGCCGCCAGCGGATTCCTCGCTGCTGAGATTCCGTGTGGCGCGCCAGGTGTACAAGTCCAGTCCGCGCTTCCAGTTGCACCTGGCCGACGACGTTGCCAACTTCTCGCCGCTGCGCCAGGGCTCGCTGCTGGCCGAAGACGGCAGCGAGCGCTGGATCGTCGACGAAGCCGAGGCGCGCATCATCTTCCCCAATCCCAAGGTCGCCGTCGGCCTGCGGGCCGGACTCATCGTGGTCCCCGCATAAGGAGCTAACGCTTGATCGATCTGCGCAGCGACACCGTCACCCAGCCCACGCCGGCCATGCGCCAGGCCATGCTGGCCGCCGAACTCGGCGATGACGTCTACGGCGAAGACCCCACGGTCACTCGCCTGGAGCAACGTCTGGCAGGCGATCTCGGTCTGGAAGCAGGACTCTTCGTGCCCAGCGGTACCATGAGCAACCTGCTCGGCCTGCTGGCGCACTGCGAGCGGGGCGACGAATACCTGGTCGGCCAGCAGGCCCATACCTACAAGTACGAGGGCGGCGGCGCCGCCGTGCTCGGTTCCATCCAGCCGCAGCCCATCGAGATGGCCGCCGACGGCAGTCTCGACCTCGACCTGGTGCGCAGCTACATCAAGGCCGATGACTTCCATTTCGCCCGCACCCGGCTGCTGGCGCTGGAAAACACCATGCACGGCAAGGTCCTGCCACTGGCCTATCTGGCGGCGGCGCGGGCCTTCACCCGGGAGCACGGCCTGGCCCTGCACCTGGATGGCGCGCGGCTGTACAACGCCGCGGTCAAGCTCGGCGTACCGGTGCGCGAGATCAGCCAGCATTTCGACTCGGTGTCGGTCTGCCTGTCCAAGGGCCTCGGCGCCCCGGTGGGTTCGGTGCTCTGCGGCGAGGCCGCGCTCATCGCCAAGGCGCGGCGCTGGCGCAAGGTGGTGGGCGGTGGCATGCGCCAGGCTGGCATCCTCGCGGCCGCCGGCCTGCATGTCCTCGATCACCAGGTCGAGCGGCTGGCCGAGGACCACGCCCACGCGGCGCAACTCGGCACCGCCCTGGCCGAGCTCGGCTATCAGGTGGAGCCGGTGCAGACCAACATGGTCTATCTCGCCCTGGGCGACGAGGCGCCCGCGCTGCATGCCTTCCTGGCCGAGCGTGGCATCCGCATCAGTCCGGCAGCACGCCTGCGGCTGGTCACCCATCTGGACGTCAGCGCCGCCGATATCGAGACGGTTATCGCCGCTTTCTCCGCCTACCGCCGCCGCTAAGTCTTCCGACGACGTTTTTCCTGCGCAACCGGGGCGACACCGGGGCGCGGGCGTCGATATACTCCCAGACATGCGTGTCCGTTTTCCGCACGTGCCGCGTCTGCGGCGCCCGCTCCGTTCGTCTCGTCTGCGATCCAGTCGGATGCCCGTCACGCGCGTCGAAAAGCCCATTGTCTGGAATGAATATGAAAAGCGCCGAAATCCGCGAAGCCTTCCTCCGCTTCTTCGAAGAGAAGGGGCACACCCGGGTCGCCTCCAGTTCGCTGATCCCCGCGAACGATCCGACCCTGCTGTTCACCAACGCCGGGATGAATCAGTTCAAGGACTGCTTCCTCGGCATGGAAAAGCGCAGCTACACCCGCGCCGCCACCAGCCAGAAGTGCGTGCGCGCGGGCGGCAAGCACAACGACCTGGAGAACGTCGGCTACACGGCGCGTCACCACACCTTCTTCGAGATGCTGGGCAACTTCAGCTTCGGCGACTATTTCAAGCGCGACGCCATCACCTTCGCCTGGGAATTCCTCACCTCGCCCCAGTGGCTGGGTCTGCCCCGGGAAAAGCTCTGGGTCACCGTCTATGCCACCGATGACGAGGCCTACGACATCTGGACCAAGGAAGTCGGGGTGCCCGAGGCGCAGATGGTGCGCATCGGCGACAACAAGGGCGCCCCCTATGCCTCGGACAACTTCTGGACCATGGGCGACACCGGTCCCTGCGGCCCCTGCACCGAAATCTTCTTCGACCACGGTGCCGAGATCTGGGGCGGCCCGCCCGGCTCCCCGGAAGAAGACGGCGATCGCTACATCGAGATCTGGAACAACGTCTTCATGCAGTTCAACCGCACCGCCGATGGCGTCCTGCATCCGCTGCCGGCGCCCAGCGTCGACACCGGCATGGGCCTGGAGCGGGTCAGCGCGGTGCTGCAGCACGTGCATTCGAACTACGAGATCGACCTGTTCCAGCAACTCCTGGCGGCTTCGGCCGAGGCCATCGGCTGCGCCAATGACGACGCCCCGTCGCTCAAGGTGGTGGCAGACCACATCCGCTCCTGCAGCTTCCTGATCGCCGACGGCGTGCTGCCGTCCAATGAAGGCCGCGGCTACGTGCTGCGGCGCATCATTCGTCGCGCCTGCCGTCATGGCAACAAGCTGGGCGCCAAGGGCACCTTCTTCCACAAAATCGTCGCCGCCCTGGTGGCCGAAATGGGCCAGGCCTATCCCGAGTTGATCCAGCAGCAGGCGCACATCGAGCGCGTGCTGCGCACCGAGGAAGAGCAGTTCGCCAAGACCCTGGAGCAGGGTCTGAAGATCCTCGAGCAGGATCTGGCGCAACTGCAGGGCGACACCATCCCCGGTGACGTGGTGTTCAAGCTCTATGACACCTACGGCTTCCCGGTCGACCTGACCAACGACATCGCCCGCGAGCGCAACCTCAACCTCGACGAGGCCGGTTTCGAGCGCGAGATGGAAGCCCAGCGCGAGCGCGCCCGTTCCGCCAGTGCCTTTGGTGTGGATTACAACAGCCTGGTCAAGGTCGAGGGCGAAACCCGCTTCCTCGGCTACGACACCACCAGCGCCTCGGGCACCATCGTCGCCCTGTACCGTGCCGGTCAGCCGGTGGACAGCCTGGCCGAAGGCGAGGAGGGCGTGGTCATCCTCGACCAGACGCCGTTCTACGGTGAATCCGGTGGCCAGGTCGGTGATACCGGTACCCTGGAAAGCGCCGGCGTCGGCTTTGCCGTGCGCGACACCACCAAGACCCAGGGCGCCTTCCTGCACCATGGCGTGGTGACCAGGGGCAGCCTCAACGTCGGCACCGCGCTCATGGCCCAGGTCGACGCCAGCCGTCGCCAGGGCATCGCCCTGAACCACTCCGGTACCCACCTGCTGCACGCCGCGCTGCGCCAGGTGCTGGGCGATCATGTCCATCAGAAGGGCTCCCTGGTCAACGACCAGCGCCTGAGATTCGACTTCAGCCACTTCGAGGCCATCAAGCCCGAGGAGCTCAAGCGCATCGAGACCATCGTCAACGAAGAGATCCGCAAGAACAGCGCGGTGACCACCGAGGTCATGGCTATCGACGAAGCCAAGGCCCGCGGCGCCATGGCGCTGTTCGGCGAGAAGTACGGCGACGTGGTGCGCGTGGTCGGCATGGGCGGTGAGTTCTCCGTCGAGCTGTGCGGCGGCACCCACGTGGCCCAGACCGGCGACATCGGCCTGCTCAAGCTGGTCAGCGAAGGCGGCGTGGCCTCCGGCGTGCGCCGCGTGGAGGCCATCACCGGCACCGCGGCCCTGGCCTACCTCAATGGCGCCGAGGAGCAGCTGCGCGAAGCCGCCAGCCTGCTCAAGGGCAGTCGCGACAACGTGCTGGACAAGCTGGCCGCGCTGGTCGAGCGCAATCGTCAGCTGGAAAAGGAAATCGAGCAGCTCAAGGCCAAGGCCGCCAGTGCCTCGGCCGGTGACCTGGTGGACCAGGCGCAGGACGTCAAGGGCGCCAAGGTGCTCACCGCGCGCCTCGACGGTCTCGACGGCAAGGCGCTGCTGGCGCTGGTCGACCAGCTCAAGAACAAGCTCGGCAGCGGCATGATCCTGCTGGGTGGCGAAGCCGACGGCAAGGTGGTGCTGGTGGCCGGCGTCACCGCCGACCTGACCGCCAGGCTCAAGGCCGGCGAGCTGATGAAGCGCGCCGCGGCCGTGGTCGGTGGCAAGGGCGGCGGTCGTCCGGACATGGCCCAGGGCGGCGGCACCGATGCCAGCCAGCTCGAAGCGGCCCTGGCCTGTGCCGGCCAGTACGCCGAGGAAAGCCTATAGGAGCCATAATCTCGCGAGCTAGAGCCAAACAAGGCGGAAGTGCTTGAGGAAGCGGATCGGACTCGCGTTCGAGTTTACGAATGGTAAATGAGCATTCCGAAAGCAATCCCAACGCCGTTTGGCCGACGCGCAGCAGATTATGAACGGGCTCGGGTCGCCGGGGAGGGCGGCCCGCTTCCTCCCTCAACAACTTGAATCAGATTTTTCTGCGGACGGGCAGCAAGCAATGGCATTGATCGTACAGAAATTCGGCGGTACCTCGGTGGGTACGGTGGAGCGTATCGAGCAGGTCGCCGACAAGGTGAAACGCTTCCATGAGGCAGGCGACCAGATCGTGGTGGTGGTGTCGGCCATGAGCGGCGAGACCAATCGCCTGATCGGCCTCGCCAAGCAAATCATGGAGCAACCCGATCCGCGCGAGCTGGATGTCATGGTTTCCACCGGCGAGCAGGTCACCATCGGCTTGCTGACCATGGCGCTGCTCAAGCGCGGCGTCCAGGCGGTTTCCTACACGGGCAGCCAGGTGCGCATCCTTACCGACAGCGCGCACACCAAGGCACGCATCCAGCAGATCGACGACGCCCGCATCCGCGCCGACCTCAAGGCGCGCAAGGTCGTGGTCGTGGCCGGCTTCCAGGGTGTCGACGAGCAGGGCAACATCACCACCCTGGGCCGTGGTGGCTCCGACACCACCGGCGTGGCCCTGGCGGCCGCGCTGAAGGCCGATGAGTGCCAGATCTACACCGACGTCGACGGCGTCTACACCACCGATCCGCGCGTGGTGCCCCAGGCCCAGCGCCTGGACAAGATCACCTTCGAGGAAATGCTGGAAATGGCCAGCCTCGGCTCCAAGGTGCTGCAGATCCGCTCGGTGGAATTCGCCGGTAAATACAACGTGCCGCTGCGCGTGCTGCACAGCTTTCAGGAGGGTCCGGGCACCCTCATTACCCTTGATGAAGAGGAATCCATGGAACAGCCGATCATCTCCGGCATCGCCTTCAACCGTGACGAAGCCAAGCTGACCATTCGCGGTGTGCCGGATACCCCCGGCGTGGCCTTCAAGATCCTCGGCCCGATCAGTGCGGCCAACATCGAAGTCGACATGATCGTGCAGAACGTCGCGCACGATAACACCACCGACTTCACCTTCACCGTGCACCGCAACGACTACCAGGCGGCCCTGGAGATCCTCAAGCGCACCGGCGTCGAGATCGGTGCCCGGGAGTCCGTCGGCGACACCAAGATCGCCAAGGTCTCCATCGTTGGCGTGGGCATGAGATCCCATGCCGGTGTGGCCAGCCAGATGTTCGAAGCCCTCGCCAAGGAGAGCATCAACATCCAGATGATCTCCACCTCCGAGATCAAGGTATCGGTGGTCATCGAGGAGAAATACCTCGAACTGGCCGTCCGTGCCCTGCATACCGCTTTCGAGCTCGACGCCCCCGCACGCGGCGCCGAGTGACCGGTCAGATGAGGTCTCTGCCACAGGGACCTCATCTGACGCGGGTTCTACGGAACTTTACTTGCATGGACAGAGGTCAATAGCGACTAGAAGGTCCATTCAGGGATCGTTTCGGTTCATACGTGCAGACTGAGTTAAAAGCTTAAGGAGAATGGAATGCTTATTTTGACTCGTCGGGTTGGTGAGACCCTGATGGTGGGTGATGAAGTCACCGTGACGGTACTGGGAGTCAAGGGCAACCAGGTCCGCATCGGCGTCAATGCACCCAAGGAAGTCGCGGTTCATCGCGAGGAAATCTATCAGCGCATCCAGAAGGAAAAGGACCAAGAACCAAACCACTGATTTTTTTTGAATTTTTCTCTTTGCAAACGGGCAAACCTTCGATATAGTTTCGCCCCGTTGCGGTGAGGTGGCCGAGTGGCCGAAGGCGCTCCCCTGCTAAGGGAGTACACCTCAAAAGGGTGTCGAGGGTTCGAATCCCTCCCTCACCGCCATTTGCTTCAAACTGGCTCCGCTGTACTGACCGATTGGTAAGTACCTGATAAACAAGCAAATTTGCTTGACACGTCAGAAACGGAAGCTAGAATACGCAGCTTCAACGCACTCGTAGCTCAGCTGGATAGAGTACTCGGCTACGAACCGAGCGGTCGGAGGTTCGAATCCTCCCGAGTGCGCCAAATCGACGAAGCCTCTGGCTTCAGCAGTACCAGCGGTGTCCTGGTTAAACTCACCGAAACGCACTCGTAGCTCAGCTGGATAGAGTACTCGGCTACGAACCGAGCGGTCGGAGGTTCGAATCCTCCCGAGTGCGCCAAACATGAAGAAGGGCCTGCAGCGATGCAGGCCCTTTTTTATTGCCCGTGGATTCGTGCCAGTATCCGCGACCGGTGACCTGACCGGTTTCGTATCGGTCCGGCTTCCCGTCTTTCGACCTTGCCCGCGAGAGGGTCTCTTCATGCAGTGGGACAGACCGACTCCCCATCTCCTGCCGCTGCGCATCGGCGCCGAGCACATCGACGGCCTGGGCCATGCCAACAACGCCGTCTACGTCAGCTGGCTAGAACAGTGCGCCTGGCAGCACTCGGCGGCCCTGGGTCTGGATCTGGCCACCTTCCAGCGCCTGGATCGCGCCATGGCCGTGGTGCGCCACGAGATCGACTACCTCAGCAGTGGCTACCAGGATGATGAGCTGGTGCTGGGCACCTGGCTGGTGGACTGGGATCGACGCCTGCGCATGACCCGGCAATTCCAGCTGCAGCGCCCCGCCGATGGCGTGACCCTGCTGCGCGCCCGGACGACCTTCGTCTGCATCGAGCTGTCCTCCGGCAAACCCAGGCGCATGCCACCCGAATTCCTGGTTGGCTATGGCCAGGCGCTCCCTGGCGAGGACCTCTGAGCATGGAGATCGCCCTGGCGCCCATGGAGGGTCTCGTCGACGACATCCTGCGCGAACTGCTGACCGAGGTGGGTGGACTCGACTGGTGCGTGAGCGAATTCATCCGCGTCTGTGATCGGCTGCTGCCGGCGGCGGCCTTCGCCAAGCTGGCACCGGAGCTGGAGGAGGGCGCGCGCACGCCATCCGGTACGCCCATGCGGGTGCAACTGCTGGGCTCGGATCCGGCCTGCCTGGCGGACAACGCGGCCTTTGCCTGCACCCTGGGCGCGCCAGTGATCGATCTCAACTTCGGCTGCCCGGCCAAGACCGTCAACAAGTCCCGCGGCGGAGCGGTGCTGCTCAAGGAGCCGGAGCTGCTCAACCGCATTGTCGAGAGCGTGCGCCAGGCCGTTCCGGCGCACATTCCGGTCACCGCCAAGATGCGCCTGGGCTATGACAGCCCGAACGGCGCCCTGGCCTGCGCCGAGGCGCTGGCGGAGGGGGGCGCGGCGCAACTGGTGGTCCATGCGCGGACCAAGGTCGAGGGTTATCGTCCGCCGGCGCATTGGGAGTGGGTGGCGCGGGTGGCTGACCGGGTGTCCGTGCCGGTGCTGGCCAATGGCGAGATCTGGACCCTGGACGACTACTGGCGCTGTCGCAGCGTCAGCGGCCAGGCCTCGGTGATGCTGGGGCGCGGTCTGGTCTCGCGACCGGACCTGGCGCTACAGATCGCCGCTGCCGTACGCGGAGAAGAGGCCGTCCCGCAGAGCTGGGCCGAGATCCTGCCGCGGGTGCAGCGCTTCTGGAGCATGGCGCAACGCAAGCTGGCACCGCGCTATGCCCCGGGACGCCTCAAGCAGTGGCTTGGCATGCTGACGCGCAGCTATCCCGAGGCTGCGGCCCTGTTCGCCCAGGTGCGGCGCGAATCCGATTGCGCCCTGATCGACCGCCTGCTTGGCATGACCGGACAAAACCCGGCAAACCTTGATCTCGATCAAGAGCGGCGGCTGCAACTCGGCTAGTCTGCAGGGAGTGGTGACGACGGAGCGTCGTCGCTCGAGCACGCAAGGCACTTCAGGCGACCCCGGGTCGCCTTTTTTTCGTCCGGCATAACCGCTGGAACTTCGCCTGGGCCGCGCGGCCTATGCTGGATCCCTCGCAATCCAAGAGCCGACGTGCGTCTACCCTGGACGGTCTTTCTCGCTCCCACGCCGACGGCGCTCCTCTTTGCCGGCAAGACCCTGTTCGCCGCCGGACTGGCGCTCTGGCTGGCCTTTCGCTTCAGTCTCGAACAACCGGTCTGGGCCTGCATGACGGTGATGATCGTCTCCCAGCCGCTGTCCGGCATGGTGCTGGCCAAGGGATTGTTCCGCCTGCTCGGCACCCTCGTCGGCACCTGCATGGCGGTGGTGCTGATGGGCTTCTTC
This sequence comes from Pseudomonas sp. SORGH_AS_0199, assembly GCF_031453735.1. Taxonomy (NCBI): domain Bacteria; kingdom Pseudomonadati; phylum Pseudomonadota; class Gammaproteobacteria; order Pseudomonadales; family Pseudomonadaceae; genus Pseudomonas; species Pseudomonas sp. SORGH_AS_0199. The sequence continues at coordinate 2,320,531 of NZ_JAVJAE010000001.1, forward strand.
GCCCAGACGCCCTGGCTGTTCCTGCTCGCGCTGGCCGGCTGGATGGCGCTGTGCACGGCGGCCTCGACCCTGCTGCGCAATCACGTCGCCTATGGCTTCGTGCTGGCCGGCTATACGGTCGCCATCATCGGCCTGCCCGCCATCGCCCATCCGCTGACGGTGTTCGATCAGGCGGTGGCCCGCTGTACCGAGATCTGCCTGGGTATCGTCGTGGCCTCGGCGGTGAGTGCGCTGTTCTGGCCGCAACGGGTGGAGCAGAATCTGGCTGTCCAGGCACGCCGCACCTGGGAACAGGGCGTGGCTGCCGCCCGGGCGGAGCTGGCCGACGCCCAGGATGCCACCCAGGGACTGCTGGCCATGCTCGGCCAGGTGGTGGCGGTGGATGCCCAGCGCGATCACGCCTGGTTCGAAGGCCAGCGCGGCCGGCAGCGCGCCAGGGCGTTGGGGCTGCTGTCGCGGGACCTGCTCAGCCTGTTGCGGACCGCTCGCGGCGCCATGCGCCAGTGGCGTGGCCTGGACGAGCCGCGGAGGGCCGTCCTGCAGCCCTGGCGCGACGAACTGCTCACGACCCTGGCCGACACCCAGGCTCCGGCCCTGGAAGCCCTCCTGCAGCGTCTGCGAGAGGCTGCCGGCACCTCGCCGCAACTCGACAACGACCAGCGCTACCTGCTGGCCCGTTTCGCCATCCTGCTGGACAAGATCCTGCTCGCCGGCCGCGCTCTGGACAGCGTCCATACGGCCCGGCTCAGCGCCGTGGCGCCTTCGGCGCTGGCCCGCCATCGCGATGTCCAGACGGCGCTGCTCTATGGGCTGCGCAGCGCCTGTGCGTTGCTGGCCGTTGGGGTGTTCTGGCTGGCCAGTGCCTGGCCGTCCGCGCCAGGTGCCATGCTGATGGCCGGCGTCATCTGCAGCCTGTTCGCCAATCGCGACAACGCTGCCGCCATCGGCCTCGGTTTCCTGCGGGGCATTCTCTATGCGGCGCCGGTCGCCATCCTGATCAGCCAGGTGCTGCTGCCGCAGATCAGCGGCTATCCGCTGCTGTGCCTGGTGCTGGGGGTGCCGCTGTTCTTTGCCGCCCTGGGGATGGCCGGGCCTCCCAGCGTGGTGGGAACAGCGACGGCCTTCGCCATCCATCTGCTGGTGCTGGTCTCGCCCAACAACCACGGCCAGGTGGAGATGGGTGCCTTGCTCAACCAGCTGCAGAGTCTGCTGATCGGCGTCGGTTCGGCCGTGCTCATGTTCCGCCTGATCAGTCTGCGCACGCCGCGGCGCACCAGTCGCCGGATCCTCGAGGCCACCACCCACGACCTGCAGCGGCTGACCACGGTCCCCCTGGCCAATGCCGAGACCTGGTTCGGCGGCCGGATGGCGGATCGCCTGTTGCTGCTGGCGCGGCATATCGAGCAGTTGTCGGCCAGCGAACGCGGCCGCTGGGAGCGGGGCCTGCTGGCGCTCGATCTGGGCAATGAACTGCTGCACCTGCGCGCCTGCCTGGCAGGTGCCCGGGGCGAAGTGGCACGGGCGCGGGATGCCTTTCTCGGGCGCTTCGCCGAGCAACTGGCGGTCGGCTTCGATGACCTGCAGCCGGACGCGCTGGACACGGCGGCCCAGCGCCTGCGCGTGGCGCTGGGCCAGGCCCCCGACGATGAGCCGCATCGCCTGGCGCGCGGCGCCATCGGCCAGCTCCAGCAGACCTGGCGTGGCTGTTGTCTGAAAGCGGTAGCGGAGGAGGGCGCGGATGAATCTGCATGAATGGGCCATCGGCGGGGTCTATCTGGGGCCGCTGTTCGTCTATGGCGTTCTGGCGCTACTGCTGACGGCGCTGTCGCTGTGGCTGCTGCAGCGCAGCGGCCTCGGCCGCCATCTGTGGCACAGCGCCCTGTTCGGCTGTGCGCTGTTCGTGCTCTGGCTGGCCGGCCTCGTCGCTGTCCTGGCCACCTGAGCCCCCTGACAAGAGGATCCCCAAGGCGATGCACAAGACCCTGCGTGTGGCGATAACCCTGAGCGTGGTACTGCTCGCCATCCTGGCCGGTACCTGGCTGTGGCATTTCTACCTCTACACCCCCTGGACCCGCGATGCGCGGGTACGGGCGGACGTGGTGGTGGTGGCGCCCGACGTGTCGGGCTGGGTGACGCGCCTGGCAGTGGTGGACAACCAGCTGGTAAAGCGCGGCGATCTGCTCCTGCAGATCGACCAGCAGCGCTATCAGGCCAATCTCGACCATGCCAAGGCGGTGGCCGATACGCGCCAGCAGCAACTGCGTCTGCGCGAAAGCGAGGCGGCCCGGCGCCAACGCCTGGGTACCAGTGCCATCAGCGCGGAGGACCGCGAGACCGCCCAGGTCAATGTCGCCGTCGCCCGCAGCCAGTACCAGGAAGCCCTGAGCGACGTGAACCTGGCCCAGATCAACCTGGATCGCAGCCGGGTGCTGGCGCCGCGGGAGGGGCGGATCACCAACCTCAGATTCGCCGAGGGCAACTATGTGCAGACCGGCCAGGCGGTGATGGCGCTGGTGGATACTCGTTCCTTCTACGTCATGGCCTATTTCGAGGAAACCAAGATCCCCCATATCCACCCCGGCGCTGCGGTACGGGTGCGCCTGATGAACCAGGCAGCGCCGCTGCAGGGACGGGTGGCGAGCATCAGCAGCGGCATCACCGATCGCAATGCGGCCAATGATGCCCAGTTGCTGGCCAACGTCGAGCCGACCTTCAACTGGGTACGCCTGGCGCAGCGCATTCCGGTGCGCATCGAACTGCTCGACGTACCGGCGGATATCCACCTCAGTGCGGGGATGACAGCGAGCGTTTCAGTGCTCGATGGCGAGGGTCACCACCCGTTGCAGGGCTGGCGTCGCCTCTGGGATTACTGAGGTGTGGAGGGGTACGACTAAAGTCGTCTGGAAGCCTTACCGGGCGGGCCTAGAGTAGAGCTCGACGCTCCCGTCATGCTGTAAGGAACAACAATAATGAATGACAGCACCTACCGGCGGATTGAAGCCAGTCCGCGTTTCCAGGAACTGGTGGCGAAACGCGGGCGATTCGCCTGGACGCTTTCGGCCATCATGCTCGGACTCTATTCCGCCTTCATCCTCCTGATCGCCTTCGCCCCCAAGGTCCTCGGCACCCGTATCCATGCGGAGACCGCCATGACCTGGGGCATTCCCCTGGGCGTCGGTCTGATCCTTTCGGCGTTTGTCCTGACCGGTATCTATGTACGCCGGGCCAATGGCGAATTCGATCGGCTCAACGCGGAAATCCTCCGGGAGGTGCAGCCATGAGACGTCTTTCCCTGACCGCCGCGCTGCTGGCCCTCTCGCCTTCGCTCTGGGCCGCCGATGCCATCAGCGGCGCGGTCCAGCGCCAACCCCTGAACGTCTCCGCCATCCTGATGTTCGTGGCCTTCGTCGGCGCCACCCTGGGCATCACCTATTGGGCTTCCAAGCGCAATCGCTCTGCCGCCGACTACTACGCCGCCGGTGGACGCATCACCGGTTTCCAGAATGGCCTGGCGATCGCCGGTGACTACATGTCGGCCGCCTCCTTCCTGGGCATCTCCGCCCTGGTGTTCACCTCCGGCTACGACGGCCTGATCTATTCCATCGGCTTCCTGGTGGGCTGGCCGATCATCCTGTTCCTGATCGCCGAGCGCCTGCGCAACCTGGGCAAGTACACCTTCGCCGACGTGGCCTCCTATCGCCTCAAGCAGAAGGACATCCGTACCCTGTCCGCCTGCGGGTCGCTGGTGGTGGTCGCCCTCTACCTGATCGCCCAGATGGTCGGTGCCGGCAAGCTGATCCAGCTGCTGTTCGGCCTGGACTACAGCATCGCCGTGGTGCTGGTGGGTATCCTGATGGTGCTCTATGTGCTCTTCGGCGGCATGCTGGCCACCACCTGGGTACAGATCATCAAGGCGGTGCTGCTGCTGTCCGGTGCCAGTTTCATGGCCTTCATGGTGATGAAGCACGTCGGCTTCGACTTCAACCGCCTGTTCGCCGAAGCCATCGCCGTGCATCCGAAGGGCGAGGCCATCATGAGTCCCGGCGGTCTGGTGAAGGATCCGATCTCGGCCTTCTCCCTGGGTCTGGCGCTGATGTTCGGCACCGCCGGCCTGCCGCACATCCTGATGCGCTTCTTCACCGTCAGTGACGCCAAGGAAGCCCGCAAGAGCGTGTTCTACGCTACCGGCTTCATCGGCTATTTCTACATCCTGACCTTCATCATCGGCTTTGGCGCCATCCTGCTGGTCAGCACCAACCCGGCGTTCAAGGACGCCGCCGGCGCCCTGCTGGGTGGCAACAACATGGCGGCGGTGCACCTGGCCAACGCCGTGGGTGGCAGCATCTTCCTGGGCTTCATCTCGGCGGTGGCCTTTGCCACCATCCTCGCGGTGGTCGCCGGTCTGACCCTGGCCGGTGCTTCGGCGGTCTCCCATGACCTCTACGCCAGCGTGATCAAGCAGGGCAAGGCCAACGAGAAGGACGAGATCCGCGTCTCCAAGATGACCACCGTGGCGCTGGGCGTCGTCGCCATCGCCCTGGGAATCCTCTTCGAGAAGCAGAACATCGCCTTCATGGTGGGCCTGGCGTTCTCCATCGCCGCCAGCTGCAACTTCCCCATCCTGCTGCTTTCGATGTACTGGAAGCGGCTGACCACTCGTGGCGCCATGATCGGTGGCTGGCTCGGCCTGATCACCGCAGTGGCCCTGATGGTGCTCGGCCCGACCATCTGGGTGACCATCCTCGGTCATGCCAAGCCGATCTACCCCTATGAATACCCGGCGCTGTTCTCCATTGCCGTGGCCTTCATCGGTATCTGGTTCTTCTCCATCACCGACAAGTCGGCGGCTGGCGAAGAAGAGCGTGCGCGCTTCTATCCGCAGTTCGTCAGATCCCAGACCGGTCTGGGTGCCAGCGGCGCCGTCTCGCACTGACAGATATCTGCGACAAGACCAAGCCCGGATCTCTGATCCGGGCTTTCTTTTGGGCGTGAAAACACCGACTTGGCATGGGCAGCCGGAGTTACCTGACGACGTCGGGATTTTCCGTCGCTGGCGCGGGTCCATGGAATAGGCCCGTTGCTTCGTATCAAGCTGTTACGGCGACGGTCGACCCCTGGCCTTCATGGAGAATGGCAGATGACTCTCTCGACCATCCTGGTTCTGGTACTGCTGGTCCTGCTCATCGGCGGACTTCCGGTATTCCCGCATTCGCGCAGCTGGGGCTATGGCCCGTCCGGTATCGTGGGCGCCATCCTGGTCGTCCTGCTGGTACTGCTCTTGCTCGGCATGATCTAGCCCGTCAAAGGCCTGAAAATGCCCCACAAGGGTGCGTGGGACAAAGTTCTTGCCCAATGCGGTGCAGCGCGGTAACGTCGGCTTTCCGGCCTGCCTTGCCGAGTGTGGTAAACAAAACCGGCGTCTGCGCAAGCAGGCGCCGGTTTTGTTTTGCGCGTCAGTTGGCGACCGCGCCGTCCTGGCGGCTGCGCTGATAGAGGTCCAGCACCACCTCGTCCAGGATCGACGAAGCTCCCCAGGGGCGGCTGCTGTTGAGAATGGCGACCACCACCCAGTTGCGCGCGTTGGCGTCCCGGACGAAGCCCGCCAGGGCCCGTACATTGTTCAGGGTGCCGGTCTTCATGTGGGCCTGGCCGGTCAGCGGTGAATTCTTCATGCGCTTGCGCAGGGTGCCGTCCATGCCGGCCAGCGGCAGTGAAGAGATGAACTCCGGGCCGTAGGGACTCTGCCAGGCGGCGCGCAGGATCTCCGCCATCTCCCGGGCACTGACCCGCTCGGTCCGGGACAGGCCGGAGCCGTTCTCCATGATCAGGTGACTGGCATTGATGCCCTTGCGCGCCAGCCACGAGCGGATGACCCGCAGCGCCGCCTTGCTGTCGTCGGCATCCGCCGAGGTGCGGAATTGCGCCCCGATGGAGAGGAACAGCTGCTGGGCCATGGTGTTGTTGCTGTACTTGTTTATGTCGCGAATGATCTCCACCACATCGGGCGAGAAGGCCCGGGCGAGCAGCTCGGCATTGCGCGGCACGCTGCCCTCGCGGGTACGGCCCTTGATGCTGCCACCCAGTTCCTGCCAGATGGCCCGGACCGCGCCGGCGGTATAGGCAGGATGATCGAGCAGCGACAGATAGCTCTGGGCGTTGCAACCGTCCGGCAACTGGCCGCTGACGATGAGGCTGGTACTGCCATCGGCCTGAGGCACCGGATTGAAGCGCACTTCGGGCCAGGCCGGGCAACCGCTCTTGCCGGTGGCGCGCATCTGGTTGTCGATGTTGACGTTGGTCAGCGGCGGATCCATGGAGACGCTGACCCGGCCATCGGCCGAGCGGACCACCATGCGCACCGACTTGAGATTGACCAGCAGCGAGTCCGGACCGACCAGGAAGGTCTTGTTCTCGTCTTCGCCATCGTCGTTGAAGGCCGGCAGATTGGGTTTCACGAAGCGACCGCGATCCAGCACCAGGTCACCGGTGACTTCCAGCACGCCATTGGCGCGCAGATCACGCATGAGCAGCCACAGCCGCTCCATGTTCAGCTTGGGATCGCCGCCACCCTTGAGGTAGAGATTGCCGTTGAGGATGCCGTCCTTGAGCGTGCCGTCGGTATAGAACTCGGTCTTCCACTGATAGGTGGGACCCAGCAGTTCCAGGGCGGCAAAGGTGGTGATCAGCTTCATGGTCGAAGCCGGATTCACCGAGACGTCGGCATTGTAGTAGTCGTTCTCGCCCGGGCCATCGAGGGGCAGCATCACCAGCGACAGGTCGCTGCCGGGAATCTTGTTGGTCTGCATCGCCTTTTCGATTCGCGGCGGCAGGTAGGAGGTATCGGCATTGACGGGCAGGGAAAAGCCCAGGGCGCAGCAGCTCAGCAGCAGGCCCAGAGATCGGAAGGTCTTTCGCATCGGGACACACACCTTGGCAGGGTATCGGCCTAGTTGAAGAGAAAAGTGGCCGATAGACGTCGGAGTGTGGGCATTATGCAGTAAGGAGGGAGGGGCGAGCCAACCCCAAGGGGCAGGGCGCGGATAAAGAAACGACCGCCGCAGCAGTCGTTTCCGGAAAGGCGGGATCAGTTGTAGCCGGTGGCGTCCTTGGTACGGTCCGGACTGTTAGGCGAAGGCGGATCGCGCCCGTCGTCGGTCTTGGCGTGCTCGGTGCGCAGGGGCTTTTCGTCCTTGGGCAGTTCGCGTTCGTCGGCTTTGCGCTTTTCTTCGGCCATGGGATCCTCGTCTACGTGATTGCCGGTCAAGGTGTGACCGGCGCAGACGTTTCGCCGTTCCCCTGGGGCGAGGAGTGGTCAGCGAACACGCCGGCGTTCTGCAGCTGGCGCAGGGCTTCGTTGACCTGGCGGGCGAAGGATTCCTCGATGGCGGTCCCGGCCTGATGGCTGGCGGCCAGGGGCAGGAACCACACCCCCATCCAGGTGCGCACCGAGCTGGCGTTGCGCACGCGGGTGGACGGTCCGCTTCCCGGCGCGATCCATTCGGCGGTCAGCACATAGTCGTCCCTGGCGGTTCCCGGGACGAGAAAGAAGGTGGCGCCGGTGATCAGGCCACTGGCGATGGCGGCGGCGTAGGAGGTGCTGTTGTAGAGCTTGAGGCGCAGCAGGGCGTCGTCGGGTCTGCCGGGTTCCGGCACCAGGGTGATGCGGTCGAACAGTCCGGAGCCTGCCAGGATCTCGCGCAGCCGGGGCTTCAGGCCTTCACGGGCGACGGCGATCGACGTCGCCTCCTTGGCGTCCTCGACAGTGCCACGATAGAAATTGAATTCCACCAGCACATTGGGCCGCTGTGGTGGCGCGCTCAGGGACGTGCGGAATGGCTGGGAAGAGAGTTCGTCACCGGGAAAGGCGGCGCAACCGGCGAGCAGAAGCAGGCAGAGCAGGGCAGCGAGAGTCTTCATGAAACGCACCTCATCCCTAGGTGGCGATAGCGAAAGCTGGCAGGGGCCAACGTCCGCGCAAAAAAAAAGCCCAACCGGGGGTTGGGCTTTTTCGATAAGGCGGGTGATTAGATCACCTGCACCTCATCGGCCTGCAGGCCTTTCTGGCCTTGCACGACCAGGAAGGAAACAGCCTGGCCTTCTTGCAGGCTCTTGAAGCCGTTACCCTGAATGGAACGGTAGTGAACGAACACGTCCGGACCGCTCTGGGGAGTGATGAAGCCGAAGCCTTTCTCGTCGTTGAACCACTTGACGGTGCCAGTTTGGCGAGTAGACATGGATTTCTCCTTGAATAAGATGACGTTGTTGTCCAAAGGACGACAGTTTTGAAACGAGGAGAAACCCATGCCGCGAAAGCTGGCCCTGATGTACTCCAGGTTCTCGACAGGTGAGCCGCTTTGTAGAGACAGCCTCACCTGACAGCGATGGATGGTCTCAGACTGGCTTGCGCAAAACAAGACCTTTGAGCTGCCCGATGTTGACTTTACCGACCATGGTCGAAGCGGTAGCTGGAGCAGGTAAACGGCTGTTGGCGGAGGGAGCGCCGGGCGCTGTCCTGGGCCTGGTCACGTCGACTGCGAGCAGCGATCCGTGCTGAATCGTTTCCTGAACGGAGGGTACCGGGGAGCGAGACGCAGGGCAGTACGTCGAGTTCGGCAAGCCGTATTGCGCACCTGATGGTTCTGCAGGTTTTTCAGGAGCCTATGCGCCCCCTGCAGGCTCCTTTGAGCGTCGTTGCAGGTCGGCACCCTGGTCCTGCGCGCCGAGATGTCGCCAGTTGGCGTCCAGGCAGAGCTATTCCGTGGCCGGCCTGAGCCATGCACAGCCGTTGCGGGCGAGGGCTTAGCCTGGCGTGGCGGATCTCATAGGCCAGTGGTGTCGAAACGGTGATGACCTGCTCAATTCGGGTGGTGGCTAGGTGCTATTATTTCGTTCGAATTATTACCCCGGACCGCAAGGGTCCAAGGATCTACTGTGAAAAACGGACTGGAAAGCGCAGGACGCGCACTGGGCCATGGCCTCGCCGGATACCGCGTCGAGCTTCGTCGCCTGAACCTCAACGAGATACTGATAGCGGTTTACCACGCCCACCAGGCGATCAAGCTGACCCAGCGCATAGTGACCAACGAGCAGGCTACCAATCCGTTCCTGTTGAATACGGTCGTGGCGGCGATGCGCGTCGAGGCTGATACGGTCGGTCTCTTCATAGAGATTCCACTCGCAGCTGACTGCCTGACTGCCTGACTGCCTGAGTCAGGCGGTCACTGGATTCGACGTGGAGCAGTGGGCGCGCTCCTCGCGCGTGGGCTGCTTCCCTTCAGCCTGCGGTTCCAAGCCGCAAGCAGCCGCCAATAACATGATGCTCCGGCCCTACGGATGTGCCTTCGGCAACTCATGGCGCCGAGCTATGCGGGGATGGAGTCAGGTCAGGTCGAGGTTCGTCACACGAGCACTGCCTTGCCGCCATCAGCGTTGCGCATGCCGCCGAGCGACCTTTTCGACGATGCAGGCTAGCGATCGAGCAGTGGCCTTGATGATCGCGGTAAAATGGACCGCTTTCTACAGGAGTCTCCATTCATGGCCTTGCTGGGTCGCTTCAACAGCTTGCAGATTTTGCGCAACACCCCCATCGGTCTGTTCCTGGATGCCGGCAACGACGGCGAGGTGCTGCTGCCGCGTCGTTATGCGCCGCGTGACGAACCCTGCGCCGAAGGCGACTGGCTCAACGTCTTCCTTTATCTGGACAGCGAAGACCGCCTGATCGCCACCACCGATAAGCCGAAGGTGCAGGTCGGCGGCTTCGCCAGTCTGCGGGTGGTGGAGGTCGGCCGGGTAGGGATCTTCCTCGACTGGGGCCTGCCCAAGGACCTGCTGCTGCCGCATTCGGAAGAGAAGCGTCCGCTGCAGGTGGGCGACCATTGCGTGGTGCACGTGCATCTGGACGCCCGCACCCGGCGGATCGTCGCCACCGCACGCCTGGATCGCTATCTGGACCGCGACCCGCCGCGCTACAAGGTCGGCCAGCCGGTGCCGTTGCTGGTGGTCGAGCAGACCGACCTCGGCTACAAGGTGATCGTCGACAACAAGCACTGGGGCTTGGTGCATCGCAATGAGGCCTTCAAGCCGCTGCGCCTGGGTCAGCGCGAGCGCGGCTTCATTCGCGAGATCCGAGCGGACGGCAAGATCAGCCTGACCCTGCAGGCCCAGGGAGCCGCGGCGGGCGCCGATCTCGCCGAGCAGATCATCGCCCTGGCCAAGGCGCGCGGCGGGGTGCTGGAGCTCAGCGACAGCAGTCCGCCAGCCCTGATCCACCAGCTGTTCGGCGTCAGCAAGGGCAATTTCAAGAAGGCCATCGGCCATCTCTATCGCCAGGGCCGGATCGTTATCGAGGACGACCGGATTTCTGTACGCGAGGACGCCGCGCAGTAGCGCCACGGCGGGGCGTCAGATCGCTGTCATGGCTGGGTTGCACCAGGGATTCGGGATCGAAGGCGCGTGCTCGCTCGTCGGGCCCGGCTTCGCGTTCCAGATCGCCGACCAGGCGGGTGATGCGGTCGGCCAGCTTTTCCGAACTCAGACTCTCGCGCAAGCGCTCGACCATGAGGGGCAGCGCGAAGGGCGAGGGATGGTCCAGGTTCACCAGGCGCAGGGGCAGGGCGCCGGTCCGGGTCAGGGTCTGCTGCAGGCGATCGGCATCGAGTTCCTGGCGCAGGACTTCGGTCTGGGCCTGGCCGAGCAGCAGGTTGTCCGGGTCGTACTGGCGAAAGACCTGGTAGAAGAGACTGCTGCTGGCCTGCAGCTGGCGGTTGCTCTTGTGCGCCCCCGGATAGCCGGAAAAGATCAGCCCCGAGATGCGGGCTATCTCGCGAAACCGGCGCTGGGCGAGTTCGGCGGCGTTGAGACTGGCGAGGGTATCGCTGACCAGGTTGTCGGTAGTGAAGAGGCTGGCATCGAGTAGCTCCTGCCAGTCCAGGCTGACCGGTGAGACCAGTTCCAGGCCGTAGTCGTTGACGGCGATGGAAAAGGTGCAGGGTCTCCTCTGCGCCAGGCGCCAGGCCAGCAGGCTGGCCAGCCCCAGATGGGCATGCCGGCCGGCGAAGGGATAGAGGAACAGGTGCGAGCCTTCGCGGGATTCCAGGGTCTCGGCGAGCAGGTAATGGGCGCTGGGCAGTGCCGACCACTGCCGCTGTACATCCAGCAGCGGTTGCAGCAGGCGCATTTCCGGGCTTTCGTAACGCTGGGCCTCGGCGTCTTCGAGCAGGGCCAGCACGTGCCGGGCGAGGGTGTCCGAGAGCGGCATGCGACTGCCGCTCCAGCGCGGGATGGCGGCCTTGCGCCCGCTGGCACGGCGCACGTACACCGTCATGTTTTCCACCCGTACCAATTCCAGGGTACGACCGGCGAAGAGAAAGTGGTCGCCGGGCCGCAGCCGGGCGATGAAGCCTTCCTCGATATTGCCCAGGCGATTGCCACCGCCGCCCTTGGACCAGAACTGCACATTGAGGCTGGTCTCGCTGACGATGGTGCCGATGCCCAGCCGATGCCGCTTGGCCAGTTGCTTGTCAGGCACCCGCCAGATGCCTTCGGCATCGGGCTCGGCACGGCGATAGTCCGGATAGGCCGACAGCGAGGCGCCCCCGTTGCGAACGAAGGCCAGCGCCCAGATCCATTCGCCTTCGCTGAGGTGGCGATAGGCCCAGGCGCTGCGGATCTCCGGTAGCAGGTCGTCCGGTTCGAAGCCGCCGCCCAGGGCGACGGTCACCAGATGCTGCACCAGGACGTCCAGGGGCTTGACCGGGGCGGTGCGCGCCTCGATCTCGCCCGCGGTGATGGCACGCCGAGTGGCCGCCGCATCCAGCAGATCGAGGCTGTAGGTGGGTACCAGGGTCGCCCGCGAGGCCCGGCCCGGGGCGTGACCACTGCGGCCGGCGCGTTGCAGCAGGCGCGCGATGCTCTTGGGCGAGCCGATCTGCAGCACCCGCTCCACCGGCAGGAAATCCACCCCGAGGTCGAGGCTGGAGGTACAGATCACCGCCTTGAGCTGGCCATTCTTGAGACCGGCCTCCACCCATTCGCGGGCCTGCTTCTCGATGGAGCCATGGTGCAGGGCGATCAGACCCGCCCAGGTCGGGCGCGCCTGCAACAGGGCCTGGTACCAGAGTTCGGTCTGGGCGCGGGTGTTGGTGAAGACCAGGGTGGTGGGGCTGTCTTCCAGTTCGCGGATCACCTGCTGCAGCAGCCGCATGCCCAGGTGCCCGGCCCAGGCGAAGCGTTCGACGCCGCCTTCGGGCAGCAGGGTGTCCACCTGCAGGCGCTTGTCCTGACGACCCTGGACGAGCTGGCCCGGGGCACCGGCCAGCAGCACATCCAGCGCATGGGCCTGATTGCCGAGGGTGGCCGACAGGCCCCAGGTCTGCAGCCCGGGATTCCAGCGCCGCAGGCGGGCCAGGGCGAGTTGCGTCTGGGTGCCGCGCTTGTTGCCGAGCAATTCGTGCCATTCGTCAATGACCACCAGGCGAACCTGGCCCAGGGCTTCCTGGGCGTCCTCGCGGGATAGCAACAGCGACAGGCTCTCCGGCGTGGTGACCAGGGCCGTCGGCAGGCGGCGATTCTGCCGGGCGCGCTCGCTGCTGCCGGTATCGCCGGTGCGCAGGCCCAGGGTCCATTCCAGTTCTTCGTCGAGCACCGGCCGCTCCAGGGCGCGCAGGGTGTCCGCCGCCAGGGCGCGCATGGGCGTCAGCCAGAGCACGGTGAGCGGCGGTGGCGCCTGTTTGCGCTTGCTGGGCAGGCCCTTGGCGGTGATCGGCCTGGGTGCGACGAAGGCATCCAGGGCGGCCAGCCAGACCGCGTAGGTCTTACCCGAGCCGGTGGTGGCGTGCAGCAGACCGGATTCGCCGGCGGCGATGGCCTTGGCCACCTCGCGCTGAAAGGGAAAGGCCTTCCAGCCCTGGGCGGCCAGCCAGCGACTGCCAGGGCCCTTGCGCGTACGGGGTACGGTGGCCATCGTGGCGCTCCTTAGACCGGGTTGGAACGCCCGGTCATCTCGGCCGCCATGGCGGTGGCGTAGCTGTCGGTCATGCCGGCGATGAAATCGATCACCCGCATGAAGGCCTGGTGCAGGGTCCAGGAAGGATCGGGCGCGCTGTTGCCCAGCAGGTCGAGGATGCGGCGGCTCTTGAACGACGGCTCGCGCCCGCGGTGCTGCTCCAGGGCGGCGCCACAGAAGGCATTGAGCAGGATCTCCAGGGTGGTGTAGGCGCCGATCTCGTGCAGGGTCTTGCGCTTGTCGTGGAAGATCTTTTCCCGGGCCAGCGCCTTGGCGCGCTGCACGCAGAGCTTGGCCGGCCCGGCCATGTGTTCGACCAGGTCATCGCCCAGGGTGCCGGCGAGCAGGGCGTCCTGCTGGTCGACGAAGGCGCGGGCGGTGGCGTTGGTCAGGTGTTCGATGGCCTTGCCACGCAGGATGGCCAGCTTGCGCCGCCGCGAATCCTTGGGGCCGAGTTGCCGATAGGTTTCCGGCAGGTCGTCGCCGACCAGGCCCAGCAGCAGCGCCTCGACCTCGGCATAGTCCAGCAGCTCCATCTCTAGGCCGTCTTCCAGATCGATCAGCCCGTAGCAGATGTCGTCGGCGGCCTCCATGAGGTAGACCAGGGGATGCCGTGCCCAGCGCTCCGGGCCCAGCAGCGGCAGTTCGAGTTTCTCGGCGATCTGTTCCAGCAGCGGCAGCTCACTCTGGTAGCAGCCGAACTTGTGCTTCTTGTACCCGGGCGCTGCGGCATAGCGCGAGGTCCAGGGATACTTGAGGTAGGTGCCGAGGGTGGCGTAGGTCAGGCGGGTGCCGCCGTCGAACTGGTGGTATTCGAGCTGGGTCAGTACCCGGAAGCCCTGGGCGTTGCCTTCGAAATGCAGGAAGTCCTGGCGCTCCGCCTCGCTCATGTCGTCCAGCCAGCCGCGGCCGGCGGCCTGGGTGAACCAGTAGCGGATGGCGTCTTCGCCGGAATGGCCGAAGGGCGGATTGCCGATGTCGTGGGCGAGGCAGGCCGACTGCACCACCATGCCGAGATCGCTCGGATCGCACCAGTCGGGCAGCGCCCCCCTCAGGCTCTCGCCCACGCGCATGCCCAGCGAGCGCCCGACACAGCTGACTTCCAGGCTGTGGGTCAGGCGGGTGTGGATGTGATCGTTGCTGGTGACGGGGTGAACCTGGGTCTTGCGCCCCAGCCGGCGAAAGGCACCGGAAAAGATGATGCGGTCGTGGTCCTTGTGAAAGGGGCTGCGCCCCAGTTCATCCGGGCTGTGCAGGGGTTTGCCCAGCCGTTCGCGGATAAGAAGTGTCTGCCAGTCCAAGGCCGTCCTCGAGCTATCACCGATAAGGGGAGCGCCGGCGGTTGCCGTGCGGCGCTTCTGCGTTCTGACCTCGGCAACATACGATCATCACCGCTCACTTGGCAAAGCCCGGCAATTGACTGGCATCCAGGTCGATCAGCAGCAGGCGCTGACCGCTTTCCAGGAACTGGCTGGCGGTCAGGCAGTACTGGTTGGTGGTGGCGTCGCGGTAGACCGTCGAAAGCGCCAGGCGGCGCTCGTTCCAGCCTTCGGCCAGCAGGGCGTAGAAGTAGGGGCGCCAGGACCAGTTGTGATTGAGGTAGCGGCGATTCTCGCGCCAGAACATGCCGTTCCATTCCAGATTCGGGGTGATCTGGGTACCGGCGCGGTCGCACTGGTAGATGCGCAGCAGTCCGGGAAAGGCCTGGGGATCGGGCAGCGCGCTCAGGGGGCCGCCGTGTTCCGCCCAGGGTCTGAGCTGGGTGACGAATTCGGCGAGTTGCTGGCGCAATTCCAGTAACCGGGTCTGCTGGGCCAGCTTGCCATCGACGAAGCGGCTGCGCAGGGCGGCGAAGCGTTGCTGATGGCTGTCGCTCGCGCCCAGTTCGGCGGTGGCCTCGGCGAAGAGAAAGCCCTGCACGTAGCGGGCGCCGCATTCCAGGGCGAAGTCGAGTTCGGTCTCGGTCTCGACGCCCTCGGCGATCAGCCAGCAGCCGGTCTTTTCGGCCATCTGCGCCAGTGCCTTGACCGCGTCGCCCCGGGGGCCACCTCGCGCGGCGGCCTGGAACAGCCGCATGTCCAGCTTGAGGATATCCGGCTGCAGGTCCAGCACCCGATCCAGTTGCGAATAGCCGGAACCGAAATCGTCGATGGCGATGCGGATGCCGAGTTCGCGGTAGCGTGCGACGGCCTGGGTCAGGCTCGGCAGATCGCCGGCCGCCTCGGTGATCTCGTAGACGATCCGCGTCGGGTCGATACCGGAACGCTGCAATTGCGCCAGGCTGGGCAGGGCGACGCCATCGTCCAGCTGGCTGATCCAGCGTGGCGAGAGGTTGAGGCTGAGAAACCAGTCCTCCGGCGCGCCGGCGAAGCGCCGCAGCGCATCGTCCCTGAGGGTGCGGTCGAGCTGCAGCAGCTCCGCGGTCGGGGTATCGGGATTGGCGAACAGGGGGCCGACGGAGGCGTGGCGGCCATCGGCCTGACGCAGACGGCCCAGGGCTTCGACGCCGGCGATACGCCCGGTCGCGGTGTCGATGAAGGGTTGGAAGAAGGCAGTGGGCTGGCCAGAAAACACAGGGCTATCCTTATCGTGGGCGGAGCGTTCAGCTTAGCCATGCGATAAGGGTGCCAGATGACAGAATGGCTCCCGAGGGAGCCATTCTTCATAACACCGCTAGCGGGGCGGCGGCAGCGGCTGGTCAGCCTGCTCGCGATGGCGATTCTGCAAGCGGTTGACGATCGGGTAGAGCGCCAGGCCGATGCGGGCCAGCCGACCCACCGCGCCCAGGCGTTTGCCGAACAGCGACAGGAACACCGTGGCACCCAGCATCAACGGCTTCTTCGCCGAGCTGGCCACCTTGTCCCGGTTCGGTCGCACCAGGTCACCGATGAGACTGATGGGGTTATGCAGGGGCTGAGCGTTGTAGATCAGCTGCTGGCGATACATCTCCATGCGCAACCGGACCAGTTCCTTGCGCTTTGCCTGGCTGGTGGCAGAGGTAAGCGGCTGGTTCATGGCAGTAGGCGCTCCCGGTTGCGGTTGAGTTCTTCCAGGGTGGCATGGAAGGGCGCCGCACCCTTGACCAGGCTCAGGGCCCGCAGGATGCAGATCACCAGTGCCACCGCATAGAAGGCGCACAGGCCCAGCGTTGCGGCCATGCGGTAGGTATCCCAGAAGGCGATGATGACCGCTGCCGAGACGCCGACCAGTACCAGCAAGCCGAAGATCAGGCTCAGGCCGGTAAAGAGAAACAGCTGGAAGGTACGGACCTTCTCTTCCTGAACCTCGATGCCCAGCAGTTCCAGGTGACTCTGCAGCAGGCCGACCACTGCGCCGGCGAGGCGCTTGACCGATGGCTTGGGCGCCTCGTCAGGCAGCTCCCGTGGAGGAGAGGAGGTGTCCATGGCAGTCCCCCAGGCTTAGCGGCGCGAGGCCAGCAGGCCAATCAGGAAGCCGACGCCAGCAGCGATGCCGAGGGCCTTGAAGGGATTGTCGACCACGTATTCCTCGGTGGTTTCCTTGGCCGCGACGCCCTGGCGATAGAGATCGTCCTGCTTGGACTTGAGCACATCGCGGGAGCGTTCCAGGCTGGAGCTCAACTTGGCACGCAGTTCGTCTGCCTGCTCACCGGCCATGCTGGCGGTGTGCTTGAGCAGCTGCTCGGCATCTGCCAGCAGGGTGTGAAATTCGTCGGTCAGTGCCTGCTCGGCCTCGCCCAGATGACGACGGACCCGGTCAGCGTTCTGCTTGTGTGCCTGCTCATCGATGTCAGCGGCTAGCTCGTCTTTGATCACGGGAGGGATTTTGTCGTTCATGGAGCGCTCCTGATAGGCGATGGGTATCCGTTTCAGCCCTTTCGAGTGAGCGCTGGAAGCAAAGGTTCCACCGATCAGGACCGCCATGGCGCTCTACCGGCGCCTTTATAAGGTCGGGAGGCAAAATGCCCAACGACCGGCAAGGCGGACGAATGGTCATACCTTATCGATTTTGCTCTGCTGAAAGTTCCGCAGCAAAACCCGATTAGCAGAGCTGGCTCACAAAATCGGGCACTAGCGCCATTGCGGGTCTTATTCAAGTAGAGCGCAAGAACTTTGCTGTTTCTATCACTGTCAGTTGCGTCGTATTTGATCGTCCATGCACTTCTAGACAAATAAGAGGGGGAAGAATGGAAAACGCCATAGATAGACTGACTGCCGCTTTCAGTACTTATAAATGCTCGGTCACGGCGCCTCGCCCTGATGGCAGTATTGTGCTGACGGTGCAGGATCAGCAGTGTGACGATGCGCGGGTGAACCGGGTGGTCAGCGCCCGTCAACTGGGCGAGAGCCAGCTGCTGAAAACGGTAATCGACGAGGTTCGCAAGGACGTATCGCTGCGGGCCGGCGCGCTGGCGCCGCAATCCATGGCGGTGCTGCGGGCCACGGGCGCCAACATGCTGAGATATTCCGAGTAACGACTCGACGCAGAAAGCTTCAGCGCGAGACTTGCAGTACGGATGCCCTGGCATTCGTTGGTCTCGAACGTTGAAGATTCAAAGATGCTAAAAAAGATACTAAACAAGTAGTTAGCGTCAGAGTTTTAGCCGCAACGCTTCTCTCAGCTCTTGCACTTCAGCAGCCGGCATCCCGCACAGGGCAGCTGAGTGACAGGCAGCTCATACATAGGGCAGGCGACGTCCACTACACCCCAGGACGGAAAGCCCTGTCCGGCTTGCACGGCAGCCAGCCGCGCACTGGCGATCACACCATTGAGCAGTTCCTCTTCCCGATACAGCGCCTGACGCAAGGTCGGCGAGCGGTAGAGGATGCGTCCGCAGCGGTCCAGCAAGGTAAAGGAAAAGCGCCCGGTCCGGTCCGGCAGCGTTGGCCAGACCTTGAGTGGCGCCAGTTGCTCGTCGAGACGGGCGCAGGTGAGCTGGTACAGCGAGGCGCGTGGGGTATGCAGCGCAGCTGCCGTCTCCAGGCCATCGAGCAGGGTTACCGGGCTAGGGCCCGGTAGCAGGCCGTCGCTGATGCCTTCCATGGTGTGCATAGTGCTGCTTCCTGCTCAGTTCGCTACGGTCAGACGATTCACGGTGCCACTGCCGCCGGCCAGCAAGGCCGTGACGCCATGACCTTCATCGATGGCGATACCCAGGCGGATGCTGTCGATCAATCGCGCGAGGCGGGTGTGGTCATGCAATTGCTGCTTGCTGATCAACCGCTTGACCTTGACGCCGCTGTCGTCGGACAGCGTCAGGCTGACGCTGCCGTCGAGGCGCTCGATGCGGAAATTGACCCGGAAGTCATGCTCGAAAGCCGCGGCGATGAGTTGGAAAGGGTTGTCCATGACGTACCTGACTGGCGTGAGCGGGGTCAGTGCCATTGACTTCGAGAGGCTGGGGTAGTTCTGGAGCAGATCCCAGAAGTATGACCGACGGCCCGTTTCAGCCGCTCACCTGAAGTTCGCGCTCGCTCCAGCACTGGGCGAAAGCCGCTTGCCAGTCGGGTAGCGGCTCACCCAGCACCGCCGCCAGCTTTTCAGTGGACAGGCGGGAATTGATGGGGCGATGGGCCGGGGTGGGATAGGAACTGCTGGGGATGGGATTGAGGCGGGCCTTCAGCTGGCCGGTCTCGCGCAGGCGCAGGGCGATCTGCTCGGCGAACCCGAACCAGGAGGTGGTGCCGTTGGCGGTCAGGTGATAGGTACCCCAGAGTTCGTCCTGGTCGCTGTGGGCGAGCAGTCGGTCGGTGGCGGCGGCGATGGTGCGGGTCCAGGTGGGCGCGCCGATCTGGTCGTCGACGATGTTCAGTTCGTCGCGCTCGCTGAGCAGCCGCACCATGGTGCGCAGGAAATTGTTGCCCTGCCAGGAATAGACCCAGCTGGTGCGCAGGATGAGGTGGCGCTCGGCGTGTTCACGCACGGCGTTCTCGCCGGCCAGCTTAGTCCGACCATAGACATTGAGTGGGCAGGTCGGATCCTCTTCCCGGTAACGGCCTTCCTTGCTGCCATCGAAAACATAGTCGGTGGAGTAGTGGACCATCGGAATGCCGAGCTGCTGTGCGGCCCGGGCGAAGACCTCGGGCACCCGTTCGTTGATCAGGGCAGCGGTCTGGGGATCGCTCTCGGCGGCGTCCACGGCGGTGTAGGCGGCGGCATTGATGATGACGTCGGGCTTTGCGGCCAGGACGCGTTCATGGAGTGCCTCCAGCTGGGTGAAATCCACCTGGGCCCGGCCGATGACGGTTATCCGGGCCTTGGCGGCCAGCAGTTGTTGCAGCGCCTGAGAAAGTTGGCCGTGTTGACCCGCGATGAAGACGTTCATGTGACTGAGCTATTCCAGAAGGGCTGGCGCGTCCATGCCTGATTGACAGGTTGGGCGTCGCCACGACAGCCCTGAGCAAAAGCAGGCAGTCTACCCGATGACCGGCAGAGGACAAGGCTAGCCTTTGGCCTGCGTGCGGCCGCAGCTGTCGGCTCTAGCCTGCGGCCCGCCTCCCGATACCGCCTCCCGGGAGGCTCGAAAAAATTTGTTTCACGAATACTTGACAATTGTGCGACAGCTGCGGGGTATCCGTTGGTCTTTTTTACCTAGAGTTGTGCACAAGTTGTGCTAGCGCATGTCAAGCCCTGTCTGGCCTGGAGTTTTCCCTGCCGAAAATCCTGCTTTTGAATTAAGTTGTTGATTATGTTGAACTTATTAAAGTGATTAAAAAATGACCAACTTGTTTGGGGGGCCCGCAGAGCAAGGCTCCGGGTTCTTTTCCACCATGTTTTCAACAAAGTTATCAACAGAAGCTGTGGATTGTTCTGTCTCTCAGGCCTCTGACAACCTTAATCGACGCTGAACGAAAGGCCGTTCGGCGTCGTGACGTGCCGTCTGCGTGTTCCCTCAACCGGAGAGCGCCAGTTGCCGACTCAGCAAGGCGCGTAGCGAGGCCGGCTTGACCGGCTTGGGCAGGAAATCCAGTCGCGCCTGACGCACCCGGTCCAGGCATTCCGGTCGGCCATCGGCACTGATGACGATGCCGGGGATGTCCTGGCCCAGGGCCTGGCGAATCCATTCGGCGACATCCGGACCGGTGTCGGCATCGCTCAGGTGATAGTCGACGATGAGCAGTCGCGGTACCACGCCCTGGGCGAGCAGGGCAGCGCATTCCTCGCGACTGCGTGCGGTCCAGACCTGGCAGCCCCAGCGGCCCAGCAGGCTGCGCAACCCGAGCAGGATGCTGTCTTCGTTGTCGATGCACAGCACCGGATCGCCGGCCAGGGGCTGGGCGGTTTCGCTGGCGGTTGCCGCCTGGATGGCCAGCGCGGGTGCCAGGGGCACCTTGACGCTGAAGACGCTGCCATGACCCGGCCAGGAGCGCACCGAGAGTTCGTGACCCAGCACCCGGCAAAGGCGATCGGCGATCGCCAGGCCGAGCCCCAGGCCCTTTTCCGCGCGGGTCTGGTGGCTGTCCAGGCGCTTGAATTCCTCGAAGATCAGCTCCAGCTTGTCCGCCGGGATGCCGGGGCCGCTGTCCCAGACCTCCAGGCTCACGCTCTGGCCCTGGCGGCGGACCCCGAGCAGCACCCGGCCATGGGCATATCTCAGGGCATTGGTGAGGAAATTCTGCAGCACCCGCCGCAGCAACTTGCTGTCGCTGTTGACCACCAGCCGACTGCTGCGGATGCGCAGGTTGGTGCCCTGGTTCTGCGCCAGAGCCTTGAATTCCACGCCCAGGGCCTCGAACAGGGTGGCCAGGGAAAAGGGTGCCGGCGTGGCCAGGATGCGACCGTTCTCCAGTCGCGAGATGTCCAGCAGATCGGCGATCAGGTCTTCGCTGGATCTCAGGGCGCTGTCCATGTTGCGCACCAGTTCCTGGGCTTCCTGGGCCAGGCCGTCCTGGTGGGCGAGGGCGGCGGTGAACAGGCGGGCGGCGCTCAGCGGCTGCATGAGGTCGTGGCTGACCGCGGTGAGGAAGCGGCTCTTCGACTGGTTGGCCGCTTCCGCATGAGCCTTGGCTTCCTCCAGCGCCTGGTTGAGCTGGGACAGTTCGCGGGTGCGTTCCTCGACGCGCTGCTCCAGGCCCTCGTTGGCTTCGCGCAGAGCGCGCTCGGCCTCGCGGAAGGCGGTGATGTCGGTAAAGCTCATCACGAAGCCGCGCCCGGGCATGGGACTGCCGATCAGCTCGATCACCCGGCCATTGGGAAAGGTGCGTTCCGAGGTGTGGGGGATGCCCTGGCGCATCCGCTCCACCCGCCGGGCCACGTGCTCGTCGGGATCGCCCGGTCCGCAGAGGCCGCGCAGGGCGTTGTAGCGGATGATCTCGGCGATGGGCCGGCCGACCTGGATCATGCCGTCAGGATAGTCGAACAGCTCCAGGTAGCGCTGGTTCCAGGCCACCAGCCGCAGCGACTGGTCGACCACGCTGAGGCCCTGGGAGATGTTCTCGATGGCGCCCTGCAAGAGCGCCCGGTTGAATTCCAGCACCTCCGAGGCCTCGTCGGCGATGCGCACCACGTCGTCGACCTGCATGTCGCGGCCTTCGATGGCGGCCTTGACCACGGCGCGTGCCGAGGAGGCGCCGATCACCCCGGCCAGCAGGCGCTCGGTCTGGGCGATCCATTCGCTGTTGGCATTCATCGCGGGGTGATAGGTCAGGCCGCTCTGCTCGGCGAAGCGACTGAAGCTCAGGCGGGCGCGCTCGTCGCCGACGAAGCGGGCGGCGAGCAGCCGCAGGTCCTCCAGCTTGACCGCCAGCAGGGCGCGATTGCGCGGTCGGGGCAGGGCGTACTGGGCGATGAAGCGCCCGGCTTGCCAGTATTCCGATACCCGGGTCCGCGAGAGCAGCGACACCAGGGCGAACAGCAGGAAGTTGCCGGCCAGGGAGACCAGGGCACCGACCGTAGTTGGTTGCAGCGTCCGCTCCCCCGCGGGTTGCTCGAACCAGGCGAGGCCGGGAAAGGCGTGCAACGGCCACTGCAGACTGGTGGCCACCACCGGCAGCACCATCAGGTAGCCCCATAGCAGGGCCCCGGCGGTGAGGCCGGCAAAGACGCCGCGGCGATTGGCGGCCTTCCAGAACAGCGCCCCGACCATGGCCGGTCCGAGCTGGGCGATGGCGGCGAAGGCGATCTGGCCGATGGTGGCCAGGCTGGCATTGGAGCCCAGCAGGCGATAGCTGCAGTAGGCCAGGACCAGGATGACCACGATGCTGGCGCGGCGCACCGTGAGCATCCAGTGGCTGAACACCGCATGGGGACTCTCCACCTGGCCCCGGCGCTTGAGTAGCCAGGGCAGGACGATGTCGTTGGAGATCATGGTGGAGAGGGCCACGCAGGCGACGATCACCATGCCGGTGGCGGCCGAGGCGCCGCCCAGGAAGGCCAGCAAGGCCAGCCAGGGACGCTCCTGGGCCAGCGGCAGGCTGATGACGAAGGAGTCGGGCAGTACGCCGCCGGGCAGGTGCAGCTGGCCGGCCAGGGCGATGGGGATGACGAACAGGGCGGCCAGCGCCAGATAGAGCGGAAACACCCAGCGCGCCAGGTTGACGTCCCGGGTATCGGTGTTTTCCACCACCGTGACATGGAACTGGCGCGGCAGGCACATCACGGCGATGAAGGCCACGCCGGTCTGGATCAGCAGGCCCGGCCAGTCCAGCGTCTCGCGCCAGTATTCCTGCAGTTGCGGCGCCTGCTGCGACCGGGTCAGCAGATCGGCGAAGCCGTCGTGCAGGCCATAGGTGACCCAGAGGCCGACGGCGATGAAGGCGGCGAGCTTGACCAGGGATTCGAAGGCGATCGCCAGCATCATGCCGCGATGGTGCTCGGTGACGTCCAGGTTGCGGGTGCCGAAGAGAATGGCGAAGACCGCCAGCACCAGGGAGACGAACAGCGCGGTGTCTTGGGCGCGGGTGCTCAGGGACTCGGCATTGATGCCGGTCAGCAGGTTGACGCCGATGACGATGCCCTTGAGCTGCAGCGCCAGGTAGGGCAGGACGCCGACCAGGCAGATGAGCGCGCGACGACGATGGCCAGGGTCTGCGACTTGCCGTAGCGGGAGGCGATGAAGTCGGCGATGGAGGTGATGTTTTCCTTCTTGCTGATCAGCACCATCTTCTTGACCAGTTGCGGCGCCAGCAGCAGGAACAGGATGGGCCCCAGGTAGATGGGCAGAAAGGACCAGAGCTGATCGGCGGCCTGGCCGACCGCACCGAAGAAGGTCCAGCTGGTGCAGTAGACGGCCAGCGACAGGCTGTAGACCCAGGCCCGCAGGCGCGGCTTGAGCGGTGGTCGGCGATCGCCATAGAAGGCGATGGCGAACAGCAGGGCCAGGTAGCCGAGGGTAACGGTGATGATCAGCCCGCTGGGCAGGGACATGGCGACTCCAGACATTCCAGGCGCCCATCGCGCCCGGACAAAGTGTCGCACCTTGGGCTGCCAGACGTCAGTTCCGGCACGTGGAGAGACGCCGTGGGTTGAGCCGGACGGCTGGCCCTGTTAGGTTTGCGGGCTGATTCAAGCGAGAGAGACCGCCATGTTCCAAGCGCAGCCCATTTCCCTGCAACGTGGTGCGCTGCGCCTGGACCCCCTGGCGGAAGGTGACGTGCTGGAGCTGGTCAGCCTGGCCGAGCGCAATCGCGAAGCGCTGCACTACCTGAGCGGTCCTCTGCGTCCGGACTGGTATCGCCAGGCGCTGGCCGAGCAGCGCGAGGGGCGCGCCTTGCCCTTCGCCGTGCGCATCGCCGACCGGCTGGTAGGCACTACCCGCTTCGCCGACTTCCTGCCAGCACTGCCCGCCGCCGAGATCGGCTGGACCTGGCTCGACAGCGAGCAGCATGGCAGCGGGCTCAACGGCAACATCAAGTACCTGATGCTGCGCCATGCCTTCGAGCAGTGGCAGCTGGTGCGCGTGCAGCTCAAGACGGCCGCGACCAATCTCAGATCCCAGGCGGCCATCGAGAAGTTGGGCGCGGTTCGCGAAGGCCTGCTGCGTCATCATCGCCGGCTGGCGGATGGCCGGCTCGACGACACCGTGATGTACAGCATCACCGATCGCGAATGGCCCGAGGTGAAGGCCCGGCTGGAGGCGTCCTTCAACTAGCGGTGGCGTCTGACCTACCGTTCGTCGGCAACCTCTGGCAGCAGCATGGCCAGAGGCCGTCTATGTCGCTTGTTTGGCGCCGGTAATCCAGCGCAGCAGTTTTCCATGCCAACAGTTTTCCGCGAAACGGCCGACATGCCTGCTCAATGGCAAGAATTCGCCTGTCTCCTTTTGCGGATCGCTGTATGTCTTCACTGTCGCCTTCCTCTGCGCTGCGTACGCTGCGGGTCGTCTGGCCCTTCGTCATCATCCTGTCCTGCCAGGCACTGGTCGCCATCGTCAGCCTGCAACTGCTGTCGACGGTGCGTGCCTACGTTTCCGCGGAAAGTCTGTGGAGCAAGAGCCTCGGCAACGCCATGCTGTCGCTTGGCGCCTATCTGGATGAGGGGCGCTCGGAGTCCTATCGGGATTATCTGCGCGTCCATCAGCGTCAACGATCTCGACCGGGCGGCGCGGCAGGAGCTGGATACCGACGGCAATCCTGCCGAGGCAGCGCGCCTGCTGCGCCTGGCGGGCAACCACCCTGACGATATCGACGGCCTTATCGCCCTCTTTCAAATGGCTCGCCATGTGGAGCCCTTCGAAGGGGTGATCGCCCGCTGGCAGATCACCGATCCCTACATGGACGAATTCCAGGCCCTGGCACGCACCGGCTTCGAATTGATCAAGCTGCAGGGACCGGGACCGGCGCTGATTCCGCTGAAACGCCAGCTGCTGGATCTGCATGACCGGATGATGCCGGAAACGGTGGCCTTCTCGGAGCGCCTCGGGTCGGCCTCGCGCCAGTTGGTCGAGGCCTTGTTCATCGCCAACGTCCTGGTCGGCGCCCTGCTGGTGCTCCTGGCGCTCTGGCGCATGCACAGCCTGGTACAGCAGCGCTGGCGCTCCGAGCAGGCGCTGCAGGCCGAGAAGGAACATATCCAGGTCATCCTGGCTTCCCTCGGCGATGCGGTACTGGCGCTGAATGCCCAGGGGCGGCTGCTCTATCACAACCCGGCGGCAGAGCACCTGCTGGCGCGGGCGGGGCTGGCCGCGGGCACGCCCGTCACCCACCTGTTCGACATCCAGACCGAGGATCAGACGGCGTCGACCCGACCGCTGGCCGAGCGCTTGCGCAGCCAGGACTGGCTGGTGGGCGACGAGCCCCTGGCGCACCAGCTGGTGCGCGTCGACGGCACCCGGGTGCCGGTGGCCCTGACGGTGACCACGCTGCCGCGGGACGAATCCGGCACCGGGGTGGTGCTGGTCATGCACGACCAGACCCGCGAGCGCGCCTTCCTGCATGATCTGGCCTGGCAGGCCAGTCACGATGCCCTTACCGGGCTGCTCAATCGCCGCGAATTCGAGACCCGTCTGGAGCGCCTGCTGGCAAGCGAGGACCTGGCCTGTGCCTCGCTGCTGTTCATCGATCTGGATCAGTTCAAGATCGTTAACGACACCTCCGGCCATTTCCATGGCGATCGCCTGCTGCGCCAGCTGTGCGAATTGCTCGGCCAGCAGCTGGGCGAGGACGACTGCCTGGCGCGCCTGGGTGGCGACGAATTCGGCGTGCTGCTGGAAAATCGTACGCCGGCCCAGGCCGAGGCGGTTGCCGAGCGACTGCGCTGCTGCGTGGGTACCCTGCAATTCGAAGCGGCCGGACAGGGCTTTAGGGTCGGTCTGAGCATCGGCGTGGTGCACCTGGGGGGACAGGCCCTGGCGCCCGAGGAGGCGCTGCGCCTGGCGGACCTGGCCTGCTACGCGGCCAAGGACAAGGGCCGCAATCGCATCCAGGTGTTCGCCCCGGGCGATGTGGAGCTGGACCAGCGCCATGGCGAGATGGCCTGGGTGCAGCGGCTGCACCGGGCGCTGGCCGAGGACAGCTTCAGGCTGTATGTCCAGCCGATCCTGGGGCTGGGCCAGGAGACCGCCGCGGATCGCCACGTGGAGGTGCTAATGCGGCTGGAAGAGGGCGAGCGGCTGATCGCGCCGGGTGCCTTCATTCCGGCCGCCGAGCGCTATGGGCTGATGCCGGACCTGGATCGCTGGGTGATCGCCGCGGCGCTGGCCCGTTTCGCCGAGCTGCCCGCCGGGCTGCTCGACACCCTGGCCATCAATCTGTCCGGGCATTCGCTGGGCGAGGCAGGTCTCGCGGATTTCGTCAGGCAGCAACTGCAGCGCTGGCAGATCGCGCCGGCGCGGATCTGCTTCGAGATCACCGAGACCAGCGCCGTGGCCAATCTGGATGCGGCGCGGCTGTTCATGGACGAATTGCGCGGCCTGGGGGTGAGATTCTCCCTGGACGACTTCGGCGCCGGGATGTCGTCCTTTACCTATCTCAAGCACCTGCCGGTGGACTACCTGAAGATCGACGGCAGCTTTGTCCGCCATCTCCTGGAGGACGCCGTGGACAGCGCCATGGTCGAGGCGATCAACCAGCTCGGCCATCTCACCGGCAAGAAGACCATCGCCGAATTCGCCGAAAATGCAGCGGTGGTAGCAGCGCTGGCCACCCTGGGGGTCGACTATGCCCAGGGCTATGGCATCGCCCGGCCGCAGCCCTTCACCGAGGACACCTGCCAGGCGCTGGTCCGGCAGGTGTGGCGCGAGGCCTCAGGGACGGGCGTCATCGTCCTTGAAACGGCGGAAGAGGGTCGCCAGTAGCGCCCCGGAGATGTTGTGCCAGACGCTGAACAGGGCGCTGGGAACCGCGGCCAGCGGCGAGAAATGCGCCGTGGCCAGGGCGGCGCCGAGTCCGGAATTCTGCATGCCCACTTCCAGTGCCAGGGACTTGCGCTGGGCCACCGGCAGCTTGCAGAACTTGCCGGTGAGATAGCCGAGCAGGAAGCCGAAGCCGTTGTGCAGGATCACCACTGCCATGATCAGCAACCCGGATTCGGCGATGCGCGCCTGGCTGGCGGCCACCACCGCGGCGACGATCACCACGATGCTCACCACCGAGGCCAGCGGCAGCACCTCGACCAGGGCGCCGACGCGCTGGCCGAGCAGGCGCTGGGCGACCAGGCCCAGGGCGATGGGCAGCAGCACCACCTGCAGGATCGACCAGAACAGCCCGCCAAAGGAGATCGGCAGCCAGGTGGAGGCCAGCAGCCAGATCAGCGCCGGGGTCAGCAAGGGGGCGAGCAGGGTGGTCACCGCGGCGATGGCGACCGACAGGGCCAGGTCGCCCTTGGCCAGCCAGGTCATGACGTTGGACGCCGTGCCGCTGGGGCAGCAGCCGACCAGGATGACGCCGACGGCGATTTCCGGCGGCAGGTGGAACAGCTGGCAGAGCGCCCAGGCCACGCCCGGCATGATGACGAAGTGGGCTACCACACCCAGCAGCACCCGCCAGGGGTGACGGCCGACCGCGGCGAAATCCTCGACCTTGAGGGTCAGGCCCATGCCGAACATGATCACCCCCAGCAGCGGCACGATGGCCACGCTCAGCGGCTTGAACACCGCGGGGGCGAAGAACGCCAGCAGGGCGGCGAGCAGCACCCAGAAGGCGAAGGTATTGCCGACGAAGCGGCTGAAGGCGGCCAGGGCACGCATGGCAAACTCCTTTTCAAAAGGGCAGAAAAAAGGCCGGTCTGCGCCGGCCTTGAAACGAGCTTAGAGCCCCTGGGGCAATTCTTCACCCCCCAGAGCCTCGATCAGCTGAGGCAGGAATTCCGCCAGGGTCATCATCATCAGCACGAAGCTGGCGTCCTGCTGGCCGAGGGCGTCTTCGCCGCCATCCTGTTCGGCCTGGTCCTGCAGCAGGTCCTCGAACTTCAGCCGCTTGATGGTGACCTTGTCGTCCAGCAGCAGGGCGAGCTTGTCCTGCCAGGCCAGGGCCAGCTTGGTGACCAGCTTGCCGGCGCCCAGGTGGTTCTGGATCTCTTCGCTGGTCAGGTCCTGACCCTTGCAGCGCACCACACCGCCGTCTTCGCCCGCATCGCGCAATTCGCACTCGTCGAGGATGTAGAGGCCATGGGTGGCGTCACCGGCCTTGACCCAGTCGGTGAAGGTGGCCATCGGCGCCTGCTTGACGCCCAGCGGCCGGACCGGCAGCGAGCCCAGGGCATCGCGCAGGGTGGAGAGCAGGTCCTCGGCGCGCTTGGCGCTGGAGGCGTCCACCAGGATCCAGCCCTGCTTGGGATCGATGGCGGCATAGGTGGTCTGGCGACGGATGAAGGCGCGCGGCAGGAAGGCCTGGACGATCTCGTCCTTGATCTGCTCCTTCTCCTTTTTGTAGACCTTGCGCATCTGTTGGCTTTCGATCTCGTCGACCTTTTCCTGCACGGCTTCCTTGACCACGCTGCTGGGCAGGATGCGTTCTTCCTTGCGCGCGGCGATCAGGAAGAAGCCCTGGCTTTCGTGGACCAGCGGCAGGTCCGGGCCCTTGCCGAAGGGCGCGACGAATCCGTAGGTGGACAGCTCCTGGCTGGCACAGGGGCGGGCGGGCTTGGCGGCGAGGGCGGCTTCGAGGGCTTCGGTCTCGAAGGCGACTTCCTGGGTGAGACGGTAGACGAGCAGATTACGGAACCACATGGTGTCACTCCCAAAAACGAAGCGCGCATTATCCGCGTCGCCCGCCCCGGAGGCCAACCCCGGATCGCGGTGGTCGTCGGGAATGCGCGCTTTCTCCGGTTGCGCCGGAGGGCGGCGCTAAGCCTTTGGAAGTGCTGGAAAATTTTTTTTCAAAAAGGGGTTGCCAGGTCGGGAACCCCTCCGTAGAATGCGCCCCACTTCGAGAGCAAACGGGTGATTAGCTCAGCTGGGAGAGCATCTGCCTTACAAGCAGAGGGTCGGCGGTTCGATCCCGTCATCACCCACCACTCGAGGTAATGCGCAGCGGTAGTTCAGTCGGTTAGAATACCGGCCTGTCACGCCGGGGGTCGCGGGTTCGAGTCCCGTCCGCTGCGCCATTTAAAGGTTGTCTGGTCCTGAACGCCAGCAGCCATCGAAGAGCGGCCCTAGTGGCCGCTTTTTCGTTTGGGCGCGATTTTTCTGGTCGAGCTTTCTCAGGGTTTTCCTTCTTTAGGTAAATTGCCAGGGCGAGGGTGTTTGTACCTCGGCTTGAGCAGCCACGTGTGGAAAACGCTGCGCGGTTTTCCACGCTACCTGGCTACGTGTTGCTCGTGGTCGCGGCGGTCCGCCGATGCGGACGCTCCCATGATAGAGCTCTGATCGCGGCCATGGGCCGCTCCTACAGGCACGGAGACCTCCGTAGGAGCGGCCGCATCGGCGGACCGCCATGGCCGCGATAGCGTGGCAGAACGCGAGGCGAGTTCAGCCCCTTACCGCATCCAACACCGCTTCCAGCGGGTGGCGCAGGCGGCGGTCGTCGATGCGCTTGACCTGGCTGCGGCAGGAGTAGCCGGTGGCCAGGGCTTCGCCCTGTTCCGCCGGTACCGCCAGGGCACGGGCCCAGGACTGGTCGTAGATCACCCTGGAGGTCGCCAGGTTGCGCGCCTCGTGGCCGTAGGTGCCGGACATGCCGCAGCATCCGGTGCTTTCCGGCTTGAGCCCCAGACCCAGGCGCTCGAACACCTGCTGCCACTGGCTGACGCTGGCGGGGGCGTTGGTCTTTTCGGTGCAGTGGCCGAGCAGGCGATAGACCTTGTCACCGACCACCTGCTGCTCTTTCGGCAACACCTGCAGCAGCCACTCCTGGGGCAGCAGCACCTCGGGCATCCGGGCGATGCCGGGAACCTTGGGGTATTCCTGGCGATAGACCAGGGTCATGGCCGGATCGAGACCGACCAGCGTGACGCCGAAGCCGGCCAGGCTGGCGAGCTGGGCCGCGTTGCGCCGCGCCGTGCGTTCGAAGGCGCCGAGGAAACCCTGCACCTGCAACGGCTTGCCGTTGGCGCGATAGGGCGCGAGGAACACTCGCTGGCCGAGCCGCGCGGCCAGTTCGAGGAAGGCGGCGGTGAGCGGGGTCTCGAAATAGCGGGTGAAGGCGTCCTGCACCACCACGATAGTCCTGGCGCGTTCTTCATCGCTCAGGGCCAGCAGCCGCTCGGGGGTGGCGATCTGTACCTGCCATTGATGCATGACCGGCACCAGGTCGAAACGGCTGAGCAGGGGGCTGTCGACCATGCCGATGCGCTCGGCGAACAGCCGCTGAATGGGTGTGGCGCCCATGACGGCGTTGTAGAGACCGGGGGCGCGGGCGAACAGCGGCAGGCTGAATTCCAGGGAGCCGATCAGGTAATCGCGCAGCGGGCGCAGGTAGCGACGGTGATAGAGCTCGAGGAAGCGCGAGCGAAATTCCGGCACATTGACCTTGATCGGGCACTGGCCCGCGCAGGACTTGCACGCCAGGCAGCCGGCCATGGCGTCATAGACCTCGTGGGAGAAGTCCGCCTCGGCCTGGCGGCCATTGCGCCAGCGTTGCGGCAGGGCCTTGAGCCAGTTCCGGGCACCACGCGGCGCGGGGGCCAGGACATCGATGCCGGCCTGGCCCTGCAGGCGCAGCCATTCACGGATCAGGGCGGCGCGCCCCTTGGGTGAGTGGATGCGCTGGCGGGTGGCCTTCCAGGACGGGCACATGGCGTCGTCGGGATCGTAGTTGTAGCAGGCGCCATTGCCGTTGCAGTGCATGGCGGTGCCGTAGCTCTGCCAGACGCGCTCGTCGAGGGTGCGGTCCAACTCGCCCCTGAGGGTCACGCCATCGACCTTGAGCAACTCGGCGCCGCTGGCGAGCGGGGTGGCGATCTTGCCCGGATTGAGCTGGTTGTGCGGATCGAAGGCACCCTTGAGCGCCTGTAACGATGGGTAGAGGTCGCCGAAGAAGGCCGGCGCATATTCCGAGCGCACGCCCTTGCCGTGTTCGCCCCAGAGCAGGCCACCGTATTTCTGTGTCAGCGCGGCCACCTGGTCGGAGATCGGCCGCACCAGCGCCGCCTGGCGTGGGTCCTTGAGATCCAGCGCCGGACGCACGTGCAGCACCCCGGCGTCGACATGGCCGAACATGCCGTATTGCAGGTTGTGGCCATCGAGCAGGGCGCGGAATTCGGCGATGAAGTCGGCCAGGCGCTCGGGCGGGACCGCGGTGTCTTCGACGAAGGGCTGCGGACGGATCTCGCCCTGGACGTTGCCCAGCAGGCCCACGGCGCGCTTGCGCATGGTGTAGACGCGGGTCACGGCGTTGCGGCCGATGGCCAGGGTGTGGCCGAGGCGCTCGACGGTAGTGTCCTGGCGCAGGTGGTCGAGGAAGCCCTGGACGCGGGCATCCACTTCCTCGGGATCGTCGCCGCTGAATTCCACCAGGTTGATGCCCAGGGTGGGGCGCTCCACATCTTCGGGGAAATACTCCGCCACGCTGTGCCAGACGATGTCCTGCATGGCCAGCAGGAGCACCTTGGAATCCACCGTCTCGATGGACAACGGCTTGAGTTCGATCAGGGCGCGGGCGTCGCGCAGGGCGTCCATGAAGCTGGCGTAGCGGACGTTGACCAGCACCGAATACTTGGGAATCGGCAGGACGTTGAGCTTGGCCTCGGCGATGAAGGCCAGGGAGCCTTCGGCGCCGCAGAGCACGCTGTTGAGGTTGAAGCGGCCGTCCGCCTCGATCAGGTGCGCCAGGTCATAACCGGTCAGGCAGCGATTGAGCTTGGGAAAGCGTGCCTCGATCAGTTCGGCCTGCTGCTCGGCGATGTCCCGCGCGCAGCGGTAGACGGCCCCGGTGCGATCGTCGCGGGCGCAGAGGGCGTCCAGTTCGGCGCTGTCCACCGGGCGACTTTCCAGGCGTTCACCGCCGATCAGGTAGGCGTCCAGTTCCAGCACGTGGTTGCGGGTCTTGCCGTAGGTCACGCTGCCCTGGCCGCTGGCGTCGGTGTTGATCATGCCGCCGATGGTGGCGCGGTTGGAGGTGGACAGCTCCGGGGCGAAGAACAGGCCGTGGGGGCGGAGCGCGGCATTGAGCTGGTCCTTGACCACGCCGGCCTGGACCCGCACCCAGCCCTCCGCGGCGTTGATCTCCAGGATCCTGTTCAGGTGGCGGGAGAGGTCGACCACGATGCCGTCGGTGAGGGACTGGCCGTTGGTGCCGGTGCCGCCGCCGCGCGGGGTCAGGACCACGCCCTGGAAGCGCGCCTCGCCCATCAGTCGGGCCAGGCACTGGACGTCGGCGCCGTCCTTGGGAAAGACCGCTGCCTGGGGCAGGCGCTGGTAGATGGAGTTGTCGGTGGCCATGACCGTGCGGCTGGCATGGTCCAGCGCGATCTCGCCCTGGAAGCCGCTGGCGGCGAGGGTGGTCAGGAAGTCGGTGTAGGCGGCGGCGAGGGGCGCCGAGGCCGGCAGGCGGGCGATCATGTTCATCAGGCGGGCTCTCTGGCGGCGGACGGCCGTCTCCTTCAGCGAGCGAAGGAATGGCGTCGACCTTTTCTGGCTATAGTAGGCATTCTCACCACAGCGCGGCGGCGCCACAACCGAAGATTCCGCCGCCTATGCCGGAAGATCCTGAATGAATCACCGCCGCCTGACGCCCTCCATGTCGCTGCTGCTGGCTTTCGAGGCGGCGGCGCGGCATGAGAGCTACACCCGGGCGGCCGAGGAGCTGTCGCTGACCCAGAGTGCCGTCGGCCGCCAGGTGCAGGCGCTGGAACAGTTGCTGGGGCTGACGCTGTTTCGTCGCGAGGGCCGGCAGATCGTGCTCACCGATGTGGGGCGCGCCTACAGTCGCGAGCTGGGGCTGGCCCTCGGGCAGATCCGCAGCGCCACCCTGCAGGCCATGGCCTTCGCCTCCGGGCAGGGCACCCTGCGCCTGGCGGTACTGCCGACCTTTGGTTCCAAGTGGCTGCTGCCGCGCCTGGGCAGCTTCTATACCGCCCACCCCGGGATGCTGGTGCATCTGCATTCACGCATCCAGGCGGTGGACTTCGCCGCCAGCGAGATCGACGCCGCCATCAGCGTCGGCAGCGGCGACTGGCCGGGGCTGCGGGCCCATCCGCTGCAAGCCGAGCAGCTCGTCGTCATTGCCAGTCCGACGACCCTGGCCGCTTTGCCGGATGCCACGCCCGCGACCCTGGCCGGTCAGTTGCTGCTCGGTGTGGCCAACAATCCCCAGGCCTGGGGCGAGTGGTTCCGGCATCATGAATTGCCGCACCGGGCCATGCGGCCGGGGCCGAGTTTCGAGTTGACCTCGCACCTGATCCAGGCGGTGCGAGCCGGCATCGGCATCGGCCTGGTGCCGCGGGTGCTGGTGGAAGACGAACTGGCCCAGAGCGAGTTGCTCGCCTGCGGACCGGCATTGGTCAGTCGCCGCAGCTATTACCTGGTCTATCCGCCGCGCAACGAAGGGCTGCCGTCGCTGCAGGCCTTTCGTCAGTGGCTGCTGGCCGAAATCAACGACGGAGAGGGACAGCCATGAGCAAGCCGGGACAGCGGGTGCTGGCCGCGCTGCGGCAGATGATCCTGTCCGGCGAACTGGGCGCGGGCGAACGCCTGGCGGAGCTTCCCACCGCCGAGCGCTTCGCCGTGTCGCGCATGCCGGTGCGCCTGGCCCTGCGCACCCTGGCCGAGGAAGGTCTGCTGGAGCGCAGCGGTGCCCGCGGCTATCAGGTGCGGGCCCTGACCGGGGCCGATCTGGAGGGCGCGGTGGAGGTGCGCGGGGTGCTGGAAGGCCTGGCCGCGCGCCAGGCCGCCGAACGGGGCCTGGACGCTGCCACCCGCATTACGCTGGAAGACTGCCTGCGGCGGGGTGATCGGCTGTTCGCCAAGGGCCATGTGCTGCTGGAGGATCTGGAGGACTACCACGATCTCAACCGGGCCTTTCACCAGGCCATCGTCGCCGCCAGCGGCAATTCGGCCATCGCCCTGGCGCTGGGGCGCCATGAGCATCTGCCCTTCGCCTCGGTGAGCGCCCTGGCGGTGGATGCCGGCAATCTCGACCGTGAATACCGCCGCTTCAACTTCGCCCACCTGCAGCACCATGCGCTGTTCGACGCCCTGGTGCGCGGCCAGGGCGCCCGCGCCGAGGGCATCATGCGTGAGCATGCCCAGGCGACGCTGGGGTATGCACGGTGGTTCGGTGGGGAAGAGGGGGAGGCGGGGGCGCTGAAGGTGCTGGTGTAGGGCGGGGCCCTCACCCCGGCCCTCTCCCAGGGGGAGAGGGGGAAGTAGATACCGTCTTCGCCCCTCAGTGTGCAATCGCTAAAGCAGGGTCGAAAGGCTTGCCCGATTTGAGCACGCCATAGGCGATGGTCAGCAGCTTGCGCATGGCGGCGCAGACGGTTTGTCTACCTTTCTTCCCTCTGGTTTTCAGACGCTCGGCTTGCGCCTTGATAGCCGGGTTGTAGGTCAGCGCCACGACGGCGGGTAGGTATAGCGCACTTCGTAAGCGGACCGATCCCATGCGCGAGATGCCGGTATGGCCGCGGTAAAGACCTGATTCCTGTAGGCGTGGGTTCAAACCGGCAAAGGCGGTCACGGCGCGGGCATCAGCGAAGCGACCGATATCGCCGAGCTCCGCCAGGATCAGGGCGGCGGTCTTGTCGGCGATGCCGTCTATGCTCACCAGCAGATCACGTTTGCCGCTCAGGTCCGGGTCATCGTCGATATGCCGTTTGATCTGTTCGAGCGTCCAGGCGATCTGCTCATCGAGCCGCTGCACGACCGCTCGAATCGAGTCCTGGACCTTTTCCGGGCTGACCTCGAGCCGATTGAGCTCCATCTGCCGTAGCGATTGGAGATCCTCCAGGCGCCGGGTCAGCGCGCGAAGCGTGCGGATGGACACAGGCTCCGGGTGCCAGGCCCGCAGGCTGTCTTCATGCCGCTGGCCATAGGTGGCGATCAGCTTGGCGTCGAGTTTGTCCGTCTTGCTGCGCTGCAACTGGCTTTGCGCATAGCGAGCGATCTGTGCCGGATTGAGCACGGCGATTCGGTAGCCCAGCGCATGGAAATGCTCGGCGAGCGCTTCGTGATAGGTGCCCGTGGCCTCCATCACGATCCAAGCGCCTGGCTCGGCATGCTGTTGCAGCCAGTCGGCAAAGACCGCGAAGCCTGACGGATCGTTGCTCAGCCTGCCCTTGGTCCGGTGCTTGCCATTGGATTGCAGGACCGCCAGATCGAAGCTGCGCTTGGCGATATCAACACCGATTACGGCCATGATGTCTCCTCCTTCAGATGCGACACGATCACGTCATCCCGTCCAACCTTGTGCAATACGAGCTCTGGAGGCTCTAGATACCGTTCGGACTCGGGGATGGGTGTGGAGGACGCAGCCTATCTACGTTGCAAGCTCAAAGGCTTAAGGGTGGACACGGCCTGCCATCCTCCCCCGATGATCAGTCGGGGACTATGCCCCCTGAGGAGGCTGTCGTCGAGATACAAGGGTGGGCTCGGGGTCGTCAGAGATCCAGCACCAGCCGCTCGCCCTTGGCGCGGGAGCAGCAGGGGGTGAAGCGGTCGTTGGCGGCGTGTTCGGCTGCGGAGAGAAAGAGGTCGCGGTGCTCGGGTTCGCCGGCCAGCACCGGGGTCAGGCAGGTGCCGCAGAGACCCTGGCCACAGGACACCGGCAGGACGACACCCAGGTCAGCCAGAACCTCGACCACGCTGCGTTCGGCCGGTACCTGCACGCGGCGACCGCTGCGCGCCAGCTCCACCTCGAAGGGTCTTTGCTCGCCCTGGGCGGCGGGATCGGCGGCGAAGAACTCCCGATGGATCTGGCCGGGTTGCCAGCCCTGGGCCTGGGCGGCGTCCACCACCGCGGCCATGAAGCCGGCCGGGCCGCAGACATAGAGGTGATCGTCCGGTGCCGCCGGACCGAGCAGGTGCTGGAAGTTGGGCCGCAGCGCCGGATCGTGCTGGTCGAAGTGCACCCTGACCTGCTCGGCATAGGGCCGCGCCTTGAGCCAGGGGATGAAGGCGGCGTGTTCGCGGTCGCGTACCAGGTATCTCAGGGTGAAGTGCGCCCCCTGCTGATAGAGCTGTTCGGCCATGGCCAGGAGCGGAGTGATACCGATACCTCCGGCCAGCAGCTGGGTGCGGCGCGCGCTGGGGACCAGACCGAACAGGTTGCGGGGTTCACTGGCCTGCAGGCGATCGCCTACCTGCAGTCGATGCATGGCCTGGGAGCCGCCGCGGGAGTCGGGGACGAGCAGCACGGCGATGCGATAGCGGGTCGGTACCGGTTCCGGCGCGGTACAGAGCGAATAGTGGCGCACCAGGCCGTCGCCCAGGGTGATTTCCAGATGGGCGCCGGCGGCGAAGCCGGGCAGGGGGCCGCTGTCGGCGCGGGCCAGGTCGAAGGCCAGGATGGTGGGGGCCTCGCGCTGTACGGCGGTGACGATCAGATCGAGCATGAGAGGTCTCCTAGGCGATCTGCCGGACCGGGATGCCGGTGGCGGCCTGTTCGGCGGCCAGCAGGCGGTCGATGATCTGCCGCGACTGCACGCCGCCGGCATCGATGTTGAGCTTGAGCAGGCCGCGCTCCGGATAGCGCAGCAGGTTCTGCTGCTGGCGTTCGAGCATCTCCAGGTCTTCGCCGAAGATCTTGCCCTGGCCTTCGCGGATGCTGGCGGTGAGCTCGGCATCGTCCGGCTTGAAGTTGCGCGCCATGCCCCAGAAGTACCAGATGGAGGTCTCGGTCTCGGGGGTGATGAAGTCCACCACCACGCTGGCGGCCTTGACCGCCGCCGGAGCCTCGTAGCCGCCATGGCCGGCATGGGCCACGCCCACCTCGATCATCACGTGGCTGGGCGGGGTGAAGCGGCAGATCTGCCAGCGATCCACCGGGACGTCGTCGGCCAGGCCATTGCCACGCAGGGCCATGCGCCAGAAGGGTGGGGCGGAGATGTTTTCCATGTGCCGGCTGGTGATGACCTCGTCACCGTCGACGCGGGTGGCCGGCGGCGCCTCGTCGATCTCCTTCTGGCCGATGCTGGAGGCGTGGACATAGGTCTCGTGGGTGAGATCCATGAGGTTGTCGATCATCAGCCGGTAGTCGCACTGGATGTGATAGAGGCCGCCGCCATAGGCCCAGTCGGGACTCTCGGCCCACTCCAGGTGGGGAATCAGCGCCGCATCGGCCTTGGCCTGGTCGCCCGGCCAGACCCAGATGAAGCCGTGCCGCTCGACGGCGGCATAGGGGCGCACCGCGGGAAAGACGCCGACCCGCTGCCCCGGCATGCCCAGGGTCTTGCCACCGCAGCCCATCTCCAGGCCGTGATAGCCGCAGACCAGGGTGCCGTCGCGGACGAAGCCCAGGGACAGCGGCGCACCGCGGTGCGGGCAGAAGTCTTCCAGGGCCACCACCTGGCCATTGGCGTCACGGTAGAAGACCAAGGGTTCGCCACAGATCTGGCGACCCAGGGGCTTGTCCTGCACTTCGTCGGGGGTACAGGCGACGTACCAGGCGTTCTTCGGGTACATGAGCGGGGCCTCTTGTTGTTGTCTATTGGATCCAATGGTTATGACGGTTAACGATTCCTGTCAACGGCATTCGGCCGTACGAGACCGTTCTCAGGACGAATGGCGTTACGAGTGTTGCGCTCATTTCTGCTCAATTGGATCCTGTTTGCCCACACCCCCCTATCGTTCACCGGCATCATGCATGCTCAGCAAATTAGTTAATTGACTTAACTAATTCCCTGGCGTAGCTTCAGCTCCATACCCACCCAACAACAAGAGGCACACGCCATGGGCAGTTATGACGGACGCTGGCAGACGGTCAAAGTGGACATCGAGGACGGTATCGCCTGGGTGACGCTCAATCGTCCGGAAAAACGCAATGCCATGAGTCCCACCCTCAACCGCGAGATGGTCGAGGTGCTGGAGACCCTGGAGCAGGACGCCAGTGCCGGCGTGCTGGTGCTGACCGGTGCCGGCGATGCCTGGACCGCGGGCATGGATCTCAAGGAATACTTCCGCGAGACCGACGCCGGCCCCGAGATCCTGCAGGAAAAGATTCGCCGCGAAGCCTCCCAGTGGCAGTGGAAGCTGTTGCGCATGTACGCCAAGCCGACCATCGCCATGGTCAACGGCTGGTGCTTTGGCGGCGGCTTCAGCCCGCTGGTGGCCTGCGACCTGGCCATCACCGCCGACGAGGCCACCTTCGGCCTGTCCGAGATCAACTGGGGCATTCCCCCGGGCAACCTGGTGAGCAAGGCCCTGGCCGATACCGTGGGCCACCGTACCGCCCTCTACTATGTGATGACCGGCAAGACCTTCAGCGGTCCCGAAGCGGCGGCCATGGGCCTGGTCAACCAGAGCGTGCCGCGCGACCAGTTGCGCGAGGTGACCACCGCCCTGGCCCGCGAGCTGCTGGACAAGAATCCGGTGGTGCTGCGGGCCGCCAAGGTCGGTTTCAAGCGCTGCCGCGAACTCACCTGGGAGCAGAACGAGGACTACCTCTATGCCAAGCTCGACCAGTCGCGGCTGCAGGATCCGGAAGGCGGTCGTGAACAGGGCATGAAGCAGTTCCTCGACGACAAGAGCATCAAGCCCGGGCTGCAGACCTACAAGCGCTGAACCGCCACCGCCCACCCGTACAACAACAAGAGGTAGCGTCATGGTCGAGGTATCCCTGCTCATCGGCGGCGCCAGCCGCCCGGCCGGCGACGGTCGCAGCTATCAGCGTTGCCATCCGGTGACCGGCGCGGTGGTCTCCACGGTGGCCGCCGCCACCCTGGACGATGCCGACGCCGCGGTGGCCGCGGCCCAGGCCGCCTTTCCCGCCTGGGCTGCGCTACCACCGGGCGAGCGTCGTCGCCGTCTGCTGGCCGCCGCCGATGGTCTGGTCGCGCGCAGTAGTGAATTCGTCGCCCTCGCCGGAGAGACCGGGGCCATGGCCAACTGGTACGGCTTCAATGTCCACCTGGCGGCCAACATGCTGCGCGAGGCGGCGGCCATGACCACCCAGATCCAGGGCGAGGTCATACCGTCCGACGTGCCCGGCAGCTTTGCCATGGCGCTACGCCAGCCCTGTGGCGTGGTGCTGGGCATCGCGCCCTGGAACGCGCCGGTGATCCTCGGTACCCGCGCCCTGGCCATGCCGCTGGCCTGCGGCAACACCGTGGTGCTCAAGGCCTCCGAACAGAGTCCGGGCGTGCACCGGCTGATCGGCCAGGTGCTGCAGGATGCCGGCCTGGGCGACGGTGTGGTCAATGTCGTCACCAATGCTCCGGAGGATGCCCCGGCCATCGTCGAGCGGCTGATCGCCAACCCGGCGGTGCGGCGCGTCAACTTCACCGGCTCCACCCGGGTGGGTCGCATCGTTGGCGAGCTGGCGGCGCGCCATCTCAAGCCGGCCGTGCTGGAACTGGGCGGCAAGGCACCGCTGCTGGTGCTGGAGGATGCCGACCTGGATGCCGCGGTCGCCGCGGCGGCCTTTGGCGCCTATTTCAATCAAGGGCAGATCTGCATGTCCACCGAGCGCCTGCTGGTGGACAGTCGCATCGCCGACGCCTTCGTCGAGCGCCTGGCGGCCAAGGTACGCACCCTCAAGGCCGGCGATCCCGGCGCGGCCGATTCGGTGCTGGGTTCCCTGATCGACGCCGGTGCCGGCACCCGCATCAAGGCGCTGATCGACGACGCCGTGGGCAAGGGCGCCCGGTTGGTCTGCGGTGGCGAGCTGGAGGGCAGCATCCTGCAACCGACCTTGCTGGATGGCGTCACCGCCGAGATGCAGCTCTATGCCGAGGAGTCATTCGGCCCGGTGGCCGTGGTGATCCGTGCCGAGGGTGACGAGGCCCTGCTGCGCCTGGCCAACGATTCCGAATTCGGCCTCTCGTCGGCCATCTTCAGTCGCGACACCGCCCGTGCCCTGGCGCTGGCGCAGCGGGTGGAGAGCGGCATCTGCCACATCAATGGACCCACGGTGCACGACGAGGCGCAGATGCCCTTTGGCGGCGTGAAGTCCAGCGGTTACGGCAGCTTCGGCTCACGGGCCTCCATCGATCATTTCACCCAGTTGCGCTGGGTGACGCTGCAGACGGGGCCGCGCCACTACCCGATCTGATCAGCGTCCGCCGTCCCTAGGTTCTGTACGACAAATGCCTGCGCTCGGTGATGCTTCGTTGAAAAAGGCTTCGGAATGCTCATTTACCGCTCGTAAACTCCGCTTCCTCAGCCTTTTTCGCCTCGCCTGACCTTCGCTCGGCGACTTTTCGTACAGAACCTCGCTCCTGTTGCAACAACAATAAGAGGCGCCCTCGGGCGCCAGCCCAGAGGAGAATTCAAGGTGAGTCACGTCACGCATACCCGCGCGCCCGCCGATCAGCCGCTGCGCTATCGCCCGGTGACCCTGGGACACCCTGGCGTCACCGTGGAAGAGCGGGGTGGACTGCTTTACATGGCCTCCCAGGAAGCCCTGACCCCGCCGCCGCCGCGACTGCTGGACCGGCTGCTGCACTGGGCCGCGGTGGCCCCGGACCGCACCTTCTTCGCCGCCCGGGAAGCCGGCGGCGCCTGGCGCGAATTCTCCTATGGCGAGATGCTGCAGCGGGTGCGCCAGCTGGCCGCCGCGCTGCTGGAATTCGGTCTTTCCGCCGAGCGGCCGCTGGCAATTCTCTCCGGCAACGACCCGGAGCACCTGCAGCTGGCCATGGCCACCCTCTATGCCGGCATTCCCTTCTGCCCGGTGTCGCCCGGCTACGCGCTGCTGTCCCAGGACCACGCCAAGCTGCGCCATGTCTGCGGCCTGCTGCAGCCGGGACTGGTGTTCGTCAGCGATGGCCCGGCCTTCCAGAAGGCGCTGGACGCCGTGCTGCCCGCCGACGTACCGGTGATCGCGACCCGCGGTCAGGTACAGGGCCGCAATAACCTGACCTTCGCGGCGCTGCTCGCCCGTGGTGAGCTGGCCGCCGCCGAGCGTGCCTTCGCCGCCACCGGGCCGGACAGCATCGCCAAGTTTCTCTTCACCTCCGGTTCCACCAAGCTGCCCAAGGCGGTGACCACTACCCAGCGCATGCTCTGCGCCAACCAGCAGATGCTCTTGCAGACCTTTCCGGTGTTTGGCGAAGAGCCGCCGGTGCTGGTGGACTGGCTGCCCTGGAACCACACCTTTGGCGGCAGCCACAACCTGGGCATCGTGCTCTACAACGGCGGCACCTTCTATCTGGACGAAGGCAAGCCGACGCCCCAGGGCTTCGGCGAGACCCTGCGCAATCTGCGCGAGGTATCGCCCACCGCCTACCTGACGGTGCCGCGCGGCTGGGAAGAGCTGGCCAATGCCCTGGAGCGCGACGCCGAGTTGCGCGAGCGCTTCTTCGCCCGCATGCGGCTGTTCTTCTTTGCCGCGGCGGGGCTGTCGCAAAGCGTCTGGGATCGCCTGGATCGCATCGCCGAGGCCCATTGCGGCGAACGCATCCGCATGATGGCCGGTCTGGGCATGACCGAGGCCTCGCCCAGTTGCACCTTCACCACCGGACCGCTTTCAGTAGCCGGCTATGTCGGGGTGCCGGCGCCGGGCTGCGAACTCAAGCTGGTGCCGGTGGACGGCAAGCTGGAAGGGCGCTTCCGGGGTCCGCACATCATGCCCGGCTACTGGCGCGACACCGCCCAGACCGCCGCCTGCTTCGACGAGGAGGGTTTCTACTGCTCGGGCGATGCCCTCAAGCTGGTCGACCCGGCCAACCCGCAACTGGGCCTGATGTTCGACGGCCGCATCGCCGAGGACTTCAAGCTGTCGTCCGGGGTCTTCGTCAGCGTCGGTCCCCTGCGCAATCGCGCGGTGCTGGAGGGGACGCCGCTGGTGCAGGACGTGGTGGTGGCGGCGCCGGATCGCGAGTGTCTGGGACTGCTGGTCTTCCCGCGCCTGGCGGATTGCCGGCAACTGGCCGGGCTGGAAGACGGCGTCGATGCCGCCACGGTACTGGCCAGCGCCCCGGTGCAGGACTGGTTCGCCGCCTGGCTCAAGCGCCTCAATCGCGAGGCTTCGGGCAACGCCAGCCGCCTGGAATGGATCGCCCTGCAGGAAGAACCGCCATCCGCCGACCGCGGCGAGATCACCGACAAGGGCTCGCTCAACCAGCGCAGCGTCCTGACCCATCGCGCGGAACGGCTGGAGGCCTGCTATCGCGGAACGGCGCCGTTGTTGATCAGGGCGTGAGATGTAGCGCCAGGACCAGGGTGCCCGGTGCAATGCCGGCCATCCCGGTCCTGGTGGCCCGCTTCGGCACCCCGTTGCCATCCTTGCACTCCCGACTGCAGAGGCGCCTGGCGCCCCGGAGGGCGCCGGGCATTTTCCTGTTCGTCTGTCGCGGAACCAGGCGCCAGTCGCTGGCTGCATCCCTGTCTTGCTTCCCAATAGCCGCTGACCGGACCTGGCTTTCCAGGTAGCTGGCCGCGTGCTGGCCCGTCAATCGGGGCCTTTCCAGAGTTTCGTTCTGATTCCAGAGTATGAGTCTGTAATTTCCGTAAGGAATCCAGGCTATCAGGGCTTGCATTTGGCTATTCATCCTTTATTTTGAAATAGCGTTTCATAAATACAAGGGTAACCCCCCTCCGCTAGCCGGCCTACGCCGCCGCCAAAGGTCTCTGCGCATGAGCTTCTTCACTGCGCCTCCGACGCTGGAAACTGCTGTCTTCACCCGCCTGCCCGAGCGCTATCGCCAGCCGCGGCGGACCGCCTGGGCCGATGCCAATCGCCAGGGCCGCGCCATCGATTCCTTTCTGGAAGGGCCCTCCTTCGATCGCCAGGGCAATCTCTATGTCACCGACATCCCCAACGGGCGCATCTTCCGCATCGATCCCAGGGGCGAGTGGGAGCTGGTCTGCGAATACGACGGCTGGCCCAACGGCCTGAAGATCCACCGCGACGGGCGCATCTTCATCGCCGACTACAGGCGCGGCATCCTGCAGCTCGATCCGCTGCGCGGCGAGGTGGAGACGGTGCTGGGCAGCGCCGGCTCGGAAGGCTTCAAGGGCGTCAACGACCTGGTGTTCTCGCCGGCCGGTGATCTCTATTTCACCGACCAGGGGCAGACCGGTCTGCAGGACGCCAGCGGCCGGGTCTATCGTCTGGGCGCCGATGGCCAGCTCAGCTGTCTGCTGGCGACGGTGCCCAGCCCCAACGGCATCGTCTTCGATCCCCGGCTCAACCACCTGCTGGTGGCGGTGACCCGCGCCCAGCAGGTCTGGCGGATTCCCCTGGGCAACGGCCCGCTGATCGGCAAGGTCGGCGTCTTCGCCCAGTTGCATGGCGGCCTGGGCGGCCCCGATGGCCTGGCGCTGGACGAGGAGAGCAATCTCTACATCGCCCACACCGGTTTCGGCTCGGTCTGGCAGCTCTCACCGGTGGCCGAGCCGCTGGCCCGACTCAAATCCTGCGCCGGCATCAGCAACACCAACCTGGCCTTCGGCGGCCCCGAAGGGCGCAGCCTGTTCATCACCGAATCCGAGACCGGCAGCATCCTGCGCGCGGAGACTCCGGTACGCGGCCTGCCGCTGTTTTCCCATCTCTGACCGGCGCTGCGGCGTCTCGCGCTTTACCCCA
Organism: Pseudomonas sp. SORGH_AS_0199; assembly: GCF_031453735.1. Taxonomy (NCBI): domain Bacteria; kingdom Pseudomonadati; phylum Pseudomonadota; class Gammaproteobacteria; order Pseudomonadales; family Pseudomonadaceae; genus Pseudomonas; species Pseudomonas sp. SORGH_AS_0199. The sequence goes on from NZ_JAVJAE010000001.1 coordinate 2,364,010, forward strand.
CAACAACTACAAGAGAGGTTACCCATGAGCCAGACCCATCCGGGCGAGCAGCCGTCTCTGACCGATGCCGAGGGCGAGCAACTCCTGCGGCGCGCCCTGTGGCGCATCCTGCCGTTCATCTTCGCCTGCTATGTGGTCAGCTACCTGGACCGCACCAATGTCGGCTTCGCCGCCATCAGCATGAACCAGGACCTGGGGCTCACCGCGACGATGTTCGGCTGGGCGGCGGGCCTGTTCTTCTTCGGCTACTTCCTCTTCGAGGTGCCGAGCAACCTGCTGTTGCAGCGCTTCGGCGCACGGGTCTGGATCGCGCGGATCATGATCAGCTGGGGCCTGATCTCCATGGCCACGGCCTTCGCCACCGGGCCGGTCAGCTTCAGCATCCTGCGCTTCCTGCTGGGAGTGGCCGAGGCCGGCTTCACCCCGGGGGTCTACCTCTACTTCACCTACTGGTTTCCCGGCAAATGGCGCGCCAAGGCCACCGCGGCCTTTCTGCTGGGCATCCCCACCGCCAACATCATTGGCTCGCCGTTGTCGGGGATGCTGCTGGACGTGCATGACTTCATGGGGCTGAGAAACTGGCAATTCCTGCTGGTGGCGGAAGCCCTGCCGGCGGTGCTGCTCGGCATCCTCTGTCTGTTCGTGCTGGTGGATACGCCGGCCAAGGCGCGCTGGCTGTCGACCCGCGAGCGCACCTGGCTGACTGAACGCCTGGCCCGCGAGCAGCGCGAGATCGGTGCCACCCATGGTTCCACGCTGCGCCACGCCTTCACCAACTCCAAGGTGTTCATGCTGGCCGCCATCAACTTCTGCGGCATCGTCGGCTCCGTGGGGATCGGCATCTGGATGCCGCAGATCATCAAGAGCCTGGGCATGCAGAACACCACCGTCGGCCTGGTGGCCACCATCCCCTACATCCTTGGCGCCGTCGCCATGACGCTCTGGGCGCGCCAGGCCAACCAGGGTGCCCAGCGGCTGCCCTATGTGGCCGGTGCCCTGGCGCTTGCCGCGCTGGGCCTGGTGGGCGCGGCGCTCTCGGCCGATCCGCTGCTGCGCATGACCTGCCTGAGTGTGGCGGTGGCGAGCATCCTGTCCTTCCAGGCGACCTTCTGGGCCATTCCCTCCACCTTCCTGACCGGTCGGGCCGCGGCGGGGGGACTGGCGCTGATCGTCTCCATCGGCAACCTGGGCGGCTTCGTCGGACCCTTCGCCATCGGCCTGGTCAAGGATGCCACCCAGAGTTTCTCCGGGCCCTTCTATGTGGTGGCCTCGGTGCTGGCGCTGGGCGTCGTGCTGATGCTCTGGCTGGGTGATCCGAGTCGGCGGGAGCCGGTGAAGCCGCTGGGCACGACGGGCCTGGAAGGGGTGGGGCGTACCTGAGGCGCAGAGGTTCGGGATGGAAAGAGGCGGCCCAGGCCGCCTCTTTCTTTGGCAGGCCGCGCCGGCAGCACCTGCGCCAGGCGCGAAGGCGGTGTGGAAGGCGTCGGGATGCCGCCGCCTGCAGTGGTCGGGAGTGCGGGAGCCATCAGCAGAGCGGTTTCGAGAGGGTGCCAACATGAAAAAAAGGCAGCCAAGAGCTGCCTTTTTTCATACCGGCAAGAGGTCGCTAGGGCAGGGCGCAGCCCTTCTTCCTGAGCGATTCCAGGACCCAGCTGCGGTCGTTGGTGCCTTCGGCGATCTGTTGCATCTGCTTTTCTTCGGCGGCGTGCTTGGCGGCGGCGCGGTCATAGACCTCGGCGACATGATCGTAGGGCACGCAGAGCAGGCCGTCGTCGTCGCCGATCACCAGGTCACCCGGCTCTATGACCATGCCGTCGATGGCGATGGGCACGTTGATCTCGCCGGGGCCGTCCTTGTACGGACCGCGATGGGAGATGCCGGCAGCGAACAGCGGGAAGTCGCCGGCGCCGATGTTGGCGGAATCGCGGATGGCGCCGTTGATGACGATGCCGGCCACGCCGCGCTTGACCGCGTAGGCCACCATCATCTCGCCGATCAGCGCATTGCTCAGGTCGCCACCGGCATCCACCACGATGACGTCACCCGGTTCGGCGATGTCCAGGGCGTGGTGCAGCATGAGGTTGTCGCCCGGACGCGCCTTGACGGTCAGGGCCGGGCCGGCGAGTACGCCCTGGCGATGCATGGGGCGCAGGCGCGAGCCGCCGGCGGTCATGCGGTGCATGGAGTCGCTGACGTTGGCGACCGGGATGTCGCGGTAGCGCGCGACCCAGTCGGCCGCGACCTTGCGTTGGGCAGTGAGCACTCTGAAGCCGATGGTCATGGGCATTTCTCTTGTGGGAATTGTCGGATGCCGCCACGTATTAGCTGGCTGATTTCAGAATTGCATTTCGTTTTCAAGGTTTCAAGTCCTTTGACCGGCCCTCTTGATCGATTACAAGATAAAATTTGCAATGGCGTTTCATTATGATAGGTTCTGAGACAGATCGCTCGCCTTAGGCGCTGTGCCCGTCCATAACAACAAGGGGTACTCCGATGACCCGCAAGATCCTGCTCACCGGTCCGGCACTGGCTCCCGAAGCCATGGCCCTGGCCGCCGCCCATGACGTCCAGGTCATCCCGACCGAGCCCTACATGCCCCATGACGACCTGCTCGCCCTGATCCGCCAGGAACAGCCGGACGCCATCATCGTCCGCCAGGGCAAGCTGACCCGGCCCATGATCGAGGCGTCGGCCAAGCTGGCGATCATCGCCAAGCACGGCGTGGGCTACGACACCATCGACCTCCAGGCCGCGGCCGACCGCGGGATTCCGGTCACCATCGCCCTGGGCGCCAATGCCCAGTCGGTGGCCGAACACGCCTTTGCCCTGATGTTCAGCGTGGCGCGGCAGACCGCCTGGCTGGATGCGCGGATGCGCGCCGGACACTGGGACAAGTCCCAGGCCAACGGCACCGAGCTGTTCGGCAAGACCCTGGGTCTGGTCGGGCTGGGCGCCATCGGCAGTGTGCTGATGGATCTGGTGGCGCCGCTGCGGATGCAGGTGCGGGTCTATGATCCCTATCTCAAGCACCTGCCCGCGCGCGATCATGTCCAGCGCGAGGAGAGCTTCGATGCCTTGCTGGCCGAGTGCGATGTCATCAGCCTGCATTGCCCCCTGACCGAGGCCAATCGCCACCTGTTCGGTGCCGCCCAGTTCGCCCGCATGCGCCCCGGCAGCCTGCTGATCAACACCGCCCGCGGCGAGCTGATCGATACCCAGGCCCTGGTCACGGCGCTGCGCGAAGGCCAGCTCGGCGGCGCCGGCCTGGACACCTTTCATCCCGAACCGCCGCCGGCGGACAGCAACCTCTGGGGAGTCGCCAACCTGGTGGCCACGCCGCACGTCGGCGCCAACACCACCGAGGCGCGCGACCGCGTCGGCCTGGTAGCGGTGCAGCAGGTGCTCGATTGCTGGCACGGCAAGACGGTGGAGTCGCGCGCGGTGGTCAATCGCCACCTGACGGCCGCCTAAGCGCGGCGGCGACGGGGTGGCCCCACGGGGCCGCCTGCCACGCGATCTCCACAACAATAAGACGGAGAGCTCTCATGACTACCCCCACGTCCCCGGTCAGCGAACTGGAACGCGCGACCATGCGCCGCGTCGCCTGGCGCATCCTGCCGTTCCTGATCGTCTGCTACCTCATCGCCATCATCGACCGCGGCAACATCGGCATGGCCTCGCTGCAGATGAACAAGGATCTGGGCCTGACGCCCGCGATCTTCGGCTTCGCCAGCAGCCTGTTCTTCTTTTCCTATTTCCTGGTGGAGGTGCCGAGCAACCTGGCATTGCAACGCTTCGGTGCGCGAATCTGGATCGCCCGGATCATGATCACCTGGGGGCTGATTTCGGCCGGTACCGCCTTCGTCCAGGGCGCCAACTCGCTGTACGTGATGCGCTTCCTGCTGGGCGCTGCGGAAGCCGGCTTCTTTCCCGGGGTGCTGCTGTATCTCACCTACTGGCTGCCGTCCAACTACCGGGCGCGCATGGTCGCCCTTTTCATGGTGGCGATACCGGGGGCAAATTTCCTCGGCTCGCCGCTCTCCGGCCTGCTGCTGAGCATGGACGGCTGGCTGGGTATCCGTGGCTGGCACTGGCTGTTCATCCTGGAAGGCATCCCCGCCGTGCTGCTGGGCATCGCCTGCCTGTTCGTGCTGACCGACCGCCCGGAGCAGGCCAAATGGCTGAGCGACGAGCAGCGCAGCTGGCTGACGCTCAAGCTGGCCGAAGAGCGCGGACGCAAAACCAGCATCGGCCATATCTCCCTCTGGCAACTGCTCAAGCACAAGGATATCTGGGTGATGGCGCTGATCTATTCGGGCGCCTCGGCGGCCGGCAGCACCATGAGCGTCTGGGCGCCGCAATTGCTCAAGTCCTTTGGCTTGTCCAATCTGGAGGTCGGCCTCACCAATGCCATTCCCTATGGCCTGGCCTCCGTGGCGATGGTCCTCTGGGGCCGTAGCTCGGATCGCACCGGCGAACGTCGTTGGCACACCTCGCTCACCATGCTGCTGATCGCCGTGGGTCTGTTGGCGGGCATGTTCACCTCGTCGCTGGCCGCCACGGTGATCCTGCTGAGCCTGGTGCTGATCGGTGCCTATTCGATGAAGGGACCGTTCTGGGCGCTGGCCTCGGGCTGGCTGTCGTCCTCTACCGCCGCGGCGGGTCTGGCCGCCATCGGCGCCCTGGCCAACCTCATCGGCGGCGGGGTGATGGTCAACGTCTATGGCGCCATCCACGGTGCCACCCATAGCCATGCCCTGGCGGTACTGCCGCTGGCCACCCTGTGCGCCATCAGCGGTCTGCTGGTGCTGGTCATGGGCCGCAAGGCCATGCGCGCCAAGGCCGAAGCTCAGGCCGCAACCGCCAACGCCAGCTAGGACCTGTCACGGCCGGCCCGCTCGGGCTGGCCGGCCGCTCGAGGAATTCTTCATGACCTTCAATCGTCGGCGCTTCTTGCAAGCGAGCGCCCAGACGGGTGCCGTTCTGTGCCTGTTCAACACCCTGGGGGCCCAGGCCTCCACACCCTTTTCCAGTATCCAGACGGCGCCCCGGCTCAAGCCGCCGGCCGGCAGCGTCGACTGCCACATGCATCTCTACGACGACCGCTATCCGGCCGCGCCCGGCGCCAAGCTGCTGCCGCCCAATGCCTCCCTGGACGACTACCGCCAGCTGCAGGCGCTGCTGGGGCTGCAACGCCTGGTGATCGTCACGCCGTCCACCTATGGCACCGACAATCGCTGCCTGCTCGACGGTCTGGCCCGCAGCGGCGGCCAGGCCCGCGGGGTGGCGGTGATCGACCAAGCCATCACCGCTGCCGAGTTGCAGGAGCTGCACCAGGCCGGGGTACGCGGTATCCGCTTCAACCTGAGCTATGGGGGTGCCGACCTGGACGATCTGGAGCCCCTGGCCGCACGGGTCAACGAACTGGGCTGGAACGTCCAGGTGGTCGCTCCGGGTAATCAGCTGGTGGAGCTGGAGAGCCGTCTGCAACGCCTGCCGGCGCGACTGGTGATCGATCACCTCGGCCATGTGCCCCAGCCGGAAGGCGTGCAGTCGGCGGCCTTCGCCGTGCTGGGACGGCTGCTGGACGGTGGTCGTACCTGGGTGAAACTATCGGGGCCCTACATCAGGTCGCGCAGTGGTCCGCCGGACTATGCCGATGTCGGCGCCGTGGCGCGGGAGCTGGTGCGGCGCCATCCCGAGCGGCTGCTGTGGGGCAGCGACTGGCCGCACCCCACGGTGGCGGCCGGCCACAAGCCGGACGACGGCCGTATCTTCGACCTGCTGGCCGACTGGGCACCCGATGAACAGGCGCGTACCGCCATCCTGCGCGACAACCCGGTCAGTCTGTACGGTTTTTGACGGTCGAGCCGTACAGTGGCTTGCCGCCCAGGCTGCGGGTCAGTTCGTCGGCGGTGGCACCCAGTACCCCATGCAGGGCGCGAGCGCGTTCCTGGGTAAGGCGGTTGGCCGGACCGGAGATGACCAGGGCGCCCAGCAGCTCTTCCTGCGCGCCATAGATCGGCAGCGCCAGGGATGCGGCATGGGGATCGGTGACACCACAGGAGTAATAGGGCGTCAGCCCGGCCTTGGCGACCTCATGGGAGGTCTGCAGGGCCTGGGCGCTGGCCGCCTCGTCCATGGGCCGCATGTCGCCGGGTTGCAGGTGCAGGCGCAGGCGATGCGGCGAATTCACCCGGTACTGGCAGAGGCGATAGGCGCCGTGGCGCACATAGAAGGATGCGGTCTCGCCGCTCTCTTCGGTCAGCTGATGCAGGCGCGGCATGATGTGGCGCTCCACATCGTGGGCGTCCTGGTAGATGGCGTTCAGCCGTACCACTTCGCTGGCCAGCATGTAGCGACCGTCGGCGAGGCGGGTGACCAGGCCAAAGGTCTCCAGCGAGACCAGCAGGCGCATGATGGTGCTCTTGATCAGCCCGGTGCGGGTGGTCAGCTCGGCGAGACTCAGGGCCGAATCGCCGATGCGAAAGGCGGTGAGCACGGTCAGGACGCGGTCGGCGGAGGCGACGCCGGCAACTTCCGGGCGCGGACGAGGGGTATTCAACCTGGATGTCTCCTGAGCGGACGGGGAGCCGCATTATCCGCGAGCGGACCGGAGGCGCCTAGGGTCAGGTTGTCCCTCACCCCGGCCCTCTCCCGGCGGGAGAGGGGGAAGCTGGACATAGGTCAGTTTTTCGTAGGTTGCGGTTGATCGCAGCGAAGCCCAACGGGGTGGTGCCTCGGGCACTGCCGGTGTCCCTCACCCCGGCCCTCTCCCGTGGGAGAGGGGGAAGCTGGACATAGGTCAGCTTTTCGTAGGTTGCGGTTGAGCGCAGCGAAGCCCAACAGGGAGGTGTCTCAGGCGCTGCCGGTGTCCCTCACCCTGGCCCTCTCTCAAAGGGAGAGGGGCTAGTCATAGGAGAGGTTCGGGCTTGAAATCTATCTTTTTGGCCCACTCGTAGCTGGCCACGAGCTGAGCAGGCGGATTCGAACGGAAGGACGCTCAGGGCATGAAACGATAAACCCGGCGCTGCCACACCGGGTTTCCTGCGAACGTAGGATTGGACGCCCTGGCAGAGGCTGCTCGTTCGATCAGGTAACCTCAGTATAGGAAGCCTGCATAGCGAAAGTCACTGTCGAATTCGGCAGCCTCTTGATACTGACTACGCCACAGTTCGTTGCCACAGGATTGCAGTCGTCCTAGACGATTTTGCCGTATCTGGGCGAATACGCGACTCAAGGCGCACCTCGAAATCGACCTAGCCCAATTCCCCATTGAGCTTGCGCAGCAGACGCAACAGCTCGGCCCGCTCGGCATCCTCCAGTGGCGCGCTGGCGGCGCGATCGCTGGCGGCGGCGCGTTCCTTGAGTTCACCCACCAGGGCACGGCCCTGCTCGGTGAGGTGCAGGGCGTAGGCGCGGCGATCCTGGGTGCCCCGTACCCGCTCGGCCAGGCCCTGGCGTTCCAGCTTGTTCAGCAGCAGCACCAGTTGCGGTGGCTCGATGGCCAGGCGCCGGGCCAGGTCGGCCTGCATCAGGCCCGGTTCCTGTTCGAGGATCACCAGGGCGGTGAACTGGGCGGGGCGCAGGTCATAGGCGGCCAGGCTGTCCACCAGGTGCTGGAACATCTTCATCTGGGCGCGGCGCAGGGCATAGCCTACGGCGGTGTCCAGCCAGGGGGTGGCGGCAGGGTCCAGGGGCGTGGCGTCGTCGGGGGAACTCATCGGCGGGAAGGGCTTCCGTCGGAGATGGCGAGAGGAGGGTATCGAGGGGTCATTCTAGTCCAGATCCTGGCGCGCGCGGCGATGGCGATAGGCGAACTGGGCACGACTCAGGCCGAGCAGTCGCGCCGCGGCGGCCACGTTGCCCTGGCTGCGCGCCAGGGCTTCGTCGAGCAGCTCGGCTTCCAGCTGTCCCAGGTGCAGCGGGCGTTTGCCGTCCACGCCCAGGCGTTCCAGCCAGCTGGCTGTCTGCGGCGCCGGTTCCAGGAGGTCGGCCGGCAGCGATTCGCCGCGAAACAGGTGGGGCAGGTCGATGAGTTCGCCCGGATCGCTGGCGATCACCCCGCGCTCCACCAGATTCTGCAATTCCCGCACGTTGCCGGGAAAGTCGTAGCGCAGCAGGGCCTTGAGGGCGCGCATGGTCAGGCCCACTGGCGGACGTTCGTAGGCGGCGCAGAAGCGCCGCAGGAACAGATCCACCAGCAGCGGCACGTCGTCGCGGCGGTCCCGCAGGGGCGGGATGCCGATGGGATAGACGTTGAGGCGATAGAAGAGGTCTTCGCGGAAGTCGCCGCGGCGTACCGCGTCGCGCAGGTCCAGATTGGTGGCGGCGATCACGCGCACGTCCACCTTGAGGGTGCGGCTGCCGCCGACCCGCTCGATCTCGCGCTCCTGGAGCGCGCGCAGCAGCTTGCCCTGGCCGGGCAGACTCAGGCAGGCGATCTCGTCGAGAAACAGGGTGCCGCCCTGGGCGCGTTCGAAGCGCCCGGCGCGGGACTGGTTGGCGCCGGTGTAGGCGCCGCGCTCCACGCCGAACAATTCGGCTTCGATGAGATTCTCGGGAATGGCCGCGCAGTTGAGTGCGACGAAGGGGCCGTCGGCGCGGCGGCTGAGGCGGTGCAGGTGGCTGGCGAACAATTCCTTGCCCACCCCGGATTCGCCGGTGAGCAGCACCGTGGCCGGGGTCGGGGCGACCCGCTGCAGGGCCTGGAAGGCGCTGTTGAAGGCCGCCGAGGCGCCCACCAGCGGTTGCTGGCCGTCGGCGGCGTGGGGCAGGGGCGCGGGCAGGCGTTCCGTGGCGGCTGTCGCGGGGGCGCCGTCGCCAGCGGCATTGAGATAGCGCAGGTCTTCCGCCACATCGGGCCAGCGTTCGGCATTGCGGCCTTCGACCCGGCAGACGTGGTGGCCCATGGCGCGGCATTCCACCTCGCGAAAGATCACCAGGCGACCGAACAGGCTGCTGACATAGCCGATCGCATAGCCGATCTCCATCCAGCAGGCCGGGTCGCTGCCCTGACCGTGGGCGATCTGGTGCTCGTCGCATTCGGCCGAGTGATGCCAGAGGAATTCGCCGCCATAGCGCCCTTGGTCGACATCGAATTCGAAATGCAGCGGCTCGACCCGCACCAGACCCTCCAGGCCATGCAGGCGGGTACCGGCCGCGAAGATGGCCGCGGCGTCGGCCTGGGGCCAGCGCTTGCGCACCAGTTCGGCGTCCCTTACCCCAGAAAGATAGCCCACCCGGGTCAGCAGACCGCGGGCGCGCTCCTGACCCAGGGCGCCGATCAACTCGCGCCGCAGGGCACCAAAGGCGGAGGCGTGCACCAGCAGCATGCGCTGGTCATTGAGCCAGATGCGGCCATCGCCGGGCGAGAAGAACAGGCACTCGGCCAGTTCCGCCTGGGTCGGGCTGGCGCTGCCGTCCCAGGCGGCACTGTCGCCCCGGTGCAGGCCCGGCGCGACCTGCTGCAAGGCGTTGAGGGACAGGCGTTCGGACAGGGCCATGGCAGGACTCCCGGAGTAATTGCGCAAATGCGCAATCGAGAGAAAGGTTATACCTCATAACTTTATCTTTTGAGCAAGACGTTTGCCGGGTAGGCCGGGTGTCTTTGTCCACCTAAATCAGCAAGTCCCTGATTGAACGGCTCTTTCTCCTGCCAGCCCGGGCTGGGCACAGCCTTTGCTCCCCTGTCCTTGCCCACCGTGGCCCGATAACAACAAGGAGAAGGCTATGAGCAGACCATCCACACCGTTCCTGGACGGCGCACCCTGGCGCGAGCGGATTTTCGATGGCGACTGGATCGCCGCCCAGGGTGGCACTCTGGAGGTCATCGAACCTGCCACTGGCCAGCCCCTGCATCGCACCGGCCTGGCCAGTGTCGCCGACATCGACCGGGCCTGCGCCAAGGCGGCCCAGGCGCAACCGGCCTGGGCCGGCTGGACCGCCCGGCAAAAGGCCGGGCTGTTCCTGGCCGCGGCCGCGCAGCTGGAAATGCAGCGCGCTGAACTGGCCCCCCTGATCGCCCGGGAGACCGGCGGCATCCTGCCCAAGGCCGAGCTGGAATTGCGCGAAGCCGGGGTCATCCTGCAACAGGTCGCCGGCCAGTTGCTGCAGCCCCATGGCGTGGTCCTGCCCAGCGAGCGCGGGGCGCTGTCCTATGCCCGCCGCCTGCCGCATGGCGTGGTGGGGGTGATCTCGCCCTTCAACTTCCCGCTGATCCTTTCGCTGCGCGCCGTGGCGCCGGCGCTGGCGTGCGGCAATGCCGTGGTGCTCAAGCCGGATCACCAGACGCCGGTGAGCGGCGGCATCCTGATCGCCCGACTGTTCGAAGCCATTGGCCTGCCCAAGGGCGTGCTGCAGGTGCTGCCTGGTCGCGCCGAGGCCGGGGCGGCGCTCTGCGCCCATCCCCAGGTGCGGATGATCGCCTTCACCGGCTCGACCCAGGCCGGGCGCCAGGTGGCGGAAAGCGCCGGGCGCCACCTGAAGAAGGTGGCCCTGGAGCTGGGCGGCAAGAATCCGCTGATCGTGCTCGACGACGCCGATCTCGACCGCGCCGTCGGCTGCGCCGCCTGGGGCAGTTTCCTGCACCAGGGCCAGATCTGCATGGCCACCGGGCTGATCCTGGTGCACCAGCGCCTCGCCGCCGCCTTCACCGAACGCCTGGTCGCCCGCGCCGCCGCCCTGCGCCTGGGTGATCCGCTGGAACCCACGACCCAGCTGGGTCCGCTGATCAATGCTCGGCAGCTGCAACGGGTACAGGGCATCGTCGCCGACAGCCTCGCTGCCGGTGCCCGGCTGGAGCAGGGCGGCCGGCATGAAGGGCTGTTCTATGCCCCGACCGTACTGAGCGGTGTCCGTCCCGGCATGCGCGCCTTCGACGAAGAAATCTTTGGTCCGGTGGCCAGCGTGGTGACCTTCGCCAGCGAGGCCGAGGCCGTCGACCTGGCCAATCGCACCCCCTACGGCCTGGCGGCCGGCGTGCTCTCCGGCTCCCTGGCCCGCGCCCGCGCCCTGGGCGAACGCCTGGAGTGCGGAATGCTGCACATCAACGACCAGACGGTGAACGACGAGGTGGTCAATCCCTTCGGCGGGCGTGGCCAGTCCGGCAATGGCGGCAGCGTCGGCGGCCTGTGCAACTGGGACGACTACAGCCAGTGGCAGTGGGTGACCGAGCATGCCGAGCCGCCACGCTATCCCTTCTAGCCCGTGTTACCCAACCAATAACAACAAGAGGAAAATCCCATGACCCTGTATGGCAAGACCCTGGTCGTCACCGGCGTGGCTTCCGGCATCGGCGCCGAACTGGCGCGTCTGGCGCGCTTTCAGGGCGCCTATGTGATCGGCGTCGATCGCAATCAGCCCCAACTCAGCCTGGACGACTTTCACCAGGCCGACCTGGGCGATCCCGACAGCATCGCCGCCCTGGTCAACCGCCTGCCGGAGCGTCTGCACGGCCTGTGCAACGTCGCCGGGGTGCCGGGCACGGCGCCCCGGGAGGCCGTGGCGCGAGTCAACTATCTCGGCCTGCGGCTGCTCAGCCAGCAACTGGTCGCGCGGCTGGGGCAGGGTGGCGCCATCGTCAACGTCGCCTCCATCCTCGGCGCCGAATGGCCACAGCGCCTGGAACAGCATCGCGCGCTGGCGCAGATCGCCGACTTCGCCCAGGCCCAGGCCTGGCTGGAAGCCCATCCGGTGGACCAGGCCACCTGCTACCAGTACTTCAAGGAGGCGCTCATCGTCTGGAGCTTCGTGCAGTCCCAGACCTGGTTCCGCGAATTCGGCGTGCGGCTGAATTGCGTGGCGCCCGGGCCGGTATTCACCCCCATCCTCGGCGACTTCGTCAGCATGCTCGGCGAAGAGCGCGTCGCCCGCGACAGCCAGCGCATGCTGCGCCCGGCGCTGGCCGACGAGGTGGCCGAGGCCATTGCCTTCCTCTGCAGCGATGCCTCGCGCTGGATCAATGGCGCCAACCTGCCGGTGGATGGCGGTCTCGCCGCCAGTTACGTCTGACCCGGATCGCCGCGCCTGCCCGGGCGTGGTGATCGCGTTTTCCCACAACAAGAACAATTCCAGGACGACGTCATGCGCACACGTTTCGAATTCGGTCTGCTGGCCGCGGCCAGTCTCGCCTCCCTGCAGGTCCAGGCCTACGATCTGCCCGGTCTCAACCTCGGCTCCACCAGTTTCTACGATGGCGCGCCGGCGCCGGATGGCCCCGGCTGGTACCTGTCGGAGTACCTGATCTATGGCAAGACCAGCCGCTTCAACGACCAGGACGGGCGCAAGCTGCCCTTGCCCAAGCAGGAGCTGACCACCTTCGCCCCGGTCACCCAGCTGATCTACCTCGGCCAGCCCCTGGCCAATGGCGCCATGCCCGGCTTCACCGCCATCCTGCCCTGGCTGGCCCATGCCGATGTCGATGACGGCCTCGGCGGCCAGGCGCTGAGCGCCCGCGAAGGGGTAGGGGACCTGACCCTGGGCGCCTTCCTGCAACTGCCCACCACCACCCGCCCCGATGGCGGACCGCGCTGGGCGCAGCGTATCGAGGCCGAGATCGTCGCCCCCACCGGTCGCTACGACCGCGACCGGGCGATCAATCCGGGCAGCAACTTCTGGTCCTTCAATCCCTACTACGCCACCACCTACTGGCTGACGCCGCAGTGGTCGGTGACCGGACGCTTCTGGTACCTGTGGAACGGCAGGAACGACCAGCCGCTACGCAGCTTCGGCGATGTGTCCGATACCCGGGCCGGCCAGGCGCTGCACGCCAACTTCGCCACCCAGTACGCGCTGAACGATCGGCTCAGCGTCGGCCTGAGCGGCTACTGGCTCCGGCAGATCACCGACACCCAGGTGGACGGGCATGACGTCAGCGGGCGGCGGGAAAAGGTCTGGGCCTGGGGCCCGGGTTTCACCTACGCCTTTTCCCGGGAGAACCTGGTCACCGTCAACAGCTACTTCGAACAGGACGCCGAGAACCGCACCGAGGGGCGCAAGTTCGTCGTCAACTTCCTGCACAAGCTGTAGCGCTAGCGATCGATGGGGATGCCCCGGTTCGGCGGCGGTGGAGGCGCTGGCGGCTGGGGCTGCTGGGCCTGGGGATGGGGCACCATGTGCCAGGTCTCGTTGCGTGGGCGGCGGTCGATGTAGACCGGCACCGGCTGATAGATGATGCCGGAGCCGCGCACCTCGGTTTCCTGACGCGAGCTGGAAGAGGACGAGGAGCCGCCGACCACGGTGATGTCGTCGACCGGACGTTGGCGGCTGGAAGCGGGGGCGGGTACCACGGTGACCTCGCGCGGCGCACTGACCGGCGGAGGCGCGGCAGGCCTGGGCGGCGGCGTGAAGCCGTTGCTGTCGGGCAGACTCTGCAGCGGAATGGTAGTGATCTGACTATTCGTCGGGCAGGCGCCCTGGGTATAGGTCGTCCGGCCCTGGTCGTCCACGCACTTGTAGACATCCTGAGCGGCCACGACGCCACTGGCGAGCAGCAGGCCATAGAGCAGCGAACGCATGATGAGGCCCTCCGGGCACTCGAAGTGTCTTCCGCAGGATACAAGATGCCTGCCACGACTCCCAGTACCGGCGCGTGCTCGGGACGGAGCCGGTGACTGGACGGCTGACGTCGGCGCAAGGACCCCGCGACCTTGCCGATGGCTGCCGAAATCTTCATGTTCTTCATCTTGCGGGCATCCAGTGCCTCTGGCCCACCATCGAGTGCACTGCCAGACGCCCGGCGCTACAGGTCAGTTGACAGCCTTATCGCCTCCGCCATGCCCTCGAACAATGGTGGTTGCCTGCGGTGTGATCTGGATTCGGATGGCCCCTTCATCGATCCAGGCAGCGGTTCGACTTGACCCCGATGCGAATCGCCTTTAATACTGTATGCATATACAGATAGAGGCGATGGCCATGGACAACACCCCTGCAGGTCTGGCGGCATGAGCGTCGGCGGCGCCAGCCTGGCCCGGCTGTTCGAGGAGCGGCGCCTGTGGAAGGGGCAGACCAGTCCCGAAGCCCGGCGCAGTGGTCAGCCCACCGGGGTCGCTGCCCTGGATGCCTATCTGCCTGGCGCCGGCTGGCCCGAGGCGGCCCTCACCGAATTGCTGCTCGCCGGCCCCGGCCATGGCGAATTGCGGCTGCTCTGGCCGACCCTGGCGCGCCTGAGCCAGGCCGCCGAGCGCATCGCCCTGATCGCGCCGCCGCTGTTGCCCTATCCCCTGGCCTGGCAGGCGGCCGGCGTAGCGCTGGATTCCCTGGTGGTGATCCGCGCCCAGGGCGCCGAGGTGCTCTGGGCCGCCGAGCAATGCCTGCGTTCGGGTTGCTTTGGCGCGGTGCTCTGCTGGCCCGAGCGCGCCGATGATCGCCAGTTGCGCCGCTTGCAGGTCGCCGCGGAGAGCGGTCGTACCCTGGCCTTCGCCCTGCGTCCGGCCGCTGCCCTGGACAATCCCTCGCCAGCGGCCTTGCGTCTGGAACTCCGGGCCCCCCTGGAACGGCTGCACATCCGCAAATGCCGGGGCGGGCAACCCGGCGTGCTCGATCTGGCCGGCGGCGCTTGAGCTTGCCATGCGCTGGGCCTGCATCCTCTTTCCGCAGCTGGCGCTGGATGCCGTGCTGCGCCGTCATCCGCAGCCGGAGCAGCCGCTGGTGCTGCTCTCCGGACCACCGCACCGGCGGCTGCTGCAGGCGGTCAATCCGGCCGCCCGAGCGCTGGGACTGCGCCCGGGCCTGACCCTGGCCGCCGCCCAGGCGCTGACCCGCGACTTCGAGCAGCAGGAGCACGATCCGGCGCTCATCGAGACGGCCGAGACGCTGCTGGCGGCCTGGGGCTATGGCTTCAGTTCCCAGGTCAGCCGCCACTACCCCCGGGCGCTGCTGCTGGAGGTGCAGTCCAGTCTGCCGCTGCTGGGGCCGTGGCCGCGGCTGGAACGGCGCCTGCGCCAGGAGCTCCAGGGCCTGGGTTTTCGCCATCGGCTGGCCCTGGCGCCCAATCCGGTGGCGGCGCGGGTGCTGACCAATGTCGCCGATGGTCTGGCCGCCTCCACCGAGGAGCTGCCGCGTCTGCTCGATCGACTCCCGGTGGAGCGGGCCGGTTTCGCTCCCCAGCAGGCCCAGGCGCTGGCACGCATGGGCATCCGCCGCCTGGCGCAGCTCAAGGCCCTGCCCAGGGTCGCCCTGGCCCGCCGCTTCACTCCGGAGCTCCTGCAGCAGCTGGATCTGCTGGGTGGCAGCCGCAGCCTGGCGCTGGAATTCTATCGACCCCCCGACCGTTTCGTGACGCGGGTGGAGCTCAATTTCGAGGTGGAATCCCACCAGGCCCTGCTGTTCCCGCTGCGCCGCCTTACCGCCGACCTGGCCGCCTGGCTGGCCAGTCGCGACCGTGGCGTGCAGCGCTTCCTGCTCTGGCTGGAGCATCGCCAGGGTCCGGCCACCGCCCTCACCATCGGCCTGCTGGCGCCCGAGCGCGATGCCGCCCTGCTATTCGAATTCGCCCGAGGTCGTCTTGAACAGCTGCAGGTGGTGGCGCCGGTACTGGCGCTGCGCCTGGAAAGCGAGGAATTGCCGCTCTTCGTGCCGGAGCGCCATGGCCTGTTCGACGAACGCCCGGCCCAGGCCGTGGGCTGGGAAGTATTGCGCGAGCGCCTGCGTGCCCGGCTGGGCGAAGCAGCGGTACTCGGTCTTGGCATCCAGGCGGATCACCGTCCCGAGCGCGCCCTGGTCTGGCGCCCGGAACGACGCCTGGAGACCGCGCTGCCCGGTCTGCGTCCGGGTTGGCTGCTGAGCGAACCGCGTCCCCTCGACGGTCAGCCACGCCGCGTCCTCGCGGGCCCTGAACGCATCGAAAGTGGCTGGTGGGACGGGGGCGACCAGCGCCGCGACTACTATCGCATCGAGGTGGCCGACGGACGCCAGGCCTGGGCCTTTCGCCGCTATGGCGAGGAGACGCCCTGGTGGATCCAGGGCTGGTTCGCATGAGCGGCTATGCCGAGCTGCATTGCCTGTCGAATTTCAGTTTCCAGCGCGGTGCCTCCAGCGCCCTGGAGTTGTTCGAGCGCGCCAGGGCGCTGGGCTACGCGGCGCTGGCCATCACCGACGAAGGCACCCTGAGCGGCATCGTTCGTGCCTGGCAGGCGGCGCGCCAGGTCGGGCTGCCACTCATCGTCGGCAGCGAGCTGACCCTCGACGACGGCCTGCGCCTGGTGCTGCTGGTGGAGGATCTGCCGGGTTACGAGACCCTCTGCGCCCTGATCACCCGGGCGCGCCGTCGTGCGCCCAAGGGCCGCTACCAGCTTGCTCGCGCGGATCTGCAACCGCCACTGCCCGGGCTGCTGGCGATCTGGTTGCCGGGAGAAGGACCCGTGGCCGAGGAGGGCGCCTGGCTCAAGCAGGTATTCGCCGAGCGCCTCTGGCTTGGCGTCGAATTGCTGCGCGGCGCCGACGATACCGCCCGACTCCTGCAGTTGCAGGCACTGGGCACCCAACTGGGCGTGCCGGCAGTGGCCTGTGGCGACGTGCACATGCACACCCGCGGGCGCCGGGCCCTGCAGGATGTGCTCACCGGCATCCGCCATCACCTGCCGGTGGCCGAAGCCGGCTATCGCCTGCATCCCAACGGCGAGCGCCATCTGCGCCCGCTGGCGGTGCTCGAAAGCCTCTATCCCGCGGCGCTGCGCGCCGAGACCCTGAGGATCGCCGCCCGCTGCCGCTTCGATCTGGGCGAGTTGCGCTATCGCTATCCCCAGGAGGTGATACCCGCCGGCGCGACGGCCGGTGCCTGGCTGGCCGAGCTGACCCGCCGTGGCCTGGCCTGGCGCTGGCCGGAAGGCGCTCCGGAAAGGGTCACCGACCAGGTGGCCCGGGAGCTGGCGCTGATCGCCGAAAAGGGCTACGAGAACTACTTCCTCACCGTGCACGACATCGTCGACTACGCCCGCCGCCAGCACATCCTCTGCCAGGGCCGCGGCTCGGCGGCCAACTCGGTGGTTTGCTATGTGCTGGGCATCACCGAGCTGAATCCGCTCACCGGCAATCTGCTGTTCGAGCGCTTCATCTCCCGTGAGCGCGACGAGCCGCCCGACATCGACGTCGACTTCGAGCACGAGCGGCGCGAAGAGGTCATCCAGTACGTCTTTCGCCGCTATGGGCGCGAGCGGGCCGCGCTCACCGCGGTGGTCAGCACCTATCACGCCGCCGGCGCCTTGCGCGATGTCGGCAAGGCCCTGGGCCTGCCGGGCGACCAGCTCGACGCCCTGTCCGGGTGCGCCGGGCGCTGGACCGACAAGATCCCCGGTCCGCAGCGTCTGCGCGAAGCGGGTTTCGACCCGGACAGCCCGCTGCTGCAGCGAGTGCTCATCCTCGCCGGCCAGTTGATCGGCTTTCCCCGGCATCTCTCCCAGCATCCCGGTGGCTTCGTCATTTCCGCAGCGCCCCTGGCGACGCTGGTGCCGGTGGAAAACGCCGCCATGCCCGAACGCACCCTGATCCAGTGGGACAAGGACGACCTCGATGCCGTGGGCCTGCTCAAGGTCGATATCCTCGCCCTGGGCATGCTCAGCGCCCTGCGCCGCTGCTTCGACCTGGTCGCCGGCTGGCGTGGCCAGCGCTGGACCCTGGCCAGCCTGCCCCAGGAAGACCCGCCCACCTATGCCATGATCTCCCGCGCCGATACGGTGGGGGTGTTCCAGATCGAATCCCGCGCCCAGATGGCCATGCTGCCGCGCCTCAGGCCGCAAACCCTCTACGACCTGGTGATCGAGGTGGCCATCGTCCGTCCCGGCCCCATCCAGGGCGACATGGTGCATCCCTATCTGCGCCGCCGGAACGGGGAAGAGGAGGCCGACTATCCCCATGACGAATTGCGTCCAGCCCTGGAGCGCACCCTGGGAGTGCCGCTGTTCCAGGAACAGGTGATGCAGATCGCCATGGTCGCCGCCCAGTACACGCCCGGCGAAGCCGATCAGTTGCGCCGCTCCATGGCTGCCTGGAAGCGCCACGGCGGCCTCGAACCCCATCGCCAACGGCTGCACAGCCGCATGGTCGAGCGCGGCTATCGCCCGGAATTCGCCGCGCGCCTCTTCGAGCAGATCAAGGGCTTCGGCAGCTACGGCTTTCCCGAGTCCCATGCCGCCAGCTTCGCCCTGCTGACCTATGCCAGCTCCTGGCTCAAGTGCCACGAGCCGGCCGCCTTCGCCTGTGCCCTGGTCAACAGCTGGCCGATGGGTTTCTACAGTCCGGATCAGGTGTTGCAGGACGCCCGGCGCCACGGCATCGAGGTGCGCGCGGTGACCGTGCAGGCCAGCGACTGGGATTGCCGGCTGGAGGCGAGTGCCGGCCATCAGCCGGCGATCCGCCTGGGCCTGCGCCTGGTGCAGGGGCTGGCGGAAGCGGCTGGCCAGCGCCTGGTAGCGGCACGGGGTACGCAGCCCTTTCGCGACGTCGAGGACCTCTGTCGCCGGGCCGAGCTGGATGCCCGGGCGCGCGGACAGCTGGCCGAGGCCGGTGCCCTGGCGGAGCTGGCCGGGGATCGCCATCAGGCACGCTGGGCCATGGCCGGGGTGGAGCGCCAGCTGCCGCTGTTCGAATCGGCGGACAGCGCCCTGGAGGAACGCCCGGCCTTGCCCGCGCCCAGCGTCGCGGAGGACGTGCATGCCGACTACCGCATGCTGGGCACCACCCTGGGACCCCATCCGTTGAGCCTGTTGCGCGGCGAACTCCAGGCACGACGCTGCCGGGATTTCCGTGAGCTGGACGAGATCAGACCCGGTGCCCTGGTGCGGGTGGCCGGACTGGTGCGCGGACGACAGCGACCGGGCACGGCCAGCGGGGTGATCTTCGTGACCCTGGAAGACGAGCACGGCATGCTCAATGTGGTGGTCTGGCGCGCGGTGGGCGAACAGCAGCGGCGACCGTTGTTGCAGGCACGATTGCTACAGGTCGAGGGGCATCTGGAACGGGAAGCGGGGGTGCAGCACCTGATCGCCGGTCGCTTGACCGACCTGAGTCCTTTGCTCGACGAACTCATGGTGTCGAGTCGGGATTTCCACTAGGGCTTGAGGGAGAGGTGAGGCGGGGGAGAGGCTGGTGGAGCGGGGGACTGTCTTCCGAAGCGCTCTGAAGCGCCCGGAAGACAAGAATCGACCAACGCAGTCTTAGCTGACGGCGTCTTTGAGGCCTTTGCCGGGCTTGAAGCCGGGCAGCTTGGCAGCGGCGATCTTGATGGTGGCACCGGTCTGCGGGTTGCGGCCTTCGCGAGCAGCGCGCTCTTTTACTGCGAAAGTTCCGAAACCGACCAGGCTGACGCTGTCGCCTTGCTTCAGGGCGTCGGTCACCGCAGTGGTGAAGGCGTCCAGGGCTTTGGCAGCGGTGGCCTTGGGCAGGTCGGCAGACGCGGCAATGGCGTCGATCAGCTCAGCTTTATTCATGTAAAAACTCCATGTGTGAGTATTGGCCAGGCAGTATAGCGGCAGCTTTGCCTTGCGTAGAGCCTTTGTGAGCCTCTACGTGGCCGGTTGAAGCAGCCTTGTTGTTCGGCGCTACAGGATACGCATAGCGGGCGAAAGAACGATAGGGTATTCGATCTGGCAGGGGCGTGAAAACCTGATCCGCACTGCATTTTCCACGCTTCACAGCCCAACCGTCGCCTTTTTGGGCAGCGGCAATGGCCGTTTGGTTTCCTCTAGGCTACGCGGTCGGGCGAGATATGCGGTTGCAACGGTGGCGTCAGGGGCGGCAGGCCATAGGCCGCACGGGCGGCATCGCAGTGCGGATTGGCTTCGCCATGCTCCCAGGCGGCGGTGAACTCGCGGCAGGTGCTGGAACGGTTTTCATAGACGGTGCAGCGCGTGCCGCAGCCCACCTCGCCAAGCAGGGCCGCACAGCGTACCGGCTTCTGCTCGGTGCCCTGCATGGCCACCAGGTGCGGGCTGATCGCGACGGTCAGGTAGTCGGGCACCAGGCCGCCTGCCGACTGGCATTCGCCCCAATAGAAAGACACGCGAAAATGGGCGCAGCAGGCGCCACAGCTGAGGCAGGGATTCTCGGTCGACATGGACGACAGCCATCGCAGGAACCGGCAGGGCCGGCGGGACAGGCACGGATTCTAGGCAAGCCCCGTGAGGCTGCGAAGCC
Organism: Pseudomonas sp. SORGH_AS_0199; assembly: GCF_031453735.1. Taxonomy (NCBI): domain Bacteria; kingdom Pseudomonadati; phylum Pseudomonadota; class Gammaproteobacteria; order Pseudomonadales; family Pseudomonadaceae; genus Pseudomonas; species Pseudomonas sp. SORGH_AS_0199. The sequence goes on from NZ_JAVJAE010000001.1 coordinate 2,384,140, forward strand.
CCCTCCAACGACCGTTCGGCGGCGACCTACGGCAGTCTTTTCAGGTGCTCGGGTGTGACCAGATGTCGCTGCAGCCAGGCAATGAACAGCCGCACCTTGGCCGGCACCAGGCGCCGATGGGGATAGAGGGCGTGGATGGCGATGGCCTGGGTGTACCAGGGGGCGAACAGTCGCTCCAGGCGACCCGCCGCCAGGTCATCGCCCACCAGGAAATCCGGCTGGCGAATGATGCCGTGGCCGTCCAGCGCCGCCTGGTGGAGGACGTTGCCATTGTTGGCGCGCAGTGGCCCGCTGACCTTGACCTGCAGGCGCTCCCCCTCACGCTGGAATTCCCAGAGATCGCCATCGCTGGCGTAGCTGTAGAGCAGGCAACGATGCTCACGCAAGGCGGTGGGATGCTCGGGGCGACCATGGCGCTGCAAATAGGCGGGTGCGGCACAGATGAACAGCTCGACCGCTCCCAGGGGCTGCGCCACCAGACTGGAGTCGCTGAGGTCGCCGATGCGCACGGCCAGATCGAAGCCTTCCTCGACCAGGCGCACCTGGCGATCGCTCAGCTCCAGATCGATGGCGACCTCGGGATATTCATGCAGGAAGCTACTCACCAGCGGCGCCAGGTGACGTACGCCAAAGGTGAGGGGCGCACTGACCCTGAGCCGCCCCTGGGGCCGCTCGTGGCCTTCCTGCAGGCGCTGCTCGAGGGCCTCCAGATCACCGAGCAGCGGGACCAGTCCTTCATGCAGCGTACGCCCGGCCTCGGTCAGGCTCAGGGTGCGGGTGGTGCGTTGCAGCAGCCGAGTGCCGTAGTGGCGCTCCAGGGCCGCCAGGTGCTTGGTAAGCGCCGAGCGCGACAGCTCCAGCCGCTCCGCTGCGGCGGTCAGGCTGCCCAGTTCGACGATCTTGATGAAGGCCTGCAGGGCTCTCAGAGTGTCCAAGGATTGTTTCCATAGCGTGCACAGTTCATTCCCAGGGTGCGCCTTTATTCGCGTGCTGGAAACAGGACAATAGCGTCATCCTTCCTCCGTTCGAGAATCAGCATGACCGACCGTACTGCATCCTATGCCCCACTGTTGCTGCGCCTGGCCCTGGGCGCCATGTTCCTGGCCCACGGCCTGACCAAGCTGCTGGTGTTCACCCTGCCGGGCACGGCGGCTTTCTTCGCCTCGGTGGGCTTTCCCGGCTGGCTGGCCTATCCGGTCACCTTCTTCGAGCTGGGCGCGGGCGTACTCCTGATCCTCGGCGCCTGGGTGCGTCCGGTCGCGGCAGTCGCCGCCGTCCAACTGTTCGCGGCCGCGACGGTCCATTTCGGCAACGGCTGGTCCTTCTCCAATCCCCATGGCGGCTGGGAATATCCGGTCTTTCTCGCCGTGACCGCCGCCGCCCTGGCACTGCTGGGCGCTGGCCAGCTCTCCTGGGATGCCCGCAAGCGTTCCTGAACCCTGCTCAGAGGTCGCCACCATGTCGCTTCCCACCCTGTTCGTTTCTCACGGTTCGCCCATGGAGGCGCTCGACGCCGGCGCGGCGGGAACGGCCTGGCGCGACCTGGGACGGTCGCTGCCGACCCCGGCCGCCATCGTTGTGGTCTCGGCGCACTTCGATACCCGGGTTCCGCTGTTCGGCAGCGCCAAGCGGCCGGCTACCGTCCATGACTTCTATGGCTTTCCCGAGGCCCTCTACCAACTGGACTATCCCGCGCCTGGCGCTCCGGCCCTGGCCGAGCAGCTGGCGCGGGGGCTACGTGACCAGGGCTGGGAGGCCGAAACCGGCGAGCAGGGGCTGGATCATGGCGCCTGGGTGCCGCTGCGCTATCTCTATCCCGACGCTCGGATCCCCGTGGTGCCGCTGTCGATGAGCGCTGCCCGCGGACCGGACTACCACTATGCCCTGGGCCAGGCGCTGGCCAGGGTGCTACCGGCGGACACCCTGCTGATCGGCTCGGGCAGCCTGACCCACAACCTCGGTGATTTCCGCCGTGGCGGCGCCGACTCCCCCAGCTATGTGCGGGACTTCCAGCAATGGATGCAGACCCGCCTGCGCGAGCGGGACCTGGACGCCTTGCTCGATTACCGACGTCAGGCGCCGCAGGCCCGCCAGGCCCATCCCACCGACGAGCACCTGTTGCCGCTGTTCGTCGCCCTGGGCGCGGCCGACCCCGAGGGCACCTTCAGCGTCCATCACGACGGCATCGCCCATCGCATCCTGGCCATGGATCTCTACGGCTTTTCCCGTCACTAGCCGTTCGCCAACAAAAAGCCCGGAGCGGTAACGCATCCGGGCTTTTTGCTAACGGCAGTGTGACGTTCGATCAGCCGAACAGCTTGGGACCATAGCCCCACATCAGAACCGTGGTAGCCATCAGCACCTCCAGCACCAGCACCCCGATGGCCAGGGTGGAACCGGACATGATGAAGCCTTCCCGCTGGTCGATATTGAGGAAGGAGGGGATGCCCGTATAGAGCAGGTAGGCCGAATAGGCCAGGCCGACGATCCCGGCGATGGCGCACAGCCACACCAGCGGATAGAAGCCCACCAGACCGCTCAGCAGCATGGGCGTGGCCACGTAGCCGGCGAAGAGGATGCAGCGGTTGGCACTGGGTCGATCCGGATAGCGCCGCGCCAGCCAGTGGATCACATGTCCCATGGCCACGACGGCCGCCATGATCAGCGCATAGCTGATGACCGCCAGTACCACCGCCGTGGGTATGTCCAGCACATGGGCTTCACCGCCGCCGAAGCGCCAGCCGAAGGTGGTGGTCCCTACCAGGGAAGCGACGACGGGAATGGCCGCCAGGAAGGCGACATGATGGGCGAAGAAGTGTCCGACCGTTTCCCCTTCGCGACGGATCTGTTGCCACTCGCGATCGGGATGGGCCAGCAGGCCCCAGACATGATTGATCATGATCCTGCTCCTCAAACCCGCTGTGGTCGCCGCAAGCGGGCCTCTATGGATGGCGAACGCTGGGTACAACGCGACTGGCGACTACCTTAGGAGTATAGAAGAGGTCTGGAATGCGTCATGCGAGCCGACGAAGGGCAGCTTGCCTGCAGACGAAGCGACCAATGGTGCACAGAGCACCAGGCTGGTGCGTTTCCTGGCCTCTGCTGTCCGGCCAGCGCCCGGAAGGCAATACTTGACCACTTGGACAGGAAATTGCTTGTTCAGGGTATCTGTTACCGCCAAACGAGGCCTGTCATGCCATCTCTCGACATCATCATCGCCGGCGCCGGCATGGGCGGTCTAACCGCCGCCCTGGCGTTGCAGCAGGCCGGGCACCGGGTCCGCCTGTTCGAGCGCGCGCAGGATCTCGCCCCCATCGGTGCGGCCATTTCCATCTGGCCCAACGGCGTCAAGGTACTCGAACACCTGGGGCTCGGGTCCGCTATCGCCGCGGTCAGCGGTGACATGCAGACCATGAGCTACCGGGACCACGAGGGACGGTTGCTTACCCAGTTCAGCCTGCTGCCTCTTTATACGGCCGTGGGCCGGCCAGCACGTCCCATCGCCCGTGCCCACCTGCAGCGACTGCTGCTGGAAGCCGTGGGCGCCGAGCGGGTGACCCTGGGTGTCGGTTGCGACGGCTTCGAGCAGGATGCGACCGGGGTGACCGTGCTCCTTGGCGACGGTCGGCGCGAACGGGCCGATCTGCTGATCGCCGCCGATGGCACCCACTCGCGCCTGCGGGAGCGGGTGGTGGGCCAGGCCATCACCCGTGAGTATTGCGGCTACGTGAACTGGAACGGGCGGGTGAGGATCGCGCCGGAGCTGGCCGAGGCCCACGACTGGGCGCAATTCGTCGGGGCGCACCAGCGGGTTTCCCTGATGCCCATGGGCGGCGGCGAATTCTATTTCTTTTTCGACGTACCCCTGCCCAAGGGCACACCCAACGACCGCGGCCGTTACCGCGCGGAGCTGGCCGAGCACTTCGCCGGCTGGGCGCCGCCGGTGCAGCGCCTCATCGAACGACTGGATCCCCAGGGTGTGGCCCGCGTGGAGATCCACGATACCCGGCCATTGCCGACCCTGGTGCAGGGACGGGTGGCGCTCCTGGGCGATTCCGCCCATGCCATGGCCCCGGACCTGGGGCAGGGCGGTTGCCAGGCCATGGAGGATGCCTGGGTGCTGGCGCGCTGCCTGGACGCCGAGACCGATCCGCGCGCGGCCCTGCAGGCCTACGAGCAGGCCCGGCTGGAACGGGTCGCCGGCATCGTCGAGCGGGCGCGCAAGCGCTGCGAGATCACCCACGGCTACGATCCTCTGGCTACTCAGGCCTGGTACGCCGAGCTGGCCCGGGAAACCGGCGAGACGGTGATCGCCGGCCTGCGCAAGACCGCCGAGGGCGGTCCGCTGTGAAATAGCCCTGGCCCGCGGGGACGAATGGCAGTGCCGGGGGTCGAAAGGCCCACGTCCTCGTCGGAGAGTTAGCCCATGCGCCTGCGTCTCGCCCTGACCCTTGCCAGCCTTGCCATCACCCCGCTGGTCTTTGCCGCCGACGGCGGCTGTCCCTATCCGCAGACGGTGAAATTCGCCGGCCCCAACTGGGAGAGCGGCATGTTCACCACCGAGGTGCTGCGCCTGCTGGTGGAGAAGGGCTATGGCTGCCAGACCGACAGCGTGCCGGGCAATACCGTGACCCTGGAAAACGCCCTGGCGCAAAACGACATCCAGGTCACGGGCGAGCAGTGGGCCGGGCGCAGTCCGGCCTGGCGCGCGGCGGAAAAGGCCGGCAAGGTCTTTGCCGTCGGCGAGACGGTCAAGGGCGCTACCGAGGGCTGGTGGGTACCGGAATACCTGGTCAAGGGTGATCCCGCGCGGGGCATCCAGGCCAAGGCGCCGGACCTGAAGAGCGTCGCCGATCTGCCGCGCTACAAGGAGTTGTTCCGCGATCCGGAAGAGCCCGGCAAGGGTCGCTTCCTCAACTGCCCGACCGGCTGGACCTGCGAGATCGTCAACAGCCAGAAGCTCAAGGCCTACAAGCTGACCGACAGCTACACCAACTTCCGCACCGGTACCGGCCCCGCACTGGATGCGGCCATCGCTACCGCCATGCGTCGTGGCGAGCCGGTGCTCTTCTACTATTGGTCGCCGACCCCGCTGATGGGCCGCTACAAGCTGGTCCAGCTGGAAGAACCGCCGTTCAGCCAGAAGGCCTGGGATACCCTGTCGGATCCGAAGAATCCCGATCCGCTGCCGTCACGCTCCCTGCCGGCCAAGATCACCATCGGCGTCTCCCGCGACCTGCACGACAAGGCGCCGGCCCTGGTGGCGCTGTTCGAGAAGGTCGAATTCCCCCTCGACCAGTTCAACGGCATCCTCGCCGGCATGGCCGAGAAACGCGAAGACGCCCAGGTCGTGGCCAAGCGTTTCCTCAAGGAGCATCCGGAGGTCTGGACGTCCTGGCTGCCGGCGGAAAACGCCGAGCGGGTAAAGGCGGCGCTCTAGGCGCCTTGATTAGGGGATAATGGCGGTTTCCCGTGCTGGAGCCGCCCATGACCGTCGCCGCCCTCACCATGTACGTCGAGCCTGCCGAGGTGCGCGACGCCTATCGCCAGCTGGCCGAGGCCGTGGCGCTGCGCCTGGGCGAGACGCTCGACCCTGCGCCCGAGGAGCTGCCGGCGCTCTGGACGCATCCCGCGCTGCTGCTGGCCCAGACCTGCGGCTATCCCTGGGCGACCCGCCTGCGCGGCCAGGTGCGCCTGGTCGCGGCGCCGCGTTATCGCTTCGAGGGTTGCCAGGCGGCCGAGCACTGCGCCTTCATCCTGGTGCCCGAGACGCTGGAGGCGACCAGCCTGGCCGATCTGCGCGGCAAGCGTGTCGCCCTCAACGGCCTGGATTCCAATACCGGCATGAATCTGCTGCGCCACGCCGTGGCGCCCCTGGCCGAGCGTGCCCGCTTCTTCGGCGAGATGATCGTCAGCGAAAGCCACGCCAACAGCCTGGCGCTATTGCAGCAGGGGCACGCCGATGTGGCCGCGGTGGATGCCGTGACCTATGGCTATCTGCAACGCGCCCAGCCCGCGCGGGTCGCCGGTCTGCGCCTGCTGCAACGCACGCGTACCAGCCCGGCACTGCCCTTCATCACCGCCGCCAGTCGTTCGGACGCGGAAGTGCAGGCCTTACGCACGGCCCTGAACGACAGCCTGGCCGCCGATCCTGCGTTGGCCGACATCCTTGCCCTCGACGGTGTCACGGCCGTGGAAGAGGCGACTTATCTACCCCTGCTGGATTGGCGCCGGGAGGCGGTGGAGCAGGGTTACCCAGTGATTGCCTAGGTTGGGTTGAGACGGCTTTACCGTCGAAGCCCAACACGGGGGCTTGGCCCTGTTGGGCTTCGCTGCGCTACGGGTCCCGACCCTGGCGTAGGTTGGGTTGAGACAGCTTTATCGTCGAAGCCCAACATCGAGGAGCTCGGCCTAGGTCCTGTTGAGCTTCGCCGTGCTCAGCGCAGCCTACGCCCGCTCACCCTCCTGCAACCGCTTTAACTCCACTAGATCATGGCTGCAGAACAGCGTCAGCCCCAGGTCCTGGCGCAGGGAAAGTTCGCGCAGGCGCGCCTGGTTGTCCAGGCGGCTGGCGCGGTCGGCTTCCATCAGGCGCTGGTAGAACCTCAGGCCCGGTGTGCAGTGACGTTCGGGCTGGCGCATCTCGTCGCGATAGAAATAGGCGTCGCCGGCGTGCAGCAACCAGCCTCCGTCGTGCTGGATGGCAATACCGGCATGACCCGGGGTATGGCCGGGCAGCGGGATCATCAGAATCTCCGGCGGCAGCCCAGGCAGGTCACGCACGCTGGCGAAGCCATTCCACCACTCGCCCTGGGGTTCATGGAAATGCCAGTGGCGAATGCCTTGCCACTGTGCCGGACGGTAGCGGCGTCGACCGATGAAGCCATGGCGCTGCCGCTGCGCATCCCACTCGCGCTGCAGGACATGGACCTGGGCCTGGGGAAAATCGTCCAGGCCGCCGGCGTGGTCGAAATCCAGATGGGTCAGCACGATATGGCGGACGTCGCCCGGACGAAAACCCAGGCGGCGGAGCTGCGCCAGGGCGCTGAGTTCGGGATCGTACTGGATGCGATTCATCAGCCGGAAGAACGGACTCAGCCGCCGGCCGCGTTCCCTGAGATCGGCTTCGCCAAAGCCGGTATCCACCAGCACCAGGCCGTCCCGGTCGGTTTCCACCAGCAGGCAATGACAGGCGAGGTGGGCGGCAAGGCCATGGCTGAAACCGTCGTACAGTGCCCCGCCCAGGGGGCACATGCAGCCGCAGTTGAGGTGATGGATACGCATGATCGGCTCCGCGAGGGTGACCTCCGGTAGAAGAGGCGAGCGCGTGCAAAGTTCGAGCGCAGCGGTCGTCCGCGCGAGTGTCATTGCGGCGAGGGAGAGGTCGACGGGTCTGGGTGGCGCCGCTTGATCGACCAGAACACGACGCTGTGTTCAGCGCCCGCGAGCCTCACAGGGGCGGCCCCAGGGGCTCTGGCTGAACCCTGAGCCCGCGGCGCTGACCAAGGTAGGATCGCCAGCGGAACGGCTCTGCCGCCCTGGCCCTCCCAGTGCAGACGGAGTCACCCATGCCCACAGCCTTTCCCCGCCGTTCCCTCCTGGCCGCCGGCCTCTCCCTTGGCCTGCTCGCCGCCGGCACCGCCCAGGCCGACAGCTGGTGCGCCAGCAAGCCGGTGAAGTTCGCCGGGGTGAACTGGGAGAGCGGCATGCTGCTCTCCGAATTGATGGGCTTCGTCCTGCAGCACGGCTATGACTGCAAGGTGGACAGCATCCCCGGCAACTCCATCACCCTGGAGCAGGCCCTGGGCAACAACGACATCCAGGTGTTCGCCGAGGAGTGGATAGGCCGCAGCGAGGCCTGGAACAAGGCCGCCGCCGCTGGCAAGGTGGTCGGCGTGGGCGCTCCTATAGAAGGTGCCACCGAAGGCTGGTACGTGCCACGCTATCTGGTGGAAGGCGAGGGCGCCAAGGCCCCCAACCTGAAGAGCATCGCCGACCTGGGTCAGTACGCCGAGCTGTTCCGTGATCCGGAAGAACCGGGCAAGGGCCGCTTCTACAATTGCCCGGCCGGCTGGACCTGCGAACTGGAAAACACCCAGATGCTGCAGAGCTACGGCCTGAGCGACAAATACACCAACTTTCGCCCGGGTACTGGACCGGCGCTGGATGCGGCCATCGTCTCGGCCACCCGGCGCAAGCAGCCGATCCTGACCTACTACTGGTCGCCGACGCCGCTGCTGGGCCGAGTCGACATGGTGCAGCTCAAGCCCCGTGACGGCGAAGCCAAGCGCATCCAGGTGCAGGCCGGCCTCTCCAAGCCTTTCCACGACGGCGCCCCCGAGCTGGTGGCCGTGCTGAGTCGAGTCAACGTACCCATCGAACTGCTCAACCGCACCCTGGCCGAGCAGGCCGAAGCCAAGCAGGACGCCCCCGCCGCGGCCAAGGCGCTACTCAAGGCCCATCCCGAACTGTGGCAGGCCTGGGTGACCGACGCCGCGGCGCGCAGCAAGATCCAGGCGGCGCTCTAGGATGTTTCCCGAAGGCCTGACCTTTTCCTTCGCCGACGCCGTCAATCGCGGTGTCGACTGGCTGGTGACCCGCTACGGCGACGTCTTCCGGACCATCTCCGACACCCTGCTGCAGGCCATCGTCTGGCTTGAAGGCCTGCTGCGCGGCACCCCCTGGTGGGCGCTGCTGCTGATCGTCGCGGCCCTGGCCGCCCATGCCACCCGGCGAGTGTTGCCGACCCTGCTGATCACCGGACTGCTGTTCCTGGTCGGCGCCCTGGGGCTGTGGGACAAGCTGATGCAGACCCTGGCCTTGGTGCTGGTGGCCACCGCCATCGCGGTGATCATCGGCATCCCCCTGGGCATTCTCTGCGCTCGTAGCGCCCGTCTGCGTCTGGTGCTTATGCCACTACTGGACATCATGCAGACCATGCCCAGCTTCGTGTACCTGATCCCGGTGCTGATGCTGTTCGGCCTGGGCAAGGTGCCGGCGATCTTCGCCACGGTGATCTATGCCGCGCCGCCGCTGATCCGCCTCACCGACCTGGGCATCCGCCAGGTCGATCGCGAGGTCATGGAGGCTGTCAACGCCTTTGGCGCCAGTCGCTGGCAGCAGCTGTTCGGCGTGCAGCTGCCGCTGGCGCTGCCAAGCATCATGGCCGGCATCAACCAGACCACCATGATGGCGCTGTCCATGGTGGTGATCGCCTCCATGATCGGCGCCCGGGGTCTTGGTGAAGAGGTGCTGGTGGGCATCCAGACTCTGGACGTGGGCAAGGGCCTGCAGGCGGGACTGGCCATCGTCATTCTCGCCGTGGTCATCGACCGCATCACCCAGGCCTATGGCCGCCAGCGCCACGAGGTGGAGCGATGAAGATCGTCGTCGAGCGGGTCTCCAAGATCTTCGGCAAACGCGAGCAGGCTGCCCTGGCCCTGCTCCGCGAGGGGCACGACAAGGCCGACATCCTCGCCCGCACGGGTTGCGTGGTGGGGGTGGACGATCTGTCCCTGGAAATCGCCGAAGGCGAGATCTTCGTCATCATGGGCCTCTCCGGTTCCGGCAAGTCGACCCTGGTGCGCCACTTCAATCGGCTGATCGATCCGAGCAGCGGGCGCATCCTCATCGATGGCCAGGACATCCTCCAGCTGCCGCTGCCGGCGCTGCGCGAATTGCGCCGCCAGCGCATCAGCATGGTGTTCCAGAGCTTTGGCCTGCTGCCCCATCGGCGGGTGCTGGACAACGTCGCCTACGGCCTCAAGGTGCGGGGCGAGCCCAAGGCGGTCTGTCGCGAACGGGCGCTGCACTGGCTCGAGGTGGTGGGCCTGGCCGGCTACGAGCGCAAGTGGCCGCACCAGCTCTCCGGTGGCATGCGCCAGCGGGTCGGCCTGGCCCGTGCCCTGGCGGCGGATACCGAGATCATCCTGATGGACGAGGCCTTTTCCGCCCTCGATCCGTTGATCCGCGCCGAGATGCAGGAGCAACTGCTGGAGCTGCAACAGCGCCTGCACAAGACCATCGTCTTCATCACCCATGACCTGGACGAGGCACTGCGCCTGGGTAATCGCATCGCCATCCTGCGCGACGGTCGACTGGTGCAGGTGGGTACCCCCGCGGACATCCTCGGCCAGCCGGCCGACGACTACGTGGCGCGCTTCGTCCAGCGGCGTACCGCTGCGACAGTTTGAAACAATTGCGGCAGAGGCCTTCACGAGCATTTCACAGGCGCGAGGCTCTGATGGTGAGACCTGCGGCCTGACCCTGTCAGGCCTTTCTCTTCCCACTGGAACCGTGCCGCAATGGACTATCTGCTACAACTCGCCGCCGACCCGACCGTCTGGGCTGCCCTGGCCACCCTGATCGTGATGGAGGTGGTGCTGGGCATCGACAACCTCATCTTCATCTCCATCCTGACCAACAAGCTGCCCGCTCACCAGCAGCAGAAGGGCCGTCGCATCGGCATCAGCCTGGCGCTGATCCTGCGCCTGGGTCTGCTCGGCACCGTGGCCTGGATCGTCCAGCTTACCGAACCCATCATCGAGGTGTTCGGCAAGAGCTTTTCCTGGAAGGACCTGATCCTCATCGCCGGTGGCCTGTTCCTGCTGTGGAAGGCGACCAAGGAGATCCACCACAACGTCGATCCCGAGCCCGACAGCGCCCTGACCAAGGGCGGCGAGACGGCGACCCTGGCCTTCGGCTCGGCCATCGTGCAGATCCTCTTGCTGGACCTGGTGTTCTCGGTGGACAGCATCATCACCGCCGTCGGCATGACCGAGCACCTGCCGGTGATGGTGATCGCGGTGGTGGTGGCGGTGACCGTCATGTTGCTGGCGGCCGATCCCCTGGCCAAGTTCATCGACCGCAACCCGACCGTCGTGATGCTGGCGTTGGGGTTCCTGATCATGATCGGCATGACCCTGATCGCCGAGGGTTTCGGCGCCCATGTGCCCAAGGGCTACATCTACGCGGCCATGGCCTTCTCGGCGCTGATCGAGGGCCTGAACATGCTGTCGCGGCGAGCCAAGCGTCGCCAGCAGGCTGCCGGCAAGTGAGGGCAGGGCGTGTCGAAAAAGGCCTTGTTACATTCCGGCACGCCTATTGCTAACAATAACTGGAAAGTCTAGGCACTATCGGTCAAGACCTTTGTCATAGCAGCGTCACACGTGAGGTTTACAACTGAAGTCATGAACATACAAGCCCAAGCCCAGAACGCCATGCATGCCCTCAGCGCCGCTTTCGCGCCGATGAGCTGCGTCATCGACGCCCCCAGCAAGCGAGGTTTTTCCTTCATCGTCGTCAACGAGCATGGCGTGGCCAAGCACACCCGCCGGATCTACCGCGACGAATACAGCACCCCGAGCCGCCTGCAGGCCATCATCGACAGTACCCGTCTGGCCATCGCCGGCTGAGATTCAGCCGGCTCCCGCTTTACCCCTCCCGCCTTACTTTCTGCGCCCCACCCGAGCTACGGGTGTACCGGCGGCAGATATGCCAACGTTCCCCCCAACAGCCACAGCAGCACCAGCACCAAGGGTGCATGGACCAGCAGCTGCACGAAGGAAAAGCCGACCAGGTCGCGCGCCTTCAGCCCCAGCACGCCCAGTAGCGGCAGCATGTAGAAGGGATTGATCAGATTCGGCAGTGCCTCGGCGGCGTTGTAGATCTGCACGGCCCAACCCAGGTGATATTGCAGGTCGTTGGCCACCTGCATCACATAGGGCGCCTCGATGATCCACTTGCCTCCGCCCGAGGGGATGAAGAACCCCAGCAGCGCCGAGTAGACGCCCATCAATAGGGCGTAGGTGTCGTGGGTAGCGATCTGGGTGAAGAATGCCGCGATATGGTGCGCCAGGGTCTGGCCATCGGCGCCGTTGACCTTGGTCAGGATCGCGGCGATGGAGCCGTACAGCGGAAACTGGATCAGCACCCCGGTGGTGGCCGGCACGGCGCGGGCCACGGCGTCGAGGAAGTGCCGCGGCCGCCAGTGCAGCAAGGCCCCCACGCTGATGAACAGCAGGTTGTAGGTGTTCAGCCCGGAGATGGCCTCGATGGCCGGCTTGCTGGCGAATTCCTGTACCAGCCAGCCGGCGGCCAGCAAGACCAGCAGCACGATCAGGATCGGACTGTATTCGAGCCATTCGCCCGGACGGGTTGGCTTGTCTGCGGCCTTGGGCGCCGGGGTGACTTCGACACCGCAGGCGCGGGCATCGCGCGCGCTGTCCGGTCCTGGCGCGGTGACATAGGCGATCACCGCCGAGACCACCAGCAACACCAGCAGCAGGGCGCCGGATTGCCAGAGGAACAGTGTCTGGCTGAAGGGGATCACCCCGGTGATGGCCAGGATCGATGGCGGCAGACTGGCCGGATTGGCCTGCAGCTGGGCCGCCGACGACGACAGGCCCAGCGCCCAGACCGCGCCCAGGCCCAGGTAGGCCGCGGCGCCAGCGGCGCGATAGTCCATCTTGAGTTCTTCGCGGCGGGCCAGGGCACGCACCAGCAGGCCGCCGAACACCAGGCTCAGGCCCCAGTTGAGCAGGGAGGCGAGCATGGCCACCAGGGCGACCCAGCACACCGCGCCGCGGCCGGTCCGGGGCACCCGCGCCAGGCGCTCGATCAGGCGCGCGGCCGGACCGGAACTGGCCACCACATAGCCGCCGATGACCACGAAGGCCATCTGCATGGTGAAGGGAATCAGACTCCAGAAACCGTCGCCAAAGGCCTTGGCGGTCTTGGCCGCGGGGGCGCCCATGCCGAGGGCGGCCAGGGCCACCACGGCCACGGCGAGCACGGCGAACACCCAGGAATCGGGAAACCAGCGCTCGGCCCAATTGGAACAGGCCAGGGCGAACCGCGCGCTGCGCGAATCGCGGGAAGGGGTTGAGCTCATGGTGGATCCTTTTGTTGTTGTTTTTGTGGGAATGTAGTGCGGGACGGTGATGCATTGATCGCGGCCATGGGCCGCTCCTACGGTGGTCTCCGGACCTGTAGGAGCGGCCCATGGCCGCGATAGGCTTTAACGCCGCTCCACCGCCAGGGCCACACCCTGGCCACCGCCGATGCACAGGGTCGCGAGCCCCCGACGCCCGTCACGGCGGCGCAATTCGTGGAGCAGGGTCACCAGCACCCGGCAACCCGAGGCGCCGATGGGATGGCCCAGGGCGATGGCGCCGCCGTTGACGTTGACCTTCTCGTCATCCCAGCCCAGCTCCTGACCCACGGCCAGGGCCTGGGCGGCGAAGGCTTCGTTGGCCTCGATCAGGTCCAGGTCGGCCAATTGCCAGCCGGCTTTTTCCAGGGTCTTGCGGGTGGCCGAGACCGGGCCGATGCCCATGATCGCCGGGTCCACCCCGGCGCTGGCGTAGGCGGCGACATGCGCCAGCGGTGTCAGGCCCAGGGCGGCCGCCCTGGCCGCGCTCATCACCAGCACCGCGGCGGCGCCGTCGTTGAGGCTGGAGGCGTTGCCGGCGGTGACGTTGCCGTCCTTGGCGAAGGCTGGACGCAGGCGCGCCAGTCCCTCGGCGGTGGTGTCGGCGCGGATGCCCTCGTCGGTGTCGAACAGCAGCGGCTCGCCCTTGCGCTGGGGAATGGCCACCGGGGTGATCTCCTCGCGGAAGCGGCCGGATTCCACCGCTGCCGCGGCGCGCTGCTGGGAACGCGCGGCAAAGGCGTCCTGGGCCTCGCGGCTGAGCTGGTACTTCTGCACCAGGTTCTCCGCGGTCTGGCCCATGTGGTAGTCGTTGAAGGCATCCCACAGCCCATCGCTGAGCATGGAGTCGACCAGCTCGGCATGGCCCAGCCGCAGGCCGGTGCGCACCTTGGGCAGCACATAGGGCGCCAGGCTCATGTTCTCCATGCCGCCGGCGATGACGATCTCGGCGTCGCCGCAGCGGATCGCCTGGACGGCCAGCTGCACCGCCTTGAGGCCGGAGCCGCAGACCTTGTTCAGGGTCAGGGCCGGCACCTCGTGGGGCAGGCCGGCCGTGACCGCTGCCTGGCGCGCCGGATTCTGGCCGGCGCCGGCGGTGAGCACCTGGCCGAGGATGACTTCATCCACCTGCGCCGGGGCCACGCCGGTCTGCTCCAGCAGGGCGCGGATGACGGTGGCGCCGAGCTCCACGGCGGGCACATTGGCCAGGGAGCCCTGGAAACTGCCGACCGCGGTGCGGGTGGCAGCGACGATGACGACGTCTTGCATGGCTGGGATCTCCTCAGGCCTGGATGGGGGCACCGGTGGCGGCGCGCAGTTCATCGAGGCTGACGCCTTCGGCCAGCTCCACCAGCCGGAGACCGCCCTCGGTCACCTCCAGCACGGCCAGATCGGTGATGATCAGGTCGACCACGCCGACCCCGGTCAGCGGCAGGTCGCAGGCCGGCAGGATCTTGTGGGCGCCCTTGGCGGTATGTTCCATCAGCACCACCACGCGCTGCACCCCAGCCACCAGGTCCATGGCGCCGCCCATGCCCTTGACCATCTTGCCGGGGATCATCCAGTTGGCCAGGTCGCCCTGGGCCGACACCTGCATGGCGCCGAGGATGGCCAGGTTGACGTGGCCGCCGCGGATCATGCCGAAGCTGGCGGCGCTGTCGAAATAGCTGCTGCCGGGCAGGGCGGTGACGGTCTGCTTGCCGGCGTTGATCAGGTCCGGGTCGACCGTCTCGGCGGTGGGGAAGGGGCCGATGCCGAGCAGGCCGTTCTCCGACTGCAGCCAGACGTCCATGCCGGCGGGGATGTAGTTGGCGACGAGGGTCGGCAAGCCGATGCCGAGGTTGACGTAGAAGCCGTCCTGCAGCTCCCGGGCGGCGCGTTGCGCCATCTGTTCGCGGGTCCAGGCCATCTTACTTCTCCTCGCTCAGGGTGCGTTTCTCGATGCGTTTCTCGGGATTGGCGTTGACCACCAGGCGCTGCACGAAGATGCCGGGCAGGTGGATCTGGTCGGGGTCCAGCTCGCCGACTTCCACCAGCTCTTCCACCTCGGCGACGCAGACGCGACCGGCCATGGCGCACAGCGGATTGAAGTTGCGCGCGGTCTTGTTGAATACCAGGTTGCCGGCCTTGTCGGCGCGTTGCGCCTTGACCAGGGCCACGTCGGCGGTCAGCGCCAGTTCCATGATATGCGGCTGGCCATTGAAGTCGCGCACCTCCTTGCCCTCGGCCACCAGGGTGCCGTAGCCGGTGCGGGTGTAGAACGCCGGGATGCCCGCGCCACCGGCGCGCAGCTTCTCGGCCAGGGTGCCCTGGGGGGTGAATTCCAGCTCCAGTTCGCCGGCCAGATACTGACGCTCGAATTCCTTGTTCTCGCCCACGTAGGAGGAAATCATCTTGCGGATCTGCCGGGTCTCCAGCAGCTGGCCGAGGCCGAAGCCGTCCACCCCGGCGTTGTTGCTGATGGCGGTCAGTTCGCGGGCGCCGGTGTCGCGCAGGGCGGCGATCAGCGCCTCGGGAATGCCGCAGAGGCCGAAGCCGCCCACGGCCAGGGTGATGCCGTCGCCGACCAGCCCGTCGAGGGCGGCCGCGGCGTTGGGATAGAGCTTGTTCATGACGGAGATCCTCTTGTCGTTATTGAGCGGTCCAGCCGCCGTCCATGGTCCAGGCGGCGCCGCGCACCTGGGCGGCGGCGTCGCTGCACAGGAACAGCGCCAGCTCGCCCAGCTGGTCGGTGGTGACGAAATCCTGCGACGGCTGCTTTTCGCTGAGCAGGTCGCGACGTGCCTGATCCGGATCGCTGCCACGGCTGTCCAGTTGCTGCTGGATCAGCGGGGTGAGCACGAAACCTGGGCACAGTGCGTTGCAGGTGATGCCGGTGCGGGCGGTTTCCAGGGCGGTGACCTTGGTCAGACCCACCACGCCATGCTTGGCGGCGACATAGGCGGCCTTGCCGGTGGAGGCCACCAGGCCATGCACCGAGGAGATGTTGACGATGCGGCCCCAGTTGCCTTCGCGCATGCCCGGCAGCGCCAGACGGGTGGTGTGGAACACCGCCGAGAGATTGAGGGCGATCACCGCGTCCCAGCGCTCCACCGGAAAGTCCTCCACCGGCGCGACGTGCTGGATGCCGGCGTTGTTGACCAGGATGTCCACGCCGCCGAAGTCGCGTTTGGCGTAGGCGAAGAGGTCTTCGATCTCCTCCGGCCTGGACAGGTCGGCCCCGTGGAAACCCGAGCGACCGGCGAGGCTGGCCTGGGCCGCAGCGGGATCGCCGAAGCCGTTGAGGATGAGGGTGGCGCCAGCGGCGGCCAGGCGCTGGGCGATGCCCAGGCCGATGCCGCTGGTGGAGCCGGTGACCAGGGCGGTCTTGCCGGTGAGGTCCATGGTGGTCTCCTTAGACGAGGCCGGTCAGGTAGTAGAGGGCGATGACGAAGAACACCGCCACGGTCTTGATCAGGGTGATCTTGAACACGCCGCCATAGGCTTCGCGGTGGGTCAGGCCGGTCACCGCCAGCAGGGTGATCACCGCGCCGTTGTGCGGCAGGGTGTCCATGCCGCCACTGGCCATGGCCGCCACCCGGTGCAGGACTTCCAGGGGAATGCCCGCGCCATTGGCGGCGGCGATGAAGGTGTCGCTCATGGCCGCCAGGGCGATGCTCATGCCGCCCGAGGCGGAACCGGTGATGCCGGCCAGCAGGGTCACGCTCACCGCCTCGTTGATCAGCGGATCGGGGATGGCCTTGAGGCCCTGGGCGAACAGCACGAAGCCGGGCAGGGCGGCGATCACCGCGCCGAAGCCGTATTCCGACGCCGTGTTCATCCCGGCCAGCAGGGCGCCGGAGACGGCGGTCTTGCTGCCTTCCGCCAGGCGCCCGCGGATGGCGCCGAAGCCGGTCGCCAGCACCAGCAGGATGCCCGCCAGCAGCGCGCCTTCCACCGCCCAGATACCGGTCAGCTTGGCCACCTCCTGGGTCACCGGCTTGGCCATGCCGGGCAAGGCCAGGTTATGGGTGGCGCCATACCAGTCGGGAATCCAGCGGGTCAGCAGCAGGTTGAGCACGCCTACCAGCACCAGCGGCGCCAGGGCCAGCCAGGGGTTGGGCAGCGGCAGGTCGGCGGCGGTCTCGGGTTCGTTGCGCAGCGGCACGCTGGCATAGCCCTCGCCGCTGTTGCGGGCCTTGCGGCGGGCGCTGCCGAGGTAGGTCAGGCCAACGGCGATGACGAACAGCGAACCGGCCAGGCCCAGCCAGGGCGCGGCCCAGGCGGTGGTCTGGAAGAAGCTGGTGGGGATGATGTTCTGGATCTGCGGCGTGCCGGGCAGGGCATCCATGGTGAAGGAGAAGGCGCCCAGGGCGATGGTCGCCGGGATCAGCCGCTTGGGGATGTCGCTCTGGCGAAACATCTCGGCGGCGAAGGGATAGACCGCGAAGACCACCACGAACAGCGAGACGCCGCCATAGGTGAGCAGGGCGCAGACCGCGACGATCACCGGGATGGCTCGTTCGCGACCGAGCAGGTGGATGGCCGCGGCGACGATCGCGCGGGAAAAGCCCGACAGCTCGATCAGCTTGCCGAACAGGGCGCCCAGCATGAACACCGGGAAATAGAGTTTGAGGAAGCCCACCATCTTGTCCATGAACACCCCGGTGAAGGCGGGCGCCACGGCGGACGGATCGGTAAGCAGCACGGCGCCGAGGGCGGCGAGGGGGGCGAAGAGGATGACACTGAAACCCCGGTAGGCGGCGAACATCAGCAGCGCCAGGGCGGCGAGTGCAATCAGGACACTCATGGCTTCTCCTAGAGCTTCGCCTGGGGCGAAGCGGTTCTTGTTGTTATAAGAGCGATGCAGGAATCGCCCGAATGCAAGAGCCAGAACCGTGCCAGCTTTGTAAGTTGTTGTTTTGTATAATCTTTTATTTTGATCTCTGCCCGCTACCGATAGATTGTCTCAAAAGCTGGACCACGCAGGTTGGGCTGAGCGAAGCGAAGCCCAACATCAGTCCACGTGCGGCAATGTTGGCCTTCGACGATAAAGCGGTTTCAAACCAGTCTACGCCGTGACTCTGTAGGAGCAGCCCATGACCGCGATAAACGATCTATCGCGGCCATGGGCCGCTCTTACATACTGCGTCTCTATATATGGATAGGTCTCATGCTTGAGACATCAGCCCCAGCGCCACCAGCTTCTTGTACAGCGTTGACCGCCCCAGACCCAGGCGGCGCGCGGCTTCGTCCACCTTGCCGCCGCAGGCGGCCAGGGCGCCCTGCAGCAGTTCGCGATCAAAGCGCTGGCGCGCTTCGGCATAGGTTTCGCCGGTCCGGTAACTGACCGACTCGCCGGTCGTCGAGGGGGCGGGGGCGATGCCCAGGGCCGCCGTCAGCGCCGTGGCATCCAGCTGGCTGTCGTCACCCAGCAGCACGGCGCGCTCAAGCACGTTGCGCAACTCGCGCACGTTGCCGGGCCAGGGTTGGCGCTGCAGCAGCGCCAGGCCGTCGGTGGTGAATTCGGGCATTGGCTGTCCGTTCAGCTTGCGCAGGTCAGCGAGGATGGCCTCGGCCAGCACCCTCAGGTCGTCGAGGCGTTCTCGCAGCGGTGGAATGCGGATCGGCAGGACATTGAGCCGGTAATAGAGATCGGCGCGAAAGCGCCCCTCGGCCACGGCGACGTCCAGGTCACGCGAGGTGGCGGCGATCATGCGCACGTCACAGGCCAGCACCTCGTTGGAGCCCAGCGGCTCGTACTCCTTTTCCTGCAGCACCCGCAGCAGCTTGGCCTGCAAGGCCAGGGGCATGTCGCCGATCTCGTCGAGAAACAGGGTGCCGCCCTGGGCGATCTGCAGCTTGCCCGGGCGGGCCCGTCGCTCGGCGCCGGTGAAGGCGCCGGGCGCGGTACCGAAAAATTCCGCTTCCAGCAGGCTTTCCGGAATGGCCGCGGCGTTGATGCTGACAAAGGGCCGCCCGGCGCGTGGCGAGGCGCCGTGGATGGCGTGGGCCAGCAACTCCTTGCCGGTGCCGGTCTCGCCCAGCAGCAGCACCGCGGCCTCGCTGGCGGCGGCGCGCCGGGCGCGACGCTTGACCTCCAGGCTGGCCGGTCCGCTGCCGACGAAGTGGCCGAAACCATACTTGGCGGTGCGTGCATGCTGCAGCGAGCGCCGGGTGGTGGCCAGCTCTTCCTGGATGCGCAGGTAGCGGGTCACCAGCGGCGCCAGTTGCTGCAGCTGGTCGAACAGGGCGAAGCCGATGGCGCCGATCAACTCGCCTTCGTCGGTATGGATCGGCAGGCGCATCACCACCAGCGGTCCGTTGCGGGTCTCCAGCATGTCCAGCAGGATCGGCTGGCCATTGCGCGCCACCTCGCGCAGCAGGCTGTGGGGAATGATCTGTTCCACCGGCTGACCGATGGCGGCGGCGGCATCCGGCAGGCCGAAGTGCTGGGCGTATCTCTGGTTGATCCAGACGATGCGCGCCTCGCGGTCGACGATCACCGTGCCATTGCTGGTCTGCTCGATGATCTCGAACAGCGAGCGGATCGCCCGCTGGCGGATCTCGGCGTAGTCCTCCAGGTCCGGCAGGCCGGGCGAGGTGCGACTCATGGCTTCAGCGCATGGCGCAGCTGGTGCAGCCGGCGCTGGACGATACGCTCGCGCCGCGCCGCGTCCCACTCGTGAAAGCCCGCACCACTGCGCAGGCCGGTACGGCCGGCCGCCACCTGATCTTCCAGCAGCTGCAGCGGCGCCTCGTCCCGCGCCAGGGTTGGCCAGAGGTGGCTGGCGATGTCGCGAAAGGTGTCCAGGCCGCCCATGTCCGCCGCTTCCAGCGGACCGACCATGGCATAGCGCCGGCCCAGCGAGGCGCGCATCACCCGGTCCACCGTCTCGGCATCCGCCGCGCCGCTCTGCACGATGTGCAGGGCCTCGCGCAGCAGGGCGAATTGCAGGCGGTTGCCGACGAAGCCGGGAATGGCGTGCTGCAAGACCACGGCCTCCAGGTCGGCGGCCTCCAGCAGCTGGCGCACGGATTCCAGATGGGCGGGCAGGGTGGCCGTACCAGGCACCAGCTCCACCAGCGGGATGAAGTGCGGCGGATTCCAGAAGTGGGCGATCAGCAGGCGCTCGGGATGGTGCAGGTGCGCGGCCAGCTCGTCCGGTGGCAGGCCGCTGGTATTGCTGGCGATCAGGGCATCGGGGCGCAGCACGGCTTCAAGCTGGGCGTAGAGCCGGTGCTTGAGCTCCAGGCGCTCGGGCACGGCTTCGAACAGCAGGTCGCAGTCGGCGAGATCGGCCAGGTCGGTGGTGGTGGTCAGGCGGGCGATCACCGCCTCGGTGTCCACCGCGATGTCGGCTTCTTCCAGCTCGGCGAGCAGGGTGCGCGCGGTGGCTGCCACCTCGGCGAGGCGGACGGGGTCGACGTCCTGCAGCCGCACGGCATGGCCGTGGCGCGCCAGATGCACGGCGATGCCGATGCCCATGAGACCGGAACCCAGGACGGCGAGGCGTGGCGTGGTCATGATCTTTTCCTTGTGAGACGGCCGCGGCAACCGTCTCACACTTGACTGCCCCTGGCCAAGGCACGGAGCGCCGCCTTGCACCAAAGGCGGGCCCCGGTAATGGATTCGTTGCGGGCCCCTGGGCTCTGTCACGCCCCTTGGCAGGAGCTGGCATGGGCACTGCTACAGGACAGGCACGTCCATCCCGAGGAGTCCCTTATGAGCAACGCCGGCAACGACTATCCCCTGAGCGAAGTGCCGCCCCACGCCCGCAAGGGTCTGGCCTCCCTGGCCATGGTGCTGCTGGGCTTCACCTTCTTCACCGCCACCATGTTCGCCGGTGGCAAGCTGGGGGTGGCCTTCGGTTTCGCCGACCTGCTGCTGGTCATCGCCCTCGGCAATCTGCTGCTGGGTCTCTATGCCGCCGCCCTCGGCCATATCGCCTGTCGCAGCGGCCTCAACTCGGTGCTGATGGGGCGCTTCGCCTTTGGCGAACGCGGCAGCAAGCTGTGCGACCTCATCCTCGGCTTCACCCAGATCGGCTGGTACGCCTGGGGTACGGCCACCGCTGCGGTGGTGCTGGGCAAGTACTTCGGCCTGGAGCAGGGCGCGGTGCTGGCGCTGATGGCGGTGTTCGGCCTGGGCTTCTGCGCCACCGCCTACATCGGCTACCGGGGCCTGGAGATCCTCTCCTGGATCGCCGTGCCGGCCATGGCGCTGCTGCTGATCCTGTCCATGAGCGTGACCACCACCAAGGCCGGCGGCCTGGCCGGCCTGCTGGCGATCCAGCCCAGCAGCAGCCTGGACCTGTCCACCGCCATCACCCTGGTGTTCGGCACCTTTGTCAGTGGTGCCACCCAGGCCACCAACTGGACGCGCTTCGCCCGCTCCACGCGGGTGGCGGTACTTGCCAGCCTGATCGGCTTCTTCCTCGGCAACGGCCTGATGGTGCTGATCGGCGCCTATGGCGCCATCGTCTACCAGCAACCGGACGTAGTGGAGGTGCTGATGTTGCAGGGCTTCGCCACCGCCGCCCTGGCCATGTTGCTGCTCAACATCTGGAGCACCCAGGACAACACCATCTACAACTTCGCCGTGGCCGGCTGCAACCTGGTGCGCACCAGCCGCCGCAAGACGGTGACCCTGGCCGGCGCCCTGATCGGCACCGCCCTGGCGCTGCTAGGCATGTACGACCTGCTGGTGCCCTATCTGGTGCTGCTCGGCACGGTGATCCCGCCCATCGGCGGGGTGATCGTCGCCGACTTCTGGCTGCGCCACCGCGGCCGCTATCCGCTGCTCGCCGAGGCCCGCCTGCCGCACTACAACTGGCCGGGCCTGGCCGCCTATGGGCTGGGCACCCTGGCTGCCTTCAATTCACCCTGGGTCGCGCCCCTGGTGGGCATCGGGGTGGCGGCGCTCGGCTATGGCGTGTTCAATGGCCTGAGTCGCGGTCGTCGTACCGCCGCCCCCGCTTCGCTCTAGGAGATCGACCATGCGCATCCTCAACGCCCGCCTGCGTGACCGCGAAGGCCTCCATGACATCCGCCTGGAAGGCAGACGCATCGCCGCCATCGCCGAGCAACTGATGCCGCCCGCGGTAGGGCCGGACGACCTCGACGCCGCCGGCAACCTGGTGGTGCCGCCCTTCGTCGAGCCGCACATCCACCTCGATGCCACCCTGACCGCCGGCGAGCCGCGCTGGAACATGAGCGGCACCCTGTTCGAAGGCATCGAATGCTGGGGCGAGCGCAAGGCCACCATCACCCAGGAAGACACCAAGACCCGCGCCACGCGCACCATCCGCGCCCTGGCCGCCCATGGCATCCAGCACGTGCGCACCCATGTCGATGTCACCGATCCGTCGCTGGCCGCGCTCAAGGCCATGCTGGAGGTGCGCGAGGAAACCCGGCACCTGATCGATCTGCAGATCGTCGCCTTTCCCCAGGAGGGCATCGAGTCCTTCAAGAATGGGCGCGAGCTGATGGAGGAGTCGATCCGCCTGGGCGCCGATGTGGTCGGCGGCATCCCGCACTTCGAGTACACCCGCGACCAGGGGGTGAGCTCGGTGAAATTCCTCATGGACCTGGCCGAGCGCACCGGCTGCCTGGTGGACGTCCATTGCGACGAAACCGACGATCCCCACTCGCGCTTCCTGGAGGTGCTGGCCGAAGAGGCGCGCAGCCGCGGCATGGGTTCGCGGGTCACCGCCAGCCACACCACCGCCATGGGCTCCTACGACAACGCCTACTGCGCCAAGCTGTTCCGCCTGCTGACCCATGCCGGCATCAACTTCATCTCCTGCCCGACCGAGAGCATCCACCTGCAGGGCCGCTTCGACAGCTTTCCCAAGCGCCGCGGCGTGACCCGGGTCAACGAGCTGCTGGAGGCCGGCCTCAATGTCTGCTTCGCCCAGGATTCCATCGTCGATCCCTGGTATCCACTGGGGAACGGCAACATCCTGCGCGTGCTGGAAGCAGGGCTGCACATCTGCCACATGCTCGGCTATCGCAACCTGCAATCGGCACTGGACCTGGTCACGGTCAATAGCGCCAAGGCCCTATGCCTGGGCGATCGCTACGGCCTGGAGGAGGGGCGGCCAGCCAACCTGCTGGTGCTCTCCGCCGACAGCGACTACGAGATGGTCCGCAGCCAGGGCCTGCCGCTGTACTCCATCCGTAACGGCAAGGTGCTGATGCAGCGCCGCCCGGCGCAGGTGGAGTTGGCGGATCGGTAACGGGTGGCGGTCAGGGCGGTCCGCCGATGCGGACAGGCTCATGCCAGTCGCTGGCGATTTTTCAGGACTGGCAAAGACCTGATCCTCACTCGGACAACCCCCTCTCCCTCTGGGAGAGGGCTGGGGTGAGGGCGCGCCCCATGCCGAAGTCCCAGTGGAAAAGGCTGCGCCGTTTTCCACGCTACGACGCTGGTGCTTGCGCGGACAGCCCTCTCCCTCTGGGAGAGGGTTGGGGTGAGGGCGCCCCCCACGCCGAAGTCCCCAGTGGAAAAGGCTGCGCCGTTTTCCACGCTACGGCGCTGATCGCGGCCATGGGCCGCTCCTACAGGAGAATCAAGATCTGTAGGAGCGGCCCATGGCCGCGATTAGGGGCTCCTGGCAGCAGCGGATCGTCCTGACCGCAACTGCCATTACCCATGTCGCGTTCCATCGCGTCGGCCTTCGCTGGCGCTCGACCCAACCTGTGAATCCTAGCGCCCACTCTCGGCGAAATCCCGTAGCGCCGCGCCGTCCAGGCGATAGCGCACCCACTCGCGCTGCGCCTTGGCGCCCAGGCTTTCGTAGAAGTCGATGGCCGGGGTGTTCCAGTCCAGCACGCTCCATTCCAGGCGGCCGCAGTCGTTGGCCACCGCCTCCCGAGCCAGTTCGCGCAGCAGCCCCTTGCCCAGGCCGGTGCCGCGGGCGCTGGGGCTCACATAGAGGTCTTCCAGGTAAATGCCGTTGCGGCCCAGCCAGGTGGAATAGCTGTAGAAATACACGGCATAGCCCACTACCGCGCCGTCGTGCTCGGCAACCAGCGCCCGGGTCGGAGTATCGGCGGCGAACAGCGTGGCCTCGATCTGAGCGGGGCTGGCCAGTACCTCATGAACGGCCTTTTCATAGTCGGCCAGTTCGACGATCAGTTCGTGGATGCGGGTGGCGTCTTCGCGGCGGGCGGGGCGGATCTGGGTGGTCATGGGTGCCTTGGTCTGGTCGCGGGGCGGCGCCGACCTCAGGAGGGCACCACTGCCCGATTGGCGGACCCGGCCAGCATGGCGGCGACCTGCGCGGCCAGCTGGTCCAGGGTGAAGGGCTTGGTCATCAGCTCCATGTTACCACCCAGGAAGGCGTTCCTACTGAGCGCGCCCTCGGCGTAGCCGGTAAGGAACAGCACCGGCAGCCGCGGCCTGAGCTGCTGGATGACCTCCGCCAGCTGGCGACCGTTGAGGCCTGGTAGACCGACATCGGTCACCAGCAGGTCCAGCTGGGGAATCTGATCCAGCAGGCGCAACGCGGCCTTGCCTTCGGCCGCGCTCCACACCTGATAACCCAGGGCTTCCAGGGCCTCCTGATTGACCAGCCGGACCGCGACGTCGTCCTCCACCAGGAGAATGGTCTCGCCGGCACCCTGGGTGAGTTCCGCCGGGTCGCTCCGTTTCGGTTCGTGGCGTTGCTCGGCCGTCGGCAGGAAGACGCAGACCTGCGTCCCGCTGGCATCGCTGGCGAGGGTAAGACGGCCATTGCTCTGTCGGGCGAAGCCATAGACCATCGACAGCCCCAGGCCGGTGCCCTGGCCCTGGGGCTTGGTGGTGAAGAAGGGTTCGAGCACCTTGTCCAGCAGCCGCTCCGGGATACCGGTCCCGCTGTCCCGCACTTCGATGCAGACATAGTCGCCCGGGGCCAGGGCCTCGTCGTCCGTCCCCGGCTCGGTGACCGTCAGCAGCGAAGTCGCCAGGGTCACGACACCGCCATCCGGCATGGCATCGCGGGCGTTGATCACCAGGTTGAGCAGCGCATTCTCCAGCTGGTTGGCATCGGCCAGGATCCAGGGTAGATCCTCGCCCAGCGCCAGCTCCACCGAGATCTGTTCGCTCACGGTGCGCTGCAACAACTCCTGCAGCGCCAGGATCAGCTCGTTGGCGGACATCGGCCGGGACTCCAGCGACTGCCGGCGGGAAAAGGCCAGCAACCGCTGGGTAAGGGCGGCCGCCCGGTGCGCCGAATGCTGCGCGGCCTCCATGTACCGCTCCAGGCCGGCGAGCTGTCCCTTGTTCTTGATTTTCATCAAATCCAGGGCGCCCAGCACCCCGGTGAGCATGTTGTTGAAGTCATGGGCGATGCCGCCGGTGAGCTGGCCGACCGCTTCCATCTTCAGCGACTGGCGCAACTGCTCTTCGGCGCGATTGCGCTCGGCGGTTTCCCGCTGCAATTCGCTGAGGGTAAGCGCCAGGGTGCGGGTGCGCTCCGCGACCTGGAGTTCCAGTTCTTCATTGAAGCGACGCAGCGCCAGTTCGGCGCGCTTCTCGTCGCTGACATCGGCGATCACCGTGGTCGCCCCGATGATCTGCCGGCCGGCGTCGTGCAGCGGCACTGCGCTCACCCGCAGCCAGGATTCCTCGCCGGTTGCACTGGTGTGATAGAAATCCTGGCCCTTGACCCGCTCGCCAGCCAGCGCCCGAGCACCCGGAAAGCGCTCGGGTGGCAACAGTCGGCCACTGTCGTCGAGCGCGGTCCAGCGCGACACCTCCCCAGGCTGCCGGGAAGGAATGTGCTGACCCGGCACGTACTGCTCATAGAAGGGATTGCTGACCAGGGTCCGACCCTCGGCATCCATGAAGCACACCCCGACCGGCAGATTCTCCAGCAGCGTCTGCAGGCGCTCGCGTTCCTGGGCGAGTTCGGCGAGGCGGTCGCGCATCTCGAACTGACGCAGGCGCGACCGCCAGGCCGCCGCGACGCTGCTCAGCAGCGAGGCGCCACTCAGCGGCCGTTCGAGGATGACCAGGTTGGTGGTCGCCGCCGGCAGCTGTCGGCGCAGGAGATCGTTGCCACGCCCCGAGCGCTTGGCATCGGAAGCCAGCAATACCAGCGGGATATCCGACCAGGTGGGCTGCCGCTCCAGAGCCTCTGCCAGGGCGCTCAGGTCCTGGCGCAGGGCTTCCTCGGTAAAGACGATGATGCCGGTGTCGTCGCCCAGGGCCGCCGCGACCTCGTCGAGGCTGGCAACGTAGCGGGTGAGATAGCCCTGGGTAAAAAGCCGCTGCAGGTTGGCCGCGTCACCGCGAAGCGGGGCACAGATGATCAGTTCGCAGGCGGGCGTCTTGGACTCGGTCAATCGCGCTCTTCCATCAGGGGCTGCCTGGCACCGAAATACTCCGGGGTGCCGGTCAGCACGCCACGGAAGTCCACCAGCGGCTGACCCACCCGGATGCCCTGGGTATCGATGCGCAATTCCCGTATCGCATCCTCATGCCCGCCGCCGCGGTGCTTGAGGATGGAAATGGCCTTGCGCAGACGGCCGTGCGCTTCGAAGAAGCGCACCAGCACCACCGTATCGGCAATGTAGGAAATATCCAGATTGGAGGTCATGGAGCCGACCAGGCCATGCTGGGGATTGATAAGGAAGGTCACCACCCCGGACTGGCTCAGGTAGGAGAGCAATTCGTGCAACTGCAGAATCAGCTGCTGCTCCTGCGGCATGGCCGCCAGGTAGCCATTGAGGCTGTCCAGCACCAGCATCCGGCAGTTGTTTTCCTCGACGTCCTGCCGCACGCGCCAGGCGAATTCGCCGGGCGACAACTCGGCGGGATGAATCTGGTGAACCACCAGCAGACCTTCGTCGATATAGCGCAGCAGCGGCATCCCCATGCTTTCCGCACGCTTGAGCAGGGTGCCGATACGTTCGTCGAATTCGTATACGGCGCATCTTTCCCCGCGCGCGCAGGCCGCCATCACGAACTGCAGGGCGAGCGTCGTCTTGCCGGCCCCCGCCGGACCGGTGATCAGGGTGCTGGTACCGCGCAAGGGCCCGCCGTGCAGCAGCGCGTCCAGGTCCTGGATGTTGCTGGGGACGACGGCGCCAAGGAATTCTTCGTAGTGCCCCGCAGCGATGATCCGCGGATAGATCTCCAGCCCGCCCCGGCGGATGGTGAAGTCGTGATAGCCGGCGACGAAATCTCGGCCACGCAGCTTCTGGATCTGCAGGCGGCGGCGGGCAGCGCCGAAGTCCAGGGTCAGGCGCTCCAGGGTCAGCACCCCGTGGCAGAGGCTGTGCAGGTGGTTGTCCCGCCCGCCTGGACTGGTGGTCAGGTCGTCCACCAGCAGCACGGTGATGCCGCGCCCGGCGAAGAACTGTTTGAGCGCCAGCACCTGGCGCCGATAGCGCAGGGGATCCTGGGCCAGCAGACGCATCTCCGACAGGCTGTCGAACACTAGCCGACTCGGCTTGAGTTCATCCACCCGCGCCTGAATCAGCTCGATGGTATCGCCCATTTCGGATTCCCAGGGGTGCAGGATGGTCTGCTCCTGAGCACCGCCCAGCACCGCATCGGCGGCGGATAGCTCGAACAGCTCCACGCCCTCCAGGCTCCAGCCATGGGACTCGGCCACGCTCTGCAACTCTTCGCTGGTTTCCGATAGCGTGATGTAGAGCACCGACTCGCCCCGGCGTACCCCTTCAAAGAGAAACTGCAGGCCCAGGGTGGTCTTGCCCGACCCCGGTGTACCCTCCAGCAGATAGAGTCGATCGCGGGGTAAGCCGCCGCGCAACACCTGGTCCAGACCGGTATTGCCTGTCGCGATAATTGACGGGCTAGGGGAATTCATGGGTGACCGGACCTCAAGGTGGCGGAAGCGAAGGGGACAGCATGGCCGCGGCCCAGCCTGAGCTCCGGGCAGGCCCGAGAATCCGGCGGCAAGGTGCGGGCAGTGATGATGTCACGCCGGGAGTCGACGGCGGAGACCAGAGCCGCACTGAATTATAGTAAGTCTAATACCCTGGCCCGCCGCCGGCCACTCCGACACAGTGCAGCCTCGCCAAGCCGTTGCGATCAGGCGATCCCGTTCGGCCCATCCAGCACCCGGCGAATCTTGCGCGCCAGATCGTTGGGGATATAGGGCTTGGAGATCACCTCGAACTCCGAGCCGCCGATATCGGTGCGCTCCAGCGAGTTTTCGGCGTAGCCGGTGGTGAGCAGGATCTTCATCCCCGGGTGCAGGCGTTTCACCTCCCGCGCCAGCATCACGCCATTCATGCCGCCCGGCATGATCAGGTCGGTGAACAGGAGGTCGAACGGCTGCTCGCTTTCGCGCAGCACCCTGAGCGCCTCGCTGGCATTGAAGGTGATCTGCGCGGTGTAGCCATAGTCTTCCATTACCAGCTTGGCCAGTTCGGCGACATCCGGGCGGTCTTCCACCACCAGGATGCGCTCCGTACCACTGCGGCGGTCCGAACGCTGCTCCGCCTGCTGATGGGTGACGAGGCTGTCATCCACCGGGAAATACAGGCGCAGCGTGGTACCGACGTCTTCTTCCGAATAAATGCGTACCGTACCGCCGGATTGCTTGGCGAAGCCATAGACCATCGACAGACCCAGCCCCGAGCCCTTGCCTTCTTCCTTGGTGGTGAAGAAGGGGTCCATCACCCGATCGCGGATGCTGGCGGGCATGCCATGACCGTTGTCGGTGATCGCCAGGCTGACATAGCGACCGGGCATCAGGCCGTCGTAGGACATGTTCGCCAGTTCGCGCACCTCGACGTTGCGCGTCTCGATGCCCACGCTGGGTTGCGGGCGATCAGCCAGGGCATCCCGGGCATTGATCAGGATATTGAGCAGCGCCACTTCGGCCTGGGTCGGATCGATGCGGCAATTCCACAGTTCGGGTTCCAGCCGGGTGCGGATTTCCACGTCGCCCAGGGTCCGCTCCGCCAACTCGTGGGAGGTGCGGATCAGGTTGTTCAGATTGAGCACCCGGCCTTCGAGCTTCTGCTTGCGCGAAAAGGCCAGCAGCTGCTGGGTGAGGGTACTGGCGCGTTCCGCCGCCGACTTGGCATGGGTGGCGCTGCGGACGATGCGCTCCTGGTCGAAGCTGGGCTTTTCCGCGGTGCGCTGGATGATGTCGATATAGCCCATCATCACCTGCAGCAGGTTGTTGAAGTCGTGGGCGATACCACCGGTGAGCTGGCCGAGCGCCTCCATCTTCTGCGCCTGGCGCAGGGCATCCTCGGCGTCGCGCCGCCGGCTGACATCCAGCTGGGACGCGAAGTAATAGGTCAGCTCGCCCGCATCGTTGTACACCGGCGAGACGAACAACGCGTTCCAGAAGGTCGAGCCGTCCTTGCGATAGTTGATGATCTCCACCGAGATCTCGCGTTCCTGCTCCACCGCCTCGCGGATCTGGGCGACCACCGAGCGATCGGTCTCCGGCCCCTGCAGGAAACGGCAGTTGCGTCCCAGCAGTTCGTCCACCCCCGTAACCGGTCATGTCGGTAAAGGCATTGTTGGCGAACAGGATCGGGTTGTCCGGCTGATTGGGGTCGGTGATCAGCATCGGCATCCGCGTGGTTTCCACGGCGGCGAAGAAGATGTTCTTGCCCTCGTGCGAAACATCGCTCGTCGCGGAATTGTCGACCCGCGCCTTGCGGGGTGGGTGCTTCTGGCTCACGGAGGCGGAATCCTTGGCAGGCAAAATTGGGCGTCTTGGCCCTCAGACAGCCAAGCGGCGAGAAAACTTCATCCGCACCCCTCACGAGGCGGTCTGGCATCGCCCTTTTCGGAGCTGAAAGCCAAGCGTGGCGCGGCTTTGGCGGCCATTTGCCAGTGTACCGCTCACCTGCCTCAGGTGACCGTTAGGTAGGTTTCGGGAGAACCTCTTCAGCCTTCGCTGTCTGACCTGCCATGAAGCCGAGAAGCCTTGAAATACAAAGACAAATTCTTGTTCTGGAAGATGATGCGGGCCAGCGCGAGCTGCTGACCGAAATTCTCACCGAACAGGGCTTGGATGTCGTGGCGGTCGCTTCCAGTGACGAGGCCTTGGCTCACATGGACACCCGCGGCAGCGATACCAAGATGGTCATCGCCGATGTCAACGTACCGGGCATGCTGGATGGCCTGGCCTTCGCCCAGCTTGCCGCTGTGAGCTGGCCGACGATCCCCTTCATCATCATCTCCGGCTACATCGACCAGGATCTCGCCATCCTGCCGCGCCGGGCGGCCTTCCTGCCCAAGCCCTGGAGCGTGGCCGACCTCAGCCAACTGGTCGAGAGCCTGCTGCCGCGTCGCTAGGGGCCTGCTTCATGGGTGGCGCAACCTGCCCGAGCCGGCCTGCCGCCCTGACCTGGTCACGCCTCCTTTCGT
This sequence comes from Pseudomonas sp. SORGH_AS_0199, assembly GCF_031453735.1. Taxonomy (NCBI): domain Bacteria; kingdom Pseudomonadati; phylum Pseudomonadota; class Gammaproteobacteria; order Pseudomonadales; family Pseudomonadaceae; genus Pseudomonas; species Pseudomonas sp. SORGH_AS_0199. Next base: position 2,414,406 of record NZ_JAVJAE010000001.1, read on the forward strand.
CCCCCGAATAGACGCGCTCGTCGGCAGTACCCCGTTTCGACTGGCCAAATGATATGACGTCCGTCGGCATGCCCGTTTTGCAGGGAACCAAAAGCCTTGAACGCTATCAATGTGCCATCTATTCCCGACTGGCAAGGAGCGCTTCATGGACGCAGTCATCACCCAGATTTCTCAGATCACCGATTGGGAATTTCTCATTGCGCTGGAGCGCAGCCTGGAAAGCCGCGGTCGCCTCGACCTGGCCGCGCGCGAAGCCCTCGAACGCCAGGGCAGGCTGCTCTCGCGCCGCTACCTGATGCAGAAGGGCAAGCTCGGCAACGGCCCCTTCACCCCGGTGGAAAACGAGATCCTCGACGTCCTGGCCACGGCCACGGCCGCCCTGCGCCGCAGTCGGCGCCTGCCCCATAACATCGTCAAGACCCTGCGTGCCGGTGGCCTGATCGAGGCGGTCGAGCGCAACGTCTGCCACGCCGGCGCCCTGCAGTGCCGCACCGACTTCGAAGCCGACGGCATCCCTCGCGGGACCCTGGAGCGCATCGTCGATCGCAATCCCCAGGCCTTCGGACTGGAAGCCCGCCGCGCCGCCGCGCGCTACATCGCCGAGCAGGAACCGGCCTTCCGCGCCGCCGGCTGAGCCTCGCCATGGCCGCCTGCGGGCGGCCATGGCGGTTCGAGAGCAGGCTGATCGCCGGCCTGTCCCGTGCTACCGTTTCCAAGCCCCCAGCCGAAACGAGCCCTGTCATGGCCCTCGCCGATAACCTGCTGGCCTTCACCCTGGCCGCGTCCCTGCTTACCGTCACACCAGGCCTCGATACCGCGCTGATCCTGCGCACCGCCGCCGTCGAAGGACGCGCCCAGGCCTGGCGTGCGGCCCTGGGGATCAACGCGGGCTGCCTGCTCTGGGGCGCCGCCGTGGCCTTCGGCCTGGGCGCGCTGCTGGCGGTCTCGGAACTGGCCTATACGCTGCTGAAGTATTGTGGCGCCGCCTACCTCTGCTGGCTCGGCCTCAACCTGCTGCTGCGCCCTCGTACGACCCTCACGCCAACGGCAGGCGAGGGCGGCACAGACTCGAATTGGTTCCTCAAGGGGATGCTGGGCAATATCCTCAATCCCAAGGTCGGCATCTTCTACGTGTCCTTCCTGCCCCAGTTCATTCCCCAGGGCCAACCCCTGATCGCCTGGACCTTCGGCCTGGTCGCCATCCATGTGGCGCTGGGCCTGCTCTGGTCCCTGACACTGATCGGTGCCACTCGCACCTTGGGCGAGGCCCTGCGCAAGGCCGCGGTGGTCCGCTGGCTGGATCGGATAACGGGGGTAGTCTTCCTGCTGTTCGCCGCCAAGCTGGCGCTAAGTCGGCGGTAGAGAGGGGGAGAGGCGCTTCTGAGCGGGCGCCAAAGCCAGACGCCGGAAACGACAAAGCTCGCACTTGGCGGGCCTTGGGGTGCAAGCTCGCAGGTGGATGCGCCTTCTAGCCAAGGTCCCGCCCACCTCCAGGCATCGGCGTACCAGCCAACGACTCGATGATCCTGCATTCCGCTATGGTCCCGCCGTGGCAGCACGCCAACAGCCGCTGCAATTCGCTCTCCAGGGCTTGCAGATCGGCAAGCCGCTGCCGCACCTGCCGCAGGTGTTCTGCCACGAGGCTATCCACGGCAGCGCAAGGCGCCTGCTGCCGATCCGCCAGGCCGAGTAGCTCCCGGACTTCATCCAGGCTGAAGCCCAGCATGCGGGCACGTCTGACGAAGAGCAGCCGATCCCGTTCGGTCGGGCCGTACAGCCGGTAGCCGGCCGCAGAGCGCGTCGAGGACGGCAGCAAGCCTTCCTTTTCGTAGTAGCGGATGGTGACGGTCTTGGTATCCGTGGCCTTGGCCAGCTGACCGATGGTGTACGTAGGAGCGTTCATGGCCTTGACCTTATAGCGACTATAACCTTCAGCCTAGGGCAAATCCTGAGTGTTGCCGAGAGAGTGCCGTGGACAGTTGCTGCGAAGACAAGGCCAGCGAGCTGGCTCAGCTGCGAGGTCGCCAGAGTCGCGTGCTCTACAGTGTGCTGGCGATCAATGCGGTGATGTTTTTGGTGGAGTTCGCGGCCGGTTGGCTGGCCGGCTCGACGGCGCTGCTCGGGGATTCCCTGGACATGTTCGGCGATGCCTCGGTCTATGCGCTGACGCTGTTCGTGCTGCATCGAAGTGATAGAGCCCGCGCTGGTGCTGCCCTGGTGAAAGGCGGCTTCATGCTGCTGTTCGGCGTGCTGGTGATCACGGACGCGGTGCGCAAGGTGATCCTGCAGGAGGTGCCCCAGGCCGACTGGATGGGCACGGTCGGACTCGTCGCGCTTCTCGCCAATACCTACTGCTTCTACCTGCTGCACAGCCATCGCGCGGACGATCTGAACATGAGGTCCACCTGGATCTGTTCACGGAACGATCTGGTCGCCAATACCAGCGTGGTGCTGGCTGCCATCCTGGTGGCTGTCACTGGCAGCCTCTGGCCAGACGTCCTGGTCGGTCTGGCCATCGCCGCGCTGTTCCTGCACTCGGCCTGGCAGGTCAGTCGTGAAGCCTACCGCGCGTGGCGTATTGCTTCGGAAGGACAGGGAGTGCCAGTGCAGGAGCTGCAAGCCGCTCCGATGCAAGCGCCGCCGGTGCCTTCCTGCTGCGGCGGTAAGACGCCAGCGGTCATCGTTGAGCCTGGCCAGCGCGCTCCGGCTGCTTCGTGTTGCGCCGCTGACAGCAAGGGGACTCTTGAAGCCGTGGAAAAGCCAGGCCGCCCGTAGGCGGTCTGTCGCTGTGCAGGCAGGGGCGGACAAGGCGATCTCGTCGCCCCCTTGGGGCGCGGACAATCCACCGCCGAGACGTCCGCTTCTCGGTTTGGCATGCCGGAGACCACGACGACGCCTGTGGGAGCGGTCGTACAGGAGGAAAGGGGGTGAGCGCGGAGAGGGCAGATTGCCAGACGCCAGAAACAACAAAGCCCGCACTGGGCGGGCTTTGGGGTGATCCTTGCGGATCAGATTGGTCGAGCGACTACGTCAATATTCAGCGCTAGAAGCCGCATGGGATATGGGTTGCTTCAGCTTCATCAAGCTCCGGCATACATGGCGGCATACACAGCGACTCGTTGAGCTTAGAAGCTGTACATGCTGGATTCGTTGTCACCCTCATAAGCACTGCCGATGGCTGTGATCTGGAGTTGAAGGGTTGATCGTCTGGTCAGACTAGCTCCATCTCCCTAAGGAATCGCGATGGGCGCTGAAGCTTCGTATCTCCCCACGGCATCTTCCGTTTCAAAGGCCATGTAAGTGCGATCCATCGTCTAGCACGCGTGAGAGCTACGAAAGCGTTATTTCTCTCTTCTTCTATTTCTATGTCGTTCTTCGCACGATAATCAGGAAAGACCCCTTCGCACATGCCCATCAAAAAGACGATATCTTTTTCGAGCCCTTTCATTGTGTGAACTGTGCTTATTGCTATGCCATTTGGCTCAGGAGGCTCATGCAATTGTCCAAGAGACATTGCGTTTCTAAATGAGGATAAACGCTCGCCTAATCCCTTTTTTCTAAAGATGAGCCAGCAGTTTCTAATTTCTTCAAGCTCGGCAAAGGCGCGTTCTAGTTCGGAAGATAAATGATCGGTGCCTGAACTGGCTAGCTGATTTAGGGATGCCTCGGTCTGAGCTATGAGCTTGGGAATGTTCGGTTTTTCGAGATCTAAGCTATGCACACCTATGAGTGCCTGAGAAGCAAGTATGCTAAGAGGGTCGCCACGCCGTGCAACCTCCGTAGCTATCTGGAAAAGTGTGTCAGCGTCGTTCCAGTTTTCTCGCGCTGATACGTCCAGGGCGGTGCATAACTTCTGGCCATCAATCCAGTCCTTAGGATTTAATTTTAAGCGTATCGCTAAGTCTATAGTTTTGCAGAGCATGGAAGTAGGCGCACGTCCTGTGTCGCCTTTAGCGCGATAAAATGGAATTTTTCTTCCTGAAAGCTCATTTTCTAGTGCTGAAAAAACAAACTTATTTCGTCCGATCACAACCATTTTATTTAGGGATATCTCGCCTTCTATTTCGGGGTCGTGCCGTAAGTTCAAAGTGCTTTCGATGAGGTCGCATATATATGTTGCTTCTACTTTTTCATCTTCGCACGCTTTATATAGCCTCTTCCCTTGCAAAGGCGTTGCGTTCAATCTTTGAGAGCCAGGATAGATTTTATTGGCAAGAGCTACAATTTCCGCTGTGCTCCTATAATTCGCATCCAACGTATAGTGCTTTGCCTTAAAATCCACTGGGAAATGTTCGCAAAGAAATTTGTTAGATGACCCGTTAAATCCAAAAATCATTTGGTTTGGATCGCCGACCATTAATATGCTTTTAGTCGAATCGCCCGCAAATGCTTTAATAAATTCGTATTGTGCTCTATTGAGGTCCTGGGCTTCATCAACACAGATATGCTTGTATTTTGCTCTATAGATGTCACCGCACCATTTTTGTTCTACTAGTATTTTGTGCGCGTAAACCAAGATATCGTCGAAGTCCATTCCTCCACTTCGTAAAAGTGTCTCTTGGTATTTTCTAAGGCTTAAAATCAGCTTTGGTTGAGAGTGAAATTTATCGAATATTTCCGCCTCGGTCATTAGAGATCGTTTGATTGTGGAGAAACTATCCATAAAAAAGCGAATCTTTTTGGAGCGATCTTTTTCATCAGCAGTTCCTAAATATTCATCTACGCTGATCCCTTCCTCAAGAATAGACTGAATAAATAGCGCTTTTTTGTCTTCTTCGCGTTCGTATATGTGAAGTTCTGAAGGGAGGCCAATAGCATGGCCGTATTGATCCACAATCCTTTGCGCTATGGAATGTATTGTTCCAATCCAGCATCTGTTGTCTAGATCGCTGAATTCTTCCAGACGGCTCCGCATCTCACTTGCGGCTAAGTTTGTAAAGGTCAGAGCGATCACGCCATCCTTTTTGGATGCGCCTAAAAGTGTCCTGATTCTTTCGGTTAGGACCCTTGTTTTGCCTGAGCCAGCCGTAGCTAAGACTTGCAGATTCAGGTTTAACGGTGCATTTACTATGGATTTTTGAGCTTCAGATAAATAAATCATTCTTGGAACCACTCTTTGATCACAGTAAATGCTTCGAGTACCGCTTTGGGTAGCAAGCGATTGACTTCATGCTGATTCGGATTTTTTATTAATATCTCGCCAAGATAACCAGCGTATGAGGCTTTGTTTGTTCTCATGAGTTGAATAATTTCTTCATCAGGCTTCGCAGATATTTCTCTGAGCTTTGATGATTTATAACGTTCGTTATCTGAGCCTTTCGTTTCGCACATTACAAGCGAATCGACAATTTCGGGTCTGAGTCTATTTATTTCTAAAAGTTCTGCTTCAAAGTCATTGTTTTCGTTGAGATAGAAAATCTCAAAGCAATCGTTTTCCAGTAAAAGCTTAGTGTCTTTTTTTATTCTTCTGAGTTGAGCGGATATTTCTGTTTTTGTACTTCCATCATTGTCGCTTATGACTACCGTTGGTATTCCGAGGCTACAAGCTAGCTTGATGTAAGGGGAGTAATTTTTACCTCCTACACTTACACATGATATTCCTAGCTCGTGAAGATTTTCCTTACAGAAAATTTCAAACATAGCAGGCAATATCTGTTCCTCGGTAATGCCTTCGCACAAAATTACTGCTCTTGCGAAAAGTAACTCTGCTCGCTTGTTTATTACCTCGCGAGCTAGAATATTTCTCTCTTCAATAGTTATTTGGTATAGGAGCTGGCTGGCCACACACCCGTCTGAAGTTCTTCGTAGTGATCGAACACTCATGATGTCTGCCATCCCCGCAAGATAGGGGGAGTGGGTGCTAATTATCTTTTGTCCGAGCGTTTCGGATAACTGCTTAAAAAGCGTTCGTTGAGCGTTTGGATGGAGGTGTGCCTCGGGTTCCTCAGCAGCAATTATTGGAAAGAAAGGTTCCTCCTCTTCGCTATGTCTAAGGCTTGTCATTTCAGTAAATGCCTTCACGGTGAGCATTGATGCCCAGCTGCGGGTCCCCATTCCATGATACTCCATGGAAAAAGTTTGCCTGCTCTCGCCAAAATGGACTGTGAAGTTCTTTGATAAGTCTCTAATCTTTTTAGGGAATGGTGTTAGTTCAGTAGTTCCGTTGCCGTTGAAGGATTTGGAAAGTGTGTTTAAGTGTTTTTTTAAAGAGCTAAGCTCAGCGCTTTGCTCTATAGCTAAATCGTTGGTTTGCCTTATAAGTGTTTCAAGGCTCGCTATGTGTTCTTGTTTGTACTTTATCGAAGACAGTACTTTTCCTACAAAGGATGTTTTTTCTTTGAGTTCATAGTGTATGTCTCGCTGCGCTTCGATGGGTATAAGTGGTATCGATTGAAATCTACTGGAAAGCTTTGTTTCTTTTATTCTTTGCGCTGGCCAAGAATCAAATTCAACCCAGGATTCCAGTGTATGTCGATTGACTTCAAATCCTCCTTTTGTATCGTCTGGAACGACTTTTGTTCTTAAGGCTAGGAACTGATCTCCGTTTGCCTCTTGTTTTATGTGATCGCTGAATTCCAGAGTCCAAGAGTTGGAGAAATTGCCGCTTGTCGAATTTCCGCTGAGCGGCTTTATTCTGAGATCAATTAGTATCTCGCTGGTACGAATGTCGGCAGGGTCAATAAAGAAATCTTCCTCCGACAAGTACCGTCCGTAATCGCCAAGCGCGAGCTGCAATGCTTTGAGAATTGAGGATTTCCCCGCATTGTTGGTCCCTATAAGGATCGTTGTCGGGGCGAGGGTGATTTCCAATCTCTTGATGCCTCGAAACCCGCTAATCCTTACCGTATCGATGGTTATCATGCTTTCCCTGCCGCAGTGCTCTCACAAAATGATGAGTCATATTGCGCGGGGGGAAGGGTGACAAGCAAGCGGCCGGCAGTCCATGGTGCTGCAGGGAATCGCAGGGATTTGTCTAGTCCTTTGCTATCGCTCAAAGCCAGTTGGCGCGCTGTGTTCAATCCACCGCAGGGGTGCGGAAAAACCGACACATTTAGCCCGCAGGTGTGGCGGGGGGACAACGGCGCGCGCTAGGTGCGGAGCGATGGCGCGCGGTCGCAGGCGCGCGTTGAACGGGACAGGGCGACTGAACGTCGATGAATGGTCTTGTAGCGCCTGGAAGGCCCGCAAATCCTGATCTAGGGTCAGTTGGTCGGAAGCCGAGGCGTTTCACTTGGAAACGTCATGCGTCCTTCGCTGAGGAGTTGTTGCTGATGAGAACTGCTGTCCGTTTGCTTAGTCTTTCTGCCCTCACTTTGGCTTTGAGTACCGCCTTCGCGGCAACACAGCCTGACCCTGCGTTGGAAAGGACCACGCAGGGATTCGTAGACACCCTGAATTCTAGTGGCGGTAAGCCAATCGAAACCTTGGAGCCCAAGGATGCGCGGGCGGTGCTTTCCGGCGCCCAGTCCGGCGTCAAGGTCGACCTCTCCGGCGTTAAAACCACCGAGAAAACCATCCAGGTCGACGGTAAGCCGCTGCAGCTGAGCATCGTCCGACCGGCCAACGCCAAGGGCCAGACCCCTGCCTTCATGTTCTTCCACGGCGGCGGCTGGGTACTGGGTGATTTCCCTACCCACCAGCGCCTGGTGCGTGACCTGGTGGTCGCCTCGGGCGCCACGGCGGTGTTCGTCAACTACACGCCGAGCCCGGAAGCCCACTTCCCGGTGGCGATCAACCAGGCCTATGCCGCCACCCAGTGGGTCGCCACACATGGCAAGGACATCAACGTCGATGGCAGTCGCCTGGCCGTGGCCGGTAACAGTGTCGGTGGCAACATGGCCGCGGTGGTCAGCCTGATGGCCAAGGACAAGGGCACGCCCAAGCTGCGCTATCAGGTGCTGTTCTGGCCGGTGACCGATGCCAGCTTCGACAACGCGTCCTATCAGGCCTATGCCGAGGGCCGCTTCCTCACACGCAACATGATGAAGTGGTTCTGGGACAACTACACCACCAGCGAGACCGAGCGCGCCAATGTCTACGCCTCGCCGCTACGCGCCACCGAAGAGCAGCTCAAGGGGCTACCGCCGGCGCTGGTGCAGACCGCCGAGAACGACGTGCTGCGTGATGAGGGCGAAGCCTATGCGCGTAAGCTCAACGCCGCCGGGGTGGACGTGGTCCAGGTGCGCTACAACGGCATGATCCACGACTACGGCCTGCTCAACGCCTTGGCCAAGGTCCCCGAGGTCCAGGCTGCCCTGACCCAGGCCGGTCAGTTGCTCAAGCAACATCTGCAGTGAGCCGGTCGGTTTAGTTGGTAGGTAAAAAGGCCGCCCGTAGGCGGCCTGTCGCTGGCCAGGAAGAGCTAGGCGCTGTGCTGCTGGCCCTGCTGCTCGAGCAGCGCTTGTGCCTCGGCACGCTGGCGGTTCAGCGCGATCGCGTTCGTTGCGCGTTGGCCGGCCAGCTCGTAGGCCGTGAGTTCGAGTGCGAGCAAGGTCTGCTCGAGCGGATCCGCTTCAGCCGGCTCGACGACTATGGCAGCCGTGGCCATCAGCGTCACCAGGCCCCTCGCAAAGCGCTCTTCTGCTACCTGCCTACGCTCTCGCTGACCTTTGGCGGTTTGGCCGTCGCCGATGATGCCCTCGCTGATTACGGCCCGTAGATGCTTGGCCTCCTGGCCCCTTACCAGCCTGAGCCAGTTGCGACCTTCGTCCGTGGCGAACAGCGCCGCCGAGGCGATGGTGAGTCGGTAGTCGCCATAGAGCGCCATGGCCTTCTTCTGGGCACTGTCCTGGGCCCGACGGGCATAGGCCGTTTCCACTTGGGCGAGTAGATAGCTGGGCTCCAGTTCGCTTGCCAGTTCCTCTTAGCGCTCGGCCAGCTCGGCGTGCTTCACCTTCAGGAAATCCAACTTCGGCTCGCCATCGGCAGCGTTGAAGGCCGCTCACCATTCGGTGCCGGCTGTCTCAGATTCCGTGGCGGGCTGTACTGGCAGCGGGGCGGTGTTTCTCCACCCGCTTGCCGAGGGCTATCAACGTATCGCTCTGCGCCTGGTAGTCGGCTTTGCGCTGATCATGATTGACCGGTGCGGTGGCGACGTCATGGAACCACCAGAAACGACAAAGCCCGCACTGGGCGGGCTTTGGGGTGATCCTTGCGGATCAGATTGGTCGGAGCGACTGGATTCGAACCAGCGACCTTCTCGTCCCGAACGAGACGCGCTACCAAGCTGCGCTACGCTCCGTAATGGATGGCGCGCATTCTACCTAAAACTCATGCAAGCACAAGGGGTTAGGTAAAAAAATCGCGCCGGGCAGGAATCAGAGCTCTTTGATGGTGCGAACCTGGTCCTTGTTGATGCGGGTCGGCTTGCCGTCGAGCTGCTTGAACGTATAGAAACCCGAGTCGTCATCATACTTCGGCGTGTCGGTGGCCTGGATCTCGCGGCCATCGTTCAGGGTGATGACGCTGGGGGTGGAGCAGCCGGCGAGCAGGGCGCTGGCGACGACCAGCAGGGCGGCGGGGAGCAGGTGCTTGTTCATGTGACGGTCTCCTTTCTTGGCAACCAAGCGGGCTTAGGACCGCGGGTGCGGGGCCGAGTTCGTCCCGGAACCGCTGGGTCACGCCCTCTGGCCTAATTGTTCGCCAGGTTCAAACCCCGTTTTCCAGGGCCGCGGGATCGTTGAAGTTGGCCAGACGGACATCGTCTTCGGCGAAGTCCACGGCAGTCAGGCCCAGTGGCAGCAGGGCGCCTCGCGGACTGCGTTCGCCGTCCGCCCAAGCCTGGCGCAAGGCGGGCAACAGGCGCCGGGGCAGGGCGCTGAACAGCGGTTGCCAGTAGCCACCCTGACGCGCCATCACCGGGCCCGCGCTCGCCTGGGCCGCAGCGAGCAGCTGCAGGGCGAGGGCGGCATCTATTCGCGGTGCATCGCAGGGCAGCAGCAGCACCCAGTCATGCCGCGCCACGGCGAGTCCGGCGAGGATGCCGGCCAGGGGACCGGGAAAGTCCGGTTGCTCATCGGCCACCAGCTGGTCGGCCCAGAGGGCATAACGCGGCGCATTGCGGTTGCAGGAGATGACCAGATCATCGGTCAGTGCCCGCACCGCAGCCTGCACCTGGGCCACCAGCGGCTGGCCCTGCCATTCCACCAGGCCCTTGTCGCGCCCACCCATGCGCTGACCGCGACCGCCGGCCAGAATGAGGATGGAGGAGGGGAGCAGTGGCATGCAGGAGGCCTCGGGCTTGCGGACGCGGGAAACGGGTGGCCATCCTAGCCCGGTTTCACCGCTGGCGGCTGACCAGAGCGGGCTTTATCCGGGCGGGACGGCTGGGCTAGACTCGAGCGCGTCCCGTGCAAAGGGGCGTGCTAGACACCTTTGATCCCTGCCGCGCGGTGGCGGGGAGTCCCTGCCCAGAAGGAGTTTGCAAACGATGAAGACGATGCTGCTTTCCGCTTTGGCCCTGGCTGCCTTGCCCGCCTTTGGCACCGGCGGTGGTGAACCCCCTGCGATCAAGGTCACCTTTGGCCAGCCGACCGTCCGGCAGAAGCTGTTCTACGAGAAGCTCTACGAGAAGAAGCCCTATCCCGACGCCACCCTCTATTACTACAGCAATGGCGTCTACAAGATCATCTCGCCCGGCGAAGAGCACTATGGCGTCTACGTGGTGCACGGCAAGCTGACCGACGACAAGTACCAGGTGGATTTCATCTCCCTGCCCTCCGCGGACTGGGGCGGCAAGACGGCCCGGCATTTCCTCACGTTCGATCGCAAGGCCGGCACCTTCACCCAGCAGGCGACCTGGGAGGAAGACCCGAACATCGCCCCGCAATACGGTCGCTTCAGTCAGGATGCCAACGACATCGCCGACCCGCGTCCCATCAAGTGGGAGACTCACGCCGAAGGCGAGCAACGCCAGCGCTAGGTCACGCCAGCGGCGCCCGCTCGGTTGAAGGGGCGTCGGCTTTTCCTCTAGGCTGTGATGATGCAGCCTTTTCGGATCTTCACGTCGATCGGGGTCGACAGCCGCCCTCACTGTCGGAGCGGCCACCTTCCGGTCGCTGCCAGTCCAATGCTCACCCCCTTCGGGAAACCCGCTGCCCGTCCAGCGGTCTTCCCGCTGCACCCTTTCCTTCGCACTCTTCGGAAGTCCAACCAGATGAGCCACAAAGCCGAGGCGGTTTTCGTACCGCTGAACATCGCTGTCCTGACGGTCAGCGACACCCGCACCTTCGAGACCGATACCTCGGGTCAGCTGTTCGTCGACCGCCTGGAGGCCGCCGGCCATTTCCTCGCCGACCGCGTGCTGCTCAAGGATGACCTCTACAAGATCCGCGCCCAGGTCGCCCACTGGATCGCCGAAGACCAGGTGCAGGTGGTGCTGATCACCGGCGGGACCGGCTTCACCGGGCGCGATAGCACCCCGGAGGCCGTCGCCTGCCTGCTGGACAAGCAGGTGGATGGCTTCGGCGAACTGTTCCGCCAGATCTCCGTGGCCGACATCGGCACCTCCACCGTGCAGTCCCGGGCGCTGGCCGGCCTCGCCAATGGCACCCTGGTCTGCTGCCTGCCGGGTTCGACCAACGCCTGCCGTACCGCCTGGGACGGCATCCTCGGCGAACAGCTGGACAACCGTCATCGCCCCTGCAACTTCGTGCCGCATCTCAAGCAGGCCGAGCCCTGCGGGCCACGCGGATGAGCCTGCTGGCGCTGGAAGAGGCCCTGGCCCGGCTGCTGGCCCTGGCGGCCGAAGACGGTCCCTTGCCCCATGAGCAGGTGGCCCTGGAAAACGCCGACGGGCGTATCCTGGCCGCGCCCCTGGTAGCCGACCTGGATCTCCCGCCGTGGGACAACAGTGCCATGGACGGCTATGCCCTGCGCCTGGACGACTGGCAGGGCGAGCCGCTGCGGGTCTCCCAGCGCATCTTCGCTGGCCAGGCACCGGCGCCCCTGGAGCCGGGCACCTGTGCACGCATCTTCACCGGCGCGCCCGTCCCGGCGGGTGCCGACTGCGTGGAGATGCAGGAGAACACCGAGGTGCTGGACGACCGTCGGGTACGCTTCGTCGAGCAGCTGCGGCCAGGGCGCAACATCCGTCGCCGTGGCAACGAAGTCCGGGGTGGGTGACGAGGTGCTATCGGCCGGCACTGCCCTGGGTCCGGCGGAGCTGGGGGTCGCCGCGTCCCTCGGGCGTGCCCAGCTGAACGTCTTTCGCCGCCTCAAGGTCGCGGTGCTGTCCACCGGCGATGAACTCGTGGCGCCCGGACAGCCGCTCGGTCCGGGGCAGATCTACAACAGCAATCGCGTCCTGCTCATCAGCTGGCTGCGGCGGCTGGGTTGCGAGGTGTCGGACCAGGGCATCCTGCCGGATGATCTCGCCGAGACGCGCAGGCGGCTGGGCGCGCTGCAGGCCGATCTGATCCTTTCCACGGGCGGTGTCTCCGTGGGTGAGGCCGACTATCTGGGCCAGGCCCTGCGCGAAGAAGGCGAGCTGACCCTGTGGAAGCTGGCGCTCAAGCCGGGCAAGCCGCTCACCTGCGGACGCTTTCGTGGCATTCCGCTGATCGGCCTGCCGGGCAATCCGGCGTCCACCCTGGTGACCTTCGGCCTGCTGGCACGGCCCTATCTGCTGCGCCGGGCCGGCAAGATCGACGTGGCACCGCTGAGCGTCGAGGTGCCGGCGGGGTTCGACTGGCCGCGTGCCGGTGCGCGCCGCGAATACCAGCGGGCGCGGCTGGAAGATGGCCGGGCGGTACCCCATCGCAACCAGGGCTCCAATGTGCTGCAGACGGCGGCCTGGGCCCATGGCCTGGTGGAGATCCGTGAGGATCGTACCTTCGCCGCCGGTGATCCGGTGCGCTTCATCCCGTTGGCCGAATTGCTCAAGGCCTAGCCAACCGGCAGTCAGGACTGAACGTGGCCGTTGGGCCACAGTCCTAGTCTCCAGATTCGCTCGCCGGGCGCTGCCCGGTACCTGACGCGGCATCTCGCCGCGCAGAGCCAACCTTGGACGACAGACATGACGACGACAGGCACCCTGGCTGACGCAGCCCTGGTCATTCTCAATGGCAAGGAAACCGGTAACGAGGACGTTCGGGAGGCCATTCTCGAACGGCGTGCCGCCGGTCATCGCATCGATGTGCGGGTGACCTGGGAAGAAGACGATGCCGCGCGCTTCGTCGAGCAGGCGACCCGCGAAGGCTATGGCACCCTGGTGGCGGCCGGTGGCGACGGCACCCTGCGCGCCGTGGCCGAAGCCATGGCGCAGAATAACAGCCAGGCCCGCCTCGGCCTGCTGCCCTTGGGCACCGCCAACGACTTCGCCCGGGCGGCGGGTGTGCCGGTGGAGCCTGCGGCGGCCCTGGCGCTGCTGGATGGGCCGACCAGTGCCATCGACCTGATCGAGGCGGAAGGCCAGCTGTTCCTCAATATGGCCACCGGCGGCTTCGGCTCCCAGGTCACGGCCAATACCCCCGGCGAACTCAAGCGCCTGCTGGGTGGCGCGGCCTACTTCCTCACCGGCCTGACCCGCTTCGCCGAGGTGCATTCGGCCCATGGCCGCTTCCGTGGTCCCGGCTTCGAGTGGGAGGGTGAATTCCTCGCCCTGGGCATCGGCAACGGTCGCCAGGCCGGCGGTGGCCATGTGCTCTGTCCCACCGCCGTGGTCAACGATGGCCTGCTCGACGTGGGCATCCTGCCGGCGTCCCAGGACGTGCTCGGCACCCTGGGCGAATTCCTCAGCAAGGGCTTCAGCACCGAAGAGATGTTTATCCGCGCGCGGCTGCCCTGGGTGGAGCTGGAAGCCGCCGAAGGTCTGGACATGAACCTCGACGGTGAACCGGTCAAGCGAGACCGGGTGAGATTTGAGGTGCGTCCGGGTATCCTGCAGGTCTGTCTACCGGTGGATTCGCCCCTGCTGGGCGCGACCGCCGGCTCCCTGGCCGAACCGGCGGCGACGTCCTAAGAAGGTGTTCACGATCTCGCGAGCTAGAGTCAAACAAGGCGAAAAGGCCTGAGGAAACGGAGTTTACGAGTTGTAAATGAGCATTCCGACGGGGCTGGCCCTCCAGGGCCTTTTCAACGCAGTTTGGCCGACGCGCAGCAGATCGTGAGCAGCTTCTGATCAGGTGGCTGCGGAGGTTACGTTGGAAATACTGATCGATGCGGGCATCGTGCTGGCCACCGTGGCGGGCATGGAAGCCTTCGCCTGGTGGTCGCACAAGTACATCATGCACGGCTGGGGATGGGGCTGGCATGAGTCCCACCACCGCGCCCGGACGGGCTGGTTCGAGAAGAACGATCTCTATGCCGTCGTCTTCGCCGGCCTGGCCATCCTGCTGATCGCCCTGGGCAATGCCGGCTACTGGCGTCTGCAGTGGATAGGGGCCGGCATGACCCTCTACGGTCTGCTGTACTTCATCGCCCACGATGGCCTGGTGCATCAGCGCTGGCCCTTCCGCTACATCCCGCGCACCGGCTATCTGAAACGGCTCTATCAGGCGCATCGCATGCACCATGCGGTGGACGGCAAGGACGGCTGCGTGTCCTTCGGTTTCCTGTTGGCACCGACCACCCAGCAGCTCAAGCAGCAGTTGCGCGAGATACACGGCGGCGCCCTGGATTCCTCACGCGAACGCAAGGCCCGGGATCAGGCGCAGGAAGAAGTGGACTAGGCGGGAGCGGAAGCGCCTCCAAGGAGGCGCTAGACGGGATCAGGCGATAGCGGGAGTGTCGTCGTAGGCAGCGAACAGTGAATGAGCGTACTGGCTGCGCTCGCTCTCGTTGCGCAGCAGATCGATGAACTCCTTGGCCGGCGGGTTCAGGGTGCCCGCTTCGGCGGCGGTGACCACCTGGGCCTGTTCACCAGCCGCCAGTTCGGCGAAACCGGCACCCAGCCGCTCGGTGCAGTAGCTGTTCACCACGGCCAGGCCGTCACGCAGCAGATCGCGCAGATTAGCACCCTGCTGGACCTGGGCCTGCTCGTCGAAGGGATCGACGATGTTGGAACGGTCGCCGTGGGCGTAGGGGGTCAGCATGTGGCGATCGATGAATTCGGGCAGGCGGGTATCGGCCTGTTCGCTATCGGCCTGCAGGTGCGCGCAGAGGGCGACCAGGGTACGCCACTGGATGGCGTTGAAGAATTCGGGCTTGTAACCGGACTGCGCGTTAGCGGAAAGGCCAAGGGCAAGTAGTGACGAGGAGGCAGCGAAGCGATCGTGTGAAACAGCCGTTTCCGTCTTGTGCATGTGCAAATCCCATACTCGTAGGCTGACTACCGGATGCAGCGCTCTGGCTCAGGCATCCATCCATCCGCGGCCCGCGAGGGGTCGCTTTAATCCGACCCGTTTATCGCATAAAAGTTTGCTGTTGGGCATCCCCGAGATGCACGCAAATGTGACCGGGGCGCGATCACTGGCGTCAGCGCCGCGGTCGGGTCCAGAGCTCGGTCGGGCGTGGCTCGTCGCGCTGGTGACGGGAGAGCATGGCGCGCGCGGCGCCGCGGCAGACCAGGCGCAGCTTGTCGGCGGTGCTGGTGCTGACGCG
The DNA here is from genome assembly GCF_031453735.1 of Pseudomonas sp. SORGH_AS_0199. NCBI lineage: Bacteria > Pseudomonadati > Pseudomonadota > Gammaproteobacteria > Pseudomonadales > Pseudomonadaceae > Pseudomonas > Pseudomonas sp. SORGH_AS_0199. The sequence continues at coordinate 2,429,946 of NZ_JAVJAE010000001.1, forward strand.
CTGGTCCCAGGCATGGCTGCCCAGTTGCAGCACCTGGACGCCGATCTCGCGGTAGACGCCACGGGCGGTGGCGATGGCCCAGGCCGAGCGCAGGGGCAGGGCGGCGATGCCCTGGCGTGCCGAGTCATAGTAGGGCTCGGCCAGGCGCACCAGCCGCTCGGCCAGTTGGGCGACCGCTTCGCGATGGCGCGGTTCCGCTAGTTCACCCGCCGGCACGCCGACTTCGTCGAGCCACAGGCGTGGCAGGTAGATGCGCCCGATACGGGCGTCCTCGACGATGTCGCGGGCGATGTTGGTGAGCTGGAAGGCCATGCCCAGGTCGCAGGCGCGATCCAGGGTTTCCTCGTCTTCGGCGCCCATGATGCGCGCCATCATCACCCCGACCACCCCGGCGACGTGGTAGCAGTACTCCAGGGTGTCTTCGAGTTCCACATAGATGCGTTCCTCGACATCCATGCGAAAGCCGGCGAGGTGATCCAGCGGCAGCGCCAGGGGAATGCCATGGCGCCTGACCACCCGCTGGAAGGCGGCGAAGGCCGGATCCTGCAGCGGCTCATCGCCGTAGGCGGCGCGGGTCAGGCGTTCCAGTTCGGCCAGGCGTTCGCGCCCGGCGCGGCGATCGCCCTCGACCTGGCCATGGCCCAGTTCCTGGCCATCGATGACGTCGTCGCAATGGCGGCACCAGGCATAGAGCAGCACGGCGCTCTCGCGGGTCTCGGGAGCGAACAGCTTGGCAGCTGCGGCAAAGCTCTTGGAACCGACGGCGATGCTCTGCTCGGCGTGGTCGACGACGTCATGGGTGGCTGGCATGGCTAACCGTGCTCCTCGAGGATGACGCTGGCGGTGGCCTTGGCCGAGCCGACCACGCCCGGGACGCCGGCCCCGGGATGGGTGCCCGCGCCGACCAGATAGAGGTTGGGGATGACACTATCGCGATTGTGCGGCCGGAACCAGGCGCTCTGGGTGAGGATGGGCTCCAGGGAGAAGGCCGAGCCAAGGTGGGCATTGAGCTCCTGGCGGAAATCGGCCGGGGTGAAGATGCGCGAGGTGACCAGATGCTCGCGCAGGCCGGGCATGTAGCGCTCTTCCAGGTAGGCGAGGATCTTGTCGCGCAGGCGCGGACCTTCCACGCTCCAGTCGACGTCGGCATTGCCCAGGTGCGGCACCGGCGCCAGCACGTAGTGAGAACTGTGCCCGGGCGGTGCCAGCGACGGATCGGTGACGCAGGGCGAGTGCAGGTAGAGCGAGAAGTCGTCCGGTACGCCCGGGCCCTTGAACAGTTCGTCGATCAGGCCGCGATAGCGCTGGCCGAAGCAGACCATGTGGTGTTCGAGCCCCACCGGCGGCTGGCTCAGGCCGAAGTGGATGACGAACAGCGACATGCTGTGTCGCTTGCGCTTGAGGCGGTTGCTCTCGACCACGCCATGGGTGTGATGACCGAGCAGCTTGCGATAGGTATGCACCACGTCGGCGTTGGAGGCCACCAGGTCCGCCTCGAGCTGGCTGCCATCGGCCAGGCAGACGCCGGTGGCCCTATTGCCTTCGGTGAGGATGCGCTCCACCGGCGTGTTCAGGCGCACTTCGCCGCCGAGGTCGGTAAAGAGCTTCAGTAGGCCCAGGACCAGCTGATGGGTGCCACCCTTGGCGAACCAGACGCCCCACTTGCGTTCCAGCGCATGGATCAGCGCATAGATCGAGGAGGTGGCGAAGGGATTGCCGCCCACCAGCAGGGTGTGGAAGGACAGCGTCTGGCGCAGCTTCTCGCTCTTCACGAAGCGCGACACCTGGGTGTAGACGCTGCGCCAGGCCGTGAGCTTGGCCAGCTTGGGACCCGCGGCGAGCATGTCGCCGACCTTGAGGAAGGGCTTGGCGCCGAGACGGATGTAGCCTTCTTCGAACACCGCCTGGGAATAGGCCAGGAAGCGCTGGTAGCCGGCCACGTCGTCTGGCTCCAGGGCACGGATCTGCTCGTCCAGCCGGGCCTGGTCGTTGACGTAGTCGAAGCGGGTGCCGTCTTCCCAGCACAGCTGGTAGAAGGGGCTGACCGGCAAGAGCTCCACATAGTCGCTCATCTGCCGGCCGCTCAGGGCGAACAGCTCTTCCAGCGCCGAGGGATCGGTGAGGACGGTGGGGCCGGCGTCGAAGGTGAAGCCCGCCTCCTCATAGACGTAGGCACGGCCGCCGGGCTTGTCGCGGCCCTCGATGAGGGTGGTGGCGATGCCGGCCGACTGCAGGCGGATCGCCAGGGCGATACCGCCGAAGCCGGCGCCGATGACGATGGCCCGCTTGGGCCCGTTACCTTGGGTCATGGTGCTTCCTTGGACTGAGGGGGACGAGCCAGCGCGGCATCCAGGGCTGGTTTCAGCGGCACCGGCGGTTTGCCGGAGAGGATGCGCAGCCGATCGAAGGCGGTGAGGCGGCCGGCGTAGAAACGCTGGATTAGCGGTTCGCCGAGGCCGTAGAACCTTTGCATGACGCGCACCCGGTGCTCGGGACGGCCAGCGAGAAACAGCATGCGATTGAGCAGGCGAAAGAAGCCCTGTTGCTGCCAGCGCCCCTGGGCGTACTGCCGCAGGGAGTCGCGCAGCCTGGCGCTGGAGGTCAAGGGTTGCGCGGCCAGGTGCTCCGCCAGGCGCACCGCCTCCGGCAGCGAGTAACCGGTGGTGGGGTGGAACAGCCCCGCGGCCAGGCCAATGGGCGCGCCGGCGGTGACGTTGTCCCAATAGCGGTCGAGATCGCCGCCCAGGATGATGGGCAGCACGCCCTGTTCTTCGCGCAGTACCTCGGCGATTTCCCAGCCCTGCTGTCGGGCATAGTCGGCCAGGTGCTGGCGCAGGCGTTCCGCGGGGAGGCTTTCGCCGTCCGCATAGTAGGTGTCTTCGATTAGCAGCCGGTCGGGCGCCAGCGGCAGGCTGTAGACGAAGCGATAGCCGTCCAGCTGATCGACGGTGGCGTCCATCACGATGGGTTCGGCCAGGCCATGGGGGCGAACCAGGCGCACCTCCTGGCCGAGGAATTTCTGATAGCCGAGCCAGAGCGCCGGATCGGGTCGCGGCCCCCGCGCGTCGATCACGGCGCCGGCGGCCAGGGTGTAGCCATCGGCGAACACCACGCCATCGTCCTGCAGGCGCAGCACCTCGCGGCCCAGCAGTAGGCGCTCGGCCGGCAGCCGGGCGCTCAATACCTCATGGAAGCGTTCGGCGCTGATGCTGGCATAGCCGCTGCCGAGGTGCCGCTGGCGCTTGGGGAAGCGCACCTCGTAGCCCGGCCAACGGTGGGCGATCAGGGGCTCGATCCAGGCATGCTGCGGCGCGGTGAGGTCCGGCTCGTGAAAGGACCAGGTGTGGTTGCCGCCCAGCCGCGGACCGGCTTCCACCAGGCGCCAGTCCAGCTCCGGACGGGTTTCCGCCAGGCGCAGGGCGAGCAGGCCGCCGGCCAGGCCGCCGCCGACGATCAGCAGGTCAGGACGCACGTTCGAGTCCTCGCCGGGCCAGGCCATCCACCAGGCGGGCGGCAGCCGCGACACCGCCGGCCGCCTGGGTAATGGGCACGAAGCGTTCGGCCGCCCGGCGATAGGCCGGGTCGGCCAGCACGGCGCCCAGGGCCTGGGTCAGGCGGGGCTTGCTGGCCAGGCGCGGTGCCAGGCAGATGCCGGCGCCGACCCGTTCCAGGCGGCGGGCGATGCCGGGCTGGTCGAACACCATGGGCAGGGCGAGCATGGGTTTGCCAGCCGCCAGGGCGTCCAGCACGGTATTGAAGCCACCATGGGTGATGACTGCATCGGCGCGGGCGATGGCCGCCTCCTGGGGCGCGAAGTCGGTGACCCAGGTGGCGCCGTCGTCCAGCAGAAGGCGTTCGGCACTGGCCTCCAGACGTCCGCAGTGGGCGATCAGCACCTGGACGCCGAGTTGGCGACAGGCCTGGGCGATGCGGCGGAACAGCGGTAGCCGGCCACCCTGCAGGGTGCCGAAGGAGGCGAAGACGAAGGGCTGGCGCGGATCGATCTCCAGTTCCAGCCGTTGCTCACGCACCGCCGGCGAACGCAGCGGCCCGACCTCGTGAAAGTGCGGCGGCGGGGCATGACGCGGAAAGTCGAAGCCCGGCAGGCACTGGCTCAGCTGCAGATACGGCGAGAAGCAGTCGTCGAGCGTCCGTCGCTCGCCGAGGCCGAAGGCCTGGGCCTGGCGCTGGATGACCTTGCCCTGGCCGCGCATCATCAGGTCGAACACCTGGGTGGCGCCCTGGACAATCTGCCGCTCCCGCTCGGTGCCAGGATAGGCGAAGGGCAGGGTGGGCAGCGGCAGGTGGGGCTCGCGATTCATCGGCACGGCGCAGGCCAGTGATGCATAGGGCAGGCCCAGGTGGTCGCCGAGCAGTCCGCCGGCCGGTTCCATCTGGTCGGCGATCAGGCAGTCGACCCTGAGGTCACGCAAGGCGGCCGGGCCTTCGCGGCAGAACAGTTCGGTATTGCGCGCCATGTCGGCGATCACGCCAAATACCGACCAGGGCTTGTTGCTGGCGGTCCGCGCCAGCAGGGGCGCCAGGCTGCCACGTGGATGGCTGGTCGCGCCCAGGGCCTGGAACTGGATGCCTGCTGGCAGCGCCCGATCGCCCACTTCCACCTGGTGCAGCAGGGTGACCCGGTGGCCGAGCGCGACCAGCGCCTCGCCCAGCACCAGATGGGTGGACAGGTGGCTCGGCAGCGGCGGCGAGATCAGGGCGACATGCATGGCGGCGTCCGGTCGGGTGTCGGCCACTATGGGCACCGCCGCGGCGCGGCGTCCAGCAGCTCGGCCTGGCGCAAGCCGGCCAGATCCGCCGAGCCGGTACAGAAGCAGGCGATGCGCAGCTGTTCGATCACCACCTGGAAATGCGCGATCACCGCCTCGGTGGATTCAGTGGCGCCAGGCAGGGCCGCAGCGGCCTGGCCGGCCAGGTCCGCACCAAGGCGGATGGCCTTGGCCACGTCGATACCGTCGCGGATGCCGCCCGAGGCGATCACCGTCGCCCGGGGGCAGGCGGCGCGCACCTGGCGCAGGCTCTCGGCGGTGGGGATGCCCCAGTCGGTGAAGGCGCGGGCGATGGCGCGCTGCTGCTCGTCACGGGCGCGTTCGGCTTCCACCGCCGCCCAACTGGTGCCACCGGTTCCGGCGACATCCAGCACCGCCACGCCAGCCTCCAGCAGTTGCGTGGCGACCCGGCCCGACAGGCCGGCGCCGACTTCCTTGACGACCACCGGCACGGACAGTTGTGTAACCAGATTTTCCAGGGCTGCCAGAATGCCGCGCCAGCGGCGATCGCCACCGGCCTGCACGGCTTCCTGCAAGGGATTGAGATGCACGATCAGGGCGTCTGCCTCGATCATCTCCACCGCGCGCCGGGCCTCGTCGAGGCCGTAGCCGGCCACCAGCTGCGCGGCGCCGAAATTGGCCAGCAGCGGCACGTCCGGCGCCAGGCGGCGCAATTCGCCGGTCAGGCCCTGATCGCCACCCTGCTGCAGGGCGATGCGCTGGGAGCCGACTGCCAGGGCGATGCCCAGGGTCTGGGCCGCCTCGGCGAGGTGGCGATTGATCAGCGCGGCCCGCTCTGGCCCGCCGGTCATGGAGCTGATCAGCAGCGGCGCGGCCAGGGGACGACCGAACAGGCGGGTGCCCAGGTCGACCTCGTCGAGATTGAGCTCGGGCAGGGCGCAATGCGTGAAGCGATAGGCGTCGAAGCCCGTGGTGACGGCGCTACGGGCCTTGTGGGGATCCAGCACGATGTCCAGATGATCGTTCTTGCGGCTTGCCAGTTCCCAATCCACCATGTCTTCTAGAGTCCGCCCTGAATGACCTTTCGTCGGTCGTTGTGGTCTGGTAGGGGACGACGGGTTCGCTTTGCGAAGACCTAATCCACCGAGGTGCGACCGTTCGTCGGTTCCACATATGGAGTATCTCGACTCATGGCGACCGTATTAGTGCCGAACGCGACAGACAATTTTGCCGCTTCGCTGCAATGGCAGCGTACCCGTATCGACGAGCGTCTGGCAGAGCTATTGCCGGCCGGGACCGATCCGGTCGCCGCCGCCATCCGCAGTGGGGTCATGGCCCCGGGCAAGCGACTGCGTCCGCTGCTGATGGTGCTGGCCGCCGAGGATCTGGGTCAGTCCGACGAAGCCGTCCTCGATCTGGGTTGCGCCGTGGAAATGGTCCATGCCGCCTCGTTGTTCCTCGATGACATGCCCTGCATGGACGATGCTCGTCTGCGTCGCGGTCGGCCAACGCTGCACGTCGAATTCGGCGAAGACGTCGCCATGCTGGCCGCGGTGGCCCTGCTCAGCCATGCCCTGCGCCTGGTCGCGGGCCTCTCCGGCGTACCGGCGGAAACCCGTACCCAGATGGTCTGCCAACTGGCCGATGCGGTCGGCACCGCCGGTCTGGTCTGCGGCCAGTACCATGACCTGCACGGCGGTCGCCAGACGCGTCCGGCCGATGCCATCGCCCTGACCAACCAGCTCAAGACCGGTGCGCTGTTTTCCGCGGCCATGGGCATGGCCAGTGTCACCCTGGTTACCACCGCCACGCAGCGCGAAGCCTTCCAGGTGTTCGCCTGCCAGCTCGGCCTGGCCTTCCAGTTGCTCGACGATCTCGACGACGGCAAGGGCCTGGGCAAGGACGCCGGCAAGGATGGCGATAAGTCCACGCTGGTCAGCCTGCTCGGCCGCGACCATGCTCAACGCCAGTTACAAAGTCACCTCAGGCAGGCCCGCGAGGCTCTGGCCCAGGCCGATTGCGCCGAGGGCGCCCTCGCCGGCTTGCTGGATATCGTCTTTCGTCCGCGTTAGGGCGAATTACTGGGCATTCGGCCCTCTAATCTCTCGATAACCCTGTTTCCGTGCGAGGAGTCCTGAGATGTCGAAGTGGAAAATTGCTTATAGCAACGTTGACGGCAATACCTCGGTGGTCACCACCGACGCTGACCAAAAGCCGGACATGGAGCGGGTCGCCCAGATCGTCCGTGACGATGCCCTGGAAGAGTACGACGACAGTGAGGTGCCACGGGACTACGACGAACCCACGGTGGCCCTGCTGGAGCGCCATGGCATCACCATCACCGGGATCACCGAAGAAGGCTGATCTCCTGGGTATCTGGCTCTAGGACTTGTTTGATGGGTAGCCGAGCGAAGGTCAGACAAGACAAAAATCAACGAGGAAGCGGAGTTTACGAGTGGTAAATGAGCATTCCGAGTTGATTTTTAACGCAGTATGACTGAGCGCAGGCCCCTTTCAGACAAGGCCTAGCGCAGGGGCCAGATGCCGCCATCTCCCACCACGAAGATCCGCCGCGCCGGATCGGGTGCCAGCAGGTGCCCGCCAGTGAAATCGCCGAAGGCCGGCAGGATCAGCACCTCGCCATTTTCCAGGCAGAAGCAGGGCAGGCGCAGCGCCTGGCGCCCACGGCCCTGCAGCCGAAAGGCCGGATGGATATGCCCGGCCAACACCGGCAGTCTCGGGTGCGGATCGGGTTCGTGCTGCAACGACAGGCCATCCAGCTCCAGCGGTTCGCCCACCACGTCGATGCCCAGGGCGGTGGGCGGATCTCCCGCGCGACGATCGTGGTTGCCGCGGATCAACAGCAGGCGCAGATGGGCCTGGTGTTCCCGCCAGCGCTCCAGGGTGTCCAGGGTCAGGGGCGCGCGGGATTCCGGGGCGTGCAGGAAGTCACCGAGAAAGATGATCTCCTGGCAGTCGTAGCGCGCCAGCAGGCTGTCCAGCCGGGCGATGTTGCCCGCAGTGGTGCCGTGGGGTACCGGTTGGCCCAGGGCCCGGAAGGCCGCCGCCTTGCCGAAATGGATGTCCGCCACCAGCAACGCCCGGCGTGCCGGCCAATAGATGGCCTTTTCCGCGAGCAGCCAGAGTTCGACATCGGCGAGGATGAGGGAGTGATAGGCAGGCATGGGGTCTCCGGAAAGCGCTTCCTGCTCTGATGGCGGCCAGGTGTCAGGGTTCAGGCCTGTTGCAGGGTAGGCCTGTTGGCTAGCGCCCGCTCCCTGGGTGAGAAGGGCGACCCTGACCCGAATTCTTCAGTGGAAAAGGCCAGGCCGTTTTCTACGCTACGGGATACGCACCCGCGTAGGTTGGGTTGAGCGCAGCGAAGCCCAACAGCCCAATCCGGCATCGCCAACTCTGGGCTTCGAGCCAAACACAACCTATGGCCACCATTGAGTCAGGCCAGGTGCGCCGTCGCCGGCAGCCCGGTAAACTGGCGGATCACTAGAGTCCGGAGCGACCCATGTCGACATCCTTCGCCCAGATGCTGGAAAACATCACCCCCGATATCTACGAGGGCCTGAAGCTGGCCGTGGAGATCGGCAAGTGGCCGGACGGCCGCAAGCTCAGTCGCGACCAGGTCGAGCTCTGTCTTCAGGCAGTGATCGCCTACGAGGCCAAGCACCTGCCCGAAGATCAGCGGACCGGCTACATGGGGCCCCAGGAGTGCGCCTCCAAGTCGGTACCCATCGAGAACATCCTGTTCAAGTCCGACGCCATCCACTGACTGTCCGCGCCTTACCCCGACGAGGTGCCCTTCGGCGACGAAGAGGCACCTCGCGTCTTTTAGAAATCGAGAAATTTCTACCGTGATGACCGAACTGGGCCGTGGCGCCCTGCGCAAGATGGCCGTGACCCTGGCCGACCCCGTCAACTATGCCTTTCGCCTCGATGAGCGCGAGGTGCCGGTCAATCCGCTGATCGGCCGTCGCGTGCGGCTCGAGTACCTGGGTGCCATCCATTGCACCCATTGCGGACGCAAGACCCGCAAGAGCTTCAGCCAGGGCTACTGCTATCCCTGCTTCACCGCCCTGGCCCAGTGCGACAGCTGCATCGTCAGCCCAGAGAAGTGCCACTACGAGCACGGCACCTGCCGCCAGCCGGAGTGGGGCGAGGCCCATTGCATGGTGCCCCACATCGTCTACCTGGCCAATTCCTCGGGCCTCAAGGTCGGCATCACCCGCGCCACCCAGCTGCCCACCCGCTGGATCGACCAGGGCGCCTACCAGGCGCTGCCGATCCTGAGGGTGGCCACCCGCCAGCAATCCGGTCTGGTGGAAGATGTGCTGCGCAGCCAGGTAGGCGATCGCACCAACTGGCGGGCCATGCTCAAGGGCGTGGCCGCGCCGGAAGACTTGGTCGCGGTGCGCGAGCGGATCTTCGATGCCTGCGCCCAGGGCCTGGACGATCTCCAGGGTCGCTTCGGCCTGCAGGCGATCCAGCCGGTGGTCGACATGGCGCCCATCGAGATCCATTATCCGGTCACGGTCTATCCCACCAAGGTGGTCAGCCACGACCTGGAAAAGACCCCCGTGGTGGAAGGCACGCTGCTGGGCATCAAGGGTCAATACCTGATGTTCGACACCGGCGTGATCAACATTCGCAAGTACACGGCCTATCAGCTGGCCGTGTCCGCCTCCGCAGCAGAGATGTAAGGACGTAAGCCATGCGCACCGACCAGCCCCAGACCATCTACCTGAAGGACTACCAGGCGCCCGAGTACCTCATCGAGGAAACCCGCCTCCGCTTCGAGCTGCATGACGACCAGACCCTGGTGCATGCCGAGCTGCGCCTGCAGCGCAACCCGACGCGTGGCGCGGGCTTGCCGCCGCTGGTGTTGCACGGGGAGGAACTGGAACTGCTGGCGGTGGCGCTGGACGACCAGACCCTGGCGGCGGGCGACTACCAGGTCGAGGCGGGCAGCCTGACCCTGCAGCCGCAGGGCGAGGCCTTCGTGCTCAAGACCTCGGTACGCATCCATCCGGAAAGCAATACCGCCCTCGAAGGACTGTACGTCTCCGGCACCATGTTCTGCACCCAGTGCGAGGCCGAGGGCTTCCGCAAGATCACCTACTACCTGGACCGGCCGGACGTGATGAGCGTCTTCACCACCACGGTGGAGGCCGACAGGGGCAAGTACCCGATCCTGCTCTCCAACGGCAATCCCGTGGCCAGTGGCGATGCCGAGGGCGGACGTCACTGGGCCACCTGGGAAGATCCTTTCCCCAAGCCGGCCTATCTGTTCGCCCTGGTGGCCGGTGACCTCCGGTCCGTGGAAGACAGCTATCGCACCGGCAGCGGTCGCGACGTGACCCTGCGCATCTACGTCGAACCGGAAAACATCGGCAAGCTGCAGCACGCCATGGACAGCCTGAAGAAGTCCATGCGCTGGGACGAGGAGGTCTACGGCCGCGAATACGATCTGGACATCTTCATGATCGTGGCGGTGAACGACTTCAATATGGGCGCCATGGAGAACAAGGGGCTCAACATCTTCAACTCCAGCGCCGTGCTGGCCAGTCCGCGCACCGCCACCGACGCCGCTCACCAGCGCGTCGAGGCCATCGTCGCCCACGAGTACTTCCACAACTGGTCGGGCAACCGCGTGACCTGCCGCGACTGGTTCCAGCTGTCGCTCAAGGAAGGCTTCACCGTGTTCCGCGACGCCGGCTTCAGCTCCGACATGAATTCGCCCACGGTCAAGCGCATCGAGGACGTAGCCTTCCTGCGCACCAACCAGTTCGCCGAGGACGCCGGCCCCATGGCCCCACCCGGTGCGCCCGGATCACTTCATCGAGATCTCCAACTTCTACACCCTGACGGTGTACGAGAAGGGCGCCGAGGTGGTGCGGATGCTGCACACCCTGCTGGGGCCGGAGGGCTTCCGCAAGGGCACCGATCTCTACTTCGAGCGCCACGATGGCCAGGCCGTGACTTGCGACGACTTCATCAGGGCCCTGGAAGACGCCAACGGCGCCGATTTCAGCCAGTTCAAGCGCTGGTACAGCCAGTCCGGCACGCCACGCCTGGCGGTCAGCGAGCAGTACGATGCGGCGGCCAGGACCTATCGCCTGACCTTCCGTCAGAGCTGCCCGCCCACCCCGGGTCAGCCGACCAAGGAACCCTTCGTCATCCCGGTCCAGCTGGGGCTGCTGGACGGCCAGGGCCGCGACCTGCCGCTGCGCCTGGAAGGCGAGAGCGCGGCCCAGGGCAGCGACCGGGTGCTGTCGGTCACCCAGGCCGAGCAGACCTTCACCTTCGTCGACGTACCCGAGCAACCGCTGCCTTCGCTGCTGCGGGGCTTCTCCGCCCCGGTCAAGCTCAGCTTCCCCTACAGTCGCGAGCAGCTGACCTTCCTCATGCAGCACGACAGCGACGGCTTCAATCGCTGGGACGCCGGCCAGCAGCTGGCCGTTCAGGTGCTGCAGGGCATGATCGCTGGCGAGCCGCTGGACACCCGGCTGGTGGAGGCCCTGCGTACCGTGGCCGCGGACGAGTCCCTCGATCCGGCCATGGTCGCCGAGATGCTGTCGCTGCCGTCCGAAGCCTATCTGGTGGAGCTGTCCGAGCAGGCCGATCCGGGTGCCATCCATGGTGCTCGTCGCCAGGCGCGCCGGGCCATCGCCGAGTCCCTGCGCGACGTGCTCTGGCAGCGTTACCGCAGTGCCCGTGAAGCCTCGCGCGCCACGCCCTACCAGGCCAGCGCCGACCATATCGCCCGCCGCAGCCTGCAGAACGCCGCCCTCGGCTACCTGATGCTGCTGGAAGAGCCGGAGGCGCGCGATGCCGCCCTGGAGCAATTCGAGCACGCCGACAACATGACCGAGCGCCTGGCCGCACTGAGCGCCCTGGTCAATTCCGGCTTCGAGCAGGAAAAGGCCGAGGTGCTGGCGCGCTTCTTCGAGGAATTCAAGGCCGATCCGCTGGTGATGGACACCTGGCTCAGCGTCCAGGCCTCCAGTCCCTTGCCGGGCGGCCTGGCGCGCGTCCAGGCACTCATGCAGAACCCGGTCTTCACCCTGAAGAACCCCAACAAGGTGCGGGCGCTGATCGGTGCCTTCGCCAACGCCAACCTGGTCAACTTCCACGCCGAGGACGGCAGCGGCTATCGCTTCCTGGCCGACCAGATCATCACCCTCAACCGCCTCAATCCGCAGATCGCCTCGCGCCTGCTCACGCCCCTGACCCGCTGGAAGAAGTACGGTCCCGCGCGCCAGGCCCTCATGCGTGCCGAGCTGGAGCGGGTTCTGGCCAGCGGCGAGCTGTCCAGCGACGTCTACGAGGTGGTGAGCAAGAGTCTGGCGTAGGGCCATCCACAGGTTGGGTTGAGCTCCGCGAAGCCCGACCTCGCCCGCCTCTGCAAAGCCTGACGCCCAGCGTCAGGCTTTTTTTCGCCCAGCTTTTCTCCGCAGCCAAGGCTTCTGGCTCAGCCCGCGGACCGGCAGCGCATGCCCGTGCCCGGCAACTCGTCTCCGCTCTGGCGCCGCTGGGCTGATAGAAATGCTTTAGGCTGGCAGCTGTATTCAAATCAGCTGCAGAACGAGGCACCGCCGCCGACAGGGTGGGCAGGGTGTATCGAACGGCACCCAGGCCCTAATCACCGGAAGAGAGCGGAGCGGCAGATGAGTCATGCACAGCTGATGGATTGGGGATTCGTCCTGATAACCCTGTGCAACATCCTGCTGATCGCCCTGGTGGTGTTTCTCCTGTGGCAGCGCTATGTCGCCAGCGACGCGTCGGCCAAGGCCGAGGGTGCCAGCGAGGAGCAGCCGTTGCCGGTTCCCGAAGTGCTCGAGAGCCCGCCTGCCGATACCCCGCCGCCGCCGCTCCCCGCCAGCAGCGGCCCGGCGGTGAACCGTAACGTCGATCTCTTCGACGAGGGCCCGGAAGAGGTGTACGACGCCAACTATCCCGAGTGGAAGAAGAGCGACGACCCCTACGTCGAGGAATTGCTGTCGCACCGCGAAGCCCTGGAGCTCAAGGTGGACAACATGGTCATGCGGCTGACCCGGGCGCACAAGGTGGTGACCGGCCTGCGCGCGCAGAATCGCGAACTGCGCGCTTCGGAGGCCCACGCCCAGCGCCTGCAGGAAGAGCTGACCCGCACCCAGACCAGCCTTGCCCAGCTGCGCCAGGAGCGTGACGCCCTGCTGGCCGAGCTGCAGCCCGGTCGCAAGGCGGACTCGGCGCCCCGGCATCCGACCGACACGGGCGCGCCTTCCTCGTCCTGAACGGTGGTGTGCGGCGCCTGATTCGCCAGCCATCCCCTCAACCGTCGCATCCGTCGCGCTGCGCAACCGTTGGCGTGGCGTGCCCCTAGACTGGGGCTTCTCAGCACCTTCAAGGACGATTCGATGAAACTGCTGCTCCTGCTGGCTGCCCTGGTCGCCCTCGTCCTGTTCGCGATCAGCCTCTACAACGCCCTGATCACGGCGCGCAACGCCTATCGCAACGCCTTCGCCCAGATCGATGTTCAGCTCAATCGCCGATACGACCTCATCCCCAATCTGGTGGAAGCGGTGAAGGGCTATCTGCAGCACGAGCGCGAGACACTGCAGGCGGTGATGGCGGCGCGGCAGCAGGCGCAATCCGGTCTGCACCAGGCCAAGACCCGACCGGAGGATCCCGTCGCGCGGGCCGCCTTGGAGCAGGGCGAGCAGCGCCTCGGCAGCGCCCTCGGACGGCTGTTCGCCGTCAGCGAAGCCTATCCTGAGCTCAAGGCCAACGAGACCGTCCTGCAGCTGATGGAAGAGCTGAGCTCCACGGAGAATCGCCTGGCCTATGCGCGCCAGGCCCATAACGACGCGGTGATGGACTACAACAATCGCTGCGAGACCTTTCCCGGCTCGCTGGTCGCCAGGCGCTTCGGCTTCCGCCTGGCGCAGCCGCTGGCCCTGCCGGACGCAGACGCGCGTCAGGCACCGCGGATCAGCCTGAGCTGAGCGCGTGCGTTTCCTCGAGGACCAGGCCGCGGCGCGCCGGCGCACCCGGCTTTGTCTCGTCTTGCTGGCCCTGGTGGTGCTGGTCATGGCGCTGGCCAGCGCCGGCCTGGCCCTGGTGTTCCTGCCGCGGAAGGTGATCGACTATCTGGGCGGGCGCGAGGCGACGCTGGTGAAGACCGGCCTGACGTTCACCGGCGTCATCGCCGCGGCCTCCTGCTGGAAGGTCCGGCAACTCGCCCGCCTAGGTGGAGAGGCCGTGGTCAGGCGGCTGGGCGCGCTGCCCCTGGACGATCAGGCCGACCCCACGACGCGCCAGTTGCACAACGTGGTGGCAGAGATGGCCCTGGCCGCCGGCATCCCGGTGCCGCGCCTCTACCTGCTGCCGGACGAACCGGCCATCAATGCCTTCATCAGCGGCTACGGACCGGCCGATGCGACCCTGTGCCTGACTCGCGGCGCCCTTCACCAGCTGACCCGCGATGAATTGCAGGGGGTGGTCGCCCACGAATTCAGTCATCTGCTCAATGGCGACATGCGCCTGAATCTGCGTCTGCTGGGCTGGCTGCATGGCATCAGCCTGATCGCCGACCTGGGGCGGGAACTGTTCTTCGATCGCAGCTCGACCACCGGCCGGGGCAGTGGCAGCCCCCTGCTGGGCGGGTTGCTGGGCACCCTGCTGCTGGTGATCGGCGGCTGCGGACTGTTCTTCGCTAATCTGATCCAGGCCGCGGCGGCGCGCTCGCGCGAGCGCCTGGCGGATGCCTCCGCCGTGCAGTTCACCCGCCAGCCCCAGGGACTGGCCAATGCCCTTAAGAAGATCGCCGCCCATCCGCTGCAGGGGCGGCTATATCACCGCCGGGCACGTAGCGTCGCCCACATGGTGCTGGGCGATTCGGGCGCCTCCTGGTTCGCCACCCATCCCCCGGTGCTGGAGCGTATCCAGCAGCTGGAACCGGACTTTGACGAGTGGCAGCTCGAGCGACTCCGGGCCGAGGCCCTGCTGCCCATGGGCGTTGCCCATGTCGCGGGCAATCCGGCATTCGCTGCGCCGCCGCCGGTGTCCGGCGCGCCCCCGCTCGCGGCGGTAGCTACCCCCGCGCCCTGGCGGGACATTCCCGCGACCCTGCAGGCTTTCGTGCGGCAACCCCGGCAGGCGGCGGAGCTGCTGCTGGCGCTGGCCGCCAGTCCGTCGGCAGCCGACGGCGGGGCAGGGCAGCGCTGTGCCGACAGCCTGCATCCGTCGCTGCGCCTGCCGGTTGCCCAGCTGACCTTTCCGGCCATCCGCCAACTGCCGCGGCCGGTCCTACGCCAGCTGCTCGTCGACCTCAAGACAGGCTTCGCCGCTACGCCTGAGCTGGATCTCTCGCGCTACTGTCTGGCGCGCATCATCCAGCGCTAGCTGATCGGCAGTCTGGCGCCCGGGCGTCAGCGACTGTCGGGGCGGGGAACGCTGGCCCAGGCCCGGGTCGCGGTGCTCACCCTCTATGCGGTGGCCGCCGAACAGAATCACCGGGACGTCCAGGCCGCTCGGCGGGCCTTTCTGCTGGCCGTCGTCAGCACCTTTCCCGGCCTGCATTGTGCCTATGAGCCCCCGCACCCCTGGCGTCCGGCGCTGGACGGCGCCCTGGCGCGACTTGGCCTGCTGAGCATCGCGGCGCGCACCCTGGTGCTGGAGGGCCTGCTGTGCCTGGTCAAGGCGGACGAGCGCGTCCAAACCTCCGAGCTAGAGCTGCTAAGGTTATATTGTACGGTGCTCGAATTGCCGTATCCTGCGTTGGACGAATACCTTTCAGTTACCGATGACAAACTGTCGCAAAAAGGTCGCCGTTCAGCTGATACTGGCCATGTGATATCTGATGTGTGATCCATACTGGCGCCCGAGGCGAGTAATCGCCGAGGGATAACGCGGCGTTCATAATTCAGGGATGGAACATGAAGTTCCTCGTGGTAGACGACAGTCGAGCGGTCCAGACCATCATCAAGCGGATTCTGGCGAATACCGGCTACAGGGATATCGAATTGCGCGTGGCGTCCACCGGCGAGGAAGCCGTGGCGCTGCTGGAGACCTGGACCCCCAACCTGGTGCTCACCGACTGGCACATGCCTGGGATGACCGGTCTGGAATTGCTCCAGGCGATCCGCCAGCGGGTGGGCGCCGATATCCATGTGGGCTTTGTCACCACCGAGTCCTCGGCGCGCAACATCGAGGCGGCCTACCGCAACGGCGCGGCCTTCGTCGTGACCAAGCCCTTCGTCCAGGAGACCCTGCAGCAGGCGGTGCTCACCGTGCTGCAGGACGGCGCCAGTGCCGAACAGGCCATCGAATCCTCAGGTCGCGAGAGCCTGCTGATCCCGACCCGCTTCAATCCCGATCCACAGCGTATTCGCCAGTTGCTCGGTCTGTCCTCCATCGTCTGCCAGATCGAGCCCATGGCGCCGATCCCGGTCGATCGACTGGCCTTGCCCTATGTGATCGGCATCTATGGCCACCCGCAGAGCAAGGCGCTGGAAGCCGTCTGCCTGCTGGACCTCAATGCGGCCTGCATTCTCGGTGGCGCTCTGGCCGGGCTCTCGCCCGCCGCCATCCATGCGGCCATCGCCAGTGCGACCCTGAGCCGCGAGATCTACGAGAACGCCACCGCCTTCCTCGCCGACCTCAGCGGCATGATCTCCACCGGCAAGGGCGGGGCGCCGCTGGTGCTGAGCACCAGTCACCTGGTGCAGAAGCCCTTCGAAAAGCTCTACAGCCTCTGGCGACAGAACAATGGGCGCGCCGACTTCAGCCTGTCCTTTCCCGGGCTCGGCGACGGTTTCATCGCCTTCCTGTTGAGCTAGGGAATGAACGACTCGCGCTTCGTCGAATGGGGTTTCCTGCTGGTCACCCTGTCCAACGTGCTGCTCATCGCCCTGGTCCTGACGCTGCTCTGGCAGCGGCTCTTTCCGCGCCCTGAAGCGGCTGGCGAGAAAAGCGAGACTCCCGAGCCCGGTGAGCCGCAGTCGCTCACCAGCCAGGCCGAGACCGCGGCCGGCCTGATCGACGCGGCGCGGCAGGCGGATGTCGAGCCCCTGGGTCAGGCCATGAGCGACAGCCTGGACCTGGTGGGCCGTCTCGACGGGGTCGAGGGCGACGACTATCCGGACTGGAAAAAGACCAACCAACCCTATATCGACGACCTGCTGGCCCACCGCGAGAATCTCGAATTCAAGCTGGACGATCTCAAGTCCAAACTGGACCGGGCGCACAAGCTGGTCACCAATCTGCACGTGCAGAATCGCGAGATGCGCGGCGCCGAGGCGAAGCTGCAGCGCCTGAGTCTCGAGCATGACCGGGTCCAGGGCACCCTGCTGGAAATGCGTCGCGAGCGCGATCAGCTCAAGGCGACGGTCCAGCGACTCGGCGAAGACCTGCTGCGGCTGCGACAGCAGCCGACGACCCCGGCCGTTGCGGCCTCGCCGGAACTGGATGGGCACCTGCAGGAGGAGCTGGAGACCCTGCGCGAAAGCCTCGAAGCAGAACGGGCGAAGCTGTCGCGGACCCTGGTGGAAAAGGAATTCATCGAGCAGGTGTTCATCGATACCGATGCCGTGACCGACAGCTACCAGGCCCTGCAGCACGAGCATGCCGCGCTGCAGGAGCAGTTGCAGGCGCTCCAGGCCCGCCTGGAGTCCGCTCAGTCGCGGTAGAGGGCGGCGAGGATGGCCTCCGGGAAGGGCCCGCTCATGCCGGCGATCGCGGTGTTGGTCAGGATCACCACGCTGAGCTCCCGCGCCGGATCGATGAACCAGGCATTGCCGTAGACGCCGCCCCACTGCAGGGTGCCGGGCGCCTGCGGGGTCCTGGCCAGCCGGGCATCGCGCAGTACCGCCGCGCCCAGGCTGAAACCCCAGCCCGGCGCATCGTCGCGTTGCAGCCCCGGGATCTGGTCTTCCATGATCAGGCGCTGGCTGGCCGGCGTGAGCAGCCTACCCTGGCGGAGTGCCTCCAGAAAGGCGAGATAGTCGCCCGCGCTGCCCTGCATGCCACCGCCGCCCGAGGCGAAGGCCTGCGTCGAAAGGGCGCGCGCCGGCGAATAGAGGATGCCGCCCTTGGGCATCGGCAGCAGATAGGGCTCGCTCATGGGTTCGGGGCGCGGATAGCCGTCGCGATAGGCGGTGGCCAGGCGCTCGGCGTCGCTGACGTGGAAGCTCAGGTCGTGCAGGCCCAGCGGTGCGGCCACCTGCTGCTGGACGACCTCGGGCAGGGGCTGCCCGGTCGCGGCCGCCAGCACGCCGCCCATCACGTCCAGCCCGAGGGAGTAGCGCCACTGGGTGCCCGGTTTGAAGTCCAGCGGCACACCCGCCAGGCGCCGCAGATTCTCTTCCAGGGTCAGCGGAGCCCCATCCAGGCCGTCGGATACCCCGGCGCGATGATAGGGTCCGTTCGAATCTTCGCCGAAGCCGTAGTGCAGGCCGGCGGTATGACTGAGAAGCTGCGCCAGGGTGGGTACGGCCAGGGTGCCGTCGGCCAGCTGCGGGGTGAAGTAGGGCAGGTAGCGACTGACCGGGGCCTGCAGATCCAGGCGACCCTGGTCCGCCAGACGCAAGGCCGCCACGGCTACCAGCGGCTTGGTCAGGGAGGCGAAGCGAAACAGCTGATCTTCGCGCATCGGCCGCTGGACTTCGCGATCGGCGAAACCGGCCGCGCGCTGGTACACAACCCGGCCTTGGCGGGCGACCATGACCACCGTGCCAACGATGCGCTGCTGGGCGACGGCGCGTTCCAGGATCGGATCCAGGCGGGCGGCGAGGGTGGCGTCCTCGGCCTGGGCGAGGTTTGTACTCAGGCCGAGGCCGAGTGCGCTGGCGAGCAGTAGGGAAGACATCTGGTTTAAGCTCCTGGCGAAACGCCGGCGGCTGGACCGGCCAAAGGGAGGAATCCTCGCATGATTCGTGACATTTTGAAGATGGGCGATCCGCGCCTGCTGCGGGTGGCGCCGCCGGTAGCGGCAGAGCGCTTCGGCTCGGCCGAGCTGCACGGCCTTATCCAGGATATGTTCGACACCATGGCCACCGCCGGTGGCGTGGGCCTCGCGGCGCCCCAGATCGGCGAAGATCTGCAGCTGATGGTCTTTGGCTTCGAGCGCAATGCCCGCTATCCCGAGGCGGCGCCGGTGCCGCTGCAGGTGCTGATCAATCCGCGGATCGAGGTGCTGGACGCCCGCGAAGAACTCGGCTGGGAAGGCTGTCTGTCGATCCCCGGACTGCGCGGCGAGGTGCCGCGGCCACGGCGGATCCGCTACCGCGGCGTGGATGGCGATGGCCGCGCCGTCGACCAGGAAGCCGAGGGTTTTCACGCACGGGTGGTCCTGCACGAATACGATCACCTCATCGGCCGCCTCTATCCTTCGCGGATCCAGGATTTCGCCCGTTTCGGCTTTACCGAGGTGCTGTTCCCCGAGCTGACGCCGGACGCCCAGCGCTAGGCGCCGGCCGTCTCCAGCTGCGCCCTGACGGCCGCCGCCAACTGGGCGAAGGGCACCGCGCCATCCAGTGCCCGAGCCGCTTCGACGGGCGCCCCGGCGGAGCGCAGCAGCAGCGTCGGCACGGCGGTGATGCCCAGGGCTTCGGCGCGATCCTCGGCATGCAGCACCAGATCGGTGTGATCGCCACGGGCGAGACTGGCTTTCAGCGCCTCGCTGTCCAGACCCGTGCGCCGCGCCAGCTCCAGCAGCACGTCCAGCTCACCGATATCCCGACCCTCTTCGAAGAAGGCCTGGAAAACCGCCAGATGGAAGGCGTCGAAGCGATCGTGCTCGCGGGCGAATTCCGCCGCCTCTAGCGCCAGGCGACTGCGCGGTTGTACCGGCGGTAGGCGCAGCACCATGCCGTACTCCGCCGCCATGGGATAGACGGCGCGATCCCAGGTCCGGCGCAGGTAATCGCCGGCAGGATCGAGGGTAGGGGTGGGCTCGGGACGCAATTCGAAGGCATGCCACTCGATGGCCAGCTGGTCGCCGAATTCCTCCTGCAGACGCGCCAGCTGGGGCAGCTCCAGATAGCAGAAGGGGCAGACGTAATCGCTCCAGACATCCAGACGAACGCGCGGGGTGGCGGTCATGGCAGTGCTCCGGAAGGGCATGGTGTCCGTCGGACCGCACCTGGGCGCAGATGTTCGGTAAAGCTGCCGGTATCCCTGGGCAATCTGGTACCCGGTCAGCTCCTGTGGTCGCGAAGAGCCGCAGCCTGCGACCGGACAGCTCTTCATATCTGGAAATGGAATTGCCACCGGTCAATTGCGTGAAGTGGGCGGCGATCCGCGCTCCAGACGCTTGCCTTGAACCTGTTTCCGACCCCAGGTTCCTATGGCGGCACCCCTTCTTTCACGCGCTAAGGACTATCACCGTGGGCTATTTCCACCGCATCCTGACATTCCTTCGGCAAACCTTCACCTACGTCGGCTGGTCGGTTTTCTGGCTGCTGCTGTGGGACATCGCCGTTACCGCTGACTATATGCTGCTGGTGGAGAAACGGGCGGAGCTGCCCAATATCCCCCTGACGCTGATCGGCTCGGCGCTGATCGTGCTGACCAGTTTCCGCAATACCAGCGCCTACCAGCGCTGGTGGGAGGCGCGCACCCTCTGGGGTGGCATGGTCAACAGCTCGCGCAGCTTCACTCGCCAGGTGCTGACGCTCATCGACGACGGTGACGAGCATTTCAATGCGATCAAGACGGTGCTCATCGAGCGCCATCTCGCCTATGTGCGCTGCCTGGCCTGCCAGCTCAGCGGCGATCCCCTACCCAAGGAGGTGCGTACCTACCTGGGCAAGGAGGAGTGGTCGATGCGCAAGGAGACCAACAACTTCGCCAATGCCATCCTCAGTGGCTCCTCTAGCCTGATCGCCCTGGAATACCGCGCCGGCCGCCTGGACAGCATCCGCCTGGAGCGACTCGAAGCCACCTTCGTCGACATGTCCAACTGGCAGGGTGGCATGGAGCGCATCGCCAATACGCCCTTGCCCTATCCCTACGTGAACTTCCCGCGGCTGTTCATCTTCCTGTTCTGCGTGCTCATGCCCATCGGTCTGGTGGAAAGCCTGCAGTGGTACACACCGCTGGCCTCCACCGTGGTGGGCTTCATCTTCCTGGCGATGGAGAAGGTCGGTACCGATCTGCAGAATCCCTTCCAGCGCAGTCGGCACCAGATCACCATGGGCACCATCTGCAACACCATCGAAGGTAACCTGCGGACAATGTTGCGCGATGCGCGCGGGGGCTACGCCTCGGTCAGCGATATCGTCCGGGATTCGCGACTGACTTCACCGGAGCGGGATTCCGTCTGAGCAGCGCCCGGTGCCTGGCGGTCGCCGGCACCGGGCACGCGCTTCATTTGAAATCCCACTGCATCTGCGCCGGGATGCTGATGTCCCGCGAGGAATGCACGCAGACATCCAGGTAGTCGGTGAAGCGCGGCGGAGCGGCGATGCCTTCGTCGAGCAGACGCTGGTTGTCGAACAGGTAGTTCAGATCGGCGAAGCCGCCGTACAGCTTGAGCGCCCGCAGCACCAGGCGCGGATTGGCCGGGCCGATGCGCTCGTTGAAGTCGGCGGCCAGCTCTTTGAGGTCGGCGCTGTCCACCTGGCGATAGCGCTCGCCGACCGGGGCGTCGCCCATGGCGCCGGCATAGGCCTCGTCGATTTCGCCGAAGGTGCAGGCGCCGGCGTTACCCGCGGAGATGTGGTACAGGCTGTAGTTCAGCTTGGGCTTGAGCGCCAGTTCCACCAGGGCTTCGGCGCAGTAGTCCACCGGGATGACATCGATCTGCTCATCGAGGCCGCAGGTGAAGCGTTCCAGAGCGAAGCCCATGCGGAACACCCAGAAGATGCTGCCCGACGCCTTGCAACCCGAACGACGATGACCCACCACGATGGAGGGGCGCGCCACCACCAGCGGCAGCAGCGGCAACTCGTTGCGCAGCTTGAGTTCGATGGCGGCCTTGGAGGCGGTGTAATCCACCAGTTGCTGGTCCGGTTCGGGGAAATCCCAGGTTTCTGCGACCGGCGATTGGCGCTGCGGGCCGCAGGCCATGGCGGTGCTGACGTGCAGGAAGCGCTTCAGGCGCCGCGACTGGGCGCACGCCTCGGCAAGGGCGAAGGTGCCTTCGACGTTGACCGGCCAGATTTTCGGATTGCGCGAGAAGGAGGCCACCGCCGCGCAGTTGATGACCTCGTCCAGGGTCTGCAGGAGCGGCTTGGCGGCGTCGATCCAGTGGGTGTCGAGCAGGTCGCCACAGAGAATCTGTTCGGGCTTGAGCAGGGCCGCCAGGCGCTCGTCGATGTCATGGACGCGCAGATTCTGCAGCAGGCGCTCCAGGCCTTCCGCCGGGGTGGCGGCACGGACCAGGAATCGCAGCCCTTCGACATGGCCAAGCTCCAGCAGACGCAGGGTGACGGCACCGCCGAGAAAGCCGGTGGCACCGGTAACGAGGATGCGGCGCGGCGCGGCGGTAAATTGAATGGAAGAGACGGGAAGCGACATGGCAGAGGCCCTGGTTGGCGGAACGTGGGCGTACCTTAAGGCTCGTCGCTGAAGGATTTATTAAGGCAGGGGAACCCCTCAAGGCTGGCGTCTTTCTAGATACCTGAGCGTAACGACCGATAACTGCCTGGAGACTCCCATGGAACTTCCCGTTCACGACCTGACGACCCTCTTCGAGCAACTGGGCCTGGACTCCGATCCGGCTGCCATCGACGACTTCATCGCCAGCCATTCCCCGCTGCCGGACGCGGTCAAGGTATCCGAGGCCGAGTTCTGGTCGCCGGCGCAGAAGGCCTTTCTCAAGGACGAAATAATGGGCGACGCCGACTGGGCACCGATCGTCGACGAGCTGAACGTCCGTCTGCACAGTCATGACTAAACCTACAGGGCTGGAAGCATTCAGCCCTGCAGACCCTTCCCTGTCCGGAGACTTGCCATGAATGCCGTCCATGCCCAGCAGCAGCCCAACGATCCGCCCGTCGCCGACGATGAAGACGAGGTAAGCGAAGAGCAGCTCGACGAATCCGTCGAGGAAACCTTTCCCGCAAGTGATCCCATTTCGCCCTGATGGTTTCTTGGCGCCGCTTCGGCGGCGCTGACCCTACCCCTGATCCGCCTTTCTTGCACACTCGTCGTACCGTTTTCCGCCGTTGACCAGCCTTTCCCGCCGCGACTGCTAAGGTAATTGCGTCGCGCACGCACCGCGACCGGGGTCGCACGGGCGATCCGATGGATCGTTCAACGCAGGGAATCCCATGATCAAGACCTTCTTCGCCACCGTGGCCGGCTCGCTCCTTGCTCTGGCCGTGCCCCTTGCCGTGGCCGAGCCCATCGTCATCAAGTTCGCCCATGTGGTGACGGACGATACCCCCAAGGGCCGTGGAGCCCTGCAGGTACAGAAGCTGGTGCAGGAGCGGCTGGCCGGCAAGGTCAGGCTCGAGGTCTATCCCAACTCCAGCCTGGTGGGCGATGCCGACGAGCTGGAGGCCCTGCGCAGCAATCGGGTCCAGCTGCTGGCGCCCTCGGTTTCCAAGCTCAACGCCCTGGCCAAGCCGCTCAGGGTCTACGATCTGCCCTTTCTGTTCGACAACATCGAGGCGGTCAAGCGCTTCCAGCGCCGCGACAAGAGCCGCGAACTGCTGGGCAGCCTGGTCCCCCACGGCATCACCGGGCTGGCGTACTGGAACAACGGTGGCCGGCAGCTCTCGGCCACGCGGGAAATCCACGTCCCCGCCGACCTCAAGGGTCTGACCTTCCGCGTCGAGTCCTCCGATGTGCTGGCGGCCTACTACCAGCAACTGGGCGCCCAGGCGGTCAAGCTGCCCTTCGCCCAGGTCTACGACGCCTTGCGCACCGGCAAGGTCCAGGGCGCAGAGAATTCCTGGTCGAATCTGCTGGGGCAGAAGATCAACACCGTGCAGCCCTATATCGTCGAGGACAACCACAGCTTCCTCACCTATATGCTTATCACCAACACCACGTTCTGGAACGGGCTGCCCTTCGAGATCCGCAGCGAGCTGGAGGCCATCCTCGAAGAGGTGTCCCAAGGGGTGAATCGCGATGCCGAAGCCATCAACGCCAAAGCACGCGAGCGGGTGGTGGCGGCCAATACCAGCAAGATCCTGGTGCCGACGGCTGCCGAGCGCGATGCCTGGCGCGCGGCGGTGGCGCCTCTGATCAAACGGTATGAAAGCGAAGTGGGCAGCGACGTCCTGCGCGCCGCCGAGGCCGCCAATCGGCGCTGAGATTGCACGGGCGTCCACCCCGGATTTGCGGCAAACTGGCACGGCGTCATCCTGACAACAAGAGGAATAGCCGTGCAGCACGCGGTCATCAGCGGTAGTGGGCTCTATACGCCGCCCGAAAGCATTTCCAACGACGAGCTGGTTGCGTCCTTCAACCAGTGGGCTGGCCAGTGGAATGCCGAGCATGCCGAAGCCATCGCCCAGGGCAGCCTGGCGCCCCAGCCGGAATCCAGCGCCGCCTTCATCGAGAAGGCCTCCGGCATCCGCAGCCGTCATGTAGTCGACAAGGCCGGCATCCTCGATCCGGCGCGCATGGTGCCGCAGATCCCCGAGCGCTCCAACGACGAGCCCTCGATCCTCTGCGAGATGGGGACCGCCGCCGCGCGCGAGGCCCTGCAACGCGCCGGGCGGACGGCCGCCGACATCGATGGCGTCATCGTCGCCTGTTCCAACCTGCAGCGCCCTTATCCGGCGGTAGCCATCGAGGTCCAGGCCGCATTGGGCATCCAGGGCTACGGCTTCGACATGAACGTCGCCTGCTCCTCGGCGACCTTCGGTCTGCAGGCCGCGGCCAACGCCGTCCAACTGGGCCAGGCGCGGGCGGTACTGGTGATAGATCCGGAGATCTGCACCGGCCATTTGAATTTCCGCGACCGCGACAGCCATTTCATCTTTGGCGATGCCGCCACCGCCTTGGTGGTGGAGCGCGCCGACCAGGCGACCTCGGCGCACCGCTTCGAGATCCTCGGGACCCGGCTGTTCACCCAGTTCTCCAACAACATCCGCAACAACTTCGGCTTCCTCAACCGCGCGGCGGAGGAGGGCATGACCCACCCGGACAAGCTGTTCGTCCAGGAAGGGCGCAAGGTGTTCAAGGAGGTCTGCCCGCTGGTGGCCGAATTGATCGCCAATCACCTCGCCGAACTGGATATTCCCGTCGCACGGGTCTCGCGCTTCTGGCTGCATCAGGCCAACCTGGCGATGAATCAGCTCATCGTCAAACGCCTGCTGGGCCGCGAACCCGAGTCCGGCGAGGCGCCGGTCATCCTCGACACCTACGGCAACACCAGCTCGGCCGGTTCGGTCATTGCCCTGCATCTGCACCACGAGGATCTGGCCAGTGGCAGTCTGGGCGTGCTCAGCTCCTTTGGCGCCGGCTATTCCATCGGCAGTGTGGTGCTGCGCAAGGTCTGATCGACGGCAGGAGTCTTCCCGGGAGGACCGTTGTCGGACCTGGGAAGACCTCTCGAGAAAGGAAGACCCCGTGTCGCCAGGAAGCCTGCTCCGGGTGCAATTGCGCCAGCTGCGCCCCACCCAGCCCGCGATCGGCCATGACCAGGTGCTGTACAAGCTTGGCAAGTACGCCTGCGACCGGCGCAAGCTGTTCGACGACTACTGCGAAGCCAACGGCCAGCACCTGAGTGGCGGCGTCCAGCCGAGCACCAGTCTGCGCTCGGCCGGTGACGCCCTCGGTGTGCGGCCGCCCGGTACCTGTCCGGATGAGATGAAGACCGTGGTCATCGGCCCGGGACGGCAGCTCTATCTCACCGATGGCCACCACACCTTTTCAGCCTTCTGGGAACACCCCGGCGGTGGTCCGGACACCTCGGTATGGGTCAGGGTCACCGACGACTTCAGTGGCGCTGCCAGCATGGCGGAATTCTGGATTCGCCTGCTCGACGAGCGCAAGGCCTGGCTCAAGGACCCCCAGGGCCGCCCGATCCTCCCCGAGCAGCTCCCGGAAACCCTGGGGCTCACCGCCATGGCCGACGATCCCTACCGTGCGCTGGTGTATTTCACCCGCCAGATCGGCTACGACAAGCCGCGTACCCCGGACGGTCGGGTGCTGCCGTCGGAATTCCTCGAGTTCTACTGGGCCGAGTGGCTGCGCATGCTGCTGCCCCTGCAGGGCTACGATCTCGACGATCGCAAGAGCTACGCCAAGGCCGTGGAGCAAGCCGCCCGTCTGATGGTGGCCAATCCCGGCATGCTGATCGGCAGTTCGGGGCGCACAGCGCTGGAGATGGGTGGCTATCGTGCCCTGGACAAGAAGGTCCTGCGCAAGCTCTCTGCCAGCGACGGCAAGTTCACCTACCTGCTGGCGGCCCGCGCCCAGCGTGCGGCCCTGTCCCGGGCGATCTAGCCGTTTTCCAGCTTAAGTGTCTGTTACTAGCAGGTTTTTTTCTTATTGGTGTTGACAGGGGGGGCCGGGCCTCTTAACATGCGCCCCGTCCTGACCGACGGGGCTATAGCTCAGCTGGGAGAGCGCTTGCATGGCATGCAAGAGGTCGACGGTTCGATCCCGTCTAGCTCCACCAAATTTCGGTTTCGCCTGCGGGGGAAATCGGTAGAAGGTTTCGTCCCCTTCGTCTAGTGGCCTAGGACACCGCCCTTTCACGGCGGTAACAGGGGTTCGAGTCCCCTAGGGGACGCCATATCAGTCACGTATCCCAGACGTGGCGAATGTTGTACGCGGGGCTATAGCTCAGCTGGGAGAGCGCTTGCATGGCATGCAAGAGGTCGACGGTTCGATCCCGTCTAGCTCCACCAAATTCGTGATCCGCAAGGGTCGCACCAGGGTAACGTCCCCTTCGTCTAGTGGCCTAGGACACCGCCCTTTCACGGCGGTAACAGGGGTTCGAGTCCCCTAGGGGACGCCATATCGGTCACGCAGCCCAGGCGTGGCAGGATGCTGTACTTGGGGCTATAGCTCAGCTGGGAGAGCGCTTGCATGGCATGCAAGAGGTCGACGGTTCGATCCCGTCTAGCTCCACCAAATTCGTGATCCGCAGGGATCGCACCAGGGTAACGTCCCCTTCGTCTAGTGGCCTAGGACACCGCCCTTTCACGGCGGTAACAGGGGTTCGAGTCCCCTAGGGGACGCCACACTCGAAAGAAACCGCCTCACGGCGGTTTTTTTTCGTCCGCACGAAAGCCCGCCGCCAGAGTCTTTCACAGGTGCCCGTCCGGGTACTCATCTGTGTTAGACCTGTAGGCCGAGTCCAAGCAAGGGGAGTGGGATGATCGTCGAGTATCTCTACAGCCTGGCCCAGGTGCCTGCCGCCGCGTGGAACGCGCTGCTGGTGGACGACCAGCCCTTTCTGCGGCATGAATTCCTTGCCACCCTGGAAGACAGTGGCAGCCTGGGGCAGGGGACCGGCTGGCAGCCGGCGCACCAGATCCTCAAGGATGACCAGGGGCATCTACGAGCCGCGATGCCGGCCTATCTGAAGATGCATTCCTATGGCGAATACGTCTTCGACTGGGCCTGGGCCGATGCCTGCCGCCGTGCCGGGATCGACTACTATCCCAAGCTGCTGGCCGCGGTGCCCTTTTCACCGGTGCAGGGCGCGCGCCTGCTGGGTGATCCGGCTGCCTGCGCGACCCTGCTCGACGCCACCACGAGCAGCCTGGCCGATCTGGAGCTCTCCAGCCTGCATGTGAACTTCACCGATCCCAAGGCCGATGCCCTGCTCCAGGATCGCGAGGGCTGGCTGGCGCGGCTTGGCTGCCAGTTCCACTGGCATAACCGCGGCTATCGCGACTATGGCGACTTCCTCGCCGCCCTGACCTCGCGCAAGCGCAAGCAGCTGCGCAAGGAACGCGACCAGGTTGCCGGCCTGGGCGTGGGTTTCGAGTGGCGTAAGGGCGATGAGCTGAGCGAGGCGGAGTGGGACTTCGTCTATGCCTGCTACGCCAACACCTACGAGGTGCGTGGCCAGGATCCCTATCTGACCCGCGCCTTCTTCAGTCTGCTGGCCGAACGGCTGCCCGAGGCGATTCGGGTGGTGCTGGTCCGCCAGGGCAGTCGGCCGGTGGCCATGGCCTTCTATCTCAAGGACGGTGACACCCTCTATGGCCGTTACTGGGGTTGCCTGCAGGAATTCGACCAGCTGCATTTCGAGACCTGTTTCTACCAGGGCATCGAATACGCCATCGCCGAAGGGCTGCAGCGCTTCGACGCCGGCGCCCAGGGCGAACACAAGCTGATTCGCGGCTTCGAACCGACCCTGACCCGTTCCTGGCACTATCTGGTGCATCCAGGCCTGAGAGCGGCGGTGGCGGAGTTTCTCGACCAGGAGCGCGATGGCGTCCAGGCCTATGCGCAGCGAGCCGCCGAGGCCTTGCCCTATCGCCAGGAAGACGGCGCGGCGCCATGCTGAACTATCTCTGGTTCCTGCTGGCGGCGCTGTTCGAGATCGCCGGCTGCTATGCCTTCTGGCTCTGGCTACGGCTGGATCGCAGTCCCTGGTGGATAGCGCCCGGGCTTGCCAGCCTGGTGCTCTTCGCCCTGTTGCTGACGCGTATCGAGTCGGCCTACGCCGGGCGGGCCTATGCGGCCTATGGCGGCATCTATGTGGTGGCCTCGCTGGGCTGGCTGGCGCTGGTCGAGCGCACCCGGCCGACCTGGACGGATCTGGCGGGCGGTCTGCTGTGCGTGGCCGGGGCGCTGGTGATCCTGCTGGCGCCGCGCGGCAGTGCCTGACAGGCGCGAGATGCGCTAGTCGTTCAGCAGTTCGGGCGGCACGTCGCGGCGCAGCACCAGTTGGCACAGCGCACTGTCCGGATCAAAGAGGATGACGGCCTCGCCGGTTTCCAGGGCGCGGCGAGCGCGCTGGGTACGGGTCGCCAGGGGTGTCTCGTCACCGTTGTCGGTGCCGTCGCGGGTGACGAAGTCTTCAAGCAGGTTGTCCAGGGTGGCGGCAGCGAGCTGGTCGTGGGGGATGATCATCGAGAGGTGCCTGGAAAAAGGCGCCCAGGATACCCCAGGCGCTTGGTTCGAACGCTATTTGCTGCCGTCGCCGACGACCTCCTCCAGCGGCGGCAGGTGCGTCTGGTTGTCCATCTGGGTGTCTTCCGGTAGCAGCTGATGACCGAAGCGATCCAGCGAGCTGTCGGCCGGCTGCGCATCGCTGTCGAACACCGGCGGGCTGAGCATGTACCCGGTCAGCAGCTGGCTGAGCGCCGCCAGGCTGACGATATGGGTGCGCTCGTAGCCATGGGTGGCGTCGCAGCCGAATGCCAGCAGGGCGACCCGCACGTCCTGGCCGGAACTGATCGCCGAGTGGGCGTCGCTGTAGTAGTAGCGGAACAGGTCGCGGCGCACCGGGATGTCGTTGCGCTGCGCCAGGCGCAGCAGGTGCCGTGACAGGTGATAGTCGTAGGGACCAGCGGAGTCCTGCATGGCCACGCTGACGCGGTGCTCGTCGGAGCGCTGTCCGGGCGCCACGGGGGCGATGTCGATGCCGACGAATTCGCTGACGTCCCAGGGCAGGGCACCGGCGGCGCCCGAGCCCACCTCCTCGGTGATGGTGAACAGCGGGTGGCAGTCGATCGGTGGGGTCTGGCCGGTTTCCTTGAGCATCTTCAAGGCGGTGAGCAGGGCGGCGACGCCAGCCTTGTCGTCCAGATGGCGCGAACTGATGTAGCCGCTGTCGGTGAACTCCGGCAACGGATCGAAGGCGACGAAGTCGCCGACCTGCACGCCCAGTTGCTCGGTCTCGTGGCGACTCTTAGTCACGGCGTCCAGGCGCAATTCGATGTGGTCCCAGGTCACCGGCATCTTGTCGATTTCGGTGTTGAAGGCGTGGCCGGAGGCCAGCAGCGGCAGCACGCTGCCTCTCAGGGTACCGTCATCGGTGAACAGGCTGACGCGGCTGCCTTCGGCGAAGCGGCTCGACCAGTGGCCCACGGCCGCCAGGCCCAGACGGCCGTTGTCCTTGATCTCGCGGACGATGGCGCCAATGGTGTCCAGATGCGCGGAGACGGCGCGATCCGGACTCTCCTTGTGGCCCTTGATGGTGGCGCGAATGGTGCCGCGGCGGGTCAGCTCGAAGGGGATGTCCAGTTCGTTGAGCCGTTCGGCGACGTACATGACGATGGTGTCGGTGAAGCCCGTGGGGCTGGGGATCGCCAGCATGTCCAGCAGGACCTTGCGCAGGTAATCCAGATCGGGCTCGGGCAAGCGATTCATAGCGGAACCTCCCGGGACAGCGGGAACAGCAGGTCGATGAAGCGTTCGGCGGTGGGCCGCGGCTCGTGGTTGGCCAGGCCCGGTCGCTCGTTGGCTTCGATGATGACGTAGTCAGGTGAATCGGCGGCTGGGACCAGCAGGTCCATGCCGGTGACGGGGATGTCCAGAGCGCGCGCTGCCTGGATGGCCGCGTCGGCGAGCACCGGATGCAGACTGTCGGTGACATCCTCCAGGATGCCGCCGGTGTGCAGGTTGGCCGTCTTGCGTACGGGCAGGTGGGTGCCGGCGGGCAGCACGCTGTCCCAGTCGTGACCGGCACCGCGGATGGCGCGTTCGGTTTCCTCGTCCATCGGGATGCGCGACTCGCCGCCGGTAGCGGCCTGACGGCGGCGGCTCTGGGCTTCGATCAGGTCCCGGACGCTGTGCTGGCCATCGCCGACGATTTCCGCCGGCCGGCGAATGGCCGCGGCCACCACCTCGTGACCAATGACCACCACCCGCAGATCGAGGCCCTGGTGAAAGCTTTCCAGCAGCACACGATCGTCATGGCGCCGCGCCGCCTGGATGGCGGTGGCAAGGTGCTCGGCGTCGCGGATGTCCACGGCCACGCCCTTGCCCTGTTCGCCATTGACCGGCTTGACCACCAGGGCGCCATGCTTCTCCAGAAAGGCGGTGTTGTCTTCGTCGCTGCCCGCCATCTGCTGCTCGGGGACCTTCAGCCCGGCACGGGCCAGGGTGCGACTGGTCAGCACCTTGTCGGCGCAGAGGGTCATGGTCACGGCGGAGGTGAGATCGGTGAGGGATTCGCGGCAGCGGATGCGGCGGTTGCCCTGGATAAGGGTGAAAAGACCCCCTTCGGCATCGTCCACCTGCACCTCGATGCCACGCCGCAAGGCTTCGTCGACGATGATCCGTGCATAGGGATTCAGCTCGGCGGCAGGGCCGGGGCCGAGGAACAGCGTCTGGTTGATGCCGTTCTTGCACTTGATGGCGAAGGTCTGCAGCGGGCGGAAACCCAGCTTGTCGTAGAGTCGCTTGGCCTGCAGGTTGTCATGCAGCACCGACAGGTCCAGATAGGCCAGGCCGCGGCTGGCATAGTGCTCGATCAGGTGGCGAACCAGCGCCTCGCCGACACCGGGCCGGCTGCACTCGGGCGAGACCGCCAGGCACCACAGCGAGGAGCCGCCATCGGGATCCCTGAAGGCCTTGACGTGATTGAGGCCCATCACCGAGCCGATGATGGCGCCGCTGTCGTCGTCTTCCGCCAGCCAGTAGACCGGACCACCCTTGTGCCGCGGCGTCAGCCGCTCGGTGTCCACGGGCAGCATATGGCGCTGCTGATAGAGCCGATTGATCTCGCTCCAGTCCTGCGCGGAGCAGGCGCGGCGGATACGAAAGCCGCGATAGATCCGGCGTGCCGGGCGATAGTCGCTGAACCAGACCCGCAGGGTATCACTGGGGTCGAGAAACAGCTGTTGTGGCGCCTGGGCCAGCACCTGATGCGGAGCGGCCACGTAGAGGGCGATGTCGCGCTCGCCGGGCGTTTCGGTGAGCAATTCCTTGGCCAGACTGGCGGGATCGGGATAGGTGTGACCGATGAGCAGCCGTCCCCAGCCGCAATGGAGGCAGAGCGGCTGGGAGGTCGGATGGTCGCCTTCCGCCAGGCGCGCCTGCAGCCGTTCGTAGGAGGGCGTCTGGGCACGCTGGAGGCGCTGGTTGTAGCTGGTCGCTTTCATGCGTCTTGCACCCTCACAGTCCGTGTTCGCTCATCCAGAGGTTGAGCGCGGCGAGTTGCCAGAGCTTGGAACCGCGCAGAGGCGTGATGCGATCGGCCGGATTGGTCAGCAGGCGATCGATCTCGGCAGTGTCGAACAGGCCGCGATCCTGGCTGGGATCCAGCAGCAGCTCGCGTACCCAGGTCAGGGTGTTGCCTTCCAGGTGCTTGAGGCCCGGCACCGGGAAATAGCCCTTGGGTCGGTCGATCACCTCTTGAGGAATGACCTTGCGCGCGGCAGCCTTGAGTACCTGCTTGCCGCCATCGCCCAATTTGAATTCGGCGGGAATGCGCGCCGAGAGTTCGGCCAGGCGATAGTCGAGGAAGGGCACCCGGGCTTCCAGGCCCCACGCCATGGTCATGTTGTCGACCCGCTTGACCGGGTCATCCACCAGCATCACGGTGCTGTCCAGGCGCAGGGCCTTGTCGACCCCGGCGCTGGCGCCCGGCTTGGCGAAGTGCTGACGGACGAAGGCTTCGGCGGCGTCTTCCTCCAGGCGTACACCCGCCTGCACGGTGGCGGCGTACTGGGCGTAGTCGCGATCGAAGAAGGCGGCGCGGTAGGCGGCGAAGGGATCGGCGGCGCCATGTACCTGGGGATACCAGTGGTAGCCGGCGAAGAGTTCGTCCGCACCCTGACCGCTCTGCACCACCTTGCAGTGCTTGGAGACCTCACGCGAGAGCAGGTAGAAGGCGATGCAGTCGTGACTGACCATCGGCTCGCTCATGGCGGAGAAGGCACGCGGCAGCTGCTGGATGATCTCGTCTTCGGCGATGCGCATTTGATGGTGGCGAGTGCCGTAGTGGTTGGCGATCAGATCGGAATACTGGAATTCGTCGCCGCGCTCGCCACCGGCATCCTCGAAGCCGATGGAGAAGGTCAGCAGGTCCTTGACTCCCGAATCGTGCAGCAGGCCCACCAGCAGACTGGAATCCACCCCGCCGGAAAGCAGTACCCCAACCTCGCGCGCCGCACGCTGGCGAATCGCCACGGCGTCCTTGAGACCATGCAGGACCCGCTCGGCCCAGTCGTCCAGGGTATAGCGGCGCTCGTCTTCACGGGGACCGTAGTCCAGGTTCCACCAGGTCTCCTGGTGCTGCTGGCCGGACGCATCCACGGTCATCCAGGTCGCCGGCGGCAGCTTTTGCACGCCCTGCAGGATGGTACGCGGCGCCGGTACCACGGCATGGAAGTTCAGGTAGTGGTTGAGCGCGACCGGATCGATACGGGTGTCGATGTCACCGGCTTCCAGCAGGGCGGGCAGGCTGGAAGCGAATCTCAGGCGCCTGTCGGTGAACGAGAGATACAGCGGCTTGATCCCCAGGCGATCCCGGGCGATGAACAGCCGGCCACTGTCACGCTCCCAGATGGCGAAGGCGAACATGCCATTGAGCTTGGGCAGCATGTCCTTGCCCCAGGCGTGATAGGCCTTGAGCAGGATCTCGGTGTCACCCCCGGAATAAAAGCTATAAC
The DNA here is from genome assembly GCF_031453735.1 of Pseudomonas sp. SORGH_AS_0199. Taxonomy (NCBI): domain Bacteria; kingdom Pseudomonadati; phylum Pseudomonadota; class Gammaproteobacteria; order Pseudomonadales; family Pseudomonadaceae; genus Pseudomonas; species Pseudomonas sp. SORGH_AS_0199. The sequence goes on from NZ_JAVJAE010000001.1 coordinate 2,463,178, forward strand.
CCTTGGCTTCCAGCTCGGTACGCAGTTCCGGATAGTTGTAGATGGCGCCGTTGAACACCATGGACAGACCCAGTTCCGGCTCGATCATGGGTTGGCCCGAAGCTTCCGCCAGATCCATGATCTTCAGCCGGCGATGGCCCAGGGCGACCGGTCCCTGGCTATGGAAGCCCCAGGCATCGGGTCCGCGCTGTTCGAGGCGGTGGGTAATACGCTCCACCACGCTGATGGCTGCGGGTTGTTGATCGAAACGAAGCTCTCCGGCGATGCCGCACATGGTTCTGTGCCTCTTGAATCCTTGGGATGCGGCGCGGTGAGTTCAATCCCGAACCCGGCGTGCGCATCCAATGCGTGTGGACTTCTCGCGATCCTTGAGAAGCCAATGCAGGGGCGCGGTGCGTGTGGGAGGCGTGGAGCGGACAGGTCGTCTGTCTGGCGCTCCAGGTCTGAACGCACGCATTGACCGACAGCAGGTCTCAGAGAGGGTGGGGTGCCGCCGGTCAGGGCCTCAGGTTACGAGCCCCGGGCGCGGCGGATGGTTCCATCGAAAAGCCCGTGGCTGCCGCCACCGTCACAGGTGCGGCTGTCAAACTTGCTTGTTGATGTTATAATGTATCTTTATCGGGCCCAGCGATGACCTGTCGTCGTCGCTGCCCCAGACCAGGAGACGCCTCATGAGACCCGGTATCCATCCCAACTACCGTCCCGTGCTGTTCCACGACACCACCTCGGACACCTACTTCCTGATCCGCTCCACTGCCGAGAGCGATCGGACTCAGGAATACGAAGGGGAGACCTATCCCTACATCAGTCTGGACGTATCCAGCGCCTCCCACCCGATCTACACCGGCGAGCAGCGCCAGATGAAGGTCGAAGGTCGTGTCTCGAGCTTCAACAAGAAGTTCGCCGGCTTCCCGGGTGGCAACAGCAAGTAAGCCCCTCGCGAGCAGCGCGCCGACTCAGCGCGCGCTGCTGACCCCTTCCAGGGTGGCGAAGGAGGTGTCCTTGGCGGTCAGCAGGAAATCCTGCATGAAAGGCGCCTCCAGCATGTCTTCGCGGATCGCCGCATAGAGCGTCGCATACAGCCCCTTCTCACCGAGTCGGCGCGCGGTGACATAGCCGCGTGAGCTGTATTCGTGAATCGCCCAGTTGGGCAGGCAGCAGACGCCACGACCCGACGCCACCAGCTGCAGCATCATCACCGTCATCTCCGCCGTGCGTATCGACAACGGCTCGACGTCGGCCGGATCGAGAAAGCGGGTGAAGATATCCAGTCGATCGCGCTCCACCGGATAGGTGATCTGCGTTTCCTGGGCGAGGTCCTCAGGGACGATATAGGGACGCTGCGCCAGCGGATGCTGGTTGGCCACCGCCAGCAGGGCCTCGTAGGTGAACAGTGGCACGTAGGTGACGCCCGAAAGGTCCACCGGATCGGCCGTCACCACCAGATCCAGATCGCCTCGGGCCAGGGCCGGCAGGGGCGCGAAGGAGAACCCGGAGGCCAGGTCCAGCTCCACTTCCGGCCAGGAATCACGGAATTGGTCGATGGTGGGCATCAGCCACTGGAAGCAGCTGTGGCATTCGATGGCCATGTGCAGCCGTCCCGCGGTCCCGCCCACCAGCCGCGCCAGGTCCCGCTCGGCACTGCGCAGATGCGGCAACACCGCGTCCGCGGTCTGCAGCAGCCGCAGGCCGGCACTGGTGAAGCGGATGGGCTTGGTCTTGCGGATGAACAGTGGGGTACCCAGGCGCTCTTCCAGTTCCTTGAACTGATGGGAGAGGGCGGATTGGGTCAGGTGCAAACGCTCCGCCGCTTCCACCAGGCTGGAGGATTCGCGGAGAGCATGCAGGGTTTTCAGGTGACGGAGTTCGAACATGGCACTGGCGCTGGAAGTAAAGCCGCATCATGAAGACTTTTCATGGTACTGGCCATCTTCCGCCACGCCAGCCGCTGCAGAATCCACTGCGATTGATGAATCGAGTGCCCCCAACCAGATTGCCCGCCTGGGGACAGACCAGAACCCCACTCAGGCGGCGTTGCTGTCCTTGCTGTCCTGGGCCGGTTCCGAATGCGCCAGGAAGTCTTCCAGCGCAGCCCGTTCGGCATCGCTGAATACCAGGCCCAGCTTGGTCCGCCGCCAGAGCACGTCATCGGCACTGGTGACCCACTCGTATCGTTGCAGGTACTCGACTTCCCGCGCGTACAGGTCGGCACCTATCACCTTGCCCAGCGTCTCCACCGAGCGTCCGTCACCGAGCAGGGTCCAGACCCGGTTGCCATAGGTGGTTGCCCAACGCTGCGCGAGGGCTGGCGTCAGGCCACTGACCTTGTCCAGCAACTCGCGGGTCAGCGCCTGGGGTGTGGTCATGTTCTCGCCACCGGGCAGCGGTGCCGATGCGGTCCAGCTGTTGCCCAGCTGCGGGAAGAAGGGCTGCAACTGCGCCATCGCCGACTCGGCGAGCTTGCGGTAGGTGGTCAGCTTGCCCCCGAACACCGATAGCAGCGGGGCACCCTGCTCCTCGGCCAGCGACAGGGTGTAGTCGCGGGTGATGGCGGAAGGGTTGTCCGATTCGTCGTCGCACAGCGGGCGTACGCCGGAGAAGGTATGCAGAACATCGTCGCGGCTGAGCTGCTTGCGGAAGTGGGCATTGGCCACGCCCAGGACATAGTCGATTTCCTGGTCGGTGATGGTCACCTTGGCCGGATCGCCCTGGTACTCGCGATCCGTGGTACCGACCATGGTGTACTGGCCGAGATAGGGAATGGCGAAGACGATGCGGCGATCTTCGTTCTGCATGATGTAGGCCTGCTCGCCTTCGTACAGCTTGGGCACGATGACGTGACTGCCCTGGATCAGGCGGATCCCGTAAGGCGACTTCTGCTGCAGGTCCTGGCGAATGAAGCTTGCGACCCAGGGACCGGCGGCATTGACCAGGCCCTTGGCACGGATCTGCTGGCGACCCTGAGGACCTTCGACCTCGACCTCCCAGTGACCCTCGACGCGGCGGGCGCTGACGCAACGGGTGCGGGTCACGATGTCGGCACCCTTGTCACGCGCCTGCATGGCGTTGAGCACCACCAGGCGGGCATCGTCCACCCAGCAGTCGGAATATTCGAAGCCGCGCTTGATCTCGGCCTTGAGCGGCCCCTGGGCATCGAACTTCAGGCCACGGGAACCCGGCAGCTTTTCGCGCTTGCCGAGGTGGTCATAAAGGAAGAGACCGGCCCGGATCATCCACGCCGGACGCAGGTGCGGGCGGTGGGGCAGGACGAAGCGCATCGGCTTGACGATATGGGGCGCCTTGGCCAGCAGCACCTCACGCTCGGCGAGGGCTTCGCGCACCAGGCGGAATTCGTGATGTTCCAGGTAGCGCAGGCCGCCGTGGATCAGCTTGCTGCTGGCGGACGAGGTATGGCTCGCCAGGTCGTCGCGTTCACAGAGAAACACCGACAGACCCCGACCGGCGGCATCGGCCGCGATGCCTACGCCGTTGATGCCACCGCCGATGACGGCGAGATCGTAAGTCCGGGGAGTTGCAGTGGGTGCCTGGGCCATGATGCCTCCTGTGAAACGAACATAATTATTCGGTTTCGAACATAATAGCCCAGCAAAAACTCAGGTTCTAGCCAGGTCTGTGTCTTCAGACCGCTAAAACGAAAAAAAACGAATATAGAGAGAAGACAGGCGACGAATGGTCGTCGCCCGGGGAGCTCAGCGCGGGCGCGCCACTTCCACCTTGACCTGCCATTCCTGCAGGCAGCGGGCGAAGGCGGGTGACGGCTCGCGCTCGGTGAAGAGCTGGTCGATCTGCTCCAGGCTGCCCAGGCGGATCATGGCGTTGCGACCGAACTTGCTGGAATCGGCGGCAAGAAACACCTGGCGGGCGTTATGGATGATGGCCTGGGAGACGCAGACCTCCTGGTAGTCGAAGTCCAGCAGGGTGCCGTCTTCGTCGATGCCGCTGATGCCAACCAGGGCGTAGTCGACCTTGAACTGCTTGATGAAGTCGGCGGTCGCCTGGCCCACCACGCCGCCGTCGCTGCGCACCTTGCCGCTGGCGATCAGGACGTCGAAGTCGTCCTTGGCGCTGAGGATGTTGGCCACGTGCAGGTTGTTGGTGATGACCTTGAGGCTGCGATGCCCGAGCAGGGCATGGGCGATGGCCTCGGTGGTGGTGCCGATATTGATGAACAGCGAGGCATGGTCGGGTACGGCGGCGGCCACGGCTTCGGCGATCAGGCGCTTTTCCTCGCGCATCTGGCCGGCCCTCATGCTGTATTCGGTGTTCTCCACGCTGGAGTCGTGGGCAGCGCCGCCATGGTAGCGCCGCAGCAGGCCGGCCTCGGCGAGCTGGTTGATATCGCGGCGGATCGTCTGCGGGGTGACGGAGAAATGCTGGGCCAGCTCTTCGATGCTGACGTAGCCGCGCTCACGGACCAGTTCGAGAATCTGCTGTTGGCGAGGCGCCAGGCTCATTGCGGCTTCCTTGAGGTGATCGAGTAAATTCACAGAGGATGCCGTAGGTCTTTCCGGGTGGAAAGCGCTTGTCGCGCAAAGCAAGACCGGCGTCGGAAGACGCCGGTCTCATGGAGAGCCGTCCGGAAGGCCGCCGGGCAACCGCCGGCACCTTCCGCAACGGAGTCACTCAGTCCAGGGCCCAGCCGCGGGTGCGCTCGACGGCCTTTTTCCAGCCCTTGTACAGGGTGTCTCTCTTGGTCGGGTCGCATGCCGGTTCGAAGACCCGTTCGATGGTGCTCTTGCTGCGCAACTCGTCCAGGCTGCTCCAGAAACCGGTGGCGAGACCGGCCAGGTAGGCCGCGCCAAGGGCGGTGGTCTCCTTCATTACCGGCCGCTCGACCCGGGTACCGAGCACGTCCGACTGGAACTGCATGAGGAAGTTATTGGCGGTGGCGCCGCCGTCTACGCGCAGGGACTTCAGGGCTTCGCCAGCGTCCTGCTGCATGGCATCCAGCACATCGCGGGTCTGGAAGGCGATGGATTCCAGGGTGGCGCGGATGATGTGGTCCACCTTGACGCCACGGGTCAGGCCGAACAGCGCACCGCGGGCATAGGGATCCCAGTAGGGCGCGCCCAGGCCGGTGAAGGCCGGGACCAGGTAGACGCCGTTGCTGTCGGTCACCTTGGTGGCGAAGTACTCGGAGTCCAGGGAGTCGTTGATCACCTTGAGTTCGTCGCGCAGCCACTGGACGGTGGAGCCACCGTTGAAGATGGCGCCTTCCAGGGCGTAGTTGACCTCGCCGCGGGGACCGCAGGCGATGGTGGTCAGCAGGCCGTGCTGGGACTGTACCGCCTTCTCGCCGGTGTTCATCAGCAGGAAGCAACCGGTGCCATAGGTGTTCTTGGCCTGGCCGGGTTCCACGCACATCTGGCCGAACAGCGCCGCCTGCTGATCGCCGGCGATACCGGCGATGGGGATGCCGGTGGTCTGGCCGCTGCCCAGGTGCGCGTGGCCATAGACCTCGGAGGAGGACTTCACTTCCGGCAGCATCTCGCGCGGGATGTCCAGCACCTCGAGCATGGTGGCGTCCCACTCGCGCTTGTGGATATCGAACAGCAGGGTGCGCGAGGCGTTGGTGTAGTCGGTCACGTGGGCCTGACCCTGGGTCATCTTCCAGATCAGCCAGGTATCGACGGTGCCGAACAGCAGCTCGCCACGGCGGGCGCGTTCACGGCTGCCTTCGACATGATCGAGGATCCACTTGATCTTGGTGCCCGAGAAGTAGGGGTCGATCACCAGGCCGGTGGTCTTGCGGATATGGTCTTCCATGCCGTCGCGCTTGAGCTGGTCGCAGATCGCGGTGCTCTGGCGGCTCTGCCAGACGATGGCGTTGTAGATGGGACGGCCGGTGGTCTTGTCCCAGACGATGGCGGTTTCCCGCTGGTTGGTGATGCCGATGGCGGCGATCTGCTCGTTGCTGATGCTGGCCTGGGCCAGCGCCTCGACGAACACCGCGCTCTGGGTGGCCCAGATCTCCATGGGGTCGTGCTCGACCCAGCCGGCCTGCGGGTAGATCTGCGCGAATTCGCGCTGGGCGATGGTCACCACGTTGGCGTTACGGTCCAGCACGATGGCGCGCGAGCTGGTGGTGCCCTGGTCGAGCGCGACGATGTACTGCTTGTTCTGGTCGGTCATGGTCTTGTTCCTTATTGTGATTCGCGGCGATCAGGACGCTTTGGAGGCGGAGGTCACTTCGGTGCGGGCACTGTCCTCGGCCTTGGCCGGGACGTCGCAGGCACCCGAAGCCAGGCCGGGCAGATGGCGGCAAATCAGCGCCTTGTAACCGGCGGCGCCCAGGCAGGCACCGACGATGGGGCCGAAGATGGGCACCAGGAAGTAGGGGATGTCACGGCCACCGGTGAAGGCGATCTCGCCCCAGCCGGCAAAGAAGGTCATCAGCTTGGGTCCGAAATCGCGAGCCGGGTTCATGGCGAAGCCGGTCAGCGGACCCATGGAGCCACCGATCACGGCGATCAGCAGGCCGATCAGCAGGGGTGCGAGCGGACCGCGGGGCAGGCCGTTGCCGTCGTCGGTGAGGGCCATGATCATGGCCAGCAGGATGGCGGTGATGACGGCCTCGACCAGGAAGGCCTGGCCAACCGACAGGGACGGATGGGGATAGGTGGAGAAGACGCCGGCCAGCTCCAGGCTCGCCTGGCTGCCGCGGACCATGTGATGGGCCTGTTCATAATCGAAAAACAGGCTGCTGTAGAGGCCGTAGACCAGCGCCGCACCGCAGAAGGCGCCGGCCACCTGGGCCAGGATGTAGGCCGGGACCTTGCGTCTTTCGAAGCCACCGAACAGCCAGAGGGCGATGGTGACGGCCGGACTGAGATGCGCGCCGGAGACACCGGCGGACAGGTAGACCGCCATGCTCACGCCGACGCCCCAGATGATACTGATCTCCCAGAGGCCGAGAGTAGCGCCGCCGACCTTCGCGGCCGCCACGCAACCGGTACCGAAAAAGATGAGGAGGGCTGTGCCGAGGAATTCGGCGATGCATTGACCGCGTAGCGTTGGAGCCGGAAGAGTACTCATGGAGGAGCCTCGTGGTTGTTGTATTTATAGGTGGCCGGAGAGCCATTTGTTCGCAACCGAAAATCTAATTTCAAATATGAAAGCTGTCAAAGCTCCTGAGCGCAAAAACAGTGACGACGTTCGACAATTCATTGCCGATGCGACGCCGCCTGCTATTTTGGTCATAGGACTTCTGGCGACAACCGGCCGGTTGGCAGGTCTCAAGGTATAGCCGTTGCTGTCAGGGATCATCAGAGGCCGGGTGCCCGTGCGACGTCGATGCTTGCTGTTTCTCTTCTTCTGCTCAGGGTAGCGCGCATGCCCCTAGAATTTCATCAGGTCGATGCCTTCACCGATCAGTTCTTCCGTGGCAATCCCGCCGCGGTCTACCGCCTGGACAGCTGGCCGGCCGATGAGCTGCTGCAGCGGATCGCCACCGAGCACAATCTTTCGGAAACCGCCTTCGTGGTGTGGGAGGAGGACACCTGGCGCATCCGCTGGTTTACCCCGCGGACCGAGGTACCCCTGTGCGGTCATGCCACCCTGGCTGCCGCGCACATCCTGTTCGAAATCTATGGCGAAGCGGGTGATCGCCTGGAGTTCATCAGTCAGTCGGGCGTCCTGCGGGTGTTTCGCGAAGCCGATGGACTGCTGGCGCTGGATTTCCCCGCGCTGGTGCCCACGGAGCAGGGGGTGACTCCCGAGCTGGAACGTGCCCTGCGGGTCTCGCCGGTGGATGCCCTGGCGGCGGACAAGCTGCTGGTGCTGCTGGAGTCGGAGCAGGCGGTGCGTGACTGCAAGCCGGACCTGGCGGCCATCGCCCGGCTCCCCTGGCAAGGCGTCATCGTGACCGCGCGGGGGCAGGAGGTGGACTTCGTTTCGCGCTTCTTCGCCCCGGCAGTGGGTGTGGATGAAGATCCCGTCACCGGTTCGGCGCATTGCAGCCTGATTCCCTACTGGTCGCGACGACTGGCCAAGCGGATGCTCACCGCCCAGCAGCTTTCGGCCCGGGGCGGGCAGCTCAGGTGTCGACTGGAGGGCGACCGGGTCAGTATCGCCGGGCGGGCGGTGACGGTGCTGCGTGGACAGCTGTTGCTGTAGCGAAAGGGTCTCGACTGCCTGACGCAGCCGAGGCTTCTGCCGGGTTCAGGCGTGCAGCGGCGGCCTGATGAGAAATTCGAGCAGGGCCTTCTGGGCATGCAGGCGATTTTCGGCTTCGTCCCAGACCACGGCGCGGGCATCGTCCAGCAGGGTGTGGCTGATCTCTTCCCCGCGGTGGGCCGGCAGGCAGTGCATGAACAGCACATCGGGCGCGGCGCCATCGAGCAGTTGGGCGGTGACCTGGTAGGGCTTGAAGGCCGCCAGGCGCAGGCGGGTTTCCTCTTCCTGGCCCATGGAGGTCCAGACGTCGGTACTGACCAGGTGGGCCTGGGCCACCGCCTCGCGTGGATCCCGGGTCAGCTGCACGCGATCGCCGGCGCGTTCGAGGAAGCGCGGATTGGGCTCATAGCCTTCCGGGCAGGCGATGCGCAGGGTGAAATCGAGCTGCTCGGCCGCTTCGATGTAGCTGTTGCACATGTTGTTGCCATCGCCGATCCAGGCCACGGTCTTGCCGCGGATATCGCCCCGATGTTCGAAGAAGGTCTGCATGTCGGCGAGCAGCTGGCAGGGGTGCAGATCATCCGACAGGCCATTGATTACCGGCATCCTGGAATTGGCGGCGAAGGTGGTGAGCATCTCGTGAGCATAGGTACGGATCATCACGCCGTCGAGCATGCTCGACATGACGCGGGCGCTGTCCGGGACAGGTTCGCCGCGACCAAGTTGGGTATCACGGGAAGAGAGGAAGATCGCCTGGCCGCCGAGCTGGATCATGCCGGCCTCGAAGGAGAGGCGGGTACGGGTCGAGGCCTTTTCGAAGATCATGCCCAGGACGCGATTGCGCAGGGGCTCGTGCAGCACACCCCGGTTGCGCAGGGCCTTGAGCTCGATGCCGCGTGCGATGAGTTGCCGGAGTTCCTCGGGGGAACAGTCCATGAAAGAGAGAAAGTGGCGAACCGTCATTTCGTTACCCTAGCGTCCCGTCCCGGTAACGGCCGTCCATGGAGGACGCGGCGAACCTGAGAGCATGCCGTTTCAAACGGCGGAAAGACCAAAGGCGAAATGGTATAAGTTCATGTCGCATTTTACCACCATCGCAGGCCAGGCCCTTCAGGCAGGGCGGCTGGCCCGAGACGGATCAGTTGGCGGTAGCCTTACAGCAGGTCGGCGGGAACGTTGCCGCCGTTGTCGGCCAGCTTCTGCAGGACGGCCTTGTGCAGCCACATGTTCATCTGGGCGGAGTCGCCCAGCTTGTCGGCCGGACAGTTCAGTTCCTTAGCCAGTTCCTGGCGTGCGGTCAGGCTGCTGTCCAGGTCGAGGAGCTTGAGCAGGTCGACGATGGAGGTCTTCCAGTTGAGTTGCTCGCCTTTCTGAGCGGCCAGGCCGTCCAGCTTGGCGGCGACGTCCACCTGGCTCATATGGCTGCCAGCACCTGCGGAGGCGGTGCTACCGGCGGGCGTGGTGGTCTCGGTGGCACCGGTAGTGGGCGCGGCGGCAGGGGTGTCCGCGTGGGCTTCACCGATGCCGAGCTTGGATAGGATGGTGCTGAACAGGCTCATGGAGTTCTCCTGGGGGTCTTGGATCAGGCTTACCGAGCGGCGCCTACCCTTAACCTGACCACGGCCGCGTCCGCAAAGTTTGCTCGGCGGCGCGCCGGATCGTGGTCATGGCGGCGAACGGTGGTGCCGGAGCGTGGTCGATTTGCAGGTCGAGCCGCGCCTGTCATGGGCTGGACGTCGCGGAAATCCCGGCGTTCCACCGGCCTTTCCGTTACAATCGTCCCACCGTATTAGCGAGGTGCATCGTGGAAATCATCGATACCATCAAAGACCAGATTGCCAACAATCCCGTGCTGCTCTACATGAAGGGTTCGCCGAACGCGCCTCAGTGCGGCTTCTCTTCCCGCGCCGCGCAGGTGCTGATGGCCTGTGGCGAAAAATTCGCCTATGTCGACATCCTGCAGAATCCGGAAATCCGCGCCAACCTGCCCAAGTACGCCAACTGGCCGACCTTCCCCCAGCTGTGGGTCGGCGGTGAGCTGGTCGGCGGCAGCGACATCCTGGCTGAGCTCTATGAGAAGGGCGAGTTGCAGACCCTGATCAAGCAGGCCGTGGAAACCAAGGACGCCTGAGTCCCTGGCCCATAAAAAAAGCCCGCAGCGTGCGGGCTTTTTTTATGGGCGGCTGCCCGATCAATCGTCGTCGTGCATCTGCGACTGGATGTAGTTCTCGATCCCGACGCTGGCGATGAGGCTCAGCTGGGTCTCCAGCCAGTCGATATGTTCTTCCTCGGATTCGAGAATGCTCTTGAGCATGTCGCGACTCACATAGTCCCGCACGCTCTCGCAGTAGGTGATGGCTTCACGCAGGTCGGCCACGGCGCTGATTTCCAGGCGCAGGTCGCACTGGATCATCTCCTGGGTGTTCTCGCCGATCATCAGCTTGCCCAGGTCCTGCAGGTTGGGCAGGCCTTCCAGGAACAGAATGCGCTCGATCAGGCGATCGGCGTGCTTCATCTCGTCGATGGATTCCTTGTACTCGTGATGACCCAGCTTGCGGATACCCCAGTCGTTGTACATCCGCGAGTGCAGGAAATACTGGTTGATGGCCACCAGTTCGTTGCCGAGGATCTTGTTCAAATGCTGGATGACGGTGATATCGCCTTTCATGGCCGGACCTGCAAATCGGGTGGGATTGCCGGCAGTCTGAGCGTGGGAGGGCCCTTTGTCAAAAGCTTAAGTTGTTGAAAAATCGACGAAAATCGAACGGTAATCGAAAGCTTTTCCATCCTTTCCGTAAGCGTTTGATTAGACAATAAAAAAGCCGGACGCAAGGTCCGGCTTTTTTTGCAGGGGTATCGCTCAGGCGCGTGGGACGTCCAGCGCATAGGCGAGCTGCTGGGCGCCGTGCAGCTCACCGAGGGTTTCCTTGACCACCTGCTTGGCGAGGCAGGCGCACTTGCCGCACTGGGTGGCGCAACCCGTGCTTTCCCGGACTTCCCGATAACTGCAGCAGCCCTCATAGATGGCTTCGCGAATCTGCTTATCGGTCACGCCACGGCAAAGACACACGTACATGGATCGCCTGCTGTATGAGTGGAGGTGCCGCCAAAGCTAATGACAATGAGAATGATTGTCAAAGTTGTAGGCGGCAAAATCTCATTAACGGCAGGGCGGGCGACGGACGGTCAGTCGAGATCGACCCAGCCACCCATCTCCCGCCAGCGATTGACGATGCCGCAGAACAGCTCGGCGGTCTTCTCGGTGTCGTAGCGGGCCGAGTGGGCTTCGCGGTTATCGAACTCGATACCGGCGGCCTGGCAGGCCTTGGCCAGCACCGTCTGACCATAGGCCAGGCCGGCCAGGGTGGCGGTATCGAAGCTGGAGAAGGGGTGGAAGGGATTGCGCTTCAGGCCGCAGCGCAGCACAGCGGCATTGAGAAAGCCCAGGTCGAAGCTGCTGTTGTGACCGACCAGGATGGCTCTCTTGCAGCCGTTGGCCTTGAGCGACTTGCGCACGCCCTTGAAGATCTCGCTGAGCGCCTGCTCCTCGCCCACCGCCATGCGCAGCGGATGGTCGAGCTTGATGCCGGTGAACTCCAGCGCCGCCGGCTCGATATTGGCGCCGGCGAAGGGTTCGACGCGGAAGAAGTAGGTGTGGTCCGGGTAGAGCACCCCGTCCTCGTCCATGGCCACCGTGGTGGCGGCGATTTCCAGCAGGGCATCGGTGGCGGCATTGAAGCCACCGGTCTCGACATCCACCACCACTGGCAGGTAGCCACGGAAGCGGCGCGCCATGGGGATGCGCGAGTCGGACATCGGCTGGCTGGCGTCCAGTTCGTCGCTGAAGGTCTCGTCCATGCTCATGCGCCCACCTCCAGACGCCAGCGCAGGGTCTCGCCGGCGCGCAGCGGAATCACCTCGTGGTCACCGAAGGGCAGGGAGGCAGGGGCCTGCCAGTCCTCGCGGACCAGGGTGACGGTCTCGGTATTGCGCGGCAGGCCGTAGAAATCAGCGCCGAAATGGCTGGCGAAACCTTCCAGGCGGTCGAGGGCATTGCGGCTCTCGAAGGCCTCGGCATAGAGCTCCAGAGCGCCATAGGCGGTGTAGCAGCCGGCGCAGCCGCAGGCCGCTTCCTTGGCGTGGCGGGCATGGGGTGCCGAATCGGTGCCGAGGAAGAATTTGGGATTGCCGCTGGTGGCGGCGTCCAGCAGGGCGCTCTGGTGGGTGTTGCGCTTGAGGATCGGCAGGCAATAGAAGTGCGGCCGGATCCCGCCCACCAGCATGTGGTTGCGGTTGTACAGCAGGTGGTGGACGGTGATGGTGGCACCGACGTTGGCCGGGGCCTCGCGCACGAAGGCAGCGGCATCACCGGTGGTGATGTGCTCGAACACCACCTTCAGCGTCGGGAAGCGCTGGACGATACGCACCAGATGCTCGTCGATGAATTTCTTCTCGCGGTCGAAGACGTCCACCTCGGCATGGGTGACCTCGCCGTGCACCAGCAGCGGCAGGCCGATCTCGGCCATGGCTTCCAGGGTGGGAAAGAGGTTGTCCAGCGAGGTCACGCCGGAATCGGAATTGGTGGTAGCGCCGGCCGGATAGAGCTTGGCGGCGTGCACGAAGCCGCTGGCCTTGGCGCTGCGTACCTCTTCCGGGCTGGTGCGATCGGTGAGATAGAGCACCATCAGCGGTTCGAAGCGGCTGCCGGCCGGGCGCGCGGCCAGGATACGCTCGCGGTAGGCGGCGGCCTGCTCGGCATTGCGCACCGGTGGCACCAGGTTGGGCATGACGATGGCGCGACCGAATTCCCGGGCAGCGTCGGCGACGGTCTGCGGCAGGGCGGCGCCGTCGCGCAGGTGAATGTGCCAGTCATCGGGACGGGCAAGGGTGATCCGGTCGGTCATGCGGGATTCCAGGCTGCGGGAAAGTGGGGAAATGCTACCGGAAAAGGGGGTAGCCGGCATCCGTGCGGCGGGACCGTACTCAAGTTTTCCGCGCCTTCGACCGATAAGAAGCCCAGGTACTTTTTCTTTCCGGAGTCCGACGTGCGCTCGCGTTACCTCTTCCTTTCCTCTCTGCTGCTTGTCGTGCCGGCCTGGGGGATGACCTTCCAGAGCCGGCTCGAAAGCGTGGAATGGAAGGTCGAGGGCGACATCTTCGCCTGTCGCCTGCTGCAGCCCATTCCTCGTTTCGGCAGCGGCGGCTTCCTGCGTCGCGCGGGCGAGTCCACGGTGTTCGAGCTACGGCCCAATGGTCAGTGGCTGCCGGCGGGCAGTGCCAGCCTGAAGGCGGCGGCGGTGCCCTGGAAGCCGGGGCTGGGCGATATCAGCCTCGGCTCGGTCAAGGTCGTCGAGGGTGAGCAGGCGCTGGCCACCAGCGCGCAGCAGGCGCAGCGGCTGCTGGCGGGGTTGATGGAAGGGCGCATGCCCCAGGTCAGTCGCGCGGGCGCCCTGGACGACCGGGTCGAGGTCCGGCTGCTGCCGGTGCGCTTCGAGCCGGCCTACCAGCAGTTCCAGGCCTGTACCCAGAAGCTGCTGGCGGTCAATTTCGAGCAGATCCGCCATTCCCAGGTCAATTTTCCGGGCGGCGGGGATACCCTGGACGATCTGGCCAAGGCCAAGCTCGATCTCATCGATGAGTACCTGAAGGCCGATCCGACGGTCAATCACGTCATCGTCTCGGGCTACAGCGACAACCAGGGCACGCGCCTGGATAACCGCCAGGAGTCCCGGCTGCGCGCCATCGCGGTGATGGAGTACCTCAAGAGCAAGGGCTTCGCCGCGGAGCAGATCGAATTGCGCTTCTTTGGCGAGCAGTACCCCGTGGCGCCCAACAGCAGCAAGGCCAATCGCGCGCTCAATCGCCGGGTGACCCTGGTGTTCTCGCGGGTGCCGCCAAGCGCCGAGCCTCCAGCTGCGGCAACCACCAGCACCGCGGCCAATCCGGCCGAACCGCCGGCGCCCACCCCGGCACCGCCGGCCAAGCCCAAGGGCTGATCCGCCCCGACCGCATGTCGCCCAGACATCAGAGTGCGTCGCGCCCCTGTAAAAGCAGCGAGGCGACCAGTAGAATTGTCGCTTTCCGACTCAACGCAACACACGGGAGCGAACGGCATGGCGGATGTGAAGAAGGTAGTCCTGGCGTATTCCGGCGGCCTGGACACCTCGGTGATCCTCAAGTGGCTGCAGGATACCTATAACTGCGAAGTGGTGACCTTCACCGCTGACCTCGGCCAGGGCGAGGAAGTCGAACCGGCACGCGCCAAGGCCAAGGCCATGGGCGTCAAGGAAATCTACATCGACGACCTGCGCGAAGAGTTCGTCCGCGACTTCGTCTACCCGATGTTCCGTGCCAACACCGTCTACGAAGGCGAGTACCTGCTGGGTACCTCCATTGCCCGTCCGCTGATCGCCAAGCGCCTGATCGAGATCGCCAACGAGACCGGCGCCGACGCCATCTCCCACGGCGCCACCGGCAAGGGCAACGACCAGGTGCGTTTCGAGCTGGGCGCCTATGCGCTCAAGCCGGGCGTCAAGGTGATCGCACCCTGGCGCGAGTGGGACCTGCTGTCCCGCGAGAAGCTGATGGACTACGCCGAAAAGCACCAGATCCCGATTGAGCGCCACGGCAAGAAGAAGTCGCCGTACTCCATGGACGCCAACCTGCTGCACATCTCCTACGAGGGCGGCGTGCTGGAAGACACCTGGACCGAGCACGAAGAAGACATGTGGCGCTGGACCAAGTCTCCGGAAGCCGCGCCGGACACCCCGACCTACCTCGAGCTGACCTACCGCAATGGTGACATCGTCGCCATCGACGGCCAGGAGCTGAGCCCGGCCACCGTGCTGGCCGAACTGAACCGCATCGGCGGCGAGAACGGCATCGGTCGCCTGGACATCGTCGAGAACCGCTACGTCGGCATGAAGTCCCGTGGCTGCTACGAGACGCCTGGCGGCACCATCATGCTCAAGGCCCACCGCGCCATCGAGTCCATCACCCTCGACCGCGAGGTGGCTCACCTCAAGGACGAGCTGATGCCCAAGTACGCCAGCCTGATCTACACCGGCTACTGGTGGAGCCCCGAGCGGCTGATGCTGCAGAAGATGATCGACGCCTCCCAGGCCAGCGTGAACGGTGTGGTACGCCTGAAGCTGTACAAGGGCAACGTCATCGTCGTCGGCCGCAAGTCCGACGAGTCGCTGTTCGATGCCAACATCGCCACCTTCGAAGAAGACGGCGGCGCCTACAACCAGGCCGACGCGGCGGGCTTCATCAAGCTCAACGCCCTGCGCATGCGCATCGCTGCTGGCAAGGGTCGTACCCTGCTGTAAGGGTCGCCGCGCAACGCAAAACCCCAGCCTCGGCTGGGGTTTTTCATGGGCTACAGATCGAAGTCGTACTCGGAGATCTGCCGCTTCAGGCGACGCTCTTCGAGCATGTCGTCGATCAGACGCCGCTTGGTCAGATTGGTCTTGCTGATGACGATGGGCTCGACGGTTTCAGGCGTCTCGCCATCGGTCTCGAAATCTTCGTCTACATCGATGTCGCTTTTGTCTTCGGCCATGGGTAACTCCTGCAAGGCTGGACAGGGTCACACGCCAGTCATCGACGGGGCTGCGGACCTTTTCGCGCACCTTATAGCGACAAAGCAGGGGCCGGTAAAAAAGATTTTTTCAATCGCCAAAGGGCTTTGGTGCGCCCTTTTTCAATCGTCAGAGGCTTTTGCCTTGTATTCGCAGAGATCCTCGATGCGGCAGCTGCCGCAGCGGGGCTTGCGCGCCTGGCAGACATAGCGGCCGTGCAGGATCAGCCAGTGGTGGGCATCCAGCAGGAAATCCTTCGGCACCACCTTGAGCAGCTTGAGCTCGACCTCCACCACGTTCTTGCCCGGTGCCAGGTTGGTTCTGTTGCTGACGCGGAAGATATGGGTATCGACCGCCATGGCGAGCTGACGGAAAGCGGTGTTGAGCACTACGTTGGCGGTCTTGCGCCCCACGCCGGGCAGGGCCTCCAGTTCCTCGCGGGTCTCGGGTACCGCGCCCCCATGGCGCTCCAGCAGCAGCCGGCAGGTTTCGATGACGTTCTTGGCCTTGCTGTTGTAGAGCCCGATGGTCTTGATGTACTCCGACAATCCCGCCACGCCCAGGTCCAGGATGGCCTGGGGCGTGTTGGCCACCGGATAGAGGCGGGCGGTGGCCTTGTTGACGCTGACGTCGGTGGCCTGAGCCGAGAGGATCACCGCGATCAGCAGCTCGAACGGCGAGGCGTAGGCCAGTTCCGTCTTGGGATCGGGGTTGTCCTCGTGCAGCCGGCGAAAGATCTCCAGGCGTTTGGCGGCATTCATCGGTCGGTTCGCTCTTCCAGGGCCGTGAGGTGGTGAGCCGCCTGCTGAGCGGCGCTGCGCAGGGTTTCCAGCTGGGCGCTCTGCGGGGGTGTGGGCTCGCTACCGAAGGCCCGCTCGGCCTTGGTCAGCTGGGCGCGTGCCAGGGTGGCAGCGATCCGCGCCTGCCTGAGCGCAGCGGGGTCGGCGGCCGGCTGCGCCAGGGCCGGAGCACTGGCGCTGGCGGGCCCCTGCTGCGCCCTGTCGAGGGCCGTCTGCGCCTGCTGGGCCGCTTCACGCAACTGCTGCACCTGGGTTTCCAACGCGGGCGTACCGTACTGGACCAATTGCCGTTCGGCCTTCTGCAGGGCGACACGCGCCATGGCGGCAGCGATCTTCAGCGGCTTGAGCGAGGATTCCGCCGTGGCGAGGGGCTCCGCAGCCGTGGCGGTCGCAGGTGGCACCTGACGGCGCTGGCGCTCGGCGTCCAGTCGTTCGCGGTCCCGTTGCAGGCGGGACTGGCGGGCGTCGAAGCGGCGCCGATAGTACTGCGCGCGCTGACGCTCCGCCTGGCGGTCGACCGGCGCGGGTACGGGCACCAGATCGATGCAGTCCACCGGGCAGGGTGCCAGGCACAGCTCGCAACCGCTGCATTCGTTCTCGATCACCGTGTGCATCAGCTTGGCCGCGCCCAGGATGGCATCGGTGGGGCAGACCTGGATGCACTTGGTGCAGCCGATGCATTCATCCTCGCGGATCACCGCGCGCTGGCTGGGTGTGACCGGATAAGGCGAGTCCAGGGGCAGCGTCGGGCGCTGGAGCAGGGTCGAGAGTTCCAGGATGGTGGCCGCGCCACCGGGCGGGCACTTGTTGTGCGCCTCACCCGCGGCGATGCCCGCCGCATAGGGCTGGCAACCGGGGTGGCCGCATTTGCCGCACTGGGTCTGCGGCAGCAGGGCGTCGATGGCGGTGATGAGGGTGGCGTGAGCGTTCATGATCAGGGTCGGGGCTGGAGGAAGAACGGCGCCCTGAGAGCCTGCTCAAAGTCGGCTGCGCGTCGGCCAAACTGCGTTGAAAATGGCTTCGGAACGCTCATTTACGCTTTGTAAACTCCGCTTCCTCAGCCATGTTCGCCTTGTTTGTCGCTAGCTCGCTCGCCTTTGAGCAGGCTCTCGGCGCCGTCGCTGTCACATCACCCGCTGGCCGGGCTTGGCGCCGCTGTCGGGGCTGAGCAGGTGGATCTCGCTGCCGCCGGGGCCGGCGGCCAGGACCATGCCTTCGGAGACGCCGAACTTCATCTTGCGCGGCGCCAGGTTGGCGACGTACAGGGTCAGGCGGCCTTCGAGCTGGCTCGGCTCCGGGTAGGCGCTCTTGATGCCGGAGAAGACGTTGCGCTTGGCATCGCCGATGTCCAGGGTCAGACGCAGGAGCTTGTCGGCGCCTTCGACGAATTCGGCTTTCTCGATCAGGGCGATGCGCAGGTCGACCTTGGAAAAGGTATCGAAGTCGATGGTCTCGGCCAGCGGGGCCTTGCTCAGTTCGCCATTGCCGGCGGGCTGGGGGACGGCCTGGGCAGCCAGGTCTTCCTTGGAGGCGTCGATCATGGTCTGCACCTTGGCGGGTTCGATGCGGGTGAGCAGGGGTTGGAAGGCGTTGAGCTGATGATTGGCCAGGCGGGTGTCGAGGTCGGCCCAGGTCAGGGGAGCGACGTTGAGGAAGGCCTCGGCGGCGGCGGTCAGGTTGGGCAGTACCGGCTTGAGCAGGATCGCCAGCTGGCGGAACAGCTCGATGCCCTGGGCACAGATGGCCTGCACTTCGTCGGCCTTGCCGTCCTGCTTGGCCAGGCTCCAGGGCGCCTGGTCGGCGATCCAAGCGTTGGCGCGGTCGGCCAGGGCCATGATCTCGCGCATGGCGCGGCCAAAGTCACGGGTCTCGTAGGCCTCGGCGATGCTGGGCGTGGCGGCGCGGAAGGCGGCTTCCAGCTCGGGCGCGGCCTGGGCGTCCACCAGCAGGCCGGCATTGCCCTTGTGGATGAAGCCGGCGCAGCGGCTGGCGATGTTGACCACCTTGCCCACCAGGTCGGAATTGACCTTCTGCACGAAGTCCTCGAGGTTCAGGTCGATGTCCTCGACGTGGCGAGAGAGCTTGGCGGCGAAGTAGTAGCGCAGGTATTCGGGATTCAGGTGATCCAGGTAGGTGCGCGCCTTGATGAAGGTACCGCGGGACTTGGACATCTTCTGGCCGTCGACGGTGAGAAAACCGTGGACGCTCAGCGCGGTCGGCTTGCGGTAGCCGGCGCCTTCGAGCATGGCCGGCCAGAACAGCGCATGGAAGTTGACGATGTCCTTTCCGATGAAGTGGTACAGCTCGGCGGTGCTGTCCTTGTTCCAGTAAGCGTCGAAGTCCAGGTCGTCGCGACGATCGCAGAGATTCTTGAAGCTGGCCATGTAGCCGATGGGCGCGTCCAGCCAGACATAGAAGTACTTGCCCGGAGCGTCGGGGATCTCGAAGCCGAAGTAGGGCGCATCCCGGGAGATGTCCCATTCCTGCAGCCCGGCGTCCAGCCATTCGGCGATCTTGTTGGCCACCGATTCCTGCAGGGCACCGCTGCGGGTCCAGCCCTTGAGCATCTCGGCGAAGTCGGGAAGCTTGAAGAAGAAGTGCTCGGATTCACGCAGCACCGGGGTCGCGCCAGAGATGGCCGACTTGGGATCCTTCAGTTCGGTGGGCGCATAGGTGGCGCCGCACTTCTCGCAGTTGTCGCCGTACTGGTCGGCGCTGCCGCACTTGGGGCAGGTGCCCTTGATGAAGCGGTCGGCCAGGAACATCTGCTTGTCCGGGTCGAAATACTGGGTGACCGGCCGAGTGGCGATATGGCCGTTCTCGCGCAGCTTCAGGTAGATGGCGCGCGACAGCTCGCGATTCTCTTCCGCGTGGGTGGAGTGGAAGTTGTCGAAGGCCACGCCGAAGTCGGCAAAGTCGGCACTGTGCTCGCGCTTGACGTTGTCGATCAGCTGCTCGGGCGTGATGCCCTCGCGCTCGGCGCGCAGCATGATGGCCGAACCGTGGGCGTCGTCGGCGCAGACATAGATGCACTGGTTGCCGCGCAGCCGCTGGAAGCGGGCCCAGATGTCGGTCTGGATGTACTCGACCATGTGGCCGAGATGGATGGAGCCGTTGGCATAGGGCAGGGCGCTGGTGACGAGAATCTTGCGGGGCTCGGTCATGGTCTTGGCTGGATCGCGGCGCTGATAAATTGACCGACCATCATAGCGAAATGGCCGGTCGGTTTCATCCGTGGGGATGGGCGATGACTGGAGCTGGCCTAGAGATCGGCCAGTTGCCAGTAAAGAGCGTTGACCATGGCCGCGCCCAGGGCGGCGCTGCGGGCACCGTTCCAGCCGACGTCCGGGCGGGGATCGTTGGCGTTGTCCTTGAATGGCAGCTCCAGGGTCAGGGCCAGGCAGCCGTGGGTATGGCCGACGTACTTGGTGGCGAGCTTGAGGGTCTCGCTGCCGAAATGACCGCGGGGATAGCCGTACCGGGTCTGGAAATCCGGGCTGGCGCGCTGGAAGCGCTGCAGGAAGGCCTGCTGCTCGGCTTCCTCGCGCTCGCCGAAGGTGGGCAGACCGTTGCAGCCGTCGACGAAGACATAGGGCAGGGCCTCGTCGCCGTGGATGTCGAGGAACAGGTCGCAGCCGCTCGCAGCGATGGCGCGGCGTACCGCCAGCACCTCGGGACTGCGTCCTTCGTCCGGCTCCAGCCATTCGCGGTTGAGGTTGGCGCCGGCGGCGTTGGTGCGCAGATTGCCCAGCGCCGAGCCGTCGGGATTCATGTTGGGCACCACGTGCAGTACCGCATGCTCCAGCAGCTTGGCACCGACCGGGTCGCCCTGGTGTTCGCCCAGGCCGAGCAGGCGGCGCAGCAGGCCTTCGACGAACCACTCGGCCATGGGCTCACCGGGGTGCTGGCGGGCGATGATCCAGATGTTCTTCTTGCCAGCGCCTGGCGTGCCGATGCGCAGCAGGTCCAGCGAACGTCCCAGCAGCGAACGGCCGACGGTTTCCAGACGGACGGCGGGATGGTGTTGCGCCTCGCCCATGAAGGCCAGGTGACGGCTCTCCGGATAGGGTTCGAAATAGGCGAAGAACAGGCTGTCGTGTTCCGGGGTGACGGTCCAGCTCAGGGTCTTGCCGTCATAGCGGCTGGGAATGCGGAACCACTCCTGGCCGCAATAGCTGGCGACCACGCCATAGTCGCGCCAGCCCTCTGGGTAGGCGCACTCGCCGGCGTTGTCGAAGCTCAGCTGGCAGGGCAGGCCGCGGGCGCCTTCGAGACGGAAATGGAACCACTGGGTGAAGGGCGAGGCGGTATCCGGGCGGATGCGCAGGCGGATGTCCGCGTGATCGGCCAGGGACAGCACCTCGACGGCGCCGCTGTCGAAGGTGGAACTGATGTGCAGGGAAGAGGCGTTCACGCAGGACTCCACGGGCGAGGGGAAAGCCGGGAGTGTAGCGCCGCGTGGATAGGCTTTAGCAAG
This sequence comes from Pseudomonas sp. SORGH_AS_0199, assembly GCF_031453735.1. Classification (NCBI taxonomy): domain Bacteria; kingdom Pseudomonadati; phylum Pseudomonadota; class Gammaproteobacteria; order Pseudomonadales; family Pseudomonadaceae; genus Pseudomonas; species Pseudomonas sp. SORGH_AS_0199. The sequence continues at coordinate 2,484,174 of NZ_JAVJAE010000001.1, forward strand.
GACAGTGGGTAGCATAGGCCGCAGCTTCTCTTTCCTATCCGCTGTTTCCGGGAGTCCGCATGACCGCTCCGACTCGCGAGGCCATCGAGGCCGCGCTGCGCCAGTATCACGATCCCTATCTCGAACAGGACCTGCTCAGCGCTGGCGCCCTGCGCGACCTCGCGCTGGACGGTGGCCGGGTGCGCGCCCGCTTCGAGCTGGGCTATGCCGCCGGACTGTTCAAGGGTGGCCTGGCCCAGGTGCTCAAGACCGCGTTGGAGAACGTGCCCGGGGTCGAGACCGCCGAGATCCAGGTCGATTGCATCATCGCGCCTCACGCCGCCCAGCCGCAGCTGGAGGCCATGGGCAACGTCAAGAACATCATTGCCGTGGCCTCGGGCAAGGGCGGGGTGGGCAAGTCCACCACCGCCGCCAACCTGGCCCTGGCGCTGGCCCGCGAAGGGGCCCGGGTCGGCGTGCTGGACGCCGACATCTATGGCCCCAGCCAGGGCATCATGTTCGGTTTCGCCGAGGGCACCCGTCCCGAGGTGCGCGATGAGAAGTGGTTCATCCCGCTGCAGGCCCATGGTGTCGAGGTCATGTCCATGGCCTTCCTGACCAATGACAAGACCCCGGTGGCCTGGCGTGGCCCGATGGTCTCCGGCGCCCTGATCCAACTGATCACCCAGACCGCCTGGAACGACCTCGACTACCTGGTGATCGACATGCCGCCCGGTACCGGCGATATCCAGCTGACCCTTGCGCAGAAGGTGCCGGTGGCCGGCGCGGTGATCGTCACCACGCCCCAGGACCTTGCCCTGCTGGACGCCAGGAAGGGTGTGGAGATGTTCCAGAAGGTCAACATCCCGGTGATCGGGGTGGTGGAGAACATGGCGGTGCACATCTGCTCCAACTGCGGCCACGCCGAGCACCTGTTCGGCGAAGGCGGCGGCAGCAAGCTGGCCGAGCAGTACGGCGTGGATCTCCTGGCTTCCTTGCCGCTCGCCATGGCCATCCGCGAGCAGGCCGACGCCGGACGTCCCACCGCCATCGCCGATCCCGACAGCCAGATCGCGCTGATCTACCAGGAACTGGCGCGCAAGGTCGGCGCCCGCATCGCCCAGGGCGGCCAGGCCGGCGGCGGCATGCCGACCATCACCGTCAGCGACGACTGATTTCGTCCGTTCGCCTTTGAGACCGCGCCGCTATCCAATACAATGCGCGGTCAATTTTTCGCCCCGGAGCTAGACCTGCCATGAGCATCAAATCGGACAAGTGGATTCGCCGCATGGCCCAGGAGCACGGCATGATCGAGCCCTTCGTCGAGCGCCAGATGCGCGGTGCGGACGACAGCCGGGTGATCTCCTACGGGGTGTCCAGCTACGGCTACGACGTGCGCTGCGCCAACGAGTTCAAGGTGTTCACCAACATCCATTCGGCGGTGGTGGACCCGAAAAACTTCGACGACAAGAGCTTCGTCGACGTGGTCAGCGACGTCTGCATCATTCCGCCGAACTCCTTCGCCCTGGCCCGCACCGTGGAATACTTCCGCATCCCGCGCGACGTCCTGACCATCTGCCTGGGCAAGAGCACCTATGCCCGCTGCGGCATCATCGTCAACGTCACCCCGCTGGAGCCCGAGTGGGAAGGCCACGTGACCCTGGAGTTCTCCAACACCACGACCCTGCCGGCCAAGATCTACGCCAACGAGGGCGTGGCCCAGATGCTGTTCCTGCAGTCCGACGAGGCCTGCGAGGTCTCCTACAAGGATCGCGGTGGCAAGTACCAGGGCCAGCGCGGCGTGACCCTGCCACGCGCCTGATCCGCAGCTGTTCGAGCGAAGCCGCCTGTTGGGCGGCTTCGCTGTTTCCGGGCCTCAAGAATCGACCGCTGCCGCCGATAGCCTGTGACCTGAATTATCTTTGGAGTGGACTTTCCATGGCCGGCATTCTCGACACCGTCGATCAACGCACCCAGCTGGTTGGCGAGAATCGTCTGGAAATTCTCATGTTTCAGCTGTCCAGCCGGCAGATGTTCGCCATCAACGTGTTCAAGGTGCAGGAAGTCCTCAAGCTGCCGCGCCTGACCCAGATGCCCAAGCGCCATCCGATGATCTGCGGCGTCGTCCACCTGCGGGGTCAGACCCTGCCGGTGATCGATCTGGCCGCCGCCATCGGCATGCGACCCATCACGCCCGACGAGAACAGCACCATCATCGTTACCGAGTACAACCGCTCGGTGCAGGCCTTCCTGGTCGGCAGCGTCGATCGCATCATCAATCTCAACTGGGACAGCATCCAGGCCCCGCCCGGCGGCGCTGGACGCCAGCACTACCTGACCGCCATCACCCGCATCGAAGACCGTCTGGTGGAGGTGATCGACGTGGAAAAGGTGCTGGCCGAGATCGCCCCCTACAACGTCAAGGTCTCCCAGGAACGCCTGGCCGATCCGCTGCTGGCCAAGGCCCGCGGTCGCGAGGTGCTGCTGGTGGACGACTCCAGCACCGCCATCGGCCAGCTGCGCGACACCCTGGTGCAGCTGGATCTGAAATTCCACGTCGCCACCGATGGACTGCAGGCCCTGCGCAAGCTCAAGGCCTGGGCCGACGAGGGCGTGGTGCTGACTGACAAGCTGCTGATGGTGCTGACCGATGCCGAGATGCCGGAAATGGACGGCTATCGCCTGACCACCGAGATCCGCCAGGACCCGCGGCTCGCCGACCTCTATGTGGTGCTGCACACCTCGCTGTCGGGCAGCTTCAACGAAGCCATGGTGAAAAAGGTGGGCTGCAACGCCTTCCTCTCCAAGTTCCAGCCCGATCAACTGGTCGAGGAAGTGCGCCGGCGCCTGGCGCTGGCCGAGGAGTAATCCTCGCGGTTTCGCCGCTCCGGCGCCTCCCTTACACTGGCGGCCTTTTTCCGCCGCCAGGAAGCCGCGCCCATGTCGCACCTCAGTGCCCTCTATCGTTATCCCGTCAAGTCGACGGCCGTGGAATCCCTCGTCCAGGCCGAGGTGGATGCCCTGGGCCTGGTGGGTGACCGCCGCTGGATGGTGGTGGATGCCGACACCGGCCGCTTCCTGACGCTGCGCCAGCTGGCGCAGATGAATCACATCGAGGCGCGCTGGCTGGCTGCCGACCGGCTGCGCCTGAGCGCGCCCGGCCGGACGCCGCTTGAGGTGACGGTGCCGGATACCACCGGCGAACAACTGGGCGTGACCATCTGGCGCGACACCCTGCAGGCGCCGGTCGCCGCGGCGGCGGATGCCTGGTTGAGCGACTTCCTCGGTCGCCGCTGCCGCCTGGTGCACATCGCCGAAAGCCATGCCCGGCAGATCAATACCGATTTCGCCGAGCCGGGGCAGAAGGTGCATTTCGCCGACGGCTTCCCCTTGCTGCTGACCAGCGAGGCCTCCCTGGCCGATCTGGTGGCGCGGGTAGGCAAGCCGCTGGACATGCTGCGCTTCCGGCCAAATCTGGTGGTGGAGGGTACGCCCGCATACGCCGAAGATGGCTGGAAGCGCCTGCGCATCGGCGCGGTGGACTTCGCCGTCGCCTGTCCCTGCTCGCGCTGCATCGTCATCACCCAGGATCCGCTGACCGGTGAAAAGGATCCGGATCGACAGCCGCTCACGGCCTTGCGCGAATACCGCTTCCAGGACAATCGCATGCTGTTCGGCATGAACGTCATCCCCCTGGGGCGCGGCACCATCGAAGCCGGCATGCCGGTGGAGGTGCTGGAATGAATCCCGTGCGGCGTGTGGCGCTGGTCAGTCCGGCGGGTGCGGTCAAGGAAGAGCTGGTCACGGTGGCGATCGAGCAACTGCAGGCCGCCGGCATCGAAGCGGTGCTGGGCGAACAGGCGCTCAAGCGCCATCGCTATCTCGCCGGTACCGCCGAGGAGCGCGCCGCCGATCTGCACTGGGCTTTCAGCCAGGCGGACGTGGATGCGGTCTGGTGCCTGCGCGGCGGTTACGGATCCGCGCAACTGCTGCCCTGGCTGGACTGGTCGCGGCTGTCCAGCAGCAAGGGCCGGCCGCTGATCGGCTATTCCGACCTGACGGTGCTGCTGGAGGCCTTTCACCGCCGCGGTCTCACCGCCATCCACGGCCCGGGCGCCCTGGATTGGGGGCGTCGTGACGAGGATCCGGCTACCCAGGCGGCCCGTACCCGCTCGCTGGAATCGGTCCTGGAACTGTGCGCGGGCAGCCGTCCGGCCTGGCAGCTGGAGCGCCTGGCCGGCCCGACCCAGGTGCCTGCCGGCGAACTGATCGGCGGCAACCTGACTACCCTGGCCAGCGTGGTCGGGACCGCCGCTGCCCTGCGCCCCCACGACGGCGCTATCCTCATGCTGGAAGACGTCGGCGAGCCCTACTATCGACTGGAGCGCAGCCTCTGCCAGTTGCTCGGCAACCTCACCGAGCACCGCATCGGCGCGGTCTGCCTGGGCACCTTCACCGACTGCCCGCCGCGTAACGTCGAGCAGTCGCTGGAAGAGATCTTCGCCGAATGGCTGGCGCCGCGCGGCATCGCCCTCTATCGCGGCCTGCCCAGCGGCCATGGGCCGGAAAACCAGGCCTGGCCCTATGGCGCCCGCGTGCGTCTGGAAGCGGGTCGCCTGCAGGTGCTTTAAGCCTGACCAGCCCCTGGGCGGATCAGTCCGCCCAGGGCGAAGCCAGTTCCAGCTTGCGCAGCAGCTGGCGCTTCTTGCTGTTGTAGCCCTGCATCCGCACCAGCAGTTCATCCAGGGTGGCGACCGCCTTGAGGATGTGCGGGCCCTTGTTGAGCATCACGCATTCGGCGCGGACCCCGGTGGCGGCATCGGTGATCTCGGCGCGCGAAGGCGAACCCTTCTTGGCCAGGTTTTCCAGCACCTGGGTCGCCCAGATCACCGGCACGTGGGCCGCTTCGCACAGGCAGAGAATGTCCTCCTGCAGCGCCGCCAGGCGCTCGAAGCCGCCTTCCACCGCCAGGTCGCCGCGGGCGATCATCACGCCGAAGCCGCCGCGCTGCATGCCCGCCAGCAGCAGTGCGGGAAGGTTGTCGAAGCCCCGACGGGTTTCTATCTTCAGCACCACACCCAGGTGCTCGGCCTGCAGGCGCTCCAGTTCCGCGAGCAGCGCGCGGACGTCGTCCGCGCTGTTGACGAAGGACATCTCGATGCCGTCCGCATGCTCGGCGGCAAAGGCCAGGGCCGCGAGGTCCTGTTCGCCCAGCGCTGCCAGCCGCAGGGTACTCTGGGGAAAGTTGATGCCCTTGTCGCCCTTGAGCTTGGCGCCGCCCGGCGCCTGGGTGATGCGGACCTGCAGCGCGTCCTGATCGGCGCGTTCGATCAACCCGCCGATCTTGCCATCGTCGAACCAGACCGGCTCGCCGCTACGGACGTCGGCGAACACCTGGGGCAGGGTGCAGCCCAGGGTGGCGGGTGTCAGCAGGCACCCGCCGCTGTCCTGGCTGGCGGGCCGACCGGGCGTCTGGTCGGCGGTCAGGATCAGCAGATCGTCCTCGGCCAGCCGCAGGGCGCCCGGCTGCGGGGCGAAGTCGCCGATGCGGCTGTGCCGCCTGCGTCCATCGCGATCGACGCTCAGGCGCAGGCCGGGCGTGAGGTAGGTGGTCTTGGTCGCCTCCGCCCAGCAGCCGCGATCGCCGACCTCGACCACCGTCCAGCGCCGCCGCGCCTGCCGGGTGTCCACCAGGCGGATGCAGTCGCCCGCCTGCAGATTCTTCAGCCAGCGTTCGCCCACCTGGAGGCTGGCAGTCGCCGGGGAGGGCGCTGGTCGCGGTCGGCGGCGGCCGGTCAGCCAGATCCGCGCCGGCTGGCGGACGCGGCCCTGGGCGTCGCGCTCGGGCTTGACCTTCTTTACCGCCACGCCCGTGGCGATGGGCCCGGTGCGCAGCTTGGGGCCCGGCAGGTCCATGAATACCTTGCAGGGCTGGTCCAGCTCCGCGCTGGCCCGCCGCACGTGTTCGATCATGCGCGTCCAGCTGGTCGGTTCGTCGTGGGCGCAGTTGATGCGCGCGCAATCCATATGGCCCGCCAGCAGGTCGCGTACCAGCGCATAATCGTCTGCGGCCTCGCTGGGCAAGGTGACCATGATGCGTACCTCCCGCGCGGCGGCGGGCGTGCCGAACAATGCCCGCGCATGGTCTGCCAGGGGGTTGGCGGCCATGGTCGTCGGCCGCGTCGCCGGGCGGCCACCGAGCAGGCGCTCCAGGGTGTTGATGAGGGTCGCCACGGTCGGCAGCACGGCGGCTTCGGAGCGCCCCAGGGACGATAGCCCCAGGGCGGAGAGTTGCAGTTGCAGGTCATGCAGATCGTTGTCGCGCAGTGCCAGATAGGCGAGCAGATTCTGGGCACTGGCGCGGTAGGCGGGATTGAGCGCCTGCCGATCCAGCCGCGGCTCGGCGGCGGCCTGCTCCAGGGCACCTTGCAGGGCGCGTAGCTTATCCAGCAGGGTGGCGAGAGCCTGATCGGAGGTTCGGGAACGCGAGGTCGAACGGGACGGCACGCTAGATCTCCAGCAGAGGGCCCAGGCGAGACGCTCACCGGGCGTTCCTGTCTCGGACCCATGGCCGCCGCAGAAGTGAAAAGCCAAGTGTTGCCAGACATTAGCGGCAGATGGCCACTGCTCGCGGAGGCTGCCGCTGGCGCCCATAGGGAGTCGGCGAGGATGCTGCTATGATGCGCGGCCTTGACGACCCCCGTTTTCAGGTACCCGCCATGGTGCAGATTTCCGAACGTCTCCTGGTCCAGGCCCATCTGGCCGCCAAGCAGCCCAAGGCGCTCGGGCCGGACGAGATCGCGGCCTACAAGACCGCCATCGCCCGCGAGCTCAAGGCGCAGAACGCGGTGCTGCTCGCCCATTACTACACCGATCCGCTGATCCAGGCGCTGGCCGAGGAGACCGGCGGTTGCGTCGCCGATTCCCTGGAGATGGCCCGCTTCGGCAATCGCCACCCGGCGTCCACCGTGGTGGTGGCCGGGGTCAAGTTCATGGGCGAGACGGCCAAGATCCTCAATCCGGAAAAGCGCGTGCTGATGCCGACCCTGGAGGCCACGTGCTCCCTGGACCTGGGTTGCCCGGTGGAGGAATTCTCCGCCTTCTGCGACCAGCATCCCGAGCGTACCGTGGTGGTCTACGCCAACACCTCGGCCGCGGTGAAGGCCCGCGCGGACTGGGTGGTCACCTCCGGCTGCGCGCTGGACATCGTCGAGCATCTGATGGACAACGACGAGGCCATCCTCTGGGCGCCCGATCGCCACCTGGGTCGCTATATCCAGCGCGAAACCGGTGCCGACATGCTGCTGTGGGAAGGCTCCTGCATCGTCCACGAGGAGTTCAAGGCCAGCCAGCTGGAAGACCTCAAGCGGCTCTATCCGGAAGCGGCCATCCTGGTGCATCCCGAGTCGCCCGAGGCGGTGATCGAGCTGGCCGACCATGTCGGCTCCACCAGCCAGATGATCAAGGCGGCCCAGACACTGCCCAATCGCCAGTTCATCGTCGCCACCGATCGCGGCATCTTCTACAAGATGCAGCAGGCCTGCCCCGACAAGACCTTCATCGAGGCGCCCACCGCCGGCAACGGCGCCGCCTGTCGCAGCTGCGCCCACTGTCCCTGGATGGCGATGAACACCCTGGAGCGCACCCTCAACTGCCTGCTCGACGGCTCCGGCGAGGTGCTGGTCGATCCGGCGCTCATCCCCCGGGCGGTCAAGCCGCTCAAGCGCATGCTCGACTTCACCCAGGCGCTGCAGCTGCAGACCAAGGGTAACGCCTAGCGCAGGATCTCTTCGCTCAGCTTGCGCTGGGCGATCATTTCCTGCTGGCGGGCGTCGATCCGCGCGGCCAGCTGATAGTTGCTGGCGGCGCGCTGCTTGGCGAACCCCAATTGCTGGATCGCCTGGTTGTAGTCCCCGGTCAGGGCGAAGTACTCGGCTCGTGCCTGATGCACCCCGACCAGATCCCCGGCCTGGCCGCGAACGTCCGCCGCCTGATTCCACAGGTCCGGATCAATCGGCCGCTGCTTGATCAGTTTGTCGAGCAACTGGCTGGCGGCCTTGGCCTGCTTGGTGCGGCCGAGCATGTCTACCTGGGCCAGACTCACGGCCAGATCGTCCGGATAGAGGTCCATCAGCCGCTGCACGCGTTTCTGAGCGTCAGGCAGGCGATTGGCGGTAATGTCCAGATCGACCTGGGCGAGGTTGTAGCTGATGTCGTCCGGGGCCTTGCGCAGCAGCGGCGAGAGGGTGTCGCGCGCCTCGTTTAGCTGGCCCTGCTTGGTCAGTCCCATGGCCAGGCCATAGCGCACCGGATCGTTGTCCGGAGCCTCCTGCAGCTGGGCGCGATAGCGCTTCACCAGCAGGCCGGCGGTCTCCTCGAAGTACATCTGGGTGCGCACCTTCATCAGCTGGAAGCGCTTGCTGTCCTCGACGCCGCCCTTGGGAAAACGCTCGGCGCGCGCCTGGGTATCGGCGATCCGGCTGTCGGTGACCGGGTGAGTCAGCAGGAACTCCGGTGGGGTACGGTCATAGCGATACTGGCGGGCGAGCCGACCGAACATCTCCGGCATGGCACGCGGATCGTAGCCGGCGCGCTCAAGATTGACGATGCCGACGCGGTCAGCCTCCTGCTCGTTAAGGCGGGAAAAGCGCAACTGGCTCTGGATCGCCGCCGCCTGGGTCGAGGCGATGGCGGCGATTCCCACGTCGCCACCGCCGGCCGCGGCCGCAACGATTCCGGCGAGCAGGGCCGCCATCAGCGGCAGCTGCATGCGTTGCTGGTTTTCCACCCCGCGGGCGAAGTGGCGCTGGATCAGGTGACCCAGTTCGTGGGCCATGACCGCCGCGTACTCGGCTTCGGTTTCCGATTTGAGGAACAGCCCACCATTCACCCCGATCACCCCGCCGGGCGCGGCGAAGGCGTTGATCTCGGGGTCCTTGATCAGGATGAAGACCAGGCGGTGATCCTGCAGGTCGCTGGTCTCGGCCAGCTTGTAGACGGTCTGTTCGACGAATTGCTTGAGCTGCGGATCGTTGATGGTCGGGACCTGGCCGCGGAGCATGCTCAGCCAGGCGCGGCCCATCTGAAACTCCTGCTCGGGCGAGACGATCGAAGAGCTGGCATCGCCCAGCGACGGCAGATCGTTCGCCCCCTGCGCCAGAAAGGGCGCGGCGAGCAGCGCCAGGGACAGCAGGGCGGGGCGCAGGACGTTCATGGCAAGACTCGTGGCCGCAAAAGCGCTACTTTAGCGGCCCGTCGTCTGGGTGCCTAGCAACCCCAGGCACTGACGCAGCCCCCAATGGAGAATCCCATGGCCGATCTGAGCCAACCCTACACCGGCGCCGTGACCGCCCAGCTGGACGCCAGCGGCCTGAGTTGCCCCATGCCGCTGCTCAAGGCCAAGCTGGAACTCAATCGGCTGGCTTCCGGCGAGGTACTGGCCGTGGTCGCGACCGATGCCGGTTCGCAACGCGACTTCCGCACGTTCGCCAAGCTGTCGGGGCATGCCCTGGTGGGCGAAGAGGTGGCAGGGGAGACGTTTCGCTACTGGCTGCGCAAGGCCTGATCAGGCCTGGTTGAGTGCCTGCGCGGCGGCCAGCACCTCGGCGACATGCCCGGGGACCTTCACGCCGCGCCAGATCTGGCGTACCACGCCTTCCCGGTCGATGAGGAAGGTACTGCGATCCACGCCGATGTAGTCCTTGCCATAGAGCTTCTTCTGCCGCATCACGTCGAACAGCTGGCAGAGGGTCTCGTCCTTGTCGCTGATCAGCTCGAAGGGAAAGCCCTGCTTGGTGCGGAAATTCTCGTGGGTGCGCAGGCTGTCACGGCTGACGCCCAGGATCAGGGTATCGGCCGCCTGGAACTGCTCGTGCAGATCGCGAAAGCCCTGGCCCTGAGTGGTGCAGCCGGGGGTGTTGTCCTTGGGGTAGAAGTACAGCACCGCCTGGCGACCGCGCAGGCTGGCGGGCGAGACCTCGAGGCCGCTGGTGGCCTGGGCCTGAAAATCCGGAAGCGGTTGGTCGAGGGTCACGCTCATGGGCAGCTCCTTGCGGGTTCGGTCAGTTGCTCTGCGGCCGCCAGGGCTCGATCAGGGCATCCAGATTGAGGGCGTCGGCGAAATCCAGGAACTGATCGCGCAGCCAGCTGATCTGGGTGCCGGCGGGCAGGGTCACGGTGATGGTGGCGTTGAGCATGGTGCCGCCGGTCTGGGGCGCCTGGTAGGAATCGCAGACCAGATTCTCCACTTCGATCTTGTGGTCGGCGAAGAACTGGCAGAGTTCGTTGAGGATGTCCGGGCGGTAGGCAGCGCTGACATAGACGACGTACGGCAGCGCCTGGGGACGATTCTCCAGGGCGGCGCTGCGGGTGACGCCGACGGTGAAGCCGTGGCGCTTGCCAAGGCCGGCGAGGCCGCCTTCGAGGCGCGCCAGGCCGTCCCAGTTGCCGGAGACCTGCAGGATCAGCGCGCTGTATTCCCCGTGCCGGCTCAGCCGGCTGCTGACTACCGCACAGCGATTGTCCATGCAGCTGCGGTAGAGCACGTTGGTCAGCTCCATGGGATTGGCGCCCAGCGCACTGATGACGAGAAATTGTTCGCGAATCGGGGGGGTAGCGGACATTAGGGTTCCTGGCAGGAGGGAGATACAGACTGGCAAAGGCGAAAGGGTAGCGAAAAGCGCTCGCGGGGGGAATGCCCGTTGGGGGCACGTTGCTTGTGCTGGCGCAGAGGCGTCAGTACCATTACCGCTCTCTTTTTCCGGCAGGAGCGGTTGCATGATTGCGGGGAGCATGGTGGCGCTGGTCACCCCTATGGACGCCCAGGGGCGTATCGACTGGGACAACCTGACCAAGCTGGTGGACTTCCATCTCGCCGAAGGCACCGACGCCATCGTCGCGGTGGGCACCTCGGGTGAATCCGCCACGGTCGACGTGGACGAGCACGTAGCCGTGATCCGTCATGTGGTCGAGCAGGTCAAGGGCCGCATCCCGGTGATCGCCGGTACCGGTGGCAATTCCACCCGGGAGGCCATCGACCTGACCCGCGCCGCCAAGGACGCGGGCGCCGACGCCTGTCTGCTGGTCGTGCCCTACTACAACAAGCCGACCCAGGAAGGGCTGTATCAGCACTTCCGCATGATCGCCGAAACCGTCGCCATCCCGCAGATCCTCTACAACGTGCCGGGCCGCACCGCCTGCGACATGCTGGCCGAGACCGTCGAGCGGCTGGCCAAGGTGCCGAACATCATCGGCATCAAGGAAGCCACCGGCGACCTGGCGCGCGCACGCGACATTCTCTCCCGGGTCAGCAAGGACTTTCTGGTCTACTCGGGCGATGACGCCACCGCCGCCGAACTCATGCTGCTGGGTGGCAAGGGCAACATCTCGGTGACCGCCAATGTCGCGCCGCGCGCCATGAGTGAACTCTGCGCCGCCGCCATGCGCGGCGATGCCGACACCGCACGCGCGCTCAACGAACAGCTGATGCCGCTGCACAAGAATCTGTTCATCGAATCGAATCCGATCCCGGTGAAGTGGGCCCTGCATGAAATGGGCATGATCGACGCCGGTATCCGTCTGCCGCTGACCTGGCTCAGCTCGCGCTGCCACGAAGTGGTACGTCAGGCCCTGCGTCAGGCGGGAGTGCTGGCGTGATTAGGAAGCAGTCGATGAAACGTGTTCTGGGTTTGACGACGCTGGGTCTGGCCGTGGCCGCCGCCAGTGGCTGCAGCTGGGTGTGGGGCGAGCATGGCTATTTCCGCGATCGCGGCAATGACTATCTCGAATCCCGCGAGACCGGCCCTATGCAGGTGCCGACAGATGTCCAGGCCAAGCCAATGGATCCGCTGTTGCCGATTCCGGCCAATGTGGCCGATACCCAGAATCGCTCCTATGGCTTCGAAGTGCCGAAACCCCAGGCGCTGGCCGTCCAGGGCAGTGGCAACGAACAGTTCAGCGTGCAGCGTAGCGGCAATGCCCGCTGGCTGGCCGCCCAGAAGGTCCCGGCCAACGTCTGGCCGGTGGCTCGTCAGTACCTGACCGACAATGGCTTCCGCATTGCCGAAGAGCGCCCGCAGACCGGTGAGATCATCACCGCCTGGCAGGCGCCCACCGAGCTGTCGACGCCGCTGGCGCGCAGCCTGAGCACCAACGGCCGCCTGCAACCGGGCAACGAGCTGCGCACCCGTCTGCGCATCGAGCCGGGCGTACAGTCGGGCAGCAGCGAGATCTTCCTCCAGACCCAGACCCGCAGCCAGGGCAGCTCCAGCGAGCCGTCCTGGTCCAGCAGCCAGAACAGCTCGGCGCTCGATGACGCCCTGCTGAATCAGGTGCTGGCCGGCCTGGACCGCAGCGAGCAGGGCAGTGGCTCGGTCTCGCTGCTGGCCGCCGGTGGCTACGACACCCCGGAGCGCGTGACCTACGAGGTCGACGGCAGCGGCGTGCCCATGCTGGTGCTGGAAAGCGATCTGAATCGCGCCTGGTCCAGCGTGGGTCGCGCCATCGAAGGCGCCGACATCCGCGTCGACGACATGGATCGCAGCCTGGGCGTCTACTACGTGAACATCGCCGAAGGCGCGCAGAAGCCTGAAGAACGCAAGCCGGGCTTCTTCGGCCGCTTGTTCGGCAAGGGCGAGACCAAGGAAGAGGAAGACGCCCGCGCCCGGCGCTTCCAGGTGCGCCTCACCTCGGTGGGCAACACCGTCCAGGTTACCCTGGACAAGACCATCAACACCGCAGCACCCCAGGACATCGCCGAAGGCGTGCTGAAAAAGCTTCAGACGAGCATGCAATATGCGCTTCGCAATCCTGGGCAGCGGCAGTCGGGGCAACTCGACCCTGGTGCACAGCCATAACAGCTATGTGCTGATCGACTGCGGCTTCTCCCTGCGGGAAGCCGAACGTCGCCTGGCCCGGCTGGGTGTGGTACCTGCCCAGCTGGACGCCGTCCTGGTCACCCACGAACACTCCGATCACGTGCAGGGCGTCGAGCTGCTGGCGCGCAAGCACGGGGTGCCGGTCTATTACAGTGCCGGTACCGGGCGTGGCCTGCGCAAGCCGGTGGCGGCCCAGGGGCTGCTGGTGGACGGCGAACGGCTGGTACTGGATGCGCTGGAAGTGACGGTGGTGCAGGTGTCCCACGACGCCCTGGAGCCGACCCAGTTCGTCTTCGACGACGGCCGCAAGCGCCTGGGCGTGCTCACCGATCTCGGCGAGGCGACCCCAGGGGTGCTGGCGCATTACCGCGGCCTGGATGCCCTGGTGATCGAAGCCAACCACGACAGCAACATGCTCGCCGCGGGACCCTATCCCTATCACCTCAAGGCACGGGTCGGCGGGGTGCGCGGGCATCTCAACAACCGGCAATCGGCTGACCTGGTGATGGAGCTGGCCTGTCCGCGCCTGCAGCATCTGGTGCTCGCCCACCTGAGCGAGAAGAACAACAACCCCTGGCTTGCCCGCGCCTGCTTCACCAACGCGCTGGGCTGCGACGCGGACTGGCTGCAGATCGCCGATCAGCAGCAGGGACTGGAGTGGCAGGCCATCGCCTGAGGCGCTGACCAGGTTTTTCTTTGGCGGCCGGGTGCTGCTGCACGGCCAAAAGATCCACGATCCTATGTAAACTGCGCTTCCCGGCTGTACTCGTTCCGAACCGGTCGTCTCACCTGCGTTCGTCCACAGCCTGCAAGCCATTCGAACCGGAGTCCAAGATGGAAAAACGCGCAGAACTCTACCGTGGCAAGGCCAAGTCGGTATTCACTACCGACGATCCCGATCGCCTGGTCCTGTTGTTCCGCAACGACACCTCTGCCTTCGATGGCGAGCGCATCGAGCAACTCGAGCGCAAGGGCATGGTGAACAACAAGTTCAATGCCTTCGTCATGCAGAAGCTCGAAGCCGCCGGCATCCCCACCCAGTTCGAGCAACTGCTGGGCGACAACGAATGCCTGGTCAAGAAGCTGGAGATGATTCCGGTGGAGTGCGTGGTGCGCAACTTCGCCGCCGGCAGCCTGGTGCGCCGTCTGGGCGTGGAAGAGGGCCTGGAGCTGACGCCGCCGACCTTCGAACTCTTCCTGAAGAACGATGCGCTGCACGATCCGATGGTCAACGAAAGCCACGTCCAGGCCTTTGGCTGGGCCACCCTCGACCAGTTGGCCGAGATGAAGTCGCTGACCTTCCGCATCAACGACATCCTCAAGCAGCTGTTCGATGATGCTGGCCTGCTGCTGGTGGACTTCAAGCTGGAATTCGGCCTGTTCCATGGCAAGGTCGTGCTGGGCGACGAATTCAGCCCGGACGGCAGCCGCCTGTGGGACAAGGAAACCCGCAAGAAGATGGACAAGGATCGCTTCCGCCAGGGGCTGGGCGGCGTGATCGAGGCCTACGAAGAGGTCGCCCAGCGCCTGGGCGTCCCGCTCTAAACGCAAGCCGCTGATACCAGAGCTTTTTTTGCAATTGCTTGTTCGCTTTTGCGCGCATCGCTGGTATCATGCGCCGCGTTGGAGAGATGCCGGAGTGGTCGAACGGGACGGATTCGAAATCCGTTGAGTCAGCAATGGCTCCTAGGGTTCAAATCCCTATCTCTCCGCCAATTACGAAAAACCCCGAGTGTGCCAGGCACCTCGGGGTTTTTTATTGGCCGGATTTCGGCTCTGGATCGGAAGTTTGTCCCGGTCTAATGCGGATTATTTACGAAGTGGGACCGCCGGCATCTGGTATCGACGCTGGACGAAGCTGCGGCTGGTTCGGCAGCCAACGCACCGCTGTCCATGGTCGCTGCATGCCGTCGGGCGGTAGTGATCGGCGTCTGGGAATGGCTGGACGCTTCGGGCAAATGGAGCGATGCTGGAAATGTACGCCATAGAGCGTGCGATCTCCGATGGCCGAGCAGCAGGCGGCAGCCGTTGGACGATGGCTTCGGCGCATAACAATAAGAGGAGTCGAGCGATGTTCTACAAGGTCAGCGTGTACTCACGGCCTGAAGATCGTGGGCTGCTGGTGTGGCGGTGGAAGAAGCAGTTTCTCGGTGAGTGGGTGGAGTCGCGGCAGGAATTCGAGGATTGCGACCACTGCGTTCATCACGCCTTGCAGGATGCCAAGGGGCAGAGCGTTCACCTCGAAACCGATCGCTGCACCCTCTATCGTTACCGCTTCGAAAGCATGCTGCACCAATATGGCAGCTGCTATTGCCTGAGCGGCGGACGCTCGTCCGAAGCCGTTCTGGACCTCATCGCCCAGATCGAGGAGCGCCACAACGTGATCGTGCTGCGCAATGGCCAGCCGTTCTTCCCCCACTATCGTGCGGATCTGCAGGCCGAAGGGACGCTGGCTCCCGAACTGTGGCAGGGTGTGGAATGGCGGGGACTGGAGGGGCGCTTCGAGTACGTACGCAATCGCCACTCGCCCTGGTCCAGGTAGCGCCTGGCGGTTACCGGCCGACCTAGAAGGGCAGCAACTCCTGACGCATGATGCTGATGTCGGCAGGCGCCTGGACGCCTATCTGCACGCGGTCGCCCTGCACCTTGAGGATACGGATGTTGATGCCGCCATTGAACAGCAGATCCAGCAGCTGTTCTTCATCAGCTCCCGGCTTGAGGGATAGATTGATGATTTCGTCGGTGCGACGGGTCAAGACCAGATAAGACATGAGCATCCCTGCCATGATTTCAGGGCGCCTATGATAAACAGTTCCGCCCTTTGTGAGAATCAGTAGGCAGATTGTTGGTGCTGCTCCAGGGGCTTGGCGCAGGTCCTAGACCGCTATCGACGTCCCAGTTGCCAGCGGCGTCCAACGAATCCCAGACCTCCCGAGACCATCACCAGCAGGTTGATGGTGTTGGTCGCCCCACTGCCGTGATAGCCCGCGATGACGGCGATCAGGGTGGCCAGGGCCCAGACGGAGATGGCGGCGGCCACGGCGGCGGCCATTTCATTGAAATCGGATTTCCGTACCGATCTTGCACAGGGACGGATATCGCTTTCGTATTCTTCTGGCATGGGAGGCTCCGGCTGCTGTTCTTGTTGGAGAGTATCGCCATGGATCTTATCGACTGCTGATGAACAGTCTGGATGGGATCGATAGCGCGATCAGCTTTTTTTTCCGCTGAACGGACAAGAGGTATTGGCTGAAGCCCTGGGTGGTCGGCGGGCGCGGTAGGGGGCGCCTTCTGATCTCAGGCCGGATCGTTCGACGGCCGACAACTGTCGCGGCCAGGGTCGGTCGCCTTCGTATCCGACATGACCAGCCTGGAGACCATCACGAACGACGACGGGATCACCCTCACGATCTGCCAGGATCATCCGGGAAGGGACAGGCGACGACATGGCTGAGCCCACCCGCGAGAGTGACGAGCGGGAGCTACAGTGAGGGAAGACACCCCTCCTGACCTTCGATCTGGGGCGACCCGGCGGATAGATCCGCCGGGGTCCTGCACGCTCAGTTCAGCTGTCTGTCGCGCTCGAACAACGCCCAGCAGCGGTCGAAGTCGGCCTGCCAGTGCGGCAAGGCGGCCGGCAGGACCGCCTCGATCTTGCGGCAGTCCAGGCAGGAATAGAGCGGTCGCGTGGCCGGCGTTGGGTAGTGTTCGGTTGTTGTCGGGTAGAGGCGGGCACGCAGCTCGCCGCGTTGCGCCAGGCGCTCGGCGATGGCGGCAGCGAAGCCGTACCAGGAGGTCTGGCCGGCATTGGTCAGGTGATAGAGGCCGCCGACATCGCCCTGCTCCCGCAGGCGTTCGACCAGCTGGCGCGTGGTGGTGGCGATGGTGGGTGCCCAGGTGGGGGCGCCGAGCTGATCCTCGACTACGTGGAGTTCGTCGCGCTCGGCCAGCAGCTGGCGCATGGTATTGAAGAAGCACTGGCCGTCATGGGAGTAGACCCAGGAGGTGCGCAGCACCAGTGCGCGACCTCCAGCTGCCAGCACCGCCTCTTCACCCGCCAGCTTGGAGCGACCATAGACGCTCAGGGGCGCCGGATTGCAGGTCTCGGTATAGGGGTGGCGACGGCTGCCGTCGAAGACGTAATCGGACGAGTAGTGCACGAAGGGAATATCCCGTTCGCGTGCCAGCTCGGCCAGGATCTGAGGCGCGCGGGCGTTGATGGCCTCGGCGCGCTCGCTGTCCTCTTCAGCCTGATCCACGGCGGTATAGGCGGCGGCGTTGAGGATGAGGTCGGGTTCCAGGCGGTCGAAAGCTGCCCGCAGTCGTCCGGTCTGGGCGAGGTCCAGATCCGCTTGACCGAGCACGGTCAATTGATGGGTGCTACCGAACTCGCGCTGCAAGGCGCGCGAAACCTGGCCGGAGCGGCCAGTGATCACAATATTCATGAAACCATGCCTGAACGTCTTCTGCTGAAGGCGTAATCCAAAGTAGTCGATTGCTGAAAAGCCGCGGGCTTTTCCTGCGCGAACCGAAACCTGCCGCACGAGGCGACAAATCGAGGTTTCTGGTCACCTTTACGAAGAAAGGTGGCAGCCGCTGGCTATGGCGGAGTGGGCATCGACTGATTGGACAGGGCGGTCATGGTAGGACTCGAGCAAAGTGGTATACGCGGCTAGGACTGCCGTCTGTCGGCGGAGTTCAGCGCGTCTTGGAAGACCAGGGCAGCAGCTTGCCAAGCTGGAGCCCTGACGTCGAGGCAGTCAGCAGGGCGGTATGGAGAACCTGTTCAAGTTCGCGGACGTTTCCTGGCCAGGGATAGGCGAGTAGCGCCGTTTCGTCCTCGGTGGTCAGCTCAGGCGCCCTGCGATCGAGGCGGTCGGCATGCTGCTGGAGGAAATGCCGGGCCAGGGGCAGCAGGTCGGCCGGGCGCTCGCGCAGCGGCGGCACGGGCACCAGACCCGGCGCAAGGAGCGCCCAGAGACGCGCAGAGAAGTTGCCAGCCTCGACCGCCCGTGCCAGGTCCACGCTGGAACCGGCAATCAGGCGGACATCCACAGGCGTGCGCACGCTACTGCCCAGACGCAGGATGCTGCCATCCAGTAGTACGTCCAGCAGCTCTTCCTGCAATTCGCCAGGCAGGTCGGCGATCTCGTCGAGATAGAGGCTGCCTCCATGGGCGGTACCGAACCAGCCCACGCGGCTGCCAGAGGTGCCGGCATAGGCTCGGGGAACATAGCCGAACAGTTCGGCAGCCCCATGGCGACGACTGAGTGCGGCGCAATTCAGGCTGCTGAACAGCCCGGTCCTGCCGCTGCGCTCGTGTAGCCGACGTGCCAGCAGCTCACGACCAGTTCCCCATTCGCCCAGGAGCACCACGGGA
The DNA here is from genome assembly GCF_031453735.1 of Pseudomonas sp. SORGH_AS_0199. NCBI lineage: Bacteria > Pseudomonadati > Pseudomonadota > Gammaproteobacteria > Pseudomonadales > Pseudomonadaceae > Pseudomonas > Pseudomonas sp. SORGH_AS_0199. The sequence goes on from NZ_JAVJAE010000001.1 coordinate 2,502,408, forward strand.
TGGGGTTGCGGCGCCCGCTTATCCAGGTGTTCGAGCAGCTCTCGGGAGCGCGGATCGGCGAAGGCCAGTGCCTTGGCGCGGATGGTCAGGGCGCTTTGCTGATCTGCAGGAACGATAAGAAGGTCGGGTGAGAGCGTGGGCATGGCGAAGTCATAGGCAGTCAAAGCACTATCCTATCCTCTGACCCGTTATGCAAAAAAATAAGCTTTCGCTATGCATCTAGAGTTTTTGGTTATTTTAAGTCGATTGATCTGGTTGTCGGCGGTAAGCCGAGGAATCAGGGCGTTGGTCCGAGGGTCTGCCAAAAGACTGGGCACAGCTGCCACTATCGCCGGCATGAAGCGGCCAGAACGTCTCGGTCGCCCTGAAGAAGAGGAATTGAATTCGGATGCCTTCCCTGCGTGCGCCCTGTCCCGCTGGCGTCTGCACCTGCGAGCGTGAAGCCGTGCTGGCGGATCCCGCCGCTGATGCGCGGGCGCTCCTGCTCAATCGCCAGGAAGAGCAGCGGCTGCTGGAGCGTCTGGAAAACGTCGCCAGCGCTGCCGATTTGCAGCGCCTGCAGCAGCGCTTGCAGGAGCAGCTCGGTATCCGCCTGGACATCGAGCCGGGACCCGGAGAGGTGCGCAGCGCCCGTGGCATGCTCATCGCGCTGCAGCCACGACCGGGCCTGTGCCGCAAACTCCAGCAGTCGATACCGGCGGCCGTGCGCCGCGGCCTCAACCAGCGTCCGGAAGTGCTCTTCGCGCTGCTCAATGCCAACGACCTGCTGCGTGACGCCTGAACGCTCAGCGAGATGCCTTGAAGCGGATCCAGGTGGGGGCATGGTCGCTGGTCTTTTCCAGGTCGCGTACCCAGCGATGTACCCCGGCTTCCTGCAAGGCGTCCTGCAGCGTCGGACTCAGCAGCAAGTGGTCGATGCGCAGACCCGAATTGCGCTGCCAGCGTTGGCGGAAGTAGTCCCAGTAGGTGTAGATCGCCTCATCCGGATGGCAGGCCCGCACGGCGTCCAGCCATCCCTGACCCAGCAGGCGTTCGAAACAGGCACGACTCTCGGGTTGCAGCAGAGCGTCCTTGCGCCAGGACTTGGGATCGTAGATGTCCCTATCGGTCGGCACCACGTTGTAGTCACCCGCCAGCACTACGGGATGGCCACTTTCGCTCAGCCCCTGGGCATGCTGGATGAAGCGCTCGAACCAGGTCAGCTTGTAGTCGAATTTGGGGCCCGGCCAGGGATTGCCGTTGGGTAGATAGAGGCTGGCGACCACCACGCCTTTCACCGCCGCCTCCAGGTAGCGGCGTTGCGGGTCGTCGGCCATTCCCGGCAGGCCCCGGCGAATCTCCAGTGGCTGGTCGTCGCGCGCCAGGATGGCGACCCCATTCCAGGAAGGCTGACCATCCCACAGCGCACCATACCCCGCAGCTTCCAGTTCCGCCCGCGGAAAGTCGGCACACTTCGCCTTCAGTTCCTGCAGGCAGACGATGTCGGGCTGCTCCCGCTCCAGCCATTGCAGGAGGACGGGCAGCCGGGCACGAATGCCGTTGACGTTGTAGGTCGCAAGGGTAAGGGAGGTCATGGAGTGCTCCGGAAGAGGTTATAGCCATGACCCGGGCAAGAGATGGGCAGTTCCTCAGTAATGATTATGTGATCTGTTTCACGTTAATCTGCGACTTACTTTTTTTGGCACCTTCGGGAACTTTTGGGCGGTTGTCTGATAGTTGGAGGAATAAATTTGACGGCGGACTGGAGTTGAAGCGCTGACAACTCTAGGTGAAAGGATTCATCTGTCGGCGGCGATGAGCGGTTATTTGAAAAAATCATTAATAATCAATTGCTTGTATTTGTTCTTGATGATGTCTAAATAGTGGCCATAGTCATTGGCTATGAAGTTGGCATGTGGCTTGTATAGGTCAGGGTGCCTGGAGGCAACGTCGCGTCAGGCATAACTGCGCGACTCTTCTCTCACTTCATATCGGCCAGTGTTCAGGGAGCGCGCTGTCGATTTAGCGCAGTTGGTGATGATGAATCCATCCTTCCTGAAGTTTTCCCTCAGGGCCGCCCAGGTGCTGCCCTTCGTTGCCGCCCTGACCCTGGCTACCGGTGCCAAGGCCGAGCAGGTCAATCTGGTCGGCCTCAATCTGTCCGGGGCCGGGTTCGCGGGTCAGGTACTGCCGGGCGTCAATGGCACCCACTACATCTTTCCCGTCGAGGCCTACTTCAAGCAGTGGAGTGGCAAGGGCATCAAGCTGATCCGCTTCCCGATCATCTGGGAGCGCCTGCAACCGGTGCTGGGCGGTCCGCTGGACCCGACCTATGCGGCGCTGGTGGACCAGACCTTCGCCAATGCGCAGAAGTACGGCATGCGCATCATCCTCGACCTGCACAACTACACCTTCTATCGCGGGTCGGTGATCGGCAGCGCGGCGGTGCCCTATGACCGCTACCAGGAGATCATGACCCGGATCGCGCAGCGCTGGAGCAGTCAGCCGTCGCTGTACGCCTACGACATCATGAACGAGCCCCACGACTCCATGGCCCAGTGGCCGATCGCCGCCCAGTACGGCATCAACGGGGTCCGCGCGGTGGACAAGACCAAGCCCATCATGATCGAGGGCAATGGCTGGTCGGAGGCAACCCGCTGGCCACTGTGGAACGACTCCCTGCTGGCGCTCAAGGATCCGTCCGATAACCTGATCTTCCAGGCGCATTCCTATTTCGACGAGAGCGCCGGCGGCAACTACACCGGTATCGATGTCGGCAAGCTGAGCCAGGACTACGGCGTGGAGCGTGTGCGCCCCTTCGTCGAATGGCTGAAGAAGAACAAGAAGAAGGGCATGATCGGCGAATTCGGCGTGCCGGATAACGACCCCCGCTGGCTGCCGCTGATGGACCGAATGCTGGCCTATCTCAAACAGAACTGCATTCCTTCGACCTACTGGGCGGCGGGTCCGGGCTGGGGCAACTACTTCCTGTCGGTGGAGCCCGTCAACGGTGCCGACCGACCGCAGTGGCCGACCCTGAAGAAATACATCGATGACAGCAGCTGCACCGCCATCGGCCCGCTTGCCAGTGGCACCGGCAGTACGCCGGCCAGTGGCTCCGGAGCCACGGGCGGCTCCAGCGGCTCCACGGGCAGCAGCGGTGGCTCCAGCAGCGGCAGCGGCGGTTCGAGCAGCGGTAGCAGCACGGGCACCGGTACCCCTGCGGGCACCGGCAATACTGGCGCCTCGACCACGACCGGGGTGACTACTTCGATCAACGATTTCACCAACGAAGACTGGCTGCATGGCGTCTATCGCAAGTCGGCCGGCTTCTCCATTCCGGCGTCGGCCGCCAACGTGGGCGCCTTCAAGGTGGGCGCGCAGCTCACGCCAGCCGATGGCAAGAGCTACAAGGTGACCTATGCCCAGGTCGTCGGCAGCAACATGAGCGTCTTCATCGAGAGCCCGCAGCTCGACGGCAATGCCTATGGCTATCCCAAGACCCTGAAGACCGGCACCACCACCTCCGGCACGCCGGCGACGGTGCCCGGGACCACGACGGGCAGTACGGGCAGCTCCAGCTCGGGCAGCAACTCCAGCAATAACTCCGGCAGCGCGACGCCGGCCGCGACGGCGCCGGTGGTCGAGGTGAAGCCTGCCACCGGAACCGGCAGCTCGGGATCCACAGGCTCTACCACGCCGGCAGCCGGTTCCGCGGCCGCGCCGACGGGATCGAGCGGTACGCCTGCCAACAGCGCCAAGCTCAATCTGCTGGGGCTGAACTTCTCGGGTGCCGCCTTTGCGCCTCAGACGCTTCCCGGGGTCCTCAACGTCAACTACATCATGCCGGGCGAGGCCAACTTTCAGCAGTGGAGCGCCAAGGGCGTGCGGCTGATCCGCTTTCCGGTGATCTGGGAACGTCTGCAGACACTTTTCTTCGGGAGCCTGGAAGGGGCGTACACCCAGCAGGTCACCCAGGTGCTGGAGCTGGCCAAGAAGTACAACATGAAGGTGATCCTGGCGCTGGATAACGGCGGGCGCTACAAGGGCACCCTGATCGGCACCGGTACCGTCACCAACTTCAACTACTGGGATCTGATGTACCGTCTGGCCTACCAGTGGGGCAACCATGCCGCGCTCTATGGCTATGACATCATGGGCAAGCCCAATGGCGCCGACAGCAGCTGGCCGGTGACGGCGCAGTCCGGCATCGACGGGGTGCGCACCATGGACCGCACCCACCCGGTGATCGTCCAGGGCAATGCCTGGGGTAGCGCGGCCAACTGGCCGAGCGCGAGCAATGCCTTGCTCAATCTGAAGGATCCGGCCAACAACATCATCTACGCAGCCAACGTCTACCTCGATGAGGATGGCAGTGGCAGTTACGCCGCGCAGAACATGAACAACTTCGATCCGCAGGTAGGGGTCAACCGCGTCAAGCCCTTCGTCGAATGGCTCAAGCGCAACGGCAAGCGAGGCATGATCGCCGAGTTCGGCGTACCGGCTGGCGACAGCCGCTGGCTGACCGCCACCGACAATCTGCTGGCCTATCTGCAGCAGAACTGCATGCCGCTAACCTACTGGGCGGCGGGTCCGGGTTGGGGAGCTGCCCCGCTGGCGGTGGAGCCGGTCAATGGCGTGGAGCGGCCGCAGTGGCCGACCCTGAAGAAGTATGTCGATGCCAGCAACGCCTGCACGGCGGTAGGCCCGCGCTAGCTTTTCGCTGAGCCTGTCCTGAAAGCAACGAACCTCTCGAGGTTCGTTGCCTTTTTTCTTGACCGATCGGTAAGGAAAAACGCGCCTTTCACGCAGCACGGAAGCGCATCAACGATACGAAACGGCTCTGTGGCGGTAGTTTAGCGACGACGAACGGCTCTAGCTCGATTTGTCAGGGCACGGTTAGAGTCCGATTGACACCCCAAGCACAAGGAGTAGGTGCCATGACGCAAACCACCCAGCAGCGGCTGCAGACGCTCGAAGAGCAGATTCGCAGTCATCGACAGGATCTCGCCCGGAGCCGGCAGAGCTTTCAGGAGCAATTCGTCATCTACACCCGTGAGTTTGCCCGGCTGAGCGTGCTCGAAGCCCAGCTCGAGCTGGTACGCCGGAATACCAAGGCACCGAACTGAAGTTGGCCAGGCCTCAATCGTCCCGCGTCAAGACTTCCAGCAATTCGATTTCAAAAGTCAGGCTGGAGTGCGGCTTGATCAGCGCACCGACCTGACGTTCGCCATAGGCGAGCGCCGCCGGTACCTCCAGGCGCCGCTTGCCGCCCACCCGCATGCCCATCAACCCCTGGTCCCAGCCCTTGATCACTCGGCCGGTGCCGATCACGCACTGGAAGGGCCGGCCCTTGGCGCGGGATGAATCGAACAGGGTGCCTTCGTCCAGCCAGCCCTCGTAGTGGGTGGTGATCAGGGCGCCCTTGACCACCGCCTTGCCGTCACCCACTACCAGATCCTCGATCCGCAATTCGTCACTCAGGGCTATGCTCCCGGCAAAAGCCGGATTCTAGCCTGAGTGCGATCCTGTGGCGGGCTCACTCCGGCACGTCACCGAACAGGCCCGCCTGGTAGTCGCGGATCGCCTGGCGGATCTCCTCGGCGCTGTTCATGACGAAGGGGCCATGGGCGACGATGGGTTCGGCAAAGGGCGCCGCATGGCCATAGAGCAGCACCGCGCCGTCGCGACTGGCGACTTCGAGGTGGTCGCCGTCATCGGCGAATTCGAACAGCTGCCAGGGGGCTTCGTCATGACCAGCGATCTGCAGGGTGCCGCGGACGCTGTAGCAGAACACCATGGCACCCGCGGGAGCGGGCAGGGTGGCGCGGCCGCCGGGGGCAATCTCGACGGTCATCAGGGTGATGGGCGTCGGCGTCTGCACGGCGCCCTGGACACCCTGGTGAGTGCCGGAGGTGAGTCGGATACGCACCCGGCCTTCATCCTCTTCGATCAGCGGCATGGCCTCGGCAGTGACGCCCTGGTAGGCCGGAGGCGTGAACTTGAGACGGGCGGGCAGATTGACCCACAGCTGCAGGATCTCCAGGTCACCGCCATCGCGCTTGAAGGCGGCGGGAGAGAGTTCGGCATGCACCAGCCCGCTGCCCGCGGTCATCCACTGGATGCCCCCGGCTTCTATGACGCTTTCGTGGCCGCCGCTGTCGCGGTGGGCCAGCGCACCGGCGAGGATGAAGGTCACCGTCTCGAAGCCGCGATGGGGATGAGGACCAAAGGGCAGGCCGGCATTGTGCGGCGGATAGACCTGGGGACCGTGGTGGTTGAGGAACAGGAAGGGATCCAGATGCGGCAGGCCGGGGCCCGGCAGCGGGCGGCGGGTCTGGAGGTCACCGATGTCGTCACGCCGGGCGGGATGGCGGTGCTGCAGGGTACGGGCGGTCATGCGGGGCCTCGCGGGGCAAAACCCCAGTGTAAGGGGCACCTCGGCAGGCGGGTACCCCAGGCGTGAAGAGCGCCCTTCAGATGGAGAAGCGCACCTCGCGTTCCGGCCGGACCGCGAGCGGGCGACGGTGATTGACCACCAGTTCGCCGATGCGGATCAGGTGGGCGCGGGTGACGTTGCGACTCAGCCCCAGCAGGCGCGCGGTGTGGACCTGGTTGCGATGGCAGAAGCGATAGGCCGCGCGTACCAGGGCCTCTTCGACGCGCTCGTGCAGGGCCTCCGGTTGCTCTTCGAACAACTGGGCGAATGCCTTGGCCAGCAGGCTGTCCACTGGCGCCGTCTCGACCGGGCGTGGCGCTGGCGAAACGAGGCTGGGCCGCTGGACGAAGGACAGGTCGCTGGCTTCCAGCTGGCCCTGAGGCTTGACCAGCAGGGCGTGCTGCAGGGTGTTTTCCAGTTCGCGGATATTGCCCGGCCAGGGGTGTTCCAGCAGGCGTCGCTCCGCCGCCGGTGTCAGGGCGACCGGCGCCTGGGCATAGGCGTGAAGGAAGTGCCGGGCCAGCGGCAGGATATCGCCCTGGCGCTGGCGCAGCGGCAACAGCGGCAGGCTGACCACATTGAGGCGGTACCAGAGGTCTTCGCGAAAGGAGCCTTCGGCCACCGCCCGCTCCAGCGGGACGTTGGTGGCGGCGACGATCCTTACGTTCAGCGGCAGGCTGCGGCGAGAGCCGAGCCGCACCACCTCGCGCTCCTGCAGGACGCGCAGCAGCTTGACCTGCACCGACAACGGCAGGTCGCCGATCTCGTCGAGAAACAGGGTGCCGCCGTTGGCCTCCTCGAACCAGCCGGCGCGCGCGGTGAGGGCGCCGGTGAAGGCGCCTTTCTCATGGCCGAACAACTCAGCCTCGACCAGGCTCTCGGCAAAGGCGCCGCAATTGACGGCGACGAAGGGGCCGGCATAGCGGTGGCTCAGCGCATGGATATGCCGGGCGATCAGTTCCTTGCCGGTACCGGTCTCGCCGATCACCAGCACACTGGCGTCGCTCGGGGCGATCTTTTCCAGGTGGGCGAGCAGGTCGCGCGATTTGGGATCGGCGAACACCTGGGCGGTCGCGCGGTAGCGGGGCACCTCGGGCGTGCGCGTCAGGGTCAGCAGGGTCATCGCGGATTCCTCAGGAGTAGAAGCTGGGGGTGGGAAGGGTGTCGTTGAGGGCCCACTCGCCCAGCTCGTGCAACTTGTAGTCGACCGGATCGTGCAGGGTCTGGGTGCGCAGGTTGCGCCAGTAGCGATCCAGGCGCAGCGCACCGGCGGTGGCCCGGGCGCCGCCGACCTCGAACAGGCGGCTGGCGAGATCGAGGCCGTGCCGGCTGGCGGCGACCTTGGCCGTGGCGATGGCGACGGCCAGTTCGCCGCGTGCCGCTGGGGTGAGGGCCGTACCCTGTTGCCACGCCTGGGCGAAGGCGCCGTTGGCGCGCTCCACCAGCAGCCGACTGCTCTCCAGGGCGACCCAGAACTCGCCGTAGTGGCGTAGGATGTAGGGGTCTTCGCTGGCGCTGGCGGCCGTTGACTTGAACCAGGGGCGCGCCTGGGTGGTGGTGTAGCGGCGCGCCTCGGCGAAGGCGCCTTCGGCCAGGCCGAGAAAGATGTTGGCGAAGATCAGCTGGGCCAGCAGCGGCCGCAGGCAGGCGAAAGGCGTGCTTAGCGGGCCGGGGTCGAGCAGCCATTCCTGCTGTTCGACGCGTACGCCGTCGAAGCGCGCGCTGCCGCTGTCGGTCTGGCGCTGGCCGTTGTTGTCCCAGTCGTCGAACAACTGGATGCCGGCGCGCCCGGTAGGCACCACGGCAATCAGCAGGCGTCCGCTGTCATCGTTCTCCAGCGCCGAGAGCAGCAACAGATCGGAGTCCAGGGCACCGCTGCAAAAGCTCTTCTGGCCATCCACCTGCCAGGCATCGCCGTGGCGGCGGGCGAGGGTACGGCGATCCAGGGGGTTGAGCGCGTTCCCCCAGAACAGGGCATCGCGCGCGGTGCTCTCCAGCCAGGGTCGCCATTGCGCAGGCTGGCCGAACAGCTGGGTGGTGGCGAGCAACAGATGATGGAAGCCGAAGACGTGGGCCAGGGAGCTGTCGACCCGGGCCAGCCGCCGCACTGCCTCCAGCGTCTGGTCCCAGGTGGCGCCGAGGCCGCCCAGTTCCGGGGGAATGCTCAGGGCCAGGAGACCGCTCTGGCGCAGGGCGTCACGCTCGGTCTTGGGCGTTCCGCCCTGACGATCGCGTTCGGCCGCGGTGGCGGCGAAGCGTTCCAGCAGGGGCGTGAGGGGATCCAGCAGGGCATCGGACATGAGGGACTCGTGCGGTGGAGGGGGTCGCAGGTGTTAGAACGTAATGCGAGCCAAACCCTTAGTTGAAATATTTTTTTGTTATTAGTTAATGGCGTGGCGCCACCCATCTTGCATTCCGACCGCCTGGTCATCTTTTTTTGCTATCTCATTTAAGCCCTGACTGTTGGCTGCCGACACTGAATTAACTCAATCTCCCGACCAGGGGCGTGTCATGTTCAACAAAGGATTAAAACAAGAACTGCAGCGTCTCCGCGAGCAGGTGGATTCCTTCAAGCGACTGAAGGCCGAGCTCGACGTCGAGATGATTGGCCTGGAGCTGGACGGCCAGGGCCGCGTGACCGCGGTGAACGCCAATTTCGAACAGGAAATGGGCCTGCGCGCCGCGGATTTGCTGGGTCGTCCGCTCCTGGATCTGGTGCCGGCGCATGTCAGAAACCAGGAGTACAACCGTCGCCTGCAGCAGTGCCTGAGCCGCGGCGAGCCCTATAGCGGGGCGCTGCATCTCTTGCGTGGCGATGGCCGGGAAGCCTGGCTGAGAGGCATCCTGCACCCGTTCCACGACAGCCAGGGCCAGGTGACGCGCTTCCGACTGTTCTGCAACAACCTGACGAGAACCATCGAGACCTCGCGCGAGCACGAAAGCCTGCTCAAGGCGCTGCGCCGTTCCACGGCGGTCATCGAATTCAACCTCGACGGCGAGGTGCTCGACGCCAACGACAGATTCCTGCAGGCCATGGGCTATTCCCTGGCGCAGATCAAGGGCAAGCACCACCGGCTGTTCTGCGAGCCGGCCGAGGCCAACTCCGAGGCCTATCAGCAATTCTGGGCGCGTCTGCGTCGCGGCGAATTCGTCGTGGATCGCTTCAAGCGCCTGGATGCCCATGGCCGCGATGTCTGGCTGGAAGCCTCCTACAACCCGGTGATCGACGCCCATGATCGCCTGTACAAGGTGGTCAAGTTCGCCACCGTGATCACCGATCAGGTCCAGCAGGAACAGGCGGTGTCCGAGGCCGCCAGCGTAGCCTTCGAGACCTCCCGGCATACCGACGACACCGCCCGCAAGGGTGCGGCGGTGGCGCAGCAGACGGTGGAGGTGATGCGCGCCCTGGCCACCCAGATGCAGGAGGCGGTGAAGGGCATCGAGGCGCTGGACAACCAGTCCCAGGTGATCGGCACCATCATCAAGACCATCAGCGGCATCGCCGAACAGACCAACCTGCTGGCGCTCAATGCCGCCATCGAGGCGGCTCGGGCCGGCGAGCAGGGCCGCGGCTTCGCCGTGGTGGCCGACGAGGTCAGGCAACTGGCCTCGCGCACCAGCAAGGCGACCGAGGAGATCGTCGGGGTGGTGCAGCAGAACCAGCAACTGGCCGGCGAAGCCGTGACGGTGATCGAGAACGGCCGGCGTCAGGCCGAGCAGGGCCTGGAGCTGGCGGGGCAGGCCGGGCAGGTGATCGTGGAGATCCAGGATGGCGCCCAGCGGGTGGTCGGCGCCGTGGGGCGCTTCGCCCGCCAGCTGTCGAACTGATCCCGCACGCTGAATGCACAACGGCAACCCCAGGGTTGCTGTTGTGCATTCAGGTGGTCAGCCCTGCTTGCTGCCGCCGCCGATCTGCCAGACGAAGGGCGGTTCGCTGCCGTCGATCTCCCAGGTGCCGACGATGCGTTCCTTGTAGATCAGCGGATTGTGCGAGGCCGCGGTGCGGGCATTGCGCCAGTGGCGATCCAGGCCCTTGCGGCTGCTAGTGGCCGACGCGCCCAAGGCATTGAAGAGGTCACTGGTGGCCCGCAGCACCAGCTCGGCGACCGCCGATTGCGCCTGGGCCGATTCCAGTTCCGCCGCCACGTTGGCGGCGTGCTCGGCGGCGGCATCCCCAGCATAGCGGGCCTCGAAAGCGACCTGGGCCGCGGCGGCGGCTGCCAGGGTCGCGGCTTCGGCGGCATAGACGAAGGCCGAGGCCCTGCCCACCACCTGCTGCACCTGGGGATCGGCACTGGCCGCATTGGCGTTGCCATGGCTGTAGACCCGGGTGCGCCCCCGTACTTCGGCAGCGAATTCGCGCACGGCCGCCTGGCCGCTGCCGGTGATCACGGCCAGTAGCACCAGCTGGTAGAAGGCGGTCTGGTATTTGAAGCGGGTGGCGAAGTCGATGACATTTTCCGGCGCCACGCGCACGTTTTCGAACATCGAGGTGCCACTGGCGGTGGTGCGCTGGCCGAAGCCGTCCCAGTCGTCGGACTGGCGCACACCCGGCTGGTCGGTGCGGATGGCGGCGATGACGTCGTCGCCGGTGTCGTCGCGCTGGGCGTAGACGTCGATCCAGTCGGCAAACAGGCTGCCGGTGCTGTAGTACTTGGTGCCGTTGAGACGCCACTCACCGTCCTGCTGGCTGACCCGGGTGATGACCTCGCCGAGCCTGACGGTACCGATCTCGGTCCAGGCGTTGCCCACCAGGTCACCGGCGACGAAGCGCTCGAACCAGACCTGTTGGGAAGCGCTGGCATGGGCGTTGAGGCGATCCTCGACAAAGGCGAAGTGGCCGCGCAGCGCCTGGGGCAGATTGCTGTCGGCGGCTGCCAGTTCGATCAGCAGCCGTACCAGTTGCGGCAGGCTGGCACCGCTGCCGCCGAACTCCACGGGCACCCGCACGGCGCCGAAGCCGGCGTCCTTGAGCCAGGCGACGGGCGCATAGGGCAGGGTGCGCTGGCGTTCGCGTTCCAGGGCGCCTTCGGCGATCCGGGCAAAAAGCGGCCGAAAGCGCGCGGCCAGCTGTTCGTAGTCGGGGCTGGGCGCAGGGGTGGGCGGCAGGTGGCGAGCGGGCAGGTTCATGGTGATCCTCAGCGTTTGGAAGGTCGACGCCAGAGGCTTTGCAAGAGCGTTGCCAGGACCTGAAAGGCCGCTTTTTCGGGGTTTGCCGGGCATGGACTGCCTGGCCGGCAGCAGGAGTGCCTGGCCGCTGTTGCCCGGGCGACAGCGAGTCGGCCACGCTAGACTGGCGTTTTGTCTGGAGTCCCCATGGACCTCTTGTTTCTCGGCACCTCGGCCGGGGTGCCGACCCGGCGGCGCAACGTCTCGGCCCTTGCCCTGATCGAGGACCAGGGCAAGGGCTGGTTTCTCGTCGATTGCGGCGAGGCCACCCAGCACCAGCTGCTGCGCACCCCGCTGTCGGCGGCGGATCTGCGCGCCATCTGCATCACCCATGTCCACGGCGACCACTGCTATGGCCTGCCAGGGCTGCTGGCCAGTGCCGCCATGACCGGACGCCGCCAGCCACTGCTGCTGATCGCACCCCAGGCGGTCCATGACTGGCTCGCCGCCACCCGGATGCTGACCGCGCTGCACCTGCCTTTCGAGCTGCGCTTCCATGCCCTGGAGGGTTTTACCGGCGTTGCCGTGGGCGCCTGGGATATCGACGCCTTCGCGCTCTCCCACCGGGTGCCCAGCCATGCCTTTCGCTTCCGCGAGACCCGTCGGCCGCAGCGCCTCGATCCCGCGGCCCTGGCGGCGGCCCAGGTGCCGCGCGGGCCGCTGTGGGGCCGGCTGCATGGCGGCGAGGACGTGCTGCACGAAGGCCGCCTGCTGCGCAGCGCCGACTTCCTGCAGGCGGCCCATGGCGAGCGGCGGCTGGTGGTGGCGGGAGACAACGACGATCCCGCCTTGCTGACGGAGGCCTGCCGGGGCGCTCAGCTGCTGGTCCATGAAGCCACCTACGCCCAGGCGCAGATCGACAAGACCGGGCAGAGCTGGGGCCACAGCAGCGCGGCCGGCATCGCTCGTTTCGCCGAGGCGCAGGCGCTGCCGGCCCTGCTGCTCACTCATTTCAGTCCGCGCTATCAGGCCGAGGCGGTGCGTTCGCCGTCCATCGACGAGCTGCGTCGGGAAGCCGCGGCCTGCTATGGCGGCCATCTGCAGCTGGCCGAGGATTTCGCGCGCTTTCGCCTGGATCGTCACGGCCGGCTGAAAGCCCTGGACCAGAGCGGCGGGGCAGGGGATGGCGAACCGCAGCAGGAAAGAGGCTGAAACGCTTCGGTCTTGTCTGACCTGTTCTCCTTGGGCATAGTGCGAACGTTTATCATTTCAGGATCCTTTCGATCCCTCGCACCTCGTCCCTAGGAGAAGCAAATGGCGGTGTCTTTCAACAAGGTCTCGACGCTGGGCGCCATGGCGCTACTGTCCCTGGCAGTGGCAGCCTGTTCCAGCCGCCCGGAGGCACCGATGCCACCGCCGCCCGCGCCGACGCCTGTCGCCGCGCAGCCCGCCGCGCCCCAGGCGCCGGCCGAACTCAAGCGCATCGAGCTGGGCTACGGCGTCTACGAGCTGGCCTACAGCCCGGCCAAGCAGTCGGTCTATGCGGCGACTGCCCAGTTGACCAAGGGCGTCACCGGCGGGGTGATCTACCAGCTGGATCCGGCCACCCTGGCCATCACTGGCCAGATCCACACCGACCTGAAGAACTTCGCCCTGACCACCGATGCCAGCGGCGAGACGCTATTCGTCACCAACTCCCTGGACGGCGGCCTCAGCCGCATCGACCTGCGTACCGGCAAGGTGGAGAAACGGCTGAAATTCAACGAGATGGGTCGTGACGGCCATCCGGTCAATCCGCGCCAGGTCATCCTGCATGACGGCCTGCTGTATGTCGGCGGTGTCGGCGATCCGGGGGTGATCTGGGTGGTGGACGCCAAGACGCTGACCCTCAAGGCGCGCATTCCCAATGCCGGCAAGTGGGTGACCGGCCTGCTGTATTCCGAGGACACCGGGCGCCTCTATGCGGCCAACGGCAGTGGGGAAGTGCTGGTGATCAATCCGCGCACCCGCAAGATCGAACACCGCTGGACCCCGGGTGACGGTGGCAAGTACCTGCTGCTGAACCTGGCCGAGGATCGCGCGAACCACCAGCTGTTCGTCACCGACAATTCCGAGGCCAAGACCGTGCTGGTCTTCGATATCCGCAGCGGCAAGGTAATCAAGCGCCTGCCGGTGGGTGACGCCCTGGCCATCAAGCTCAATACCAAACGCAATGAGCTGTACATCACCCAGCGCGAGACCGGTCGGCTGCTGATCCTCGACGCCACCACCTACGCCGAGAAAAAGGCCTACGACCTCAAGCCCAATCCCAACAGCCTGCTGGTCAGCCCGGATGGCCAGACGCTGTATGCGACGGTGAAGACGCCCTTCGACAAGGAATACATGAACACCGCACCGGAAAGCGTGGTGCGCATCGACCTCTCCGCGGTGAAGTAAACCACGCCGCCCTGGCTGCTGCAGCGTCCTGCTGCGGTGGCCCCGGGCTTCCCAAGCCCGCCGGCTTGCTCTTGAATGCGTGGGTCCCACCACCCAGGAGCCGCCACCTTGTCCGCGACCGATCTCAGCCTGCTTCCGCTGCTGGAAGCCTCTTATCGTCACTGGCTCGGCCAGCCGCTGCCGCGTCCTGCGGGATTACTTGCGGCCGACGTTCCTGCCTGGCTGCATGAGCGGGCACCCTATGCCCTGCTGGCGCACGGTACCGAAGCCGATCCGCTGTTCTGCTATGCCAACCGGCAGGCCTTAAGCTGCTTCGGCTATCCCCGCGCCGAATTCATCGGCATGCCCTCCAGGTTCAGCGCCTCACCCAAGGACAGGGACGAGCGCCAGCGCCTGATGGAAGCGGTGGGGCGCCAGGGTTATGCCTGTGGCTATGAGGGCTGGCGGATCGATCGAGACGGTGAGGCCTTCCAGATCCATGCCGGCGTGGTGTGGAATCTGCTTGATGTCGACGGACAGCGGTTGGGGCAGGCCGCGTTGTTCTGGCCGGACCCGCAGCGGATTGGGCAGCTGGAATGAGGTAGAGATCGTTGGGCTCGGCTGCGCTCGGAAGATCGGCGAATTCGTGGACAAGGCTGCGCCGTTTTCCACCCTTGTATCTCGACGACAGCCTCCTCAGGGGGCATAGTCCCCGACTGATCATCGGGGGAGGATGGCAGGCCGTGTCCACCCTTAAGCCTTTGAGCTTGCAACGTAGATAGGCTGCCTCCTCCACACCCATCCCCGAGTCCGAACGGTATCTAGAGCCTCCAGAGCTCGTATTGCACAAGGTTGGACGGGATGACGTGATTGTGTCGCATCTGAAGGAGGAGACATCATGGCCGTAATCGGTGTTGATATCGCCAAGCGCAGCTTCGATCTGGCGGTCCTGCAATCCAATGGCAAGCACCGGACCAAGGGCAGGCTGAGCAACGATCCGTCAGGCTTCGCGGTCTTTGCCGACTGGCTGCAACAGCATGCCGAGCCAGGCGCTTGGATCGTGATGGAGGCCACGGGCACCTATCACGAAGCGCTCGCCGAGCATTTCCATGCGCTGGGCTACCGAATCGCCGTGCTCAATCCGGCACAGATCGCTCGCTATGCGCAAAGCCAGTTGCAGCGCAGCAAGACGGACAAACTCGACGCCAAGCTGATCGCCACCTATGGCCAGCGGCATGAAGACAGCCTGCGGGCCTGGCACCCCGAGCCTGTGTCCATCCGCACGCTTCGCGCGCTGACCCGGCGCCTGGAGGATCTCCAATCGCTACGGCAGATGGAACTCAATCGGCTCGAGGTCAGCCCGGAAAAGTCCAAAACTCGATTCGAGCGGTCGTGCAGCGGCTCGATGAGCAGATCGCCTGGACGCTCGAACAGATCAAACGGCATATCGACGATGACCCGGACCTGAGCGGCAAACGTGATCTGCTGGTGAGCATAGACGGCATCGCCGACAAGACCGCCGCCCTGATCCTGGCGGAGCTCGGCGATATCGGTCGCTTCGCCGATGCCCGCGCCGTGACCGCCTTTGCCGGTTTGAACCCACGCCTACAGGAATCAGGTCTTTACCGCGGCCATACCGGCATCTCGCGCATGGGATCGGTCCGCTTACGAAGTGCGCTATACCTACCCGCCGTCGTGGCGCTGACCTACAACCCGGCTATCAAGGCGCAAGCCGAGCGTCTGAAAACCAGAGGGAAGAAAGGTAAACAAACCGTCTGCGCCGCCATGCGCAAGCTGCTGACCATCGCCTATGGCGTGCTCAAATCGGGCAAGCCTTTCGACCCTGCTTTAGCGATTGCACACTGAGGGGCGAAGACGGTATCTACGCCTAGTCTGACGTCGTAGGGTGGAAAACCGCGCAGCGTTTTCCACGCGAGGGTAATGCCAGGCTATCCCGACTCATCCCGGTCGGATGCTTCACTCGTCCTCGACGATCAGCACCACCAGATCCTTGGGCCCGTGGGCGCCATACGCCAGTACCTGCTCGATGTCGGCGGTCTTGGACGGCCCGGAGATCAGCAGGGCATTGGTCGGCATGCCGTCCTGCCAGCGGTGCTGTTGCTGCAACTCGTAGAAGTTGTCCACCACGGTGCTGGCCCTGAGCAGGGCGATGTGCAGCGGGGGCACCAGGCTCATCAGGCGCGGTTCCTGACGATCCGGCCAGAGCACCAGGCTGCCGGTGGAGGCCAGGGCGCCAAGAGTGCCGGTGAGGCTGGCCGGGGTGTCGTTGAACAGTTCGGCCTTCCACTCTTCCACGGGGCGATCGTAGGCCTTCCAGCGCGGTGAGCCGTCGCCCTGCCAGCGCTCCACCAGGCACGCACCGTGGGGCGTGCCGGGAGCGATCAATAGCTGATCCAGACCCCGTTCGGCGAGAACGCGCTCGACCAGCGCCGGCCAGTCCGCCGCGGTGGTCAGGTGGGTTTCGGTATGCACCGTCTCCATCAGGGTGCGCAGGCGGGCGACGCGCTCCGCAGGTGGATAGCGCCAGGGTTCGGTCACCAGGGCTTCGTCGAAGGTGTCCGCCAGCGGCTGGGTGCCCTGCAGACTGCCGCGCAGCTTGGCGAGGATGTTGTCGCGGGCGCTCATGGGCGTTTCTCCAGGTGGTCGCGGGCCAGTTCGTGCAGCGAGCGCGCTGCCGGCCTGGGTGCGCTGTGGTGCTCCGTCCAGGGGCCGAGCTGGCCGGGGGTGAAGCGGCCGAAGCGGGTGGCCAGGTAGCTGAAGCCGCGATAGAGCAGCGGCGAGGTGTAGAGATTCTGCCAGGCATGCCAGGTCCAGCGCTCCCGGGCGGAGAACTTGCTGCCCTGGCCGCGCAGCAGGTGCGGCTCGGCATTGGGCGCCTTGACGTTCTCTTCGCGCAGGCGCCGCAAGAGCGCCGGAATCGGGATCTTGACCGGGCAGACTTCACCACAGGCGCCGCACAGCGAGGAGGCGCTGGGGTGGTCGGGCGCCTGCTCCAGGCCGACCAGGTGGGGGGTGATGATGGCGCCGATGGGGCCGGGATAGACCTCGCCATAGGCATGGCCGCCGATGCGGGTATAGACCGGGCAGTGATTCATGCAGGCGCCGCAGCGGATGCAGTTGAGGGTCTGGCGCAATTCGCTGTCGGCGAAGGCCTGGCTGCGGCCGTTGTCCAGCAGCACCAGGTGCACCTCGCGCGGTCCGTCCAGCTCCTCGGCCTTGCGCGGCCCGGAGATCATGTTGACGTAGGTGGTGATCGGCTGGCCCAGGGCCGAACGGGTCAGCAGCGACAGCAGCGGTACCACGTCGCGCAGGTTCTCCACCACCTTTTCGATACCGGTCACGGCGATGTGCACCGGCGGTACCGTGGTGGACATCCGCCCGTTGCCCTCGTTTTCCACCAGCAGCAGGGTACCGGTCTCGGCCACGGCGAAGTTGACCCCGGAGATGCCGATGTCGGCCTCGAAGAATTTCTGCCGCAGCACCCGCCGACCGGTCTGGATGAGTTCGTCGACGTCGGTGGTGTAGGGCTCGGCGAGGTGCTCGTGGAAGAGGGTGCCCACCTGCTGCCGGTTGAGGTGGATGGCCGGCATGATGATGTGCGACGGCTTCTCGCCGGCGAGCTGGATGATGTACTCGCCCATGTCCGATTCCAGGCAGTCGATGCCCTGGGCGCCGAGCACGTGGTTCATGTCCATTTCTTCGCTGACCATGGACTTGCCCTTGATCAGCAGTTTGGCCGCATGGCGCTCGGCGATCTGCTGGACGATGGCATTGGCCTCGGCCGTGGTCTCGGCCCAGTGCACCTGGACGCCATTGCGCTTGAGGTTGGCTTCCAGGCGTTCCAGCAGCTCCGGCAGCTTGGACAGTGCCCGGGCGCGGGTGCGATTGCCCAGTTCGCGCAGGCGCTCGCGCTCGTCGGCATCGCTCATGCTGGCCAGGCGCTTGGTCATCAGCGAATCCATGGCCGTGCGGAAGTTGCGTCTGAGCTGGTCGTCGCCCAGGGCCTGGCGGGCGCGCGTCTTGAAGGGGGGCGCCGCGTTGATGTCGGTGAGGGGGATCTTCAGCATCTCGTTCATACGGCACCTCCGATACGGCGCCAGAGAAAGCTCGCCAGGTGTTCGCCACGCAGGGCAGCGCGCTGCTTTTCCAGGGCGCCGTTGATATTCATCAGGCAACCGCAGTCGGCGGTGAGCACCTGGGCCGCACCGCTGTCCTGCAGGGCACGGGTCTTGTCCGCCACCATGGCGCCGGAGATGTCCGGCATGCGTACCGAGAAGGTGCCGCCAAAACCGCAGCATTCGCTCTCGTGGTCATGGTCGACGCGCTCCACGGCCTGCAGCTGGCCGAGCAGGGCGCGGCCGTGCAGGTGGGTCTGCATCTCGCGGCGGGCGCTGCAGGAGGTGTGCAGCGCCACCTTGGTCGGGGCGCCGCGATCCTGGTAGTCGACCTGGCAGACGTGCAGCAGGAATTCCGCCAGTTCGTAGGTGCGCTCGGCCAGATCCCTTACCTGCCGCAGGGTGTCAGGCTCGTCGGCGAACAGCTCGGCGTAGTGATGGCGCAGCATCCCGGCGCAGGAGCCGGAGGGCACCACCACCGGCCAGGGCTCGGCGAACAGCGCCAACTGGGTGCGGGCCACGGCACGGGCTTCCTCGGTGTAGCCCGAGGTGTAGGCGGGCTGACCACAGCAGCTCTGCGCCTGGGGGAAATGCACGCGGATGCCTTCGCGCTCCAGCAGGCGGATGCTGTCCATGCCGGCTTCGGGATAGAAGAGGTCCACCACGCAGGTGCCGAACAGATAGACCTGGGTCGGTTTCTGCGGCGGATAGGTCCGCGGCGGCGCCAGCGGTGGCGCGGTGCGGGTGGCGTTGGGGGCGGCGTTGTGGAAGAGGTCGTTCATTAGGCTACTCCGGGTTGGCCCGGTTAAAAGAGAGCCTTTTCATAATCTGCTGCGCGTCGGCCAAACCGCGTTGAAAAGGCCTTCGGAATGCTCATTTACCACTCGTAAACTCCGCTTCCTCAGGCCTTTTCGCCTTGTTTGTCTCTAGCTCGCGAGATCATGAAAAGGCTCCAGAAGACCGGCGGCGACCTGGGTCGCCGCCGGGAAACGCACGATCAGTGCACCAGCATGCCGGTGAACACATAGGCCTGCGCCAGGGTGATCAAGCCGACCAGCACGGCGAAGCCGATGCTGTGCCGTACGGTGAAACGGAACAGGTCGGACTCCTTGCCCACCATGCCGGTGGCGGCGCAGGCCACGGCGATGGATTGCGGCGAGATCATCTTGCCGGTCACGCCGCCGGAGCTGTTGGCCGCCACCAGCAGGGTGTCGGAAACGCCGATCTGGTGCGCGGTGGTCGCCTGCAGCGAGCCGAACAGGGCATTGGACGAGGTATCCGAACCGGTCAGGAATACCCCTAGCCAGCCCAGCAGCGGCGAGAAGAAGGGGAACAGCGCGCCGGTACCGGCCAGCAGCAGGGCCAGGGTGGTGGACATGCCCGAGTAGTTGACGACGAAGGCGAAGGCCAGCACCAGGCCGATCGACAGGATCGGCTTGCGCAACTCCACCAGGGTTTCCCTGAACACGCCCAGGGCGGTCGAGGGCTTGATGCGGAAGATGGCCATGGAGATCAGCGCCGAGATCAGGATGGCGGTGCCCGACGCCGACAGCAGGTCGAGCTTGTAGACCGCCGGCATTGGCGTCGGCGTGGCTACGATCGGCAGCGTCTTGAGCACCAGCTTGTCCAGGTAGGGCACCGGTACGTTGATCACGAGGGCATAGAGGGCGCCGCCGGTGGCGAACAGCGCCTTGAAGGCCTTGGTGGTCCAGATCGTGACGACCACGGTCAGGATCAGGAACGGCGACCAGGCCTTGATCACGGTACCCAGGGGATGCTCAGGAGGCAGCCGGCCGCCGCCGCCGAAGCCGGTCCCGCCACCCAGCATGGCGGCGCCGCCGCCACTGACCACGGCAGTGGCGCCTGCGGTGGCCTGCTGCGGCTGGCGCAGCTTGAGGTAGGCGGTGAGGGCGATCATGGCGGCCAGCGACGAGGTGATGTCGGGCAGTTCCGGGCCGATGAAGTTGGAGGTCAGGTACTGGAACACGGCGAAGGTGCCGCCGCAGATCAGCGCCGGCTTCCAGGTTTCCCGCAGCCCGCGCATGCCGTCCATCATGAACATCAGCCACAGCGGCACCAGCAGCGACAGCAGCGGCAGCTGGCGACCGGTCATGGCGCCGATCTTGAAGGCGTCGATACCGGTCACCTGCCCGGCGACGATGGTCGGGATGCCCAGGGCGCCAAAGGCCACCGGCGCAGTGTTGGCGATCAGGCAGAGCCCGGCCGCCTTCAGCGGATTGTGGCCGAGGCCCACCAGCAGGGCGGCGGTGATGGCCACCGGTGCGCCGAAGCCGGCCGCACCCTCCAGGAAGGCGCCAAAGCAGAAGCCGATCAGCAGCACCTGCAGGCGCTGGTCGTCGGTGATGGACAGCACCGAGCTGCGGATGATGTCGAACTGCCCGCACTTGACCGTCAGCTTGTAGAGGAACACCGCCGTGACGATGATCCAGGCGATGGGCCAGAGGCCATAGAGGAAACCGTAGCCGGCCGAGGCCAGCGCCTTGTCCACCGGCATGCGATAGACGAACAGCGCGATGAGCAGGGCGATCGCCAGGGTGATGGCGCCCGCCACATGGCCCTTGAGCCTCAGACCGGCGAGCGCGACGAAGAAGAACAGAATGGGCAGGGCGGCGACGAAGGCCGAAAGGCCCAGGCTGCCCAGGGGGAGATAGATCTGTTGCCAGGTATCCATCGGGTGCTCCTTGATTGTTTTTGTAGGGAGGCGGCAGGACGGGGTTGCACAAGATCGCGACCTGTGGCAAAAATTGGTAATACCAATTTACAAGAGCGACTTCACGCACGTTAAGCGGGGTCTTTGCCTCTGTCAAACCCCTTGATGTGCGACTTTCGTCGGCCAGTACCGCCCGGCTGGCGGACGTCCGCCATCGTCCGCGGCATTTTTCGAGGTTTTTCATGGGGTTCGAACCGGTCAAGCAACGTCGTCTGTCGGACGACATCGTCAAGCACCTGGAGGCGCTGATCGCCGAAGGCTCTCTGCGACCTGGCGAGCGCCTGCCGGCCGAGCGGGTGCTGGCCGAGCGCTTCGGGGTATCGCGACCCTCGCTGCGCGAAGCCATCCAGAAGCTGATCGCGCGCGGCCTGCTGCTCAGCCGGCAGGGCGGTGGCACCTATGTCACCGAGGCGCTCAACAGTGCCTTCACCGATCCCCTGCTACCGTTGCTGGAAAGCCGCGAGGAAACCCGCCGCGATCTGCTGGAGTTTCGCCACACCCTGGAAAGCGCCTGTGCCTATTACGCCGCCCAGCGCGCCACCGAGCCGGACCTGGCGCGGCTGACCCTGGCCTGGGAACGCCTGGAAGACTGCTACCGGCGGCGCGAGACCCTGACCCGGGAAGAGGAGGGCGAGGCCGATGCGGCCTTTCACCTGGCCATCGCCGAGGCCAGTCACAACGCCGTCTACCTGCACAGCATCCGCAGCCTGTTCGAATTGCTGCGCCATCACATGGTGACCAATATCGGCGGCATGCAGGCGCAGCGGGGCGAAACCCGCGAGCGCCTGCTGGAACAGCACCGGTCGCTCTACCAGGCGATTGTCGCGGGTGAAGCGGAAACGGCGCGCGAGGCCGCGAGTCGTCATCTGGGCTATGTGCGGGAGGTTCTGGAGGAGGCCGGCGCCATGGCAGGCCGTCTAGCACGGGCCAAACGGCGCGATGAGCTCTAGAAAAATCTGGCGGAAAACATCATGATGTCATTATGCTAGTAGCATAAGTTGAGCGTCCGCGGCTAAAGTTTAGCGTTCCAGAGCTGATAACCCGGTCACACCTTCCCGCCTTCGCTGGCGTCTAGACCGGTACCCTCCTGTGGAACACGCCTCTTCTTCGCCCTCGCTCGTCGACTTTACCTTCACCCCTGCATTGCTCGGTGCCTGCGGTACCGGCGCGATCCTGTTCGTGGGCGGCGTGACGTCGACCACCCTGGCGCTGAGTGCCACCCAGGTGGTGCTCGCCGCCGGTCTGGGCTTCTGGCAGCTGCGTCGCGCCCAGGCGCGCCACGCCGAGCGCGCCGCCGACCTGGCCGTGAGCCAGAGCCCGGCCAGCGGTCGGGACGAGGCACTCGAAGCCCTCTGCGTGGCGGTACTGCCGGTATGGTCCGAGCAGATCGAAGCGGCGCGGGCCCACACCGAGCAGGAAATCGTCAGCCTGACCAGTCGCTTCGCCGAACTGGCCGACCGCATCCACAGCGTCGCCGGCGCCGATCATGGCGGTGGCGATCGCCTGGTCAATCTCATGGCCAGCAGCCAGAACCAGCTCGACGGCATCCTGCACTCGCTGCGCGAGGCGCTGTCGAGCAAGGGCGCGCTGCTGGACGAGGTCAACGGCCTGGCCGGTCTGACCGAACAACTCAAGAGCATGGCCAAGGACGTCGGCGACGTGGCGCGCCAGACCAACCTGCTGGCCCTCAATGCCGCCATCGAAGCCGCCCGGGCCGGTGAAGCCGGGCGCGGTTTCGCGGTGGTCGCCGACGAGGTGCGCAAGCTTTCCACCCTGTCCGGCGATACCGGACAGAAGATCGGCGAAACCGTGGAAACGGTGAACGGCGCCATTGCCCGCACCCTGGAACTGTCCCAGCTCCACGCCGAACGCGACACCGGCACCCTGAACCAGTCCGGCGAGACCATCGAGCAGGTCATCGGCGCCTTTGGCGGCACCACCCGTGACGTGGTCGAGCGCAGCGATGCCCTGGCCGACAACGCCGCGGCCGTGGGCGGCGCCATTGCCGAGGTGCTGGTCGCCCTGCAATTCCAGGATCGCGTCAGCCAGATGCTCGGCCACATCCGTGACGACCAGGCGCGCCTCGAGCGCCTGGTGATCGACCGTCGCACCCTGGCTGCCAGCGGTCAGCCGCTGCCGACCCTCGACACCCGTGGCTGGCTCGCCGAGCTGGCCCGCACCTACACCATGGCCGAGCAGGTCGCCGTGCACCACGGCAAGCGACCGGCCGCCGCCGCTGCCGAATCCGATATCACGTTCTTTTAAGGAAAGCTGTCATGAGCAACAAGACCATTCTGATCGTCGACGACTCCATCTCCATCCGCCAGGTGGTGTCCATGACCCTGAAAAGCGCGGGCTATGACGTCATCGAAGGCTGCGACGGCCGCGATGCCCTGACCAAGCTGGACGGTCGCAAGGTGCACCTGATCATCAGCGACGTGAACATGCCCAACATGGACGGCATCACCTTCGTCACCGCGGCCAAGAAGCTGCCGGCCTACCGGTTCACCCCGGTGATCATGCTCACCACCGAATCCGATGCCGCCAAGAAGGCCGCCGGCCAGGCCGCCGGTGCCAAAGCCTGGATGGTCAAGCCGTTCCAGCCGGCGCAGATGCTGGCGGCGGTTTCCAAGCTGATCATGCCCTGATGGCCCTGGAGGCTGCCCCCATGAACGATGCCGTTCGTACCCGCTTGCCCATTACCGGGCCGCTGACCATCTACACCGCGGCCGACAGCAAGCCGCTGCTGATGGAGCCCCTGACCGCCGGGGTCACCGTGGCGCTGGAACTGGCCGAGGTCGATGAATTCGATTCGGCCGGGCTGCAGTTGCTGCTGCTGGCCCACCGGGAGGCGCAGCGTTTGGGCGGCAGCCTGGAGCTGGTCGATCCCAGCCCCGCCGTCACCGAACTGCTGGAGCTGGCAGGTCTTGCCGACTTCTTTACCGCGGCCGCCGCGGAAGGTGTTGCCGCATGAACATGGACGAGATTCTCAAGACCTTCATCGCCGAGAGCGAGGAATTGCTGCAGCAGATGGAAGCCGCGCTGCTGCAGATCGAGCAGGCACCGGATGATGTCGAGCTGATCAATGCCATCTTCCGCGCCGCCCACACCATCAAGGGTTCGGCCGGTCTGTTCGGTCTGGACCATGTGGTGGCCTTCACCCATGTCGCCGAAAGCGTACTCGACCGGATCCGCAGCAACGAGCTGGCCTTCGACGAGACCCTGTCGGCGCTGTTCCTTGAGGTCTGCGACCACCTCAACGGCCTGATCGCCCGGGTGTCGTCCGGCAGCGAGCCGGAGCCCGACTTCCAGGCCGCCGGCGCCGTGCTGGTGCAGCGCCTGGAGCACTATCTGCAGCCGAGCGCCAAGGCGGCCCAGCCGGTCGCTGCCGCCCGTACCCTGGCGGCACCGGTCGATGGCGTGGCCGCCGGCCACTGGCACCTGTCGCTGCGCTTCGGTCCGGACATGCTGCGCAACGGCATGGATCCGCTGGCCTTCGTCCGCTACCTCAACAGCTTTGGCCGCATCGTCAACATCGTCACCCTGACCGATGCCATCCCGGCCGCAGCGGACATGGATCCGGAGACCTGCTACCTGGGCTTCGAGGTCGCCTTCGACAGCGACGCCGACAAGGCGACCATCGAGGCGGCCTTCGAATTCGTCCGCGAAGACAGCCAGATCCGCATCCTGCCGCCGCACAGCCGCAGCAGCGACTACTGCCAGCTGATCGACGACCTGGCCGAGGAAGACCTGCGCCTGGGCGAGATCCTGGTGCGCTGCGGCACCCTGACCGCCACCGAGCTGGACGAGGTGCTGCGCCGCCAGGCCGATCCGGCCACCCCGCGCCAGCCTATTGGCGAAGCCCTGGTGGAAGCCCAGCTGGTCAATCCGCCGGTGGTGGATGCGGCCCTGAACAAGCAGCGCAAGATCAAGGAGCAGCGCGCGCCGGCGGGCGAAGGCCAGTTGATCCGCATCGACGCCACCAAACTCGACCAACTGATCGACCTCATCGGTGAGCTGATCATCGCCGGTGCCGGGACCCAGCTGATCGCCCAGCAGAGCGGCCTGGCGGCCCTGGTGGAATCCACCGGGGTGCTGTCGCGCCTGGTGGAAGAGGTGCGGGACACCGCCCTGACCCTGCGCATGGTGCAGATCGGTACCACCTTCAACCGCTTCCAGCGGGTGGTCCGCGACGTCTCCAAGGAAATCGGCAAGGACATTGCCCTGCGCATCAGCGGTGGCGAGACCGAACTGGACAAGACCGTGGTGGAAAAGATCGGTGATCCGCTGACCCACCTGATCCGCAACGCCATGGACCACGGCATCGAATCCGCCGAGCTGCGCCTGGCGCGTGGCAAGCCGGCCCAGGGCACCGTGGGGCTGAACGCCTATCACGAGGCCAGCAGCATCGTCATCCAGGTCACCGACGACGGTGGCGGTCTGTCGCGCGAGCGCATCCTGCGCAAGGCGACCGAGCGCGGCCTGATCGCCGAAGGCCAGGTGCTGGCCGACAAGGACGTGTTCAACCTGATCTTCGAACCGGGTTTCTCCACCGCCGAGCAGATCAGCAACCTGTCCGGTCGCGGCGTCGGCATGGACGTGGTGAAAAAGAACATCACCGCCCTGCGCGGCAGCGTCGACCTCACCAGCGAGGAGGGCCGCGGCACCACGGTGACCATCCGCCTGCCGCTGACCCTGGCGATCATCGACGGCTTCCTCATCGGCGTCGGCAAGGCCACCTACGTGGTGCCCCTGGAAGCGGTGGAGGAGTGCATCGAGCTGACCGAGGCGGCCAGTGTCCAGGCCAACGGCAACGACTACCTCGACCTGCGCGGCGAGGTGCTGCCGGTGCTGCGCCTGCGCCAGCTGTTCACCATCGAGGAAGCCCCGCCGCGGCGGCAGAACGTGGTGGTGGTGCGCTATGCCGGCCAGCGCGCCGGCCTGGTGGTCGATCAGCTGCTCGGCGAATTCCAGACCGTGATCAAGCCGCTCGGTCCGCTGTTCGGCCACAACCGCAGCCTCGGTGGTTTCACCATCCTGGGTACCGGTGCCGTGGCGCTGATCCTCAACGTGCCCGGCCTGATTGGCGAAGCCGCGTCCACCGGCACCGCTGCTCCAGTCCTCGCACCCGTGCTGGCCTAACTGAACCGACCCGACTTGACCTGACCGACAAGGATTTAGAGTCCATGACCGTTACCAAACGCATGTCCCTGCTGGTCCTCTCCGCGCTGCTGGGGATCATTCTCCTGGCAGGGCTGGCCTACTACCAATTGCACCAGGTCTTCGAACGGGCCAATTTCGGCAACAACGATACCGTGCCGGCCATTCTGGGCATCGACGCCGTCGACGCCCATTCCGCCGATGTCATCACCAACATCTATCGCCATCTCGCCGCCGACGGTGATGCCGCCACCCAGAAGGCCGAAAAGGAACTCAGCGAATCGCAGCGGCTGACCGATGAGGCGCTCAAGGCTTACGAGGGGCAGATCTCCGACGACACCGACAAGCGTCTATGGGAAGACGACAGGCAGGCGATCGCCGCGCTCAACCAGCTCGCGGCCAAGGTGATCCCGCTGTCGCGCGCCAGCCAGGATGACGAGGTCAAGCGGCTGCTGGGCGAAAACCAGGAGATCATCACCCACGTGGGTGATGTTCTCGACGCCCATCGCCTCTATAACCAGAAGCTGGGAACCGAGCAGTCCAACCTGGCGGAGGGCACGCTCAATCAGGCCACGCTGCTGTCGGTCGGCATCTCCGTGGCCACCCTGCTACTGATCGGCCTGCTCGGCTTCTTCATCACCCGCAACCTGCTGCGTCAGCTCGGCGGCGAGCCGGCCGAGGTGGCCAAGGTCGCCAACCGCACCGCCGCGGGCGACCTGCCCGACGATCTGCAGCTGCGCGCCGGCGACGATTCCAGCCTGATGGCCGCCATGCAGCGCATGGTGGTGACCCTGCGCGGTCTGGTGCAGGAGATGAGCACCATGGCCAGCGAGCATGATCGCGGCGAGACCGACAAACGCATCCCGCTGGAGCGCTTCCAGGGCACCTTCCGCAACGTCGCCGAAGGCGTCAACGCCATGGTCGCCGGTCACCTGAGCGATTCGGCCAAGGCCATGGCCTGCGTCAAAAGCTTCGGCGAAGGCGATCTGGCCGCGCCGCTGGAGCGTTTCCCCGGCAGGAAGGCGGTGATCAACGACAACCTTGAGCAGGTGCGCGACAACATCCAGCTGCTGGTCGCGGAGATGGTGCAGCTGTCCGCCGCCCATGATCGCGGCGAGACCGATGCCCGCATTCCCGTCGAGCGCTTCCAGGGCACCTTCCGCGGCATGGCCGAAGGCGTCAACGCCATGGTCGCCGGCCACCTGAGCGATTCGGCAAAGGCCATGGCCTGCGTCAAGCGCTTCGGCGAAGGCGATCTGTCGGTGGCGCTGGAACGCTTCCCCGGCCAGAAGGCGGTGATCAACGACAACCTCGAACAGGTCCGCGGCAACATCCAGCGCCTGGTCGAAGACGCCAATCTGCTGAGCCAGGCGGCCATGGCCGGTCGTCTCGACACCCGCGCCGATGCCAGTGCCCACCAGGGCGATTTCCGCCGCATCGTCGCCGGCATCAATGGCACCCTCGACGCCATCGTGGCGCCGGTCAACGAAGCCATGGGCGTGATGGCCGGGCTCTCCCAGGGCGACCTGAGCCGCACCGTACGCGGTGACTACCAGGGGCAGTTGCTGGAGCTCAAGGAGTCGATCAACGGCACCGTGGGCAAGCTGAACCAGATCATCGGCGACGTGCGCCTGTCGGCCGACTCCCTGGCCAGCGCCTCGGAAGAGATCTCCGCCACCGCCCAGAGCATGAGCCAGGCCAGCACCGAACAGGCGGCCTCGGTCGAGGAGACCAGCGCCAGCGTCGAGCAGATGTCGGCCTCCATCACCCAGAACACCGAGAACGCCAAGGTCACTGACGGCATGGCCGGCAAGGCCGCGCGGGAAGCCGGGGAGGGCGGTCAGGCGGTCGGCGAGACCCTGGTGGCCATGAAGACCATCGCCGACAAGATCGGCATCGTCGACGACATCGCCTACCAGACCAACCTGCTGGCGCTCAACGCCGCCATCGAAGCGGCCCGTGCCGGCGAGCACGGCAAGGGCTTCGCCGTGGTGGCTGCAGAGGTCCGCAAGCTGGCCGAACGCAGCCAGGTCGCCGCCCAGGAAATCGGCACCGTGGCCAAGAGCAGCGTGGCCCTGGCCGAACGCGCCGGCACCCTGCTGGAGCAGATGGTGCCGTCCATCAGCAAGACCTCCGACCTGGTGCAGGAAATCGCCTCGGCCAGCGAAGAACAGAGCAGCGGGGTGAGCCAGATCAACGGCGCCATGCTGCAACTGAGCCAGATCACCCAGCAGAACGCCTCGGCGTCCGAAGAACTGGCTGCCACCGCCGAGGAAATGAGTACCCAGGCCGAGCAGCTGCAACGCCTGATGGGCTTCTTCAATACCGGCGAAGGCCGGGTGGTACAGGACCTGGAACGCGCGCTGGAGGCCTCGCGGCCCAAGGCCATGCAGGTCCCGGGCAAGGCCCTGCGTACGGGTACCTCGGGCGTGCCTGACGGCTACGTCTCCTTCGAATCCTGACCCCTATCCAACGGCCACCTGCAGGTGGCCTTTTTGAGACCATCGACATGACCGTCATCAAGAAAATGCTGCTGCTGGTGCTGTCCGCATTATTGGGCATCCTGGTGCTGGCCGGCACCGGGCAATACGAAATCGACCAGGTGTTCCAGGCAGCCAACTACGGCAACGACAACACCGTTCCCAGCCTCAAGGCGCTCGGCGAGGTCAACGACAGCCGCTCCGACTACGTGGTGGGCATCTATCGCCACGTGCTGTCGACCAGCGCCGAAACCATGACCACCGTCGAGCAGGACCTGGCCGCGGCCAAGGAGCGCATCGGCCAGAATCTCGGCAAGTACGAGACGCTGGTCTCGGACGACCGCGACCGTGGCCTGCTGGTCGCCGATCGCGCCGCCTTTACGGCGCTGTTCAGCCTCGGCGACCAGGTCATCGCCCTGTCGCGGCAAAATCGCAACGAAGACGCCCAGGCCCTGATGCGCAGCCGCACCGACGTGATGCTGGCGATCAACAAGGCCCTCGACGAGCACGTAGGCTACAACCAGACCCTGGCGCTGCAAGGTGTGCAGGTCGCCCAGAAGACCAAGGTCGAGGCCACCTGGCTGGCCCTGGGCATTGCCCTGGCGACCCTGCTGGCGGTGGCCCTGCTGGGCTTCTTCATCACCCGCAATCTGCTGCGTCAGCTGGGCGGTGAGCCCGCGGCGGTGGCGACCCTGGCCGGCTGCGTGGCCGCCGGCGATCTGCCGGACGACATCAAGCTGCGCGACGACGACAAGACCAGCCTGATGGCGGCCATGCAGAACATGGTCACCACCCTGCGCAGCCTGATCAGCGAAATGAGCAGTATGTCGGCTGCCCATGACCGCGGCGAAACCGTGGTGCGCATTCCGGCCGAGCGCTTCCAGGGCGCCTATCGCAACATGGCCGAAGGGGTCAACGGCATGGTCGCCGGCCACCTGAGCGATTCGGCAAAGGCCATGGCCTGCGTCAAGAGCTTCGGCGAAGGCGATCTGTCGGTGGCGCTGGAGCGCTTCCCCGGGCAGAAGGCGGTCATCAACGACAACCTCGAGCAGGTCCGCGGCAACATCCAGCGCCTGGTCGAGGACGCCAACCAGCTGAGCCAGGCGGCCATGGCCGGTCGCCTGGACACCCGTGCCGATGCCGCTGCCCACCAGGGTGACTTCCGCCGCATCGTCGCCGGGATCAACGGTACACTCGATGCCATCGTGGCGCCGGTCAACGAAGCCATGGGCGTCATGGCCGGGCTCTCCCAGGGCGACCTGAGCCGTACCGTGCGCGGTGACTACCAGGGTCAGCTGCTGGAACTCAAGGAATCGATCAACGGCACCGTCGGCAAGCTGAACCAGATCATCGGCGACGTGCGCCTGTCGGCCGATGCCCTGGCCAGCGCCTCGGAAGAGATCTCCGCCACCGCCCAGAGCATGAGCCAGGCCAGCACCGAACAGGCCGCCTCGGTCGAGGAGACCAGCGCCAGCGTAGAGCAGATGTCGGCCTCCATCACCCAGAACACCGAGAACGCCAAGGTCACCGACGGCATGGCCGGCAAGGCCGCGCGCGAGGCCAACGAAGGTGGCGAAGCGGTGGGTGAGACGCTGGTGGCCATGAAGACCATCGCCGAGAAGATCGGCATCGTCGACGACATCGCCTACCAGACCAACCTGCTGGCGCTCAACGCCGCCATCGAAGCCGCCCGCGCCGGCGAGCACGGCAAAGGCTTCGCCGTGGTGGCCGCCGAGGTGCGCAAGCTGGCCGAACGCAGCCAGGTCGCCGCCCAGGAAATCGGCACCGTGGCCAAGAGCAGTGTGGCCCTGGCCGAGCGCGCCGGGTCACTGCTCGACGAAATGGTACCGTCCATCAGCAAGACCTCCGATCTGGTACAGGAAATCGCCGCGGCGTCCGAAGAACAGAGTAGCGGAGTCACTCAGATCAATAGCGCCATGCTGCAACTCAACCAGATCACCCAACAGAACGCCTCGGCCTCGGAAGAGCTGGCCGCGACCGCCGAAGAAATGAGCGGTCAGGCCGAGCAGCTGCAGCGCCTGATGGGCTTCTTCCACACCGGCGATGGTCGTGCGGTCCAGGACCTGGAGCGTGCCATCGAGCAGACGCGCCCGGCCGCGAGCCGTACGGCCCAGCCGACCCTGCGTCGTCCCCAGATGGCCGCGGGCGGCCTGCCGGACGGTTACGTCCGCTTCCCGGAGTAATGGCTTCATGACTGCCCTGACCCTTGGCGACATCGCCCACGAACACCTTGGCCATCAGCACCTGACCTTCGTGGTCGACGGTGAGACCTATGCGGTGGATACCCTCGCGGTGCGCGAGATCATCGAGTTCGGCCAACTGACCCAGGTCCCGCTGATGCCGGCCTGCATTCGTGGGGTGATCAATCTGCGCGGCGCGGTGGTCCCGGTGGTGGATCTGGAGGCCCGCTTCGGCGGCCGACCGACCCGGGTCGGCCCGCGGACCTGCATCGTGATCTTGGAAGTGTGCGCCGACGAAGACACCCAGGTGCTGGGCGTGGTGGTGGATGCGGTGAGCGAGGTGCTGGAAATCGCCGCGGCGGACATCCGTCCGGCGCCGGCCTTTGGCAGTCGCCTGGCGCCGCACTTCATCGCCGGCATGGTCAAGTCCGAAGACGGCTTCCTGACCCTGCTCGACGTGGCCCAGGTCCTCGACGTACAGGAACTGGCGAACCTGGCCCAGGCCGCCAGCTGAAAGACCCCGCATTGCCATGGGCGACGGTAACCGGCGCCTCTTAAACGAAGCAGTTTCAATCGGCGCCGGAGGCGCTTCCACCATGCTGAACACACTTCGCGTCTCGACCAAGCTGGCGATCGGCTTCGGGGCTGCCATCCTGATGCTGCTGCTGGTCATGGGTGTCGCCCTGCTGAACATGGGCACCATGAAGGACTCGGCCGACAACATGTCGAAATTCCGTTTCCCCATGACCGTCCAGGCCAACACCCTGGTGCGTAACACCCTGGACAGCGGCCGCCTGATGCGCAACCTGCTGCTGCTGGACGATGAGCGCGCCCTGGCCAAGACCAAGGAAGACATCGCCAAGGTCCGCTCCGGCAACGCAGAGATACTCGCCGATCTGCAAAAGAAGATCGTCAGTGAGGATGGCAAGCAGAAGCTGGCCGCTGCCACGGACGCGCGTCAGCGCCTGCAGGACAAGTACGGCGAATTCTTTCGCCTGCTCGACACCGACCGTGGCCAGGCCCGGGACTATCTGCTGAATGTCTTCGCGCCCAACAACAACGAGCTGGTCGCCGCCCTCGGCGCCCTGAACGATCTGCAGGCCCAGCGCATGCAGGAAGCCGGTGAAGCGGCGACCGACGCCTACGTCGATGCCCGCAACCTGATGCTGGTGATTGGCGCGGTGGCGACCCTGATCGCCGTCCTGCTCGGCTATCTGATCACCCGCAGCCTGATCCGGCAGCTGGGTGGCGAACCGGCCTATGCCGCCGAGGTGGTGCAGCGCGTCGCCCGCGGCGATCTGAGCGTCGAGGTGGCGACCCGCGAAGGCGACACCACCAGCATGCTGGCCTCCGTGCGTACCATGACCACCACCCTGGCGCAGATCATCAGCGACGTGCGCAGCTCGGCCGATGGCCTGGCCAGCGCCTCGGAAGAGGTCTCGGCCACTGCCCAGAGCATGAGCCAGGCCAGCACCGAGCAGGCCGCCTCCGTCGAGGAGACCAGCGCCAGCATCGAGGAGATGTCGGCTTCCATCGCCCAGAACACCGAGAACGCCAAGGTCACCGACGGCATGGCCGGCAAGGCCGCGCGTGAAGCGGACGAGGGCGGCCAGGCCGTGCGCGAGACGCTGGTGGCCATGAAGACCATCGCCGAGAAGATCGGCATCGTCGACGACATCGCCTACCAGACCAACCTGCTGGCGCTCAACGCCGCCATCGAAGCCGCCCGCGCCGGCGAGCACGGCAAAGGCTTCGCCGTGGTGGCCGCCGAGGTGCGCAAGCTGGCCGAACGCAGCCAGGTCGCCGCCCAGGAAATCGGCACCGTGGCCAAGAGCAGTGTGGCCCTGGCCGAGCGCGCCGGATCGCTGCTGGCCGAGATGGTGCCCTCCATCAACAAGACCTCCGACCTGGTGCAGGAAATCACCGCGGCCTCCGAAGAGCAGAGCGCCGGGGTCGAGCAGATCAATGGCGCCATGCTGCAACTGAGCCAGATCACCCAGCAGAACGCCTCGGCGTCCGAAGAGCTGGCCGCCACCGCGGAGGAGATGAGCGGCCAGGCCGAGCAGCTCCAGCAGATGATGGAATACTTCACCCTGAGCGGTTCGCCGGTGGCCCAGCAGGTCGCCCGTCCCGGCGCCAAGCGCTCGGGGTCGAGCCTGGCCGAGCGCGCCTCGGCGCTGATCGACTCGCCCCGTCGCGCGCCCCGTGGCAGCGTGCCGGCCGGTTTCGCCCGTTTCGAGGAGCAAGCCTGATGCTATTGCGCCAGTTTCTGACCTTTCAGCTCGCCGGTGACCTCTACGGCGTGAACACCGGCTGCGTGCGGGAGATCATCGAGTACGGCGCGGTCACCACGGTGCCCATGCTGCCGCCGGCCATCCGTGGCGTCATCAACCTGCGCGGCGCCGCCGTGCCGGTCATGGACCTCGGCGTGCGCTTTCGCAACGAGGTGACCGAGACCTCCCGCCGCAGCTGCATCGTGGTGCTGGAGATCCAGGTCGACGGTGGCCCCCAGGTGTTCGGCATCGTGGTGGACGCGGTCTGCGAGGTGCTGGAGATCGGCGCCGACGGCATCGAGCCGGCGCCGCGCTTCGGCGCTTCGATCCGCACCGATTTCATCCTCGGCATGGCCAAGCAGGGTGCCGGTTTCGTCATCCTGCTCGACATGGATCGGGTGCTGGGCGCAGACGATCTCGCCCAGCTCGCCGCCATGACGGCTGCCTGAGTCGCGAACCATGGAACTCCCCGCGCTGACCGACAGCGAATTCCGCCAGTTTCGCAGCTTCATCTTCCGGGTCGCCGGCATCAGCATGTCCGATGCCAAGCGCCCGCTGGTGAGCGGTCGCCTGGCCAAGCGCGTGCGCCAGCGCGGCACGCCCAGCTACGACGCCTATTTCCAGCTGATCCAGCGCGACCAGGCGGAATGCCAGATGGCGGTCGATCTGCTGACCACCAACGAAACCTATTTCTTTCGGGAGCCCAAGCACTTCGACTTCCTGCGCGAGCAGGTGCTGCCGAACTGGGAAAGGCGCCAGCCGCTGCGGCTGTGGAGCGGCGCCTGCTCCTCGGGCGAGGAGCCCTATACGCTGGCCATGACTCTGGCCGAAGGACTGGGCGAGCGGCCCTGGGAAATCGTCGCCTCCGACCTCAGCACCCGGGTGCTGGCCAAGGCGCGCAATGCCCAGTATCCGCTCGCCGAAGCCGAGAACATCCCGCCGGCGCTGTTGCGGCGCTACTGCTTCAAGGGCGTGGGCGACAACGACGGCACCTTTCTGGTGGATCCGCGCCTGACCGCGCGGATCGCCTTTCGCCAGATCAATCTGAACAATTCGCTGCCGGAGCTGGGCACCTTCGACATCATCTTCCTGCGCAACGTGATGATCTACTTCGACGTGCCCACCAAGCGCCAGGTGGTGGCCCGCCTGGTCCGCCACCTGCGACCCGGGGGCTACTTCTTCGTCAGTCATTCCGAGAGCCTCAATGGGGTGACCGACGCCCTGAAAATGGTCAGTCCTTCCATCTATCAACGTCCGCTCTAGCCATGGCAGCCGCGCCGGAGCTGTTTCTGCGTCCAGGCGAATGGTATTTCGGCCAGGGCGAGGTGCGGATCCGGACCATCCTGGGCTCCTGCGTGTCCTTCGTCTTCTGGCACCCGCGGCGCCGTCTCGGCGGCATGACCCATGCGCTGTTGCCCACGCGCCAGCGCGCCGTGCCCGGCGCGCCCGCCGACGGTCACTATGTCGACGAATCCCTGCAGCTGCTGCTGGGGGCGATCGCCCGCCACGGCGGTGATCTGCCCGGTTACCAGGTGCACCTCTACGGCGGCGGCAACATGTTTCCCCAGCTCCTGCGCGATCGCGTCCGCAGCATCGGCGACGTCAACGTCGAGGCGGCGCTGGCGCAGCTGGCCCAGGCCGGTATCCATTCGGTGCGGACCCATGTCCGCGGCGCCGGCCATCGCAAACTGTCCCTGGACCTCGTCGACGGCCGGGTGCTCATGCAACAGGTGGAGCTACCCTATGTTCCGCCGCTTACGAGAATTACTCCATGAACAAGATCAAGGTCCTTATCGTCGACGACTCCGCCGTGGTGCGGCAGGTGCTCGCCCAGAGTCTCGCGGAGGATCCGGCCATCGAGGTGCTGGGGGTCGCCGCCGACCCGGTGTTCGCCCAGGACAAGATGCGCAAGCAGTGGCCCGACGTCATCGTGCTGGACGTGGAGATGCCACGCATGGACGGCATCACCTTTCTCAAGAAGATCATGGCCGAGCGTCCGACCCCGGTGGTGATCTGCTCGACCCTGACCGAGAAGGGCGCCGCCACCACCCTGCAGGCCATGGCCGCCGGGGCGGTCAGCATCGTCACCAAGCCCCAGGCCAATCTCAAGCAGTTCCTCAAGGACGCCTCGGACGACCTCACCAGCGCGGTCAAGGCCGCCGCCCGGGCCAATCTCAAGCGCCTGGCGCCCCCGTGGCGTGCCGGTGGTGCCGACGCCCAAGCTCAGCGCCGACGCCATCCTGCCGGCCGGCGGCAGCCCGGCCATGGCGCGCACCACCGAGCGCATCGTCGCCCTGGGTACCTCCACCGGCGGGACCCAGGCCCTGGAAGCGGTGCTGACCTCACTGCCACGGGTCTGCCCGGGCATCGTCGTGGTCCAGCACATGCCCGAGCGCTTCACCGCCGCCTTCGCCGAGCGCCTGGATCGCCTCTGCGAGCTGGAGGTGCGCGAAGCCCGGCATGGCGATCGGGTCCTGCCGGGGCGGGTGCTGATCGCCCCGGGCGGTCGCCACATGCTGCTCAAGCGCAGTGGTGCCCAGTATCAGGTGGACGTGGTCGACGGTCCGCCGGTGAGTCGCCATCGCCCCTCGGTGGATGTGCTGTTCCGCTCGGTGGCGCGGGCCGCCGGCAGCAATGCCCTGGGTATCATCATGACCGGCATGGGCGATGACGGCGCCCGCGGCCTCAAGGAGCTGCGTGACGTCGGCGGCCGGACCCTCGGCCAGGACGAAGACAGTTGCGTGGTCTACGGCATGCCCAAGGAAGCCATGAAGCTCGGCGCGGTGGAGCAGGAAATCGGCCTCGGCCAGATCGCCGCCGCCATTCTCAAAGGTGGGGTCTAGACGAACTTGCGGGGCAGGCGGGACTCCAAGCGCGAGCACGCGAGGAGAGCCCCATGTTCGACATCTGCCAATGGATCAATGAACCCGAGACCTGGCTGGCCGAGCCCGAGCGGCTGCGGGTCATCACCGATCGCCACAGTGACTTCTGGCGTCAGACCCACGACGGCTCCGAGCGCCACAGCGGCCACTTCTTCGGCGCCCGGGTCACCAGTGGCTTCACCGCCCAGCTGCGGGTGGCGGCGCGCTGCAAGAACCAGGGCGACCACGCCGGGCTGATGGTGCGGATCGATGAGCAGCAGTGGCTGCGCGTCGGCATCGGCTACTTCGACGATACCCCCCAGCTGCTCAGCGTCCTGACCCTGGGACGCTCGGATCTGGCCGTGGGCGCACCGCTGGGTGAGCGAGAGGAGGTGTGGCTGAGGGTCACCCTGACCCAGGGTACCCTGCGGGTCCAGACCTCGTTCGACGGTCAGCGCTGGCCGCTGCTGCGCCTGGCCAGCCTGCCAGCCGCCGCGGAATACCGGGTCGGCCCGGTCTGTGGCACCCCGGAGCGCGGCGGCATGGAAGTGGCGTTCAGCGAGTTCAGTCTCCAAGCCCCGCTGCAACGAGGCCTGGCCGATCTGAGTTGAAGCGGGGAAGGGTGGCTCAGCCGACGGTGACGGGGGGCAGTTCCACCTGTTGCACCTGCACCGGCTTGCGCGGCGCGACCACCTTGGCGACGCCGTCGACGACCTTGTCCCCGTGCTGGTTGAACACCCGGGTAGCCAGGCTCACGCGAAACTTCGGCAGCTTTTCCAGCACCTCGATTTCGACCGTCAGGGTATCGCCCAGCTTGACCGGCTTTTCGAAGGTCATGGTCTGGTCGACATAGAGGGTGCCCGGTCCCGGCAGGTTGCAGGCCACCGCGGCGCTGATCAGGGCGCCACTGAGCATGCCGTGGGCGATGGGCTCGCGAAACAGCGTCTTGGCGGCGAATTCGGGGTCCAGGTGCAGTGGGTTGCAGTCGCCGGAGACGGCGGCGAACAGCAGCACGTCGCGCTCCTCGATGGTGCGGGTCACGGTCACCTTCTGGCCGATTTCGAGGGCTTCATAAGGGATGTTTTCGGTCAGGC
The DNA here is from genome assembly GCF_031453735.1 of Pseudomonas sp. SORGH_AS_0199. Lineage (NCBI taxonomy): Bacteria > Pseudomonadati > Pseudomonadota > Gammaproteobacteria > Pseudomonadales > Pseudomonadaceae > Pseudomonas > Pseudomonas sp. SORGH_AS_0199. The sequence goes on from NZ_JAVJAE010000001.1 coordinate 2,539,286, forward strand.
TCATGAAGCGCTCCGGCAGCTGTGACAGGGCGGCGGACGCCGCGAAGCCGGGCATTCTACCCAGCCTCGCCGCCGGAGGCTAATCACCTCCCGGAAAAGCCGGCAGAGAGCGTGACCGTAATTGACCATATGGTCATTATGTGACGTTAAGGGCGGATATTGATGCTGTTGCGGGCTAGGCAAAGCTGCTAGGCTCGCAGGGCCGGTTCAGCGCTGATCACGGCACGCCAACGAACAATAACCATAGAGCGGGAGCGGGCTGCATGATGCCGAATTTCTGGAGTGACAAATATCCCGAGGGCATCCAGACAGACATAGACCTGGACCGTTATCGCAACGTCCTGGCGGTATTTCGCGAGGCCTGCCAGACCTACGCCGAGCGCCCGGCGTTCAGCAATCTGGGGCGGACGCTGAGCTACCGCGAACTCTATGAATTGTCCGGCCAGTTCGCCGCCTATCTGCAAAAGCACACCGACCTGCAACCCGGCGATCGCATCGCCGTGCAGATGCCCAACGTGCTGCAGTACCCGGTGGTGGTCTTTGGCGCCATGCGCGCCGGCCTGGTGGTGGTCAACACCAACCCCCTCTATACCGCCCGCGAGATGCAGCACCAGTTCAAGGATTCCGGCGCCCGGGCGCTGGTCTGCCTGGCCAACATGGCGCACCTGGCCGAACAGGTGCTGCCGCAGACCGATATCCGCCACGTCATCATCACCGAGGTTGGTGACCTGCTGCCGACCTTCAAGCGCCTGCTGGTCAACGCCGTGGTCCGCCATGTCAAGAAGATGGTGCCGGCCTATCGCATTCCCCATTCCATCCGCTTCGTCGATGCCATGACCAAGGGCGAGCACGTCGATTTCGTCGACGCCGACCCTGCGGCGGAGGACGTCGCCGTGCTGCAGTACACCGGCGGCACCACCGGCATCGCCAAGGGCGCCATGCTGACCCACCGCAATCTGGTGGCCAACATGCTGCAGTGCCAGGTGCTGATGACCAAGTACCTGGGCGGCGGTGCCCAGGTCATGATCGCGCCGCTGCCGCTCTACCACATCTATGCCTTCACCATTCACTGCATGGCCATGCTGATCCAGGGCAACCACAATGTCCTGATCACCAATCCGCGCGACCTGCCGGCGCTGGTCAAGGAACTCAGGCAGTGGCGCTTCAACGGCTTCGTCGGTCTGAACACCCTGTTCGCCGCCCTGTGCAACAGCGAGGATTTCCGCCAGCTGGATTTCTCCCAGCTCAAGGTGACCTTTTCCGGCGGCATGGCGCTGCAGCAATCCGTGGCCCTGCGCTGGGAAGAGGTCACCGGCTGCGGCATCTGCGAAGGCTACGGCATGACCGAGACCAGTCCGGTGGTGAGCTTCAATCCGCTGGAGCGTCGCCGGCTGGGCACCATCGGCATGCCGGTGCCGGGCACCGACTGCAAGGTGGTGGATGCCGATGGCGTGGCCCAGGGCTTCGACACCCCCGGCGAGTTGTGCGTCAAGGGCCCCCAGGTCATGAAAGGCTACTGGCTGAGACCCGAGGCCACCGCCGAGGTGCTGGATGCCGAGGGCTGGCTGCGTACCGGCGACATCGCCGTGATCGAGCCGGATGGTTACCTGCGCATTGTCGATCGCAAGAAGGACATGATTCTGGTGTCCGGCTTCAACGTCTATCCCAACGAGCTGGAAGAGGTGCTCTCCCAGCTGCCCGGGGTGATGCAGTGCGCGGCTATCGGCATTCCCGACGAGGTGGCGGGGGAGAAGATCAAGGTATTCGTGGTGCCCAAGCCCGGTGCGTCCCTGACTACCGAGCAGGTGCTCAAGCACATGCACGACAACGTCACCGGCTATAAGCGACCCAAACTGGTGGAATTCCGCGATAGCCTGCCGACCACCAACGTCGGCAAGATCCTGCGTCGTGAACTGCGTGACGCCGAACTCAAGAAGGCGTAACAGGACGTCGCTACGTCCCCTGCGCCGCTACCTCTCGTCGACTGGTAGCAGTGCCGCTGGTTTCCAAGCATGGTTTTCGCAAGAGGTTCGGGTATAAACCGCAGGCGGCATTTTGCCGTCATCTCTCCGACCTCTTTCCTTGAGGACACACCATGCGAATTAGCGTACGCCAGGCCGTGCTGGGCCTCTTCCTGCTGGGCTCCAGCGTGCTCGGTCAGGTCCAGGCCGGTGAACCCATCCGCGTCCTGTTCGTGGGCAACAGCTACACCTTCGTCAACGATCTGCCGGCAATGGTCCGTCAAATGTCCGTCGAGGCTGGTCAGTCGCGTCCGCTGGACGTCAAGCATGTAACCTTCAGCGGCGCCAGCCTCGAGGAACACTGGAAGCGCCACGACGTGCAGGACGAGCTGGCCAAGGCCAACTACGACTACGTGGTGATCCAGGATCACAGCATGATGCCGGTGAAGAATCCGGACCTCACCCGTCAGTACGTACGCCTGATCGCCGATCTGGCGCGCAAGGACGGCGCCCAGCCGATCCTGTACCTGACCTGGGCCCGGCAGAACAACCCGACCATGCAGGCGCAGCTGGACAGCGTCTACACCCCCCTGGCCAAGGAGACCGGCGCACTGCTGGCCCCGGTGGGCCAGGCCTGGCAGAAGGCCCTGGCCGATCAGCCGCAGCCGGGGCTGTTCCTGCCCGACGGCAGCCATCCGTCCTTTACCGGCACCTACCTGACCGCCTCGGTCTTCTATGCGCTGATCTACGGCACCCGTCCGCCGCTGCCGGCCGCCGGCGAAAAGATCAAGTTCGATCACGCCGATCCCGCCGATCTGCAACAGGACGCCTGGAAGGCCCTGCAGTCCCTGGACATGGCCCTGCGCACGCCGCCGGCCAAACTGAACGTGGCCAGCGTCCAGGCCAAGCGCTAATGCGCTACCGCCCCTGCGCGACCAGGCGTCGCGCAGGGGCCGGCAACCCGGCGGTTTTCCACCCGCCGTTCTTGTAAAGCCCCGCCGCACCCCCCAACTCTTTTACACTTACCGGTCCAAGCGACCGCCGTCGAAAGAGTTTCATGACCGATACCCCCTCCGTTGCCCGTCTCGCCGCCAACCTGGATCAGGCCTTCAACGCCGATCGCCATCGCCTGCGGCGCCAGCTCCAGGCCCTGCAGAAACAACCTGATCCGACCCGCGAAGCCCAGTGGCTGGAGCGTTTCCAGGCGTCCTGTGCCAAGGTCGAGGCGCGGCGTGCCAGCGTGCCGCGCATCCGCTACGACGACGCCCTGCCAATCGCCGCCAAGCGCGAGGAGATCAAGCGCGCCATCGCCGGCCATCAGGTGGTGGTGATCGCCGGCGAGACCGGTTCGGGCAAGACCACCCAGCTGCCCAAGATCTGTCTGGAACTGGGCAGGGGTGTGCAGGGACTGATCGGCCACACTCAGCCGCGCCGGCTGGCGGCGCGCAGCGTGGGCGCCCGGGTGGCGGAGGAACTGGGTTCGCCGCTGGGCGAACTGGTGGGCTATCAGGTGCGGTTCGAGGATCAGAGCACCGATGCCACCCTGATCAAGCTGATGACCGATGGCATCCTGCTGGCCGAAACCCAGCACGACCGCTTTCTCGAGCGCTACGACACGATCATCGTCGACGAGGCCCACGAGCGCAGTCTCAACATCGACTTCCTGCTGGGCTTTCTCAAGACCCTGCTGCCGCGTCGTCCCGATCTCAAGCTGATCATCACCTCGGCCACCATCGATCTGGAGCGCTTCTCCAGGCACTTCGACGGCGCACCCATCGTCGAGGTGTCCGGGCGGACCTATCCCGTGGAGACCTGGTACCGCCCGCTCAGCGCCGAGGTGGATGAAGACGGCGAACGGCTGGTGGACGATCTCTCGGTGGACCAGGGCATCCTCCAGGCGCTGGACGAGATCGAGGCCCACGAGCGCAGCGTCGGTCAGCGCCCGGGCGATGTACTGGTGTTCCTGCCCGGCGAGCGCGAAATCCGCGACTGCGCCGAGGTCCTGCGCAAGGCCCAGCTGAAATTCACCGAGGTGCTGCCGCTCTATGCCCGACTGACGCCGGCCGAGCAGCAGAAGATCTTCCAGCCGCGTCCCGGGCGCAAGATTGTGCTGGCCACCAACGTCGCCGAGACCTCGCTGACCGTGCCGGGCATCCGCTACGTGATCGACAGCGGGACCGCGCGCATCAGTCGCTACAGCTATAGAGCCAAGGTCCAGCGACTGCCCATCGAAGCCATCTCCCAGGCCAGCGCCAACCAGCGCAAGGGTCGTTGCGGCCGGGTCGAGCCAGGCATCTGCATCCGCCTCTTCAGCGAAGAGGACTTCCTCGGTCGCCCGACCTTCACCGATCCGGAAATCCTGCGCACCAACCTGGCGGCGGTGATCCTGCAGATGCTGCATCTGCGCCTGGGTCGCATCGAAGATTTCCCCTTCATCGAGCCGCCGGATGGCAAGGCGATCAAGGACGGCTTCACCCTGTTGCAGGAACTTTCGGCGGTCGATGTCGAAGGCCGCCTGCTGCCCCTGGGTCGGCAACTGGCGCGCCTGCCCGTCGATCCGCGGCTGGGGCGCATGCTGCTGGAGGCGACCGAGCAGGGCAGTCTCGCCGAGGTGCTGATCGTCACCAGCGCGCTGTCCGTGCAGGACCCGCGCGAGCGCCCGGCGGACCGCCAGACCCAGGCCGATCAGGCCCACGCCCAGTGGAAGGACCCGGATTCGGATTTCGCCGCCCTGGTCAATCTCTGGCACGGCTTCGAAGAGCAACGCCAGGCGCTGGGTTCCAACGCCCTGCGCAGCTGGTGCCGCAAGCACTTCCTCAACTACCTGCGGCTGCGCGAGTGGCGCGATGCCCATCGCCAGCTGACCCTGCTGTGCCGCGAACTGGGGCTCCAGGTGCGCAAGGCCGAAAGTCCAGCGCCAGCAGCCGCGGAGGGCACCCACAAACCCGCGCCGACCACCGACAAGCACGTCAACGCCAAGGCCCAGCAACAGGCCGAAGCCAGCGAGGCGGCGGTACGCGCCCGTGGTTACGCGGCGCTGCACAAGGCCATTCTCGCCGGTCTGCTCAGCCAGATTGGCCAGAAGAGCGAGGATGGCGACTACCTGGGCGCGCGCCAGCGGCGCTTCTGGATCCATCCCAGCAGCGTCATCGGCCGCAAGAAACCCACCTGGATCATGGCCGCGGAGCTGGTGGAGACCACCAAGCTGTTCGCCCGCATGGTGGCCAAGATCGAACCGGACTGGATCGAGCCGGTGGCGGGGCACCTGGTCAAGAAGACCCACCTCGAACCCCACTGGGAGAAGAAGCGGGGCCAGGTGGTGGCCTATGAGCAGGTCACCCTCTATGGCCTGATCGTGGTCGGTCGTCGCCCGGTGCACTTCGGCCCCGTAGATCCGCCCGCTGCCCGCGAGTTGTTCATCCGCGAGGGCCTGGTGCGCGGCGAGATCAACAGTCGCGCCAAGTGCCTGGCCGCCAACCGGGCGCTGCTGGAGCGGCTGGACGAACTGGAAGCCAAGGCCCGCCGCCGCGACATCCTCGCCGACGAGGAAACCCTGTTTGACTACTATGCCGCGCGTCTGCCGGCGGACGTCTACCAGACTGCCACCTTCGACAGCTGGTATCGCCGCGAAAGCACCAAGCAGCCCGATCTGCTGATCATGCGCGAGGAAGACGTCCTTGCCCGCGAAGCCAGCGAGGTCACCGCCGCCCAGTATCCGGACACCCTGCGCCTGGGCGAGTTGACCCTGCCGCTGTCCTACGAATTCGACCCGACCCATCCGCGTGACGGCGTCACTCTGCGGGTGCCGGCGCCACTGTTGCCACAGCTGCCGCCCCAGCGCCTCGACTGGCTGGTGCCAGGGTTGCTCTATGACCGCTGCGTGGCCCTGGTGCGCAACCTGCCCAAGGCCCTGCGCAAGAACTTCGTCCCGGTACCGGATTTCGTTCGCGCGGCGCTGGACAAGATCCCCTTCGGCGAGGGCTCGCTGCACGAGGCGCTGGGACGCGAACTGCAGCGCATGACCGGTGCCCGCATCCCCGACGACGCTTGGCCGGAGGCCGAAGCCGGCCTGGATCCGCACCTGCGCATGAATCTCGAGGTGGTCGATGCCCAGGGCAAGCCGCTGGGCGAGGGCCGCGACCTGGCCGAGGTGACGGCGCGCTTCGCCCAGGAAAGCCAGGCGGCCCTGGCGCTGCCGACGCAGAAACGCCAGGAGCAGCGCCCGGTGGAGGCCAAGGCCTTCGCCGAGGTGGCGGCCAAGACCCAGCAGCAGGTGGCCGGCCTTTCCATGACGGTCTATCCGGCGCTGGTGGACGAGCAGGGCACGGTGCGCGAAGGCCGCTTCGCCACCCAGGCCGAAGCCCGCTACCAGCACCGCCGCGCCCTGCAGCGACTGCTGCTGCAGCAACTGGCGGAACAGGCCAAGTTCCTGCGCGGCAAGTTGCCCGGGCTCACCGAGCTGGGCCTGCTGCACCGCGAACTGGGCCGGCCGGAGGCCCTGGTGGAAGACATCCTGCTGGCCAGCCTGGACGCCACCATCCTCGCCGACGACGCCGAGCTGCCCCGCGATGGCGCCGGCCTGGCCTCGCTGGCCGAACGGCGCAAGGCGGGCTGGACCGAGCAGGCCGAACGCATCGCGCGCCTGACCCTGGAGATCCTCAAGCTCTGGCATGGCCTGCAGAAGAAATTCAAGGGTCGCATCGACCTGGCCCAGGCGGTGGCCCTCAACGACATCAAGGCGCAGCTGGGTAGCTTGGTCTATCCCGGGTTCGTCCGCGATACGCCGCTGGAATGGCTCAAGGAGTATCCACGCTACCTGAAGGCCATCGAGCAGCGCTTCGACAAGCTCGGCGGCCAGGTGCAGCGCGATCGCGTCTGGAGCGGCGAGCTGGCCGGTCTCTGGGAGCAGTATCGCGCCCGCGCCGCCAAGCATGGTCAGGAGGGCAAGCGCGACGCCAACCTAGAGCTCTATCGCTGGATGCTGGAAGAGTATCGGGTGTCGCTCTGGGCCCAGCAGCTGGGCACGCGGATGCCGGTGTCGGACAAGCGGCTGAACAAACAGTGGAGCCAGGTGGAGGCCTAGCGGTCATCCATCGGCGCCGCTCGGAAGATGTTCGAGCGATCATCCGTAGATCTCTGAGCCGCGCTGTCTGGGCGGCAACCTGGTGGTACGGCTGGCCGCGTGGCGGAGCGTCTCCCAGCATGGGTTGGCGCCCGCCGCCCGTCTTTCGCTCACTGTCCGGACGACTACTAGATGCTCTGGACGGACAGCCACCCAGCCACTGGCCCGCGATGTATGAACGTCTGGTGCGGGCCTAGCGTGGCAGCACCTGGCGCAGCGAGCCGCCCACATCCGGCAGGTCCATCTCGATACGCCGCCACCAGGCTTCCGCGAAGCTGTAGAAGGCAAAGGCAATCAGGCCCAGGCCTACCACCGACAACACCAGTCCGCCGAAGGGTAGATTCTGCAGGCCGTTCAGGGCGTCCTTCATGCCCGGCGGATGCAGCGCCTGGTAGCGCGAACCGCTGACCACCAGCAGGACGGCGATCTCGACGAAGGCCACGCCCCGAGCGATCAGGCCGAAGCGACCGATGGGCCGAATCAGGCGCAGCTGTTCGGGACTGGCTTGGAGATAACGTTCGAAGCTGGCCTTCCAGCCCTTCACGAAATGGGCGAGGCCCACCCCCAGGGGGATCAGTGCGGCGACGTAGACCAGCAGATTGGAATAGCGCCAGCCGAGGATCATCTGCAGCAGGTCGTTGGTTTCCCCACCCGAACCACCGCTCTGGCGCAGACCGCTGATCAGCAGCCCCAGGGCGAAGAAGGCCAGGGCGCCATAGGTGATGCCGCCCACCAGCAGGCCGGCGCGGATCACCAGGCCCTTGGGCTTGCTGCCATGGTCATCGACATCGCGGATGGCCTGGAGAATACGCCAGGCCGCGAAGGCGATCAGACCGATCACCACCAGGCCGACCAGAAAGTGTCCGAAGGGCTGGGCGAGCAGGGCTTCCAGGCTGTCGTGGCTGTCCGCCGGCTGGCCGGAGCCGCGTGCGGCGAGCAGCGCCAGGACGCCGATGATGAGATAGACGAGGCCACGAGCGGCGTAGCCGCCGCGAGCCAGCAAGGTAAGTCCGGTACGAGTGTGCATCTGTTATGCCCTGTTACATTCTGCCTTGTACTGACCGGTGGCCCGCGTGCGGGTTCTAATGGCCGGACGGACGTTCTCCGGGGACTGGCAGCGAGCGGGTTTTGGCCTTAGGCTCGCACCCTTTGCTCCGGCGACCGGTTCATGGACAAAGCGCGACTGCTTCCCCTCATTCTTCAGGCCCTGGAAGCCGACCGCGAGGTCATCAGCCAGCAACTGGCGGCCAGTCACGAGGCGGCCACCCACAGCGAAAGCAAGGCTGAGAACAAGTACGACACCCGCGGTCTGGAAGCGGCCTATCTGGCGGATGGCCAACGCCGTCGCCTGCACGAGATCGAGCTGGCCCTGGCGGCCTACCGGGCGCTGACACCCGTGGCCATGAACGACGGCATTCGCGTCGGTGCCCTGGTCGAGTTGACCACCGCGACGGCCAGCCGCTGGATGTTCCTCGGCCCGGATGCAGCGGGACTCAAGGTCAGGCTGGATGGCCACGATGTCCTGGTGATCTCGCCCCACGCACCCTTGGGTCAGGCATTGCTGGGGCGGGAGGAGGGCGATGAGGTGGCGGTGACGGTGGAAGGCAAGGTGCACCGGCAGGAGGTCCTGGCGGTGTATTAGCGTAGGACAGAGGTAACGTCCTGTCTCCATCGTGGCCTTGGCCCGCGCCTGTGGACTGGGCAATGGCGGCGGATCGCGAGCGTGCCGGTGCCGATGGAGATGAATGCCCGCCCGGATAGCTCCCTCTCCCCTCGGGAGAGTGTTGGGGTGAGGGTGCCTTCGCCACGAAGCCCCGGTGGAAAAGGCTACGCCGTTTTCCACGCTACGATCCCATGTGGTGCCGTTGATGGTAATCGCGGCCATGGGCCGCTCCTACAGACCTCGCTTAGGGGCGTCGACCATGTTGTGCGATTAGGGCAGTGCTCCAACCCTTCAGGTTAGCTGTAGGAGCGGCCGCATCGGCGGACCGCCATGGCCGCGATCAAGAGACGTTGAGGTCCGCCGTGATTCCAGGATTGCCGCCAGGGCGATCCCTCTCTCAGGTCTCCACTCCCTCCACCGGCCGGTTGGCCCTGGGCGGTGCCGCCTCTTCCTTTTCCGACTTCGGCCGATGCTGATCCAGCCAGGCGCGGCCCTGATTCTGGGCCTCGTCGACCTTCTTGTTCAGCTCGTCGAGCGTTCCACCGAGGGTTTCCCGCGCCTGTTCGCGAGCGGCTTCCTCCACCTTGGTGGCGAAGCTGTCCGCGGCCTTCTCGGCACTGTCGCAACCGCCGAGACCAAGTAGCAGGAGAATGCCGGCGAGTCCGAGGATGGCTCTGGTAGTCATGGTCGTCCGCTCCTTCACGAAGGCCTGTTCAGGGAGTCGCGCGGCTCATGACCGGCAGCGGTGGGCTTGGCCTCGCTGCGGGTCTTGTACAGCGACACCAGCACGCCACCGGCCAGCAGGCCCAGGGTCACGCTCAGGGAGATCGCCGGGGGGATCTTGCCGATGATGCCCACCAGGAAGATCTTGCAGCCGATGAACACCAGCACCAGCGCCAGGGCGTACTTGAGATAGGCGAAGCGATGGATCATCGCCGCCAGGGCGAAGTACAGGGCGCGCAGGCCAAGGATGGCGAAGACGTTGGAGGTGTAGACGATGAAGGGATCCTGGGTGATGGCGAAGATCGCCGGCACGCTGTCCACCGCGAACACCAGGTCGGCGCACTCGATCACGATCAGCGCCAGGAACATCGGCGTCACCCAGAGCACCGTCTTGCCGCTGGCATCGGGCTGGCGCACGAAGAAATGCTGGCCGTGCAGCTCGTCGGTCACGCGCAGCTTCTTGCGCAGGAATTTGATGAAGAAGTTGTCGTCGAGCTTGGGCTCTTCGTCCACCTTGGCGAACAGCATCTTGACCCCGGTGATTACCAGGAAGGCGCCAAAGACATAGAGGATCCAGTCGAACTGATGGATCAGGGCGGCGCCCAGGCCGATCATGATGGCGCGCAGCACGATCACCCCGAGAATGCCCCAGAACAGCACCCGGTGCTGGTATTCCCGCGGGATGGCGAAGAAGCCGAAGATCACCGCCATGAGGAAGACGTTGTCCATGGACAGCGACTTCTCGATCAGGAACCCGGTGACGTAGTCGAGGCTGGCATCGGCGCCCTTGAGCTGCCAGACGAAGAGGGCGAACAGCAGGCCCGCGGTGATGTAGCCCGCGGACAGCAGCAGGCTTTCCTTGACCTCGATGGGCTTGTTCTCCTTGTGGAGGACACCCAGGTCGAAGGCCAGCAGGGCGATGACGACGGCGAAGAAGGTCAGCCACATCCAGGTGGCGGTGCCGAGGAAGTCGGCGAAGAAGAATGCATGCAGGGCGTTCATGAGCCCCTCCTTAGTCAAGTTTCAAGACTATGACTCGACATGGCGGCACATACCGTCAGAGGGGCCCGGGTCACCAGGACAGGATTTCGAACTCGCGCACATTCGGCAAGGCTTGCAGTTTTACAAAATGCAACCGCTCTGGATCAGGCCTCTCGGGAGGAATGGTGGCCGGTGATCAGCCAGCGGCCGTCGATCTGCTCGAAGGTGAAGAGAAAGCGTGCGGGCACACTGATGACCTGCTCGCCATCGCGATAGTGGAAGACATAGAGGCCGCCGACCACCACGGTGCTGAGTTTGCTGCTGACCCTCTTCTTGAAGATCTCCACGTCGCACACCAGCCCCTCATTGGCGAGGAAATTGCGGAAATATTCCCGCCGGCTGTCCTCGCAGTCCCGCACCTCGTTGGAAAGCGTCGGCACCAGGATGGCGTCGGGCGCATAGAGCGCAAGAATGGCTTCCACATCGCGGGTGGCGACGGTCGCCGCCCAGGTGTGCAGGGCAGCCTTGGCGCCGGCGAGGCAGGCGATCTCTTCGTTGGAGCGAGCAGGCGCGTGGGCAGGACTGGCAACGGACACGGCGTCATCCTCAGGCGAACTTGATATTGTTATAGTATAACAATGTGTATTGGGCGAGTATTTGCCAAGGCCAGATCGTTGGAAGATGACGCCGGTCGGCGAGATCCGGGTCATGACGGGGCGGCGTCGCCGTCGGTAGCCGGCGACGGCGGAGGAATGCGGCTCAGCGATTCTCGACCTTCGAGCGCAGCGGGATCTCTTCGCGGGAATCGGTCTCGCTCACCGGCTGGCCGACCATCTCTTCATAGACCGCTGGCTGGGCGATGAACAGGCGCACCTCCTTGACGTCGTCGAGGATACGCCGGGCTTCTTCCACCGAGGCCACGTGCAGGGTCGCGCCCTTGTCATCGGCGACCGGTACCGAGGTGCCTTCCACCAAGGCATGGATGACGTAGGAGCCGCCTTCCATGGACACCAGGTTGACTTCCTTGACCGCGCCGGCCTTGACCTGCTGATTCAGCTCTTTGACATTCATCGACACACCTCGGTTATCACGCTAACGAGCCCTGCGCGGCGGCAGGGGGAGTTAGGGATTCGAGGCGAGGGCAGGGCTGGGAGTTCCGATGCGAGAGGCGGCCAGGGCGCGTTTTGCGGCTTTTTTCAGTACCCCGTCATTTCCAGATAGCCCACCCCCTTGGCGCTGCCCTCCACCCTTACCGGACCTTCCCAGTAGGGCGTGCCCAGGGCCATCCAGGCATCGGGGTTGACCGCCGCGATATGCAGATCGAGCTGCTGCCCCGGCAGGGTGATGGACCAGCGTACCGGCACCTCGCGTCCGGCGACCCTGTGGGTGGACTCCGGCGCCAGGCGGATATCGCCGGGATGTAGGGGCTGGTTGTGGCCGTCGGCACCGATCAGGTTGCCGAATAGATAGTGCTGGCCGTCGGCCTGGCGCAGGCGATAGAGCATCAGTTGGCGACCGTCGTCCAGGTGCAGGGAAAACCAGTCCCAGCCGAGCTGGTCCGCGGCCAGGTGCTGGCTGCTCCATTCGCGATCCAGCCAGGCCAGGCCCTTGACCGGCACACGCCGGCCTTCGATCTCCAATTCGCCCTGGGCCTGGAAGAACGGCTGGCTGTAGTAGTAGGACGCCTGGCCACTGGCGGATTTGCGACTCACCCCGCCTTCGCCCTGGAGCACCAGCGGGCCGCTGGCGGCGAGATTCAGCCGGTAGGCGAAGCCCGGACCCTGGGCCCGAACCTCGGCGCGTCCGTTCAGGTCTCCGCTCAGCCGCCAGTCGTCGATCCAGGCGGAAAAGGGCGCGGCGGTCACCCCGGCCTGGCCGATGCCGCCGCGACCCTGGGTCTGGGCGGAAAACTGGCGGGTCTCGCTGGTAAGGCCGGCATGGCCCAGCCAGAGGTTGCCGTTGCTCCAGCCGGGCTGGTCGGCGCCGGGGCGCAGGGCGCTGCGGAACAGCGTCCATTGCACGCCGTATTGATGGCCCTCGGCATCGCTGAGGTTGGCCGTGACGTACCACCATTCGATGCGGAAATCCGGGTGGGCGCCGTGATCGGCCGGAAAGCTGAAGACCTTGCCGGGCACCACCGCGGCGAAGTTCTCGCTGCCCTGGCCGAGGCCGGCGAAGCCTGCGGACGGCGGCTGCTCGTCGCAACCGGTGAGCAGCAGGAATGCGACCAGCAGGACCCTAGCGTTCATTACCGAGTTCTCGCAGCAGATCCAGCGGTTGACTGCGCTGCAGCCGAAGCAGGGGCCAGGCGGCCGCCAGCAGGGTTGCCAGCAGGGCAATGGCGGAGAGCGCCAACAGCTGGCCCGGAAAGACCTGCAGCGGCAATCGCCAGCCAAAGGCCTGGACGTTCACCACCGCCACCAGGCACCAGGCGAGCAGGATGCCCAACGGGATGGCCAGTGCCAGGGTCAGCAGGGCGAGCCCCAGCAACTGGCCCAGACTGAGCAGGATCAGCCGCGGACGCTCGATGCCCAGCGCCCAGAGTGGCGCGAGCTGGCCGAGACGGCGTTGCGCCTGGCCGAGCAGGGCGATGAACAGGGCAAGACCGGCCACCGCCAGGGTCAGGGCATTGAGCGCCGCGGTGGCGCTGAAGGTGCGCTCGAAGACCTGGTCGGCATAACGCCGCAGCTGACCCTGATCGATGGAGTGACTGGCGTCCAGCCCGAAGCGCTGCTGCAGCTCGCTGCGCAGGGCCTCCACCTGCGCCGGCGCCATGCGGACGACGATGCGCACTAGGGCGGCATCCGGCCACAGCGCCCGCAGGCGAGCCTGAGGCAGCAGCAGGTGGCCGCGCGGATTGCCATAGTCGGCATAGGTGGCGAGCACCGGGGCGGACCAGCGACCCTGGCTGCCCTGCAGCTCCAGCCGTTGCCCCTTGACCACCCCCAGGCGGCGGGCCAGTTGCTCGCTGAGCATCAGGCCATCACCGGCGAAGAACGGCGTCCAGGCCTCGTCGCCGGCATCGAGCAGCGGCCAGTGTCGCCGATAGAGATCGGCGTCGAGGATACCGCTCAGGGTAGATGGCTGGCCTTGAATACCCGTCTCCCGTTCGTACACCGGCAGTACCGCGCGCACGCTGGATTGGCGGGGCAGCCAGTCGAGCAGGGTCGCCGCCTGGGCAGCGTCCTGCGGGCGCAGATAGAGTTCGGCGGCCAGGCGCTGGTCGAGCCAGCCATCGAAGGTGCGGCGAAAACCCTCGGTCATGCTGCCGGCGCCGACATTGGCCGCCAGGGCCAGCAACAACGCCATCAGCGCCTGGGACAGTCCGGGCAACTGTTGTCGGGCGTCGGCCAGGAACCAGCGCGAAAGTGGCCTCCGTGCCCGCTTCAGCAGGAGATCCAGCAGGGCGCTCAGCAGCGGGGGCAACGCCAGCGCGGCAGCCAGCAGGAGGCAACCCAGCAGGGCCAGGCCGCTGGCCAGGCTGTTGCCGCCCAGCCAGAGGACCAGCGCCGCCAGGCCCACCAGCAGGGCACCCAGCGCCTGGCGACGCAGCCAGCGGCCATGGGCAGCGCGCCAGGCCTCGCCCTGGGCCAGGGCCAGCAGCGGTAGCCGCGCCGCGCGCCACAGACCATCGGCACCGGCCAGCAGGGCTCCACCCAGGCTGAGGCCGAGGCCGGCCAGCCACCAGGCCGGACTCAGGGTCAGGCTGCCGGCGATTTCGGCGCCGTAGAGGCCGCGCAGGCTGGCCGCCACATCGGGTAGCAACAGCGCCGCCAGAAGGTACCCGCTGGCAACCCCCAGGGCGCCCGCCCCCAGGGCGATCAGCGCCAGCTCCAGGGTCAGCGCCAGTACCAGGGTCGCGGCCGACAGGCCACAGGCGCGCAGGGTACGCAGTAGGGCCCGGCGCTGTTCCAGCGCCAGACCGGTCGCGGCATGGACAATGAACAGGCCGACGGCAAAGGCCAGCAGGCCGAGTGCCAGCAGGTTAAGGTGGAAGCTGTCGGTCAGGCGGTCCAGTTCGGCGCCCTGGTCATTCTCCACCCGTTGCAGGCTGACCCCGTCCAGGGTGGGCAGGGCACGTTGGAAGGTCTTTGGCAGGATCAGCCGGGAAAGCTGGTCTGGCGCGTCCAGCAGGCGCTGAGCCTGGCCGATGTCCATTACCAGGGTACCGGGCGCCAGGCCGGGGCGCGGCTGCAACGGTGGCAGCACCAGGCCATCGGCGCGATGCAGCACCGCGCCGGCCTGCAGCCGCCATTCACGCAGCGTCTCTGGCGCGATCCAGGTGGTCCCGGTCGGACCGAGGAAGTCGAACAGGGCCTCTGGCGGTGCGCTGGCCGTCACGCCGCGATCGCTGGGCAGACTGACCGGTTCGATGCCCAGCAGTGGCAGGGCGCCCTCGCGCTCGGCCAGGGTCAGGCGCCCCTGTAGGACGGGCGACACCGGCCAGCCCTGGCGGCGCAGTTCAACGAACAGCGCCTGGGGCAAGCGCTTGCCGTCGGGGGCTTCAAGACTCGACTGGTCGGCGCCGAAGAGGGCGCTGGCCTGGGCATAGCTCTGGCGGGCCTGGGCGTTGAGCGCCAGCACTCCGGTCAGCAGTGCGGTCGCCAGCCACAGGCCGGCGACCAGGCCGGCGAGTTGCAGGGGATGCCGCCGCCAGTGACTGACCAGGCTGTGCAGACTCCAGTAGAGCAGCCTCATGATGGGCCCACGGCTGCGCCGCCGAGACGTCCGCGTTCCAGTTGCAGGGTGCGATCGAGATGACTGGCGATACGCGCGCTGTGGGTCACCATCAGCAGGCTGCTGCCGGTCTCGGCCACCAGTTCCAGCAACAGGGCGAGGGCCTGGTCGCCACTGGCTTCGTCGAGATTGCCGGTGGGTTCATCGGCGAGCAGCAGGGGTGGCCGGGAGGCGAGCGCCCGCCCCAGGGCCACGCGCTGCTGCTGGCCGCCGGAGAGCTGTTCCGGATAGCGTTCCAGCAGGGTGGCCAGGCCCAGGCGTTCGGCCAGCTCGGCTTGCCAGCGCGGATCATGGCGGCCGGCCAGCCGGGCCTGGAAGGCGAGATTGTCGGCCACGGTCAGACTGGCGATCAGATTGAATTGCTGGAAGATCAGCCCGATGCCCTCGCGGCGCCAGGTGGCGAGGTCACGCTCGTTGAGGCTGGCGAGTGCCTGGCCCGCGGCCTGGATATCGCCTCGGTCAGGCCGGTCGAGACCGGCGACCAGATGCAGCAGGGTGCTCTTGCCACTGCCGGATTCGCCCATGAGCGCCAGACTCGCGCCCCGCGCCAGGCTCAGGTCCACGCCGCGCAGGACCGGCAGCGGCCCCTGGGGCGTGGGATAACTCTTGTGCAGATCGGTGATGGTCAGCATCGCGCCTCCAGCGCCGGTCGTGGTCTGCAATCGACCGGGCGCGGGCGGTGACGTTCAGCGCGGTCAGCGGCGCTTGGCCTTGCCCTTGCCAGCTTTTTCGTCTTCCTCGCGCTGCAGGCGTTCGCACTTGCGCACCATGTTCAGGTAGTACACGGCGCTGCCGGCGAACAGGATGATGGGCAGCGCCAGGGACATTTCCAGCAGGCTGCCGGGGAAGGCGCTGGGCACCCAGTGGTGATAGAGCAGGATGCCGATCGCCAGCAGCACCGAGTACAGCAGGCCGTAGCCGCCGGCCTTGCGCGATTCGCGGGCGAGGTCGAGGGGCGGGCGATTCAGATCGTTGGGCTCGAACATGGAGGTCTCTGGCAGGCACTGAAGAAGGCGCTAGTCTAGCGCCTGGACTCGCGCCGGTCGCCACTGCTCGGGCACCCCGGACAAGACGTCGCAGGGATTGCCCGCCGCTCGTTCACGCGATGTTCAGGCAGACCTAAGCTTGAAATCTTATCCTTTGCAGCCATTTAGAGGCCTGACGATGGCAAGCGAGCAGGTCTCCTTGTAAGCTCGATCAGTTATTTGAACGCGCACAATGCGCACGGATAAGGAATCAACATGAAACAGTATCGGTTGGCAGCAGCGGTGGCCCTGGTGGGTCTGGTTCTGGGCGGCTGCGACTCCAAGCCCAAGGTCGAGCTGGAAAGCCCGGCCCAGAAGGCGTCCTACGGCATCGGCCTGAACATGGGCAAGAGCCTGGCCCAGGAAGGTATCGATGACCTGGATCCCAAGGCCGTCGCCCTGGGTATCGAGGACGCCGTTGGCAAGAAGGACCAGAAGCTGACCGATCAGCAGCTGACCGAAGCCTTCGCCGCCCTGCAGAAGCGTGCCGAAGAGAAGATGACCAAGGTCAGCGAAGACAACGCCAAGGCCGGCAAGAAGTTTCTTGAAGAGAACGGCAAGAAGCCTGGTGTGATCACCACCGCCTCCGGCCTGCAGTACGAAGTGGTCAAGAAGGCCGACGGCCCGCAGCCCAAGCCCACCGACGTGGTCACCGTGCACTACGAGGGCAAGCTGGTCGACGGTACCGTGTTCGACAGCTCCATCAAGCGTGGCACCCCGATCGACCTGCCGGTCAACGGCGTGATTCCGGGTTGGGTCGAGGCGCTACAACTGATGCATGTCGGCGAGAAGATCAAGCTGTACATCCCCTCCGAGCTGGCCTACGGCGCCCAGAGCCCGAGCCCGGCGATCCCGGCCAACTCGGTGCTGGTGTTCGACCTGGAACTGCTCGGCATCAAGGACGCCGCTGCTGCCGACGCCGAAGACGCCCCGGTCGCTCCGGCTGCCGATGCGCCGGCCGCTGCCGAAAAGGCCCCGGCCAAGAAGTAAGCCGCTCCTGCTGTATCAGACGCCCTGCCTTGCAGGGCGTTTTACGTTGGGCGGCGGGAAACCCTGACGCAGCGGTGCGATCAAAGCTGGGGTGAAAAGCCCTGCGCCAAATGGGTTGCTGCCCTCCGTTCTCCATTGCTCGAGGTGTCCATGAAGCCGCCGAAGAATTTTGATCGCTATCTGGGTATCGCCCAGCGCCTGCTGATCCGTGGCCGCCTGCCGGCGCTGCTGCTCGGCGTCGCGCGCAAGACCAGCAAGCGTGGACTCAAGCTGGGCGAAGCCCGTGAGACCCTGGGGCTGTTCCATCAGTTGCTGCTGGCCTGGTGGCGCGGCGAGTATCGCGGGGTCAGCCGCAAGACGCTGCTGACCGTAGCCGGCGGCCTGGTCTATTTCCTGCTGCCTATTGACCTCATTCCCGACTGGGTGCCCATGTTCGGTCTGCTCGACGACCTCGCCGTGCTGGCCTGGGTCGGCAAGGCCTGCAGCGACGAGCTGGATGGCTTCCTAGCCTGGCGCGCCAACCGTACCGCAAGTCAGCAGGCGGCTCTGGCCGCGCTGCCCGACCGACACGAACGGCCGGCGGCGGGTGTCGCCCTCGATCAGCTGCGGGACTGAATGGCTTGAGCGTACGCATCAGTCGCCAGCACTGGCTGGCCTTGCTGGATGAACTGGAAAGTGCGCGGCGCAGCCGCAGCCTGCTGACCTATCGCTCGGTGATCGAACGGCTGGGGCTGCCCCAGCCGGCGATGGTGACTCTGACCACCGCTCTGGAGTATTTGGCGGCCCTCGACCGTCGCGAGGGCCGGCCCCTGCGCAGTGCGCTGGTGGTGAGCCAGAGCGGGACGCGCATCCCTCGTGAAGGTTTCTTCGACTGCGCCCTGCGCCTGGGTGCCCTGGACGGCTCGCCGCCGGTGAGCGATGCAGTCAGCTGGCACGCGGCCGAGGTGACCCGGGTATTCGACCACCGCTATCCCGACCATCGCCTTGAATAGGGTTCAAGCCCGCATCAGGTGCAGGCTGTAGCCGGGCACCCTCTTGGCGTTGCGCTTGGCTTCCGAGGCAAGGCCGGCCAGGCCGCTGGCATCCACCCGCTTGCCGGCCTCCTTGTCCAGCTCCACGACCCCCAGTGACAGCGACAGCAGCGGATACTCGCGGCGGCGGCCGTCTCTGTCGTAGGCGAGAAAGCAGCCGGCTTCCAGGTGCTCGCTGCGATAGAAATGCCGGCAGCGCTCCTGGAAGCCCGCCATCAGGCCGTTGAGTCGCTGTCGCCAGTCCGAGGAACCCAGCACCACCAGAAAGTCGTCGCCACCGATATGGCCGACGAAGTCCTGCTGCGGATCCAGGCGTTCGGAGAGGGTCTGCGCCAGCGAGAGCAGCACCTCGTCGCCCTTGGCGTAGCCATAGAGATCGTTGAAGGGCTTGAAGCCATCGATGTCGACGTAGCACACCACGGCTTCGCGCTGCTGATCCAGCAAGCGCGTGAGGCACTGCTGGATGGGCACGTTGCCGGGCAGCTGGGTGAGGGGGTTGGCGTGCTTGGCCTGCTGGATGCGCTGCTCGGTAATCAGCCGCAGGACATCCATCACCCGACCGACCCCGACATAGCGACCGCCCTCGGTAATGATGAAATCCTCTTCGATGCGCTGGCGTGCCCGCGCGGTGAGCAGCCGGCTGACCTGCTGCAGCGACTGGTTGGTTTCGGTGGCCAGGAAATCCTGGCTCATCAGCCGGGCGATGGGCTTGCGCGCGAACACTTCGTGGGCGAAGGGCTTGAGCAGCGCCGAACTCAGCTCGTGGTGATGGACGATGCCCACCGGGCGATCGTCCTCGTCCACCACCGCCAGGGTATTGAGGCTGGGTTGCAGGCGGAAGCGCTCCAGTACCTCGGGGATCAGCATGTCCTGGCCGACCGCGACCTGCTCGACCCTGAGGCTGGCGACGGTGGTCGCTTCCTCGGCGAAATCGGAACTGCGGGTGGTGATCACCGGCAGCAGGGTCTGGATCTCGCGCGGCGGGGCCGCCGTCGGGCGGCCCAGCAGATAGCCCTGCACCAGGTCGATGCCCATGCTAGCCAGGGTCGACAGCTCTTCGTGGGTCTCGATGCCCTCGGCGATCACCTGGGCCCGGGAGGCTTCGGCCATCTTCAGGATGGAGCCGACGAATTCGCGTTTCACCGCATCGCGGTGGATGGATTCGATGAAATGCCGATCGATCTTGACGAAGTCCGGGCGCAACTCCGACCAGCGCCGGAGGCTGGAATAGCCCGCGCCCAGATCATCGAGGGCGATGGAGAAGCCCATGGCGCGGTAGTGGTGCAGGGCGGTGGCCAGCAGCGCGAAGTCATCGATGGGCGCCTGTTCGGTCAGCTCGATCACCACCTGGGCCGGTGAGAGCCCCAGGCGCTGCAGCAGCTTGAGGGTCTGCCCCGACTGATGCGCCGGCTCCAGCAGGGTTTCCGGGCAGACATTGAGAAACAGCAGGCCATCCAGGGCCAGTTCGCGAAAGGTCTGGCAGGACTGCTGGCGGGCGGCGATTTTCCAGTTCGGACAGGCGACCGGCCTGGCGCGCGGTGGCGTAGAGGGGCAGGGGGGATTGCAGCGGAGTATTGGAGGCGCCGCGGATGAGCGCCTCGTAGCCGAGGATGCGTCGCTCGCTCAAGGACACTATGGGTTGAAAGAGCGAATGCAGCTCGCGGTTGGCGAGAATGCGATCCAACACCCCAGCCTGGTCGTTAAGCGTCATGGTTAGCCTGTAGAAACCCAGAAACGAAAATGCCCGGGGGTCGCACTTGGCGACCCCCGGGCATTTCACGACAGAGATATGACGCTTTGATGTCAGCGCTTGGGTGGTGTCTGACTCAGGTCGAGATAGTCCAGCAGTACATGACCCGACTCCATCAGGTAGGCGTCGTCCTGCGGCTTGGTCTTGTCGTCGTCGATCGCCGGGTTGTCCTCGTCGATCTTCTTCAGCTCCTTGAGCGGGGCTTCACCCTTGCCCTGGCGCCGCTGGTTTTCCATGGCCAGCTGGCGATTGTCCAGGGCGGTCTGCTCGGCCCGGCGCTTCTGCTCGTTGAGGCTGACGGTGGTGTCCGCCGCCAGCTCCTGGGCCAGCTTCAGGCGCTCGCCAGCGAAGATGAAGTCGGGATCCTTCTGCACCCGCACGTCATGGCGCTTGACCAGTTCCGGCAGGTAGTTGGCGAAGGGATTGCTCAGGCCGGTCACCGCCGGGGCGATGGTATCCCAGGGCATGGAATCGGGCAGGGCGCTCTCGCCGATCTGCTTGGTGTCCACCACCGCCGGGTAATCGATGTCCGGCAGGACGCCCTGATGCTGGGTGCTCTGGCCGGAGACGCGATAGAACTTGGCGATGGTCAGCTTCAGCTCGCCATGGTTCAGCGGCTGGATGGTCTGCACGGTGCCCTTGCCGAAGGTCTGGCCACCGACGATCAGCGCGCGGTGATAGTCCTGCATGGCGCCGGCGAAGATCTCCGAGGCCGAAGCGGACAGGCGATTGACCAGCACGGTCAGGGGGCCCTTGTAGAAGGCGCCGCCTTCGTCGTCGGCCAGCACCTCGACCTTGCCGTCGCCATTGCGCACCAGCACGGTGGGACCCTGGTCGATGAACAGCCCGGTCAGCTCGGTGGCTTCCTGCAGCGAGCCACCACCGTTGTTGCGCAGGTCGAGGACGATGCCGTCGACCTTTTCCTTCTGCAGCTCACCGATGAGCTTCTTCACGTCACGCGTGGTGCTTTTGTAGTTCGGATCGCCCGCGCGATAGGCCTTGAAGTCCAGGTAGAACGCCGGCACGTCGATCACGCCGAGCTTGTAGTGCTTGCCCTCGTGGGGCACGTCGATCACGTGCTTCTGCGCCGCCTGCTCTTCGAGCTTGACCGCTTCGCGGGTGATGGTGACGATCTTGGTCTTCTGGTCGTTCGGCGCATTGCTCGCCGGGATGATCTCCAGGCGCACCTTGGAGTTCTTGGGCCCGCGGATCAGCTTGACCACCTCGTCGAGGCGCCAGCCGATGACATCGACCATTTCGCCGTCACCCTGGGCGACGCCGACGATCTTGTCGGCCGGAGCGATCTGCTTGGACTTGTCGGCAGGGCCGGCCGGGACCAGGCGCAGGATCTGCACGTAGTCGTTGTCGTTCTGCAGCACTGCGCCGATGCCTTCCAGCGACAGGCTCATGTTGATGTCGAAGTTCTCCGCGCTTTCCGGCGAGAGATACTGGGTGTGCGGGTCGTAGGACTCGGCGAAGGCATTGATGTAGGTCTGGAAGACATCTTCGCCACGGGTCTGGTTGAGGCGCGCCAGCTGATTCTTGTACCTCTTGGTCAGCTGCTGCTGGATCTGCTGGTCGGTCTTGCCGGACAGCCGCAGGCGCAGCACCTCGTCCTTGAGCTTGCGATGCCAGAGATCGTCCAGCGCGGCGGTGTCCGCCGGCCAGGCCGCCTTCTCGCGATTGGTGTTGAAGGACTCGTCGACACTGAAGTCGAGCTTGCCGATGCCGGCGTTGAGCAGGCCCAGCCCATAGTTCAGCCGCTCGGTCATGCGCTGGGCATAACGGCGGTAGATGGCGAAGCCCGGTTCGAGATTGCCCTGCTTGAGGTAGTCGTCGAAACGGGTGCGCGAGGCATCGAATTCGCGGATGTCGGCGGCATTGAAATATAGCCGGCCGGGATCAAGCATCTTCAGATAGCTGTCGTAGATCTTGATCGACTGGGCATCGTTGAGCGGCGGCTTGCTGTAGTGGTGCCGCTTGAGCAGTTCGACGATGTTGAGGCTGGCGATAACCTGGTCGCGGTCGGGTTGCAGTTTCTCGGCGCCTACCGGCGCGTTGGGCTTGGCGAAGAGGGGCGTTGCGCTGACGCCAAGCAGGACAACGAGGGCGGTACGGGACAAGAGCTGCTTCATGTGTATTCGACTAATGCACGGAAAGGAATAGGCTATAGGCCCTTCCCGGCCCGGGCGGTTCCGCGGCCAGGGGAAGTATGACGGGCGCTGACGAAAGTCGTCTGACGGCGGTCTGAAGGGTAGCGGCGATCGGAGGGGAAGGCTGTGACAGCCCCGCGTCTTCCGGTCCGCTCGACTCCCGCAGAACCCGCCGGCGCAGGCGCTTTTCGTCAAAGCCTGAGCCACTATGGAGGCACCGTGAACGCATTGCAAGGTATCGAAGGGCAACTGGAATGGCAGTCACTGAGCGCTCGCGCTCTGGCGCCAGGGGAAATTCGCATCAAGGTGGCGGCCGCCGGCCTCAACCGTGCCGACCTGCTGCAACTGGCCGGCAACTATCCGCCGCCACCCGGCGCGCCGGCGACCCTGGGCCTCGAATGCGCCGGGGTGGTCAGCGAGACCACCGCGGATTCGCGCTGGCAGGTGGGTGATCGCGTCTGCGCACTCCTGGCCGGCGGCGGCATGGCCAGCGAGGTGGTTGTGGATGGGCGCCAGGCCGCTTCCGTGCCGGAAGGCCTGTCGTTGGTCGAGGCCGCGGCGCTGCCCGAGGTCTGGGCGACCGCCTGGAGCAACCTGTTCGACTTGGCCGCCCTGCAGCCGGGTGAAAAGGTGCTGCTGCATGCCGGTGCCAGCGGCGTTGGCTCGGCCGCCATCCAGCTGTGCAAGGCCTTTGGCAATCCCTGCTGGGTCAGCGTTGGTTCCCAGGATCGTCTGGCGCACTGCGAGCGCCTCGGCGCCGAGGGCGGGGTGCTGCGCAAGACCGATTTGGAAGGCCTGCGCGATTTCGCGCCCTTCCACGTCATCCTCGATCCGGTGGGGGCGAACTATGCGTCGCTCAACCTGGACCTACTGGGCCAGGATGGACGCTGGGTGCTGATCGGCCTCATGGGCGGTCGTCAGGCCGAGATGGATCTGGGCAAGGTACTGGGCAAGCGCATCCGCATCATCGGTTCGACCCTGCGCAATCGATCCGTGGAGTTCAAGGCCAAGACCATGAGATCCCTGGAAGCCAGGGTCTGGCCGCTGTTCGCCGAAGGCAAGCTGAACGTCAACCTGGAACGCCGCTTCGCCGCCCAGAACGCCGAAGCCGCCTTTGCCGCCCTGGAAAGCAACGAGGTGAACGGCAAGGTGGTGCTGGTGCTGGACGAGGGGTTGGAGTAGCACCCACGGCCAGGGTTATCGCGGCCATGGCGGTCCGCCGCTACGGTCGCTCCTACAGATCGAGTCCGCTGTAGGCGCAACTGTCTTCATCGCGGCCATGGGCCGCTCCTACGAGGGGCGATGCTTCTGTAGGAGCGGCCCATGGCCGCGATAACATAAGTGTCTTACTGACTCTACCGCCAGCTGAGGATCGGCCAGCCGGCCTGTGCCGCGCGCTCGCGCAATACCGGATCCGGGTTGACCACGTGCGGCTTGCCCACCGCTTCGAGCAGCGGCAGGTCGTTGCGGGAGTCGGAGTAGAAGCTGGCGTTAGCCAGCAGGCTGCAGTCGCCGCCGAGCAATTCCAGCAGCCGGGTCAGCTTGCCTTCGCGAAAGGTCATGACCCCTTCCACCTGGCCGCTGTAGACGCCGTGGCTGACCTGCAGGTCGATGGCCAGCACCTCTTCCACGCCCAGCCGCTCGGCGATGGGCTCCACCAGATGCACCCCGGAAGCCGAGACGATGATCACGCGGTCGCCGGCGGCGCGGTGGGCGGCGATGCACTTCATGGCGTCGCTGAAGATCAGCGGTTCGATGACGTCCTCGACCCAGGGACCGACCTCGAAATCCACTTCTTCGGGCGTGCGGCCCACCAGGGGTTCGAGGTGGAAAGCCATGTAGTCTTCCATGGCCAGTTCGCCCTGGGCGTAGGCCGCCATCAGCTCGCTGTCGCGCCGCACGAATGACTCGCGGTCGACCCAGCCGAGCACGCCCATCTGCTGGCTCCAGAGACTGGAACAGTCACCGTCGATAAGGGTTTCGTCGAGATCGAAAATCGCCAGGGTCATGCCACTTCTCTCAGGCTGTCGGAATCGACGGCCAGGGTGACGGCTGTGCCGTTCGCCTGCAAGGCCGACGGGCCATGGTTGAGAACGTCGACATTGAGTTCGCAGGCTTCGGTGGCGATCCGGTAGCGGATCACGTTGCCCAGCAGGCTGTGACTGACGATGCGGCCGCTGAAACCACCGGCGACGCCGAGCCTTATGGCCTCGGGACGAATCGCCACCTGTCCCTGGAAGGTCTGGCCGAACAGCCGGCTGGCCTGGTCGGCGCTGAGCAGGTTGTAGTTGCCGATGAAGCCGGCGGCAAAGGCATCCACCGGCGCGGTGTAGAGGGTCTCGGCATCGCCACTCTGGACGATGCGCCCGTCGCGCATCAGCACGATGCGATCGGACAGGGTGAGAGCCTCTTCCTGGTCATGGGTGACGAACACCGTGGTCAGCCCCAGCTCCTGCTGGATGGCGCGGATCTGCTCACGCAGGTGGCGGCGGATACGGGCATCCAGCGCCGAGAGGGGTTCGTCCAGGAGCAGCAGCCGTGGCCGCACGATCAGCGAGCGCGCCAGGGCCACCCGCTGGCACTGGCCACCGGAGAGCTGGTGTGGATAGCGTGTGGCGAAGCCTTGCAGTTCTACCAGGTTCAGGACCTCCTGCACGCGCTGCTGCACCTCATCCCGTGCCAGGCGCTGCATGCGCAGGCCGAAGGCAACGTTCTGCTCCACCGTCATGTTGGGAAACAGCGCATAGCTCTGGAACACCATGGCGATGCCGCGGCGCTGCGGTGGCAACTGGGTGATGTCCTGGTCGGCCAGCATGATGGCGCCACGGTCGACCTCGGTGAGCCCGGCCAGGCAGCGCAGCAGGGTGGACTTGCCGCAGCCCGAGGGGCCGAGCAGGGTCACCAGTTCGCCCTGTTCGGCATGGAATTCGATGTCGGTGAACAGGGTGTTGGCGCCGTAGCGCTTGTGCAGTCCCTTGACCGCGAGATAGCTCATGTCCGCTCCCGATTCAGGCGATTGGCGATCCAGGTCAGCAGCAGGACCGCGAGGAAATAGGAGATCACCAAGGCGCTGGTCAGGTGGCCACTGCCGTTGCGCAGGTTGTAGAGGTAGATCTGCAGCGTCTCGTAGCGCGTTCCCACCAGCAGGTTGGCGAAGACGAATTCGCCGATGAGAAAGGAAAAGGACAGGAACAGCGCCACCATCAGCCCGGTCCGCAGATTGGGCAGCACCACCAGCAGGGCGGCGCGCCAGGAGCTGGCGCCGAGCAGGTGGGCGGCGTCCATCAGGTCGCGCAGATTCAGCGCCTGGAGGTTGTTGCTGATGGCGCGGTACATGAAGGGCAGGGCGATGGTGAAGTAGCAGAACACCAGGATCCAAGGCGTGCCGGTCAGCGGCAACGGACCACTTGCGTAGAGCTGCAACAGACCAACCGCCGAGACCACCGGCGGTACGGCGAAGGGCAGCAGGATCAGCACGTTCATCAGCGCATCCAGCCGTGGAAAGTGATAGGCGACGGCGAACATGGCCGGCAGGATCAGCACGCAGGACAGGGCCAGGGCGCCAAAGCAGATCGCCAGGGAACGACCGAAGGCGGCGAGAAAGCGCGGCTCGCTCCACAGCTGCAGGTACCACTTGAAGGTGAAGCCCGCCGGCAGCAGGGTCGCCGACCACTGGGTGGCCAGGGAATAGAGGAGGGTCGCGGCCAGGGGCGTGAACAGGATCAGGAACAGGACCCAGACCACTGTCCGATGATAGAGGCGCTCAGTTCTGGACATGCCGACTCCGCCGTAGCAGCCACTGGTGGACGAGGGTGATCAGGGTCATGAAGGCCACCAGCAGCATGGCCAGCGCCGCGGCCAGGTTGGGCTCCAGATAGATGTCGCCGGAAACCAGGGCGGCGATGCGCACCGGTACCACGTTGAAGTTGCCGGTTGTGAGCGCATAGACCGTGGCGTAGGCGCCCAGGGCGTTGGCCAGCAGGATGATGAAGGTGCCGACCAGCGCCGGGCTGAGCACCGGCAGGCCGATGTGCCGCCAGTATTGCCAGGTGCCGGCGCCGAGCAGCGCCGCCGCGTCGCGCCAGTCCTGCTTGAGGGCTTCGAAGGCCGGGAACAGCAGCAACACCCCCAGGGGAATCTGGAAGTAGGTGTAGATGAGGATCAGTCCGCCCTTGGTGTAGAGGTTGAAGCCTTCGATCAGTCCGAATTGCTTGAGCGCCAGGGTCAGGCAACCGTTGATGCCCAGCAGGATGATGAAGGCGAAGGCCAGCGGCACCCCGGCGAAGTTGCTGGTCATGTTGGTGAAGGCCACCACGAAGCCGCGCAGCCGCGAGTCGACCCGGGTCAGCGAATAGGCGCCGAGCAGGGCGATGAGCAGACCGCAGACGCTGGACCAGAGCGAAATTTCCAGGGAGAAGCGGATGGCCTGCAGGTAAAAGGGCGAGCCGAGGATTTCGGCGTAGTTGCCCAGGCCCCAGCCACTTTCGCTGGAATTGAAGCTGTTGAAGGCGATCCAGGCCAGGGGCGCCAGCTGGAAGGCGCCGAACACCAGCAGGAAAGGCAGGATCAGCAGCAGGGCGAGCCAGGGCCGCTTCATGCCAGCAACTCCCGGCATAGCGGCTTGTCGTGGGCAAGACCCAGCAGCGTGCAGACGGTGCCGCAGATCTCCACCTGGCGCGGTGTGGCCTCGCCCAGGGAGAAGCCCGCGCCGAAGACGAACAGGGGCACCTCGCGTTCTTCCGGAAGCGTCCCGCCGTGACTGCGGTCGTCGTTCATGCCGTGGTCGGCGGTCACCAGCACCTGGTAGCCGGCGTCCAGCCAGGCGGGCAGGTAGTGGGACAGCAGGCCGTCGGCGCGGCGCGCGGCATTGCGGTATTCGGGGCTGGAGAGGCCGTGCCGGTGGCCGGCATCGTCGATGTTCATCGGATGGACCAGGAGGATGTCCGGCGCCTGGGTCAGGCGCAGGTGCTCGGCGTCGTCGAACAGATGGGAATCCGGGTAGTGGTCGGCGTAATAGAAGTGGCCGTGCTGGATCGGCAGGGCGGTGTCGCTGACATGCCTGTCCCGCGCTCGATCAAAGGGGCTGCGGTTGTAGAGTTCGCTGACCCAGTGATAGGCCGCCGCCGCCGTGGTGAGGCCGGCGGCCTGGGCCAGATGGAAGAGGCTGATCTGGTTGGACAGCCGATCCACGCCATTGTGGACGATGCCGCTGCTCACCGGGGGTACCCCGGTGAGCAGGCATTCGTAGAGCGGGCGGGAGAGCGAGGGCAACTCGCATTCCAACCGGTAGAGGCGACCCCGGCCAGCCAGGCAGAGCGCCTGGAGAAAGCCGAGTCCGTGTTCGGCGACCCTCAGGGCGAGTCCGTCCAGCACGACCAGGATGACCTTCATGACGTCACTGCTGCATGTTGATCAGAACGTGTTCCTGCCAGAGCCGCGGTAGGCGCTTGGAGGTTTCCTCCCAGGCCTTGGCGTCGGCGATGGGCCGGGCCTTGGCGTATTGCGCCTGGGGCAGCAGCTTGGCCTGGACGTCGGCCGGCAGGGTCAGGTGCTCGGCGCGGATCGGCCGGGCATAGCCCTGGGCCAGGTTGATCTGGCCGGCGTCGGAGAAGATGTACTCGCGGGCCAGTTTGGCGGCGTTGGGGTGCTTGGCGTACTTGTTGATGATGGTGGTGTAGCCGGAGGTCACCGAGCCATCGGAGGGGATCAGCACCTCGAAGCGAGTGCGATCGATCTGGTCGCGATAGCTCAGGGCGTTGAAGTCCCACACCACCCCGACTTCCACTTCACCCTTCTCGAGGTTGGCCACCACCGGGTTGGTGAAGGCCAGGCGACCCTGCTTGGCCAGCTTGGCGAAGAAGTCCAGCGCCGGCTTGATGTTCTTTTCGTCGCCGCCGTTGGCATAGGCCGCTGCCAGTACGCCACTCACCGCCTGGGAGGCGGCGCTGACGTCGCCGATGGTGACCTTGTAGTTGCCCTTGAGGAGATCGGCCCAGGAGTGGGGGACGTCCTTGACGGTCTGCTTGTTGACGATGAAGGCGATGGTGCCGGTGTAGGCCAGCGCCCAGTGACCGTCGCTGTCCTTGGCCCAGCTCGGTACCTGGTCCCAGGTGCTCGGCTTGTAGGGCTGGGTAACGCCCTTCTGCACGGCGATGGGGCCGAAGGAAGCACCGACGTCACCGATGTCGGCGGAGGCGTTCTCGCCTTCGGCGGCGAACTTGGCGATCTCCTGGGCGGAGCTCATGTCGGTATCCTGATGCTTGAGCCCATATTTCTGCTCAAGGTCCTGCCAGGTACCTTTCCAGTTTGCCCAGGTATCGGGCATGCCGACGCTGTTCACCTCGCCTTCCTTGCGGGCGGCGGCTTCGAGGGATTTGAGGTCGACGGTATCGGCGAAGGCGGTACCGGCCTGTAGCGCAACGGCAGTGGCCAACAAGGAAGCAAGCAGACGGGTCATACGGGTGCTCCAGGTGTTAGGGCTTGGTCTAGGTCAGCAAGACACAGGCCAATCTAGGACCGGGGTATGACGATTTGATGGCAATGCGCCCTGTTTCACCGCTGGCACGGGCGCTGCAGTCGTCACCAAGCCGTCATCTGGCCGTCTTAGTCTCCCAACAAACCCTAGTCGAGGCACTCCGGGTGCACCAATCCGAAACTGGTCTAGTCCAAAGAAGTGCGCCGGGTGCCGGTGCCATCCGCCAGGCATTGCAGGAGCAGATCGCCCATGGCCTGCTGCCGGCCATGGAGCGCCTGCCCTCCGAGCGCCAGCTGAGCGAGCTGTTCGCCACCACCCGTATCACCCTGCGCGAAGCCCTGCTGCAGCTGGAGGCCCTGGGGCTGATCTATCGCGAAGAACGCCGGGGCTGGTTCGTCGCCCCGCCACGGCTGGCCTACAACCCCCTGGCACGGACCCATTTCCACGCCATGGTGGAAGCCCAGGGACGGGTACCGGCGACCGAGGTCGTGGCGGCGCGGCAGATGCTGGCGTCCGCGGAGATCTGTCGCCTGCTGGAGTTGCCGGCGCTGTCCAGTGTCTATCAGATCCGCCGGGTGCGTCGGGTGGACGGCCGGCTGGTGCTCTATGTCGAGCACTACCTCAATGCCGCCTATTTCCCGGGCTTGCTGGAGCACGATCTGCAGCGCTCCCTCACCGAGTTGTATCTCGACCGCTACGACATTCGCTACGGCGAGGTGCGCTTCGAGATCCTGCCGACGGCGCTGCTGCCGGAGGCGGCCCAGGCGCTGCGGGTGGCGCAGGGCAGTCCGGCGCTGCACATCACCCGCATCAACCACGACCAGCAGGGGCGACTGATCGATTGCGACCTGGAATTCTGGCGGCACGACGCCATCCAGGTCAGGGTCGAAGTACCGGACTAGGCTGGCTTCAGAGCGGCAGTTCGCTGCTCGCATAGAAGGCCGTCAGCACCTTGATCAGATGGCCCAGGTCATGGCTGCCGGCCAGTTCGCGGATGGAGTGCATGGCGAAGGTGGGCAGGCCGATGTCCACGGTGCGCACCCCCAGCTGCCCGGCGGTGATGGGGCCGATCGTGGAACCGCACCCCATGTCGCTGCGCACCACGAAGCTCTGTACCGGCACCGCTTCGCGCTGGCAGAGGTCGCGGAAGAAGGCCGCGGTTTCGCTGCTGGTGGCATAGCGCTGGTTGGCATTCACCTTGATCACCGGGCCGCCGTTCAGTTTCGGGCCATGGTTGCCATCGTGCTTGTCGGCATAGTTGGGGTGCACGCCATGGGCGTTGTCGGCCGAGATCAGCAGCGAGCGCTGCAGGGTGCGGGTAAAGGCATCCCCGGCGGGCAGCAGGCGTTGCAGCACCTGTCCGAGGAAGGGACCGTCGGCGCCGCAGCAGGAGGTGGAGCCCACTTCCTCGTGATCGGTGCAGACCAGCACGGCGTTCTCGTCGCCCTCGTCGGCCAGCAGGGCTGCCAGGCCGGCATAGCAGGACAGCAGGTTGTCCAGACGAGCGGCGGCGATGAAGTCGTCATCCAGCCCGATCAGGGCGGCGGGCTGGACATCATAGAAGCTCAGTTCGAAATCCAGCACCTCGGCTTGGTCTATGCCGTGTTCCTGCTGCAGGCGCGCGGCCAGCAGGGCGCGGAAGTCGCGCCGCTCGCCGGCAGGCACCTGGGCCAGGATCGGTGGCAGCTCGTTCTGGGCATTGATGGCCCAGCCCTGATTGGCTTCGCGATTGAGGTGGATGGCCAAATTGGGAATGATCGCCAGCGGCTTGCGAAAGTCGATCAGCCGACTCTGCACCCGGCCCTCGGCACGATAGGTTACCCGGCCCGCCAGGGACAGGTCGCGGTCGAACCAGGGCGCCATCAGCATGCCGCCGTAGACCTCGACGCCCAGTTGCCAGAACCCCTGCCGCTGTAGCTCCGGCTGCGGCTTGACCTTGAGGCAGGGACTGTCGGTATGGGCGCCGACCAGGCGCAGGCCGCGTTCCAGCGGTTGGGCACCCAGGCGCACGGCGATCAGCGACGAATCGTTGCGGGTGACGTAGTAGCGGCCACCCGGCTGCACGGACCAGCTTTCTCGCTCGTCCAGGCGTTGGTAGCCGGCGGCTTCGAGACGGCGCGCGAGGGTTGCGGTGGCGTGGAAGGGCGTGGGCGAAGTGGAGAGGAAATCGATGAGGCCTTGGATCTGATCGGTACGCATGGACGACTCCGGACGACAAGGCGTCCAGTCTAGGTTCTGGACCCAGGGGAGTCGAGCGTAGCGCCCAGGGCGGACGGCAGCTCAGGGCTCAGCGGCGCTGCAGCACCAGGTGATGGATATGCCAGTGCTTGGGCCGCCCGACCGCGGTATGGCCGTCCTCCTCCTCCTCCCGCTGCAGGAGGACTTGCCAGTCCCGCAGCAGCTGTTGCAGGACCGCGGCGTCGACGACCGTCACCCCCTTGCTGGCCCAGCTGTCCCGCTCGCCGAACAACTGGCCGCAGAACAGCCCACCCGGGCGCACCGCCGCGGTGATCCCGGTCCAGAGCAGCGGGAAGCGCGCTGGCTCGCAAAAGGGCAGGGCGAAGCTGGAATTGACGAGGTCGCAGGGAGGGATTTCGAGCGTTTCAAAGCGTGCCTGGCGGGTTTCCAGGCGTTTCTGCAGCAGGGTCGGCGTGCGCTCGCGCAGGGTGCTCAGCGCCTCGGCCTCGGCATCCACCGCCAGCACCTGCCAGCCGCGTTCCAGCAGGACGAGGGTGTCGCGCCCGGTGCCACAGCCCAGATCCAGCGCCAATCCTGGCGGATCTGAGCGGGATGAGAGTGCCTGCAGCAGGGTCTCGCGCGGACCGCCCGCGGCAGTGGCGGTGTAGTAGGACGTCCAGTGAGACAAGCGGCACTCCTCTGGCTGAGTGCCTCAGTATGCCAGCGCCCAGGCTTAGAAAGGCGCGGGACTGGTAAAGCTCATCCGCTCGCCCGAAAGGGGGTGGGTCAGCGTCAGCAGGCTGGCGTGCAGGCAGAGGCGCGGCTGGGCCGCCAGCGCCTCGCCCTCGGCATAGAGCTGATCGCCCAGCAGCGGATGCCCGATGCTCAGCATATGGACGCGCAGCTGATGGGAGCGGCCGGTAATGGGCGTGAGCTCCACCCGGCTGTAGTGGCCATGGCGCTCCAGCACCTGCCAGAAGGTCAGGGCATGGCGTCCCAGTTCGTGATCCACCACATGGCGCGGCTTGGTCGGCGGGTCGTAGCGCAGCGGCAATTCGATGCGGCCGCTGTTGGCCTCCGGTTCGCCCCAGCAGAGGGCGATGTAGGCCTTTTCCGTTTCGCGATCATGGAATTGCCTGGACAGCTCGCGATGGCTGTCGGCGTCCCGCGCCAGCACGATGACGCCGGAGGTCTCCCAGTCCAGGCGATGGACGATGCGCGCCTCGGGATAGCCGTTTTCCTGCAGGCGGGTCACCAGGCAGTCGCGGTTGTCTTCGGCGCGACCGGGGACCGACAGCAGCAGGGTAGGCTTGTCGACCACCAGCAGGGCGGCGTCCTCGTGAATGATGCGAATGTTGGAGAGGGGCATGGGCTTCCTGGGGCCTGGCGGCGAATCGCGGCACCGCGCTGAGCAGGTACCGAGGATTCGCCATGGCTTAAACGCCAGCGGCGGCCCTGGGGCCGCCGCTGTCCTGCTGCGCTCGCCTTAGCGGTCGGGCAGGGTGATGTTGAGTTCGAGGATCGAGCAACTGCCCTGATTTTCCAGTTCGACCTGGATCTGGTCCTGCTCGATGGGCACGTACTTGCGGATCACTTCCAGCAGGTCTTTCTGCAATTGCGGCAGATAGTCCGGCTGCTCGTGGCGACCGCGTTCGTGGGCCACGATGATCTGCAGCCGCTCCTTGGCTATCGAAGCGCTGTTCTGCTTCTTCCGATCGCGAAAGAAGTCGAAGATGTTCATTCGCTACCACCCCCGAACAGACGTTGCAGGAAGCCTTTCTTCTTCACGTCGAGGAAGCGATAGGCCACTTCCTTGCCGAGCAGTCGTTCCACGGTATCACTGTAGGCCTGACCGGCGTCGCTCTGTTCGTCGAGAATTACCGGGATACCCTGGTTCGACGCCTTGAGCACCGCCTGGGATTCGGGGATCACGCCGAGCAGGCGGATGGACAGGATCTCTTCCACGTCCTCGACGCCGAGCATTTCACCCTTGGTGACGCGCTCGGGGTTGTAGCGGGTCAGCAGCAGGTGTTCCTTGATGGCTTCCTCGCCCTTTTCCGCGCGGCGCGACTTGCTGGCCAGCAGGCCGAGCATGCGGTCGGAGTCGCGGACCGAGGAGACTTCGGGGTTGGTCACCACGATGGCCTCGTCGGCGAAGTACATCGCCAGGTGAGCACCCTTCTCGATGCCGGCCGGGGAGTCGCAGACGATGAAGTCGAAGGTCTGCTTGAGTTCGTTGATCACGCGCTCCACGCCGTCCTGGGTCAGGGCGTCCTTGTCGCGGGTCTGGCTGGCGGCCAGCACGAACAGGTTCTCGAGACGCTTGTCCTTGATCAGGGCCTGACTCAGGGTGGCTTCGTTGTTGATCACGTTGACGAAGTCGTACACCACGCGGCGCTCGCAGCCCATGATCAGGTCGAGGTTACGCAGGCCGACGTCGAAGTCGACGATGACGGTCTTGTGGCCGCGCAGGGCGAGACCGGTACCGATGGCGGCGCTGCTGGTGGTCTTGCCGACGCCGCCCTTGCCGGAGGTGACTACGAGTACTTTGGCCAAACTGATTCACCTTGATCGAAAGGAATAACTGAAGCGACTCGATGCCCTCGGTGACGAGATTGCAGGCAGTGTCGCGCTTCGTGTTGCCGTTGGCGGCTTAGGCGCCAAGTGCGAAAAATTCGCGGAAGTATCCGTCAAAGACGGGTGATGTTCAACACATCTCCCACCAGACTGACCTGTACCGGATTGCCCCATTGTGGATGGCGTCGCAGGTCCTCGGCGACCTTGTACTGGCCAGCGATGGAGAGCAGTTCCGCGGTCAGCTGCTGGCAGAAAATCCGCGCTTTAGTATCACCTTTTACCCCGGCCAGCGCTCGGCCGCGCATGGGGCCGTAGACATGGATGTTGCCGTCGGCGAGCAATTCGGCGCCCGGGCTGACCGGCGCCAGCACCACCAGGTCACCGGCCGGGGCATAGAGCTGCACACCGCCGCGCACCGGGGCGGTGATGATCTTGGTCGGATTGATCGTCGGTGCGGCCGGTTTGGGCGGTTCCGCCGGCTTGACCGGCTCGCGATCGCGCGGTTCGACCTGGCGTTCACGCCCGCCGGAACTGACTGGCAGGATCGGCAGGTCGTAGTCGTTGGCGGCGGCCAGATCCCCGCTGCGACTGGCGCGCAGGGCCAGGGTGCGCAGGCCGTGCCGGCGGCAAAGGTCGAGGAGGGCGCCCAGGTCGAGCGGGCCGGCATCCTCGGCGAGCTTGTCGAGGCCCAGTACCAGCGGCGTTTCCTGGAAGAAGTTGGGGGCCTGGGCGACCTTCTGGGCCAGTTGCCGGTCCAGGCGCCCCAGGTCGTTGCGGAGAAGCTCCAGCACGGTCACGGCGAGCATGTTGCCCTTGAGCTGGAAGACGGAGTCGCTTTCGGAAGGATCGGCTGCGGTCATGGTGGGTACTTGTGCTTGGATGGCGGGACTTATAGCGGGATGCCCCGCGTGTCGCAACCCTCACCGGGTCTGGGGGACCATGACTGTGAAGGCTACGGGAAATCTGCGTGAGCCCTGTAGAATGGCGCGACTTTTTCATGCAGGAGTTCCGATGGAGCGGCCGTCTTTCCGCCTCGCCTTTCTCAATCCACGTTATTGGCCGCTCTGGCTGGGGCTGGGGCTGCTCTGGCTGCTGGTGCAACTGCCCTATGCCGTGCTGCTGCGACTCGGCCAGGGACTCGGCTGGCTCTTCTATCACGTCGCCGGTCAGCGCCGCGCCATCGCCCGCCGCAATCTGGAACTCTGCTTTCCCCGGCTCGACGAGCGGGCACGCGATCGCCTGCTGAGGCGCAACTTCGCCAGCAGCGCCATGGCCCTGCTGGAGATGGCCATGAGCTGGTGGTGGCCGCGGCAGCGCCTGGCCCGCCTGGCCCATATCGAAGGCCTCGAGCATCTGCAGGCCGCTCAGCGCGAAGGTCAGGGGGTGATCCTCATGGCGCTGCATTTCACCACCCTGGAAATCGGCGCGGCGCTGCTCGGGCAGCGGCACACCATCGATGGCATGTACCGCCAGCACAAGAATCCGGTGTTCGACTTCATCCAGCGCCGCGGTCGCGAGCGCCACAACCAGGACGCCACCGCCATCGAGCGCGAGGACGTCCGCGCCATGCTCAAGGTACTGCGCGCCGGACGGGCCATCTGGTATGCGCCCGACCAGGACTACGGCGCCAAGCAGAGTCTGTTCGTGCCGCTGTTTGGCATCCAGGCAGCCACGGTAACGGCCACCACCAAGTTCGCCCGCCTGGGGCGCGCACGGGTGCTGCCCTTCACCCAGGAGCGCCTGGCGGACGGTTCGGGCTATCGCCTGGTCGTTCATCCGCCGCTGGCCGACTTCCCTGGCGAGAGCGAGGAAGCCGACTGCCTGCGCATCAATCACTGGGTCGAGCGCTGCGTCAGCGAGTTGCCCGAGCAGTACCTCTGGGCCCATCGGCGGTTCAAGACCCGTCCGCCCGGCGAGCCCAAGCTCTATCCGAAGAAGAAGCGCTAGATGAGTCTGGGCGGCGAGCGGCGCACCGGGCTGATTCTGGCCGGCGGTGGCGCGCGGGCCGCCTATCAGGTCGGGGTGCTGCAGGTGGTGGCCGATACCCTGGCGGTCCGTTCCGAGAATCCCTTCCCGATCCTCGTCGGTACCTCGGCGGGCGCGCTCAACGCCGCCGTGCTGGGCTGCGGCGCCCTGGATTTCGGCCGTGCGGTGGATCGCCTGGCGGCGGTCTGGTCGAGCCTGGAAACGGCGATGATCTATCGCAGCGACTGGGTCGGGGCGAGCCGCCAGGCCGCGCGTTTCGGCCTGCAGACGCTGTTCGGCGCCTGGCGCCAGGAACCGCTGGCCCTGCTCGACAACGCGCCCCTGCGGGCGCTGCTCAGCCGCGAGCTGGATTTCTCCGGGATCACCGCGGCCTTGCGCCAGCGCGCCCTGCGAGCCGTGGCGGTCACGGCCTTCGGCTATGCCTCGGGCCAGGCGATGACCTTCTACCAGAGTCATGGCGCGCTCGATCCCTGGTTTCGTCATCGGCGCGTCGGGGTGCCGGCACGGCTGGCGGTCGACCATTTGCTGGCCAGCACGGCCATTCCACTGTTCTTTCCGCCGGTGAAGGTCGGGCGGGAGTTCCTGGGCGACGGTTCGGTACGGCAGACGGCGCCCATCAGTCCGGCGCTGCATCTGGGGGCGGAGCGTATCCTGGTGATCGGACTCGGCGCGCCTGGGGGTCACGAGCACGGACTGCAGGGTCGGCCGCCGACGGTGGCGCAGATCGGCGGTCATCTGCTCAACAGCACCTTCGTCGATGCCCTGGACAGCGATACCGAAACCCTCCGGCGCCTCAATCTGCTGAGTAGCGCCCTGCCGGCAGGGGACCCGGTCAGCGGACGCTTCTGCCGTCCCGTGGACATGCTGGTGATCTCGCCCAGCCAGCCGCTGGCGGACATCGCCATCCGGCACCGCAAACGCCTGCCACCGGCGTTGCGGCAGTTGCTACGGGGAGTCGGGGTGAATCGCCCTTCGGGCAGCGCGCTGCTCAGCTATCTGCTGTTCGAGGCGGCCTACTGCCAGGAACTCATGGCGCTGGGGCGGACCGATGCCCTGGCCCGCC
The DNA here is from genome assembly GCF_031453735.1 of Pseudomonas sp. SORGH_AS_0199. Taxonomy (NCBI): domain Bacteria; kingdom Pseudomonadati; phylum Pseudomonadota; class Gammaproteobacteria; order Pseudomonadales; family Pseudomonadaceae; genus Pseudomonas; species Pseudomonas sp. SORGH_AS_0199. The sequence continues at coordinate 2,575,701 of NZ_JAVJAE010000001.1, forward strand.
TGCCCGAACTCCAGACCTTTCTCGCCAGCGCCTAGGCCTTATTCGGCGATCTGCAGTTCCCGCGCCTTGGTGTAGAAATAGCGGATCTTCTCGTACTCGAAGGGCGAGTTGAGCTGGCCGTATCTCATGTCGGTCACGTACCTGAGGTTGATGCCGCGCAGCACCATGATTTCCGGATGACGACCGCTTTCGTCGCTGACGTTGAGGAAGTTCACCTGGGCTTCAGCGGCGAAATCCACCGCCAGACCGCCGGTATCGCGCAGGTTGGACGGGCCGAGGACCGGCAGCATCAGGTAGGGGCCATTGCCAACCCCATAGAAGCCCAGCGTCTGGCCGAAGTCTTCCGGCTGCTTGATCAGCCCGACGCGAGTCGCCGGGTCCCACAGGCCGAACACCCCGATGGTGGTGTTGAGCAGCAGGCGGCCGGTGGTGTCCAGGGCGCGGCGGCCCTTGAACTGCAGCACGCTGTTGAGCAGGTTGTTGACGTCGCCCAGGTTGCTGAAGAAGTTGCTCACGCCCGAACGTACGAAGCGCGGGGTGATCCAGCGGTAGCCGTTGACCACCGGCAGCAGGACCCACTCGTCCAGCCGATAGTTGAAGTGGTAGACGTGGCGATTCCAGGATTCGAAGGGATCGTAGACGTCCAGGGCGACCAGGGACGCCCGTTCGAACTCGCGCTGGTCCAGACCCGGGTTGTACTTGAGGGTCGACAGCGGATTGCTGAAGCCATCGGCGCCCACCGGCGCGGCCGGCATGGTGTCCGAGCCGATGGTCAGGGTGGAGGAGGGCGGCGGACTCGATTCGGCGGCGAAGACCGAGGCACTGGCCATCAGGAGGAGAGCGAGCAGGGACTTAACCACGGGCGAAGAACTCCAGCATGGCGTTCGCGTTGACGCGGTAGTTGAGATTGCCGCAATGGCCGCCGTGGGGATAGACGGTCAAGCGATCGCCAAAGGTCTTGCGCAGGAAACCAAGGTCGCCCGGGCCGAGGATGATGTCGTCGGCATTGTGCATGACGCCGATCTTCGGGCTGCTCTTCAGGTAGTCTTCCAGCGCGACGAGGCTGGACTTGCGCGCCAGATCGTCGAGGTTCTGCCCCTTGAAGTTCTTCTGCCAGAACGGCATTACCTGCTCGGTCATGTAGCAGTCGAAATCGCACTGCAGCGAACGGGCGAAGAAGCGCGTCAGGCTGGTGCCCTCGCTGATGGGGTAGGTCGGCGGGGTGATCAGGCCGCGGCGGTTGATCAGGTCGGACGTGAAGGCGATGTCAGCCGCCGAGAAGCGGAAGGACGAGCCGATCAGCATGGCCAGTTCTTCGTTGCTCAGTCGCTCCGGCGAGCGCTGGAAATCGCGCACCACGGCGTCGTTGAAGTCGACGTAGCCCTTCTCCTGGAAGTAGCGGGTCAGCTTCGACAGGATCAGCTCGTAGAAGGTGCGGTTGTTGGTCACGCCCCTCACCTCGGTCTGCACCAGGCGATCCAGGTTGCGTACCGAGGTCAGCAGATTGACCGGCGGATTGACCATCAGCACCTTCTTGAAGTTGAAGCTGCGCTGGCTCTCGTCCAGGTAGGAGACGAAGGCGGCGTCCAGGCCGCCCAGGCTGTAGCCGGTCAGGTAGTAGTCGGTGACCGGCAGCTTGGGATGCTGGGCGCGTACCGCCTGCATGGCGCGATAGAGATCCTCGGCATCGTGCGGGGTGTAGCCCGGGGTAGCGGTGCGCGACACCGACACCATGAAGTCCCAGCTGGTGGGCGAGGACAGCTGCACCACGTGGTAACCGGCCGCGTAATACAGCCGCTTGAGGTATTCCTGGGTACTCGAGGAGTAGTTGGCCCCGGTACCGGCGATCAGGAAGATCAGCGGTGCCGGATGGTCCTGGCGGGCAAGACGGTAGTGGAATTTCTTCACCGGCCAGAAGTTGCCGGGCAGCTGGTATTCCCGTTCCGGACGCAGGTTGAGGCTGTAGTCATCCTGGTCGATGGTGCTTTCAGGCGGCAGCTCGGGACGGAATTTTTCCGGCGTGGTGACGATGGTGGCTTCGAAAGGATTGACCAGTGGATAGCCATAGGTGGCGGCATCCACTTCGGCGGCCGCGTGCGCGGTAGCCCAGAGACCGGAAAACAGCGCGCCCAGCAGGGCGGCGACGCGCAACGAAAGACGCATGGACAGAGTCCTTTCAGAGGGCTTGAGAGCGTAGGTAAGACAACGGCCCGCCAATAGGTTGCATCGGCAGGTGCAGGTTTCTGCGCGGCGTCGATTACAGAGCGGTCGCCGGGCTGCGTCAAGCGACATCGCATGTCGTGAAAAGTGCAGCTCCTGTCGCTAACCGGTCGTTATGCGTCGCCCAGACGGTAGTGGCCATCTTGCATTGCCCGAATGATGGGGGTGGGGCAACCGCCCGACTTCCATAGCGAGAGGACTGCTGCATGAGCATGGTGAAGAAACTGTTGGGAATAGGACTCGGTGTCGCGCTGACCTCGGCCATGAGCCTGGCCCAGGCGGCCAAGCCCGAAATCACCATCGGCTACGTCGATGGCTGGGCCGATAGCGTGGCCACCACCCATACCGCAGCTGAAGTGATCCGCCAGAATCTGGGCTACGAGGTCAAGCTCATGCCGGTGGCCGCCGGCATCATGTGGCAGGGCGTGGCGCGCGGCAAGCTCGACGCCATGCTGTCCGCCTGGTTGCCGGTCACCCATGGCGCCTACTACGAGAAGATGAAGGACCAGGTGGTCGATCTGAACGTCAACACCCCCGATGCCAAGATCGGTCTGATCGTGCCGGAGTACGTCAAGGCCAACAGCATCGCCGATCTGCAGGCGCAGAAGGCCGACTTCGGTGGTCGGATCGTCGGTATCGACGCCGGTGCCGGGGTCATGCTCAAGGCCGACCAGGCGATCAAGGACTATGGCCTTGACTACAAGCTGGTGGCCAGTTCCGGTAGCGGCATGATCGCCGAGCTGACCCGGGCCGAGAAGGACCAGAAACCGGTCGTGGTGACGGGCTGGGTGCCGCACTGGATGTTCGCCAAGTGGAAGCTGAAGTTCCTCGAAGATCCCAAGGGTGTGTTCGGCGGCTCCGAGCACGTGGACACCGTGGCCAACCCCGCGCTGGAAGCCAAGGCCAAGCCGGTCTGGGACTTCCTGAAGAAGTTCGCCTGGCAGCCGGGTGAGGTGAATGAGGTGATGCTGGCGGTGGAAGAGGGCAAGAAGCCGGAAGAGGCCGCCAAGGCCTGGATCGCTGCCCATCCGGATCGCGTGAAGTCCTGGCTGCCCTGAGGGTTGGCTGAATGAAAAACGGGCCCTGCGGGGCCCGTTTTGCTAGCTGTGCAGCTGCTCGGCCGCGTACAGCGTGTTTTCCAGCAGGCAGGCGCGCGTCATCGGGCCGACGCCACCGGGAACCGGAGTGATCCAGCTGGCGCGCTCGCAGGCACTGTCGAATTCCACGTCGCCCACCAGACGGCCATCGGCCTGGCGGTTGATGCCCACGTCGATGACGATGGCGCCGGGTTTGATCCATTCACCCTTGACCAGTCCCGGCTTGCCCACGGCGACGACCACCAGATCGGCCTGGCTGACGTGGTGTTCGAGGGAGCGGGTGAATCTGTGGGTCACGGTGGCGGTGCACCCGGCCAGCAACAGTTCCAGCGCCATGGGCCGACCGACGATGTTGGAGGCGCCGACCACCACCGCATCCAGCCCATAGAGGTCGACGCCGGTGCTGTGCAGCAGGGTCATGATGCCCTTGGGCGTGCAGGGGCGCAGCTGGGGATTGCGCTGTGCCAGACGACCCAGGTTGTAGGGATGGAAGCCGTCGACGTCCTTGTCGGTGCGGATGCGTTCCAGCAGCTGGGTGGCATCCAGGTGCGCGGGCAGCGGCAACTGCAGCAGGATGCCGTCGACGCTGGTGTCGTCGTTGAGCCGGTCGATCAGGGCTTCCAGTTCTGCCTGGGTAGTGCTGGCCGGCAGGTCATGGGCATAGGAGTCGAAACCGACCTCTTCGCAATCCTTGCGCTTGTGCGCCACATAGACGCTCGAGGCGGGATCGGTGCCGACCAGGATGACGGCGAGGCCAGGGGCGCGCAGTCCGGCGCTACGACGTTGAGAGACTCGCTGGGCAATATCCTGGCGCAGGCGGGCGGCAATGGACTTGCCGTCGATCAGTTGGGCGGTCATGGGCGATTTCTGGTGGTGACGGAAAGAGGTCGGCTATTTTCGCATGGACGGGCCCGCTGGCAACAGAGAAGCCTCTGCGGCGGCTAACTCATTCTTCTGCTTAAAAATTTTTTAAAAATTAGTTGACGGGCCGGCGGGAGCTTTATAACATTCGCCCCGCTTGCCGAGCACAGCCCAAGTCACTGACAAGGGCCAGGCAAGAGGCTTCTCACCAAGGAAGTCTCTGCTAGGGCAGCTGCCGTAACAGGCGCCCGTAGCTCAGCTGGATAGAGCATCCGCCTTCTAAGCGGATGGTCGCAGGTTCGAGTCCTGCCGGGCGCGCCATTGGCGGTTCGGCGACGGCAAGCACGTAAGATATGGTGGGCGTAGCTCAGTTGGTAGAGCACAGGATTGTGGCTCCTGGTGTCGTGGGTTCGATTCCCATCGTCCACCCCATATTCAGCGAACGCCAGACCTCGTGTCTGGCGTTCGTCTTTCAAGCGTCTCGCGGACGTGGTGGAATTGGTAGACACACCAGATTTAGGTTCTGGCGCCGCAAGGTGTGAGAGTTCGAGTCTCTCCGTCCGCACCAATCAAGATGCACAGCAGAAGACCGGCCCAGCGCCGGTTTTTTTGTGCCTGGGATTCAGGTGGCGGCCAGCGGGTGTCCAGTGCTGGTACCCGGTCTCAGTGCAGATGCCGCAGCAGCGGCGCACAGAGCGCGACGGCGAACGAGGTGCCGAACACCAGGGTCTTGGTCCACCTCTGCAGGTTGCGCTTGCGATTGCCCGGCGCGGAGGAGACCTCTGCCGTCGCAGGCTGATGATCCGGGCTGTCGAACAGGGTGATCGAGCGGGTCAGTTGGGTGCGCATGATCCGACCTCTTGCCGTCTGCACTAATTGTTATTGGCACTTTCAAGACTAATGCGGCGGGCGGGTAATGCAAGATGCGGGCGGATTCGGGGCGAGTGACGGCTGCGCGGTCGAACACTGACCCGGTCAAGGACGGCCTCGCAGCTGCTGCGGGAGTGACGCGACTGGCGACAAACGGTCAGTTGAAGGTCTCGGCCAGTAGGAACAGGGCGCCGCCGATGGCTCCGCCACTGAGCAGCACCAGGCTGATCAAGGCGCCCCCGACGAAGTGGGCGATGTCGTCACTGATTTCGTATTCCGCTTTCATGCTCGGCTCCAGAGGATGGCTGCCGCTACAGATAGCAGCCGCGCGTTACAGCGCGACGACGGCGGGCGTGCCGGGTTAGCTGGTCGCCCAGTTCAGCCAGAGGGTCTGCTCTTCGCTGAGCTGACCGACCTCGCGCAACGCCCGTTCGAGGTCTTCCCGGACCCGGCGCTTCAGGTCGGCATTGAGATCGACCTGGGCACTCTCCGCCAGACGATCGGCGAGCGAAAGGTCCGCGCTGAGCTGGCGCAACCGGGGGCCGATGAAATCCTTGTGCTGCATGAGCCGCTCCTGTCTCCTGATACCGCCGAGTGTGGCATGCGCCGCCTTTGACTGAACACAGACTGGAAAAATATTGTCTGACTTGATTGGTTAAAAGTCGGACTTTCGGCAGCTCATGTCGTTTTCAGGTCCGAGCTGTCAGCTTTTTCATAGGGAAGAAGAAATCATGAGCGGGACTTCAACTCGCAAGTTGCTGGTGTTGACCGCAGGTTTCGGCCTGCTGGTAGTGGCTGCAGTGGCAACCACCCACCGTAGCGATTCGACCAGCAGTGAGCCAGCCGTGGTGGCCACCACCACGCCCCCGGTAGCGGCCCACGCACCCACCACGGGTACCCATTCGGTCGCGGACGAACACAAGCAGGATCTTGAGAGCTTCCTGGCGCAGGCGAGCCTGGCGCCCTGCGGCACCGTCATGCCGGCGACCGTTACCGATCCCGCCTGCCGTGCCGCCATCGAGGCGCATGCTCGGCGCGCCGGCTATGGCGACGAAGAGGTCGCGGCCTATCTGAATGCCCACCAGAGCCGCTGACCCGGGAATCTAGTGTTATCGGTTATAAGCAAAGACCCTTTCAATATAGGTCGGTCTAACCTGAGTGGTTATCCTGTGCGGCCGCAAGATGAGCCGACAACGGCAATTGGGGCTGTAATGGAAGTAGGGGCGTTGGGCTTCGTGATCGCGGGGCTGGTGGTTGGCTTCATCGTTGGCATGACGGGCGTGGGTGGTGGCTCGCTGATGACCCCCATCCTGCTCTGGTTCGGGATCAACCCCGCGGCAGCGGTAGGCACCGATCTGCTCTATGCCGCCATCACCAAGGCGGGCGGCGTCTTCGTTCACCAGCGCAACCGCAACATCGACTGGACGGTGACCGGCTGGCTGGCCGCCGGCAGCGTACCCACCGCCGCCCTGACGCTACTCGCCCTGGCGCTGCTGCCCGGTGATCAGCACGCGACCAATGCCCTCATCAAGCATGCCCTGGGCATCGTGCTGCTTTTGACGGCCCTGGCCATTCTCTTCAAAAAGCAGATCTTCGCCTTTGCCAGCCGCCATGCCAGCGACAGATTTCACCTGAGTGCCAGGCGGCTCAACGCCCTGACGGTGCTTACCGGCGCAGTGCTGGGCTTCATGGTGACCCTGACTTCCATCGGCGCTGGGGCCCTGGGCACGGTGGCGCTGTTCCTGCTCTATCCGCTGATGGCGACCCGGCGCCTGGTCGGTACCGAGATCGCCCATGCGGTCCCCCTGACGCTGGTGGCGGGACTCGGTCACGCCGGGTTGGGCAATCTGGACTGGCATGTCCTGGGCTTTCTGCTGCTGGGGTCCTTGCCGGGGATTTTCCTGGGCAGCCATCTCTCCGGACGCGTACCGGATGGCGTGCTGCGGCCCTGTCTGGCGGTCATGCTGCTGGTCATAGGCGCCAAGCTGGTGGTCTGAACGTCGGGGGGAAACTTAAGGTCGTTCATCGGACGACTACTGGCAATCCGCCAGGAGAAAACATCTCTAGGATAGACGGTGTTCAATTTGTTATCGCGATTGCCGATAACCTGTTCGCCGAGTTCTCTCCTGGAGCTGCCCATGTTTTCCGCCTCTGCCGAATCCGCTGCTGTCGACGATGCCTCTGCCTATCATGCCCTGCGCCAGGCGCTGGACCGCTCCCTGGCGGTGATCGAATTCGATCTGCAGGGCACGATCCTTCACGCCAACGACAACTTCCTGCAGACCTTCGGCTATCGCCTCGACGAGATCAGCGGGCGACAGCACCGCCTGTTCTGTCCGCCCGGGGTGGCGGAGAGCGAGGACTATCAGGACTTCTGGGCGGCGTTGGCGCGCGGCGAGTTCCACAGCGGTGTCTATCGCCGCAAGCACAAGGACGGCACTCTGAGGTGGATTCGCGCCACCTACAATCCGTTGCTGGATGCGCAGGGGCGCCCGCAGCGCATCATCAAGTTCGCCACCGACATCACCGAGACGCGGCTGCAGGCGGTCGAGTACGAAGGCAAGATCGAAGCCATCCATCGCTCCCAGGCGGTGATCGAATTCGATCTGCAGGGCAACGTGCTCTGGGCCAATGACAACTTCCTCGGCATGACCGGCTATGCGCTGGACGAGTTGCGCGGGCGTCATCACAGCCTGATGTGCCCGGCCGAATACGCGCGTTCGGCGGAGTACGCCCTGCTGTGGAATCGCCTGGGGCAGGGTGTCTTCGATACCGGGGTCTACAAGCGCATCCGCCGCGATGGGCGACCGATCTGGATCCAGGCCACCTACAACCCCATCCTCGACAGCGACGGTCGACCCTACAAGGTGGTGAAGTTCGCCACCGATGTGACCGATGCGCAACTTCAGGCCGCCGAATTCGCAGGCAAGATGGCCGCCATCGACCGTGCCCAGGCGGTGATCGAATTCGATCTGCACGGCAACATCCTGACGGCCAACGAGAACTTCCTGTCGGCTCTGGGTTACAGCCTGGACGAGGTGCGTGGCAAGCATCACCGGATCTTCTGCGAACCCGAGCATGCCCGCTCGCCGGGCTATCGGCTGTTCTGGGAAAAGCTCGGCCGCGGCGACTTCGATGCCGGGCTGTACAAGAGACGCGCCAGCGACGGCCGCCAGGTGTGGATCCAGGCCACCTACAACCCCATCCTCGATGCTGAGGGCAAGCCGTACAAGGTGGTCAAGTTCGCCAGCGACGTCACCGAGACTCAGCTGCGCAACAGCGACTACGAAGGCAAGGTGGCGGCCATCGACCGATCCCAGGCCATCGCCGAATTCTCCCTCGACGGCACGGTGCTCGCCGCCAACCGCAACTTCCTGCTGGCCCTGGGTTACCAGACCGATGAAGTGGTGGGCAAGCATCACCGCATCTTCTGTCCCGACGACTATGCCCGCTCGGCGGAGTACCGGCTGTTCTGGGATAAATTGGCGCGGGGCGAATTCGACGCCGGGGTGTACAAGAGACGCAACAGCCGGGGCGAGGAGATCTGGATCCAGGCCACCTACAACCCGATCTTCGACGCCGACGGCAAGCCGTGCAAGGTGGTGAAGTTCGCCGTGGACATCACCGAAAGCCAGATTCGCAACAGCGATTATGCGGGCAAGGTGGCGGCCGTCGACCGCGGCCAGGCGGTGATCGAATTCGATCTGACCGGCAAGATCCTCGAAGCCAACCGCAACTTCCTGGCGACCCTGGGCTATCGGCTGGAGGAGATCCGCGGCCAGCATCACCGCATCTTCTGCGAGGCGGAGCACGTCGCCTCCGGCGAGTACCGCGAGTTCTGGGCGCGGCTGGCCCAGGGCGAGGTGTTTGGCGGGCGCTTCATGCGGCTGAGCAAATTCGGCCAGCGGATCTGGATCCAGGCCACCTACAACCCCATCTTCGACGCCGATGGGCAGGTGCACAAGGTGGTGAAGTTCGCCACCGACATCACCCGCCAGGTGGAGATGGAACAGCACGTGCGGCAGAAGATCGAGCAGATGAATCTTTCGCTGCACGCCCTGACCCGCTCCATCAACCAGATCGCCGAGACCACCGACGACGCCAACCGCATGGCCCGACGCACCCTGGAAGAAGCCGAGCGTGGTTCCCTGACCCTGACCCGCTCGCTGGACGCCATGGAGGCCATCGGTACCACGGCCGGAGGCATCCAGGACATCGTCCAGGTGATCAGCGACATCGCCAATCAGACCAACATGCTCGCCTTCAACGCCGCCATCGAAGCGGCTCGCGCCGGCGAGCACGGCCTGGGCTTCTCGGTCGTGGCCGATGAGGTCCGCAAGCTGGCCGAGAAGTCGTCCCAGGCGACCAAGGAGATCAACAAGTTGATCCTGGAGTCGGTCAAGAGCATCGCCCAGGGCAGTGAGATCTCGCGCAGCGTGGGCGAGGCCTTCGGCCTGATCGCCGAAGGGGTGGGCAAGACCCAGCAGTCCATCGAGGCCATCAACGGCTCCACCGCGGCCCAGCTCGACGATGCGGCGCGGGTCAATCAGCTGATCCAGGAACTGGACGCGGCCACCACCCTTTCGCCGGTGGTTGGGGGAGGACGGCCGTGACCCAGGGTGTGGTGCGGATCGGCGAACTGGAAGTCGCGCTGTCCGCCCAGGCCCTGGAACGCGTGGTGCCCTGGCCGGAGCGCCTGGCGCCTCATCCAAGTCCGGTGCCCTGGTTGCTGGGCCTCTTCGAGCTGGGCGGCCAGCCGCTGCCGCTGGTGGACGGCCATTGCCTGCTGGGGCTGCCGGCGGTCGAGCACGAGCGCCGGATCGCCGTGATCCGTCATGGGGGGGGACGCTTCGGCCTGGCCATCGATGGGGTGGTGGACATCCTCAAGCTGGCGGATGACGCCATCGTGCAATTGCAGGGGACGCCCGGGCGCCTGCTGGGGCGCGTCCATCTGCGCCCGGAAAGCGGCCGGCTGGTCCATCTGCTGGATCTGGACACCCTGGCCGCCTTGCCGGGCTTCGAGGTCAGTGCCGACAGGCCGCCGGCGCTACAGCGGCAGGCCGCCATTGGCACGGAAGCGGAGCGGCTCTATCTGCTGTTCGAGTGCGACGGGCGGCGCCTGTGCCTGGATGCGGCGGTGGTTCAGGAGCTGGTGGATCGACCGCAGCTGACGCCCAGCGAATTCGCCAGCGACAGCTGTCGCTACCAGGTGCAGCTGAGAGGCCAGGCCTTGCCGGTGCTGGAGCTGTCCGAGCTGCTGGGGCTGGCCACGTCCGCCCAGGCTCACCATGAGCAGCTGCTGGTGCTGGCGGCGGGCGACCGGGGTCAGTATCGGGTCGCCTTCGGCTTCCAGCGGCTGCTCGGCATGTGGCGGCGGGATCCGGCGCAGTGCGCGCCGCTGCTTGGCTTCGGGCTGGAGCAGCCCGGGCTGTTGCGCGGGGTGTTCAGCGCCGCGGAGGGCGAGGCGGCCATCGTGATCGATCACCTGGCCCTGGGGTGCCAGGAGGCGGCGGTGGCCTATGCGCGGATCTATCGCACCGATCGCGACCTGCTGCGCGAAGAGCGTCGTCAGGTCCGCCGTCAGCCGTGCCTGACCTTTCTCGCCGAATTGCTGTTCGCCGTCCCGCTGGAGCAGGTGGCGGAGGTCTTGCCGCTGCCGGCGCACTACCTACGCCTCGGCCAGCGGGATCCGCGGTTGCTGGGATTGATGGAGGTCCGCGGCCAGCAGATCACCCTGGTCTGCCTGCGGACCCTGGCCGGTGCGACAGCGGTGGAGTCCGGTCCCGGCGATCAGGTGATCGTGGTGGAAGGGCAAAGCCAGCGCCTGGGTTTCGTGGTGCAGCGGGTCGAGGCCATCGAGGCCTTTACCGAGTTGCGCGCCGATGCCCTGGCGCGCAGCTGGCAGTTGCCAGGGGAGGGCGGGGCAGTACCGGCGCAGCGGGCGCAGAGCTGGGTGGGCGTAGGATCCGCGGGCAACAGTCGCCAGGCGACCCTGATCGATCTCGGGGCGCTGGTGAAACGTCTGGAAGGTCAGGCCCGGCAGACCCTTCCGGAGCGCGTGGCTGCGACAGTTTGACGATACCGCTCGTCGCTTCGTCGAACGGTCGGGTAACGGATTACCCGTGGCTTTGTCGGCCACCGCAGGCGTCCCTCATCAAAGCGGTACCGGCAGGCTAGAGCGAGTGGTGTTTGCCGGGAGTCGCCAGACGGGGCGCGCCACCCGCGCCTCCTCTGCCGGAACCGGGTGCAGGCGTTCATCAGCGAGTTGTCAAGAAATTCCGCGGCGCGTCGAACCAGAGGAAGACACAACTTTCCTGGGTGATCCCATGTTCAACTCCGCACTCAAACGCCGCATCGCCGATCTCGAAGCCGAACTGTCCGAACACCGCCAGGTCAGCGCGGCCTTCCATCAGGATTCGCTGCATCTGCTGCTGGACGCCCAGGGCCGGATCGAGGATTTCAATGAGAACTTCGCGCTCTGCCTGGGCTACGCGCCTGGCAGCCTGACCGGATGGAAACTCGACGACCTCATTCCCGACTACATCAAATGCATGGACTGCTATCGGGATCTGAAGCGAAGCTTCAGCGAAGGTCACCAGGCCAGTGGCATCTATCGGCTGCTGCGCGGCACGGGCGGCGTTGCCTGGCTCTATGCGATCTGGACGCCGGTGCGTGACAGCCAGGGCCAGGTCAAGCAGATCCGCTGCTATGCCTACGACCGGACCGAGCAGGTGGAAGTCTCCACCGAGCACTCGGGCATCATCAATGCACTGCTGCGCTCCACCGCGGTGATCGAATTCGATCTGTCCGGTGAGGTGCTCACCGCCAACGAGCGCTTCCTGCAGGGCATGGGCTATTCGCTGGCGCAGATCGTCGGCAAGCACCATCGGATGTTCTGCAGCCGTGAAGAGGCCGAATCGGCCGACTATCGCGCCTTCTGGGAGCGGCTCAACCGGGGTGACTACGTGGCCAGTCGCTTCAAGCGCATCGACAGCCATGGCCGCACGGTCTGGCTGGAAGCCTCCTACAACCCGGTGCTCAACACCCGCGGCGAGCTGTACAAGGTCATCAAGTTCGCCACCGTCATCACCGAGCAGGTGGAGCAGGAGCTGGCGGTGGCCGAAGCCGCGCGGGTCGCCTTCGACATCTCCCAGACCACCGACGAAAGCGCCCGTCAGGGTGCGGCGGTGGTGCGGGACACGGTGGCGGTGATGACCCGCATCGCCGACGAGATCCAGGTCGCTGCCAACGGCATCGAGGACCTCGGCAAGCAGTCGCTGGTGATCAGCGCCATCGTCAAGACCATCAGCGGTATCGCCGAGCAGACCAATCTGCTGGCGCTCAACGCCGCCATCGAAGCCGCCCGGGCGGGCGAACAGGGCCGGGGTTTCGCTGTGGTGGCGGACGAGGTCCGGCAACTGGCCGGGCGCACCAGCAAGGCCACCGAAGAGATCGTCGGGGTGGTGCAGCAGAATCAGCAACTGGCGCAGACCGCGGTCAGCAACATGGCCGCCAGCCGCCAGCAGGCGGAGCAGGGGCTGCACCTGGCGAGCAACGCCGGGGTGCGCATCACCGAGATCCAGGAGGGCGCCCGCCAGGTGGTGGGCGCGGTCAGCCAGTTCGCCCGGCGGCTGAGTTAGGACTGCTCGTCCCAGCCAGGCGCGCTGTACCACGCATAACCGGTCGCATCGAGTTCCAGCCAGCGCCCCTGGTGGATGACCATCCGGGTCGCCACCTCAGTGCTGGCCAGACCGGTCGCCACCAGCAGGCTGCGGATCAGGGCGCCATGGGCCACCAGTAGCGTGGGACCCTGGAGTTCTTCCAGCAGCGGGCGCACCCGCTCGGCGGCATCGGCATAGCTTTCGCCACCGGGTACCCGGAAGGTATAGGGCTCGGCGACGCGTCGGGCGTGCTGCTCCGGATAGCGCTGGGCGATGGTCGGCATGTCCAGTCCCTCCCAGTCACCAAAGGCCTTTTCCGCCAGGCGCGCATCGCGGGCCAGGCTTCTTGGCGTGCCCGACAGCTGCGCCAGGATCAGATCGAGCGTCGCGCTGGCGCGTTGCAGCGGACTGCTCAGGCAGGCGAAGCGAGAGACGTCGAGGCGGTCGCGCAGGGCCAGGCCCACGGCTTCGGCCTGGGCACGGCCGCGCGCGTTGAGGGGTATGTCCTGGCGACCCTGGAGGCGACCACTGGCGTTCCAGTCGGTTTCGCCGTGACGGATCACCAGCAGGGGAGAAGGGAAGGGCAAGGGTATCAATCCAGAGCAGTGGGCAGGGTAAGGAGAAATCTCAGGTGGCCGGCTTCCAGGCGCGCGACCAGACTGCCGCCATGGCCGCGGGCGATTTCCTGGGCGAGATAGAGGCCCAGGTCCAGGCGGGCGGGCTGCTCGGAATCGGCCTGGGTCAGCAGCGGCTGGAACACCTGGTTCAGGGTTGCAGGCTCCACCACGGCGGTGCGGCTTTCCACGGCGAGGCGGTAGCAGCGTTCGTCGAGCACGCCGCGCAGCAGCAGGGTGCCACCAGCAGGGTTGCGGGATGCGACCCACTCCAGCAGCGCCTCCACCGCCTGCAACAGGCGCGGCAGGTCGAGGCGCAGGGCGGCGGGTAGCTCCGGCAACTCGCTGCCCAGGGTATGGTCGGGGAAACGCGTCTGCAGCCTGACGAGCAGGTCCAGGAGCCGTTCATTGGCGCCTGCCACCAGGGCCGGTTTCAGGGGCAGGCCATGGCCCAGGCGGACGCGCACGAAGTCGGCGGCCGCAGCGCTGCGTTCGGCCAGGCGCCGGGCCTCGGTCTGCCAGCGCTGCGCCTGGGAGGCATCCACGGGCGCGTCCTTGGCCAGCGCCTGCAGCGGATGCTGCAGATCCTCCTCCAGCAGCACCAGCAACTGTTCGCGCAACGGTGTGAGATCGAGGTCGCCACGCGGGCCGGGACTTTCTTCGCGACGCTGTTCTTCGCGGGCGAGGAGTTCGCCCAGCAGGCGGGCAAAGCCGTCCAGCGTAGCGATCACCGGGCGCTGCTCCAGCAGCGGTGCGGGTTGGGGATCAAAGGCGCACAGCGTGCCGAAGAAGGTGCCGTTGGGTCGAAACACCGGGACCGACAGGTAGCTCTTCCAGCCATAGAGGCCGGGCGCCGGGTGATCACAGTAGGTGGGGTTCTGGGTCACGTCGCTGATGATCACGGCGTCGTGGGAGGAGCGTACGTGGTTGCAGAGGGTGGATTCGAGGTCCAATTCGGCGCCGGGTTGCAGGCCGAAGGCGATGCGATCTTCCACCGCGCAGGCGATCCAGCGCTGCTCGGTGACCTCGGCGACGGTGGCGACCCCAAGGCCGCTGACATCACAGACGACGCGCAGGAGCGCCGCGACGGAATCCAGGGACGCCAGCAGCTCGATGCTTTCGACGGTGCTGGAGAGTTGGCTGGGCATGACGCTGTAGTTCTCTGACGGACACGGCCTGAACGCTAGGCCAAGAGACGCCGGACGGCAACCATCAGCTACGCCTCATTGAGGTTGTTCCAGGCCGAGGCTAGCCGATCAGGTCGGTCGCGTAGGCCAGCACCGTGAGGCAAAGCAGTAGCAGCAACAGATTGGCCGGGGTGATGCTTTTCATCGGTGGGATCCTCTCACGCAAGGGATGTTCCTTGTCCAGGTACACCTGGAAACGCCACGTTGGCGCGGGGGATCGCTAGGGGTGGAGCGGGTAGGTTCATCTCTGCGTCTCGATACTGCTGGCAAAGGACAGGTGTCGGAACGCCACTGTCGCCGTTCGTTCAGCGCCTGCCAGGGGAGGTGCGACATCTGGTCGAAGCGGCAGTGCGAGCGGTTCGCAGTTGCCAACCGCTGGGCAAGCCGGTAGCGTGACGCCCCATGCGAACCTTCCTTTGCCCAATCAGCGCCTATTACTACTACCTGATCAATATCGGGTGGTAGGTACTGCGCTGCATGACCGAACCGCCTAGGGCGGCTCGGTCAAGGCAACTTCTCCCGGTCTCCCTGGCACCGTCCAGCCACAGGAGACCCCATGGACAGCACCCAGCAAGACCTGCTCGCCACCCTCGAAGCCCGCGGCTTCGTGCACCAGACCACCGATCGTGACGGCCTCGCCCGTGCCTTTGCCAGTGGACCGGTGACCGGCTATCTTGGCTTCGACGCCACCGCCGACAGCCTCCACGTCGGCCACCTGCAGGGCCTGATGCTGATGCGCTGGCTGCAGCGCGCCGGCCATCCCATCCTCCTGCTGATCGGTGGCGCCACCACCCGCATCGGTGATCCCAGCTTTCGTGACAGTAGCCGCCCGGTGCTGACCGACGGCCAGATCGCCCTGAACATGGCCGGCATCGCCAAGGCTTTTCACCGCTATCTTGAAGTGGGCGATGGCCACGGCCGCGCCCAGGTGGTGGACAACGCCGAGTGGCTCGACGGCCTGGGCTACCTGGATTTTCTCGGCGCCGTCGGCCGGCACTTTTCCATCAACCGGCTGCTGACCTTCGATGCCATCAGGAATCGTCTCGACCGCGAGCACTCGCTGTCCTTCGAGGAATTCGGCTACACCCTGCTGCAGGCCTACGACTTCGTCGAGCTGTCGCGGCGCTACGGCTGCACCCTGCAACTGGGCGGTGCCGACCAGTGGGCCAACATCATCAACGGCGTGGAGCTGTCACGCCGGCAGGGCGGTCCCCAGCTCCATGGCCTGACCATGCCGCTGCTGGCCACCCGCGACGGCCGCAAGATGGGCAAGTCGGCCCAGGGCGCGGTCTGGCTCAACGAGGAGCGGCTGTCGGCCTTCGACTTCTGGCAATTCTGGCGCAATTGCGACGATGCCGACGTCGAGCGCTTCCTCGCCCTGTTCACCGAGTTGCCGCTGGACGAGGTGCGGCGGCTCGGCGCGCTCGGCGGTGCGGAAATCAATCTGGCGAAGAGCGTGCTGGCCAATGAGGCGACCCGGCTGGCCCATGGCGAGCGGGCGCAACGCGAGGCTGAGGCAGCCGCCGCCGAGGTATTCGCCGATCGCGACGGCGCCGGGCAGTTGCCGGAGGTCGCCCTAAGCCGCAGGCAACTGGACGCGGGCGTCACCCTGGTCGAGTTGCTGGTCGAGGCGGGAGTGCAACCGTCGCGCAGTGCGGTACGTCGACTGGCGGAAGGCGGCGGCCTGCGCCTGGACGAGCAACCGGTGATGGATCCCGATATCCGTCTGGCGCTGAGCGACGCGGGTCGGCGGGTGAGTCTGGGCAAGAAACGGCATCTGCGCATCACGTTGACCGACTGAGGAGAAGGCTATGAATGTCTGGGTGATAGGTGCCTCGCGGGGCATAGGGTTGGGGCTGGTGGAGCGCTATCTGACGCAAGGGGCTCAGGTTTTGGCGGTGGTGCGAACGCCGAATGCGGCGTTGGATACGATGGTCGCGGCCGCCAAGGGGCGGTTGCGGGTAGTGACCGGCGATCTGCGCGATCCCGACCTGGGCACGCGACTGCTGGACGAGCTGGGTGATGGCTCGCTGGAGCGGCTGATCGTCAATGCCGGCATCATGGGGCCGATGGAAGAGGACGGGCAGCGGGCGAGCGTCGCGGAGCTGGGCGAGTTGTTCCTCACCAATGCCGTGGCGCCCCTGCGGTTGCTGGAGGCCCTGGCACCGCGGATGGCCGCTGCCGGGGTGGCGGCCTGCCTGAGTTCGCAGATGGGCAGCGTCAGTCTGGCACGAGCCGCCGAAATGCTACTTTATGGCGCCAGCAAGGCAGCGCTCAACAGCCTGCTGCAGAGCTGGGTCGCCGGGCAGCAGCCGGCGTTCGCCGTGCTGGCACTGCACCCGGGCTGGGTGCGCACCGAACTGGGCGGGTCCAGCGCGCCGGTCGAGGTGGCCGATAGCGTCGCCGGTCTGGTGGCGACGATCGAGGCGCGGGCCGGCCAGCCTGGCTGCGCCTTTCTCGACTACCAGGGGCAGGTCCTGCCCTGGTGAACGAGGGGCCGGATCGCTCGCTGCGACTGAGCGCTCCGGCCCTTGTCCGACCCCGGCCGAGGATCGAAGATGAGTCCATCATCCTGGGGAGTGCCACCATGCGCATCGACGAGCAAACCTTTCTGGTAACCGGCGCCGGTTCCGGCCTGGGCGCCGCCACCGCTGAGGGACTGATCGCGGCAGGCGCCCGAGTGGCAATGCTGGATCTCCAGGCCGAGGCCGTGCAGGCCCAGGCCGAACGGCTCGGCGACCAGGCTCTGGCGCTGGCCGTGGACGTGACCGATGCCGAGGCCCTGAGCGCCGCCTTGGATGCCGTGCTGGCCCGCTGGGGCAGTCTGCAGGGGGCGATCAACTGCGCCGGCATCGTCGGCGGCGCACGCATCCTCGGGCGCAATGGTCCCCACGATCTCGCCGCCTTCGCGCGCATCATCAACGTCAACCTGGTGGGCAGCTTCAATGTCCTGCGCCTGGCCGCGGCGGCCATGGCCCAGGGTGAGGCCAATGTCGGCGGTGAGCGCGGCGTGATCATCAACACCGCCTCCATCGCTGCCTTCGATGGCCAGATCGGCCAGGCCGCCTATGCCGCCTCCAAGGGCGGCGTTGCCGCGCTTACCCTGCCGGCGGCGCGCGAACTGGCCGGGCAGGGCATCCGGGTCATGACCATAGCGCCGGGCGTCTTCGAGACGCCCATGATGGCCGGCATGACCCCCGAGGTACGCGACGCCCTGGCCGCCAATGTGCCCTTTCCGCCGCGCCTCGGCCGCGGCGAGGAATTCGCCGCCCTGGTCCGCCACATCATCGAGAATCCCATGCTCAACGGCGAGGTGATCCGCCTCGACGGCGCGCTGCGCATGGCCCCGCGCTAGGAGAATCGTCATGAACGACCCCATTGTCATCGTCGCCGCCGCCCGTACGCCCATGGCGGCCCTGGGTGGCGAACTGGCCGCGCTGTCGGCGCCGCAGCTTGGTAGCGCCGTGGTCCGCGCCGTACTGGAACGGGCGGGCTGGGCGCCGGAACGGGTCGACGAGGTGCTGCTGGGCTGCGTGCTGCCCGCCGGCCTCGGCCAGGCACCGGCACGCCAGGCGGCGCTTGGCGCCGGTCTGGCCCAGAGCACGCGCTGCACCACCCTGAACAAGATGTGCGGTTCGGGGATGCAGGCGGCCATCCTCGGCCATGACCTGTTGCGCGCCGGCAGTGGCGAGGTGGTGGTGGCGGGCGGCATGGAGAGCATGAGTCGCGCGCCCTATCTGCTGGAAAAGGCCCGCAGCGGCTACCGCCTCGGCCATGGCGCCCTGATCGACAGCATGTTTCTCGACGGCCTGGAAGACGCCTATGAACCCGGGCGCCTGATGGGCACCTTCGCCGAGGATTGCGCCGCGCGCCTGGGCATCGGCCGCGAACGCCAGGATGCCTATGCCCAGCAGTCCCTCGCCTGGGCGCGCCAGGCGCAGGCCAGCGGTGCCTTCGCCAGCGAGATCGTGGCGGTGGAGGTGGCGGGACGCAGGGAAACCCTGAGCATCGACACCGATGAGCAACCCCGCCGTGCCGATCCGGCACGCATTCCCACCCTCAAGCCGGCCTTTCGTGAAGGCGGTACCGTCACTGCGGCCAACGCCAGTTCCATCTCGGATGGCGCCGCAGCGCTGCTGCTGATGCGGGCCAGCACGGCAGCGCGCGAAGGGCTGAGGCCGCTGGCGACGATCCGTGGCCATGCCGCCCATGCCGGCGCGCCGGGCGACTTTCCCACCGCGCCCATCGGCGCCATCCGTACCTTGCTCGCGCGCATCGACTGGCAGCTGAGCGACGTCGACCTGTTCGAGATCAACGAAGCCTTCGCCGTGGTGGCCCTGGCCGCTCAGGATGCCTTGGGGCTGGACCCGGAACGCCTGAACGTGCACGGTGGCGCCTGTGCCCTGGGCCATCCCATCGGTGCTTCCGGTGCGCGCATCCTGGTCACCCTGATCCAGGCGCTGCGCCAGCGCGGTCTGCGCCGGGGCGTGGCCGCCATCTGCATCGGCGGCGGCGAGGCCACGGCCATGGCGCTGGAACTCAACGACTAGACAAGGACAAGACCATGAGCGAAGCCTCTACCGAATCGACCCTGCTGCTGGAGATCGAGGCGCGCGTCGCCCTCATCACCCTCAATCGCCCCAAGGCGCTCAACGCCCTCAATGCCCAGCTGCTCCATGAGCTGGATGCCATGCTGGCGCGCCTGGACGCCGATCCCGAGGTCGGTTGCGTGGTGCTCACCGGCTCGGCCAAGGCCTTCGCCGCGGGCGCCGACATCAAGGAAATGGCCGGGCAGGGCTATCCGCAGATCTACCTGGACGACTACTTCCGCGTCGCCGACCGCATCGCCGAGCGGCGCAAACCGCTGATCGCCGCCGTCGCCGGCTATGCCCTGGGCGGTGGTTGCGAACTGGCGCTGCTGTGCGACTTCATCTATGCCGCCGACACCGCACGCTTCGGCCTGCCGGAGATTACCCTGGGCGTGATTCCCGGCATCGGCGGTACCCAGCGGCTGACCCGCGCCCTGGGCAAGGCCAAGGCCATGGAACTGTGCCTGACCGGGCGGCAGCTGCACGCCGCCGAAGCCGAGCGTGCCGGGCTGGTCGCCCAGGTGTTTCCCGCCGACGAGCTGCTGGAGCGCACCCTGGAAGCCGCCCGCGGCATCGCCAGTCGTTCGCTGCCGGCGACCCTGCTGCTCAAGGAAAGCGTCAATCGCGCCTTCGAGACCAGCCTGGCCGAGGGCATCCGCTTCGAGCGCCGGGTCTTCCATTCGCTGTTCGCCAGCGCCGACCAGAAGGAAGGCATGGCGGCCTTCGTCGAGAAGCGGCCGGCGAAGTTCGAGCATCGTTGAGCACGCCCCGCGCCCGTCAGAGGCGCTAGACTGGCCGTTTCAGCTCAGTGTTGCAGAGCCTCCGGATGCGTATCGAGCCCTTGCCACCCCTGACCAATCTGATTGCCTTCGAGGCAACGGTCAGGCTCGGCAGCTTTACCCGGGCGGCGCTGGAACTCAACCTCACGCAGAGCGCCATCAGCCGTCAGGTGGCGCAGCTGGAGGCCTTTCTCGGTCGCGCGCTGTTTCGTCGAGAGCACAAGCGGCTGCACCTGACCGTCTCCGGGCAGCGCTATGCCGAGCGGGTTCAGCAGCTGCTCGCGGGTCTCGCGGAAACCACCGCGGACGTCATGGATATCAGTGGCGAGCAGCAGCTGGTGCTGGCCTGTTCCTCGGGCGTGGCCGCACTGTGGCTGGGCCCGCTGATCGGCCGCTTCGCCAGTGCCTTTCCCGGCATCGACGTGCGCCTGCGGGTGCTGGACAACCTCGATACCCTGCTCAAGCCCGAATTCGATCTGGCGCTCTATTTCCTGCGTGAGCCGCCGCCCCCAGGGTTGGCTGGCCGCCAGTTGTTTCCCGAGTGGGTAGGCGCCTATTGCGCGCCGGACTACCTGGGCGGGCGTCAGCTGTCACCCCCGGAGCTGCTCGACCGGTGCCTGCTGATGATCGAGGACGGTCAGCGGCGCTGGCTCTCCTGGGCGGAATGGTTCGCGCGGCTGGGCTATCCCGCCCCGCGGATCCGCCAGCGGCTCACCGTGAGTCAGTACCCCATCCTGGTCGATCTGGCGATTGCCGGCCACGGTATCGTCCTGGGTTGGCGCCCCATGATCGATGCCCACCTGCAGTCGGGTGCGCTGGTGGCAGCCTGTAGCGAATGCGTGCAGGGGCAGGGGGGGTACTACCTGCTGTGGCCGGGCGATCGCCAGCCGGGCCTGGCGGCGCGCCGTTTCGAGACCTGGCTGAACGACAGCCTGAGCGCGTCGCACTGATCGCTCTTGCATGCGTCAGGCGCATGCAAACCCCTGCAATCAGCGTTTTCCTGCGTCCCCGGTAGCCCCTTAAGCTCGGCGGCAGAGGGCGGAGATCCTCGTCCTGTTTCCTTTATCGAAACTGCCGTCGCCGGTGCAGGGACTCCCGAGTTTCCTGCGCGACTTGCATTCAGGGAGCCAACAATGCAGAGCGCTACGACCTTTCCGCAGCCGTCCGCCGCCCACCGCCGCCAGGCCAACAAGGCGGTGGTCGCAACCGTGATCGGCAACGGTCTGGAGTGGTTCGACTTCACCGTCTACAGCTTCTTCTCCGTGATCATCGCCAAGGTGTTCTTTCCGACCGCCAGCGAACTCACCTCCTACCTCCTGGCCCTGGCCACCTTTGGCGTCGGCTTCTTCATGCGGCCGGTCGGTGGCATCCTGCTCGGCATCTACTCCGATCGCCGCGGTCGCAAGGCGGCGCTGTCGCTGACCATCCTCTTGATGGCCGCCGGTACCCTGATCATCGCCGTGACCCCGGGCTATGCCCAGTGGGGGCTGTTCGCCCCGGCGCTCATCGTCTTCGCGCGCTTGCTGCAAGGCTTTTCCGCGGGTGGCGAGATGGGCAGCGCGACCGCCTTTCTCACCGAACACGCGCCCGCTGGGCAAAAGGCCTACTACTCCAGCTGGATCCAGGCCAGCATCGGGGTGGCGGTCGCCCTGGGTGCAGGCGCCGGCGCGCTGCTGTCGGCGTTGCTGACCCCGGAGCAACTTGAGAGCTGGGGTTGGCGCCTGCCGTTCCTGTTCGGCTCCCTGATCGGCCCCGTCGGTTTCTACATCCGTAGCCGCATCGACGAAACCCCTGCCTATGCCTCCGTCGAGCGTGCCCAGTCGCCGCTGCGGGAGGTAGTGCGCATCTATCCCCGCCAGACCGCCATTACCTTTTCCATGGTCGTGCTCTGGACGGTCTGCACCTACTCCGTGCTGTTCTACCTGCCGTCCTACTCTACTCGGGTGCTGGGCCTGCCCAGCGGCCTGGGCTTCACCGCCGGTGTACTCGGTGGCGTGGTGCTGCTGGTGGCAACGCCCCTGGTAGGGCGCCTGGCAGATCGCCATGGCAAGCGACCCTGGCTGCTGGGGTCGGCCGTGGCCATCTTCTGCGCCGCCTGGCCGCTGTTCTGGATGCTCAATCGCTGGCCGGGCCTGCCTTCCCTGCTGGTGTTCCAGGCCGTGCTGGGGCTGCTGATCTCCGGCTATCTGGGCGGTCTGCTGGCGGCCTTCGGCGAATTGTTGCCGACGCGGGTGCTCTCCACCGGACTGTCGGTGGCCTACAACTTCGCCGTGACCCTGTTCGGCGGCTTCGCCACCTTTACCGTGACCTGGCTGATCGCTGCTACCGACAGCCACCTGGCGCCAGCCTTCTACATCATGTTCGCCGCGGCCATCAGTGCCGGGGGCGCCGCGCTGTTCCGCGACGGCGCCAGCGGCCAACCCTCGGGAGAATCCGCATGACTCAAAACACCTCTCTACTACTGCGCAACGGCAAGCTGCTCGATCTGACCACCGGCACCCTGATCAGCGGTAAAGAAGTCCTGGTGGACGGTGAGCGCATTACCGCCGTACGCGACCAGAGCGCTGCGCCGCCGGCAGGTGTCACCGTCATCGATCTGGGCGGCCGCACCCTGATGCCGGGCCTCATCGATTGCCATGTGCATGTACTGGCGTCCAGTGCCAACCTGGGTTTCAACGCCCTGCAGCCCAACGCCATCATCATGTACCGCGCCTTGCCGATCCTGGGCGCGATGCTCGAGCGCGGTTTCACCACCGTCCGCGATGCCGGCGGTGCGGACTGGGCGCTGGCGCGCTCCATTGCCCTGGGACTGGTGCCGGGCCCGCGGATCTTCGCCTCCGGCAAGGCGCTGTCGCAGACCGGCGGCCACGGGGACATGCGGGCGCGTGGGGAGCTCCTGCTGAACGAGCCGTGCAGTTGC
Source organism: Pseudomonas sp. SORGH_AS_0199 (assembly GCF_031453735.1). Lineage (NCBI taxonomy): Bacteria > Pseudomonadati > Pseudomonadota > Gammaproteobacteria > Pseudomonadales > Pseudomonadaceae > Pseudomonas > Pseudomonas sp. SORGH_AS_0199. Next base: position 2,598,499 of record NZ_JAVJAE010000001.1, read on the forward strand.
TGTTTCCGCGCCGGTGCCATCGCCCGGGTGGTGGATGGGGTGGACAACGTGCGCAAGGCGGTGCGCGAAGAACTGCAGCAGGGCGCCAGCCAGATCAAGATCATGGCCTCCGGCGGTGTTTCCTCACCTACTGATCCCATCGCCAATACCCAGTACAGCGAAGCCGAGATCTGCGCCATCGTCGAGGAAGCCGAGGCGGCCAACACCTATGTGATGGCCCATGCCTATACTGCCCGCGCCATTCGCCGCGCCGTGGCGTGCGGGGTACGCACCATCGAACACGGCAATCTGGTCGACCGGGATACGGCGCAGCTGATGCGCGAGCGGGGCGCCTTCGCCGTGCCCACCCAGGTGACCTACGAGATGCTCGCCGAGCACGGCGCGCGCTATGGCCTGCCGGCGGATTCCGTGGCTAAGATCGAAGATGTCCGTCTGGCGGGCCGTCGCGCCCTGGAATTCTTCGCCGAGGCGGGCGTGCCCATGGGCTACGGCTCCGACCTGCTGGGCGAGATGCACGAATACCAGACCCAGGAACTGCGCATCCGCGCCGAGGTGCTGGGCAATCTGGAGGCCTTGCGCAGCGCCACCAGTGTCGCGGCACGCATCCTTGAACGCGAGGGCGAACTGGGTTGTATCGCGACCGGAGCCCTGGCCGATCTGCTGGTCGTGGATGGCGATCCGCTGGCTGATATCTCCTGTCTGGTGGGGCAGGGCGAAAGACTCGACGTCATCCTGCAAGGTGGCCGTCTGGTGAAGAATCGCCTCGGGTAACGGGAGTCTTGCCGGACTGGCGCGGTCCCCTGTAGCAGTCAACGCCCATGGAGAACGTGTCATGCCCCTTGCCGCAACCGAACTCGGCAGCCACTACCAGGCCTACCTCGACTGCCTCAACCGCCAGGCCTGGACGGCGCTTGGCCGTTATGTCGACGACGCCGTCGAGCACAACGGCCGGCCCCTGGGATTGGCGGGCTACCAGGCCATGCTTGAAGGCGATCATGCCGCCATTCCCGATCTGCACTTCACCGTCCATCTGCTGGTGGTCGAGGCGCCTTGGCTGGCCGCGCAGCTGGATTTCGATTGCACGCCGCGCGGCGAGCTGTTCGGGCTGGCAGTGAACGGACGGCGCGTACGCTTCAGCGAACATGTCTTCTATCGTTTCGAGAACGGACGCATCCGCGAGGTGCGCTCGGTGATCGATACCGCCGCCATCGCTGCCCAGCTGGCCGACGGCTAACCCGCCCGGGTCTGGCGTTGGCGATAGCCGAGGGGACTGAGGCCCGTCCACTTGCGAAAGGCGCGCTGGAAGGAACGGGGGTCGGCGAAACCCAGGCGCAGGGCCAGCTCGTCCAGGGGCAAGGCGCCCTGGTCCAGCTGGCGACAGGCTAGCCGGCACCGGCGTTCGTCCTTGAGGCCCTGGTAGGTCTGGCCGCTCGCGGCCAGCTGGCGCCTCAGGGTGGCGGGGGCCAGGCCCAGGGCCTCGGCCAGGCTGACGGCGTCCGGCCAGTCCTCTGGTGCACAAGTACGCAACAGGGTGCGGATGCGGGTGATCAGGCTGGCGTCGTCGCGATAATGCACCAGCAGATTGCCCGGTGCGGCGGCTATGAAGCGGCGCGCGTCCGCGGCAGTACGGCGGATCGGCAGGCCCAGCACGGCAGCGTTTAGCACCAGGCAGTCTTCGCCGCGAGCGAAGCTCAGCTTGGAGCCGAAGCGCTGCCGATAGTCGGCCAGCAGTTCCGCTGGCGGCTCCTCGGCAGTCTGGCGGATTTCCTCCAGCGGCAAGCGACGGCCCACCAGCCAGCAGGCCAGGCCGTGCAGGATCAGCCAGAGGGTGAAGACGGCGAAGCTGCCCGGCAGACTGCCCAGGGCCAGCCGCAGGGTCACCTGCTCGCCATTGCGCTGCAGGCGCAGGTCGACGCCGAGGGTCAGCCGCAGGAAGTCGAGGCTTTGCCGCAGGGCATCGCCGAGGGTCGGTTGCAGGCGGGTGCTCTGGCAGAGAAAGGCAAAGCTGCCCGCCGGCAGCGGGCGCGGACCGAGAGCGAAGAATTCATCATCGAAACGCCGCGCCAGGCGATACCACAGCTGGCCGAATAGCGGCGCCGAAAGGCGCTCGCGGCCAAGCAGCAGGTCGGCTAGCTGGACGCCTTCGGCGGCTAGCAGGGCGTCTGGCGCCAGACCACTGCGCCGGCACAGCCCGGGCAGGGCCTCGTCGAGGATGCCCCGCGCCAGGCTGTCGCGCGGCAGGCCGGTCACAGATGCAGGGCCCGGCCCAGGGCCCGCAGCGCCGCTTCCTGCACCGCTTCGCCCAGGGTGGGGTGGGGATGCAGGGTGGCGGCGACGTCTTCCAGCTGCATGCCCATTTCCAGACTGTGGGAAAAGGCCGTGGCCAGTTCCGCCACCTGCTGCCCGGTGGCCTGCCAGCCGAGGATACGGTGGTCGTCCGCGCGGGCCACCACCCGCACGAAGCCTTCCGGCGCCTCCAGGGTGAGGGCACGGCCATTGGCGGCGAAGGGGAAGCTGACGACCTTGGTCTCCAGCCCCTGGGCCTTGGCCTGCTCGGGGGTGAGGCCGACCACCACGATCTCCGGATCGGTGTAGCAGACCGCCGGGATGGCCACCGGGGCGAAACGCCGCCGCTTGCCGGCGATCAGCTCGGCCACTACCTCGCCCTGGGCCATGGCGCGATGGGCCAGCAGGGGTTCGCCGGTAAGATCACCAATGGCCCAGACGTCGGTCATGCTGGTACGACAGCCGTCGTCGACGCGGATGTAGCGACCGTCGTAGTCCAGCGGCAGGCGCTCCAGGCCTTCGGTGCGGGGGCGGCGGCCGGCGGCGACCAGGATGCGCTGGGCCGGCAGAAGCTCTTCCCGACCGTCGCCACGGGTCATCCGCAGACCCGCGCCGTCCGCGGCCAGACCGGCGACGGTGCAGCCCAGGTGCAGCTCGATGCCCAGGCGTTCCAGCCGCTGCCGCAGCGGCGCCGTGAGCTCGGCGTCGTAGCCGGGCAGCAGACGCGACTGGGCTTCCACCACCGCGACCCGGGCGCCCAGCTTGCGATAGGCGATACCCAGTTCCAAACCGATATAGCCGGCGCCCACCACCACCAGGTGGTCGGGAATTTCCGTGGGTGACAAGGCCTCGGTGGCCGATATCACCGGACCACCGAAGGGCAGGCTGGGCAATTCCACCGAGGTGGAGCCCATCGCCAGCACCAGGTGCTCGGTACGGATGCGCAGCCGCTCGCCGCCGGCGCGCTGCACCTCGACGGTCTTGCCATCGAGGATTTCGGCCCAGCCCTCGATTACCGTCACGCCCTGCTTCTTGAGCAGGGCGGCGACGCCGGTGGTGAGACGATCGACGATGCCGTTCTTCCAGGCCACGGCCTGGCCAAGATCCAGCTCCGGGCGGCCGTGGCGGATGCCCAGGCTGCCATGCTCAGCGCGACCGCTGGCGCGATGATATTCCTCGGCGACATGGATCATCGCCTTGGAGGGAATGCAGCCGACGTTGAGGCAGGTACCGCCGAGGGCAGCGCCCTCCACCAGGGTGGTGGCGATGCCCAGCTGGGCGGCGCGCAAGGCGGCGACATAACCGCCGGGGCCGCCGCCGATGATGAGGAGTCGGGTGTCCATGGCTACTCCAGGAAAAGGGTGGCGGGTTGTTCGAGCAGCTGGCGCACGGCCTGGATGAAGCTGGCGGCGTCCTGGCCATCGATCAGCCGGTGGTCGAAGGAGGCGGACAGATTCATCAGCTTGCGTGGCACCACCAGGCCGTTGCGGAAGGCCGGGCGCTCGACGATGCGATTGACGCCGATGATGGCCACCTCGGGATGGTTGATGATGGGCGTGGAGGCGATGCCTCCCAGCGGACCGAGGCTGCTGATGGTCAGGGTCGAGCCGGACAGTTCGTCGCGACCGGCCTTGCCGCCGCGCACCGCGGTGGCCAGCCGGGCCACCTCCTGGGCGCAGCCCCAGAGATCCAGGGTCTCGGCGTGCCGTACCACCGGCACCGCGAGACCCTGTTCGCCCTGGGTGGCGATGCCCAGGTGCACGGTGCCATAGCGGGTCACGGTGCTGCTGTCTTCGTCGAAGCGCGCATTCATCTGCGGAAAGTCCCGCACCGCCACTACCAGGGCGCGCGCCAGGAAGGGCAGCAGGGTGAGATGGGCACGACGCCCCTGCCAGCGCTGGTTGAGAGTGGCTCGCAAGGCCTCCAGCTCGGTGACATCCACCTCTTCCACATAGGTGAAGTGGGGGATATGCCGCTTGGCGGCCTGCATCTTCTCGGCGATCTTGCGTCTCAGGCCGATCAGCGGGATGCGCTCCTCGCCACTGCGTTTCGCCAGGCCACCGCCGCCAGTGGCCGGTGGCAGTCCGGCGTCGCGTTGCTGCACATAGGCTTCCAGATCGCCATGCAGGATGCGCCCGCCCTGGCCGCTGCCGGTGAGGAAGCGCAATTCGATGCCCAGGTCCCAGGCGTGCTGGCGCACCGCGGGAGACGCCAGCGGCGGACTGCCGGGGGCCGGACGGGAAGCCGGTCGCTCGTCGTCGCGCGGGAGCTCCGCTTCCGGGCGTCGCGGAGCAGGGGCCGCTTCGGGCTTGGGCGCTTCCGCCTTGGGTGCTGGCGCCGGCGCGGCTTCCATCGGCACGGGGCGACTGGCCTCGCGCAGATTGCCGTCACCGGCCACCTCCAGGCGGATCAGCTCGGCGCCCACGGCCAGCACCTGGCCGGGCTCGCCGCCCAGGGCGACCACCCGGCCCACCACTGGGGAAGGGATCTCCACCATGGCCTTGTCGGTCATGACGTCGGCCAGGGTCTGGTCTTCGCCGACTTCATCCCCTACCGCCACGTACCACTTGACCAGTTCCACCTCGGCGATGCCTTCGCCGATGTCGGGCATCTTGATGACATGGGTACCCATCTCAGACCTCCATGACGCGCTTGAGCGCGGCGCCGACCCGGGACGGACCCGGGAAGTAGTCCCATTCCTGGGCATGCGGATAGGGGGTATCCCAGCCGGTGACGCGCTCGATGGGCGCCTCCAGGCGATGGAAGCAGTGCTCCTGCATGAGGGACACCAGCTCGGCGCCATAGCCGCAGGTGCGGGTGGCTTCATGGACCACCACGCAGCGGCCGGTCTTGTTCACCGAATCGGTGAGGGTCTGCAGGTCCAGCGGCCAGAGGCTGCGGATGTCGATCACCTCGGCATCGATGCCGGTCTCGGCGGCGGCCGCCAGGGCGACCCAGACGGTGGTGCCATAGGTCAGCACCGTGACCTGCTTGCCAGGGCGGACCACGGCGGCCCGTTCCAGCTCCACACGGTAATAGCCGTCTGGCACGGCGCTGGCCGGGTGGCCCGACCAGGGCGTTACCGGACGATCATGATGGCCGTCGAAGGGGCCGTTGTAGAGGCGCTTGGGTTCGAGAAAGATCACCGGGTCGTCGCTCTCGATGGAGGCGATCAGCAGGCCCTTGGCGTCGTAGGGATTGGAGGGCATCACCGTGCGCAGGCCGCACACCTGGGTGAACATGGCCTCGGGACTCTGGCTGTGGGTCTGGCCGCCATAGATGCCGCCGCCACAGGGCATGCGGAACACCAGCGGCGAGGTGAACTGGCCCACCGAGCGATAGCGCAGCCGCGCCGCCTCGGAGACGATCTGGTCGATGGCCGGGTAGACATAGTCGGCGAACTGGATCTCCGCCACCGGGCGCAGGCCGTAGGCGCCCATGCCCACCGCGGCGCCGGCAATGCCGTTCTCCGAGATGGGCGCATCGAACACCCGCGAGGCGCCATATTTGGCCTGCAGGCCCTCTGTGCAGCGAAAGACGCCGCCGAAGTAGCCGACGTCCTCGCCGAACACCACCACGTTGTCGTCGCGTTCGAGCATCACGTCCATCGCCGAGCGGATGGCCTGGATCATGGTCAGGGTGCTGCGGCTGCCGGCCTGGGTCGGCAGGTCGGTTTCCTGTTGTACGGTCATGGCGTCACTTCCCGAGCTGTTGGCGTTGGCGGCGCAGGTGCGGCGGCAGGTCCTGGTAGACCTCCTCGAACATGTCGGCGGCGCTGGGGGCGAGATCGCTGGCAAAGGTGCCATGGGCTTCGGCGGCCTTCTGCGCGGTCGCCACCTCGGCTTCCAGCTCGGCGGTCAGCGCCTGGTGCTGTTCGTCCGACCAGAGCCCGCGACCGATCAGGTGCGCCTTGAGCCGGTCGATGGGATCGCCCAGGGGGAAGTGCGTCCAGTCATCGGCGGGACGGTACTTGGACGGATCGTCCGAGGTGGAGTGGGGACCGGCGCGGTAGGTCACCCATTCGATCAGGGTCGGCCCCAGGTTGCGTCGGGCACGTTCGGCGGCCCAGCGCGAGGCGGCCAGCACGGCGAGGAAGTCGTTGCCATCCACCCGCAGGGCGGCGATGCCATAGCCGAGGCCACGGGTGGCCAGGGTGATGCCCTCGCCGCCGGCGATGGCCTGGAAGGTGGAGATGGCCCACTGGTTGTTGACGATGTTGAGGATCACCGGCGCCCGGTAGACGTGGGCGAAGGTGAGGGCGGCATGGAAGTCGCCTTCGGCGGTGGCGCCGTCGCCGATCCAGCCGGCGGCGATGCGGGTATCGCCCTTGATCGCCGAAGCCATGGCCCAGCCCACCGCCTGGATGTACTGGGTGCCCAGGTTGCCGGAGATGGAAAAGAAGCCGAGGTCGCGGTAGGAGTACATCACCGGCAGCTGGCGACCCTTGAGCGGATCCCGGGCATTGGACAACAGTTGGCAGATCATCTCGTCCAGCGGCGCCTCGCGGGCGATGAGGATGCCCTGCTGGCGATAGGTGGGGAAATGCATGTCGTCCGGGCGCAGCGCCAGGGTCTGGCCGACGGCAATGGCTTCCTCACCGAGGCACTGCATATAGAAGGAGAGCTTCTTCTGCCGCTGGGCCTTGAGCATCCGCGCATCGAACAGCCGCGTCTTGAGCATGGCCCTGAGGCCCTGCAGCAGCAGTTCGGGCGCTTCTTCGCTGGCCCAGGGGCCGACGGCGCGACCCTCTTCGTCGAGGATGCGGATCAGCTGGGTGGCCAGTTCCCGGGTATCCACCGGTGCCACGTCCACCGGCGGCCTTTCCGCACGACCGGCGGGGCAGAGTTGCAGGTAGCTGAAATCCGTGGGACGTCCCGGTCGGCCGCTGGGCTCGGGGACGTGCAGGCGCAGGGGAGGGTAGTCGCTCATGGCCGCCCCTCCAGCTGGATGAGGGTGCGGGCGGGTCGCAGGACGGGTTGGCCGTCCGGATGCGATGCAGGGTGCCACATGGTGGAGGCCTCGGCATTCTTGTTATTGGTCACCTGAGTATAGGCCGGCTCCACTAGCCGTTTTGCCGCAATTTCGGGATGGGCAGCCCGGGCTTTTGGTGCTATTGAACTCAGTACAAGAACAACAGTAGAGGTTTTGCACCATGGCTGGTCTGGATCGTATCGACCTGCGCATCCTCAATGCCCTGTCCGCCGATGGGCGGCTGAGCTGGCGCGATCTGGCGCAGAAGATCGGGCTGTCGCTGACCCCGACGCTACGGCGGGTCAAGCGTCTGGAGGAGGAGCGCTACATCCAGGGGTATCACGCCCAACTCGACGAGACCCGGCTGGCCGGCAGTGTCAGCGTCTTCGTCTCGGTGCGCCTGGAAAAGCAGTCCACCGACTACCTGCGCGCCTTCGAACGGGAGATCGTCAAGGCACCTCAGGTGATGAGCTGTTTCCAGATGACCGGGGATGCCGACTATGTGTTGCGAGTGGTGGTGCAGGATCTCGCGGCCTATCAGCACTTTCTGGCCGAGACCCTGACCTGCATTCCCGGGGTGGCCAGTGTGACCTCGGCCTTTTCGCTCAAGGCGGTGCTACTCAGGCCGGCGCCACCGCTCTGAGCGCAGGAGAAGCCGTTAGCGAATGCCGAGCGAGCTGCGGACCTGCTGCGCCTGAGCGGCACAATAGGCGCTATCACGCAGGCGCGCCATATCCAGCATCAGGGTCAGCCGGCGCTCGTCGCAGGAACGACCGAGCTGCACGGGCAGACCGCCATCCGGGGTCAACGGGCCAAACAGGCAATCGATGTTGGGCAATTGAGCGACGAACTGATGGGTGAGGGCGAGCATTGTTATTGTCCTAAGTACCAGGGTGGCGATGTGACACTATTCACATCGCCAAGGTTCCCAGGTCTTCAGGCGCTGGGCGTAACCGAATAGGCGACGCCGTTCACTGCATCGATCAGCTGACCGATGGACCAGGGCTTGGGCAGGAAGCGCACCTGGCATTTGATGCTTGCGGTGGACGGCGTTTCGTAGCCGGACATGACAATAATCGGCATGTCTGGCCAGCGCTGGCAGACCATGTTGGCCAGCTGCGCCCCGTCCATCGAACCCGGCATACGGATATCCGTGAGCAGCAGGTCGATGTTGGCGTCTTCCTTTTCCAACAGCGTCAACGCGGTGTCGGCGGAGTCAGCGGCGATGATGTTGAAGCCTTCGGGTTCGAGGATCTCGCGGACGAAATCCGCGACCAGTGGCTCGTCGTCCACCACCAGGAGAGTGGGTCGGAAGACAGGGGTTCCCGGCTGTTCTGCGCGCATGACTGGACCTTATATACAAGACGTTGCTGAGCCTTGGATAGCCGCGACCCAGGAAAATTCCCCAGTCTGAGCGTCAATGAATTTGGCGTCAGATTTCTGTCTTCAGGGTGCGATTATCTTGTCAGACGCAGCGTTTCGACACTGCGACCCCATGCCGCGCACATTTGGTTACGTTTGCCGTAAAGGCTCTAGGTCAGGGGTTTCAGCGTGACAGTGAAGCGGAAGGACTACTTTTGGGGTGAAAGGTTTCAGCCACCTGGCATATGACTTGTATTGGGTAAGGCAACTGCAGGACGCAGAGTGCTTTTTTTGTCACGTCCCAGTGGCCTTACCTAAACCCAGGCTTTGCTCGTACACAAAGGATATCGACGCCACGCCTCCCTGAGCAGTATCCGACCATGACGCCTATCCGCTCCTTCGCTACCGCCCTTCGTCGTCCGCTCGCCGCGGCCGCCACTGTTCTCGCGCTGTCCGCTGGCGTTGCCCAGGCCGAGCCTGTCAGCCTGGTCGGTCTGAATCTGTCGGGTGCGGGCTTCGCGCCCCAGGTGCTGCCCGGCATCAATGGCACCAACTACATCTTCCCGGTGGAGGCCTACTTCCAGCAGTGGAGCGCGCGGGGCGTCAAGCTGATTCGTTTCCCCATCATCTGGGAGCGCCTGCAACCCAAGCTGGGCGGACCACTGGACAGTGCCTACGTCGCCCTGGTGAACCAGACCTTCGGCTATGCGCAGAAGCACGGCATCAAGATCATCCTCGACCTGCACAACTACGCCCGCTATCGCGGCCAGGTGATCGGCACCAGCGGCGTACCCTATGCCCGCTATCAGGAGATCATGACCCACATCGCGCGGCAGTGGAGCGGCCAGTCCTCGCTGTACGCCTACGACATCATGAACGAGCCCCACGATGCCATGGCCTACTGGCCGACCGCGGCCCAGTACGGCATCAATGGCGTGCGCGCGGTGGACAGCACCCGCCCGGTCATCGTCGAAGGCAACGGCTGGTCGAGCGCGACCCGCTGGGCCGAATTCAACGACGCCCTGCTGGGGCTGAAGGATCCGGCCAACAACATCATCTTCTCGGCGCATTCCTACTTCGACGAGAACGCCGGCGGCAGCTACGACAAGACCGATGTCAACAAGCTCGACGCCAACTATGGCGTGACCCGGGTCAAGCCCTTCGTCGACTGGCTGAAGAAGAACAACAAGCGCGGCTACATCGGTGAATTCGGTGTCCCGGACAATAATCCGCGCTGGAATCTGCTGATGGACAACATGCTGGCCTACCTCAAGCAGAACTGCATCCCGGCCTCCTACTGGGCCGCCGGTCCCGGCTGGGGCAGCTACTTCATGTCGGTGGAGCCGATCAATGGCCAGGAGCGGCCGCAGTGGCCGACCCTGCGCAAGTACCTGGACGACAGCAGCTGCACTGCCATCGGTCCGGTCGCCAGTGGCAGCACCGCGCCGGCCACCGGCGGTAGCGCCACCGGCAACAGCGGTTCGGCAGGCGGCAGCGCCGGCGGCAATTCCGGCAGCGGCAGCAACACCGGCAACGCAGGCAACACCGGTAGCAATGCCGGTGTGCAGATTCCGCCGAGCACCGGGGCGACCGCCGGTACCGTGACCTCGGTGATCAACGACTTCACCAACCCGGACTGGCACAAGGGGGTGTTCCTCAAGAAGGCCGCGATCTCGGTACCCGGTACCGCGGTGAACCGCGCCGCCTTCAAGGCCGGTGCCTATCTCACCACCGCGGATGGCCAGGTGCGGCGGATTTCCGCGGTGCAGGTCGGCAACAGCCTGGGCGTCTTCACCGAGGGCACGCCCTTCAACGGCAACGCCGTGGGCTATCCCAAGACGGTGACCGTGTCGCCCACCGGCGTGACCAGCGCCGCCAGCGTCAGCAGCGCCATCAACGACTTCACCAACGCCGATTGGAATCGCGGTGTCTACCGTCGCGGCGCGGCCATCTCCATCCCGGCCACCGCGGCCAATCGTTCGGCCTTCAAGCTGGGTGGCTCGGTACGCCTCGTCAATGGCCAGATCCTCAAGATCAGCTATGTGCAGGAGGGCGCGAGCAACCTGGGGGTATTCTTCGACGCCAGCCGCCTGGATGCCAGCGTCGGCTACCCGAACACCCTGGTGTCCTTCAGCCGCTGATCTTCAGCAGCGGGCAATAAAAAACCCGGTGACCTTTGGCCACCGGGTTTTTTATTGCCCGCTTAAAGGTGGATGAAAGTGGTGACCTCACCCGGCTGTACCCGGCATTCGTCCACGGCATGGATCACCCCGGTGGTCAGGGCCGCTTCCGGACTCAGCAGCCGGGCGTTGGCCTTGAGGCAGCTGTAGATGTCCAGGGCTTCGGCGGCACCGGCCGTACGTTCGGCGACGATGCCGGCGTAGAGGTCCAGGTCGTAGTCCAGGCACATGGCGTATTCGGCCATGCGCGCATGGTCCACCGAGTTGTTCAGGTTCCAGTAGAAGGAATGGTAGAGGAACTTGCTGTGGCGACTGGCGGTGCGGTGTTCGCCGGCCAGGAACAGGATGTTGCCCATGGATTCGACGGTACCCAGGTTGTGGGTGTGCACCGGCAGCGGCAGGGACAGCAGGAAGTTGTACATCGTGAAGCCGTAGCTGCAGTCACCGCCCATGGTGGCGATCTTCAGCAGAATCCGCGAGGCATCCTGCTGGACCGCCTGGGAGCAATGGGCGATCAGCTGGCCGCAACTGGTGGAATTGATGGGACCGGTGAAATGGATGACATGGGTGCTCATGGTGCCTACCGACGCGCCGGGGAGCCCGGCGGAGGGCGGGGCTCTATAAGAGTTGCTTCGGCGACTTTCGGACGGGCTTGAGCGTGAAGGTCGGCTGGCCGACGAAGCGCGTCCCAGAAGGATGGACTGTGCCGTGACGCAACCAGGATCAGCGCAGCAGCAGCATCGGTACTTCGGTCTTGTGCAGCAGCTGGGTGGTGCGACTGCCGCGCAGGAAGCGCCAGACCGAGGAATGGCTGTAGGCACCCATGATCAGCAGGTCGGCCCGGCGTTCGTCGAGGTGGCGAGGGACGATGCGCTCCACGTCGCCATGGGCGACGGTGGTGTCGACCCGGCACCCGGCGCTGCGCAGCAGCAGCGCCAGGTCTTCCAGGCGCTTGCGCAGGATCGGATCGTCTTCGCCGACCCGCAGCAGCGTGCCGCTCATGCCGGTCAGCAGCGGACTGCGCGCCAGCGCCAGGATGCCCTGGTGGGTGGCTTCCCGACCGTCATAGGCGATGGTGAACTGGCGCGGGGGCTTGAAGGGGCCCGAGCAGATCAGGATCGGCCGGTGCACGGCGCGTACCACGGCTTCCAGCTGGCTGCCGATGCCGCTGTCCCCGGAGCGCTCGCCGCGCTTGCCGATCACCAGCAGGCGGGTATCCCCTTCGAGGGTCTTGAGGGTATCCACCAGTCCCTCGGGGCGGCGCAGGATCTGCGGTGCCGAGGTCAGGCCCTGCTGGAGGAGGCGCTGGCGGGCATTGAGCAGCAGCGCCTTGGCCATGCCGGCACCGACGTCATCGTCCAGATAGACCGGGGTACCGTTGGCGACCTTCTTGCCGCTACTGGCCGACTCCTGCACATGCAGCAGGGTGACGGGCGCATCCAGGCGTCGCGACAACCAGGCGGTGTGGTCGCAGACGCTTTCGGCGTGGGGGGATCCATCGATGCAGGCGAGCAGGGAGGCCATAACGGTATTCCTTGGCAAGACCGGGACCAGACACGATCCCTGTCCGGAGCGTAGCACCCGCCCGGCGCTGTCCAGATGACGCCTGGATGTCATCTTCGGCTTTTGCTGGACAGGTCACGGCCGTCATCCTGTACGCCCTCACATTTCGTAGCGATCGAGTTCCCGGGTGATCAGCAGGCGCTGGATTTCACTGGAGCCTTCGTAGATCTGGGTGATGCGGATATCGCGGTAATACTGCTCCACCGGATAGTCCTCCAGGTAGCCATAGCCGCCATGGATCTGGATGGCCTTGGAGCACACCCATTCGCCCGTCTCGGTGGCGAACAGCTTGGCCTGCGAGGCTTCGCTCAGGCAGGGCTGGCCAGCCGTGCGCAGTCGCGCGGCGTGCAGGATCAGCAGTCGCGCGGCGTTCAGGCGCGTATGCATGTCGGCCAGCATGTTGGCGATGCTCTGGTGCTGGATGATGGCCTTGTCGAACTGGATGCGCTCGCGGGCATAGCCCAGCGCCGCCTCGAAGGCCGCGCGGGCGATGCCCAGGGCCTGGGCGGCGATGCCGATGCGACCGCCCTCCAGATTGGAGAGCGCGATGGCCAGGCCCTTGCCGCGTTCGCCCAGCAGGTTGGCCGCCGGGATGCGGCAGTTGTCCAGGGTGACGGCGCAGGTATCGGAGGCGCGCAGGCCCATCTTGTGCTCGGTGCGTTCGACGCGAAAGCCGGGGGTGTCGGTGGGTACCAGGAAGGCCGACAGGCCCTTCTTGCCCAGTTCCGGATCGGTCACCGCGAAAACGATGGCCAGGCCGGCGCGGCGCCCGTTGCTGACGAATTGCTTGCTGCCATTGAGCACCCAGCTGTCGCCGTCGAGTACCGCGCGGGTGCGCAGATTGTGCGCCTCGGAACCGGCCTGGGGTTCGGTTAGGCAGAAGCAGCCGATCACCTTGCCGGCGGCCAGGTCGGGCAACCAGTGATCCTGCTGCGCGGCGCTGCCGTAGCGCAGCAGCGGGCCGCAGCCCACCGAACTGTGGATGCTCATCAGGGCGCCAAGGCTGCCGTCGCCGGCGGAGATCTCTTCCACGGCCAGGGCATAGGCGACGTAATCCAGGTAGGTGCCGCCCCATTGCTCGGGCACCACCATGCCCAGCAGGCCCAGCTCACCCAGCTGGGCGACCACGGCGTCGTCGATCCACTCGGCCTTTTCCCAGGCGCGGGCGTGGGGCGCGACCTCGCGGCGGGCGAAGTCGCGTGCCAGGTCGCGGATCATGCGTTGTTCTTCGGTGAGTTCGATGTCGTGCATGGGAGCCTCCCTCAGGAATGGCGAAAGTCGGAGAAAAAGGCCGCGACGCGACGGGGGTCCAGATCCTGCCAGCGGGCCGGATTCCAATGCGGCGTGCGGTCCTTGTCCACCAGCATGGCGCGCACCCCTTCGATGATCTCGCCCTTCTCGAACCAGCGGCGATCCAGGTGCAGCTCCAGGGCGAAGCACTGCTCCAGGGACAGCCCACCGCCCTGGCGCAACAGCTCCAGGGCGGTGGCGACCGCCAGCGGTGAACGGGCGTCCAGGGTGGCGAGGGTCTCCTGCGCCCAGTTGCGATAGGCGGGGCGCTGCTCCGCCTGCAGGCCGCTGCGCAACTCTTCGACGGTGGCCGCCGCGAAGTGCTCGGCGATGGCCGGGCGCAGCTCGGTCAGGCGCGCGGCTTCGGCCGGCGCCGCGGCGAACGCCTGCAGCAGCGCGGCCAGATCGGTCGGGCCCTGGGCGGTGGCCGCCTCCAGGCGCTGCAGCAGGTCGGCGTTGGCCGCTTCCGGAATGAAGACATCGGCCAGGCCGGCGGCCAGGGCGTCGGCCGGGCCGATCTGCACCCCGGTCAGGCCCAGATAGAGACCCAGCTGGTCGGGCAGGCGTGGCAGGAAATGACTGGCGCCGACGTCGGGGAAATAGCCGATGGCGGTTTCCGGCATGGCCATTCGGGTGCGCTCGCTGACGATCCGCAGCCGCGCCGCCTGCACCAGGCCCATGCCGCCGCCCAGCACCAGCCCATGGGCCAGCGCCAGGATGGGCTTGGGATAGCGGTGCAGTGCCAGGTCGAGGGCGTATTCCTCGGTGAAGAAGCTCAGGTGCAGGTCGTCGCCGCGCTGGTAGCTGTCGTACAGCGCCCGGACATCGCCGCCGGCGCAGAAGGCCTTGGGTCCGTTGCCGCGCAGCACGATCACCCGCACGGCCGGGTCCTGCTCCCAGTCGCGCAGCGCCCCGTGCAGGGCGCGCACCATCTGCAGATCCAGGGCATTGAGCCCGGTCGGGCGATCAAGGGTCAGATAGCCGACCCCGCCGCGTCTTTCCAACAGCACCTTGGCGTCGCTCATGCACCGTCCTCGTCCAGGTAGTCCTGGATGATGGCCGAGAAATCCAGGCTGCCGCCACCCGCGCGGCTGAATCTCTGATAGAGCTGCTGCGCGACCGCCCCAAGGATCACCGGCTGGCGCACGGCACGCGCCGCCTCGGTGGCCAGGCCCAGGTCCTTGAGCATGAGCTCGGCGGCGAAGCCGCCCTGGTAGCCGCGCGAGGCCGGCGCCTGGGGCAGCACGTCCGGATAGGGATTGTTGACCTCCGAACTCCAGCAGCGCCCGCTGCTGGTATTGATCACCCCGGCCAGGGTCTTGGCGTCCATGCCCAGGCGGGTACCCAGGGCCATGGCCTCGGCTACCCCGATCATGGAGATGCCCAGCAGCAGGTTGTTGGCGACCTTGGCCACCTGGCCGTTGCCACTGGCGCCGCAGTGCACCAGGTTGCGACCCATGGCGGCCAGCAGCGGCTGGGCACGCTGGAAGCCCGCCTCGCTGCCGCCGACCATGAAGGTGAGGGTGCCGGCCGCGGCGCCGCCGGTGCCGCCGGAGACCGGGGCGTCCAACACTTCCAGGCCGCGCTCGGCGGCGGCGCTGGCCACCGCCCGGGCGCTGAGCGGATCGATGGTGGAGGAATCGATCAGCAGGGTGCCCGGACGGGCCCGGGCGATCAGCCCGTCGTCACCGAGATAGACCGTCTTTACATGGGCGGCCGCGGGCAGCATGGTGATGATCACTTCCGCGCCACTTTCCGCCACGGCGGTAGGCGAGGCGGCAACCTCGGCCCCTTCGGCGCGCAGCGCTTCCAGCGCGGCGGCGGAGAGGTCGAAGACGGTCAGCTGATGGCCGGCCTTGAGCAGGTTGCGGGCCATGGGGGCGCCCATGTTGCCCAGTCCCAGAAATCCCAGATGCATGCTGGCGTCTCCCCTACTTGAGAGTGATGGTGGTGTTGACGACCCCGGCGCTGCCGACGTCCTGCTCGTCGGGCCAGCGCGTGGTGATGGTCTTGGTCTGGGTATAGAAGAGCACCGCCTGCTTGCCGTAGGGCCCCAGGTCACCCAGCTTGGAGGCGCGCGAACCGCTGAAGGAGAACAGCGGCACCGGTACCGGAATGGGCACGTTGATGCCGACCTGGCCGACGTCGATGTCTTCCTGGAAGCGCCGTGCCGCGGCGCCGGAGCGAGTGAAGAGGGCAACGCCGTTGCCGTTGGGGTTGGCGTTGATCAGGGCGATGGCCTCGTCGAGGGTGGCGGCGTGCATCACGCAGAGCACCGGTCCGAACAGTTCTTCGCGGTACAGGGTCATGTCGGTGGTCACCCCGGAAAACAGCGTCGGGCCGACGAAGTTGCCCTTCTCGTAGCGCTCGACCTGGATGTTGCGGCCGTCCAGCTCCAGGGTCGCGCCTTCGCTCAGCCCGCGCTCGATCAGGCCGCTGACCCGGTCCAGGGCCTGGCAGGAGATCAGCGGGCCGACGTCGGTGCCGTGCTCGTGACCCGCACCCACCTTGAGGCTGCGCGCCTTGGCCACCAGGTCCGGCACCCAGCTGTTGGCCTCGCCCACCAGCACCACCACCGAGACCGCCATGCAGCGCTGACCCGCCGCCCCGAAGGCGGCGCCCACCAGATTGGCCAGGGTCTGCTCGCGGGGCGCGTCGGGCATCACCACCGCATGGTTCTTGGCGCCCATCATGCACTGCACGCGTTTGCCGGCTTCGCTGGCGCGGCGATAGACGTGGGTGCCGACACGGGTCGAGCCGACAAAGGACAGCGCCTTGATGTCCGGGTGATCGCAGAGGGCGTCCACCACCGCCGGTCCGCCATGGACTACGTTGAGCACCCCGGGCGGCACCCCGGCTTCCAGCGCCAGCTCGGCCAGGCGCATGGTCACCAGCGGATCCTGCTCCGAAGGCTTGAGGACGAAGGTGTTGCCGCAGGCGATGGCCATGGGAAACATCCACAACGGAATCATCGCCGGGAAGTTGAAGGGGGTGATGCCGGCGCAGACGCCCAGGGGTTGCAGCAGGGTATAGGTGTCCACTCCGCTGGCGACGTTGTTGGCCAGCTCGCCCAGCTGCAGGTTGCCAATGGCCGCGGCGTGCTCCACCACCTCCAGGCCACGGAAGACATCGCCCTCGGCGTCGGCCAGGGTCTTGCCCTGTTCGGCGGTGAGCAACGCGGCCAATTCGCTCATGTGCTCGCGGATCAACTGCTGGTAGCGCAGGAAGATGCGCGCCCGGGCGCCGATGGGCGTCTTGCGCCAGGTGGCGAAGGCCGCCTTGGCACTGGCCACGGCGCGCTGCACCTCCTCGGCGGTGGCGAAGGGCACCCGCGCCAGCACCTCCTGGGTCGCCGGATTGATCACCTCGCGGCCTTCGCGGCTGGTGGAGGTGACGAATTGGCCGTCGATCAGCAGCGGCACGTCTTTGATGGCGGTCTGGGTCATGACAGGGATTCCTGAGCGGTGGCCGGGGCGGCCGGGGCAGGTTGAGCGGCGAAGTCTTCTTCGGCGTAGTCGTGGATATCGGGGGTGCCGCTGGCGCGGCGCTGGGCCTCGCCGAGGCGCAATTCGATGCGGCGGATCTTGCCGGACAGGGTCTTGGGCAGTTCGCTGACGAATTGCAGGCGCCGCACCCGCTTGTAGGGCGACAGGCAGCCACGGGCGAAACCGAGCAGCTCCTGCGCGAGCGCGGGCGAAGGCGCGTGATCGGCGGCGAGGATGACGAAGGCCTTGGGTACATTGAGGCGCAGGGGATCGGGGCTCGGTACCACCGCCACCTCCATCACCGCCGGATGCTCGATCAGGGCGCTCTCCAGTTCGAAGGGGCTGATGCGGTAGTCCGCCGACTTGAAGACGTCATCGGCGCGCCCGACGAAGGTGATGTAGCCCTCGGCGTCGCGCACCGCGGTATCGCCGGTGCGGTAGTGCCCGTCGCGCATCACCTCGGCGGTCTTTTCCGGGCTGTCCTCGTAGCCCAGCATCAGCCCGGCCGGCCGCGGTTGCAGGGACAGGGCCACCTCGCCGTCGTCGCCCGGTCGACCATCGGCATCCAGCAATTCGACGTGGCATCCGGGCAGCGGACGACCCATGGAGCCCGGCTTGAGCGGCTGTCCGGGGGTGTTGCCCACCAGCGCGGTGGTTTCCGACTGGCCGAAGCCGTCTCTCAGGGTCAGCCCCCAGGCCGCCTGCAGGCTGTCGATGATCTCGGGATTGAGCGGCTCGCCCGCACCGACCAGCTCCCGCAGGTCGAGTCGATCGCGATAGGCGGCGAGGTCCTCCTGGATCAGCATCCGCCATACCGTGGGCGGCGCGCAGAGGCTGGTGACCGGGTAGTGCGCCAGCACCTCCAGCAGCGCCTGGGGCTTGAAGCGCGGCACATCATGGATGAACACGCAGGCACCGGCGTTCCAGGGCGCGAAGACGCAACTCCAGGCATGCTTGGCCCAGCCGGGGGAAGAGATGTTGAGGTGCACATCGCCGGGTTGCAGGCCGATCCAGTAGAGCGTGGACAGGTGCCCGACCGGATAGCTGCTGTGGCTGTGCAGGACCAGCTTGGGCCGCGAGGTGGTCCCCGAGGTGAAATAGAGCAGCAGCGGATCCGTGGCGAGGGTAGGGCCGTCCGGCAGGAAGTCGCTGGCACAGGCGTCCGGCGCATAGGGCTGCCAGCCGGCCACCGACGCCCCGACGCAGATGCGGGTGAAGCCAGGATCCAGACTGGCGCAACGCTCCGTATGGGCGCTGCCCACCACCAGGTGGGCGATACGTCCGCGCTGCACGCGATCCTGCAGATCGGCATCGCTGAGCAGGGTGGTGGCGGGCACCACCACGGCGCCCAGCTTGAAGGCACCGAGCAGCGTCTCCCACAGCGCCACCTCGTTGCCCAGCATCACCAGGATGCGTTCGCCGCGACGCACACCCTGGGCGCGCAGGAAATTGGCGGTGCGATTCGACGCCTGGCGCAGCTCGGCGAAGCTGTAGCGCTCCTCCCGGCCCTCGGCATCCAGCCGCCACAGCGCCGGACCGGCATGCTCCTCGGCCAGGCGATCGAAATGGTCCAGCGCCCAGTTGAAGTGTTCCAGCTCCGGCCAGCGGAAATCGCGGACGGCCGTGGCGTAGTCGGTGCGATGGCGCAGCAGGAAGTCGCGCGCTTCACGGAAGGCGTCGCCGGCGGTCATGGGCGATACCCCGCGGCCTGCAGGGGCGGGAAGGAAGGGCAGCGTCCGGCCTGGCGCCGGGATGGGGCGTGCGGGTGGGTCATGGTGGTCTGCTCTTTATTGTTGTTGGCAGGCAGAGATTCGCGCCGTCACCGCTCGTGACGCGACCTGGTAAGCAGTATAGTTCCGGCAAAAGTCCCCTGGCTTCCGACAAAAACGCCCGACCGATATGCAAAAATCCAATAACCCGGCGGGACGTCTCGACTGGGACGATCTCAGATTCTTCCTCGAAGTGGCGCGCACCCAGAAGGCCAGCGCCGCCGCCCGGCGACTGGGGGTGGACTACACCACCGTTTCGCGGCGGATCGCCGCCCTGGAAAAGGCGCTGGGGGCGCTGCTGTTCGAGAAGTCGCGCAGCACCGGCTTCAGCCTCACCATGGAAGGACAGCGCCTGCTGGTGCACGCGGAAACCCTGGAAAGCACCCTGCAGACCGCCTGCGAGCAGATCTCCGACACCCGACTGGCGCCGTCCGGCCAGGTGCGCATCGGCGCCACCGAAGGCTTCGGCAGCTACTTCGTCGCGCCCCAGCTGAGCTTCTTCCATGATCGCTATCCCGGCATCACCCTGGAGGTGCTGCCGGTGCCGCACTTCGTCAACCTGTCGCGTCGTGAAGCCGACATCGCCATCACCCTGGAGCGGCCCGAGCGCGGGCCCTATGTCTGCCGCAAGCTCTGCGACTACCGCCTGCGGCTCTATGCCACTGCCGACTATCTGGCCAGCCACCCACCCGTCACGCAGCTGGCCGATCTGCAGCGCCACAGATTCATCACCTACGTCGACGATCTCGCCTTCAGCCCCGAGCTGCTCTATCTGGAGCGCATCCTGCCCGAGGCCAGCAGCGGCCTGCGCAGCACCAGCGTGATCGCCCAATACCAGGCGGCCCTGTGCGGGCACGCCCTGGCCATCCTGCCGTGCTTTGTCGCCGAACCCGATCCGCGGCTGGTGGCGCTCCTGCCGGAGCAGATCCAGATCACCCGGCAATTCTGGCTCTATTACCGCGAAGACCTGCGCCGCCTGCGGCGCATCACCCTGGTGACCGACTATCTGCGCGCCTGCACCGACGCCAATCGGGGCTTCCTGCTCGGTGAAACCCGCGCCCCGGTGCTGGGCTGGCCGGCATCCTGAAGCCCGTCGCCAATCGCTGCGGCACCCCGGGACCCGGCTGGGGTCTCAGAGCTGTCGGTCGTCCGTCGACGGCCTCCGGTGAACACATGGGAACGGCAATGGAACGATATCAGGCATTGAGTCAGGCGCTGAGCAAGGCGGCCGAGCGGGAAGAAGCCTACTGGCAGGGACTGGAGCGCCGTCTGCATGAATTGCCGGACTGCTTCACCCGCTACCTGGGACTCACCCCCGCGGATCAGGTGGATGCCGGGCTGGGCCTGGAAAAGCGCGTCGATGGCAATATCGTGCGCGAGCTGGAGGTCTATGCCCGTTACGACCTCACGGTGATCGTCGATGACCTCGCCGGCACCCCGCAGACCTTCGCCATCGGCCTGTCCTTCTTCTATACCAACGACCATTTCGTGCTGAAGGAGCGTGACGGCGAGTTCTCCGTCACCCTCGAACCCCAGGACGACCCCGATCGCTTCTGGGCCGAAGGCTGCCGCGAGATCTACGACTCCCTGGCCCGCCGTATCCGCGGCAAGACCCTGCCGGCCATCGAGTAGCACACTGGCCGGCAGGCATCTGCGGTCAGACCGGCGTGACCAGGCGACCCTCGGAGAAATAGCGCTCCACGTTGGCCAGTACCAGGTCGGCCATGGCCTGGCGGGTCTCGTGGGTACCGCTGCCGAGGTGCGGGGTGAGGACCACGTTGTCCAGCGTCAGTAGCGCGGCGGGCACCGCGGGCTCCTCGGCGAAGACATCCAGGCCGGCGCCGCCTAGGCTGCCGGCTTGCAAGGCGGCCACCAGGGCGGGCTCGTCGACCACACTCCCGCGGGCGATGTTGATGAGATAGCCACGGGGCCCCAGGGCGGCGAGGATTCGCGCATCGACCAGTCCATCGGTGGCCGGTCCGCCGGGTAGCGACAGGACCAGGAAGTCCGCCGCCTTGGCCAGGTCTTCCAGCTCGGCGTGATAACGATAGGGGACGTCCGGTTGCCGCTGGCGACCGTGGTAGGCCACCTCCATGCCGAAGGCCTCGACCCGGCGGGCGATGCTCTTGCCGATATTGCCCAGGCCGACGATGCCGCAAGTCTTGCCGGCCAGGCGCGAGGTCAGTGGAAACTTGCCCTGCTGCCAGTCACCGCGGCGCACGAAGCGATCCGCGGCGCTGATGCCCCGCGCCACATCGATCAGCAGGGCGAAGGCGGTGTCGGCGACGCAGTCGTCCAGCACGCCCGGGGTATTGCTCACCACCACGCCCAGATCCCGGGCGGCGGCGATGTCGATGCTGTCGTAGCCCACCCCGAAACTGAACACCGCCTTCAGGCCAGGCAGGGCGCTCATCAGCTCGCGCGTCGCGCCATACACCCCGGAGGTGACCAGGGCCACCACGTCCTGACCACGCGCGGCGAGCAGGGCGGACGGGTCGGGTGCTTCCCAGAGCCGCAGCACCTCATGGCGTGAAGTGAGGGCGTCCTGCAGGGCAGGCAGCAGCGGACCCACCTGCAGCAGCAGTGGACGTTCGTTCTGTTCAGGCATCTCTAGACTCCTTGAAGAAAGCGGGGGCGGCGAACCCGCCCCGAAACGGCAGGGCTCAGTCCAGCAACTGCAGGCCCAACTGGATCGCGACCCAGATCGCCAGCAGGGTGGCAAAGCCCAGCGCCAGATTCTCGAACCAGTTGTTGCGGTACTTGTCGCCCAGCAGCGACTTCTGGTTGGACATGATCAGCAGCCCCAGGGAGATCACCGGCAGGCCGACGATGTTGAGGGCATTCACGCCAATGGTCAGGGTCACGAAGTCGGGCATGCCCGGCAGCGACCATACCAGCGGCGTCACCAGGATGAAGAGCAGGAACCACCTGTGCGCCGGGTCCTTGTGAAAGGTCTTGCCATAGCGTTCGCGGCGTTCCGGACGGATGTGCTGCAGGGCATCGGTGATCAGCATGGGGAAGGCGGTGGTCTTGCCCACCACGCTGGCGAACAGGGTGGCGAAGACCCCGGTGAAGAAAATCAGCCAGCCGCCGGTGCCGAAGAACAGCTCCAGGGCCGCACCCAGGTCGCTCAGGGTATTCACCTGCAGGCCATTGGGTCTGAGGATCTCCACCCCGACCACCCAGATGGCTAGGTTGATGACGATGCCGACCACCACCGCGAAGAGCAGGTCGTTGCGCTGGATGCGCTTGTGTTCCGGGCCGGTCCAGCCCTTTTCCTTCATCACATAGGGATGCACGAAGTTGGCGATGGAGCCGGCCACGGCGCCGATCACCGATACGGCCACCAGCAGGGCGCCGTGCACGCCTTCGTCCGGCGGGATGCTGAAGCCGATGGTGCCGCGCAGGATTCCGCCCAGGTCCGGACCCGACATTACCGCCAGGGTGATGAAGGCCAGAGTCATGACGGCCAGCAACACCTTCATCACCCCCTCGATCAGCGCATAGAAGTTGCGGCCCACCAGCAGCCAGACCGCGATCACCACCGCCACCGAGCAGAGCAGCGGCTGGTCGAGGTGGAGCAGGGTGGCCAGGGCTTCGCCGGCGCCCTTGAGCATGTAGGCGTTGGTCAGGTGCCCCATGATCAGCGCATAGCCGAGCATGAACCAGGCGAACACCGGGTGCAGCTGGGCATAGCCTTCGAGGATCGACATGCCGCGGTTATTGCACAGCTGGAAACGGGCGATGATGTTGACGATGAGAAAGCGCAGCAGCAGGGACACCGCCAGCACCCACATCATGGCGTAGCCGTAGTTGGCCCCTGCCACCGAGGAGGTGATGAGGTCCCCGGCGCCCAGCCAGGACAGCACCGCAATGATGCCAGGCCCCAGCAGCTTCGCCAGGCGGCGCAGGCCGGAGCTCTGCTCCTTGCTCTCGGGTATGGATTTCTCGACGGAACCAGATTGGTCCATTAGGGCGGTTCTCCTAACGATTGTTGTTGTTGTGAATAGGGCCGGAGGCGGCCTCTTCGTTAGCTTGCCCTTCAGGGTTTAGCACTACATACGACGTCGTACAACTATATGCGGGCAACAAAATGTTGCTCTCGACGCGCTCGTTCAGGCTTCCTTCGGCAGTGCCCGTACGCACCGCTGGATCAAGCCAGGTGACTTCGCCTGAGACTGTCTCTAGAATGGTCGCCCTTGATTCTGGGGGGTCGGAGTGCCGGCCTGTTTCTGTGCCACGAGGAATATCCATGCAAGTTTCCGTTGAAAACACCTCTGCTCTCGAGCGTCGCATGACCATTGGCGTGCCGGCCGAGCGTATTGAAACCGAAGTGAACAAGCGTCTGCAGCAGACTGCACGGCGTGCCAAGGTTCCCGGTTTCCGCCCGGGCAAGGTCCCCATGAGCGTCATCCGCCAGCGCTACGAAGCCTCGGCTCGTCAGGAAGCCTTGGGTGATCTCATTCAGGAAACCTTCTACGAAGCCGTTGTCGAGCAGAAGCTCAACCCGGCCGGCGCACCCGCCGTCGAACCCAAGGTGTTCGAAAAGGGCAAGGACCTGGAATACGTTGCCACCTTCGAAGTCTTCCCCGAGTTCGAAGTCAAGGGCCTGGACGGCATCGAGATCGAGCGTCAGGACGCAAGCGTTGAAGACGCCGACATCGACAAGATGCTCGACGTGCTGCGCAAGCAGGGCACCCGTTATGAAGCCGTTGACCGCGCTGCCGCCAACGATGACCAGCTCACCCTGGACTTCGTCGGTACCCAGGACGGCGAAGCCTTCGCCGGTGGTTCCGCCGAAGGCACCAAGCTGGTGCTGGGCTCGGGTCGCATGATTCCCGGTTTCGAAGACGGCCTGGTCGGCGCCAAGGCCGGTGACGAGCGCGTGCTCGACCTGACCTTCCCCGAGGACTACCAGAACCTGGATCTGGCCGGCAAGGCCGCTCAGTTCAAGGTCACCGTCAAGGAAGTGGCCGCTCCCGAGCTGCCCGAACTGAACGAAGCCTTCTTCAAGCAGTTTGGTGTGGAAGAGACCACCGTCGAAGGTTTCCGCGCCGAAGTGCGCAAGAACATGGATCGCGAGCTGCGCCAGGCCCTCAAGACCAAGGTCAAGAACCAGGTCATGGACGGTCTGCTGGCCGCCAACCAGATCGACGTCCCGGCCGCCCTGATCAGCAACGAAGTGGATCGTCTGCGCGTTCAGGCAGTCCAGCAGTTCGGTGGCAACATCCAGCCCGAGCAACTGCCGGCCGAGCTGTTCAGCGAGCAGGCCAAGCGCCGCGTGCTGCTGGGTCTGATCATCGCCGAGATGGTCAAGCAGTTCGAGCTCAAGCCCGATGACGCCCGCGTCCGCGAGCTGATCGAGGAAATGGCTGCGGCCTATCAGGAGCCCGAGCAGGTAGTGAAGTGGTACTACCAGAACGAGCAGCAGCTGAACGAAGTGCGTTCGGTTGTACTGGAAGAACAAGTCGTGGATACTGTCCTCAAGCAGGCAAAAGTCACCGACAAGCAGGTCTCCTACGAGGACGCGGTCAAACCGGCCGAGGCTCCGCAAGCAGCCTGATCTGCCTCCAGTTGCTAGTTCACCTAAGCCAGCCTCGTGCTGGCTTATGTGTTTTTGACAGGTTATCCAGATAGGGAGCTAGTGCAGGACATGTCCCGCAATTCATACATGCAATCCATGCCCGATATTCAAGCCGCTGGCGGTCTGGTACCCATGGTGGTGGAGCAATCCGCCCGGGGCGAGCGCGCCTACGACATCTACTCCCGGCTGCTCAAGGAGCGGGTCATCTTCCTGGTGGGTCAGGTCGAGGACTACATGGCCAACCTGGTCGTCGCCCAGCTGCTGTTCCTGGAAGCGGAGAATCCTGACAAGGACATCCACCTCTACATCAACAGCCCGGGTGGTTCGGTGACCGCTGGCATGTCGATTTACGACACCATGCAGTTCATCAAGCCCGACGTCTCCACCATCTGCATCGGCCAGGCCTGCAGCATGGGCGCCCTGCTGCTGGCAGGCGGCGCCGCCGAGAAGCGCTTCTGCCTGCCGCATTCGCGGATGATGATTCACCAGCCCCTGGGCGGCTTCCAGGGTCAGGCGTCGGACATCGAAATTCACGCCCGTGAAATTCTGACCATCCGTGAGCGTCTGAACAAGGTACTGGCGCATCACACCGGTCAGCCCATGGACGTGATCGCCCGCGATACCGACCGTGACAACTTCATGAGTGGCCCCGAAGCCGTTGCCTACGGCCTGATCGACAAGGTCCTCGAGAAGCGCAACATCCCCGCCTGACCCCGCCTCGACCACCTGCCCAGGCGCCGTCGTTTGGGCAGGTAGGCTTGAAAAACCGTGCAATAGGCTCCATCTTGTTGATGTAAGCACATTCCATTGGATCGATCGAATGACAGATACGCGCAATAGCGACGATAACGGCAAGCTGCTTTACTGCTCCTTCTGCGGCAAGAGTCAGCACGAAGTACGTAAATTGATCGCTGGACCCTCCGTCTTCATCTGCGACGAATGCGTCGACCTGTGCAATGACATCATCCGCGAGGAAGTCCAGGAAGCTCAGGCCGAAAGCAATGCGCACAAGCTGCCAGCGCCGAAGGAAATCAGCGCTATCCTCGACCAGTATGTCATTGGTCAGCAGCGTGCCAAGCGGGTCCTCGCCGTTGCCGTCTACAACCACTACAAGCGTCTGAATCAGCGCGAGAAGAAAGACGACGTCGAGCTGGGCAAGAGCAACATCCTGCTCATCGGTCCGACCGGTTCGGGCAAGACCCTGCTGGCGGAAACGCTGGCGCGCCTGCTCAACGTACCTTTCACCATCGCCGATGCCACCACGCTGACCGAAGCCGGTTATGTGGGTGAGGACGTCGAGAACATCATTCAGAAGTTGCTGCAGAAGTGCGACTACGATGTGGAAAAGGCCCAGATGGGCATCGTCTACAT
The DNA here is from genome assembly GCF_031453735.1 of Pseudomonas sp. SORGH_AS_0199. Taxonomy (NCBI): domain Bacteria; kingdom Pseudomonadati; phylum Pseudomonadota; class Gammaproteobacteria; order Pseudomonadales; family Pseudomonadaceae; genus Pseudomonas; species Pseudomonas sp. SORGH_AS_0199. The sequence continues at coordinate 2,624,360 of NZ_JAVJAE010000001.1, forward strand.
CGACGAAATCGACAAGATCTCGCGCAAGTCCGACAACCCCTCCATTACCCGTGACGTCTCGGGCGAGGGTGTGCAGCAGGCCTTGCTGAAGCTGATCGAAGGTACCGTGGCTTCGGTTCCGCCCCAGGGTGGCCGCAAGCATCCCCAGCAGGAATTCCTGCAGGTCGATACCCGCAACATCCTGTTCATCTGCGGTGGCGCCTTCGCTGGCCTGGAAAAGGTCATCCAGAATCGTTCCACCAAGGGCGGCGGTATCGGCTTCAACGCCGAGGTGCGCAGCGTGGAGCTGGGCAAGAAGATCGGCGAATCCTTGCGTGACGCCGAGCCCGAGGATCTGGTCAAGTTCGGTCTGATTCCGGAGTTCGTCGGTCGTCTGCCGGTCATCGCGACCCTGGACGAGCTGGACGAGCCGGCGCTCATGCAGATCCTGACCGAGCCGAAGAACGCCCTGACCAAGCAGTACGCCAAGCTGTTCGAGATGGAAGACGTGGATCTGGAGTTCCGTCCCGACGCGCTCAAGGCGGTTGCCCGCAAGGCGCTGGAGCGCAAGACCGGTGCCCGGGGTCTGAGATCCATCCTCGAAGGCATCCTGCTCGAGACCATGTACGAGATTCCTTCGCAGAAGGAAGTCAGCAAGGTGGTCATCGACGAGAGCGTCATCGACGGGAGTTCCCAGCCGCTGCTCATCTACGAGAACAGCGAGCCCGCCAAGGCGGCGCCGGACGCGTGACAAAAGGGGCTTCGGCCCCTTTTTCATTTCAGCGACGGTTGTATTTTGCGGCGGCCAACCTCATGTTAGGAAAAACCGAGGCCTTAACCGCATCTGCGGCCGATTATTTGCCGAGACCCGTATCCCATGACTACGACGATAGAACTTCCCCTGCTGCCCCTACGTGACGTAGTGGTCTATCCCCACATGGTCATCCCATTGTTCGTCGGAAGGGAAAAGTCCGTCGAGGCCCTCGAAGCCGCCATGGCTGGCGACAAGCAGATCCTGCTGGTCGCGCAGAAGAATCCCGGCGATGACGATCCCGCCGCGGATGACATGTATCACATGGGTACGGTGGCAACCGTTCTCCAGCTGCTCAAGCTGCCCGATGGCACCGTCAAGGTCCTGGTCGAAGGCGAGCAGCGTGGCCGTATCGAGTCCTTCGTCGAAAGCCAGGCCTATGCCCGTGCGCTGGTCACGTTGATCGAGGACAGCGAAGCCCCGGATCGTGAATCCGAGGTTTTTTCGCGCAGCCTGATGAGTCAGTTCGAGCAGTATGTGCAGCTTGGCAAGAAGGTCCCCGCCGAAGTGCTGTCCTCGCTCAACAGCATCGAGGATCCCAGCCGCCTGGTCGATACCATGGCCGCCCACATGGCGCTGAAGATCGAGCAGAAGCAGGAGATCCTCGAGATCACCGAGCTGGGCGCGCGCGTCGAGCACGTGCTGGCCCTGCTGGATGCCGAAATCGACCTCCTGCAGGTGGAGAAGCGCATCCGCGGCCGCGTCAAGAAGCAGATGGAGCGCAGCCAGCGCGAGTACTATCTCAACGAACAGATGAAGGCCATCCAGAAAGAACTGGGTGACATCGACGAAGGACACAACGAGGTCGATGACCTCAAGCGTCGCATCGAAGCGGCTGGTCTACCCAAGGATGCCCTGACCAAGGCCAATGCCGAGCTGAACAAGCTCAAGCAGATGTCGCCGATGTCCGCTGAAGCCACCGTGGTGCGCTCCTACATCGACTGGCTGGTCAACGTGCCGTGGCAGGCCGAGAGCAAGGTCCGCCTGGACCTGGGCCGTGCCGAGGAAGTCCTCGACAAGGATCACTACGGTCTTGAAGAGGTGAAGGAACGCATCCTCGAATACCTCGCCGTGCAGAAGCGCGTGAAGAAGGTACGCGGCCCGGTGCTGTGCCTGGTCGGCCCGCCTGGCGTGGGCAAGACTTCCCTGGCCGAGTCCATCGCTCGCTCCACCGGTCGCAAGTTCGTGCGCATGGCCCTGGGTGGCGTGCGTGACGAAGCCGAGATCCGCGGTCACCGTCGCACCTACATCGGCTCCATGCCGGGTCGCCTCATCCAGAAGATGACCAAGGTCGGGGTGCGCAATCCGCTGTTCCTGCTCGACGAAATCGACAAGATGGGCAACGACATGCGTGGCGATCCTGCCTCAGCATTGCTCGAGGTTCTGGATCCGGAGCAGAACCACACCTTCAACGACCATTACCTCGAAGTGGACTATGACCTCTCCGACGTGATGTTCGTCTGCACCGCCAACTCCATGAACATTCCGGCGCCGCTGCTGGACCGCATGGAAGTGATTCGCCTGCCGGGCTATACCGAGGCGGAAAAGGTCAACATCGCCATCCGCTACCTGATTCCCAAGCAGGTCAAGGCCAATGGCCTGAAGAAGGGCGAGGTGGAGTTCGATGAAGACGCCCTACGCGACATCATCCGCTACTACACCCGCGAAGCGGGCGTTCGGAGCCTGGAACGGCAGGTCGCCAAGGTCTGCCGCAAGGTGGTCAAGCAGCACGCCCTGAGCAAGGAGCGTACCGCCAGCGTCACCGTGGACACCCTGGAGCACTGGCTGGGCGTGCGCAAGTTCCGCTACGGTCTCGCCGAGCAGCAGGATCAGATCGGTCAGGTGACCGGGCTGGCCTGGACCCAGGTGGGTGGCGAATTGCTGACCATCGAGTCCGCGGTCGTTCCCGGCAAGGGCCAGATGATCAAGACCGGCTCGCTGGGCGATGTGATGGCCGAGTCCATTACCGCGGCCCTGACCGTAGTGCGCAGCCGTGGCCGCAGCCTGGGTATTCCCAAGGACTTCCACGAGAAGCACGACATCCATATCCACGTTCCCGAAGGCGCGACGCCCAAGGACGGTCCGAGTGCCGGTATCGGCATGTGCACGGCGCTGGTCTCGGCTGCTACCCGCATTCCGGTACGGGCCGACGTGGCCATGACCGGCGAGATCACCCTGCGTGGTCAGGTTCTGGCCATTGGTGGCCTCAAGGAAAAGCTGCTCGCAGCCCACCGCGGCGGCATCCGTACCGTGATCATTCCGGAAGAAAACGTCCGGGATCTGCGGGACATTCCGGACAACATCAAGGCCGACTTGCAGATCAAGCCAGTCAAATGGATTGACGAGGTCTTGGAGGTTGCGCTGCAATACACGCCGGAGCCGCTTCCGGACGATGGTCCGGAGCTCGTCAGCAAGGACGAGAAGCGGGATCAGGAAGGCAAGGAGCGCGTCAGTACCCACTGACGGCGCACCTGGGCCTGATGGGCGGGCTGCCAGACGAGGTTGCTGGTGCTCCGCCGTCCTGCTGGATGCAAGGTCCTTGATCGATGAAAAGGCGCATCTCGAGATGCGCCTTTTCGCTATTTGCTATTCGACGATTTCGCCATGGCCGGTCCGGCCACAGCTCGTGGGGGGAACATGCTACAAAACATCAGGGACCGTTCGCAGGGATGGATTGCCAAAGTCATCATCGGATTCATCATCCTGCTGATGGCACTGACCGGCTTCGAAGCGATCATCCGCGCCACGGGTCACCAGGGCGCCGTCGCTCTGGTCAACGGCGACGAGATCAAGCAGACGGAGCTGGCTCAGGCCGTGGAGATGCAGCGTCGCCAGCTGCAGCAGCAATTGGGTCAGGGCTTCGATCCGTCCAGCCTGGATGATCGTCTGCTGCGCGAGTCCGCGCTCAAGGCACTGATCGACAAGCAACTGCTGCTGCAGAGCGCCAAGGCCGATCACTTCGCCTTTTCCGAACAGGCGCTGGATCAGCTGATCCTCAATACCCCCGAATTCCAGACCGAAGGGCGTTTCGATCCCCAGCGCTTCGATCAGGCCGTTCGCCAGATGAACTACAACCGCCTGCAGTTCCGCGATCTGCTGCGTGACGAGATGCTGATCGGTCAGCTACGCGCCGGCATCGTCGGCAGCAACTTCGTCACCGACGCCGATATCGAGGCTTTCGCCGCACTCGAACGCCAGACCCGTGATTTCGCCATGCGCACCGTCAAGGCCTCGCCGGCCGGCATCACGCCGACCCAGGACGAAGTCCAGGCCTACTATGACGGCCACAAGAACGCCTTCATGACGCCCGAACAGGTGGTCATCGAATATGTCGAGCTGAAGAAGGATGCCTTCCTGGCCAAGGCCAAGGTCGACGAAAGCCGCCTGCAGGCCGCCTACAAGTCCGAGATCGCCAACCTGTCGGAGCAGCGTGACGCCGCCCATATCCTCATCGAGGTCAACGACAAGCAGAACGACGACCAGGCCAAGGCCAAGATTCAGCAGATCCAGGAACGCCTGAAGAAGGGTGAGGACTTCGCCAAGCTGGCCAAGGAGTTCTCCCAGGACCCAGGTTCGGCGGCCAACGGCGGTGACCTCGGCTTCGCCGGTCGCGGCGTCTATGACCCGGCCTTCGAAGAGGCCTTGTATGCCCTGGCACCCCAGCAGGTGTCGGCCCCGGTGCGCACCAGCTTTGGCTGGCACCTGATCAAGCTGCAGGGTGTGCAGGCGCCGGAAGTACCCACCCTGGCCAGTGTCCGGCCGCGTCTGGAGCAGCAGCTCAAGGCGGAAGACGCCGACCGCCTGTTCGTGGAAGCGGGCCGCAAGCTGGAAAGCTCCGCCTATGAATCCTCCGACCTGAGCCAGCCGGCCCAGGAACTGGGTCTGCAGGTCAAGACCAGCGCTCCCTTCGGTCGTGAAGGAGGCGAGGGGCTGACCGCCAACCGTCAGGTGATCGAGGCGGCCTTCAGCGAGGACGTCCTGCGCAACGGCGCCAACAGCACCGCGCTGCAGCTCGATCCGGAGACCCTGGTGGTGATCCGCGACAAGGAGCATCGTACGCCGCAGCTGCAACCCCTGGATGCGGTCAGGAAGGAGATCGTAACCCGCCTAACCCAGGAAAAGGCCGCAGCCGCAGCCAAGCAGGCTGGCGAAGAACAGCTCAAGACCCTGCAGGCAGGTGGCAAGGCCGCCGCGGGTGACTGGCGTACCGTCGAAGCCGCCACCCGCAACCAGGAGGGCGTCGATCCCCAGGTGCTGCAGGCGGCCTTCCGCATGGCCAAGCCGGAAGCCGACAAGCCGTCCTATGCCGGCATCAGCCTGCAGAATGGAGATTTCGTGCTGATCCGCCTGCAGGGCGTAGGGGTACCCAAGGAAGCCCTGAGCGCCGAGGACAAGGCGTTGTACCGCCGCTACCTCGCCTCGCGCGCCGGACAGGTCGATTTCGCCGCCTACCGTCGGGCCCTGGACGCCAAGGCCGAGATCAAGCATCTCTGATACGAAAAAAGCCCGGGAAACCGGGCTTTTTCTTGAGTGGCGGTAAGGGGCTCAATGGCGGTCAACCCCGCAATGGAAGAGGGCTGTGGCCGGCAAAGTCCTACTGGACCAGCTCCTGCTCGTCGAACAGGTCATCGAACAACATGGTCGACAGATAGCGCTCACCGGAATCCGGCAGGATGACCACGATGGTCTTGCCCTGCATCTCCGGCGTCTCGGCCAGTCGGATCGCCGCGGCCATGGCGGCGCCGCAGGAAATGCCACAGAGAATGCCTTCCTCGCGCATCAGCCGCTGGGCCATCAGCTTGGCCTGCTCATCGCTCACCTGCTCGACGCGATCGACCATGGCAAGGTCCAGATTGCCGGGCACGAAGCCGGCGCCGATGCCCTGGATCTTGTGCGGGCTGGGTTTCACCTCGGCACCGGCGAGGGTCTGGCTGATGACCGGCGAGGTCTCCGGCTCGACGGCCACCGACAGGATCGGCTTGCCCTTGGTGTTCTTGATGAAGCGCGAGATGCCGGTCAGGGTGCCGCCGGTACCCACGCCAGCCACCAGTACATCGATGGCGCCATCGGTGTCGTTCCAGATCTCGGGGCCGGTGGTCTTCTCGTGGATGGCCGGATTGGCCGGGTTGTCGAATTGCTGCGGCATGAAATAGCGAGCGGGTTCGCTCTCGGCGATTTCCCGGGCCTTTTCGATGGCGCCCTTCATGCCCTTGGCCGGCTCGGTCAGCACCAGCTCCGCACCCAGCGCCTTGAGCACCTTGCGCCGCTCCAGGCTCATGGAGGCGGGCATGGTCAGCACCAGGCGGTAACCCCGGGCTGCCGCGACATAGGCCAGGCCGATCCCCGTATTGCCCGACGTCGGCTCCACCAGGCTCATGCCGGGCTTGAGCAGCCCCTTGGCTTCCGCGTCCCAGATCAGGTTGGCACCGATGCGGCACTTGACCGAATAGCCCGGATTGCGTCCCTCGATCTTGGCGAGCAGGGTGACGCCCTTGGGACCGAGACGATTGATGTAGACCAGCGGCGTATTGCCGATGGACTGGGCATTGTCAGCGAAGATGCGGCTCATGACGGATCCTGTACGGCGCGGAAAACTCGCAGCCTAGGCCTTGCGTCCGATGACGTCCAGCCCGGGCGCGGCATGCTATCGTCAGGCAAAACAGCTGCCGAGGATCAGTGATGGCCTTTCAGGGTACCGAGCGTTATGTGGCCACGGCCGAACTCAGTCTGGCGGTGAATGCGGCCATCCGGCTGGGGCGTCCGTTGCTGGTGAAGGGCGAGCCGGGCACCGGCAAGACGCTGCTGGCCGAGCAGGTGGCCCAGAGCCAGGGCGCGCGGCTGATCACCTGGCATGTGAAGTCCACCACCAAGGCGCAGCAGGGCCTCTATGAATACGACGCCGTGAGCCGCCTGCGTGATTCCCAACTCGGCGATCCCCGGGTGCAGGAGGTGGCGAACTACATCAAGCCGGGCAAGCTGTGGGACGCCTTTACCGCCGAGGATCCGGTGGTGCTGCTGATCGACGAGATCGACAAGGCCGACATCGAATTTCCCAACGATCTGCTGCTGGAACTCGATCGCATGGAGTTCCACGTCTACGAGACCGGCGAGACCATCCGCGCCCAGCGACGCCCGATCATCATCATCACCTCCAACAACGAAAAGGAGTTGCCGGACGCCTTCCTGCGTCGCTGCTTCTTCCATTTCATCCGCTTTCCCGAGCGCGAAACCCTCGAGCGCATCGTCCAGGTGCGCTATCCCGATCTCCAGCAGCGTCTGGTCCAGGAGGCCCTGGATCTCTTCCTCGACCTGCGCAGCGTGCCGGGGCTGAAGAAGAAACCGTCCACCTCGGAGCTGGTGGACTGGCTGGCGCTGCTGCTGGGCGATGAGGCGGCGCAGCGGGCACTGCATGGCGAGAGTGGCCTGCCGCCGCTGGCGGGCGCCCTGTTGAAGAACGAGCAGGATCTGCAGTTGCTCGAGCGCCAGGCCTTCATGCGTCGTCGGCGGAGCTGAGGAGAGGCATGTTCCTCGACTTCTTCACCCGACTCAGGGCGGCGGGCATCCCGGTGTCCCTGGGCGAACTGCTGGATCTGCATGCTGCCCTGGATGCGGGCCTGGTGGTGGCCGATCCCGACGCCTTCTATCTGCTGGCCCGTGCGGTGCTGGTCAAGGACGAGCGCTTCTTCGACCGTTTCGATCAGGTCTATGCCGGTGAGGTGGCCAGGTCGGAGCGCTCGGCGGATACGCAGGCGATTCCTGCGGACTGGCTGCGACTGGAGCTGCAACGGCGGCTGTCCGAGGAGGATCGCCAGCGGCTACTGGCGCTGGGTGGCCTCGATGAATTGCTCGCCACCCTGCAGCAGCGCCTCGGCGACCAGCGCGAGCGGCATGCCGGCGGCAACAAGTGGATAGGCACGGGAGGCACCAGTCCCTTCGGCAGCGGTGGCTACAATCCCTTCGGCGTACGCATCGGCGAGGCCGGTACCCGGCAGGGGCAAGCGGCCAAGGTCTGGGAGCAGCGCGACTACCGTAACCTGGACGATCGCGCGCCGCTGGACCGCCGCAACCTGCAACTGGCCCTGCGCCGGCTCAGGCGCTTCGCCCGCCAGGGCGCGGCGGCGGAATTCGATCTGGAGGGCACCGTCGCGGCCACGGCACGCGAGGGTGGTCTGCTGGACGTGCGCTATCGACCGGAACGGCACAATGCGACCAAGGTGCTGCTGCTACTCGATGTCGGCGGCTCCATGGATCTGCATGTGCGCCTGTGCAGCGAGTTGTTCAGCGCCTGTCGCCTGGAGTTTCGCCACCTGGAGTACTACTACTTCCACAATTGCGTCTATGAACGCGTCTGGCGTGACAATGCCCGGCGCCATGAGGAGGGGCTGAACACCGCCGACCTGCTGCGCCGCTATGGCGCGGACTACCGCCTGGTGATCGTCGGCGACGCCAGCATGGGGCCCTACGAGATCACCCATCCAGGTGGCAGCGTCGAGCACTGGAACGAAGAGCCCGGTGCCCTGTGGATCCAGCGACTCTGCCAGCACTTCCCACGGGCGGCCTGGCTCAACCCCTATCCCCAGGAGGGCTGGGCCAGCAGCACCTCGATCCAGCTGCTGCGCGAACTCATGGTCCAGCGCATGTTTCCCCTGACCGGCGAGGGGCTAGGCGAGGCCATTCGATCCTTGACTCGCCCATGAAAAAACCCGGCCGAAGCCGGGTTTTTTCATCGTTCGCGCTTAGCGCTGACCGTAGCGGCGCAGGGCCTCGATGCGGTCTTCCAGCGGCGGGTGGCTCATCAGCAGACCGGCCAGGCCGTTCTTCAGCGAGCCGTTGATGCCGAAGGCGTTGAGGGTGTCGGGCATCTGCACCGGGATACCCTGCTCGGCACGCAGGCGCTGCAGGGCGCCGATCATGGCATTGGGGCCGGCCAAGCGCGCACCGGCTTCGTCGGCGCGGAATTCGCGTTTTCGCGAGAACCACATGACGATGACGCTGGCCAGGATGCCCAGCACCAGTTCGGCGACGATGGTGGTCACGAAGTAGGCGATGCCGTGGCCTTCCTCGTTCTTGAAGATGGCCTTGTCGACGAAGTTGCCGAAGATCCGCGCGAAGAACATCACGAAGGTGTTCACCACGCCCTGGATCAGCGCCAGGGTCACCATATCGCCATTGGCGACGTGGCCGATCTCGTGGGCCAGCACCGCACGCACCTCTTCGGGCGAGAAGCGCTCCAGCAGGCCCTGGCTGACCGCGACGAGAGCGTCGTTGCGGTTCCAGCCGGTGGCGAAGGCGTTGGCCTCGTAGGCCGGGAAGATGCCGACCTCGGGGGTCTTGATGCCGGCTTCGCGGGCCAGCTCCTCGACGGTCTGCAGCAGCCACTGCTCATGGCGGGTCCGCGGCTGGCTGATGACCTCGGTGCGGGTGCTCATCTTCGCCATCCACTTGGAGATGAACAGCGAGACCAGCGAGCCGGCGAAACCGAACACGGCACAGAACACCAGCAGACTGCCATAGTTCTGACCGGTGTAGCGATCCACGCCAAGCACCTTCAAGGTGATGCTGGCAACGATCAGCACCGCCAGGTTGGTAGCCAGAAATAACAGAATGCGCATCATGGTGGGGTACAGCTCCTCACAGGTTTATCTGCCGGCTATATAAGGTTCGGCCCCGATCCATTCAACGTTTCCTCTATTGCAAACTGTGTCGTCGATGGTCTGGCCGTTCAGGCGATGGCGGTCACGCAAGGGCCGGCGCTGGTTGACGCCGCGGGTGGCGCCAACCGATGAAAGACCCGGAAATGCTTTACCGCTACTGGGAGTAGCCACCGAGGAAGTTGCCGATGCGGCCGATGGCCTGCTCCAGGTCATCGACGCGGGGCAGGGTGACGACGCGGAAGTGGTCGGGCCAGGGCCAGTTGAAGGCCGTGCCCTGGACCACCAGCAGCTTTTCCGAAAGCAGCAGGTCGAGGACGAATTTCTCGTCGTTGTGGATGGGACAGACCTTGGGGTCGATGCGCGGGAAGGCGTAGAGCGCGCCCATCGGCTTCACGCAGCTGACCCCGGGAATGTCGTTGAGCAGCTCCCAGGTGCGATTGCGCTGTTCCAGCAGGCGTCCGTGCGGCAGCACCAGGTCGTTGATGCTCTGGTAGCCGCCCAGCGCGGTCTGGATCGCATGCTGCGCCGGCACGTTGGCGCACAGGCGCATGTTGGCGAGGATGTCGAGGCCTTCGATATAGCTGTGGGCGCGATGCTTGGGGCCCGAGACGATCAGCCAGCCCGAGCGGAAACCGGCGACGCGATAGGACTTGGACAGCCCGTTGAAGGTCAGGCACAGGACGTCCGGTGCCAGGGAGGCGGTGGAGATGTGCTGGGCTTCGTCGTAGAGGATCTTGTCGTAGATCTCGTCGGAGAACAGCACCAGGTTGTGCCGCCGTGCCAGTTCGACGATGCCTTCCAGCACCTCCTTGGAGTAGACCGCGCCGGTGGGGTTGTTCGGATTGATCAGCACCAGCGCCTTGGTGTTGCTGGTGATCTTGGCTTCCATGTCCGCCAGGTCGGGGAACCAGCCCGCCTGCTCGTCGCACAGGTAGTGCACCGGCTTGCCGCCGGCCAGGCTGACCGCGGCGGTCCATAGCGGGTAGTCCGGCGCCGGGATCAGCACCTCGTCGTTGTTGTTGAGCAGCGCCTGCATGGCCATGACGATCAGCTCGGAGACGCCATTGCCGAGGTAGATGTCCTCGATGCCGACACCCTCAATGCGCTTCTGCTGGCAGTACTGCATCACCGCCTTGCGCGCGCTGAACAGACCCTTGGAGTCGCTGTAGCCCTGGGCGGTCGGCAGATTGCGGATGACGTCCTGCAGGATCTCCTCGGGCGCCTCGAAGCCGAAGGGTGCCGGGTTGCCGATGTTGAGCTTCAGGATGCGGTGGCCTTCCTCTTCGAGGCGCTTGGCATGCTTGAGGACCGGGCCGCGGATGTCGTAGCAGACATTGGCGAGCTTGTTCGACTTGGAGACCTGCATGGGGAAATGAATCCTGGAAAAGGGCGAGAAAGACTCGGCGGGAACGGACGCCGACCGGCGCTTGGCAGCATCCGGGGGCGGATGCCAGACTGAGCGGGAATCATACGGCTGCATCGCCTGTTACAAAAGATGCGCCGGCATCCAGCGAGGTCATCATGGAAAAAGTACAGCGTAGCCCGGAAGACTGGCGTGAGCGCCTGACCGACGATCAGTTTCGCGTCTGTCGCCTGGCCGCGACCGAAAGACCCTACACCGGCGCCTACTGCAATACCAAGACGCCCGGCGTCTATCACTGCGCCTGCTGCGAGCTGGCACTGTTCGACTCCAGCACCAAGTTCGATTCCGGCTGCGGCTGGCCCAGCTATTACGCGCCCATCGCTGCCGAGGCGGTACGGGAAAAGGAGGACTTCAGTCACGGCATGCACCGCGTCGAGGTGCTCTGCGCCCGTTGCGATGCACACCTGGGACACGTCTTTCCCGACGGTCCGCCACCGACCGGCCTGCGCTACTGCATCAATTCGGTGGCCTTGCAGCTGCAACCCAGGGTCTCCGCGTGATCAAGGACCTCCTCAGCCTGCCGTTCGAAACGGCTGACGGCCAGCGGGCCTGCCTGGCCGACTGGCCAGCGCGGGCCTATCTGGTGGTCAATACCGCCAGTCGTTGCGGCTTCACCCGCCAGTACGATGGCCTTGAGCTATTGCAGCAGCGCTATCTGGCCCAAGGGCTGCGGGTGATCGTCTTTCCCTGCAACCAGTTCGGCGGCCAGGAGCCTGGCAGCAATGCCGAGATCCAGACCTTCTGCCTGACCCGCTTCAACGTCAGCTTTCCAGTGATGGCCAAGCTCGACGTCAACGGCGACGGCGCCCATCCGCTGTTCGTCGCCCTCAAACAGGCGGCTCCGGGCCTCCTGGGCGGCGCGATCCGCTGGAATTTCACCAAGTTCCTGGTCACGCCGGCGCAGGGGCGCGTGCAGCGCTTCGCGCCCATCACCCGGCCGTCGCAGCTGGAAAAGCATGTCCGCCAGGCGCTGGCGTCCTAGCACCTGGTTCGTCCGGCCTTTGTCTGGAAGATAAAGGTCATACGATAATGCGCGGCCTGGCTGGCGGCTGGCCCGCTTCTCTTCTTGTCGTCAAGGATCATCCCTGTGAATGCCTCCCTAGAAGACTTTCTGCTCCACGCGCGGCAGGTGCTGGAGCGTCTCGAACCCCTGTTGCCCCATCGTCGCGAACCGCTGGACTGGCAGCGCTGCTATGCCGCGCGCTGGCGCCGGGAGGGCCATGGCGGCTATCTGCAGCCGCTCGAGGTCAATCTGGAACTGCGCCTGGCCGATCTGCTGGGTATCGATCGCCAGCGCGACCAGCTCGCCCGCAACACCCGGCAATTCGTGGCTGGACTGCCAGCCAACCACAGTTTGCTGTGGGGCGCGCGGGGCACCGGCAAGTCGTCGCTGATCCGGGCGTTGCTGGCGGAATATGCCGGTGAGGGTCTGCGGCTGATCGAAATCGAGCGTGACGATCTCGCCGATCTGCCCCGCGCCGTGGAGCAGCTCGCCGGTCAGCCGCAGCGCTTCGTGGTGTTCTGTGACGACCTTTCCTTCGATTCCGGCAGCGACGACTACCGGGTGCTCAAGAGCGTGCTGGATGGCTCCTTGGAGCAGGCGCCGGACAACGTGGTGCTCTATGCCACCTCCAACCGGCGTCATCTGGTGGCCGAACGACAGAGCGACAATGCCAACTGGGAGCACGTCGACGGCGAATTGCATCCGAGCGAGGCGGCCGAAGACAAGATCGCGCTGTCGGATCGCTTCGGTCTGTGGCTGTCCTTCTATCCCTTCACCCAGGATCACTATCTCGCCGTGGTGCGCCACTGGTGCGCGACCCTGGCCGGCAAGTCCGGCCTGCAGCTGGAGTGGTCCGAAGAAGCCGATCGCGAGGCCATCCGCTGGGCTTCCGGTCGCGGCAACCGCAATGGCCGCTGTGCCTATCAATTCGCCCGGCAATGGGTCGGGCTCAAACTGTTGGAGAAAGCATGACCGTAGAACTGACGGGCGTAGGGGCGGGACTCGAAGGCTACGCCATGCTGGCCGCCCAGGTGGAAGCCCTGCTGTCCGGTGAGCGCAATCTGGTGGCCAATGCCGCCCAGCTGTCGGCCTTCATCTATCAGGAGGTGCCGGACCTGAACTGGGCCGGCTTCTATTTCGTCGAGGGTGAGGACCAGCTGCTACTCGGGCCTTTCCAGGGCAAGGTGGCCTGCATGCGCATTCCCTTCAGCAAGGGCGTGTGCGGGGCCGCCGCCCGCGAGCGGCGTACCCAGCGCGTCGAGGATGTCCATGCCTTTCCCGGACATATCGCCTGTGACGCCGCTTCGCGCAGCGAGCTGGTGGTGCCGCTGGTCCAGGGCGGTCGCCTGATCGGCGTACTGGATCTGGACAGTCCGCATCCGGGGCGCTTCAGCGCAGCGGATCAGGCCGGTATCGAAGCGCTGGTAGCGGCCTTTCTGGTCGCGACCGACTGCTGATCGCCGGAGGAGGGCAGGGAAGCCCTCACTCGTAGTCGTTCTTCTTGCGCCAACTGTCGTCCTTGAGCGTGTCCACGCTGTCCGACAGCTCGTTGGAGCTGCTGCTGGCCTGCTCGACCATTTCGCTCTGCTGGCGTTTCACCTGGGTGATCTGCTCTTCCAGATGGGCCAGCAACTCGGTATAGCGCTCGGGTTGCTGCTGCTTGCGAATCTGCATGATCGCCCGCTCGTACGACTGCCGCGCCTGGATGTAGTGCTCGCTCTTGATCTGCTGTTCGGCCTGATAGCGGAAGAATTCCACATAGGTCGCCGTGAGCAGATAGCGCATCTCGCCGACCCAGCGCTGCGCTTCCTGGCCGTCGAGAATGCCGATCTGGTTGGCATGGGCGACGAGTGCATGGAGCATTTCCAGATAACCGCGGACTTCCTTGACCCGCGCCTCGGTATGCACCGGCCGGGCAGCGTTAGCGACTTCGATGTCGTCGCCCTTGGCCAGGGCTTCTTCCAGTTCGGTCTTGCGTGCGGTGAGGCTGGCGGAAGGCGTCTGCAGGGCGGCGAGGCGGGCGATCAGCCCCAGCTCGATGCGGTGAAACAGCTGCTTGAGCGCCGGGGTCATCAGCTGGCCGGGCAGGCTGCCGCCCAGCTGGGCGCAGCGCTTGATGCGGTCGGTGAGATCGGCGACCAGGCGCTGCTTTTCCAGGCGTCCCGCTTCGAGCTTCTGGTTGACGAAGGCGATCATGATCAACACGAGGATGCCAAGTCCCACTACCGCTGCAATCATCGTTGAGGACATGACCTTCTCCATGGTGCTTGCCCGCCGTTTGTCGTGCGAGCGAAGTCGTTGATTTGAAAAGTATTTAATCAGCTATTGACGCCCAGGGTAAGGCTCCCTAGAATGCGCGCACTCCCAACGGCGGCAAGCGTCAGCCGAGTGGTAGGTCAGGGTCCTCAGGGATTCTACCTGGTCCCCTTCGTCTAGTGGCCTAGGACACCGCCCTTTCACGGCGGTAACAGGGGTTCGAGTCCCCTAGGGGACGCCAAAAATTGCGGGAATAGCTCAGTTGGTAGAGCACGACCTTGCCAAGGTCGGGGTCGCGAGTTCGAGTCTCGTTTCCCGCTCCAAATACAATCCGGTTGCCCTCGGGCAGGCGGATGCAAGGTGAAAGGCCTTGCGGAAAGAGGTATCGTCCCCTTCGTCTAGTGGCCTAGGACACCGCCCTTTCACGGCGGTAACAGGGGTTCGAGTCCCCTAGGGGACGCCATATTGCGGGAATAGCTCAGTTGGTAGAGCACGACCTTGCCAAGGTCGGGGTCGCGAGTTCGAGTCTCGTTTCCCGCTCCAAACACAATCTCACGGTTTCATGACAGTGGGATGCAAGGTGAAAGGCCTTGTGGAAAGAGGTTTCGTCCCCTTCGTCTAGTGGCCTAGGACACCGCCCTTTCACGGCGGTAACAGGGGTTCGAGTCCCCTAGGGGACGCCATATTGCGGGAATAGCTCAGTTGGTAGAGCACGACCTTGCCAAGGTCGGGGTCGCGAGTTCGAGTCTCGTTTCCCGCTCCAAACACACAAAAACACCGCCTCAGGGCGGTGTTTTTGTGTGCGCGTCTTTCCGGTCCGCCAGACGCCCGGCATCAGGCCGGGCGCGAGCCGGTCACTGGGGCGTATAGATCTGGTCGAAGACCCCGCCATCGGCGAAGTGGGTCTTCTGGATGCCGCTCCAGGCACCGAATTCCTTCTGCGCATCGATCAGTTCGAGCTTGGGAAAGCGATCGGCGTACTGCGCCAGAATCTGGGCATTGCGCGGGCGCAGGAAGTTGTCCGCGGCGATCTTCTGGCCTTCGTCGGACCAGAGATACCTGAGGTAGTCCTCGGCCTCGGCGCGGGTGCCCTTCTTGTCGACGACACTGTCGACCACGCTCACCGGCGGCTCGGCCTGCACCGAGATGCTCGGATAGACCACCTCGAAGCCACCGCGACCGAATTCCCGCGCGATCATCTCGGCTTCGTTCTCGAAGGTCACCAGGACATCGCCCTGCTGGTTCTTCATGAAGGTGGTGGTGGCGGCGCGACCGCCGGTATCCAGGATGGGTACGTGCTTGAACAGCTCGGCGACGAAGCCGCGGGCTTTCTGCTCATCGCCACCAGGTTGGCGCAGGGCGTAGGTCCAGGCGGAAAGATAGGTGTAGCGACCATTCCCGGAGGTCTTGGGATTGGGCACGATCACCTGGACGCCATCCTTGAGCAGATCGGACCAGTCATGGATGCCCTTGGGATTGCCCTGGCGCACGATGAGTACCGTGGCCGAGGTGAAGGGCGCGCTGCGATCGGGCAGGCGGCTTTCCCAGTCCTTGGGCACCAGGCCGCGATCGGCCAGGGCCTGGATGTCGGTCGCCTGGTTCATGGTGATGACGTCGGCCTGCAGACCGTCGATGACCGCGCGCGCCTGCTTGCTGGAGCCGCCGTGGGACATCTGGATCACCGGCGTTTCGCCGTGCTCGGCTTTCCAGTGCGCCTGGAAGGCCGGATTGTAGTCCTTGTAGAAGTCACGCATCACGTCGTAGGAGACGTTGAGCAGCGGCGGGGCGGCCAGGATCTGGGTGCTGGCCGCCAGGGCGGCGGCGAGCAGGGTGAGGCGAAGGATCTGCATGGGGGCATCCTGCGAGTGGGGGTGCAGGACTATAGCCTGTCGTCCCGACAGCGTGCAGAACGCCTGGAAATAAGCTCATGCGCGGCGACGGCAGTCGTGGTCGCCAGTGGTAGACTTTCACCCTTTCGCCTGCGGTTGGCACGGCGCGGTGGACAAGGGCTCCTGATATGCGGTTGAGGTCGATCAAGCTGGCGGGATTTAAATCCTTCGTCGATCCGACGACGGTGAATTTCCCGAGCAACATGGCAGCGGTGGTCGGCCCCAACGGTTGTGGCAAGTCGAACATCATCGACGCCGTGCGCTGGGTGATGGGCGAGAGTTCGGCCAAGAATCTGCGCGGCGAGTCGATGACCGACGTCATCTTCAACGGCTCCAACAGCCGCAAGCCGGTGTCCCAGGCCTCCATCGAACTGATCTTCGACAACTCCGACCACACCCTGGTGGGGGAGTACGCGAGCTACGCGGAAATCTCCATTCGCCGGCGGGTGACCCGCGAAGGCCAGAACACTTATTTTCTCAACGGCACCAAGTGCCGCCGGCGCGACATCACCGACATCTTCCTCGGTACCGGCCTCGGCCCGCGCAGCTATTCGATCATCGAGCAGGGAATGATCTCCAAGCTGATCGAGGCGCGTCCGGAGGATCTGCGGCACTACATCGAGGAAGCCGCCGGCATCTCCAAGTACAAGGAGCGGCGGCGCGAGACCGAGAATCGCATCCGCCGCACCCAGGAGAATCTCGCCCGTCTTACCGACCTGCGCGAAGAGCTGGAGCGTCAGCTGGAGCGGCTGCACCGTCAGGCGCAGTCGGCCGAGCGCTTTCAGACGTTCAGGCAGGAGGAGCGGCAACTCAAGGCGCAGTTGCAGGCGGTGCGCTGGCGCGAACTGGATGGTCGCGTCGAGCAGCGCGAAAAGGTGATCCGCGACCAGGAGACCGCGCTCGAGGCCCTGACCGCCGAGCAGCGCCAGGCGGATGCCGGTATCGAGCGGCTGCGCGACGGTCATCACGAGCTGAGCGAAGCCTTCAACCTGGTGCAGGGCCGCTTCTACTCCCTGGGGGGTGACATCGCTCGCCTGGAGCAGACCATCCAGCATGGTCAGCAGCGCCAGCGGCAGTTGCAGGACGATCTGCGCGAAGCCGAACAGGCCCGCAGCGAAGCCGAGTCCCACCTGGAGCACGACCGGGTGCTGCTCGCCACCTTCGAAGAAGAGCTGGCGATGCTCGAGCCCGAGGAAGAGGCGGCCCGGGAGCTGGGCGAGGAGGGCGGTGCCGCGCTGGAAGAGGCGGAGCTGGCGCTGGCGGACTGGCAGCAGCGCTGGGAGGCACTCAGTGCGGCGAGCGTCGAGCCACAGCGGGAAGCGGACGTGCAGCAGGCACGCATCCGCTCGCTGGAACAGAGTCTGGAGCGCGGCACGGAACGTCGGCGTCGACTGCGCGACGAGCGCACCCTGCTGGGCGAGGACGGTCCGTCCGAGCGCCTGGTCATGCTGGAAGAGCAGATCGCCGAAGACGAGTTGCTGCTGGAAGGCCTGGCCGAGCAGGAATTGCAGGTCGCCGAGGGTTTGCAGCGGCTGCGGGAAGAATTGCTGGGGCTGGCGGGCGAGCAGAGTCAGCGTCAGGGCGAGTTGCAGCGGCTGGAAGGTCGCATCGCCTCGCTGGAGGCCCTGCAGCAGGCGGCCCTCGCTCCCACAACCGGGGTAGCCCAGTGGCTCGAAGCCGAAGGGCTCGACCAGGCGCCGCAGCTGGCCGACGAGGTGCAGGTCACCCCCGGTTGGGAACTGGCTGTGGAAACCGTGCTGGGTAGCGATCTGCAGGCGGTCTGCCTGGATGATCTGGCGTCTCTGCGGCTCGACACCTTCGCCAGTGGCGCCCTGAACCTCGCGCTGCCCGGTTCGGTAGCGGTGGCGGTGGGCAGCCTGCTGGAGCAGGTGCAGGCACCGCGCGACCTGTCGCCCTGGCTGGGTCAGGTGCTGATCGCGAACAGTTACGACGAAGCTCTGGCGCGGCGGCCGGCCCTGGCCCCGGGGCAGAGTCTGATCACGCCGGAAGGCTACTGGGTCTCCCGGCATTTCCTGCGTGTGCGGCGTGCCCAGGCGGCCGAAGGCAGTGTCCTGGCCCGCGGACGCGAACTGGAAGAGTTGCAGGCACGGCGCCTGGAGTTGAGCGAGGCGCTCGCCCTCCAGGAAGAACGGCTGGAGGATCGTCGCGCGGCCCAGCAGCGGCTGGAAGGCGAGCGTGAAGAGGCGCGGCGGCGCCAGCAGCAGGAGCAGCAGCGGCTGGCCGAGTCGCGCGCCCAGCTGTCCGCGCAACAGGCAAGGGCCGAACAGTTGAGCATCCGTCGCCGGCAGCTGGAGGCCGAGCTCAAGGATGTCGAGCAGCAGCTGGCGCATGAGCAGGAGGAGTTGGGCGAATGCCGGTTGCGCCTGCAGGACGCCCTCGACGCCATGGCCGTGGATACCGAGCAGCGCGCGCTATTGCAGGAACAGCGCGATCGTCATCGGCAGGCGGTGGAAGCGGCGCGCCAGCGCCAGCGCCAGGCTCAGGAACAACTGCATCAGCTGACGGTGCGGCTGACCACCCTGAGAGCCCAGCGTCAGTCGACCTTCCAGGCGCTGGAGCGGCTGGAGTTGCAGACCGCACGCCTCGGCGAGCGCTGCGAGCAGCTCAATCTCAACCTGGAGGAAGGCGGCGAGCCCCTCGATGAATTACGCCTGCGCCTGGAAGAGTTGCTGGAGCGACGTCTGCAGGTGGACGAGGAAATGCGCACGGCGCGGCTGGCGCTGGAGGATGCCGATCGGGAGTTGCGTGATTTCGAGCGGCGGCGGCTGCAGGCGGAACAGCAGGCGACGCTGCTGCGCGGCCAGCTGGAGCAGCATCGCCTGGAGTGGCAGGGCCTGGCGACCCGGCGCAGTGGCTTCGCCGAGCAGCTGGCGGCCAACGGCTACGACCTGCCGACGGTGATCGCGACCCTGCCTGTGGAGGCCAGCGAAGCCGCCTGGGAAGAGCAGCTGGAGGCGGTTGCGGCGCGTATCGCCCGGCTCGGGCCGATCAACCTCGCGGCCATTGACGAATATCAGCAGCAGGCCGAGCGCAAGACCTATCTGGATGCCCAGAACGCCGATCTGGTGGAAGCACTGGAAACCCTGGAAAGCGTCATTCGCAAGATCGATCGGGAGACCCGCAATCGTTTCAAGGACACCTTCGACCAGATCAATCATGGCCTGCAGGCCCTGTTCCCAAAAGTTTTCGGGGGTGGCAGTGCCTACCTGGAACTTACTGGGGAAGATTTACTCGATACCGGGGTTGCGATCATGGCGCGGCCGCCGGGCAAGAAGAACAGCACCATTCATTTGTTGTCGGGTGGCGAAAAGGCCCTAACGGCGCTGGCGCTGGTCTTTGCCATCTTCCAGTTGAATCCGGCGCCGTTCTGCATGCTCGATGAAGTGGATGCGCCCCTGGATGACGCCAACGTCGGCCGTTATGCCCGATTGGTCAAGAGCATGTCGGAGAAGGTGCAGTTCATTTACATCACGCACAACAAGATCGCCATGGAGATGGCCGATCAGCTGCTGGGGGTGACCATGCACGAACCGGGCTGTTCTCGGCTGGTGGCGGTGGATGTGGAAGAGGCGGTGGCCATGGTCGATGCCTAGTACCCCACAGCCTCGCGGCTTGGCGGTGTAAAGTTGGCAGCAGTCGTGCTAGCTTATGGCCGCGCTAGCGGTAAGTGGAAAAAGCTAGGAAGAACACTGACTTGGCGTAGGTTTCGGAGGTTTTGGAAAGACCTCGCAAGCGTCGACTTTCCAAAGTTTCCCGACGGGTGTCGGTCCATTATTTTCACAGGGGTATGTCTTTTTCATGGATATGGGTCTGCGCGAGTGGCTGATCATCATCGGCGTCATCGTCATCGCCGGTATTCTGTTCGATGGTTGGCGTCGCATGAGCGGCAAGGGCAAGCTCAAGTTCAAGCTTGACCAGTCGCTGAACAACCATCCGGAACACGAGGACGAGGATCCGGAAATCGTTGGCCCGACACGGGTGATAGAGCCCAAGGAGCCCTCCCTGGATGATCCGGGCGAGCCGACGCCACCGCGCTCCACCCAGCGCAAGCGCCGTGATGAACGCCGCGAAGAGCCCAGTGCCGACAGCTTCGACCTGTCCGCCAGCGATGAAAGCCTGGCAGGCCTGGCCGTCGATTCCGATGAAGTCGCCACCCGTGGTCGCGACAAGCCGCGCAAGGACAAGCCGCTGAGCAGCAAGGCACCCGAGCGCGAGCCGATCAGCGATCCCGTCGGCACGGGCAACAGCCAGGCGGCCATGGCGCCGGTGGACGAGGTGCTGGTGATCAACGTCATCTCCCGTGACGAGAAGGGCTTTTCCGGTCCAGCGCTGCTGCAGAGCATCCTGGAAAGCGGACTGCGCTTCGGCGACATGGATATCTTCCATCGTCACGAGAGCATGTCGGGCAATGGCGAGGTGCTGTTCTCCATGGCCAATGCCGTGCGTCCGGGCACCTTCGACCTGGATGCCATCGACGACTTCCATACCCCGGCGGTGAGCTTCTTCCTGGGTCTGCCCGGTCCGCGCCATCCCAAGCAGGCCTTCGACCTGATGGTGGCAGCGGCGCGCAAACTGTCGTCCGAGCTCAATGGCGAGCTGAAGGACGAGCAGCGCAGCGTCATGACCGCCCAGACCATCGAACACTATCGCCAGCGCATCGTCGATTTCGAGCGCAAGAGCCTGATGCTCAAGCGCTGATCGCGCCGGAGCGAACCAAGAGCAGCCTCGGCTGCTCTTTTTGTTTGTAAGTTTTGCCGCGGCGCCCTGGGTGCCGCCAGGGCCACCCCTGGGTGGCGACAGTGAGAGACCGCCATGACCGACGCCCAAGATGCCGTCAGCCGGATCGCCGCCCTGCGCAGCGAGATCGACGCCCACAACTACCGCTACTACGTGCTGGACGAGCCGAGCGTGCCCGATGCCGAGTACGACCGGCTGTTCGGCGAACTCAAGGCGCTGGAGGCCGAGCATCCCGAGTTGGTGACACCCGACTCGCCCACCCAGAGGGTGAGCGGCTCGGCCCTGGCCGCCTTTGGCACCATTCGCCATGAAGTACCCATGCTCAGCCTGGGCAACGCCTTCGCCGACGAGAACCTGCAGGATTTCGACCGCAGCGTGGGCAAGCGCCTGCGTGAGGAATTCGGCGAGACCGACTTCGCCGGACCGGATTCCGGTGTCGAGTACACCTGCGAGCCCAAGCTCGATGGGCTGGCGGTCAGTCTGCTGTACGAGAACGGCCTGTTGACCCGCGGCGCTACCCGCGGCGACGGTACCACCGGCGAAGACATCACCACCAATGTGCGCACCATCCGCAACGTCCCGCTGCGCTTGCAGGGCGAAGGGTGGCCGGCGGTGCTGGAGGTGCGTGGCGAGGTGTTCATGTCCCGTGCCGGTTTCGAGACGCTCAACGTCCGGGCCATGGAAAGCGGCGGCAAGACCTTCGCCAATCCGCGCAACGCCGCGGCCGGCAGTCTGCGCCAGCTGGATTCGCGGATCACCGCCCAGCGGCCGCTGGAGTTCTGCTGCTACGGTTTCGGGCGGGTCGAGGGCGGGACTCTGCCGGACACCCAGTACGACATTCTTCAGCAGCTCCGGGAGTGGGGCATTCCCATCAGTCGCGAACTGCGCAAGGTGCAGGGCGCTGAAGGTTGTCGGGCCTACTATCAGGACATCGGCCAGCGCCGCGATGCCCTGGCCTACGAGATCGATGGCGTGGTCTACAAGGTCAATCGACTCGACTGGCAGGGCGAGCTGGGTTTCCGCGCGCGGGAACCGCGCTGGGCGCTGGCGCACAAGTTTCCCGCCCGGGAAGAGCTGACCGAATTGCTCAATGTCGAATTCCAGGTGGGGCGTACCGGTGCCATCACCCCCGTGGCCCGGCTCAAGCCGGTGCAGGTGGCAGGCGTCACCGTGACCAACGCCACCCTGCACAACATGGACGAGATCGCCCGGCTGGGTGTGATGATCGGCGACAGCGTGATCGTGCGCCGCGCCGGCGATGTCATCCCGCAGATCATGCAGGTGGTGCCGGAGCGGCGACCGGCGGATGCCCGGCCGGTGGCGATCCCCACCCAGTGCCCGGTGTGCGGTTCGGCGGTGGAGCGTACCCAGCTGATCAAGCGCGGCAAGGGCAGGGAGTCGATCAGCGAAGGCGTGGTCTATCGCTGTGTCGGCCGCCTGGCCTGCCAGGCGCAACTCAAGCAGGCGATCATCCACTTCGCCTCGCGGCGCGCCATGGACATCGACGGTCTCGGCGATCGCATCGTCGAGCAACTGGTGGATCGCGACCTGGTGAAGTCGCCGGCCGATCTGTACACCCTGACCTACGAGCAGGTGGTCGCGCTGGAAGGCTTCGCCGAGGTGTCCAGTCGCAATCTGCTGGCGGCCATCGAAGCCAGCCGCCAGCCGGCGCTGGCCCGCTTCATCTTCGCCCTCGGCATCCCCGAAGTGGGCGAAGAGACCGCCAAGCGCCTGGCACGCGCCCTGGGCAGTCTGCAGCGCATTCGCGAGGCGCTGCCGGAGGTGCTGGTCTATCTGCCGGACATCGGACCGGAGGTGGCCTTCGAGATCCACAACTTCTTCCAGTCCGCGCACAACCGCGAGGTCCTGGAGGCGCTGCTGGCCAACGGCATCGCGCTGGCGGACGAGGGTGAGGTGCACGCCGAATTCTCCGGCTATGCCGCCTTCGCCGACTTCCTCGACCAGTTGCACATTCCCTCTCTGGGCAAGACCGGCGCCAAGACCCTGGCCGCTGCCTTTCCCAGCCTGGCGGCCCTGATCGAGGGCTCGCAGGACTGGCTGACCTTCAAGACCCTCGCCGGTCTCAACGAGCGGGCCAAGCAAGGGCTGCGTGAGTACTTCGCCGAGGCGGACAACGTCGCCCGGGCGCTGGCCATCGAGGCCCAGCTCAAGGCCTTCGGCATGCACTGGGAAAGCACCCGGCAGGCCGTGCAGGGCCTGCCGTTCGCCGGCCAGACCTGGGTGCTCACCGGAACGCTGGAGGCCATGAGTCGCGACGAGGCCAAGGAGCGCCTGGAGGCATTGGGCGCCAAGGTCTCGGGTTCGGTCTCGGCCAAGACCGCCGTGGTGGTCGCCGGTCCGGGGGCGGGGTCCAAGCTGACCAAGGCGAACGAGCTGGGAGTGAAGGTGCTGGACGAGGACGCCTTCCTGCAGATCCTCGAGGCCCAGGGCGTTCGCTAACGAGAGGAGCAAGCTCCGGTCGTGCGGACAATACCTGCGGCCGAGGCGGCTCGTCTTCACTGGATCTGGTACGGGTGGTCCTATCCTGGGGCCGCCTTGCTCAATACCCTTGTCTGGCTATCGCTAGCAAAAGGTCGTAGGCGTTTGATCCGGAGCGGGACAGTTTTGCCGTTCCAGGTATTATCCGTTGTCCCTTGGCGAACCTAAGTCCTTGTATGGCTTGCAACTTCGCCCCAACCGCGTAGAATGATGCACCTCACCTCAGGGTGAGGCGTTATGGTGGCTCTGTCGGTCCCCCCGCAACGATCAACCGTGAACCCGGTCAGGCCCGGAAGGGAGCAGCCGCAGCGGTGATGTCGTGTGCCGGGGTGTGGCTGGCGGGGCCACCTCCATTTCTGCCCCCCGCTTTTCCTCTTCCCGCTTTTCCCCTTCCTTTCCTGTCTCGCCTTACAGCGCTCGGCGAAGTACGCCACACGGCTTTCGTGATGAAATGCACTGTTTTGGTTCATGGCTCTGTGCCATCATGCGCACCGCACCATCATTACTGGACGAATGTCCAAGGATTCATCGTGAAGAACGGACTCGAAAGCGCAGGACGCGCCCTGAGCAATGGCCTCCATCCCTATCGTGTCGACTGCCGGCGCGACACCGAGGCGACGCTGGTCGCTCAGATCCACCACCCCTCCGAGCCCCTGCTGCTGATCAGGATCGACCTGACCAACGAGGAGGCAAGCAACCCCTTCAAAATGAACGCCATCGTGAGCCGCCTGCGCGGCCAGCTGGATGCCCTGGCAGCCTATGTTTCCAGCGTTGTCCTGGCCGACGGCGAAGACCACTGTCGACGTGCCTGAAACGGCTTTTTGCGTGCCGTTTTCCCTCCTGATCGCTTGAAAATGCGCCTGGCTGCCTCCATCTGGCAAGGTAGTCGCCGTCCGCGTGGCGGCGTCCCGATGCCACGCCGCGGGATGCAATCGCGGCCCCTCTTCGTTAGCATGTGCTCCCCCCACGTCTTCTCCTGATCAGGTCTCGATGAGTTACCAGGTTCTTGCGCGCAAATGGCGCCCGCGGTCGTTCCGCGAAATGGTCGGCCAGACCCATGTGCTCAAGGCGCTGATCAATGCGCTGGATAACGAGCGGCTGCACCATGCCTATCTGTTCACCGGCACCCGCGGGGTGGGCAAGACCACCATCGCGCGGATTTTGGCCAAGTGCCTGAATTGCGAAACCGGCGTCAGCTCGACGCCGTGCGGCAGCTGCTCGGTGTGCCGCGAGATCGATGAAGGCCGCTTCGTCGACCTCATCGAGGTGGACGCCGCCAGCCGCACCAAGGTGGAAGACACTCGCGAGCTGCTGGAGAACGTGCAGTACGCACCGTCCCGCGGTCGCTACAAGGTGTACCTCATCGACGAGGTGCACATGCTTTCCACCCACAGCTTCAACGCCCTGCTCAAGACGCTGGAAGAGCCACCGCCCCACGTCAAGTTCCTGCTCGCCACCACCGATCCGCAGAAGCTGCCGGTTACCATTCTCTCGCGCTGCCTGCAGTTCTCGCTGAAGAACATGCCGCCGGAGCGGGTCGTTGCCCACCTGCAGCAGGTGCTCGCCGCGGAAGGCATTCCCTTCGAGGACGATGCGCTCTGGCTGCTGGGTCGTGCGGCCGATGGCTCCATGCGCGATGCCATGAGCCTGACCGATCAGGCGATCGCCTTTGGCGAGGGCAAGGTGCTGGCCGCCGATGTGCGCGCCATGCTCGGGACCCTCGATCATGGCCAGGTCTATGACGTACTCCAGGCCTTGCTGGAAGGCGATGGTCGCGCCGTGCTGGACGCGGTTCGCCATCTGGCCGAGCAGGGCCCCGACTGGGGCGGGGTGCTGGCCGAGCTGCTCAATGTGCTGCACCGCGTGGCCATCGCCCAGGTGCTGCCCGATGCGGTGGACAACGGCCAGGGCGATCGCGAGCGGGTGCTGAGCCTGGCGCAGACGCTGCCGGCGGAGGATGTCCAGTACTACTACCAGCTGGGTCTGGTTGGCCGGCGCGATCTGCCGCTGGCTCCGGAGCCGCGCCATGGCTTCGAGATGGTCCTGCTGCGCATGTTGGCCTTCCGGCCTGCCGGCGCGGCGATTACCGAGCGACCGGCACTAAAGACGACGGGAGCCAGCCCGGCCACGGCTGACTCCAACCCCCGTCCGGTGGCCGCGGCGGTTCCGGTGGCCGCAACGCCTGCCCCCAGGCCTCAGGCAACCCCTGCGCCTGCTCCCGAGTCGTCACCTGCAAGTAATACCACCCCTATGGAAGTGCCGGTCGATCTTCCCTGGGAGGAGGCTGGGCAAGCAGAGGTCAAGGCGGCAGCGGCGCCAGCCCCCGCAGCGGTGATACAGGTCGCTGCGCCCGCCGCTCAGGCGGCGCCCAGCGCCGCGCCCACGCCACGGGTCGAGACGACGCCGGACGCCACGGTGATCGCCGAACTGCCGGCGGACACCGCTGGTGACGATCTGGATGGTGACGAAGAGCCGCCACCCGCCGAGGATTACTACGAGGTGGGGCTGGACGACTATCTCGACAGCCTCGGCGAGCCGACTGCCGAAGCGGTGGCCGCGGCGCCGGCGCCGGCGGTGCAACCGGCCACGGGCCTGGCAGCCGATTGGCAGGCGTTGTTCCCCGATCTCAAGCTGGGCGGACTGACCGCCAGTATCGCTGCCAACTGCACCCTGGTAGCCATGGACGGCGATCGCTGGCACCTGCATCTGGATCCGGCGCAGAGCGCCCTGTTCAATGCCAACCAGCAGCGCCGGCTCAACGATGCCCTGAACCAGCAGCAGGGACGCCCCATTACGCTCGAGGTCACCATCCAGACCCCCGAGCAGGAGACGCCCGCCCAGGCCGCCGCGCGGCGCCGGGCGGAGCGGCAGCGGCAGGCGGAGTTGTCGATCCAGGACGACCCGCTCATCCGCCAGATGATGCAACAGTTCGCCGCCACGGTGCGCGCGGGTACCATCGAGCCGGTCGACACCCAAGCCTGACCGGTTTTCCATTCATAGTTCGAGGTAGCAGACATGATGAAAGGTGGCATGGCCGGCCTGATGAAGCAGGCCCAGCAGATGCAGGAAAAGATGCAGAAGATGCAGGAAGAGCTGGCAAACGCCGAAGTGACCGGTCAATCCGGCGCCGGCCTGGTCAGCGTCGTCATGACCGGCCGACACGACGTCAAGCGCGTCAGCCTGGACGACAGCCTGATGCAGGAAGACAAGGAAATCC
Source organism: Pseudomonas sp. SORGH_AS_0199 (assembly GCF_031453735.1). Classification (NCBI taxonomy): domain Bacteria; kingdom Pseudomonadati; phylum Pseudomonadota; class Gammaproteobacteria; order Pseudomonadales; family Pseudomonadaceae; genus Pseudomonas; species Pseudomonas sp. SORGH_AS_0199. The sequence goes on from NZ_JAVJAE010000001.1 coordinate 2,650,849, forward strand.
TCGAAGACCTGATCGCCGCCGCGGTGAACGACGCCGTGCGCAAGATCGAGCAGAACAGCCAGGACAAGATGTCCGGCATGACCTCCGGGATGCAGCTGCCGCCCGGCTTCAAGATGCCTTTCTAGGTTGTGTATAAAAAGTCGCCGAGCGAAGGTCAGGCGAGGCGAAAAAGGCTGAGGAAGCGGAGTTTACGAGTGGTAAATGAGCATTCCGAAGCCTTTTTCAACGAAGCATCACCGATGCGCAGGCACTTTTGATACAGAACCCAAGACGCTCCAGCTGCGGGTGTCCGTCGGGCGCCCGTTTCTCCCGCCTTCCAGTACGGTAGTCCATGAGCTTCAGTCCCCTGATTCGCCAATTGATCGATGCGCTCCGGGTCCTGCCCGGGGTCGGCCAGAAGTCCGCCCAGCGCATGGCCCTGCAACTGCTCGAACGCGAACGCCCGGGTGGCCAGCGCCTGGCCAGTGCCCTCAGCGCCGCCATGGAAGGGGTCGGGTACTGCCAGCGCTGCCGCACCCTGAGCGAAGACGAGATCTGCGGCTTCTGCGCCGACAGCCGCCGTGACGACAGCATCCTCTGTGTGGTGGAAGGCCCCATGGATGTCTTCGCCGTGGAGCAGACCGGCTATCGCGGACGCTACTTCGTGCTCAAGGGGCACCTGTCGCCCATTGACGGCCTGGGTCCGGACGCCATCGGCGTACCCGAGCTCGAACGGCGTGTCAGCGAGGGCGGTTTCCAGGAAATGATCATCGCCACCAATCCCACGGTGGAAGGCGAGGCGACCGCCTACTACATCGCCCAGCTGCTGGCGCCCAAGGGCCTGACCATTTCCCGCATCGCCCACGGCGTGCCCCTGGGTGGCGAACTGGACCTGGTCGATGGCGGTACCCTGACCCACGCCTTTGCCGGGCGCAAGCCGATAGCGCTCTAGCACTGCGCTGTCCCGTCGCTGCGAGACGGCGATAGGCCTGTATCTTGTGATCGAGAAGCATTATCATTATCGGAAGTCAGCTGCTTCCGAGGATGGTGATGCAGACGCTCGAGTCCGACCGGCACGGACATATCCGGACCCTCTACCTGGACCACCATGGCTGGCTGCGCGAGCGGCTGCAGCGGCGGCTGGGTTGCCTGGGGCAGGCGGCCGATCTGGCTCAGGACACCTTCGTGCGGCTTCTGGCCCGGGAAGCCGAGCTGGAACGCCTGCGTGAACCCCGTGCCTTCCTGGCGACCGTCGCCCAGGGCCTGCTGGCCAATCACTGGCGGCGCCAGGCCCTGGAGCGCGCCTATCTCGACGCGCTCGCCGCGCAACCGCAGGCCGTGCAGCCTTCGCCGGAAGCCCAGGCCCTGATCCTGGAAACCCTCACCGAACTCGATGCGCTGCTCGACCGCCTGCCCGGCCGGGTGCGCCAGACCTTCTTGCTGGCGCAACTGGAGGGGCTCACCTATGGCGTCATCGCCGAGCGGCTGGGCGTGTCGGAGCGGATGATCAAGAAGTACATGGCCCAGGCCATGCTGCACTGCCTGGAACTGGTGTCTTGAGCGCGCTGACGCCCGGTCGTGGCGGACCTCTGGAGGAGGCGGCGGTGTGGTTCGCCGAACTGGCTGCCGACGAGGTGGACCCCGTTACCGAGCGGGCCTGGGAACGCTGGTTGCAGGCGGATAGCCGCAACGCCGTGGCCTGGGCGCGGGTGGAGGAAATCAGTGCGCGCTTCACCGGTCTGCCTGCGTCCGGGCGAATGGCCCTGGCGCGGCGCGAGTCCCTGGGACGGCGCCGGGCGCTCAAGGTGCTGGGATTGGCCCTGGGTGGTCTGGCGCTGGGCTGGGCGCGGCCGGACGACTGGCGGCTGGGGCAGGGCGCCGACCTGAGCACGGCGGTCGGCGAGATCCGTGCCTTCGACCTGGCCGCCGGGGTGCACGTCTGGCTCAACACCGACAGCCAACTCGCGCGCGGGGCCACGGCGGATCACTGGCGCTTGCTGCGCGGCGAGGCGCTGTTCGAAAGCCGCGGGGGGACGGCTCCCATGGTGCTGGAGGCGACGCCAGGCCGGGTGCGCTTCTTGGCGGGTTGCTGCGCGGTCCAGGCGCGTGACGAGGGATTGGAGGTAGCAGCCTATCGTGGGGCTCTGCAGCTGCTGCCACGCCAGGCCCGGCCCGAGAGCCTGGCGCAAGGAGCCCGGGCGCTGATGACGGCTACCGCCGTACAGCCGCTAGGCCCGGTCGATCCGGGGCGGCAACTCTGGCGCCAGGGGCGGCTGGTGGTCGACGACTGGTCGCTGGCGGCGCTGGTGGCGGAGCTGGGTCGCTATCGACCGGGCCTGCTGACCTGCACCGCCACGGTGGCCCACTTGCGGGTAGTCGGCAGCTATCCGCTGGCGGATACCGACCGCGCGCTGGCGGCCCTGGCCGACAGCCTGCCGGTACGGGTGGAACGGCGCCTGCCCTGGTGGGTGCAGATCGTGCCCGCCTGAAAAAATATGGCGCGGGTGGTTCCCCTTTTTCGCGCTCGCGGGGCTTGGGGGAAACGATCTCCGTTTCGAGGCCCTCCATGCATCGCGATACCCGTTTCATCCTGCATCCGCTGCGCTGCGCCCTGCGCGTCTTCGCCCTGACCATGCCATTGGGCATCACCGGCCTGGCCATGTCCCCGGGCCTGGCCCAGGCGGCGCCCCTGGCGCAGGAATACCGCATCGAGGCGGGCAGTCTGGCCACGGTGGTGAGCACCTTCGCCGCCCAGAGCGGCGTACTGCTGTCGGCCCCCGCCCAGGGGCTGGAAGATCGGCGCAGTCCGGGGCTGCAGGGCCGCTACACACCGGCCGACGGCTTCCAGCAGATTCTCCAGGGCAGTGGCCTGCAGGCGGTGCGGCAGACCGATGGCAGTTATCGCCTGGAGTCGGCGACCGCGACCGGAGTGACCTCCCTGAGTGACACCACGGTGACCGGCTTCGCCCTGGGCAATGCCCTGGGCGAGACCGATGGCTACCTGGCGACCCATAGCGACGTGGCCACCAAGACCAGCAAGGGCCTGCTGGAAACCTCCCAGTCGGTCTCGGTGGTGACCCGCGAGCAGATCGATGACCAGGGTGCCAAGACCGTGCAGCAGGCCATTAGGTACACCCCGGGCATCTTCACCGGCCAGATCGGCGCCTCCAATCGCTACGACTACGTGGTGATGCGCGGCTTCGCCGACAACAGCGTCGATAATGTCTTTCTCGACGGCCTCAAGACCATGGGCGACAGCGGCACCTTCAGCTCGCTGCAGGTCGATCCCTATTTCCTCGAGCGCATCGACGTGGTGAAGGGGCCGGCGTCGGTGCTCTATGGCCGCAGCCTGCCGGGCGGTCTGGTGGCCCTGACCAGCAAGAAGCCGCTGTACCAGCCCTATCATCAGGTCCAGGCCACCCTGGGCAATCTCGGCCAGCATGGCGCCGGCTTCGATTTCGGCGGTCCGCTGGACGAGGAGGGGCGCATCGCCTATCGCCTGGTGGGTCTGGCGCAGCACAGCGACACCCAGTTCGACCATGTGGAAGAAGAGCGTTACGCCCTGGCGCCCAGCCTGGCCATCGACCTGAGCGACGATACCACCCTGACCCTTCAGGCCTATCTGCAAAAGGACCCGGATGGCGGCTACCACAGTGGCGTACCAGCCGAAGGCAGCCTCTATCGCCGCAATGGCCGCTACATCAGCAACCACTTTTTCGACGGCGAACCCGACCACGACAAATTCGAACGCACCCAGCAGATGGTTGGCTATCAGTTCGAGCACAGATTCAACGACGTCTGGAGCGCGCGGCAGAACTTCCGCTACGCCAAGTCGCGGGTCGAGCTGGAGCAGGTCTATGGCTACGGCTATGTTGGCGACAGCAACCTGCTCAATCGCTATTACTCCGGCGGCCGCGAGAACCTGCACGCCTATACCCTGGACAATCTGGTGCAGGCGGACTTCGACTGGGCCGGCAGCCGCCATACCCTGCTCGCCGGACTGGATTACCAGCGTCGCTGGACCCATGTGGATTGGCCCAGCGGCACGGCGGATGCCCTGGACGCCTTCGCGCCGAACTACGGTGGCCAGGTGACTATCTCCCCCGGCAGCGAGTACCGTCGCGAACTGCAGCAAACCGGCGTCTACCTGCAGGATCTCATCGAGCTGGATCGCTGGCGCTTTTCCCTGGGTCTACGCCAGGACTGGGTGGAAATCGGCATCGAGGATCGCCTGGCGGGCACCCGCAGCAGTGCGCGCCGTGGCCAGGCCAGCGGCCGTGCCGGAGCGCTCTATCTGTTCGACAACGGCCTGGCGCCCTACCTGAGCTATTCCACCTCCTTCAATCCCAACGCCTACAACGACGCCGCGGGCAATCCCCTGGAGCCCACCGAGGGCAAGCAGTGGGAGCTGGGCCTTAAGTACCAGCCGCCGGGCAGCGCCAGCTTCTATACCGCCTCGCTGTTCCATATCACCCAGGAAAACGTGGCGACCAAGCTGCCCCAGGAGGACTTCTATTCCTCGGTGGGCGAGATTCGCTCGCGTGGCCTGGAGCTGGAGGGCCATCTGCAGCTGGCCGAGCGCCTCAAGCTGCTGGGCAGCTACACCTTCACCGACATCGAGTACACCCAGGCGCTGGATGGCACCCAGGGCAACACGCCGAACCAGGCGCCTCGGCACCAGGCGTCGCTGTGGGGTGAGTACGAGCTGGCTGGACCGCTGGCAGGGTTCAGCATCGGCGCCGGCGCACGCTACGTGGGCACCAGTTGGGCGGACAAGGCCAACACTCGCAAGGTGCCGGCCTACACCCTGGTGGACGCCATGCTCGCCTATGACTTCACCCGTCTGGGGTTGCCGGGGCTGACCGCGCGGGTCAATGCCAACAACCTCATGGGCAAGGACTATGTGGCGTCCTGCTACAGCCTGGACTTCTGCTATTTCGGGGAGGAGCGCAACGTGACCGCGACGGTCAGCTACAGCTTCTAGACGGGCCGGGCGCCTGCCGCTGACTGAGCGGCAGGCGCCAGCCGTCAGCCTTCCAGCTGACCGCCCGCAAGGGCGCAGAGGCGGGCGGAGTCGAGGATGCGTACTTCCTTGCCCTCGGCCGCCAGCACACCGCTCTGCTGGAAGCGGGTGAACACCCGCGACACGGTTTCCACCGCCAGGCCGAGGAAGTTGCCGATCTCGTTGCGCGACATGCTCAGGCGGAATTGCTGGGCGGAAAAGCCGCGGGCATGGAAGCGCGCGGAGAGATTGACCAGGAAGGTGGCGATGCGCTCGTCGGCACTCTTCTTCGACAGCAGCACCATCATCTGCTGGTCGTCGCGGATCTCCCGGCTCATCACCCGCAGCAGCTGGCGGCGCAGTTGCGGCAGCTGTTCGGAGAGTTCATCCAGGCGCTCGAAGGGGATCTCGCAGACGGTGGTGGTCTCCAGCGCCCGGGCCGAGACCGGATAGCGCTCGGTGTCCATGCCCGACAGGCCGACCAGTTCGCTGGGCAGGTGGAAGCCGGTGATCTGCTCCTCCCCGGCATCGCTCAGGCTGCTGGTGCGCAGGGCGCCGGAGCGCACCGCATAGACCGAGCCGAAGGTATCGCCCTGGCGGAACAGGTGGTCACCCTTGGCCAGCGGCCGGCCGCGCTTGACGATCTGGTCAAGGGCATCCAGGTCTTTCAGATCGAGCGACAGCGGCAGGCACAGCGAGGCGAGGCTGCAATCCTTGCAATGGGCCTGGGCGTTGCGCAGCTTGAGGGGCTCGGTCATGGGGGAAGATCGCTTCTCGTCTGGTTCCAAAAGTCTAACTTTAGCAGTGGTGGCAGGCATGGGTCATATCACCTGGGAAAAGCGCTGCTTGTCATGGTCCGCCAGGTAGCGGTCGAACAGCATGCACAGGGCACGGATCAGCAGGCGGCCCGGCGCCAGCACCTGCACGCCGCGGGCATCGAGACGGATCAGGCCGTCGGCGGCCATGGCTTCCAGGTGCGGCCAGGCATCGGCGAAGTACTGGCGGAAATCCAGTTCGCAGCTGCGCTCGATGGCGGCGAAATCCAGCTGGAAATGGCAGATCAGCTGGGCGATCACCGCGCCGCGGATGCGATCGTCCCGCGAGCGACGCAGGCCGCGGGCCACCGCCAGTTCGCCCTGGCCCAGGCGTGCCTGGTAGCGGGCGAGGTCCGGGGTGTTCTGGCAGAGCACCTCGCCCACCTGGCTGATGGCGGAGACGCCCAGGCCGAGCAGGTCGCAATGGCCGTGGGTGGTGTAGCCCTGGAAGTTGCGCTGCAGGGTGCCGTCTTCCTGGGCGATGGCCAGGTCGTCGTCGGGCAGGGCGAAGTGATCCATGCCGATGTAGCGATAACCCGCGGCCAGCAGCTGTTCCACGGTGCGCTGCAGCATCTCCAGCTTGGCCGCGGGGTCCGGCAGTTCGCTGGCTTCGATGCGCCGCTGCGGCGGAAAGCGCTGCGGCAGATGGGCGTAGTTGAACACCGACAGCCGATGCGGCTGCAATTCCAGTACCCGCTCCACGGTGTGGGCGAAGCTGGCCGGGGTCTGTCGTGGCAGCCCGTAGATGAGGTCCAGGTTGATGGATCGATAGTCGAGGGCACGGGCGGCTTCCACCAGGGTGCGGGTGTCGTCGAAGGGCTGCAGGCGATTGATCGCCAGCTGCACCTGCAGGTCGAGGTCCTGGACGCCGAAGCTGACGCGGTTGAAGCCCAGCTCGCGGAGCAGGCCCATGGTGCTCCAGTCGGCCTCGCGCGGATCGATCTCGATGGAGTAGTCGCCGCGATCGTCGTCGGCCAGGGTGAAGTGGCGGCGCAGGTCGGCCATCAGCTCGCGCAGCTGCATGGGATTGAGAAAGGTCGGGGTGCCGCCGCCGAGGTGCAGTTGTTCCACCCGCTGCCTGCCATCCAGGTGCCGGCTGGTGAGGATCATCTCCTGGCGCAGGGCGTGGAGGTAGGCAACGCTGCGGCTGCGGTCCTTGGTAATGACCTTGTTGCAGGCGCAGTAGTAGCAGATGTTGGCGCAGAAGGGCACGTGCAGGTAAAGCGACAGCGGGCGTCCGGCCTGGCGGCTCAGGCGCAGGGCGCCGAGCAGGTCGAAGGGGCCGATGCCGTCGTGGAATTGCACGGCGGTGGGGTAGGAGGTGTAGCGGGGGCCGGCGCGATCGTAGCGGGCGATGAGGTCGGCGTCCCAGGCGAGGGCGGCTGTCATGCCGGGCTCCAGTGGTTTCGAGGCGCCCAGTGTGAGGGGCGGGCTCCGGGCTTTATTGATCCAGATCAATAAAGCCCGGGTTAAGCTCTGGCGTTTGGACGAGGAGTGGCCCATGGCAGACGAGTTGTACCTCGACAGCTTTCGCGAATGCCGACCCGCGGGTGAGCCCTTGGCGACCCTGTTGCTGGCCCATGGGGCAGGGGCGGGGATGGACAGCCCCTTCCTGCAGCAACTGGCCGAGGCGCTGGCCCGGTGCGAGATCCGGACCCTGAGATTCGACTTTCCCTACATGGCGCGAGCATGCGCCGAGGGCAAACGGCGCCCGCCGAATCCGGCCCCGGTCCTGCTGGAGCACTGGCGGGCCATAATCGCCACCTGGCGCGCGGCGGAAAGCGGACCGCTGTGGCTGGCGGGCAAGTCCATGGGCGGGCGGATGGCCAGTCTGCTGGCTGATGAACTGGGCGCGGCGGGCCTCATCTGCCTAGGCTATCCCTTCCACCCGGCGGGCAAGCCCGAACGGCTGCGCACCGACCACCTGGCGACCCTGGCAACACCGACGCTGATCGTCCAGGGCGAGCGGGATGCCTTGGGCTCGCGGGAGGAGGTGGCGGGCTATGCCCTGGCGCCAAGCATCGAGGTGCAGTGGCTCGCCACCGCGGACCATGATCTCAAGCCGCTCAAGCGCAGCGGCCTGAGCCATTCCCAGGCGCTGGTGGAGACGGCGGCCTGGGTGGCGGCCTTTGTGGGGACCAGCGGCTAGATGACCCGGAAGCCGCTGGTGCCATCCCGCCGCAACTGCTCGACCAGGCCGAATTCCCAGTCCAGGTAGGCCTGCATGGCCGCGCGCGGGGCGTCGGTGCCCTCGTAGGGGCGTCGGTAGCGATCGCGCCGGGTCGACAGCAGCCGCGTCTCGCCACCTTCCACCGGCAGGCCGGCGGCCAGCCAGGCCGCGGTGCCGCCCTCCAGCAGCAGGACCGGCCGGTCGGTGGTGGCCTGGACGTCGAGGGCGGCGAAGGCGGCCAGTTGGCCACTGCCACAGGTGAAGACATAGCGCTCGGCGGGTGGCAGCGCTGCCGGCAGATCGGCGCGCAGCACCCAGGCCGCGCCCGGGATGTGCCTCTGCACATAGTTGGCGCTGGCGGTGACATCCACCACCAGGGTGCCCGGCTCGGCCAGCCATTCCTGCAGCCGCCTCACCGAGATGCGCTCCACCGGCCCCGCCGTGGGCGCCGGTGCCTGCCAGGGGCCAGTGGCGCTCAGGGCGCCGGGCGGGATGGCGTCGACCACCGCCACCGTCCAGCCCATCTGTGCCAGCCAGGAGGCGCTCATGTTGGCGCGCACGCCGTCGTCGTCCACCAGCGCCAGGCGGGCGCCACGCACCGGGGCGCTGTGATCGGTCTCCTGGACCAGCTGGCCACCCGGTGTCGAGCGGGCGCCGGGCAGGTGGCCGGCGGCGAATTCCTCGGGGGGGCGCACATCGATCAGGTAGTTCGTGCGCTGGGCGTCGTTGCGCCAGGCTGCCAGTTCGCTGAAGGGCAGGCGGGCGACGCCGGCGCGATCGGCGACCTGGCGGGCGCGGGTCGCGGCGGTAGCCCGGGTCGCCGGACTCACCGCACCGAAGCGGCGTTGCTGGCCATGTTCCAGGGTCTGGCCGGCCAGGGTCCAGCCGATGGTGCCATTGCGCAGGGCGGCCACCGGATTCGGAATGCCGGCGTTGATCAGCGACTGGGCGCCGATCAGGCTGCGGGTACGGCCGGCGCAATTGACGATGACCCGGGTCCGCGGATCAGGTGCCAGTTCGGCCACCCGTAGCACCAGTTCGGCACCCGGCACGCTGATACCGCCAGGAATGCTCATGGTCTGGTATTCCTCGAAACGGCGGGCGTCGAGGATCACCAGATCGGCGTCCTGATCCAGCAGCGCCCTGACCTCCTCGGCGGGCAGCGAAGGGGTATGGCGCCGGGCTTCCACCAGTTCGCCAAAGGCCTTGCTCGGCACGTTGACGTCGATGAAGAGTTCGCCGCCGCTGGCGCGCCAGCCCGCCAGGCCACCTTCGAGCAGGGCCACGTCGGTGTAGCCCAGGGCGCGTAGGCGTTCGGCCGCGCGTTCCGCCAGACCCTCGCCATTGTCGTAAAGGGTAATGGCCACGTCGCGCCGCGGCAGCCGCGACCAGGCCTCCAGCTCCAGGCGCGACAACGGCAGATTGGCGGCCCACAGCGGATGGCCGGCGGCAAAGGGGTCTTCCTCGCGGACGTCGAGCAGGGCGACTTCGGTGCCGGCGAGCAGGGCCTGGCGGATGTCCTCGGCGGTGCGGATGGCGGTCATGGTGTGGCGGTCTCCTGGGACAGGTCCCACAGGTTGGGCAGCTGGCGATTGGTGTAGCCGGAGATGAAGGGCTTTTCCTGGCCATCCGCGGCATAGACGGCGCGGCGCACGGCGCCGATGTTGCCGCCATAGACGTGGATGCTTATGGAGGTGCGGTCGGCATAGGCGTTGCTGACCTGGTGGATGTCGCCCACCCGCGGCGAGACCGCTTCCACCTGGCCCGGCTCCAGGCGCACGGGCGCGCCTTCCGGCAGCAGGCGGCCGGCGGGGTCGCGGGCGAAGCCCTGGGCGATCTCGGCGCCGCGCAGCATGCCGATCAGGCCCCAGGTGCGGTGGTCATGCACCGGCGTGGCCTGGCCCGGACCCCAGACGAAACTCACCACCGAGAAGCGCTGGCGGGCATCGGCATGCAGCAGGTACTGGCTGTAGCGCTCGGGGCGGGGCAGGGCGCAGTCCTCGGGCAGCCAGTCGTCATGGCGCACCAGCTCGCCGAGCAGGGCGGCGCCGCGCTGCAGCAGCTGCGCTTCGGCAGGGTGTTCGTCGACCAGGGTGGCGAGGTCATGCAGGAACAGGCGCAGGCGGTCGAGCCTAGGGATCATGGCGAGCTCCACGGAGACGGCGGGTGGACAATGATCGCCATTAAAGCAAGGTCAGGGCCCAGCGCCTTAGATCGATTGGTTCTGTACTGAAAACAAGTTTTCGCATATTTATCTATTTTTGTTATCCAAAATGAGCATATTAGGTTATGCGCAATCGATATTTCCGTCTGGGTGACTCACAACGTTAGGTTCTAAGCAGACCAGGGCAACGCCCGTCGCCCTGGCGCCTCTTCTGCTTTCGGAGCCGCTGCATGACCGCCTTCCAGAACGCCCTCGCCAGCGTCCGCGCCCAGGTATCCGCCGCCGAATGGGAGGCGCGGGTCAAGCTCGCCGCCGCCTATCGCCTGGCTGCCCGCGAACGCTGGACCGACCATATCTACACCCACTTCTCGCTACGGGTGCCGGGCCCGGAAGCGCACTTCCTGATCAATCCCTTCGGCCAGACCTTCGACGAGATCACCGCCTCTTCGCTGGTAAAGGTGGACCTCGATGGCGAAATCGTCCTCGACCCCACCGGGCTCGGCATCAACCCGGCCGGCTACGTGATCCACAGCGCCATCCACCGTGCCCAGCCGGACCTCCATGCGGTGCTGCACACCCACACGGCCGCGGGCATCGGCGTCTCCGCTCAGCGCGGTGGGCTACTCATGCTTTCCCAGCACGCCATGAGGTTCTTCGGCCGCCTGGCCTATCACGGCTACGAGGGCGTGGCCCTGGATCTGGACGAGCAGAGTCGGCTGGTGGCCGACCTCGGGGCGCACCCGGCGATGATCCTCTGCAACCATGGGTTGCTGACCGTGGGCGCCAGTCTGGAAGAGGCCTTCTGGCACCTCTATTACCTGGAGCGTTCCTGCGCGGCGCAGCTGGCGGCCCAGAGCGGCGGTGCCGAGCTGGTGATCGCCGCGGACGCCGTGGCGCAGAAGGTCAGCGACCTCATCCCCGGCAACCTGGCGCGCGGCGCCCATGTCCGCCACTGGGAGGCGGCGGTACGCCAACTGGAGCGCCACGAGGGCCGGGAGTACGCGCAATGAGGCGCTTGCTTGCCACGCTGGGCCTGGCGCTGCTGCTGGGGCAGGCCCAGGCGGAGCCGGATCTCTCCGGGGTGACCCTGGTGCTGGGCGACCAGGCCCGCGGTCTGCGCGCCATGATGGAAGCCGCCGGTACCCTCGAAGGCGCGCCCTACCGCTACCGCTGGGCCAACTTCCAGGGCGCCGCGCCGCTGTTCGAGGCCCAGCGCGTCGGCGCGGTGGATACCTCCTATGCCGGCGACCTGCCGGTGCTGATGGCCGCGTCCGGCGGCGTGCCGCTCAAGCTCATCGCCACCAATGTCGGCTATCCCCAGGCCAACGGCCTGCTGGTACAGAAGGATTCGCCGATCCGTTCGGTCAAGGACCTCAAGGGGCGTACCGTGGTGGTGTCCTCGGCAAAGGGCAGCATCTCCCAGCATCTGCTGTATGCCGCCCTCGAAGAGGCTGGGGTCAGGCGCGACGAGGTGACGGTCAAGTTCGTGCTGCCCACCGATGCCAGCGCCGCCTTCAATGCCGGGCAGATCGACGCCTGGGCCACCTTCGATCCCTATCTCGGCATCGCCGAGCAGCACGGCGCCCGGCTGCTGCGCGATGGCCAGGGGCTGACCACCGCCCTGGGCTTTCTCACCGCCACCCCAGCGTCGCTGGAGGACCCGGCCAAGCGCGCCGCCATAGCCGATTTCGCCGGGCGCCTGGCCCAGGCGCGGGCCTGGGCGGTCGCTCATCCGCAGGATTATGCCCGGGTCTACGCCGAGCTGACGCGCCTGCCGGAAGGTGCCGCGGTGGCCATTTCCACCCGCACCTCCCGTGGCCTGCGTCCGGTGCAGCCGGCGGACGTCGCCGCGGTGCAGCAGGTGGCCGATCTCTTCAGCGAACTCCAGGTGCTGCCCAAACCGGTCGACGTCGCCGCCCTGGCCGATGCCAGTGTCTTTACCCAGGAAGCCAAACCATGACCCTCATCCGCCGTACCCTGCTGGCGCTGCCGCTGCTGCTCGCCGCCAGCGCGGCCCTGGCCGCCGAGACCCTGACCCTGCGCATCGCCGACCAGAAGGGCAACATGCGCGCCCAGCTGGAGGCGGCCGACGGCCTGCGCGACCTGCCGGGCTATCGCATCCAGTGGGCGGAATTTCCCGCCGCCGCGCCCCTCGCCGAGGCGCTCAATGCGGGCGCGGTGGATGTCGGCATCATCGGTGATGGCCCGCTGCTGTTCGCCCTGGCCGCCGGCGCGCCGGTCAAGGCCATCGCCGTGGACAAGTCCGATCCCTATGGCACGGCGGTGATCGTGCCGCGCGACTCGCCACTGCGGAGCGCGGCCGATCTCAAGGGCAAGCGCATCGCCACCGGGCGCGGCTCCATCGGCCATTACATCGCGCTCAAGGCGCTGGATTCCGTGGGCCTGACCGCCCGGGACGTGAGCTTTCGCTTCCTTGGTCCGGTGGACGCCAAGATGGCCCTGGCCAATGGCTCGGTGGATGCCTGGGCGACCTGGGAGCCCTATACCGCCCAGGCCGAGCAGGTCGACGGCGCCCGGGTGCTGGTCAGTGGTCGCGGACTCTGGGCGGGCAACAGCTTCCTGGCCGCCACCGATACGGCCCTGGCCGATCCGGCCCGGCGCGCGGCGCTGCAGGACTACCTCGATCGTCTGGCCGCTGCCCAGCGCTGGGGCTACGCCCACCTCGACAGCTATGCCAAGACCCTGGCGCAGATCATCGGCTTTCCCGAGGCGGTGGCCCGGCTGCAATTCGAGCGCCGCCAGCTGCACTGGGAACCCATTGACCGCCAGGTGGTGGCCGACCAGCAGGCGGCGGCGGATTTCTACCACCACAGCGGCCTGATACCGCAGCGTCTGGATGCGCAGGGGACCTTCGCCGAGGGGTTCCGGGTGGCCAAGCCGGACGCGCCGCGGCAGGCGGCGCGGGAGTAGAGCGGGGTGCAGGATGGTGTTGGGCTTCGCTTCGCTCCGCGCCAACCTACGTACGGCGGGTCGCCCCCTCTCCCTCCGGGAGAGGGCTGGGGTGAGGGAAAGTCCACACGTCGCTCGACCTATCCATATAACCCATCCTTATTTCAAAAGCGCTGAACATCTTGAGTAGGCTATAAGCCAAATCCATGGATGAGCGCACCCCGATGCCCCCACGTTTCCCCTTCACCCGTCGTCCCCTGGCCCTGGGGCTCGCGGCCAGTCTGCTCACCGGACTGGTCACCGCACCCCAGGTGGCCCAGGCCGAGGGCACCCTGCGCATCTCCGAACAATTCGGTGTGTCCTACGTGATCCTGCATGTGCTGCGTGACCAGCAACTGATCGAAAAGCACGGCAAGCAAGAGGGCGTCGACATCAAGGTCGACTGGATCAAGCTGTCCGGTGGCGCGGCCGTCAACGAGGCGGTGCTGTCGGGCGCGGTGGACGTCGGCTCCGCCGGGCTCGGGCCGCTATTCACGCTCTGGGACCGCACCCATGGTCGGCAGAACGTCAAGGCCGTTGCCAGCCTGGGGGCCTTTCCCAACTACTTGGTCACCAACAATCCGCAGGTGAAGACCCTGGCCGACTTCACCGCCAAGGACCGCATCGCCGTGCCGGCGGTCAACGTCTCGGTGCAGTCGCGCTTCCTGCAGTACGCCGCCGCCCAGGCTTTCGGCGAGAAGAACTGGAATCGCCTGGATCCCCTGACCGTGGCGGTGCCGCATCCGGATGCCACCGCGGCGGTGATCTCCCGCGGTACCGAGATCAACAGCCACTTCGCCAATCCGCCGTTCCAGGAGCAGGAACTGGCCAGCGGCAAGGTGCATAAAGTGCTCAGTTCCTATGACGTGCTCGGTGGCGCCGTCTCGCCCAATCTGGTGTTCGTCACCGAGAAATTTCGCCGGGACAATCCCAAGACCTACAAGGCCTTCCGTGAGGCCCTGGTCGAAGCAGGGCAGATCATCGAGAAGGACAAGGCCGCCGCCGCCCGTACCTACGTGAAAGTCGAGAATTCCCGCCTCGATCCGGCCCTGATCCAGCGGATCATCGAAAGCCCCGAGGTCAACTTCGACACGGCGCCGCAGAACACCCTGAAGCTGGCGGAGTTCATGTATCGCATCGGGGCCATCCGCAACCAGCCCAGCGGCTGGCAGGACTATTTCTTCGTCGACGCGCCCGATCAGAAGGGCAGCTGATCCCTTTTCCCTTACGGGTTCCACCGGACCACCGGACGAGCCCTCGACATCTCGAGGTCTCCCATGGCTATTCCTCCGTTTTTCCTGCGCCTCGGGCTGCTCCTGGCGAGCACGACCCTGGTGCTGTCCGCCCAGGCCGCCGAGCCGCAGAAGATTCGCCTCGGCATCAACGACAGTCCGCAGAATGCCGCCCTGGAGCGCGCCGCCGAGGTGGCGCGGGAAAGGGGCGTAGCGGTGGAAATCGTCGCCTTCAGCGACTGGAACACGCCGAATCTGGCGCTCGCCCACGGTGACATCGACGTCAACTACTTCCAGCATCAACCCTTCCTGGAAAACGCCAACGTCCAGAACGGCTACGGCCTGGTGCCCATCGCCTATGGCGTGGAAAACAAGGTCGGCCTCTATTCCAAACGCGTGAAAAGCTTTGCCGAGGTGCCGGACGGCGCTACCGTGGCGGTGGCCGACGATCCGGTCAACCAGGGCCGCGGGCTGCACCTCTATGCCCGCGCCGGCCTGATCCAGCTCAAGCCGGACACCGGGCGCAAGGCCAGCCTGCAGGACATCGTCGCCAATCCCCGCCAGCTGAAATTCATCGAACTGCCCGGTCCGCAACTGGCGCGGGTACTGGACGACGTGACCCTGGCGCAGAGCTATCCCTCCCATATCCTCGCGGCCGGCACCACGGACCCCAACAGTGCGCTGCTGTTCAGCGACGACGAGGCCAGCGGCCATCTCTATGCCCTGAGGTTCGTGACCAGGCCGGACAAAGCCGATGACCCGGCGATCCGCACCTTCATCCAGGTGTTCCAGAACGATCCGCGGGTGCGCGAGGCCATCGCCCAGGCCTATGGCAATCCGCAGCTCTACAGCCTGGCCTGGCTGAACCGGCAGGAGGCCGCCCGATGAGCAACGCGCTGCTCAGCACCGCACCGGCGCAGCCGCCCGTCGAACCCCAGACCGCCCCCGTGCGCGAGCATCTGCGCCTGAGCGGAGTACAAAAGATCTACACCGGCGGTGCGCTGCCAGTGACCGCGCTGGCCGACATCGACCTCAGCATCGCCCGTGGCGAGATCTTCGGCATCATCGGTCGCAGTGGCGCCGGCAAGTCCAGCCTGATTCGCACCCTCAATCGACTGGAAGACGTCAGTGCCGGCCAGGTACTGGTCGATGGCGTCGACCTCGGTACCCTGGAGGGCGACCGGCTGGTGGCGCTGCGACGGCGCATCGGCATGATCTTCCAGCACTTCAATCTGCTGGCCTCGCAGACGGTGCTGGAGAATCTGGCCTTGCCGCTCAAGGCCGCCGGATTTCGTCGCGACGAGATCGAAGCCCGGGCCCGGGAATTGCTCGAGCTGGTCGGGCTGCAGGGCAAGGAGCAGGTCTATCCCTCACGGCTGTCCGGTGGGCAGAAGCAGCGGGTGGGCATCGCTCGCGCGCTGATGCTCAAGCCCGAATTGCTGCTCTGCGACGAGGCCACCTCGGCGCTGGATCCGGAGACCACCCAGTCGATCCTGGCCTTGTTGCAGGACATCAATCGCCGCCTGGGGCTGACTATCGTGCTCATCACTCATGAGATGGCGGTGATTCGCCAGATCTGCGATCGGGTGGTGGTCCTGGAGCATGGCCGCATCGTCGAACAGGGCACGGTGTGGCAGCTGTTCGGCGCGCCCCAGGCAGAAGCCACCCGGGCGCTGCTGGCCCCCCTGGCGGCCCAGCTGCCGGCGGATCTGGCCAGGCGGCTCGCTGCCACCCGGCAACCGGGTGCCCGGGCCGTGCTGGAGCTCAGCTACGACGGCCAGGGTGCGGAGCCTGACTTCCAGGCGCTGGGCCAGGCCCTCGGCGCACCGGTCGAGCTGCTGCATGGCGGTATCGACCGCATCCAGGGCCATGCGCTGGGTCGCCTGCTGGTGGCGACCGCGGCGCCGGAGCGACGGCTGGCCAGCTTCCTGACCCAGACCGGGCTGTTCGCCCGGGCGGAGGTGCTGGGCTATGTCTGACTTCATGCTCAAGGCGCTGTGGAAGGCCTTTCTCGATACCCTGACCATGGTCAGCGTGTCCGCGGCCATCGTCTGGTTCGCCGGCATCGCCCTGGCGGTGGTGCTGGTCACCACCGGGCGCGGCGCCATCTTCGCCGCCCCCACCCTCAACCGGGTGCTGGGCACCCTGATCAACGCCTTTCGCGCCACGCCCTTCATCATCCTGCTGGTGGCCCTGATCCCGCTGACGCGGCTGATCACCGGGACCACCATCGGCGCCTGGGCGGCGGTGGTACCCATCACCCTCAGCGCCACGCCGTTCTTCGCCCGCATCGCCGAGGTCAGCCTGCGCGAGGTCGGCGGTGGGGTGATAGAAGCGGCCCAGGCACTGGGCTGCGAACGGCGGCACATCGTCTTCAATGTGCTCCTGCCGGAGGCGCTGCCCGGCATCATCGGCGGCTTCACCGTGACCCTGGTGGCCATGATCGGCGCCTCGGCCATGGCCGGCGCCATAGGCGCAGGGGGGCTTGGCGACCTGGCGATCCGCTATGGCTACCAGCGCTACGACACCCAGGTGATGGCCGTGGTGATCGCCATCCTGGTGGTGCTGGTGTGCGGCATCCAGTTCATCGGCGATCGCTACGTGCGGCACCTGCGGGCGCGCTAGTGTGGTGTTTCAGACGTTCGCGCAAGAGTTGGCGAGTGATTTTTTGGTCCTGGCTAGGCGCCGCGACGAGTCATAGCAGGGCTATGGCGAGAAGTGGCAACGCCGCCGGGGCCTAAAAAGCGCCGCCAAAATTGTGCAGATAACGTCTGAAACACCACACTAGCTCAGGCGCTCCAGATAGGCCGGCAATTCCGGGTCGGGCAGCACCGAGAGCACCTTGAGGCGCTGCAGGGTGCGGTCGCGACCGCGCAGGAGGTGATTGCGCAACTGGCTGGCGGCCGAGTCGGGACTGCCCACCAGCAGGGATTCCAGCACCAGGCGATGCTCCAGCAGCACCGCCTCGTCCAGCGGCGTGCCGAGCGACTGGTGGAAGATGCGCGAGACGTTCAGCGGACTCTGGCTGTGGGCGATCAGCTGGGCCAGCTTGCGATTGCGCAGGCCGGCCAGGCAGCGCCCATGCAGATCCGCCTCGATGCGCTCCACCGCGGTCCAGGAGGTGGGGGCAGGGTGGGCGGCCAGCTGCTCCAGTCGTTCGAGCATCGCCAGCAACTCGCCGCGCGCCAGCCCCGGCGCCGTCTGCAACAGCGCCTCGGGTTCCAGCAGGGCGCGGATCTCGTAGTCGTCGCGGATGGCCTGGGCGGTGAGCGGACCGGCCAGCCACTGGCCATAGGGTTCCTTTTCCACCAGGCCGCGATCGCGCAGGCGCATCAGGGCTTCACGCACCACGGCGCGACTGACGCCCAGGTGGTCGGCCGCCCGCTGCTCGTCCAGGCGGAAATGGCCGAAGAGCAGGGCGTGGCTGACACAGGCGGCGATCTCGTCGCCTACGCGCTCGCCCAGGGAGCGCGTATCGATCAGTTCGTCACCGCTGTCCAGCCCGAGCAACTGGCGGGTCAGCGGCTGGCGCTGCGGCTCGCCCGCAGTGCCGGCCGGATCGATCAGATAACCACGCCCTTCGAAGCGGCGGATCAGGCCTTCCTCCTGCAACAGCGTCAGCGCCTGGCGCACCGGTACCCGACTGGTGCCGAACAGCTGTGCCAGCGGCGCCTCGACCAGGACCAGCCCCGGCGCCGCGCGACCGGCCAGGATGGCTTCGCGCAGCGCACTGCGGATCATCGCGTAGCGCGCGGCGGTACGACTGTCATCGAGGGGGGCGGGGACTGCTGCCGACATCGGGGGCCTTCCGGAAACGAGATGAGAATTGTGGCACAGGCCTGCGGCCTTTCGCGCGTTACCGCCGGGGGTCAGGTGCACGCACGGTAACGGGGCAGGCGTTACGGTTCTGCACAAAGATGGATCTATTTAATTTAAGTACATTTTATTGACCCCTGTTGAAGAAAGGATCGAGCGACCTCTAAGCGCTGGCTTTGCGATCAAGCAGCAGCCTTTTTCTCAAGCTGGCACAAAGCCTGCTCTATCAAACGTACCAAATTATAAAATGTACGTTTAAGGAGCAGCCATGGATTCTGCCCACGCCCTGTCCCTGGATGCGGTCGGTCTCGGCAAGGCCTATGCCGCCGGTACCCTCGATCCGGTGGCGGTCTTCGAGGCGGCGCTGGCACGTGCCCAGGCATCCTCGGCCGTATTCATCACCCTGACCGCCGCGCGTGGACGCGCCGAAGCCCTGGCCGCGCGCGAGCGCTGGCAGACCGGGCAGCCGCGCTCGCCGCTGGATGGCGTGCCGCTGGCCTGGAAGGATCTGTTCGACCTGCAGGGCGAGGTCACCACCTGCGGCGCCGAGCTGCGCCGTCTGGCGCCACCGGCGGCCACCGATGCCGAGCTGGTGCAGCGCCTGAGCCAGGCCGGCCTGGTCAGTCTGGGCAAGGTCAATCTCAGCGAATTCGCCTATTCCGGAGTGGGGTTGAATCCTCATTTCGGCACGCCCGCCAATCCGCGGATGCAGGGCGAGGTGCGCATACCAGGGGGCTCTTCCTCGGGTTCGGCGGTGGCTGTCGCCGCTAGCATCGTGCCCCTCGCATTCGGTACCGATACCGCCGGTTCGGTGCGCCTACCGGCCGCCCTCAATGGACTGGTGGGCTATCGGCCCAGCCTGGGGCGCTATCCGGCGACCGGCATCTTTCCGTTGGCCGCATCCTATGACGTGCCGGGTCCGCTGGCGCGCAGCCTGCGCGATGTGCAGTGCCTGGATCGCCTGCTGACAGGCGCTGCCGCCCGACCGCTGCCGGCGCTGCCGGCGCTGCGCGTGGTGCTGGACCTGAGCGTGCTGGACGACTCCCGGGTGGAGCCGGCGGTGCGGGCCAATCTGCTGGCCGCCGCCGAGCGGCTGACCCGCGCCGGGGTGCGCGTGGAGCGCCGCGCCCGCACGGTCTTTGCCGATGCCCTGGAATTTCTCGCCGCAGAAGGTTGGCCAGGGGCCCTGGAAGCCTTCGCCCTGCACCGCGAGGTGCTCGACGGTCCCGCGGCCGCACGCCTGGACCCACGGGTGCGGCAGCGCCTGGAGCGGGCACGGGCCTTGCCCGATGGCCATCTGGCCGTTCTGCATGAACGCCGCGATCAGCTGCGGCAGCGCTTTGCCGCCGAATTCGCCGAGGCGCTGCTGCTGGTGCCGACGGTGAGCCGCGTGGCACCGCTGCTGGCTCCCCTGGAAGCCGACACAGACCTCTTCGCGGCCACCAATCTGGAGCTGCTGCGCCTGACCATGGCCGGCAGCCTGCTCGGCGCGCCGGGTGTCTCGCTACCCAGCGGCAGCGATGCCCAGGGCCTGCCCACCGGCCTGTTGCTGGTGGCCCCCGCCGCCGCGGACGAGCGCCTGCTCGATGCCGCCACGGCCGTGGAAGCCCTGGTCAGCGCCTGATTTCAAATGGCGGTGGCGGGGGCCCGGCTCCGTCATCGACCTGGGTTTCTTCCGGGTACTGGAGAGTGCAACGATGGCCAAAGAAATCTTCGTTTCCATCGGCGTCGACGTCGACGCGGTGGCGGGCTGGCTCGGTTCCTACGGCGGCGAGGATTCGCCCGATGACATCTCCCGCGGCCTGTTCGCCGGCGAGGTGGGGTCGCCCCGGCTGCTCAAGCTGTTCGAGCGCTACGGCCTCAAGACCACCTGGTTCATTCCGGGCCATTCGGTGGAGACCTTTCCCGAGCAGATGCAGGCGGTGGCCGCGGCAGGCCACGAGATCGGCATCCATGGTTACAGCCACGAGAATCCCATCGCCATGACCCCCGAGCAGGAGGAGGCGGTGCTGGACCGGTCCATCGAGCTGATTACCGCCCTGGCCGGCAAGCGCCCCACCGGTTATGTCGCGCCCTGGTGGGAATTCAGCCGGGTGACCAACGAGCTGCTGCTGAAGAAGGGCATCAAGTACGACCACAGCCTGATGCACAACGACTTCAGTCCCTACTACGTGAGGGTCGGCGACAACTGGACCAAGATTGACTACAGCCAGCAGCCCGAGAGCTGGATGAAGCCGCTGGTGCGCGGCCAGGAAACCGATCTGGTGGAGATCCCGGCCAACTGGTACCTCGACGACCTGCCGCCGATGATGTTCATCAAGAAGGCGCCCAACAGCCATGGCTTCGTCAATCCGCGCCACCTGGAAGAGATGTGGCGCGACCAGTTCGACTGGGTCTATCGCGAGATGGACTACGCCGTCTTCCCCATCACCATCCACCCCGATGTCTCGGGACGGCCGCAGGTGCTGCTGATGCTCGAACGCCTGATCGAGCATATCCAGGGTCACGCCGGGGTGCGCTTCGCCACCATGGACGAGATCGCCGACGACTTCCTGCGGCGCCAGCCGCGCCAGCGCTAAGCGCCCAGCCCACAGGTACAGGATCATGACCCTCCCTGCCGCCCCTTCGCTCCACCCGGAAACCGCCACGGCTGCTTGGAAACCGCAGCCGCTGTCTTCCGGTGATGTCCGCTACGCCACCTGGATCGCCTTCTTCGCCTGGGTGTTCGCCGTCTACGACTTCATCCTCTTCGGCACCCTGCTGCCGGTAATGGGTGGGCACTTCAACTGGAGCGAAGCCGAGCAGGCCGAACTCGCCACCTGGGTGGCGCTGGGCGGAGCCATCATCGCCTTCGCCATTGGCCCGCTGGTGGACCGGATCGGTCGCCGCGGCGGCATCATCGTCACCATCGGCGGCACGGCCGTGTGCTCGGCGCTGACCGCGCTGTGCGCCGGCATGGGCAAGGTGCCGCTGGTGCTGGTGCGTTCGGTGGCCGGCCTGGGCTATGCGGAGGAGGGGGTCAACGCCACCTACCTGACCGAGGTCTATGCGGCCTCCGATGATCCGCGGCTGATCCGTCGTCGGGGCTTCATCTACAGCCTGGTGCAGAGTGGCTGGCCGATCGGCGCGCTGATCGCCGCCGGGCTCACCGCCTTGCTGCTGCCGCACATCGGCTGGCAGGGCTGCTTCGTGTTCGCCGCCGTGCCGGCCTTCGTCATCGCGGTGCTGGCGCGCAAGCTCAAGGAAAGTCCGCAATTCCAGGTGCACGCCCGCATCCAGCGCCTGCGCCGCGAAGGCCAGGAGCAGGACGCCCGCAGCCTGGCCCGTGAATACGGCGTGGACTACGAAGAGCACGCCAAGGCCGGCGTGGCCATGGCCTTCAAGGGCCAGGCCCTGCGCCCGACCCTGGTATTGAGCCTGGCCATCCTGCTCAACTGGTCGGCGATCCAGGTGTTCAGCGTGCTGGGGACCTCGGTGATCGTCAGCGTGCACAAGCTCAGCTTCGAGAACTCGCTGTGGATCCTGGTGCTGTCCAACGCCGTCGGCTTCATCGGCTACCTGTTCCATGGCTGGCTGGGCGATCGCATCGGTCGGCGCAACACCGTGGCCCTCGGCTGGATGTGCGGCGGCGTGGCCTTCTTCGCCATGCTGCAGGCGCCCAGCCAGCTGGTACCGGTGGTGGCGCTCTACAGCCTGGGGCTGTTCTTTCTTACCGGCCCCTATTCGGCCATGTTGTTCTTCATGGGCGAAAGCTTTCCCACCAGCATCCGTGCCACCGGTGGCGCCATCGTCCACGCCATGGGACCGATCGGCGCCATCCTCGCCGGCCTCGGCATCACCAGCGTGCTCGGCAGCGGTGGCCAGTGGCACAGCGCCGCGCTGTGGTTCGGGGCGCTGCCGTGCTTTCTCTCCGGGTTGGTGATGTGGACCGCGCGCCACGTCGAACCCACCAGCCTCAAATGACAGGAGCTCCCATGACAGCTCATACCTCTCCCGTCGCCCTGATCACCGGTGCCGCCAGCGGCATCGGCCAGGCCCTGGCCGTGGCCTATGCCCAGCGGGGCGTGCGGGTGGTCGGCGGCTACTACCCGGGCGATCCCCATGACCCCGAAGACACCCGGCGGCTGGTAGCCGCCGCGGGTGGCGAGTGCCTGCTCGAACCCCTGGACGTCAGCGACAGCGCGTCGGTGGATGCTCTGGCCGATGCCGCCCTGGCGCACTTTGGCCGCCTCGACTATGCCGTGGCCAACGCCGGACTTCTCCGCGCCGCACCGCTGCTGGAGATGAGCGACGCGCGCTGGCACGAGATGCTCGACGTCGACCTCACCGGCGTCATGCGCACCTTTCGCGCCGCCGCGCGGCACCTGGGGGAGGGCGGCGCCCTGGTGGCCATCTCCTCCATCGCCGGTGGCGTCTATGGCTGGCAGGACCATGCCCATTACGCCGCCGCCAAGGCCGGGGTGCCGGGACTGTGTCGCTCGCTGGCCGTCGAACTGGCGCCGCGTGGCATCCGCTGCAACGCCGTGATTCCCGGTCTGATCGAGACGCCGCAATCGCTGGACGCCAAGAACTCCCTGGGTCCGGAGGGCCTGGCCAAGGCCGCCCGCAGCATTCCCCTGGGGCGGGTCGGCCGGCCCGACGAGGTGGCGGCGCTGGTGCGGTTCCTGACCAGTACCGAAGCCAGCTACATCACCGGCCAGAGTCTGATCGTCGATGGCGGTCTCACCGTCCGCTGGCCCGATTGAGGAGAAGAGCATGTTTGAGCTGACAGACCGCCGCGCCCTGGTGACCGGCGCGGCCAGCGGGATCGGCGCTGCCATCGCCCGCAGCTATGCCGCTGCGGGGGCGCACCTGGTACTGGCCGACCGCGACGCCGAGCGACTGGCGCAGGTGGCCACGGAATGCCGGGCCCTGGGCGCGTCGGTGACGGAGACCGTCGCCGACGTTGGCCAGCCGGATGGCGCCCGAGCCGGAGTGGACGCCTGCGTGGCGGCTTACGGCGGCATCGACATTCTGGTCAACAATGCCGGGATGCTGACCCAGGCACCCTGCGTCGACCTGTCCCTGGAACAGTGGAACGACATGCTGCGCGTCGACCTCACCAGCGTCTTTCTCGCCAGCCAGCGCGCCCTGCCGCACATGCAGGCGCAGCGCTGGGGCCGCATCATCAACGTCGCTTCCCAGCTCGGCATCAAGGGCGGCGCCGAGCTCTGCCACTATGCGGCGGCCAAGGCCGGGGTGATCGGCTTCACCAAGTCGCTGGCGCTGGAGGTGGGCCGCGACAACGTGCTGGTCAACGCCATCGCCCCCGGGCCCATCGAGACCCCGCTGGTGGATGGCATCAGCGCCGACTGGAAGGCGGCCAAGGCCCGCGAATTGCCGCTGGGCCGCTTCGGTCGCGCGGAGGAGGTGGCGCCGGTGGCGCTGCTGCTGGCCAGCGATCCGGGTGGCAATCTCTTCGTCGGCCAGACCCTGGGTCCCAATTCCGGCGACGTCATGCCCTAGGAGGTAGCCATGTGCGGACTGTGCGGCCTGCTCGGCCCGGATCTCCACTGGAGCGATCCGCTGGGCGATGACCTGCCCCGGCGGCGCGAGCGCCTGCGTCGGGTCGCCGCCATCAACCGGGTGGTGGCGCCGTTCCGGCTGACCGTGAGCGACGTCCAGGGCGCCTCCTACCTGATCCAGGGCCCGACCGGGCGCCAGGCCCTGGCCGAGGGCCTGGACGACCTCTGGCGCCAGGCCGAGGCGGTGCTGGGGCGACCGCTCGATCCCCTGGACCCGCGGGTGCTGGCGCCGCTGGAGTTGGCGCCATGAGCCTTGCCGTCAATGTCATCACCGGCTTTCTCGGCAGCGGCAAGACCACCCTGCTGCGGCGCCTGTTGGCCCAGGAAGCCCTGGGCGAGACGGCGCTGCTGATCAACGAATTCGGCGAGGTCGGCATCGACCACCTGCTGGTGGAAGAGGTGGCCCCGGACACCGTGCTGCTGCCCAGCGGCTGCGTCTGCTGCTCGGTGCGCGGCGATCTCAAGGCGGCGTTGCTGACCCTGCACGGTCGGCGCACCCGCGGCGAGATTCCGGCCTTTCGCCGGGTCCTGCTGGAGACCACCGGCCTGGCCGATCCGGGGCCGATCCTCGCCACCCTCAATCTCGATCCCCAGTTGCGCGGCCGCTTCCACCTGGGCTTGCTGGTGACCGTGGTGGACGCCGAGCACGCCGCGCTACAGGAGGGGCTGCACCCGGAGTGGCTCAACCAGGTCACCGCGGCCGACCGGTTGCTGCTGAGCAAGGCTGACCGGGCCGCGCCTGCCGTGCTGGAGCGGCTGGACCGGCAGCTGGCCCAGCTCAATCCCACCGCCACCCGGGCGCTGGCAGCTTCCGTGGTTAGCGGCGATGACCTGCTGCTGGGCGAGGGCCTGCGCGCCGCCGATCCGGCGGTCGAGGTCGGCCGCTGGCGGCTGTTCGCCGAGGTCGCCGAAGGCCGCCACGGCAGCGCCGAGGTCTGCTGCCTGGAGTTCGACCGGCCGCTGGACTGGATGGCCTTCGGGGTGTGGCTGTCGATGCTGCTAAGATGCCACGGGCAACGCATCCTGCGAGTCAAGGGCATCCTCGACGTGATCGACGCCAGCCAACCCATCGTCATCCATGGCGTGCAGCACAGCCTGCATCCGCCGGTGCACCTGCCGGCGTGGCCGGCGGGCGAACGCCGCTCGCGCCTGGTGTTCATCGTCCGTGACCTGGACACCGCGCTGCTCAGGCGCTCCTTCGCCGCCTTCATGGGCGGCCTGGGCCGGGCCGCATGAGCACGCCGCTGACCCTGAGGGTGCTGGGCACCTCGGTGACCCTGCTCGAACCCATCCGCCAGCGGGCGGAGGCGGAGCTGGGCATCCGCCTGGTCTACCAGATCCACGACGTCCAGACCGCCCAGCGCATCGCGGTGCTGGAGCCGGACAGCTACGACCTCTATGACCAGTGGTTCCACAACGTTGACTTCGTCTGGCCGGCGCGGGCGATCCAGCCCATCGACATCCGCCGCATCGCGCTCTGGGAAGAGATCAACGACCTGCCCAAGCGCGGCCGGCTGCATGCCACGGATCGCCTGGCGCCCGGCTGCCGGCCGTGCGACCGCCTCTATGTGCAGCACGATGGCAGCCTGGGCGGCCAGCCCAGCGAGCGGATCAGCATGCTGCCGCTGACCCACAACGCCGACAGCTTCGCCTATCGTCCGGAGAGCCTGCCTGCCGCCCTGGTGGGGCAGCAGGAGAGCTGGGCCTGGCTGATCGACGAAGGCTGGTGTGGCCACAGCGCCCTGCAGAGCGACGCCGCCATCGGCGCCCTGGACGCCGCCCTGGCGATCCAGGCGGCCGGTCTCGCCCGTTTCGACGACATCGGCAATCTGCGCCTGGAGGAGATCGACCGCCTGGCCGAGTTGCTGGTGGAGCGCCAGCGCCATCGGCATTTCGCGGCGTTCTGGTCCGACGACCGCAGCGCCGGCGAGCTGACCCTGGCCGCCGGGGTGGATATCCAGAGTCTCTGGTCACCCATGCTCATGGCCCTGCACCGGGCGGGGGTGGATTATCGGGTGGCGGTCCCGCGCGAAGGCTACCGCGCCTGGTTCGGTGGCCTGTCGCTGTCGCGCTGCGCGGAGGGGCGGGTGCGTGACGCCGCCTATGCCTACCTCAACTGGTGGCTGGCCGGCTGGCCCGGGGCGGTGATGGCGCGCCAGGGGTTCTATATCGCCAATCCGGTGCGGGCGCGGGATCACCTGAGCGCCGCCGAGTGGGACTTCTGGTACGGCGGCCTGCCGGCCCGTGAAGAACTCGCCGGCAGCGACGGCCTGCCGCTGATCGAGGTGGGCCAACGGCGCGAAGGCGGTTCCTATGCCGAACGCATGAGCCATATCGGGGTGTGGAATTCGGTGATGGACGAGCACAACTATCTGGTGCGGCGCTGGAGCGAATTCTTGCGCACCACGGCCGCCTGAGCCGACCGCTTCCGTGCGAGAAGGGCTTGCCAGACGCCTTGCTGCGCTGTTGCCCAGGCGACAGCAGCTGGACAGCTGCCCTTGGCGCTACACCTGAAATTGTCTTACATTTGTTCGCAAATTATTGATGTAGAACGAATTTTTGACTTGGTTCGGTTCTTGATAGAAGGCTCAGGGTCACTGTTTCGCTCGTCCTCGCGGCGAGCCCAACCCGGAGAGCCTTTGCATGTCGCAGAACCTCGTCAAATTCGCCTATTGGGTCCCCAACGTCAGCGGCGGCCTGGTGGTCAGCACCATCGAGCAGCGCACCCACTGGGGCATCGACTACAACCGCACGCTGGCCCAGCTCGCCGAGCGGGCCGGCTTCGACTACGCCCTGACGCAGATCCGTTTCACTGCCGGCTACGGCGCCGAATACCAGCATGAATCGGTGGCCTTCAGCCATGCGCTGCTGGCCGCCACCGAGCGGCTCAAGGTGATCGCCGCCATCCTGCCCGGCCCCTGGAATCCGGCGCTGGCCGCCAAGCAGCTGGCGACCATCGACCAGCTCACCAATGGCCGGGTCGCCATCAACCTGGTCTCCGGCTGGTTCAAGGGTGAGTTCCACGGCATCGGTGAGCCCTGGCTGGAGCACGACGAACGCTATCGGCGTTCCGAGGAATTCATCCGCGCCCTCAAGGGCATCTGGACGCAGGACAACTTCAGCTTCGCCGGCGACTTCTATCGCTTCCGCGACTACACCCTGAAACCCAAGCCGCTGCAGCAGCCCCATCCAGAGATCTTCCAGGGTGGCAGCTCGCGGGCCGCGCGGGACATGGCGGCGCGGGTCTCCGACTGGTACTTCACCAACGGCGGCACCCGCGAGGAGATTCGCGCCCAGGTGCAGGACCTGCGCGCCAAGGCCGCGGCGGAGGGGCGTGAGGTCAAGGTCGGGGTGAATGCCTTCATCATCGCGCGCGACACCGAGGCCGAGGCGCGCGAGGTGTTGCGGGAGATCGTGGCCAAGGCCAACCCGGAGGCGGTCAAGGCCTTTGGCGATGCGGCGCGCCAGGCTGGTGCTGCCAGCCCGGAAGGCAAGGGCAACTGGGCCGACTCCAGCTTCGAGGATCTGGTGCAGTACAACGATGGCTTCAAGCCGAACCTGATCGGCACGCCCGAGCAGGTCGCCGAGCGCATCGTGGCCCTCAAGGCCGAGGGCGTGGACCTGGTGCTGGCCGGTTTCCTGCACTTCCAGGAAGAGGTGGAGTACTTCGGCCAGCGCGTGCTGCCCCTGGTGCGCGACCTCGAAGCCCGGGCTGCGGCCCAGGCGGCGGCCTAGGCTGAGCCAGCCGAATCGAGGCCAGGCCAGACAAGGAAAGCTGCCAAGAGCGAGAGGCAGGGCCGGAAGCCGGCGGCTGGGTGGGCTAAGCTCCCGGGACAACCGGGGAGCCCACGCCATGAACAAGACCTCCTACAACGCCATCGCCGACACCTTTCGCCAGGCCCGCGTCAGCCTCAGGGACGACGAGCGTCGCTACCTGGAGGTGCTCCTGGAAAAGCTCGAACCCGGCGCCACCCTGCTCGATCTGGGCTGTGGCACCGGCACCCCGGTGGCCGCCGCCATCCTCGCCCAGGGGCATCGCGTGCTGGGGGTCGACCAGGCGGCCGCCATGCTGGCCCATGCGCGGCGGGAATTTCCCAAGCAGCGCTGGATCGAGGCGCGGCTGGAAACCTATGCCTGCGCCGAACGCTACCAGGGCGCGCTGCTGTGGGATTCGCTGTTCCATCTGGAGCGCCGCTGGCACGCGACGCTCCTGGCGCGAGTGATCGCCGGGCTCCCGCAAGGGGGACGGCTGATGCTGACGGCAGGCGGCTCGGCGGCGGATGCTTTCGTCGATACCATGTTCGACCAGCCGTTCTTCTACGACTCCCACCCGCCGGAGGAGCTGCGCGCCCTGCTCTTGGGGCAGGGCGTGCGCATCCTTATCGACGAATTCATGGACCTGCCAGACGGCGCCCGCAATCGCGGACGCTGTGCCTTCGTCGTAGAGAAGCTCTGACGGTCTTCAGGGGGAGTCTCGCTAAAGGCGCGGGGCGCGGATCACTCCTTCCAGCCCGGCTGGTAGAGGCTGCCGTGGGCCTGGTTCAGGGCGGCGCGGACCTTGGGCGAATGCTGGTAGAGGTCGATCAGCTTGGCCAGGCGCGGATCGTCCTTGTTGTCCGGGCGGGCGACGAACTGGATGACGTATTCGGGGTGGTCGAGGCCATCGAAGAGCAGGGCCTGGTTGGGATCTATGGTCTTGGCCAGGCGCAGGTAGTGCGGATAGCCCTGGGCCACGTCAACGTCGTCCAGCGAGCGGGCCAGCTGCACGGCCTCCAGTTCGACGATCTGGATATCGCGCGGATTGCCGGTGATGTCCGCCAGGGTGGCGTGGTAGCCGACGCCGGGCCTCAAGGTGATGAAGCCGGCCTTCTCCAGCAGCAACAGGCCACGGCCGCCGTTGATGGCATCGTTGGCGATGGCCACCCGCGCGCCCTTGGGGACCTCGGCTAGGGTGCGGTACTTCTTCGAATAGAGCCCGACGTTGTTGATGATCCCCGGCGCCACCGGCACCAGGTCATAGCCCGCGGTGCGCTTGGCGTTTTCCAGGAAGGGGATGTGCTGGTAGTAGTTGGCGTCGATGTCGTGGTTGGCGAGGCTGGTGTTGGGGGCGATCCAGTCGCTGAATTCGACGATCTCCACGTCCACCCCGGCGGCCTTGGCTTCCTGCACCGCCACTTCCAGTGGCGGGGCGAAGGCGGCGGTAGTGCCGATCTTGAGCGGCGCGGCCAGGGCCGCGGTGCTGCAGAGGCCGAGGGCGAAGAGCAGGGGCTTGAGGCGGGTCATGGGGCGTCCTTGAAAGGTCAGTCCTGGCGGAAACGGCTGCCGAAATGGCGGGTGTCGAGGTGGTCGCCGCGGCCGAACAGCTTGTGTCTGAAGCTGCCCTCGGCATAGGCGGTCTTGTAGCGACCCCGGCTCTGCAACTCCGGGATCACCAGGTCGATGAAGTCGCCATAGCACTCGGGGGTGACGGTGCGCGCCAGGTTGAAGCCGTCCAGCCCGGTTTCGTCGATCCAGCCGAGCAGGGCATCGGCCACCTGCCCGGGATCGCCGACCAGGGCGGTGTAGCGGCCACCGAGGGCGTGCTGCTCCAGCAGCTTGCGGCGGGTCCAGCCGGCGTCCTTGGCCACCAGGCGCTTGAGCGCCGACTCGATGGCCTCGGTCCGTTGCGGACGGATGGGTTCGTCGAGGCCATAGGCGGCGAGGTCTATGCCCACCGAAGCGGAGTGGTGGGCGACCCCGGCTTCGGGACTGGCGTAATGCAGGTATTCGGCGTGCTTGTCGCGGGCTTCGGCGGCGGTGGGGGCGACGATCACCGTGAGGCCCATGAACAGCTTGACGTCATCCGCGCGGCGGCCGGCGGCCACCGCCGCGCAGCGGACGCGCTCGACCTGGGCGCGGGTGGCGGCCTGGTCCTGCCCGGAGATGAACACGCACTCGGCATGGCGCCCGGCAAAGGCCAGGCCGCGATCCGAGGAGCCGGCCTGGAACAGCACCGGGGTGCGTTGCCGCGAGGGCTCGCAGAGGTGATAGCCCTCGACGTCGAAGAATTCGCCGTGGTGCGCGACCTTGCGCACCCGCTCGGGACGGGCATAGATCCGTTGGACGCGATCCCGGACCACGGCGTCGTCGGCCCAGCTGCCTTCGAGCAGCTTGTAGAGGACTTCCAGGTATTCGTCGGCCTGGTCGTAGCGGCGGTCGTGGGCGATCTGCCGGTCCAGGCCCATGGCGCGGGCGGCGCTGTCGAGGTAGCCGGTAACGATATTCCAGCCCACCCGCCCTTCGCTCAGGTGATCCAGGGTGGAAAGGCGGCGGGCGAAGGGATAGGGCGGCTCGTAGGTGAGGTTGGCGGTGAGGCCGAAACCCAGGTGCCGGGTGCTGGCGGCCATGGCCGAGACCAGCAGGAAGGGATCGTTGACCGGCAGCTGGATGGATTCGCGCAGGGTCAGGTCGACATTGCCGCCATAGACGTCGTAGACGCCCAGGATGTCGGCGATGAACAGCCCGTCGAACAGGCCGCGTTCCAGCAACTGCGCCAGCTCGGTCCAGTAGCCGAGGGTATGGTAGCGGCTGGAGGTGTCGCGCGGATGGGTCCAGAGACCGTGGTTGATGTGGCCCACGGTGTTCATGTTGAAGGCGTTGAGCAGCACCTGCTTGGCGGGGGCGGTCATGGGCTGGGCGCCCCCGAGGGGAGAAGAGTCCGGAGCATGGCCATGGGATCCTCGGGTTCAAGGCGAAAGGAGAGATCCGGTGGTCCGGTGGTTATACCTTAGCTTCAAGATATACAGCGCTCTAAATAGCTTTTCGGAATAACGTTAAGGCGGTCGCGGGCGTGGGGCTCGCCTCTAACCAAATTCCAAATCGGTATTAAGATGACCTTTGCTTATTCCTTACTGTGGCCGGCATCCATCCGCCGCCCGCTGAGGCATTCATGGCTGCTATCCGCTTTTCGTTTCGCGCAGGTCTTCTCCGCCGGGGCCTGCTCGCGCTGGGTCTGCTAGGCCTCGCCAGCGCCGTCCAGGCCGATACCAGCCTGCGTATCGGTTACCAGAAATCCTCCACCCTGCTGGTGCTGCTCAAGGAGCAGGGCACCCTGGAGCGGGATCTGGCAGCCAAGGGCATCTCCGTCAGCTGGCATGAATTCTCCAGCGGCCTGCCGCTGCTGGAATCCCTCAACGTGGGCAATGTGGATCTCTCCGCCGACGTCGCCGACACCGTGCCGGTGTTCGCCCAGGCGGCGGATGCCAAGCTCACCTATTTCGCCCGGGAAACACCATCGCCCCAGGCCCAGGCGATCCTGGTCCCGGAGGGCTCGCCGCTGCGGAGCCTTGCCGATCTCAAGGGCAAGCGCATCGCCGTGACCAAGGCCGCCGGTAGCCACTACCTGCTGATCGCCGCCCTGCAAAAAGCAGGGCTGACCTTCGCCGACATCCAGCCGGCCTATCTCACTCCGGCCGACGGTCGCGCCGCCCTGGAGAACGGCAAGGTGGATGCCTGGGTGACCTGGGAGCCCTTCGTCGCCAGCGCCCAGCGCCAGCAGCACCTTCGCATCCTCGCCTCGGGCGAAGGCCTGGCCAGCTACCAGCGCTATTACCTGGCCGCCACCCCCTATGCCCAGGCTCATCCCGAGGTGTTGGCCCTGGTCTTCGCCGAATTGCAGCGCACCGGCCAGTGGGTGAAGCAACACCCTGCCGCGGCGGCACGCATCCTCGGTCCGCAGTGGGGTCGCCTGGACGAGGCGACCGTCGAGCTGGCCAACGGCCGCCGCACCTACGATGTCCAGCCGGTCAGCCGCGCCGCCCTCGGCGAGCAGCAGCGCATCGCCGATGCCTTCCACGCGGCCAAGCTGCTACCCACTGCCGTGGACGCCAGCGCCGTGGAGGTCTGGGCTCCGACGTCGCCGTGAACCAACCGGGCTGATCAGACGTTCACGCAGGACCGGGCGAGCAACTTCGGGGCTTGTGACTTGCCCCGCTAAGTCAGGCCGCTCCGGTCGAGGATGCCCGCTTGAACCACGGCTCCTTACGCCGGGTGCCGGGTGCTGAGCGCTCGCACGTCGGACGAGGCTCCATCGACGCTGTGCCCATTACGCCAGGGCCTCAAGGTCGACTACCTCTTGCTCACCTTACCCCTTTGGTATAACGTAATTACAAAGTACCGAGTGATGATTTTGTAGCCGTCTCCTCTGGTTGGATTTCCTGAAGGCAATGGCTGCATTGTCCAAAGTCGTCGCAACGATTGTCTTTCGTTATAATAAAAAACATATGGAGTTCGTTCATGATCGAAGTCATCAACCCCGCCACCGGGGCTGCCATCGCGACCTACTACACCCACACGCCGGCCCAGGTCGAAGCGCGCCTGGCCCAGGCCGCTGCTGCGCAGCGGTGCTGGGCTGAGCGTCCCCTGGCGGAGCGCTGCGCGGCCCTGGTGCGCCTGGCCGCCGTCCTGCGCGCCGGGCGCGACACCTATGCGCGACTCATCGTCAGCGAGATGGGCAAGCCGCTGCTGGAAGCCGAGGCGGAGATCGAGAAATCCGCGCTCACCTGCGAGTTCTACGCCGAGCAGGCACCTGGCTTTCTCGCCGATACTCCTGTGGCCAGCGCTGCCGCCGATAGCCGGGTGGTCTACGATCCGCTGGGCGTGGTGCTCGCGGTGATGCCCTGGAACTATCCGTTCTGGCAGTTCGTCCGCTTCGCCGCACCGGCGCTGGCCGCCGGCAATGGCGCCATCCTCAAGCACGCCAGCAACGTGCCGGGCTGCGCCCTGGCGTTGGAGCAGGCGTTCGCCGAGGCCGACCTGCCCACTGGCTTGGTGGCAACGCTGCTGATCGAAGCGCGGGAAGTGGCCGGAGTGCTGGCCGATCCGCGCATCGCCGCCGTCACCTTGACCGGCTCCACCGCGGTCGGCCAGCAGGTGGCCAGCCAGGCCGGCGCACTGATGAAGAAGCAGGTGCTGGAACTGGGCGGCTCGGACCCCTTCATCGTACTGGCCGATGCCGACGTGGCCCTGGCCGCGCAGACCGCGGTCAAGGCGCGCTTTGGCAACGCCGGTCAGAGCTGCATTTCCGCCAAGCGCTTCATCGTCGCCGAGGCAGTGGCCGATGCCTTCACCGAGGCCTTCGCCACCGCTGCCGCCAGCCTGCGGCTGGGCGATCCGCTTGAGCGTGCCACCCAGATCGGTCCGCTGGCCCGCGCCGGTCTGCGCGAGGATCTGCAGCGCCAGGTGACGCTCAGTCTTGCCGAAGGTGCACGCCTGGTACTGGGCGGTACGCCCCTTCCAGGGCCGGGCTTCTTCTATCCACCCACCGTGCTCGACCAGGTGACCCCGGAGATGACCGTGGCCCGCGAGGAGACCTTCGGGCCAGTGGCCGCGATCATCCGGGTCGCCGACGAGGACGAGGCGATCCGCGTCGCCAACGCCAGCGAATTCGGCCTGGGCGCTGCCCTCTGGACCCGTGATCTGGCGAAAGCCCAGCGGCTCGCCCGGCGCCTCGAAGCGGGCGCGGTGTTCATCAATGCGCTAGTGGCTTCCGATCCACGGGTGCCCTTCGGCGGTATCAAGCAGTCCGGGTATGGCCGCGAACTGGGCGAGTGGGGCATTCGTGAATTCACCAACGTCAAGACCGTCTGGCAGGGCGCTCAGGCCTGACCCAAGGAGACTTTCATGATCAAGACCAATTCCGCTGCCTGGCTACTCAAACCCGAGGCCATCGCCAAGCACGACCGCGGCGGTGGCGCCGCCACCACGCCGCTGGTGACCGCGGGCCTGGGCGCGCGCACCTTCATCAACGGCTACACCGAATTCCAGGGTGGAGCGCAGATTC
Organism: Pseudomonas sp. SORGH_AS_0199; assembly: GCF_031453735.1. NCBI lineage: Bacteria > Pseudomonadati > Pseudomonadota > Gammaproteobacteria > Pseudomonadales > Pseudomonadaceae > Pseudomonas > Pseudomonas sp. SORGH_AS_0199. The sequence continues at coordinate 2,684,360 of NZ_JAVJAE010000001.1, forward strand.
CCTTCCATTTCCACAACTGTGAAGAGAGCGTGATGCTGGTGGAGGGCCGGGCGATCTTCGATATCGATGGCCAGGAATTCACCATCGCACCCCAGGACGTCACCTATATCCCCGCTGGAGTACCCCATCGCTTTCGCAATGCCTCGGCGACCGAGCCCATGAAGATTCTCTGGATCTATGGCTCGGCCGACGCCACCCGCACCCTGGTAGAGACGGGTGAGACGCGCCCGATCGCCGCGGAACACCGTACCCAGTCCTAGGAGACATCCATGCCGGAAATCATCGTTCACGCCGTCAAGGGCCGTAGTGCCGAACAGAAGAAGTTGCTGATGAAGCGCATCACCGAGGCGGTGGTGGATAGCTTCGGGGTGGCTGCCGACCGCGTCATCGTGCAGATCGTCGAAGCCGAGCCGGAAGACAAGGCGCGCGGCGGCGTGCCCTACAGCGAACGCTGAAACAGCCACCTGGCAAGCGTTCGCCAGGCGCGAACGCTGCGTTGGCCAAAGGTCAATTTTCGCTGGGCAGCGGGTTGCCTAAGGTGGCGCAAGCAGGTCGGACGTTCGCCTTGGCGCGGACGTCGGACCCTTCCAGCCGGTGCCAGGAGAGCCCTATGTACGCCTATGTCGGCAGCCGAACCACCCGTGCCCGCCAGGCCCGCGGGGAGGGGATCAGCGTTTACCGGGTCACGCCCGCAGGCGCGCTGGAACTCGTCCAGGTGGTCGGCGACCTGATCAATCCGTCCTACCTGACCCTCAATCGGGCGGGTGACCGTCTCTATACGGTGCATGGCGACGAACAGGCGGTCAGCGCCTTCGCCGTCGACCGCCAGAGCGGTTGCCTAACCCTGCTCAACCGGCAAGCCAGCGGCGGTCGCAATCCCGTGCACCTGGCGCTGGCGCCGGACGATCGCCATCTGGTGGTGAGCAATCACCTCGGTCGCAGTCTCGCGGTACTGCCGGTGACCCTGGATGGCCGGTTGGAGCCGCTGGTCCAGCTGCTGGAGCTGCAGGGCGAACCCGGGCCGCACCGCCAGGAACAGCCCCATGCCAAGCCCCACTGCAATCCCTTCGACCCCAGTGGCCGCTTCGTGCTGGTGCCGGACAAGGGGCTGGACCGGATCTTCAGCTTCGCCTTTCACGACGGACGCCTGGTGCCGGTGGCCGAGGTGGCGACCCGCGAAGGCGCGGGGCCGCGGCATCTGGTCTGCCATCCGCACCTGCCGCGGGCCTATGTGGTCAACGAGCTGGATTCGACCCTCACCACCTATGCCTTCGCTGCCCGTTCCGGTGTCCTCGAACCCCTGGCCATCCACTCGACGCTGCCGGCCAGCTTCACCGGCAATAGCCGGGCAGCGGCCATCGAACTGGATCGCAGCGGGCGTCTGCTCTACACCTCCAATCGCGGTCACGACAGCCTGATGGTCTTCACGCTGGATCCCCGGAGCGGGCTGCCCACGCCGCTCGGCAGCCTGGCGAGCGGTGGCCGCACGCCACGCGCCTTCGCCCTGGCGCCGGATGGCCGCCAGCTGTTCGCCCTCAACGAAGACAGCGACAGCATCGTCACCTTCCTGGTCGACGAGACCCGGGGAATCCTCGAACCCACCGGCACGGCGGTGCGCTGCGGCAGCCCGGTGTGCCTGATCTTCAGCCGCTGAAGATCGTCGCCGCATCCCATAACAACAAGATCGGCCGCCCCGTTGCGGCCCTGTGAGGCCATCATGAACACCACCCCCGTGAGCCGGGACCAGGCCATCATCCGCAAGGTGACCTGGCGCATCATCCCCTTCGTCTTCCTGCTCTACATCGTCTCCTATCTGGATCGGGCCAACATCGGCTACGCGGCGTTGCAGATGAACGCCGAGCTGGCGCTGTCCAGCGAAGTGTTCGGCTTCGTCTCGGGTATCTTCTTCATCGGCTACTTCCTGTTCGAGGTGCCGAGCAACCTCCTGCTCGAACGCTTTGGCGCGCGGGTGTGGATCGCGCGCATCCTGCTCACCTGGGGGGTGATCGCCGCGGCCACGGCCTTCGCCCAGACCGCCATGCACCTCTATATCCTGCGCTTTCTGCTGGGGGTGGCCGAGGCGGGTTTCTTTCCCGGAATCATCGTCTACCTGACCTACTGGTTCCGCTCACGCGAACTGGCCACCACGGTGGCACTCTTCACCGCGGCGATCCCGGTGTCCTACGTCATCGGCGCGCCGCTCTCGACCTGGATCATGGACAACGTCCACTGGTTGGGCTGGAGCGGTTGGCGCTGGATGCTGTTTCTCGAAGGCATCCCGGCGGTGTTCCTCGGAGTGCTGTGCTATCTCTACCTCACCGATCGGCCCGAACAGGCACGCTGGCTGGCAGATGAAGAAAAGGTCTGGCTGCTCGCCGAGCTGGAGCGAGATCGCCAGGCGCGCAAGGACGTCAGGCATTTCGGCGCGCTCAAGGCCATGAGCAATCCCAAGGTGCTCTACCTGGCCTTCATCTACTTCGTCTACCAGTGCGGCAGCCTGGGTGTGGGTTACTGGATGCCGCAGATCATCAAGGGCTTCTCCTCCGCGCTGAGCCATACCCAGATCGGTCTGATCGCCACCATTCCCTACATCGTCGCCACCCTGGTGATGATCGCCTGGTCGCGACGTTCGGATCGCCACGGCGAACGGCGTCTGCACTCGGCCTTACCGCTGGCGGTCGCGGCGGTGGCGCTGGTGGGGGCCGGACTGGTGCGCGATCCCTACCTGGCGATCGGCTTGATCAGCCTGGCGCTGGCCGGTCTGTACAGCTTCAAGTCGCCGTTCTGGGCGCTACCGACGCTGTTTCTCAGCCGCTCCACGGCCGCGGTATCCATCGCCGTGATCAATTCCATTGGCAACCTGGGCGGCTTTGTCGGACCCTTCATGATCGGCATGGTGAAGGGCAATACCCAGAGCGCCTCGGCGGGCCTGCTGTTTCTCAGTGCGCTGCTGGCGATCGCCTTCATCATGACCCTGCTGATCCGTCTCGACCGTGGCGACGACGATACCCGCGCCGCTGCGGCCACCACCTGACCTCCAAGGAGTTCTCCCATGACCCCCAGCTCAGCGGTACTCGCGGACCTCGCCCCCCAGGGCGCGCTACGGACGGCGATCAACTACGGTAATCCGGTGCTGGCGCAGCGTGGCGCCGATGGCCAGCCGGCCGGGGTCTCCGCGGCCCTGGCCCACGCCCTGGCCGAGCGTCTGGGCGTGCCCGTGCAGTTCAGCACCTACGACGCCGCCGGCAAGGTCTTCGCCGCCCTCGAAGACGACGCCTGGGACCTGGCCTTCCTGGCCATCGAACCGGTACGGGCGGCGCAGATCGACTTCAGCCATCCCTACGTCATCATCGAGGGCACCTATCTGCTGCGGGACGCCGATCCCGCTCAGGGCGTCGCCGAGCTGGACCGGGCTGGCCGCCGTATCGCCGTGGGGCAGGGCGCCGCCTACGACCTCTACCTGAGCCGTACCCTGACCCAGGCCGAGCTGGTGCGGGCGCCGACCTCGGCAGCCGCCGTGGACTGGTTCGTCGACCAGGGCCTGGACGCCGCCGCCGGCGTGCGCCAACCGCTGGAGGCCTATGCCCGGGCTCACGCCGGCTACCGGGTGCTGGCCGACAGCTTCACCGAGATCCGTCAGGCCATGGCCGTGCCCAAGGGGCGTAGCGCTGGTGCGGCCTTCGTCCGGGATTTTCTCGACGAGCAGATCCGCAACGGCTTCGTCGCCCGCGAGCTGGCCGCCAGCGGTCAGTCCGAGGCACGAGTGGGACCGGCACTGGGCAGCTGACAGCATCCGGGCCGGGCTGCGGGCAAGGCCGCAGCCCCTCTCCTTGCCGCTCGCCACGCGTCCGACCGCGCTACGACGTTGCAGCGGGCGCTAGGGCGATTCCCTGGTCACCGGCTCAACCGAGCGTGCGCACCAGCGCCGATACAGCGGCTCGGCCACTGCCATCACCACCACCAGACGCAGAATCTGCATGGCGGTAACGGTGCCCACACCCAGCCCCAGGGCCTCCGCCGTCAGGTACATCTCGGTGGTGCTGCCCGGTGTCATGCCCAGGCCCAGGGTGGTGAAGGGCAGGGCGAATACCTGGGCCAGCAGCCAGGCGATCAGGAAGGTGGCGGCCAGGCAGAGCAGGGTGTAGAGGGTTGCCAGCAGCAGAAAGCGCGGCGAGCGGCGAAAGAAGGCGCGGTCGAAGTGGCACCCCAGGGTGACGCCGATGAGCATCTGGGCCAGGTGGCTCAGCGTCGGCGGCAGGCTGGTGACCAGGCCGCTGGAGGCGGTGACCAGGCAGCACAGGGCCAGGGGGCCGAACATCCAGGGATTGGGCCAGCCGCGGCGCTTCCAGGCCAGGGCCGCCACCAGCCCAGCAGCCAGCAGCGGTGCCAGCCAGCGCCAGTCCGGCGGCGGTGGGACATGGGCGGCCTGGGCGATACCCGGCACGCCCCAGAGCATGGCGGGCGGCACCACCAGCACGATGATCACCAGCCGCAGGGTATGGGCGGCGGCGACCTTGGGCGCATCGGCGCCATGGCGTTCGGCCAGATTGATCATCTCGGCGAAGTTGGCTGGCATGAAGGCGAAGAAGGCGGTCTTGCGTTCCGTGCCCAGGCGCTGCACGGCGGTGATACCCACCAGCGCCAGCAGTAGCGTGGCAACCGCTGCCAAGGCCATCAGCGGCAGGTGCCTGACGACCTCGGTCAGTACCGCCGGGGTGAAGTGCAGCCCAATGGCCGTGGCGATCAGCCATTGCCCCGCGGGGCGGCCGTGGGGAATGGCAGTGATGCGCCAGCCCAGGCAGCGGCAGAGGGTTACGGCGATCAGGGCGCCGGTGATCCACGGCAACGGCCAGTGCACCAGGCTGGCGAGCCAGCCGCCGAGCAGGCCGACGAAGGGGGTGGGCCACCAGGGGCGAGGGGCGAAGCGGGAAGTCGACATGGCGTTGTACAGGGATCCGGTTGCAGGGTTCAGGGGCGCAGATGACCGACGAAGGCCTTGGCTACCGGTGACAGCGCGCTATAGCGCCGCACCACTACGACGATGGCGCGACTGGCCCAGGCTTCGTCCAGTTCCAGGGCCACCAGTTTCATCGGCTTGAGATAGGGCCGCACGATGGACTCGGGCAGTACGCACAGGCCCAGGCGAATCGCCGCCAGCCGGCACATGGCCTCGAAGCTGCTGATGCGCACGCGTTGACGGATGCCGCGCTGGAGCAGCGCCGCCTGGCGCGAGAGCAGGGCGTTCATCGAGCTTTCCACGTGGGGGCCGATGAATTCGTGGTCCAGGGTCTCGGCGAAGCTTACCCGGTCACGCCCGGCCAGGGGGTGATCCGCAGCGGCGATCACCACCAGTCGCTCGCGGCGATAGGCGAAGGTCTCCAGGTCCAGGGCGGCGGTATCGGCCGCGACGATGCCCACGTCCGCCCGGCCTTCCGCGACCGCCTGGACGATGCTGCCACCCACCCGCTCCTCGATGTCGAAATCGACCCGCGGATAGAGGCCCATGAAGCTGGCGAGATCGGGAGTCAGGTGGTTGGTCAGCGCCGAGGTGATGGCTTGCAGGCGGATATGGCCGGTGGCGCCGCTGCCGTGCTCGTTGAGCTCCAGCTGCATGAGTCGCAGATCGCCATGCACCCGCTCCACATAGTGCAGCATGGTCTCGCCGGCCGGGGTGAGTCCCATGCCACGGGCGTGCCGGATGAACAGTGGCACCCCGACCTGGTCTTCCAGTTCGCTGATTCTCTTGCTCACGGCGGAGACGGCCAGATGGCAGAGCCGCGCGGCGCGGGTGACGTTGCGCTCCTGGGCCACCGCCCGGAAGACGTTCAGGCTGACCAGATCGTAGCGTGGCGCAGAGCCGCTCATGGGCGATCCTTGCAAGGGTCAGGGGGCGACGGCTAGGGCCCGTTCGAAGAAGTCCGGCGTGCCGAAATTGCCGGATTTGAGCGCCAGGACGATGGCCCCCCGGGCGCCGCTGCCCAGCGTCCAGGGTACGCCCGGGGCGATGGGTGCACCGATGCGCAGACTGTCAATGGCAAGTGCCTTGACCACTGCGCCCGAGGTTTCGCCGCCAGCCACTACCAGCCGGGTCACACCGCCTTCGTGCAGGCCCTGGGCGATGCGGGCCAGGGCGTCTTCCACCAGTTGGCCGGCGCGCTCCACGCCCAGCTGGGCCTGGGCCTTGCGCACCTCCCCGGGATCGGCGCTGCCGTAGATGAGTACTGGCTCGGAAGGCAGTCGCGTTGCGGCCCACTCCAGGGCAGCGCCGACCTGATCCTCGCCTGCGGCCAGGGCCAGCGGATCGAGGCGAAAGCCAGGCCGGTGCTCTAGCCAGAGGGCCACCTGGCCACGGGTCGCGGTGGAACAGCTGCCCGACAGCACGGCAGCCAGACCGGGCGCAGCCGGTAGGGCTGACGCTTCGGCATGGGCGGCCAGCAGACCCCGGCGACGGAAGTTGGCCGGCAGCCCCAGAGCCACGCCGGAACCGCCGGTGACGAGAGGATGATCCGCCACGGCTGCGCCTATGGCATGCAGATCGGCGTTGTCGATGGCGTCGACGATGACATGGCGGACGCCCTGCGCCTGGAGGTCGGCCAGGGCGGTGGCAATGGCTGCGCTGCCCTGGCGCACCTGGGGCAGGCGCAGCAGGCCCACGGAATGGGACGTCTGCGCCTGCAGCACCCGCACCAGGTTGCTGTCGGTCATGGGTGTCAGCGGATGGTGGCGCATGCCCGACTCGGCCAGGGGCTGGTCGCCGACGAACAACTGGCCGAGGTAAAGGGTTCGACCGTTTTCGGGGAAAGCGGGGCAGGCGATGCTCAGGCGCGCACCGAGGGCCTCGGCCAGGGCATCGGCGACCGGTCCGATGTTGCCGGCCGCGGTGGAATCGAAGGTGGAACAATACTTGAAGAAGAATTGCCGACATCCCAGCTCGCGCAGATAGGCCAGGGCCGCCAGGGACTGGGCGACCGCTTCGGCAGCGGGCAGGGTACGGGTCTTGAGGGCGACCACCACGGCATCGGCGTCGCTGGGCAGCGGACGGTCCGGCACGCCCAGTACCTGAACGGTGCGCATGCCCTGGGCCACCAGGGTACTGGCGAGGTCGGTACCGCCGGTGAAGTCGTCGGCGATGCAGCCCAGGAGCGGCGTGGCCATGGTGATTTTTCCTTGTTGTTATCCGGGATGAACGGGGCGCGCACGCCCCGGGAGACGCGGGTATGGCCTTAGCCGCGCAGGACCTGGGCCACCGCCTGGCCGAAGGCGGCGCAGCCCAGACTGCCGCCCAGGTCGGCCGTCCGCTTGGCCGGATCTTCCAGCACCTTGTCCACCGCCTGGTCGATCGCCGCGGCCGCTTCCTGAAGCTTGGCGTTGCCGCGGTGCTCGCCCATCCAGTGCAGCATCATGCCGATGGACAGGATCATCGACACCGGGTTGGCCTTGTCCTGGCCGGCGATGTCCGGTGCCGAGCCGTGCTGGGCCTGGGCGCAGCAGTGGATGTTGCTGGCCATGATCGAGCCGGCCAGGCCCAGGCTGCCGGAGAGTTCGCTGGCCAGGTCGCTGATGATGTCGCCATAGAAATTGGTGGCCACCAGCACGTCGAAGCGCTCGGGGTTGCGCACCAGGTGCGCGGTGGAGGCGTCCACCAGCAGGTCGTCCAGCTGCACCTCGGGGAATTCCTTGGCCACGTTGCGCACGCATTCCAGGAACAGGCCGTCGGTCATGTGGAAGCTGTTGGCCTTGTGGATGGCGGTGACCTTGCGACGGCGCTTCATTGCCAGCTCGAAGGCCTGGCGGGCGATGCGCTCGCTGCAGTGGCGGGTGATCTTGCGGGTCGACAGCGCCATGTCCGGTGAGGGCATCACCTCGCCCCAGCCGCGGCTCATGTTGCGATCCGGATAGAAGCCCTCGGTGGCCTCGCGCATGATCACCAGGTCCATGCTCTTGCCTTCCTTCATGTTGGAGGCGAGGAAGGGTCTGGTGCGCGCCGGGCGCACGTTGGCATAGAGATCGAGACCGATACGAAAGCCAGCGGAGACGTTGCGACCGCCTTTTTCGGGCGCCGGGTAGTCGGCATGGGACTGGGTGCCGAGGATCACGCCATCGTAGGTCTTGGCCTTTTCCAGGGTCTCGTCGCGCAGCGTGATGCCGTGCTTCTCCAGGCTGATGAAGCCGACGTCGTCGTAATCGAAGGTCAGTCCCAAGCCGAATTTCTCGTTGGCGACATCCAGCACGGACATGGACGCCTGGATGATTTCGGGGCCGATACCATCGCAGGGCAGGACCAGAATGCGCATTGTTTTCTCCTTGTAGATTCTGTGGGGAAGTCGGTCTGGTGGCTAAGTCGGCAAGGGTCAACGCCTGGCCAGAACGCTTTGTACTTTATGTCACCTAAAAACAATTCGTGCAATGGCGCAGGACAAAAAATGCGGTGCGATTCGTCGCGTGCGAACGCGGGCGCTCAGCGCCCGTGCGGAGGACGGGCGGGCAGGGGAAGTGAAGGGTTCAGGCAGGTGGGTAGATCAGGCGGGCTGCTTTGCCGCGTCTTCTTCGGCGGCTTCGAGCTGGCGATCCTGAGCAGCCTTGAGCCGGCTGACCACGTCGAGATGCTGGTGCAGGAACAGCGCCGCCTCTTCACGACTGCCGCCTTCGAGCAGGTCGAGGATGTGCAGGTGTTCCTGGCTCTGGCCGATCTGCCGCGAGCGTTCGACGTTGGAGCGATAGGCCATGAAGCGGCGCAACTGATTCTGCCGGCGGATGGCTTCGAGCAGGAAGACGTTGCCCGAGCAGCGCACCAGCAATTCGTGGAAGCTGGAGCCGATCTCGAACAGCTGCGCGCGGGACAGGGTGAAGAGCTCGCCGTCCAGCAATCGTTGCTGCCACTGGCGCGCCTGGGCGAAGGCGCGCTTGTCGATGCGGTAGCCCGGCTCGCGCAGGGCGAAGGGCTCGATGGCCATGCGGAAGCGATAGCTCTGGATATGGGCTTCGCTGTCATGCAGGAAGGTGTTGATCTCCCACCCCTGGCCAGGGCGGCGCTCGATCATGGCCTCGCTGGCCAGGCGATTGAGCACCTTGAGCAACTGGCCGCGGGGAATCTGGTAGCGGCGCAGCAACTCGGCCTCGAAGAAGCTGCTGCGGATGTCGCCGCGCAGCATGTCGTCCACCACCCGCAGATAGAGCTCCTCGTAGGGATCGTCCTCGCTGGGCAGGGCCGCCTGCTCGATGGTGCTGGCATTACGGGTCAGGAAGAAGCCGCGATTGGGCTCCTTGCGCGCCAGGCCCAGTTCTTCGAGAAGGGCAAAACCGCGGCGCACCGGTGAGCGGGAAACGCCCAGTTCCTTGGCGAAGGCCTCTTCGCGCAACGGATCACCGGCTTTCATCGAGCGGGCACGGGCAAGATCGATGATGCGCGGGGCGAGTTGTTCGGCGAGGTCTTTTTTCATCGGGAGTCTTCTGGACGACGGGTACCGGAGCGCAGGTACGGAAGAGGCTGGCCAGCCGGGTCTGGCGGATCGCCCTGACGTTACCATAACCACGGCCATCCGGAGCGGACGACGGCGCCGGACACACCGTCGCCGGGGCCGTCAGCGGGCCGAGTAGAGCGGGAACAGGCCGAGGGCCATGGAGACCGCCATGAGCAGAAAGCTCAGGGCGAACGCCCATTTCATGGTGTATTTCTGGTGGTCGCTGAACTCCACCCCGGCCAGGCCCACCAGCAGATAGGTAGAGGCCACCAGCGGACTGAGCAGGTGCACGGGCTGCCCGATCAGCGAAGCCCTGCCGATCTCTGCCGCACCGATGCCATAGGCCTCGGCCGCGTGGGCCAGCACCGGCAGTACGCCATAGTAGAAGGCGTCGTTGGACATGAAGAAGGTACCGGGGATGCTCAGCAGCGCGGTGATGGGCGCCAGGTAGTTGCCCCAGCTTTCCGGCAGGGCCCAGAGCAGCGAGCCGGACATCGCCTTGACCATGCCGGTCCCGGAGAGGATGCCGGCGAAGATGCCGGCGGCGATGAAGATCGAGATCTGCGTCAGGGCTGCGGGTGCGTGGGCCGAAATTCGCCGCCGCTGTTCGTCCATGTGCCGGTAGTTGATGGTCAGGGCGATGCAGAACGCGACCATGAACAGGATCGGCAGCGGCAGCAGTTCGATCACCAGGCAGGTCATCAGCGCCAGGGTCAGGAGGGCGTTGAACCAGAACAGCTTGGGCCGCCGCAGCTCGGCGTTTTCATCGCTCAGGGTGAGCAGATCACCCATGTCTTCATCCATACCCGTGGCGCGCAGGGGATTACCGCCCGGCGCCGCCAGCAGGCCCAGGCGGCGGCGCTCCTGCAGCCCCAGCCAGAACGCCAACGCCAGTACCCCGATGAAGCTCACGATCATCGGCGGGATCAGCGGGATGAACAGCTGGCTGGTTTCCACCTGCAGTGCGGCGGCGACCCGCGCCATGGGGCCGCTCCAGGGCAGCAGGTTGGTGACACTGGCAGCGAGGATGACCACGCAGGGCAGGATCAGCGGATTCAGCCGCAAGCGGCGGAACAGCGGCAGCATGGCGGTCAGGGTGATCATGTAGGTGGTGGAACCGTCGCCATCCAGGGACACCATGCCGGCCAGCAGGGTGGCGAAGAGCACCGCCTTGGCCGGATCGCCCTTGATCAGCATGATGAAGGTGCGAATGATGGGATCGAAAAGCCCGGTATCGAACATCAGGCCGAAATAGAGGATGGCGAACATCACCATGATGGCAGTGGGCGCAACCTTGCGCAGGCCATCGATCATCATCGGCCCCATCTCCGGCGCGAAGCCGCCGATGATGGCGAAGATGATGGGGATGATGGTCAAGGCCACCAAGGGCGGCAGCCGCTTGGTCATGATCAGCGCCATGAAGGTCACGATCATTCCATAGCCGAGCAGAGAGAGCATCTGTATCTCCTGATTCCAAAATACAACTTTTGTTGTGGTTGTCGTTGTGTTCGGTGGCGGAGTAGCGATCAGCTCATGTGAAGGCCGCCATTGAGGGAGAAGTCCGCGCCGGTGGCGAAGGCCGATTCGTCCGACGCCAGCCAGGAGCACATGGAGGCGATCTCTTCCGGCGTACCCAGGCGGCGCATCGGAATTTCATGAACGATGCGATCCATCTGCTCGGTCCGGGTGAGCGCCTTGAGCCGTGGCGTGGCGATGTAACCCGGCGAGACGGTATTGACCGTGACGCCGCGGGCTGCCAGCTCACGGGCCAGGGCCCGGGTGAAGCCGCGGATCGCCGACTTGGCGGTGGAATAGTTGACCTGGCCGACCTGACCGAGCTGGGCGTTGACCGACGAGATGTTGATGATCCGGCCCCAGCCGCGGGAGGTCATGCCGTCGATCACCTGCCGGGTGACGTTGAACAGCGAGTTGAGATTGGTATCGATGACGGTCTGCCAGTCACCCGGTTGCATGTCGCGGAACACCACGTTGCAGGCGGTACCGGCGTTGTTGACCAGCACATCGACGGAGCCGACCTCGTCGCGAATCTTGGCGAAGGCCGCCCGGGTGGATTCCCAGTCGGCCACGTTGCCTTCGGCGGCGATGAAGTCGAAGCCCAGCTTGCGTTGCTGTGCGAGCCAGTCGGTCTTGAGCGACGAGTCCGGGCCACAGCCGGCGATGACGGTGAAGCCATCCCGAGCCAGGCGTTGGCAGACGGCGGTTCCCAATCCGCCCATGCCGGCGGTAACGAAGGCGATGCGCTTGCTCATGTATTGCTCTCCTGTTGTCGTTCTTGTCGGGCGTGAGCCATGTAAGGCACGGTAAGACGAATCCAATTGTCTTGTAAATACACAAAATACAATTTAGGGATAAATGACCGGTCCAAGGTGGCTGTAGGGTTAGGGCCTCGGTGTACCGAGGCCCCTGGTTCAACTCCCTTGTTCGCCGAGGCTCTTGCGGATCACATAGGGCAGGATGCCGCCCTGACACAGGTAGAGCAGCTCCTGGCTGGAATCCAGCGGCAGTTCGAGGGCCACGCTGTCACTCCGGCCGTCCGGACGGATGATCTGCAGCGTGATGGAATTGATCCCTACCCGCAGTTCATCCAGGCCAGCGAAGTCCAGGCGCTCGTCGCCGGTCAGACACAGGCTCTCGGCGGTTTGCCCGGCCGGGAAGCGCACTGGAAAGATGCCCATGCCGATCAGGTTGCTGCGGTGGATCCGCTCGAAGCTCTGCGCCACCACCAGCCTGACGCCCAGGGTGGCCTGGGCCTTGGCCGCCCAGTCGCGACTGGAGCCGGCGCCATAGTTGATGCCGGCGAACACCACCAGCGGCGTGCCTTGGCGGACCCAGCTGAGGGCGGCGTCGTATACCGGCAATACCTCGCCGTCGGCTGCTCGCGCCCAGCCGCCCTGGCCCGGATGCGCCGGCAGCAGGCGATTCTTCACCGCGCGGTTGACGAAGGCACCGCGCATCATCACCTCGTGATTGCTGCGCCGGGTCGAGTATTGATTGAGGTCTTCCGGCGCCTCGCCATGGTCCACCAGCCAGCGACCGGCCGGGCTCTCCAGGGGAATGGCACTGGCGGGCGAGATGTGGTCGGTGGTGATGTTGTCGCCCAGCACCATCAGCGCCCGGGCGTCGCGCACGGCCAGCGACGCCGGCGGCTCCGGGGTTATGCCCTGCAGATAGATCGGACGGCGCAGATAGGTGGAGCTTGGCGACCAGGGAAAGCGCACGCTGCCCTCGGCCGACAACGCCTGCCAATGGTGGGTGCCGTCCCAGAGGGTGGCGTTGCGCTGGCGGAACAGTTCGGGCCGCACCGTTGCGCGGACCAGGGCCTGGACTTCGTCATCGTCCGGCATCAGGTCGCGCAGGTAGACCGGCTGACCGGTTTGATCCAGGCCCAGCGCGGCCTGTTCGAGATCGACGTCGATGCTGCCGGCGAGGGCATAGGCGACCACCAGAGCCGGCGAGGCCAGGTAGCCGAACTGCGCCTTGGGATTGACCCGGCCTTCGAAATTGCGATTGCCCGAAAGTACCACCACCGTCTTCAGGCCCTGGTCGGCGAAGGCCTCTACATGGGCTTCGAAGGTGCCCGAGTTGCCGATGCAGGTCATGCAGCCGAAGCCGGCCAGCTCGAAGCCGAGCGCGGCGAAGTCGCTCAGCAGATCGGCTTCACCCAGATAATCGGCCACCACCCGGGAGCCGGGTGAGAGCGAGGTCTTCACCCAGGGCTTGCGGGTCAGGCCGCGCATCCGTGCTCGTCGCGCCAGCAGCCCGGCCTGGATCATCTGGCTCGGATTGGCAGTGTTGGTGCAACTGGTGATGGCGGCGATGGAGATGGCGCCGTGGGTCAATGGCTGGCCAAAACTCGGCTCGAAGTAATCCGCTGCGGCTTGGCTGGAGCGGGCGATCAGTGCCGCAGCCGGTTCGGCGCGGAGCTCGGCGCGAAAGGAGTTGGCGGCTTCAGCCAGTGGCTGCCACTGGTGCGGCTGGTGCGGGCCAGCCACGCTGGGCTCTATGCTGGCGAGGTCCAGATGAATGACCTCGGTGAAAACCGGTTCGGGATCTCCGTCGTGGCGCCATAACGTTTGGGCTTCCAGGTAGGCGGCTACCCGCTCGCGCAGCTCGGGGCTGCGGCCGGTGAGCGCCAGATATTCCATGGTGACGGCATCGAACGGAAAGAACACCACGGTCGCGCCGTATTCCGGCGCCATGTTGGCCAGGGTGCCGCGGGCGGCCCAGCTCAGGCCCGACAGCCCCGGTCCGCAGAATTCGACGAACTTGCCCACCACGCCGCGCTGACGCAGCAACTGGGTGACTTTCAAGGAAAGGTCGGTGGCAGTCACTCCCGGACGCAGCGCGTTGGTCACGCGGATACCGATGACCTCGGGAAAGCTGATCGGTACCGGTTCGCCCAGCATGGCCGCCTGGCCTTCCAGACCGCCGACGCCCCAACCCAGGATGCCGATGGCATTGATCATCGGTGTATGGCTGTCGGTGGCGACCATGCCATCCGGGTGCAGCAGCGGCTGGCCGTCACTGGTCTCGCTCTCCCAGACCACGGTGCCCAAGGACTCCATGTTGACCTGGTGGATGATGCCGGTGCCTGGTGGCACCACCTTGAAGTTGTCCAGGCTCTTCTGTGCCCACTTGATGAACTGGTAGCGCTCGGTGTTGCGGCGATAGTCGATGTCCAGATTGGCTTCCACCGCACCTGGCTCGGCGAAGCGCTCGACGATCACCGAGTGATCGATGGTCAGCACCGCCGGGATGCGCGGATTCATCCGGCTCGGATCGCCGCCCAGTTCGGCCACCATGTCGCGCATGCCGGCGAAGTCGGCCAGGGCGGGCAGGCAGGTGGTGTCATGGAACATCAGGCGGTTGGGCAGGAAGGGCGCCTCGCATGGCGGGCCTTCACCGCGGGCCCGGGCCAGCACCGGCGGTAGCGCCTCGGGAAAGCAGCGGGCGACGTTTTCCACCAGCAGGCGCAGGGAATAGGGCAGGCGGGCCAGGGCGTCGGCGTCGAACAGGCGCTTGAGATCGGCATAGGCGTACTGCCGGTCACCGAGGGTGAGCTGGCCGGTATAGGCGGAATCCAGGGCAAACTTCATGGGCTATCCGGTCCAATTGCGAGAAGGTAGAGAGGTAGGGGAATGCTAGGAGAGCCGGCATCACCCGGAAATTGGTATCTGGCCAACGCAGCGTTCTCGGTCCGCGAACGCTGGATTTCAGGCTTGGCAAATATTGTTCTGTATTGATATAAAAGACAATATTAATGACCTGAAATCATTGCGGGCCGCTGCTGCCCAAGGGACGTCAGCCCCCAAATAGACGAGGTCCACCTTGCTTACCGCCCTGTCCGATCCGGTCTTCCTGACCAGTCTGCTCCAGATCGTCATCATCGATATCCTGCTTGGCGGCGATAACGCCGTGGTCATCGCCCTGGCCTGTCGGCGCCTGCCGGACGCGCAACGTCGCAAGGCCATCCTGGGTGGCGTGGCCGGGGCCGTCATCCTGCGCATCCTGCTGCTGTTCGTCGCCAGCTACGTGCTGGGCTGGCCGCTGCTCAAGGTGGTGGGCGGCGTGCTGCTGCTGTGGATCGGCATCAAGCTGCTGGTGCCCGAAGACGACGAGGCCGACGTCAAGGCCGGTACCACCCTGGGCCAGGCGATCTGGATCATCATGGTGGCCGATGTGGTGATGAGTCTGGATAACGTCATCGCCGTGGCCGGCGCGGCTCAAGGCCATCTGGGCCTGGCCGTCACCGGGGTGCTCATCAGCATCCCCATCATCATCTTCGGCAGCCAGCTCATCCTGAAGCTCATGGAAAGGTTTCGCTGGCTGGTGGTGGCCGGCGCGGCACTGCTCGGCTGGATCGCCGGCAAGCTGATTGCCAGCGATGAACTCCTGCAGGGGTGGCTCGGTACCGGTGACATGCACTGGGTCCCCTATGCCGCCGGCGTCCTCGGCGTCTTCATCGTGGTCGTGACCGGCCAGTTGCTGGCACGGCGAACGGTAACGGCCTGACCGATCTTTCGACCATCAAGGAGCACCACCATGACCTTCAAGACCACCGACCTCTGCGACGCGCATGGTGACCAGGCGCGGGTCCTGCAGCCGATCTTCCAGGACCTGGGCGGCCGCACCGATTTCGCCGGACCGGCGCTGACGGTCAGGTGCTTCGAGGACAACTCGCGTATCAAGGAACTCAGCCAGCAGCCGGGCGAGGGGCGCGTGCTGGTGGTCGATGGCGGTGGCAGCGACCGCTGCGCGCTGCTCGGCGACATCATTGCCGAGGACCTGGTGAAGAACGGCTGGGCCGGTGCGCTCATCTATGGTCAGGTTCGCGACAAGGCGGTGCTGACCGGGTTGCCGTTGGCCATCAAGGCGCTGGGCGTCTCGCCGCGCAAGTCGGTCAAGCGTAACAAAGGCCAGGTCGGCGAGCCGGTGACCTTCGCCGGGCAGACGATCCGCAGCGGCGATCAGCTCTACGCCGACGCCGACGGCGTGATCATCCTCGACGTCCGCTAGGCGCTTCCGCCAGCTACCCGTCGCCGTTCAGGCGGCCCTTCCTGGAGCGCTATCACCATGACCGCCGCCAAACGCATCTTTCTGATTCACGCCACCCGCATCGCCATCGAGCCCATCAACGCGGCCTTCGCCCAGGATTGGCCCCAGGCGCTGCGCTTCGATCTCTGGGACGATTCGCTGTCGAAAGACGCCAGCGCCGCTGGCGGCAGTACGCCAGCGCTGGACCAGCGCATTCAGGACCTGGCCGAGCATGCCTTTCGCGCCCAGGCCGACGCCGTGCTCTTTACCTGCTCGGCCTTTTCCAGCGCCATCGAAGCCTGCCAGCGCCGCTATCAGCGACCGATCCTCAAGCCCAACGAGGCCATGGTGCAGGAGGCCCTGGCCAGGGGCGGTCGCATCGCCGCCCTGACCACCTTCGGCCCGGCGGGCGCGGCCATCGTCAGCGACTTCGAGGTCGAAGCAAGCCGCCGCGGCCAGACGGTAGATATCTCACCAATCCTTTGCGAAGGCGCGCTGGAAGCCCTGCATGCGGGAGACCAGGCCCGCCACGACGCCCTTATCGCGGCGGCTGCAGAGCGGCTACGCGGCGACTATGACGTGCTCTGTTTCGCACAGTTTTCCATGACCGCCGCGCAATCGGCCAGCGAAGCCGCCTGGGGCGGCTCGGTGCTTACTACGCCGGCCAGCGCCGTGCGGCGCCTGCGACAGCTGCTTGAAGGCTAGGACCTTTCCAGCGGTCGAATTCACCCGGTCCTGCATCTCCGTGCATATGGTTAGTCAAATTCCGTCTTTACCAAAAGTTATAACAGCTCATTAGCCTATAACGCTTTCGGGTAGCCAGTCGGCACGGAGCGGGATGATGAGCAGGGTAGGGAAGGGATTGGCGGTTATCGCCGCGGTGGTGGGTGCCCTGGGTTTCGCGGGCAATGCCGCCGCCGAGGGCAGGATCAGCATCGCCCAGCAATTCGGCATCGGCTATCTGATCCTCGACGTGGTACGCGATCAGCAGCTGATCGAAAAGCACGGCAAGGCCGCCGGGCTGGACATCCAGGTGGACTGGAACAGCATCTCCGGCGCCACCGCCATGAACGAGGCGCTGCTGGCCGGCGCGCTGGACGTGGTCTCCGCCGGGGTACCGCCGATGCTGACCGTCTGGGATCGCACCCGCGGCCGGCAGAACGTCAAGGCCATCGCCGCCCTGGGCGCCATGCCCAACTACCTGTTGAGCAATCGCGCCGAGGTCAGGTCGATCAGCGACCTGACCGACCAGGACCGCATCGCCGTGCCGGCGGCGGGCGTGGGCTTCCAGTCGCGCACCCTGCAGATCGAGACGGCCAAGGTCTTCGGCGACGCCCAGTTCAAGAAATTCGACGCCATCAGCGTGAGTCTGCCGCACCCCGATGCCAGCGCCGCCCTGATGGCGGGCGGCGCGGAGATCACCACCCATTTCTCCAGCCCGCCGTTCCAGTACCAGGCGCTGGAGAATCCCCGAGTCCATCGCATCCTCAGCAGCTACGACGTCCTCGGCGGACCGGGCACCTTCAACGTGCTCTACACCACCGAGAAATTCCACGACGAGAATCCCAAGACTTATCGCGCCTTCTATGACGCCCTGGTGGAGGCCGCCGCCTTCATCCGCGCCAACAAGGCCGCGGCCGCCGAGGCCTATATCCGCGTCGAGCATTCCAAGCTGCCGCTGGCCCTGGTGCAGCGCATCGTCGGGGACCCGGAGATCGATTTCACCGTCGAGCCCCAGCGCACCTTCGTCTACGCCCAGAAGCTGCATGAGCTGGGCGTGCTGAAACACCAGGCTGCCGCCTGGCAGGACTACTTCTTCCCCGAAGCCCACGAGCGTCCCGGCAGCTGAGCTGGACCACCAAGGAGAACACTCCCATGACCCTCGCATCCCCCCGTCCGGCCGCCGGCGAGACTTTCGAGATCCGTCCCTTCGGCAACCTGGGGGCCGAGATCCTCGGCATCGATCTGGCCCAGCCGCTCAATGCCGAAGACTTCGCCCATGTCCATCGCGCCCACTTGGACCACCATGTGGTGGTGTTCCGCGACCAGCGCATCACCCCCGCGGAGCAGATTGCCTTCAGCCGCCGCTTCGGTGAATTGCAGATCCATGTCCTCAAGCAATTCCACCTGGCCGGCCACCCGGAGATCCTCATCGTCTCCAACATCGTCGAAGACGGCCAGCCCATCGGCCTGGGCGATGCCGGTAAGTTCTGGCACTCGGACCTCTCCTACAAGGAATTGCCGAGCCTGGGGTCCATGCTGCATGCCCAGGAGTTGCCGGAGGAGGGCGGCGATACCCTCTTCGCCAACATGCACCTGGCCTACGACACCCTGCCGGCGGCGCTCAAGCGCCAGGTCGACGGCCTGCAGGCGGAGCATTCCTACACCGCCACCTATGCCAAGCCGAAGTTCGAGGGCAACTGGCGGCCGACCCTGACCGCCGCGCAACTGGCCGAGGTCAAGGCGGTGGTGCATCCGGTGGTGCGCACCCATCCGGAAAACGGCCGCAAGGCGCTGTTCGTCAGCGAGGGCTTCACCACCCATATCGTCGGCCTGCCGGAAGACGAGAGTCGCGAGTTGCTGGCCGAGCTGCATGCCCACAGCGTCAAGCCCGAGCACCTCTATCGCCACCAGTGGCAGCCCCACGACCTGGTGTTCTGGGACAACCGCTCGCTGCTGCACCTGGCGGCCGGTTGCCCCAATCATCTGCGGCGCAAGCTGTATCGCACGACCATCCAGGGCGATGCACCTTTTTGAAAGCTTGCTCAAAGTCTGCTGCGCGTCGGCCAAACCGCGTTGAAAAGCCCGTCGGAATGCTCATTTACCACCCGTAAATTCCGCTTCCTCCGGTCTTTTCGCCTCGTTTGGCTTTAGCTCGCAAAACTTTGAGCAACCTTTAAATACCGGAGACGACCATGAATGCCCCTCTCGCTTCCCGTCCGCACCTGACCCTGGCGCAGACCCAGCCGCTGCTGCAGGTGCAAGATCTCGACCTCGAATACCGCACTCGCGAGCGCCGGGTGCGGGCTACCCACCAGGTGTCCTTCGAGGTGCATGGCGCCGACCGTTTCGTGCTGCTCGGGCCGTCCGGCTGCGGCAAGTCGAGTCTGCTCAAGTCGGTGGCGGGTTTTCTGCCGCCGCTGCACGGCGAGATCCGCCTGGATGGCCAGCCGATCAGGGGCCCTGGACCGGATCGCATCGTGGTGTTCCAGGAATTCGACCAGCTGCCGCCGTGGAAGACGGTGCTGGAGAACACCATGTTCCCGCTGCTCGCCAGTCGCCAGGCCAGTCGTGGTGAGGCGCGCGAGCGGGCGCTGCATTACCTCGACAAGGTCGGCCTGGCGCGCTTCGTCGATGCCTATCCGCATCATCTCTCCGGCGGCATGAAGCAGCGGGTGGCCATCGCCCGCGCCCTGGCCATGCAGCCCAAGATCCTGCTGATGGACGAACCCTTCGCTGCGCTGGATGCCCTGACCCGGCGCAAGATGCAGGAAGAATTGCTGGCGCTCTGGGACGAGGTGCGCTTCACCCTGCTGTTCGTCACCCACTCCATCGAAGAGGCGCTGGTGGTGGGCAATCGCATCCTGCTGCTGTCGCCCCATCCGGGCCGGGTCCGCGCGGAACTCAACTGCCACCAGTTCGGCCTCGAAGACTTCGGCGGCGCCGAATTCCAGAGTACCGCACTGCGCATCCACAACCTACTGTTCCCCGACGACGTTCAGACCCTGCCACCGGAGGTCGCCGACGAGCGCCTGCGCCTGCAGCAGGCCATCGTCCAGGGGCGCATTTCCTACTAGTTTCGAGGTAGACCCATGACTCGACAGCCCCCGGTGCGGGCCGAATACCAACGGGACCTCGCGCCCCTCGACGACCTGCCGCTGGCGGTCGAGCTGCCCCTGGTGACGCGCCTGTGGAGCCAGGCCTGGCTACGCAAGCTGGTGATCCTGGCGATCCTGATGCTGGCCTGGGAAGTGGCCGCCCGCTGGCAGGGCAACGACCTGCTGCTACCCAGCTTCCTGCAGACCGCCGCGGCCTTCTGGGATGGCCTGGTGACCGGCGAATTGCCGGCCAAGGTCGCCATTTCCCTCGGCACCCTGCTCAAGGGCTATCTGCTGGGCGTGGTCCTGGCCCTGGCGTTGAGCGCCCTGGCCGTGTCCACCCAGTTCGGTCGCGACCTGCTCGGCACCCTGACCTCTATGTTCAACCCGCTGCCGGCCATCGCCCTGCTGCCCCTGGCGCTGCTCTGGTTCGGCCTGGGCGAGAACAGCCTGGTGTTCGTGCTGGTGCATTCGGTGCTCTGGCCCATGGCGCTCAACACCTACTCGGGCTTTCTCGGCGTTTCCGACACCCTGCGCATGGCGGGGCGCAACTACGGCCTCAAGGGGCTGAGGTACGTCGGGCTGATCCTCATCCCGGCGGCGCTGCCGGCCATCGTCTCGGGCCTGAAGATCGGCTGGGCTTTCGCCTGGCGCACCCTGATCGCCGCCGAGTTGGTATTCGGTGCCTCCAGCGGCAAGGGCGGCCTGGGCTGGTACATCTTCCAGAATCGCAACGAGCTCTACACCGACCGCGTCTTCGCCGGCCTCGCCGCGGTGATCATCATCGGCCTGCTGGTGGAAGGCCTGGTGTTCGCCACCCTGGAACGGCTGACGGTGAAGAAGTGGGGCATGCAGCGGTAGGGTCTTCCCCGGCCTGTTGGGCTTCGCTGCGCTCAACCCAACCTACGGGATAGCACCGTAGGTTGGGTTGAGACGGCTCCACCGTTGAAGGGCAACAGACCACCGGGTCTGCCGCGGTAGGAACGCCTCTCAACGCTCGCTCGGACCGCCCCCTTTCCCTCTGGGAGAGGGCTGGGGTGAGGGCACCCTTCGCAGCGAAGTCCTCCAGTGGAAAAGGCTGCGCCGTTTTCCACACTACGGCGGCTGATCGCGGCCGTGGGCCGCTCCTACAGTAGCCGGATATCCCGTAGGAGCGGCCCATGGCCGCGATCAGCACAATGCTGAAGTCTCGTAGGAACGGCCACGTGCCGGACCGCCAAGACCGCGATAGAAAATCTAGTACTCCATGTCTTTAAATGCGCCTTATAAATAAATCTCGCATTAGGATATGCGCATAAGGAATTTCCTTCTTATGCCTTGCCTGCCTAAGGTGAACCCCAGCCAACGCCTTCCCGGAAGGCGTCCCCTTTACCTCGGCACGAGATTCACCACCATGAGCGTTCAGTTCCTCGGCATGATCGGCCATCGCCTCACCTCGGAGATCATCGCCCCCTCCGGTCCCATCTTCGACAAGGGCTATGTCACCCGCTTCGCCCAGGCCCATGAGCAGGCCGGCTTCGATCGCATCCTGGTGGGCTACTGGTCCGATCAACCCGATGGCTTCCTGGTCACTGCCCTGGCCGGGCAGGCGACGCAGACGCTCAAGTTCCTGCTGGCCCATCGGCCCGGGTTCGTCGCCCCGACCCTGGCGGCGCGCAAGCTGGCGACCCTCGACCATCTGCTCGACGGCCGCCTGGCGGTACACATCATCAGCGGCGGCAGCGACGGCGAGCAGCGCAAGGACGGTGACTGGCTCGATCATGACCAGCGCTACGCCCGCACCGAGGAATTCCTCGACGTGGTGCGCCAGGAGTGGACCAGCACCCAGCCCTTCGACCACGAGGGCGAGCACTACCGGGTGGCGAAGGGCTTCTCCGCCATCAAGCCGCTGCAGCAGCCGAGTCTGCCGGTCTATTTCGGCGGCTCCTCGCCAGCCGCCCTGCGGGTGGCCGGCAAGCACGCCGATGTCTTTGCGCTCTGGGGCGAGTCCCTGGCCCAGACCCGCGAGACGATCGCTGCGGTCCGCGCCGAGGCGGCGCGCCATGGCCGCACCCCCAGCTTCAACGTCTCCTTCCGGGTGATCCTCGGCGACACCGAGGACGCTGCCTGGGCCAAGACCGAGGCCATTCGCCAACAGGCCAAGGCGCGCCTGGCCGCGGAAGGCGCCGTGCATCCGGCCAAGCCGGAAGCGGTCGGGGCCCAGCGCCTGCGCGATACCGTGGCCCTGGGCGATCGCGTGGATCGCCGACTCTGGACCGGTATCGCCGCCCTGGTCGGTGGCGGGCACAACTCCACCGCCCTGGTGGGCACCGCCGAGCAGGTGGCGGATGCCTTGCTGGACTACTACGACCTGGGCGTGGACAGCTTCCTGATCCGCGGCTTCGATCCGCTCAACGACGCCGTCGAATACGGTCGCGAGCTGATCCCCCTGACGCGTGAGAAGGTCGCCGCGCGCCTGGCCGCCGCCCGTCGCACCGGCTGAAGCCTGCTGACCCACCCACCGCGCGACCGTACCCACGGAGCGCTCCCGATATCTTCGAGGAGACGCCTTCGTGATCAAGGGATTGCTATTCGCCGCCGGCCTGCTGGCCGGCACCTCCGCCAGCCTGGCCCAGGCGGTCACCCTCACTATCGGTGACCAGTTCTACTACAGCAGTACCCTGCTGGAGCAGGCCGGTGAGCTGAAGGATCTGCCGTACCAGATCCAGTGGAAGAGATTCAACGCCGGGGGGCCGGTGGTGGAAGCGCTCAATGTCGGCTCCATCGACCTGGGCATCGTCGGCGACACCCCGGTGATCGCTCTGGCCGCGCGCGGGGGACCGGTCAAGGTGGTGGCGGTGACCCGCAACCGCCCGGACGGCACCGCCATCGTGGTCGGCAAGGATTCGCCGATCAAGACGGTGGCGGACCTGCCCGGCAAGCGCGTGGCTATCTGGAAGGGCTCCTGGAGCCAGCAGCTGGTCTATTCGGCGCTGGAACAGGCCGGACTGCCCAGCGACGCCCCGCGCTACAGCTACCTGATGCCCACCGAGGCCGTGGCCGCCCTGAGCCAGGGCACCCTGGACGCCACCGCCACCTGGGAGCCCTATGTCAGCATGGTGGAACGCCAGGGCGGACGGGTGCTGGTCACCGCCAAGGACCTGATGCCAGCGCCGGTCTATGTGGTGGCCAACACCCAGCACCTGGACGAGAACCGCGCCGCCATCGGCGATTTCGTCGCCCGCCTGCAACGCGCCCGCAGTTGGGCGCGCGACCACGTCGACGTCTATGCCCAGGCCTGGGCCAGGCGCAACAACTCCGATCAGGCCATCGCCGAACGCTGGTTCCGGCGCGACGCCACCTGGGTCGAACCAATCAGCGCCCAGACCCTGAGCGATGGCCAGGAGACCGCCGACTTCCTGGTCAAGGCCGGGGTGTTGCCACAGCCCTATGACGTCGAGTCGCTCTATGACCAGAGTTTCAATCGCTACCTGCAAGCGCCCCGGGAGGCTAGCCGATGAGTCGCCACCTGCACCTCGCCGGCTTCCTGCTGGCCGGCCCGGTGGTCCATAGCCATGCCGTCTGGCGCCACCCCGAGACCCAGGGCGACTTCCTCGACCCGGACTACTACGTCCGCGCGGCCAAGGCGCTGGAGGAGGGGCTGTTCGACTTCCTGTTCTTCGCCGACCGCCTGGCCGTGGGCGACCAGCTCGGCGGCTCGCGGGAAACCGCTCTGCGCCTCGGCGCCCAGGACGCCACCCGACTCGACCCCTTGCCGCTGCTCTCCTACCTGGTGGCCCATACGCGCCACCTGGGGCTGGGTTGCACCCGCTCCACCACCTATTACGAACCCGCCCACGTGGCCCGGGCCTTCGCCACCCTCGACCACCTGTCCCGCGGGCGCGCCGCCTGGAACATCGTCACCTCGATGAACGACAGCGAGGGCCGGCTGTTCGGCAAGGAGCGCCACCTGGAACACGACCTGCGCTACGACCGCGCCGACGAATTCGTCGAGGTGGCCGTCAAGCTGTGGCGCAGTTGGGGACCCGCGGGGCTGCGCCTGGATCGGGACGCCGGCGTGCTGGCCGATCCCGCGCAGGTGCGCGCCCTCGATCACCAGGGCGACTGGTTCCGCGTGGAAGGCCCGCTCAATATCCCGCGCAGTCCCCAGGGGCGCCCGGTGCTGATCCAGGCCGGTTCCAGTGGTCGCGGCCGGCGCTTCGGCGCGCGCTGGGCCGAGGCCATCTTCACCATCCAGCCGAATCTCGCCGCCATGCGCGCCTTTCGCGACGACGTCCGCCGCCAGGTGCGGGAGCAGGGGCGGTCGCCGGATGGCTGCAAGATCCTTACCTCGGTCATGCCCTTCATCGGCGGCAGCGAAGCCGAGGCGCGCGCCAAGCAGGAAAGACACAACGCCCTGGCGCAACCGGAGGTGGGGCTGATCACCCTCTGCTCACAGCTCAATATCGACCTGTCGCGCTTCACCCTGGACACCGCCCTGGGCGAGGTGGTCGAGGTCGGCGACCTGCCGCCGGCCGCCGCCGAAAAGCTGCTGGAGCTGGGACCGCGCACCACCCTGGCCGAACTGGGTCGCAGCTACGCCGCCAGCGTCCGGGTGCCGCAGCTGGTGGGTACCGCTGCCCAGATCGCCGACCAGCTGGCCGAGTGGTTCGAGGCCGGCGGCTGCGACGGCTTCGTGATTTCCCCCGGTTACCTGCCGGGTTCCTTCGTCGAATTCAGCGAGAGCGTGGTGCCGCATTTGCAGCGTCGCGGGCTGTTCCGGCGCCAGTACCAGGGTTCGACCCTGAGAGATCACCTGGGCCTCGGCCCCCTGGAGGACTAGATGAGCACGATCGAGGATGCCGCTGGCTGGCTGACGCTGGCCCGCGAGATCGGCGCGGAATTCGCCGCGAGGGTGGTGGCCGACGAACGCGACCGCATTCGTCCCGACGCCCAGCTGCAACGACTCAAGGACAGCGGCCTGACCAACCTGGTCATACCCGTGCGGCTCGGGGGTGCCGGCCAGCCCTGGTCGCTGGCCATGCGGGTGCTGCGCGAGATCGCCGCCGGCGACGGCTCGGTCGGCCTGCTCTTTGGCTATCACCTGCTCAATACCGTGAACCTGCGCCGCGAACCCCAGCCGCGGCGCGATCGGCTGCTGGCGGAGATCGCCGAGGGACGGCTGTGGCTGGCCGGGGTGGTCAATCCACGCGACGACGACATCCTCGCCACGCCGAGTCCTGGCGGCGGTTATCGCCTGACCGGGCGCAAGGGCTTCTGCAGCGGCGCCGCCTTTGCCGATCGACTCACCATCAGCGCCCTTGACCGGGAGAGCGGTGCACGCCTGATGGTCACCCTGCCGGCGGACCGGCCCGGACTGGCCTACGCCGGTGACTGGGACCACTTCGGCGTGGCCCGCAGCGACAGCGGCAGCTTCACCCTTGACGACGTCTGGGCCAGCGCGGAGGAGGTCCAGGTCTGCGACCTGGAAGACGCTGGCGATTTCGCCGCGGTCATCCGCACCCCGGTCAACCAGTCGGCCTTCACCCAGTACTACCTGGGCGCCGCCCAGGGCGCGCTGCGCGAGGCGCGGCGCTATCTGCATGCAGAAGCGCGGCCTTGGGTGCATTCCCTCGCCGCCAGCGCCAGCGAGGATCAACTGGTGTTGAGCCAGGTGGGCGAACTCTGGATCGCCCTGCAGGGCGCCGTGGCCCTCGCCGAGGTGGCGGCACGGCGGGTGGATGACCTGCTCGACGCCGATGCCGCCTTTACCACCGACCTGCGCGGCGAGACGGCCATCGCCGTGGCCAGCGCCAAGGTGCTGGCCGCCCGCACCGCCCTGGACGTCACCACCCGGGTATTCGACGCCCGGGGTGCCCGCGCCACCCACAACCGCCTGGGCCTGGATCGCTTCTGGCGCGACGTGCGCACCCACAGCCTGCACGACCCCCTGGCCTACAAGGTGCTGGAGGTCGGGCGCTATGCGGTCAATGGTCAGTACCCTGCGATCCTTGCCTACACCTGACTAAAGCTGGTCTGCTCTGGATTCACCCATTAGCTGGCGCAACGCTAAACCCAAAACAGGCGAGGGGGGCTGCGTTATGCTTGAGGCGCATGTCCAGCCACGGGAAGTCAGACGCCTCCTCATGAAGACCGACGATATCGAAGCCTTTGTCGCGGTGCTCCGCAGCGGCTCCCTCAATGCCGCTGCCCTGTCCCTTGGGCTCACTCAGCCGGCCATCACCCGCCGGCTGCAGAGCCTGGAACAGGATCTGGGTGTCGAGTTGCTCGACCGCCACACCAAGCCGCTCAAGCCAACCCGTCTGGGTCAGGAGGTCTACGGCCACTGCCGCGCCATCCTGCGCGAGATGGACGCCCTGCGCGAACGGGTGGCGGGCGATGCCCCGCCGTCCGGGCTGTTGCGCCTGGGCGTGCCCCAGACCCTGGGCGATGCGCTGTTGCTGCAGGCGGTACGGGAGATCCGCGCCCGCTATCCGGAGTTGCGCCCCCAGGTGGCGACGGGCTGGGGCAGTGTGCTGGTCAGCCGTATCGAGCATGGCGAGCTGGACGGCGCCCTGGTGCTGTTTCCGGCCAACAAGGTGTTCCCCGACAACATCGAGGCCCAGGCCCTGGGCGCCATGCCGCTGCAGGTGGTCTGTGCCCGCGACCAGGCGCCGGCCAAGGCGCAGCGGCTGGCCGATATCCAGGGCCAGGGCTGGGTACTCAACCCCGACGGCTGTGGCTTTCGCGCCAGCCTGCAACGGACCCTGGCCGAGCAGGGCCAGGCGCTGCGCATCAACCTGGAGACCTATGGCACCGAACTCCAGCTCGGCCTGGTGGCGGACGGTCAGGGCCTCGGCCTGGTCCCGGCACCGCTGCTGGCCTGCAGCGCCCACCGCGAACGCCTGGCGGTGATCCCGCTGAAGGACTTCAAGCCGGAAATCCAGCTGTGGCTGATCCACCCGCGCTTTCTCGGACCCTTGCAGGAGGTGGTCGAGGGGTTTGGGCGGGAGGCGAGTCAGCTGTTGGCAGCCTCCTGACAGCAGAACGCCCGGCAGCCAGGCTGCCGGGCGTCCGTTGACGCTGGCTCAGGCCGCCGGCTTCGCCAGGAACTCCCGCAGCACGTAGTGCAGGATGCCACCGGCCTTGAAGTAGTTCACCTCGTTGAGCGTATCGATGCGGCACAGCACCTCGATGCTGTCCAGGCTGCCATCTTTACGGGTGACTTCCAGGGTTAGCGGCATGTGCGGTCGCAACTCTACACCGTCGATGCCCAGCACGGCGATCTTTTCCTGGCCGGTCAGTCCCAGGGACTTGCGGTCCACGCCGTCCTTGAACTGCAGCGGCCAGCACGCCCATGCCCACCAGGTTGGACCTGTGGATGCGCTCGAAGCTCTCGGCGACCACGGCCTTCACGCCCAGCAGATTGGTGCCCTTGGCCGCCCAGTCACGGGAAGAACCGGTGCCGTATTCCTTGCCGGCGATGATGACCAGCGGGGTGTTTTCCAGTTCGTACTTCATGGCCGCGTCATAGATCGACAGCTTTTCGCCCGTGGGGACGTGGAAGGTATTGCCGCCTTCCTCGCCACCGAGCATTTCGTTCCTGATGCGGATGTTGGCGAAGGTGCCTCTCATCATGACTTCGTGGTTGCCACGGCGCGAGCCGTAGGAGTTGAAGTCGGCATAGTCCACGCCATGCTCGGCCAGGTAGCGGCCAGCGGGGCTGTCCTTCTTGATGTTGCCGGCAGGGGAGATGTGGTCGGTGGTGACCGAATCACCCAGCAGCGCCAGGATGCGGGCATCGTGGATGTCGGCGATGCGTGGCGGATCGCCGGCTATGGTCTCGAAGAAGGGCGGATTCTGGATGTAGGTGGAGTCGGCATCCCAGACATAGGTCTCGGCGTCCGGCACCTGGATCGCCTGCCACTTCTCGTCACCGTCGAATACAGCGCCGTATTGCTTGTGGAACATGGCGGTGTCGAGCTTCTGCACGGCGTCGGCCACCTCCTGCTGGGTGGGCCAGACGTCTTTCAGATAGACCGGCTGACCGTCATTGCCGGTGCCCAGTGGCTCCTGGGTCAGATCGACCTTGACGCTGCCGGCCAGCGCATAGGCCACCACCAGCGGCGGCGAGGCCAGCCAGTTGGTCTTGACCAGCGGATGCACCCGGCCTTCGAAGTTACGGTTGCCGGAGAGTACCGAGGCTACGGTGAGGTCGGCGTCCTGGATGGCCTTTTCGATGGGATCGAGCAGCGGACCGGAGTTGCCGATGCAGGTGGTGCAGCCATAGCCGACCAGGTCGAAACCGAGGTCGTTGAGATAGGGGGTAAGGCCGGCGGCGTTGTAGTAGTCGGTCACCACCTTGGAGCCGGGGGCGAGGGACGACTTGACCCAGGGCTTGCGCATCAGCCCTTTTTCCGCAGCCTTCTTCGCCAGCAGACCAGCGGCCATCATCACGCTGGGGTTGGAGGTGTTGGTGCAGGAGGTGATGGCGGCGATCACCACGGCACCGTCCTCCAGCTGGAAGGTCTGGCCATCGAGCTGGACTTCCACGCCACTGCCAGCCTTGGGGGCCTCGGCTTTTTTCGGCGCCAGGGCAGTGAAATCGCCAAAGGTCTTGGCGACCTCGCCGAGCAGCACACGATCCTGCGGCCGCTTGGGGCCGGCCAGGCTGGACTGGACTTCGCCCATGTCCAGCTCCAGTACGTCGGTGAACACCGGCTCGTCACCGGGATTGCGCCACAGGCCCTGGGCCTGGGTGTAGGCTTCCACCAGTTGCACGGTCTCTTCGGGGCGACCGGACAGGCGCAGGTAATCCAGGGTGATCTGGTCCACCGGGAAGAAACCGCAGGTGGCGCCGTACTCCGGCGCCATGTTGCCGATGGTGGCGCGGTCGGCCAGGGGCAGGGTGGCCAGGCCATCGCCGAAGAATTCGACGAACTTGCCCACCACGCCCTTCTTGCGCAGCATCTGGGTCACGGTCAGCACCAGATCGGTGGCGGTGATGCCCTCGCGCAGCTTGCCGGTGAGCTTGAAGCCCACTACCTCGGGGATCAGCATGGACACCGGCTGGCCGAGCATGGCTGCCTCGGCCTCGATGCCGCCCACGCCCCAGCCCAGCACGCCCAGGCCATTGATCATGGTGGTGTGGGAGTCGGTGCCGACCAGGGTGTCGGGGAAGGCATAGGTGCGGCCGTCCTCGTCCTTGGTCCAGACGGTGCGGCCCAGGTACTCCAGGTTGACCTGGTGGCAGATACCGGTGCCCGGCGGGACCACGCGGAAGTTGTCGAAGGCGTTCTGGCC
Source organism: Pseudomonas sp. SORGH_AS_0199 (assembly GCF_031453735.1). Classification (NCBI taxonomy): domain Bacteria; kingdom Pseudomonadati; phylum Pseudomonadota; class Gammaproteobacteria; order Pseudomonadales; family Pseudomonadaceae; genus Pseudomonas; species Pseudomonas sp. SORGH_AS_0199. The sequence continues at coordinate 2,713,476 of NZ_JAVJAE010000001.1, forward strand.
CCAGCGCAGGAAGGCATAGCGCTCGCCATTACGCTCCATCTCGATCTCGACGTTCTCGTGGTAGGCGTTTTCGCTGGCGTAGCGATCCACCATTACGGAGTGGTCGATCACCAGGTCGACGGGAGAAAGCGGATTGATCCGCTGCGGATCGCCACCGGCCTTGGCCACGGCTTCGCGCATGGCGGCCAGGTCGACCACTGCCGGTACGCCGGTGAAGTCCTGCATCAGCACCCGCGCCGGCCGGTACTGGATCTCGCGATTGGCGGAGCGGGTCTTGGTCCAGTCGGCCAGGGCCTGGAGGTCCTCGCCGGTAACGGTCTGGTTGTCTTCCCAGCGCAGCAGGTTCTCCAGCAGCACCTTGAGGGATTTGGGCAGCTTGTCGAGATTGCCCAGGGTCTGGGCCGCGTCGGGCAGGCTGTAATAGTGGTAGGTGCGCTCACCGACCTGCAGGGTCTTGAGGCTTTTGAGGCTGTCCAGGGCTGGCATCAGGGGTCTCCTTATCGACGCTTCGACGGTTGCCCGCTGGCCGTACGAGCCTCGAAACGTGAAGGAGACCCGTACCAGCGCTGGGCGGACTGATTTTTCTAGGTGTAGTACTGGACCGATAGGCGCCGCCGGCGTTCCCCAGCGGGCGCGCTGGGGTATAGTGCGCGCCCTGCGTGACCCCTTGAGGAAGCCCCGTCGTGAATACCCTGTTGCTGCTGTGCCGTACCGGATTCGAAGGCGAGGTCTGCGCCGAGCTCGGCGAGCGGGCGGCGCTGCTCGGCGTGGCCGGTTATGCCAAGGGCAAGCCGGGTGCGGCCTATGCCGAATTCGTCTGTGGCGACGCCGAGGGTGCCGCCCGGTTGATGCAGAACATCACCTTCGCCGAGCTGATCTTTCCCCGTCAGTGGTCCCGTGGCGCCTTTCTCAGCCTGCCCGAGCAGGACCGCATCGGCCCGCTGCTGGAGCTGCTGGCCGACTATCCTGTCTGCGGCAGTCTGGCCCTGGAGATGCCCGACACCAACGATGGCAAGGCGCTCTCCACCTTCTGCAAGAAATTCGAGCGCCCCCTGACCCTGGCGCTGCGCAAGGCCGGCCGCCTGGTGGATGATGCCCGGGCGCCACGGCTGCAGCTGACCTTTCTCAGCGGGCGCGAGGTTTTCGTCGGCGTGGTCGAACCGGGCAACGCCGCGCTCTGGCCCATGGGCATCCCGCGGCTGAGGTTTCCCCGCGAGGCGCCCAGTCGTTCGACCCTCAAGCTGGAAGAGGCCTGGCACCACTTCATCCCGCGTGCCGATTGGGAAACCCGCCTGTCCTCCGAGATGCGCGCCGTCGATCTGGGCGCCGCCCCGGGTGGCTGGACCTGGCAGCTGGTGGCCCGCGAGATGTTGGTGACGGCGGTGGACAACGGCCCCATGAACGAGGCGCTGATGGATACCGGCCTCGTCGAGCACCTGCAGGTCGACGGCTACGCCTTCGTGCCCAAGCGCCCGGTGGACTGGATGGTCTGCGACATCGTCGAGAAGCCCGCGCGCACCGCGGCGCTGATCGAGCGCTGGATCGGCGAGGGCCACTGCCGCGAGGCGGTGGTCAATCTCAAGCTGCCGATGAAGCAGCGCTATCGGGAAGTGGCCGGCATCCTCGAACGCCTGCACGCCCATTTCGCCGATCGCGGTCAGCGGGTCGCCATCGGCTGCAAGCAGCTCTACCACGACCGCGAGGAAGTGACCTGTCATCTGCGCCGCCTGGATCGGAAACCCTAGGCCGCCATCAGGCTCTGAATGCAGATCGCTGTAACCGTTCTATCCCTGGAGACCCCATGACCCTCGAAGCCGATGCCACCCTCGACGCCAGCGGGCTGAACTGCCCGGAGCCGGTGATGATGCTGCACAACAAGGTGCGCGACATCGCCCCCGGCGCCCTGCTCAAGGTCATCGCCACCGATCCCTCCACCCAGCGCGACATCCCCAAGTTCTGCGTCTTCCTGGGCCATGAACTGGTGGAAAAGAGCGAAGGGGAAGGGCGTTATCTGTACTGGATTCGCAAGAAGGTGGAGTGAGGGTACTCCGCCTGGGCCGAGAGGGTGCCATCGTCGAAGCCCGATGGTTTCGGCCTGTTGGGCTTCGCTTGCGCTCAACCCAACCTACGATGCACCGCCGCTTGGGCCCGGCTCTCGTAGGTTGGGTTGAGACGGCTCCATCGTCGAAGCCCAACGGACCGATGCCAAGGGAGCCGTAGCGTGGAAAACCGCGCAGCGTTTTCCACTGTGTGGTCTCGCGTCCGCGGACAAGGCTGCGCCGTTGTCCACGCTACGCTCAGGCGCTTGCGGCCGTTCTGACCACCCCCACCAGATGCTCCCCCAGCCGCCGATGCTGGTCCGCCTCGAAATGCACGCCGTCCACGGGACTCACTTGGATGATCTCGCCCGCATCGACGAAGGCCGCGCCCTGGGCCTCGGCCACCTGACGATAGCGCGCGGCCAATTGGCGGGACTTGGCCGCGCCGCCGGCGAAGATCTCGCCGAGAAAGCCCACTTCCTCGATGGGCGCCGGCGCCATGACAATCAGCCTGGGTGTGGCGCCGCCCGGGCCGGCATTGCAGCGCCTGATCTCTTCCAGCAGCACCTGCAACGCACTGGCGATGTCCGCGGGCGTCACCGACAGCCGCGCCTTGAGATCGTTGGTGCCGAGCATCAGCAGCAGGACGTCCACCGGCAGCTGACTCTCCAGGCAGGGTCGGAGATAGGTGAAGCCGTTCTTGTGGTGGCCGTCGATGGGATCGTCATGCACCGTGGTCCGTGCTGGCAGGCCTTCCTCGATCACCCGCCAATCGGCGCCCAGCCCGTGGGCCAGTACGCCGGGCCAGCGTTCGTCCCAGCCGAAGCGTTCGAGCACGCCGGGCTGGGTCAGGGGGCGGGTGCCGTGGGTGTTGGAGTCACCATAGCAGAGCAGGGTACGCAGGGGCATGTCGGGGACCTCGCCAGGACAGAGTAACGTCCACCCTAGAGGCTTTTCCGCAGCGCCGCGAGAACCGACGGTCGTGGCAGCGACCTCAGCCTTCGCTCGGCGCTTCGTTCCCCCGGGCCGCCTGATCCAGCGGCGAGCCGCCTACCTCGTAGCGCACGTTCATGCGTGGCGAGGCCAACTCGATGCCGGCGTCGTCCAGGTAGCGCTTGAGCCTGAGGTTGAAGGCCCGCGAGACCTCCCACTGCTTGATCGGCGCGGTCTTGAAGCGGAATCTCAGGATCGCCATGCCGGAATCGAAGCTCTCCACCCCCTGCAGCTCCAGCGGCGACCAGATGTCTCGGCCGATGAAGGGATCCAGGCGCAGTGTGCGACCCACTTCCTGGACCATCTCGATGGCCTTGTCCACCGACAGCGCCTGGGGAATCGGCAGGCGGAAGATGGCGTAGCCGAATTGCCGCGAGTAGTTCTGGATGCTCTTGATCTCGCTGAAGGGGATGGTGTGGACGATGCCATCGATATCCCTCAGTCGCACGGTGCGGATGGTCAGGCCCTCGACGGTGCCCAGGTGATTGCCGACGTCGACGTAGTCGCCGATGGCCAGGGAGTCCTCGATGATGATGAACAGCCCGGTGATGAGGTCGGCCACCAGGCTCTGGGCGCCGAAGCCCACCGCCAGGCCGATGACGCCGGCACCGGCCAGCAGCGGGGTGACGTTCACGCCCATGTTGGCCAGGGCGACGATCAGGGCGATGACGAAGATGGTCAGGAACAGCACGTTGCGGATCAGCGGCAACATGGTCTGGGCGCGGGCATTGTTCGGGCTGACGCGATGCAGATTGAGGCCGCGGTGGATGGCGGTGTCGGCCAGGATCCACACCAGCCAGGCCAGCAACAGGGTGCCACCCAGGCCAAAGAACTTGCTGGCGACCGCATGGCCGTCGCCCTGGCTGAATCTCAGCAGCGAGAGATTCCAGGCGCGCAGGGCCAGCTCGATCCCCACCAGCCAGATGACGATGCCCAGCACCAGCACGAAGAAGGCCCGCAGCCGTTCGGCATAGGCCTCCTGGATGCGGCCGTGCGGTCGCCGGCGCAGCAGCCGCGCCCGCACCAGGGCGTTGAGGCCCAGGGCGGCGCCCATGGTCACGGCGAACAGCAGCGCCCGGCGCAGGGCGTCGCTGGTATCGCCGGCGGAGACGAAGGTGGCCACCACCGAGACCGCCACCAGGATCAGCAGCGGCAGGTGCCAGAGGCGGGCGATCAGATGGCGCACGCCCTGCAGACCGTGCAGCGCCTGACGCTTGGCCAGCGGCTGATTGCGGATCAGGTGGGCGATGGGCCGGCGGAATCTCAGGGCGAACTGGGCGGTGAGCAGCGCCGCGCAGATGTTGGCGCCGATGGCGATGACCGCCGCCAGGTGTGGCCCCAGGGTCTCGGCCAGGTGCGGATCGCTGGCGGCGCCACCCAGGGCGGCCAGGCTGCCGATGATCCATAGCGGGCGAAAGGCGCGGCGGCGCAGGATCAACAGCGCCCGGCTGCGATGGGCGCCGCTGGGCAGGGAGCAGATCACCACCACCGTTGCCGCGAACAGCGGGCCGATGACGGCGGCATAGGCCAAGGTGACGGCCACCGTCTTGCCCAGGGAGTCCGGCATCCACAGGGATACCAGCAGGGTGATGACGAACGCCAGCAGCCAGGGTGCCAGCTTGCGCAGGGCGAAACGCACCAGGTCCAGGGTCCGCGGTCTGAGCGGAAGCTCCTCGGAGAGCCTGAACCTGATGCGCAGCCGATGACTGATGCTTTTCAGGCCCAGGGCGCAACCGGTCCAGAAGGCCAGGGTGATGACGAAACCCGAAAGCAGGTTGAGGCGCTGCTCGGGCGCCGGCGCCAGGGCGGCCAGCTCGGCGCCCGCCTGGTCCAGCTGGTACTGCCAGCGCTCGCGCAGGTTGTCACGCTGCAGCTGTTGCTCGACCACCGTCATGGTGTCGGTGATCAACCCGATCACGCCCTGGGAGGCGCTGGGTTCGGCCTTGGCCTGGGCCGCCTGCAGCTTCTTGAGATCCGCCAGCAGACGATTGCGCTGCTGCTCGCTTTCCAGGGTCTTGATCACTTGGTCTAGGGACGGGCCGAATTGCGGATCGACCTGATCCTTCTGGGCGCCCGGCAGCCCGGGGAGGGCAGCCTGGACCGGGCCGATGAGCAGGAAGCAGAGGCAAAACAGCTGTAGCAGGCGAAAGATCATCGAAGCCGCACGCTCGCGAAAGGGGGAAACGCCCGTCCTGAACGGCCTGGGGCCGTCCGACGAGAGGGGGTCAGTGTAGCAAGGGCTTGGCGCTGTGGATGCGTCGCCGGGCACTGCGCGCCAGCCGCACCGACAGCAGGATGGCCGCGCAGGTCAGTCCCAGTACCAGACCCTGCCAGAGGCCGGCCGGACCCCGCGGTGCCCCGAACCAGTCGCTCAGCCCCAGCGCCCAGCCCACCGGCAGGCCCACGCCCCAGTAGGCCAGCAGGGTGATGACCATGGTCGCGCGGGTGTCCTGGTAACCACGCAGGGCGCCCGCGGCGGTCACCTGGATGGCATCGGAGAACTGGAAGATGCCGGCAAACACCAGCAGCGAGGCCGCCAGCTGGATCACCGCCTGGTCCTGGGAATAGAGGCCGGCGATAGCCGTGCGCGCGGTCAGCATCAGGGTGCAGGAAACGCAGGCGCAGAGCAGCCCGGCGGCCATGCCGACCCCGGCGGAAAAGCGCGCCTCGCGCGGCTCGCCGCGCCCCAGCGCCTGGCCAACCCGCACTGTCACCGCCATGCCCAGGGCCAGGGGCACCATGAACACCAGACCGGAGAAGTTGAGCGCCACCTGGTGCCCGGCGACCACGGTCGGACCCAGCTCGCCGATCAGCAGGGCCACCACGGAAAAGATGCTGGATTCGGCGAACACCGCGATGCCGATGGGCACGCCGATGGCCAGCAGGGCGCGCAGCGTTGGTCCGTGCGGTCGCTCGAAGCGGGCGAAAATGGCGCAGGCGCGATATCGCTCGGTGCGGATGATCGCCAGCATGGCCAGCAGCATCGCCCACATCACCGTGCCCGAGGCGAAGCCGCACCCGGCGCCGCCCAAGGCTGGCAGGCCCAGGTGCCCATGGATGAAGATCCAGTTCAGCGGCACGTTCAGTGCCAGCCCGGCAAGGCCCACCAGCATCGCCGGCCGGGTACGCCCGAGGCCGTCGCTGAAGCAGCGCAGCACATAGTAGAAGGCCGTGGCGGGCAGGCCCAGGGCGATGCCCTTGAGATAGAGCAGGGTCGGGCCGATCAGCTGGGCGTCGACATGCATCGCCACCAGCAGCGGTCGGGCATTGAGCAGCAGCAGGCTGGCGATGAGGCCACACCCCAGGGCCAGCCAGAGCGCCTGGCGCACCAGCGGACCGATCTCCTGGCTGCGCCCGCCGCCGTGGCGCTCGGCCACCTTGGGCGTGGTCGCCAGCAGGATGCCGGTCATCAGCAGGAACACCGGAATCCACACGGAGTTGCCCAGGGCGACGGCGGCGAGGTCCAGCGGGCCGACACGGCCGGCCATGACGGCGTCGACGAAGCCCATGGCCGAATGGGAGAGCTGGGCGATGACGATGGGCGCGGCCAGGGAGAGCAGGGCGCCGAATTCACGTCTGATGCGGGGCAGGGAGGCGGTCACTTGATCGTTCGGTCAGCTTCGGGGCCGATAGTCTAGTCCTCATGGCCCGGGTGGCAACCCTCGCGGCGACCGTTGCCGGCTGCCGCTGGCCTGCTAAAGTGCCGGTCCCCGCCCTTGCGAGTGCCCAGGCATGCACATTCTCGCCGACGAAAACATACCGCTGCTGGACGCCTTCTTCGGCCCCCACGCCACCCTCGAACGCCTTCCCGGTCGCGCCTTCGACCGCGCCGCCGTGAGTCGCGCCGATGCGCTGCTGGTGCGCTCCATCACCCGCGTCGACGAGACGCTGCTGGCCGGATCTCGGGTCGGCTTCGTCGGCACCTGCACCATAGGTACCGATCATCTGGACCTCGGCTATCTGGATCAGGCGGGTATCCGCTGGAGCAATGCGCCTGGCTGCAATGCCCGCGGCGTGGTGGACTGGGTGCTCGGCGCCTTGCTGGCGCTGGCCGATGGCGCTGGCGCCGACCTGGCCCGGCGCACCTATGGCATCGTCGGCGCCGGCCAGGTCGGGGGCCGCCTGGCCGAGGCGCTGCGCGGACTGGGCTGGACGGTGCTGGTCTGCGATCCACCACGTCAGGCGACCGAGCAGGGCGACTTCCACAGCCTGGACGAGTTACTGGAGCGCTGCGACGTGCTCTGTCTGCACACCCCGCTGATCCGTGATGGCGAGCAGCGCACCTTGCACCTGTTCGATGGCGCTCGCCTGGCGAGGTTGCGTCCGGGCAGCTGGCTGCTCAATGCCTGCCGGGGCGAGGTAGTCGACAACGCCGCGCTGCGTGCCCATCTGGCTGGTGGTGCCGAGCTGGCGGTGGCGCTGGATGTCTGGGAAGGCGAGCCGGGTATCGATCCTGAATTGGCCCGTCTCTGTCAGCTGGTGACGCCCCATATCGCCGGGCACAGCCTGGAAGGCAAGTGGCGCGGCACGGCGCAGATCTACGCGGCCTTCTGCGCCTGGACCGGGGAAACACCGCGGCTGGGTCTGAGCGACCTGTTGCCGCCGCAGCAGCTGGAGCGCCTGGTGTTTGGTGCGGATACGCCCGAGGCGACGGCCTTCAGGCGCGTCTGTCGTGCGGTCTATGACCCGCGCGACGACGATGCGGCGCTACGCGCGACCCTCGCCTTGCCGGCCCAGGCGCGGGCTCAGGCGTTCGACGCCCTGCGCAAGGGCTATCCCGTGCGTCGGGAGATTCCGGGGCTGGTGCTCGAAGGGACGGGCGTGGCTCGGCTGGCGAGGGCCCTGGGCTGCGACTGGCGACATGGCGACGACTCCGAAAGCGGCGGTGTCGCTTAGGACCGAGGCGAAGCGGAAGCGTTCAGGCGGGACAACGGACTCCCGCCACCCGGCCCACGCGGCCGAATGACGGAGCCCAAGACGAGGGAGCCGTACGGCTCCCCGAGCTTAGTGGTATTCGCAGAGATAGGCGGTGTCTTCCGCGACCTTGAGCTGGAACTTCGCATTGGCCGGCACGGTGAACTGGCTGCCCGCGGCGAAGGTTTCCCAGGTCTCGCTGCCCGGCAGCTTGACGGTCAGGGCGCCGGCCACCACGTGCATGACTTCCAGCTGGCTGGTGCCGAATTCGTATTCGCCGGGGGCCATGACGCCCAGGGTGGCAGGCTTGGACTTGAGGCTGAAGGCGATGGATTTGACGGTGCCGTCGAAGTATTCGTTGACCTTGAACATCGGATTTCCTTGTGCGAGAGCGGTTGGGACCGTCGCGAGTATGCCCAAGGCCGAGGCCCACTGTCACCGCTCCAGACGAGGCTAGCGCGCGAGGGCCGGCAGGCTGGCGGGTATCAGCTTGGCGGTGTTGCGCGCGTCGGTCTCGGCGCGGTGCAGTACCCCGGTAAAGGCCAGTCCCGCCGATTCCAGGGCGGCGGTGAGGCCCAGCGGACGTGCCAGACCACGGGCCTTGGCGAAGGCCTGCTTGAGATTGCGATGCGGGACCCGGGCGAGGTGGGTGTGCAGATCGTATTCGCGCCAGGCCCGCTCCAGCAGACGGCGGTCGAAATCGCCCCAGCTGCACCAGCCGGCGAGAGTGGTCTCATAGGCGCCCAGCCAGGCCTCGAACGTCGGCCAGGTGCTTTCCAGGGGCTCTGCGCTATCGACATCGGCCTGGCTGATATGGGTGAGATCGCGGCAAAAGGGCGTCAGCAGCGGCAGCCGCCGGGGCTGGACGAAACTCTGATAGCGATCGAGCTCCTGGCCCGCCGCATCCACCATCACCGCGCCGATCTCGATGATCTCCATCAACTCCAGTGGCCAGCCGCCTTCGTCGGTGGTCGCTTCCAGGTCCAGCACCAGCCAATGCTTCATCGTCACGCCCTCGGGCCAGCCGCCTCGCTCATCGCAGATAAGACGGTGGAAAGGCCGCGGGGTTGCGTGGCGAGGTGCGAATGAATGTTACATTCATGACTCGATGGCAGCATCTGGTCACGATTCGCTTGTGAGGCCCCGGCCTTGCTCTTAAGCTTGAAGCCTCTTTATCTGCGAGTTTCACCCATGGAGTGCCGTCCGGGTTGTGGCGCCTGTTGCATCGCGCCCTCGATCTCCTCACCGCTGCCACGCATGCCCCAGGGCAAGCCCTCCGGGGTGCGCTGCGCCCATCTGGACAGCACCAACCGCTGCGACCTGTTCGGCTCGCCGCTGCGCCCGGCGGTGTGCGGCGGCTTCCAGGCCGAGCTGGCGTTCTGCGGCACCAGCAGTGCCGAGGCGATGGCCATCCTGCTGCGCCTCGAAGGTGAAACCGCCGCCTGATCCGGTTTTGAATTGCGCTCTCCGACAACCACAACAACAAGGGACGTCCCATGCACAAGCCGCTTCGCTCCATCCTCGCCCTGACCCTGCTCGCAGCCACCGGCCTGGCCCAGGCCGAGGACTGGCAACTCGCCAAGCAGGAAGATGGCATCCAGGTCTATACCCGCGCCGTCGCCGGCTCCAAGTACAAGGCCTACCGCGGCGTGGTCCAGATCAAGGCCGATCCGGCCACCATCGCCAAGCTGCAGGACGACCCCGTGGGTTCCTGCAAATGGATCTTCCGCTGCCAGTCGCTGCAGGTGCTCAAGCGTCAGGACAACCAGGCCTGGACCTACATGCGCATCGACATGCCCTGGCCGGTGACCGCCCGTGACGTGGTGCTGCACATCACCGAGCAGAAGACTCCCGATGGCGGCTTCACCCGCACCCTCGAAGGCCAGCCGGACTATCGTCCCGCTGCCGACGGTTACGTACGGGTCGCGAGCTTCCAGGGCCAGTGGCGCGTGGTGCCGAAGAACGGCGGCTCGGAAGTGACCTACGAGGCCCAGAGCGAGCCGGGTGGCAGCGTGCCGTCCTGGCTGGCCAACAGCTTCGTGGTGGATGCCCCGCTCAACACCCTGAAGGGCTTGCGCCAGGCCGCGCAGCGCTGATCGACCGCCCTCGGGCAGCGGCCTGGCCCACTGGCGCCAGGCCCGTTCAATACCACCCCTTTGCCAAACCGTGGCGGTCCATCCGCATACCTCAACAGCTGTTTTTAATACCACCCCTTTAGATTCGAGGCATGGAGGGTCAACCCTCTGCCTGGGCGGTGGTAATCAGCGAGCAGGGACGGCCGCTGCCCGACTTCGCCTTTTACGGCGCCAGCCATCTACCAGGCGGAAGGCCAGCAGGGCGGCGCCGATAGCGGCGTAGAGCGCCCACTCTTCCAGGTCCGAGCGTACGATCCAGAGGTAGTGCAGCAGCCCAAGGCCCAGCACCAGGTAGGCCAGCCGGTGCAGCTCCTTCCAGCGCTTGCCCAGGCGGCGCATGGCGGGGCGATTGGATGTGACGGCCAGAGCCAGCAGGATCAGCAGCGCCGCGGCACCGACGATGATGTAGGGCCGGCGCTGCAACTCCACGCCCAGTTGCGACAGGTCGAAGCCCAGCACGAACGCCAGGTAGCCGAGGAAGTGCAGCAGGGCATAGGTGAAGGTCCAGAGGCCGAGCTGGCGGCGGATCACCGGCCAGAGCTTCCAGCGGGTGAGGCGCGACAGCGGCGTCAGACTCAGCGTCAGCAGCAGCAGCACCAGGGCGCCGGTCCCCAGCTTGTCCACCAGCGCCTTGCCCGGGTCCGGACCTAGGGCGAAGATCCAGGCCTGGTACAGCCACCACAGCGGCGGGCAGAGTGCGGCGACAAACACCGCGACCCGCCAGAGCAGCAATCCCATCAGTAGTTTCTCCGCAGATCCATGCCGCTGTAGAGCGAAGCCACTTCCTCGCCATAGCCGTTGAACATCAGCGTCGGCCGCACGTTGGGGCTGAACAGGCCACTGGGCAGGCGCCGTTCGCGGGCCTGACTCCAGCGCGGGTGGTCCACTTCCGGATTGACGTTGGCATAGAAGCCGTACTCGTTGGGCGCCATGCCCTGCCAGGTGGTGCGTGGCTGCTCGGCCACCAGGCTGATGCGGACGATGGACTTGATGCCCTTGAAGCCGTACTTCCAGGGCACGATCAGCCGCAGCGGCGCGCCGTTCTGGTTGGGCAGCACGCGGCCGTACATGCCCACCGTCATCAGCGTCAGCGGATGCATGGCCTCATCCAGGCGCAGGCCTTCGACATAGGGCCAGTCCAGCAGGGCGAAGCTGGAATTCATGCCGGGCATGTGCTGCGGGTCCTTGAGCGTCTCGAACTTCACGTAGCGCGCCTTGCCGGTGGGTTCGACGCGCTTGAGCAGGCTGGCCAGCGGAAAGCCAAGCCAGGGGATGACCATGGACCAGGCCTCGACGCACCTCATGCGGTAGATGCGCTCTTCCAGGGTGTCGGGGCCGAAGAGGTCTTCCAGCCCGTAGGTGCCGGGCTTGCCCACCTCGCCATCGACCACCACGCTCCAGGGCTGGGTGGGCAACTGCGCAGCATGGGCGGCGGGATCGCTCTTGTCCGGCCCGAATTCATAGAAGTTGTTGTAGTGGGTAGCGTCCTTGAAGGGCGTGATGTCCTCGCCCTTGACCGTGGCCGCCTGCCAGCGGGTATCAGGCAGCTTGCGTTCGAACCAGTCCGGGCCCTTGGCGGCTTCGACGTCGCCATAGCTGGAAGCGGCCGCCAGCGCCCAGCCGGGCAGGGCGGCGCCGGCGAGCAGGGCGCCGCTGGCACCGAGCAGCTGGCGCCGGGACAGGTAGACGGCTTCGGGGGTGATCTCCGACCCCAGGCAGGCAGAGCGCGGAACGATCTTGATCGGCATGACGGACCTCGGTGGGGTGCGCTCGCAGGAGAGCGGCTGGCTAACAGCGTGAGACATCCCGGTCGTGAAAAGCTTCCGACGCCAACGATAGCCTGCCGTCCCGGTCCGGCGGAAGGCCGTTGCGCGCCTGTCAGCCGGCCGTTCAGGTCGCTGCCAGGCAGGCCCGGGACCCCGTGCCATACTGCGGCGACCTCTCGCCCTCAGGAGTCCCCGATGAAGAAGCTGATCAATAGCCCCACCGCTGTGGTTCGCGAACTGCTCGAAGGCCTCGTCAGCCTGGATCCCGGCCTGGCCCTGCTGGCCGAGGAGCAGGTCATCCTGCGCCAGCCCCTGGCCGCTACGGGAGATCGCCCGGTCGCGGTGATTTCCGGCGGCGGCAGCGGCCACGAACCGGCCCATGCCGGCTATGTGGGCGAGGGCATGCTGACCGCCGCGGTGGCGGGAGACGTCTTCACCTCGCCCAGCGTCGATGCCGTGCTGGCGGCCATCCGGGCGGCGGCCGGTCCCGCGGGCGCCCTGCTGGTGGTCAAGAACTACACCGGCGACCGCCTCAACTTCGGCCTGGCCGCCGAACTGGCGCGCAGCGAAGGCATTCCGGTCGAGACGGTGCTGGTGGCGGACGACGCCGCCTTGCGCCATACCGTGGCGCCGGAAAGGCGCCGCGGTATCGCGGGTACCGTGCTGATCCACAAGCTCGTGGGCGCAGCGGCCGCCGCCGGGCGCCCCCTGGCCGAGGTAGCTGCGCTGGCCCGCGCCGCGAGTGCCGAATTGCGCAGCATGGGTGTCGCCCTGGGTGCCTGCACGGTGCCGGCGGTGGGGCATCCGGGTTTCCAATTGGCGGACGACGAGGTGGAATGGGGCCTCGGCATCCACGGCGAGCAGGGCGTCGAGCGCGGTCCCCGACTGGGCGCCGACGGCACCGTGGCGCGGCTGCTGGATACCCTCCTCGAAGACGGCGGCTATCCCGCTGGCACGCGCCTGGCGCTGCTGGTCAATGGCCTGGGCGCGACGCCGCCGCTGGAGCTCGCCCTGGTAGCACGGGCGGCGCTGAGCCAGTTGCGCCAGCGGGGCCTGGTGGTGGAACGCGCCTGGACCGGTACCTTCCTCAGCGCCCTGGACATGCCCGGCTGTTCGCTGTCGCTGCTGCCGGTAGACGAGGCGCGCCTGGCGCTGCTTGATGCGCCAACCTGGGCGCGGGCCTGGCCGGGTGACGGCGCGGGTCCCGGCGGCGTCCACCCTGCTGCCCGCACCCACTGCGGCAGCCGAAACTACTCCTCATACCCCCGGTCCCCTGGCAGAGCGTCTGCAGGCGGGGGCCGCTGCGATCGTCGCCAGCCTGCTGGCCAACGAGGCCCGCCTCACCGATCTGGACAGCCGCGCCGGGGACGGCGACCTGGGCACCAGCCTGGCCCGTGGCGCTGAAGCCATGCGCGCCTTGCCCGCCAGCGTCTGGTACACCCCGGCCAGCGCCCTGGCAGCCACCGGCCAGGCACTGCGCCGGGCCATCGGTGGCAGCTCCGGACCCTTCTACGCCTGCGCCCTGATCCGCGCCGCTCAACTGCTGGACAGGGTGGAACGACCCACGCTGGCGCAATGGGCCCAGGCCCTGGATGGTGGCGTCCAGGCCCTGGCCGAACTGGGTGGCGCCCAGCCGGGCCAGCGCACCATGCTCGATGCCTTGCGCCCGGCAGCGGATGCCCTGCTGGCCGCTGCCCAGGCGGGCGCCAGCCCGGCACAGGCCTTTGCCGCGGCGCTCGCCGCCGCCCGCCAGGGCGCCGAGGCCACCGCGGAGATGCTGCCGGCCCAGGGCCGCGCCAGCTACCTGGGCGAACGCGTCCGCGGCATTCCCGATGGCGGCGCCGTAGCGGTGGTCTGTTGGCTGGAGGCCCTGGAGCCCGTGATCACCGGCTAGGCCATTTATCGCCCTGGCGGGTCGCGTGGCGATCGGGACAGCCAGGGCGCCCAGGAAGGTCGACACGCATCCCGGATCCACCTGGGCGCTCGGCCAGCCGCGCTATCCGGTCAGGCCCTGGAGCTCCTCGTGAAAAGCCAAGTGCCTCGCCTGGCGCCAGGTCAGCCAGGCCCCTGAGCGAACCGCTTATCAAAACATTTCAGCGCATCCTTAAAGCCCAGATGCAACATGCCGATAGTTAGTATGACGATAACCAAATGGTTACCGTTGGCGCCTGTGCTGGCAGTTGGCCACCATTGAACTGGTTGATGTCGCACGGAGTAGATAACCCGCTAGATAAGGCACCCGCATGCGCACGAATTTGCCGGTCACCCAGCAAGGCCGTACCTTCAAGCAAGAGGAACGACTCATCTCCACCACTGATCTGCAGGGGAACATCACCTACTGCAACGAGGCCTTCATCGCCATCAGTGGCTATACAAGGGAGGAGCTGATCGGCAGTCCGCACAATCTGGTGCGTCATCCCGACATGCCGCCACCGGTGTTCGGCCACATGTGGGCGACCCTCAAGGAGGGCAAGCCGTGGATGGGCATCGTCAAGAATCGCTGCAAGAACGGCGATTTCTACTGGGTGAGCGCCTATGTCACCCCGATCCTCGAACAGGGCCGGGTGATCGGTTACGAATCCGTGCGTTCGCTGCCCAGCACCAGCGAAGTCCGTCGCGCCGGCGAGCTCTATGCCCGCATCAATGCCGGCAAGGCCCCCGTGCCCATGACGCGCCGCCTGGGCAGCGCCATCGCCGCCTGCTGGTCGACGGTGGCGGCCACCGGGGTGATCCTGAGTGGCCACTTCCTGCTCGACGACACGACCCAGGCGGTCCTCATCGTCGCGGCGCTCCTGGGTATCAGCGGTCATCAGCTCTATCGCCAGCGCGCCAGCATCGAGCGCATCCTCGCCGATCATCCGAAGATGTTTTCCAGTGCCGTCGTGGCCCCGACCTACAGCGACCAGTGTGGTGCCCCGGCACGCCTGGATCTGGCGCTGCACAGCGAAGCCGCGCGCCTGCAGACGGCCCTGACCCGGCTGGCCGACGTGGGCGACAGCGTGCGCGTCAAGGCGCGCGAATCCTCCCAACTGGCCCAGTCCGAGGCCGAACTGCTGGATCAGCAGCGCCACGAGACCGACCAGTCCGCCGCGGCCATCACCCAGATGACCTCCACCATCCACGAGGTCTCGCAGAACGTCCAGGAGACCGCTCAGGCGGCGGCCAACGCCGAGAGCCTGGTGCACTCCGGGCGTGACAAGGCCGAAGAGAGCCTGACGTCCATGCGCGAACTCGGCGCGGCGGTCAGCGACATCGGCCAGGCCGTAGGCGAGCTGGCCAGTTCGACCCAGAGCATCGGCAGCGTCGCCGATGTCATCACCGCCATCGCCGAACAGACCAACCTGCTGGCGCTCAACGCCGCCATCGAGGCCGCCCGTGCCGGTGAGGCCGGTCGCGGCTTCGCCGTGGTGGCCGACGAGGTCCGCTCGCTGGCCTCGCGTACCCGTGAATCCACCGAGCAGATCCATCAGATCATCGCCAACCTGCAGGCCAATGCCGACCGCGCCGTGGCCACCGCCAGTCGCGGCGAAGAGACCTCGCGCCAGAGCGAACGCCATTCGGCGGCGGTACGCGAGTCTTTGGAAGGCATCAGCGAATCGGTCAGCCTCATCACCGCCATGAGCCAGCAGATGGCCACCGCGGTGGAAGAGCAGAGCCACGTCTCCGAAGACATCAACCGGCAGATCAGCCGCATCGCCGATCTTTCCGATCACAGCTCGGCCCAGGCCCGTCGCGGCTCGGAGCTGAGTCGTGAACTGGAGGGCATGGCCGACTACCTGCACGACCTCACCGCCCGCTTCAATCGCTGAGTCGGGGAGGGCGGCGGTGATCCGGTATGATCGCCGCCCTGATTCGCTCCGGAAGTCCCGATGTCCCGTCCCGCTTGCGCGCGCTGTCAGCGTCCCCTGTCACTCTGCCTGTGCGCGCTGATCCCGTCGCTGACCAGCCGCACGCGGGTGCTGTTGCTGCAGCATCCCAGCGAGCGGCGCCATCCGCTCAATACGGCGCGCCTGGCCGCCCTGGGGCTCGGCAATGCGCAGCTGGAGATTGGCGAGACCTTTCCCGACCTGCCGCTCTGGCTCGCCGATCATGACGCCTGGCTGCTGTTTCCCGGCCCCGAGGCGATCACGGTCGATCTCTTGCCGCCTGCTGCCGTGACCAAGGCACCACGGCTGCTGGTGATTCCCGACGGCACCTGGCGCAAGGCGCGCTTGCTGCTGCACGTCAATCCACTGCTGGCGGCCCTGCCCAGGCTCACCCTGCCGCCTGGCGCGCCCTCGCGCTACCGGGTGCGCAAGGCCCCGGCGCCGGATGCGCTGTCGACCGTGGAGGCCGTGGTCGCGGCGTTGAATGCGCTGGAGGCGCCGCGCCGCTTCGATGCCCTGCTGGCGCCGTTCGAGGCGCTGATCGACGGCCAGATCGCCGCCATGGGCCCGGAAACCTTTGCACGCAATCATGGCGGAGCAGAGCCGCGCGACTGAGGGAATTACCCGGGTGCCGGACCACTCTACCTAGAGAGTCAGCAGAGGAGTCACCCCATGTCCCGCTTTCCGATCCGCCAGCTCGACGCTTTCTCCCGCTTTGTCGCCCTTGCCATGCCCCGTGCCGGCGGCGAGCCCGATCAACCTGATCCGGCGCCCATCCAGCCCAGCGAGCCGGGCGAGCCCACCGTTCCCGATCAGGCACCGCCCACCCCCATGGCCAGGGCCGCCTGACGCCGCCAGCGTCACCCACGAAAAAGGGCGATCATCGCTGATCGCCCTTTTTCATGCCTGACGGTGGCTAGCGCCGGGTCTTCTGCCTGAGCAGGTAGACCGTCACCGCCGCGCAACTGGTGAAAGCCGCCACCCGGGCCCAGACGTAGGGCACCAGCCAGCAGGAAAACCCGACGCTGATCCACATGGCGACAATGGCGTAAACCTTGCCCTTGAGCGGGATGCCGTCGCCTTCCAGATAGGGTTTGACCCAGGGCCCCAGCCACCTGTGGTTAATCAGCCACAAGTAGAACCGCTCCGAACTGCGCATGAAGCAGGCTGCGGCCAGCAGCAGGAAGGGCGTAGTGGGCAGCAGCGGCAGAAAGGCACCGATGATGCCCAGGGCCACGCTCAGCCAGCCGATGCCCAGCAGCAGGTAGCGGACCCAGCCCTTGCGCTGGCGGGGTCTCGGAGTGGCCTCATCCATTGCTCAGTGACGCGGCTTCAGCAGCGCCGGCTTTTCATCGGGGGAATGGCAGAGCAGGAACAGCTGGGTCAGCAATTCCGGAATCTGCACCATCATGTCGGCAACCAGGCGGCGGTCCTGGGCGATCTCGGCGAATTCCGGCTGCTCATCGAACAGACCCGAACCCACCATGATCGGCAGCAGCAGCTCGCTGACTTCGTCTTCGGCGTCCTCGAACCACACGGCTTCGCGCAGGAACACCCCTTCCATGAAACCGATGCACCAGCCGCGCAACTCGGAATCGTCCGGCTCCGGACCGAGCTCCAGGTCGCACGGCAGGTCCAGCTCTTCGTCGCTGCCCAGCACGCGCAGGATATGCGCCTTGAGCTGCACCAGGGAGCGCTCGATCTCTTCCTGCTGGGCGGCATCGCGATACTGCGGTGGCTCGGCGAAGAGCGCATCGATCCATTCGCGTTCGGGAACCTCTTCCGGGCAGATGGACAGGGCGGTCAGGTAGCCATGGGCGGCTACGTAGTCGAGCGCTTCTTCGTGCAGATCGTCTGCATCGAGAAAATCGCGCAGACGGGTCAATTGTTCGGCGAAGGACATCGGCTACTTACCTCGGAAAGGATTCGAAAGGGCAGAACGGCCGGAATTGTAGACGAGCGCCCGGGTCACGTCGAACTCGACGGCCTGGGGCCGGCCGACGGAAAAGCACCGCCGCAGTGACCCCGGCATCCGTATAATGGCCTTTCCATTCGAGGAGGCTTCATGTCAGAACCCGCGCTGCGCATCCTTAAAGACGTCTTTGGCTACGACGCGTTCCGTGGCAACCAGGCCCGGATCATCGAGCGTGTGGCCAGCGGTGGCGATGCGCTGGTGCTGATGCCCACGGGCGGCGGCAAGTCCCTGTGCTACCAGGTGCCGGCGCTCCTGCGGCCCGGCGTGGCCGTGGTGGTCTCGCCGCTTATCGCGCTGATGGACGACCAGGTCGCCACCCTGCTGGAACTGGGTGTGTCAGCGACCGCGCTCAACTCCACCATGACCGGCGAACAGCAGCGAGCCGTCGCCGCGCAGCTGGAGCGCGGCGAGATCAAGCTGCTCTATCTCGCGCCCGAGCGCCTGGTCCAGCCGCGCATGCTGGACTTCCTCAAGCGCCTGCCGATCGCCCTGTTCGCCATCGACGAAGCCCACTGCGTATCCCAGTGGGGGCATGACTTCCGTCCGGAATACATGCAGCTCGGACAACTGGCCGAACACTTCCCCGGCGTGCCGCGCCTGGCGCTCACCGCCACCGCGGATTCCCGCACCCGCGAAGAGATGGCCAGCCGCCTGCATCTGGAAGAGGCCGAGCGTTTTCTCTCCAGCTTCGATCGCCCCAACATCTTCTACCGCATCGTGCCCAAGGAAGCGCCGCGCAAGCAGCTGCTGGCCTTTCTCGCCGAGCGTCGCGGCGATGCCGGCATCGTCTACTGCATGTCGCGCAAGAAGGTCGAGGAGGTGGCCGAGCAGCTCAGCAACCAGGGCTTCCCCGCCTTGCCCTATCACGCCGGCCTGCCCAACGACGTGCGCGCCGCCAACCAGAAGCGGTTCCTCAACGAGGAAGGGCTGATCATGGTCGCCACCATCGCCTTCGGCATGGGCATCGACAAGCCCAACGTGCGCTTCGTCGCCCACCTCGATCTGCCCAAGAGTCTGGAAGCCTACTACCAGGAAACCGGCCGGGCCGGTCGCGATGGCCTGCCCGCTGACGCCTGGATGGCCTACGGCCTGCAGGATGTGCTGCTGCTGCGGCAGATGATGCAGAACTCCGAGGGCGACGAGCGCCACAAGCGCATCGAGCGGCACAAGCTCGAAGCCATGCTGGCGCTGTGCGAGGAAACCCGTTGCCGGCGCCAGGTGCTGCTGGCCTATTTCGACGAGCACCTGCCCCAGCCCTGTGGCCATTGCGACAACTGCATCGACACCGTCGAGACCTGGGATGCCACCGAGCCGGCGCGCCAGGCGCTGTCGGCCATCTACCGCAGCGGTCAGCGCTAATGGGGTAGGGCACCTGGTCGACATCCTGCTCGGTCGCGAGACCGAAAAGATCACCAGCCTCGGCCACCAGCGGCTGGCCGTGTTCGGCCTGGGCAAGGCCCGTGGCGAAGACGAGTGGCGCACCCTGTTCCGCCAGCTGGTGGCCCGCGGCCTGGCCGAGGTGGATGTCGACGGCTATGGCGGCCTGCGCCTGACCGAGAGTTGCCGGCCGCTGCTGCGCGGCGAGGTGCGCATCGAATTGCGCCGTGACCCCAAGCCCCAGCGTGGGCGGAGCAGCAGTGGCAGCGGCTCGGCCAGTGCCGCCAGCCAGCTGGTGCGCGCCGACGAGCGCGAACTATGGGAGGTCCTGCGCACCCTGAGACGCAAGCTGGCCGAAGAGCATTCGGTGCCGCCCTATGTGATCTTCCCCGACGCCACCCTGCTGGAGATGCTGCGCAGCCAGCCGCGCTCGCTGGACGAGATGAGCCGCGTCAGCGGCGTGGGCGCGCGCAAGCTGGAGCGTTATGGCCAGGCTTTCCTCGACGTCCTCAATGACGGCGACGCCGCGCCGCCTCCGGTCGCTGACGTGCGCCACGAGGTGCTGACGCTGGTACGCGCCGGCATGACGCCCGAGCAGGCTGCGCGGCAGCTCAATTGCTCGGAAAAGAATGTCTATGCACTATTGGCCGAAGCCATCGCCGGGCAGCAGATCGCCCTGGAACAGGCCCTCGACCTGCCAGAGGATCTGCTGGCGGAAATCCAGGATGCCTTCCTCGAAGACGAGGGCGAGTTGCCGCCGGTCGCCCATGTCGCCGCGCGCTTCGAGGGGCGGGTGACGAGTGGCGCGCTGTACTGTGTGCGGGCAGCCTTGCAGGCGGAATTGGCGGACTAGCGAGGCGCGGCGGTTGCCCCGCCCTGCCTGTAACCAGAATAATGAGAAAATCCAAGTACAAGGTTTAGCCTGAATGACCCCTACCGATCCACACCTGTTTGGCCGCCAGATCTTCCACGTCTCCCGTGCCTGGCGCGCCGAGCTAGACCGGCGCCTGAGCCACCTGGGGCTGTCTCAGGCGCGCTGGCAGGTGTTGCTGAACCTGGCCCGGATGAAGGGTGTCCAGCCTACCCAGCGTGAGCTTGCCCAGAGCATCAGCATCGAGGGGCCGACCCTGGCACGGCTGCTGGACGGCCTGGAAAAGCAGGGTCTGGTCAAGCGTCTGGCGGTCACCGAGGACCGTCGCGCCAAGCGCATCATGCTGACCCAGGAAGCCGGTCCGCTGATCGAGAAGATCGAGACCATCGCCGAAGCCCTGCGCAAGGAACTGCTCAGCGGCCTCGATGATGAAGAGATCGCCATCTGCCAGCAGGTGCATCAGCGCGTCCTGGCCAATCTCGAGCGCGGCTGACCGCCGTCTGGCGGCTGGCGTCGCCCGGGTGCCTCCGCCCAGCCCCGAGGTCGGATCTGGCCGGAGCGTCTGGCATCGCTACTGGCGCCAGACGCCACCCCCCGGCCGCTTTATTGCGTGCGGGGCCATCGGTTTGCCGTCTGTCGGTATCGATGCTACGTTCCAGCGTAGCGGAGGCGATTTTTGTGAGCCACCGCGCTAAAACACCGGTTTCCTCGAATACCTGACGCAGCGGTATCCATGGTCGCGAAACGCCGTCCCCTTGCCTTTGTTCTTCTGTCGGCCGCCGCGCTGACCCCTCTTCCTCAAGCGGCGTTCGCGCTCGGCCTGGGGGGCATCACCCTGCAGTCTTCGCTCAACGAACCTCTGCGTGCGCGGATCGAGCTGGTCAATATCGGCGATGCCGGTGCCGAGGACTTCCGCATCCATCTGGCGGCGAACGAGGCCTTCGCCCAGGCCGGCGTGGATCGCACCCAGTTCCTCGACGATCTGAAGTTCACCCCACACCTGCGCACGGCGGCGGGCAGCTATGTCGAGGTGACCTCGCGCCGCTCCCTGGTCGAGCCCTATCTGGGTTTCATCGTTCAACTGGAACAGCCGGGCGGCAAACAGCTGCGCGAGTTCACCCTGCTGGTGGATCCGCCGCGCAGTGGTGGCGCACCCACCAGCGTTGCCAGTACCGTCCCGGCGGCGCCCGCTCGCGCCGCCGCCCCGGCCGCCGATCCGGTGGTCCGCCAAACCGTATCTGCACCGCGTCAGGGGCTGACGCCTTCGCCAGACCTGGCCGCCGGGGAGGGCGTCTATCAGACGCGTCCCAGGGACACCCTCTGGAGCATCGCCAAGCGCCTGGGGCCAATGGCCAATCGATCGGCCGAGCAGCTCATGGCCGATCTGTTCGCCCTCAATCCGGCGTCCTTCGCCAACAATGATCCCGGACGGCTCAAGGCTGGCCAGCGCCTGCGCCTGCCCGTGGGTGTCAGCGAACCTGCGCCGCGACAGCCGGTAGCGGCCAAGACCACGCCGCCCGCGCCCAGCCCGGTACCCGCCGCACCGGTCGCCACGGCGCCCGTCCTGGCACCGGCACCTGCTGCGCCAGCGCCTGCCGCAGCACCTGTCGCTGCGCCGGCACCGGCACCGGCACCGGCACCGGCACCGGAATCAGTGGCGCCGCCAGTAGTGGCGCCGCAGCCGGCTGGAAGCTCTGCGGAAGACACCAAGCCCCTGCTGGTGACGCAGGATCTCGGGCGTCAGGTCGGCGATCTGGAAGGTCAGCTGACTCAGCTGCAGGAGCGTTACGACGCACTGCTGGCCCAGAAAGAGGTGATGATCGAGCAGCTCCAGCAGGACCGTGAAGGTCTGCAGCAGCAATTGAAGCAGGCGCGTTCGGTGGCCCTGTCCACGCCGACGCCCGCCCCCGCGCCGCCGTCACCGGAAAGCCCTGCCGCTCAGGCGGCGCCCGTCGCCTCCAGTCCTGCCGCGGGCAGTACCGACGAAGGTCTGTTGTCACTGCGCTCGCTGTTGTTAGCGGGTGGCGCGGCCCTGCTGGCCCTGGCCGGTGTGCTCTGGTGGCGCCGGCGGAAGGCGGAAGGCGTCGTCTTTGACGACGCGGATGACGTCGAAAATGTCGAAATGGTCGAGCCCTTGCCCGAGCCTGTGCTGGCCGCTACCCAGCCGGTGGTTGCCAAGTCTAGGGCCAAGCCCGCAGCCGTCGCCGCCAGCCCGGCACCGGTCGACGATCATGCCGGTCGTGCGGAGATTTACATCGCCTATGGCCGCTACGGCCAGGCGCGGGAAGTGCTGGAAAGCGGCCTGGCCGAAGATGATCGGCGGCAGGATCTGCGGCTGCTGCTGCTCCGGGTGCTGGCCACCCTGGGCGAGGCTCCGGCATTCAGGGAGCACGAACAGCGTTTTCTGGCGCTGGGAGGAGTGGCTGCGAGTCTGGCGGTGCTGCATGCCCAGTTTCCCGGGATGTCCGCCGATCCGGTGGAGCCCCTGCTGGAGGACGATCTGGACCTCGACCTGCCGGCCTTCGATGCGCCGGCCAGTGAATGGTCGGCGGAATTGCAGTTTGCCGAGCCGGCGGTACCTGCGCCGGTGACCGAAGAGCACTACGATCTGGATCTGGCGGATCTGAGTCTCGATGAAGCCATCGCCCTGACCGAAGAGCTGGACGCCGATTCCGGGTGGAAGCAGGTCGATGCCCTGGAAGTCTCCCTGGAAGACGACTTCCCTGAAGGCCTGGGCGAGTTGCCGGCGGTCATGGAGCTGGACCTGAGTCTCGACGAGCACTTCATGGCCGATGCCATTGCCCGGCGGTTTGCCGAGGCCGAGGCCTGTCTCGATCAGGGCGACGTTCAGCACGCCACCTCGCTGTTGCAGGAAATCGTCAGCGAAGGCAGCGACAGCCAGCGCGAGCGGGCCGAGATCCTGCTCTCGCGCATCGCCTGATCAGAAGCTGTTACCCAGGTTGATGTAGAAGGCGTGTTCGCCCTGGTCGCTCAGGCCATAGGTGAACCTGAGCGGTCCCAGCGGGGTGTCCAGTCCGAGGAACAGGCTGGCCGCGCTGATGTTGCCGCTGTCGTAGTCGTCATCCCGATTCCAGATGCGTCCCTGTTCCAGGCTGCCGCCCAGATAGACCGGGGTGTCCAGCGGGAACAGCGAGCGCTGCGTGAGCTGGTGGTAGTAGATCAGCCGCGCCAGGCCGTAGTTCTGGCCGGAGAGGGCATCCTGCCGATAGCCCGAGAGCTGCCAGGCACCTCCCAGCAGGAAGCTGCTGGTTACCACGTTGGTGTCGCTGTCCGTCGACAGGGTGCGCCCCAGGCCGCCTCCCAGCACGAAGGTGTTGTAGCCATAGCTGAGCGCCTTGTTCAGGTGCAGGTCCAGCTGCCGGTAGCGCGAATCCGAGCCCAGGCTCGGATCGAACTGCTTGAGCGTCAATGCCAGGTCCTGGCCCTCCCGCGGGAAGTTCACGTCGTCCAGGTCGTCCAATGAATAGCGCAACTCGTAGAAGCCTTCGGTAAAGGATTCCTCCGGCGTGTCGCGCGGTCCGACATGCACCTTGGTACTGCCCCAGTCATGGCCGATACCCAGGCGCACCTCGGCCTTGTTGCCGATCTGCCAACCCACGTTGAGGCCGAAGCCATAGCGCTCGCGGCGGTATTCGGCGATGGGGTCGTTGCGCTCCAGTTGCTCGATGTTGCGGGCCTCGCCGCCGACGTAGGGTGCGATGAAGTAGCGTGAGCCCACATCCAGGGGTTGGTAGAACTCGCTGTAGAGTTCCTGGTGATCACCGATCTGCATCCGGGTCAGCCATTCGCCGCCCAGGCGGTTGAGGCCGTTGATGCGATAGCTGGCGCCGAAGTTGAAAGCGCTGTCGCCCCGCAGGTCGTCAGACAGATTCAGGCCCAGCCGCAGGAAGTCCGTACCGCTGCGCTTGCCGCGGGCATAGATCACCAGCACGTTGTCGCCAGGGCCGTCCCGGCGGATGCGGTATTCCACCTGGTCGAAATAATCCAGCCCGTAGAGGGTGCTCATGTCGTCCTGCAGCCGCTCGACATTGAGGGGTTCGCCCAGGCGCTGGCGGATGTAGTGACGAATGACCTCGTCTTCGACCTTGGAGTCGTTCTCGATGCGGATGGCGTCGATGACCGGAGTGCGGCTGCTGGGCGCGCGAGCCGCTGCCACGGCCGTGGAACGCTCGCTTTTCGCGTCCTTGCGCAACACCGCCAGTTCGCTCGCCATGGCCATGGTCGCCCGATAGCCGGCATCGATCAGCGCCCTGACCTCGCTGAAGTCGGCGCTGGTGTAGCTGGCCAATGGCGGCTGGATCAGCAGGTCTTGCTTGCCCAGAGTCGCCAGCTGCGCCTGGGAATTGTTGCGCGTCATCAGGGTGGTGGACTGATTGAGCACGTCCAGCACCGTGGTCAGGTCCCGGCGCTTGAGCAGGGGAGTGCCGATGTCGACCACCACTACCCGCTGCGCGCCCATGTCCCGCGCCACGTCGATGGGGATGTTGTCGACCATGCCGCCATCCACCAGCAGCCGACCGTCGATTTCCACCGGCGCGAATACCGCCGGAATCGACATGCTGGCGCGGATCGCTCGGGGCAGATGACCATGATCGAAGACCACCTTCTCGCCGGTGGTGATGTCCGTGGCCACGGCGCGGAAGGGGATGGCCAATTGGTTGAAGTCCCGGGTATCGCTGGTATGCACGAACAGCTTTTCCAGCATCATCCCCAGGTTCTGGCCCTGGATCACCCCGATGGGCAGGCCCAGGGTGCCGTCATCCCGAAAGCTGAGCTTCTGCTTGACCAGGAAGTCCCGGTCATCCTGCTTGCGCCGGAAGGGCACGTCCTTGCGTGGCGGCTGGTCGGACAGTACCTGGCCCCAGTCCATGTCAAGCGCGATGCGTTCCAGTTCCTCGGCGCTGTAGCCGGCGGCATAGAGGCCGCCGATTACCGCACCCATGCTGGTGCCGGCAATGGCGTCGACCTGGATGCCCTGTTCCTCCAGGGCCTTCAGCACGCCGATATGCGCCAGTCCCCGGGCGGCACCGCCAGACAGCACCAGGCCGACCTTCGGCGGCGGAGCACTCCAGGCCAGGGCGGACAGGAGAAGGCAGGCTACCAGCAGCAACAGGCGCATAGGACGGACCACGTGGCGGATGGAATCGGGGGCTGCGTATTATAGGGAGCCCAGGCCTTGCGAGGTGTACCGTGGCGGACGCCAGACCTATCATCACCATCCACTACTGCACCCAGTGCCAATGGCTGCTGCGCTCGGGCTGGTTGGCCCAGGAGCTGCTCAGCACCTTCGGTACCGATCTGGGTGGAGTGACGTTGCTACCGGGAACCGGTGGCGTGTTCGAGGTCGCCTGTGGCGGAGAGGTGCTCTGGGAGCGGAAGAGGGATGGCGGCTTTCCCGATGCCAGAGCGCTGAAGAATCGGGTCAGGAACCTGCTGTTTCCGGAGCGCGACCTGGGGCACAGCGAAGGTCAGCGGCGCGAAGGGGGAGATGGCGCCCCCGAAGGGGCGTGAGATCAGGCTTCCGTACTGACTGTATCCCGCACATCGAGGGTATTGGTGGCCGGCGCTGCGGCGGGTGCGCTCACTTCGGCCGCGCGAATCTCGACCGCGTGCAGGCCCTTGGGGCCCTGCACGATATTGAAGTTGACCGCTTGGCCCGCCTTCAGCGTGCGGTAACCGTCCATCTGGATGGCCGAGTAATGAGCGAATAGGTCTTCATCACTGTTATCTGCAACGATGAAGCCATATCCTTTGGCGTTATTGAACCATTTGACCTTGCCACTGAGCATACCGGCTCCCTCTGCAAAGGACTCCAAGCCTGGAGTATCATTCGACTACAGTTCCAGTGAATCCACACAGACGCCACTACAACGGAACCCTTGGTACCTCGTCGGTACAGGATGTTTGTAACACCCTTTCAGCCTTAGTCAAGGCAAGGCACTAGGCGGCTGAGACGTGGATCAAGCTCTTTTTTTCCTGCTATTCATCCCGTAATTCGGAATCGATCAGAATGCGTGTAATCGACCCCATCCGACTGGCGGCGGACGACAACGAACATCAGGACGGCGACAACGGCGGCCTGGCGGTGCAGGAGGCAAAACCTGCACTAAAACGGCCAGCCAGATATCGAGTTCTGATGTATAACGATGACTACACCCCGATGGAGTTCGTCGTCGAGGTGCTGGAGCGCTACTTCAGCATGAACCGCGAAGCGGCTACCCAGGTGATGCTTACTGTGCATACTCAGGGAAAGGCAGTCTGCGGAACATTTACTCGCGATGTCGCTGAAACCAAGGCCATGCAAGTCAATCAATATGCCAGGGAGTGCAACCACCCGCTGCTGTGTGAAATCGAAATCGAAAGTTAGATCTGTGCTGCTTGGGCTACTGTGCTGCTTGGGCTATGAGGTGAAGCTATGTTGAATCGTGAGCTCGAAGTCACCCTGAATCTCGCCTTCAAGGAGGCGAGGACGAAGCGTCATGAATTCATGACCGTTGAGCACCTCCTGCTGGCGCTGCTGGACAATGAAGCGGCGGCCACCGTGTTGAGAGCCTGCGGCGCCAACATCGATCGTCTGCGACGCGATCTGTTGGAATTCATAGATTCCACCACACCCCTGATCCCACAGCAGGACGACGAGCGCGAAACCCAGCCGACGCTGGGTTTTCAGCGTGTTCTCCAGCGTGCGGTCTTCCACGTCCAGAGCTCGGGCAAGCGCGAAGTGACCGGGGCCAACGTCCTGGTCGCCATCTTCAGCGAGCAGGAAAGCCAGGCGGTGTTCCTGCTCAAGCAGCAGAGCGTGGCGCGGATCGACGTGGTCAATTTCATCGCACATGGCATCTCCAAGGTGCCAGGGGCAGCACCCGAAGCCGAGCAGGATCAGGACGCTGCCGAGGAGGAGGGTGCCGAACCCAGCTCCTCCAACAATCCGCTGGAAGCCTATGCCAGCAACCTCAACGAGCAGGCTCGCCAGGGCCGTATCGATCCGCTGGTGGGGCGTGAGTCGGAAGTCGAGCGCGTAGCCCAGATCCTTGCCCGGCGCCGCAAGAACAACCCGCTGCTGGTGGGCGAGGCTGGCGTCGGCAAGACCGCCATCGCCGAAGGTCTGGCCAAGCGCATCGTCGACGGTCAGGTCCCTGATCTGCTGGCCGACAGTGTGGTTTATTCGCTCGATCTCGGCGCGCTACTGGCCGGGACCAAGTATCGCGGCGATTTCGAAAAGAGATTCAAGGCTCTGCTGGCAGAGCTGAAGAAGCGGCCCCATGCCGTGCTCTTCATCGACGAGATCCATACCATCATCGGTGCCGGCGCGGCCTCGGGTGGGGTGATGGATGCCTCCAACCTGCTCAAGCCGCTGCTGTCCTCCGGTGAGATTCGCTGCATCGGCTCCACCACCTTCCAAGAATTCCGCGGCATCTTCGAAAAGGATCGGGCACTGGCTCGGCGCTTCCAGAAGGTCGATGTCGTCGAGCCTTCGGTGGATGATACCTACGGCATCCTGCGCGGCCTCAAGGGGCGCTTCGAGCAGCATCACCACATCGAGTACACCGACGAGGCGCTGCGTGCAGCAGCCGAGCTCGCTGCGCGCTACATCAACGACCGGCACATGCCCGACAAGGCCATCGACGTCATCGACGAAGCCGGTGCCTACCAGCGCCTGCAGCCCGAAGACCGTCGTGCCGAGCGGATCGACGTGCAGCAGGTCGAGGACATCGTCGCCAAGATTGCGCGGATTCCCCCGAAGACCGTCAACAGTTCCGACAAGGAGCTGCTGCGCAACCTGGAGCGCGACCTCAAGCTGACCGTCTTTGGTCAGGACCTGGCCATCGAATCCCTGTCCACCGCCATCAAGCTGTCCCGTGCGGGGCTGAAATCACCGGACAAGCCGGTTGGTTCCTTCCTCTTCGCCGGCCCTACCGGCGTGGGCAAGACCGAGGTTGCCCGGCAGCTGGCCAAGGCCATGGGTGTCGAGCTGGTGCGCTTCGACATGTCCGAGTACATGGAGCGGCATACCGTGTCGCGCCTGATCGGTGCGCCTCCCGGCTATGTCGGTTTCGACCAGGGTGGTCTGCTGACCGAAGCCATCACCAAGACGCCGCACTGCGTGCTGCTGCTTGATGAGATCGAGAAGGCCCACCCCGAGGTCTTCAACCTGCTGCTGCAGGTCATGGACCACGGCACCCTGACGGATAACAATGGTCGCAAGGCCGACTTCCGCAACGTGATCCTGATCCTGACCACCAACGCCGGTGCCGAGACCGCTTCCCGTGCCTCCATCGGTTTCACGCTGCAGGATCACACCACGGATGCCATGGAAGTCATCAAGAAGAGCTTCACGCCCGAGTTCCGCAATCGTCTGGATACCATCATCCAGTTCGGCCGCCTGAGCACGGAAGTCATCAAGAGTATCGTCGACAAGTTCCTCACCGAACTCCAGGCGCAGCTCGAGGACAAGCGTGTCCAGCTCGAAGTCACAGATGCCGCCCGCAGCTGGCTGGCGGAGCGTGGCTACGATGTGCAGATGGGTGCTCGTCCCATGGCGCGCCTCATCCAGGACAAGATCAAGCGGCCGCTGGCCGAGCAGATCCTGTTCGGGGACCTGGCCGACCACGGCGGTATCGTCCACATCGACGCGGTGAACGACGAGCTGGAATTCGAGTTCGAGACCACCGCCGAACCTGCCTGAGGGCAGGTCGCGATTTACAATCGCTCATGAAAAAGCCCGGCATAGCCGGGCTTTTTCATGAAAGGATTCGCTTAACGCGCGCGGTAAGTGATCCGGCCCTTGCTCAGATCGTAAGGCGTCAGCTCCACGCGAACCTTGTCGCCGGTCAGGATGCGGATGTAGTTCTTACGCATCTTTCCGGAGATGTGCGCGGTGACGACGTGCCCATTTTCCAACTCCACGCGAAACATGGTGTTGGGAAGGGTGTCGACGACAGTACCTTCCATTTCGAAGCTGTCTTCTTTCGACATATATAGAAAAGCCCTCGGTGACAAGATAGGCCCAGAGCAGTCCGGGCGAAAAAGGCCCATATTCTGACAGAAATTCAGAAAAAGCGCTATTTCGTCAGGCTAGGGCAACCCAGCGCTGATTGACGAAGAGCTCAATGGGGCGATACTCGGTCTTATAAGACATCTTGCGACACCCTTTGATCCAGTAGCCGAGATAAACC
Source organism: Pseudomonas sp. SORGH_AS_0199 (assembly GCF_031453735.1). Taxonomy (NCBI): domain Bacteria; kingdom Pseudomonadati; phylum Pseudomonadota; class Gammaproteobacteria; order Pseudomonadales; family Pseudomonadaceae; genus Pseudomonas; species Pseudomonas sp. SORGH_AS_0199. Next base: position 2,742,609 of record NZ_JAVJAE010000001.1, read on the forward strand.
GCATCGAGACCGAGGCGGCGGGTTTCGGCGACCTGCCAGAGGATGCCGAATACACCCAGGCTGCGCTTCTCTTCGCTAGGGTCGTAGAAGGTGTAGACCGCCGACATGCCGTTGGGCAGCACATCGGTCACCGCGATGCCGATCAGGCGGTCTTCCACCCGCATCTCGTAGAAGAAGGCGTAGGGCAGGTGGCTGACCAGGAAGGTGGAGAACTGGCCGCGGCTCGGCGGGAACATGTCGCCGTCGGCGTGGCGTTCGCTGATATAGCGGGCGTAGAGCTGATAGCGCTCTTCAGTGAAACCCGGGTCGCAGCGCGTAACCCTGATGTCGAGATTGCGCTTGAGTACGCGCGTCTGCTTGCGGCTGGGGCGAAAGCGAGCGACGGGGATGCGGGCGGGAACGCAGGCTTTGCAGAGCTGGCAGTGGGGGCGGTAGAGGTGATCGCCGCTGCGGCGGAAGCCCAGTTCGGACAACTCGGCGTAGATCTGACCGTTCATGGGCTGCGAGGGGTCGAGAAACAGCGTGGTCGCCTGCTCGTTGGACAGGTAACTGCAAGCGTGAGGCTGGGTTGCGTAAAACTTGAGTCTCGCCAGCTCGGTCATGTCGAATCTCTACATAAGCCTGGCTTGAGTGTAAGTCACCCGTGGAAGGTAGGCCAGGCGGCCATGCTGGCCTGATCCAGGTATTTGGCCAGGTATTCAGCAAAGCGTTCCCGAGAGAGACTGCTCGCGCCGAGACTCTCCAGGTGCGCGGTTTGCATCTGGCAGTCGATCATCACGAAGCCCCAGGCGGCCAGGTCCCGTACCAGGGTCACGAAGCCGATCTTGGAAGCGTTGTCAGCGTGGCTGAACATGGACTCGCCAAAGAACAGCTTGCCCATGGCGATGCCGTAGAGACCGCCGACAAGCTGGTCGCCGTCCCAGACTTCCACGGAATGAGCCCAACCCTGGGCGTGCAGCTCCTGGTAGGCCTGGCGCATCTCCACGGTGATCCAGGTGCCGTCGGCATCGCGTCGCGGACCGGCGCAGGCCTGGATTACCCTGGCGAAGGCCTGATCATAGGTGACGCGCAGCGGCGTCTTGCGCAGCGTCTTCGCCAGGCTGCGGGAGACGTGCAGGTCCGGCGGGAACAGTACCGTGCGGGGATCCGGCGACCACCAGAGCAAGGGCTGACCGGCCTGGTACCAGGGAAAGCAGCCGTGACGATAGGCGCCGATCAGGCGTGCCGCGCTCAGGTCGCCACCGATGGCCAGGAGGCCGTTGGGTTCGCGCAGCGCCTGCTGCAGGGGCGGGAAGTCAGGGCTTGCGCGGGTCAGCCATTTCACCATGGTAGGGGAGGGCGCCTTCTGATGGGTGGAGCCGAAGGGGTGCGGCTTGTGCGTAACAAGCTCAAGAAATCGTCATAACTCTTTGTCAGGACAACGAAAGAATGCTCCAATGTTGTGCCTGAAGGCGGTTCCGGTACGGCCGTCCGCTATCGTGCCATGTTTCGCCGCGGGACTGTAGAAGCAGGGCCCGGGCGATCTAGAATGGCGCACTGTTTTTGATTCACGGTCACACGTTCCGTGTGCGGGAAAAGCGCGCTTGAAGCAATCCAGTTCTGTCAGCCACGTCAACCAATGGCGTGAGCATCTGCATTATCGTCTCAAGGAGGTGGTGCTCATCGCACTGGCCGCCTTGTGCCTGTATCTGCTCATGGCTCTGCTGAGCTACGACCCCTCCGATCCGGGCTGGACCCACACCAGCCGCATCGATCAGGTCCATAACACCGCAGGCCGCGCCGGCGCCTGGCTGGCCGACGTGCTGTTCATGGCACTCGGCTACTTTGCCTTCGTGTTCCCCGTCCTGCTCGCCGTCAAGACCTGGCAGATCTTCCGCAAACGGCACCTGCCCTGGGAGTGGAGCGGCTGGCTGTTTTCCTGGCGGCTGACCGGTCTGGTCCTGCTGGTGATCTCGGGTTCGGTACTGGCCTATATCCATTTCCATGCGGTCTCGGCGCTGCCGGCGTCCGCTGGCGGCGCGCTGGGCGAGAGCCTGGGGCAGCTGTCGGTCGCCGCCCTCAATGTCCAGGGCAGCACGCTGCTGTTCCTCGCGCTCTTCCTGCTGGGATTGACAGTCTTCACCGATCTGTCCTGGTTCAAGGTGATGGATTTCACCGGTAAGGTCGTACTCGACTTGCTGGACCTGGTGCAGGGTGGCTTCAGCCGCCTGGCCGGCGGTCGCCGTCAGGCTCCGGAACTTGACGTCTTCGACGAGCCGGTGTCGCCGCCGGTTGCGCGCAAGAGCAAGGCCCGCGAGGTACCGATTCCCGTCGCCGATGAAGACCTCGACGATCTGCTCGATGTCGCGCCGCCGCCACGGGTGGAGCGTGCTGCGCCGCGCATCGAGATGCCCGCGCCCAGTCGCTTTGTCGCCGAAGCACCCGAGTCCGCGCCTGTGGCTGCCGCGCCTGTCCCAGCGCCGGCCAGTGTCGCCATGCCCACGCCGCCGCCGCGCAAGGCGGCGCCTGTACCGGCTGCGGCGTCCTATTCGCCCGCGGCTGTCGTGGTCCGGGTCGACGCGGATCTGGAAGGTACCCTGCCGCCGCTGTCGATCCTGGATCGCGCGGAGAAGAAACAGCAGAGCTATTCGCCGGAATTCCTCGAGAACATGTCGCGCCTGCTCGAGGTCAAGCTCAAGGAGTTTGGTGTCGAGGTCATCGTGGAGAGCGTGCATCCCGGTCCGGTGATCACCCGCTTCGAGATTCAGCCGGCGGCCGGCGTCAAGGTCAGCCGCATTTCCAACCTGGCCAAGGACCTGGCGCGTTCGCTCGCCGTGTTCAGTGTCCGGGTGGTGGAAGTCATTCCCGGCAAGACCACCGTGGGTATCGAGATCCCCAACGAGGATCGCCAGATGGTGCGCTTCTCCGAGGTCCTCGAATCGCCCGAGTACGCGGCGGCCAAGTCGCCCGTCACCCTGGCCCTGGGTCATGACATCGGTGGCAAGCCGGTTATCACCGACCTGGCGAAGATGCCGCACCTGCTGGTGGCCGGTACCACGGGTTCCGGTAAGTCGGTGGGCGTGAACGCCATGCTCCTGTCGATCCTGTTCAAGTCGAGCCCGGAAGACGCTCGCCTGATCATGATCGATCCCAAGATGCTGGAGCTCTCGATCTACGAGGGCATTCCACACCTGCTGTGTCCGGTGGTCACCGACATGAAGGAGGCCGCCAACGCCCTGCGCTGGAGCGTGGCGGAGATGGAGCGGCGCTACAAGCTGATGGCGGCCATGGGCGTACGTAACCTGGCCGGCTTCAACCGCAAGGTGAAGGACGCCGAGGACGCGGGTACGCCGCTGACCGATCCGCTCTATCGTCGCGAGAGCATGGACGACGAGGCACCGCTGCTGAAGACGCTGCCGACCATCGTGGTGGTGGTGGACGAATTCGCCGACATGATGATGATCGTCGGCAAGAAGGTCGAAGAGCTGATCGCGCGGATCGCGCAGAAGGCGCGGGCGGCCGGCATCCATCTGATCCTGGCTACCCAGCGGCCCTCGGTGGACGTCATCACCGGTCTGATCAAGGCCAACATCCCGACGCGGATGGCCTTCCAGGTGTCGAGCAAGATCGACTCCCGGACCATTCTCGACCAGGGCGGCGCCGAACAGTTGCTCGGGCACGGTGACATGCTCTATCTGCCGCCGGGTACCGGCCTGCCGATCCGCGTCCATGGCGCCTTCGTGTCCGACGACGAGGTCCATCGCGTCGTCGAGGCCTGGAAGGAGCGCGGCGCCCCCGACTACATCGAAGACATCCTCAGCGGTCCGGACGAGGGCGGTGGTGCGGGCTTCGACGGCGGCAGCGGCGAGGGTGGCGACAGCGACGAGGACGATCCGCTCTATGACGAGGCCGTGCGCTTCGTCACCGAGAGTCGTCGGGCCTCGATCTCCGCGGTCCAGCGCAAGCTCAAGATCGGTTACAACCGGGCGGCACGGATGATCGAAACCATGGAAATGGCCGGTGTCGTATCGCCCATGAACACCAACGGCTCGCGCGAGGTCACAGCGCCTGCCCCGGTGAGAGACTGACATCCATGAGGACCTCGATGCACAAGCTGCGTTGCTTCGCCCTGGCCGCCCTGGCCGCCGTAAGCTTTTCCGCCCATGCCGACCAGGCGTCGGTGGGTCGCCTGTCGCAACTGCTGGACAAGGCCCAGACCCTGACCGCGCGCTTTTCGCAGCTGACCCTGGATGGTTCGGGTACTCGCCTGCAGGAAACCGCCGGCAACATGAGCCTCAAGCGTCCCGGGTTGTTCCGCTGGCATTCCGATGCGCCCCAGGAGCAGCTGCTGGTGTCCGACGGCAAGCAGGTCTGGCTGTACGATCCGGACCTGGAACAGGTCACCATCCGCAAGCTGGACCTGCGCCTGACCCAGACGCCGGCGTTGCTCTTGTCGGGTGACATTTCCAAGATCGAAAGCAGCTTCGACGTCACCAGCAAGGATGCCGGCAACGTCGTCGACTTCGTGCTCAAGCCCAAGACCAAGGACACCCTGTTCGACAGCCTGCGGCTGTCGTTCCGCAACGGCGTGATCAACGACATGCAGTTGATCGACGGTGCCGGTCAGAGAACCAACATCCTTTTCTTCAACGTCAAGCTCAACGAGCCGGTGGCCGCGTCCCAGTTCACCTTCCAGGTGCCCAAGGGAGCCGACGTCATCCAGGAGTGATCGCACCCCATGGATCTCTTCAGCAGCGCACCCGTCGGGCAGCCCTTGGCTGCCCGCATGCGTCCCGCGAGCCTCGATGAATACGCGGGTCAGCAACACCTGCTGGCGCGGGGCAAACCTCTGCGCGAGGCGCTGGAGCAGGGCGCGCTGCATTCGATGATCTTCTGGGGGCCGCCAGGGGTGGGCAAGACCACCCTGGCGCGGCTGCTGGCCCAGGTTTCCGATGCCCATTTCGAAACGCTCTCGGCGGTGCTTTCCGGGGTCAAGGAGATCCGCCATGCGGTGGAGGTGGCCAAGCAGCAGGCCGCCCAGTATCGCCGCCGCACCATCCTCTTCGTCGACGAGGTGCATCGCTTCAACAAGTCGCAGCAGGATGCCTTCCTGCCCTATGTCGAAGACGGCACCCTGATCTTCATCGGGGCGACCACTGAAAATCCCTCCTTCGAGCTCAATAACGCGCTGCTCTCGCGGGCGCGGGTCTATGTGCTCAAGAGTCTGGACGACGAGGCCCTCGGCGGCCTGGCACGCCGGGCTCTGACCAGTGCCAAGGGGCTGGGTGAGCGACGGCTGAGTCTGCCGGACGACGCCCTGGCGCTGCTGCTGGCCGCCGCCGACGGCGATGGCCGGCGGCTGCTCAATCTGCTGGAGAATGCCGCGGACCTGGCCGAGGACGGTGGCGTCCTGGACGCCGAACTGTTCCAGAGTCTGCTGGGCGATCAGCGCCGCCGCTTCGACAAGGGCGGCGAAGCCTTCTACGACCAGATCTCCGCGTTGCACAAGTCGGTGCGCGGCTCCAATCCCGATGGCGCCCTCTACTGGTTCGCCCGGATGATCGACGGCGGCTGCGATGCGCTGTACATCGCCCGGCGCGTGGTGCGGATGGCCAGCGAAGACATCGGCAACGCCGATCCGCGCGCCCTGAGCCTGTGCCTGGACGCCTGGGATGTCCAGGAGCGCCTGGGTAGTCCGGAAGGCGAGCTGGCCATCGCCCAGGCGATCGTCTATCTGGCCTGCGCGCCCAAGAGTAACGCCGTCTATATGGGCTACAAGGCCGCCCTGGCCGACGTGCGCCAGAACGGCTCGCGCGAGGTGCCACTGCACCTGCGCAATGCGCCGACCAAGCTGATGAAGAACCTCGGCTATGGCGACGAATACCGCTATGCCCACGATGAGCCCGAAGCCTATGCCGCGGGTGAGGACTACTTTCCCGAAGAACTCGAGCCGCGCCGCTACTATGAGCCGGTTCCCCGTGGGCTGGAGCTGAAGATCCGCGATAAACTGCAGCACTTGGCGGACCTCGACCGGTCCAGCCCGCGCCAGCGCCGACCGCGTTCCTGACACCCCGCCCGCGCGGCTGCCCCCATTCCTAAGCAAGAGACACGGACATGCTTGATTCGAAACTGGTTCGCACCCAAACCGAGGAGGTGGCCGCACGTCTGGCGACCCGTGGCTACGTTCTCGACGTCAGCCTGGTGGAGTCGCTGGAAGCCCGTCGCAAGGCCGTGCAGACCCGCACCGAGACCCTGCAGGCCGAGCGTAATGCCCGCTCCAAGGGGATCGGCCAGGCCAAGGCGCGTGGTGAGGACATCGCGCCGCTGCTGGCCGAGGTCGATCGCATGGGCAGTGAACTGGAAGAAGCCAAGCGCGAGCTGGATCTGGTCCAGGGCGAACTGGATGCCCTGCTGCTGGGCCTGCCCAACCTGCCCGACGCCTCGGTGCCGGTCGGCAAGGACGAAGACGACAATGTCGAGGTCCGTCGCTGGGGTACACCGCGCGACTTCGATTTCGAGATCAAGGACCACGTTGCCCTGGGCGAGACCCACGGCTGGCTGGATTTCGAGACCGCTGCACGGTTCTCCGGCGCCCGCTTCGCCGTGATGCGCGGCCCCATCGCGCGTCTGCACCGTGCCCTGGCGCAGTTCATGCTCAACCTGCACACCGGTGAGCATGGCTACGAAGAGACCTATACCCCCTATCTGGTGCAGGCCGAGACCCTGCAGGGCACCGGTCAGCTGCCCAAGTTCGAGGAAGACCTGTTCAAGATCGGCCGCGAAGGCGAGAGTGATCTCTACCTGATCCCCACCGCCGAGGTGACCCTGACCAATCTGGTCGCCGGCCAGATCCTCGATGCCAAGCGCCTGCCGCTGAAGTTCACCGCCCATACCCCGTGCTTCCGCAGCGAAGCCGGGGCCTCGGGTCGCGACACCCGCGGCATGATCCGTCAGCACCAGTTCGATAAGGTGGAGATGGTCCATATCGTCGAGCCGAGCACCTCCTTCCAGGCCCTGGAAGAGCTGACCGGCCACGCCGAGACCGTGCTGCAGCGGCTGGAACTGCCCTACCGGGTGCTGTCACTGTGCACCGGCGACATGGGTTTCGGCGCCACCAAGACCTACGACCTGGAAGTCTGGGTGCCGAGCCAAGGCAAGTATCGCGAGATCTCGTCCTGCTCCAACTGCGGTGACTTCCAGGCGCGCCGCATGCAGGCCCGCTACCGCAACGCCGAGGGCAAGCCCGAGTTGGTGCACACCCTCAACGGCTCCGGCCTGGCCGTGGGTCGTACGCTGGTCGCCGTGCTGGAGAACTATCAGCAGGCCGACGGCAGCATCCGCGTCCCCGAGGTGCTCAAGCCCTACATGGGTGGCCTCGAGGTCATCGGCTGATGGATTACCTGCCGCTCTTCCACAAGCTCGATGGTCGTCCGGTACTGGTGATCGGCGGGGGCGATATCGCCTTGCGCAAGAGCGTGCTGCTGGCCGAAGCCGGCGCACGCATCACCCTGGTGGCGCCGGAAATCGAGCCGGAGGTACGTGCCTTCGTCGAGGCGCGGGGCGGCAGTTGCCGGGTCGAGCGCTATGCGGCTGGCCATCTCGCCGGGCATTGCCTGGTGATTGCGGCCACCGACGATGACGAGGTCAACGAGACCGTGTCCCACGACGCCCAGGCCCTGGGCCTGCCGGTCAACGTGGTGGATGCGCCCAAGCTGTGCACCGTGATCTTCCCGGCCATCGTCGATCGCTCGCCCCTGGTGATCGCCATTTCCAGCGGCGGTGACGCCCCGGTGCTGGCGCGCCTGGTGCGCGCCAAGCTGGAGAGCTGGATTCCAGCGACCTATGGCCAGCTGGCACAACTGGCCCAGCGCTTTCGCGCCCGGGTGAAGACCCGCTTCGCCGATCTGCAGGCGCGGCGGATCTTCTGGGAAGAGGTGTTCCAGGGCGAGGTCGCGGAAAAGGTCTTTTCCGGCCAGCCCCAGGCTGCCGAGCAACTGCTGGAAGCCAAGCTGAGCAGCGAAACGGCTACCTTTCGCGGCGAAGTCTATCTGGTCGGCGCCGGTCCCGGTGATCCGGACCTGCTGACCTTCCGCGCCCTGCGGCTGATGCAGCAGGCTGACGTGGTGCTCTACGATCGCCTGGTGGCGCCGACCATCCTCGACATGTGCCGCCGCGATGCCGATCGCATCTATGTCGGCAAGCGGCGCGCCGAGCATGCGGTGCCCCAGGACGATCTCAATCGCCTGCTGGTCAAGCTGGCCCGGGAGGGCAAGCGGGTGCTACGGCTGAAGGGAGGTGATCCCTTCATCTTCGGCCGCGGTGGCGAAGAAATCGAAGAACTGGCAGCCGAAGGCATTCCCTTCCAGGTGGTGCCGGGCATCACCGCGGCCAGTGGTTGTGCCGCCTATGCCGGCATTCCCCTGACCCACAGAGACCATGCCCAGTCGGTGCGCTTCGTTACCGGCCATCTCAAGGACGGCTCGGCCGATTTGCCCTGGACCGATCTCGTGGCGCCGGGACAGACCCTGGTGTTCTACATGGGCCTGGTGGGGCTGCCGACCATCTGCGCGCAACTCACTGCCCATGGCAAGGATCCGGCAACGCCGGCGGCGCTGGTGCAACAGGGCACCACGCTCAATCAGCGGGTGTTCACCGGTACCCTGCAGGATCTGCCGCAATTGGTGGCCGAGCACGAGGTCCACGCGCCGACCCTGGTGATCGTCGGCGAGGTGGTCGCGCTACGCGAGAAGCTGGCCTGGTTCGAAGGCGACCAGGCGGCGGTCTGATCTCAGGCTGCGCCCTGGATGCCGGCACTGCTCAGGGCCTCGCGGCCATGGGGAAGGTCCAGCTCCAGGGCCGGCCCCTTGGGCACGATAGCGGTCGGGTTGATCTGCGCATGACTGCCGTAGTAGTGGTGCTTGATGTGCTGGAAGTCCACGGTCTCGGCGATCCCCGGCCACTGATACAACTCTCGCAGCCATCCCTGTAGCGCCGGATAATCCCGAATGCGCCGCAGGTTGCACTTGAAGTGGCCGTGATAGACGGCGTCGAAGCGAATCAGGGTGGTGAACAGGCGCCAATCGGCTTCGGTCAGCCATTCGCCGGTGAGATAGCGCTGGGTCTGCAGCAGCTTTTCCAGGTCGTCCAGGGTGGCGAAGACCTCGTCGAAGGCCTCTTCGTAGGCCTCCTGGGTGGTGGCGAAACCGGCCCGGTAGACACCATTGTTGACCGTCGGATAGATACGGTCGTTGAGGGCATCGATGCGACCGCGCAGGGCCTGTGGGTACAGATCCAGGCGATTGCCGGTCAGGTCATCGAGGGCGCCATTGAACATGCGGATGATCTCGGCGGATTCGTTGCTGACGATGCGCTCTTGCTGGCGATCCCAGAGCACCGGGACGGTAACCCGCCCGGTGTAGTCGGCCTGGTCGCGCTGATAGAGCTGGTAGAGGCGGTCGAGGTGATAGAGATCGTCACCACTGGCGCCCCTGGCCAGGTCGAAGGTCCAGCCTTCCTCACGCATCAGCCAGCTGACCACCGAGACGCCGATCAGATCTCTGAGGCCCTTGAGCTGGCGATAGATCAGGGTGCGGTGCGCCCAGGGGCAGGCCAGGGACACATAGAGGTGGTAGCGACCGGCTTCCGGGGCATGGCGTGCGGCGCCTTGCGGAATGGCTTGCTCGGGGCGGGCGATCCAGTCGCGACGCTGGGCTTCTTCCCGTTTGAAATGGCCATCCTTGCCATTGTCATACCACTGGTCCTGCCACTGTCCATCGACCAACAAGCCCATATCGTCATCCTCCGCTGCGTTGCGGTTAGGAACCCGGGGAGCCGCTCCGGGTTCCTGAGGCGACGTCAGAGCGTGCGGTCGCGCGCCTCCCAGCGCCGCTCGGCTTCGCTCTGGGCACTCGCCTGCTCCTGACCCAGGGCGCGCAAGGCCACGGCCAGGGTGGCGATGACCGCCAGGCGCCCATAGGGATCTTCCGCTTCACCTCGCCAGGTGGCGGCCAACAGGGCCGGATCGAGGCGCTCCGGCTTGACCTGGCGACGCTCGGTCAGCGCCGGCCAGCTTTCGTCCCAGGCTTCGCCAGCACGGGTGCCATAGAGATGGGCGATGACATCGGGATTGCGCTCGACTTCACCGCCTTCGCCCTTGATGACGATGCTGTCGTCAGCCAGCAGGCGACTGGCCTCGCGATGCACCTCCTGGTAACCCGGGTGGAAGATGCTCTGCAGGATGCAGCGCGCCTGGCTGGGGTTGAGCAGCCGTACCAGGGAATGGATCGGCGAGCGCAGGCCGAGCTCGGCCTTGAGATCGATCATCCGCTGCAGGGCCGGCATCCAGGCGGCCAGCGGCAGGAAGGCCGGCTGATCGCGATCGAGCAGGGCGCCGACGTCCTGCCAGTCAGTGGCGGTCGGCATCCCCAGGTCGGCCAGGCACTGTTCGGTATAGAGTCGGCCCGCGGTGTGGGTACCGCCGCCATGCATGACCACCCGCACGCCGCTACCGGCCAGGCATTTCACCGCCAGCAGGTACCAGGGCAGATGACGCTTCTTGCCGGCGTAGGAGGGCCAGTCGAGGTCGACCGTGAAGCCTGGCGGCTGCAGCCGCGCGCGGACGGCGCGGGTGAAGCCCGCCAGCTCCTCGGCACTCTCTTCCTTGTGCCTGAGCAGCATGAGAAAGGCACCGAGCTGGGCATCGGTCACCCGGTCGTCGAGGATCAGGCCCATGGCCATTTCCGCCTCGGCCTCGGTCAGGCTGCGGGCGCCGCGCTTGCCCTTGCCCAAGGCCCGGACATAGACGGCGAAGGGATGTTCTTCGGGCGTGGTGAAGGTCATAGACAGTTATCCGGTTTCGGCAGGCCGGCCAGTTTGGCGCCGAGCTTGGCCGGCGCGCCCTTGAACAGCAGGTTGAGCTGCAGACTGGTGCCCAGTTCCGGACCCAGCGTCTGGGCAATGTACTTGATCAGCGGCCGATTGGCCGGCGCAAGCTGGAAGTGGGCGTAGAAGTCACGCAGCGCCTGCAGCACCTGCCAGTGGCGCTCGGTCAACTCGATGCCCTCCTTGAGTGCCAGTTGCTGGGCCACTTCCGGACTCCATTGCGAGAGGTCGCGCAGATAGCCTTCGGGGTCGAGGTCGAGAGGAGGCATGCTCAGGTCCAGCTGATGACCTTGGCGCAGCTCACGCTCAGGTCGACGAAAGTGGGGTAGTCGATCAGGGTCACGGCTCGTTCGGGGTGCAGGCGACGGGCCTGGACATCCTCCGCCAGGGCATAGAGGGCTGCCTCGGCCGGAAGTCGGGCCAGGCACTCGGCTGCAACGCTGCCAGGGCGCAGGGCCTCGACCGCGGCGCCGGTGAGCAGAACGGCGTCCTCGCTACCGACCCAGCTCAGGCCGTCCAGGGCGCCGGCGTCCAGCAGCGGCGAGCGGGAAAACAGGTGCAGGGTAGTCAAATGGAAATCACCTGGTCGTATTCATGAATCAGCGCTGCCAGGGCGTCGGGCTCCAGGGGCGTCACCCAGGCGGGCAACTGCGCGGGGGTGATGCCCAGGCGTTGCAGGGCGGTGGCTTCGGCGTAGATGGCCTCGACACCGAACAGCGGCAGCGCGGAGAGATTGGCACTCAGGTCCTTTTGCTCCAAGGCAGCGCTGTCGGTCGCCAGCAACTGGGTCACGCCAGGACCGGCGAACAGCAGCGCCAGGGGCAGTTCGAAGGCACCGCCGGCCAGTACGATATCCAGGGCCTCGCGCGGACCGGGGCCGCTCAGTGCCGGCTGGCGGGAGATGACGAGGGTGCTCTTGGCCATGCTAGTCGCCTCCAAAGCAGAGCAGGCGATCGGCGTCCTGCACCGCTTCATGCAGTTGGCCAAGGCCGGACAGCTGCCAGGGCGCACGCACGTTCACCGCGCCCTCACGTTCGTAGCGTCGTGCCTCGTTCTCGTCCAGCAGCCCACGCTTGAGAGCGGCGGCGATGCAGACCACCGCATCGATCTGGTGGCGTTCGATCAGCTCGCGCCAGCGCGCGGGCAGATCGGATTCGTCCTGGCCGCTGACCAGGGCATGGGAGGCGTTATGGACGCCGTCGCGATAGAGAAACAGGCGCGACAGCTCGTGACCCTCGGCCAGCAGCGCCTCGCAGAAGCGCAGGGCCCGCCGCGCCGAGGGCGCCTGGGGTGGAGAAAGGACAACGATGGCAAATTTCATGGATGTAAAAAGGCCCGCCGAAGCGGGCCTCTCGGGCTACCGCTGGTGATCAATCGTTGCTGCTGGCAAATCCGAAGATCTGCAGCAAGCTGATGAACATATTGTAGATCGAGACGTACAGGGTAATGGTAGCCATGATGTAGTTGTCTTCGCCGCCATGCACGATGGCACTGGTCTGCAGCAGGATGGCCGCGGCGGCGAACAGCACGAAGCCCGCACTGATGGCCAGTTGCAGACCGCTGATCTGGACGAAGAAGGACAGCACCACGGCGCCCAGCAGGATCCAGAAGCCCGCCATCAGGAAGCCGCTGAGGAAGCTCATGTCCTTGCGACTGATCAGGGCGTAGGCCGACAGACCGAAGAAGGCCAGGGCGGTCATGCCGGCGGCGGAGGCGATCACGCTGCCCCCGTTGGGCAAGCCCAGGTACATGTTCAGGATCGGGCCCAAGGTGTAGCCCATGAAGCCGGTCAGGGCGAAGGTGCTCACCAGACCCCAGCCGCTGTCGCGGGTCTTCACGGTCAGGAAGAACAGGCCATAGAAGCCGATCAGGACGACAAAGATGTTGGGGTAGGGCAGCCGCATCTGCTGCGAGACGAAGGCGACCAGGCCGCTGAACGCCAGGGTCATGGCCAGCAGGGCATAGGTGTTGCGCAATACACGGCTGACGTCCCGCGGTTGCGCGATGGCAGGGTTATAGGCGTATTGACGCTCGTTCATGGTGTACTCCAAAGCTAGATTAACGGTGTGATGTACCGTACGACCCCGAAGATAGCAAATGTTGCTTAAGGATCGCTTGCGACTGTTTGACAGTGTGTTGCCATCAGGTACTATGCGCCCCTCTTACGGAAGTGTGGCCGAGTGGTTTAAGGCAGCGGTCTTGAAAACCGCCGACTCGCAAGGGTCCCAGAGTTCGAATCTCTGCGCTTCCGCCACCTTCGAAGCCCCGTTCTTACGGGGCTTTTTGCTGTCTGCAAGGTCGGATTTCAAAGCCCGCTGGATAGGTAAAAAAAAGGAAGAGTTCCGAAACCCTTTCGAGACAGCTCCGATGCCTGACCTTCTATGGCAATCGATCCCAATGAAGCTGACCATTGTGTAGCTACCTGGGAGCGAGAGCTGAGTAGGGGCGAGGGGAACTGCCTTTTTGAGATCAGCAGGCAGGACGGTCGGGGTCAGGACGTGCGAAACGTCGACGACCGATCAGTCGCCCGCTGAGGCTACCGGTACCAATCGTGCGTGATCATCAGCAGGCCGCCATGGCCACCACAAAGATGGTTGCCAGCCCGATACACATGGCGCCCAGGGTGAGCGCCAGCAAGCCCTGATCGCCAGCTAACGACCTTGGACGAATGAGTGCAGATTTCAGCGGGACGTTATTTATCCGGCAGTGGGGCCTGGACTCGAAGAGCGTCACTGTCCTTGTTAACTGATAGCGCAACTGAAATATCCTTTTCAGTTTCGGTGCCGGGCTGCGGAGCCCAGCTATTGGCTGCGATTGTGGCTTCAGCGAAGCTCAACAGCAAGACAATTGCTGAGACGCAGGTTCCTATGGCAATCGCATTGATCACCTTCTGTTCTTTCACAGGCGCATTCATGTTGATTGCCTAGTACGGGTCCACTTCAAGTGAGGAAGTCTGACAACCGGAAACGGCAGAAGTGCGGGCGTTCATCAGGCATTGGAAGGTGGCCGTTGCACTCACCACCATGGGAAGGAGTCACCAGTCAGTTAGAGGTCGCAGTCGGCAACCTCCGGTCTGGCTGGCACGCTGCCAGATCACGCTCGGCACGGCCGCTTCACTTCCCGCTGGGCTACCAACTAGGAACGTTTCTGGATTCGGTATGACGGCCGAGACCTACGTCTATCCCTTGAAGCTACCAAAGTCTTCACTGATATTTCCGCCACTCGCGATATTTCTCACCGATGATCTGGTTCAGCGCCTTGGGCTGCTGGCACTCGACGCCGGCCAGGGGGTTCGGCTCGCACAGGGTGCTTCTGTTGGAGTAATGACTGCAGCCCAGGAGCACTACGGTCATTCCCACTAACGTCATGTATTTCACGGGGTCTCCACGATTCTGAAGTGCCGGAAGCTGGCGGTCATTTTCGAGCTTTGGCCCGACAGGGGCTGATGGCTGCAGGTAGGGCTCGGGCCGTGGATACCGATCTCGCTCGAGATCGCTGTCTGGCGACCCTGTACCCCGGTCTTCCTGCTCCGGCGCGCCTTCGCCACTGAATCCCTGCAGCTTAGCTGAAATACTTCACGCTTCTCGGCGTTCATTATCGATAGCTATGCCTTGCGGTCTGCTGTGGATCCTGCTCCAGCACCTGTGGACATGAAAAAGCCCGCGCGAGGCGGGCCTTTTCCCAAGCAAAGTGCAGCGTTCAGTCAGGGCGTGTTGCCCTTGGCCAGGGCGCCAGCGATGGCCGGTGCATCTATGGCATTGGTCAGGACCTGGGTCCCCGAGAGGATGAGATTGTTGGTCGGACCGCTGCCTTTGATCTCGTCGCTGGCAAGAACCCTGCCCTGGTCGTCGAGGACCTGGGTGATGACGTCATAGTCGAAGCGGACGCGCATGTAGGCGTCGGATTTCCACTCGCGCAGTTTCAGCACCAGCAGCTTCTGGCCCTGGGGGGCACGGTCGCTGGTCTGGCTGGGCAGGGCGGTGATGGCGGCGCGGGCCAGGGCCTTTTGCACGGCGTCCTGCAGATCGGCGGAAAGGGGGCTGCCACTGTAGGTCCGGACGCTCCAGGGGTTGTAGTAAAGGCCGCGGATGTTGCCGACGTAGGTGGCGTCCTTGTTCTGGGCGACTACATAGGGGCGCTCGTCGATTACCGCGACGGCGACCGGCTTGTCGGCCGTGACGCTGAGTTGCGGGGCGGTCTGGCGGTAGTCGATCTTCTGGCCGATGGCGCAACCGGCCAGTTGCAGCGCAGCGAAGGTGATGAACAAAAGCTGAGACGGCTTCATGCGAAACTCCTTTTTCGAAAGGCGCGCAGTCTAAGCCATCAGATCCGTCCTGCCAAAATAATGTGATGCAAGTCACTAAATTTCTGGATGGTCGCCAGTCGGCTGCCGGGCTCTGCAACCGCGTGGATGCGCCTGGCAGGCTCATCAGTGGGGTAGGCAGGACCTAGGGTTGCCTGCCTTTCAGTAGTCGGGACTCACGCAGCCTCAAGGGAAGGGACAGAGCTCGAGGACAAGACAGTCCCCCGACTCTACCCCGACCCGGGCGGGCTACAGCGTCTTCTTGTATTCCTTGTCCATCTTCTTGTCTTCACGGTGGCGTTCCTTGTCCAGATGGGTATCGGTGCGGTCGGCTTCGTCGGCGGCATGGTCCCCGCCCTTGTCGACCTCCTTGCGGTCATGGCGGGCGTCCTTGCTCACGTCACGGCCGTCCTGGCGGACGCTCTTTTCCACTGGGCTTTCGGCCAACGCGACGCCTGTGCCGAGCACACTCAGGAGAACGGTCATGGTTGCTGCGGTAAGGCGTGATTTCATCGAGAAGCGCTCCTGGGTTGAAACAGCGGGAGTGGTCGCCCATGGCGACTGCTTCCTCGCAGTAAAGCGCTAAAGCGGCCGTCTTGAAAGGAAGGCAGCAGAGAGGCTCTGGTCAAGCGGGCGAGCTGGAGGCCCAGGCGGACGCATCGTGCGGATGCAGACTCTCCAGATGGCGCACCTGGATGCTCACGTCCTGGTGGCTGTCACGCAGGGCGACCAGCAGGCGGCGGGCGGCGTCCTCGACGAACATCAGGTTGCTGCCATTGAGCGCGGCGAATGCCTGTTCGTCGGCGCGCTTGACGGCGGTCTGCACCGGCGTGCCCAGGGCCTGTTCGCACTGGTCGATCAGGGGCAGCAGGCCGAAGTCGGCTGCATCTGCCAGCAGGCTGATCCGTACCCGGGCCAGGCTGCGCTGGCTATGCGGGGTGGCCAGGGAGGCGTGACGCCTCAGCCAGTGGGCGACGGTGGCTGGATCGAGCGGCGTGGCGGCCCCGTGTTCGGCGAGAAAGGCCCGTTCGATCAGTTGCCGGGACAGGGCGGCGGAGCAGGGGCAGGTGGAGGCGTAGAGGATCTCGACGCGGACACTGAGCTGGAAAACACCGGCCACCCAGCTCGCTTCCATACGCACGGGATAGCGTTTCCAGCCGCTCAGCCCGGTGGTCATCAGCGCAGGACGGCGAATCAGCAGGGCGAAGTCCAGCCGCAGGCGGGCGGCGCGGGAGTCGCAGCTGCGATGGCTGGCGACCATGTCGCTCAGCAGCAGACGCAGGCGCTCGGGCGTCAGGAGGGCTTCTACGCTCAGGCGATCCAGCAGTTGATAGAGCCGGGACATATGAATGCCCTTGGCGGTGGCCGTGGGCAGGTCGACCTGGACGTCGGCGCTGGCGGGCAGCAGGCGGCCGAGTTCGTCCTTGCCGAGACGGATCGGCAGGTCGATACCCTGCATGCCAACCCAGTCGAGGGCGGCGGGCAGGGTGGCGGTCTCGCTGAGGGAGACGTCGGGCAGAATGGCATTCATGGGCAGGGCTCGACTCAGTGGGGATCGGCGGCCTGGGGCCAGTCGCTGAAGGGGTTGTGCAGGTGCGTCCAAGCCGCGGGGCCGGCGGCGAGTTCGCCGTCGGTCAACAGACAGGCGTCCAGGCGGGCGCGCAGATCAACGTCGTCCATGTCCATGCCGATGAGTACCAGTTCCTGCCGGGCATCGCCAACGCCTTCATGCCATTTTTCCTTGATGAGGGCGACGCTCTCTTCATCCTCTGGCCATTGCTCAGGCGGTACCGCGGCCCACCAGCGACCGGCCACGCCATGGCGGGCGACGGCGCCGGCCTGGGACCAGGTGCCGGCATGGGCGGGATGGCTTGCCAGCCAGAAATAGCCCTTGGAGCGGATCACGCCGGGCCATTCCTGCTCGACCAAGGCGAAGAAGCGTTCGGGGTGGAAGGGGCGACGGGCCTGGTAGACGAAGCTCGAGATGCCGTATTCCTCGGTCTCGGGCGTGTGTTCGCCGCGCAGCTCCTGCAGCCAGCCCGGCGCCTGGGCAGCTTTATCGAAGTCGAACAGGCCGGTCTGCAGCACCCGCTCCAGGGGCACGGCGCCAAAGCTCGTCAGCTCCAGTCGCGCGCGGGGATTGAGGCTGCGCAGGATGGCCAGCAGGCGATCACGTTCCGCCGGCTCGACCAGGTCCAGCTTGTTCACCACCAGCACATCGCAGAATTCGATCTGCTCAATCAGCAGGTCGACCACGGTGCGTTCGTCTTCCTCGCCCAGGGATTCGCCGCGGGATTCCAGGAGGTCGCTGGAGGCGTAGTCGCGCAGGAAGTTGAAGGCATCCACCACGGTGACCAGGGTATCGAGCTGGGCGACATCGCCGAGGCAGCGCCCGTCATCGCCGGCGAAGGTGAAGGTCTCGGCCACGGGGAGCGGCTCGGAGATCCCGGTGGATTCGATGACCAGCTGATCGAAGCGGCCATCGCGGGCGAGGCGTTCGACTTCCAGCAGCAGGTCTTCGCGCAGGGTGCAGCAGATGCAGCCGTTGCTCATCTCCACCAGCTTCTCCTCGGTGCGCGACAGCTCGGCGCCGCCGTCGCGGATCAGGGCGGCGTCGATGTTGACCTCGGACATGTCGTTGACGATGACCGCCACCCGCCGGCCTTCGCGGTTGTTGAGGATGTGGTTGAGCAGGGTGGTCTTGCCGGCGCCGAGAAAGCCGGACAGCACGGTGACAGGGAGTTTCTTGCTGGGGAGGCTGGCTTGAGTGGTCATGATCGTCACGGCTAGGTGAGGTCGCAGGGCAGGGCATCCCTGGACCGGGATGATTGGGGATTTATCATATGTTATAACATAACATTTATGGAGGGTTAAGGGCAGCTGCTGTCTCGTCCGGCGTCCTATCCAGCTAACGGGTAGGGTGGCTCAAGCGGCCCGCCACGAATCCAGGTGAGCTGCCCTGAGCGACAGCGCTACCTAGACGTGCTGACCGCCGTTGATATGGATCTCGGCGCCGTTGATGTAGCAGGAGCGTTCGCTGCAGAGAAAGTAGATGGTCTCGGCCACTTCGTCGGGGGTGCCCAGGCGCTTGAGCGGGACCTCGGCTTCCACCAGGCCGTCGGTACCGGGCGAGAGGATGGAGGTGGCGATCTCGCCCGGTGCTATGGCGTTGGCGCGGATGCCACGGGGGCCGAACTCATGGGCCAGTTCGCGGGTGAGGGCGGCCAGGCCCGCCTTGGAGGCGGCATAGGCGACGCCGGCGAAGGGATGCACCCGGGAGCCGGCGATGGAGGTGACGTTGACGATGCTGCCTTGCGCCGCTTCCAGCTCGGGTAGCAGGGCGCGGGCCAGCAGGGCGGTGGAGACCAGGTTGACGTTGAGCACCTGGGTCCAGGTTTCGGCATCCGAGGCCAGCACGCCGAGGCGACTGCCATCGGTTCCCTTGGGCGAGATCCCCGCGTTGTTGACCAGCGCGTGCAGCTTGCCACTCGGCAGGCGCTCGCGGACGGTGGCGACCAGGCGATCGATCTGGGAGAGGTCGGCGAGATCGGCCTGGATGTGTGCGTCGCGGGCTTCCGGCCAGGCGCATTCCTCGGAGAACGGCTGGCGGGAGACGGTGAGCAGACGCCAGCCCAGGCTGCGGAACAGTTTGACGGTGGCGTGACCGATCCCGCGACTGGCGCCGGTGAGCAGCATGGTGCGCTGGGTCATGGGCGACCCCGGCAGGCAGCGGGGCGGGCGACGGGCGACAGGACGGCCATGGTAGGTGACTCCGGTGTCTGGCAGGCCGGTTCACTATGCCCAAGCGGGGTGAGTGGGGCAATCGATGGGCGTTGCAGGTCAGCCTGAGTTGGAGGCTCAGCCGTCGTCGTGCTTCAGCCGCCCATGCTCGCTGCGCACCGCCACCATGAAGGTCTGCATGGCCGAGGACTGCACCCGGTGCCGGCGACGGATCAATCCATAGGGCGGCAGCCGCGGCTCGAAGGCGATGGGCAGCACCGCCAGCAGGTGACGACCGGGGTAGTCGTTGACTACCGACAGCGGCGTCACGCCGAGCATGTCGGTCTGCTGCACCAGCGCCAGCAGGGTCATGATGGAGGTGGTCTCGACGATGCTGCCGGGGATATCGACGCGGGCATCGTGGAAGGCCTGGTTGATGATCGCCCTCATCGGGCTGGGGTGCTGCTGCAGCACCCAGGTGTGTTCCTGCAATTCGCCCCAGGTGAGGTGGGTGGCCTGGGCCAGGGGATTCTGGGCGCCGGCGATCACGCAGAGCACCTCTTCGCCGAGGCTGTCGAACAGCAGTTCCTCGGCGCGGGCGCCAGTGGGGATGCGCCCCAGAACCACGTCCAGCTGGTCCTGTAGCAGCGCCTGGACCAGCACGTCGCTGGTATCCACCTGGATTGACATGGACAGCCGCGGATGACTCTGCTTGAGCGTGGCGATGGTACGGGTCAGCAGCCCCGATGCCAGCGCCGGGATGGCGCCTACCGCGACCCGGCCGAGATTGCCCGATTCCAGCGCGACCAGCTCCTCGCGCATGCCAGAGAGTTCGGCGAAGACCATCCGCGCGTAGTAGATCACCGTCTCGCCAAAGGCCGTGGCGCGCATGCCCCGCGGCAGTCGCTCGAACAGCCCCACGCCCAGCAGGCTCTCGATCTCGTGGAGCATCTTGGTGGCGGCCGGCTGGGTCATGCCGATGTCGTCGGCGGCGCGGCGCAGCGAGCCGAATTCCGCCAGCGCCAGCACCAGGCGCAACTGGCGCAGGCGCAGACGGCTGTGGATGGTATGGGCATCGGGAATACGCGTCATGCTGGCGGACCTGGGTACCGGGAAGCCGGCTAGGGTAGCGCAAGCGTCCAGGCCTGGCATCGGTGGGGTGCGTCCGTGCCAGGCCGGGGCATTCACAACGGCCGTACCTTGACCCGCGGCTGGCCCGGGCGCAGCGCCTGCAGTCCCCGCGCCAGCAACGGCCAGCAGAGCATCAGCAGCGCCGCGGTGGTCAGACTGCCCACCAGCGGGTTGGACCAGAAGATGCCCAGCTGGCCGTCGGAGAACAGCATCGACTGGCGGAAGGCGTCCTCGGCCTTGTCACCCAGCACCGCCGCCAGCACCAGCGGGGCGATGGGATAGCCGAGCTTCTTGAAGGCATAGCCGAGGATGCCGAAGCCGAGCATCAGCCAGACGTCGAACAGACTGTTGTGCACCGAGTAGGCGCCGATCACGCAGACGGTGAAGATGATCGGCGCGATGATGCAGAAGGGGATCCGCAGAATGGCGGCGAACAGCGGCACCGTCGCCAGCACCACGATCAGGCTGACCACGTTGCCCAGGTAAATGCTGGCGATCAGGCTCCAGACGAAATCGTGCTGTTCGGTGAACAGGGTCGGCCCCGGATGCAGGCCCCAGATCATCAGGCCGCCGAGCATCACCGCAGCGGTGGCGGAGCCGGGGATGCCCAGCGTCAGCATCGGTAGCAGGGCGCTGGTGCCGGCGCTGTGGTCCGCGGTCTCCGGGGCGATCACCCCTTCCAGTTCGCCCTTGCCGAAGCCGTCGCGGTTCTTCGAAAAGCGTCGCGCCAGGCTGTAGCTCATGAAGGAGGCGGCGGTAGGGCCACCGGGCGTCACACCCATCCAGCAGCCGACCAGGGCGCTGCGCAGCCAGGTCAGCCAGTAGCGCGGCAGCTGTTTCCAGGTGCCGAGCACGGTGCGCAGGGTGATGCGCGCCTGCTCGCCACGAAAGACCAGGCCTTCCTCCACGGTGCAGAGAATCTCGCCGATGCCGAACAGGCCGATCACCGCCACCTCGAAGCTGATGCCCGACAGCAGCGCCGGCTGGTCGAAGGTAAGGCGCAGATTGCCCGACACCGTATCCATGCCCACCGCCGCCATGGCGAAGCCGATCATCATGGCTGCCACCGTCTTTAGCGGCGGATTCTTGCTCATGCCGATGAAGGTGCAGAAGGCCAGCAGGTAGACGGCGAAGAATTCCGGCGAGCTGAATTCCATGGCGAAGGCGGCGATGCGGCTGGAGAGGAAGGTCAGCAGCAGCACCCCGACCAGGGCGCCCAGCAGCGCCGAGGTGAAGGCCGCGGTCAGGGCCTCGCCCGCGCGGCCCTGGCGGGCCAGCGGATAGCCGTCGAAGGTGGTGGCCACCGACGAGGGTTCACCCGGGATGTTGAACAGGATCGAGGTGATGGAGCCGCCGAACAGCGCACCCCAGTACATGCAGGAGAGCAGGATGATGGCCGAGGTCGGGCTCATGGTGAAGGTCAGCGGCAGCAGCAGGGCGACGCCGTTGGGCGCGCCCAGGCCGGGCAGCACCCCGACCAGGATGCCGAGCAGCACGCCGATCACCATCAGCGCGATGTGATGGAAGGACAGGATCAGGCCCATCCCGTGCATCAGGGAATCGAATTCGCTCATGACAGGCTCCTCAGCTGGCGGGCGAGGTCGACCAGGGGCCCGGCATCCAGCGGCACCTTGAACCAGAGGGCGAAGATCAGATAGCTGGCGAGGCTCACGCCGCCCGCGATGGCGAGGATCTGCGAGGCGCCGTAGCGCCTTTGCCGCTGGCGATCCCGCGCCATGAACCAGGCGATGAACAGGAAGGCCGTCAGGTAGAGGCCCAGCAGGGGTAGGGCGACGACGAAGGCCAGCATCGGCAGGAACACCCGCAGCACCTGGCCGAAGGCGGCGCGCTTGACGAAGCTGGTGCGTAACGCCTGCCAGCGCCACAGGGTCTGCAGCGCCGTGGCCAGGCTGGCCAGGCTCAGCAGCAGGCCGATGTAGAAGGGGAAGTAGCCCGGCTCGGGGCCGGCATCGCCCCAGCCGATACCCTGTTCCAGACTGCCAATCATCACGATGCCACCGAGTCCGGCGGTAAAGGCCGCCAGGCCCAGCTCCACCCAGCGGGTGGTGATCAGGGAATCTCCGGCCATGGCCGTCTCTCCTGTGTCGATGCGCCGATCAGCGCTTGAGCCAGCCCGCGGCCTCGAACACCGGGGTGACCCGGGCGCTGTCCTGGGCGATGTAGTCCTGCAGCGCCTGGCCTTCGAGGAAGGTCGGCACCAGGGCATTACGCTCGATGTAGGCCTTGAACTCCGGTGTCTGGCTGACCTTGCGCAAAAGCTCCACATAGAAGGCGCGCTGTTCGTCGCTGACGCCGCCGGGCAGCAGCACGGTACGCGGGAAGCGGTATTGATCGATGCCCAGGCCCTGCTCCTTGCAGGTGGGCACGTCGGACCAGGCCTGGGTCTCGGTGACCTTGGCGGTATAGGCCATGCGCGTCTGGCTGAATACGCACAGCGGCACCACCTGCCCACCACGCCACTGGCTCAGGCTCTCGCTGGGGTTGTTGACGTTGGAGGTGATGTGCTTGCCGGCCAGCTGGGTCGCCGCCTCGCTGCCGCTCTTGAAGGGGATGTAGGTGAGCTTGGTACCTTCGGTGCGATTGAGCAGCAGGGTCAGCGTCTGATCGACGTCCTTGGACTGGCTGCCCCCCATGCGCTTGCCGGCGGGATCCTGCTTGATGGCTTCGATGTAGCCACGGGCGTCTTTCCAGGGCGCGTCGGCGTAGCTCCAGAGAATGAAATCGTCTTCCGCGATGGCCGCCACCGGGGTGAGGTCGGCGAGCTGGTAGCCAAGCTTGGCGGTCAGCGGCAGCAGATAGACGTTGTTGGTGGCGATGACGAGCTTGTCCGCCTCGCCCTTGGCCAGCTTCATCTCCAGGAAGGCCTCGGCGCCATTGCCGCCGCCCTTGTTCATCACTACGGTGCTGGCGTCGAGCAGCTTGTGCTGGGTGATGATCGACTGAATCAGCCGACCGAGCTGGTCGGTGCCGCCACCGGGGCCGCCGGCGACGACGATTTCCACCTTGCCCTCGGGCTGCCAGGCGGCTTGGGCCACGGGAGGCACCGCAGCGGCCAGGCACAGGGGGAGGGCGGCGAGCAGGGAGATGCTGCGCATGGGACTACCTCTTTCTTGTCGTTGTTTTGGGTGGGCCGAGTGTGCGCAGTCCTGGGCAGGCCTGACCACTCAAAATAAGGCATGCACCGATAGCCTGAGGTTATGTCTCGCAGATCACCTTGTCCCGGGCCGCATGGCACGCGGGCTACAGCGAACGGACACGGTCAACCTATATCCTGAGGCTATACACCTATGCGCAGATTTGATTAGACGGTTATCGATCTGGGTCCGATAGTCGATCTCGCCAGCCGGCAGCTGAACACCCATAACAAGAATCCCAGGGGTCCATGCCATGCTCTCGACGTCCCGTTCCTCACGCATTGCCGATGCCGCCGTGCCCAAGGCGCTGCAGGCCTCCCGCGTCCGCTGGCGCATCTTCGCCATCATCTTCGGCCTGACTGTCATCAACCTGGTGGACCGCGTGTCGCTGTCCATCGCCATGCCCACCATCGCCCGCGAATTCCAGCTGACGCCGGCCATGCAGGGCCTGATTCTCAGCAGCTTCTTCTGGGCCTATGCGCTGCTGCAGATTCCCGGTGGCTGGCTGATCGACCGCTATGGCCCGCGCCGGGTGATCGGCTGGTCCACCGGCCTCTGGGGCGTCTTCCAGACCCTCGCCGCCTTCGCCACCGGCGGGCTGTCGCTGATCTTCGCCCGGGTCGCCCTGGGCGCCGCCGAGGCGCCGCTGTTTCCGGCGGGTGGCAAGCTCAACTCCCTCTGGCTGGCCTCCAGCGAACGTGGGCGTGGCGCGGTACTGATGGATTGCGGCGGACCGCTGGGCGTCGCCCTGGGCGGTCTGCTCATCGCCTACCTGATCGCCGTCTTCGGCTCCTGGCGCACCGCCTTCTTCGTCGCCGGTATCGCCACCCTGGCCATGGCCTGGCTTGCCTGGCGCTACCTGAGGGACGACCCGGCCGCCCACCCCGGCGTCAATGCCGCCGAGCTGGCGCGCATCAACGAAGGTCGCACCACCTCGATGGCCCAGGCCGCCAAGGCTGGCGCCCGGGGCCTGGGCATCGCCCGCCGCTCCCTGGCCGGCATCCTCATCGGTCGCGCCAGCTGGGCCATGGTGTTCTTCGGCCTGCTGACCTGGGGCCCCAGCTATCTGGCCCAGGCCCGTGGCTTCGACATCAAGGGCATAGGCGCCGCCACCTTCGTCATCTTTCTCTGCGGGGCGGCCGGCTCCCTGGTCGGTGGCTTCCTCTGCGACCTGCTGGTGCGCAAGGGCGTGCGCCGTGGCCTCGCCGCCAAGGGGCTGCTGTCCTGCTCCGGCCTGGTGGCGCTGGCAGCCTTCCTGCTGCTGCCGCGGCTGACCGATCCCTATGCCGCCGTGGCGCTGCTGTCGCTCACCGCCTTCTTCCTCATGTGGGGCAGCCTCTACTGGAGCTTTCCGGCACTGCTGGCCGCGCCGGCACGGGTCGGCCTGATCGGTGGGGTGATGAATCTGGCCGGCAGCCTGGGTGGCATCGCCGTGCCCATCCTGGTCGGCCTGCTGCTGCAGCACCTGGGTGGCTACCCGGCGGTGCTGGGCTTCTTCGCCCTCTGCTCCGGCCTGTTCATCCTCGGCACCCTGCTGATCGCCCTGGACACCCAGGAGCTGGCCCATGACTGAGCTCTACAGCGGACCCATCGTCGATGCCCATCATCACTTCTGGGAGCCCGGGCGCAATTTTCACCCCTGGCTGTCCGGTGCGGAAACCATCCCGTTTCGCTATGGCGATTACAGCGCCATCAGGGGCGACTATCTGCCGGAGCACTATTTCGCTGACGCGGCGGGCCATGACGTGGTCCAGACCGTCTATGTCGAGACCGAGTGGGATCCCCGCGATCCCCTGGGTGAGACCCGCTACATCCACGACCTGGCGCGCCGTCATGGCGTGCCCAATGCGGTGGTTGCCCAGGCCTGGCTGGATGCCGAAGACGCCGCCGAGCTGCTCGCCGCCCAGGCCGCCTTCGAACGGGTGCGCAGCGTGAGACACAAGCCCGGTGGTCCGGCGCGTCCCGAAGACGTCGGCAGCCAGCGTACCCTGATGAGTGACGACAGCTGGCGCCGGGGCTATGCCCAATTGCAGCGCCATGGCCTGCACTTCGATCTGCAGACGCCCTGGTGGAATCTCGACGAAGCCTGTCGCCTGGCGCGGGACTTCCCGGCTACCCAGCTGATCCTCAACCACACGGGGCTGCCGTCCGATCGCAGCGCCGAAGGTCTGGCCGCCTGGCGCGCGGCCCTGGCCCGCCTCGCCGAATGGCCCAACGTGGCGCTGAAGATCTCCGGCCTGGGCCTCGCCGGCCAGCCGTGGCGCGCCGAGGACAACGCCTGGATCGTCCGCGAGGCCATCGCCGTCTTCGGTGCCGAGCGGGCCATGTTCGCCAGCAACTTTCCCGTCGACCGCCTGTGCGGCAGCTACGACACCATCATCGGCGGCTTCAAGCGTCTGGTGGCCGAGCTGCCTGCCACCGCGCAGCGCCAGCTCTTCCACGACACCGCCCGGCGCCTGTATCGCCCGGAGGCCGACGTCATCCGCCTGGACACCTACCTGAGGACTTCCGCATGAGCAATTCTCCGCTTCCCCGCCTGGCCCTGGTGCTGGGCGACCCGGCCGGCATCGGTCCCGAACTGATCGCCCGCCTGCTGGCCGATCCCGAGGTGCGCAGCCGCGCCCGCCTGGTGCTGATTGCCGACGAGGAGGAGGCCCGTACCGGCATGCGCATCGCCGGTTGCGAATACCCCTATCGCCGCATCGACAGCCTGGATGCCCTCGATTTCCAGGACGACATACCCCTGCTGTATCCCTACCACGGCGCCGCCGAGGGCGCCTTCCCCCGCAGCGAGGCCAGCGCCGTTGGTGGCCGCTACAGTCTGGACACCCTGGCCGTCGCCCTCGACCTGACCCGGGCCGGGCACACCGACGCCATCCTCTTCGGTCCGCTGAACAAGACCTCGCTGCACCTGGCGGGCATGGGCCATAACGACGAGCTGCACTGGTTTGCCGAGCACCTGGGCTACCAGGGGCCATTCTGCGAATTCAACGTGCTCGACGACCTCTGGACCTCGCGGGTGACCTCCCATGTCGCGCTCAAGGAGGTCCCCGGCCTGCTCAGCGAGGAGCGGGTAATCGAGGCGATCCAGCTGATCGACAACGAACTCAAACGTAGCGGCCTCGCCCGACCGCGCATCGGTGTCTGCGGGCTCAATCCGCACAATGGCGACAACGGCAGCTTCGGCCGCGAGGAGCTCGACCTCATCGGCCCGGCCGTGGAGCGTGCCAGGGCGCTGGGCATCGCCGCCGACGGTCCCTATCCGGCGGACACCATCTTTCTCAAGGTCCAGGGCGATAACCGCGCCTTCGACGCCGTGGTGACCATGTACCACGACCAGGGCCAGATCGCGATCAAGCTGATGGGCTTTTCCCGCGGGGTGACGGTGCAGGGTGGCCTGCCCATTCCCATCGCCACGCCCGCCCACGGCACCGCCTTCGACATCGCCGGCCAGGGCCGCGCCAACGTCGGCGCGACCCGTCAGGCCTTCGAGATCGCCTGTCGCCTGGGCGCGTCTCGTCACTGATAGCTACCGGGGCGCTCCAGGCGCTACCTGAATTCGCCGAACCGGCTCGTGGAGCCGGCCGGCCTGACTCATGCTCGAAAAAGGAAAGTCCGATGAAAATCACCAGCGTCCGCACCCGCGTCTTCGAATGGAAAGGCAAGGTCGTCCCGCCCCAGGCGCACTTCTGCACCAACGCCACCGACATCCTCTATGAGCGCGGCGACGCCATGGGCTCCTTCCGCTTCCACGGCTGGCTGGTGGTGGAGATCGAGACCGACAGCGGCCTGGTCGGTCTGGGCAACTGCGCCCTGGCGCCACGAGTGGCCAAGGAGATCATCGATCTGTACCTGACCCCCATCGTCATGGGCCAGGATCCCTTCGATAACGAATACCTCTGGCAGAAGATGTATCGCCGCACCCACGCCTGGGGCCGCAAGGGCATCGGCATGGCCGCCATCTCCGCCGTCGACCTGGCGCTCTGGGACCTCATGGGCAAGGCGGTAGACAAGCCGGTGTTCAAGCTCCTGGGCGGTCGCACCAAGGAAAAGATTCCCTGCTACGCCTCCAAGCTCTACGCCAACGACAATCTGGATCTGTTCCTGGAAGAGGCCCAGGGCTATCTCAACCAGGGCTTCGACGCCCTCAAGATGAGATTCGGCTACGGTCCCAAGGACGGCCCCGCCGGCATGCGGCGCAACCTCGAGCAGGTGCGCGCCTTGCGCGAACTGGCCGGGCCCGACGTCGACATCATGCTGGAGTGCTACATGGGCTGGACCCTGGAATACGCCCGCCGCATGCTACCCAAACTGGCAGAATTCGAACCGCGCTGGCTGGAAGAGCCGGTCATTGCCGATGACATCGAGGGCTACGTCGAACTCAAGAAGATGGGCATCATGCCCATATCCGGCGGCGAGCACGAATTCACCTCCTACGGTTTCAAGGACCTGCTCGAACGCCGCGCGGTGGACGTCATCCAGTACGACACCAACCGCGTTGGCGGCATCACCGCCGCGCGCAAGATCAACGCCCTGGCCGAAGCCTGGTCCGTCCCGGTCATTCCCCACGCCGGCCAGATGCACAACTACCACCTGACCATGGCCAGCACCGCCTCGCCCATGGCCGAGTTCTTCCCGGTATTCGACGTGGAGGTGGGCAACGAACTCTTCTACTACGTCTTCAAGGGCGAACCCCAGCCGGTCGGTGGCTACCTGCAACTGGACGACGACATCCCCGGCCTGGGCCTGGAGCTGTCCGAAGAGCACCTCAAGGATTTCGACGTGATCGAGTAGCGGGCGGACTGGCTGCCGCCCGGGGGGAAGGGCGGTAGCCAGCTGCGGAATCAGACCCCGACTTGCTGGTGTCGCCATTCCTGACTCCGGCCGCCAAAACCATAGGCTGTGGCGCGCGCGTCGATCAGATGCACATAGCAGAGGTGGTGAAGGTCGGGCCTGAGCGTCGCCATGGCCGCCTGGACTTCACGAAGGAAACGCGCCTTTTCGCCCTTGGTATTCGTCTCGTCGGTGATGCTGATGTCGAGGTGGAAGGCGCTGCCGCCCAGCGTCGCCAACGACTGCCCGCCAAGAAACCAATCCGAGTCAGGAATGTAGTGGAGGGTGGTGGCCATGTCTTCGGGGCGTTTTCCCAGACACTCTTTGATCAGGTCATTGATCAGCAGTACCGCACGTTGACCGAGGGTCTCATCGCGCTCGCCAGAAAGCTGAAGGGTAATGTGGGGCATGGCAGTTCTCCTGGGTTGAAGCCATCACTGTGCAGGTCGTTCTTGCAACGGAAAAGCAGGAATATAGAATGGAATCCATCGGTTTTTGGAATGGCTGCTCATGTCCGGCTTCGATCTCGAACAGCTTCGCACCCTGGTCACCGCCGTTGACGCCGGTAGCCTATCGGCAGCAGTACCGCTGCGTTGTCTCTCGCAATCAGCGCTCAGCGAGCAATTGCGCAAGCTGGAAGAGCGCGCTGGCCATACCCTGTTGATTCGCAGCAAAAGCGGAGTAAAACCGACGGCCGCAGGGGAGCGATTGCTGGCCCATGCCAGGCCGCTATTGGCGATGGCCGATGCGGCCTGGCGCGATCTCCACCAGATTCCTCTCGAAGGAGAAGCCTGCCTTGGCGTGACCGATTATTTTCGCCCAGCCGATCTGGCGCGCCTGCTGGCACGCCTGCATCAACAACTGCCGGGGCTGCGTCTGCGTACCCGCATTGGCAGGAGCGACGAGCTCGAGCTTGCCCAGCGCCAGGGCGAGCTGGACTTGGCCATCGTTATGAGCCTTGAGTCGGAGCGGAAGACTGCACCCAGGGTGAAGATCAGACCCCTGCACCAGGAGCCACTGATCTGGGTGAGCGCTTTGGACAGCAATCCGCTGCAGCGAGGGCGACCCTTGCCCCTGGCTCTGTTGCCGGAGGGCTGCTCCCTGCATCGATTGGCGTGCAGCCGCCTGGAGGCCGCAGGCATCCCCTATGTCATCAGCCATATCGCTTCTGGTGTGGCAGGTCTGCAGGCAGCGCTGACGGCAGGCCTCGGCATTGCCTGCCTGAATGCTTCCGCGGTGGCCGGACAGGGGCTGCGTCTGCTCGACCAGGACGCCCTGCCGGCCTTGCCCTCGGCACGCTTTCTGCTCCTGCATGCTCGATACGAGGACCAGTCCATGCAATCGCGCCGGCTGCAGGGATTGAGCGAGGCGATTGCTTCAAGTCTGAGTGGCTAAGGAGAGGGTGGCGATGTGCGCGTCGTCATGGCGGGCATGGCCACTCACTTTGTGCCGCGCTCGATGGGGGTACGAGACGACGCCACCCGAGCCGATACCTGCTTAGCCCGCCAATATCGCCGCTGCCCCCCGTGGCTGCCGGGTGTACCACAGCACCCGACTGACCCCACGGGTCACCGCCACATAGCTCAGGCGCAGCGCTTCGTCGGCCATGGCAGCGTCATAGCTCTGCTGAAAATGCCCACTGGCGGCATAGAGGGCATTGCGCAGCGGATGGGGCTGCTGAGGCTGGCCGTCGTCCAGCACAATCGCCACCTCGGCCTGCAGGCCCTTGGCTCGGTGAATGGTGCAGGTCCGCACTCCGGGCTGACGGCCCAGCTGCTCGTTGATGGCTTTCAAGGGCGCGTTCAGACGACTCATTACCATGACCGCGCAGCGCTCCGGCCGCTCTCGTTCCGCGGCATAGGTCCTTTGCGCCTCGATCTCGCCCAACAA